>NZ_CP072036.1 GCF_018847375.1 Akkermansia massiliensis
ATGACGCCACCATCAGAATTGTCAGCCACCTGGTCCAGGATCACGGGAGCCCTGCAAACAATCATGTCTCCGGAGGTGTATGGATTGTGGTTTCCCAAGTTTTCCCTCCTGGAGGATTCCGGAAAGACGCTGACGCTGGTGTGTGACGATCCCATGGCCGCCCTCTGGGTGGAGAACAGCTATACGCCGGAGCTGAAGCAGGCCGCCATGCTGGCCCTGGGCACGGAGCGCCAGGTGAAGTTCATCTGCGCGGACGAGGTGGCATCCCTGCCGGCCGCCGAAGGCCAACCACAAAAGGCTTCCTCCCGCTCCAAAACGTCGCCTGCGGCGGATTCCCCGTCCGCCACGGCAAAGAAACAGCGCAGCCAGGGAACCCGGGCATGCCTGAATGATTTGTACACGTTCGATTCGTTCGTAGTTTATGAAGACAGCCGCTTTGCCTATCAGGCAGGGCTGTCCATCGCCCAGTCGGAACGGGCCCTGTTCAATCCCCTTTTCCTGTACGGGAAGTCCGGCGTGGGGAAAACGCACCTGCTCCAGGCCATCGGCCATGAGGTGCTTCACCAGGATTCCTCCGCGAATGTGGTGTACGTCACGGGCGAACAGTTCGCCAATGAGTTTATTGACGCGTCCCGCACCCAGAACGGGCAGAGCTTCGCCAAGCTGCGCCGCAAGTACCGCAAGGCGGACGTCCTGCTGGTGGACGACGTGCAATTTATTTCCGGCAAGGAGAAGACGGTGGAAGAGTTCCTGCATACGTTTGACGAGCTATTCCACGCCCACAAAACGATCGTGATTTGCGCCGATGCCGCCGCATGCGATATTTCCAACCTGGATTCCCGTCTGGCGGCACGCCTGGAGTCCGGCCTTACGGTGGAGTTGAATCTTCCGGATGATGACGCCCGGCTGGAAATCCTGCGCAGCAAGCGCGACCGGGCCGGCATGAACGTGTCTGACGAGATTCTGGAGTTCCTCGCCAGCCGCATCCAGAAGAGCGTGCGCCGCCTGGAAGGGGCCCTGCTCCGCGTAGCCACCTTTACCTCCCTGTCCGGGGACATGCCGGACATCGCCAAGATCGAGCAGCTTTTGCGCGATATCCTGCGGGAAGAAACCAGCCGCATCCTGACCGTGGATTCCATCCAGAAGCGCGTGGCGGATTTTTACGAGCTCAAGGTGAGCGACCTGACCGGCAAGCGCCGCCCCAACAGCATCGCCTTTCCCCGGCAGATTGCCATGTACCTGAGCCGCCGCCTGACGGAATGCTCCCTGAAGGATATCGGCCAGGCCTTTGGAGGCCGGGACCACGGCACCGTGATCCATGCCAACAAGCTGGTTGCCTCCCGCATGGAGGAGGACGTGCGCGTGCGGGATATCGTCCTGCGGCTGGAGGAGGATTTGAAGGATTGATTTTCCTTCCCGGCAGCCCTTCCCCAGTAATGTTGGAACAGCCGCTGTTCCTTTTCAGCATGTGTTGCTTTTCAAGCGGCGGCGGCGTCTCCGCGGCACAGGGGAGAATAAGCTTGAGACGGGAGCGGTTTGGATTAGAATCACCCTGTTCCCATTGATTCCATGATTCACGCCGACCAGCTTTCCAAAGAGTTTGGCCGCTTTCAAGCGGTAAAGAATGCCTCCTTCCAGATTGAAAAGGGGGAAATCGTAGGGTTCCTGGGGCCGAACGGCGCAGGCAAGACCACAACTTTACGCATGCTGACCGGCTACCTGCCCCCCACTTCCGGGACCGCCACGATTGCGGGATTCGACATCGTTAAAAATCCTCTGGAGGCGCGCAAGCACCTGGGCTACCTGCCGGAGCACGTGCCTCTTTACGACGACCAGCGCGTGACGGAGTACCTGAAGTTCCGCGCCAGGCTTAAAGGCATTTCTTCCAAGCAAATATGGCCCGCCGTCTCCAAGGTCGTGGAGCAATGCGGCCTGGACCCCGTGCGCCGCAAGATGATCCGCACCCTTTCCAAAGGCTACCGACAGCGCGTGGGCCTGGCGGACGCCCTGCTGGGTGAACCGGACCTGCTGATTCTGGACGAACCCACCAACGGCCTGGACCCTAACCAGATACGCCAGATACGCGAGCTGATCAAGGGGCTGGCGGCCAACCACACCATTATTCTTTCCACCCATATTCTGAGTGAGGTGGAGATGATCTGCAACAAGGTCATCATCATTGACCAGGGGACCATCAAGGCAGCGGATACCCCCTCTAACCTGACAGCCAACCTCCGCGCCGCCGGCAAGATTACGCTGGAGTTCCGCGGGGATCTGGAGCTGATTACGCAGAAGCTGGAAAGCCTGGAACACGTGAAGAAGGTCATCCATGAAGGCACGGACGCCGATGGCTGGCATACGCTGACCGTACGCGCGGAGGCCGGAACGGATACCCGTGAGAAGGCCGCGCGCCTCCTTGCGGAACAGGGCTGCCCCCTGCGCCATATTTACCGCCACACCCCCACCCTGGAAGAGGTGTTCGTGGAAATGACCCGTAAAGATTAACCGCCCGTTTCTTCTCCCTCTCTATCCACCACCCCGCATTTTCCTTTTCTCCCCATGTCTCCGGTACTTACCATTTTCAGAAAAGAACTCAGAAGCTACGTGATGACCCCGTACGGATGGGTCATCCTGGCCTTCGTCATGGCCCTGCAGAGCGTTTCCCTGTCCGGCACGCTGAAGGCGTTCCAGCTGGCCCCGCAGAAGGAAGGCATTTTGTTCTTCATCCTGCATTCCCCCATGTTCTGGTTTTATTTCCTGTTCATTTTCCCGCTGCTTACCATGCGTTCCCTGGCGGAGGAAGAGAAGACAGGAACGCTGGAATCCCTGCTGACCACGCCCATCAAGACATGGCAGGTAGTCCTGGGCAAATATTTCTCCGCATACGCCTTTTACATCATCCTGTGGCTGCCCATGCTGCTGTACCCCCTTCTGGCGGACTGGTCCAACCTGATCGTGCAGTGGATTTACGGGTATGATGCGGGCATGGTCCTCCCCTACCGCCTGGCGGACTGGGCCGGGGCGTACGCCATCCTGCTGCTGGTCGGCGCCTGGTTCACGGCCATCGGCATTTTCGCCTCGTCCCTGACGGGCAGCCAGATCATTTCCGGCATCATCACCATCGGTCTGCTGGTGCTGATTTTCTTCATGGGGCTTATTCCCGTGGTATGGGGGGAATTCCCCGCAGCGGGGATTTTCCACTACATGTCCTGCTCGGAACATCTGGACCGCTTTTCCGCCGGGCTGGTTGATACGCGCCCTGTCGTCTTTTACCTGACCATGACGGTCTTGACGCTGGCCGTCACCATCCGCATCATTGACCACCGCCGCTGGAAGCACTGATCTACCCCGCCTTTTCCCTTTCACCCCTTTTCATTTTTATCTATGAGCGAAGCACCAGACAACCCCGCCGCGGCCACGGAATCCCCCCTCCCTCCCGCCCGCAAGGTCAGACGCCCCTGGATGACCTGGATCAAGCTTTTCCTGCTGTTCCTCATCGTCGTATGCCTGAATTACGTGGGCTGCCACGAATATTACCGCCGGGACCTGACGGAAGACCAGCGTTATGAGATTTCCCAGCAGAGCATCAACATGCTGAAATCTCCGGAAATCCAGAACCGCAAGACGCCCGTCAAGATCACGTTCGCCTTCCTGCGCACCACGCAGAATTACACCCGCATGCGCTCCCTGCTTGAGGAGTACGAACGTTATTCCAACGGGAAGGTGAAGGTGGAGTACGTGGACCCCCTCCGCCAGCCGAACAAGGCCCGGGAGATTGCGAACATTTACGGGATTGAATTCAAGAAGAACCTGGTCATCATCGATGCCCGGGAAGACACGGAAAAAGCGCTCAAGACGTTTGAAGGCACCCAGGCGGACGCCGCCCACGTGCGCATCCTGCCCGGAGACGCCTTCGTGGTGTACGCCCCCAGCCCGGACGGCAAGAGCATGAAGGCGGTGGCCCTCCAGATTGAAGACATGATGACCGCCGGCATTTACGGGGCGGCCAATGGAGAACCCCGCAAGATGTATATTGCGGCGGACAAGAGCAATTTCAACGAGGCGCTGAGCAACAGCCAGGAGGAAAGCATTTTCACCACGCTGGGGAAAATCTGCCGTTCCGTCAACCTTCAGCTCGTTCCCATCCGCATGAGCGGCTTGAAGGAGATTCCGGAAGACGCCGCGGGGTTCATGATCATCGGCTCCAAGTACGACCTGTCCCCGCAGGAGGCGGAAGTGCTCCAGCGGTACTGGGCGCGCCCGAACGCCGCCATCCTGGTCATGCTGGAACCCCAGCAGGATACGCCCAAACAGCTTTACCGGTTCCTCCGTGAACAGGGCCTGCGCCCACAGAATGACCGCGTGATGCTCCGCAACAGGGGCAACCGCTCCGTTTTCGAGATTAACGCCATTTTCGCGCCCTCCCTGAACTGCACGCGCGAATTCTGGAATTCCAGCACCGGGCTGGAAGGGGAGAGCATCTCCCTCATCCTGGATTCCGACAACGCGGCCATGGAGCAGAAGCGCATCACGCCATACCCCCTGCTGGTGACTACGGAGGATTATTACGGAGAAACCAAGTACAACCAGTTCCCGGCCCAGTTTGACGCGCGGGAAGACAACCCGGGGCCCCTGATGATCGGCGCGGCCCTCATCCGCGGGAACGCCGGGGACGTAAACCAGAACAAGACCACCGGGCGCCTGGTGCTGCTGGGGAATACGGACCTGCTCCAGCCCAGGCAAATCAAGCCGGAACAGCGGGACTTCATGCGCACGCTGGTCGGCTGGATGACGGACCGTGAAGAACTGCGCGGCCTCGGCTCCCGCCATGACCTGACCGTGAAGCTGAACCTGGACCGCAACGCCCTGGGCATTCTGGAACTCCTGACAAACATCGGCCTTCCCCTGCTGGCGCTTCTGATTGCCCTGATTATCTGGAACACGCGCCGCCATTAACTCCACCACGCCCATCACCGGAAGCACATGCGCACATTCCGCTTCATCCTTCTTATCCTCGTCACCCTCGCCGCCATCGGCGCGGCGGTGCTCCTGACCATTGACGGCAACCTGTCCCGCATCATCGGGCGCACCGCCTTCAGTTCCGGAGAACGGCTTTTCCCCTATACCCGGGAGGAGATGAACGAGGTTTCCTGGATGCGCATCAATTGCGTGGGGGACGTTGCGGAGTTCCGCCGCAAGCCCAACGGCGTCTGGTGGTGCGAGAAGCCGTGGGACGACCGCATGGACCCGCGCGCGGCGGCGGCCATCCTCCAGTACACATATTCCACCAGCATCGTGGACGCGCTGCCCCTGCACAAGATTGATTCCGCCTCCCTGAAGGAGTTCGGCGTGAAGACGACGCCCGTCACCATCACCCTGAAGGAGATGAGCGACGACGGCAAGCGCTCCTCCACCGTGGCCCGCTACACGCTGGGGTCCCTCGCTCCCTGGCTGGTGGACGATCCGGAGAACAAGACCACGGACGATACCACCTACATGCAGACGGATTTCTACGGGCGGGACACCCGCATCCTGGTGGGCACCGGCAATATCCTGCCCCTGTTCAAGTCCGGCATCCGCCAGCTCCGGGACCACCGCCCCCTGCTCCTGCATCCGGCCATGCCCGCCTCCATTGAAATCAACAACCGAGGCCAGCGCATCGCCCTGGAGCGCAAGACTCCCGGCAGCCCCTGGAAAATCACGTACCCCCTTTCCCTGGATACGGACCCGGCCATGATGGACGTGCTGCTGGGCACGCTCCAGAAGCTGACCGCCGTGCGCGTGTATAATCCGGAGGAAACCAGCGTGCCGGACATGACGGACGACCAGATCACCTCCGTCTCCATCAGGAATTTCACAGGCCTCCCCACGGAGGACGGCAAATCCCTGCAAACGGAGGAACAGCCCGTTACGCTCCGCATTTACCCCCCTTCCGACAACGGAAGCCTGTCCGAACTGGTGAAGGCCACCGTTTCCGACCGCAAGGCCGTCTTTGAACTGGCGCAGACGACGGAGACCAACAAGGAGGTGCCCGGCGTGCGCAACATTCCGCTGGACCTGGGCCTTCTGCGCTCCAAGCAGTTGACGGACATCGGGGATTACAAGATCACCGGGCTTTCCATCCGCAAGAGTTTTCAGGATTACCCCACCATCGCCCGCTTTATTCAGGGTGATGAGAAAAAGGGCATCAAGCCCACCTGGCTGTACACGGCGGAAGGCTCCCGCTACCAGGAGGCCAATCCGGAGCATCTCGTTTCCCTGCTGAAAACCGTCAAGCTGGGGAAGGTGGCCGGCTTCGCCTCTGACAAGGCTACGGACCTTTCCGTGTACGGGCTGGACAATCCCAGGATGACGCTCACCATGTCCCTGCTGCCCAAGCCCGGTGAAGAACCGCGCCCCCCCGTGACGGTGTTTTTCTCCAAGGGAACGGACGGTTCCTGGTACGCCCGCCAGGCCGGCAAGCCCACCGTCGTCATGCTGGACAGCGCCTACATGAAGGACCTGCTGACGGACGCCCTGGCCTGGAAGAAAAAGATGCTTTTCTCTTTCAGCAGGTTCGACCTCAAGGAAATGCATCTGGAACGCATCGGCTCCGGCGGTCCCCTGATCCTGAAATTCGACCGTCTGGACGATTCCTGGACCGCTGCCAAGGATGGGAAGGATGAAACCCTGAACATCAATCCGAACCGCGCCAACCGCTATCTGGACGAGCTGGAAAAGATGGAGGTGAGCACCTGGCTGCCCTATACGGACGCCACGGCGCACGAGGCCCTGAAGAACCCCGTTTTCCGCCTGAAACTCATCCTCCAGGTTTACAAGGAGGCGGCCCCCGTGCAGTCCCAGGCCGGCCCCAGCGACATCACCTTCGCCCCGGAACCGGAGACGGAGGAAAAAGTCATCACGCTGGAAATCGCTCCGGCAGGAGAGGCCGGATACAGCAGGTTTTATTACGGCAGGGTGAATACATCCCCCAACTACTTTATCCTGAACATGGACGCCGTGCGCCTGCTCGGCGCCAGCCTCTCGGAAGACAACTGACCATTCCTCCCGCATGAGTATTGATCTGCAAACCGTTACCGCTTTTCTGGACGGAATCCTTTCCGTGGATTCCATTCCGGACGCATCCCGCGCCCTGAACGGCCTTCAACTGGAAAACGGAGGAGCCGTTTCCAGGGTAGCCGCCGCCGTGGACGGCTCGGAGAAGGCTATCCATGCGGCATTGGAGACGGGGGCGGACCTGCTCCTCCTTCATCACGGCATTTTCTGGCAGACCATGCAGCCCATTACCGGCATTGCATACCGGAAGCTGAAAGCCGCCATGGACGGGAACCTGGCGATTTACGCCGCCCACCTTCCTCTGGACGTCCACCCCGTGTACGGAAATAACGCCCTGCTGGCGAAGGCCTGCGGAATCCGGCCATGTTCCAATGAAGGACTGGACTACCACGGCGTTTCCCTGGGTACGCACGGGGAATTCCCCGGCACGTGCCGGGAGCTGGCGCAGCGGCTGGAAACCGTCCTCGGAGCGTCCATTCAAACTTTCTGGGCGGACTCCCCGGATGCCCCGGCTGGCGACGTCTTCATCTGCTCCGGAGGAGCCGGGGACGACCTTGTCCAGGCCGCAGCCCTCGGCTGCCGTACCTACGTGACCGGGGAGGGTTCCCACTGGAACATCCCCATGGCCCATGAACTGGGCGTCAATCTGGTCTTCGGCGGCCACTACTTCACGGAGACGTTCGGCGTAAAAGCCCTGGGGCATCTGCTCAAGGACGTTTACGGTCTGGACTATGCCTTCATCGACCTGCCGCCCTCCGCCTACAGCCATTGACCAAACGCCACGGATCATGAATCTGACCACGGACGATGCCGACGGGAAAATCCGCCTGGACCAATACCTTGCCGCCCACCTTCCGGAGCTTTCCCGTTCCAGAATCCAGAGCCTGATCAAAAGCGGGGACGTATTGGTCAACGGCACTCCCGCCAAGCCTAAAAACCCAGTTTCCCGCGGTGATTCCATCACCGTCCGCATTCCGGAGCCGGAACCGGCGGAAGCACGGCCGCAGGACATTCCCCTGGACATCCTGTATGAGGATGAAGACGTGGTGGTCATCAACAAGGAAAGCGGCATGGTCGTGCATCCCGCCGCCGGCAACCCGGACGGCACCATCGTGAACGCCCTGCTCCACCATTGCGGGGACCTCTCCGGCATCGGCGGCGTGGAACGCCCCGGCATCGTCCACCGCCTGGACAAGGATACGTCAGGCTGCCTGGTCATTGCCAAGAACGACGGAGCACACCAGTCCCTGACGGCGCAGTTCGCGGCCCGCAGCACGGAAAAACGGTACCTGGCCGTTGTCCAGGGCATTCCCTCCCAAAGCTCCGGCACGGTTTTCACCCACATTGGGCGCCATCCCGTGAACCGCCTGAAAATGGCGGTGGTCAATCCGGGCACCGGGAAAGCCGCCATTACGGACTACGACCTGCTGTGCGCAGACCCGGCCACGGATTCCTCCCTGGTCCTGTGCACGCTCCACACGGGCAGAACCCACCAGATACGCGTGCACATGCTCCATCTGGGCCATCCGCTCATCGGGGACCCCATTTACGCCAAACCCGCCCGGCAGAAGGCGAAACCCGGCAGGCTCATGCTCCACGCGTGGCGGCTGGGCTTCGACCACCCGCGCACGGGAAAGCGCATGGAGTTTGAAGCACCCATCCCGCCGGAATATACGCCGTGGCTCCAGCTCTTTCCCAACGGGCTTTACGGAGCCGTTCCGGAGCCGCGCCCGGTGAGGAAAAACGGGGAGCAGAGCTGAAGCGGCCCTGTTTTCCGTATTTCGGAAACGGCGGAGGGAGCGCCAAAAGGCAAAGGAAGCCCCTATTTTTTGCCTTCCTCCGGCTTGCAGAACTTGCGCCAGTCTTTCAGAAGCGTGGCGGGATGCCCTGTGATGATGATCTTGCCCGTGCCATCCACAATTCCCAGCCGTGGAATGGAGCCTCCCGGCTTGTAACCGGGAATGCCGTTCCCTTTCTTCGGCTTGACGATGGGGAATTTCATCCGTTCCTCCTTGGCCCATGCCTTGGCGGCCTCCTCCGTCTTGTCACAGGAAAACAGCACCAGTTCCACATCATCGGTCTGGCGGATCTTCCGGTAGGTCCGCACCACGTGGGGCATTTCCCGGCAGCAGGGGCCGCACCAACTGGCGGAATACAGGAAAAGATAATATTTGGCTTTTGGGTTCGGCCTGTCCTTGGTTAAAAAATCGGCTTTTTCCAGAGCCTTCCCCACGGCGGAAACGGCAGCCTCCCCGGCCTTGGGAGCCGGAGTATCCGCGCTGGCGGAAAATATTCCGGCCACACCGCATCCGGCGAGCATGAGAGCAACAGAGCACAGTTTGATGGATTTTTTCATAGACCCATCATTATCAATAAAAAAATAACGGTCAAGCAAGATTATTCGCCGGAGCGTATTCTGAAGAGGAGGAAAACAGGCAGGTAATGCCGGCTTGAGAAGGCCGGGAAAAAAGCTGAACGAAGGAACAGGAATTTGCATTTGTTTTTCACCTGCCGGGAGCGGGAAAAGAAAGAATTCAGCGGCGCGCCGCACCACGGTTCTTCAGGAAGAAGGCCGGAACCTAACTTGGCGGCTGGACAGAAAACGCACAAGAGCTAAACCGCCGATTTTTTGGCGGCCCCCATTCTCCCGGCAAAGGCTCAACAACCGCCCCCGCGTCCCATCAACAAACAGCCAACCGGGAACAAGGGCCTCCCGGCCCTTGTAAAAAACAGTCCAACATAAAAATATTCCCTTATGCCCCCTTTTTGGGCGGAGCATTCAAATCCACGGTCACCTTCACGGGAACATCCATGGCCTTGACGCCCTTGCTGGCCACCACCGTAGCTTTCATTTTAGCGGGCATGTTCTTTACCTGGTACGTATAAGTGCGGGAAGGAACGGAACCGAAGCTGAACGAACTTTTGGACACGCCGGGTATCTCCAGTTTGCTGCCCTCCGCGTCAGTCAGCGTTATCTCCTCCACATGGAGCGTATCACTGAATTCCAGTTCCACCTCACCGGAAGCCTTGCCGTGGTCCTTTGCATCCTTCACGGTGATTTCCATGCCCTCCACCTTGAATTTGGCGCCCTTCCGCGCGTCAAACTCCTGGCCCGGAAAAGTCCTGCTTCCTTCGGAAACCTTCATGTTGACCACTCCGTCCAGCTTCAGGGGAAACACAGGTTTCTGTTTCAGCCTCAGGGAATGTTTGGCAAAGGCTCCGGAATCACCAATGCGGGTAAAGAAATTGTCGAATTTGGCTTTTGTCCTGGCGCCGCGGCCATCCGTAACTTCAAGCTGTGAGTCCTCACCGCCCTTAACGAATTTACAGCCCTTGGGAGCAACGAAACCCAGCACCACCTCCACGGCATCCTTATTTCTGTTAAACATGTCATCCACGCCGGCAGGATCAGGGAAGGACAGGGAGACCTGGGAGACATAAACGTTCACGTCCTGTCCGCTGGCGCAGGCTATCTGGGAAACGGCGCCCAGGAAACATGCCACGGCAGTCGGCAACAATGTTTTTTTCATCATATTAAAGAGAGGCAAACCTACCCTGCATCTTCCGTGCATGCAAGAAAAATCCGCCATGGAGAAGCCCCCCCTTTAATCTTGATTTGCCCCTCCGGAACCGCTACCCTGACGCGGCTTTAAACACACAGCTTTCACAGAGACATGGAGAACATTCAACACGGGGATTCCGCCTCCCCGGCCAATCCCCCCCGGCAGCAGAAAAGCGGAAACACGGATGAACAGACCATCGCCCTGACGAAGGCGCGTCTGGCCATTGACGAGGTGGACGCCCGGATTGTGGAGCTGCTTAAGAACCGCGCCGAATGGGTGCAGGAAGTCGGCCGCATTAAAAAGGAGGGGAATTCCCCCATCTTCGTTCCCGAACGGGAAACGGCCCTGCTCAGCAAGCTGAACCGCCTGAACGCGGGCGTGCTGCCGGAGGCCTCCCTCCAGGCCATTTACCGTGAAATCATCTCCTGCTCCTTCTTCCTGGAAGGGGGGCTTACCATTGCCTACCTGGGCCCCAAGGGCACGTGGAGCCACCAGGCGGCCCTCAAGCAGTTCGGTAAAAGCTGCGAACTTATCCCGTGCCAGAGCTTCAAGGACGTGTTTGACATGGTGGACCGCGGGAAGGCCCAGTACGGCGTGGTGCCCGTGGAAAACTCCTCGGAAGGCTCCGTGACCGCCGTGATGGACCTCTTCGTCACCTCCCCCCTCAAAATCTGCGCCCAGATCAATCTGAACATCCGCAACAGCCTGATGGCGGACATCCCGCGGGAACACATCCGCATCCTGTATTCCCATCCGCAGGTTCTCGGCCAGACGCGGAACTGGATTCTGCGGCACTTCCCGAACGCGGAGCTCGTGGAAACCTCCTCCACCACGAAGGCCAGCATCCTTGCCAAGGAGAATGCCTCCATGGGCGCGGCGTCCCTGGGCTGCCCGCTGGCCGCGGAACTGTTCGGCCTGAACATTCTGGAAGAAGACGCGCAGGACCAGGCCTGCAACACCACCCGTTTTGCCGTCATCGGCCGCCAGGAAACGCAGCCCAGCGGCAGGGACCGCACATCCCTGCTCATCCGCATCCAGCACAAGCCCGGCACCCTGGCGGAAGTCATCAACTGCTTCCAGCGGCACAACAACAACCTGATCCGCATTGAATCCCGCCCCTCCAAGGTCATCAACTGGGAGTACGTCTTTTACATAGACGCCGTAGGCCACATTCAGGAATCCCCCCTACGGGAGACCCTCCCGGAGCTGGAACAGCACTGCTCCATGCTGAAAATCCTGGGCAGTTACGCGGATACGGACGTCATTTGACCGGCTTAATCTTTCTCCCCCGCTTCATACCACCCTGAAAAACCATGAAAATCGCTACGATTGCCGCCCTGGCCCTCACCCTGGCACTTCCCTCTCTGGCCCAGCAGTCCGCCACTAAAATCGTTACGGAGAACGGGCAGCCCACGCTGGCCCTGGATGAACAGTTCGCGGCCCGGCTGCGCAGCGGCAGGACGGAACAAAACGCCCCCGCCACGGTTCCCTCGGAATTCTCGGCAGCCGCCCCCGGACTTCCCCTCCCCGCGGACGCCAACCACGCTGCCGTGAAGGAAACGGCGGAAGAACGCAACCGTCGCATGGAATGGTGGAGGGACGCCAAATTCGGCATGTTCATCCACTACGGCCTGTATTCCGGGCTGGCCGGGGAATGGAAAGGCAAGCCCGGCGGTTCCGAATGGATTCAGAAAAACGTGGAAGTGGACACGGATTCCTACGCTGCGGAAGCCCTGCCCCTGTTCAAGCCCAAGGAAGGGCTGACGGAAGAATGGGCCCGGCTTGCCCGGGACGCAGGGTGCCAATACGTGGTGCTCACCAGCAAGCATCATGAAGGCTTCGGCCTGTTTGACAGCGCCCAGACGGATTACGACGCCAAAAGCGCCGTGAACCGGGACATTATCCGCGAATACGTGGACTCCTGCCGCAAGCGCGGCTTGAAGGTAGGCCTTTACCACTCCGTCATCGACTGGCACCACCCGTCCTATGACAACACCATCTGTCCGGACCTCTGCTACCCCGCGGGACAGGCGGAAATGCTTAAAAGAAAAAACATCCCGCGGGATCACGCCGCCTACCAGAAGTACCTGCACGCCCAGGTCCGGGAGCTGATGACCCGTTACGCTCCCATTGACATCATGTGGTGGGATTATTCCCAGGGAGCCATGGAAGGGGCCAGGGGCTGGAAAGCGCCGGAACTGATGGACATGGTGCGCTCCATCAATCCCGGCGTCATCATGAACAACCGCCTGTACGCCTATTCCGGCCTGAACCGGGACCAGGCCGGCACGCTGGACCTGCGCTGCGGGGACTACATCACCCCGGAACGCTTCATCCCCCGGCGCGGCTATCCCGGCGTGGACTGGGAATCCTGCATGACGGTAAGCGACAAATGGGGCTACAACCGGTATGACACCAACATCAAGTCTCCGGAAACCGTCATTGAAAAACTGGTGGAATGCGTCACCAAGGGAGGCAACCTCCTGCTGAACGTGAACCCGATGGCGGACGGAACCGTTCCGGAAAAAGTGGCCGCCACCATGCGCGGCGTGGGCCAGTGGCTCAAGATCAACGGGGAGGCCGTGTACGGCACGCGGGCCTTCACGGAACTGGACCAGCCCGCCTCCATCAACCGGCAGGGGGACATCTTCGTCTTCCTGGTTCCGCCGCCGGACAAGGGACCGGCCCAGCCGCCCAGCGAAGGGACCATGAAGGAACTGACGGAAGGCGCGGAATACGCCCGCATGCAGCCGCTGGATTCCACCGGATACGAGGACGAGGAAGGAACCTCCGTCTCCCTTCCCGCAGGCTACTCCAAAGCGGTGCTGCTGGGAGACAACACCGCCCTGCCCGTCGTCAACGGAACGGTTCTGTTCAAGGCGCACGAACACTCCAAAACGCCCTGTTCCGTCATCAAACTGAGCAAATAGCCCTCTTTTCCACTCATTTTCCTTATGGAGGAAGACCTTTTTTCCCTGGCGGCCGGCAAGCAGCCGTCACAGCAGGCAAAGAATGAAGCGGGATCCCAAGCCGGAGAACCGCAGGAAAGCGCCGCCCCCGTCCAGCCCGGCAAGACGGAGGAAGACGTGCGCAACCGCGTGGATTACCTGCGTTCCGAACTGCGCCGCCACAACCGGCTGTATTACGAACAGGCGGAACCGGAGATCTCCGATGCGGAATATGACGCCCTGTTCCTGGAGCTGGAAAAGCTGGAAAAGGCCCATCCCGAACTGGCGGAGCCGGATTCACCCACGCGCCGTGTGGGGGGGGCGCCGCTCCAGGGCTTCAACCAGATCAGGCACGCGGTGCCCATGCTGTCCATTGACGACATTTTCGAGCAGCGCGACGCCCCTGTTCCGGACGAGGAACTGGTGGAATTCTACAACAAGCTGGTCAAGGCGCTGAAAACGGAAACGGTGCCCGTCTCCGTGGAACCCAAGATTGACGGGGTAGCCCTCTCCATCATGTACCGCGACGGGCGGCTCGCTTATGCGGCCACGCGAGGGGACGGAGACGTGGGGGATGACGTGACGGCCAACGTCCGCACCATCCGCAGCGTCCCCCTCACCCTTCCCCCTGGCGCCCCTCCCGTGCTGGAAGTGCGCGGGGAGGTCTTCATGCCCAATGAAGCCTTTGCCAAACTAAATGAGGAACGGGACGCGGAAGGTCTCCCCGCCTTCGCCAACCCGCGCAACGCCACCGCCGGAACCCTCAAGCAGCTGGACCCCCGGCAGGTGGCCGCCCGTCCCCTGGCCTTCCTGGCCCACGGGCTTGGCGCGTATGAAGGGCCGGAACTCACGAATGTAAAGGATTTCTGGGACATGCTCCGCCACTGCGGCATTCCCTGCAATGATCCGGTGTATTATACGGACAGCCTGGAATCCACCCGTCAGGCCGTGCGGGACATTGACAGGCTCCGCCACACGCTCCCCTACGGCACGGACGGCGCCGTCATTAAAATCAGCTCCATGGCCACCCGGGAGGCCCTGGGAGCCACGGCGCGCGCCCCCCGCTGGGCGGCGGCGTACAAATTCCCCCCGGAACAGAAGGAAACCGCCCTGCTGAACATCATCGTGCAGGTGGGCCGCACCGGGGTGCTGACGCCCGTGGCGGAACTCAAGCCCGTGCTGCTGTCCGGCTCCACGGTGGCGCGAGCCACCCTTCACAACCAGGATGAAATCGACCGGAAGGACGTCCGCATCGGAGATACCGTGCTGGTGGAAAAGGCGGGGGAAATCATCCCCGCCGTTCTGAAAGTGAACCTTTCCAAACGTCCGGCGGATGCCAGGCCCTACAGCATTCTGGAAGCCACGGGGGGCCTGTGCCCCGCGTGCGGCAACCCCATCATGAAGGAGGAGGGAAAAGTGGCCTGGCGCTGCACCAACTTCACCTGTCCTGCGCAGGCCGTGTCGGGCATCACCCACTTCTGCTCCCGCTCCGCGCTGGACGTGGAAAGCATCGGCTCTTCCGTGGCGGAAGCTTTGAGAAGCTCCGGCCTGGCTGCCTCCGCGCTGGACCTCTTCTCCCTGAAGCTGGAACAGCTCGCCAACCTGAACCTGGGCACGCCGGAGGAACCGCGCCGCTATGGGGAAAAGAACGCCCAGAAAGCGCTGGACGCCCTGCAAAACGCGCGCGAGCTTCCGCTGGAACGCTGGCTCATCGCCTTCGGCATTCCCCTGGTAGGGGAAGTAGTCGCCAAGGCGCTGGCGGACACGCACCCGGACCTGGAGCATGTGGCGGACTCCTCCTACCTCCGGGACATCGTGCGCCAGGACGAGCTGATGGAACAAGCCGCCAAAACCAACCCCAACACCCGTGAAAACAGAAAGGCGGTGAAGGAAGGCGCGCTTTCCGCAGAGGCGGTGCAGGAGCGCCATCAGGAACTGACGGATGAAATCGACCGCCTGACCGCCCCCTATCTGGAAACGGGCTACCTGCGCAAGAACACGGCCAAGTTCAGCTATGGCTCCGAAATCGGCGTGGCGGCGGCCAAATCCCTCCAGAGCTTTTTCACCTCCGCAGCGGGGAACCATACGATGGACGTTCTGCGCGGCCTGGGCATCAATCCCCAGTCCCAGTCCTACCGGGCCAACCTTCTGGAAATCCCGGCGGGGGCCCTGTCCGGCAAGACTTTCGTCATCACCGGAACGCTCAGCCATCCGCGGGACTACTTTGAACAGCTCATTGCCGCTCACGGGGGGAAAGCCACCGGAGCCATTTCCAAATCCACCTCCTACCTCCTGGCAGGCAGCGGCGGCGGCTCCAAACGGGACAAGGCCCTCAAGCTGGGCGTTCCCGTCATCTCCGAGGAAGACTTCAACAAGCTGGTCGGGGAATAGGCCGCCATCCCTACCCTACGCTGTTTCCCATCGACGCTACAGAAACCCGTTCCCTGCATCATGCCGCAGGCTTCCGCCTGTTCCATCCCGCCGGAGCTCAAGGCAAAAACGCCCGATGCGCGCCCTCCGTCCATCTCTTCTCCCTTCCATGTTCCGTCTGATTTTTTCCGTGTGCCGCATTCCGGGAATTTAATTCCTGAATCCTGCAAAAAAGCTTGCTACGGACCGGCATCTGCTCCCTAATAAACCGCGTATGCTGAACCTGCCTAACGCCATTACCCTGACACGGATTGCCCTGGTAGTCGTCTTCACGGCAGCAGTCAGCATCGCGGACCAGTATTCCTGGGGATACCTAGCCGCACTGGTCACCTTCATCCTGGCGGCCTGCACGGACTGGCTGGACGGCTACCTGGCCCGCCGCCTGAACCAGGTCACCACCTTCGGCAAGCTCATTGACCCCCTGGCGGACAAGATTGCCGTTTCCGCCGCCTTCATTTACCTGACGGGCGTGGGGCTATGCCCCGTCTGGGTCACCATTCTCATCATCAGCCGGGAATTCCTGGTCACGGGCCTGCGCCAGATTGCCCAGGACCACGGCGTCATCATTCCCGCGGGCACGTCCGGCAAATGGAAAACCGCCTTCCAGCTGGCTTTCTGCATCGCCTCCCTGCTGGCCCTGACCTGGACGCACACGCCGGAATACCTGCCCTCCTTCCTGGACCAGCTTGCGGCGCTCTGCCTGTGGCACGGATCCGGAGCTTCCAATTTCCTGTACCAGTTCACTCTGTGGGGCTCCATCATCCTGACCGTGTATTCCGGGGCCGTTTACTGCGTGGGCGCGCGCAAATTTCTGCAGCGCTGAAATACATCCCTCCGGACAGCCTGTGATGCGTGCCAAGAGAGCCGCAGGCCTTTACGGAAACTGACTTGATATTCCGCAGGAGGGCACAAGCTTTTTTAAAGAAGTAATTAGCTAAAGCTCAATCCAGTATCCAGTTGCCGCAAGGACTTGCCGCGCTCCATGCTCCTACAGGCCGTTCCTCCTTGATGGCCGCCAACCGGGTTCCATCTCCAGCCTCTTCCGGAACTGACGGAAAAGGATTCATGACGTGCAGGACGTTTTTATTTCTCTTGACGGCTGTCCTTTGCCGTGCTTTTATGGCCCTGTTCCCGCCGAATGGTGCTTGGTTGTTGATTTTTGATAGTCATTTGCGGTTGGCGGAATACGGGCGTCTCCGTATTGATCCTTTCAGTATCGCTCCTGCGGGCTTCTTTTTGTTCCGCTATTGTCGTGATTCCGTCAGTTCATTGCAGCCGAGGCGCATTCACAGACACATCAATAAACATGGTATCAACCACATTCAGGGAGCTTGGCTTGTCGGCTCCCATTCTCCGCCAGCTGGAGAAACTGGAGTACAAGACCCCCACCCCCATCCAGGCAGCCTGCATCCCCCTGCTGCTGCAGAACAAGGACCTGATGGGACTGGCGCAGACCGGAACCGGCAAAACGGCCGCGTTCGCCCTGCCCCTTATTCAACAATTTTCAGAACATCCCAGAAAGCCGCTTGCCCGCCAGGTAAGGGCGCTCATCCTGAGCCCCACCCGGGAACTGGCCGCGCAGATTCATGACAACATCTGCGCCTACGCCAAAGGGCTGAACCTGTCCACCGCCGTCATCTTCGGCGGCGTGGGGTACGCCCCCCAGTTCAAGAAGCTGGCCGGCGGCCTGGATATTCTGGTAGCCACGCCCGGCAGGCTGATTGACCATCTGGAACGCCAGACCGTCAACCTGGGCGGTGTGGAAACCCTGATTCTGGACGAAGCGGACCACATGCTGGACATGGGCTTCGCTCCGGCCCTGAAAAAGATCGTCGCCAAAATCCCGAAGAAACGCCATACCCAGATGTTCTCCGCCACCATGCCGGACAACATTCTGCAACTGGCCCAGTCCCTGCTTCAGGAACCGGAAACGGTGATGGTCACCCCCCCGGCCGCCACGGCGGACAGGGTGGAACAGTCCCTCTGCATGGTTGGCTCCCAGGCGGAAAAAAGGCCCCTTACCCTGGATCTGCTGGAACAGCAGGAACAGCCGGGCCGCACGCTCATCTTCACCCGGACCAAGCACGGCGCGAACCGCCTGGCCTCCTTCCTGACCGGAAAGGACCACCCGGCCTCCGCCATCCACGGCGACAAGAGCCAGGGCACGCGTGAACGCATGCTCCGGGAATTCCGTTCCGGGGAAACGCCCATTCTCGTCGCCACGGACATCGCCGCCCGCGGCATTGACGTGAAAGACGTGCAGCTCGTCATCAACTACGATCTGCCGGAAGAACCGGAAGTCTATGTGCACCGCATCGGCCGCACGGCACGCGCCGGAGCCGCCGGGCAAGCCATCGCCCTCTGTTCCCCGGATGAAATCAAAAAAGCCAGGGACGTGCACAAGCTGCTGGGGCGCCTCCTTCCCGTCCATTCCTCCAGCGCCACCATACCGTCTGAATTGCAGACGGTTCCCGGCACGCACCGGGAAAGGAAAAACTCCATGCAGGAAAACCGTTCCGCCTCCCGCAGGGGGCCGCGGAAAAGTTACGGAAGGCGGAATTCCGCCGGAAGGTAGGGAAGCCGTGCGGGCGCATGATTTTAATCATTCAAAAAAACTTTTGAACGAAATCAGGGGCTGCACAGTCTCACTTGCTACAAACGGTTCACCGGACCGTTCCAGTCGGGAAGCTTCAACCGGAGTTTCAATCATGAAAATCATCTCGTCCATCATCAAGACACTGTGCGTGGGTACCGTCGGTTCCCTCGCCTGCCAGGCCGCCATGCAGGCTTACGCGGATGACGTTCCCTCCACGTTTGTGGAAGGCAACTATTCCCCGGAAGTAGCCCGCTACGTGCAGAGCATCGCAGGCGTGGCGCTGGCCTCAGGCATTCATGATTATGACGAAAACGCTACCAGCAGCTATCAGGTTCTGGCTCAGGTTCTCAACAGCGGCAATGCAACGGAATTGCCGGACGACCTGAAACGGGCCATTGAAATGCTGACCAGCTACGTCCCCGACCCGAACGCGACCATTCAGCCGATTCTGACTAAAAAACAGATTGAGAGGATGGAGCAGATGGCGGACCGTATTGAAAACCTGATGGAGGAAAAATACGGAGTGGACCTGGAAGACTGCATGAATATCATGAAACGTGCATTGGCCCCGTCCATTCCCGACATCCTCCGCTCCTGTGACATGGAAGGCACGCAGCTGCCGACCACCACCGTTTTCCGCCCCAGGCTGGGCAAGGCGCTGAATGAAGCTTATGCCAGGCTTGCCGCGTCAAAACTTCCCGCCGCCGGCACGGCTCAGTAACCGGACCACTTCAAAACGACCGGGAAGATGATCCCGATTCCACGGCATGCGGACCCCGTCAAGGTTCCCTGAACAGAAGCCGCAGGAAACGGAATGATCTTCCCCGTCGCCAGGAAAGGAAACAACAGCCAGCGCCGGCGACACCACGCAACACTCTCCGGATGTCCTCCGATGCAGGGCCGATCCTTCGGAACGCGGTGCAGCGATACGCTCACCCCCCTTCACTCCCAAGCAACGGCATGCAACATCGGCACAACCGGGTGATGCACCTGACAGGCCCCGTCCTTCCCGCACTGCGGCAGGAATGGGGCCTTTTTCATGCCCGCCTCCCGGAAGGAGCCTGCCTTCCCCTCTTTTGACGCCTCCGGCGCGGAGCACCTCTCTCCCGCAGGAGAATGCATTTTTTGCACCATCCGTGAAAGAAAGATTCTCAAGTCCGGGTATGTATGGCAAACTAAGGACTCAAATCCTTCCATATAATTACCATCCATGGATAATTCATCATCACGCCGTCGTTTCCTTCAGACCCTGGGTCTGGCTACTGGCGCCCTGGCTGCCGGTTCCTTCGCCAACGCCCAGGAAGTAGCTCCCCTGGCTCCCAAAAAGATCATCGTTCCGGACCCGAACAACATCGGTCCCATGACCACGTGGCCCCCGCGCAAGCCCGGCGCCATCTACATGGGCGGCTTCAGGGCCCCCAAGCTGGACAAGGTGCGCGTGGCCTTTGTCGGCGTGGGTGAACGCGGCTCCATGCACGTGGGCCAGATGGCCGTCATTGAAGGCGCGGAAGTCGTCGGCATCTGCGACCTGTACAAGGACTGGGCGGAACGCAACGCGGCGCTGGTGGAAAAGAAGACGGGCAAGCGCCCTCCCATTTTCACGAACGGCCCGGAAGACTACAAGCGCATGATGAAGGAAGTCAAGCCGGACGCCGTCATCGTCTGCCCCAGCTGGGAATGGCACTGCCGCGTCACCTGCGACGTGATGAAGATGGGTGCCCACGCCTTTGTGGAAGTGCCCATGGCCGTCTCCATCAAGGAACTCTGGGAAATCGTCAATACCTCCGAGGAAACCCGGAAGCACTGCATGATGATGGAAAACGTCAACTACGGACGTGAAGAACTCATGTACCTGAACATGGTGCGCCAGGGCGTCATCGGCGACCTGCTGTACGGGGAAGCCGCCTACATCCACGAACTGCGCGGCCAGATGAAGCAGGTGGACCGCGGCACCGGCTCCTGGAGAACCTACCACTACGCCAAGCGCAACGGCAACGTCTACCCCACGCACGGCCTCGGCCCCATCGCCCAGTACATGAACCTGGCCCGCAAGGACGACTGCTTCGGCAGGCTCGTTTCCTTCTCCAGCCCGGCCCTGGGCCGCGCCGCCTATGCCAAGAAGAATTTCCCGGCGGACCACAAGTGGAACAAGCTGGACTTCGCCTGCGGCGACATGAACACCTCCATCATCAAGACCACCATGGGCCGCACCATCCTGGTGGAATGGGATGAAACCAGCCCGCGCCCCTACTCCCGCCTGAACCTCATTCAGGGCACCCTGGGCACGCTGGCCGGCTTCCCGACCCGCGTGGCCGGTGAAAAGCTGGGCAACGGCAACTATCACGAATGGATTGAAGGCAACGAAAAACTGGCCCCCATTTTTGAAAAGTACGATCACCCGCTCTGGAAGAAAGTCGGCCCGCTGGCCCTGAAGATGGGCGGCCACGGCGGCATGGACTTCGTGATGCTTTACCGCATCATCGAATGCCTCCGCAAGGGCGAACCGATGGACCAGAACGTATACGAAGGCGCCTTCTGGTCCTCCGTCTCCGAGCTTTCCGAATACTCCGTGGCCCAGGGCGGCATGCCCCAGGTGTTCCCGGACTTCACCCGCGGAGACTGGAAGACGACCGCCCCGCTGGGCATCGTTCAGTAAAAAACTCATTCCCCATCCGGCCTGGAGCTTTTCCGCCTTTACAGCGGGCTTTCAGGCTGGGGCGGATTCCCCGTTCAGAAAACAGGCCGCTGCAAGGCGTGCCTGTTTTTTATTGGCGTGAACAGCGGTTGCAGGGGTAAAAGGAGGCAGGCTGTTCCATTGGCAGCCCCCCTGTTCCTTGATGGAACGGGCGCTCACGTTCATAAAGGCGGAGCATGAAAACCCGCAATAAGCATTGGTTCCCTGCCTGCTGTTAGTGAAAAAGGCAGGAAAGGAAGAATGCCTTGCACCCGGAAGGTATAACCACACAGCCTGAATAATTTATGAAAGCGCCGACTCAACTCATTTCTTGAGGATTCTCTTTAGATTGGCAATGTCCAATAACAAATTCACCGTTTCAAAATTCCCCTTGTAAAACACGCCCCAGTTATTGAAGACGCAGGGCAATTCCTTTGCCTTTTGCAGCGTATCCACCCTGATGAGAGATACCGGAACATCATTCTCTCCACAGTACCGTTTTATGATCTCAATGTTTTGATGCACAAAGGGACATTGCATATCATAATAAATTGTCAGCTCCCGGCTCTCAATTCTCCCCTTTTTGGCATTCGGCGCAAACCTCGGCGTTGTTCCGTCAAAGGAAAGAGCAAGCAGTTCATAGCCATGACTGACAGCATCCACCGCCTCAAAGCCGAACTTCTTCGCGAAGGATTGATCGGCAAGCCAGGCTCTCTGTTTTTCAGCTCCGAGCATGCAAACGCCGGATTTGCCCTTTTCCCTGGCATCAGCCAGACAATATTCCATCAGCAATTTTCCATACCCTCTCCCCTTGTAGCTGCCGGAAACCCACAAGCAATATATATAATAGTAGTTGTCCCCAAGGATGGGAACCCAGGCCGTCTCCAGAGGGGCATATTCAATAAAAACCACTCCCTTGGCATTTAACTTTCTAAAGACGTGGCCTTCCCTGATCCGGCTGGAAAGCCATTGCCGCTTTGCTTCAACGCCCGGATGGGGGACCCGGCTGCGGATAATGCAGCATAAATGTTCACTGGCCAGATTGTCCGCCGTTAAATTGATAAAATCCGCATTCAAAGGCGCATCTTCCATTTTACTAATTTTAATATCCGTCTGTGGAAATGTCAAAAACTCATTCCGTGCCCCACTTTCCGCTACAAGAATAAGTTCTTTCGTTCATCCGGGCACCAGCGGACGCATTTCTCCCTTGGCAAATGGGGGCCTTACAACAGAAACAAGGCTGTACCTGCTGAAAAACAACTGTAACGGCGTGAAGGGACACCGGGGGTCCTCAACTGCCCCTGACGGGCGTCTCCGACGTCAGTTCATACGTCTTTTCCGTGCCATTGGCGGCCACCCGGACGGATTGCGCCACCGGGGAGGAAAGGCGGAACTGCGTTACCCTGCCGTCCTTCCAGTCCATGTCCACAGTAATGTTGCCGCGGGCTTTCAGTCCGCGCACGCTCCCGTTTTTCCAGGCTTCCGGCAGAGCCGGCAGAAGATGCAGGCGGCCGGTGCGGGACTGGAGCAGCATTTCAGCAAAGCCGGCCACGATGCCCATGGTCCCGTCCACCTGCATGGGCGGATGCGTGGTGAACAGGCTGTCCATCATGCTGTGGCGCATCATGCCCCGAATCATCTCATAAGCCTTTTCCCCGTCCAGAAAACGCGCCCAGAGGCTGGCGCGCCACGCCCAGGTCCAGGAGCGGCGGGAATCCCCCGTGGTTCCGCGCGCCAGCAGGGATTTGCGGGCGGCTTCCGCCCATTCCGGCGTCTTTTCCGGGCTGATCCGGCTGCCGGGATAAACGGCAAACAAGTGGGAGGTGTGCCGGTGGCGCGGGTCCCAGGAGCCGCCCGGCTTGCGGGCGATCATCCATTCCAGCAGCAGGCCGTCCTCCCCCACCCTGGGACCGGCCAGAAGATCCCTCTTGGCGGCCAGTTCCTTCCTCCAGGCAATGTCCACGCCCAGGGTTTCCGCGGCCTGTACGGTATCATGGAACAATTCCCACACGATCTGCTGGTCATGCGCGCAGCCGTCCTCCCTGGGGCCGTGTTCCGGGGACCAGCCCATCGGAGCCACCAGCGTTCCTTCCTTCACGTCCTTCAACTCCCGGGAGATTATTTCCGGCGTCACCTTCCTGTCCTCCGTCCGGAAGTTGCTTCCTCCCGTGTGCAGGGGCTTGAGCTGGCTTTCCCAGAAACGGCAGATTTCCTTCATCATCGGGTAAGCCGTCGTTTTCAGATACTCCCTGTCCATCGTGAACAGGTAGCGTTCCCACAGATGCAGGGCATACCACGCGGAAGCGGGCTTGTTCCATTTAAATCCCTGGCCCCCGTAAATGTTCTGGGCCGTCCTGGACGTCCAGCCCGGAGCGGGCTTGCCGCCAGCCGTCCTGAACTCTTTCTCCTCCCGGGTGATTTTACGCGCGGCGGGCGCCATTTCCCGGATGTAATCCACCAGCGGGTCATAACATTCCGCCAGGTTGGAGGGGAGCACTCCCCAGTAGCACATCTGGATGTTGATATTATTGTGGTAGTCGGAATCCCACGGCGGAATCAGGCTGTAATTCCACAGGCCCTGGAGGTTGGCGGGCAGATTCCCCGGCTGGGAGGAGGAAAGGATGACGTAGCGGCCGAAGTTGAACACCAGTTCCTCCAGATCGGGATCACGGGCGTCCCTTCCGGCGTCCACCGCCTGCCTGTACCTCTTCAGCCTCTCGTTGACGGGGAGTTCCGCCGTGGCGTCCTCCGTCTCTCCCAGGTCCAGGGAAACGCGGTGGTAAAGCTTGCCGTAGGCGCCCCGGTGGGCGGCTTTCAACTGCTCCGGAGCCGCCTTGAGCGCACGGGCCAGAACGGCTTCATTCCTCTTGCGGGGCGGCTCCCCCTTCCAGTTCCGGGAAGCGTCCAGCACGTAATCCGTAGCCAGAGAAACCAGCACGCGGCAGGAATCCGCCTGCCGGACGGTGATGGAGCCGCCGTCAGCCGTGACACTTCCACCCCTGGGAAGAACGGCAATGCGCGCCTCATAGGTCAATCCGTTTTTCAGGGAACCCTGCATCAGAATCATTCCCCTGCCCCCTCCGGCCGTGGCCGTAATCCTGTCCTGAGGATGCAAGGTCGCCAAGCGGAAGGAGGCTTCCACGGAACGGGGCCTGTCCCCCTGCACCGTCATGGAAACCACCTGGTGCGGAACGCTGGCGAAATACTCCCTCCGGTAACGGACTCCCCCGGAGTTGTAGGACACGGAGGCCAGCGCCTCCGCCACATCCAGCGTCCTTTTATAATCCTGCACGTTCTCTGCTGCCGGATACGTGATTTCCAGCGTGCCGAACGGCTGGTAGGATCCGAATTTGACGGAATCCGGCCCCTTGTCCTTGGCTTCCGCACTGCAAAAACCTCCGGACCACATGCTGATTTCCGTCAGCTCCAGGCGGTCCTTTTCCACGCCTCCGTAAATGAGCGCTCCTATTCTTCCGTTGCCGATCGGCGTGGCGTCCTTCGCCCAGGAGTTGTCCCCGGTTCCCTTCTGGGGCCGCGTCTCCTTCCATTCCGCCGGACGGCTGAACCGGACCAGGGAGGATTTCCAGGCCGTTGATTCCTCCGCCGCGCGCAGGACGTCCCCGTGGAACAGAACACCAAGAAGGAGCAAGAAGAACGGACGCATAACGGAAAGATACTACCATATATCCGGAGCCTTTTCAAAGCCATTCTTTCCGCCGGAAAGGACGCTTCCGGATGACGCCAAAAGCCGCAATTCCATGAAATTTTTCCTCACTGCGGAACCGTATGTAGGCTTGAGGAACGTCCCATGCGCACGCATTTTCCACCATTTTCCCCCGGAGTGGAACGCCGTTCCCCAAAACAGCACATACTGCCCCGCCATGCTTTCCTACTGCACCAACATCCATCCCGCCGAATCCTGGGCGGAAACCCGGGAAGCCCTCCAGACCCACGTTCCCCGCATCCGGCAGGAACTGGCCGCACTGAATTCCCCCCTGAAGGACCGCCCCCTGGGCATCGGCCTGCGCCTGTCCGCCAGGGCGGCAGCGGAACTGCTGGAAACGCCGCACGCCGTGGAAGCCCTGAAATCATGGCTGGACGAACACGACGCGCGCGTGGAAACCCTCAACGGCTTTCCCTACGGGAACTTTCACGGCCAGCGGGTGAAGGAACACGTTTTCCAGCCGGACTGGACCACGCCGGAACGTTTTGAATACACCTGCAACCTCTTCCGCATCCTGGCCCGCATCGGGGATGAAAACGCAGACAGGCTGACCGTCAGCACGCTCCCCGCCTCCCACAGCTGGTTCCATGCGGAGGAGGAGCGCATGTTCTCCCGTCTGGACGCCATGAGCGGATTCCTGGACGTGCTGAGCAGGCAGACCGGACGCCTGATGCAGCTTGGGCTGGAGCCGGAGCCATTCGGCCATTTCCACGATACGGAGGGCGCCATCCGCTTTTTCAACGGCCTGCGCAACCACTCCCGCCGCCCCGAACTCATTGAACGCCACCTGGGGCTGACGTATGACACCTGCCACTTCGCCATCCTGCGGGAGGAACCGGCAGACACCCTCTCCGCCTGGGAGGAAAACAACATCTCCCTCTGCAAGGTGCAGTTCTCCAACGCCCTGGAATGCCGCATACGCGGGGAGGAAGACCTGGAACGCCTCCGCCAGTTTGACGACGGCGTTTATTTCCACCAGACCAGCATCCTCCACCGGGGCAGAACCATGCTTTTCCCGGACCTGCCGAACGCCCTGGCCTACGGGCGGGATTACGCGGAAGAAACGCGGGATTCCCAATGGCGCATTCATTACCACATTCCCCTGTACGCCTCCCCGGAACCGCCCCTGCGGGGCACGGAGGATTTCATCCTGAAAACGCACGCCTTCCTCCGCAGCCATCCGGGCCTGAACCCGCACCTGGAGGTGGAAACCTATACGTGGAGCGTCCTGCCGGACCATCTGAAAATTCCCCTGGCCGCCCAGATTGCCCGTGAACTGCATTACGTTGAAACCCTGTAAGAGATGACCCGCATTCACAAACACGCCGCCCTGACCGCCGGATTCCTGCTGCTGGCCTCCGGCCTCTCCTCCTGCACCCTCCTTCCCGCTTCCTCCTCCGGCAGCCCGGATACGCCGCGGAGCCTGGGCGCGCGCATGGAAAAGCATACGGAAGTCCTGCAAAAAGACATCGGGCCCAGAAACGCCCGGCAGCCCAAATCCATGGAAGCCGCCGCCAAATACATCGCCGGAAGCTTCTCGGACATGGGTTATGCCGTCACCTTGCAGCCCGTTTCCGGAGGGGATGCGAAAAAGGGGACCGCCATCTACAACGTCTTGGTTTACAAGCCCGGACTGTATTCCAACAACCAGAGCATCGTGGTGGGGGCCAATTACGATTCCAGCGAACGGTTCAACAACGGAAGCGGAGCGGCCCTGCTGCTGGAAACGGCCAGGGGCCTCAAGGACATTCCCACCAACCACAACATTTACTTCGTCGCGTATGCAAACGGAGCGGAACCCGCATCCGCCTCCTCAGGAGCCTCCGTCCACGCCAAAACCCTGAGCGGCAGCATCGGCGCGGCCAACATCCTGGGCATGATCAACCTGGAACCGCAGGAACTGGCCGCCGCTGCGGAGCAGAAACAGCCGGAACCGGAATCCCCGCAGGAAGCCGTGCTGTTCATGACCACGCTCCGCGGCAAGGAATTCGCGGGCCAGTGCGCCACTCCCTTCACCAAATCCTGGGAGCAGGCTCCCCCCACCTTCCACCGGGAGCCCTCCGCCATTGCGGGCAATGACCGCCATTACGCGGCGCTGGGCATCCCCACGGTCTCATGCCTGTGCAAGTACGCCATTACGGATTCCCATACGGAGGACTATGTGCACGCCCTGACGGACATGATTCACCAGGTGGCGGACAATGACGTGCCCAAACCGGAGAAAAACGCCGCGGCGGACCAGAAAAAACCCTGACGCCTCTTTCTCCCCCTCTTCTTTTACCGGGACAGCTTTCTTCTTCCGTGGCCGCCGCCCAGCATCAGCACGGGCATGAAGGAGAGCGCCACCAGCGCAATGACCATCGGCATCCAGTTGTCGGAATACCGCTGCATCAGGAAGGAGGTCAGGGAAGGCCCGGCCAGCGTGCCAATGGAGTAGCTCAGCAGCAGAAGCTGGTTCATGGTCACCAGCTCATCCCGTGAGGCCTCTTCACACCCCCAGGCCATGGCGACGGGGTACAGGGAGAAACCCGCCAGCCCCAGCGCGATCAGGGAGGGGGCCATCAGGCCGCCTTTCAGCACCAGTCCGGCACAGGCGGCCACCACCAGCAGGGACTGGCATTTCATGACGAAGGCGCGCCCGTACTTGTCCGCCAGCCGTCCCATGGGCCACTGGCCCAGAATGGCCGCGGCAATCAGCAGGGCCATCCAGTACCCCACGGAGGAGTGGTTCATGCCCTGGTGTTTCAGGAACAGGGGCATCAGGCAATAAATCGTTCCCAGCACCACGCCGGAAATAACGCACCCCACCACGCCCAGGAATACGCTGCGGCGTTTCAGCAGCGTCCGAACCTCCACATGGGTGGAAGACAGGGCGCCCGCGGAATCAGACTCCAGGCGGGCAAACAGCAGGGGAATCATGCCCACTGCGGACAGAACGCATACCTCCGTCACCACCAGGGACATGTCACTGGGGAACCAGCCCAGGAGGAGCTGGCCCAGCACCGTTCCCAGATAATAAACCACCAGGTAGGATGCCAGAAGAATGCCGCGGGTTTTCAGCGTTCCGGCCCTCAGCAGGGCGCTTTCCACCACCACCCAGACCAGGGCGCAGCTTATCCCCGTCAGCAGCCGGAGGCCGCTCCAGGCCAGCGCGCCGGGAAACACAAGCAGCAGCAGGGTGGACGCCGCGCATAAAACGCACGCGTACTGGTAGCTACCCTTGAACCCGGCCTTGCGGATCACCCCGCCGGCCATCAGCGTGCCCGCCAGGTTCCCCAGAAAGAAAAAAGCCCCCACCAGCCCGGCCTCCCAGGTGGCGGCGTCAGACTGTTCCATCCACAGCGGAACCACCGTATTCAGAACGGCAAACGCCACCGTCTGAAAAAGAAGCCCCGCCAGCAGCAGGGCAATAGGCCAGGTAAATGTACGCATCACGATAAAGCGGGGACTATAGCACCAAAGCCGCATCAGTCAACCGCCTCTTCCGCCGGAAATAAAAACAGGGAAAGCATTCCCGCAGAACAAGACATAAATTATTGATAATAAACTATCAATAAACCATTAAAAAAATATAGTGGACTGTCATATCCCCCGGCGCAGGGAGGCGGGCAGAATCTTCATCTGCTCCCGGTACTTCGCCACCGTGCGGCGGGCGATGTTCACCCCCTGCTCCTGCAGCGCGGCGGTCAGCCTGGCGTCACTGAGGGGTTTGGAAGAATCTTCCTCTGCAATCAACCGCCGCATCAGCTCCTGAACGGCGCCGGACGCCACGGCCTCCGCGCCCGCTCCGTCCGGGGAAGCGCCCCCCTCAGCCGGAACGCCCGCGCTGAAAAAGGCCCTCAGCTCCTTCATTCCCCACTTGCACAACAGGTACTTGTCCCGGCACGCACGGGAAACCGTGGAGACATGCACGCCCATTTCCTCCGCCACCTCCTCCATGCCCATGGCCTTCAGCCGGGACGGGCCGAACCTGAAAAAATCCTTCTGCCGCCGCACAATGGCGCGGGCCAGGCGCAGCACGGTCTCCTGCCTCATGTCCAGGGCGCGCAGCAGCTCCTGCCCTTCCCGGAATGCCTTGCGGAGATACTGCCTGAGCTCCCGGCTGCCGGAGCTCTCCGCCATCAGCTCCATGTACCGTTCATTCATGGACAGGCGCGGCAGGTACTCGGAAGTGAGGACTACATCCAGAACCCCGGAAGGCCCTTCCTCCACGATGACGTCAGGAAGCAGATGGGGATTGCCGCCGGGAGCATAGGCGCAGCCGGGATCCGGCGTCAGGCTGCGGATCACTTCAAGGGCCTCCGCCACGGCTTCCGGCTCCACGTCCAGCAGGCGCGCGGCCTCCTCATACTTGTGCGCCGCCAGCTCCCGCCAGCAGCGTTTGACCAGGCGGAAGGCAAGCGAACGCTTCAGGCCGCGCTGCTCAAGCTGAATCAGCAGGGAATCCCTCAAATCCACCGCTCCCACGCCGGGAGGGTCCATCCCCCTCAGTACGGCCAGGGCCTCCTGCATATCCCGCATGCTGAAGCACTCCCGTTCCTCCAGCTCCTGCGGGGATTCCGTCAGGAAGCCGCGGTCGTCCAGGGCGTCAATCAGCAGGAACAGGGCGTCCCGGGCGCGCCCGGTCAGCGCGGAATGCTGCGCCTGGTCCGTCAAATGGGTTTTCAGGGATTCCGGAGCCACGATGGACTCATACATGAAATCGCGGCGTGCGGCGGCCTCCGCGGATGGGCGGCCTTCCGGCGTAAACTCGTTCCAGCCGTCCTCCCGCTCATTCCAGGCGTCTCCGTCCGGGCCGTCCTCCAGGGCCTCCGGAGAAGTGTCCGGCAATTCCTCAAGCATGGGATTGGTCTCCAGCGCGTGGCGGAGAAGCTGCTTCAATTCCAGAGCGGAGGCCTGGAGAATCTGCATCCCGGCCTGCATGGACTGGGAGGCGGCCATCTGGCGCGCCATTCCATGCTGCAGGGATACCTCACTCATACTGTCACAAGCTACACCACCCCCCGGAATCTGGCAAGGGGGAACGCCCCGGCGCAAGAGCTGCCAGCGCACAGCAGAAGCGGAAAAAGACCACAACTTTCATGTAACGTTTAAAAAAAACATGCGTATACTATGAAAGTAAATGAAAACCTTGCATGCAATTGCGTTCTCCCTCCTGGCCTCCCTCTCCATGGCGACGGCGGCCGACCTGCCGTCCCCCCTGCTCCCGTTGCCGCGGGAACAGCCCCAATGGTGGAGGCAGCAGTATGAACAGCAGGTGGAACAGGTGAAAAACAATCCCTGCGGCGTCCTTTTCCTGGGAGACTCCATCACGGACTATTGGAAAAGAGAAGGAAAACAAGTATGGGAAAAGGAATTCAAACCCTACCATCCCTGCAACTTCGGCATTTCCGGAGACCAGACCACCAACCTGATTTACCGCATCACGGATTCCGGCATACCGGCCCAGACGGAACCCAAACTCTGCATCGTCATGATCGGCACCAATAACACCGGCCATTTCAAGGCTGGGGAAGCTCCGGAAAAAACGGCCATGGGCATTCTGGGCGCCGTGGAGCACCTGCTGGTCAGGTTCCCGGACACCCATGTGCTCCTGCTGGGCATTTTCCCCCGCGGCACGGGGCCGCAGGACAAGCTGCGCCAGCACAATGATAAAATCAATGCCATCCTGGCCCAGTGCAAACTGCCCCGCACCACCTACGCCAATATCAACAAGCGCTTTCTGGACCCCGCAGGCAAGCTCCTGCCCGGCATCAGCAGGGACAACCTGCACTTTACGGAAAAGGGTTATGCCATCTGGGCAAACGCCGTGCTGCCCTACATGAAAAAATACTGCAAGTAATCCTCTCCTTTCTTCTTCACCGCATGACGGACGGAAGAAATGTCCCTCTTCCAGCATTCAGTTTATGGAGCCGTAGCGCCGGGAATATCATTGGGGGAAATTTACGGCTCCTGCAGAAACATTTTCAGGCCTTTATGCTTGAGAATTTCACTACTCAGGATTAAATTACTTCGCTTAATACCCTTTGAAAATGAAATTTATTCTCGTTAGTGTAGCTATCTTCAACGTATTATGTGTATGTTCCGGACTTAGAGAACTGTGTTTTGATGAATGGTTCCATAGCACATTTTCTATTATATTTTCATCTATTGCCGCATTACTTTTTACCGTCTCATTCATTTTCTTAAGCAAGAAAATATGCAAGTAATCTAAAATATTGACGTTGAGTAAATTAATGAATAAACAAAATTTTTATCTATCAAGGGGAAATTCTAAAAACAGAGAACACCACGAATTTTCCCATTCTCATTATCTTCTTCATGACAATCGCTATTCCGTTGAATTACTGCACCTGGGCGTAAAAGAAACCGCCAACGCCAAATTAACTGATCCCCCGATCACGCAAAGGCTGTTATTCAGCAGTTTTTGCATTTGAAAAGAGTAATATTGCATAGGCGAATCTCCTGACGAAAAACGGAAAAGTCTCTCTACAACAGACTTCCATGCATTTGGGCAGTCCCTCATGGGGAACGTGCCGATTCTTCTCTCTCCCATGCACCCGGAACCTGGAAAAACCGTGTGGAACAAAAAAATTGCTTTTTGCGGGGGATGTCCTAGAGTGCCTCTCCGCAATGAGCATGCCGCTTGCCGACTTGTTATTCCTGGCTTTCGCCCTGTCCGTAGACGCCTTTGTCGTGGCGTTCTCCTACGGCTTGCTCATTAAGCAAAAACGCCTGAGCAACGGCATCAAGCTTTCCGTGTCCACCGGGGCGGGACAATTCCTGATGCCCGTGCTGGGCTTCCTGCTTACGGGTTCCGTCCACCAGTACATTGCCGCCTGGGACCACTGGCTGGGCTTTGTCGTCTTCACCTTCCTGGGGGTCAACGTCATCCGCGAGGGCTGGAACCACCGCAACGAAGAAGAGCAGATGCCCCACGTCACCAGCCTGACGCTGCCCACCCTCCTGGCCGTGGGGATTGCCACCAGCATAGACGCGCTGGTGGCGGGCGTCAGCATCTACCTATCCTCCGCCCAGTGCGACGCATCCCCCACCCTCCACGCCGTGCTTTTCCCCGCCGCCGCCATCGGCTTCACCACCTTCCTGTGCACGGCGGCAGGCTTCTTCCTGACCCGGCGGCTGCACCGCTTCCCCACCTTCCACCTGGAAGCGGGAGCCGGGCTCATCCTCATCGGCCTGGGCGTGAAAATGCTCTGTGACCATTTATGCTGAAAGATGCCCCGCGGCGGATGATAAAAATACTGTTCCGGCGCCGTAGTAAGTCGGAAAACAAACTGGCTCCGGCTCCTTTTTTCCGCTATTCTTAAACAAGCTTTTCCACATGAATATTTCACATCTTCTTCTCTGCACCGCCCTGCTCGCCGCGCCCGTCTGCATGGCGCAGGATCTGACGGAACCTGAAACGGAAACGCCGTCCGCCGCCAGCCAGCTTCCTGCCCCCCTGGCGCAGAAAATAGCCGCGGGTGACTTTGCCGGTCTGCAAACGGAACTCCGCTCCTCCCTCCTGAAGGCTGGAGAACAAACCAAATCGGAGCAAAAACTGCTTCAGGACAAGCAATACCGCCACCTGCTGGACATTCACGAGCTCCTGCGCGTCACGGGACCGGACAACGTGAAGGCCGTTTTCTCCAAAAGCCCGCAGGACGCGGCCTTCATCAAGGCCTTTTTACATGACCCGGCATGGATGGAACTCTACCTGGGCGCGGGCCTGATTCCGGAAAACTCCCCGGAGGGCCTTCAAATCCTTTCCGACATCTGGAAGGCGGACAGCAGGAGCGCGGACTTCCGGGACTACCAGTCCCTCGCCACCGGGCTTGCCTCCGTCTTTTCCACAGGCCCCATGGCGGGAAAGCTGAAAACCAACTCCGCCAACAGCAACCCGGTGCGCCGTTACCAGATATTCAAGAAACTGCATCAGGAAAACAAGCTGCATCCCGGCTTCATCAAGCTGCGCCCGTGGGAAATGCGCTTCGTCGTGGGCCATACGTGGGACGACAAATCCTACGAATGGAGCAATGAGCACGTCAACCTCCCCTGGCGGCGCTATACGGACGCCTGCTGGGCCGCCCCCTACACGGGCAACAACTTCTTCGGAGACACCATCCAGGGGCCTCTCTTCTACGTGCCGTGGCGCGACGTCAACACCTCCGCGGAAAACACGCAGGTCATCGGCGGCGTGTGCGGCGGCCTCTCCTACTTCGGCACCATGGCTGCCCAGGCCCACGGCATCCCGGCCTACCCGGTGGGGCAGCCCGGCCACTGCGCCTATGCGGTGCGCGTGAAGCGCGGTGAATGGAAAGGCGGCTTCGGCGGACCGGACGGAGGCATGCACAACCACATCTTCGGCGGACAGGCCCCCACCTCCTACCTGCTGATGGAAAACGTCTTTGCGGACAACGCCAAGGCGGACCAGGCCTACCTGTGGGCCGCGCAGGCCCGCCTGGACGAAGCAGCCGGCAACAAGGACAAGGCCATCCAGGCCTGGGGGGAAGCGCTCAAGCAAACCCCGCTGCACCCGTTCTTCCGCACGGAGCTTCAGCGCCTGCTGATGGAAAAGGAAGGCATGCAGCCCATCGACTGGTACGTGTACGCCAAAGACGCCCTCTCCCACTACAAGGGGAACGGCTTTGCCGCGTTCGACATCCTGAAAGACGTGCAGAACAAGTTCCTGATGGACATCCCATCCCAGGACCGGATCGCCTGGTTCCGGGACCTGCATGAAACCATCGCCACCACCCCCACCTCCTGGGCGGTGAAATTCCAGCCCGTGCTGGATTCCCAGTCCGCCTTCCTGACCAATCCGCAGGAAAAGGCGGCCTATCTGGAAACGGTCCTCTCCACGCACCTGAAAACGGGAGACGGCACCAACTTCGGCCAGGCGCTGGAATGGGCCGTTAAAACCTTTGTGGAAAACGGACAGGCGGACGTCTTCTCCAACGCCTTCGCCAAGGTAGCCCAGCAGACGGGGGAAGCCGGAGCCTCCGGAAAAGCCCCCGATCCCAAGAAGCTGAAGGAAGCCTACGGCAAAGCCATCTACGCCACGGAAATGGCCCGCTCCATCCCGGCCTTCCAGACCCTGAGCAAAGCGGCCGCCTCCTTCTCTGACGCCGATACGTCTGCCAACACGGTCAATGCAGCCATCCCCCAGGGCTGGAAGCTGGTGCCCGCGGACGGCATGGTCCGGTGCTCCACCACCTGCCAGTGGGACAGCCCGTGGGACCACATCAACCTGCTGCGCCCCTGCGGCGGCTCCCAGCATACGGACAAGGAAGCGAACCCCAACGTCATTGTGGAACTGAAAAACGGCGTAGACCTGGCCGGGCTGGTAGTCACCAAGCGCAACGGCAATGAAGACCGCATGAAGAAGATGGAGGTCTCCACCTCCACGGACGGAGCCACCTGGTTCCCCCTGGCCGCCACGGAAAACATGCCCAAGGAATGGGTCATCACCGCTCCGGAAGGAACCAAGGCCAAGTGGATCAAGGTGGAAGCCAAGAACGCCCAGCCGGAATTCATGCACCTGCGCCACATCCTCGTTTACGAAAAATAACCCCTGCACCCTTTTCCATTAACGCCATGTTTCATCATCTCAACATCGTTCCCGGCCTGCTGGCCGCAGCCCTCCTCCTGTCCGCGCCCGTCCAGGCGGCCCTTCCGGCCTACAGCGCCGTGAAGGACGAGGCCAAAACCGTCAACAAATACATGATCGTCGTGTGGGCCGGAACGGACTGGTCCCCCAAGTCACGCGAAGTCACCCGCGCCGTGGAGCACCTGGCCAAGGACTCCCCGGAACCCGTCCTCTGGTGCATCCAGGACGAACGGGAGGAAATGACGGAAGAGGAAAAGAAGCTGCCCAAGCCTCCCGGTGAAATCTGGAATATCCCGGCCATCCAGGTGGTTTCCCCCGCCGGCGGCATGGTCTTCCTGTCCGAAGGCGTTTCCAAGGAAACGCTGCCCGCCGTCATGAAGCAGGCGCTGGAAGCCGTGAAGCAGCAGGAAAAGGCCAATGCCCTGTGGGAAAAGGCGGACGCCTCTTCCGGCGCGAACGCGGCCCTTCTCTACGGGGAAGGCCTCCAGCAGCTTCCCCCGTACGCGGCCTCCGCCAGGAAGGACATTCTGGAAAAAATCAAGAAGGCGGACCCGGAAGACACCAGGGGCATGCACTTCAAATACACCTTCAAGCACCTGCCCTATATTGAAAAGGTGCAGCGGATGGTGGAAGACTCCGGCAAAAACGGCGGCCAGAAGGACTACAAGGCCGCCCATGCCTATGTGGACAAGCAGCTCAAAATCCCCGGCCTGACTCCCCTGCAGAAACAGCAGGTCATGGCGGCCAGGTTCTGGCTCTACCGCAGCGAGGGGAAAAAGGACCAGGCGTTGAAAACCCTGGCGGACATCGCCAAAATCTCCCCCAAGACCCTGATGGGAACAGGCGCGCAGAACTACTACCGCTTCCTGACGGAACCCGTCACCCTCAAGGAGCCGCGCTTTACGGGCTATGACCTGCGCCCGGAATTTACGCCCACCCGCGTCAACATCGGCAGCATGCTCAACGGCCCCGGCAACTACAAGATCACCTTCAAGATGAACAGCGGCGGCTGCAACATCCGCAATCCCCGCTTCATGAGGGGCAGCCGCGTGGTCAGCGAACTGCCCAAGGACCAGCAAGACAAAAACGGGCGCGAATTCACCCTGCGCCTCTCCGGTTCCGAAAAACCGGACCTGGTCTTCGACTGCCAGGGCCAGGGCTGGTTTGACGCGGACTGCGACATCATCGTAACCAAGGAACCCTGATTCCTTCCGGAAAGCGGAGGCGCACAAGCCTTCTCCCTATCAAAACCTTCAAAAAGGCAGGATGTTCCCGCGGGAATTCCTGCCTTCCCCTTTTTCCCGGAAAAAGTGATTGCCCGCTCCCATGCAGGAGCTGGCGCAAGCGTTTCCTTCCTTCTTTGTCGACGAATGGAGCCGCATTCCCGGAAAAATCAAAACGAATTGAGAGGCGGCCCGTGCATCTGCCGGCATGCTGGCGCCGTCAGCTTGGACAAGGGAAGCGCCCTGTTCAGCCCTTTTTCCCGCCTTCCTCCGCCAGCTTGCGGCGGTATTCCATGCGCTCCTTGATGCGCAGTTCCAGCCCGTTTCCGGTGGGGGTGTAGTAAACGCGGCCTTCCGGCAGGTAGGCCTGGGGGACGTAATGTTCCGGATAATCATGGGAATACAGGTATTCCAGCCTGGCGGCGTCCGCACCGCCGGCGGCGGCCAGCTTCTTGCGCGTGGGCGTCCGGAGGTGCTCCGGCACGGCCAGCGTTTTTCCGTTGCGCACGTCATCCATGGCGGCATTGATGCCCATGTAGGCGGAATTGCTCTTGGGGGCCGTAGCCAGGTACACGGTGGCGTGCGCCAGCGGGATGCGGGCCTCCGGCATGCCGATCATTTCCGCCGCGCGCGCCGCGTCCAGCGCCACGCGCAGAGCGTTGGAATCCGCCAGCCCCACGTCTTCCGACGCGGCGATGACCAGCCTTCTCCCGATGAAGCGGATGTCCTCCCCGGCTTCCAGCATCATCCCCAGCCAGTACAGGGCGGCGTCAGGATCAGAGCCGCGCATGGATTTGATGAAGGCGGAAATCGTGTCGTAATGGGAATCTCCCAGGCGGTCATACTTGATGGCCTTGCGCTGGATGGATTCCTCCGCCACGGAGAGGTTCACATGGATAACGCCGTCTTCCCCCTCCGGAGTGGACAGAACGGCCACTTCCAGCGCCGTGATGGCCTTCCGGGCGTCTCCGTCCGCCTTGGCGGCCAGGTGGTTCAGGGCTTCCTCCTCCATGTCCACGCGGGAGGCTCCCAGCCCGCGCTCCGCGTCCGCCAGGGCACGCTTCAGCAGGGCGGCCAGCTCTTCCTCCGGCACGGGTTCCAGCGGGAAAACCTGGGAGCGGGACAGCAGGGGGGAGTTGATCGCAAAGTAGGGGTTCTCCGTCGTCGCGCCGATGAACCTGACCGTTCCCTTTTCCAGATGGGGGAGCAGGACGTCCTGCTGCGCCTTGTTGAACCGGTGCAGCTCATCCACGAAGAGGACGGTTTTCCGCCCGTGCATGCTCATCCTCATCTGCGCCTGGGCGATTTTCTCCCGGATGTCCGCCACGTTGGATTCCACACCGTTGAGCATCATGAAATGGGCGTTCGTCGTCCGGGCGATGACGGCGGCCAGGGTGGTCTTCCCGCAGCCGGGAGGACCGTAAAAAATCAGGGAGGTGAACCTGTCCGTTTCAATCGCGCGCCTGAGCAGCTTTCCCGGCGCCAGCAGGTGCCTCTGTCCCGCCACTTCATCCAGGGTGCGCGGACGCATGCGCGCGGCCAGGGGCATGGCGGACATATCCGCTCCAGGCTCGAAGCCTTCTCTCGCGTCCGCTTCCTGTAAACTGAACAGATCCATTGAAGGCATTTTACCTACTGGGAAGGCCGGAGAAAAGGCCAATCCCCGGAATCCGGCAAGTTTCACGGAGGGAACGCCGTCCCCTCCCCGCAGAAAGAGGAGGAAAAAGAGGGGAGAAGAAATTACCCGCCCCGCCAAACGGCCATCAGCCAGGGGAGCCCGCGGCAACCGGACTCACGCCGCAGAATGCCCCTTCCCCGCGGCGGCCAGTGGAACGGTCAAGCCCCGCTTCAACCGGACACGGACCAGCAGGACAGCATCAGAACCATGCAGACAGGGGCAAGAACACTGAACAGAAGCCCCGTCACCGCCAGCATCCTGCGGTTCACCTCCCAGTAACGGAGGGAGGCGATCAGCATCCAGATGGGAAGCACAATCATGTGGATGAGCGCCAGAAGCCCCCAGCCTGCCAGCGCCAGCACGAAAAGCCAGGGTTCCGAGCCGTCCGCATCATTGCTCGGCATGAACAAGCCGAAGATACGGTACACGAATAAAAAGGAGACGAATGCGGCAAAAGGTATCCATCCCCAGCGGGCTTCCTCCTTCCGGCGGGCCATGACCAGTTCAAGATAGGGATCATTAAACGCAGCTAGATGATTGGCAGAAGTACTTCTGAAGGGATGCATATCGTTTTTGGTCTCTATTATTAACCCTTCCTCCTGTCAATGATATTCAATCCCGGCGACCGCCCTTCCTGTAAGAAATTTTTTTCTCTAACAAATACGAAATATCAACTTCCGCCAATCATCTTATTGTAGCTGCAAAGTATTGCCTCATTCCGGGAAACCTGCTTGATGATGAATGAATTTTCATTCCTATCGGAATGCTGCGCTTCTGCCATTCCCATTATGGCAAAATGTCTTTTTGAATGATTCAGATGATAGCATCGGCGGAATTTGTCATACATGAGCCATTCCGGCATGAAAAAAGACTGTCTCCGCCGCAGGAGCGGAGACAGTCCCTGAATGATGATGAACCCGGAGGTTCCGGAAAGTTACTTGCCCAGGATGCCCTTGAAATATTCCAGCGTAGTCGCCAGGCCTTCCGGCAGGGTGTGTTTGGGCTGCCATCCGGCGCTCCGGAGCTTGTCCGCACAGGCGCGGGAATGCTTCACGTCGCCGGCGCGTTCCGGGGCATGGAGCACCTTGGAGGAGGAACCCGCGGCCTTGATGATGTTGTCCGCCAGTTCTTCAATGGTGATCTGGCCGCCGTACCCGGCATTGAACACGCCGGTGACTTCCGGATGCTCCGCCACGAAGGTGAGGGCCCCCACGATGTCCTTCACGTAAATGAAGTCGCGCGTCTGGGTGCCGTCGCCGTACACGGTGATGTCTTCTCCCTTGACGGCTTTTTCAATGAAAATGGGCACCGCGGCGGCATAGGCCCCCTTGGGGTCCTGCCGGGGGCCGAAGACATTGAAGAAGCGCACGGCGGCCGTGTTGACCTTGCCTTCCGCCCGGAACATGTTGAGGTAGTATTCCCCATCCAGCTTGGTGATGGCATAGGGGCTCTTGGGTTCCGGGTACATGGTTTCCAGCTTGGGCACGGTGGGGTTGTCACCATAGATGGCGGCGGAAGACGCCAGCACGATTTTCTTGACCCCGGCGGCGGAGGCTTCCTCCAGCACGTTCAGAAGGCCGTTGACGTTGATGTCAATGCATTCTCCGATCTTGCTCATGGATTCCGGCACGGAGACGAGCGCGGCCATGTGGAAGATGTAGTCCACGCCCTGCACCGCCTGGCGCACCAGTTCGCGGTCGCAGATGGAGCCTTCAATGAAGGTGTGCTTGAGCCCGTCCAGGTTCTTGAGGTAGCCCGTGCGCAGGTTGTCCAGCACGCGGATTTCCTCCGCCTTGTCCTGATAGTGTTCCACAATGTGGGAACCGATGAATCCGGCGCCGCCGGTTACGAGAATCTTCATGTGTTTTTTCCGATGTTGGTAGGTATTGGTTAGTAGCGGTCCACAACGGCCTTCATTTCATCCATCTGCGCCTCGATGGATTCCACCAGGGCCATCTGCGTGCGGCAGCGGTCCAGGTTGTGTTCCGGGCGGTGGATCTTGAAGTACACGTCTCCGGACAGGTAGTCCGTCAGGAAGCGGATGCCGCATTCCATCGTGAGCAGCTTGCCGGAGAACGGCAGCAGGCTCTTTTCCAGAAGCGTCAGGAAGCTCTTGGCGGAGCTCAGGTAACCCTGCACCAGCGCCTCAAACATGAACATGCGCATCGTGACCTTGGAGATGTCCTTTTCATCTTCCGCGGCGGGGGACGTGGCCGTGCGGATCATATCCCCGAAGTCGTAGATGGCGGAACCGGGCATCGTAGTGTCCAGGTCAATCACGCAGATGCCTTCCCCGGTCACGTCGTCCAGCATCACGTTGTTCAGCTTGGTGTCGTTGTGCGTGCAGCGCAGGGGCAGTTCGCCGGATTTCAGGTAGTCCACCACCAGATGGCAGTCCGCTTCACGGGCCAGGTACCAGTCTATTTCCTTCTGCACTTCCTTCACGCGGCCCAGGGGGTCGGACTGGATGGCCTTTTTCAGGGCCTCCAGGCGGGAAGTGGTATTGTGGAAATCGGGGATGGTTTCAAACAGGGGTTCTCCGGGCAGGTCCGCCGTGAGTTTCTGGAACTCGCCGAAGGCGCGCGCCGCTTCCTGGCACTGCCTGGTAGTTTCAATCTGGTCATAGGTGCGTGCGCGTTCAATGAACGGGTACACGCGCCAGCAGTTGCCGTCCGCATCCAGGGCGTACGGCTTGCCGTCCACGGAGGGAACCAGCGTGAGGGTGCGGCGGTAGGCTTCCGGGCAGTCCTCCTCCTTCAGGCGCTTCAGGGCGTGGTCCGTCACGCGCTTCACGTTTTCCATCAGGGGGATGGGCTGCTTGAACACGTTATGGTTCACGCGCTGGAGGATGTAGCGGATGCGCTGGCCCGCCTGGTCCACCCAGATGCAGTAGGTGTCGTTGATGTGGCCGCTGCCGTAGGAGTAACCGTGGACGAAGTCGCCCCGGAGATCGAACAGGGATGATACAGCCTTGAGATCGTGCATGGGAAAAGAGGCTTAGTTGAGCTTTTCAGGGTATACGCCCTGCTTGATGAGTTTGTTGATGCCTTCCACGACCATGGGCTTGTCCCCGGGATAGGTCATGCCGAACCAAGTGGAGGAGGTGGGAAGAACGGCGCAGTCCGCGCGGTCTTCATGAATCAGGGCGTCCACCACGGTGGGAATAAAGCATTCGCTCTTGGGCTCCTGGCCGTGTTCCTTCAGGAAGTCAATGAAACGGTCTTCCGTCAGCTCAATGAAGGAGGAGGAGAAGAGCCAGAAATTCATGGAAACCAGTTCGCCGGGGTCCACGGGCAGGCGTTCGCCCTTCAGGTTGTTGCCGCGCACCACGCCGTCTTCATCAGCCTGGATTTTCACGAATTCCTCCACCCCGTCCAGCAGGCCTTCCTTGATGGAGCAGATGCCGCGATTCACGTCCCCGTTGTCGGAGAGGGTGTTCTTCAACGGATAGCCGATCATGCCGTAATGGGCCTTTCCGGGTTCATCCGTGGTGGAAGTCAGGAACTTGGCGGCCTGCACAAAGGCGTCCGCGCCGTAAAAGTCATCCGCGTTCACCACGGCAAAGGGTTCCTTCACCACGTGGCGGGCGGCGCGCAGGGCATGGGCGGTGCCCCAGGGCTTTTCACGGCCTTCCGGCACGGAAAAGCCTTCAGGCAGGTCGTCCAGGGACTGGAAGGCGTAATCCACCTCAATCTTGCCGGCAAAGCGGCTGCCGACCTTTTCCTTGAAAATATCTTCAAAGTCACGGCGGATAATGAATACCACTTTTCCGAAACCGGCCCGGATGGCATCATAAACAGAATAGTCGAGAACGACTTCACCATTGGGACCCATCGGGTCAAGTTGCTTGAGACCGCCGTAACGGCTACCCATACCAGCTGCTAAAACAAGAAGTGTAGGCTTCATAATACGCGGGCCATTATGACCAAGCCTCCCCGTTTGGCAACTGGAAAATGCCGGAAAACCGGAGAAATCCGCCCGTTAAAAAACGTAAGAGCACCAAAGGCCCAGCACCACTTTTTTGAAATCGTCACGCCCGTAGCCGCAATACCATCCCAGGAAAGGCTCCAACCGCAGACTGCCGGAAACGGCCCACCGCGCGCCCGTGCGCACCATCAGTTCCTTCAAGCCGTTTCTCCCCAGGTAATCATGGGAAAAACCCAGGGAAACCGTATTCACCATGGCGACGGATTCACACAGCAGGGGCTGCCAGGTAACGCCCCACTGGGAGTACACCCCCTCCTGCCCGGAATCATACAGAAAGGAGCCGCTGAACGACCAGGACGGCATGGGGTTCCACTTGAGGGACAGGCCGGGCTCCACCCCGGTTTTCAGGGGGCAGGAATCATACCACTGCCCGTTGACAAACAGTCCGGCCGTGCACTCGTCCGCCAGATAATATTGAAGCTCCCCGTGCAGGGTGGTCTGGCTGAAATTGCGCCCCTGCCAGTTGCGGATGGCGAAGAGTTCCCCGCTGACCGCCCATGAGTCCGACAGGGAGGCCCCGCCGGAAATCTGGCCTTCCACGGAATTGGGGCCCAGCTTCTCCCCGCGGTGGATGTAGTCCGAACGGTAGCCGCCCAGCAATTCCCCCCCCATGCGGATGGGGGAACGGCCGTCCACCTCCGTCAGGGGAGGGGGTCCGTCATACCCCCGTACGGCCTGAACGGCACAGCACAGGATGATGGGAAACAGCCTCATGAAGGCCTTTTAACACAATCCCCTGCACCGTACCAACGCCAAAACGGTGCATGCACATTCTCCGGGCTTGGCAAAAGGGGAATCTGCCCTTACCCTCTCGCGCATGATTCATTTCACCCTGTTCGGGATACCTGTTTACATCCGCCCCAGCTTCTGGGTGGTGCTGGCCATCTTCGGCGGCGCTCTCAGCATCAACAGTGTGGAAGGCCTCATTTATCCGGCCCTGTTCGTCATTGCCGGCTTCGTCGCCATCCTGTCCCATGAAATGGGGCACGCGCTGGTGGGCCGCAGGCTGGGCGGCGGCCAGCAGACGATCGTCCTGGAACTCTTCGGCGGCCTGACGAGCAGCCACGGCATGCAATTGACGCGCGGAGGGAGGGCCCTCATGATTCTGGCGGGCCCCATGATGACCCTGCTGCTGGGCATCATCAGCCTGTGGATTACCTGGAACATCGTCGCTCCGGTCATGACCGCGCACAACCTGACCTTCTGGGACCTGGCCATCAGCCCCTTCACGGCGGCGGCCATCTCCCCCCAGCTTTACATCCTCTCCTGCCTCATCATGATCGGGGAATGGTGGACGATCCTGAACCTGCTGCCCATCTACCCCCTGGACGGCGGCCAGCTGATCGCCCAGTTCATCCGCTCCCCCAGGAAAGTGTTCATGACCGGGTTCATCACGTCCATCCTCATCGGGCTGCTCAGCTTCCAGCTCTTCCACGGCTACTTCATTCCCATATTCATGGCCCTCTTCGCCTACAGCAATTACCGGGAATACAGAAACGCCCCCTTTTAATATTCCGAGCTTCCTTTGCGGGCCGCGCCCGCTCCATTCAACATACCATCCAATATGTCTCAACAAACTGCAATCACCCCCACCCGCGCCCAGGACTTCCCCGAGTGGTACCAGCAAGTCATCAAGGCCGCCGACATGGCGGAGAATTCCGAGGTGCGCGGCTGCATGGTCATCAAGCCGTGGGGCTACGCCATCTGGGAACTCATCCAGAAAGACCTGGACCAGCGCTTCAAGGACACCGGCCACACGAACGCCTACTTCCCCCTCCTGATTCCGATTTCCTATCTGGAGAAGGAAGCGGAGCACGCCGAAGGCTTCGCCACGGAATGCGCCGTGGTCACGCACCACAGGCTGGAAGCGCAGAAAGATGAAGCCACCGGAAAGACCCGCATGATTCCCACCGGGGAGCTCACGGAGCCCTTCGTCATCCGCCCCACCTCGGAAACCGTCATCGGCGCGGCCTTCGCCCGCTGGACCTCCAGCTACCGCGACCTGCCCCTCAAGGTGAACCAGTGGTGCAACGTGATGCGCTGGGAAATGAGGCCCCGCATCTTCCTGCGCACGGCCGAATTCCTGTGGCAGGAAGGCCACACGGCCCATGAAACCCGGGAGGAGGCCATTGAGGAAACCCTCACCATGCACAAGGTTTACGAGGACTTCCAGAGGGACGTTCTGGCCATTCCCACCATCCCCGGAGAAAAGACGGAGGCGGAACGCTTCCCCGGCGCGGAACAGACCTACACGGTGGAAGCTATGGTGCAGGACCGCAAGGCCATCCAGGCCGGAACCTCCCACTTCCTGGGGCAGAACTTCTCCAAATCCCAGAACATCTGCTTTGCCGGGAGGGACAATACCCAGCAGTTCGCCTGGACGAGCTCCTGGGGCGTTTCCACCCGCATGATCGGGGCGCTCATCATGATGCACTCCGACGACGACGGCCTGGTATGCCCGCCCCGCGTCGCCCCCCAGCAGGTCGTCATCATCCCCGTCACGCCCAAGGAAGAAAGCCGCCAGGCCATTCTGGACCACTGCGAGGAACTGGCGAACACCCTCCGCGCCAAGAATTTCCACGGCCAGCCGCTCCGCGTGCTGGTGGACAGGCGCGACCTGGGCGGCGGCGCCAAGAAATGGGAATGGGTGAAGAAGGGAGTGCCCGTGCGCCTGGAAATCGGCCCCCGGGACCTGGAAAAAGGCTCCGTCTGCCTCCAGCGGCGCGACCTGCCCGTCAATGAAAAATCCTTCGTCCCGGAAACGGAACTGGTTGATACCGTCACGGACATTCTCCAGAACATCCAGGACACCCTGCTTCAACGGGCCATCGCCTTCCGGGACGCCCACATCCGCCCCGCCTCCACCCTCCGGGAACTGGAAGAAAACTTTACCGGAGAAGGCGACGCCGACTGGCTCCAGGTGCCGTGGGACGGATCCCCGGAAGAGGAAGAGGAACTCGCCAAGCGCCTGCGCATCTCCATACGCTGCATCCCGCTCGGCGAACTGGGCCGCGGGGAACCCGCTCCCTGCATCCTCACCGGCCGCATGACGGAACGCCGCGTCCTCTGGGCCAGAAGCTACTAATCTCCTCCATTGACTCCCTTTTCTTCACGGGACTGTTCCAGGGCACGGAAAACGCGCCTTCCGGAACAGCCCCGTTTTTTATGGAAACAGGGAGTTCTTCAAGATTTTACACATTCTTTCCGCAAAAACCGCTTCATTTCGGACACCGACGCCATTCCGCCGTTATAAGGGATAAATACATGCTCTTCCGGTTAAGACCACCCCGAGATGCCGACCACAGTCATCCTCTGGAGGATTGCGTCTCCTGATGGCGGGACAGAAGGGACAACCTGCTGGCCTTCGCCCGGTTGAAAGCGCAAACCAGCCTGGACTCGGAAGGCCTGCTGGCGGAAAACGTCAAGCGACTCGTCCGCGCCGTGGCGGAAAACCGCCTGGCCCCGGAGCCGGATGAATTCACCCCGTACGCCTTTACCGTCATCCGCATGCCCCAGGCCCAGCAACTGCTGAAACCTACGGAACCACACTGCAAACGATCGGTTAACGAAGATACGGCGCTCAAGAATACCATCTGCCGCGGCAATACGGAGCAGGTTAATTTTATCTGGAACAGGGAGCCAACGTCAATGCCGTACATAGGGGAACGATTTCCATGCTGGACCACGCCAGGAACCGCCATGACGCCGCCAAGGAAAAACTGTTGCTGGAACATGGAGCCAAAACGGCCGCGGAACTGAAAGAGCAACAAAACGCCGCCTTCCCCGAAGTCAAACGGGAACAACCGGAAAAAGCAGCCTGGCACCTTCCCGTCCTCCCCGCTCCTTCCACAGAACCATCAGTCCTCTTTAAAAGGTACGGCAGCATGGCCCTATTCCGGTGAACATGAATTTTTCTCTAAAAAAATCTTGCCAAATCCGGATAACCCTATATATTTTCTGCCACACGGATGCCGTAAGGCTCCGGTCATCCAAAGCGGATGTAGCTCAGGGGTAGAGCGCAACCTTGCCAAGGTTGATGTCGTGGGTTCGAATCCCATCATCCGCTCCATTTTTTGCCTTCGGGGTTATTGCAAACCCCTCATTTTACAAGGCCTCCCTTGGTAGCAGATTGTGTGATATTCAGTCCTATTACATGGTTTTGTTATGCACTATGCTATACATCGACTTTCCGGTGCATAGCAGATTCAAAACCGCTAACACCACTTCGTTACGGGAAGGCTATCCGGTGTTTTCTCGACTTTCTGGGACCCAAACAGGAAATGCCCCTGGACACGGTGACGGAGGCCCAGGCGCAAAGGTTCATGGAAAAATATTTGGAATTGCTGAGTTCCAAGACGGTAAGCATTTACCTATACGGTTTGAATGCGGCCTTTCAACAGGCAGTCAACGAACGGCTCTTTCCGTACAATCCTTTCAAGGGGGTGCGTCCCAGCAAGATCAACCGTGCCGATGCTACCGAAAGGCGCGCTTTTACAGTCGAGGAAGCTCAACGATTGACCGAAATCCTGCCGGGGGAATGGCCCGACATGATACGCGTCTGCCTTTATACAGGAGGCCAGCGTTTGGACGACATCGCTACCCTCCAATGGAAGCAAATTGACATGGAAGGTGGAAGCATTTCGATGACGGCCCAAAAAACCAAGAGACACATGAACAAGCCCATCATCTTGCCTTTGAAGGAAGTTCTGGACAGACGGCTTGCAACTGTGCGAGCGATTACGTATTTCCGGTAGCGGCAATGCGTCACGCGCAGGCGGATCATACGTCGAGCAAACTTTCCATCGAATTCAACGCTCTGCTGAAGAAATTCGGATACATTGAAAAGAATCCTCCAGCAGCGAAAGGAAACAGGCGGAGACTTGCCCCTCTGAGTTTCCACAGTCTGCGCGCAACGGCAGTTACTGTTCTGCGTCTGGCGAATGTTCCTGCGGACTTGTGCCGGTTCATTGTCGGGCATGATCCTCCTTCTGCCAGCGGGGATCGGCAAGCATCCGGACCAGAGAAGCACGGCGGGAACGAACCACAGGCAGGTCGCCATGGCGCCAGCCGGGGGCATAGGCATGCAGCGGAAGTTCTTCCGGTTCCGCATCATCCAGGCAGGAGGCGTCCTGTGTGGACGGAAAGGCTTCCACGGCATACCCCAGCCGGAGGAAGTCTTTTTCCCTTCCAGGAGTTCTCCCGGAGTCTGGAGCAGCAGGCAATGAAGAGGAATATTCATGGAGAGGCAGGGAAACAATTCCCAACCTACTTCTTCTTTCCCGAAAAATCCATCAGGAAAATGGAAAAACAAAAAGGCTCCCGGAACATCCGGGAGCCCTTTACAATAAAATATGGATTCTTCATGAGGGCTTTATGCGCTTTTGGAAAATCATCCATAAAAACTTGGTCTCCTGATAATATCAGATCACAAAAATTCCTGCCTAAAGGGAGAACCTCATCAAGGCAGGAATTGGGAGTTTTTTACTGATCTACTGACCAACCACTCTTTACCAGTGTTTTACTTAAGTTTTACCGCATATCTTCATCTACTGCATCAAAATCCGCTAAAAAATCATCTATAGCTTTTATATCTTTATCGGCTATTTTAACTTGGGACCCATTTAGTTGAGGATCATTCGGATCGAAGGTAGAAAGAACAAAAACAGCAGTCCTAAAAAATCAGAAATGTAAATACTATTATTCCTAGTAAATTCATACAAATTTCAGCTATCAGACTCTTGAATAGGATATCTACTGATCCATCTGCCATCCATAGGATTGAAATAATGGTAATTATAACAGACCAATCCTACATCGTCATCAGCATACTCGCTTGAGAAACGGAACGGACTCAGCTCGGCTGCATTACCTTCCATCCTGATTACACTATCATAAGGCTACTTCACGTTTTTCATTTCAAGCCATTTTTCGGCATCAAAAGTCACATGATAAGAAAACAGGTAAAATGCCATTGAGCAAAAAAGAGCCCCGAAATATTTCGGGGCTCTTCATTTCTTTTATTATATATATTGGTTATTGATATATGGGACGTTTTTCAGAAATGGGCAAATAATAGACATCCCAATTGGGAAAAACCATTACTTCCAAATCAAGTTCCTGTCCATCTTTCCGGAGTTTCCCTGTTTTCTTAGAAAAAGGAATTTTCATTAAGATGGAGAATCTATCAGAACGTTTTGGATCATAGAATGACTCATTAATTTTCACCAAATCTTTGTAAGAGGCATTAAAATGAAACTCCTTTCTTACAACCTCCGGATCCCTGTACTTTCCTGGAATCAAAGGCGGATTTACAACTAAAGGACGCATCAGGGCAACCACCTGTTGTTCATCCATTCCTCGTTTCAGGCGTTTCGCCCTCTCCCTGATCTCCCGAATACTGTCGGAGGGATAATCCGGCCAGGAATAATATTTATAACCAGGCAAAGAAACATCCTTTAATTCTGTATAAATTTGATTATGAATGATTTCAATATGACCAATATCGTCTTGAGTGATATTTTTGTGGGTACAGGAAATCAAAGCATATAGAGCTCCAATACAGCATGCAGAGGGTAACATTCTCATGATTCAAATTTGGTATCTTTATTGGATTCACAACAGCACCATGATATTTTCAAGGTTCTTGTCACTTTGTTAGAATCCGCTGTCGGATTTTTTCCAAGTCCATTGTGGGATGTATCGGCAAGGCAAACTCCTCCTTTACACAGAGGTTCCACCTCGTCTCCTAGATACTTCCATGTAGGAGGTTTTGCCATACCAGGTTTTTCCGATGTATAGTAAGCCGTTCCCTTAAAAGTAACTTCCCCTTCCGTAGGATGTTCCTCGTAAGAAAACATTTTAGGATATGACCATGTATCTTTCATCCCCCCACCAATGTTCCAGCTTTCCTTTTGTTTTTCCTTTCCTTTTTGTGGCTCAAGATCTGCCCCGCAAAACTTCATCTCTACCTCGGCTTCGACTTCCTGATATATTACTCCATCCGGGCTCGATTTTCCCTTAAGAATCCATTGAATATCCCAACGGAAGTGCCCACACTTGCCTGCCTTCTTTGAAATGTTTTTATAACTCAATTCAGGAGGTCCTTCCACGCGAGGAAGCCCACTGGGGAACGGCTGTTGTTGAGATACGCTGATTAATCCAAGTTGATCAATTCCCAAATTGTTATTGAGAAATCTGTACATATTCAACGTACTATATTCTTCCATGGGGTCTTTCGTCAGCCACCGCCCGGAGAGGGCATGATAATATCTGTAATTATAATAGACCAATCCCAATTCGTCATCGGAATACTCGCTTGAAAAGCGGAACGGATTCAGCTCGGCTGCATTACCTTCCATCTTGACCACACTACCATAAGGCCCGTATTCATACAAGGCTCTTCTTCCTGCCTGGATGCCAAACAGGGCTATCGTGTTTTTCATGAAGTCATGCGTGTAATACAAGTCTTCCTGATAGATTCCCTTTTCATCAAACAGCCTCATGGCAAAAATGCGTGTCGCTGAAGATTCCATCGGGTCCCACAGGTAGGTCTTGCGCAGAACAGGTGTTGACTCTTCCGTTGTATCGTGGGCATCCAGTTCCGCGATTTGCAGGTAATTCCGGTACAGGAAGCGCTTGCGGGAAACAAGATCTTCTCCCTCATAAACGGATTTCTCCACTCGCCTTCCCATGTAGTCGTAACGGCATTCCACGCGCTTGCCGCCTTGCGTGAAACTCGCCGCCTGGTTCAAGGCATTGTAGGCAACGGTCCATTCTCCCGTGGCGGTCCTGATTTTCGTCTGGTTCCCGGCAGCGTCATGTTCCGGAACGAACACAGCCTGCTCTCCCTCCCCAATGGAAATATACTGGTTGAGTTCATTGGTTTCATAGGCAGTGGGAACAGCCGTGCCTTCCCGGGACATTTCCCGGTTGCCGATATTGTCATAGGCGTAGCTGTAGGTTCCTCCCCGGCTCATGGCATCGGCAGTCAGCTCGCCACGGTCATTATACGTGTAGGCATGTGTCAAATCGGGACCGGGTGTGTTGAAATAATCCTTTTTCGTCACGGGACGCCCCAGGGAGTCATAGGTGTAATCAACCTTGGCCGGATAATTCTGACCTCCCGGACGCAGATAATCCACTTTAATAACCAGGTCCCGCTTTTCTTCCCGTGTGTACCATCTCTTCAGCGTATTGGGATAATTCAGCGTCTCCAGCAGGCCGTTATTGGCATTGTAGCCATAGGCAAAAGGAGTTGCCATTCCGTTGAGTTCCACGGTTGAGAGCCTTCCGGCAGTATCGTAACCCAGCGCCGTCTGCTGGACGGTGGAATTGCCGTATTGCAGGCTGTAGCCCGCATCCCTGCCCTGGCTGTCGCGTTGGTGAGTCAAAGCGCTTTGAGCCAGTCCCGTCGTCGTTTCCGTCACCAGTTCATTGTACTGGTTGTAGGTAAAGTCCCTGGTACCGGCATCGTCCGTCACACGGGTCATCTGCGCCAAGTGGTTATAAGCATAGGTAATTCTTGGAGTTCCATCATCGGCAATAATAGAAGTATTTACTCCTTTTTTGAGATCATAAATAAAAGAAACAGTCACATTTCTTGCATCTATCTTTGAAGTAATCATATTGAAAACGTTATAAGATATATTCTCATGAGTCTCATCCGCATAGGTCTTGCACAGCAAAAGACCGCTGGCCTTCTCGTAAGTCCAGGTAGTCGTGTCGCCATCAGTCCGTTCCCGCGGGTCGGTTGTAATGGTTTCCCCGCTCACCCGGAACGTTCGCATGCTGATCAGATGGTCGGCGTTGTCGTAGGCAAAGACGGCAGGCTGGATGCCCGTTCCCCATTCCACGATCTTCCTTTCTCTCATATCATAGGCGTAGTAGGAAGTATACCCCAAAGCGTCCGTGATGACCGTAGGAGAGTCGATCGGTTCCCCATAAGCGTAAGTAGTGGCATTCCCCGCAGCATCCGTTACGCTGACTGTCCTCCCGGCGATGTCCTGGACAGTTGTTGTCACATTGCCGCGGACATCCGTGGAGGCGAGAACAATGCCTGTTTCCGTGTAGCTGCGGGCAATACTTGTCGTTACTCCGGCATAATCAGTGCGGGACACAGCCAGGCCATCCACGATCAGGGAGATTGCCGCAGTTTCACAACCCGGGATTTTGTTCTTGCTGATTCGCTTGGCATCTCCGGCATACTCCGTCCAGGAAGCAGATTCCTGCCCTCTCGGGTCAATAGAAACCGTTTTGTCTTCCAAAGTTGCGGACAGGGAGGAAATCAAAACCTTTTCCGTAAGGGAATAGGTTGTTCCCTGGCTGTTGTTCATAGTCGTGGTCGTGATCTGGTAGATGCCGTCATCCCCCTGTTCAGCCGCATAGGAATAAATCGTGATGCGGGAATTGGTGGCATCGGGATGATCGTCCAGCTTCCATGTTTCCTTCGTTACATTGCCGAAGGCGTCGTATTCCTTCAAGGTTGGAGCCATGGCGGTAGCAGGCGTTCCCGCATCCACCTCCGTCTTGACAAGATACCCCCGTTCATCATACGTGAACCGGCTGTAATAGAAACTGCCCAAGGCGTTGGCTGTAGCCGTGCGGATGACTAACCCATAACCGTTGGTGATTTCCCGGAACGTTGCTACCGGGTCTCCTTCTGGCTGAGGTTCCAATGTGACTTTCCGGATGCCATCCTCAATGATGTCAATCCTGTAGGACAGTTCCTTCTGTCCCGTCCCTCCCTGGTAGAGAAGAGTACCGTCAGGGGCAGTCGTCCGAATCAGGGTTGCTCCATGGGGAAGCGTCGCCGTCGTCGTTAATCCGTCGTCGCTATAGGCATAGGTCGTAACCCTTCCCAGTTCATCCGTCTCGGAGCTGACGCGTCCCAGCACGTCATAAGCCGTCCGGCGCACAGTGCTCATGGCTCCAATGTCCTTTCTCTCCTCAACTACACGCCCCAGGGCATCCCTCGTATAGGAGATGATGGTTTCAGGGGTAGTCTCCGTCGCAGAGCGGATCATTTCCACCAACCGCCTTGCGCTGTCATAGCCATAGCTGGTCAGGATGCCGTCTTCGTCTTTTTCCCATAGGGGACGCCCGTCGCACATCAGTTCCCGTTCCGTTATTCGTCCGTTGCCGCGCGTCTTCCTGATCCAGCGGTTCTGAAGGTCGAACTCGTAGCCGGCGCTGTCCAGCAGCGACCAGGTTCCATCCGTCAGCAGGATGTATTCCTCCGTCCTGACCGTGTTGCCTTCCGCCGAGATGAAGGACACCATTCGGCGGCTCTGCCCCGGTACGGGCGCTCCGTCGATTTGCGTTTCCTCCGTCACGGTATAGGCCGCTCCATGCCAGATTGTAAGTTCGTAAGAATAAACCCTCTGTACGCCGTCAATACCCTGGCGCATCTTGAGGCGTCCCCTGGCATACGGATTGGGCGCGGAGGCCAGCCATGTTTCCGTCACTTCCAGCCGCGTTCCTTCAGCCCCAAGCGCGGTCGTCCTTTCTTCCACGCGCCTGACGTCGTTTTCTTCCGTATAGGTATAAAGCGTCTGGTTCAACTGCACGTCCGCCTTGTTCTTTTGCCGAAGTATGGTGGTCACTTCTGCGGGATCGTGATCGTTGAACTTCGCTTCGCAGTAGGTCGTCTTCACTCTCTTTTCCGCAAAGCCTTTATACGGAGTGGAAACGAGAGTCTGACGACCCAGACGATCCTGTTCGTACTTGACTTCGGAACCGTCCGGACGCGTTTCTTTCGTCAGAACCCCGTTGGCGGAATATTCATAAGAAGTCGTGCGGGCCATGTCGGAACCGTAACCTTCCGTTCTGCTCATCAGCAGATTGCCCTGCGGGGTGGATTTGTAGTTCTCCATCAGGCTGGAAACCGCCATTCCTTCTTCCCCCATCCGCACTTCTGTCAGCAGGTTCCATTCCTTTTCGGAGACCTCCGTGCGCGTCCTGACCGTATGAATAGCGGAGTCTCCCGTGCCCTTGCCCAGACACCATACCTCTCCATTCTTCCACCAGGTTGTGACAAAATCATTCCTTCCGGGCGTTCTTTCCGTCACGCTCGCCTTGTCCCCTTCCTCATTGCGGGCAAAAACAAAGTGCTTGAACGGTTCCCCCGTCACGGCATAAAGCCCTGTCGTCTCATCCTTGGCTCCTACCTGGGAAGGAAGGTACAGGGCCAGCGTATAGCCCGCTTCCGTCACGTCCTGCACGCTGGCAAGGCCGTCTGAAATATTGCTCACCTGCCGCAGGGAACCATCTTCCGCATACACCACATCCATGAAGGCATGAAAATCCGCTTCCGTGAGCTGCTGGCCGCTGGATGCCGTAAAACGCACGGGATCTCCCGTTTCCACGGAATAGACCATCTTGCAGCCATTGGCTTCCGCCACTTCAATGTAAACCGGATTGGAAACGACTGGTGTAAAATCTTCTCCCAGCATCCGGGCGCGGTTGGTCAGGCGCGTGTTGTAGCCGATGTTGCCCACACTTCCGTTGTCCTCTTCCCCCTGGGTGATGAAGTAATAAACCAGCAGGGAACCTTTCTGAACAGCTACCATGCAGTTGTTGCTCAAGCCTTCCGTGGGTTTGAGCAATTTGCTGTGCAGCACATGGCGGAACAACAGGGCGGAGGGGGACCAGAGGCGTTCTGTAAATTCCTCCTCCACGATTTCAATCTGGCCTCCGGGTACGCCGGGCAATCCCCGGAACAGGCCGAAGTTGCACTGCCAATACATGCTTTCCTGGGAGGCATCCGCCGCCACGTTCGTTCCTGCGGAGGAGCCGGACACCGTAGAACGGGCCAGCCGGGAGGACATGCGGGCGGAGGATGGGGAGGAACTGGGGGTGGTTCCCCCGCTGGGGGTGTCCGGGTCCTCACAAACTTCCTTGCCGTCACATCCCTTCTTGCATACCACCGGCTTGTTTTCTGCGGGTACGATGTCGTAGAGCTCCACCTGGACTCCGTTGAGGTAGGAGTCGAAACGCGAGACGTTGCCGGATTCCGGCTTGTAGTCGATGTTGGTGTGGGAAAGGAAGGCCTGGTGCCATCCCGCTTCCAGTTCCACGGTGACAGGATCGGATTCCCGGTATTGTCCCGAATCGGCAATGCTGGCTGTCTGGCCTCCCAGCGTAAAATAACCATAATCGTCCGCGCCGATTTTGATTTCATAAGAGCCTGCGGTTTCAATTTTGATGTAGCCGTCCCAAAGGGTCGTCTTTTCGGGAGCGGGAGCTTCCACATTCAAATGGGGCTGGTCGCCTTTCAGTTGGCCTTCCCATTTGTCCAGGGGAAATTCCGCTTCAAGTAAAGTAACAGGAGTATTCATGATTTTAATTTAATTTGTTGATGTTGATATGAAGGTGCAACCGCCCTGGAAAATGCCCGGAAGACTGGCGGCTGCCAGGGACCTTTCCGGGAGAAATATACAGAAAAAAAAGTGCAGTGGGTTATCTCCCTCGGCCATTCATGAGGTGTGATAGCACAACGTCGGATTTTTTGTAAAATAATGGATTTTTTGTATTGTCTGAATAATTGATGATCTTTACTTTACAGGCAAACATCCGGACACGTTATGCTACCGCACATTTATACCTATGCCTCTTTGCAGGGCATCAGGAAGACGGTCTTGTTGTCCAGGCGCGTGGCACCCAGGGCAGCTTTCACGGTGATCTGTTCGCGCACGTCCACGTATTCGGAACGGGCCTCCACGCGGAACTGCGCGTCCCTCCGAGTCTTCCAGCTCCAGCAGCGTTCCACCGACCAAGGAAAGCAATCCCTGCCAATCCTGTTCTGATCCCTGCGATGATATTTGCACCACTGGCAACGCCGCATTCGCTAAAGTTGTCCAGCCGGACGGTTCTTCCCAGACGTTGAATCTCTCCACCGGCAGCGTCCATTCCATGACCACCAAAACCGGGGCCATTATTTCGAAACAGTCCTACGATTCCCAGGTCCAGATTTCCAAAAACAGCCAGGGGAACATCAACAGCATCACCAGTTCCAGGGACGGCATGCTGAGTTTCAGCCGTTCCTCCAACAACCTCACCATCTCCCAATACGGAGTCTCCCAGGCTTCCAGGAATGTTCGCGGAGAAGCCGTCCCGCAGGGAGCTCCCGTCAAGGTTTATTCCTACGAGTGGAACCCCGTCAAAAGGGCGATGATCATTACAAGCCGAAGCCCCCCTCCGGAATTCCGCCAGAAGGGAAAAATTGGACCATACCAATCCATTTTCCGTTCTTACCCGTTTTTCTACACGGAGCCGTCCCCCGGGAAACAGAAAACTGGGTTGAAACAATGGAATCCCCTTAAGTGGCATTAGTAGCGTTCATTTTCATTCCTGGCAGATAATCCCCCGCAGCCGGAGAGCCATTCCGGACGTTCTACCCGTATGCTCCTGCTTTGCCGCTCAAAAAAGCGCCAGCATGAAAGCGGGCGGCTTTCCTTCTCCATCCGGAAAGCGGTAACCGCCGTTAAGACAGACTCCGGCACCCCTATCTGCACCATCTCTTCAACGAAAGAGCTCTTTTTCTGGTCGTTCAGATAAGGTCGGTGTCGGCACTTCTATACGCTGTCCCAATTCTCAACCCGGAATAAACCAATGAATAATACGACTCAATCAGGGACCTCTCCAACAGGTCCCGCTACAACCAATAACGCTCCGGCGGTAAAATCCGTCCTTCGCATGGGGGTATTTACGCTCGCCATGATTAACGTTTCCGCCATTGTCAGCTTGCGCGGCATGCCTGCGGAAAGCACGTACGGACTCAGTTCCGTTTTTTACTATATTTTTGCAGCGGTCTTTTTCCTGGTGCCCGTCTCCCTGGTAGCCGCGGAACTCACCACCGGATGGCCGCAGAAAGGCGGCGTTTACCGTTGGGTAGGCGAAGCCTTCGGGAAAAAATGGGGGTTCCTGGCCATCTGGCTGCAATGGATTGAAAGCACCATCTGGTTCCCGACCGTACTGACCTTCGCCGCCGTCTCCCTGGCTTTCATGGGGCCCGGACAGCGATGGGATGAAGCTCTTGCCGCCAACAAGTGGTATGTGCTCATCGTGGTGCTGTGTGTGTACTGGGCAGCTACCCTGCTCAACCTGCGTGGCATGAAGACTTCCGCAGGCGTCACCAAATGGGGCACCATCATCGGAACCATCATTCCGGGCGCCATCCTGATTCTGCTGGGCCTGAGCTATTGGGCCGGAGGCAACCCGATTCTGCTGGACATGAGCTGGGACAAGCTGATACCGGACATGAGCAATTTCAACAACCTCGTTCTGGCCGCCAGCATCTTCCTGTTCTACGCAGGGATGGAAATGTCCGCCGTGCATGTGAAGGACGTGAATGACCCCGGCCGCAACTATCCGCTGGCCATTCTGATTTCCGCCATCATTACGGTACTCATTTTCGTTCTGGGCACGCTGGCCATCGGCTTCATCATTCCGAACTCCCAGATTAACCTGGTGCAGAGCCTGCTGATTTCTTATGACAGTTACTTCAGCTTCTTCGGCCTCGGCTGGATGAACTGGATTCTGGCGCTTGCGCTGGCCGTAGGCGTTCTGGCCCAGGTAACAGCGTGGGTGGGAGGTCCTTCCAAAGGCTTGTACCAGGTAGGCTTGGCTGGCAACCTGCCGCCCGTCATGCAGAAGCGGAACAAGAACAACGTCCAGATGGGCATCCTGCTCATTCAGGGCTGCATCGTCACCCTGCTTTCCATCATGTTCGTGATCATGCCTTCCGTGCAGTCCGCCTACCAGATTATTTCCCAGCTTACCATCATCCTGTACCTCATCATGTACATGCTGATGTTCGCCTCCGGCATTTATCTGCGCTACCGGGAACCGAATACGCCCCGCACTTTCCGCATTCCCGGAGGCAAGACCCTCGGCATGTGGATTGTAGGCGGCCTCGGCTTCCTGGCCAGCCTGGCGGCCTTCCTGGTGAGCTTCATTCCGCCGAACCAAATTACCGTCGGCAGCAATACGATGTACATTATGCTTCTGGTGATAGGCACCTTCATCTTCGCCGGCATTCCTTTCATCATCCATGCCATGGCCAAGCCCTCCTGGAAGCGGCCTGTGGATCCTGAAGACGCCTTCGAACCCTTCGGATGGGAAAAAACCAATGGAACCCATTCTACAGTAACCCCAATCCATACCATATCCCATGAGTAACGTCCCTTCCAATGAACAAATCCAGACGGCTGTGGACAACGCGTACGCCTACGCCAAAACGGTCCAGGGAGGCAAAAACGCCTCCTACATCCCCGCTCTGGCGCAAGTCCCCTCAGACTTGCTGGCGATTGCCGTAGTCACTGTCAACGGAGATATCCTGACCGCAGGCTCCGCGGACACGCCCTTTGCCATTGAATCCATCTCCAAGGCCTTCAACCTGGCCTACGTCATGGATCTGATCGGAATGAAGGAGCTGCGCACGAAGATCGGGGCAGACCCCACCGGGGAGCCCTTCAACTCCGTGATGGCGATTGAGCTGCACGGCGGCAAGCCCCTCAACCCCCTGGTCAACGCAGGGGCCATGGCGACAGTCAGCCTGGTCAACGGTTCGGACTCCGATGAAATATGGGCGAACATGATCCATAATTTCAACAACTTCGCCAATACGGCCCTGACCGTGAACCAGGAGATTTACAAGTCGGAAAGCGCCACCAACCAGCACAACCGCGGCATCGCGTGGCTGTTGGACAGCTACGGCTATTTTTACAATACGCCGCCCATGATCGTGGACCTGTACACCCGCATGTGCTCTCTGAACATCACCACCTCCCAGCTGGCGCTGATGGGCGCCTGCTATGCCAACGGGGGCGTCAACCCCGTCAGCAAAAAGCGGGTGGTGAAGGATGAGAACGTTTCTCCCATCCTCGCGGAAATGTGCATGTCCGGCCTCTATGATTCCACAGGGGACTGGATGTACAAGGCAGGCGTTCCGGCCAAGTCCGGCGTGGGTGGCGGCCTAGTGGCCGTGGTCCCCGGCAAGATGGCCATGGCGGCCTTCTCCCCGCCCCTGGACCCCGCCGGAAACACCGTGAAGGGCCAGGCAGCTCTTCAATCCATTATCAAGGAATTGAATCTGAACCTTTTCCGGAGCTAATCCGGGATGAGAAGGTAAACCCGCGGAGCCAAGATCCGAAAGGATACCCGCGGGTTTACTGTATCCCGGCCACACGAAATAACGCCCCGCCTTCCGCGCTTGCCGGAAATTGACTGTCCAGCCGCGGGCGTTAAGTCCTGTTTGAAAAATTGCACCACTGCATGGGTACGCCGTCTTCCATGGCATGGAAGCCATGCTTTTCATAAAAGGCGGCGTTCCTGCTCTCCTCCGGCATGATTTCAATGTACAGGTAGTCCTTGTACTTCTCCTTGACCATTTCCATCATTTTTCCCGCAATTCCCCTGCCGTGATAGTCGGGATGCACCAGGACATAGTGCATGTAGGCTACCAGCTCGCCGTCGTCCAGCAACCGCACCAGCCCGACCAGCCGGTCGCCATCCCACGCGGTAAATACCGTGGACGAATTCATCAGGGCCTTGTACAACCGGGCCAGATACTGGCCGGAAATCCATCCAACGGACAGGAACAGCTCCTGCACTTTTTCCCTGGTAAACTTCTTTTCTTCCGTAAAAACAATCATTTTCCCTCTTGGTTCAAGCTGATGGCCGGAACGCGGCATGACGTCCGCATGCCAGGCAATGGGGCAACGTCATCTGCCGCTCCCGTCATAGGCCTTATGATAAAGACCGCAGACCCCGGAGACAAGCAACTATCATCCCTTCCTTCATTCTTCATTAAACAGCATGAGGAGAGCCGGAGGGGCTTGAGGCACTCCTCCACATCGATCACATGGAAGTTGGCTTCCGGGCCAGCCCCGGCCGTTCTCCATGGAAGATTAAGCCAACGCGCCCTTGTAAAAGGCTTTCCTGCGCCGGAACCGCAGAAGTTGTTTTTCCGTGCCCTTCCCGTGTTTTAAGGACTTGCCACCACAGCATTTTTCCTTAGAGTCTTTCCGGTATGCTTGAAGCCCTGCAAAACGCCTTTTTCCAGACCGGGGACGCGCTCACAACCTGGCTGTCCGCCTTCAGCAGTTTCCTGTGGGGATGGCCACTGCTCATCATGCTGCTTGGCACTCACCTGTACCTCACCGTCATTCTGCGCTTTCCGCAGCGCTACCTGCTCAAGGCCCTGAAACTGTACTTTGTGAAGGACCATACGGACAAGGGGGACATTTCCCCGTTCAGTTCCCTGATGGTGGCCCTGGCCGCCAACATCGGCGCGGGCAACATCATCGGCGTGGGGGTGGCGATTGCCGCCGGAGGGCCGGGGGCCATTTTCTGGTGCTGGCTGACGGGCGTTCTTGGCATGGCTACACGGTATTCCGAGGGGCTGCTCGCCATCAAGTACCGGGTGGAAAACAAGGACGGCAACATGAGCGGCGGCCCCATGTTTGTGCTGGAACGCGGCATGAAATGCAAATGGCTTGGCGTAGCCTTCGCCGTGTTCACGGCCATTGCCGCCTTCGGCATCGGCAACCTGACGCAGGGGAATGCCGCGGCGGAACAGCTCCACCACGCCTTTGCCATTCCCTCCTGGGGAACGGCTGCGGTGCTGACCATCCTGACGGCCCTGGTGATGCTGGGAGGCATCCGGAGCATTGCCAAGGTATGTGCTTTCTTCGTCCCGTTCATGGCGGTAATTTACATTATAGGCTGTGTCTACATCCTGGCCGTGCAGTCCCACTACATTCTTCCGGCCATCCGGTACATTCTGGACTGCGCCTTTACCGGGGAAGCCGCTGCCGGGGGCGTGGTGGGCGCCGCCGTCATGACAGCCATGCGGACCGGCGTGGCCCGCGGCCTTTTTTCCAATGAAGCCGGGCTGGGCTCCGCCGCCATCGCCTCCGCCGCCGCACAGAACCGCAACCCCGTACGGCAGGCGCTCATCTCTTCCAGCGGACCGTTCTGGGATACCGTGGTCATCTGCGCACTCACGGGCATTGTGCTGACTACCAGCATCCTCGCCCACCCGGATATTTCGTCCAGTGACGGCCCCCGGCTCACTACGCTGGCATTCAGTAAAATTCCTTATGTGGGCTCCCCCCTCCTGACGGTCAGTTTGGTCACTTTTGTAGTCTCCACCATCCTGGGCTGGTCCTACTTTGGGGAAAAAGCCCTGGAGTACCTGGGGGGCATCCGGCTGATCACGCCTTACCGCGTCATCTGGGTGGCGGCGGTCTTTACCGGCTGCGTTTCCAAGATAGACCTGGTATGGGTGTTTGCGGACTGCGCCAACGGCCTGATGGCCCTTCCCAATCTTATTTCACTGCTGGCCCTTTCCGGAGTGCTTGTCCAGCAAACGCGGTACTACCTCTGGCAGCACAGGCTGGACGATTATGACGATTCCCACATTCCGGAAGGCAAATAACGATTTTTTTAAATTCAGATTCAAATAATTCTTGCCTTTCAGCCTCCGGTAGTATTTACTTCGCCGCGCAGTCCCTGCAAACCTAAAAGTCGCGTTCGTCTAGCGGTCTAGGACTCCCGCCTTTCACGCGGGCAACACGGGTTCGAGTCCCGTACGCGATGCCAGCTTTACCGCCGCAGCAGTTACGATGCTTCCGCCCCTCCTTACCAGGGAAGGCATATTGGAAAGACGTAATGGCTGCGGTTTTCTTTTGGTCCGGTTCCTCCGGAATCAGGAAAGCGCGGACAGGACGGCAGGAAGCGGTATCCCCCTCCTTTTCAAATGCCGGAACATGTCTTACATCCCCCGGATTTGGCTTTCAGAAAGCCCTGTTATCTTTTAGAATTCCTTACACGCAAACGCCATGGATTACACACCTCTCATTGAAAAACGCCGCCAGCGCCTGGAAGAATTGGAAACGGTCATTGCCGAACCGGATTTTTTCAATGACCAGAAGCGGGCCTCTGAAACCATGAGGGAGCACCGCCGCCTGAAGGAACTGATGGACACGTGGGATGCCCTGAACGCCACGGAACAGCAGCTGGCTGACAACCAGGAGCTGGCGAAGACGGATGATCCGGAACTGGCGGAGCTGGCCTCCCTGGAGATCCCGGAACTGGAAGCGGCGCTGGAAAAATTGCGCAGTGACGTCCAGTACAGCCTTCTCCCCCGCGACACGACGGAAGACCGGGACGCCATTATTGAAATCCGCGCCGGAACGGGCGGGGATGAAGCATCCCTGTTTGCCGGAGACCTGCTGCGGATGTACCAGCGTTTTGCGGAAGAACGCGGCTGGCGCTTTGAGCATCTGGAAAGCAGCCCGTCAGACGTGGGCGGCTTCAAGGAAGTCGTCTGCCGCATTGCCGGGGAAGAAGTGTTCCGCTTCCTGAAGTATGAAGGGGGCGTGCACCGTGTGCAGCGCGTGCCCACCACGGAAACGCAGGGACGCATCCACACCTCTACCGCCACCGTGGCCGTCATGCCGGAAGCGGAGGAAGTGGACATAGAAATCCGCCCGGAGGACCTCCGCATTGAAGTGTGCCGTTCCGGAGGCGCAGGCGGCCAGCACGTGAACAAGACGGAATCCGCCGTGCAGATCTGGCACATCCCTACGGGCGTCTATGTCCGCTGCGAGGAAGAGCGCAGCCAGATGAAGAACCGTGAAAAAGGCATGAAGATTCTGCGCGCCAAGCTCTTTGAAGCCAAGAAGCGGGAAGAGGCGGAAAAATATTCCGCCGCACGCCGCAACCTCATTGGCTCCGGCGGCCGTGAAGAAAAAATCCGGACGTACAATTTCCCGCAAAACCGCCTGACGGACCACCGCATCGGCTATACGTCCCACAATCTGGACGGCATCCTGATGGGGCAGATGGAAGACCTGATCATGGCTCTCCAGCATGCGGAAATGCAGGAACGCCTGGCGGAAGCCGGCATGTCCTAACCCCCTTTTCCTTTCATGAAAACCCTACTGGAAGTTCTTCAGTCCGGCACGGACTACCTGGCGCGCCAGGGCTGTGACGAGGCGCGCGCCACCATGCAGCACCTGATGGCCCATGTTCTGCACTGCAACCGCACGGCTCTTTACTCCCGGTTTGACAGGCCTGTTGAAGAAGCGGAACTGGCTCCCCTCCGCGAGCTGCTGAAACGAAGGGCGGCGGGAGAACCGCTGCAGCACCTGCTGGGGTTCACGGAATTTTTCCGGAGGGATTTCCTGACGGACGCGCGTGCCCTGATTCCCCGCCCGGAAACGGAAGAACTGGTGGAAATGGTGTTAAAGAAAATCCCGGACCGTCCGGTACGCGTGCTGGACATGGGTACCGGTTCCGGCATCATCGGCGTCACACTGGCTCTGGAACTCAAGGAGCGCGCGAAGGAAGTCGTTCTGGCGGACATTTCCCCGCAGGCTCTGGACCTGGCGCTGGAAAACGCCATGCGGCTGGGAGCCAGGGTCTCCACCGTCCAGACGGACCTGTTTGAAAACATCCCCCTGGAAAAACCGGTCCTGCGCCAGGAAGGAGCGGATTCTTCCGCTTCCGTGCCTGAGGAGGAAGAGAAGGATGCCGGACGGGAAATGCGCTTTGACGTCATCGTGGCCAACCTGCCCTACATTGCGGATGGAGAGGAGCTTGCCCCGGAAGTTATGAAAGATCCCCATACGGCCCTGTTCGGAGGCCCGGAAGGCTGGGAAATCATTGAACGCTTTCTGGCCCGCGCCCGGGACTACCTGAATGAAAACGGCTTCGTAGCCCTGGAAATCGGACATGACCAGGCGGCAGCCGTGACGCAGATCATGGACGGCTACGGCTATAATTACATTGAAGTGCTGAAAGACATGAGCGGCGTAGCCCGCTTCCCCTTCGGTTATCATTAACAATTATTCCTTCCCCCTTTCACTCCATGCAGGCGGCGCGCATTCTGGTTGACGGACAAAGCGATCTGGTGCTGGACTACGGCATTCCGCCGGAAGCGGGGGACGTCAGGCCGGGCTGCCGCGTGCAGGTTCCCCTGCGCAACAGGACGGCCACCGGCACTGTTCTTACGCTGTCCGAGCCGGACCCTGCCTGGAAGGACAGGCTCAAGCCCATTCTGAAACTGATCGACCCGGAACCCTTGATTTCCCCGGTCATGATGAATCTGGCCTCCTGGGCGGCGGACTATTATTCCGTAGCGCTGGACCAAATGATCCGCTGCCTGCTCCCGGAAACCGTCCGTCAGGAAAACACGGCGGAAAAAATGCGGAAAATGGTGCATCTGGAAAAACGTCCGTCCCGTGAGGAGCTGGATGCCCTGTACCGCAAAGCGCCCCGGCAGGCCCAAATGCTGGATTATTTTTCATCTGCGGAACAGATGGAAGCGCCTCTGGCCGCATTCGGCACGGGGGCTCTGAACATCGCCCGCAGCCTGGCGGCCAAGGGCTTCATCTCCCTGAAGGAGGAATCCGTGCACCGCGACCCCAGCACTGGAGAGCAGTTCGTCCCCAGCCAGCCCATGAAGCTGAACGATCAGCAGCAGAAGGCGCTGGAAGAAATCACGGCCATGTGCACGGCGGAGCACAAAAAACCGGTGCTCCTGCAAGGAGTCACCGGCTCCGGCAAAACGGAGGTTTACCTTCAGGCCGTCTCCCAAATGGTGAAATCCGGAAAATCCGCCCTGATCATGGTACCGGAAATCTCCCTGACGCCCCAGACCGTCCAGCGCTTCAAATCCCGTTTTGCGGAACTGCCCTCTTCCGTGGCGGTGCTGCACAGCCTCCTATCGGACGGAGAACGCTTTGACGAATGGCACGCCATCCGTTCCGGAAAGGCACGCATCGTCATCGGCCCCCGTTCCGCCGTCTTCGCCCCTCTTCAGAACCTGGGGCTGGTGATTGTGGATGAGGAGCATGACGCGTCCTACAAGCAGGAAAGCTCCCCCCGCTACCACGGGCGGGACCTGGCCGTGCTGCGCGCCCATCTGGAAGACTGCGCCGTGGTCCTGGGCTCCGCCACCCCTTCCCTGGAAAGCATCCATAACGCCCTGACCGGAAAATATTCCCTGGTGAAGCTGACGGAAAGGGCGGACGGCCAGCAGCTCCCCCTCATCCGCATTCTGGACATGAAGACGGAGGGCAGAAACAAATCCGGCCCCAACGTCATCTCCGAGCGGCTCAGAATGTCCATCGACCGGCGGCTGGACAAGGGGGAACAGGTCATCCTTCTGCTCAACAGGCGCGGATTCGCACGCTCCATCCAGTGTCCGGACTGCGGCCACGTGGTGACGTGCCTGCACTGCTCCCTGCCCCTGACCTACCACCGTACGGAGGACCGCCTCATGTGCCACCTGTGCGGGTTCAAGGCCCTGCCGCCCCGCACCTGTCCGGAGTGCAGGTCCGCCAATATCATGCTCCAGGGGTACGGTACCCAGAAGGTGGAGGAAATCCTGCGGCGCACCTTTCCTGCGGCGCGCATCACGCGCGTGGATGCGGACGTGGCCCGGCGCAAAAACGCCGTCAGAACCATTCTGAACCAGTTCCGCGCCCATAAGATAGACATTCTCCTGGGCACCCAGATGATTGCCAAGGGTCTGGACTTTCCCAACGTGACGCTGGTGGGCGTGCTGAACGCGGACCTGGGTCTCCATATCCCGGATCCCCGCGCGGGAGAGCGCACCTTCCAGCTTCTGACGCAGGTGGCGGGCCGCGCCGGCCGCGGCGACCTTTCCGGGGAGGTCATCATCCAGACCTTTACCCCCCAGTCCCCTTCCCTGCAGTACGCCCGCCATCACGATACGGACGGCTTTGCGGCGCAGGAGCTGGAAATGCGCCGCTCCTTCGACCTGCCGCCTTTCACCCACATCGCCGTGCTGACCATACGCTCCCAGCATGAAAACATGGCGGAATTCGCCACGCGCACGCTCGCGGCGCGCCTCCGCGGCATGCTGCCCCCTCCAGCCACGATGACGGACCCCATGCCGGCGCCCATTCCCCGCGCACACGGCCAGTTCAGATTCCAGATCACGGTCAAGGGGCCGTCCGCCCGCATCCTCTCCCGCACCCTGCGGAAGCTGGTGCAGGAAGCCGGGCTGGGGGACGACCTGACCGCCGTGATCGACGTGGACGCCATGTCATTCATGTAAGCCGCCTTGCCAAATCCGGACGGCCGCATTAAAATTCCGGCACAACACAACTTACTATTATGCTGCTTCATTTCTACAAGATGACGGGCGCCGGAAATGACTTTGTCATGGTGGACAACCGTGACCTGGAACTTTCCTCCGTGCTGGACAAGGAGACCATTGAAGCCCTGTGCGACCGCCGCTTCGGCATCGGGGCGGACGGCCTGATTGCCGTGGAACCGTCCCGGGGCAAAGGGGGAACCGTGCGCATGCGCTATTACAATGCCGACGGCGGAGAAGCGGAAATGTGCGGCAACGGAGCCCGCTGCTTCGGCAACTTCGCCGCGGCCCTGCTTCATCACGACAAATCCGCTCCCCTCCCCTTTGAAACGATGGCCGGCATCGTGACCGCCACCTTTGAAAAGGACGGGAATGTCACCGTGAACCTGACGGATCCCCACTCCCTGCAGCTCTTTGTGCTGAATGCGGACCCGGCGGTGGGGGCGGACGTCCACTTCCTGAATACAGGCGTTCCGCACGCCGTAGCGTTTCTGGACAAGCTGGACGGCCTGGACGTTCCCCGTCTGGGCGCCTACCTGCGTTACCATAGCGCATTCTCTCCAAAAGGCACCAACGCCAACTTCGCCAGAATCCTGTCTCCGGGGCACATCGCCATACGTACTTATGAACGCGGCGTGGAGGATGAAACGCTTGCCTGCGGAACGGGCATGACCGCCAGCGCGCTGCTGCACGCCGTATTGACGGATGCCCCTTCACCCATTCAAGTGGACGTAGCGGGAGGGGACACGCTCAAAGTAGGCTTCCAGCGCACGGGAGACCGCTTTACCAGCGTGACGCTGACCGGACCGGCGGACCTCGTCTTTACCGGAGACATAGAACTCTGACCGGCCCCTCGCGGAAAAACGCCGTTGTCCTCCGTCATCAGGGAGCATGCCTGTTCAGCAGGGAACACTCTGCCTTTACATAACCGCCGTAATTGTTGCAGAATGCCTTGTACACGGCAGGGCCCATATTCGTCTCGCAATAATACTTTACGGTAATGCAGTCCTTCTTGCGTTCCACATTCAGAAAACGGCTGGACAGCAGAACCAGGTTGCTCTGGTAATTCCACAGGGCCATGTCACGCGCCATTTCCTCATTGATCTTCTCACAAATAAAACTCTCCGGCGGGGGAAACAAAATGGCGCTGACAACGCTGATCAGGCAAATTCCGGGCACCACTCCTATCGCAAGCACTCCGTGGCACTTCCTGACAAAGGGGATGTGGTTCCGGAACTTCCGGAAGAGGAAGAAACGGAACAAATAACCCGCCAGCAGCATCACCGGAAAGGAAACATTCACGTACTCAAAAGCCAGGCTCATTACTCCAAGGGCAAAAAAGCCGATGCCCTTCCACACCTTCCTGTACACCGGGATGCAGGCGCAAAGAAACACGTACAGAATATATCCCAGCAGACAGAGGAACGGGAGAAGCGTTCCTGTAAATATGTGCTCCACCATGCAGTCCCACGGATATTCCCTGCTGGGAGCACATGCCTCATGAAAAAACATGCACACCATGCTCAGAATCACCAGCCCGGCAAGGAGGATGGCCTTTACTTTTCTTGATTCATACAGAAGCCACAGTAAAACGACGCCAAAAGGCAGTAAATAGCAGCCGATACTGCTGAACACAGTGGACAACATGGGAATGTGAGGAAAGAAATTCATGGCTTGGATAGGGACAACTGGCTGGTTAACGACTCAAAGGCATCTGTGACTGTGGCAACAATAATTGGAAATAAAATAAATTCAAACATTCGTTTTCAAATAATGCAGAAAAAATCATATTCTTCTCATAAAAAACCGTTCAGCACGACTCTCCAACTTGACAAAACAACCTTCTGGAAAAGATAATAACGCTCTGATGAAGCACTCTCTTTTCCTCCCGGCGGCCATCCTTCCTCTTCTCCTCTCTCTGCCCCAATGCAGCCGCAAGCCGCTCCTTCCGGAATACACGCCCCTGTGTGCCGGAATGGTGCCCGGAAAACACACCTCCCCCCGCGCCCTCCAGGCACGGGAAAACAGAACCTACCGGGTTGGCCCGAAAGGCGGTGTGTATTACATCAATTCCCACAATAAAAAAGTCTACATCAAATCCAGGAGGATTCAATAGAAGACCACGCAAACACCCCGTAACTTTCCAAATGGGAAACAAATAATTGCTTTACCCGTCCCTTATTTTATTTTTGAGAAAATATTCCGTCTAAAAAACTCATCAAACTCATTTTCTTCTTGCCAAAACGGAAGAGGACGGGTAATGTCTGCCGCACCACAACATTAAATGGTGTCGGTAGTTCAATGGTAGAGCCCCAGATTGTGATTCTGGTTGTTGCGGGTTCGAGCCCCGTCCGACACCCCATCCCCTTTCCTTCATGAAAAAGAGCACTTATGGTGCTCTTTTTTACTATCCATCCGCATGCGCAATCCAGAATTCGTCAAAGCCGCTTTTTCCGCCATTGCGCCGCGCTATGTGGCCACCAACCATGTACTGAGCATGGGCGTGGACCTGCTGTGGCGGCAGCGCGTCGTGCAGCTCGTCTCCGAATGGAAGCCGGAACGCCTCCTGGACCTGGCGACGGGAACCGGGGATCTGGCCCTGGCCATCCTGAACGCCATGCCGGAAATCCGGCTGACCGGTTCCGACTTCTGCCAGCCCATGCTGGACGTAGCGGCCAAACGGGGACTGGACAACCTGGTCTGTGCGGACGCCATGAACCTGCCCTTTTCCTCCGCATCCTATGATGCAGTCACCGTCGCCTTCGGCCTGCGGAACATGGCCAGCTATCCGGACGCCCTGCGGGAAATGGGCCGCATGCTGCGGCCGGGGGGCCATTTGCTCATTCTGGATTTCTCCCTGCCTGAAAACCTGCTGAAAAGCCCCTACCGTTTTTACCTGCACCGCATCCTCCCCGTCATTGCAGGCTGGATGACCGGCCACCGGGAAGCCTACGACTACCTGGCGGAAAGCATTGAAGCCTTTCCCAGCGGCCAGGCCATGCAGGACCTGCTCCGGGACTGCGGCTACAGCAACATCACGGCGGAACCCCTGAACGGGGGGATCGCCAGCATCTACACCGCCCAGCGATGAGTGCGGGTGACGCGAGAGAGGGCATTATCCGCGGCAGGGCGTCGCGCGCCCGCCTGGGGGGTAAACTTGCCGGACTGTCCCTGCCCCGCCAGATCGCCGTCATTGCCTTCTGGCCCTTCCTGGAACAGCTTCTGAGCTTCTTCGTCACCTCCTCCGACCTCTTCATTGCCACCAAAATCGGGCTGGACGCGCAGGACACCATCAACATCTCCGACGGCATGGGGGCTGTCGTCTTCCTCATGTGGTTCGGCTTCGTCATCCAGGGGTCCATCATGATGGGGGCCACGGCCATCGTCTCCCGCATGACCGGAGCCAGGGATTACCCCCAGGCGCAGCACGGGCTGCACCAGGCCGCCATGCTGGGGCTGCTGGCCGGCATCATCTCCTGCGGGCTGCTTTTCGCATGCAGCGGCTTCCTGGTCACGCACGTGCTGACCATGAATGAAGCCGCTAGGGCCTACGCCCTGCAATACGTCTATGTGGCCGCGTTCGCCGCTCCCTTCAGCGGCGTGGTCTTTGCCATCAATGCCGCCCTGCGCGGCTCCGGAGACACGCGGCTGCCCTTCTGGATCATGATGGGCGTGGGCATCCTCAACGTCATTTTCAGCGTCACCTTCGTCTTTGCGGACGCCCCGCTGGGCGGCTGGCGCATCGGAGGCATTGCGGCGGGAACGGTCTGCGGCTACGGCATCAGCATGTGCGCGCTCCTCTTCATCATGCTGCGGCGCAGGAAAAAAATATTCGCGGGAAGAGAAAACGAATCCCTGGAAGAACTCGTCAAGGAACGCGGGGAACACTATGCTCCGCCGCTGTACCTCAGCTTCTCCCATCTGCGGCCGGACATGGGCATGCAGAAGCGCATCCTGAAAATCGGGCTGCCGCAGGCCGTGGAAGTCTTCGGCATGTGGGGCATCCAGATGTTCTGCCTCTCCATCATCAGCGAACTGCCCATCAAGGGCGTGCTGGGCGTCCACAACATCGCCGTCCGCATTGAATCGCTAAGCTTCCTGCCCGGATTCGCCATCGGCATGGCGGCCTCCACCCTGGTGGGGCAGTACCTGGGCGCCCGGAACGCGCTCATGGCCCGCATCACCATCTGGAAATGCATGCGGTACGCCATCATCTTCATGACGGGGCTGGGCGTGCTCTTCTGCGCCTTCCCCTCCCTCTTCATGGAGATATTCTCCAATGGCAACATGACGCTCATTGACACCGGCATTCCCGTGCTGCGCACCATGCTGCTGGTGGAGCCCTTCTTCGCCGCCTGCATCGTGATGAAAATGTCCCTGCGCGGCGCGGGCGACACGCGGAGGGTCATGTTCATCTCCTACGGCATCATGGGCTTCTTCCGCGTCGTCTGCACATGGGTCTGGTTCAAGCTTGCCCCGGAAACCATGACTCTGTGGGGCATCTGGCTGCTCTTCGCCTTTGAAATGGCCGTTCAGTCCGCCATCCTCTATAAAATTGTCAAGGGCCGGAGCTGGACAAAATTGCAAGTCTAACCTCCCGAACGCCTTTCCCGGACGCGTGCAAATCCAAAACGTGATGCCTGCATAAAAACTTTGCTCTTCCCGTCAAATTCTGCTATCGTTTCTCCACGTTGTTCTTCAACGGGCTCGTAGCTCAGCGGTTAGAGCAGGGGACTCATAATCCCTTGGTCGTAGGTTCGAACCCTACCGGGCCTACCATTTTTTCTTGAGTGGCCTTACCTATGCCTCTATTTTGCAAGATTTTCCACCGCAAACGGTTCTTATGGCATTCAGATTTTGTCATGCTTTCCGCCACGCACGGCTTTTTCAGTTTATAATGGTTCCAAAATAACTGATGCACCATGTGATGGCTGAATGCACCAATGCTCACATAAAGCATTCCGGGCTAGGAGCGGTGAAACAGTTTTTTGTTCCACTTTTTCAAACCTGCCTCTAATTTTTCCCTGGGGGTTTTCTTCCTGCCACTCAAATTGCGGATGAAAAAATCCCTGTAGTTATTGACGCAAAATCCGTTTCCCCTTCTCCTCACCTGTTCCACGGGAGAAGTAAATATCTCAATTAGAGCTGCCTTCAGTCTGGCCTCCTTTTCCTGAGCCCGTTCAATCTGCCAGGGGAGCCGTTTGGGTTCAGCCATCATGGCGAGCCATGATTCATCATCTTCATCAATTCTTTTGATTTCCGCTACAACTTCGTCCAGAGATGAATACCGGTGGCAATTAATAAATGCCCTGGGATTATAGTCCTCCTCAATTAATGGATTTCCCCAGTAAATAGGGATGGAGCGGGCCAGAAAGCTCGTGATTATTTTTTCTGTTGAATAACCCCGGTACCAGGCATTTTCACACGCAAAGGAAAACTTATAGGGGTTTTTCAACAGAATACTTCCCTTGAGCCAGTCATCGGACTCCCTGGGAACGGAACAGGGTGTATTGTTCAAATGCTTTCCTATGGAATTGATCTTCTTGTATTCAGAAAGCCGGGAAAACAACTGGATGCGGTAGGGAATGCCCTTCTCCATGGGAGTAGATATAATTGCAGAATCCGCTTTTCCGGTTCAGGACATCAGCCACATTTTCCAATGGCAGCTGATCCGCCTGGACACGGTAGGAGGATAAAAAAGGCATCTCCAGAACGCGCCCCCCATGATCGGCGGAATCAAACCCTATGTGATAATCGAACAAATTCAAATCTGGAGCGAGGGCTTCTCCATATACATCCATGATCGTAATTTTTCCTATGGAATCCTGTAAAAATTGAAGATATGTCTCTTTGGAAGAGGTATACAACCAAGGGAAGGCAATAAGAAAATCTGCGTTGTCCCTGTCTATTTCCAATTCAAGAATAGATGGATCTATCTTCCTGAAACGGCATAGAAAACCATCGATCTGCCATTCCTCAGCGCCCTGCATAAACCCGATTTTTACTTTCATTCCCTGTTTCTCAAATTGATGGGCATTATACAGTCCCATGTAAGCTAGTCAATCTGAACGAAGACAGACTCAACATCCTCATATATTCCATGCAAGCTTTTTAAATCCATCAGGGAGCCGTACAATCTCATAGTATATTTCCTCTTGAAAAAAGCAGGTTCACCGACCATAAAATACCAAATTCAGTCCACCTGTTATTGATGGAACAACCAACCTTGCCATCTCTCCGTGCCTCATATAATAGAACTCGTGTTTTTACATGGAATTCCCTCTTCCTGTAAAACGCCGCCCGGAAATCCTGAGGAGAATTTCCGGACGGCGGAGATTTACGCATGAATGGCGTTCACCATGGCGGCCAGGTCGTCGTCATACACGAACTTGCACTGATCCCCACGCTGCTTGAACAGTTCAAACAGGCGCGGCATGTCCGTATCCGGAACGGAGAAGCCCAGCGCATCCAGGCGCATTTTCACGGCATGCCTCCCGGAATGCTTGGTCAGGGGCAGTTCCGTAGCTCCCCAGCCAATTTCCTCCGGATCCATGATTTCATAAGTGCTCCGGTTTTTCAGAACGCCGTCCTGATGAATGCCGGAACCGTGGGCAAAGGCGTTCGCCCCAACCACAGCCTTGGAGCGCGAGACGGGCAACCCGCTCATGGCGGCCACCATGCGGCTGGTCCTCACCAGTTCCTTCGTCCGGATTCCGGTCCCCGCGCCGGAAAAGAAATCCGGGCGAGAATGCAGCGCCATGACGACTTCCTCCAGAGCGGTGTTTCCAGCCCGTTCACCGATGCCGTTGATGGTGCCCTCCACCTGCTGCGCCCCGGCACGGATGGCAGCCAGTGAATTGGCTACGGCCATTCCCATGTCGTCATGGCAGTGGACGGACAACCTGGCGCGGCTCACGTTGGGAACATTGGATTTCAGGTAGGAAATCAGGCGGTAGTATTCCTCCGGCATCGTGTAACCCACCGTATCCGGAATGTTGACGACGGCGGCGCCCGCATCAATCACGGCTTCCACCATTTCCGCCAGGAATTCCGGCTCCGTTCGGGAGGCGTCCTCCGCGGAAAACTGCACTTCCCCGCATAATCCGGAAGCCATGGCGACGGCCTTGACGGCCATCTCCCTGATTTGCCCGCGGCTTTTTTCCAGCTTGTATTTCCGGTGGATGGGGGACGTAGCCACCACCAGATGGATGCGCTCCCGGTCTCCGGCAACCTTCAATGCCTCATGGGCGGCAATAATGTCCTTCTCCACACAGCGTGCCAGCCCGCAGACGCGGCTTTTTTCCGTACGTTCCGCCACGGTGCGGACAGCGTGGAAGTCGCCGTCCGAGATGACGGGGAAGCCCGCCTCAATTACGTCCACTCCCAGAGCTTCCAGCTGCATGGCAACCTGTATTTTCTGCTCCACGGTCATCGCCGCGCCGGGGCACTGTTCTCCGTCTCTCAGCGTCGTATCAAAAATATGTATGTGTTCTTTCATTACAGTAAAAATGTTAAGGGTTCGTTCCTTCGGAAACTGCGCACGGAAAACGTTCCTGTTATGGAATCATTCCTTTGGCGCAAATCAAGACCAGCCGTTTACTTCCTTCGCGCCGGAACGGCTCACCGGCGCATATCAAGATATCTTCACGGACTACCGTCCGAGAAGCAGCAATAGACGACCTTGAAGGAACAGGGTGTTCATCTTGCTTATTTTTACCATAACTCCGCCCTGAATGGGGGAACAAGGCAGACGATGCATTTTTGACACGGTTTTGTCAAGAACGGCGGGATGCATGACTTTTTCCGCAGAAAAAACCGTGCACGTCCCCCTTGAGGAGAAGCTACATTTCCCGGTGGGAACGTATTTCCTGAATGGAGATGGACAGGGAGGCGCGGCCCCGGTACACGTTCCGGTCAATCGTAAAGGCGATGTCCCAGGGTGGATTGGGGAGTTCACGCTCCGCCCCGTTGAAGAAGATGGCGTCACGTTCCACCATCCCCTGCCGCATGAAGAGCTTCAGGTGGTTGGTTCCCACGCGCTTGGGCGGCTCCGTGGGGAAGACGTCGGAGCTCATGAAGAGGGGCTGGGGATTGGAGTTGCCGAAGGGCTCCAGCTTTTCATAGCTGTCCAGCAAGTCCAGCGTCAGCGCCTGGAAGGAGACTTCCATGTCTATGTTGAGCACGGGGCTGCGCTGTTCCTCCGTCGTGGTTTCAGAGACGTACCGATTGAAGGCCCGGCGGAAGTCGTCCATGCGGGCTTCCTCAATCACCAGGCCCGCCGCCATGTCATGGCCGCCGCCGGAAACCAGCGTATCCGCACAGTGGTGGATGGCCTGAACCAGGGATACGCCGGGAATGGAGCGGCCGGACCCCTTCCCTACGCCGCTCTCATCAAAGGCGATGACGAAGGTGGGCTTGTGATACCGCCTCATGAGCTGGGAGGCTACGATGCCTACCACGCCGGGATGCCAGGCGCGGGAACCGAGCACAATGACGTTGTCCCGTTCCGGGTCAAAGGAGTTGTGGAGCATTTCCACCGCATCCGTACGGATGGCCTCCTCTTCCTCCTGCCGCTTGCGGTTGTGCGAATCCAGCATCTGGGCAAGCTGCACGGCGCGCCTGTTGTCCATGGTCAGCAGAAGTTCCAGGGCGTCCATGGGGGAGTCCATGCGCCCGGCGGCATTGATGCGGGGGCCTATCCTGAAGCCCACATGCGCGGCATTCAGAAAGCCCGCGTGGTTGGCGGAGTCGGAAGGGCGGATGCCCGCTATTTCCGTCAGGGTTTTCAGGCCCGTATGGCGGCTGTGCGCCAGCCTTCCCAGGCCGTGGCGCACCAGAATCCTGTTTTCATCCACCAGGGGGACGATGTCCGCCACGGTGGCCACGGCCACCAGGTCCAGATAAAGTTTCAGGTCAAAGGTTTTCAGCTTCCGGTCCTTCAGCAGGGCGTGCGCCAGCTTGAAGACCACGCCCGCGCTGCACAGGTAGGTATACGGGCTGTTTTCCTCAATTTTGGCATTGACCACCGCCACGGCGTCCGGACGGCCCAGCGGCCCCGCTTCATGGTGGTCCAGAATGATGACGTCTATTCCCAGGCTGTTGAGCATCTCCACTTCCTTTACGGAGGAGGTGCCGCAGTCCACCGTAATGAGCAGGCTGGGTTTTTCCGCACATTCGCAGAGGCAGCGTTCTATGCCCGCTTCACTGAGCCCGTAGCCTTCCCGCGAGCGCACGGGAATGAAGTATTGCGGGTCCAGGTCATAGGACATCAGAATGGCCCGGAGAAGCGCCACGGAGGTGACCCCGTCCACGTCATAGTCCCCGTAAATGCACACGGTTTCCCCTTCATCCACCGCCTGGAAGATGCGGTCCACGGCGGCCCTCATTTCCCCCATCAGGAAAGGGTCGCTCAGATGGGAGAGCCTGGGCTCCAGAAAGAGGTCAGTTTCCGCTCCTCCGGTAAATCCGCGCTGCAGCAGAAGCTGTTTGACCAGCAGGGGCAGTTCTGCGGGAAACGCTTTCAAGACCGGATCATCCTCCCTGACGGAGGGGCGGAGAGTCCAATGAAAGCCCGGTGTCATGGCAGTATTTTAGCCCCGCATCCAACAGGGTCAAGGTTGTTTCCACAACAAGCTGCCAAAGCGGGAAGAAGAAGGTGCCTAACCTGTTTCCGGGAGAATGGCCGCCGTTCCCGCCGGAATGCGGGTTCCTCCTTCCCCCATGATGCATGGAAACGGCCTTCACGCTGCATTTCCATCTTTTCAAAGAGAAAAGCTCCGTCCGGGGAAAATCCGGACGGAGCCGCAGCATCAGGCATCAGCGCCTGAAACAACTATTTCCGGGAGGAGAAGATCACCTCATTGATGATCGCGTCCGGCTGGGGGGCCTTGTAGGTCAGGCGCACGGCAGTGGTCCCGGCCGGAATGGCAAACTCGGAAGCTCCGGGTCCGGCGTTCCGCTTGCCCACCGGCGTCCAGGATCCCTCGCCGCGGCGCGCCTGGATGGCGAAGGCGGCGGACCCTACCACGACTACCTTGGCAGCCTTGGGGTTGTCCAGATTGGGGACGATCACGTCCAGGGGCTTGTCAGCACGGTAGACCGTTTTCAGGTTCCTGTCGCTCAGGGAGACCAGGCTGGTGCCGGGGTCCGACGGGGGAACGTCAAATTTGAACATGTTCAGAACGATGTCCTGTTCCTTGCCGCTTTTGTTGACCAGTTTCATGCCCTTGATTCCCTTGGGGAGCTGGTTCGCCCTGGCAATGAAGTTTTTACCCTGCTTGTCCAGCTTCTGCACCACGGGCTTGGCGGAGCCTTCCACGTCCAGCTCCACTTCCGCCCAGGAGTTGACGTCATCCCGTTCCAGGTTGACTTCCAGCCAAGTGGCGTCCGTGGGGCCTTCCAATTGCAGGGAGATGAATTCGCCGGGCTTCATTTTGTGCGTTTCCATCACGCGGTTGATGCGCACGATTTTGTCGGATTTCTGCACGGAGACGCCTTCCAGCCCCGCCACGTTGGAGGCGGCCATGGCTGAAGGAGGCGTGTTGACGGCTATTTCACGCACGGCGGTCCAGACGGCGCGGCCGTTGTCCGTTTTCTTCGGTTCAATGACGCGGTAGCGCACGGCACGGAGTGAGACGGGCTTGGGCGCCTTCCATACCACCTGCATGCCGGAGGTTTCCGGTCCCAGCGGCTTCCATGTTTTCAGGTCCCGGGAGCCTTCCAGCTGCCCCTTGGCTACATAGTCGCCGTCCTTGTCATTGCGGCCCATGAGCACTTCCACGCTCCGCACGGGAATCGGCATGCCGTAGTCCACGCCATACCAGTCTCCCGGCTCGCCGTAAGCGCCGGAATGCCAGAAGGAGCCGCGGTCTCCGTCACAGAAGAGTTCCGCCTTGTCCATATTGCCCCCCTTGACCAGGGGCTTGGGGGAAAGGGCCGGAGTGCCCGCAATAGCGGGGAAAACTTTTTTGGAAACGGTGTCCGCCAGTTCATTGACGGCGGGGGTCATCACCCGGGAACCGGTTTTCACCACGGAGCGGTACAACTGGCCTTCCTGGTTGTGGCGGCGGGAAATGCCGTCCATGGCCGCCAGGGCCTGCGTGGCCTGCACCAGCTGGGTCACGGCGTCCCTGGTGTTGTTTTCCTCCAGCGCCGCCACGGCATGCTGGCCGGCGCGGCCCAGTTGTTCAAAGGCATCCACCCACGCGCCGATTTCCTTCATCAAGCGGGGGTTGTCCGCCTTGGCCCGGATGACGGGCGCGGCGGCGGCCATGCGAGCGAATTCCTTCTTGAGCAGGGCCGTATCCGCTTTGGCCACCTTGCCTTCCCGGGCGGCTTCCAGCACGCGCTTGACCACGGGTTCTATTTCCACGGATTCCTCACGGCGGTAGCCGTGGCCGTTGGGACCCTGGTCGGAGTTGTGGTTCACAAAGACCTGCATGGCTTCCGCCGCCTGCGGGAACAGGCGCCTGACGCCTTCCTTCCAGGATTCCTCCGATTTGAAGCCGTTGATGTTCCAGGTGTAGTCCGCAAGGCCGAAGAGGGAGACCTTGGAGGCCTCCGGCTTGTCCATGGGGTTGGAGACGAAGCCGCCCATGGATTCCTTCGCGCCCGGTTCCGTGGCAAGGCCGTACACGCGGCCCATGCACAGGTTGGAGCGGCAGTAGTCCGTTACGGGGAAGTTCCACCAGACGTAGGAGGGACGCTTGATTCTCTTGTTCACCCACTGCTGGCCTTCCAGCGTGATGTCATGGCAGACGGAGTCCCCCGTCCACATGACGTGGATGGAGGGGTCCAGACGGTCGCCCAGAATGTCCAGGTAGGTTCCCGGCTTGGAGTCCGCCCAGCCGCGGTTGTACTCCGTAGGGCACATGACCAGGGGGGTGACGTCCTTTTTCACCTTGACGAATTCGTTGTTGATCTTGTTGAGCAGGAGCGCCTGCATGTCCCCCCTCTTTCCCTCGCCGAAGATGTCGTCAAAGAACACGGCAAAGGAACGGACGCCCAGCTTGTACATCATCTCAAATTTTTTGATGACGTTGTTCATGTCCTCTTCCGTCCACTTGATGTCCTTGCCGGGGTGGATGGCCCAGACAAAGTCCACGTGGTTTTCCTTCGCCACCTTCACCAGTTCCTTGATCTGGGCGGCCTGGTCCGCGGGATAGGGGTCCCGCCAGTGGGGGGAGGAGTGGTAGGGATCGTCCTTCGGCCCGTAGATGTACGTGTTCATCTTGTTCTGGCCGTAAAAGCGCAGTTGGCTCAAACGGGCCTCATGGCTCCATGGAGTGCCGTAGAAGCCTTCCACCGTTCCGCGGAATTCGATGTCCGGCCAGTCCGTGATTTCCCCTACGGGCAAGGTCACGCCTTCGCCGCCGGCCTTCGTGCCGAGCTGCCGCAGCGTCTGCATGGCGTAAAAAGCGCCCCGCTCGTCATGGGCGCCTATGGCCACTTTGCCCTGCGGGGAGACGACCAGCTTGTAGGCCCCGGATTTTTCCGGAACGCCGTTCAGCAGCTTGCTGGCCGCCGTCTTGGCGGAGCGAATCACCACGGAAGGCTTTCCGGAGAAAGCAACCGTCTGGGAGGAGAGATTGGACTGCTGGGGAACCGGGTACACGGCAGGTGACGCCGCAAGGGCGGAGCCGCCCAGCAGGGCAGCCACGCTCAAACCACATTGAAGAAGTTGAAAACCATTCATGATGATGCGCGATAATGGAATCAGAAAACACTTTCCACCTCAAGAAAAAACCGTCCGCTCCCATTCCTCAATACGTCAACCCGGGAAAGGCGCGGAAGGGGGCTTCCAGGCGGCGCGCCTTCCGGTCTCTTCCCCGCGAACGTTTCCTGTGCCGCCTTGGCCCATTCCGCCCCCCGCATGAAATCCACCGCCGGGACGGCCTTCAGCCGACGGTTCCGTGCGGCTCTTTCAGGACAGGCGGCCATGTACCTTTTTGCGTCTTGCAGTCCCATTCTTCCGGTGTAGAATACATTTTCCCTACCCCCTTCCCTCCCCATGGAATTTTTCATTCTTCTGCTGGTCCTCGGCCTGCTTTCCGGAATGGTCTTCACCTTTGTGAAGGCCTGCCAGGTCGTTTCTCTGGAACAAAAAGTCCGCACTCTGGAAACGGAAGTCGCCGGATTAAAGGAACGTCTGAATTCCCGTTCCTCCCCCCAGAGGCCCCCCGCGGAAACCAGAAAGAGCCTTCCGCCCCCTGTGGAAAGTCCGGTGCAGCCCATCCGTACGCTTCCTGCCGCCGCCCCGGTACGGGAACCCGCCTGCGCCCTTCCCTCCCGGAACAGCCTGCAGCCGGTCCGGAACGCCAGGCCCGCACCGTCGCGCCCCGCGTCCTTTTCCTGGGAATACTTCATCGGCGCCAAGCTGCTCTCCTGGATAGGAGGGTTTGTGCTGTTTCTGGGAACCGGGTTCTTCGTCAAGTACAGCATTGACAATGATCTGATTTCTCCGGAATGGAGGGTAACCCTCACGTATCTGGCTGCCGCCGGCCTGCTGGGCGCCGGCCTGTCGCGGCTGAGGAAGAAGTACCCCATCCTTTCCGGCACGCTGACCTCCACGGGCATCCTGGTCCTGTACCTGGCTACCTGCGCCGGACGCATGTTTTACGAGCTTCCCTTCTTCACGACGGCCATCGCGACCGTTCTGCTGGCGGCCACCACGGCGGCGGCCTTCATCCTGGCGGTGCGCCTGCGGTTCCGCATAATCGCCTTCCTGGGCATCATCGGCGGTTTTCTGACCCCGGTCATCCTGTCCACCGGCCAGGACCATACGGCCTCCCTGTTCCTGTACATGACCATCCTGAACGTCGGGTTGCTCGCCGTCGTAGCCGCAACCAGGTGGACAGGAGCCGGAGGAGCCGGACTGGCTGCCTATACCATCCTGCTGATGGGCTGGTTTGACGAATACGGCGGCCCCTCCCATATTCTCGCCGTCGTCATCCTGTCCATCTGCACCCTGCTCCTGTACGGGGGCTACGGCCTTTATGCCGGCACACGGCAGGCTGAACCGGACCGGAAGGGAGGTCCCTTCCTGCTGGCCTTCTGCGCCATTGCGGTCACCTGCCTGACGGCATTCCGCCTTCAGGCGGAGTGCAGCTTCCGGTTCCTTTCCCCTTCCTCCCACCTGCTTCTCCTGCTGGCGGGCATGCTCCCCATGATCGCCCTGCTCCCGCTGGCCCGCGCCAAAAGCACGTATTGGTCCTGCTTTCTTCCCATGGGGCTTTTCACCATTTTCTATTTTTACCAGTCTTCCGCGGAAGAAGCCTCGCAATCTGCCCTCTGGATATCCTCCCAGCTCCAGGGCCTTTTCTGCCTGTTCATGATTCCGGCGTCTTATGCGGTGCTGTCCGCACGCACGCCTTCCGGAGGGGCCTACCTGGCGGAGCTTCAGCCCGGCGTCAGGATTTCCTGCTTCGCCACGGCGGCTCTCGCGTGGCTGCTGGTCATGCACCCGCTTTCACCTTCCCCTTTTTACGTTTTCCTGACGGCGGCCACGTTCTGCGGAATGGCGGCATGGCACCGGAGAGGGCAGGCCCTGATGGCCGCGGCGGCCGGGTACACGATTGCGGCGTCCTATCAGGACATCCACCCTGCCGGTTCCGCGGTGATTTTCCTGGCGATCTTCCTGCTGCCCCTGCTGCTGGTCCGGCGGTTCCGCAGCGGCTTGCTGGCCTGGAGCGCCTCCGCCCTGGCATTCCCCCTCTTCTACCTTTCCTGGTGGCTCTTCGGAACGGCCCACCATCCTGAGGCCACCCATTTCTGGGATTCCACCGTCGCGCTTGCCTGTGCGGCGCCTCCGCTGCTGGCGGCCCTGGCCCTGCGGCGGCTACCGGAGGAAACGCTTTTGAAGCGTTCCGCCATCCTCTGCTTTTATTATGGAGCAGCCATCGGCATGCTGACGCTGGCCATCGGCCTCCAATGGACGGGCGCCCCCCTGACCGTAGCCTGGTCCCTGGAAGGGCTGGCCCTTCTGCTGCTGTGCGGCAAATTTCCCCTGCCCAGACTGGCCTGGACGGGATTTTTCCTGCTGGCCTTCCTGTTCGTCCGCAACGGCCTGTCGCAAGCCTTCGTGCAACTTGACCCTGCCGGAATGCCGGCCCTGCGCACGATGTTCGCCACCATGGTTTTCTGCTGCATGGCCGGAGCCTGGTGGGTCCAGAAGAAAGTGACGCCACGCCTGCCGGGGGGCCGCAGCTCCGGCCTCCGCGTTCTTGTCGCGGCCCTGAATATTTTCGGGGCCATCCTGCTTTTCATCTGGATGAATACGGAAATATCCTGCGGCTTCGCCGCACCGGGAGACCGTCCGCTGATGATCCAGTTCGGGAGCAGCGTGGCGCAGGACCTCACCATTTCCATTGCCTGGAGCCTCTTTGCCCTGGGCCTGATCGCCACGGGGTTTGACATCAGGTCTTCCAGGGTGCGCATGGCGGGACTCGCCCTGCTGGGCATCACCCTGCTGAAAGTCGTCTGTTATGACATTTCCAGCCTCGGGCAACTGTACCGCGTGGGAGCCTTGGTGGGGCTGGCCGCCATCGTGCTCATCTCCTCCTTCCTGTACCAGAAGTTCACCATGAAGCTGAGGAACAAAAAGAAGAGCCAGGGAGAGGCCCCGAAAAGTTAGCGTCATCTCACTTTGGAAGACAAATTTGACCATTGCATCACTTGAAGGGCGGTTCATAATGCGGAACATGCTCCGGCGCATTCTGATTCCTTTTCTGTGTCTTCTGGGCCTGTTCTGCACTCTTCAGGCCCAGGACGCCCCCGGCCTGAAAATCGCGGCCCTGCACCCAATTCTGGGGGATATGGCCCGCGCCATCGGCGGCAGCCACGTGCAGGTGGCGGACCTGCTGCGCCCCAACGGCAACCTGCACAGCTTTGAACCCGCTCCGCAGGATATCGCCGCCGCAGGGCAGGCGCGCCTGGTTCTGGCCTCCGGCAAGAATCTGGAGCCGTACCTTCCCAAGTTGAAAGACGCGCTGGGCGGCAGGGCGCAAATTCTGGACCTGGGGGCCTCCATTCCGGACGTTCCCGTGGCGGCGGACACCGCAGACCATGACCATGGGCACGACGGGGACTGCTGCGCCCACGGCCCCAACGATCCCCACTGGTGGCACACCCCGGCCAATATGAAACGCGCCGCCCGCGCCCTGGCCGCCGCGCTCACGCGGATGGACCCGGCCCATGAGCAGGATTACAAGGCCGGACTGGCCCGGTGGAACAGAAAAATGGACCAGCTTTCCTCCTGGGCCAGGAAGGAGCTTGCGGACATTCCGGAAGCGGACCGCATCCTGGTGACGGGGCACGCGGCCATGAACCATTTCTGCAAGGAATTCGGCTTCCGCAGCATCAGCATCCAGGGGGTGAGCCGTGAAGACGAAGGCAATTCCGCCCAGCTGGCCTCCACGCTGAAGAAGCTGCGCGCAGCCGGGGTAAAGGCCCTGTTCCCGGAATATTCCTCCAACCCCAAGAGCCTCACGGAGATCGCCAAATCCCTGAACATCCCCGTTGCCAAGCCGATCAATACCGACGGGCTGGCTCCGGACGGCCATACGTTCGAGTCCATGTTCAAGCAAAACGTCGGCATCATCAAGGAAGCCCTTTCCCCGTCCCCCAGGCCATGACCAGCACACCCCTGCGCCAGTTTTTCCCTACTCTGGGAGTCGTCATCCTGCTGGGGTTCTTCCTTTATAACATGACGGCAGGCACCCCCGGAGCACAGGAAGCGGACCTCTCCTCCCCCGCGGCGCAGGCCGCGGACGTTCCCACGGTCATCACGGTCAGGTGCGCCCACCGTCCGGAATTTCTTTCCATCTCCCATGGAAGCCGTGTCCTCTGGCAGTCCTCCACACCCGGCCTGCATGAAGAAGTGGAATGCGGCCTTCCGCTGGAAGACGGCTCCGTGACGCTCACCGTTTCCGCCCGCTGGCCGGAAGGCACGCCGGACACCCCCGTTACGCTGGAACTGGAACCGGAGGGCAGGCCGTCCGCCTCCGCCACCCGCTGGTCCTTCGGCCCTTCCCTGAACGACAGCTACTCCTTCTCATGGAAATAAACAGTCCAGCCCCCCACTGCTCCCAGGACCACATCTGCTGGGGCGCGCATGCCAGCCACCCGGACCGCCACCGGCTGGAAGTGCGGAACCTCAGCGTGTATTACGGGAGCCTTCTTGCCCTGGACGGCATCAGCTTTTCCATCACCTGCGGCCACACGCTGGCCCTGATGGGCCCCAACGGCGCGGGAAAATCCACGCTGATCAAGGCCCTGGCCGGACTGCTCCGTCCTGATTCCGGGGAAATCCTGTGGAACGGCAGCCCTCTTCACGATACGCCGGGAGAAATCGCCTACCTGCCCCAGCGTTCCGACGTGGACTGGTCCTTTCCCATCACCGTCCGCGCGCTGGTGGAAATGGGCCGCTATCCGTCCCTGGGACTGTGGAAAAAATTCGGGCGCCATGACCGGGACATCGTAGAAAAATCCCTTCACGCGCTGGGCATGGAATCCCTGGCGGACCGCCAGATTTCAGAACTTTCCGGAGGGCAGCAGCAGCGGGCATTCCTGGCGCGCGCCCTGGCGCAGGAAGCCCACGTCCTGCTGCTGGACGAACCCTTCACAGGGCTGGACGCCCCGGCCTGCCAGTCCCTGGGGCGGCTGCTGGATTCCCTGGCGGCGGAAGGACGGCTGGTCATCGCCTCCCATCACGACCTGAACACGGCGGCGGACATTTTTGACGCCATCCTGCTGATGAATCGCGAGCTGGTCGCCTTCGGCCCCCCGGGGGAAGTGCTTGCTCCCTCACGCATCCGGGAGACGTATGGAATGGAACCTCAACCGGAAACCCAAGTTTCATGATGGACGACTTTCTTCAATTCCTCCGCGAACCCATCGCGCAGCGCTCCCTGCTGGCATGCGTCATGATCGGCTTCGCCAACGGCTTCGTCAGCGGGCTGGTCATCCTGAAAAAATCGGCTCTCCAGATCGGCACGCTCTCCTGCGCCCTGCTGCCGGGCATAGCGGTGGCGGTGCTCCTCTTCGGCCTCACCCGCTGGAGCCTCCTGACGGGGGCCGTGGTGGCCGCCCTGCTGGTGGGCCTGGGTTCCCTCTTCGTCTCCCGCACGTCCCGGCTGAACCAGGATACCGCCCTGTCCATCCTGCACACCACGGCCTTCGCCGCGGGTTTCATCGTACTGGTGCGGCTGGGCCTGCAACAGAAAATTGACGACTGGCTGTTCGGCTCCATCATGAGCCTGTCCGACTCCGACCTGTGGATCGCCTTCGCCATCAGTTCCGTCAGCGTCCTGATCCTGCTTCTCTTCCGCCGCCCCATCCTGATCTACCTCTTTGACCCGGACATCGCCACCACGCTGGGCATTCCCTCCCGCCTCATCAGCTACGGCATCTTCACCCTCATCATCCTGGTGCTCGTCTCTTCCCTCCAGGCCGTGGGGGCGTTCCTGACGCTGGGGCTTCTCGTCGGTCCCGCCGCCACGGTGTACATGCTCACCAACAAGCCTTCCCACCTCTTCTGGGGGGGCGGAATCATCGGTGGACTGGGCTCTTTGCTGGCCTTTTACCTGTCCTTCCCGCTGGGCTGGCACCTGGGCGCAACCATCATTCTGGTGCTGGGAACCTTCTTCTGCGCAGCCTACTTGTATTCATCACGGTGCGGGCTTCTAAAACAGCGCAGAAAGAATTCTTCCTCCGTACAATAACAAGGCCCGTTTTCATGACAATCCATGACACGCAGACTACTAGTCCGCCGTGGGGGTCGCCATTATAATGCGGGTTGTGAAAAAATGTGAGATATGCTCTGCACCGGCAACGGTGTTCCTGACACAGATCATCAACGGGAAATCCACCAAATTCTGCCTCTGCGCCAAATGCGCCCAGGAGCGGGGCCTGCTGGACCCGGACGCCTTTGATCTGGCGGAGAAACTGTTCCCGAACCTTCAGGGCCAGTTCGGCAAGGAAGGCGCGGCGGACCCCGCCGCCCCCATTCCGGCCCTGCAGTCCCTACCGCTCACAAGCTGCCCGATCTGCTCCTTCACCCTTCAGGATTACAAAAATGTAGGACGCCTGGGCTGCAGTGAATGCTACAACGTCTTCGAAGAAGAGATACTCCCTCTTCTCACCCAGATTCAGCCTGATTCCCACCATCACGGAAAAACGCCCGAACGGGCGGAAAAGCGCGAAACGGAAACCCATACCATCAGTGATCTGGAACAACAACTTTCCCTGGCAGTGGCAAGAGAGGATTATGAACGCGCGGCCAAGCTCCGCGATCAAATCAAGCAATTGCGCACGCCGACCAATTAACGTACATGCTCTTTGACGACTTACTAAACAACCCCGCCAAATGGATGGTGGAATCACGGGATGAACACGACATCGTTCTCACCTCCCGCATCCGCCTGGCACGCAATCTGACCGCCACCCCTTTTCCCGGCTGGGCCACGCGCCAGCAGAGGGAGGAAACGCTGAAGCTCACCTCCAGTGAAGCGCGCCAAATCCCCGTCATGAAGGGAGGCTATTACGCGGAACTCTCCGGACTCACCCAGCAGCAAAAACAGCTGCTGGTGGAACGCCACCTCATTTCCCGGGAACTGGCCGCGCGCTCGGAAGGCTGCGCCGTTCTCATCTCACGCAGCCAGAACGCCAGCATCCTCTTCAATGAGGAGGACCACCTGCGCCTTCAGTACATCCTGCCCGGCATCCAGCTTAAAAAAGCATGGGGAGCCATCTCCAAAATAGACTCCGAACTGGAAGCCAGGCTCCCGTACGCCTACAACACGCGGCTGGGCTACCTCACCGCCTGCCCCACCAACCTGGGCACGGGCATGAGGGCCTCCGTCATGATGCATTTGCCGGGCCTGGTCATCTCAGAACAGATGCAGCAGGTCGTCCAGGCGGCCGTGCAGCTCAACATCACTGTCCGCGGCCTGTACGGAGAAGGGACGGAAGCCACCGGCAATCTCTTCCAGATTTCCAACCAGACCACGCTGGGAGACAGCGAGGACCAGATCGTGGAACGCATGACCCGCTTCACCTCCGACCTGGCCCACCAGGAATGGAACGCCCGCAGGCGGCTGCTCCAGGCTTCCTCGCTCCAGGTAAAAGACCGCGTTTCCCGCGCCTACGGCCTCCTGACCAACGCCACCCTGCTATCCACGCAGGAGGCGCTGGCGCTGCTCTCCTTCCTCCGGATGGGAGCATCCCTGGACATCTTTTCCCACCAGGCATTAAAAAACGTCAATAAAACCATACTGAACATTCAGCCGGCCCACCTGGCCCGCCTGTCCACCACGGACCAGACAACTCCCGAAGACAGGGACCAGATCCGTGCGGACATTATCCGGAAGGAACTTTCCGGAAACTGATGCAACAACAAAACTTCTTTACAATACATGAACAACTTTACGCCTAGGGCGCAACAAGTGCTGGCGCATGCGCGCCGGGAAGCGGACCGCTTCAATCATCATTACATAGGGACCGAACACCTGCTCCTCGGGCTGCTCAAGCTGGGCAAGGGCGTAGCCGTCACCATCCTGGAAAACCTGGGGGTGGAGCTTACCGCCGTGCGCAGGCAGGTGGAGGAACAAATAGGCCGGGGCACGGAGCCCCAGGCGGAGGGCAACATCCCGTACACCCCCAGAGTCCGCAAGGTTCTGGCGATGGCCAACCGGGAAGCCCAAGAACTCAACCACACGTATGTGGGCACGGAGCACCTGCTCCTGGGCCTCATCCGGGACGGCGACGGCGTGGCCGGACAGATTCTGCGCCACTTCGGCGTGGACCTGGAACAGGCGCGGCGCGAGCTGCTGGACGTACTGACGCCCAAATACCAGATGGATGCGGATGAAGACAACATCATCCCGGACGACGATGACGACGAGGAGGAAAACGAATCCCCCGCCATCCCGACGGACGAACCTTCCTCCCCTCCCTACTCCCGGCAGCAGAAATCCAAGACTCCCGCTCTCCAGGCCTTTGGCCGGGACATGACCCAGCTGGCCCGGGACGGCAAGCTGGACCCCGTGATCGGCCGTGCCTCCGAAATTGAGCGCGTCATCCAGATACTGTGCCGCAGGAACAAGAACAACCCCGTCCTGCTCGGTGAAGCCGGGGTGGGCAAAACCGCCATCGTGGAAGGGCTGGCCCAGGAAATAGCCCAGGGCCACGTTCCGGAACTCCTGCGCAGCAAGAGAGTCATCTCCCTGGACCTGGCTCTGATGGTGGCGGGCACCAAGTACCGCGGCCAGTTTGAAGAACGGCTCAAGGCCGTGATGGATGAAATACGCCGGGAAGGCAACGTCATCCTCTTCATTGACGAGCTGCACACCATCGTGGGCGCGGGCTCCGCGGAAGGCTCCATGGACGCCTCCAACATCATCAAGCCCGCCCTCTCCCGCGGGGAGCTCCAGGCCATAGGCGCCACCACGCTCAATGAATACAGAAAGCACATTGAGAAGGACGCCGCCCTGGAACGCCGCTTCCAGCAGGTGCAGGTGGGGGAACCCTCCGTGGAGGATACCATCCAGATCCTGGCCGGCATCCAGCCCAAGTATGAGGAACACCACAAGGTTCATTATACGAAAGAGGCCGTGGAAGCCGCAGCCAAGCTCTCCCACCGCTATCTGACGGGCCGCTTCCTGCCGGACAAGGCCATCGACATCCTGGATGAAGCGGGAGCGCGCAAGCGCGTCTCCCAGATGACCCGCCCGGACCACATCAGCGAGATGGAAGTCCGCATTGAGGAAATCAAGGAACGCAAGGACAAGGCCGTGGACGGCCAGCTCTTTGAGGAAGCCGCCCGCCTCCGCGACGAGGAAAAACAGGCCAAGGCGGAACTCCAGAACATGCTGGACACCTGGCGCAACTCCTACGAGACCAACTATGTCCCCGTAACGGATGAAGACGTGATGAGCGTGCTCGCCAAATGGACCGGCATTCCGCTGGCCCGGATGGAGGAAAAGGAAACCACCAAGCTCCTGCGCATGGAGGAAGAACTGAAAAGCAAGGTCATCGGCCAGGACGAGGCGGCCTCCGCCATCGCCCGTGCCCTGCGGCGCAGCCGCGCGGACATCAAAGACCCGCGCCGCCCGATCGGCTCCTTCCTCTTCCTGGGGCCCACCGGGGTGGGCAAAACCTACCTGGCCCGCAACCTGGCGGAAATCATGTTCGGCACCGCGGACGCCCTTATTCAGGTGGACATGAGCGAGTACATGGAAAAACACACCACGTCCCGCCTCATCGGCTCGCCTCCCGGCTACGTAGGCCATGACGAAGGCGGCCAGCTCACGGAAGCCGTCCGGCGCAGGCCCTACTCCGTTATCCTCTTTGACGAAGTGGAAAAGGCCCACCCGGACGTCATGAACCTGCTTCTCCAGATTCTGGAGGAAGGCAGCGTGACGGACTCCCTGGGACGCAAGATCAACTTCCGCAACACCATCATCATCCTGACCTCCAACGTGGGGGCCGCCTCCGCCAAGCGGCAGAGCGCCATGGGCTTCGGCGCCATGTCTGCCGACAATGCGGACTACGCCGCCATGAAGGAAAAGATTCTGGAAGCGGCGCGCAAGCAATTCCGCCCGGAATTCCTGAACCGCTTTGATGACATCTCCGTTTTCCGCATGCTGGAACGGGACGACCTGGAACGCATCGTACAGCTGGAAGCGGACAAGCTCATCTCCCGCCTCAAGACCAAGAACATCACGCTGGCCCTGAGCCCGGAAGCCCTGAGCCTGATCATCAAAAACGGCTACGATCCGCAGTACGGCGCGCGCCCGATGCGCCGCGCCATCGAACGGCTGCTGGAAGACCCCCTGGCGGAATCCCTGCTGAGGGGAGACGTGAAACCAGGCGACAAGATTGAAGCCGTGGAAACGGACGGAACGGAAACGCTCACCTTCCTGCACGTCAAGGACAAGGCGGCTCCGAAAACCAAAACTCCCCGTAAAAGGACTCCCCGCAAGCCGAAGGCGGAATAACCTTACGGACAACAATTAAACAGGAACCCTCCGCATGACTCCATGCGGGGGGTTTTCTTCTTTGAAGGAAATGCCGTCCCGTCGGAACAGGAGGAATCTTCATCCCGCTCCCTTCTATGGGCCTGCCGTCAGGAAAGGGAGAGGAACGGTTCCTGCCCGGGTGGCATTGTCCAGAATTGCCGGGAAAAAACAGTCTCATCCGGCAACGGTGGAACAGCACTTTCCAAGGCTGGGATAAAAGCCTTTTTACTTATTGAATAAATCTTGATTTGGATTTTTAAACGTCACGGATTTATAATTCGCTATTTATCTACTCCTAGGAAGGGTGTTCTATCATTTCCAATCACGTATCTCATTGATAGCATGAAGAAGACATTATTCATTCTGGCAACCATGGCGGCAGCGGCGGTTGCGGCTGAAGCCTCCACCGTTCTGATTTCGTTCGGGATCAATTCGGGCAATGGCACCTCCGTTGTGGACGGCACGTATCTGGGGGAATCCGGACAACAAGTGAACAAAATCTCCACGGGCAGCTCCTCTTCCTATACTTCCGGAACACTGGTGACCAGCGGAGGGGACGCTACCGGCATCACCCTGACGACCGGCGGCGTCTGCTGCGGGAGCGGAGGCGTTCTGACGGACGGTTCCGCCAAAGACTCCGCCCTGGGCCAGGGCAACAAGTTTTACGATGTTTTCGGCCAGGATATGACCACCGGCAACCCGATGGGCGGCGTCATCAATGGAAACAGTGCCAACGGCAACTTCACGATGTCCCTGAACAACCTGTCCGCCGGCACTTACACGCTGACCATGCTGGTGGGACGCGGAAACAACTACGGTGCGGGCAACACTTCTTCCTTCAGCCTTGACGGCACCGGAATCTCTAACATTTCCGCCAGCCTGGACGACTACTCCACCGGGTCCGGCGCTACGCTGAACGGCGCCACCGTCACGGGCAACACGCATACCGGAGACTGGATGGTGGTGACCTATACATTCGACGTGGCTGCCGACGGAACCCAGCTCAATATCCAGTCCCAGGGCGGAAGCGGCAGCATCAATGCCCTGGCGCTGGCCTCCGTTCCGGAACCGGCCACGGCCAGCCTCGGCCTGCTGGGCCTGGGCGCTCTGCTGATGCGCCGCAAACGGGCATAAACCCTGCCTCATTTTTCATCAAGCTCCGGCCGTTCTTCTACAAGGCGTCCGGAGCTTGATTTATTTACAGAACAGGCATGGATGGATTTCATGGCCTGTGCTTTTACATCAAACAATGCTCCGCAAACCGGAACCGGCATGGCCGTACGCATTCCGGACTCCGCGCACCGGCAAAACGGGCCGAGGGCTACATCTCAAACCGGTGCAGGTTCTCCAAATGGGAATACCCCATTTTTCTGAGGGTTTCCATCGCCTTGTCCGCCCTCTTGCCCGTCCGGCAATATAACAGAATTACGGCATTCTTGTCCGGAAGCAGTTGAGGAGCCAGCTGCTCCACCTCATCCACCGGAATATTCAAGGCTCCCTCCTTGTGGCCTGCGCGGTATTCCTCCGGGGTACGGACATCCACCAGCACGACATCGTGCGCGGCGTCATCCTCCGGAGACACCACCATGGCGGAGGAAGCCGGAACACGTTCCGTGTTCCTCCCCTTCAGCCAGACGAAGAGGGCCGTCAGCCCGGTCACCATCACCACGTACAGAACCACGTTTTTCACGCATCCACTTCACTAAACCATGGCGGAGGAATCAAGAGAAAACAATGCCTTTCTTCCGGATGCCGCCAGTATTTGCTGCCCACTCCAAACCGGCGGGGCCATCCTCCGGAAAAACGATGCTCCGGCGACAGGAGAAAACACAGTCCACGCGCGGAGAAGCCTTTCCCTTCTCCACTCCCTGAAAGGCTTGAACGCCCGGCCTACTCCTCGTCATCAATCACCACAGCCTGGGAGGCATAGCCGAAAGCGGGGCTTCCCCACTCCACCACGTCCCCGGGCTTCAAATAACCCGGAGGATTCATTCCCATGCCCACGCCTCCCGGAGTGCCGGTGGAAACCACGTCTCCCGGCCACAGGGTCATGAAACGGGAAATATAGGCAATCAGGCGAGGAACGGGCCAGATCAGGCCGTCCGTATTGCCCTGCTGGCGAACTTCCCCGTTCACCTTCAATTCAAGCGGAATACCAGAGCCGTCCCCCAGTTCCTCCGCGGAAATAAAAGTAGGGCCCATCGGGGCAAAGCTGTCGTAGCTCTTCCCCTTGGTCCACTGGCCGCCATGTTCCAGCTGGTTGGCCCTTTCCGAATAATCACACATCAGGGTATAGCCGCTGATGGCCAGCGCAGCTTCCTCCGGAGAAGCGTTCTTCAGCACATTCTTGATCACTACGGCCAGTTCAATCTCATAATCCAGCTTGTCACACCCGGGCGGGTATAAAACGACGTCGCTGCAGGAGGTAATGGCGGAAGGGGACTTCAGGAAAATGGCCGGCTCCTGCACGGGATCGCCGTCAAACTCCTTCGCGTGGTCCGCATAGCTCTTTCCCAGGCACACCAGCTTGGAGGGAGAACAGGGCAGCGCGGTATCAATCATCCAGTCAGGATCTACAGCCTTGGCGGCTGGATTATCCAGAAACGCAGCGATGCGCTTCATCTCCTCTCCGCTGGAATCCGTTTCCCCGCAAATGCAGGCATCCACCTCCGCAAACACGGAATCCGCCACCAGGTACTCCCCGCGGCTTTCACTCCACAGGGCCATGATGCGTTCCGCCTGGTCATTCAGGTAAAATCTGATTTTCACCCTCTCATCCTACAGCTTTTCCATTTTCAGGCAAAGAACGGTTCCGTCATTCTTCACCCGCAGCGGCCTTACGCCCTGTTCATTCCCCCCTCCGTGAGGGCATGTAGCGCGTAGGGCTTGCGTTGCCGGAGCAAAACATTATTATACCGGGACTTAATATCATCAACCCATGTCCGACCAAATATACTTTTTTGACACTACCCTGCGCGATGGAGAACAATGCCCCGGAGCATCCATGAACCTACGCGAAAAGCTGGAAGTGGCGCGTCAAATGGAACGGCTGGGCATGGACGTGATCGAAGCCGGCTTCCCCTGCATTTCCGACGGCGACTTTGAAGCCGTGCATACCATCGCCAGTGAAATCAAAAAATGCCGCATCGCCGGACTGGCCCGCTGCGTGAAGGCGGACATTGAATCAGCCGCCAGGGCCCTGGAACCCGCCGGGGACCGCGCCCGCATCCACATCTTTCTGGCCACCAGCAAGCTGCACATGCAGTTCAAGCTGAAAAAGGCGGAAACGGAAATCCTGCGCATGGCCGCGGAAGGCGTCTCCTACGCCAGGCAATTCGTGCAGGACGTGGAATTCTCCCCGGAAGACGCCTCCCGCACGGACCTGGACTTTCTGACCAAGGTGGTGGAAACCGTCATTGACGCCGGAGCCACCACCGTCAACATTCCGGACACCGTGGGCTACACCACGCCGGACGAATTCTACCGCATCATCCGCCACCTCAAGGAAAACGTGCCGAACATCGGCAAAGCCGTCATCTCCGTCCACTGCCACAACGACCTGGGCCTGGCCGTAGCCAACTCCCTGGCCGCCGTCCGCGCCGGAGCCCGGCAGGTGGAAGGCACCATCAACGGCATTGGCGAACGCGCCGGGAACGTGGCCCTGGAAGAAGTCATCATGGCCCTGCGCACCCGCGCCGGGCAATTCGGAGACGTCACGGACAATATCAACACGCGGGAAATCGTCCGCACCTCCCGCATTGTGGCCCGCATGAGCGGCATGCAGGTGCAGCGTTCCAAGGCCATTGTGGGGGAAAACGCCTTCGCCCACTCCTCCGGCATCCACCAGCACGGCATCCTCAACTGCCGGGAAACCTATGAAGTCATGGATCCGCAGGCGGTCGGGTGGGGAGCCACGGAACTCCCGCTCACCAAGCACTCCGGCCGCGCCGCCGTCAAGGCCAGGCTGGAACAACTGGGGCATGTGCTCACGGAAGAGGAAGTAAACGCCGTCTTTGAGCGCTTCAAGAAAGTGGGAGACTCCAAGAAATTCGTTTATGACGATGACCTGTCCGCTATTGTGGACGACTCCCTGCACGCCTCCTCCGGCCTGTGGGAGCTGGACTTCCTGCAATTCGTGGCAGGCAGCCACGCCCGGCCCACGGCTACGGTAGGACTGCTCAAGGAAGGTAAAAAATTTGAAGACAGCTCCACGGGCAACGGAGCGGTGGACGCCGTCATCAAGGCCATTGAACGCATCACCAAGCGCAAAGGCACGCTGAAAGGCTACAGCGTCAACGCCGCTTCCGAAGGGAAGGACGCCCTGGGGGAAGTCACGGTGCACGTGGACTTCGGCCAGCCCAAGCCCATCGTGGGCAAGGGAGCCTCCACGGACGTCATTGAAGCCTCCGCCCGGGCCTACCTGAACGCGGTCAACCGCTCCATCCGCATGGAAAACATGCCCCAGCCCAACAATCTGGACGCAGGAGCCATCTGACCCGGAGCGCCCCGGTACGCATGCGCGAACGGGGCGCACCTCCGCACGGCGTCCGCAGGGCAGCTCCTACGGCTTGCTTTTCTCCTGCTTCCGTGCCATAAATTCCAAGCCTTTTACACCGTACAACCCCATGAAAGCAACACTACTCCTTCTCTGCCTGGCGTGCAGCGCGCTGGCAGCTCCTCCAACCAAAAAACAGCCGGAGCCGGCCAAACCGCTGCCTCCGCTGGAAAAAGCCACCATTGCCATTGACGGCCACCCGGAAAGCGTGGCTGCGGACGCGGAGGGCAACATCTACTTCACCTGCATCGGCGCCAAACTGGCGCCCACGGAAAAGGACAAGGACGGCTACCTGGGCGTTATCCCGCACGGCTCCACGGAACCTAAAAAGATCACGGACGTGGACACCCTGGACGCTCCCAAGGGGCTCCTGTACCAGGACGGCTTCCTGTACTGCACGGATGTGGACATGGTCTACAAGATAGACGCCAAAACCGGCACCATTGAGGGGTATGTGGACCTGTCCCCCTCCCGCATGAAATTTCTCAACGACCTGGCGTTCATCAACGGCAGGCTCATGGTCTCCTCCACGGATACCGACCAGATTTTCTACGTGGACACGAACACCAGTTCCTACGGGGAGCTGGTCACCAAGCAGCCCATCTACAAGCCGAACGGCCTGGCCTGGGACCCGGAAAGAAAAGTCATCTACCTCTGCGAATACGCCACGGATGAAAAAGGCAAGCCCAGCGGCCGCCTGCTCTCCATCAACCCCGTCTCCCGGGAAGTCACGGAACTCTCCAAGGAACGGGGGCAATACGACGGCCTGGTGTACCGTGACAACGCCCTTTACTACAGCGACTGGTCCAAGGACAAAAAACCGGAAGCCATCCGCAGGCTGGACCTGAAAACGGGGCGTTCCGCGCCGGCAGCCACCGGTCCCATTGAAGGCGCGGCGGACTTTATCCTGTATGACTCCATGATCGTGGTTCCGGGCATGGCGGAAAAGAAAATCCACATCATGCCCATCGGCGGGAAAAAATAAACCGGGCGGTTCCGCTCTTCAACTCCCTCTCCGGGCCGCCGGCGGGCATTTCCCGCGCTGGCGGCCTTTTTCAATTTACGGCTTGAAGTACACGTGGGGATGCGCTTAGTTAATGGGGATATGAGCAAGATTTCAGACCAAATCATGGAAGGGATGAAAACCGCCATGAGAGCAAAAGACTCCGTCACCCTCAACACGCTGCGCGCCCTCAAGACGGCTCTGACGAACACGGCCATCGCCAAGGGAGGCCTGGGAACCCAGTTGGAGGAAGCGGAAGAACTGGCCGTGGTCCGCAAGCAAATCAAGCAGCGCGAAGACTCTACGGAACAATTCCGCTCCGCCGGACGCCCGGAACTGGCCGACAAGGAAGAAGCGGAAATCGCCGTCCTCAAGCAATTCATGCCTGCTGAACTCACCGCAGAGGAAACGGAGGCCATGCTGGAAGCCGTCCTGAAGGAAACGGGAGCCTCCACCAAAAAAGACATGGGACAGGTCATGAAACTCATGCAGGAACGCACCGCCGGCAGGGTCAACGGCAAGGAACTGGCCCGCATGGTGTCAGCCAGACTATCATGAAATGCTGTGCCGCCATCATTGTAGCGGCCGGGTCCTCCCGGCGCGCCGGATTTGACAAGCTGCTGGCCCCCCTGCACGGCGTCAAGGTGCTGGAACGCAGCATCCGGGCCTTTGCCAACTGCCGGGAAATCACGGAAATCGTGGTCGTCTGCCCGGAAGAGCGCTTCCGCGCCGTTGATGCTGCGGACCTGGAGACGGAAATACCCGTCACCCGCGTGGACGGAGGAGCGGAACGGCATGAATCCGTTCAGAACGGCCTGGCAGCCCTTCTCTACACGCCGGAACTTGTGGCCGTGCACGACGGAGCGCGCCCCCTTATCACGGTAGAGCAAATCTCCCGCTGCATCCAGACTGCCAGGGAATGCGGAGCGGCCGCTTCCGCGCATCCCGTGACGGACACCTTGAAGCGCGCGGACGAAGAACGCTTCACCCTGCCGGAGCAGGTGGACCGGGACGGCCTGTGGTGCATGGAAACCCCGCAGGTCTTCCAATACCCGCTCCTGCTGGATGCGTATGTGGAAGTCACGGAACGGAACATGCAGGTGACGGATGAAGTAACCGCCCTGCAGCTCATCGGCCATCCCACGCGGCTGGTGCACAACCATGAGCCAAATCCCAAAATCACCTGGCCGGAAGATGTCTCCCGGGCTGAAACGCTGTTGGAACTCAAACACCTCCGCAAAGACTCATGACCGGCCTCCTGTGTACAGAACCCCGCGCCGTCCTCATTCTGGGAACGGGCTACCTGGGAAAAGCGCTGGCGGAGAGCCTGCGGAAAGCCGGTCACACGGCCCTTACGGCGGACATTGACGCACAGAAAGCCATTTATGAAGCGGACGTCACGGAGGGAGCCTCCATGCACAGCCTGGCCGCCCGCATCCCCTCCCCCCACATCATCGTCATGTGCGCCAGCACGCGGGGAGGCTCAGAGGAAGCCTACCGCAGCCTCTACATCCGCGGAACGCAGAACACGCTGGAAGCCTTCCCCGGAACGCCGGTCATCTTCTGCTCCAGCACCTCCGTCTATGGCATCACGGACGGACGCTGGATCACGGAGGAACATAACGTCTACCCCGCCTCCGGAAAAAGCGGCCTCCTCATTCAGGCGGAACAGGCGGTTCTGGCCGCGGGAGGCACCGTCGTCCGGCTGGGAGCTCTCTACGGACCGGACCGCTGCGTGCTCGTCTCCCAATACTGCAAGAAGGGCGCGGCCCTCCCCGGAAACATGGACAGGTGGATCAACTACATCCACCGGGATGACGCCGTGGCCGCCCTGCACCTGCTCTGCACGCTCCGGGAACCGCCCACCGGCATCTACAACCTGACGGACCGCACCCCCATGCAGCTGGGAGAAATCTACTCCTACCTCTCCGGACTGCTGGGCATGCCCGCGCCACAGCCCGAACCGCTCCAGGCGGAAGCGCGCCGCGGCTTTTCCAGCCAGAGAATCTCCTGCTCCCGCCTTCTGGCCCTGGGCTGGGAGCCGCTCTACCCAAGCTTTGCGGACGGCGTGCACAACGTGCTGGAAGCGCTGGAAGCGGGGGGAGAATAAACTCCCGCCGCCGCTTCTTCTCTTCATGCCCAAGAAAACGCTCCGGTCAGGCATGAAAAAGAGAGAGAACAAACGCAGGACGCATACCGGAACAGGCGAGGCGCCCGGCCAGCCTCCCCGCCAGTCTTTGACTCTCCCCTTTCTTGACTTGCCGGGCGCGAACAGGCAAAATCCTGCGCGCAATGCGTATCATCACAGGACTTCAACCCAGCGGCAAGCTGCATGTCGGCAACTACTTCGGAGCCATGGAACCAGCCGTCCGCATGCAGGAACGCGGAGAATCCTACTACTTTCTGGCGGACTACCACGCCATGAGCACCGTTCACGACGCGGAGGCCCTGCGGGAAAACTGCAAAAACCTGGCGACGGACTTTCTGGCCGTGGGCCTGGACCCTGGAAAATGCGTCTTCTTCCGCCAGTCCTCCGTGCCGGAAGTCAATGAACTGGCCTGGATACTCGGCACCGTCTGCCCGGTGGGCCTGCTGGAACGCTGCCACTCCTACAAGGACAAAATCGCCAAGGGGTTCTCCCCCAGCAACGCCCTCTTCACCTACCCCGTCCTCATGGCGGCGGACATCCTGATGTATGACTCCGACCTAGTGCCCGTAGGCAAGGACCAGAAGCAGCACCTGGAAGTCACCCGCGACCTGGCAGGCAAAATGAACGAACAATTCGGCGAAGGCACCTGCAAGCTGCCGGATGCGCTCATTGCGGAAAGCACGGCCATCGTGCCGGGGCTGGACGGGCAAAAAATGAGCAAAAGCTACAACAACACGCTCCCCATCTTCGGTGAGGAAAAAGCCGTCCGCAAGCTCATCATGAAAATCCCCACGGACTCCACCCCTGTGGAAGATCCCAAACCCACGGAAGGCTCCGTCATCCTGCAGCTCTACAAGCTCTTCGCCTCTGCGGAAGGCTATGAAGACATGGTCCGCGACTTCAAAAACGGAGGCTGCGGCTATGGCGACTTCAAAAAACGCCTCTTTGACGCCTACTGGGAATACTTCCGTCCCGCGCGCGAACGCAGGGCGGAACTGGAAGCCAACCAGGACTACGTGCACCGGACGCTGGAAGAAGGGGCCCGCAAGGCGCGGGAAACGGCCTCCGTAGTGCTGGACAGGGTGCGCCGGGCCGTGGGCCTGATCTGAACCGGGAATGGAATGCCGGGAGAACCGGGGACAGCACACGTTTTTTAGTGGCATGGAAAAGCACGGAATGTTATACAGGAAGATATGAAGAATATTCTGGTAGCCATTGATTTCTCCAACGCCACGGACGCCGTCATTCATCAGATCGGCAAACTGGCTTGCCCCAACGACAGCATCATCCATCTGCTCCACATTGTGGAACCCAGCATCTGTTATGAAGTCTCCGGCGTGCTGCCGGATGAAGTGCCTGTCCCCGTGATGGACCAGACGGAGGAAAACGAAGTCATCTCCATCGCAAAAAACCATCTGCAAAAAACGGCGGAAAAAACTCTCCCGGCTGACGGACGCAACCATCATCCAGGCTGTGGAAGACGAATTTGAAATCAGCGAAGCGGTCATCAACTATGCTGAAAAACACCACATTGACATGATCGTGGTGGGCAAGCACAACCACGGCTTCCTTTCCACCGTCTTTCTGGGCAGCGTAGCCAGCTCCGTCATGCGGAAATCCCCCGTGCCCGTGCTGGTGGTTCCCGTCACCAAGGAAGAGCAGTAAAAACCGCCATCCGCACCAGTCCCGTCCCACTTCATGATTACCATACTCTTTATAGGCGATGTGGTCGGCGAACCTGGCCGCACCGCCGTGAAGCACATGCTGCCGGAACTCAAAAAGGAGCATGGGGCGGACTTTGTCATCGTCAACGGTGAAAACGCGGCCGCAGGGCGCGGCATTACGCCCCGTCTGGCGCAGGAACTGCTGCATGCGGGAGTGGACGTCATCACGACGGGGGACCATGTATGGGACCAGGCGGAACTGGCTCCTTGGCTGGACTCCGAACCGCGCGTGCTGCGCCCCGTCAACTACCCGCAGGGGACACCGGGACACGGAAGCGTGGTGGTGGAAACGCCCAGGGGAAAAATAGCCGTCATGCAGGTGCAGGGACGTTCCTTCATCCAGCCGCCGCTTGAAAACCCCTTCCTCATCTCGGAAGCGGAAGCCAAAAGACTCAGGGAGGAAGAAGGCGTGCAGGTCATCTTTGTGGACATGCACGCGGAAACCACCAGTGAAAAAATCTCCACCGGCTACAATCTGGACGGACTGGTCTCCGCCGTCATCGGAACGCACACCCACGTGCAGACGGCGGATGAAACCATTCTGGAACACGGCACCGCCTACCTGACGGACGCCGGCATGTGCGGCCCCGCCGTCGGGGTGCTGGGCCGGGAACGGGAACCCATTATCCAACGCTTCCGCACCTCCATGCCGGCCAAATTCCCTGTGGCGAACTGGCCCGTGCGCCTCTGCGGAGCCGTCGTGCAGGTGGATGAAGCCACCGGGAGGGCCCTCAACATCGCCCGCATCAGCAAAATCGTGGAAAACCCGGCCTCCTGACCATGCAGACTGCCACCGCCTTCCTCTTATCATGCCTGTTGACGGCGCTCTGCGGATGTTCCGGACACAACGGAAACGCCGTGAGGGACTACCAAAACATGGCCCACAGGGAAGGCTGGCATCGGCTTCCCGCATCCTGCTTCCTCACACCGGACGGACAGCCGGCGCTCCAGTACAGCCTGCTCCGGCAGCATCCCTCACTCACCCTCACGGAAAAGCGGGATAACCGGCAGCCCGTCACCCTCTCCTGGAACAACGGAAAACTGGCCGTAGCATGCAGAAATACGGCTGCCATCGCCATGCCCTCCTGCGGACGCATGGTCCTCTTTACCGTCCGGCAGGACGGCATCGTACGCTACCAGGATAAAAAAGACGGCATCCCCCAGCAAAACGGGGGTGGATGGGACATGCTGATTGCTGTGCATGGAAACACCTGCCTCATCTGCTGGAACCGGGGCGCAGGCCTTCCCGCCTCCTGCCGCCCGGAACAAACGGCTTCCCCCCGCTATTATATCTTCACGATGGAAAAACGGAAGGGCCCTCTGGCACCCGTCTTCTCCTTAATTCCCCACTCCGGTTCAAACACGCAGCCATGAACTATGAAGCCAGATTCGGCGGCATAGGCCGCCTGTATGGAAGGAGCGGGCTGGACATCCTCAGGAACTCCCGCATGGCCGTCGTCGGCATTGGCGGCGTGGGTTCCTGGGCGGCGGAAGCCCTGGCGCGGTCGGGCGTCGGCGCCATTATCCTGATGGACCTGGACGACCTCTGCATCACCAATACCAACCGGCAAATCCACGCTCTGGAAACCACGATCGGCCAGTCCAAGACAGAAGCCATGGCCGCCCGCCTCCGGCAAATCAACCCGGAGGCGGAAATCATCTCCATCAACAGCTTCTACACGGCCTCCAATGCGGAAAAACTGCTGGAGACGAAACCGGACGTCATCATTGACGCCATTGACTCCCTGATTCCCAAGGCCCATCTTATTGCCTCCTGCTACCGCAGCAAACAGCCGCTGGTCACCTGCGGCGGCGCGGGAGGACGCGTCAACCCCGCCAAAATAGAAATAGGCGACCTCTCCCGCACCAAGGGAGACCCCCTGCTCTCCAGCCTGCGCTACAAGCTCAAAAAAGACTACGGCCTACCGCTGGGGGAAAAAGCCCGGAAACTGAAAATCCCCTGCGTCTTCTCCCAGGAAACTCCCGTCTACCCCACCTGCGACGGAGAAACCTCCTGCACGCGCGACCCGGAATTCCAGGGGAAAATGGGCTGTGACTCCGGATTCGGCTCCATCACCCACATCACGGGCACCTTCGGCTTCTTCGCGGCTTCCGCCGCCATTCAAACGCTCTTAAACAAGAAAAAAACACCATCACAGCCATGAACAAACTCCTGCTTCCCCTGCTGGGGGCCGTCCTCCTTCCCGCATTGACCCAGTGCAACTCCCTGGAAAAAGACATCGCCGGCATCAACGCCCGCAATGCGGAAATCGCCCGCGAACCCAGGGGCAACTACTTCGTCGGACGCCGTTACCATGTGCCGGCAACGCGTTTCTGGGGGTACCTGCGCCAGCCGGGCCAGACCTGGAGAACGGCCCAGCTCGTCATCATGGATGAAAGCTCCTGCCGGACCCCGGACCGCCTGCCGGAATACGCCGGGAGCCCGCGCTACGCCTATGACAACAACTATGAATACAGGGTCTACGGCAAGTACACGGGCAAATACGGCTACGAGCCCAACTCCAACCTGAGGCTGCCCATCTTCAAGCCGACCAGGTTTGAAGCTGTCAGCACCGATCCCGGCTGGCTCTTCAAACCCTCGGAAAAATATGACACCAAGGCCGTCACTCTGCGCCCGGCCATCATGCCCGTGGCTACCTCCCTCCCGGTCCGCTAAGAAAATCCCTCTTCAAAAAACGGAATCGAAAGGATAAAAAAGAAGAAAAAGCTTGATATCTTCGTTCCTCTGCGCTAAAAACTCCCCGCCTTAAGGCACCCATGCTCGGGTGGCGGAATTGGTAGACGCGCTAGACTAAGGATCTAGTGTCGATAAGACGTAGGGGTTCGAGTCCCCTCTCGAGCACCATCCCTTTTATACCGCAAGTTGCTGTTCATAAGCGCTTGCGGTTTTTGTTTATCGACAATTGCAAGACAAACCGCAGTATATTTATACAACTTTTATCGACACGAAACGGGAATGTGCTGCAAGAAATGAAAGGTCCTCCCTCTTGTTTACTCGCTGGAAACAGTTCAGGTAAAAACCAATGAAGGAAGTTGTGTATTTACGACGCCTTTCAAACGCCCCCTGCCATCAGGGCCAGGACTTCCACGCGGTTCGGCATGGAGCGGATGGCGCCCTTGCGCGTCGTCACGATGGACGCGGCGGCGTTGGCGAATAAAAGCATGTCCGCCAACTGTCCCTCCGTCAGGTTTTCCAGCCCTGTTTCCAGAATCCAGTCCAGGCAGGAACCAAAAAAAGCGTCTCCGGCGCCCGTCGTGTCAATGGTATTGACCTTCAGGAACGTAGGCTGGTAAACCAGCGTGTCTCCATAGGAAGCCCAGCTTCCTTCCCTGCCCCCTGTCACGAGGATGAGACGGAGATTGCCGAATTCCCTTTTCAGGGCATCCAGCCCTTCTTTCATGGAGGAGCACCCGGTGAGGAACAGAAGTTCCTCCACCTCTATTTTCATGACGCTGCACGCGCCGCAGCCGTAGCGCATTTGTTCCCGGGCCAGCTCCAGGCTGGGCCAGAGGGGAGGCCGGAGGTTGGGGTCAAAGGAGACGAGGGCACCCTTCTCCCGGGCATGGCTGACGGCATGCCTTGTGGCGCGCCGCACGTCGCCGTGCGTCATGGAGATGGTCCCGAAGTGGAATACGCGCGTGTTTTCCACCAGCGCCATGTCCACCTCCCCGGAGGTCAGTTTCATGTCCGCGCCGGGATTGCGGTAGAAGGAAAAATCACGGTCGCCATGTTCGTCAATCTGGACGAAGGCCAGGGTGGTGTTGACTTCCCGGGAAGAGACCAGCCCCGAATCGTCAATGCCTTCCTCCTGAAGCGTGCGCCGGAGCATTTTCCCGAACATGTCATGCCCCACCTTGCCGATGAAGGCGGTCCTGCGCCCCAGCCGGGACAGCATGGAGAGGACATTGCAGGGGGCTCCCCCCGGATTGGCCTGGTAAACGGGCAGTTCCTGGGCGCTCACTCCGCAGGGGGTGAAGTCCACCAGCAGTTCTCCGAGGGCTACGACGTCATACATGCTTTTCCAAATGTTGAAGGTGGTCCTTCCGGCATAAAGGAAAGCCGGTAGAGATAGTAAAGCATAGAACGCGCCGCCTGTTCCGGGAAAGGAAAAAGAGGTTCATTCCAGTCATGCCGGCAAAGGACGTACTGCCGGGGTCCCATCGCGCCCTGTGGAAACCGTGCCCGTAAAAAAATCCGGGATTTTTCCGTGAACGGTCCCCTGCGGCGCGTGATCAATCCGCCGGATAGGGAAAAAGTCTGGCATATCCCTAACACCCGCCTCTCCGGAAATGCCCATTAGTATGAGACGGCAAATACCATACCTCATTTCAAGATGATGAAGAAGGAACTGAAACGACAGGGCAAGGCGAAGATTCCGGGGGCTCCCGTCCCCTATGACAGGACAACCATTCAGCCGGGGATAGTCCATATAGGAGTGGGCAACTTCCATCGCGCGCATGAAGAGTTTTACACGAACCAGCTTCTGGGCATGGGCGGCCGTGACGAATGGGGAATTTCCGGAGTGGCGCTGCTGCCTCAGGACGAACCCCTTTACAAGGTGCTGAAGAGCCAGGACGGCCTTTACACGCTGACGGTCTGCGGCCGCGACGGCAAGGACGAGTTTTATGAGATAGGCTCCCTGGTGGATCTGGCGTGGGGGCCGAAGGATCCCGAAAAGGTCATCGACAGGATTGCGGACCCCCGCACTAAAATCATCACGCTGACCATTACGGAAGGGGGATACAATCTGGATAAGGAAACCGATGAGTTCATGCTCAACAGCAAGGACGTGAAACATGACCTGGAACATCCCGACCATCCCCGGACGGTTTTCGGGTTCCTGGCCGCCGGATTGCGGAAGAGGCGCAAGGACGGCGCAGGCCCCGTAACCGTTCTATCCTGCGACAACCTCCAGCACAATGGAGACACGGCCCGGAAAGCGTTCACTTCCTTTATCGAGGCCCAGGATCCCGGGCTGGCGCAGTGGGTGAAGAAGAACGTGACATTCCCCAACAGCATGGTGGACCGCATCACGCCCGCCGTCACGCCGGACGACGTCAAGCGACTGGACGCGCAGAGCGGCGTGGAAGACGCCGCCCCCGTCTATTCGGAGGATTTCATCCAGTGGGTGATTGAGGATGATTTCATTGCCGGGCGCCCGGACTGGGAAACCGTGGGCGTGGAGTTTACGGACGATGTTTCCGCTTATGAGAATATGAAGCTCAGCCTGCTGAACGCGTCCCACTCCCTGCTGTCCTACCCCGCCTTTCTGGCCGGGTACCGCCGGGTGGACGAGGCGGTAGGGGATGAACGGTTCGCCCGCTACCTGCGCCTTTTCATGGACCGGGACGCGGGCCCCTACGTTCCGCCTCCGGGGAATACGGATTTGGAGCTGTACAAGAAGACCCTGCTGGAACGCTTCGGCAACAAGGCGGTGAGCGACCAGATCAGCCGCTTGTGCTTTGACGGCGTTTCCAAGATTCCCGTGTATGTGATGCCCGTTTTAACGAAGATGATCAGGGACGGCGCCGACCTGGAACGCCTGGCGTTTTTCGTGGCCGCCTACCGCCATTACCTGAAGCACGGAAAGGATGACCGGGGCCAGGCTTATGAAGTGAACGAGCCCTGGCTGACCAAGGAGGACCGGAAGCTGATCGCCAGCGACGACCCGCTGGATTTCCTCGCCCTCTCCCCCTTCCGGAGCACGGATTTGAAGGCGGCGGACAAGTTCGTCAGCCAGTACCTCGGCATGGTGGAGAAGCTTGAAAAAGACGGCGTGCTCCCCGTTCTGGAAAAATTGATTCTTCCGTAGTCATACAATTCTTCATGCCTTCCGGACCCTGTTCCGGGCGGCATGAAGAAACCTTTCCGGTCTCTTCCTTTTTCTGCATTTTCACCTCTCACCCTCCTCATGGAAACACAACCGCATTCACGCCTGGGTCCCTTCCTTGCCCTGACCTTCATTTATTTCCTTGTCGGGTTCCTGTCCACCGTGAACGGCCAGTTCCAGGGGCCTTTGCAAAGCGCCTTCCTGTCGGATGCCGGCGCCTTGAAAAACACGTTCATCACGCTAATTCCCTTTTTCTTTTTCCTGGCGTACCTGGTGAACGGAAACATTGCCTCCCGCTGGATCAACCGCTACGGCTACAAGACCACGCTGATACGGGGGCTCCTGTTCATGGTGCTCGGGCTGGCCGTCTTTTTCCTGTCCGCATGGTTCACCGTCCAGTTCGGGGACCTGCGCACGACGATCGCCGGGGCCAGCATCCCCTACGGCTATTTTATTTTTCTGGCGGGGTCCTATGCCATGGGCACCTCCGCCACGGTCTTGCAGGTCGTCATCAACCCCTACGTGACGTCCTATGAATTGAAGGGAACCCAGCCCGTCCAGCGCCTCAACATCGTCTGCGCCGTAAACTCCTTCGGAACGACGATCGCGCCGTTTTTCGTGACCGGCATCCTGTTCGCCGGACTGCCCATGGAGAGCGTCCACGTGCGGCAGCTGATGCTTCCGCTGCTTATCCTGGGCGTCCTCATTGCGCTGGTCACCCTGATGACGAAGCGCCTTTACCTGCCCAACATCCGGGACACCACGGCCGGAGAAGGAGAAAAACTGGAACGCAGCATCTGGTCCTTCCGGCATTTGACATTGGGCGTGATCGCCATTTTCTTTTATGTGGGCGCAGAGGTGTCCGTGGGCATCAACGTGAACCTGCACGCCCTGGAACTCAGCAATTCGGATGAACCGCTGCTGTTCCTGGGCTCCAGCAACCTGGTGGTGTGGGGAGTGGACCTGGGCATTCCGGCCCTGCTGGCCTCCCTGTACTGGGGCGGACTGATGGTGGGGCGCATCGTTTCCAGCTGGCTGAACCATATCTCCCCCCGTGTCCAGTTGACGGCGGCAACCTCCGCGGCGGCCATCCTGACGCTGGTCGCCATTTACACCCATAACCTGTGGGTGCTGGTTTCCGTAGGGTTGTTCCATTCCGTCATGTGGGGCTGTATTTTCACGCTCGCCACCGTGGGGCTGAAAAAATACACCGCCAAGGCTTCCGGCATTTTCATGATGGGCGTGTTCGGCGGCGCCGTTTTCCCCTTCCTCCAGGGAGCGCTGACGGACGCGCTGGGAAGCTGGCGCTGGTCATGGATGCTTGTCTTCCTCTGTGAACTGGTCATGCTTGCCTACGCCCTTGCGGGTTCCCGCGTCAGGAAAGAAGACCTGCTGGAAGGAACGGACTGATTTCTTTTCCGGGGGAGAAGCCGGGTCCGGCGGAACAGCCCGTCCCATGCTCCGGGAAGTTGATTTTCCCTCAGGGAAAACCATCATGTCCTCCGCCTCTTCTTCATGGAATGATGCGCTCTCAACCATTTCATTAAGAAGAATCATGAAAGAAATAAAATCATTCAGTCAGGGACAGTTGATTCGCCAGACAGGGAATATTTATCCTTCCGGAATATGTCTGGGCCTGGTCACTTATTGGCTCATTGCATGCCATCGTCATGAAGAAAGTCAATTCTGGGCCGATATTGAACACAGCATCAGTACGCCTCGTAATCAGTCCATTTCAAAGGCATCCCTTATCTATGGAGAGGGATACGCGGCAAAAGCCTCCGTTTTCCATGAACAAAACGACATGGCGGATGTCATTGTCCGTAGCCGTGAAAAAATGGCTATTGAAGGGGGAATGCGGATGCTGCATAACGAAATGGTCCCAGTAAACTTCTTCCAAAATAATTTTATGGATTACGCTATTTCCAAGATTTTACAACAGGACGTCACCTACACTATTTTAGCCATTCGAGGAGCCGAACCTAATGGACACGCCATCGGCATTCACCACGAAAAGGGGAAGGTGCACATTTTTGACCCCAACTTCTTCGTTCTGGAATGCGACAGCGAGACCGATCTGCCAGGAGAACTTAAAGAAGCATTTCTAACCATTGATCATCGCTACCAAGGCAGGTTTAACAATATCTTTCACCTGGATGCTTTTTATTAAGGAAAAACTACCACTCATTCCTGGGATGAGTCCTCCGCAGCAGGAGGCAAATTATTGACGGTAATCCTTCTCAACTTCCATGAGAAGTTGAGAGGGATTTTCCTTTTCCATAATCGGCAAGTCTTCATCTCAACCCTCATACCTCACCGGCGCGAAACCATGTCCCGGAACTGGCGGCAACCAGGTTTATTTCGCATTTTTCTTCATGATTTCCCTCTCATCCTGTAACATGCGCCCATGCAAGACAGAAGCAGCGGCTTTCAATGGCCTGCCCAGTGGACCCCTGATATCCTCGCCACCCTGATGTTTGTGGTGCAGGACGGAAAGATTCTCCTGATACGCAAGAAGAGGGGGATCGGCGCGGGGAAGGTGAACGGACCCGGCGGGAAGTTTGAGCCGGGGGAAACGGCCCTCCAGTGTGTGCTGCGGGAGGTCCGGGAGGAACTCTGCATTGACGTTGCGGACGCCCGGGAAATGGGCGTGCTGAATTTTTCCTTCACGTGCGGCACCATTCCGGAAATCCGCTGCCACGTGTTCATGGCGTCCTCTTTCAAGGGCACCCCTTTGGAAACGCCGGAGGCAGAGCCTTTCTGGTGCCCGGTGGACGGGATTCCCTACGATCTCATGTGGCAGGATGACCGGTTCTGGCTTCCCGCCATGCTGGACGGGAAACGGTTTGAGGCGTTTTTCACGTTTGAGGGGGACCGGATGCTGGAGTTTTCCCTGAAAACCGGGGATTGCCCCGGCAAGGAAAAACAGGCGCCCTCCGCCTCCCCTTCCCTCTGAGCCATCCGGGAGAAACCGGACTTTTTTTCCTTCCGGCTCTCCCCCGGCAGCATCAATGTTCAGAAGGAGACGGAGACGCCCAGCGCCGCCTGATGCTCCAGGAAGGATTCCCTGAAATGCGCCTGGTAGGAGGCGAAGACGGAGCATCTGTCATTGAAGACCATTCTGGACAGCAGCTTGACTTTGAATGACTGCTTTCCGGGAGAGTAGCCCTTCCCCTTGTACCGGGATTCCCGGTATTCATCCCCTTCCCACCAGCCGTCCCGGAACGTGTAATGGGGATCGTTCCGGTAGATGTCCGGGCAGTAGCTCCCGGACAGGGCATTGATCCATACGGTGTTTCCGGACAGGCGGAGAACGTGTTCCAGCGTCACCCCCATCGCCAGGGACACATTGTCAAACGTGCCCCGGTTGTCCCGCCGCTGGTTATCATCATCGTCATCGTCCCAGTCGTCGTCGTCCCACCAGTAATCCCCCCACCAGGAGGAATCGCCGTAACCGCCCCGGTCATCCCTTTTCACCTTGTTGGCTCCGTGCACATACGTTACTCCCATAAAGGGGATCACGCTGAAGGAGTTCGTCACCTGATAGCGCCAGGAGGCGGAAAGCCCCGCCTGGAACGTTTCCGAGTTCCACTTGGAGGCGTTTCCCCACGCATCACTGTGGCGGCATTTGTTTTCCGTACTGCCGAAGGCCGCATTCGCGGCAAGAAGCAGGCTGGACCGCGGGCCCGTTTCCCGGAAGAAGGCGCCGTACAGGTTGGCCATCCACGCAGACTGCCGGAAGCGGTCTCCCTCTAGGGGACCGTCCGGATAGTCCGGCATTTCCTGAATGTTCTGGTGCCCGAACATCTGCCCGAACGCCAGACCCAGCAGGGAACCGGATTTTTCTCCATACGTGCCGTAGTCATACCCCAGCGCGTAGCCGGCGGCTGAGTAGTCAAAGGAAGGCTGGTTGTTCCGGATTCCGGCATCGCCAAAGCTGCCCAGAGCGCCCGCCCACAGGTTGGACGGTCCCTTCTGCTGAAAACGGGAGATATTTATCTGGGCGGAGGAGGCTTCCACCAGCGTCTGCACATAAGCCGCGGACGCCCACATGGAATCCAGCGTGGTTTCCGGACCGCTTTCCGGGAACTGGTTCCAGGATTCGGCGCGCACGGCAGGCAGGCATCCTGCCAGGGTCAGGCTCCATAAGGAAATACGGGATAGTTTCATGATCGGGTATGATGGGTTTAATGGCCGGAGGTTGGAACCGGCCTTCACTTTTTCAAGCGCGCTCTGACACCTGTTTTGTGTATCAAATGCATTTCCCATACTCCGGAGAACTCCTCCCTGCCCGTCCCCGCCTGCCGTTCATGCATTCCGGACCGGTTAGTATTTTTCCTGTTTTTCCCTGTTCTTTTTCTTCAGGAAACGCACCCCTCTGACCGGCTCCCGTTTTTCCCGTCACCGCGGGATAAGCGGAGGGGTTCCGCTTCTCCGTTCCGTCCTCTCCCGGCCTTCAATTTGTGTTCTTTAAGCTTTTCTTCACGGCTCAATAATGATAAAGGTGCGGGAGCAACCGTGTGATCCTTGATCGTTCACTTGCTGGCTATTTCAATTCATATTCCATTATTCGACATGTATACCCCCGAATTCAAAAACATCCTCACTTCCACCCTGGACGGACTGCGTGCGGAAGGTCTGTACAAGGAAGAACGCTTCATCGCCTCCCAGCAATATTCCCAGGTGACGCTAAAGGACGGACGCTCCGTCATCAACATGTGCGCCAACAATTACCTGGGCCTGGCCAATAATCCGGAAGTGATGGAGGCCGCCAAGAAAGCCATTGACGAATGGGGCTTCGGCATGGCTTCCGTGCGGTTCATCTGCGGCACGCAGACCCTGCACCGCCAGCTTGAGGAACGCCTTTCCCAGTTCCTCGGCACGGAAGACACGATTCTGTTCCCCTCCTGCTTTGACGCCAACGGCGGCCTGTTTGAAGGCCTCCTGACCGCGGACGACGCCATTATTTCCGATTCCCTGAACCACGCCTCCATCATTGACGGCGTGCGCCTCTGCAAGGCCAAGCGCTTCCGCTACGCCAACAACGACATGGCGGACCTGGAAGCCAAGCTCCAGGAAGCGGATGCCGCCGGAGCCCGCGTGAAGCTGATTTCCACGGACGGCGTGTTTTCCATGGACGGCATCATCGCCCAGCTGGACAAGATTCACGAGCTGGCCGCCAGGTACAACGCCATCGTCCATTTTGACGACTGCCACGCCACGGGTTTCCTGGGCAAGCGGGGCCGCGGCACGCACGAATACCGCGGCCTGTTCGGCAACATAGACATCACTACCGGCACCCTGGGCAAGGCCCTGGGGGGCGCCTCCGGCGGCTATGTTTCCGGCCCGAAGGAAGTGGTGGACGTCCTGCGCCAGAAGGCGCGCCCTTACCTGTTCTCCAACAGCGTGGCCCCCGCCATCGTGGCCGCCTCCATCAAGGTGCTGGACCTGCTGGAACAGTCCACGGAAGCGCGCGACCGCGTGGAAGCGAATACCAAGTATTTCCGCGACGCCATGACGGCCGCGGGTTTCACCATCGGCGGCAAGGACCACCCCATTTCCCCGGTGATGCTGGGGGACGCCGTGCTGTCCCAGAATTTCTCCGCCCAGCTTCTGGACGAAGGCGTGTACGCCGTCGGCTTCTTCTACCCCGTCGTTCCCAAGGGGCAGGCCCGCATCCGCACGCAGATTTCCGCCGCCCACACCCGCGAACAGCTGGACAAGGCGATTGAAGCCTTCTGCAAGGTGGGCAAGAACCTGGGAGTTATTTCCTGATTCCTGCACCCTCCATGACTTCGGACGCATCACCCATGCCCGGCGGCAATCTGCCGACGCTGCCCGTCAAACGGGTGGTGCGTCCCACTCCTTCCATTCCGGACCACGAAGTCGTGCGCCAGATAGGCAGCGGCGCATACGGGGAGGTCTGGCTGGCCAGGTCCCTGACCGGGGCGTGGCGCGCCGTGAAAATCGTCTGGCGTGAGGATTTTGAGGATGAGCGCACGTTCAACCGTGAGTTTGAAGGCATCCTGCAGTATGAACCCATCGCCCGCAACCATCCGGGGCTGGTCCACATCCTGCACGTGGGGAGGCACGACCAGGATTCCCCGTTTTACTATTACGTCATGGAGCTGGGCGACGACGCCCGCACCGGGGTCCACATCACGCCGGACGAGTATATTCCCCGCACGCTCCAGACGGACAAGAAGTTTTCCGGCAACAAGCCGCTGCCCCTGGATTACTGCCTGGAGGTAGGCAGCCAGCTGGCCCACGCCCTGCTGTACCTGCACAGCAAGAACCTGACGCACCGGGACATCAAGCCGGCCAACGTCATCTTCGTCAACGGACGGCCCAAGCTGGCGGACATCGGCCTGGTGGCCCATCTGGACCAGCGCAGCTTTGTAGGCACGGAGGGGTTCATCCCCCCGGACGGCCCCGGCACCCGGCGGGCGGACGTTTACGCGCTGGCCAAGGTTTTATATGAAATCAGCACGGGAAAGGACCGCATGGATTTTCCCGCGCTTCCGGATGATCTGCCGGAAGGCACCGTGCGCAAGAAGTGGCAGGCGTTCAACACCATCATCTGCCAGGCGGCGGAACCCCGCGTGGAGGAGTGCGCCATTGATTCCGCGGAAGAGCTGGCGGAGAAAATAGACGTTCTGCGGGGGTATGAAGTGCCTACCCGCTTCCGCCTCCAGAAGAAAAAGAAGCGCCGCAAGCTCAGGCGCACCCTCCAGCTGCTGGCCGCCGCCGTCGCGGGAGCCCTGACCGCCTACTGGGGGGCCCTGTGGCTCAACAATAGCCAGCATCCCGCGGAGGAACCTGCCGCGGACGTGCGCCCGGAAACCCACTCCTCCGCACCGGAGGAGGAGTCCCGGACCGGGTACGTGCTGGTGACCAGCTCCCCGGCGGGAGCGTCCGTTTATGATGCGGACGGCAATTACCTGGATGAAACGCCCTACGGCCCCATTGAACTGCCCTCCGGTTCCTCCGTGGCCTATACCATCAAGAAATCGGGCTTCGCGGACAAGGAGGAGGCGGGAACCGTCAAGGGCGGCTCCACGCTGGCCCTGGGCGGCGTGCTGAAGGAATACCATCCCCCCACGGACAGCCAGCCGTGGAAGGATACGGAGGGAGTCACCTACATTCCCGCGGAAACGCGCCATGTGGCGCAAGGCCCTCTCACCGCCGCCCTGTTCAACAAGTTCCTGAAGGAGGACCACCAGAAGGGAAACTACCAGATGAAGAGGGAGCAGGCGGAACCGGGCCATCCGGAAAAGGACGTGGCCCTGCTCACGCAGGACGGCATCACGGCCTACCTGGCGTGGCTGAACAAGAAATGCGAACGGGAGGGACTGCTGGGCAAGGAGTTTTCCATCAATGCGGACCCGCTGCCGCAGACGTCCGGCAGCGCGGACGGCCACAGCGCCTACGTCCTGAACGTCACGCGCGTGTTCCAGGTCCCCATCACCGTCACCACCAATCCGCCGGGCGCCAGCGTCTTTTTCAACAACAGGCTGATCGGCCGCACGCCCATTGAGGAATACGTCAACCAGGTGCCCTACGTGATTGAAATCAAACTGCCGGGGCACGCCACCATGCGGCGCCGGGGGCTGGACCCGCAGGATTTATACCTTTCCCTCCAGCTGGAGCCGGACAAGTCCGTCGTCTTCGGCTCGCCCTGGACCAACAGCCTGGGCATGGACCTGGCGCCCGTGGGAGGAAACGCGCTGGTCATGTCCCATGAGGTGCGCGTGAAGGACTTCCAGCAGTTCCTGAAAGCCACGGGCAGGAAGGCTCCGGCCCGGCCCGGCTTCCCCCAGGGGGAAAACCACCCGGTGGTAAACGTCAGCAGGCAGGACGCGCGCGCCTTTGCCAAATGGCTCACCAACAAGGAGCGGGCCCAGGGCCTGATCGACCAGCACGACTCCTACCGCCTGCCCAAAGACGAGGAATGGAGCTCCTGGGTGCGCCTGACGGATGAAAAGGGATCCTCCCCCTATGAAAAGACGCTGCCCCATGAAAACTCCCGGGAGGTGTTCCCGTGGGGGTTCTCCTGGCCGCCGCCGGACAGAACAGGCAATTTTGCGGACCAGTCCGCCCTGATTTACCTTCCTTCCTCCCGCGTCATCGTGGGGTATGAGGACGGGCAGCCGTACACGGCCCCCGTGAAGACCTTCCCGCCCAACCATCTAGGCCTGTACGACCTGGAGGGGAACGTCATGGAATGGGTGGACGATTCCTACGGAGGGCCGGAGTCCCTCCCCATCCGCAATTACGGAGTGGCCCGCGGAGGCAGCTACCTCTCCTTCCGCCCCAAGCAGCTCACCACCTCCATCCGCACCCCCCTGCCGGAAAACACGCGGGATGACGCGCTGGGCTTCCGCCTCATCCTGTCTTCCGACCGCCCCGCCGTTCCCACGGCACCCTGACGCCGGGGCACACCGCCCCCGCAGCAGCAGATTTCCCCTGCTCCTCCGTTCCACGCAACAAGCCGTTCCCTAAAGGGAAAGGTCCGCTGCAGCCCGCAGGCCGCCCCGCCTCTCCGGGAAAATGGTTGAAAGGGCCTCCCGTTATGCTACCTTTTCCCCGCACCCTTTTCCCGAATGAAAATCATCGCCATCGCCAACCAGAAGGGGGGAGTGGGAAAAACCACCACGGCCATCAACCTGGCCGCCGCCCTGGCCCAGCTGAAGAAGAAAATCCTTGTCATTGACCTGGATCCGCAGGCCAATGCCACCAGCGGCATGGGCATTGACGGAAAAGACATGCCCAGCCTGTACCCGGCCCTGCTCGGCCAGCTTGCGGCGGAAGAGTGCATCCTGCCTTCCGGCAGAAAACGGCTGGACATCATTCCCTCCACCATGGACCTGGCCGGCGTGGAAATAGAACTGGCCCGCTCCGGCAACCACCTGACCCGGCTCCGGGAAACGCTCGCTCCCCTGCGGGAGTCGGATGCCTATGATTACTGCATCATGGATACGCCTCCTTCCCTGGGAGTCCTGATGACCTCCGCCCTGGCCGCCTGCGACGAAGTGCTGACTCCCCTGCAATGCGAATGGTTCGGGCTGGAAGGATTGGCCAAAATCCTGCACGTGACGGCGCAGATCTGCGCCAGCGGAGCCAATCCCCGCATCAGGCATGAAGGGGTGCTGATGACCATGTACGACGGCCGCACCAACCTTTCCCGCCAGGTCATTGACCAGGTGGAACAGCACCTGCCCCAGATGCTGTACAAGACGGTCATTCCCCGCTCCATCCGGCTCGGGGAAGCGCCCAGCTTCGGCCACACCATCTTTGAACACGATCCTTCCGGAACGGCGGCGGAAGCCTACCTGAAAGCCGCACGGGAATTCATCAGACGCCACAAATCCTGAAAACGCGAAGGAACGGCTTTCACGGGAATAGAATTCATAGCCATGGCGGACAGGAAGGACAAGGCAGAAAGAATCCCCCGCCTTCATCTCTCCCTTTAGGTTTATTCCTTTCATTCCTCTTGCGCCGTTTTAGATACTACGCACAGGCGGCAGTCCTGATACGGAGGAAAACAGGCATTCACCTTGACTTGCCGCACCCGGCATATGAGAATGCCCGCAGCTTCCGTTTCAGGAACTTTCCCTCATGCCAGCAGAAGAAGGCCAGCCAGACGACCAGCCCCGGACGACAGGGCAAGTCCCGCCTCCCGCTCCAACGACAGGCCTGGAACAGATTCTGCCCGGACGCCCCCCTCTCCCCCACGCGGAAGAAAAAGGCGCCTTTTTCGTTTACCAGAGGGAGCTGGCCCCCGGCACGCGCCTGGAACAGTATGAAATCATCCGCGTCCTGGGCAGCGGGGGCTTCGGCATCACCTACCTGGCGAAGGACCTGTTCCTGAACCGCAACGTGGTCATCAAGGAAAACTTTCCCTCCAGCTGCTCCTACCGGGACCCGCTGACCGGGCATATCCGGCCCAACAACGAGCACGACCTGGAAAACTACACCTGGGCCCTGAAGAGTTTCCTGAGCGAGGCCCAGACGCTGGCGGAGCTCAACCATCCCGGCATCGTCAGAATCCTGTCCGTTTTTGAAGCCAACGGCACCGCCTACTTCGCCATGGAGAACATCACCGGGCTTTCCCTGGACTACCTGGGGGAGAAACTCCACAGCACCGGGCACCGCTACACGGAGGACGAACTCAAGGGCCTGCTGACCCGCCTGCTGCGGATTCTGGACTACCTCCATTCCAGGCACATCTACCACCGTGACATCAAGCCCGGCAACATCCTGCTGACGGAGGAAGGCACGCCCGTGCTGATCGACTTCGGCGCGGCGCGCCATGCCCTGAAGCTGCATGCCGCCACCGTCCTGACCACCCAGGGGTATTCCTCCCCGGAACAGGCGCTGGGGAAAACGAACATCGGCCCCTGGAGCGACCTTTATTCCGTAGGCGCCACCTTTTACGCCCTCCTCACGGGCCACCCGCCGGAACGGGCGGAAGTGCGCCTGACGGAAGACGGCATGCCGCCGCTGCACAGCGACCCCGTGCTCACCCGCTATTACTCGCGGCAGTTCCTGCTTTCGCTGGACAAGGCGCTGGCTCCCCAGACCAGCTGCCGCTACCAGACGGCCCGTGAATGGATTCACGACATTTGCGCCATTTCCGGGGAAGAATCCTCCGCCACCATCCAGGTATCCCCGGCGGACATCCGCCACATTCATCCGGAAGGAATGCCGCATCCCTGCGCGGAGAAGAATTCCGGGAACAAAAAGGCCACCGCCGGGACGGGCGGACTTCATTCCTCCTCCCGCAGGCTGTCCGCGCGCACCCTCCGCCGCAACCGCCACATGATGTTCCTGATGGTGGGGAGCGTCTGCACCCTGCTGCTGGGCGCAGCGGCGTTCTACCTGATGGACTACCTGAAAAAGGCCCCCATGGGCACCACCATCAATACCATCAAGGAGGCCATCCAGCAGCCGGCCGCCAACGGGAAGGAATTGGCCCCTCCGCCCCGGGACCTGGCATCCATCCGCATCCCGGAGCTCAGAATGACGGAAGACGCGGCGCTGGAACCGCGGACGCTGAAGGAATTCCAGCTGCGCCTGGACGATACGATTCTGACCCGTTCCGGCATCCCCTCCATCCTGCCGGAAAAGCTGCGCATCTCCTGCATCTACCTCCAGATTATCCCTCCGGCCACCGGAGGGGAGGAACTGCACCTCACCATCCGGGACTCCAACGGAGCCCTGGTGGACCGTTCCGTCAACTCCGTCCCCTCCTTCACGGTGCCGGGGCAATCCACCTCCACCTTCTTCTTCCCGGCCCTGCCGGAGCTCTCCACGGACCGCGCCTACACATACGCCTTTGAAACCGCCGCCCACAAGGCCGTCCCCATGCAAATGGCGTGCTTCAAAAGCGAAACGGAACGCACGGAGGAGGCCTTCCCTAAAATCCGCTTCATCATCGCCCCCGCGGCGCCGGAACCGGCCCTGATGCATGACCCTGCCTACAAGGGGCTCGTGGCGGCAGTCACCACGCCTTCCCCGGGGCACGGGAACGTTCTCGGCCTGGCGAACGCCACGCCGGACATGCTGGCGGCTCTGGAACAACTGTCCAAAGCCGGCTACCCGGTGGCCCAGCAGGTATTGGGGAAACTCCTCATGTCTCCTGACTGCCCCGGCGGCCCCAGGCCGGAAGAAGGGGTGGAATGGCTCTACCGTTCCGCCACCGGAGGATGCTATGAGGCCATGAAGGAGCTGGGCATCCTGCTCATGGACATCCCCTCCTATTTTCCCCGCCTGCCACAGCAGCCCCCTCTGGCCTCCCGGGATTACGCCCAGGCGGCGCGGTTCCTGAGAATGGCGGTCCAGTACCGGGACCAGGAAGCCCTGTACCTGCTCTCCCTCATGTACTCCCAGGGCTGGGGCGTGCCCGCTTCCCCGGAGCTTTCCGGCCTGATGATGGAACGTCTCAACGGATCCGCCTACCTGACGGACAGCCTGAACCCGGAGGCGCCCATTGCGGCGTACTGGCTTCCCCTGCCGCTTGCCAGGAGGGAATCCACCATCCTGCGCTTCACCGTTCCGGGACCGTTCGCCCCATCCCAGCTCAAGGGCGTCACGCTGCATAACACGGGCATGAAGGACGCCTTCTCCATCAGCAAAATCAACATTCTCCAGCACGGACGCCTCATTCTGGACATCATCTCCCCCCAGGAAGTGCTGCCCGGCAAAAGCTCCGCCCCCATCGGCATCTCCATCCCGGAAGGCCTGCTGGCGGATACGTCCCTGCCCCTGGAGGTGGAAATCCTGCTGACGCCCGGAAACAGCAGCGGCGTGGTGGAAATGCCGCCTCCGGCGGAAAAGAAACGTTCCAGAAACGGAACCGATTAAGATTCAGCATCTTTTCATAAGAAGCAGAAGCCGGGGACCCGTAAAACAGCCTTGATTCCCGTCACGGGAATGCTACAAAAGGAACATGACTTCCCTTACTTTCCTGCGCCGCACGCTCCCCTTTCTGGCCGCCTTCCTGATGGCCTCCTGCGGTGACCCCACCGTCTCCTACTGGAAAAAGGCGGCGGACATCAATACGGAATACTCGGAAAAAAGCGATGCGCTGGTGCAGCGCCTCCTGAAGCTGAAAAAGAATCCCACCCTTCCCGGCCTGGCGGAAAGCAGCAGGGACGCGGCGGACCTGCTGCGGGAGCGGGACGAAGAACTGGCGGACCTGAGCACGAAAGACGTGGACCCCGCCGTGGCGGCCTATGTGGAAGAAGACCGCAAGCTCTTTGCCAGAGGGCGGGAACTGGCGGAACGCTACCAGCAATACTTTGAAAAATACCTCAAGGGAGGTCCGGAATTCACGCCGGACCCGTCCCGGGCCGTTTCCCACATAGGCCGCGGGCGGCAGGAAATACGCAAAATCCTGGCTGAAGCCCGGAAACTGGAAGAACGGGCGGAAGCCCTGAGGAAAGAAAAATCAGCCGCGTTTGAGGAGGAGCTTCCTCCGCTGCACTTCCGTCTTCCGGAAATGAAGCAGCTGCTGTCCAACCGTTAAAAACCGCCATAAACCATCTTTCCGGCTCCGGCTTTGCACGGGAGGCGCCTCCGTATCCCTCCCCCTTTTCGTTCATCAGCCATCCATGAAGCTTCTTCCGGCCCTTTTCCTCCTGCTCATTCCCTCCCTTTCAAGGGGGGAGCGGCATGAAACATTCTGCAGAAAGGCCATCAAGCTTCAACTAACCAGCTTCTTTCCGAAATACCGTTATTTCCTATTCACCGGCAGTTACACTTCCCCCCGCGCCGTACTCTCTGCAGCTGCCAGTCCAACAGGACTGAGCATCAGAAGCGGAAATGGAATTTCTTTGAAAGACACGTCCATCAGCATTTCCCATCATTCCTATGAACAGGAAACAGGCAAAGGCATATTCTCCCTGGGCCTTCTGGTTAAGGACCGCCCCTTCCCCCAAGACGGAAGAATCCAGATCAAGGGAAAGGTGCCGGTGAAATGCGCGCGGCTGGCCACTCTGCCAGAAACGGAAATCGATCTCCGTCCGAACGCCGCGTATTCCATCCCTCTCTGCATCTCCTCCTTTCTTGAGGAAGGGACGGACGTAGCCAATCTGGAAAAATGCCCGCATCTGGACATAAGGGTGAATCCGTATACGGAAACCAACACATGGAGCATCGGGCTCATTTATCCTGTGAGCTTCCCCTATGCCGGCATGGTATTCCTTGACCGGGAGGGACACAGGATCCCCGTGAAAACAGAAATGGCGCGATGCCGTTCGGGGCCGATCGAATTCCACCCGTTCACCTGCACTTTCCCGGAAAAATATGATCGCGTCCGCCTTGTCATTCACTATGCGGAAAAGCAGGAAACCAGGAACTTGCCCATCAACGCCGCCGTCTCCCGGGAAGACGCCTTGAAAGCAATGCCGCCCCATCCGGAAGGTGGCCGGATTCCCGGACAGCCTTCCGCAGAAACAGCGCATCTTTTCCAAAAACGAGATTGACACCCGCGGTTCTTTCCCCTAGTATCCGCGCACAACATCAGCGGCGGGGTAGCCAAGTGGTAAGGCGACGGTCTGCAAAATCGTTATTCGCGGGTTCGATTCCCGCTCCCGCCTCCATGTTTACTTTCAAACGTTTACGCCTTTAGCGTAGCAAGAAACGTAGTAAACCTCTTGTTTTTAGCTCCACATTCAGAGCAAGTCTTGTCCCGGGAAGGGGGGGTACGGTATGAGTTCCAGCCCCTCTGTTATCCACGCTCAAGGAGGCGCGCTTGACTACCTGTTGCATGCGCACGGAGAAACACAGGAGCAATGGAGCGCGCCTTTTGACGCCACGCCCATCCTCCCGGAACTCTCAAAAGCACTCTATGAATGCGGTCTAAACCACCATCAACTTGACGTGGTAAAAGAAGAAATAGCGGATGCCCGTTTGCATATCCTTATCGGTATTTTCACTATCCTTTTTCGCAACGGCCATCACCCGCAACGCGTTACCCGGAACGTTTACAAGCTTGCCAAACTCTACTGTCCAAAATCCGTAGAAAACTTGTCGCATTCTGACCTTGCTCTCCTGACCAGTGATACCATTTCCGCATCATCCATGCGGGCGCACGCCTGCAACGATTTCCTTGACTCCTTAACACCCGATCAAGCGCAAGCTCTTATCGGGAAATACGGGAAGACTGCCCTGCGCAAGCTTGCACAAGTATCTTGGACCAGCCGGAAGGCTCAAAAGAAATCCCGCAAAAAAAAGAAGCAGGACGCCCCCAAACCGCGCACCCGCAAACACCCGGAACTCAACCTTGATCTGTAACGGAAAAGGACGAAGATGGACACGAAAGCAAGATACCCCGCTATAAGTTCACCCAAGCTTCCAATAAACGCTTTTCCTTCCTGCTCAATTCCACTTATGGCGGCAAGACGTTCCAGTTAAATGACGGCCGCACCGTCAAATGGGACTCCCGCGGAAAAAAGCGAAGTAAGAAATACACTTTCCAAATTACTTGATAAAAGCTGATAAAAGCTGATAATATTTATCTTGACAAAAAGTGGTTCTAGCACATATTGGCATTACTACTAGTTCGTGTATCGCATACACCTCTAAAAAATCGCCCCAGCCTGCGTCACCAGGCCGGGGCTTTCTTTTAGCTAGTCAGAACAATAATAAGTTCCATCAGCCGTACTACTAATTCGGGGTTAAGTATCACATGTTACACCTCCTTTCTTTAGTCCGGGACCAACCCGGCAATGCGGATATACAGGAATATCCCCTTTATTACAATTTATTTACAACCGCGCAAACTGAAAGTGCATCCAGTCATAATCCCGCTCCCGCCCCAGGGACACGCCGCCTTCATCTTCCACGAACTCCCAAAAGGCATCATAATCCGTTCCGGAAAGGCGTGCCTGCGGCCGATGAACTTTTAGGCCGTTATGGTCAGGGTCCATTCTACCGCAATCCCCCAAGAATGCATTGACGGCCGGCTAATGGTCATTCGGTAGCTTCCGCCATTGCGCCAGGCCGCCGCCCCTTGGCTTCTCAAGCTGCTGCCCGGACACAGGAAGTGCTGCACTCCTTGGCAAAAGTGACAGTTAGAGTTTAGACAACAAAAAAGCCGTACCCTGTGAGGGCACGACTAGAGAGGGGAAGGCAATGTGACTTATCAGGCGTATCTATTTGTAAAAGAAAAAGAAATGAGCGTAAGAATTGCTAAAATTCCAATGATTGCGTATCCTGTGAATTGAGCGTTTCTCAGTCTTTGCTGATGCTTATCTTGAATATCCATTTTTTGCTTGTTGATGTCACGGCGAACGTCGCTAAGCCTGGTTTCTAAAGAATTTTTTGCGTCCAGTAGGTCGTTAATTGTGTTCTGAAGCTTTTTAATGGAGAGTTTGTGTTCTTCGTGGAGTTTTAGAAGGTCCTGGTGTGCTTTTTCTCCTACGGGCACTTTTGCCACGAATTCTTCAGAGTGTTCAAGGTGTGCAACTGGTTTATTATGCGGAGAGTTCAATTGCATAAATTTTTCTTCCGCCCGATCCATTTGGACCAATTCTTTTTCCATAGTATCTATGGATTCCATGAGTTTTCTGTTTTGCAGGGCAACCGCTTTGTTCATGTTCCTGTGCTTTTTTTCCATGGCTTCCTTGGCTTCAATGATCGCATAAGAGGTTCCTCGGCCTCCAGCCCTTCCGCTTGCCATTGATGCGCGGGCGGCGGACCTCATAGCGTCTGCCCGTCTTGCTATGTCTTCCGTATCACGTTTAATGATGTCAGCAAGTTTCCTATTATTAAGAGTTATCTGTTGTTTATTTTTATCAAGTAATTTAGCTATTCTGCCCGTCGTGTTTTAAAAGTCGCCAGCGTGACTTCCCATTCCTTAGCAGTTAATTCACGGTTAGCTAGTGCTGTTTCCACAGCGGCCTTTTTACGGCGTAAAGCCCGTTCCGCGTTCTGTTGTGCTGTTCGTTCCTGTTGTGCTTGTGTTTGTTTGAGGATAGTTTCTAACGCATCCCTCTTGTTCCGGAATGTTTCTTCTTCCAGGTCAAGAGTGTCATAAGATTCCTTTATCTTTCTCTCCAGATTATTGATTTTGGGCTCTGTAGTGAGTTGCAGCTTTTCCAGTTGAGAGTTCAGTTCATTTACGTTCTGGTCGTGTTGTACTGTCAAATGGTTATTGTACCAGACTGTTCCAATGATGGCTAGATAGTAAGGATGGATAGCAGATAGCGCATAGTTTTTGTAGCAGATACCGCCGTTATATATTGGCATTATTTGGCATGCAAGTTTTTTGTATTGGCTTGGTATTGGTGAATCAGGTTGTTTTCACACTTTCAAGAATGAGGGAGGGAACTCCCGTAAGTACGCTTTTTTGCGGCCTTGGTTAAATAGTTCTTGCCTTTTGCGCGGTGGTTGTGTTTACTCCGTCGCGCAGTCCCTGCAAACCTAATGTCGCGTTCGTCTAGCGGTCTAGGACTCCCGCCTTTCACGCGGGCAACACGGGTTCGAGTCCCGTACGCGATGCCAGTTTTTTCTTTTCCTTCCGTCTTGAACCGGAATCTTTTTTACGCCATCCCCCCGGTATGTTTCTGGATTTTTCCACCCGTTGTGGTATGGTTACTTCCGCCATGGCAGCCCAGAACGAAATTACGCTGAACGGAGCCCCGTATGGACTGGCGGAACCCTGTTCCGTTTCCCGGCTTCTGGAACTCTTGAACATGAACGGCAAACCCGTCGTCGTGGAGCACAACGGCTCCGCGCTTCTGCCGCAGGATTTTTCCCGGATTACGGTTTCTCCCGGAGACCGGGTGGAAATCGTCTCCATCGTCGCCGGCGGCTAGGCTCCCTTTTTCCTTTATTTCCCTTCCCAATCCGTCACCGCCATGCCCTCCATCCACGTCATGTCCCCCACTCTTGCCAGCCAGGTGGCGGCGGGCGAGGTGGTGGAACGCCCCGCCTCCGTCGTGAAGGAGCTGGTGGAAAACAGCCTGGACGCCGGAGCCAGATCCGTGCGGGTGGAGATACGCCGCGGAGGCGTGGGCCTGATCAAGGTGACGGACGACGGCTGCGGCATGTCCCGGGAAGACGCGTGCCTGTGCGCCAAGCGGCACGCCACCAGCAAGCTTTCCTCCCTGGAGGACCTGTTTGAAATCACTCACCTAGGCTTCCGCGGAGAGGCCATTCCCAGCATTGCCAGCGTCTCCCGCTTCAAGCTCTGCACCAGGCAGCAGCAGGCGCTGGAGGGCTGGGAAGTACGCATCGACGGCGGGCTGGAGCACGAGCCGAGAAGTTCCGGCGTCTCCCCCGGCACCGCCATTGAGGTCTCCGACCTGTTTTACAATACCCCGGCACGCCGCAAGTTCCTGAAATCCGCGGAGACGGAAGCTTCCCATGTGGAGCACCAGATACGCCTGCATGCCCTGGCCTATCCCCAGGTGCGCTTTACCTACAAGCGGGACGACCAGCTCGTCTTCGACCTTCCGGCCACGGCGGACCTGCGCGTCCGCATCTCCGCGCTGACGGATGCGGCTACGGCGGCAGCCCTGATTCCGATAGAAACGACCATCGGGCCCGGCATTTCCGTCACGGGCTTCCTGCTCCCGCTTTCCGAGGCCAGGCGCACCAGAAAGGGGCAGTACGTCTTCATGAACACCCGCCCCGTGGAGGACCAGCTCATCAACCGGGCCATCCGGGACGGCTACGGCGGTTTTCCCACCGGGCTGCATCCGGCGCTCTTCCTGTACATGGAGGTGGAGCCCGCGCTGGTGGACGTCAACGTGCACCCAGCCAAGAAGGAGGTGAGGTTCCGCCGTTCCGCGGACGTGGTTAATACCATTGTGGAGGCGATTGCCAACACCCTCCAAAAACACGCCCGGCAGGAAATTCACGCTTCCGCCGCCGTGCCGGAGACGGACGGCGGCCCTCCGGAACCGCCTTCCGCCGCGCCGCATGGGGAAACACCCTCCCGGGCGGACAATTCCCAGGCCTTCCCTCCGGCAAAACCCCGCACGGCCCCCGCTCCTTCCTCCAAACTCCCTTCCCTTTCTTCCCCCGCCCCCAGCAGGCAATCACGGGAGGCTGTTCCTCTTCCCCCCCTGCGCCCCATTCCCCTGAAGCAGGTTCCCGCCACCCAGGGGAAACTGGATTTCCAGCATCAGGCGGAGGGCGGCGGCGCAAGGGACGCCTGCGGAAAGGCCGCTCCGGAGAGGGACGCCACCGCCGGGTTCACCTATATGGGAACCCTCCACCAGCAATTCGCCCTGTTTGAAACGCCGGAGGGCCTGGTGCTGATGCATCCCAGGGCCGCGCGGGAACGCATCATCTTTGAACGGCTGCGGGCGCACCGGGAAGCGCCCATGCCGTCCCAGCAGCTTCTGGACCCGGTGATACTGGACCTGGACCCGCGGGATTTTGCCGTTATCCAGCAGTTCGCACCCCACTTTGACCAGGCCGGAATGACCGTCACGCCCTTCGGCCAGAACACGATCAGGATAGAATCCCTGCCCGCCCTGCTGGAACTGGAGAACGCCCGCGCCTTCCTGCTGGAGCTGGTGGACCGCCTCACCCAGTCCGAATTCAGCCGGAACGCCAAACGCATGGCTTATGAGACCTTCATCGGGGAAATCGCCAGGAAATCCGCCTGGAAGGAACGTATTTCCCCGCACCGCGCCCCGGCCATCCTGAAAGAACTGCTGGCCTGCGAAGTGCCGTACTGCACCCCGGGCGGCAAGCCCACGCTGGTGAATTATTCCATTCCGGAGATCAAACGCAAATTCGGCATCCAGGCGTAACGGGCCGGGAAAGCGGAAGGCCGGATACCTGGTCTTTCAGCTCCACATTTGAAATGGAAGGCCGCGCAGAAGAGCAGCAGGCCTTTGCCGCGGCCGAAAGGAAACCGGGAGCCAGCGAAGGAATGTTCAAGAGAATGAAGGAATACGGTTTTTGAAAGTGCGGCCTTTGTCCGTGCATTCATTCAGAAGCATGCGGCGCTTCCTGAAAGCCTTCTTTCAAAACAGGAGGTAAATGCCATCCTTCCATGAAAGCCGTTTTTCACTCCATTCCTTTTATCTCCCTTTCCTCCCCCTTTTCCGGCCCATCCGGTTTTAACGCGCGGGCCGCCGCATCCATCCCGTCCTGTACGGAAGCTTGCTCTTGGCAAGGGGGGGTCCCGCGTTTATAATGTTACCTTCCCTGTCGTCATCCAGCCCGTTCCCAGCCATGCCAGACCCCGCCCCCAGCAAGCCTTCCGCACCACGCATTGCTGAAACCGCCGCCGGAAAAGCCCTGATGGCCCTGCTGGCCCTTTTTTACGCCCTTCTGGCGACGGCGGCGGCAGGTGGGGAGTGGCACACCCTTTTTCTTCCCGCCTGCCTTCTGGCGGCGGCCCTTCTGCTGTTCTGCTTCTGCATCCTCCGGGGGTACAAGATTCCCAGCCCCGGGCTGCCGGGATGGCTGGCGCTGGGGCTGGGAGGCGGCTATTTCCTCCTGCGGGCGTGGTTTTCACCCTGGTTTTACTATGAGGGAGTGGCGGACCTGGGCCTCATCGTCACGGCCATGGCCATGTTCATGGCGGGGGCGTATGCCGGAGCCGGGAATGGGGAAAGGAGCGTTCTTCCCGTGCTGGCGGCGGCGCTGGGATTGCTGAACGCCCTGCTGTGGGGGTACCAGAACATGACGGGTACGGAGGCCTCCTGGTTCAGGCCGGATTATTCCCTGTTCGGAACGGAGCTGCGCAACATCGGGCTCTTCGGGTACAAGAATTTTTCCGCTCATTTCCTGTCCGTCACGGGATTTTTCCTCTGCGCGTACAGCATGGCTTCCGCCAGGAAATGGGGCATCAGCCTGTTCACGGGGCTGGCGCTCGTTCTCGTTTCCTTCACCTGCAGTTCCCGCGCCGCCTTTCCGAATGCGCTGGCTGGCGTCACCCTGTGCTTTTTCATTTATACCTCCAGCGTTTTCCGCAATAACAGGAAATTTTATACGGCGGCCATCTTGTTCATCCTGCTTCTCTTCCTGGGAGCGGCTTATGCCGTGCTGGACCTGGCCAACGGAGCCGGAAAGCTGGCCTCCCTGCTGGATACGTTCTCCTTCGGGAGCCGTCTGGACCTGTCCAAACTGGCGTGGGCGCTGGCGGACCAGGCCCCATGGTTCGGCCACGGCAGCCGGATGTTCACCAACCTTTCCACGGAGTTTTTTGCCGGGGCCAGCCTCCCCAATTTCGCCCACCATGAGTACGCGCAGGCCGCCTGCGACTACGGTTATGCCGGGCTGGGGCTGATGCTGGCCCTGCTGGTCCTGTTCCTCTTTTCCGGGTTCCGGAGCGTGCTCAAGCTGGCGGGGGAACACCAGCGCGCCAATCCCCTGGGGCCGGCTGCCTTCTGCGTGCTGTGCATCGCCGCCTTCCATGCCTATGGGGAGTTCATCTGGCACAATCCGGCATTGCTGGGCGCCAGCGCCCTGTGCTGCGGCATCACTTGCACCGCCTCCCTTTCCCGGGTGAAGGCCTCCCGGCGCGCCGGACGCTGGTTCCAGGCCTCTGCCGCGCTGCTGCTGGCGGCGCTGGCCCTGTGCTACGCGTTCCGGGCTTTCCCGGTCTGGAAGGCCTCCCTCCGGGCCGTTCCGGTTTCCTCCAACGAACGGCTTCCCATGCTGGAAGAGGCCGCTTCCAGCAGCCTGGACCCGGACCTGGTGCGGCGCAGCATCCTGCATGCCGTGGGCAGTCCTGCCGCTCCAGACGAGGCGCGGCTCAAGGAACTGGAACGGCAGGAGGAAGAGGCGGAATTGCGGAGTCCCGGCAATCACGGCCTGGCAGCGGCCAAAAGCCTGCTTTACATCCGCCAGGGGCGCCTTGCGGAGGCGGAGAGGCTGCTGCGCCCCTATGTGGAGAGTCCCGGCAGGTTTGACGACCGCATGTTCGCCTGGACCACCATTTACAGTAATATGCTGTATTCCTGGAGCGCGGCCATTGCGGCCCAGTCTCCGGGGCAGGCCCTGTCCATGGCGCTGACGGCCCAGCGCCTGATGTCCGCCCAGACGGATCAATGGCTGTTTCACGGCTCTCTGAATCCCCAGGTCAGGAAGGAACACGACCTGCGCCTCAGCGAGCTCAAGATGCTCATCATGACGCTCCAGGCCCGCGGAGCGGTGCCCGACCCCTCCTGGCGGAAATAGTATTTTTTTGGCGGCCAACCATCAAAGATTGCAGCGTTTGATGATTGAACAGGATGCATCCCATGCTGAACAGATGCGCCGGCAACCATCTCTGCAAACATTATTGCCAAGACAAAAAATGAACAGTACATGGCGCTTGAACAAGCGGAACGCATTTGCTATGCCATGAACTGCACACCAAACGATATATTAGAATTTATGCCGGAGGAGGCAACACAACATGACCGATAAAGAATTGAAGAAGCTGAAGGATGATCTCTGGCATTCCGCGGATATACTTCGTGCGGGCGCACACCTGGCTGCCAATAAATACGGACAGCCTATCCTTGGTTTGATTTTCCTGCGTTATGCTGACATCCTTTACAAGCAGTACAAGGAGGAAATTGAGGAAAAATATAATAAGCGGAAAGGCACTCGAATGGAAAAATCCATGAAAGAGATTTCCATCGAGGTTTGTGGTTTCTATCTGCCGCCGGAGGCATATTACGATGCTATCAACGACGCTCCCGATGATGCCAACAAAGCCACCCTTGTGAAAAAGGCGATGACCGCCATCGAGGAAAACAACGATAAAATGGACGGAGTTCTGCCCAAGGAAGTGTATGGACAGCTTGTGCCGGAGGAAGAGCCGGATCTGCTCTCCAAAATCGTCCGCGTCTTCAAGGACATCCCCGAAAATATCAGCATTGACCTTTTCGGAGAAATTTACGAATACTTCTTGGGCAATTTCGCCTTGCAGGAAGGTAAGGACGGCGGCACCTTCTATACCCCCGCCACGGTTGTTCGATATATGGTGGAGGTGTTGCAGCCGACTTCCGGTGATAAAATGTTCCTCGACCCCGCCTGCGGTTCTGGAGGTATGTTTGTCCAGGCAGCTCGGTATATGCACAACCACAATGCCAGCGACGCGGATATGAAATTCCGTTGCTACGGCGTGGAAAAAGAGCCGGACACCGTTAAGCTGGCAAAAATGAATCTGCTGCTGAACAATGTGCGTGGTGAAATCGCCGAGGCGAACTCCTTCTATGCCGACCCTTATGATGCCGTTGGCAGATTCGACTATGTCATGGCAAATCCGCCTTTCAATGTAGATGAGGTGGTGTATGAGCGTGTAAAGGATGATGCCCGTTTCAACACCTACGGCATTCCGAAGAACAAATCCAAAACAGCGAAAAAGGCAAGTGACAAAAAAGAAACTGTACCCAATGCCAACTATTTGTGGATTTCCTATTTTGCATCGGCATTGAAGGACAATGGCAAGGCTGCTCTCGTTATGGCAAACTCCGCCTCCGATGCCGGAAACAGCGAATACGATATCCGCAAGAAGATGATTGAGGAAGGCATCATCAGCCAAATGGTGACGCTGCCCTCCAATATGTTCTCTTCGGTGACGCTCCCGGCTACCTTGTGGTTCTTTGACAAGGCAAAGGCGCACACAGATAAAAAAGACGAAATCCTCTTTATCGATGCCAGAAATGTGTTCATGCAGATTGACCGAGCCCATCGTAAATTCAGCGAAGAGCAGATTAAGAACCTGGGCATCATTTCCCATTTGTACGAGGGTGATACACAGGCTTTCGCAGATTTGATTGCAGAATATAAAACTGCCCTTGCCGTTGCTCCGGAAACCTCCGAGGACAAGGAAGAAAAGACCAAGGCATACTGGCAGGCTCAAATCGATTGGCTTACCGAGCGTTTCCCCGAGGGCGTGTACCGCGATGTCATCGGTCTTTGTAAGGTTGCCAAGCTGAACGGCGAGGACGGCATCGTGGATCAGGACTATTCCCTCAACGCAGGTCGCTATGTGGGCGTGGTTATTGAGGATGATGGTTTGACCGCAGAGGAATTCAAGGCAGAAATGCTGTCCCTCAACGAGGCCTTAGGAGCACTCAATGCGGAGGCTCGTGAACTGGAAAATTCCATTTCCAATAATTTGAACGAGTTGTTGGGGGTATGAATATGGATTATGCAAAATTAGGTACATATTGCAAAGTCATTTCTGGGTATGCATTCAAAAGTTCTGATTGGCAAGATGAGGGAATTCCTGTTATCAAAATCGGAAACATAAGCAACGGATGTGATGTAATACTTGATGAACAAACACAATATGTCGATGATGTTTTTTTCGAAAAGCTCGACCCAAAATACCGAATCGAAAAAGGTGATATTTTAGTTTCCCTTACGGGTAGCCACATTAACCAACCGAATTCTATGGTCGGAAGAAGTTGTCGGAATTATACAGACAGGCTTTATCTTCTAAACCAACGCGCAGGAAAAGTTATCCCATTTGCCTCAGTTGACAAGGATTATTTATATTATCTCTTTTCTACGAAGGCTATAAAGTATGACATTGCCAACAGAGCATACGGTGGGGCAAATCAAGTTAATGTAAGTCCAACAGATATTAAAAGCATCAAGTGGACATTTCCGGAAATAGGCATTCAGAAAAAGATAGCCGCTGTGCTATCTAAATATGATGAATTGATTCATATCAACAACAAACGCATCAAGCTATTGGAGAAGATGGCTGAAAAGCTTTATGAAGAGTGGTTTGTCCATTTCCGTTTTCCTGGTCATGAGAATTATTCCTTGAAAGAGCAATTCCCTCGTGGATGGGTGGTTGCATCAAAGGCCACAGAAATGGTCTGCCCCGAAGGTTGGCATTATGGGAAATTTTCCGAAATCGGCACTTTTGTGCGTGGTAAGAATATCACGGCTGCTGAAATGGTTGAGGGAGATATTCCTGTGATTTCTGCTGGCTTAGAGCCTTCCGGTTATCACAATGCTAATAATGTTACAGGAAAATCTCTCACAATCAGTGCCTCCGGCGCAAATGCCGGATACTTAAAATACCATCTGTCTGATATTTGGGCAGCAGATTGCTCATACTGTCAGGACGATAAAAAACTGTGGTTTATTTATAACGCACTGAAGTTCTTGCAGCCGGTAATCAGCAATATGCAGGTGGGTGCAGCACAGCCCCATGTGTATCCGAAGAATATCAATCGTCTGTGTACTATTATCCCTGATGATGACACCATCCAAGCATACTGCGATAAAGTTGAGCCGATATACGAGCAAATCAAATTATTGAAAGACAAAAATGCTAACCTTACCAAACAGCGGGATATGCTCCTACCCCGCCTCATGAGTGGTAAGTTAGAAGTGTAAATACGGGAGGTGATAAAATGGCAAAATATATTACTGAAGATGATATTGAGATAGCCGTTTTAGACAGACTTTCCCACCCTGACTTTGGGTATGACATTGTCAAGTGCGATGCCGACCCAAGCAAGCGTGAGAACCTCGATGACGGCACGGGACGCTCCTCGAAAAAGGAGTGTGTTTTGCCGTGCATTTTGAAGGCCTCTCTTGTCAAGATTAATCCCCACATCCCCGAAAGCATCATTGACGATGTGGTGAAAACGCTGACCCGTGATTTCACAGGCACGGACATGGTGGCCACCAACTATGATTTATATAATAAAATCCGCAATCAAATTAAGGTCAAGGTGCGCCGCAACGGCAGGGATGACTTCGATTTCGTAAAACTGGTGGATTTTGACACACCCACCAATAACACCTTCACGGCAGTGTCGCAGATGTGGATACGGGGTAAACTATATTGGCGCAGGCCCGATGTGCTGATTTTCGTCAATGGTCTGCCCCTGGTGTTCATCGAGCTGAAAAACAGCGTGGTGAAGGTAGAAGAGGCCTATAACAAAAATTTGCAGGACTACATCAAGGATATTCCTAATTTGTTTGCTTTCAACCAGATCTGCGTCCTGTCCAATGGTCTTGAAACACGGCTCGGTGCCTTCAATGCCACCTATGATTATTTCTTTGAATGGCTGAAGGTGGACAGCGAAAAAGAAAAGCCCGACCGCGCCGGAATCCGCGACAGCGGTGTGTCCATCGTGTATTTTATTGACGGCCTCCTTAAAAAGGAGCGACTTGTCGATTATATTGAAAATTTCGTGCTGTTCGATAACCGCAAGTACAAGATTATCGCTAAAAACCACCAGTACCTGGGTGTCAATAACCTCGTCTGTGCTGTGGAACGGAAAGAGGAACTCAAGGGTAAGTTGGGTGTATTCTGGCATACCCAGGGCAGCGGCAAATCCTATTCTATGGTGATGTTTGCCCGTAAGGTGAAACGCAAAATCACAGGCAATTTCACATTCCTGGTGATTACCGACCGAGATGACCTGGATACGCAGATTCACAAGAATTTTGTGCGCACAGAGGTTATCGGCAACAACGATGAGTGCCAGCCGAAAAATGGTGAGCAGCTCCGTGATTTCCTGCAGAAGAACAAGGAATTTGTGTTCACGCTTATTCATAAATTCCGTTATGACAAAACCAAGAAGTACCCTGTGCTGTCCACACGCAACGATATTTTTGTGATGGTGGATGAGGCTCACCGCACACAGTACAAGGATTTGGCTGAAAATATGCGAGCCGCCCTGCCGAATGCAAACTTCATCGCATTCACAGGCACACCGCTGTTAGGCTCCAAGAGACTGACCAACCAGTGGTTTGGCGATTATGTTTCCGAGTATAACTTCGCCCAATCCGTAGAGGACGGCTCTACGGTGCCGTTGTTCTACAGCCGCCGTGTGCCGGAAGTAGGTCTGACCAATGATTTCCTTGACGATGATGTGGTAGATATTATCGAGGAGGAAAACCTCAATGATGATGAGGCGCGGCTCCTTGAAAATTCTGCATCCCGCATTTTGGAGGTTATCAAGCGTGATGATCGATTGGAGAAGATTGCCAGGGATATTGCCCATCATTTCCCACGGCGTGGTTTCCTTGGAAAAGGTATGGTGGTGTCTGTTGATAAATACACCGCTGTCACCATGTATAACAAGGTGCAGCATTATTGGGCAGAGGAAAAGAAAACCATCATTGCTGAGCGTAATGCCGCCAAAACCAAGGATGATCGTGCCAGGCTGACCGCTATCCTTGATTATATGAATCATGTGGAGATGGCAGTCATTATTTCCGAAGAGGCGGATGAAGTGAAGAAGTTTGCCTCCAAGGGCCTAGACATCACGACTCATCGGGCAAAAATGAATGCAATCACCGTTGACGGAAAGGATATCGAGGATAGATTCAAAGAGCCGAATGACAAATTGCAGCTCGTTTTCGTGTGTGCGATGTGGCTCACAGGCTTTGATGTCAAAAACCTTTCTACCCTTTATCTGGACAAGCCGATGAAATCCCACACGCTTATGCAGGCTATCGCAAGAGCCAATCGCGTGTATCCCAACAAGCCTTGCGGCATCATTGTGGACTATGTGAATGTGTTTAAGTACATGAAAAAGGCACTTTCCGATTATGCCGTTCCCGATGATGAAACTCTTATGCCAGCGAAAAATGTGGATGAACTGATTGATCTGCTCAACTCCTGCATTAATGAGGGAGATGCATTTTTGCAGACGCTTGGCGTGTCCCTGGACAGCATTCTTGGGGAAAGCAGTACATTCGATAAACTTGATGCCTTCCGCAGTGCATACGATACAGTGGTCGCAAATGACGAAAGCAAGGATAAATTTAAGGTTATCACAAATAAGATGATTAACCTATACGAAGCATCCAAGCCGGAAATCTTTGAGCGCCATTGGGATAATGAGAAATTCTCACCCCTTGCCTATATCCACGGCCTGCTGCATAACAAGATTGATGATGAGAAAATCCAACGTGCCAGAAATCGCATGGCTACCGTCCTTGACAGCAGCGTTACCTCTGCTACGGCGGAGGACAAGCAGAGGGAATATGCCATCCACGGCACGAAGGTGATTGACCTCTCCAAAATCAATGTGGATGAACTGCGGGCAGAAATCAAGAAAGCCGTTTATAAAGCAGTGGAAATTGATGACCTCAAGGCATTCATAGAAACGGCTTTGCAGAAGATGATCAGCCGGAACTGTACCCGTCAGAAGTTTTCACAGCGGTTTAAGGGCATTATTGACCGTTATAACGCAGGTGGCTCGGAAAATGAGGATTATTACGAGCAGCTTGTAAAACTGCTTGAGGAAATGCAGAAGGAGCAGGAGCGCCCCAAGGCGGAAGGCCTGTCCGAAGAGGAACTGGAAGTTTATGACCTGCTCGTCCGTGGTAAAAAACTGACACAGGAAGAGGAGCAAAAAGTCAAACTGGCTGCGAAAAATCTGTTCAAGAAACTGACAGAGGAGAAAACCGAATTGCTCGTTGTGGACTGGTACAAGGATGACCAACCAAGAATGAAGGTGAAATCCGCCATTGAGTATGCCTTGAATGAGGATTTGCCGGATAGCTATGACAAGGATTCCTTTGATGCCAAAACCAACCTTTTGCTCAATCACTTTATAGATATGGCAATCCAAGGCTATGGATGGATTGCTGCATAGTACAAACAGAAAAAGTCCACACTCAAGGTTTTATCCTTTGGCGTGGTCTTTACTTCTGTTGCCGCCCGAAAAAAATCGGTTAAAAATCAGTTTTTTGCGCTAATCCCTAACCGCAACTCCCTTTATCCGGTTTCTTTTTTACCGGATTCCGCGTCAGCTTATTCATCCACGGAACACAGAGCGTACTGCAGCCAGAAAGATGAAAAGCCGACAGTTGGCACAACAAGGCCGTACAGGCGTTATGCTGGAATTTTAAGCGTCTTCAGCTACATGCCTCCCGGCCCCGTTCCGTCTCCGGAACGGGGCCGTTTTTTTTCCGTTTTCCCCCTCCCCGGGCCGTTTCCATTCACGGCATCGGGCGGCGCATGTCCCGACGCAGCTCAACAAAAGCAAGCGTTGCCCGCTCTATTCCTTCATCAGATTTTTTTCGTATGAATATAACCATCAAACGAATTTATGACCCGAAGGAAACCGGAGACGGCTACCGCGTGCTGGTGGACCGTCTCTGGCCCCGCGGGATTTCCAAGGAAAAGGCTTCCTGGGATGAATGGCTGAAAAATGTGGCTCCGTCCACGGCGCTCCGCCAGTGGTTTGCGCATGATCCGGCCAAATGGGACGCCTTCCGCCGGAAGTATGACGAGGAACTGGACGGGAACAAGGAGGCCGTTTCCCATCTGCTCCAGCTCGCGCGGAAAGGGAAGCTTACATTGCTGTACTCCGCCAGAAATACGGAGCACAATGAAGCGGCGGCCCTGAGGGATTATCTTATGCAGCGGTCTTCTTCATAAGCAGGCGCGCATTTTTGAACAAGCGCCGTTTACAGGCCCAAATGCTGTCACAGGGACCTATGATATGGCCGGATTTCTTCTCTCGTTCATGAACAGGCGAAGAAAATGGAAAGGAGGTGAAACAACATGGCAAGTAGTTCCCACATGGGTGGAAATCACAAAGGCGGTTCTTCCAAGAAGCGCTCCGAAACCACCACGAACAAAACCGGGCAGCGCGTCAAGCGCGATGCTTCAACCGGGCAGTTTATGAGCGATAAAGGCTCAAGCTCCAAGGAAAAACATTAATTCCCCGTGAGCTCTCTGCTTAATTCAGGTTCCGGACTTGGTCCGGAACCTTTTTTTATCCCTGTCCGCTCCGGAAAAAGCGGAAGAGCGCACCCCGTCAGCGCAGGTCCAATTCTTCAAACGCACGAAGGCCGAGGACCCCGGGCTCCTTCCGGTCCCCGCGGACCACCACGGCAAAAGGTTCTTCCCTGCCTGGCGCGTAGTACGCCGCACGCAGGACCAGTTCATGCCCTTCCAAACGGGCGTAAACGCCCACGGGCGTGGAACAGCTCGCTCCCAGGCGCACCAGGAAGGCGCGTTCCGCCAGAGCGCAGGCGAAGGCTTCCGGATCGCTGACTCCTGCCAGCATTTCCATCGTCTCCCGGTCGGAAGAGCGGCATTCCATGCCCACGATGCCCTGCCCCACGGCGGGAATGAAGGCTTCCACCGGCAGGGGGCGCATGTAGAGCTTCCTCCCCTCCACGAGGGTTTCCGGCGCATACAGCCCCAGGCGTTCCAGTCCGGCCCTGGCCAGAATTACGGCGTCCCAGCCGGGATGCTCCGCCAGCTTCGCCAGGCGCGTGGGCACGTTGCCCCGCAGGTCTTCAAACCGGAGGCCGGAACCCCAGTACGTGCGCGCCATCAGGCGGCGGCGCACGCTTCCGGTAGCCAGCGTGCCGGAGCCGTTCCAGTCCGGCTCCCTCGTAATGAGCACGTCTTCTACGGCGGCGCGGGGCAGCACGGCGGCCAGCGTGAAACCGGGGGCCAGCTCGCTGGGCACGTCCTTGAGGCTGTGCACCGCCACGTCAATGCGGCCTTCCAGGAGGGCGGTTTCCAGTTCCTTGATGAAGATTCCCTTGTCCACGATGCCGGAAACGCGGGCCACGTCCGCCAGCGGCACGTCCGTGCGGCGGTCCCCGGTGGTATGGATGATTTCCCGGCGCACGTCCAGTTCCGGATAACGGAGGGAGAGGGCGGCCCGGACCATGTCCGCCTGGGCCAGCGCCAGGGCGCTCCCGCGGGTGCCGATGATAAGGGTGTTTTTACTGGTCATAAAGCGCGGAGTCCGGAAAGTATTTGGAGATGTTGTCCTGGATGATGGCCTCGCACCGGGAGACTTCCTGCTCCCGGCTGCGCTTGGCTTCATCCGCCAGCTGGGTGAGGGTGTCGATATCGTAGAGGTACACCTCGTCAATATCCGCCACGTCCGGAGAGATGTTGCGCGGCACGGAGATGTCAATCAGGAAGAGGGAGCGGTACTTGCGGGGCGCGCGCAGCGGCAGCAGCGTCTCCCGGGTGATGATGCAGTGGGGGGCGGCGGTGGCGGCCACCACCACGTCAATGTCCCTGAGGTAGTCCCCCCACACGTCGTACCGGATGGCCTGGCCGCCGATCATGCCCGCCAGTTCCACCGCCCGGTCAAAGGAACGGTTGGCTACATAGATGCCCTCCGCCCCGCGGGCGTGCAGGGCGCGGCCCGTGACGCGGCTCATCTCCCCGGCTCCCAGGATGAGGACGCGGGTGCCGGAAAGGTCGCCGAAGATTTGTTCCGCCAGCTCCACGGCCACGGACCCCACGGAGGTGGCTCCGGCGTGAATCTGGCTGTCCGTCCGCACCCTCTTGCCGATGGTGAAGGCTTTCTGGAAGGTCTTGTTGGCGCAGGCCGCGGTCACTCCGGCGTCCAGCGCCATCTGGTAGGCCGTCTTCACCTGCCCGAAGATTTCCGTTTCCCCCAGCACCATGGAGTCCAGCCCGCTCAGGACGCGGCACAGGTGCTCCAGGGCATCCGCCCCCAGATGGCTGTAAAAGTGGGAGGCCATGTCCACGTTCCCGCGGCCCGCTCCCAGGAAGTGGGACAGGATGTGTTCCTGCGCGCTTTCCGGCCTGTCAGACCAGTAGTAGATTTCCATGCGGTTGCAGGTGGAAAGCACCACGCACTGGTCCACGTCCGGCAGGGAGCGGATGCGCCGCCCCTCCTCCTGGAGCCTGTGGGACGGCACGGCAAAGCGCTCCCGTATTTCCACGGGAGCGGTCCGGTGATTCAAGCCTAAACAAACCATTCTCATCAGCTTACCAGGAAAATGCTCATGGATGCAATAAAGAGGGCCACACAGCAGTAGGCCAGGGCGCGCCCCGGCATGCCGCGGCGGTAGATGAACCACAGCAGAATGCTATAGCCCAGCGTCAGCAGAATGACGATGGAGGTTTTGGCCCCGTTGATGGGGAGATGCCTCTGCCAGCCGAGCCATTCCCCGGCCAGAAGCAGGAGGAACGCCACCAGAACCAGGCGCTTCATGCTGGCTTCCAGCGTGCGGATAGGGGGCAGAAGACGGCAGGTGCCGGGTATCTGCCGCCTTTTGAGGCATTCGTTCTGCATGCAGAACGCCACGCCCGCAGCGGCGGCCAGGCCTCCGGCTCCGTAGGACATCATGGCTACGCCCACGTGCGCCGTCACCCAGAAGTCATGCGTGCCCTGCACATCCGCGCCGTACAGGCCGATCAGCAGGGAAAGCGCCGTCAGCACGGCAATGGCCGGAGCGGTGAAGATGCCCAGCACGGACATGCGGTAGGCGCGCCCCAGAAGAAGATAAAAGAGGTTGATGGTCCAGGAGAGGAAGAAGAGCACCTCCGACGCGCCGCGGATGGGGCACATCCCCGTCTGGTACGCCTTGACGCAAAGCGCCCCCGTCTGGAGCGCAAAGAGGCACGCCATCCAGAGGTGGGCGTATAAAAACCGGCGGCCGGAGGCCAGCAGGCGCCAGCCAAGCCCCGTAAAAGCCAGGGACAGGACGAGAGATGCAATGGCCCACCAGTTGTCGTTCATAAGTCCTGTACGGAAAGCAGCTCAGGAACGCAGGTCCCGTTCAATGACGGCATACGCCTGGTGGTTGTGGATGGATTCAAAGTTTTCCGCCTCCACCCGGTACCAGCTGAAAGCGGAGTGGCTCTGCGTTTTCAGCGCCACGTTGCGCACCAAGTCTTCCACAAAGACGGGGTTTTCATAAGCCTTTTCCGTCACCCATTTTTCATCAGGCCTTTTCAGCACGCTGTACAGGGAACAGCTGGCGCAGGATTCCACCAGGTCAATCAGGTCTTCAATCCAGACGGGCCGGGAGGCGAAGCGCACGGAGTAGGTGACCAGCCCGCGCTGGTTGTGGGCCCCATAGGCGCTCATGGCCTTGGAACAGGGGCAGAGCGTCGTCACCGGGACGACCACCGTCAGCTTGAAGTCCGCCAGCTTGTTGTCCGCTTCCGCCTCCATCTCAAACCGGACCACGTAGTCCATGAGCCCTTCAATTCCGGTTACGGGGGCGTTTTTGGCGCGGAAGAACGGAAACTCCATTTCCACATGGGAGCGGCGCGCGGACAGGCGGCGGAGCAGTTCCCGGGGAATGGCCAGGGCCGTATGCACGTCCAGCAGGGGGCCGTGCTGGTGCAGGGCCTCCACAAAGCGGCTCATGTGCGTGCCCTTGAATTCCTCCGGCAGGTCCACCGCCAGGGAAACCGTCGCCACGGTGGACTGGATGCGGTTGAGCTTGTCCTGGATCTGGATGGGAAAGCGCAGCCCCTTGACGCCCACCCGGTCAATGGAGATATTGCGCGTATCCGTCTCGGACTGGGTATCTTTCAGTTCCTGCATGCGGAAGGAGGATGTTGGCTGGAAATAAAGCGGGAGTCTGCCCTGTTACCGGACAAACTCCCGCCTGCAAAGACAATTTCTACCGAAAGAGATTTCCTTGGGGCTTGTTACGGCAGAAGGTTGATGGAACGGGCCCGCTTGATTTCACGGGTCACCTTGCGGTGCATCTTGGCGGACAGCCCGGTCACGCGGCGGGGAAGAATCTTGCCGGTTTCAGAGGTGAACTTGGACAGGAAATCGGGGTTGAGCAGATCGACCTGATCCATCGGGATGTCGAGACGGCGGCGCGGCATCTGGCGATTGCACGTGCGGAAACGAATACGACGTTCTACAGTCTTGGGTTCAGTGGACATAGTAATAAAGATAATCGATGAGCTGGACCGCGGTTAACGCATTTCACGATGAAGCGTGCGGCGCTTCAGGAAAGGATTGTACTTAACCTTTTCCAGGCGGCCGGGGGTACGCAGGCTCTTCTTGTTGCGCGTGGTGACGTAGCGGGACGTAGGCTTTCCTTCGGCTTTAGCCTCGGTGCATTCGAGGATGATGATGTCTCTTGGCATGATGAAAATGTGTTACGGGGGAGGATTTATACACTATTCTTCGTCATCGTCAAGAGAAACAGATAAATCTACATCATTTTGTCCTCCCGCAAAGCCCAGGGCCACTCTGGGGCGGAACCGGGCGTTCTGCCCTTTTTCCTTTTCCCACTGGGCCTGGCATTCCACCGTGAGCCGCGCGAAAGGAATGGCCTCCAGCCGCAAGATGGGAATGACCTTGTATGACATTTCACAGATGCCGTACGTTCCGTTGTCAATGCGGGCGAGCGCCTGTTCAATCTCATACAGGCCGTCCTGTTCCTTGGAAAGCAGGCTGAGCGCAAAGTCGCGGTCATAGGCGTCGCTCCCGGCATCCGCCTGGTGTTCCCCGGAGCCGGAGGCTTCACTGCCTTCCGGATGGTTCCGGAGGGTGTCGCGGGCCACGCCGCTCATGTTGTCCAGGGCCCTGTCGCGCAGGTCCATCAGGTGCTGGCGCTGCATCTGCACAAAGGGTTCCCATTCCGGATTGGCGGCCAGTTCAGCCTTGGCGGCGGCGATGGCTTCCGTCTGCTCATCCGTCAATTCATTCTTTGCGGCAGCGGGAGCCGGGGCGGCGGGGGAGGAAGCGGTTTTTCTGGCCGGGGCCTTCCGGGCCGTTTTCGGTTCCGTCTTCTTTTCCACAGCAGCCGCGGGGGCAGCGGCCTTTTTGGCGGGCTTGGCGGCTTTTTCCGGTTCAGCGGCCTTTTTCCTGCAGCACTTTTTCCTGGCGGGCGCCTCCTGCTCTACAGCGGTCTTGCAGGCGGACTTCCCGCAGGTCTTTTTCTTGGGGGCCGGAGCTTCCTTGGCGACGGTCTTGCTATCGGTTTTCTTGGGAGTAGGCATAGGAGGTGTCTCTATGGGCTGAGGTTGACGATGTTTCACGAACAGCGGGCGAAACCGCCCAACTGACTAGACTATGAGACACTACAAGCGCTCAAATGTTCATTCAAGAAAATTCAGCTATGAAACAAGTCATTTTTCCCGCTGCCCCGCCTGCCGTTTTTTTAACGGAAGCATACTTCTTTTAACCTTTTCAACGCCCGGCAAAATTCTATATTGGTACCATATGACAGCTTCAACCATTCCCTCCATCGGCATTGACTTCGGGGGCACCTCCATCAAGCTGGGGGTCGTCAAAGGCACGGAAGTGATCGCGCACGCGCCTTCCATCGCCACCCAGGAATACGGCAATCCCGACCAACTGATTGAAGCCATCGCCCAGTTCGTGAACATGCTGCGGCTGAACCATCCGGAAGTGCAGGCCATCGGCATGGGGATGCCCGGCTTCGTCAATTTTTACCAGGGCACCGTTTATACGCTCACCAACGTGCCCGGCTGGAACAACGTTCCGGTAAGGGACATGCTCCAGGCCGCCTGCGGACTGCCCGTGTACGTGGAGAACGACGCCAACTGCATGGCCTACGCGGAGTGGAAGCTGGGAGCCGGAAAGGGGAAAAGGCACCTGGTCTGCCTGACCCTGGGCACCGGCGTGGGCAGCGGACTCATCGTGAACGGGGAGCTCCTGCGCGGGGCCACCTGCTCCGCCGGGGAACTGGGCCAGACCAGCATCGACTACCGGGGGCGGCTGGGCCATTACGGCAACCGCGGTTCCCTGGAGGATTACGTGGGCAACCGGGAAATAGCGGCGGACGCCCGCACCCTGTACGCCAGCCACGGCGTTGACAAGGCCATTGTGGACTGCAACCCCATCGCCCTGGAACGGGCCGCGCTGGCGGGGGATGAAGTAGCCGCGCAGGTCTGGCGCGACCTGGCCGTAAAGCTCTCCTGCGCGCTGATGAACTGCTGCTACCTCCTGAACCCGGAGGCCATCATCATCGGCGGCGGCGTGGCCAAGGCCAAGACCCTGCTCTTCCAGCCCCTTCAGGAGATCATGAAGACCCAGCTTGCCGCTCCGCTGGTGGAGCATCTTGAAATCCTCCCCGCCCAGTTCGGCACGGAGGCGGGTATCCTGGGGTCCGCCCATCTGGCGCTCAACACCCATTTCGGCGAAACGTTCCGGGCCTGATCTCGTGTCCACCTCCCAAATACTGAGGCTCACCCGCAAGCTGGAGCTGACAGCGGAACAGGAGCAGGATTTTCTGGACGCCATGCAGGCAGGGGACCGTTCCAGAAGCGCGCTGGTCATCACCCCGAAAGCTCCGGAAGGCTACCTGCCGCCCCTGCCGGCGGAGGAAACGCCGCGGGACTGGGGCCACCCTTCCATCCTGGCGATCTCGGCTGGAGAGGCGGAGGCCAGACCCGGCTCCCTGCCGGACTACGAACGCGGCTATTACTATCCCCTGGACCTCTCTTCCGTCTGGGAGACGGCTCCGCTGGCGCATCTGCCGTTCCGGCCAGAACGCTGCCTGGACATGTGCGCGGCTCCCGGCGGGAAAAGCATTCTGGCCCAGACGCGGATCGCCCCGCGGGAGCACGTCTCCAACGAGGTGCACCCGAAGCGCCTGGGCATCCTGCGCCACAACCTGCTGCGCTGCGGCTTCACCGGCGTATATACCCAGCGTCTGCGCCCGGACCAGTGGGCGGAGCTGGCCCCGGGCTGCTTTGACCTCATTCTGGCGGACGCCCCGTGCAGCGGTCAATCCCTGCTGGCCAAGGGCATTCCCAACCCCGGCTGCTTCAACCCCTCCGTCACCGGGGGCAACGCCAAGCGGCAGCGGGGCATTCTGCTGGCGGCCCTCCAGTGCCTGACGCCCGGAGGCTATCTGCTGTACACCACATGCACTTACGCCCCGGAGGAGAACGAACGGAACGTCCTGTACCTGCTGAAACGCTGTCCGGACCTGCGAACCGCAGCCGTGCCGGAGCTGGAGCCTTTCCGTTCCGCCCTGACTCAGGAGGCCTGCTACCGGCTCATGCCTTTTCACGGCGCGGGCGCAGGCGGCTTTACCTGCCTGCTGCGCCGGGAGGGAGAGCATGCGCCCCTGCCTCCCCTGCCGGACGAATTGAAGGCCTGGCCCATCCATGCCATGAACCGACCAACACCATGAAGATAGGCGTTTTTTCCGACATGCACGACCGCACGGACCACCTGGAGCTTGCGATGCGCCAGATGCGCCTGCTGGACTGCGGACATTTCATGTTCCTGGGCGACTGCACCACCCCGGAGAGCTTCCAGCGCCTGATTGAACTGACGGGGGGCCTCCCTCTGGACGCCGTTCCGGGCAACAACGACTACGAGCTTGCCATCATGCGCCAACTGGCCGCCTGCTCCCCGGCGGCGCGCCTGCACCCGGAACACGTCCTGCTCACCAGGTACGGCATGAAGTTCTCCCTCTCCCACTATCCCAAATACGCCATGCAGGAAGCGCGCAGCGGCAGTGTGGACGCCGCCCTGTACGGCCACACCCACCAGGCCGTGCGGGAAATGTACCGCGGGTGCCTGCTGGCCAATCCGGGGGAACTCCAGGGCAGGACCGGCCGCATCGGCTTCGGCATTCTGGACACGGATTCCCGCATCATGAACCTGCATTCTCTGGATTTCAACGCATGATGAACATCCTGGACGTCTGCTGCGCCCTGATTGAACTGCCCTCCGCACAAGGAACCCTTCTCCTGGGGGCAAAAAAGAAAGCGGGGCAGTCCAACGGGCTTCTTTATGAATTCCCCGGCGGAAAGGTGGAACCCGGAGAGAACGCCCGGGACGCCATCATCCGGGAAATACGGGAGGAACTGGGATGCGCCGTCCATCCCGTCCGCATGCTCACCCCCGTCCGGCACCGGGAACGGGAGCGCATCATCCGCCTCATCCCCTTCCTGTGCCGTCTGGAGCCCTGCGCCCTGCCCCGGCCCCTGGAACACGAAAGCCTGGGCTTCTTCTCCGGCCGCATGCTGGAAAAACTGCCCTGGGCTCCCGCAGACCTCCCCGTTTTAAGGCAGTGGATGGAAGAAAACCGCTGACAAAACGGCAGCCCGTTCAGCTTCAACCACTCCGCGGAGGATTGCCTGCGCATGTCTGAAAAGATTCCAAAAACACCTTGGATCATTCCCCCTTCTGGGGTATATAAGGTGGTGGCTGCTGCACTCGTCATTACCTGGCAAAGTGGCCCGAACCGATATTACAACCTAATGGGGGCAGCCCCGACGCAGGGCTGACTACGTCCTATACCGGAAAAGTCAAAACAGCGGCGGAAGTCCCCGCTCTATTGAGGCACGGGAACGTGGCTCACAGCCAGAGACGGTGCAGCGGTGTCTTTCTCTTTCCCTTGCAGCCGGGAACCCCGCCGGGGCCTGTTTTCCCGATGGCCCCCTCTTGAATCCGCACCGGAATCAAAGCATTCCGGCACGGCTGCTTTTATTGCTTTTTCCCGCACCTCTGCGCCCCACGGCATTTCCTGGCAGAAAGCGCACGCGCGCTTAAAAGGAACGCATGCGCGCGTTCGCCACCATGGCCTTCAAATATTTCCGGGCCTTCCGCTCCCGCTCCTTCTCCTTCCGGGGCGGCCGGGAGGAGCGGCAGAAGGAATGAAGCAGCCTGAACATCAGGTCAAATAAATCGTTCTTGTACATATGGTTGATTGGTTGTTTCCGGATCGTGCGATCCTTCATCTTGTATCCAGCAAGAAGCGTGCCAATTTTTACCCATGGATGAAACACGATGGTTATCAATTCATTCCTGGGGCCATTCCGGAAACGGCCTTCCTCCATATTCTTACAAATCCGTAAAAAAGGGACAGCCCATTACGATAATGTAATATTGTTAGTTTATAAATAACAACTGTTAACGAACAAAATAAACCCTTAGACATTTCCGGAAATCATGGTAGGATCACGCCCTGTTGCGAAAAAGTTTTTAACATCTGTGCAACTTTTTCATTATTGCGAAGTATATTATAGTCGTGAAGGGATTCATCAAACTCATCATCGTCATTGCCGTTCTCGGAGGCATCTGGTTCGCCTGGGAACAGTGGAAGGGGAACGAAGCGATCCAGGTGGACTACCAGACAGAGCCTCTTGAGAAGGGGGACCTGATGATCACCATTGACGCGACCGGCGTCACGGAACCTGATGAACTGGTGGACGTGGGCGCCCAGGTCAGCGGCATCATCATGGAGTTCGGCAAGGATCTGGACGGCAAGGTGGTGGATTATTCCAGCCCGGTGAAGGCGGGCCAGATGCTCGCGGAAATTGACAAGCTGCCCGTGCAGCTGGACGTTCAGCGTGCGGAAGCTTCCAAGGCGCAGGCCATCGCCGGAATCGCCCGCGCCAAGGCGGACATCCAGCAGGCCAAGGCCAAGCACCAGCAAGCCAGGCTGGACCGCGAACGCGCGGAAAAGCTGGGGCCAGGGGATGCCCTTTCCAAGTCCAGCTACGACCAGTACATTGCGGATGAAGAGACCGCACGCGCCAACGTGGCCGTGGCGGAAGCCTCCCTGCAGGAAGCGGAAGCCTCCCTGAAACAGGCGGAAGCCGCGCTTAAGAAGGAAATGCGCAACCTGGAATACACCACCATCCAGTCCCCGGTGGACGGCGTGGTGGTCAAGCGCCTGGTCAACATAGGCCAGACGGTGGTTTCCAGCATGAGCGCCTCCAGCCTGTTTTACATTGCCACGGACCTTTCCAAGCTGAAAATCTGGGCCGCCGTGAATGAGGCGGACATCGGCAGCATCCGCAAGGGGCAGGAAGTCCTGTTCACCGTGGACGCCTTCTCCGGCCGCAAATTCAAGGGAACAGTGGACAAGATACGTCTGGACGCCACCATGACCTCCAACGTGGTCACCTACATCGTGGACATTGACGTGCCCAACCCGGACAAGCTCCTCATCCCCTACCTGACGGCAAACGTTCAATTCGTGGTGGAGGACATCCGGGACGCCTTCCTCGTCTCCAACGCCGCGCTCCGCTTCCGTCCGGAAACGGAATTGGTCAGCGCCGAGCAGAAGGCGGCCTTTGAACGGATGCAGCCGGAACTGGCCGCTCCCGCCCAAAACGGCCAGAAGAAAAAAGCCGTGGTCTGGGAACTGCGGGACAATCTTCTTTACCCCCACCTGGTCACCAGGGGGGAAAGCAACGGCATGCTGACGGCCATCACGGGAGAAACGCTCCGGGAAGGCATGGAAATCGTCTCCACGGCGCAGATACTGAACCGCTCCGGCAACTCGGAGGACGGAGCTTCCGCCTCCGCCGGCGGGGAAAATCCGTTCGCGCCCAAGATGCCGCCGCGCCGCAAGCCGAGCACGGGCAACACGAAGGCTCCCTCCGCCTCCGGCAACGGCGGCCCGCCCCCGCCTCCCTGATCCGGGGAAACGCCTCCATCCACCCGCTCAACCATTCCTTTTTACCGCTTCAAGCACTACAACAACGTGATCCGCTTACGTGACATAACCAAGGTGTACCACCTGGGGGAAATAGACCTTCAAGTGCTCAAGGGCATCACCCTGGACATCAAGGAGGGGGAATTCGTCTCCCTCACGGGGGCTTCCGGTTCCGGAAAGTCCACCTTGATGAACATCCTGGGCTGCCTGGACCGCCCCACCTCCGGCCATTACTACATCGCCGGGGAAGACGTAGCCAAATTCAACGCCGCAGAGCGCGCCACGCTCCGGAACAAGCGCATCGGCTTCGTCTTCCAGAACTTCAACCTGCTCTCCCGCACCACCGCCCTGGAAAACGTGATGATGCCCGCCGTGTACGCCCACCCCACCCTCAGCATGAAAGCCATGCGCGAACGTTCGGTGGAGCTGCTGAACCTGGTGGGCCTTTCCGACCGCATGGACCACACCCCGGCCCAGCTCTCCGGCGGCCAGCAGCAGCGCGTAGCCATCGCCCGCTCCCTCATCAACAACCCCAGCATCCTGCTGGCGGACGAACCCACGGGGAACCTGGACTCCACCACCTCCAAGGAAGTGCTGCACATGTTCAAGGACCTGAACCGCCGCCAGGGAATCACGGTCATCCTGGTGACGCACGACCCCAAAATAGCCGCCTTCACGGACCGGGCCATCAACATGGCGGACGGCCTCATCTGCGAAGGGATTTCCGACACGCTAAGCAAGGACGACGTATGAAATTCCTTCCTCTCCTTAAAACCTGCATCAAGGCCCTGGTGCGCAACCCCATGCGCGCGGCGCTCACCATCCTGGGCATCATCATCGGCATTGCAGCGGTGATCGCCATGGTGGAAATCGGCCAGGGGTCCACGCTCCAGATTAAAAACACCATCGCCTCCATGGGGGCGGATACGCTGAACATCCGCCCCGGCGCCATCTCCAAGAGCGGCGTCAATACCGGCGCAGGCGGCCGGGCCTCCCTGACCAACGCGGACTGCGAGGCCATCGCGAAGGACTGCCCCATGGTCCTGCGTGCCACGCCCGTAGTGCGCGCCAGCGGCCAAGTCATTTACGGCAACAAGAACTGGAGCCCGGAAACCGTGGAAGGCGGATCCGTGGAATACCTGAAAATCAAGAGCTGGTATGACATGGACCGCGGCCAGCCCTTCTCCGAGGAAGACGTGGAGCAGGCCAGGCGCGTGTGCGTCATCGGCCAGACGGTAGCCAGGGAGCTCTTCGGGGATGAAGACCCGCTGGGCAAGGACATCCGCATCAAGAACGTCATGTTCAAGGTCATCGGCATCCTCCAGAAAAAGGGCGCCAACATGATGGGCCGCGACCAGGACGACTCCATCATCCTGCCCTGGACGAGCATCCGCTACCGCCTCCAGGGCCTGGGCGGCGGTTCCGCCTCCACTTCCTCCGGCAAATCCACCACCACCTTCAACCGGGCGGACAAATACACCGCCAATTCCGTGGATTACTACACGGAAACCACGGACCAGCCCTACACGGACGCCCCCCACCCGCGGCGCTTCAACAACATTGACTCCATCATGGCGCAGATTGCGGACCCGGAGCGCTCCTCCGAGGCGATCGACCAGATCACGGAAGTCATCCGCGCCAAGCACAACCTCAAGGACGGCCAGCTGGACGACTTCCGGGTATGGGACATGGCTGAAATGTCCCGCGCCATGAGCAGCACCACGGAGGTAATGACCAACCTGCTGATGATCGTGGCCATGATCTCCCTGGTCGTAGGCGGCGTGGGCATCATGAACATCATGCTCGTCTCCGTCACGGAGCGCACCAAGGAAATCGGCCTGCGCATGGCGGTGGGCGCCCGTCCGCAGGACATCATGCGCCAGTTCCTGCTGGAAGCGGTTCTGCTCTGCGTGGTGGGCGGCGCGCTGGGCATCGCGCTCGGCAAGGCCATCTCCATCATCGTCAGCCGCACCATGAACTGGGCCACCGCCTCCTCCCCGGAAGCCATGGCCCTGGCGGTGGGCGTCTCCGTGTTCATCGGCCTGGCCTTCGGATGGTACCCGTCCTGGAAGGCGTCCAAGATGGACCCCATCGACGCCCTGCGACACGAATAACACCTTACTTCTTCCTTTCCCATGTCATCCATGTTCAAACATCTCCCTCTCCTGGCCGCATGCTGCCTGAGCTCCTGTATGGTAGGCCCGGACTTCCGGCCGCCGGCCAACGACCTCCCCGCCGCCTGGGCGGAGAGCAGGCCCCCCCGCAGCTCTGACAAGGACCTGCGCTCCTGGTGGAACATCTTCGGGGACCCCCAGCTCAACCGCCTGGTCTCCGCCTCCCTCAACAACAATCCGGATATGAAGGTAGCCCTGCTCCGCATCCGGGAAGCCAGGGAAAGGCTCCGCGTCTCCCAGGCCTCCCTGCTGCCCTCCGCGGATGCCAGCGCCGGCTGGAGCCTGTCCCCGGACCGGGGCTTCCGCAGCTCCACCTCCCAGGACTTCACCCTGGGGGCGTCCACCTCCTGGGAGCTGGACCTCTTCGGCGGCAACCGGCGTTCCATTGAGGCCTACCGCGCCTCCCTCATGTCTACGGAAGCCTCCGCGGGCGCCGTGCGCACGGCCCTGCTGGCGGACGTCGCCACGGCCTACTTTGACTGGATCACCGCCTGCGAACAGCTCCGCATCGCCCGGGAACAGCTGGAAATCCAACGCAACACCCTCACCATTGCGGAAAAACGCTACAAATCGGAATTCGCCCCCCGCCTGGACGTGGAACAGGCCACCTCCACCGTCGCCTCCACGGAAAGCCGCATCCCGGCGCTGGAAGCACAGGTGGCCTCCGCCAAAAACCAGCTCTCTGTGCTGCTGGGCACGTACAACTCCCGCGTGGAGCTGACGCTCCCCAAAGCCTCCGTCTTTGAAAAAACGCCCGTCGTGCCGGTCGGCCTCCCCTCCGAACTCCTGCGGCGCAGGCCCGACGTCATCGCCGCTGAAGCGGACCTGCACGTGGCCGTAGCCAACGTAGGCGTAGCCGTGGCGGACCTGTACCCCCGCTTCAGCCTGACGGGATCCCTCTCCAGCCGCGGCGGAGACTTCGGCCAGCTCTTCCGGGAAAACAACAACGCGTGGTCCCTGGGCGGCAACCTGCTCCAGCCCCTGTTCCAGGGCGGAGCCCTGAGAGCCACGGTGCGCGCCCAGAAAGCCGCGGCGGAACAAGCCGCGGAAACCTACCGCAAGACGCTCATCACCGCCGTCTCCGAGGTGGAGGACGCCCTGATCGCCTACGGCAACTACACCTCCCAGATGCAATACCTGCACAAGGAAAACAACGCCAACAGAGAAGCCTTCCTTCTCTCCCGCACCCTGTACATCAACGGCCAGACGGACTTCCTGAACGTCATCACCGCGCAGCGCTCCTGGCTCAGCTCCGAGGAATCCTTGGTCACCATGAAGCAGAACATCCGCAAAGCCGTCGTGCAGCTCGCTCGCGCCCTGGGCGGCGGATGGTAAAACCTGCTCCATTAAGTAGGCAAGAATTTCCATTTCTGAAAAACGGGACTCTGATTGTTGAATAAATTGAGAATTGCCGATCTTTCGGGTCAGATTCTTGTTTTCGCATTCATTGATCCTGTAAAACTTTCCGGTTCCCGGTAAATTCAGCTACCAAATGAAATTATGATGAACCTCTTGGCCCATAGGTTTGAAGCTCCTTGCTTCTCCATTTCTACAGAAAATAAATCAAAAGGGGAAAATAATAAAATCATTTGATACGGATGCCTCATGCAACTGTAAACTGTACCTGGATTCTGTGAAATGAGAATGGAAGCAAGAATGTTCAGCAACAGGTAAAAAGAATACCGAAGCACATCAAAATCGGTTGAAGTCCGGCAACCAACAATCAGACAATCACTGTCCTTGTTATTAATTGATGAAATGCCAGGCAGAAGAGATTTGTCATCTCTTCTGCCTGTTTTTAGGAGTGTGATTACTATCTCAGGAAAAGACGGTAATATTTTTGACGTCTCCGGCGTGTTTACTTTGCTGGTTTTTGTTCTCATGGTAACCGCAACCATTTAATAATTTTACCTTCATTACCATGAACAACACTTTCAACATCGGCGCCATGGACACCGTCTATCCCTTCATTCCCATGTACCCCAACGGACAGCCCCAGGGCAACTTCCTGGTCAACGGCCTCTCCGCTCCTGTCCTTATCCCCAAACGCGCCGCTTCCTCCCCTACCCGGCACGAATGGTTCGGATACCTCAAGGTCATGGCTCCCGCCACCTGTTTTCTCCACCTCCACGCCCACTCCTCCATCTCCCTTTCCATTCCCGCCAAGGATCTGGAACTCTCCACGGAGCCGGGCTCTTCCACCCCTCTGCGCCGCCAGATCCAGTTCGACCAGGGATACTACTGGTGCCACATTGTTCACCAGCACCAGCCAGCCCCGAACTCCCAGCAGGAGTTCTGCATTGCCCTGGTAAGCGACAAGGAAGGCGAGCCCGACCTGGACTATTACCTGCTGGCGGAAAACACGCCTGCCGGCAAGGAAGGAGAAACCGTCCTGACTCTGGTCAACCTGTACCAGGAGGTGGAAGAAGGAGATTCGTCGAGCAGTTCGGCAGGGGGAGGAGATTCGTTTGAGTTTGATCCCAAGCCCAGCAGCAGCTCGAGTTCTTCTTCCAGCAGTTCGAGCTCTTCCTCCTCCAACAGTTCGTCTTCCAGCTCCCTGCAGAGTTCTTCGGCTCCCGAGCCTCCGGATTCCTCCAGCAGCGCGCCGCCTTCTTCTTCCAGTTCGTCGTCTTCCAGCAGTTCGAGTTCTTCCTCGTCATCTTCTTCCAGCAACTGGTCGTCTTCCAGTTTCCACAGCAGTTCCTTGCCGCCCCAGGAGCCGGATTCTTCCAGCAGCGCTCCGTCTTCCAGCTCCTCCTCGAGCAGTTCGAGTTCATCGTCTTCTTCCAGCTCGTCTTCCAGCAGCAGCTCTTCGTCATCAAGTTCTTCGAGCTCAAGCTCATCTTCCAGCAGCAGTTCAAGTTCCCTTTCCTCCTCGTCCAGCGAGCCGGACCAGGAAGAGGAACCCTGCCCCTGTGAATGTGAGTGCAATGAGGAAGGGGACGAACACTGTGTCCAGACACAGCCCACTCCGGGGGATCCCGAGGGAGAGCAGGATTGCCAGGGCAACGCCTGCATCAACCCTTCCTCCCCGGCAGGACCCACGCCTCCGGCTCCCGCCAAGTTCATCAGGACGGCACGCTCTGCCACCACTAATGCCCCGGCTTCCAGCGGCTTTTCCATGCGCTACAACCACCCCATGGCCTGGAGCGCTTCCTTCTCGGCTGACGAGCGCCGCGTCACCGTCAAGCGCCCCTCCGGAAGCCATCTCTATTTCAAAGCTAACGAGGGAAGCAGCGATGCTTCTCCCATCGGCTCTTCCAGGAAGGTCAACTACCGTGTGAGGCTTCTCAACGAAGATCTTACTCCCAACCTCCAGGGTACTCCCGCCTTCATGGACATGGTTCTTCCCGGCGGCATGGTCCTGCGCTTCTCGGCAGCCACCGGAGAGGTCGTGTCGGTCACCAGCTCTTCGGGCCATGTGATCTCTGCCGAGGAGTACTTCAGCAAGGTCCAGGTCACTTACCATCAAAACGGCTCCCTTGCCAGCGTTTATTCCCGCGCCCAGGGGTTGATGAGAAGCATTCCCGAAGGCGACAGGCTCACCCTGGAGTGGTATGCTCCCGGCAAGACCATCCCGGACGGGGAAGGCGGGTTCACCGTTGCCGGAGAGCCCTACAAGACGGCCGTCTATGAAACCTCGCTTGAAAACGGAGTCAAGGTCACCCATATCACCAACCGGCGCGCCGGTCAGGAGCCGCATTTCATCGAACGCCGCGAGGAAGGCAACAAGGTGACCATCGTCAAGGGGGAGGGAGAGGAGCGCATCGTTCGCACCATTGAACGCAATGCATTGACCGACTCCAAGTGGGAGCGCATTGAAACCATCCAGGGCATCAACGAGGAAGCGCCCGCCTCCTGTACCCGGACAGTGAAGAAGTATACCGACGGCGGCTGGCTGACCATCAGCCGGACGGAGGGATACAAGACCCCTCTGGCCCGGACCACCCTCTATACCTACAACGACCAGTTCCGGATGTCCCTGGAACTCAAGCCCAATGGCGGCTATACGCGCTACGAGTACGACGAGCAGGGACGAGTAGTGCTGCAGGCCTCTCCCTGGGCCGGAGGCGGTGAAAAGGGAACACGCACGACTTACGCCGACTTACGCTTTAACGACTTCAGACCCGCCACGGAAACTGAAGTAATCATTGCCGAGGACGGGACGGAAACGGCGCTTCTCAAACGCACTTACACCTATGAAGACAGCCCGCAGGTGAACCGCACCACGGTCACGGAAACCGCGCTGGGAAGCGACCAGGTTCATACGAGTGTAGAAGAGACTTATGGGGAAGGAGCCGAATATCCCTACGCCCGGGGCAGGCAAAAGATGAGCCAGAGTATTGACGGGGTGCAAACCGTTTATACTTACGAAGCCGCCGCGGAATACGGAGCCATTCACCAGGTGACGGAGACCGTGCAGGCCAACGGAAGCATCGTTCCGGGACAAAGCACCCGAAACGTGGAATACATCGCTGAAAACGGCGCCACCACCAGGAGAGAACAATACGTTCACACCGGAGAGGACTGGTCGCTGATTGCCTCGGAGGACTACGAATACGACGACGAGCAGAGGCTCATCAAGACGACCAAGGGCAACGGCAGGACCAGCACGACGGAGTGGATGTGCTGCGGCCCGTTGAGGGAAACCGACGAAGACGGCATCACCACCGGCTACGGCTACAACTCGGCCAAGCAGCTGGTGGAGACTATTCGGGCTGCGACGGAAACCACGCCCGAAACGATTATCTCCTACACGAAGGATGCGGCGGGAAGGACGATCGCCACGCGGCGTGACGTGGGTCCCATGACGGCGACGGAAAGCACGGAGTACGACGATCTGGGGCGGGTGATTTCTTCCACGGACATGCTGGGACGCACCACCCGAACCGGGTACGGCGAAGACGGACTCACCACTACCACCACCACCCCGGCAGGCGCTACGCTGATTACCAAAAAGTACTATGATGGAACCATACTCTGGCAGGGAGGAACGGGGCAAAGAGAAGTGGAGACCAAGCTGGAGTTGAGCGAAGAAGGCATCCTGACCACGACCTTGTCCAAGGGAGTTGTGCTGTCGCGGATTCTGAAAAATGGCTTTGGTCAAACCGTCCGGCAGGAACATCCCAATACCAGGGGCGGCTTTATCGTCACCAGGAACTTCTACAACGACAAAGGACAATCGGTCCGCTCTCAAACGGAGGATCTTGCTCCTACCCTCACGGATTACAACGAACTGGGGCAAGCCGTGAAGCAGACCGTTCTTCTGGATGAACTTCATCCCAATGACACCACCAGAAACAGGATATCGGAAAGTTCCTCCTGTTACCGGGTTCGGGAAGACGGCGTCTACCAGGTGCAGACTTCCACCACCTGCAACGCCGACGGATTCCCCCTCACCCAGACCACGGAAAACATGGTTTCCAGACTCAGCGCTGTACTGGAAAACAAATCCATCACCACGGACGTCTACGGCCAGCAGAGCATCCAGTGGACGGAGTACACCTCTCCAACCAGGCGCACTTGGTTCAGCCGCATTCCCACTTCGGAGATCACAGCTGAATCACTGGTCGTGGACGGTTTTGAGACCAGCCAGACCGATCACGCTGGAATCCGTTCTTCACAAACCCGTTCCTACGCCTCCACGGGCATGGTTCTCAAGCACACGGACGCCAGAGGCAATGTCACCACCACGGAAACCGACCTTGCGGGACGTACTGTCAAAGTCACCGATTCTGCAGGCAACGTGACCACCAACAACTACCTGCCCTGCTGTGACAATCCCGCCTGTATCACCGATGCCCTGGTGGGAACGACCTGCTATTCCTATGACATCCGCGGCAGAAAGACAGCCGAATATGGCACCGCCATTCAGCCGGCCTGCTTCGCCTACGACGAAGCCGACCGCATAGTGGCCCTGACTACCTTCCGTGCAAACGAAGGCGACATCACTTCCGATCCTTCCGGCCGAACCGACGGAGACACCACCACCTGGCTCTATGACGAGGCCACGGGGCTGGAATTGAAAAAGACTTATGCCGACGGTTCCTGTGTTTCCAGAACCTATGACGAGCTCAACCGTCAGGAGACACTTGTCAAAGCCAGGGGGCTTGTCACAACGTATAAGTATGCTCCCTTTACAGGAGAACTCATCTCGGTTTCCTACAGCGATGGAACTTCTCCCTGGATCTTTTCATCCAACCATCTAGGGCAGATAATCTCCGTCTATGACGCTTCGGGTCTCAGGGAATTTTCCTATGACAGCTACGGCAGGATGATTCAGGACACTTCCTTTGGACAGGTGGAAAGTTCTCTTCAAGAAGAATACGATGCCCAGGGGCGTTCCAACGGATACCGCCTGATGCTCGGCACACGCACCGTGCAGCACTCCCATCTTGACTACGATTCCAAAGGTGGCATTATTGGGATGAATCTGGAAGGCATCGCTTCTCCCTTTACCTGGCAGTACGATCCAACCAGCGGCTTCCTCAACCATCTCACCTACCCCAACGGCATGGTCCGCCAAAACACCTACCATCCCACACTCAACCTCGTAACCGCTATCGGTTATAAGATGGAGGGAAATGAGGAAACAGTTGTTGGGCATAAATATCAGTACGACGCGCTGATGCGTCCCGTCCAGCTGCGGGACTCGTGGGATGCTACCACTCCTGAGACGATAAGAGATTTTACCTATAACAGCCGCAGTGAACTGCTGGAAGACCGCATCAGCCGGGGAGGAAGCTTTGCGTACTGCTATGACAACATCGGCAACCGCAAAACAGCCCGGGAACTGGAGGAAGAAGTAGCTTATGAATCCAACCGGCTCAACCAGTACACGGATATTGCCGGGGGAGAAGAAGATTTTAACCCCGTCTACGATGCCGACGGCAACCAGACCCGCATCAGGACCTCAACGGGCATATGGGAAGTGTCCTACGACGCCAACGACCGCCCCGTCGTCTTCGCCAGCCAGGATGGCAGAACAACCATCACCTGCGGCTACGACTACCAGGGCCGCCGCTTTGAGAAAAAAATCACTATCAATGCAGTTACCTCTTCTCATTCCTACTATTTATACCGAGGCTATTTACAAATAGCTGAGCTGGATCTGATGCACTCGGAAGCCATGCTGACGAGAACCCATGTATGGGATCCGACGGTGCGTACGGCTACACGCGTCCTGATGACGACCAGATGGAAAAGGGGAGTGACAACGGAAGAGAATTTTTATTTCATGCACGATGCTCGAAAAAACGTGACTTCCATTTTCGACGGCCAACGAACGCGAAGAGCCCGCTACGAGTATGCTCCTTTCGGCGCCCTGCTTACAGCGGACGGAGACATGGCACAATCCAACAAGTTCCGTTTTTCCTGCGAGTTCACAGACGATGAATTAGGGCTTGTCTACTACAACTATCGCCATCTTAATCCGCTCGACGGTAGGTGGATCAACAGGGATCCCATACGGGAACAGGCAGGACGTAATCTTTATGGATTTGTCAGCAATCATTGGGAATGGGATTTCCTGGGACTTCTTCTAACAAAGGATGATATTAATGTCACTGGAACAGATGAAGTAAATGTTATAGAAACGCCTGCTGGATTCATTCCAGAAGGAGTGGGAGAAGATTCCATATTTAAAATTCAAGCTACTGATCCCAACGTTTTTGCAAATACTCAAGTAAAAATAAACCGGGCATCAATCTCTGTTATATGTGGTAAGGCAAAAGCTGCCAAAGCAAGCCCGTGTGAAGTAAAAAGTGTTTCTCTCCAAGCCAGTGTGATTATTGTGATTAATCAGCCGGAAGATTTGACGTATTATAATATTGTTGCGGAGAATGGCATGGTTTTTAAAATTTCAAGTGACTATGTTTACAAATCTGTTGGCGCTACGAATTCCAGTGTTTATGCTCCATATGACTGGGTTTACAGTAAGGAGATGGATCATGTGAAAGATTTTAAAGCTTGGTTAGCCGGGGAGGAATTGAAAACTGCAATTGTTGAAGAATTGAGTAATGGCATTATTTATTTTTTTACCTATGGAAGTTGCAAAGAGAATGCAACTAAGCGTACTATTTCTGTTCTGGATAAGCAGTACAATACGGCAATAGCAAACACAAAAGAAACTTATGACAATGGTCCAAATGCTCCTCATACTTGGAAACGAGTGAATTATCCAGAAATTTCTGATGAGATTGCAAATATAGTGAAGGATCAAGTTGAGGGTGCTCTTTTACCAAGATAAGAAAAATGATGAAAAATAAATTCATACTGGAAATCATCTGTTTAATGCTCTTTTTTCCTATTCATGCCGGGGCATGGACAGTTCAGAATGAAATAAGAAATGACCGAACCTCAATAAGTCTACAATGGGTACAAACGTCATTTGCTGGTTGTTTTGAGAGTTTGCCCTCTTCTGTATGGAGTGAACGCTTGATTCCAAGGAAGGTTGAAGGGGAAGTGTACCTCGGTTTTTTTCTGGAGAACGTGTCTTCATCAAATATTGCCATTTCCGATGTATCTTTTGAGACGTTCGAACTTTTTCGGAAAGAAGGAAAACAGTGGGTAAGAGTCTATCCAGAGCAAAAATTAGGGCGTTGCGGAATAAGTTTGCGTGAAGAAATTGCTCCTAAGACAAAAATGATGATCTTCTTTGCCGTACCTTCTTCACTTCTTGCAAGTGGTTCGTACATGATCAAAAGCTATTGCAACGTTGAACATGACGACAACATGCTGGGCACCATATCATGGCTGACGGGAATATTTGTAATCCCCAAAATTTTGGAAATAAAAAGTTATGGGGATACAACCGGCCATGAGGGAATCTTAGAATGTACCGGCATCGTAGCTGATGAATCGTCGCGGACCCCTCAATTTTATTTGTCAGTCGTTTTAAAGAATGAGACGGATCACCCCTTACAGGTTCCTTTAACCGGGTATACGGGACCTTTGAACGTTGACATGAATTTTCGGTTGGTGGAAGTAATGGAGAATCATGAAAAAATCATCGGGGAAGCTGGCAGGGAAACAAAAAAAGAAGACAGGAAAATTCTGTTGCCGGGAGAACGTTTGTACATTCGAAGTGACGGATTTCAGAAGTATACGGCTGACGCGCACGATCGAAAATTCTTCAATCCTCTAAATTGGAAGGATTTGATTGGTAAAAGATTGAAAGTTACATCCATAAAATGGAGTTCTCAGGAATTTTCTATCAATAGACAGGGAAAGCTGGTAAAATCGGAAGTCAAAGAATGAAATTGGAAACGGGCTTCTTCAAGAGATAAAAATAGGTTATTTTCTACTGCGGAAAGAAAAATCCAGCTTAAAATTGTTCAATCGAAAAATCTTGTCTATTCCCTTGGAGCGAATCTGGGAATTAAAAGCAAATCAAGGGACTTCATCCGCTTAATGTTTTCTATCTAGCTGCTATGGAAAAGGAAGCGGCATTGACAAGAATTATAATAAAAACGTTCTACTGGACAGCAAAAGGGACTCAACAAAATACTTCCTCACCTTAATGGAGAAGGTGGAAGACGCTCTGATTGCCTACGGCAACTACACCTCCTAGATGCAATACCTGCACAAGGAAAACAACGCCAACAGAGAGGCTTTCCTTCTCTCCCGCACCCTGTACATCAACGGCCAGATGGACTTCCTGAACGTCATTACCGCATCTCACTGCACTATCCCTTGCGGATGGGCAGCGAGATGCGCTTTTACATACCGGAATGCATCAAGACATGCTGCCGGAAAACAATGACCAGCATTGGAATTTTCATCATCCCACCCCTGTTTGAAAGAAGCATGAATAACCGTCTTACAAATATCACTATTGTTCTCCTCGCTGCCGTCTCACTCGTTGAGGGGAGCATTATCTGGCATGAAAAGAGCATCCGCCTCGATTCTCAAAAGGCTGGAACGGAAGAAAAAAGCGAGTGTGCCGACCATAGAGATGACGATTTCGTTCCGGATATTTCTTCCCAGTTTCCCCATCTCTATTTCAAAAACCAGGAAACGCAGGACTCTCTATCTGCTGAAGTAGGAACTCTTATTATTGAAAGAACCCAATCCAGACAATCCGCTGAAAATAGGGAATATGCCGAGACGGAGACGCATTTTATCAATCCCAATGAAACCGCTCATCTTCCTCCGGAAATAAAAAATACGTCTGTCTTATCCATTCTCTGGACATCCGACTCCGTCACCACCAAAACGGAAGAGAATTCTCTTTTCATGGAAATCGGCAAAAAATCATTATCCCCTTTGAAACTAACACTCACCCTAAGGGCCAAAGACGGAATGGGCCGGGAATGGAAACTGGCATGGGTGAAAGCAAATGAAGATTAACCTGATATCCGCCGCATCAGGAACACAAGCTCCCGTCAAATCATGTAACAGCCACTGAGGCGCGAATAGGACTCTATTACCATACGGAAAAAGATCATCACACATATATAATAATGAAAACCTTTAAAACGATAGCTTCACACAGGACGGAATATGAACATCCCATCAAATTGAAAAAGGGGGAAAGCGTTACGCTGGGGGAAAGAGCTCCGGAGGAAAACTGGAAGGACTGGATATGGGCGGAAAACAGTAAAGGGACAGGAGGATGGGTTCCCGTTCAATTGATTGACTTTCCGGGAGACGGAACGCGGGGAACGGTGCTGGAAGATTACAGCGCCAGGGAATTGGACGTAGACCCGGGGGAAGATATCCTCAAGATCAGGACGCTGAACGGGTGGACGTGGGTCCGGAGAGCAAGCGACCGGGAGGAAGGCTGGATACCCAATGAGACCATTGGAGAGGGAGCGGCGCAGGCTCCCGAAAACAACCGTACTTGAAAGAGACGGCGCATACGGAAAATCTCCCTCCTACTCAGGAAGAACGGTTTTTCTTCCTCCGCCCTCCGGCTCTTTCCGGGAGAAAGGTCAGGCCTCCAGCCTCTCCTCCATTTCCTTCATCACTGCACTGATAAGGTTCCGGGTCTTCACGCCGGGCAGCACGTTCAGGTCCATGCGGTTCATTGCGTAGCCGAAGGAGAGGCCGCGGACCGGGTCCGCAAAGGCGTGGGAGCCGCCCGCCCCGGCGTGCCCGAAGCCGCCGGAACCGAACAGGCGGCGCAGCTTGCGGCCCGTAACGGGATCCGCGGGATCGTGCATGAAGCCGCAGGAAAAGGCGGTGGGCGTTTTCAGGGTCAGGTCCGGGCCGTCAATAACAATGTCCCGCATCCAGCCGCGCACAGCGGAAGGGAATATCCGTAATTCATCCAGCCCCAGGCAGGCCTGGTAGAATTGCGCCATGCCGCGGGCGGAGGCCACGCCACCGAATGCCGGGGCTCCGGACGTCCACGCTTCCGGCGTGTTCATCTGGCGCACGCTGTTCAGGCCTGTCAGGGTGTTGAACGCGCGGTTCACGGGCGTGCCTTTTTTCATGTATTCCTGATAAAACGGCGTGCCCATGTTGGACATGTCCATCTTGCCGGGGTACAAGGTCGCCACCCGGCTGAATTCGGATTCCGGCAGGCGGATGTAAAAGTCCAGGTCCAGCGGCGTACGGATGCATTCCTCCCAGTAACGCCACAGGCGTTCCCCGGTCAGGCGCAGCATGAGTTCATCCAGCATCACGCCGTAGGTATGCGGATGGTAGCCGTGCTCCGGGGGCTGCCACGCCGGAACGGTTTCCTCCAAGGCGCGCACGCAGTCCTCATGGTCAAACACGCTGGCCGTCCGGGAAAAGGCCGCCAGGCCGCACTGGTGGGACATCATCTGCGCGATGGATGCGTAAGGCAGCGGGAATTCCGGCCACAGTTCCCCCATGCTCATCTGCGGTGAGGCTCCCTGCCGGTGCAGGGCCAGCAGCAGGGCGGCGGAAGAGGCTCCCTTGGTAGCGGAGTAAACGGGCACCAGCGAGTGTTCCGTCCACGGGCGCGTTTCATCCGCTACGGCAAACCCGGAATGAAGGGAAACGATTTCCTTTCCGTCCTTCCAGACGGAAACGGAGGCGCCCAGTTCCCCGTAGTCACGGAAGTTCCTTTCAAACGCTTCAACTATCTGACGGTCATTGTTCATCCCCTTAAACACCCCGGCGCTACCTCCGAAGTCCGGGCGGAAGGTTACTCCCCCCGGTCATGTAAAGCAAGCCCCGGCCCTGCCTTGAAAAAGACCCCTGAAACAGAGGGCGGGAGCCCATAGAACGCGGCAGAAGGAAAGTTTTCCGGTACCTTGCATCTTCCACTTCCTCCTGGCGCAGCCTCCTGAGTCCTCCGGGGCCAGCCACTCCGGCATCAAGGGAGAGGAGTTGCAGGCAAAAGAAAAAGCGCATCAGACACGGGAGAAGAAGCAGTTTTCCATACGATTTCCCCCTTCCAGCGATGGCATGCTGCTCGCATCATGCCTCCCGCGCCGTACTTCACCCAGCTTTGATTTCATGAAGGGCCAGCACCAGCAGCCGGCTGCCTTCCACCCTGAATTTCACCTCCCAGCCGGAAAACAGGAGGCCGTAAACCCGTTCCGGATCGTCCTGGTACTGCGGGCGCGGGTCCAGGGCCAGCGTATCCGCCAGCGCTTTCCGTTCCTCCGGGGTCATGGTGCCGCCAAGAGCGGCGGGGATTTCCACGTCCAGCCGTTCATAGGGAACAGCCGTAAATCCTTCCGAAGCCTCCGGAATGCAGTCCGCCAGCGGAACATATGGCTTGATGTCCAGAATGGGCGTGCCGTCCACCAGGTCCACGCCGGAAAGGTGCAGCACCGGGCCATCCTGCGGGTGCAGTTCCACCTTTTCCAGCCTGACGGCGGACAGGCCGATGGGGTTGGGACGGAACGGCGCGCGCGTGGCGAACACGCCCATGCGCACGTTGCCCCCCAGCCGCGGAGGCCGGACCGTAGGGCTCCATCCCTCGTTTACGTTTTCACTGAATACCCAGATCAGCCACAGGTGGGAAAACCCTTCCAGGCCGCGGACGGCATCCGGATGACGGAACGGCGGCTCAAATACCAGCCGCGCACGCGCACCCGGAACCAGCCCGCTCTGGCGCGGTACGCCGAACTTGTCCGGATAACACGTGCTGACGCGGGCGACAGGATGCAAGCAAATGAACAGTTAATAATTAATAGTTAACAGTGAACGTTAAAAACTGTGAAGTTCTTCACCGAGCACTACGGCTTCCACCTTCCCTTTCAGGGTTTTGCCCAGGAAAGGGGTGTTCCGGGCGCGGCTGCGGAGCGTTTCATCCGTGACGGGCGTTTCACCCTCCGGGTCAAACACCACCAGATTGGCCGGAGCGCTTTCTTCCAAAGAAACGGGAGCCAGCCCCATGAGCCTGCGGGGAGCGTCACTGCAGGCGCGCGCCACCGTCTGCCAGGACATTTTCCCGGGTTCCACCAGATACTGGTAAATGGCGGGCAGGAACGTATCCAGCGCAATCATTCCCTGCGGCGCGACGACGAAGTCCTGAAGCTTGGAGAACGGCGTGCAGGGCGTGTGGTCGGAGACGATGCAGTCAATGGTGCCGTCATTCACCGCGGCGATCAGGGCGTCCACGTCCGACTGCCCGCGCAGGGGCGGGAGCGTCTTGTAGCTGGTATCGTAGCGGCCCACGTCTTCATGCGTGAAGAGGAGGTGGTGGAGCGCCGTTTCCGCGCTCAGCCCGGCGGTCACCGGCTTGCAGCGGCGCAGGATGTCCACGCTGCCGGCGGTGGAAACGGTCTGCACATGCAGGGAGTTGCCCGTATCCACGGAAAGGCGGATGATGGTTTCCATTCCTATTTCCTCCGCGCAGGAGGGAGAGCCCGTCAATCCCAAGCGGTAGGAGGTGGTGCCCGGGTGCATGGTGGCCTTGGCCGTCAGGGACGGCACGTCCCCCCGCAGGGCGAAGGTAAGATTCAGGTTGCTAGCGTACTGCATGGCGCGGTACAGCAGCAGCATGTTGTCCGGCGCGCGATCCCCGTCCGTGATGAAGCGCACGCCCTTGGCGCGCAGGGAGTCATAGGAGGCCTGCTCTTCCCCGCCGTCCCCCTTGGTCAGGCAGCCGGAGGGGATGACCTCCACCAGCGCATCCGTGCGGCATATTTCCATGAACGTGGTGATCTGGGCGGCATTGTCCATCACGGGATCGGTATCCGGCATGGCCATCAGGCCGGTCACGCCGCCATGCAGGGCGGCCGCGGTAGCCGTGGCCACGCGTTCCTTGTCCTCACGGCCGGGCTGGCACAGGTGGGCGTGAAGGTCAAACAGGCCGGGCAGAACCAGCTTTCCGGAGGCGTCCAGCACCTTTTCTGCGGCATCCTCCGGGAGCGTCCCGGCGGGGGCCTTTGCGGCGATTACCCCTCCGGAAACAAGAAGATCCACCGGAGCGGAACCGTCCGCCGTCCGGGCATTGCGAATAAGTACGGAAGTTTTCATGAGCAATCAGTGCTGGGTTTGCGGGGTGAGATGGTAAAGGATGGACATGCGGCAGGCGATGCCGTTTTCCACCTGCCGGTTGATCAGGCAGCGCTCATAATCCATCGCCAGGTCGCAGATTTCCACGCCGCGGTTGACCGGGCCGGGGTGCATGATATACAGGCCTTCATCTGAAATGCGCTTCAGGCGTTCTTCCGTGACGCCGTAAATCTTGTTGTATTCCCGGGCGCTGGGGAAGAAGGGGGCGTCCTGCCGCTCCTTCTGCACGCGCAGCAGGTAAATCACGTCCGGCTTCCAGGCGAACGCCTCATTGAAATCGGAAAAGCGCGGGATGCCGGAGTGCTCCGTGCGCGGCACCAGGGAGCCGGGCCCCAGGTAGGCCACTTCCATCCCCAGCCTCTTCATCAGCAGGGAGGTGGAACGCGCCACGCGGGAATGCAGGATGTCCCCCACGATGAGCACGCGCTTGCCCCTTACCTCCGGAAACACCTCCCGGATGGTGAAGGAGTCCAGCAGCGCCTGGGAGGGATGGGCATGGGCCCCGTCCCCGGCGTTGATCACGCTGGCGCAGGTATGGCGCGCAATCACATTCGGCAGGCCGCTGTTGTAATGGCGCACGATCACGTAATCCACCTTCATGGCCTGGAGCGTGGCGATCGTGTCCTGCACGGATTCCCCCTTCACCACGGAAGAGGTGGACACCGTGAAGTTGGTCACGTCCGCGGACAGGCGTTCCGCCGCTACCTCAAAGGAGGAGCGGGTGCGGGTGCTGGGCTCATAAAAAAGCGTCAAAACGGACTTCCCTTTCAGGGCAGGCACCTTTTTAACGCTTTTGGTGAAGAGCTCCTTCATCGGACCGGCCGAATCCAGCAGCGTATGAATTTCCTCGTCAGTCAACGAGGAGATGTTGAGAAGGTCCTTGCGGGGATTCATGGAAAACGGGTAATGGATTGAAAAGTGTCTAGTGGGAGGAGATGATTACGCGGTCCTCGCCGTCGGCCTCCTTCATGCTCACGATGACCTTGGCTCCGGCGTGGTCCAGCACATGGCCCGTGTAATCCGGCTGGATGGGCACTTCCCGCCCTCCGCGGTCAATCAGGCACGCCAGTTCAATGCGGGCCGGGCGGCCGTAGTCGAAGAGGGCGTTCAGGGCCGCGCGCACGGTGCGGCCCGTGTAGAGGACGTCGTCCACCAGCACCACCCTCATGTCATCCGTGGAAAACGGCAGGTTGGAGGAACGGAGGGAGGGGCGGACCTCCAGCTTGAAAATGTCATCCCGGTACAGGGAAATGTCAATGGCGCCGTACTGGGCTTCCACGCCCAGCTCCTTCACCTTGTCCACCAGCCTCCGGGCGATGACGTCCCCCTGGCTGAGCAGGCCGACGATGGCGAGCGGTTCCCCGGGAAAGCGGGCCACGATGCCGTGGGCCATGCGCTCCAGCGCACGGGAAATCCCCGGGCCGTCCAACACGATTTCCTGTGACGGAGGAGGAGTCATCTGATGGGAAAGGAGTGAACGTTACAGGCCGGCCAGCTTCAGGATGCGGTGGGCGGCCATGGCGGCGTTGACGGGGGTCTTCTTGTGCAGGCCCACCGTGGTGCAGGGCACTCCGCCCGGGCACTGGGCGATCGCCAGCAGGGCGTCAATGCCGTTCAGGGGGCCTCCGGGAACGGGCACGCCGATGACCGGAAGGGAGCAGCTCATCACCACCACGCCGGGAAGGGCGGCGGACAGCCCGGCCACAGCCAGAATGACGGCCTTTTCCCCGCTGGCTTCCAGCTCACCCAGGAACTTGACCAGCTCCGGGAGGTCGCGGTGGGCGGACAGGACGGTTTCTTCATACGGAACATTCTCCTGAGCAAAATACTCGCGGGCGGGTTCCATAAAGGGCTTATCATTCGGGCTGCCGTAGATGACGATGACTTTCATGGCTGTGTGTGCGGTTGTGAAACTTGCAGATTATGGCCCCAAGCCCCCTGCCCTGGCAAGACTTAACCTTCAAAAAAAACGGCGGGGGCCGCGGGCGTGAAGGATGCCCGGACGGAGGCGCCAAAACTCCGGAACGGCCTCACCGGGCACACGCCTTTTCCCCCATTTCACCCATCTCTTTCATGGTCTGCCTGTGAAACCGCCTCTTCCCCTGTTCCGCGTCTCCACTGCCCGGAGCTTCCGGAAGGGTCTCCCGCATCCTCCGGAATAACCGCCTTGCCTGACTCAAGGTCCTTTTTCCACTGGTAAAGGCGCTTCAAAAGGTCAGGGGCGCTTTCCCCCTCCCTCTTCATCGTCCCACGGTCCAGCCAGTCAATCAACGCATTCATGGAGCGGCCCAAATCATATTGATGGTCAAACCGTTCCCTGGCCTCGTCCAGACTGGCCATGAGATTCTGCACAACGGATATGTCTTTCCGGGAAAAATCTCCCTTCCAGTATTCATCCACCATCTTCAGGACGTCAATATACGACTCCCGGAAATCAGGCGGACATTCCGCCTCAAACCGTTCCGGCATGAGGTCAAACATGCTTTTACTCCTGTCGCCGGACGGAGTTCCCCGTTCCAGGGAAATAATTTCACAGCACAATTCAAGCATGACACGGTACTTGAGGATAGCCGCGCGGGCTTTCCTGAACTGCTGCACTTCCAAATCCACATTCGGCATGAGCGGTTCCACAACGTCCTGTCCGCTCAATACGCCACAACCGCATCCCCATGCCATACCCGCCAGGGAAAACCATTTGAATAATTTCATCTCCTTTTCAGCGGTGAAAACCTTTTTTCTTTCCCGCACCGGAAACAGCAACAAGCTCAGCCTTCTCATCCTTCCTTCCTCTCTTGGGATATAAACTCCACAGGAATAGCCAGTTTCCCGGACTCAAAGTCCTTCTTCAACCGGAGCAAATCCTTCAGGAATATTTCAGGGGCATCATTCCTTTTCCCGGTCTCCAACCGCTTATCAAGCCATTCATTGGACAAATAAATCGCTCGTTCTATTCCATACCGCTCATCCAGGCGTTTCATCACAGCCTCTATCGCAGCACATTCCTTTTTCCCTTGCGGCGTCTCCATCCATTCGGGATTTTCATTCAACGCGGCTTTTATTTTTTCCACATGCTCCATCCATTCTTTCCGGAACATCTCCGGACACCCGGCTGAAATATTTTCAGGAAGCAGGTTCAGCAACCGCTTGCAAAGCAGCCCCGCATTAACATTTCCCTTAATATCAGATTCCAGGATGGCAATCCGCCCGCACAAGGTCCAGAAAAACATGTACCTGGCAACGGCGGCACGTTCCCGGGCAAATTCCGGCGTCTGCCGGTACCTGTCCACATTCGGCATGGAGGGTGACGCCACATCCTGCCCCTGCGCCATTCCCAGGCAGCAGCCCGCCAAGCCTGCGGCTAAAATCAGCTTGATCATTAGTTGATAAGAGCATCTGCCGGGGATAAAGTCCATCCTTATTCCTCCTTCTCCCCACACTTTTTCTCCGGAGAGACAGCCCCTTCTTTTTCCGGAGGAGGAAGACTGCGTTCCACATCCTCCATCTGCTCCATCAGGGCCGTGATGAGCGCTTCCCGGTCTGTGGCCGCTTTCATCTGCCTTCTGAGCTCCCGGTCCACCTGCTGAAACCTTTCGGAAAGCGGATACCGGGAAACGACGGGAAGCAGCAATTCATTGCATGCCTTAACATAAACGCCGTACTCCCGGATCAATTCCTTTCCCGCCAGCTTCTCTTTTTCCATACGCTGAAGAAAGGCCTTGCTCATGGCATCCACCAGCCAAAACACCTTGCGGTAATCCGGGGGACATTCCTCCACCAGTCTGACGGGAACGGCTATGTACGATTCCAAAAAAGCGCGGTGCACGCCCTCCATCGGCATCCGGTCCAGCAGCGGCGCCCTTTTCTCCAGATACAGCATGCTCCACATCATGAGCCGGATAATGGCGTCCCGGTCCCTGAACAGTTTTTCCTCCGCACTCTGCGCCTCCCGCACGGACGGTTCCTGCGTAAAAGCAACATCCTGCCCCCGCACCATTCCCAGCCAGCATGCCCATGCCAGAACTGCACAGAAAACTACATTCAGCATCATCTTATCAATCCGGTTTCTTCTTCCATTCCTTCATTTTCCCCTGGAATTTTCAGCTTTCCGGCAATCAGGTCGTCCTTCATTCGTTGAAGCGCCTTCATGCGCTCCTCCCTGTTCAATCCTATCACCTTGCTTTCCAGCATCCGGAAAAAAAGAGAACTGCGTTCCCTCAAACGGTATTTTTCCATCATGGGAGCATTCATTTCATTGCATCGGTTGCAATATTCCTTAAAAACCTTGTCGAATTGTTCATCATCCATTTTTTCCGTCTTCATCCTGTCCAGCAGTCTGGCGGATTCTTCCCTGCACGCCTCAAAGGTTTTCCGGTAATCAGGCGGGCACAACTCCAGCATCCGGGGAGGCGGCGCAGAGTTCATGCGAACAATCATGGCGGCCACGATTTCCCGTGTCTCCCGGCCTTTCATCTCCAGCCTTATCATCGTTCCCAGAACGCATCCCAGCATTTCCACCCGGTCAATGGCTTGCTGATACCGTTCCAGGGCCTTCCCTTCCTCCGTCTCCAAATCCACGTTCGCCATGGAAGGCGCCGCCACATCCTGGGACATGGCGGGGAACGCCGTCAGGAATGCAGAAACCACCACCCGCCGGAACAGACTTAACATGAAACCACGTTACAGGAGCCCTTCACATGCGGTCAACATTATTCTCCCTGTCCGCTACTGCGGAAAACCAGACAGGCAGGTCCGCAGCAACCACAGCAAACGCCCTGAAGGCAACGAGGGGGGCTGCCCGGTAAAAACTGCTCTTCCTCCTCTCGCCGCCCAGCTTCTATCCCTCCTGCTTCTGCATGATTTCCGCAGGAATAACCACTTCTCCGGATTCCAGCTTTTCCTTGATTCCTTTAAGACGTTTGAGCATTTCCTTTTTGCCGGCGCCATCCTCCATCTCCAGGGCAGAAATACCCGCCTTCTTCATCATCCAACCCATCACCGGCTGTATCGCCTCCTGCACCATGTATTTTTCCATCAGCAGGCGTACGTCTTCCCACGCACCCATCTCCAAGTCTCCGGGAACGGCTCCAGACTCCTCCATCTTTTTCTCACACGTATCCTTCCATTGCCGTACTGCGCATCTGAAATCTTCCGGACACCGGGCAAGCGCGTTCATGGGAATGAACTCCCAAAAATGTTTTATTCTCTTTTGCAGATCCATTTTCTCCGCAGGATCCTCTTCCAGCATTAAAATCATCTGATTCAAAACCAGTACAACCATAAAACCGCATATGGCGGCACGCTCCTCCTGAATTTTTTTCCCGGTCTCGGAATCCAAATCAACGACAGGCATTCCCGGTGAAGCAATATCCTGAGCACGGGAGAAAAGAGGGAACGCCCCGCATAATAATAAAACAATCAATAAAAAGCGACTCATGCCAGCCATATTCACAGCATACCACGGGACCGTCCGCGGGCAATAAGTTTTCCGCCATTCCGTGCCGGGGCCGCTTCTTTTCCCATTCATGGACCTTCCCGCACAGCCGCCCATACGCCGGATGCCGTGGATTCCGGGCATCCGCCGCAACAGGCTTGCCCTTTCTTCCGGAAAAACGCCGGAGCGGAACAACTACCGGACTTATTCCTCCACCGTCTCCGGCATGACGAGGCGCCCTGAACGGACATGATCGCGAAATTGCTTGAACGCTTGGGCAAACGAGTCCTGGTCCATGCTGCCGCGGGCGTTGACTTCCCGCTCCATCCAGTTCAAGGCCTGGCGGCACATGTCCTCCAGGCCGTATTCCGCCAGAAAGGCCAGAACCTCCGGGTCTTCCGGATTAAACGGCTCGGACTGCAAATCCCTTTTTCCGTCCGCCGCCTCTTTCAGAGCCTGAACCCTGGCATTCATCAGCTTTTGGAGCTTTTGCGGGCATTCCTTCAATTCCTGTTCAGGAAAAGCCGCCAGTATCAGGGGATAAAGATCCTTTTCCCTGAATACCTCGCCCTGGTTTTCCACGACCGGCAGGAGAGCGGCTAAATAAAGCAGCACGAAGAATTTGCGGATAGTCGCCTTCTCCGCCGCCAGCTTCTGCCCGGAAGGCGTTTCCAAATCCACATTCGGCATTCCGGGCGCCCCGACATCCTGGGCGGCACCGGACAGCGCAAACAGCACGGGGCACAGCAATAAAAAGTTCAGGGGCATTCTCATGGTTCACTTTTGGACAGCGGGGCTTCCCGATCGTTCGAAATCTGCGGTAATCCCTTGTTCCTTTAATATTTTACGTTTCCGGGACGTCTTCACCGGGAAAACTTAAAACCTCCACGTTGCGGAATGGGAGCCGCGGAAAGCAATCCATCCCTTCCACGGCTTTCCGCACGTTCGCTCCACCAGGGGCAGATTCCGCCACCGGGCAGGAGGTAAAACGGAAGATAACGGCTTTCTTCTCAAACATCTTCCATCACCTCCCCGTCCTCCATTTCCTCAGCCTCGCCAATATTTTCGGGAACCACGACTTTCCCGGCCTCCATCTCCTCTTTCAGTTCACGGATGCGCCGGGCTTTAAACGCGGGGGTGTCACTTTTCCTGAAACCCAGCCTGGAAGTTACCCAGCGTGCAATCCGTTCCTCTTCATCCTTCAAGCCGTACTTGAACAGCAAGGCGGCCACTTCTTCATCCGCCACGTAAGGCCAGACAATATTCTTTTCAAGCCCGTCCAGGAATTCCTGTATCTTGCTCTTTTTTACAACGACCAGTTCCTGAAAATCCGCAGGACAGCGTTTCAGGGCATTTTCCGGGAATTCCTCCAGGATTACCTGATAAAATTCCGTAGCCAGTCCGTTGCCGCCTCTGATTATTACTTCAAAGGAAGGAAGGTTCCGGACAAGGCACAACTGGGCAAGAAAGCTCCGAATTTCTTTACGATTCCTTTCCCGCACCCTTCCTTCCTCCGTATCCCGGTTCAAGTCCGGCACGGCGGGAGGAGCAATATCCTGGGCGGCCGCCATTTCCGATAAACTTAAAACGATCAGAAAACGAACCATCTTACCCATGAAGACACCATACCACAAACATGCATTCCGGCAATACCGTTCCTCCAGCCGCTTCCCTACCGTCTTGCACGCCCCAATCATTTCCGGAACGAAAGGCTGTTTTTACAAGGCCAACGGCGGGAATGCCGGAATTTGCACGGCAAAGCTTGAAAAGGGATTCACGGAGCGCCGCATCCCTCAACGGGACATCTGCCGCGCCATGGCCTCCGCGCAGCGGCGGCCGTCCAGGGCGGCGGAAACAATGCCGCCGGCATACCCGGCCCCTTCCCCGCAGGGATACAGCCCTTCCAGCCCGGGATGCTCCAGCGTGGCGGGGTCCCGCGGAATGCGCACGGGGGAACTGGTGCGCGTCTCGCAGCCGATGAGCTGGGCGGAGGCCCCGGCAAAACCGCGCCATTTATGGTCAAACTGCCGCAGCCCTTCCCGCATGCGCCAGACGATTTCCCCCGGAAGCAGTTCATGCAGGGGGTGGGATGTAATGCCGGGGTGGTAGCTGGTGGGAAGCAGGGAGGAGGAAACGCGCCCGTTCAGGAAATCCTCCACTTTCTGGGCCGGGGCCTTCTGCATGCCTCCGCCGGCGCGGCTGGAAGCGGTCTCCAGCGCCTTCTGGTACGCCACACCCGCCAGCACGCCGTGCTCCCTGCGGAAGGATTCCGTATCTTCCGGATGCACGCTGACCACAAAGCCGGCGTTGGCAAACGGGGAATCCCGCCGGGCCAGGGACATGCCGTTGACCACCACCTCGTCATTTTCCGTAGCGGCGGGAACAATGAAGCCTCCGGGGCACATGCAGAAGGAGTGGACGCCGCGGTCCCGAATGGTGGTCGTCACGGAATAGCGCGCCGCCGGAAGCTGTTCCGGGCGTTTCCGGTCCGGGCGCAGATGGTACTGGCGGGCATCCACGAACGCCTGGGGATGTTCAATGCGCACGCCCACGGCAAAGGGCTTCTGTTCCAGGGCCAGCCCCTCCGCCAGCATCATGCGGTACACGTCCCGCGCGCTGTGCCCGGTAGCCAGCAGAACGGCGTCCGCCGCAAATTCCCGGCCATCCGCACAGACCGCGCCGCGTATGCGGCGGCCGTCCGCGGAACGGAGCAAATGCTCCACCCGCGCGTTGAAATGGATTTCCCCGCCCGCGCTCAGGATGGATTCCCGGATGGCTTTCACGACGCTGGGCAGCAGGTTGGAGCCGATGTGCGGATGGGCGTCCGTCAGGATTTCCCGCGGCGCGCCGTGGGCCACGAAAATTTCATAAACCTCCCGCACGGGGCCGCGCTTGGTCGCGCGCGTAAACAGCTTGCCGTCCGAGAACGTTCCCGCGCCGCCTTCCCCAAAGCAGTAATTGGAATCCTCCATCACGGTGCCCTGCCGCAGGATGGGGGCCAGGTCAAACCGGCGGGAGGAGACGTCCTTCCCCCGTTCCAGAACCACGGGTTTCATCCCCAGCTCCAGGCAGCGGAGCGCGGCGAACATTCCGGCAGGTCCGAATCCCACAATCAGCGCCACCGGGGCGCCGGGCCTGACGGGAGGATAGTCCCGGGAAAGAGGTTCTTCCGGAGGCAGAGGGCCATCCACCCCCGCCAGCAGACGAAGCTGGAACAAAATGTTTTTCTGCCGGGAGTCAATGGATTCCTTCACCAGCCGCAATTCCCTGATGCGGGAGGGGGAAATGCCCAGCTTTTCCGCCACGGCGGCGCGGCGCGCGCGGTCGTCGCCGGCCTTCTCCATCGGCAGAATCACATCCACCGTTACGCCTTCCCCTCCGTTCATGGGGCCTCCTTCCTCGGCCCAGGCTGCTGCTGCGTGATGCAGTGGATGGCTCCGCCTTCCAGCACCAGCTTGCGGGCGTCCACGCCGACTACCTGTTTTCCGCTGAAGCATTCCCGCAGAATGCCCAGGGCGCGGTCGTCATTCCGGGGCTGGTTGAACACGGGAACGATGACGGCTTCATTCACGATGAGGAAATTGGCGTAACTGGCCGGGAGCTGGTCCAGCCGCCAGTCCTCCGCATGGAGGGGGTCCGGCATCGGGAGGGGAATCACCTCCACGCCGGAACCGTCCACGCCCCTCAAATCCTGCAGGCGTTCATTATTTTCCGCCAGGGCGCGGTAATGGGGGGAGGATGAGTCCGTCTCCACAATGGAGACCACGGCATCCCGGCACACAAAGCGCACCATGTCGTCAATGTGCCCGTCCGTATCATCACCCTCAATGCCGGAACCGAGCCAGAAAATGGACCTGGCGCCCAGCATGCGCCGCAATTCCTCCTCAATCATGGCGCGGCTCCATTCCGGGTTGCGGTTGGGATTCAGCAGCACGGATTCCGTCGTCACCAGCAGGCCGTCCCCGTTGCCTTCAATCGCGCCCCCTTCCAGAACCATGGAGGAGCTGCGCACGGGAAGCCCCAGGGAAGCGCCGATCAGGGAGGGAATGCCGTTGTCCAGGTCCCACGGAGCAAATTTGCCGCCCCAGGCGTTAAATTGCCAGTCCGCCAGCATCAGGGAGCCGTCCTCCACGTCCTGCACGAAGACGGGGCCGTGGTCCCGGCACCAGACATCGTTGGCCGGATGGTTGAACAGGCGGTACTGGTCCTCCCGCACCCCGGCGGCCTGCATCGCCTGCCTGATGCCCGGATGAAGGGGTTCCGCGGCATTCACGCACACGCGGGCATGCGGGGCAATGGCGGCGGCCACGCTCCCGTAGGTCTGCTGCAATTCATCCAGGCCGCCCTGCCACAAATCCCTGCGGTGGGGCCAGGAGAGCCAGACGGCGTCCTGCGGTTCCCATTCAGCGGGCCAGCGTACATCGGGTTCCTTGCTCATGGCGGTACGGGGGGTCAACTGGGCTGCTCCTGGAATTCGTAAGGCTCTTCAAAGGCCTTGCGGAAACTCATGAACCCCTTGAAATCGTCCAGGGAATCCTCCGGCTGCTTGGAAAACACATCCTCCTCAATCAGCAGGAAAACCATCTCTCCCACATTTTTCCCGTTTCTCAGCCCCCATTCCTTTAATACGGTGGAGGCCATGGGGCCGAACTGGGCGAGGGCGTAATCCCGGAAGCCTTCCAGCAATTCCTGCCCGCTGACATGCCGCTGGGAGCCGTTTTCCTGCTCTTCAATGCGCTGCATGGTGAAATCCAGCGCATCTTTCAGAAAGGAATACGCCCGTTCCGCAAAACGGGGATCCTTCCGCACAATGCGGCTCACGGCATCTTCAAACGTAGGGGTGGTCATAACGGCTCACCCCTACCCTATACGGGCCCCTGTGAAAATCAAGATTTTTGGGAGCGCGCAAACTTCACGGCTTTCCTTCCTTTTTCCCGCATTCCGGCCCTTCATAAGTTCCCATGAACAGCACGGCCCGGTCCTCCGGGCTGTAAATGAGCCACAGGAAAGGACGGTTGAATTCGATCTCCGGCCCCCTGCCGCGGGGAGGAGCGCCGGCAAATGGATCCATCTCTCCGGCAGTGGAAGCGGACGCATCCAGCCCTTCCTCCCGCACTCTGACCGCGCATTTCTGGTACACGCCATGGATTTTCAACGGCTCCGGCGCGCAGCTCCCCATCCGTGAAAAATCGGCGCGGCCGGTAAACGCGTCCTCCATTCCCAGCGCCTCCAGAGCCTTTTTCAGGGAAAGCGTGGGGGAAGACTGGGAGAAACGCGGCAGCCGCAGATGGTATCTGGAATATTGCTCCAGGGGCTTTCCGCCGGGCTTCCGCGTTTCTTCCGCGGCATCCCGGGCGGACAGGGAGGACAGGATGCCGTTCCAGTCCTCTGCGGTCATCCCGTCAATGAATTGCTTCATCTTCCTCCCCTCCGGAGGAAGAACGGCCATGAAAACTGGCGCGCCCTTCCCTCCCGTAAAAAACAGGCTTGCCCCCCGCACGCCGTCCTTTTCATAATACATTCCTCCCTGCCGGGGCCATGACCTTCCCTCCGTGAATACCTGCTGCTTCATCATGGGCACCTGGCAGGCAGCGCCGTCCTCCCGGACAAAGGTCCGCAGCGCGGTGTCCCGCCCTTCAAATTTACTGTCCCAGAACGCCCTCAAATACATGGCGTTCACCAGTACAAGCACCGTCCGGTCACTCATCCGCTGCGGATTCAGAAGATTCCTGATGCGGTTTCCCGTATTCGTTGCCGCCCAGGCGTTCACCTGCCGCACGGCTTCCGCCATGTTTTCCCGGAAGGGCGCCTGAGCCACGGCATCCGGCCCCACGGCCTTTTTATAGGCGTCTTTCAACTCCACGGACCGGTCTGCAAAAATGCGGTTGGCGGAATAACAGCGCAGCGAGCGCGAAAAATCACCAGACAGAAAAGTCCAGTCCCTCCTGATTTTTCCGTCTCCGGGCAATACGGCCGCCATCTGCTTCTCCGTTTCCCCCGCCGCTCCCGGAAGCATGTAACGGAGAACTTCATACAGGGAAAAAGGGGAAATCATGACACTGCCGCCGCTTTTCTCCATGCATGCCCGGAACAGGCGCAGCTCCGGAGGAGCGGAAACACCGGGAGACGGAGCAGGCGGAATATCCGCCCATGACACGGAGCCCAGAAGAAACAAATATGCCAAAGTCCTGAATATCATGCTTCTACCTTATCAGATAGATACATCGTGGCAAGTTTTACGGACTGATGCCGCCAAAAAGCTCCATAAGCAGGAAGGAAACCTTGCCAGCCTCTGGTCCGTTTGTTATGAATGGAATGCTTTATGTTTCGTCCCTCCATCATGCTTCTGGCAACCATGCTGTGCGTTTCCTGCGTATCGCACCGGCCTATCCAGGACAGCAGTTCTCCGCCCATTGACGCGGCCAACCCGCTGGACGGCACCCCCGTGGCCCTGGCGTGGAGCTCCGGAACGCAATTGATGATGGGGGTGGACACGGGAGCGGTCCAGACGTCCCTGCTTTTCTCCCCCGCGGTGGAATCCATCGGCGCCCGCCTGCGCGGCAGGGGCGCCATGCGCACGGCCAATGTGCCCGTTTCCCTGAAGGATGACGGAGAACCCATTTCCCGGAAGCAGGACGTGGTGATGGTGGACCAGGCGCCGTATGACGGACTGCTGGGCTGGGAGTGCATCCGGAAGTACGTGTGGAACATCAACTATCCCAAACGCTCCCACCGCTTTTTCAACAAACTGCCCTCCAAAATACGGAGCTGGCACAAGCTTTCCCTGATACCCGGTTCCGACTACCCGCAGATTGCGGACAAGCACGGCCGGCGCATCATTCTGGATACGGGCGCGCCCCATGCCGTCTACATCTCCAAGAAACGCTGGAACGCCATCAAGCAGGCCTACCCGGACGCGTTCGTCAGCGTTTATTCCGGCTACAGCCCCGCCGCGGGCGGCTTTTACGCCCATGAATGCATGCACGTGAGCTCCTTCCAGCTCGGCCCCCTGGAATTGAAGAACATCCTGCTCTGTGAAAGCTTCGCCAATCCGGAAGTGATGGGCATTCCCGACGACATCGACATCATCCTGGGCTACGGCGCGCTGGCCGCGCGCCAGTTCTGGCTGGACGGCCCGGGGAACGCCCTTTATTTCAGCTCCACCAGCCACCGGATGCCCGCGCCCTCCTCCTTCAACCTGATGGGGGGCACCTTCATCCAGGACCGCAACGGGAACGGCCCCATGAAGGCTTACGTGGCCGAATGGTCGCCCGCGTGGGACGCCGGCCTCAGAACGGGGGACGTGCTCATTTCCATCAATGGGAGAAAGAATCCGTATCCGGACCTCGTAGAATATGTCACCACCCAGCGGGGGGCACAGGCAAGCGTTGTGGTCCAGCGCAGGAACAGACTGGTGCGCATTCACTGGGAAGTTCCGGCCGCGCCCCCTGCCGGGGATTATTACCCCACGCCCCAGGCCATTACGGAGCAGGAGTTTGAAAACCACGTCAAGCAGCAGGAGGAAAAGGAACAGCCCCAGGATGCCGCGGGAGACCAGCAGCCCGCGCCCGCCGCGACGGAAACTCCGGAGGAGGCCGCCCCCGCGCCTGACGGGAAAACGGACAAGACCCCCGCGGCCTGAGCCAGCCCCTATCCAGCCATCTCTCTACCACCGGCATGAACGACGCACAGCAACAGGATTCACAGGAAGCCGCCGGCGACTGCCGCATTCCCTCACCCTTCCAGAAAAAGACCTGCTGGTACGCCCTGACGGGCGTCGCCATCCTGGTGATGCTGTGCATCGCGGCCTTCGTCATCTTTGAAGTGGTGAAACTCCTGGGCTTTCTGGAACCGGTGCTCCTGCCCATCCTGATTGCCGCCGTGGTGGCCTACCTGCTGGAACCCATCGTCTCCTGGCTGGTGCACTTCAGATTCTCCCGCCCCTGGGCTGTGGTCACGGTCATGTTCGCGGCTCTGGCCGTCCTGGTGGGCTTCGGCGCCACTATCCTCCCTCCCCTGATCCGGCAGACGGATGAGCTGATTGACAACCGGATGGAGCTCTGGGACAAGACCTCCGAGCTGATTGACTCCACCATTGAAATTCCCTTCATCTCCCGCACCATTGACAGCGTTTACAGCACCAGCCTGCGGGAACTGAATACCGGCCATTATACGGACGCGGAGGTCCACGACCTGAGAAACGCCCGGACCGCCCGGGAAAAACTGGGGGCGTACATGACCATCAATTCCTCCTTTTACCAGGACAAGCTGATGAGCTGGCTCACTTCCGGCGGAAGGGCCCTGTACAGCACCATAGGCATCATGGTGAGCATCCTGATCACGCCCATTTTCGCCTTTTATTTTCTGCTGGAAGCGGATAAGATCAGGGAAAAATGGCCCAGCATCCTGCCGCTGAAGGCCTCCAAATTCAGAAAGGACGTGGTGGACACCATGGAGGAAATCAACGGATACCTGATTTCCTTCTTCCGCGGCCAGATGCTGGTGAGCATCATTGAAGGCATCCTGATCGCCATCTGCCTGAAACTGCTCGGCCTGCCGTACGCCGTCACCATCGGCGCGGCGGTCTGCGTGCTGGGCATCGTGCCCTACCTGGGCATCATCACCGCCTTCATTCCCGCCGTCCTGCTGGCCTGGTTTACGTGGGGAGACTTCCAGCACGTGCTGATCGTTTCCGGCATCTTCCTGGCCGTCAACCAGTTTGACGGATGGGTCATCCAGCCGAAAATCGTGGGGGATTCCGTGGAGCTTCATCCGCTCACGGTCATGTTCTCCGTGCTGATCTGGACGCTTATCCTGGGCGGCCTGATCGGCGCGCTGCTGGCCGTCCCGCTGACGGCCGCTATCAAGGTTCTCTACAAGCGTTACATCTGGCAGAATGCCAGCATGCGCCCCATGACGGAGCCCCTGCCGCCGCCGGAGGAGCCTCATTAAAAGCGCCAGCCAAGACCGCGCGGCCCTTCCCCCGGCAGAATCCCGGCATTTTTCCAACCATCTTTTGATCAACCGCAACAACACACACACCTGACAACATGAACAAACCCGCATTACACCTGATGCTTGCCCTGGCGGCGGCGGCCTGCCCGGCCGCCACCACGCCCCAGGTCAAGCCGCCCAAAGCCATCGTCATGATTTACGCTGACGACCTCGGCTATGGAGACGTAGGCTGTTATGGAGCCAAGGGGATTCCCACCCCTTCCATTGACAAGCTTGCCAAGCAGGGCGTCCGCTTTACGGACGCCTATTCCACCACCTCCGTCTGCACTCCCTCCCGCTATGCCCTGTTCACCGGGGAATATCCCTGGCGCAAGGAAGGCACGGGCATTCTGCCGGGGGACGCCGCCCTGATTATTGACACCAAGAAGCCCACGCTGCCCAAGATGCTCCAATCCCACGGCTATAAAACCTACATGGTGGGCAAGTGGCACCTGGGCCTGGGGGAAAGGGGAAAGAAGATTGACTGGAACAAGCACATCGCCCCCAGCCCTAACGAAATCGGCTTTGATGAAAGCTTCATCTTCGCCGCCACGGGCGACCGCGTTCCCTGCGTGATTCTGGAAAACGGCAACGTCCGCAACCTGGACCCGAACGACCCCATTGAAGTGTCCTACCAGCACAACTTCCCCGGTCTTCCGAACGGGAAGGACAACAAGGACCAGCTCAAACTCATGTGGAGCCACGGGCACAACCAGGCCATCATCAACGGCATCGGCCGCATCGGCTTCATGAAGGGCGGCAAGAGCGCCCTGTGGAAGGATGAGGAAAACGCGGATGTGATCACGAACAAGGCCATTGAATACATCCAGAAGAGCGCCAAGGCCAAGGAACCGTTCTTCCTGATGTTCGCCACGCATGACATCCACGTGCCGCGCTGCCCGGAAAAACGCTTTGTGGGCAAGAGCCAGCATGGCGTGCGGGGGGACGTTACCGTGGAACTGGACGACTGCGTCCGCCGCATCACGGAAGCCCTACAAAAAGCCGGACTGGAAAAGGACACCCTGGTGATCTTCTCCAGCGACAACGGCCCCGTGCTGGACGACGGCTACAAGGATTTTGCCGTCCGGGACAACGCCACCCACTCCCCGGCAGGCCCCTTCCGCGCCGGCAAATACAGCATTCTGGAAGGTGGCTCCCGCATTCCGTTCATCGTCAAATGGCCCGGAGTAGTCAAACCCGGAGCGACGAGCAAGGCCCTGTTCAACCAAATGGACCTGGCCGCCTCCCTGGAACAGCTTCTGGAACCCGGCAAGGCCAATTCCTTCCGCGACTCTGAAAACGTGATCCCCGCCCTCCTGGGCAAATCCGCCAAGGGACGCGACTACCACGTCATCAACAGCACCGGCAAGGCTCTGGCTATCCGCCACGGCAAGTGGAAGTTCATTCCCGCCGGCGTAGCCATCCGCGACGGGATCAACGGACTGGGAGCGAAAATGACCAAGTCCCCGGAAGGCGGCAGCCTGTTCGACCTGGAAAAGGACCCGAAGGAACTCAACAACGTAGCAGCCCAGCATCCGGACATCTGCGAGCAGATGAAAGCCAAGCTCCAGGAAATCCGCCAAAGGCCGGAAACCAAGGCCGACAGGGCGGACCTCCTTCCGCTGGACGACTAACACCCATTCAGCCTGAATCATGAGAGAATCCGCCACATGCTCCCTGTGCGGGCACGGGTATACCTACCCGGCCGGGCTGGATGAAAAAGCCGGCATGCACTGCACGGCGTGCGGCGTACTGATTCACGTTAAAACGGGGCTTCCCTTTGGGGAAGCCCCCTCTTCCCCCTCCGGGCAGAAACCGGAAAACGCCGTAAAAACACCGGCATCCCTGCCCCCCGTCAAGAAAAAGCAGCCGGCTTCTTCCGGACGGGACGCGGATGGGCGCGACCCCAGGGAAGCAAGCCGCTCCCGGCTCACTGCCGCTGGCTCCGGCACTGCCGTCCCCGCCGTGTCCTGGCTGGCATGGGGCCTGGCCCTGATTGCACTGGTCATGGCTTTCATCTTCCCCTCTTACGGGAACGACTCCACGGACCCGCTATATATGCTCCAGTGCCTGCCCTCCATGGTCTTCGGCTGCACGGCGGCCATTCTGTTCATTCAGGGGCTTGCGGCCATGCGCCGCTAGCAGAAGCCGGGCTTCCGCTGTTCCCTGGGAAACAATCCGGAACAGGCACCGGCTCAAAGCCGGCCAAACGGCCCGGCCGCCTTCCCGCAAATCCGGGATTTTAAGCTTGCCTGTCAAATTCGCAGGTTCTAAGTTACTCCCCGGTAATTTATGGAACGGGAGGCAGAGGCGCAGGACAACAGGTGGAGAACCAGGCTGGACGCCGTCCTGATGCACAGGATATGGGGTTCCCTTATCTTCCTGTGCATCGTTTACATCATTTTCTTCCTGAGCTTCGCCATCGGCGACCCTCTGGTCAGGCTCATCCAGACAGGCACGCAGATGTTCAGCATCTGGGCCTGCCGCATGCTGGAACCGTGGCCCCGCCTGCAATCCCTGCTGGGGGAAGGCGTGGTGGGCGGCGTAGGCGGCGTGCTGGCCTTTCTTCCCAACGTGGTGCTGCTCTTCGGAGCCATCACCCTGCTGGAAAACAGCGGATACATGATGCGGGTCTCCCGCCTCATGAGCCGCATCATGAAAATCATGGGCCTGAACGGCAGCAGCTTTGCCCCCCTCCTGCTGGGCTTCGGCTGCTCGGTTCCCGCCATCCTGTCCACCCGGAGGATTGAAGCGCGCAACGACCGCCTGGTCACCATCGCCGTCCTGCCCATGATGAGCTGCGCGGGTCGCCTGCCGATTTACATGATGTTCGTCTCCGCCCTGTTTCCCTCCCGCCTGCAGGCCACCGTATTGTTCGGGATTTACGCCAGCGGCGTCCTTCTGGCCCTGTGCTGCGCCCGGCTCCTGAAAAACACGCTCTTCAAGACCGCCCAGAGGGACTCTCTCCACCACATGAAGCGCCTGCGCCTCCCCTCCCTGCGGAAGGTGGGCGCCCTGATGTGGTCGCGGGCCTTCATGTACGTCCGGAAGGCGGGAACCTTCATTCTGGGGGCCTCCATCATCCTGTGGTTCCTGAACACCTACCCCAGGCCGGAGGAAGGAACCGCGCCGAATGCGGCAGCGGCCATGGAACATTCCTACGCCGGACAAATAGGCCACTGGATGGAACCCGTCACGCAAGTGGCCGGATTTGACTGGAAGATCAATTCCGCTCTTCTGGGCGCTTTTGCGGCCAAGGAAATCTTCGTCACCCAGATGGGCATTCTCTATGCGGTGCAGGACGGGGACTCCGGCCCGGCAGCCCAGCAGACCCTGAACGCCCGCCTTAAAGCCAGCTACACCCCCCTCCAGGGCATCAGCATCATGATGTTCTGCCTGATCGCCCTCCCCTGCATCGGCACCGTCACCGTCGCCAAACGGGAAGCTGGCACCTGGTGGTTTGCTCTGGCGCAATTCGGTGGATTGACCCTGCTGGGGTTTCTGACAGCTACGCTGGTGTACCAGACAGGACTGTTCCTGTAAGAGCCGGATGCGGAAAAAACGGCGGCAGGAAATATTTCCGGCAGGCCGGAATGGCGGGGAAATGCCATACTCCCTGAAAAGTTCGTCCCTTCCCGGCAACGCTACTGGCCCCCTCCTGGGAGCGAAGGCCATCCGGCCTTCGGATTCGGTCTGGCTCCACAGTCAACGGAAGAGAGCTTTCCTTCTTCCGTTTTTTGCCACCGCTGGCAAGGAGCAGGAGCCACTTGTTCCCAGGGAGGAGCCCATCGTGTACCGGGAACAAGGAAACCTCGTTTCCGGCAGCGAAGGGAATTCCCTTACATACAAAAACCGGAGGGATGTCCTCCCTCCGGTTCCGAATACGGCTAATGAAGCCGTTTAAATCGTCTTGATGACGGAAGATTCGTCCTCCTCCCTGTCATCGGAGGAAGCGGCCTTCCTGGTGGGCACAGGCGTCTTCCTGACCTTTTCCAGGGCCTTGTCCACCGCCGTAATTACCTTGTCTTCCCCTGTTTTCTGGCTGGCCAGCTCATTATAGATTTTTTCCTTGGCTTCATAATCAGCCTTGGCGGCGGCATCGTTCGGGTTGGCCTTGAATTTGTCCTCCGCCTTGAACAGGGCTTCCTCTGCGGCCTGGAACTTGGGTTCCACCACATTCCTGTGGTCTTCCGCCGTCTGCTTGATGCGGCCCAGCAGGCGGATCACATAGGGGCGGTTGCTGAGCCTCTTGAAGGCGGAAACCAGGAACTGGCGGCGTTCGCTCGTCTTGGCGTCCGCTATCAGGGGCTCGAACAGCTTGAGCGTGGCGTTGTCATCCCGGTCACGGTCCACGGAGAGCACGCGGAGAATGGAATCATGGGCCTGGGAACGCACGCGTTCATGCAGGGATTCATCCTTCCACGCCTTGAACAGGTACGGAACGGCGTCATCCGTGTTCCAGTCCCCCCAGGCGGTGATGATGGCGAGCGCCTTCTTGGGGTCTTCCTTGTAGCTCTTTTCCATCATGTCCAGCACCTTGGGATCGCCGGTGCGGGCCAGCAGCTTGTAGAGGACCTTGACGTTTTCCTCCGGCATGTTCTTCTGGTACTGGAGCAGCTTGGAAGAGAGCGCCATGCGCTTGGCCGGGGGGGCTTCGTCAATCAGGTAGCGGGCCGTGCGGAAGGCGGAGGAAACCAGGTCCTGGGAAGCATCCTTCTGCTGGAGAATCTTCATGACGTCATCCAGGTCGTCCAGCTTCATGGCAAAGCGCATGTACTTGAGCACCACGGCCTGCTTGTCCTGAATTTTCTTGTTCTTGCTATCACTGATGGAGGCGTACAGGTCTTTCAGCATGTCGCGCATGGCGGGGCTGGAAGATTTAGCCAGCAGCGTCACCATCATGGAGTATTTCTCCTTGCTGTACCTGCCGACGTTTTTCTTCATGTCTTCCACCACCTGGCGTGCGATGTTGTCATCCATCTGGGCCATGATGGAAACCAGGTGGGCGGCGCCGGGCCAGTTTTCCCGGTTTCCCTTGGCTCCCCTCACATTGGCTAGGAGCAGGGCGGCGTCCTCCGCATTGGGCACCACCTTCACGTCCGGAACGCGGCTGAGATTTTTGGAATCAAACAGGCGGCTGCGGCCCAGTTTGCCGCCTTCCACCACCAGTGCATTCAGGCGCGCGTTTTCCCCTTCCACCTGGTCTTTCTTGCTGTTGGTATGCCAAGCATAAATTCCTACCCCGGCAGCGGCAAGCACCAGGGCGCATACCCCGTAAATGACGCCCCTCAGCAGGGATTTGGATTTATCCACGGAGGCGACCATTTCCCGGGTGGTTTCCGTGCCGGCAGGCGGCTGGATGCCGCCCGTGCCCGCGAGGGGAACGCTGGCGGTGGGAGAAACGGATGCGGCAGCCACGGGCTGGGAAGCCGCGGCAGACGCCACGGAAGGAACGGGCGCGGTCCCCGCAGGGGATTTCAGCACCTTCAACCGGGGCACGGCGCTTTCCGCCGGGGCGGCGGCAGGAGCTTCCTCCGCCGGGGCAGGAGCCGGGGAAGTCTTTAAAACTTTCAATTTGGGAATGGAACCTGTGGAAGCCGCGGCAGACGCCGGAGCAGCCGGTTCAGGCGCCTGAACGGCAGCGGGAGCCACGCCGGCGGCCTGCGCCAGGGCAGCGGCCTGCGCGTCCGCCAGGGCTTTCTGGGCCTCCGCCACCTTGGCAAGGGCATCCTGAATCTGGGCATCCACCGCCGGACCGGGCAATGGTTGGGAAGCAGCTTCCTTTTCCTCCTGTTCCGCCGCAAGACGGGCCCTTTCCTCTTCCGCCGCCACACGGGCCGCTTCCTTCTCCGCGGCAATGCGAGCGGCTTCCGCGGCCTCCTGCTCCGCCCTGATTCTGGCGGCTTCCTCCTCGGCGGCTATTCTGGCCGCCTCTTTTTCCGCAGCGATGCGGGCGGCCTCCTGCTCGGCTGCCGCCTTTTCCGCCGCAATCCTGTCCGCCTCCGCCTGTTCTGCGGCACGGCGCGCGGCTTCCTCCTGTTCCTGGGCCAGCTTGGCCTGCAATTCAGGAGTGAGGAAACGCGGTTTGGCAACTTCCACGCCTTCCGCGGCGGGGGAAGCAAACTTTACTTTGGGCGCTGCCGCAGGGGCTGCCGTTACCAGGCGGCGGCGTAATTTGGGAGCCTCTGGAGAAGACGGGGTTTCTGGCTGGTCGGTCATGATGATAAAATGGCTGGAAGATTGGGGTGATTTTACACGATCCCTCCGGCTCCTGCAATCTCAAAATCCGGACTGACGAAGGGACGCGAAATTCTCCGGAACTCCTGATTCAACAAGGAATTCAGGGAAAAAGACTTCATGCGGCGCAGAAAATAAAAAAGCGTTTAAACATCCCGCAAGCGCCCTTGCACGGAATGTTAAACAATTCAAATTTTAAATAATAAAAATCATGAATAAAATAAGCATATTACCTCTGAACGTCAACAATATGCCCCCTATATTTAAACAGTCTTTTAAATTATGTCAAAATACTTGCTCTTTTTGCTTGCTACCCTACGGACCTTTGATTAAACAAATAGCCACTCGTCAATATCATGAACTCCAACGACAGCACCAAAAACAAGAGGCGCTATACGCCTGAAGAAAAACAATCCGTTCTTGACTTCATCGCTGAACGGAAAACTCAGAACAAAAGAGGCGCCCAGAAGGAAGCCGCTGAACGCTTCGGCATCAGCACGGTAACCATTTCAAGCTGGATGAAGGCCACCAAGGCCAAGCGCGGCCGCAAGCCCGGCACCAAAAATACAGCCGCTCCCAAAGCTCAGCCTCTCGCTGCGGCCCAGCCCGCGGACCTGCGCCGCCTGGCAGCAGTCCTGGAAGAAATCGCCGACCTTGAAGCCCAGACAACCAAGCTCGACACCCTGCGCGCCGAAGCGGAGGAACTCAAAAACAGACTTACGGCCAAACAGGCCTGATTGCGTTTAGCCATTCCTTTTTCCGGTAACCGGCTTTCCTTAACGGAAGGCCGGTTATTTTCTTTCCGGAGATCGCACTTGCCCCTCCGGAACAATTCCTTTAATATTTGCGCCCGTGACTCAACCCGCCCACATTGCTCCCGCGAGCCAGTCCGTGGAAGGCATGTATGCCGACTACTTTCTGGATTACGCCTCGTACGTCATCCTGGAACGGGCCGTACCCAAGATCAATGACGGGTTCAAGCCCGTGCAGCGCCGCATCCTGCACGCCATGGACCGGCTGGACGACGGGCGCTATAGTAAAGTGGCGAACATCGTGGGGGACACGATGAAATTCCACCCGCACGGCGACCGCTCCATTGCGGACGCGCTGGTGGGGCTGGGACAGAAAGGGCTGCTCATTGACACGCAGGGGAACTGGGGCAACATCCTGACCGGGGATCCCGCGGCGGCCTCCCGCTACATTGAAGCGCGCTTCACCTCCTTCGCCCGTGAGGTCGTCTTCAGCCCGAAGGTCACGGAATGGCAGCTTTCCTATGACGGCAGGAACAAGGAGCCGGTCAGCCTTCCCGTCAAATTCCCCCTGCTCCTCGCCCAGGGAGCGGAAGGCATTGCCGTAGGCCTTTCCAGCAAAATTCTTCCCCACAATTTCAACGAACTGATTGAAGCCTCCATCGCGCACTTGCGCGGCCAGCCCTTCCAGCTTCTGCCGGACTTCCCGACCGGAGGCGTGATGGACGCCACCAACTACCGGGACGGGGAACGCGGCACAGGGCGCGTCCGCATCCGGGCGCGCATCCTCACGGAATCGAAGAAGCTTCTCCGCATCACGGAAATTCCGTTCGGAGTCACCACGGAAATCCTGATTGATACCATCGTCTCCGCCGCGGAAAAGGGGAAGATCAAAATAGCCCGCATCGAGGACAATACGGCCCAGCACGTGGACATCCTGGTGCATCTCCCGGCCGGAGCGGACCCGGAGCAGACCAGGAAAGCCCTGTTCGCCTTCTCCGCCTGCGAGGTCAGCATCTCCCCGAACGCCTGCGTCATCGTGGAGGAAAAGCCCCGGTTCATGTGCGTGAGCGACATCCTGCGCTACAACACGGACTCCACCAGGGAAATCCTGCGCCAGGAACAGGAAATACGCCTCAAGGAACTGAACGAGGCATGGCACCAGGCAAGCCTGGAAAAGATTTTCATTGAAAACCGCATTTACCTCTCCATTGAAGATTCCGAGACGTGGGAGGAAGTGCTCGGCACCATTGACCGGGAATTGCAGCCGTTTGCCGCCCAGCTGCGCGCGCCCATCACCAGGGACGACCTGGTGCGGCTGACGGAAATTAAAATCAAGCGCATTTCCAAGTTTGACGCGTTCAAGGCGGACCAGCACATCCGGCAGCTTGAAGCGGACATTGAACAGACGCAGAAGAACCTCAGCCAGCTCACCAAATTCACCATCCGCTGGTTTGAAGCCCTGCGCAAGAAGTACGGCGCGGCCTATCCCAGGAAAACGGAAATCTCCTCCTTCGGCTCCGTGGACCGCGCCCAGGTGGCCGTGGCCAATGAAACGCTGTATATTGACGAAGAAGGCTTCGCCGGGTACGGCGTCAAGAAGGGAAACCCCGTCTGCAAATGCTCCACGCTGGACGACGTGCTGGTCATCGACAGCGCGGGCGTGCTCAAGATCGTGCGGATTCAGGACAAATTCTTCGCCGGTAAGAACCCCCTTTATATTTCCGTCATCAAGAAGGATGATGACCCCGTGTTCAACCTGATCTACCGGGACGGAAGGGACGGCCCCGTGTACGCCAAGCGCTTCCGCATAGGCGGCTTCACCAGGGACAAGGAATACCCGCTCACCCGCGGCGCGAAGGGAACGCGCATCTTCCACTTCTCCGTGCATGAAACGGAGGAAAACAGCTCCCAGATCAGCGTGAACGTCTATCTGAAGGCCGTGCTGAAACTCCGCAACCTGGTCAGGCCCTTCCACTTCGCGGACCTGAGGATTAAAAACCGCGGGGTCCAAGGCAACATCATTACCAAACATCCCGTGGAGCGCGTCTCCCGCATCATGCCCCCGGCGAAAACCGGAGACGAGGAAACGGAGGAAGAAACGCCCTCCCCTTCCGCTGCCACGGAACAGGCGGAAAACACGTCCGTTCCGGATACGGAGACGCCGCAGGCCGGAACATCTCCCGGACCGGAGGAACCTCCTGCCGGACCGGCACTGGAGCAGGGCTCCCTGTTTGACTCCTGAAGCGGTTAAAATGAGGCGCGCCATGCCTGCCACCCCATTTTCGGCTTGCCACCATGGGCCATCTTCTGTAGATATGGGCCACCTCATTCACCACGCCGCTTTAGCTCAGTGGTAGAGCACCCGCCTTGTAAGCGGACGGTCGTCAGTTCAAATCTGACAAGCGGCTCCATTATAAACCCCTCAAGTTCACCGCTTGAGGGGTTTTCTTTTTCTTGCCAGGGAGAACCCAGTCCCACGTCAGGCCGCACGTCAAAACGGAAAAGGCCGTTCCCTCCGGATTTGTCCTGAAACGGGAATGCGCGGCATGCCGTTTCCGATTACGCCCATCCTGAACCGGAAACGGAGGCAGGAGTTCATACCGCCCGCAGTATCCGGAACACGACGGGCCGCATTCATAAAAAAGCCCCCTGGCACGGAGGCCAAGGGGCGAAGTATCCTAACGTAAAGTCCTTTGACTGTGGCACCATTCCCAACGGGACGCAAGACTTAATCATCCTTTTTGCGCATAATAAATTCCGGGTGCACCGAAGCAGTCGCGGAAAACCCCTGTGCCATGCTTCGGAGAGGAGCGCCACTTTCCTGAATGGCTCCCAGAGTCCGGGGAATATCCGGAAACGATTCCACGGCGTCTTTAATGCCGCCAATCTCCGGAAATGGAAGGAATCACTATCCCTCACCGGGTTTTGTGAATTTCAGGCGTTATGCTTTTTGTTTTCAATGGTTCATGAATAGCCTAGGAATAAAGGGCCCAGCGCCGCCGGGGAAAGAACGGCACCCCCATACAGGGACGCATCAAACCGCTCCGGAGACGCCTCATTTATCCCCGGCAGCCGTGCATGCAGCTCAAGCGGCGGACCGTTCATTGATGGAAAACGGCAGGTCAAAAAGCCATTTTTCCCCTTGAAGACGCATTCATTGCAGGTCCGCCGAACCTCCACCATTATTGGAACCTATGAATACTACAGAAAAAAAGATGGCTGCGGCCATTCTCCGCTTTGAAGACGATCGCGTCACCGGGCCGGCCTCCCTGCGCGTTTCCCGCCTTCCTGCCGCTGACAAGGGCGGCAAGTGGGAAATCTGCGGCATCTGCGACGGCTTTGAACCCGCCGTATTCAACCGCCTCAAAGCCTTGCTTGACGCCGGAAAACAGGAAGAAGCCTGGGAAGGCTGTCTTCAATATATTCTGGACAATACCGCCGCCGTCCGTTCCTGGATTGGTTCTGACACCCATCCGGGCATTGAGTTCTTCCTGCGGGACCATTATTTCAATTCCGGCAGCAAGAACACCGGGAAGATATTGCAGCGAGCCTTGAACGACCACGGCGCCGGAATTGCCGTGGACGGCATTCCCGGAAAACAAACCCGCCAAACGCTGCAAACCGTTCTTGCAGAATCCGGAGAACGCAAACTCCTTGACAGCCTTTACGAGCGGCGCGAGTCGTTTTATTGTTCATGCAGGCAGTTCAGCACCTTCGGTAATGGCTGGCGGAACCGTTGTAAAAATGCCTACGAGTTCGCCGCCGCCCTGGCCTAGCAGGACTTTCACCAGAAATGCCGCGAACCGGGAAGCGGCCGGCACCTTTGAATGCCTAGCACGCTTTCATCAGGGCGGTCTCCAGCATGCAACAAAAGCATCCATGCGGTTTTCCGCATGGATGCTTCCGTTTCTTCAACAGGGTCAGGAGAGCGGTCCGGCAACCGCAGACGCCGCCAGCAGGCGGCAGAACCGGGAAGAAGACAACTTCATCAGCCGCCCGTCCCCGCGCTTGCCATGCTGGGTCAGAATCCATGGCAGGGAAAGAATTTCCCGTTCATAAGTCAACAGTTCCCGCACCTCTCCCGCCAGAAAATGGAGATGCCAGGCATCGCACCGTTCCGGCTCAAACCGGCAGCGGACATCGATAATCCTGCCGAAAGGAGCGGAGGAATCCACCCGGCGCGCCATCAGGACAAGCTCCGGGGTACGGACATAGACATCCTGGCAGCGCCCATCCTCATCCATCTCTTCTTCCCTCCTGCCCGCAGCCAGATAATAGGCGGCGGCGGCTGATAAAGCGTTCATGCCATCCCCCTTTCGCCACAGGCCATTCACTTCCGCAATTCCCGCCGGGACGGCTCATGCAGAACCGCTTGTCCCGGCAGGTTGCGGACCGGACGGCACGGAATCATTTGCCTTTCCGGATTCTCTGGATCACAGGCTGTACCTCCGTCTCCGGCTGGGCCTGGGAATAGGACAGGCGACCCGGTTCCAGCACCAGGCAGGCGCCATCCCTGCATATCTCCGTCCGCTCCGCAGTCACGTCTATGGTATGCCCGCAGCCGGAAAGGAGGGAGGACGCCGCATAGGCCGCTCCCGCCAGGACCACCCACAGGAGGCGTTCCCACCACGTCAATCCGGGCCGGTACTTGCTTTTCTCATAGGCGTTTTTCATGCCCTGCTTTCCCGCTTCCAGAGCGGCTTTCTTTTGTTCTTCCGTCAGATTGAGCTTCATCGGCGGGCGGGGGCAAGGAGTTCAAGGAATTCAGGTGCGCGCTGCGCCGCAGCGGTTCCGCAGGGAAAGCCCGCGCCATGGCAGGATTGTTCATTGCTGTTCATCTCGTTCATTTGTTGGTTCATGGCCTTGAAACGCCCCCTGCCCTGCACGGGACAGGATATCCGCAGCCTGCCGGAAACCAGCGCGGCGGCAGCGGGCCGTTCAAGGCACCGCCATCTTTGACCTGCCCGCGGGGTGGGGCGCAACACGCCTGACACGTCCGGGAACATGGAGGATGAAACCGGCCGCACAAGCGGGAATTTCCGCTGCGGATAACAAATACCCTGTTGAAAACGGAACCGGTTCATGCTAGTTTCTTCCCTGCTATGGCAAAATCGGCTCTGGGGAAAGGCTTTGACGCCCTTATCAATCAAAATCTGTCTCGTGAATCCTTGGCGGCTCCCCAGGCGGGAGACGTTGTGCATCAATTATCCCATGCCTCCATTATTCCCAGCTCCCTCCAGCCGCGCGCCATCTTTACCCCGGAACAACTGGCGGAGCTGGTGGACTCCATCAAGGAGCACGGCATCATCCAGCCGCTGATCGTCCGGAAAACGGAAAGCGGCAAGTATGAGCTCATTGCCGGGGAAAGGCGCTGGCGCGCTTCCGGCATCCTGGGCCTGTCCACCGTGCCCGCCATCATCCGGAAGGCTTCCGACAAGGACGTGCTGGAGCTGGCGCTGATTGAAAACCTCCAGCGTGAAAACCTCAGCCCGCTGGAAGAGGCCTCCGGCTACATGCGCCTGAAAACGGAATTCCGCATGAAGCAGGGGGACATCGCCAAGCGGGTAGGCAAATCCCGCGCCGCCGTAGCCAACAGCATGCGGCTTCTGGATCTTCCCCAGGCGGTCCAGGACATGCTGGGCAACGCCTTCATCAGCGTGGGGCATGCCAAGGTGCTCCTGTCCCTCAAGAACCAGGACCAGCAAATCCAGCTCGGGCGCGACATCGTCAACAAGGGCTACACCGTGCGCCAGACGGAGAAAGCCATCCAGAAGCTTCTCAATCCTCCGGAACCGGCGGCTCCCGCCAGAAAGCCCTCCTCCCCGCAGTACAAGAAGATTTCCAGCGTGCTCGCCAAACAATTCGGCACGCCGGTAAATATTTCCGGACAGGGAAGCCGGGGCTCCATTGAGATCACCTTTTCCAGCAAGGCCGAATTCGTCCGCATTCTTGAACTTCTGGGCCAGGATGAATGGTCCGCTTCCAAGTAAACCTTCCACTCCGTCTTTTTCCCATGACGCCCCGCATCGGACTCATCCTGCTCACGGCCCTGCTGATGCAGTGCGGAAATCCCGTGGAAACGCCCCTTCCGGGTGCGGAAACCATTCCTGCCCGGCTCCAGGAAACAACCCACTTCAACGGAGGAAACGCCATGTTCCACGCCGCCCGGATGACGGAGATGGGGGACCGGGGTTCCGGCACTCCAGGCTACCGCCAGCAACTGGACTACCTGAAGAAGGAACTGGCCAAACACGGCTGGACCTGCCAGGAGCAGTCCTTTGAACAGGAAACATCCAAGGGCCCCATCCAGTTCGTCAACCTGCGGGCCCGCTTTGGCAAGGCGCCGGATTTCCAGGCTCCGGTCCGGGGACTGCTGACCTGCCATATCGACACCAAGCAGGGCATCGCCGGCTTCACCGGGGCCAATGACGGGGCTTCCGGCGCAGCGGCCATTCTGGAAACGGCCCGCATCCTGGCCGGGGAACCCGCGCGCGCCGGGGAATTGGAGCTGGTGTTTTTTGACGGAGAAGAGAGCTTTGCGGAACACATGGACAGTGACGACGGCCTGTACGGCTCCAAGCACTATGCCGCCGCCATGCGGAAGCCGCTGCCCAAGTGGATGATCAACCTGGACATGGTCGGGCGGCAGGGAAAAAAGATACGCATCCCGGTCATGACGCCCCAGTCCATGTACCGGGTTTATTCCCGCGCCATTCGTGAACTGGGCTATTCACCGGAGGAATGGGGGGTCTCCGGCTACGCCATTCTGGACGACCACGTCCCCTTCATGGACCTCGGCATGGATACGCTGAACATCATCGACGATTTTCAGGACGGCAACTGGTGGCACACGTCCAAGGACAACATAGGCATTCTGGGTGAGAAATCCTTCAAGCAAACCGGAGAAATGACCCTGCATATCCTCCGCCAGCTGCTGCCCGACCCTCCCTCTACCTGACAACCAGGCCTGAATCCCCAACTACCCCTATCCTCCCATGTCCTTCACCTCTCCCTGGCTGCTATGGGCCCTCTTTGCAGCCTCCATTCCCATCATCATCCACCTGGTCAACAGGTGGCGGCACCGCTCCGTCCATTGGGCGGCCATGGAATTCCTGCTCCGCGCCGCCAGGGAAACCCGCGGGACGAAAAAACTGCTGCACTACCTGATTCTGGCGCTGCGCGTCCTGGCCGTGGCGGCGCTGGTGACGGCCTTTGCGCGGCCCCTGCTCAGCAGCTTCTTCGGCTGGGGGAGTTCCGGACTGAATGAAGTCCTGCTGGTTCTGGACCGTTCCGCCTCCATGGACGCACGGCCGGACAAAACCAACTCCCTGCGGGACGCCATCCCGCCGCTGGTGGAATCCACCTTTGCGCAGCTTGGCCACTGCCGCCTGTCCCTGCTTGATTCCGCCACCGGAACCGTCACCCAGATTCCCGCCCCGGAAGCCCTGGCGGACCTGACTGTCAGCAAAACCACGGACGGCGGCGCAGATATTCCGGCCCTGCTGCAAAAAGCCATCCCGTATCTGGAGGAGTCCGGTTCCGGAAAGACGGAAATCTGGATTGCCTCAGACATGCAGGCCTCCTCCTGGAGGCCGGATTCCCCCCTCTGGCCCGGCGTGCGCCAGCGGCTGGCCGCTCTGGCCATTCCCCCCTCCATCCGCATCATGGCCCTCCGCGACAGGCCGGAAAGCAACCGCGGCATCAGGGTCAGGCAGGCCCAGGTGAACAACGGCAGGCTGGTGCTGGACCTGGAGGTGCTGCGCCAGGGTTTCAACCCCAACCAGCCGGAGGACGTGCCGGTACACCTTTCCGTGGATAATGCCGCCGCCTCCGCCACGCTGCAACTGGCCGGGGAAAGCACCGCCATCAGGAAGGAAATTCCGCTGCCGCAGGGGAAGGAATCCGGCTTCGGCTTCGTTTCCCTGCCTCATGACGACTTCACCAGGGATGACATTTCTTTCTTCACCTTCGCCCCCCGGCCCCTCGCCAACATCCTGATCTGCGGCCCTTCCGGAGAAGTGGGAAAAACCCTCTCCCTGATGTCCGCCCCTCCCGGCCTGCCCAACAGGAAGGCCACGATGCCCGGCAACACGCGGGCGGCGCAGGCCGCTCTGGCCTCCCAGTCCATGGTCGCCTGGTACGGACCGCCGCCGCGCGCGGAAATGGAAGAAAAGCTACTGGCCTTTATTGAAGAAGGGGGAATCGTCCTCTTCCTGCCGGACGATACGGCCCACGGCACGCGGCATCCGTTCCTGGGCGTCTCCTGGGGAGCGATGGAAACGGCCCCGCCCGAGGAGTACTACCGCCTGGAAACATGGGACCGCCAGCGCGGATTCCTCCGGGACGGTTCCGACCAGGCGGCCATTCCCGCCAACCGGCTCCGCGCCGTGCGCCGGAAGCCCCTGCTGGGCAAATACCGCACCCTGGCCTCCTGGGATGACGGCACCTGCGCCCTGGCCCAGGTCAGGGCCGGAACGGGTTCCGCCCTGTTCCTGGGGACTCTGCCCAGATATTCCTGGTCCAACCTGGCGGACGGCCACCTGCTGCTCCCCCTGCTCCAGCGCATGGCGGACCGCGGGGCGGAACGCTTCTCCACTTCCATCTCCCTCCGGGTGAATGACCCGGCCCTGCCGCAATCCGCCACGGACATCCCCGTGCGCATGGACAACGCCCAGGGCAGCCACCCCTCCGGCTCTCCGGCGGACACGGCAGGCGTGTACCGCCTGGGAGCGCAGACCTATGCCGTGAACCGCCCCTGGTCGGAAGACAATCCGGACCAGATTACGGATGAAAAGCTCCGCCTCCTTCTGCCGGAGGCCTCCATCAGCTCCATGCAGAGCACGGCGGAAACGCCCTCCCTGGTGCAGGAGGCCTGGAAACTCTTTCTCATCATTTCCCTCGCCTGCCTGCTGCTGGAAGCTTTCCTGTGCCTGCCCAGGCACACGGCCAAACGTCCCTCCCCCACCATCCGCCCATGAGCCTGAGCCTTCAACCTACCGCTTTAAGCGTCCTCCTGGCCGTCCTGGTCATGGCGGCCGGCGTCTGGATGAGCCGCACCGCCTGCAAACGCAACCGCCGTCCGCTGACGTTCAAGCTGGAACTCCTGCGCCTGGTGATTCTGGGGGCCATCTGCTTCCTGCTCTTCCAGCCGGAATGGGTCGTCACCTCCGCCCCGCAGGAGAAGCCCAAGGTCTCCATCCTGGAGGACCGCTCCGGCTCCATGGAAACGCAGGACGTGGAAATCACCCCCCAGCACGTCGTTACCCGCACGGCCTACGCGCAGGAGCTGATCAAGGGCAACAGCACGGAATCCCTGAAAGACACGCACGTGGTGGAATCCGCCGCCTTCGGCTCCCCCCCTCCGCCGGATTCCCCGGATTACGCCATGGCCTGCACGGACCTGGCCAAGCCGCTGGAGGACGCCATGCAATCCTCGGACAACCTGCGGGCGGTCATCATGTTCACGGACGGCGGCCACAACGCCTCCTCCTCCGTGCTGACGCAGGCCCAGCGCATGCGCACCAGGGGCATTCCCCTCTTCATCATTCCCGCCGGCAGTCCGTACCCCCTGCCCGACCTGGCCCTCCAGGACGTGAAAGCCCCCACCTACGGCATCATCGGGGAGACGGTGCAGATCCCCTTCACCATTAAAAGCACGCTGGGCAAGGAAACGCGCACCACGCTCACCCTGGCCTCCAGGGACACCGGAAAAACCGTCACCCGCACGGTCACCATCCCGGCCCAGGGGGAAGTGTCCGACGCCGTCCTGTGGAAGATAGAAAAGGAAGGGGCGGAAACGCTGGAGCTCAAGCTCCCCGTCCAGCCCCAGGAACGGATGCACAACAACAACGCCTCCTCCTTCAGCATCGCCGGCAGGAGGGAATCCATCAAGGTGCTGGTGATCGACACGCTGCCGCGCTGGGAGTACCGCTTCATCCGGAACGCCCTGTACCGCGACCCGGGCGTGGACGTGCATACCCTGCTCTTTCACCCGGGGCTGGAGGAAATGGGGGAAGGCCCCGGCTACCTGGTCAAATTCCCGGACAGGATGGAAGACCTGGCCCAGTATGACGTCATCTTCATCGGAGACGTGGGGCTGGGCCCCAAGGGGCTGACGGAGGAACAGGCCGCCCTGCTCAAGGGCATGGTGAAAAACCAGGCCAGCGGCATCGTCTTCCTGCCCGGCTACCAGGGCAAGCAGATGGAACTCCTGAAATCCGAGCTGGGAGACCTGATACCCGTCACGTTCCTCACCGCCAAGCCGGAGGGAACCACCCAGCCAGCCCCCTCCCCCCTCATCCTGACGCCGGAGGGGCGCGGCTCCCTCCTTACCATGCTGGCGGATACGGAGGGTGAAAACGAGGAAGTGTGGCGCAACCTGCCGGGCTTCAACTGGTACGCCCCGGTGGAACGGCCCAAGGCCGGAACCACCGTCCTGGCCGTGCATGCGGCAGACAAAAACGCCTACGGCCGCATTCCCCTCATCGTCACCCAGTCCTACGGCAACGGAAAAGTCCTCTTCATGGGGACGGACTCCGCCTGGCGCTGGCGGCGCGGCGTGGAGGACAAATACCACTACCGCTTCTGGAGCCAGGTGGCCCGCTGGATGAGTTACCAGCGCAACATGGCCGCCGGGGAAAGAATCCGCCTGATTCCCAACCCGGAACGCCCCCGCCTGGGGGATACGCTGACCGTCAACGCCATGGTCTCCGACAAACTGGGGGCGCCTCTCCAGAACGGGGAAGTCTTCCTGGACATCACCGCCCCGGAAGGCACCACCAGCCGCGTGCAGATGGACAACATGGACCACACCTGGGGTTCCTTCACCGCCTCCGTCAAAATCAACCGCCCCGGCACCTGGAAGCTGACCGCCTCATCCTCCGCGGAACCGGACAAATCCGTCACGCTTCCGGTCATCACCATGGGCGAGACGCTGGAAAAAACCGGCCAGCCCGTCAATACCGCCCTGATGGAGGAAATGACCTCCATCACGCGCGGACGCATGGTGAAGGCGGAGGAAATACAGCAGCTCATCAAGGAAATCAAGGAGCTGCCCGTGCCGCCGCCCATGGAAACACGCATCCTGCTCTGGTGCAGCCCGTACACGCTCGCGGCCCTTCTCTTCCTGCTCACCCTGTTCTGGATAGGCAGAAAACTCAACGGCACCATCTGACCCGGTGCGCTCCGGATTTTCCGGAAACCGGAGGCTTTTCCACCCCTCCTTCCGTCATTTCTCCGCCGCCTTTTTCCCGTCCGCAGCGGAAGGGGCGGACGGTGAAAACTTCAGCTTCACGCCCAGTTTTTTCCAGGCTGCGGCCATTTCCCTCTCCACCTCTTCCGGAGCCTTCCCGTCCAGCAGAACGGCGTGCGCCCCGTTGACGTCCTCCGCATCCCAGGCTTCCAGGTAACGCCTGAGGCGTTCCGCCTTGCCGTCCCCTTCCAGATGGCACCAGTACACCGTCCATAACAGATCGGCCCAGTACCGGGACGCGTCCCCCTTTGAAGGGAGGCCATGGCCTGCGGCGGAATGAACGGAATCCCGCGCCAGCAGGTCCGCCAGGGCAGGCAGCGGCTCCCTGCCCGTGCGCACGGCGCGGGGAAGCATGGCAGCCAGCCTTCCCGGGAGCTTCCGGAATACCATCGCCTCCTTCTCCATGGGAAGAAAAGCCATGTACGCGGAAAAACCGTCCACCAGCCAGTGTTCCAAATCCATGGACTGCGCCACCCAGTGGGTGACGGCAAAGCGCGGATCCACCGCGTCCAGCTTCAGCGGCTTTCCCTTTTTATCCCGCAGCAGCAGGGCCGTAAAACTGGTGGGGGAAAACTTGAGCCTCCCGTTCCGCAGGCCCGGCGCCTTGTTGAAATCCTCTTCCTGAAAACATACCCTCACCAGATACTTGCGGGAGGGGCGGCGGGCCACCGCCAGATTCATGGGAACGGCCGCCAGGGCGGACAGAATGGTTTCAAAACGCCGCGCCAGGGCCATATGTTCCGTTTCCGGCAATTTTCCGGGGGACTCAATGACGAAATGGTCCGTTTCATACACGCTCAGCTCATCCGTCTCCTGCACGGCCTTCACCAGCAGATAGCCGGGCGCGGCCGCCCTCTCCGGCCACGGAGCGTCCCAATTCGGCTCCAGGGGAACGTAACGTCCGCCGGACGCACCCTGCGCGGGAGGGTTCTCCGCCCCCACATCCGTATCCGGAAGCGTGCCGCCGGACTTCACCCATTCCAGGATATACGCCTGGTCGGCGCCGGAAAAAACGTTCTTGGGAACGGCTACTATCCGGCCGTCCTGAAGCTTCAGGTCCACCTCCGCATCACGGACGGCCACCAGCACGGCTACGACGGTAGCGCCCCGGTCATTCGTCCAGATGCGCGCCTGAACGCTTCCGGCCAGGCTCAGTCCTGTCAATACGGACAGTATCTTTACGGGCACGGTCATAGGGCTCCCTTTGTCCGCACAAGCTACCACATTGTCCCGCGGACGCAATCCTTTTTCCGTCCACCCTTGCTCCGCCGGAACCCGTTCCGCCAAAAGAACATGGAGCGGCTCCGCGTCATGGCTTTCCTCCGGAGGGGTTGACACGTCCCAGTAAAACCCATAATCTTATGGAAGAAAGGAAAAGCAGGCATGCACATCAGTCCCCTCAGAAAAAACATTCCGCTGACCGTCGTCACCCTGGCGGCCCTGGGCATCATGCTCTTCCTGTTCTTCATGCACCCCTCCACCCCGGAGGAATCCCTGGAATTCTACACGCCGGACGGCAACGGCGTAGGCTCCTTCCGGGTGGAAATCACGGACATGCCGTCCAACCCCGCCTATACGGAAGTGAAGATCATCCCGGAGGACATGGAGCCCTTCCAGCGGTTCATGTCCAAATTCCGCAACAAGCCCGTCACGGCCAAAATCCCCTCCTACGGCAGCCATGTAGTCGTTCCTGGCCGGGACATGCAGTGCGACGGAGTCCTGCGCCTGGCCGGGCATTGACCGGCAAGCGGAGGCTGCCTTACAGCTTGTCTCCCTTTCCCACGTCCTTCGCCCACTTCCGGGCCAGGAAGGAACAGACCATCAGCTGGAGCTGGTGGAAAACCATGATGGGAATCACCAGCAGCCCGATGGGCGCTCCGGCAAAAATCACGTTCATCATCGGGATGCCGGTGGCCAGGCTCTTCTTGGAGCCGCAGAAAATAATCGCGATGCGGTCCTCCCGGGAGAAATGCAACTTGCGGGAAAGGAAGGCCGTCAGCCACAGGGCCGCGGCCAGCAGAATGCCGCAGAAGACAAGCACCTCCACCAGGGAGAGCCAGGGCAGGTTCTTCCACACGCCGTTAATCATCGCATGGCTGAACGCCGTGTAAATCACCAGCCAGATCGTGCTGTGGTCCGTCCAGGAAGTAATGTTCCGGTGCGTGACCACCCATTTGCCGATCCAGCGCTGGGCAACCTGCCCGGCCACAAAGGGCACCAGAATAATATAGCAGATGTTCAGGAAGGTGGAAAAATCCACGCCTCCCTCCCCTCCGCGGGACCACACCAGCCCCACCAGCAGAGGCGTGAGGAACACTCCCAGCAGACTGGAAACGGAGGCGGAGCAGATGGCCGCGGCCACATTCCCGCCCGCCATGGAGGTGAACGCTATGCTGGACTGCACCGTGGAAGGCAGCATGCACACGTACAGCATGCCCATGCACAAATCCGGCCCCAGCACGCTGTTCCACAGCGGCATGCTCAGAATGCCCAGCAGGGGGAAAATCACGAAGGTGCTTGCAGCCACCAGGCCCTGGAGGCGCCAGTGCATCAGCCCCTCCCATACGGAGCGGCGGGAAAGCTTGGCCCCGTACAGGAAAAAGAGCAGGATGATGGCCGCATCGCTCAAGCGGCTGAACACCGTATCCCACACGCCGGAACAGGGAATCAGAATCCCCGCGCTCACGCTGACGATGAGGCCGACGGTAAAGCGGTCCAATTTGGAAAGGAATCCCGGCATGGAGGAAGGAAGAAAGGTGAACGCCGTTTCCGGCTCCCTACTTGAAGCGCACGGCGTGCTTCTTGCTCAGGCGCAGAACGCTGCCGGGGGCCAGCTCCGGCACGGCGGCGGGGTCCGTCACCTTGGCGTCGTTCAACTGGATGGCGCCGGGCGTGAAATGCTCCTTGCGCAAAACGCCGTTGGACTTCTTCACCTGGAAAACGTTCTCAAAAAGGAAGGCCACCAGGGCCAGCGCATTCATGCCGGCAGGCAGGGAGGCGATCTCCACTTCCGGCAAATCCGCGGCGGCCAGGTCCCTCTTGGAGAAACGGGTTTCCCAGTCCGCGCGGGCGGCGTCCGCGGCGGCGGAGTCGTGATAGCGGGCCGTAATCTTCCAGGCCAGCAGCTTCTTGGCTTCCATCGGGTGCAGTCCCATGTCCCGCTTCTCGCCCAGCAGCACCTGGTAATAGCGGTCCATCAGCTCGTCGCTGGCGCTCATCATCTTGCCGAACATCATTTCCGGCGCTTCATCCACGCCCACGTAATTCCCGTAGGACTTGGACATCTTGCGCACGCCGTCCAGGCCTTCCAGCAGGGGCATCGTCATGGCGATCTGGGGCAACATGCCCTCCTCCTTCTGGAGGTCGCGCCCTACCAGGATGTTGAAAAGCTGGTCCGTGCCGCCCAGTTCCACGTCCGACCGGATTTCCACGGAATCCCAGCCCTGCATGATCGGGTACTGCATTTCGTGCAGGCGCACCTCCTTGCCGCCCTCCACGCGGGCCTTGAAATCCTCCCGGGCCAGCATCTGCTGCATGGTCACGCGGGAATTGAGCTTAAGCACTTCCTCATACGTCATCTTGCGGAACCAGTCCCCGTTGTAGACGATCTCCGTCCTGTCCCGGTCCAGAATCTTGAACGCCTGCTTGGTGTACGTCTCCGCATTCTCCAGCACCTGCTCACGGGAAAGAGGGGGCCGCGTGACGGAACGGCCGGAGGGGTCCCCGATGGTGGCCGTGAAATCCCCGATGAGCAAAATGGCCTGGTGGCCCAGTTCCTGGAACTGGCGCAGTTTTTCAATAGCCACGGTATGGCCCAGGTGAATATCCGGCGCGGTGGGGTCCACACCCAGCTTCACGCGCAGGGGACGGCCCAGCTTGAGGCGCTCCTTCAACTCTTCACGGCTGATCACGACGGCGGTACCGCCCATCAATATGTCTAATTGCTCATCTATAGTCATTGATCTGGCGCATAGAGTGCCGGGGGCACCGCGCCTTTTCAAGCTTATATCCTGTGCGCGAAGCATCAGGCCCGGCAAAGGGCCCTCCGGAGCCCGTGCCGGTACCGGGAAGCGGGCGGCCCGGAGGTGGTATCCGTGCCACGCAGGGAACGGCATGCCAAAACTGCGTCCCTTCACACGCCCTTCCCGCCAACGCCGCTCCATGGTTTACGCTGCCCTTTTCCGCAAGCGGCGGCGTTCCTGCGGAACCGCAAAAACTACATGAGCTGGTACAGGCGGGGATAGGAAGCCTGGTTGGCGGTCACGTAATGCGGGCGGGGCTTGGGACCCGGCCTGTTCTGCCCGTGATGCCAGCCGTTGTTATAATCATTATGGTTATAATGGTGCGACGGACCGGGGCGGTAATAATCATTATTATTATGGCGATGGTGGCAGCCTGCGGCCAGGACGGCTACGGCTGCTGCTGCAAGAATAGGTATTATTTTCATATTCATCTTTCTAAATGGTAAGACCACCCTGAAAGAGGAATGCGAACGAAAAAAGTCTGTCACCCGAGCAAACGCTCCCTATTGACAAAGAAAACGGCCCCCAGCACGCATAAAAAAGCCCACAGGTAGTCCCACTTCCATTTCTCCCCGATGTAGAACAGGGCGAAGGGAATGAACACGCACAGGGTGATCACCTCCTGCATGATCTTGAGCTGGGCCACGTTAAGGCCTCCCGCATTGCCCAGGCGGTTGGCGGGAATCATGAAGCAGTACTCGAAAAACGCCACGCCCCAGCTCATCAGGATAATCAGCAGCAGGGGCTTGTCGTCCGCCGCGGAACCCTTCTTCAAATGCCCGTACCACGCCCACGTCATAAAAACGTTGGAGACCACCAGCATGGAAATCGTTAAAGCAACCTTCATTGTCTTTTATTCAAAAGCGTCAATCCTTGGAAGACTTGGGGTCCAGGGCGTCACGCAGCCCGTCCCCCAGGAAATTCAGCGCCAGCAGGGTGGCGGAAAACAGCAGCGCCGGGAACAGGAGCAGTTCCGGGCTCACCTCCATGCGGTCCGCCCCCTCCTTGATCAGCGTGCCCCAGGAAGAATTGGGAGCCTTTACGCCCAGGCCCAGGAAGGACAGGACAGCCTCCAGCAGCATGATGCCGGGAACGGCCAGCGTCGTGTACACGATGACGGACCCGAACAAATTCGGCGCAATGTGGCGGAACAGAATTTTCATGTGCCCGATGCCCAGGGAGCGGGCCGCCTCCACGAACTCCTGCCCCTTCAGCTCCAGCGTCTGCGTGCGGACGATGCGCGCCAGCGTCAGCCAGCCCAGCGCGCCGATGGCGATGAAGAGGGGAATCAATCCGGTCATGGGACTCACCATCTCCACGGACCAGCCCGTGACGCCGGAAACCCACTGCGTCAGCTGCTGGGCGGGTTCCTCCACGGACAGGGAGAAAATAATCACCAGCACGATGAACGGCAGGGCGAAAAGCACGTCCACCAGGCGCATCATCAGGGCGTCCAGCCTGCCCCCGGCATAACCGGAGACCAGCCCGTACGTCACGCCGATGACCAGGGAAACGCCCGTGGCCACCACGCCCACCAGCAGTGAAATGCGGCCTCCGTACAGCACGCGCGCCAGCAGGTCCCGCCCGAGCTGGTCCGTGCCGAACCAGTGCTGCCAGGAAGGACTTTCCGCAATGCGGGACAGGTCCTGCACATTCGGATGCGGCAGCCACGGCAGCAGCGGACCCAGAAAGCAGGCCGCCACAATCAGCGCCAGCGCCAGCAGGGAACACATGGCCGCGCGGTTGCGCGAAAGCCGCAGAAAGGCGTCTTTCCACAGGGAGGAGCCCTGCTCCTCCATGCTGTTCCATTCCCTGTTCTTCATGACTCCGCCCTCAATCTGGGGTTGACGGCCATCTGCACCAGGTCCACGGCCAGGTTGGCCGCGACGATCAGGATGCCGTAAAACAGGACAAGCCCCTGGATCAGGAAATAATCCCGGTCCGTGGTGGCGTTCACGAAATGCTGGCCCATGCCGGGAACCTGGAAGCAGGTCTCCACTACAAAGGAGCCGGTAATCATGGCGGCAAAGGCCGGCCCCAGGTAGGAAAGGGCCGGAATCAGGCCGCCGCGCAGGGCGTGCTTCCAGACCGTGCGGAAGGGGCCCGCCCCCTTGGCGCGGGCCGTCCTGATGAAATCCTGCCCCAGCACCTCAAGCATGCCGCCGCGCGTCAGGCGCGCCAGATACGCGGCATTCACCAGCCCCAGCGTCAGCGCAGGCAGCACCACGCAGCCGGGAGAATCCCATCCGGCCACGCTCAGGCCGGGCACATGCATGCCCAGCGCCACACCCAGCAGCGGAGCCACCACGAAGGCGGGAATACAGATGCCGGCCATGGAAACCAGCATCACCCACCAGTCCATCCACCGGTTCTTGTACAGGGCCGCCACGATCCCGGCGGGAATGCCCACCAGAATGGAAATCACCATGCCTATGACGCCAAGCTGGAGGGATACCGGGAATGACTGGCCGATCATGTCCGCCACGCTGATGCCCTCCTTCACCAGGGACGGCCCCAGGTCGCCATGGACCAGCATGTTCCACCAGTAGCGCCCGTACTGGACCAGGGAGCTCTGGTCCAGCCCGTAGCTGGCCTGGAGCTGCTGGAGGACGTGCTCCGGCAGCTTCTTCTCCCCCATGAAGGGGTGGCCCGGCAGCAGGCGTATCAGGAAAAACGTCACGGTCTCCAGCACCAGCAGGACCAGAAGCCCCTGCCCCAGGCGTTTCAAAATCATCCTGGTCAAGGCGCGGCCTCCTTCCCCTGCTCCCTGGGCGCGCCCAGGCTGATGTCTTCAAACAAATGGTTGTCCAGCAGCAGGGGATGCCATCCCCGCACCTCCGGCCTCTTCAAATAGGACCGCCTGGCCCAGTACAGGGGAATCACCGGAGACTCCGAAAGCATCAGCGCTTCCGCACGGGCCAGCAGGGCCATGCGCTTCTCCTGGTCTCCCGTGGCGCGGCTCTCCGCCAGCAGGCGCTCATACTCCGGGCGGGACCAGCCCGTGTTGTTGTTCCCGGAGGCGGAGCTCCACAAATCCAGAAAACTGGACGGGTCCAGATAATCACCGGACCAGGAGGAGGAACTGAAATCATACTGCATGGAATTCTGCGCGAACTTGTAGGCCGTCCATTCACAGGAACGGATATCCACGTGAACGCCCAGGTGCTTCTTCCACATGCCCTGGATGGCTTCCGCCATCGTCTTCTGCACCTCCCTGGACGTGGTCATCAACTCCAGCCGCGGAAACCCCTTCCCGCCGGGGAAACCCGCCTGCGCCAGCAGGGCGCGCGCCTTCTCCGGATTGAACTCCACCCCGTGCGGCGTCTTGTAGCCTGCGCCGTCCGGCGTAAAGCCGAAGCACGGCTGGCCGCCCCCGCACACCACGTCACGCACCAGGGTCTCCCGGTCCACGGCCAGGGAAAGGGCACGCCTGACGCGGGCGTCATCCAGCGGCGCGCGCGACGTATTCAGCCGGTAAAAAATAGTCACGTAATAATCATCCTGGCAGAAATCACCGCCGCCGCGCTCCCGCGCGTACGCCGTCATCTCCGGGGGAACGTTATTGGTGACATGGAGCTTGCCGTTGAAAAACATGCGGGTTTCCGTAAAGCCGTTCACGGTGGGTAGAAAACGGACCCCGTTCAGCCGGACGGAGGAGGCGTTCCGGTAGCGGGGATTGCGCCGCACCTCCACATAATCATTGAAACGGTGCTCCGCCATCAGAAAAGGACCATTCCCCACAGCCTTGCCGGGCCGCGTCCAGCCCCCCGTCCTGTCCAGCATGCCGCCGTGGGCTTCCACCGCATGGCGGGGAACCGGAAACCAGGTGCAATGAAGCAGCAGCAGGGGAAGCTGGGGCATCGGAGAACGCATTTCCAGCTCCAGGGTATGATCGTCCGCGGCGCGTACGCCCACACGGGCCTCCTCCCACAAATCCGGTCTTCCGGCCCGGACATCCTCCAGCATCCGGGCCGCGATTCTCCGCGCGCCTTCCTCCGGCATTCCGTCCGGCCACTCCATCCGGGAAATATCCTTCCGCAGCGCCTCCAGCTCCCGGGCGCCCATGCCGTCCAGCCTCTCCCAATCCACCCGTGCCAGAGCCTCTCCATCCAGACCCGCTTCCCCGGCCAGCCGGGAACCGGGGCCGCACAGAAGCAGGCTGCGCCTGTTCCGGTTGTAAGCCTCCGCATTCTTCAGCGGATAAAGCATGTCCGCGTACCTCCCGCCAAACTCCGGATGAAGCAGGCGGTGGTAGGCATAAACGAAATCATGGGCCGTCACCGGAACGCCGTCGCTCCACACGGCGTCCTTCCGCAGAGAAAACCGCCACTTGTCCGCCTCCGGATTATGCGTCCAGGACTCCGCCACGGCTGGATGAAAAGCGGCGTCATCCCTGGAATCACCGCGCAGCAGCCCTTCCATCACGGCATTGATAATCTTGAAATCGGAAACGGAAGTGGCAATATGCGGATCAAAACTCTGCGGTTCCGCATTATTGCCCACGATCAGCACTCCTTCCTCCTGCGCCCGTTCCACGCTGGTACGCGTATCGCATCCGGCGAGCAGCAGCATCACACAGAACATCATGAACAGGCGCATGGCGGGATTCTGTCAGGTTTCCTTCCCCCGCGCAAGGCTTCACCTCAAGAAATACAACCGCCGCGCCGCGGCCCACGTAATCTTCCCGGAAATCCCTCCCTCCGCCACTGCCGGGCATCATGCCGCTCCGTCCACGGCCGGCCCGTACTGTGGACATTCCTTTCCCGGCAGGGGGGCGGTTCCTCTCCTGAACCAAACCAACAACGGGCACGAAACACTTCCCGAGGGAAAAACCGGCCGCCGCAGGATATCTTCACAAAAACAGTCCAAAAGAGACGCTTGCGCGCCGGGAAGCCTGGGCAAACACGCCGCCTGTCCTCCCCCGCCTCAGATGCATGACGGGCCGCCTTCCCATCCCCCACAGGATTCTACCGGAAGGAAATCCCGGAAACCGCCTCCACTGGTCTTTTCTGAAACAGTCTCTTTTATCCTGTTTTCCCAACTGTTCCTCCCTTAATTTTTCCCCCATGTTTAAACTCAAAAACCATGCCTTCTGTCTTCTGACCGCATTTGGGGGGATGCTCCTCACTCCGGCCTGGGGAGAGCCCGTAGCTCCGTGGCTCAGAGCCTACATTAACGGGGAGGAAGTGGTCGGAACCACGCTGGAGAGCCGCTACAGCACTCCTGAGGACGAACCCGCCAGCCCTGTCATCCAATGGGAAAAAGCGGATTCCCGGACCGGAAAGCCCGTGCTGGTGCAGCAGGGAAAGGACGCGGAATCCTATACCCTGACGGACAAGGACGCCGGAAAATATTTCCGGATCATCGTGGGCGGCGGCACGAAGGATGCGATTGCCAGCCCGTGGATAGGCCCGGTCATTACGGAAAAGCAGGCGGAAAGCATCAACAACCGTTTTGACCCCGGAAAAAGCTATCAGGAAAACGTGGACGCACTCCAGAAGGAGCTGTCTGAAAAGCTCAAGGACGCCGTTTATTTCACCGTGGACACGGACAAACTCCACGGCGCCCCCTACGCGATGGCGGCCAACGAACGGATAGCCCTGCCGGAAGACATCAGGCCCTTCCGGGAAAACGGGAAAATCTATGTAAACCACCCCTTTGTGCAGGCCGTTTTCAAGAAGGAGCTGCCGGACGAAATCATGGAGGAAGCGGGCGGCCAGAAGGCCTACGAAATAGGGAACGTGGCCAGGGCGCTGAAACTCAACCTCTGGATGGGAGACAAGGAAAAGGCTCCCCTCCCGAACTTCCGCATGCAGCCCATGGCGGAAGGCCTGGTGGTTCTTTCCCCTGAAAAAAACGTCTTTTCCCCTGTCGCGGACCGCGACCTGATCAATGAAGCCGTCAACAGGCTCTTCGACTTCAAGGCCAGTGACGAACAGTTAAAATGGTTCCGGGACGCCAAATTCGGCCTCTTTGTCCACTGGAACCCCTCTTCCCTGCTGGAACGGGAAATCAGCTGGGAACGCAATGCGGCGCGCCCCAAGGACAGCGCAAGCGGCCATAAAAACATCATGGACTTTGAATATGACTCCGCCCACCGCCGCTTCAATCCCAAACAATACGATCCCCGGAAGTGGATGTCCGTCGCCAAAAAAAGCGGCATGAAATATGCCGTGCTGACCACCAAGCACCACGACAGCTTCTCCAACTTCCCCTCCGACTACGACACCTTCACCATCGCCAATACCCCCTACGGCAAGGATATCGTGGGGCAATTCGCGGCGGCGGTCCATGCGGCAGGGCTCAGGCTGGGCTTCTACTATTCCGGGCGGGACTGGTACAACCCCTACTACCTGACCGACCAGCACTACCGCTACCTGGAATACTACTTCGGCCAGATCAGTGAACTGCTCACCCGCTACGGGCAGGTGGACGTGCTGTGGTTCGACAGCCTGGGCAACAGCTCCCTCAACCAGTGGGATCCCCGCACCATGATGCGCCGCATCAAGCAATACCAGCCGGACATTCTGGTCAACAACCGCATGAACGGCACCCGCGGAGGCAACAAAGGTCCGCTGCCCGACGACCTGAAAGGAGATTTCCTGACGCCGGAATGCAAGCTGGGGCCGTTCAACGACAAAACGCCCTGGGAAAGCTGCATGACCGTGGCGGACATCCCCGGCACCCGCTGGACGGGCAACTGGTCCTACACCTCCAAGGCGAAGGCCAAGCCCGTGGAAACCTCCATCAAATTCCTGATCAACAACACCGTCAAGGACGGCAACCTGCTTTACAACATCGGACCCACGCCGCTGGGCACGTTCGACCCGAAACAGGCTGAAACCTTCCTGGCCATGGGCAAGTGGATCGCCCCCTACCGGGAAGCCATTTACAACACCCGCGGAGGTCCCTACAAGGACCAGCCCTGGGGCGGCAGCTGCTACAAGACGGACCGGCGCGGCAAAAAAACCGTCTACCTGCATGTCAGCCCGCTGATTGCTCAACAAGGAAAAGAGCTGAAAGGCTCCGAACCTCTCTTCATCAAGGACATCGGCGAGAAATTCACAAAAGCGACCGTCATCGTGAACGGCAGTGGAAACGGAAAAGCCGCCAAGCTTGAAAAGGAAGGAGCCCAATACAAAATCACGCTGCCCGCAGGCGTGGCCTGGGACAGCCTGGACACCGTCATCAAGCTTCAATAACGCCCTTTTTCTCCCACGGAGAGAGCATGCAGCCAGCCGGCCCGGCATCATGCCGGGGCCGGTTTTTTTATTCCGCAAAACAGGCATGCATGCTCCACAGGATTCCTTTCTCTTCCATAACCGGGCTTGGCGGAAAGAGCGGCGCGGCGCGATGCTCCCTTCTCCGCAGCCGCGTGTAAAAGAGGAACAGACGCCTTCAAGGCAGGCTGCACCCGGCGGGAACTGACGGGCACCCTCTCAACGGAAGCCGCTTAAGCGAGCAGCTCATGGCGAAAAAAAGAAAAGCCCCGCAGCGGCATGAACCGCTGCGGGGCCGTTTTCCAAAATCAGGGGATCAAGGAAAGGGAGCTTTTACTTACTTGCTCTGGGCTTTCTTGGCTGCTTCAATCTGAGTTTTGATCTGGTCCTTGTTGGCAAGAATGCCGGCCTTGATGCGGGGAGCACGCTGCCCGGCTTCCGTACCCGGCATCAATTCGGCCACCTTGTCCAGAATCAGCACGGCACCGTCTACGTCACCAGTGGAATTCAGGTAGGTCCCGAACTCCATCATCAGCAAATCCTGCTGGGTTTCCGGCAGAAGCTTGTCACGGTCGGGATAAGCCTTGACCACCTGGAGAGCTTCCGCAGGCGTGGTCTTGTCCGTCAGCTTGCCGGCAAGATAATCCTGGACGTCCTTCTGTTCCTTCTTAAGCTGGTCGGCGTGCGCGTCAGCGGCTTTCAAGCCGGACTTGTCATCCTTGTCCAGCTTCTTGATTTCCGCCTTCACGTCGCCGTAAAAATTGTCCACATACTCCTGGGGAGCCAGCTTGAGCACTTCCATCAGGGCGGCAACCTTCGCTTCATCCGTGGTGGCCTTGGCTACATTTGCCTCAGCGGCGTTCAGGGCTTCCTTGTTCTTCAAGGCGTCCTGCATGGCCTTCATCACGTCATCCTTGGAACGGCCGCCCACAAATCCCCCGAAGGGCTTGCCGGAAGCGTCCGCAAATACGATCGTCGGGAACCCCTGCACGCCGTACTGCTGGGCAAGCTTGTCATTGGCGGCTTTCATTTCCTTGGACTGTTCCTTGCCGCGCGGATAATCCAGCTCCACGAGCACGAAATTCTTCTGGGCGTCCTTCTGGAAATCAGGCTTGCTGAACACGTTGGCGCGGAGCTGCATGCAGGGCGGGCACCAGTCGGAACCGGTGAACTCGATCATGAGGTCCTTCTTCTGTTCGGCGGCCTGCTTCTTGGCGGCATCCATATCGGTAATCCATCCTTCCGCGGCAAAACAGGGAGCGACGCAGGCGGCAACAACTATTGGCAGAATTTGTCTAATCATATCTACAGTTCAATATTGAAGAGTCCGACATCCAGCGTCAATCTCTTGTTCAATCATTTTTGGAAAATTTCCAAAAGGCCGCGCCTTCCGCAAGGAAAACGCCGTCCGGCAGCCGACGGGAACGGCCATTTGGACCGTGGGAAGGCAGTGTCATTATTGCACCAAATCCGGGGTTGCCTTTCAAACTGTTTTCACTTATGTACTGGGCATATCATGAACACGGTTTTAATCATTGGAGCAGGCGGCGTCGGACATGTGGTAGCCAACAAATGCGCCCAACTGCCGGACATCTTTCAAAACATTCATCTGGCCTCCCGCACGAAAAGCAAATGTGACGCCATTGCGGACGATGTACGCGCCAGAACGGACGTCAATATCACCACCCACGCCGTGAACGCGGACGACGTGCCCGCCACCGTGGCCCTCATCCGGGAAGTCAAGCCGCAGCTGCTGATCAACGTGGCCCTTCCCTACCAGGATTTGAACCTGATGGACGCCTGCCTGGAAACCGGCGTCAATTACCTGGACACCGCCAACTATGAACCCCGGGACGTAGCCAAATTCGAATACTCCTGGCAATGGGCGTACCAGGACAAATTCCGCAAGGCCGGACTCTTTGCCCTGCTGGGCTCCGGCTTTGACCCCGGCGTCACCAACGTCTTCACGGCATGGGCGCTCAAGCACCACTTTGACGAAATCCATACGCTGGACATCATTGACGTCAACGGCGGCAATCACGGCAAGGCCTTCGCCACCAACTTCAACCCGGAAATCAACATCCGGGAAGTGACTGCCCCCTGCCGCCACTGGGAAGACGGCGCCTTCCGGGAAACCGCCCCCATGAGCATGCACCGGAGCTTCACCTGCCCGCAGGAAGTGGGCACCTATGAAATCTACCGCATGTACCATGAAGAAATGGAAAGCCTGGTCAAGCACATCCCCACCATCCGCCGGGCCCAATTCTGGATGTCCTTCTCCCCGAACTACCTCAAGCACCTGGAAGTGCTCCAGAACGTGGGCATGACCCGGATTGACCCGGTCATGTACAATGGAGTGGAAATCATTCCGCTTCAATTCCTCAAGGCTGTGCTGCCGGACCCGGGGGACCTGGGCAAGACCACGAAAGGAAAAACCTGCATCGGCAACGTCATCACCGGAACCAAGGACGGCCAATTCAAGGCCGTGTACATCTACAACATCTGCGACCATGAAAAATGCTTTGAAGAAGTTGGATCCCAGGCCATCTCCTACACCACGGGGGTTCCGGCCATGATCGGCGCGGAAATGATCCTTACGGGCAAATGGTCCGGCGCTGGCGTCTTCAACATGGAGCAGAACGATCCGGACCCCTTCATGGACGAACTCAACAAGCGCGGCCTTCCCTGGCACTGCGTGGAACTCACGGAAGAACAGGCCAAAGCCCTGCAAGTCCATTGACAGCAGCCTCCGGCCGAAGCCATCCGCTCCATCAAAAGCCGGGCATTGACTTCTCAAATGCCTGGCTTTTACTCTCTCAAATCTTCACGATGCCCATAATCATTGGCAGTTCCCGGCGCGATGCCTTATCAGGAACGAATCCATGAAAGCATATCTTATCCTGTTGCTGGCGATTGTTCTGGAAACAATCGCCACCTCTTTCCTGAAGCAGAGCGAACAATTTACCAGGCTCCTGCCCACCATCATAACCGTAGCCGGATATGCAGGCTCCTTCTACTGCCTCAGCCTGGTGCTGAAAAACATCCCTGTGGGCATTGCGTATGCCATCTGGTCGGGAATGGGCATTGTGCTGATCTCCGCCATCGGGTGGGTGGCATTCAAGCAGCACCTGGACTTGGCGGCGATTTCAGGTCTGGCGCTCATCATTGCCGGAGTATTGGTAATCAATATCTTTTCCAACTCCGTTTCCCACTGATGGGAAAAAACGGAAGCGCATTCCCTGCAAGGGGATGACGGCCCTCCCCTCCGGGCAGCGGCAACCGGAATAGAAAAACGCCTCTTCACTGAAAAGAAGGTAAAACCTTCCGGAGGCCCGGCAAGCCAGTCTTCACAATGGCTCATTCCTCCGCCAATAAAATCCGTCAAAGGACCTGTTTCTCCAGTGAAAAAGAGTATCCCTCTCATGATTCTAACTGCTGTGGAGCTTTTCCGACCAGCCCCGAACTGCCACCTTTAAAAGGAAAAAGAGAAGCACCCGTCCGGCCTTCTTCCGGCGCATGCATAATTTTCTGGCCTGGAAAGCAGGCGGGCGGTAAAAACGGGGTGCCATGAAATATCTTGCGCTATTTCTCATCTTTCTGTTTCAAGCGGTGCACGCGGAGGAACCCGCTCCGTGGAGAATCGCCATCATCGGCGACACGCATGACTCCCCCAAACGCATGGAAGGAAGCGAAGGGGTAGCCGTCAATTTCATCAAAACCCTCTATGGGGAAATCCTGAAGCACCAGGTGGACATGGTCGTCCAGGTGGGGGACATGGCGGACATTGAAGGAAGCGCCCCCGTCAACGGACTCGCCAAGCGCAAGGAACTCAACAAGATGCTGGAGGAAAAAGGCATCCCCTTCTACGCCGTGCGCGGCAACCATGAATCGCTGCCCTTCCGCGCGGAACAATTCAGGGAACTCTTCCTGCCTACCCGGAAACAGGGCGCCAAAGGGCTGGCCACCAGAAAACTGAACTACGGCATCCGCCATAAAAACGCCTCCCTGTACTTCATGGACATTGACCTGACCCCGGACCAGCTCGTAGACTTCAGCGCGTGGGTCAAACGCAACAGGAGCAAGGCCAACACCGTTCCGCGCCATTGCCTAATTTTCACCCACCGCACCCTGCAAACTCCCATGCAATTCCGGGAATGCCTGTGGGGCCGCTACAACGACAGCGCGGCGGAACAGCAGAACATCTTTTACCGTAACCTCCGGGACGCCGGCGTTCGGTTCGTCGTCACCGGGCACCTGCATGCCCACGACCTGTACATGATTACATCCCCGGACGGGAAAAACACCCTCACCTCCCTCATCTGCGCCCCCGCGGGCAACAAGGTGCTGCCCATCCCCTTCCTTCTGCCCGCAAAATCCCGCGTAAAAACCCTGCAATACCGCTCCGGCATCACGGCCTACTACATCCTGAACATCTACCCGGACTCCATGACTCTGGACACCTATGCCGCCCCCAACAACGGCATCACGGACCAAGGCCCGCAAGGAAGCGAATTCAAAAAACTGCACTCTTACGCGATTCCGATGAATTGAATAACTTCCTACCCATATTTTTCTTTCCATCCCGGAACAAACTGGAGTCCGCCACGCTTTCCGGGCAAGCCTGAAGACGCTCCTGTCCACGCAAAGAAATAGAAGCCTTCCTCTTTTCCGGATAGTTCATGTTCCCGCGTATTATTCCAAACGCCCGGAACCGTGAGGCTCCAACTTTCTATCGTGCTGGTGTCCGCGGCCTCCCTTATATAAAAATTCCGTTCCGCCATCACGCCCGGCAGCACGGTCATCAATCAGGCTTCCGATTTCCTAATCAGCGTATCCGGCCTTTTTAAGATACTTGACCTCTTCTCCGGCCTGGCCCGGATAAAAGTGAACCAGCATCTCCACAAACGCAGGCTCCAACCTCTTTTCCAATTCGTACTTGCAACTGTCGTTTCTTTTTTCATTGCTCATCAACTTATTATTGCAGTAGAGAGCCCAAGGCTCCTGTTCCCGGTTCAATTCCGGATCATACCGCTCCCGGAATGTTTCTAACACAGTCGCTCCATATCCCGGTCAAATCACTTCTTTTCACACGGCATCGAGTGACAATTCCAGATATATCCAAGGCTAAACCGTTCATTCGCCTCACCACTCTGGTCTTCAATTCATAATCCATGTTGCCACACAGCAGCCAAATTTGGTAATCATCACGATATGGTACCACTGTGGTCCTCAAATTTCCCGCCTTTAAAAATCCGCAAAACAAAAATGGCATCGCGCTTTCACGATCTCGTGGCCATCAAGGCTTTCCGAGTCCTCTCCCTCCTCCCATCATGGATGCACACCAGGAACACACCCAGTCCCACGCTTGGGGAAATGGGAATGTTCCAAGTCGACGGCAAAAATCCCCCCCCCCGTGACATTATCCTACAATTGATTCGTTGCAAATACTTCTATGACTTCATTCGCACCATTCTTGGAATAACCTGAGTCGAAATCCGTATCGGAAGGCTCCTCCCTTTTGTCCCTCTCAATAATTTTGACATAGCGGAAGCTCCTATAACGGTGGTCGCACCTTCCGGAAACCTCTTTGTCACCGTTCCTCCATCCTTATATTCTGCCCTGATCTCTTAGGAAACCACTATGATCTTTGCCTATTCACTACTCATTAGCAAAACTCATAGTTTTCTTTTCAAAAATAACTATAATTTATTTCTTCTTTCCAGTCTGTTGCCGGAGCGCCTGTTCATATCTGCGTCCTCGATCACCCTTGTATAGGAATTTAGTGCTTGCATCCCTCCCTACAGTTCGATTGATCAATTCGTCCATCGCCTTTCCTTCATATCCTGCCAGTTTAAGATATTTTTCCACCTCATTTTTATCGCCCGGAAAACATTTCAATAAAATTTTCATTAATGCCGGCTCAAGTGAATTTTTGAGATAATGGGAAGCTGAATAATTTCTAACTTCATTGGAAGCTATTTTATTATAATAATATATACGCTTTTTTTCAATATCACCAGAACCCCAAACTCCATCTCCCCTATGCTTCTCTGCATACTCTTTTAACCGTTTCTGTACTATTTTTTCATATTCTCCAGCCATCTTTGCATGTTTCTCAGATAGCTTTTCATCATAATCATCACGTACAGTTTTGGTCATTGCAGCAGTATACAAAGATAATAATTCTGCCAGTTCTTTTCTTTTCAGGTCATGCTGAGAAACAATTTCCGGCAGGCTCCAGCACATTCTTACCACTTCACCAGCCAAATTGTCTCTTTCTCTGTAATCCAAACCTTCATGGTTGGTAGAATCTGTATTTTCATCATAATCGACCTGAAAAGCAGGAGCTTTGGCGACATAATAACATATCCATAAAAATTTATTGAGATCTCCTTCTTTCAATTCATCCCAATCCATTTTCTCAATAAATTCCTGAGACTTATGGACCTTCTGATAAAATTCCTTCAATTTTCCATCTCTCAGCAACTGCGCCCATCCCTGGACCAATTCCGGTTCCTCCTTGAAAATAGGGATAACATCCGGAGCTTTAATTATTATCACTTGCGCTGCATTAACATTCATGACAGACGCGAGGAGAAAAATACCTATGATGCTTAAATAATTTTTCATTCTGTTATTTTTTATTTTCAGGACCAAAAAAATATCTCAAATTCAATGTATTCCTTGTTACAAAACAGCCAAATTTCTTTATAGAAGAATTTAGATAAGAATGCCCATTAGCAAGAGCTAATTTTTCAAATACAAAACATTGATTTTCTTCTACGATTACTGCACCGTCCTTATTTTTACTGTCCAATCCTCCTCCTCCATAATGAACTCTCCATTGACATGCCCAATGCCACTTTTGAGGCAACTTATGCAGAGGAGGAACTCCATTAATCTCTATTACAAAACGGACATCCACACTTGATGTAGCTCTATCCCAAAATTTATTGCCGGGCAAAACATCTATTTTCGCATCACAGCCTGTTGCAGGCGTATGCCTTGGATCTATGCTTTCACTTATACTTCCTTGATCCTTGAAAGAGCCCAAGTCCCTTTCAATCACATCTATTTCAACAAAGCTCACCTTCAATGGCTCCAATCTTAATTCTAATAACATGGAAGCTCCCATCGTCAACTCATCCTGAAAAGAGGCAGGAACTCCTCCTTGGGCATGCTTGCTCCACATTTTTTCAGGAAAGAGAACCTCTATCTCCAACTTTTTTGTCCTTTTCCCATTTAATTCTGCCTGAATCACAACCTTACCGTCTTTCTTTTTCCCTTTTTCATCTAATGAATCTTTCAGAAATTCTTTTTTTGCTTCTACATTCAAGGTTGACCTTCCATCAGTATTTTTTGGCCATTCTTTCAAATACTCTTGGCCACTTAGAAGGTGCCACTTAATATTTTTTACGTTCTGGGCATTTTGCCCCTCGACAAGCTTGCCTGATAATATCAACTTGAATCTTTCTCCAATTCCGACCTCTTTTCTTTCATAAGCCTTTTCTTCATCCCGGTGAATATTCAGGACGAATTCCGCAGAAGGCTGTTCTGTTTTTGTTATAATCTTCAACAAAGAATCATTCCAGCATTCCTCCTCATCTTCTGCATGAAGAGGAACATTGATACAGAGCACGCACAGCAGAAATATCATCCCATATTCCCACAATTTTTGAATTGCTGATGAACCAAGAAAATATTTCATATTCTTTATTATTATTTAATTTTCTAATTTTTCAATAAAAATTTTCCTAACTCCATAATACACAGCCGCGCCCCGGTTGACGTAGTCTTCCGGGTTTTGCGACAGGTCCACCCAGAAGATGAAGGAGCACCACGGGGAGGGTGGAACGAGGGGAGGAACCACAATTTCCCGAAAACCGGCCTTTTTCTGTTCCAGAATCAGGCGGACGCGCTTTTCATGCTGCCGGAACAGAAGCAGGTGATCGTGAAGGGTGGAAAGAACGCATATTCCGGACAGCGCCAGAAAAACAGCCACAGTCATCCGCGGACGGGGCTCCGCGGCGGGAATGCCGTACCACACACGGAGAAGAGCCAAAACGCCAATGCCGAACAGCAGGGTGGCGGAGAACATGGCATGGTCCGCCGGAACGACGGCGGCGGCAAAGGAAAGAGCCATGGCATACGCCGTCAGAATGTATGCTGCCGCTGTTCCGATGAAAATTTTCCATGGCCGGAAGGCATTCCGGTTCCTGCGGAAGCTTCTCCACAGCATCCAGGCAGCCACCGCACCCAACAGCAGGGGAAGGACCAGGTATTCATGCATCCGGAGCAGGAGCGCGGGGACCGCTTCCCATCTGTCCCAAACGCCGGAGAGGGGTTCCGCGCAGCCGGGAGTGGCGGAGTGCATCCGCGCAGAGAGGCCGGGCGCAAGCAACATGCACAGAGAACCTGCTACCTGCGCCGCAACGCCCGCATAAAACCACAAGGGAAGTTTTTCCTTCCGGACCAGGCGGACGAAGACAAACAAGGCTCCCAGCAGAAGCCAGGTTCCCGGAATGTTGTTTTCATTAGTCATGCCTGCCAACAATCCCAGTACCACTACGCCAGCCCACTGCCCGAAACCCTTTTTAGCAGGCTTTCCTTTTTCCCCGTTTTCCCGATTTTCCAGCAATCCCCGGTACAGGCACAGGAAACCGAGCCAGAGGGCGGCTCCCCAGGAATAGTTGGTAGCGCCGGAGAGCCAGTAAATCGTGACGCCGGGCCGGGCCGTACAGGTGAAGAGCAGGAGAAGCGCCAATCCGAAGAGTCGCACGTCCGGCCAGGAACGGGGGTCTACCCTGCGCCCGGAGGCCAGATAGAACATCATCAGCGCGAGGCAGACCTGTACAAAGGGGTTGAGCAGAATGAAGAGCCATTTGCCCGCCGTCGCCACGGCAAAGGCCAGGTATTCCCCGATTCTGGGGTTCCAGCTCATGTAGGAGGCCACGCAGCGTTCCCAGACCAGGCTGAGGGAGAAACGGTGTTCCATGCCCGTCAGAGCGTGATGGTACGTGTCTGAGGTGAAGGGGCTCCACCAGCTAAGCAACGCCACATACAGCAGGGCGGCTGCAACCAGCGCCCAAAACCATACCCTGGACGTACGGGGAGACGGCATCAGCTCGGATCCGGTTTCTTCTTCCGCAGCGCCGGGGGCAGGTCCAGGTCTTCCCCGTCCAGAATGAGGGGGCGTACATGGGCAAAGAGTCCGTGTCCCGCGCGCTCTTCCTCTCCTTCTTCCGGGGGAGTTCCTTCTTCCAGTTCCTTGATGTCGGGAACCGGGTCCAATTCCTGTTCCGCATCCGCTCCGGGTTCCTGCGCCGCAGGCGCGGGTTCCGGGAACGTTTCCTCCACGTCCGGCACGGAGGGAACAGGCCTTACAGGCACCAGTTCCTCTTCCAGTTCATGGTCATCCCTTCTGACGGAGGGAATGGAAACGGGAGGTTCCGGCTCCGGACGCCGTTCCGGTTCGGGAACCACGGCGGGAGCCACAGGCTGAATGATGGTTTTCCCATCCCCGATGAAGGGTTCTTCCTCCGGCACAAGAACTGTCTGGAGCTCCGGTTCCCTACGGAAAACGGGTGCAGGAGAAATTTCCGGTTCATTCACGGGCACAACGCCCAGCACGGTCAGGGACAGGCGGTCTTCCGGCTGTTCCGCCACGGAAGCGCCGATATGGAGGCGCACGCCGCTCCCCAGGATTTCCGCCACTCCGCCAGCCAGCGCTTCCAGGCGTTTCAGGGTCAGGGAATTGCCGCCGCGCACCAGCACCAGAACGTCGTCCACTTCCCCCAGCCGTTTTTCCAGGAAAAGGGGAGAGTGCCGGACCTGGTCCAGCATGTCCGCCGTGGAAACGTCCGCGGACGCTTCCCCTACGCCGAAGGAGCAAATTCCCTTCCCTGTTCCGGCCACGCGGAGCAGGTCATCCAGCCCCACGCGGAGCAGGCTTCCGGAAGAGTTGAGAAGGGAGGGCACGATGAGCACGGCGCGGGCAATGAGGGCATTGACCACGGAAAAGGCTTCCAACACTCCCTTGTCGGGATCAATCAGGCTTTCCATGGCGTCATTGTCAAACCGCAGCACCATGTCGGAATACAGGGCCAGCCGGGACAGCGCCTCGTCCGCCTGGGCGGCGCGTCGGTCTCCTTCAAACCGGAAGGGGCGGATGACGACGCTGACGACGTAGGAGCCCTGCTCCTTGGCCAGCCGCGCCACCTCCGGCGCCACGCCGGAGCCTGTTCCGCCTCCCAGCCCGGCGGCGAGGACGGTCAGCGCACTGCCTTCCAGAGCCCGGAGGATGGAGGATTCACTTTCACAGGCGGCCTGTGCCCCCACGGAGGCATCCCCGCCGGAGCCGAGCCCCCGGGTAAGCCTGGCTCCCAGATGGACCTTGCACGGAACGGCGGAGGCGTTCAGCAAACGGGCATCCAGATTCATGGCGCACACGGAAACCGCCTGCGGAGCCAGCAGCAGAACTTCCTCCATCACCTTGGCGCCTGCGGCTCCAATGCCGCACAGGCAGATTTTTCCGGATAGCCCGGACGGGTCCTGGGGAGAAAATTCCAGCATGGTTTTTAATTGGGGTAGAGATTGATCAGGAGTTCTTCCTGCCGAAGAGGCCCAGCACGCGCCCCAGCCAGCTCCGCTGCTGCGGCAGTTCGGCATCCAGAATCTGGGCATACCGTATCAGCCCGATGGCCGTACAGTAACGCGGGTCATCCAGATAGGAAGGCGCTCCGTTTTTGACCAGCGTGGGACGGCTGATCGCCACGCCGAACACGTGGGAGGCCAGTTCCCCCACGCCGCGCATCAGGCTGGCGCCCCCGCACAGGTAGACGCCGTGGCAGCGGTTGCCCTTGAAGGTGTCCTTGGGCAGGGAGGATTTGACCAGATTGAAGATTTCCAGCAGGCGGGAACGGATGATTTCATTCAGAACATTGCGTTCGATGGCGGCATCCTTCATGTTTCCTTCCCCGCGCACGCGCACCATTTCATTGGTCTTTCCGGAAAAGCTGTTGGCATCCCCCTCCGTCTTCTTGAGCAGTTCCGCCTGTGCCAGCGGAATGCCGGTCATCAGCGTGATGTCATTGGAAATGTGGTCGCCGCCCAGGGGCACGCATCCGGAGGCCACGAGCTGGCCGTCCAGGTAAAGAACGTAATCCGTAGTGCCCGCCCCCATGTCAATGAGGAGGGCTCCCGCCTGCTTGACCTGCCTGTTGAGCACGAACTGGGCCGTGGCAATCGGGGCGAAGACCACGTCCGCGATGTCCAGGGGAACTTCCCGCACACAGCGGAAGGAGTTGGTGATGCGGGATTTGATGCCGTGGATGATATGGCAGTCGATGTCCAGGGTCCTGCCGGTCAGCCCGGCGGGATTGGTCAGGTTTTCCTGCCCGTCCACGGAGAAAAGGCCGGGCACGCGGTGCAGGACGAATTGTTCCGGCCCCAGGGCGATGTCACGGGCGATTTCCGTCACCTCGTCCATGTGCTCCTGGGAAATGATGCTTTCATCCGGAGGCAGGCGGAAGGTTCCGCGGTTGTTCTGCCCCACGATGTGGGCTCCAGTCACGGACAGATAGACGGTCATGATGTCCACGTCCGCATGGTCCTGGGCCATGTTCCAGGCATCGTAAATGCACTGGATGACCTTGGAGGTGTCTTCAATCTCGCCGCGGACCACGCCCTCGCTAGGAACCTCACCCACGCCGATGATCGTCACGGTTGCGTCGGGCTTCACTTCGCCCACAACCATGCAAGTCTTGCTTGTCCCTATCTCAAGCCCTACGTGAATTTTTGTCTTAGCCATGAAAGTCAAGGAACTATCAACGTCCTCGCACCTGATAGCACATTACTTTCCATTGTTCAAGAAAGCCTGCGCGAACATACGCAAAAAACGCGGTTTTCCGTCGCGCAGGCCCGGATCAGAGACCCGTGGGGTGGCGCACCAGGAAGTTCCGGGCATTGCGGCCGTCCACCCTCCAGCGGGGGCCTTCGCCGCGGCGGCCGCTTCCGGTGGTGTCAAACCGGAGGCCGCAGATGACCATGAATACGTGCCCGTTCTTGGCATAGACGGAAATCCAGTCCCCGGCGCCTTTCTGCCCGTAGTTCAGGAACAGCTTGGAATGGCGGGTGGAAGTGAGCAGGCCGGCTTCCTTCAGTACAAAGGAGGTGCTGCCGGAGCAGTCATAGTGGGAGTCATAGTGCTTCCTGTGGCCGCCGCCCAGGCGGTAGGGCTTGTTGACCAGGGAATTGGCGGCCGCAATGGCGCGCTTGACCTGCGGGGGGGCATTCCTGGGGGGAATGGCCTTCCCGTTGTGCAGCACGGCCGTTTTTCCCGGTACAAAGTGGTAGGCGGGGAGCCGTGCCGGAGCTTCGACTTGTTGGGAGGTGGAGGAGCAGGAGGAGAGAAGAAGACCGGCCAAAAGAGCACCGGCCACGGAGAGAGTTTTGTGGACCGCAAATGTCATAAGAATTATAAACTGCGGAATTCCGGCCTCCTTGGCAAGAAAATAAATTTCCCCCGTCCACATTACATGGTAGACGGGGGAAAGAAATCAACAACATTTAGCCGTTGGAACGGGCGAAGGCGTCCTTCTCCACGGCAGCCCACAGGGAGTCCAGGGAGGCCTGGACCGCCGGCAGGGCTTCCTTCACCGGAGCGCCCGGTTTCCCGTGGCCGAAGAGGTAGTACTTGATCTTGGGTTCCGTTCCGGAGGGGCGCACCGCAAAGCTGCGGCCGTCCGCCATATCCACAAAGATCATTTTTTCCGCCGGAATGGGGTCGCCCTCCGCATCCACCATGTCACCCTTGGAGAAGTCCCGGATGCCGCTGACGGCCACGCCGTCCACTTCCGTGGGAGGATTGGAGGAATAGGAGGCGGAGAGGGCGGCGATTTTTGCCGCGCCGTCCGCGCCTTCCATGACCAGGGATTTGCCCATTTCCAGGTACACGCCGAATTGTTCAAAGAGTTCATGCAGCAGTTCCAGCAGGCTCTTGCCGACGCTTTCCGCATAGGCGGCCAGCTCCGCAAAGATGATGGCGGCGGAGTTGGCGTCCTTGTCGCGCACGAAGTCCTGGGCCAGGTAGCCGTAGCTTTCCTCCCCGCCGAAGACAAAGTAGCGGCTGTATTCCAGGCGCAGGGCGCGCGTCTGTTCCTCGCTCATCTTCCGGTAGCCTTCCCGCTTTTCCGCAGGAATGGCTTCTTCATATTTGCCGAGCTTCTGGGCGATGTACTTGAAGCCCGTGAGCACGTTGACCACTTCATAGCCGAAGTGGTGGCCGATGGCGTCCTGAAGGCCCGTCGTCACAAAGGTTTTCACCATCACGGCGCGGGAACGGTTGGAGTCATTGATGATGCCCAGCCCGGACATGCTCATGCAGCGGTACCACGCCAGCAGGGAGCCGATCTGGTTGCCGGTCAGCAGGTGCATTTTCCCATCTTCCCCACGAACGGCCACACCCATGCGGTCCGCGTCCGGGTCCGTGGCGATGACGATGTCCGCGCCGGAAGCGTCCGCCTGCTCAATGGCCAGGGCCAGGGCCGGCGGGTTTTCCGGGTTGGGGGAGGCCACCGTCGGGAAGCGGCCGTCCTGCACGTCCTGCGCCGCCACGGTCTGCACGTTGCAGCCCAGTTCCTTCAGCAGGGGAACGATGATATGGCCGCCCGTGCCGTGGAGGTTGGAGTAAACGATTTTGGCGCCGCCCTTGCTGAAGAGCTCCGGACGGAGCAGCACGGTTTTCAGGCGGTCCATGTAGACGCGGTCAAAGGAGGCGTCCAGCACGTGAAGGGTGCCGCGCCGGTCTTCCGGCAGCGGTTCATATTCCTCAGAGGTCAGGGAGTTCACTTCCTCAATCACGGCCTTGTCATGCGGAGGCACCAGTTGGGCTCCGTCGTTAAAATAGGCCTTGAAGCCGTTGTCGTGGGAGGGGTTGTGGCTGGCGGTCAGCACCACGCCGGAATCCGCATTGAGTTCACGGATGGCGAAGGAAACTTCAGGGGTGGCCCGGGGGCTGTCGAACAGGTAAATGTCACAGCCCAGGTCCGTGCCGATTTTCGCGCAGAATTCGGCGAAGTCACGGGAGAAGTGGCGCGTGTCATGGCCGATGACCAGCCGGGGCTTCCTGCCCGGGTCCGTGGCCTCCACATGCTTTTTCACGTAAATGATCAGGCCGCGCATCGCTCGCCCCACATTGAAGTAGTTCATGCAGGCGGTTCCCACGCAGGGATATTCCGGGCGGCCGTTCACGCCGCCGCTCCCCTGCTCCGCCCGGGTCACGATGCTGCCGATGGTGCGGCCGCGCAGCCCCCCCGTACCGAAGGCCAGGGTCTTGTAAAAACGGTCATTCAATTCCTGCCACTCCCCGGCGGCGGCCAGTTCCTCTACGGCCTCACGCGCTACGGGGGATTTGGTTCCGGCCAGCAGAAGGCGGATATTGGTCAGGGAAGACTCCAAAAGCTCCCCCTCTTTAACGGCATTCGTCAGGGATTCATCCAGTGTATTCATGCTGGCGGAATAGTACATCATGACCCTTGTTTGACAATAGCTCTTTCCACCATGGCCTGAGAAAAACCGCCATGTGCGCTCCGGCACGGGCGCGGGAAAAGCCTTCCGTCTCCGTCCCCCCCTTTCACCTAGAGGGACTGGCGGTCATACAATTCCCGGTACAGCGGGCAGGAGGCATAAAGTTCCGCATGAGTGCCGTCCCCGATGATGCGGCCGCCCTCAAACACCAGAATGCGCGTCGCCACGCGGATGGAGCTGAAGCGGTGGGCTACGATGAGAGCCGTCCTTCCCTCCACCAGGCGGTCCAGCTCCTGCTGGATCTGGGCCTCGCTTTCCGCGTCCAGGGAGGCGGTGGCTTCATCCAGAATCAGGACGGGGGCGTCTTTCAGGAAGGCGCGGGCAATCGCCACGCGCTGGCGCTGGCCGCCGGACAGGCCGCTGCCGCCGTCGCCAAGCATGGTCTGGTAGCCGTCCGGCATCCCCATGATGAAGCCGTCCGCGGCGGCGGCGCGCGCCGCCGCCATCACTTCCTCATCCGTGGCGTCCTGCCGTCCCAGCCGGATGTTTTCCATGATGGTGCCGTGGAAGAGCACGGGATGCTGGGAAACGAAGGCAATGTTCTTGCGCACATCGTGCAGGGAGGCGTCTCTCACATCCACGCCGTCCATGCGCAGGGTGCCGGAACTGACGTCGTAAAATCTGGGCAGAAGGCTGGCAAACGTGGTTTTCCCGGCGCCGCTGGGGCCTACCAGGCCCACCACTTCCCCGGGGCTGATATGAACGTCAATGCCGTCCAGCACCTTGCGGGCGCCGTCGTAGGAGAAGGAAACGCCGTCATAGTCCAAACGCCCGGAGGCTCGCCCCAGGGGAACGGGATTGGCGGCTTCCGGCATGGTGTCCGGCTCCTTCAGCAGGTAGTTGATGCGTTCCAGGGAGGCATGCGCGCTTTTCAGGTTGGTCAGCGTCACGCCCAGGCGCTTGAGGGGGTCGTAACACATGAAGAGGGCAGCGGCCAGGGCCGTGAAGTCAGCCTTGGTGATTCCCATTTCATGGCCCCTCACCAGCAGAATGCCCAGGCCCAGCGCCGTCACCATTTCCAGCACCGGCACCAGGAAGTGCCTGTACTTCACCGTTCTCAGATTGATTTTGAAGAAGCGTTGGATCAGCCCCAGGAAAAGCCCCACCTGCTGTTCCTGCATGCCGTAGGAACGGATTTCACGCTGGGCCGCCAGGTTTTCCTGGGCGGCGGCCGTGATATTGCCCAGCTCGTCCTGCGCCTGCTTGGCCTTCTTCATCACGCGGCGGCCAAAGAAGCGGATGGGCCATATCGCCAGCACAACCAGCCCCAGATTCATCAGCACCACCGCCGTGTTCGGGTCAACAAAGACCTTGTACACCAGGAAGGCGAGTGCGGTCAGCAGGGTAAGGGGCTGTTTGATGATGTCATTGGCCGCTATTACCAGGCCTCCCTGCACGTTGGCCGCGTCATTAATGAGGCGGCTGATCAGGTCCCCCCGTTTCTGGCGGTCAATGAAGGAGAGGGGCAGCGTTTGCAGTTTGGAAAAGGCGTCCAGCCTGATTTCCTCCAGCACCTTCATGCTGACGATGCTGATCCAGTACACATTGAAGAACGTGCCTATGCCCCGGATGGCAAAAACCAGCGGCAGCAGGGAACATACGGCCACGAGCACAGCGGTGTGCATGTGCTCCGGGGCCACCAGATGGGCGATGATGTTCTGAAGCTCCGGGGGAATCTGCGTATTGTCAAACACCACCGGGAACACCTTGGCAATCATCAGCGGGAAGCCGAAACCGCTGGCGGCGGCGGCCAGCGCCCCGGCGGCCAGCGCGGCGATGAACAGCTTCATCACCGGCTTCAAATACCGCGCGTACTCAAAAAACTGTCTTAACATGAAGCGCCTCCTTCCTCTTCCGCAACCATCTGCTGCTTGTTGTAAAGTTCCCTGTACAGGGGGGAGGAGGCCATCAGCTCCTCATGCGTGCCATCCGCAATGACGCTCCCTTTTTCCAGAACCAGAATTCGGTCCGCCATCCGGATGGTGCTGAACCGGTGGGCAATGATGAAGGCCGTGCGTCCGGAAGCCAGCTTTTCAATCTCCTTCTGGATGAGTTCCTCGCTCTTCATGTCCAGGGAAGCCGTGGCTTCATCCAGCACCAGGATAGGCGCGTTTTTCAGAAAGGCCCTCGCCAGGGAAACGCGCTGCCGCTGGCCGCCGGAAAGCCCTTCCCCCATTTCTCCGATCATGCGGGAATAGCCTTCCCCCGTCTCATTGATGAAGCTGTCCACGGCGGACATGCGCCCGGCTTCCTCCACCTCCGCGTCGGAAGCGTCCGGACGGCCGATGCGGATATTGTCCGCCACGGATCCGCGGAACAGCACGGGATACTGGGAAACCAGCGCGATATGGGAAAGCAGGTCCTTCTTGGCCATCTCCCGCACGTCGATGCCGTCCACCTTCACGCTGCCGGAAAGTACGTCGTAAAAACGGCACAGCAGATTGATGAAGGTCGTTTTCCCGGCGCCGCTGGGGCCTACCAGGGCCACCACCTGGCCAGCCGGGATGCGGATGTCAATGTTCTTCATGACGGGGGCGTCCTGCTGGTAGCCGAAGCACACATTGCTGAACTCCACTTCCCCCTTCCAGGTTTCCGGACTCTTCGGGTTTTCCGGTTCCGGAACGTCGTCCGGAGCGTCCAGCACATGGTTGATGCGCTCCAGCCCGGCATTCAGGGTTTCCGCCTTGTTGTGGACCGCCCCCAGCTTCTTGACCGGTTCATAGCAAAGGTACATGGCCGTAGCCAGCGCGGCGAAGTCCCCCATGTTCATGCCGTTCATGTTGCCGACAAAGAGAGTGGCCGCCATGGCGATGGCGCTGACGAATTCAATCAAAGGCGTCAGCAGGCTCTGCCACCTGACCGCACTGATGGAAGCCTGGATGTAACGGTGAATCCTGTTCCTGAACAGACTTGTCTGCTGCTCTTCCAGTTCAAAGGCCCGGATGTCCCGCTGGGAGGAAAAGTTTTCCTGAAGCGTGGAGGAAAGATCCCCCTGGCTGGACTGCACCACGCGGGCGCGGGCGAGCATTTTCTTGCCGATGTAGCGGATGGGAATCACGCAGACGCCCACCAGAAGCATGTTCGCCAGCAAAATAAGGAACTGCTGGCTGACGGAAGCCCTGTAAATCAGGAATCCCAGCGCGGCCAGGAGGGTCAGGGGCTGGATAATCAGGTCATTGGCAATCTGCACCAGGCCGCCCTGCAGGAACTGCGTGTCCTGCATCAGGCGGCTCAGCAGGTCTCCCTTCTGCTGGCGGTCATGAAAGGCCAGGGATAAATCCTGGTATTTTCTGTACACCTTGAGCCGCAGCGTTTCCAGCACGCCCAGCCCTATTTTGGAAAGCAGGTAGACATTGACGAAGGAGGAGAGGCCGCGCACCACCACTACCATCGGGAGCATGGCCGCCGTGGCCCACACCGTCACCCAGGGCAGGTTTTCCGGACTCACGTACCAAAGGAGCACGCGCTCCGCCCACGGGGGCAGCGGCTTCCCGTCAAAGATCACGGGGAACATTTCCTGCAAAATCACCGGTATGCCGAAGCCGCTGGAAACAGCGGCCACCATGCCGCCGATCACAGCCCACACCAGCGTGCCCTTATAAGGAAGAAGATATTCGCGCCATAATGCTACGGCACGCTGGATGGAGGATTCCTGCCCCTCTGTTGACTGTTTCCTCATAAGTAATTCCGGATTGATGCGCCCGGGAACGGACGGCGCGCAATCGGTGCAGATCATACCATGAAGACCGCGGATGACAAGCTCCTTGCGATAAAAACTCCTCAGGAAACGCCCGGAGGGAAAGCCGCCGGGCATCCCGGCTTGCCCGCCTCCCCGGAATGGTCTACCCTGCCGGCGCATGCTGAAGACAGGATTAATCCAGCCGGAGACCATCCCCGGCCATTTCCCCAGGAACCTCAGAACCATCGTGGAACTGTACCGTTCCTGCGTGGACGGCGGGGCGGAGCTCGTTCTTTGTCCGCCGCTGGCCCTCAGTGGCGCGCACACCGGGGAACTGGCCCTGCGCAGCGGCTTCCGGTCCCAGCACAGGGCGGCCCTGGCCTACCTGGCCCGGGAAATAGCGGACGTCCCCCTGCTGCTGGCAGCGGCGGACGCGGACGGCAGCCGCTTCCACATGCTCCGGAACGGCCTTTCCTTTCCACGGCAAGCCGTTATTTCCCCAGCCGCACACGGAACGGTGGCCGTTCCCGTTTTCGGCATCTGCCGGACGGCGGATGAAGCGGGTTTTTCCATCATTTCATGGCCGGAATCTTCCCCGGCCTCCTCTTCCGTACCCTGCCTCTTGCTCCGCACCCATTCCGGCGCGTGGCATGAAGGACTGCTGGAGCAGGATGAGGAGGAAGCCTGCCGGCTGGCGCGGGAAACAGGGCTGCCGGTCCTCACCGCCCGCCTGGCCGGGGGAGAAGGCCCGTTTCTGTTACCCGGCGCGTCTTCCGCATGGTCCGCCCACGGGATTCTCCTCAAACGGCTGCGTCTTTTTGAACGGGATTCTGCCGTCATTTCTCCGGAAAATTCCACGGAGGCGTCTTCTCCGCTTCCCGCTCCGGAAGAACAGCTCCGGCACGCCCTCCGGAAAGGCACGGCGGACTTCATCCTGAAAAGCGGGCATGGCGCCGCCTGCCTGAACCTGCTGGAAAGCTCCGCATCCCTCCTGCTGGCTCAACTGTTAAAAGAGGAACTGCCTTCCCTGCCCTTGACGGGCTTCATCCCCCGCCTCCCCGGCATTCCGGAACAGGACACTGCCCGGGCGCAAGCCTGTGCGGACAAGCTGGGCATTCAGGCCCGGATGCTGCCTCTCCCCGCAGATGCGGCGGCCGGAGGACCGGATGACCTGTTCACGGCCGCATGGCTCATGCGCCAATGGGCCCAGGAGGAAGGTGGCCTGCTGCTTTCCGCCCTGACCGGAACGGACATCATGACCGCACCCCGCCTCCTTCCGCCGGCCCTGGCCGCTGACTTCATGCCGCTGGGGGATTTATATGAAACGGAACTGGCGGACCTGTTCCCCGGCTTCCTTTCTCCCGCGCCGGATGCGGCCATGCGCGACAGCCTCCTCATCCGTCTGCACCGCGCGCATGAATCCGCCACGCCGCTGGCTGGCCTCTTCCCGGAATCGGAGCTTGAAATCCGCCGCTGGCAGCGCCGGGCCCGCGCCTCCGAATGGATGCGCCGGAAACTGCCGCCGCGCCTCACGCTGCGCTCCATTCCCGGTGCACCGGAAACGCCTTACGTCCACCGGCTGACGGATTGACGCGGCGCGTTGCTTTTCTTCCCGTGGCGTACATTGCGCTTGCTCTTGAAGTGGAAGAAGTGATTAGTAGAAGCCATGCAATTCTATGTAGCCACCATGATCGGCCGCGCCGCTCTAAGGCTGGTTGACCGCCTGGGGTCAATCGGATTGCTGCTTTACCAAGTGACCGCATGCATGTGGTCCGGCAAATTCCGGATGCGCGTTCTTGTGGAGCAAATTGCAAAAATCGGGGTGCAGTCCCAGCCGGTGGTCATCATCACCGGCGCGTTCACCGGAGCCGTGCTGGAAGCCCAGACCCTGTTCCAGCTCCAGACGGTGAGGATGGAAACCATGGGGGGCGCCGTCGTCGCCGTGGGCATGTTCCGGGAACTGGGGCCCGTCATTACCGGGCTGATGCTTGCGGGCCGCGTCGGGTCCGCCATGGCAGCGGAAATCGGGACCATGAAAGTCACGGAACAGGTAGACGCCCTTAACTCCATGAACGTGGACCCGGTGGACTACCTGGTGAAGCCCCGCATCCAGGCCATGCTCATTTCCATGCCTATCCTGATGATGGAAGCCGTGCTGGTGGGCATCGCCTCCGCCTACATCGTCAGTATCACCTCCTTTAACGTGGACCAGGCTTACTGGATGCACTTCATGAGCAAATTCGTCACCATGGGGGACATCACCGTGGCCCTGGTCAAAGCCCTGGTCTTCGGCCTCATCATCTCCACCATCTCCTGCCGGGAAGGCCTGAACACCACGAACGGAGCCGTTGGCGTCGGCAAATCCACCATGCAGGCCATGGTGTATGCCTCCGTGGCTCTGCTCATCGCCAACTTCATTCTGACCATGATTCTCAATTCCATCTTCCCCATGGGATTCATGAGATAACCCTTCCGCGCCGCCATGCAGCCATTCATCCGCGTCCACCAGCTCAAGCAAAGCTTCGGCACCCAGGAAGTGCTGAAAGGCGTGAGCTTTGACGTGGGAAAGGGAGAGCTGATGGCTCTGATCGGCGGGTCAGGAGCCGGAAAAAGCGTCATCCTGAAACATCTGGACGGCCTGATGGACCCGCTGGACGGCTATGTGGAAATAGACGGCAGGCGCATCAGCGGAGCGCCGGAAAAAATCAAGAAGCAAATCCGCGGTAAAATAGGCTTCATGTTCCAGCAGGGGGCACTCTTCGACTCCCTCAGCGTAGGGGAAAACGTCGCCTTCCCGCTGCGCGAGGAAGGAATCCGGAATGAAAAGGAGCTGGACGCGCGCATCTCCGCCGCCCTGGACTCCGTGGACCTGCTGGGGCAGCAGGAAAAAATGCCGGCCAGCCTCTCCGGAGGCATGATCAAGCGCGTAGCCGTAGCCAGGGCCATCGTCACCACGCCGGAATGCCTGCTGTATGACGAGCCCACCGCAGGCCTGGACCCCATTGTCACGGACAGCATCAGCTTCCTCATCCGGCAAATCTGCAAGGACAAGGGAATCACGACCGTCATCGTCTCCCATGACATGCCCAGCGTGATCCGCATTGCGGACAAAATCGTCTATCTCAGGAACGGGGAAGTTTACTGGACGGGAACCCCGGAGGAACTGCTGCATTCCAGGGATGAAAACCTGCAAAGGTTCCTGTACGGGGATTCCGGGGAAGACTGGGCCTCCCTGACCGGCAGGCATGAAAACTTTCAACGGGTTCTGCTGGAACGGGCGGAACGTGAACGGAAACAATAACCATCTTACCACAGAGCCATGAAGCAGAAACTTAAGCCGGAAACCTGGGTGGGCATCTTCCTGATTGCCGGAATCCTGATGATCATCGGCGTCATCCTGGGGTTTGGCAACATCAAGACCTCCAAGGAGCAAACCTACCCCATCAACATCATTTTCAAGGACGCGGCGGGCCTCATCAAGGACTCCCAGCTCCGCCTGGGCGGCGTTACGGTGGGAAAGGTCACCAAGGCGCCCGAACTCCTGCCCTCCGGCAATGAAGTCATGCTGGAAGCCAGCATCCTGAGCGACGTGAAAATCCAGGAAGGCTCCGTCTTCCGCGTGGACATGCAGAACATCCTGGGAGACAAGTACATCGACATCGTTCCCCCGGCACGCCCCACGCACGAATACATCCCGCCCCATGCCACCATCATCGGGCAGCCTGAAAGCGATTTCAGCAAGATCAAGAACAACGCCGTGGGCGCCACGGAGGAAATACTGAAAATCCTCAAGCAGATTGAAAAAAATTCGGACAACATTGACGAGGCCATCCTCAACATCGGGGAAGCGGCCAAAGGGCTGGCCCAGACCACCAAGCTGATCAATGAAGGCATCCTGAGCCGGGAAAACCTCCGGCACCTCAACAGCGTGCTGGCTCAAATGAACAAAGCGGGCGAACAGCTCCCCGCGACAATGGCGGCCATGAAAGACACCGTCAGTGACGCCCGCAGAATCATCGCCGGAGCGGAAGAAAAGCTCAACAGCCTGGACCCCGCCATCAAGGAAATCCCCCCCACGCTGACCGCCCTGCGCAAGGCTTCCGAGCAAATCGCCTCCGTCACGGCGGACGCCCGGAAAAACCAGGGCTTCCTGGGGCTGCTCATGTACGATGCGCGCTTCCGCGCCAATGCCCAGGAATTCATCCGTAACCTGAGGGACTACGGAATCCTGCGGTACCGGAACCCGAACGAGCCCCAGGCCAAACCAGACCCCCGCGGCGGTTTTTCAGGAAGCCGCCGCTGAGGAACGCGCACAATTCCGGGTGAAGCCGCTTTACACACTTGCCAATAGAGGGAAGCGTGCTAAATAATTCCCAATGTGAGAGGCGAAAACATGTAAGCCGACATGTTTTTCAACAGGAACCAACCCTTAACACTCTAATCAACCATGCAAGACAACCAAACCGAACTTGAACCGACCGCAGCAGCAAACGACACCGCCTGCTCCTGCCCTTCCGCCCGCGAGCTTGCCGTAACCAGATTTCAACAGGCCAGGGCCTTCGCCGCGGCCAAAGTAAACCAAATCCGCAAGGCGGCTACGGAACAGGCCAGCACCATCCGTGACTACGCCCAGGAAAAAGGAGAAGTCATCCGTGACAAGGCCAAGAAGTTCCATGAAGCGGGCGAAGAATACGTGAAGGAAAAACCCACCCAGTCCGTGCTGATCGCCATGGGCGTGGGCCTTCTGATCGGCATGCTCATCCGCCGCCGTTAACCCTCATTCCGCGCCATGCGCATCAAGCGCATGGCGCCCTCACCCCTTCAAACCGAGCCATGGGACTGATTGACAAACTCAAACGCACCTTCGTCGCCCCCATTGTGGAGGAAAAGGAAGAAGGAGCGGCTATGGTCCGGTCCCTCCGGGAAACCGGAGCGGCGGCGCTTGACCATGTGGAAGCCCTGGCCGCGCTGCTCAAGCTGGAACTGGAGGAAGCGTCCAAAAGGCTGGGCAGGAAAATGGCCCTGCTCCTGCTGGCCGCCTTTATGGCCATCTTCGGCTATCTGTTCCTGTGGTGCTTCCTGACCATGGTCATGGCCCACTTCTGGGGAATCATTGCCGGACTTGCCGTAACCACCGGCATCCATCTGGTGGCGGCTGCCGTGGCCCTCATCCTTTTCAGCCGAACCCATGTAACGCCCATCGCCCCGGCGACGGCGGAAGAACTTAAAACGGATTTATCATGTCTGCAAATGGCTCTCAAGAAAAGCTCGCACTCCTGATGCGGGTGGCTTCCTCCCGGCTGGATATCGTCAATGAGACGGATACCCTGGTCCAGAAGACGCAGCAGCAGGCCGACCACTTCCGGAAGCTGAAAAAAAAGGCCATGTCCCTGCCTGTGATCGGCTCCATTGTCGGCACGGTGGGAGGCATTCTGCTCATCCGCATGTTTACGGGAAAAAAAAGCCATCCGGCGCCCCCGCGTCCGCATGTTTCCGGAAGCTGGATCAATTCCCCTATCTTCCGTTTCATCATTGAAATCCTGGTAACCCTCGCCTTCCCGTCCCTGAAAAAAATGGGCTTCGACCTGGCAGGCAAGAAATTCTTCAACCTGTTCAAGTAACAGGATTTTCCGGTCGATGCGGCGCAGCCTTTTCAAGCCGCTGCTTTAAAAAAGAACTCAGGAATTCCGCTGTTGCGGGAGAAATGTCTTCATATCCCTGCGGCGTCAGATGCGCGCCGTTCCGGGAATATCGTCCCCCCCTGCAGGACAACTCTTCATGCAGACGGCCGCGATACCTCATAAAATAACGACCTGCCGCCAAAGAAAACAACGCCCCTTTGTTCATACGTACCTCGCCAGGCTGGACAGGCATTTCGGCATGGTCCATGCGGCGATATTGGAATGAAACAGGAGACCAGGGCATGCCTGACCCCAAAAAGGCATCGGCAGCTCAATTCCCCTTTCCAGCGCTTTCCGCCATGAACAATTCCTGCCAAAAATAACAGGGCACAATCAGGAAAAAAGCTACCTGGCCATGAAAGGGAGGCCCCAATATAGGAAGACGACCATCATGGCGGAAACATGGCCTTCCCAGTCATCGCGGCGGCGGGGAATTTGGAAATGTTCCTTCCGTGTCCCCGTTCGGAGGAACAGGAAAAATTGATGAAGAAAGTCATTTAAAACAATATCCCGACCTTTCCCCCGGAGGCAAAAATGCAACCGCGCCATAGACTTGTCCTCAATGCCGCCATTTCACATTTAACCATGAAAACAGCAGCGGGATTGCTGTCGGCTCTTTCCGCCATGCCAAACGTATGCCTCTGCCGGGAAAGTCCGTGAAAAACCGCGATCCCTCAGGATCCGGTTCCCGAAACGGCAGAAAAACATAAATGCTCTTTCCCGCTCCCGGAAATAAACTTTTGCGAGCCTTCCTCAAGGCTTCTCTCCAAAAATCCTCCCCCGCCACGGGACGGCACAGGGCCGCCTGCACAGAAATCATTTCCCAAACATTTTTTGCTGGTCAAAAAAGCCCCGTTTTCGTTAGTATGTAGCTTTATCAGTTTGCTGCATTCACAACATGAGCGAATACATTTTGCCCCACGTCGACGGATATCTTAAGCTTGGACAGGACTTTGACTGTTCCGATATCCACCTTGCCGTCAACAGCCGCCCCACCTGGCGCCGGTTCGGCCAGCTTCTCCCCATCTGGGAGGAAGCGCCCAATCTCACGCCCCAGGACACGGAAGTTCTGGCGAGGGGCTTTCTGGAAGACCCGGAATGGAACCGCCTTCAATTAAAGGGGGACGTGGACTTTGCCTATGCCAACGACTTCGGACGCTACCGCGCTTCCGTGGTCAAGCAGCGCCTGGGCTATGACATCTGCTTCCGCATCATCAACACGCGGGTGCGCACCATGGAGGAAATCGGCCTGCCGACGGAATACGTGGTGCCCCTCACCCGCTACACCAACGGCCTCATTCTGGTGACGGGCTCCGTGGGTTCCGGTAAATCCACCACCCTGGCCTCCATCGTGGACTTCATCAACCAGGACCGCCACGACCACATCATCACGCTTGAAGACCCCATCGAATACCTGATTCCCTCCAAAAACTGCCACGTCAACCAGCGTGAAGTGCACAAGCACACGGAATCCTTCGCGCGCGCCCTCCGCGGGGCCCTCCGTGAAGACCCGGACGTCATCATGGTAGGTGAAATGCGCGACCTGGAAACCATCTCCCTGGCGCTCACGGCGGCTGAAACCGGCCACCTGGTGCTCGGCACCCTGCACACGGGGTCCGCAGCCCGCACGGTGGACCGCGTGCTGGACGTCTTCCCGGTGGAGCAGCGCGACCAGATCCGCATCATGGTCAGTGAATCCCTGCGCGGCATCATCTCCCAGCAGCTCGTTCCCAGGGCGGACGGCAACGGCCGCGCCCTGGCCATTGAAATGCTGGTCAATACACCCGCCATCGCCAACTGCATCCGCGAAGGAAAGACATTCATGATTCCCGGCTGCATCCAGACCGGGAAGGCCCAGGGCATGATCCTGATGGATGACTCCCTCCGGGCGCTGCACCAGGCAGGTCTCATCACCACGGAAGACTGCATCTTCCGCGCGGAAGACAAAACCATCATGAAATCCTTCCTGGGAATCAAGTAACCTTTAACTTTGACACACTCCTGTTATGGCTGTTATCGACCAATACTTCAAATACCTCGTAGAAGCGGGCGGCTCCGACCTTCACCTCAGCGAAGGCCAGCCTCCGAAAATCCGCGTCAACGGGACCATCTCCGCCATCTCCGACGAAAACCTGGAAGGCCAGTCGTTCAAAAACCTTCTCGCGGAAATATGCGACTCCCAGGCCTTCCAGAAATACCTGGAAGAAGGGGATCTGGACTTCGCCTATGAAATGGATGAAACCTCCCGTTTCCGCTGCAACTACTTCAGGCAGCAGCACGGCCTGGGAGCCGTCTTCCGTCTCATTCCCACAAAAATCGCCACGCTGGAAGAACTGGGCGTGCCCACGGTCGTCAAGGAATTCGCCCACATGAGATCAGGGCTGGTGCTGGTCACGGGGCCCACGGGCTCCGGTAAATCCACCACCCTGGCCGCCATCATTGACTACATCAACAGCAACCAGGCGCGGCACATCATCACGGTGGAGGAACCTATCGAATTCGTTCACCCCAATAAAAAATCCATCGTCACCCAGAGGGAAGTGCCCCTCCAGACACCCTCCTTCGCAGACGGCCTGCGGGCTTCCCTCCGTGAAGACTCCGACATCGTGCTGGTGGGTGAAATGCGCGACCTGGAAACCATCTCCCTGGCACTCACGGCGGCTGAAACCGGCCTTCTGGTATTCGGCACCCTGCACACGAACAACGCCAGCAAAACCATTGACCGTATCATTGACGTATTCCCGTCCGACCAGCAGTCCCAGGTACGCACCATGCTTGCGGGCTCCCTCCGCGGCGTCGTGGCGCAGCTCCTGATGAAGCGCAGCGACAAGCCGGGACGCGTAGCCGTCAATGAAATCCTCTTTGCCACGCCCGCCGTGGCGGCCATCATCCGTGAAGGCGCCACGCAGAAAATCCCTGACGTCATCGTCGGCGGAAAGGCCATGGGCATGCAATTCATGGATGACGCCATCTGGCAAAAACTCCAGCAGGGCGTCGTCTCTCCGGAGGAAGCCTACATGAAGTGCATTGAAAAGAAGAGGTTCCGCAACTTCCTTCCCCCGGAATCCGTCCGTCTGGCAGACTCCGGCGGTGGAAACTAGGCCCTTTGCTCCTTCCCTGTCCCTCCCATGTCCCCCACTGGAAAATTCACGTTCAAGCTCGTGATCTATGGAGCATTCCTGCTCTATCTGGTGGGGGATTTGTTTCTCTGGCACGGCTTCCTGGCCGGCAGGATGGACGCCTACCTGAAACCGATGCCGGGACCGCCCGGAGACAACTCCGCCCGGATTGCGGAAGTTTACGGCGAACCCGTCACCGCCAACCAGCTCTCCCGGAGGGTTGCGGAACTCCGGCTCCTGCGCCAGCCTCCCGTTCTGGACATGGACGGAGGCATCAGGCTCACCCATGAACTGGACGTAGCCGGAGACCTGGCTCCGCGGGCCAGGTACGATCTGATCGGCTCCTCCCTCCTGCGCCTGAAAACCAGCGTCAACGACCTTCAGCTTCCCAACCGCAATGCGGAAGCCGCGCACGCCGCGGAACAAATCCGTTCCCGCTTTGACGGGAACACGGAACAATACCTGAAAACCCTGCATGACCAGAAATTCACGCAGCAGCAATTCCAGGAAAAAATAGCGGCGCGGCTCAAGCAGACGGAACAGCTCTACCGGGCGACCGCCCAGGCGGCAGAGCCGTCCGACGAAGACCTGAAAACCTATTATGATTTGATCCGGGACCAGCTTAAAACCCCTGACCTCCGGAAAACCAGGCACATCTTCCTGGCTACCCTTCACAACGATGAAACCCAGGTCAAACAGGCGGCGGAAACGCTGCTGGCGCGCCTGCAAGGCGGGGAAACCTTCTCCCGGCTTGCCAGGGAATTCAGTGAGGACGAGCGCTCCGCGCCCGCAGGCGGGGAACTTGGCTGGGTCAGCCCCGCCCGCGCACGGGAAACCCTGGGCCTGGAGCTGGCAAACGTTCCCGACAACAAGCCGGTGCTTCTTAAAAGCCGGTGGGGATGGCACCTTGTGGAAGCCTCCCCCCTCAAAAAAGGAAGTATCCCTTCCTACGAAGAAGCGCTTCCGGCCCTGAGGAATGCAGCCCAAAGCCTCAGAAAAGCGCAGGCCGTGGGGCTGTACATGGAGGGCCTTTTTGAAGAAGCCCACCTCAGGAGCCGCATTAAAAACAAGCGGGATCGCTGATGCCCCAGTTCCAATGAGCGCCCCTTCCTCCTTCATTACAGGCATCTCATTAATCCGCATCATCCTCTGCCTGATGATCTGCGCCTTCCACTGGGCGCGCTGGTCGCCCGTTGCGGGCTCCGTGGGCGTGGACTGGTTCATCGTCCTCTCCGGATTCCTGATGACGTTCACCCTGAAAGAAAATTCGTTCAGTCCGCCCTCCTTCTACATCTCCAAATTTGCGCGGCTGTGGCCGCTCCTGTTCACGGCCATCCTCCTGTCCAGCCTGGTCTCCTACAAGGAGCAATTCCAGCTGGACAACCTGCTCGGCGTCCTGCTGGTTTCCTTCGGCGGCAATCAATTCATGAACCTGCACACGGGAGACAATTATGCCTTATGGTACATGAAGCTGGAAATCCTCTTCGTCCTTATCTTCCCTCTCGTGGCCTATGGAAGGAAACGCCTTCCCCTGCTGCTGGCACTGGGCCTTGTAACCGCTGTCGCCTGCACGTTCCTGGAACCCGTCGCACGCCTTTACTTCTTCCCGCCCTACCGTTTATGGCAATTTCTCGCCGGCTGCTGCGCGGCACGGCTCTATAAAAAACACGAACGCTTCTTCCGGTGGAGCCCGGCTGTGTTCTCCTTCGGGGTGCTCTACCTTCTCTACCAGACTTTCATCGGCGCCTTGTGGGGCTCCGGCGGGAAAGTTGCCTCCCTGGCCTTCCTCCTTCCCGACACGCTGATTGCCGTGCTGACCATCGCCAGCGCGTGCTCACTTGCAAAATCCCCTCAGCCGCCGGCTGTTAAAATTCCAGCGGTGCTCATCCATTTGACCAACCGGGCCAGCCTCCTGACCTATGCCGTCTTCCTGCTGCATGTTCCCCTCCTGCAATTCATGCAGTACATCTGGCCGCAGGACCGGTACGGAACCCGTCCCATCCTCTTCTGGATATGCGCCGCGCTCCTGTTGATTGCCGTGGGAGCCGCCATGCATTACGGCATTGAACAACCATGCGGAAAATGGCTTTCCTCCCGCTTGAAACGTGCCTTTGCCAGAGTCCGGAACATCAAATTCACCGCTCTTTGAACTGCCGTCCGCTTTCTACGGAAATACAGGCATTCCTTTTCCCGGTTCCCGTATTGCGCCGCCTCCCGGCCCTTTCCGGAAAAATGAATCTCCCCCCTGCGGCAGACTTCCGCCGGACAGGAAACGGCGGCATGCGGAAAAGGAACACGAAATCTTCCATCTTATTTGCGTTGCCTGACGAATTCCTCTTGCTTTCAGGCGGCGGATGGAATAGATTCCCCCCGGTATTTTCCACGGGGTATTAGCTCAGTTGGTAGAGCGTCTCGTTCGCAATGAGAAGGTCAGGGGTTCGAATCCCCTATACTCCACCATCCATCTCTCTTTCCCGCCATTGTCTTTTATGCGGGAATCACGGGCAGCCCTATGAATGGTAATTTATTTAAAATTGTACTGATTTCAGTAGTTGCCATTCTCCTAGCCATCATAGGCGGCGTCATGTCGGCGGATGGAGACCCCTTTTCCATCGCCCTGGCTGTTTCCCCCTTCCTCCTGGCCGTCCTTTTCCTGATGAAGGAAAAGGTATGGTACCTGTGGATATGGCTTCCCCTGCTCTTCCTGCCCATACCGGAACTAAAGGACTACGCACCCCTCTTCGCCTACGGCATTACCATTCCCTTCTACTTGTGGAATGCCATGCTCAAGCGTTCAACCCTGACATGGAATGCCGCCCCTCTCCTGGACGCTGTCATTCTCGTGCTGTTCATGCATGTGGGCTACGTCTTCCTGAGCCACCCCTTCGGCCTGGGCCTGAATGTGCTGGAAGACTACTACGGGGGCAAGGGATACGTCCTCTTCCTTCAGGCGCTCCTTGCCTATCTTTGCCTCTCCTCCCTGAAAACCACCAGCAATGAACTGGGAAAGGTGCTTCAATGGGCCGTTTTTCTGACCATTATCTTCACGCTGATCTCAACCGCCCAGGGCATCCTTTCACCGAATTCTGCCGGAGCGAACCCGGCGGCGGCCGCAGTCTCGGCAAGCGCCGCCTCCGAAGACACGCGGCAATCGACCTTCCTCCAAATTTCCCTATTGGCGGTTCAACTACTCATCATCAACTACTCCGTATGGCAGATGATCAAACGTCCCTGGTGGGGCGCCCTTCTTGTCCTTGGAACCATCGGAGTCCTGTTTAGCGGATTCCGCTCCTTTATTGCGCAGCTTCTGCTCCTGTTTTTCACAATATCTCTGATCTACAAAAGATGGTTCTTCTGCATCCTGGTTCCCATCTTCGGAATGCTTTTGCTTCTGCTCCTCTCCTCCTCAGGAATGCTCCATTCCTTTCCTTACGGTATCCAGCGCACACTTTCAGCCCTTCCTTTCCTGGATGTCAGCATGCAAGCCAGAGTAAACGCGGAAGCGTCCATGAACTGGCGCTTTGAAATGTGGGAATGGGCTCTGGACGACCGCGAACACTTCATTCAGGACAAGGTATTCGGAGACGGCTTTTCACGGGATATCAGCATCGTGAAAGCCAACATCTATGAGGAAGCCTACAACCTCAGCCAGGACCAGTCATCCTTTGCCTGGAACGGACTATGGCACAGCGGCCCCATTTCCACCATTCAAACGCTCGGCTACGTGGGGCTTTCCCTGTACCTCATCCTGTCCGTCATCGGCATGACCTATGCATGGATCGTCAGCAGAATCTACCGCAACCACAAATACAAGCTGGGCATTCTTTACGTTTCAACCGTCTACTTCATCAAGCCGCTCACCTTTCTGCTGATCTTCGGGGATAGTACCACCATCTCCATGGACATCATCTCCCTGGCCATCATCAAGGTACTCTTCTCCTGCGCCAAAAAGGAAGGCCTGTACGTATCCCTCCACATCCGCAAGGAATACATGCCGCTCATTATCCAGAAGACGGAGGCAAAACCGCAGCCTGCCGCCGCGCCCGCCATTTCCGCCTGACCGTTCCGCCCCTACTCCGGAAAAACGGGCGCATCTGATGCTTGAGGCTGGACTAATTCAAGGGGAGTTGCTACCTTTCGATGCGTTTCCTCTTCTCATGGCAGCAGACTCTCCTCATCATATCATCGGCCTCATCCCGTCACGCTGGGGGTCCTCCAGATTTCCGGGCAAGCCGCTTCACCTCATTGCAGGAAAACCGCTTGTCCAGCACGTATGGGAACGCGTTTCCCGCTGCTCCCGCCTTGACGACATCGCCATCGCCACGGACGACCAGCGCATCTTCGACACCGCCGTGGCCTTTGGCGCCAAGGCGATCATGACCTCTCCGGACCATCCCAGCGGCAGCGACCGCCTGGCGGAAGCGGTGCAAGCCTTCCCCTCCGCCACTCATGTGGTCAATATCCAGGGAGACGAACCCCTCATTGACCCGGCCCTGATTGACAGGCTGGCGGACGCGCTGGTTTCTGACGGGGCCCTGTCCATGGCTACCGTGGCCTGCCCCATCAGCGCGCAGGAAGACCTGGACAACCCGAACATCGTCAAAGTGGTCCTGGCCGGCAACGGCGACGCCCTGTACTTCTCCCGTTCCGTCATTCCCTATGCCCGCCATCCCCGCGTCATCCCCCCGCTGCGCCATCTGGGCATTTACGCCTACCGCCGGGACTTCCTTGAAAACTACGTGCGCTGGGAACCCACCCCCCTGGAACAAACGGAATCCCTGGAACAACTGCGCGCGCTGGAAAACGGCGCCAGAATCAGAGTCATTCTGACGGACCATGTCAGCGTGGGCGTAGACACGCCGGAACAGGCGGCCCAGGTGGAACAAATCTTATTAAACATACATTAGGAACCATAATCATGAAATACATCTTCGTCACAGGTGGTGTTGTCTCCTCTCTCGGCAAAGGACTGGCGGCGGCATCCATCGGTACTCTGCTGGAACGCTGCGGTCTCAAGGTCACCCTTCAAAAATTCGACCCCTACTTGAATGTAGACCCCGGCACGATGAGCCCGTTCCAGCACGGGGAAGTGTACGTCTTGAACGACGGGGCGGAAACGGATCTGGACCTGGGCCATTATGAACGCTTCGTCCATTGCAACCTCTCCCGTCTTAACAACCTTACTTCCGGCCAGGTCTTTGAAAGCGTGCTGCATAAGGAACGCCGGGGAGACTATCTGGGTAAAACGGTTCAATACATTCCGCACGTCACGGATGAAATCAAAAACCGCCTTTATGAAGTCACGGAACAATCGGACGTGGACATCATCATCACGGAAATCGGCGGCACGGTAGGGGACATGGAAGGCCACATCTTCCTGGAAGCCCTGCGCCAGTTCGCGCTGGAAGTGGGCCGCGACAATGTCTGCTTCATCCACGTCACCCTGCTCCCCTACATCAAGGCCGCCGGGGAAATGAAAACGAAGCCCACCCAGCAATCCGTCGCCAAGCTCCGGGAAATTGGTATTCAGCCGGACGTGATCATCTGCCGGACGGAATACGATATGAGCGAAGACGAAAGGAGGAAAATCGCCATGTTCTGCAACGTGGAAGCCAAAAATGTCATCGCCTTCCGCGACGTTAAAAACACCATTTACGAATGTCCTCTGGACCTCAGCCAGGACAAAATAGACCGCATCGTCACCAAGCGCCTGGGGCTGGACGTTCCCGCTCCCAACCTGGCGGACTGGCAGCGTTACGTGGGGCGCGTCATCAGCCCAAGCCACTCCGTAAGGATTGCCGTAGTCGGCAAATACATCGCCCTTCAGGACGCTTACAAATCCATCTATGAATCCTTCACTCATGCCGGTGCTGAAAATGACACTCGCGTGGAAATCCTCCGGATAGACGCGGAAGAAATTGAAGAAAAAGGCGCGGATGCCCTGATCGGTTCCGTGGACGGCATTCTGGTGCCGGGCGGCTTTGGAGACCGCGGCATTGAAGGAAAAATACAAACAGTGGAATATGCGCGCACCAAGGGCATCCCGTTCCTGGGCATCTGCCTGGGCATGCAGGTAGCCGTCATTGAATACGCACGCCACATCTGCGGCATGGACGATGCCAACTCCACGGAATTCGACCAGAAATCCACCCACCCCGTCATCAGCCTTCAGGAAGAGCAGAAAGGAATCAAAGCCATGGGGGCCACCATGCGCCTGGGCTCCTATAAAGCCCTGATCCAGCCCGGAACTCTGGCGCACAAGCTGTACGGCAAGGACAGCGTCACGGAACGCCACCGCCACCGTTACGAATTCAACCCGGCCTACCGTGAAGAACTGGAAAACGCAGGCATGGTCATCAGCGCCGTTAATGATGAACACGGCCTGGTGGAAGTCGTGGAACTTCCCTCCCATCCCTTCTTCATTGCCTGCCAGTACCATCCGGAATTCCAGTCCGCACCCAACCGGGCTCATCCGCTCTTCTCCGGTCTGGTTTCAGCCGCGCTGGAACACAAGAGCCGCTCCTGACCCTTCACCCAGCCCGGGGCCTTTTCCGGAAACCCTGTTCCGGAAAAGGCCTTCTCTTTCCAGGCATGTTCACGGACCTCCTTGTCATCGTTGTCTACTTTCTGGCTATCTTCTGCATTGGCATCTATGCGGGACGCAGGCAGAACTCCCTGACGGACTATGCCCTGGGCAACCGCTCCCTGCCCTGGTGGGCCATTCTGGCCTCCATCCTGGCGGCGGAAATCAGCGCGGCCACCTTTCTGGGGGCTCCGGGGGAAGGCTACCATACCCGCAACTTCACGTACGCCCAGCTCTGCATCGGCACTATCCTGGGCCGCATCATCGTCGGCAAGCTCTTCCTCAAACCCTACTATGACTACAAGGTGGTCTCCATCTATGAATACCTGGAAAAAAGATTCGGGCTCCTGACGCGCCGCACGGCCTCCATGGTCTTCCTGGTCAGCCGGGTGCTCGCCAGTGGAACAAGACTTTACTTTGCAGGCATTCTGCTGGTCATTGCCTACCAATTCATGACGGACACCACGGCGGACGCCAACCAAATTGTCCTGCTTTACATTGCCGCGCTGGTCGTCATCTCCATCGCCACCACCATTTACACAGCCATCGGCGGCTTGAAAGCCGTCGTCTGGACGGATGTCCTCCAGGCCGTCGTGCTGGGCGTCTCCATGCTCTCCGCCCTGTGGGTTCTCTTCTCCCACATTCCCGGAGGGTGGAACTCCATCTCAGCCGCCATGAACGGAGGGGACGACTGGAAATTCTTCTCGTGGGGCACCAAGGAAGGCCTGGACTTCCTCCAGCAATGCGCCCATGTCCTGGGTCAGGAATACACGGTATGGGCAGCCTTCCTGGGAGCGACCTTCATCACCATGGCTACACACGGCACGGACCAGGACATGGTACAGCGGATGCTGGCCGCAAAAAGCAGCAAGGCGGGAACGCGGGCAGTCATCGTATCCGGGCTGCTGGACTTCCCCATCGTCATCGTCTTCCTCTTCACGGGCATTCTTCTCTACGTCTTCTACCAGTACAATCCGGCGTCCCTCCCCGCAGACACGCCGCAGCTCCATGTCTTCCCCTACTTCATCATCCATGAACTGCCCAACGGCATCCGGGGGCTGCTGATCGCCGGGCTCCTGGCAACCGCCATGGGTTCCCTGTCCACCGCTCTCAACTCCCTGGCAACCACCGCCACCAAGGACTGGTACCAGGGAGTATTCAAACCGGAAGCCACGGAACGTCAGCTCCTCCGGTGCGTGCGCTGGGGAACGGCCGGCTTCTCCCTGCTGCTCATCCTCGTCGGTTCCATCACGGCGTGGTACGTGGTGCACCACCCGGAAGTCCGCATCATTCAAATCGCCCTGGGCATCTTCGGCTACACCTACGGCTCGCTGCTTGGCATCTTCCTGCTCGGGATGCTGACGCGCACCAGAGGAAACGATTCAGGAAACATCATTGCCATGGCGGCAGGCTTCCTGGTCATTGCCTTGCTGACCGAACTCATCCCCCTGCCCGCCGACTGGAGGCAATATATTCCGGAAATAGCCTTTCCATGGCGCGTAACCATCGGCACCCTGGTCACCTTTGCCGTCGGCTTCGGTTTCAGGAGCCGCCACATCTCCGCACGCTGAACGGCATCCGCCGTTACCCGGCTTGCGTTCCGGCTTTCCCCTATTAAGGAAACTTGAAACCTTATTGCAGTTTCAGGACATCCCGTTATCCATTCGACGCCTCATTCTTCTGAAAGGCATGTTGACCACCACTCCTTTGCCCATAAAAAATGCATTCTCCAGCAGTGCTCTTCCCGTTACCGGAACAGAAAAGTAAAAATGAAGGTATTCTTTGCAAGTCTCCAACATATGAAACCGGCTGTGGAATAAACTACCGCTTTTATCTTTCCAGGAAGGCCCCCTCCTTCTATCCAACGGCACCTATCCTCTCCCAAGGAGAGGAAGAGAAACCTGGTTAAGAAATCGTCACAATCAGCAACGCATTGGTAGAATTACAGTTGTGCAACACCCCCACTTCCCGTCTTCCATCCCGTCCCCATTATTCCTATTACCCCTTTAAACCTTATAACCCCTATCTTTCTTTCCCTCCCTCCCCTTAAGCACAAAAAGAGCCGCTCCCCGTGGATGGGAAGCGGCGCTGGCCGGGAAGAAGAAAAAAACTCTCTCTCTCTTTTATTACACCTCCTCGGGAGACAGCCAGCGGAAGGAGACGATGTTGAACTTCCTCCCGAACGCCTTGTTCACCGCGCTCAGCTCCGTCTCCTCCAGCGCTCCGCTCTTCATGTTGATCTTCTTGACCGGCGTCTCCGGGCTGTCCACCGGGTCCACGTAATTGATCCCCCTCTGCACCACCGCCTCGCACCACGCCCGCGACAGCACCACACCCTCGCGGTTGGTCAGCTCCCCGTAGGCCCGGATCGTAAACGTGTCGTCGCGCGTCGTTAAAATATTGCCCAGCACCGCCAGCACGTCGGACTGGATCAGGTAGCCGGGCGCCGCCGTGTACACCGATCCCTTGGCCGCGTCCTGGTTCGGGTACCCTCCCTTGGGCGTGATGACCATGTCGGAGAGTTCGTCAAAGGTGCTGTTGATGGAGCTTTCGTCGATGGCCGCCTGAAGCGCCCCCTTCACCCCCATCTCCCCGCTCTGCAGGCGGCGGTTGACGAAGTCGGACATGTTCAGGAAGGGACCCCTCTTCTTGACCTCCTGGACCATGTTCCGGGCCAGGGACTTGATCTGCGAGTCGCTGAGCGTTCTGAGGTCGGACCACGCCATGGCCTCCCCGTCCGGGATGCCCTGGGTTACGCCCACCGAGCCGTAGTCGTCCACGTGGGACTTGTCGCTGCTGGCCACCCCGAAGCGGGAGAAGGCCGTCTGGCTGTTGTTGAGCACGGAGGGAGTCCCGCTCCGGGAGTAGAGGAGCTTGCGCTTTTTGAGCCCAAGCAGGGTGGCTTCCCAGGCGCGCTGGGAGGTGGAGTTGACGTTGAAGCCCCCGGCCACGGTGAGGTACTTGGAGGCGTGCTTGTAGCCTTCGTCGGTCTTGGAGAGTTCTTCGACGACGGCCTCGGAGGGCTTGCCCTGGAGGTCGGGCACGAAGCGCCTGTTGGCAATGCCGGCGGCCTTGTTGGAGGAGGCGTCCGTGGAGAAGGCCTGTTGAAGCACGGTTTTAAGTTCCTCCCTGCCCGTGCCTCCGATGCTGGAGGGGCGCGAAGCCAGGGAGGAGGTGAACCAGGAGTCCCAGAGGGCGTCGTTGACCATCAGGCCGTGGTCCCAGAAGTCGCCCAGGGAGGCGTCTCCCATGATTTCATTGTGGGAGAAGACCTTGTCGGGCGGGAGCATGGGGTCGGCAAAAGCGTTGCCGATCCCCACGCCCGGCACGCCGGACTGGTAGGCGAAGCGCTTGGCGATGGCCGCCTTGGAGTCGCTCCTGTACCATCCCGGGGTGAGGCGGCAGCCTGCGAAGCCGGCGAGGCTGGAGGGCTGCTGGAAGGGGAGTTCCGCGGCCACGATCTTGTTGACCTGCTCGGCGCCCGGTCCGCCGAAGGGGGAGAGCCTGGTGCCGTCGTTGGAGAGGATGTTGGAGATGGTGATGGGGAAGAAGTCGCTGTTGGCATTTTTGACTTCAAACTGGTAGGGGCTGTAGAGGCGTCCGAGCTCGGAGGCGGTGGGCATCTGCCCACCCCAGAAGAGAGGGCTGGAGTGCTGCCATGTCTTGGCGCGGTAGTCCTTGCCTTCCGGGTAGGCTCCGATCACCGGGGGCTTGCCCCATTTGACCGATACTCCGTAGTAGGCGATGAAAAGAGCGTCCGGATCCGCCTCGCCATAATAGCCCTGCCTTTCCTTGTTCTCTTCCGGTCCGGTATTGTTTTTCCACATGTCCGCCGGGAATTTGATGTTTTCAAGCAGAGGTTTTTCCCACGCGCCCCAGTTCAGGTTCAGCACGGCGGGCATCGTCTTGGAGAAGATGGCGGGGTCTGCCGTATTGGCGCCGTTCAGCTTGGTGGGTTGTCCCATCTGCTCCGCTCTCATGAGACCGGCCCCCATCGTGAAGGTTCCCAGCTTTTTGGAACCGGCTCCGAATTCGTCCGTATATTTATGGCTGAGGATGTGGTCGGAGGGTGTCCGGTCGGCGGTCGTGCCGGACCAGCCTTTCAGGTCGTCATCATTCTGGGCGAAAATGGCGGAGGCCATGAACGGGTCTCCGTCCAGGTACTTGTTGCCGTCAAAATTCTGGTATTTCAGGCCGGAGTACATGTTGACGGAGTAGCCTGTGGTCTGGGCGGAATCCAGGGACCAGCCTTCCTTCATGGCAAAGTTATCCGTTTTAATGTCAATACCATTATCTTTGGACCGGTAGACGGAGTTGCCGTGGAAGGGGTTGGACACGTCATCAATCAGGGGAATAGGCTGAGCGAAAATGACGATTTCTCCGGCTTTCAGGGTAGAAGGATTACCCTTGTTGGTTGAGCCGTCCGACTGGTAGGTGACTTTGTCACGGAAGGACGCGCCGAAGTCCGCCACCTGGCGGTCGTTTTTGTTTATGGCATTTTGAACGTAGGGAGTCAGGGGATGTTCCGTATAGTTGCCCATGGCCCCCACACCGCCGCCGTTTTTGATGTTGTGGGAGAACATCAGGGGCATGAAGCGGTGTTCGCCGAAGTAGGCCCCCCATACTTCTCCATTGGCCCCCTGGAATTTCATGTCTACGTTGTATGGGTTCCACCATACATAGACGGGAATGACGGAGAAGGCCAGATTGATGAATCCGCCATTTACGGAGGGATTCTGGCCGTTTGTTCCTCCGAATCTGGCGTACTGGACGCCGACGAAGGAGTAGAAGCGCAGCAGAATAGGATGGCGCATGTACGTGTAGCGGTTGTCCATCATTTCCATGTTCGCTGTGGCGTCAGACGCAATCAATGTGCTGGGGGAGGTCCCGTTCCACTGCAATGTGGCGGAAGCGTCCTGGCCTTCCCTCTTCGTGGAGGAGTCCCACACGTTGGCCCACAGGAAGAGCTGGTTCCAGGAGGCAATGGGCCGGTTCTGCTCGGTCGGGCTGCCGTCCTCGGAGGTATACGGACGCAATCCGATGTCTGCGGTGTCGCTACGGAATTCCTCAGGCAGCTTTTCTTGAGAGAATATGATATTCAGGTCTTTTTTCAATCCACCGAATTTAGAATCCGATTTTTCTTATAAATACCATAATATAAGATTTTAAGAACTGATTATCATAAAAATGCATTCTCCCCGCTTCCTTCCTCCTTCCAGATGGTTTCTCCGTCAATTTATTCTGCCTGCAATGCGCTTGTTTGAAGCAATTTTGAGCTTGCATGGACTGCCTCTTTTTTGTATTGACTAGAGTTAAGAATTGGCTCTTCGCACCTTCGTGACAGTGGGGATTTTTATATCCTCAAACTTGAGCGGAAAAGTGCACGCCGGAACCCACCATTTTCATGAAGATTAAACATTTCACTAAACGTCCTATCAGGCATGTCAGCAAAGGTTTTGCCCTGATTGCCACCATCACCCTGATGATGCTCCTGGCCCTTCTCAGCGTTGGCCTTCTCACCATCGCATCCTCACAGGTCCGCATTTCCGAAAAACAGCTCTTTGCCGCGGAGGCCAAATCCCTCGCCAGGTTTTCCCTGGAAGTGGCCCTCGGGCAGCTCCAGTGTGAGCTGGGGCCCGACCAGCGCGTTTCCGCCAACTCGGGCATCCTTTCCTCCGGCGCCAGCGAAGGCAACGCCCCGTACATCCTGGGCGTCTGGAACAGCTGGGATACCTGGCTCAACAAGACTAACTCCCAGGGCATGAACATTTCTTCCACCTACGATACGGGAAGAAAGTCCATGTTCCGCCGCTGGCTCATTTCCGACCCGGACCTGCGCAGGCTCAGCACGCTGGAAGCGGGCAAAAGCCTGCTGGGCAAACGTTCCCTTACCAACCAAAATTTCCGCAGTGTCGCCTTGGTGGACCATGGCACGGTGGGAACGCCCGTAGGCGCCAAGAACCAGGACAAAAAGGAAATCTACGCCCGCATGGTGCGCGTGGACGATTCCTCCAAGACCATGGGGCTGAAAAAGAACGCTAACTCACGCAAATACATTGCGTGGTGGGTAACGGGAGAAAACCAGAAGGCGCGCATCAACCTGATGCCGCATGCCTCGGAAGAAAGCACGGATGCCCTGACGGTGATGCGCTCCACGTGGGACACGCCCGGTCCCGATTTGGAGCCCCTCAACCTTTCTTCCATGATGGCATCGAGTTCCGGAAACGACATGTCCACAGTCAGAAAACTCATTTCCCTTGATTCTCTGCTGGCTAACAGTAAAAACGGCCGGCTGAAAGACTTGGGAGAGGTGTACCATGACATCTCCCTGGTTTCTTCCAGCCTGCTGACGGATTCTAAATTCGGTGGATTGAAAAAAGACCTGAACATCATGTTTTCACAGGAAAAACTGCCTGAAGATTTCCGTGGAGACACCTCTGATATCGGCCTCCGCCCGTACACGTCAGAGGACGGCAGCCCAACCGAGCAGAACCGCCCGATCGGTTCCTGGAACCAGCTCTACCTGTGGGCCAACGTGTGGGACTCCTCCACGAAGAGGGAAGGCCAGGACACTTCCGCCGCCCTGCAATGGGACGGCCGCTCCCCCAGCACATTGATTGCGGCTGATGCCGCCGCAAACATGGAAATGATGGACAACCGCTACACGTACATGCGCCATCCCATCCTGCTGCGCTTCTACTCCTTCGTAGGGATTCAGTACGTCAAACGCGAGGCCCAGCACGGAGCCCGCGGAGGCCATATTGACGTGCGCGTTTCCGTGATCCCGGTGTATGTCTGGTGGAACCCGTACAACGTGGACATGAAATTCCAGGGAGCGGAAGGCGGTCCCTGGGGCTCTTTCTTCGGAGAGCACCGCTACATGCCGCTCATGCAGACCAATAATTATGGCCGCATGCAAGGCAATCTGATCGAAAACTGGGATCCCTCTACGGCCACCTATTCAGAATCACCCTTTTCCCCGTATTCCCCCAACGACGGCTATAACAACCGCCAGATTGCCGACTTTGGAGCCTCCTTCCGGAAAACGTCGCAATTAACCTCGGGAGGGGTAGGAAAAGCCGGGGAACCTTCCACGCTCAAAGCGGGCGAAATCGTCATTTTCGCCCATCCCGTCGTCGAACGGATCGAACACGGCAACATGGTCACGCAATCCAAGGCAAACAAGAACGATGTGCGCGTGGACAACTTTGCTTTCAAGGAAGGCTGGGACCAGAGCCCCGGACAGGTCAGTTCCTATGCTATCAACCAGGCTGACGGCATTCAGTACCAGTATCTTTCCGGCAGCGGTTATGAAGACAGGGGAACGGCCATGATGTCCATCAAATTTGCGGAAACGCTGGACGATCTCAATTACACGCCTAACAGCGTTGTTCTCTGCACCAAGTATACAGACGAATTTTCCTCCAGTTCCAACAAACTCGGTTCCATCGTCATGGTTTCCGGCATCATGGATCCCAAGCAAATTGGCAAAGCAGGGAATTTAACCGCAAACACCGGAGCAGACATGAATGTTTTCTCCAAAGCCATGCCCTCTATTCTGAACCTGAACTGGGGCGCGTGGGAAAAACCCCTGCTTGACCAGGTCAAACTGCCTGCGGACATGTTCCTGGACAATGAAGGACCGGACGACAACCTGAAACGCCGCGGCAAATACGGCAGTGCGGCCCAGGATTCCACCTTCGTGGCCTACTACGGGGTATCGGTAAAATGGGGCAAGCCTCCGGTGATCGGAGCCTACCCGGAAGGCAAGGACTACCGCGCCAAGACATGGCAGCACTCCAGCCCTCTCTTCTGGGGTGGGCAGATGCCCACCGCCTCCGAGCTCGGACGCCTCTACAGTCCCTACCAGTTTGAAGTCAAAAACGCCAACAGCGACTTCTTCCCCATCACCATCTCCAACATCCTCTCCAACGACGGCACCAGGCTCTCCCCCTTCGGCGGGCCGGGCGCCGAGCAGGTCAACAAGATCGTGGCCGCGGAACTCCCCTTCCAGCAGCCCTCCAGCCTCGCCGGCTTCGCAGGCTGCCGCCTCACCCCGGGATGGTACAGGAGCGACTCCAAGGCGGCCATCGCCAAGCGCTTCGCCTACCAGTCCGGCGTGCCGGGCGTGGGGATCGGCAACGCTTTTGCCGACCCCATGCTCCCGCCCGACAAGGTCTTCTCCCACAATGAAATCATGGGAGACGCCTCCCTGGGCGACTTCTGGGACCACGGCCTGATGGTCAACGACGCCCTCTGGGACTCCTGGTTCACCTCCTCCCTGGCTTCGCGCCCCTCCAGCATCGGAGGCACGGGCAGGGAGGAACTTAAAACCGTGCTTCAACAGGCCTTCTCCACGGACGCCTCCTCCAACAAGGCCGCCGGCATTGCCAACAGGCGCTTCGTGCCCGACCTCCAGGGCAAGCCCTCCGAGGCCGTCGTCGAAGAACTCTCCAAGACCGACGAAGGCTACAAGCACGCCTCCAAGTACCTCACCGTGGCCGGGGGCTTCAACGTCAACTCCACCTCCCAGCGCGCCTGGGAAGCCACCCTGCTTGGGCTCAAAAAGCGCAAGCTCCTCTACTCCCGGAGCGGGACTCCCTCCGTGCTCAACAACAGCCAGACGGCCTTCTCCCGCTTCGGGGTGGCCAGCAGCGACAAGTCCCACGTGGACGACTACGGCTCGGTGGGCGTAACCCAGGGCATCCCGGACGGGGAGGCCATGGCGTGGTCCGACCTCAGAACGCTCAGCGACTCGCAGATCAAGTCCCTGGCCCGGAACATGGTCCAGGAGGTCAAGAAGAGGGGTCCCTTCCTGAACATGTCCGACTTCGTCAACCGCCGCCTGCAGAGCGGGGAGATGGGGGTGAAGGGGGCGCTTCAGGCGGCCATCGACGAAAGCTCCATCAACAGCACCTTTGACGAACTCTCCGACATGGTCATCACGCCCAAGGGAGGGTACCCGAACCAGGACGCGGCCAAGGGATCGGTGTACACGGCGGCTCCCGGCTACCTGATCCAGTCCGACGTGCTGGCGGTGCTGGGCAATATTTTAACGACGCGCGACGACACGTTTACGATCCGGGCCTACGGGGAGCTGACCAACCGCGAGGGTGTGGTGCTGTCGCGGGCGTGGTGCGAGGCGGTGGTGCAGAGGGGGATCAATTACGTGGACCCGGTGGACAGCCCGGAGACGCCGGTCAAGAAGATCAACATGAAGAGCGGAGCGCTGGAGGAGACGGAGCTGAGCGCGGTGAACAAGGCATTCGGGAGGAAGTTCAACATCGTCTCCTTCCGCTGGCTGTCTCCCGAGGAGGTGTAATAAAAGAGAGAGAGAGTTTTTTTCTTCTTCCCGGCCAGCGCCGCTTCCCATCCACGGGGAGCGGCTCTTTTTGTTGTGCTCCAGGGAGGAATAGGGAAGAGGGAGGGAAGGGATTGTTTTTACGGCGGGGTTCTTTGAAAGAAGTCACCTAAACCTATATTGCCAAGAGAAAGGGACTTTGCTCTAGGGGAGTTTAGTTATTATATAGAAAAGAATTGAAACATACTATCACAAAGTTGCTTATCCAAAAATATTAATATGGAAAAAACCGTCAATGCATGTAATTCACAAAAATTTTCTCAAATAAATATCAAATTTTATCTTGCCTAGCAGATAATTTATTGTATAAAAGCACGATATGATCAACTTGAAACAAAATACCAAGACGATAGAAACAGACTTTTTAAATGTCAAAGGAAACTTAATAAGTTGGCAGGATACTATCATCCAGATCAGCAATATTACCCTGATTTCAACATCTATCGACAAGCAGCCATTTCCTTGGTTGAGCATCGTTTTCCTTCTCGGAAGCTTTGCTTTCATGAATGTAAGTTCCGTCGTAGGGTACGGTTTACTCATAATTGCCATCGCTATGATTGCACTTTGGTACAAAAAATCTCAAAAATTGAAATCTCAGAAAAAATTGAACTTTATGTTGAATTCAGGAGGAATTTTCACATTAGTATTTCATGACAAAAAATTTCTAGATGAAGTTTTAGAAGTCTTAACAGAAATTCTCACAACTTCTTCAAGAAAAGAGTATTATACTATCAATATCAAAAATAATACGATTCAACAAAACTGCAATAACAAAATTGAAAATGCTACAGTAAGTGATGGTTCATCTCTTCTTAACGCATCTTTAGATTCTTAACAAATGAATATTACCATGGAATCCATAAATAAAAGTAATTGCAACAATGTTATCAAAGGGGTTTGTGTTAGCAATGGTTCATCATTTATGAATGTAACGACAAACCAACACGTGGACAATAATTCTGTAAACGATTTTGCTGATGAATTGGCACAAATTAGAGGAATTCTTCCTACTCACGAAGATATAGACCGGCTTCATCACGCTATGACTGAACTGGAATTGGCACTACGTAAGAATGATACCAAAACCTTTAGAGAAGGAGTCACGAAATATATGAAAGTTTTGTCTATTCCAATCTTTGTACGAATAGCTACTCCACCTTTGGTAAATGCGATTAGAGCTATATTTCCAAATATCTATTGATGTAGTATAGATGCAATAATCTCCGCCGTGCAAAATAACTTCTTTTTAGTGATGAAGGAGTTATTTTGCACGGTTTTATATACTCTGTATCCACGTGCAGAAATTGAAAAATTTATAGGTATTTCTCATAATAAATTTTAATATATATTAAATTCTATCTTTTTCATAAATATCGATTTAAAAATCGAATATATCTTTAATAAATATTGAAAATCAAAATAAAATTATCTGTTTTAACCATATAATGGTAATTTTATTCTACCGTTGCTGCGACACAAAAGGGGTTTCTGGACATTATTTTTATTGATTTCTTGGAAAATTTTATAATGAAATCGTTTAAATGTTCGATGGATAGAAGGATTATTTAAAGATTATTTTATCTAAAATTCTCTGACCAATACTTTTCAAATTTATCGAGAAAACAATCCCTATTTTTCAATTTCACAGCTAATTGAAAAATAGGGTATTATGTTATTGAATTTGAAAACTTCGAAAAACTATTTCTTGATTTCATTGTCTCAGGATTTTGCTCCAATCCCATGAAGCTTCGACATTAACTTTTCTCCTGGAATTGATTACAGTTTGTGACGATTTCTTAACCAGGTTTCTCTTCCTCACCATGGGGGCGGGAGGGTATCACTTCCCCGTCTTCCGGCATGAACGGCGCCACAGTCCGGGAAGCGGAAGACGCAACACAACAGAAAAGACGCCATGAAATTTGTCGCCAAAATCCTGACCATCGCAGCCGCTCTCAGCTCCCTGAGCATGGCCGCCGAGAAAGTAACCGTTGACAGCAGCATCAAGCCGTATGCGCCCACCAGCGGCGTTTCCGGCAACCTGAGCGCCGTCGGTTCCGATACGCTGAACAACCTGATGACCCTTTGGGCGGAAGGATTCAGCAAGAAGTACCCCAGCGTCAAAATAGGCGTTGAAGGCAAAGGGTCTTCCACGGCTCCCCCCGCCCTCACGGCAGGCACGGCCCAGCTCGCCCCCATGAGCCGCCAGATGAAGCGGGAGGAAATCGCGGCCTTTGAAGCCAAATACGGCTACAAGCCGACGGAAATCAAGGTGGCCCTGGACGCCGTGGCCTTCTTCGTCAACAAGAACAATCCCATCCAGGCCCTTTCCCTGTCGCAGATTGACTCCATCTTCTCCTCCACCTTCAAGCGCGGGGGCTCCAACATCTCCGACTGGGGAGATGCGGGCGTCCCCTCCATGAAGGGAAAAGCCATCTCCATCTATGGCCGTAACAGCGCCTCCGGCACGAACGGCTTCGTGAAGGAAATCGCCCTGAAGAAGGGGGACTACAAAAACTCCGTGAAGGAACAGCCCGGTTCCTCCGCCGTCGTGCAGGGCATCAGCTCTGACGAACAGGGGATCGGCTATTCCGGCATCGGATACGTCACCTCCGGCGTGAAAACCCTCTCCCTGGCGGAAAAAGGCGGCCAGGTGGCCGTGCAGCCCTCTTACGACAACTGCATCAGCGGCAAATACCCGCTCTCCCGCTACCTGCTGATTTACGTCAACAAGAAGCCCGGCGAACCCCTGGACACCCTGACCAGGGAATTCATCAAGTTCATCGTTTCCAAGGACGGCCAGGAAATCGTGACCAAGGACGGCTATTACCCGATTCCCGCCAAGGTCAGCGCGGATGTCCTCAAGAGCATTGAATAAACACCCCTTCCATACGCCATCAACACATGCCGGGGCAGGATTGCGGCCTTCCCGCCGGAGTCCTGCCCCCAACTCCCCTCTCCACCGCCTGCCGTCATGAGCGCCAAATCCCCCTCTCCCGCGCCGCCCAAGAAGCCCAAGCCCGTTCCGGAACGCTTCCAGGTGGCAAAAACCACGCTGTGGTTTGACCGCATCATGACTAAAACCATCATCGGCGGGGGCTTTACCGTCATTGTAGCCGTTTTCGGCATCCTCTTTTTCCTGCTGGCCGTCACCATTCCCCTCTTCCAGGGCGCGGACGTGGAAGAACGGCAGCACCTTTCCCCATCCGCCCCGGTCCAGGGAACCTGGGGCCTGGACCCTTCCGGCACGCTCCCCTTTGTCTATGACAACGGCAAAAACGTCTTCTTTCTGGACAAGGCAACCGGGAACCTGAATCCCGCTCCCGTATCCCTGCCGGACGGGGAAACCGTCTGCGCCCATTCCTATGATTCATCCCTGGCGGCCTACGCCATCGCCACGGAATCCGGCAAGGCGGGCCTTATCTCCGTCCATTCCGGGCTCAACATCCACGGCCAGGCGAACGCCCATGGCCCGGACAAGGCCGGAACGGAAACCAGCCCGCTCTACCCCTTGACGGAAAGCGGCTCCGTTCCCGGCAGAATATCCCGCATAGCCTACGCGGACGCGGGGGAACGGAAAATCTTCACCGCCACCGTGGAGACGGAACAGGGTCCGCGCCTCCTGCTGATGACGCTGGAGGAATCCCGATCCCTGCTCCATGAAGGGGAGCTGGCCCCCTCCGGCTTCCATGACCTGACGGACCAGCTTGAAGGGCGCCCCGCCGCCCTGCTGCCCGGAGCCTCCGGAGACAGCCTCGTCATCGCTACGGACACGGACAAACTCCTTTACTTCTCCTATGATGAAGACAGGGAAACGTGGATCAAGCGCCAAACCATTCCGTCCCCCCTGGGAAGCGGAGAAAAAATGACCTCCGTCAACTGGCTCTTCGGAGACATGTCCCTGGTGATAGGCGGCGACAAGGGAAGCCTTAAAATTTTCAGCCTGTATCCCCACCCCCGCCCGGACGGCCCCGCCGTGCGCCTCTTCGGGCAGACCAGGCAGTTCCCCCCCCTGGACGGCCCGGTGCAGCATTACGCCTCCTCCGGCATCAACCGTTCCTTCCTGGTCTCCACCCCGCGTGAGCTCAGGCTCTGCTACGGAACCACGGCTGACGTCCGCTGGAGCAGCGACCCGCTGGAATTCACCCCCGTCCAGCTGGCGGCCAGCACGGAATTCAACTCCGCCATTGCCGTGGACGCCGGGGGAAAGGTCCACTTCTTCTCCATGGAAGACAGGCACCCGGAAGCAGGGTCCAAAGCCCTGGCCGGGAAAATCTGGTATGAAGGGTATGACTCCCCCAAATGGCTCTGGCAATCCGTGGGCGGCACGGACGACTATGAATCCAAGCTCTCCCTGATGCCCCTGGTCTTCGGCACGCTGAAAGGCACCCTGTACGCCCTCGTCTTCGCCGTTCCGGTAGCGGTCATGGCCGCCATTTACACGGCCCACTTCATGGCCCCCTCCGTCAAGCGGGTGGTAAAACCCGTCATGGAAATCATGGCGTCCCTGCCCTCCGTGGTGCTGGGCTTCTTCGGCGCGCTCTACCTGGCCCCCAGAATGGAGGACAAGGTGCCCGCCCTGCTCTGCATGGCCGTCCTCATTCCCGGCCTGGCGGCCCTGATCGCGTGGTTCTGGACCACGCGGCCCGCGGCCTGGCGCAACAAATTCAGCCGCGGCGTGGAATACATCGTCATGACTCCCGTCATCCTGCTCTGCGCCTGGTTCTGCTGGGAATACCTGGGCTACTGGCTGGAACAGCCCCTCATCAGCCTCTGCCGCGGCGTCATGGGACTGTGGGGCGCGGGGGACTTCCAGGCCGCCAGCTTCGCGGACCTGTGGCGCAACGGCTTCGGCATGCCCTATGAACAGCGCAACTCCCTGGTGGTGGGGTTCATCATGGGCTTTGCCGTCATCCCCGTCATCTTCACCATTTCCGAGGATGCCCTGAGCAACGTCCCCCCTTCCCTTATCGCCGCCTCGGAGGCGCTGGGGGCCAGCCGCTGGCAGATGGTCCGCACCGTGGTCCTTCCGGTGGCTTCCGCGGGCATCTTCTCCGCCCTGATGATAGGTCTGGGCAGAGCCGTGGGGGAAACCATGATCGTGCTGATGGCCACGGGGAACACCCCTATCATGGACTGGAACATCTTCAACGGCATGCGCACCCTCTCCGCCAACATCGCCACGGAACTGCCGGAGGCGGCGCAGGACTCCACCCACTACCGCGTCCTCTTCCTGGGCGGCCTCATTCTCTTCTCCATGACGTTCATCCTGAACACTCTGGCGGAAATCGTGCGCCAGCGGCTCCGCAAACGCTTCAACGTCGTTTGAGACTTCCCCTCCCTCTTCCAATCCATCTTCCATGAAACAGGACTTCAGCCTTCCGCCCGCTCCCAAACGCCCCCTGGGGGAAGTCAACATCTGGCTCACCTCCATCGGGCTCTCCCTGGGCCTCATCATGATCTTCGGCCTGCTGGGCATCATCGTCTTCAACGGCCTGGAGGCTTTCTGGCCCAAAACCGTCCATGAACTGACGATCGCCCCCGCTTCACAGGGGGAAAAACCCCTTGTCCTGTACGCCGGCATCACGAAGGACCAGACGCGCCACATGCCCGCGGACCCCGCCCTCCCCGGCTCCATGGCGAAGGACGTGCGGGAATACCAGCTCTTCACCGGAAGCAAGGAAGCCTACGGGCAATCCTACCGCTACGTGGACGCGCACAACGTCACCGCCTCCTCCACCCCAAAAGGGCTCCTGTGCCTGGAACGCATGGAGGGAGGAAAAGCCCTGGTCAAACCGCTGGAGCTCAAGCTGGCCTCCGGAGAAACCGTCCCGGCCTCCTCCCCGGAATTCATGACGGCCTTCCGCCGCGCGCTGGACCGGGAAGCGGAGTTGCGGGACGACATCAAGGCTATTGACGCCAAAGACATCGGCGCCGTCAACACACGGCTGGCGGACGCCAAGCTGGACATCAAGGCCATTGAACGCTCCTATGACATCCGGGAGGAAAACGGACGGCGCACGGCCACGCCCAGGGAAAACCCCATCCTCACGGGCATGGATGACCCGGCGGGGGAACTGGACCGGCTCCGCGCCAGGGTGGAGCAGCTCAACGCGGAATATGCCCGGTACACCGCAGAGGCGGGCAGGCTGAGGGAACAGCAGGGCCGGGACACGCTCGTGTACGCCCTGGGAGACGGGGAGAGGAAGGAAACCGGCATGGACAAAATCGTTTACGGCTACCAGCCGAACGACCTGGGCTTCTTCGGCAAATGCGGCGTCTTCCTCCACAACCTGTACCACTTCATCATGGATGACCCGCGGGAGGCCAACACGGAAGGCGGCATCTTCCCCGCCATCTTCGGCACCTTCATCATGACCCTGCTCATGAGCGCGCTGGTCACGCCCGTGGGGGTCATCGGCGCCATCTACCTGCGGGAATACGCCCGGCAGGGAGCCCTGGTGCAGGCCGTGCGCATCTGCGTGAACAACCTGGCGGGCGTGCCTTCCATCGTCTTCGGCGTCTTCGGCCTCGGCTTCTTCGTCTACTACCTGGGCGGAACGATTGACGAACTCTTCTACTGGAAAAAGCTGGCCGTGGACAACACGCCCACCTTCGGCACCTCCGGCATCCTGTGGGCCTCCCTCACGCTGGCCCTGATGACGCTGCCCGTCGTCATCGTCTCCACGGAGGAAGCCCTCTCCGCCGTCCCCCGCGGGCTGCGGGAGGCGGCCCTGGCCTGCGGAGCCTCCAAATGGCAGATGATCAAGCGCATCATCCTTCCCAGCGCCCTGCCGGGCGTCATGACCGGCCTCATTCTGGCCATGGCCCGCGGCGCGGGGGAAGTGGCCCCACTCATGGTCACGGGCGTGGTGAAGCTGGCCCCTTCCCTGCCCATTGACGGGGAAGGCCCCTTCATCCACCTGGAGCGCAAATTCATGCACTTGGGCTTCCACATCTATGACGTGGGGTTCCAGTCTCCGGATTCGGACGCCGCCCAGCCCATGGTCTTCGCCACCACTCTGCTGCTCATCCTGCTGGTGGTGGTCATGAACCTCACGGCCATCCTCATCCGCAACCGCCTGCGCAAAAAATACGCGGCCTCCAGCTTCTAACCCCGTTCTCCTTCACCATCCCATGACTGAACCAGCCGCCCCAGACGACGATCCCATCATTGAAGTGGAAGATTTCTCCTTCTTTTACGGAAGCAAACAGGTTCTCTTCAACATCGGCATGACCTTTGAAACCAACCGCGTGACGGCCCTCATCGGGCCCTCCGGCTGCGGAAAATCCACCCTGCTCCGCAACATCAACCGCATGAACGACCTGGTTCCGGACGTCCGCCACCAGGGGGACATCCGCATTGACGGCACCAGCCTGTACGATCCGCGCGTGGAAGTCATCTCCCTGCGCAAGCGCGTGGGCATGGTCTTCCAGAAATACAACCCTTTCCCGAAGAGCATTTATGAAAACATCGTCTTTCCCCTCCGCGTGGCGGGACGCAGCAGGCGCGCGGAACTGGATGAAACCGTGGAACGCAGCCTGAAAGGCGCCGCCCTGTGGGACGAAGTGAAGGACAAGCTGCACGAAAGCGCCTACGGCCTTTCCGGAGGCCAGCAGCAGCGGCTGTGCATCGCCCGCGCCATCGCCAACCGCCCCCAGATCCTGCTGATGGACGAGCCCTGCGCCGCCCTGGACCCCATCGCCACGCTGAAAATAGAAGACCTGATGGAAGACCTGAAAAAAGACCTCACCATCGTCATCGTCACCCACAACATGCAGCAGGCCACGCGCATTGCGGACCGCACCGCCTTCATGTACATGGGCCGCCTGGTGGAATACGGGGAAACGTCCCAAATCTTCACCAACCCCGCGGAAAAAGAAACGGAAGCCTACATCACGGGCCGTTTCAGCTAAAAAGCCCAACTTCCAAGCCATTCACCTCATGACACCTCCCGGCAACCACATCCTCCCCCACTATGACGCGGCCCTGAACGCCATCCGCACCCGCGTCAACGCCGTCTGCGGCAGCCTGCTGAAACACATGGACGTCCTGGAACGGGTCATCTCCGGCCCGGACAGCGACGGGGCCAACGGCATCATTGCGGACGGGGAACCGCTCAGCGAAGAAACCCGCCAGGTTCTCTCCCTCTGCGCCGCCGTGCTCACCCAGTTCCATCCCCTGGGGTCCGACCTGCGGCTTGTGCTCACCTTTTCCCGCTGCGGGGACAAGCTCCAGGAATGCATGGAGGAAGTCACGGGCATCGCCAGGCACGCCAAGGCGTCCATCAGGCGCCGGGAGTCCCTATGCACGGATATAGTGCTCCCCCTGCTGGACATGGCCGTCTCCGAATTCCGGGACGCCGCACGGTGCCTGGAAACGCAGGACGCGGACGCCGCACGGGAAATACGCCTGCGGGACAAAAAGCTGGACAAGGCCCACCGCAAGGCGCTGGCCCTGCTGGTATCCCCGGAAAGGGAAAACACGCCCTCCCTCAACGTCAACCTGCTCTTCATCATCCGCTCCCTGGAGCGCATCGGAGACATTGCCAAAACCATCGCCGCCACCGTCGTCTTCCTGAAGGAAGCCACGGACATCCGCCACGGAAAAGAGAAATAAACCGCGTATTTTCCGCCGATTATTCCGCCTTGCTCACGCTGAAGCAGTACACGGCGGGGTTGATCAGGGCCAGGGGGAGGTAGAACACGGCAAAGGACAGGGAGCCGCCGTACAAAACCAGGCACAGGGCGGAAACGATAAACAGGATTCCGATTTTAAGGCTCCGCGCCCAGTCCTGGCGGTTCACCAGCCAGATGAAGGCCGCGCATACAAAGCCGATGACCACGCACAGCACCCCGCCCATGGTGAGGAACTGAATATAACTGGAACAGAATTGTTCCAGCCACCGCACATTATCCGGACTGGGGGGATTACCTTCCCAGGCAAAAACGCCCGGCGGCAGCAGCGCCCACAACAGCACGGAAAAGAACACCAGGCGATCCGTATTAAGGCGATAGGTCATGCGGGGGTACGGTACCATTTCCGTGCATGGGATAACAAGTGAAATCAGCTGCTCCCGGCTGTTCCGGGAACGGTTCCTTTACAGGGGAGCAAATGCACCGTCTCCGGCGCCATTGACGGCGATTCCGTCTATTTCCACCAGCCAGCCGGGACGGCAGACGGGGGCTTTCAACAGCAGATGGGGGACGGCGGCCAGCGGGGATTCCATCAGGCGGCGGCTGACCGTTTCCCGGTCCGCCCAGTCGCGCAGGTACACCACGGCCTGTTTGAGGTCGGACAGGCTTCCGCCGTTCCTTTCCATCAGGGCGTTCATGTTTTCCAGGGTGCGGGCCGTCTGCCGCGCTACATCCCCCGGGTGAACGATGTTCCCCTCCGCGTCAATGCTGGCCGTGCCGGAAAGGAAGTAGTGGGAGCGGTCCCCGTACACGATGCGGGCGCCGCGTTCAAAGGCCACCCGGTACAGATGCGTGGGGGACAGGTAATCCGGAGCCTCCATGTAACGGACCTGCCCCGGCTTCAGCCCGACGATTCCCAGGCTGTCCATGTGCAGCAGCCGCCCCGGCGTTTCCGTACAGCCTTCAATCCCGGTGCTGGCGATGAAGTGGGTTTCCGGCGTCAGCCCGTAACGGTCAAAGCGTTCATTGCGTCCTTCCACCAGTCCGCGGTAGTTGTTGTCAATGTCCCGGCAGTAAATCCACGTGCGGTGAACCAGCTCCGGCACGGTTCCTCCGTGCGCGGCAGCCGCGCGGTCCAGCCAGCGGAATTCCTCCCGCATCTGGCCGTAGCTGTCCGGAGCGGAGCTTTCCTTCCTGCCCGCCAGGAACAGCCGGTAATGCGGACGCCGGGCCGTCACCACCGTTCCCCCCTGGTCCTCTTTCCGCCTTTTTTCCAGCATTCCGCCGATGTGCCATGCTTCCAGGGCCACGCGGGCCCCGTTCGCGGGAGGCTGCCCCACCACGGAGACATAGGAGTTCCGCTCCCCCGCCATCCGGCGCAGCGTTTCCGATTGGCGCATCGGATCGCTGACGTGGAAGCGCAGCAGGAATTCATCTTCCCCTCCGCCGCCCAGTTCGCGGTACCTGCCCATCAGGGAACGCAGTTCCGCCTCAAAGTTCGCGCCCGGTTCCGCCGTCATGCAGAAGAAATGTTCTTCCGCGCCGCCCTTTCCGCGCCATTCCAGTTTTTCAGGTAAATTAGCCGCCATGGTGTCCTCCTTTACAGGGACTGCACGTAATTGACCAGGTCCTCCAGCTCACGGTCATTTAAAGAACTTGTCTTCCCGCGGATGTCCCCCGGATTGTGCGTCGTAATGGCTTCCCGGATCGTCTTCGCCCGGCCGTCGTGCAGGTAGGGGGCGGTCCGCCACACTTCCACCAGGGAGGGCACCAGAATGCTTTTCCCCTCATCCAGCCCCGTGGCCGTCCCCGCAGCCACCAGTTCCTTGGTAGTGAAGTACGGGTGCGGGTGGCACTGCACGCACCCGGCCGTTTTAAAGACTTCCTTCCCCCTCCGCGCGGATTCGGACAAGGAGCCCCGCTCCACTCCGGGAGCATGGCACTGCGCGCAGGAGGCCTGTTTCGTCTGCTCTTTGGAGGGAGAACCGGCCATCAGGAACGGGCTGGGAACTTCCTTCATGTTTTTCAGGTATTCATTCACGCATTCCGCCAGTTCCCCGGAAGGTTCCAGAAACTGGATGTGAACGAAGCCCGCCGTCACGGCCACCTCCGCGGAGGCGCGGACGCCCAGCGTCATCACCGGGCTCGTCCGGTGGGAGAGGAACATGGTGCGCGTGTTTTTCGGGTTGCCCATGCCGTCATTCAGCAGGTCCCAGTTCAGGCCGTCCACCCGGCTGTCCGGGTGGCAGGTGGCGCAGCTCTGCCAACCCTGGAAGCAATGGGAGGCGTCGTTGAAGTACTGTTCCCCCAGCTTTTCCCGTGAGGGCTGGAATCCTTCATTCAGGGCGATTTTCCGGGGTTGCGCTTCCCCCTTGAGGGGGACTTGCGCCAGCGTGTCCGAGAAGTATCCGGCCACATAAACGTTTTTCCCGTCGCACGCCAGGGAGCGCGGACCGTTCAGGGACAGAGGAATGCGGGTGCGGAGGCCGTGCAGGAAGCCCAGCCTTTCGGAAACGGGTTCGTTTTCCCGGTCTTCCCGCTTCATGCGGTCCAGCAGGCCGGGAAAATCAATCACGGATAACTCATGCGTTCCCGCGTGCGTCACAAACAGCTTTCCGCCATCCCCGGAAAAGGCGACGCCCCAGGGATTGGCCGCCCCCGCATCCGGGTCGTCCAGCAGGACGGGGTGCGGCTTGTCCGGCTGTTCCGTATCAATAACCGTCACGGCGTTCGTGTTCATCCAGCCGCGGTCCAGCTGCGTGGTGGGCACCTGGTAGCGGCTCAGCACGTGCGCCACGGCCAGATAACGGCCATCCGGGCTCATCGCCATGCCGCGCACGCCCTGCGTCCCGTTGGAGAGCGGGAAATGAGCCGCCTTCCCGTCTTCCACCAGGGTCAGCGCAGCCGCCGTGAAATCCCCGTCCGCCTTCCCGGCGGGCAAATGGCCGGCGGCCCATATTTTCCTGCCGTCCGGGGAGACGGCCAGCGCCACCGGTTCACGGGGAACATTCCAGGAATTCAGCACGTTCCCGGTAGCGGCGTCCATTTCCAGCACACGGGAATCAAACCGGCACGCCACATACAACTTACCTCCGCGCAGCACGGGAGCCATGGGCGTATGCCCCGCCGGAAAGGAACCTTTCAGCGCCCCGCTTTCCAGGTCCACCACCTCCACCACGCCGCGCGGTCCGCCTTCCGCCACATAGGCGGTGGAACCGTCAAGCGCCATGCCGTTGGGCGGCTGGCCCAGACGGATGCTTTTCACCTTTTCCCCGGAAGCTGGGTCCACCAGTTCCAGGGTACGGTTTTCATGCCCCAGCACGGCTACCAGGCGATTGAAAACCTTTACATCCACCGGAGCTGCGGGACCGGAGGCATGCGCCGCATCCTGCCTGCACGAGACGAAGGACAGCAGGCAGAAGAGGGCAGCCGCGGAGGCGCAGAGCGTTTTTGTCAATTTCATGGCCATTTCAGATTCAGTCTTCTATCATCACGCGGAACCCCACGTTGTACACGGGCCGCCAGCCGGGATACCCCCAGCGCCAGGAGGACGTGGCCCGCCGGGGGCGGTCATACCAGGAACCGCCGCGCACGGCACGGGGAACGCGGGAGTCCAGGCTTTCATTGCGCCCGTCCCCTTCCTTCCACGGGTAGGGCCTGTATTCGGAACGGGTCCATTCCGCGGCGTTTCCGATCATGTCGTACAGTCCGTAGGCATTCGGCTTGTAGCTCTTGACGGGGGCCAGATGAAGCTTCCCGTCATTATATTTTTCATCCCGCGGCACGAAGTCCCAGAAACGGTTGGGATTTTTAATCGGCTTGGGGTCCACGCCGGAGACGGCAAGCTCCTTCAGCGTCACATCCCCCAGGTTGGCGTATGCGGAGAAGTCCGCATCCCGTTCCCCGAAGAAGAAGTCCGTATCCGCGCCGCCCCTCGCCGCGTATTCCCACTGCGCTTCCGTGGGCAGCGTTACCTTTTTCCCCGTTTTCCCGGAAAGCCAGCGGCAGAATTCCATGGCCCTGGTCCACGGCACCCGGATGACCGGAAAACGCGGATCGGCGTCCATGTCGTAGCCGGGCCTCACCTGGTCCTTGTAGTGCATGTCGTACCATCCGTTGAGGTATTCCGGGTCAAAGCGGCGGTATTGCTCCAGCGTCACTTCCGCCTCTCCCATCCAGAACGGTTGTTCAATCTCCACCGGGGAGGCGGGTTTTTCCGCCGGGGTTTCCCGTTCACTTCCCATCCTGAATTTTCCCGCGGGAATGCGGCGGAACGTCATGCTTACGCCACCCCCCAAATCCACGGACAGCGTTTCATTCCGCGGTTCCGGGACGGGCACGCTTTTTTCCCTGACGCTGGGGACAGACTTGCCGCCGTCAACGATGACGCCGCTGGCGTTTCTCCGGAACAGGGAGTCCTTCATCGTCACGTAATTCCGTTCCGCTCCGGAGAATTGCCTGTGCAGGTCATAGCGGCGTTTCAGCAATCCTTCATTGCGCTCTCCCGGCCATTCGCCCAGGTAGGGGGCGTTCATGTCCATCCACGTGACCAGGCGGTTCCAGTCCTCCTGCGGCATCTCCACGCCGTGGTGCCCCTTTTTAAGGAGCTGGTAAAGTTCCGACGTATCCGCGAAGAACTCCGTGGGGGCCAGCCCCAGGTAGTTCCCTTCCGGCCCGTTGCGGCGCACGTAGGGGTGCAGGTTCCAGTACGCGACGGACCCGGGAGCGGGCGCACCCTTGACGGCCTCCAATGTCATGAAGTCCGGGACTCCCGCGCGGGCCTTGTCTTCCGCGGTGTGGCAGCGGACGCAGTGGCGGTCCAGCACGGGCTGCACTTCATTCATGAAGGAGAAGGTGCGCGCCGGACCGTACCACGGGGTGATGGCGGCAGGCTTCTGCCGGGAGGCCATGACCGCCTTGGCGGGCGGAGCGTAGTTCTGCCGTTCATGGCAGCCGATGCAGCTTAACGTTTCCCCCGGCATGGCGGAAAACCAGCTCCGCATCAGCGCCAGGGCGCGCCCTTCCCCGTCCAGTACCTGGAGGGTCAGTGGCTGGTTGGCCGGAGCCGTAAAGATGGCGGAGCCGTCAGGATTCACGGGAACGGTGCCGTACAGCACCTTCAAGTCCCAGTTGCTTTCCATGCCCATGGCATAGTGGCTTCCGGTGTTGCGGGGGCTGTACTCGGACATGAAGACGCGCAGGGATTTTGCCACCCCCTTCGGCACTCCGGCCATGGCGCGGCCCCGGTACACGTCGGAGATATAGACCGTGGCCGTCTTGCTCTCCGGCTTCACGCGGTCATGGAGCACGGGCGGCTTTTTGCGCGGGCGCAGCGGCGCGGGGTCCGCATAAATGAAATAGGAGGAAGCCGTGAGAGGAACGATGTTGTCGTACACGTCGCACCAGACCACATTGGTCACGCCCTGGTTGCCGGAAGGGGAGGAGACGGCCAGGAAGGTCTCCTCATTCAGCGGATACGGTTCCGCAAAATAGGGAGTTTTCAACCCCTCCACCAACTGGTCCCTGGTGACGTTTTCCACGGGTTTTCCGTAGCCCGGGATTTTCTGCACGGCGCCCTCCGTGGCGGTACGGCCCCGGTTCACGTCAAAGATGACCAGTTCCCCAAGCCGCTTGACACCATGGTGCCCGCTCACAATGCCCGCGAACATGCCCGGCCTGCCGGGAAGCGGGCGGGCGTTGAACAGGCTGTTGGGCCAGTAGGAGTTGGAGCCGTAGTATTCCTTCTGGTCGCTGCCGTCCGGATTCATGTGCATCAGCACGCGGCTGAAGTAGTGGGCGCTCTCCGTGTATTCCCAGCGCAGGAACATCACGCGGCCGTCCGGCAGCATGGTGGGGAACCAGTTGTTATCCTGGTCAAAGGTGAGCCGCCGGGTCGTCTTCCTCTCCCGGTCGTAAAGGTGGATGTTCCCCACGTAGTCCACCCCGGTTACGCAGGGCACGCCCTGCATGCCGGAGGTGTTGACGAAGATGACGCGGCCGTCCGGCAGGTAGCAGGAGTTGTAGCTGTCCGTATCCGCCGGCATGTGGGCGGTGAGGGCTTCCGTTTTCCCGGTTTTCAGGTCCAGTTCAAAGACGTCCCAGGGCCTGTTTTCCTTCTTGCCGAAGCGGTTTCCGGTGAACATGAGCCTTTCCCCGGAAAAGTCCACTTCCAGATGCCCCATCCAGCGGTCGTCCCCCAGCAGCTGCGCCGCGGGGGAGGAAGAGGAGATGCCGTCAAATTTCACGATGCCGCTGCGGTATGTGCGGCCCGGACCCGGCATGCTGGAGATTCCCTGCCAGTTGGCCGGGCGGTCATGATTGAAGGAGCTTTTTCCGGACGGGTTGAAACGCCGCACGCTCACCCATTCCCGCAGGGAGTCCTGTTCCGGCAGGGATTCAATAAGGGCCTTTTTCCGCAATTCCACCAGTTCACGCAATTGGTCCGCCTGCTCCGGCCCTGCCCGGTCCACCCACCGGTCCAGCGGCCCCAGCTTCTTCTCCCATTCATCCAGCCGGGACAGGAAAATCTCAGCATCAGGGTACCGTTCCCCGTATTTTTCCCGGTTGCGTTTCACCGCGCGGCGGATGGCGGCCGCATCATAATAAGCCGCCAGTTTCTTCAGCCTGAGAAAACGGACTCTTTCCAGGATGGCTTCCTGATGCTTCATCAGGCCGTCCCAGGAAGAAACGGCTCCCACCCGCTCCGCCGGAACGGAAAGGATTTCCGCCAGTGCGGCCCCGGCTTTCTGCCCGTCCGGCCATGCCTGGAACACGGGAGCCAGCAGCGCCATCGCATCCCCGCAGTCATCCGCGGCAGACGGATCGGAAAGGGAAGATACATGTTCCGCCGTCCGCGCCCACACCTGCTGCATCCATTGGTTTCTTCCCTCTGCGGAGGCCGCGAGCGGGATTCCGGACAATTCCCGCAGCCAGGGCTGCAGTCCGGAAGCGTGGAGTATTCCGGCTCCCAGTACGGCACAGCCGCAGGAGAGAAGGCGCAGGATGGAACATGAGTCAAACATGGCGTACAGTTTTACACTAGTACGCAGGAGAAATTCTTTTTCATTCAACGGGAATTTCCGTACCGATTAATTTTCTGCCTAATCAGCAGAGGGTGAATCCATCATTTAATCCCTCCGGGCTCTCAATTCCGGAATTCAATATCTGATTTTAAGGGAAGGAGGTTGTGGAAAAACGGCTCAGGCAGAAAGCGGCATGGGGAATCCTGCCGTCCTCCATGCCCAGGATTTTTTTCATGGCAGGCCCGGACTCACTCCCCCATTGCTCCAACTGCCTGACGACGGGAATTAACGTCTTCCCGGACAGGGAACGGGAGAATGAGCAGCGGCATTTCTCCGTTCATCCCCGGCATCCGGGAAAAACAAGCGCCGGAGAAAGAGGGAACAGCCGTTTGCCTTTCTTCCGGCGGCCTTGTTGTTACATTCCTGCGGAATAGGAAGTTCAGGAATCTTCCAGCGTGCGGGGGCGCAGCAGGTACACCTTGTCCCGGCGGCGCACCTGTTCCGGAACCGCCAGATAGACGGTTTCCCCTTTTTGAGCGGCGTCCACGGGTTCCATTCCCGCCGGCGTCTCCCGCCGCATGGATTCCACTTCCACGCGGACGGCTCCCGTGGTGGGGCCTGCAATGAGGATGGTCTGCCCCGCGGACAAGCCGCCGGCTTCCAGATAAAGGGCCGCCACCCCGTTCTTCTTATAAAAGTTTTCCACCTTGGCAATGTGGATTTTCAGCAGGGCGGCGCGGCTGTTGGCGGAACCGCTCCATTCCCCCCATTTCACGCCCAGGTAATACCCGCCCTGCCAGAATCCGCGGTTGAAGACGGATTCCAGCCGTTCCATCCACGCTTCCGTCCTGTCCGCGGAAAAGGTGCCGTCCAGGCATGCCTGGGCGGCTTCACGGTACACGGAGGTGACCGTTCTGACGTAATCCGAGGAGCGGCCGCGCCCCTCCAGCTTCAGCACGGAGACGCCCGCGTCCAGAAGCTGGTCCAGCACCGGAACGGTGCACAGGTCCCGGGGGGACATCACGTATTTGTTGTCTATCACCAGTTCATTGCCCGTTTCCTCATCCGTCACGCGGTAGGCGCGGCGGCAGTTCTGGAAGCAGGCGCCCCGGTTGGCGGAAGAGTTGTAAGCCGCCAGGCTCATGTGGCATTTGCCGGACACGGCCACGCACAGCGCCCCGTGGGCAAAGATTTCCACCCGGAGCAGTTCCCCGGAGGGGCCCCTCACGTCCTCCTTCCGGATGGATTCAATGATGTGCCGGATTTGCGCCAGGGTGAGTTCCCGTGCCAGCACCACCACATCCGCGTACTGCGCGTAGAACCTGACGGAGGCCATGTTGCAGACGTTGGCCTGCACGGACATGTGGACTTCCAGCCCGATGGAGCGGGCATGGGCGATTACCGCCAGGTCGGAGGCGATGACGGCGTCCACTCCGGCCTTCCGGGCGGCGGCGCACAGGGCCTGCACCGCCTCCAGCTCTTCATCATACACGATGATGTTCAGCGTCAGGTAGGCCTTAGCCCCCGCCTCATGGCAGCGGGCCACGATTTCCGGCAGGTCTTCCTCTGAAAAGTTGGCCGTGGCCCGGGAACGCATGTTCAGCTTCCCCACGCCGAAGTAGACGGAGTCCGCCCCGCCCTGCAACGCAGCGGCCAGGGATTCAAACGACCCCGCCGGGGCCATGATTTCTATCCGGGATTGAACGGGCATGGCAGAACGGCTCAGAGTCCTCCGGATTCCTCCGTCAGGATGACGGTGATCCTTCCCTTGGGGAAGCATTTGACGATGGACATGTGGATGTTGCACAGGCGGTCCGGAGAGTTGCAGTCCGCACAGACTCCCGTGTACATGCAGGGCGTCTTGAAGTCTTCATGGCGTTTGGCATTCAGCGGGGCGATGCGGCGGATGCGTTCCCGCGCCTCCTCCGGCGTTCCCACCAGCTTGTTGGCCCCGGCCAGCAGAATGACGTGCCGGGGGCCGAACGCTACGGGTGCCACGCGGTTGCCCACCATGTCCACCCAGTGCAGGGTTCCCTTCATGCTGACGGCGTTGACGCCGGTCAGGAAGAGGTCCGCCGTCATGCCGCGGCGGCGGATTTCCCATTTTTCCTCCCGGTCCATGTCCGGAAGAAAGCCGTCATAAAACTGAATGTCCGGATTGGCCCGCAGGTCGTCAAGAATCCCCGTGGCCTTCAAGGTCATGGAGTCCCCGTAGGAGGCGGACGCCGGGTGAAGCTCCCGTACCAGGCCGCGCATCACGCCTGCGGCTTCCTTCAGGCCCGGAACTACAAAGCTTCTGAATCCGCGCCGTTCCAGGCGTTCGGCGCACTTTTGCAGGGAAAGGGTTTCTTCCATAAAAAAGGCGGATGAAGAACCCCGCTCCGGCATGATTCCGGAGCGGGGTTCCTTGAGTTTTTATTCTTCCGCAGGGGCTTCCGCTTCACCGGAATCTTCCCCGGCCTCCGCGTCTTCCGCTCCCTCCGCACCTTCCTCGTCTTCATCATCCGGAATGACGATGGAGATGTCCTGGATGGCTTCGCCGTCGTTCAGCGTCATGAGCTTCACGCCCTGGGTGGCGCGGCCCGTTTCGCGCACGGTGGCTACCTTGATGCGGACGGACTGCCCCGCCGTGGTCATGAGCATCAGTTCATCCTCCTCGGAAACGACCGTGGCGGATACCACCTTCCCGGTCTTGTCCGTGCAGTTCATGGTCTTGATGCCGGTGCCGCCGCGGCCCTGCGTGCGGTATTCGTCAAAGGAGGTGCGCTTGCCAAGGCCGTTTTCAGAGGCCACCAGCAGGGTTTTCTGCGGGTCCACAATGGCAAGGGCCACCACGTAGTCTCCCTCGCGCGGACGGATGCCGCGCACGCCGATGGTGTTGCGGCCCTGGGTGCGGAGGGCTTCCTCCGGGAAGCGGATGCTCATGCCGTCATGCGTGACGAGCACGATTTCATTTTCCCCGGTGGTGAGTTCAGCGTTTACCAGGGTGTTGCCTTCCTCCAGGTTGATGGCGATGATGCCGGCCTTGCGGTAGTTGACAAAGTCGTTCAGGCTGGTTTTCTTCACCGTGCCGTCCTTCGTCGCGAAGACCACGTTGCCGCTGCCTTCCGCAAAGGTGATGTCATTGCCTTTTTCATCCACCCGGCGTTCCAGGCGCAGGATGGCGGCGATGGCTTCCTCCGGCTGGAGGTCCAGCAGGTTCTTGATGTTGCGGCCCTGCGCACTGCGTGCGGCTTCGTCAATTTCATACACGCGGTCCACGTACACGCGCCCGGTGTTCGTGAAGAACATCAGGTAGTCATGGTTTTGGGCGGCGAAGAGGTGCTCGATGAAGTCCGCCTCCGCATCCTTTCTGGCCCCCTTGGTGGTGGCGGCCTTCACGCCCTTGCCCCCACGGGCCTGCACGCGGTATTCCGCGGAGTTGGTGCGCTTGATGTAGCCGCTGTGCGTGATGGTGACGATCATCGTGTCGTTCGGGATCAGGTCTTCAATGGCCATGTCCCCGGAGAAGGGAATGATGCGCGTGACGCGCGGCGTGGCGTACTTGTCCTTGATGGCCATGAGTTCATCCTTCACGATTCCCAGCACGCGGGATTCGTTCGCCAGGATGTCCAGATAGTCCTTGATCCGGACCAGCAGTTCCGCGTATTCCCCGGAAATCTTGTCGTTTTCCAGAGCGGTGAGCTGGTACAGGCGCAGGTCCAGGATGGAGTTTACCTGGCGTTCCGTAAAGATGTAGCGGTCCCCCTGCACGGAGGCCTGGGAACGGATCAGGATGCCCAGGCTTTCCGCCGTCTGCGTGGAGAAGGTGTAGTTCTGGAGGCGTTCGCGGGCTTCCTCCCTGTTCTTGGAGTCGCGGATGATGGTGATGAAGTCATCCATGTGGTGAAGGGCCAGCAGGAAGGCTTCCAGGCGTTCGGCGTCCTTTTCCGCATCCCCCAGCAGGTAGCGCGTGCGGCGCACGACCACCTCCCGGCGGTGCTCGATGTAGAAGTTGATGGCGTCCAGCATCGCGAGCGTCTTGGGGCGGTTGTCGTGAATCGCCAGCATGTTCACCGCAAAGGAGGTTTCCATGGAGGTGAGCTTGTAAAGCTGGTTCATGACCACCTGCGGGCGGGCGTCCCGCTTGAGCTCGATTTCAATGCAGGTTTTCTCGTCGGAAAGGTCGCGGATGCCGGAAATGTCCGTCAGGATCTTGTCCTTGTACAGTTCCGCGATGCGTTCCTGGAGGGCGGCGCGGTTCACGCCGTACGGCACTTCACGGATGATGAGGAGGTCCTTGCCGGAGTCCGTCATTTCCATGTCTATCTTCCCGCGGATGCGCACGGAGCCGCGCCCGGTGCGGAAGTAGTTGTCAATGCCGGAAAAGCCCAGCACGTCGCCCCCGGTGGGGAAGTCCGGTCCCTTGATGTACTGGCGCAGTTCATCCACCGTCATGAGCGGGTTGTCAATCACGGCGCAGATGCCGTCCACCACTTCCCCCAGGTTGTGCGGGGGCATGTTGGTTGCCATCCCCACGGCAATGCCCGTGCCGCCGTTGACCAACAGGTTCGGGAAGGCGGAGGGAAACACGGTGGGTTCCGTGTGCTCGTTGTCGTACGTGGGAACAAAGTCCACGGTGTCCTTGTCCAGGTCCGCCATCAGGGCCACGCCCATGCCGGAGAGCTTGGCTTCCGTGTATCGGGCGGCAGCGGGGGGGGTCCCCGTCCGGCGTGCCGAAGTTGCCCTGCCCGATGACGAGGATGTCCCGCATGGACCAGTCCTGGGCCATGTTCACCAGGGTGCCGTAAATGGCGGCGTCCCCGTGCGGGTGGTAGTTACCCATGGTGTCACCCACGATTTTGGAGCATTTGCGGGTCTTCCCGCCGGGGGACAGGTTCAGTTCCTTCATGGCGTACAGGATACGCCTCTGGGAGGGCTTGAGGCCGTCTCTCACGTCCGGCAGGGCGCGGGAGATGATGACGGACATGGAGTAGTCCAGGAAAGAAGTGGAGAGCTCGCTGGCTACGTCCACCGGTTTGATTCTATTGTTTTCCATGGTTCTGGGAGAAAGTGTAGGAATTAAACGTCAAGGTTGCGGACGTTGAGCGCGTGGTCCACGATGTAGTTCTTGCGGGGCTCCACCACGTCCCCCATCAGGATGGTGAACATTTCATCAGCCCTGACGGCGTTGTCGTCATTCAGGATGACGCGGAGCAACTCCCGCCGTTCCGGGTCCATCGTCGTCTTGAACAGGTCCTTGGCGTCCATTTCACCCAAGCCCTTGAATCGCGTGATTTCCACGCCGCGCTTGCCGATGGAGATGACGGATTCCAGAATGTCCATCACGGAGAACAGGGGCGTTACCTTTTCCTTTTCTCCCTCACCTTCCACCAGTTCAAACAGGGGCGTATCCATGGATACGATCATGTTCCCCGGAATGCCCAGCTCCGCAAGCCGTACGAGGGCCCGCGTGATGGCCTTGGCCTCATGCAGTTCATGGGTGATGGAACGGCGGCTGGGGCCCTCCCGGTCCGGGAGCGGATTTTCCAGCAGTTCCTCTTCCGTGGGCATGCCGAAGATGAAGAGGTCCCTGTTTTCCTCGGAAAAGGCAGTGAGAGCTTCCATGTCATGGAAGAAGAGGACTTCCTCTTCATTGCCGCTGCGCACCTTCACCAGGAATTCCGGGAATTCCCCGTTTGCCTCCCGGTGGCTGAGCAGGTCTTCCAGGGAGCCGCCCTGCGCCTGCATGGATTCCGTGTAGCGCTGGAGGTTGACCAGCGTTTCCAGAATGGCGGAAAACTCGTCAGATGAGAAGGAACGGGAACCGTCCGCGAAACGGAGGGTCACGTCATTGACGGCCAGTTCAATCAATTTGCGGTTCAGGGCGACGTCATCCTGCACGTATTCCTCCTTTTTCCTGCGGATGATGCGGTACAGAGGCGCCTGCGCGATGTACAGGTACCCGGCGCGGACAAGCTGCGGCATGTGGCGGCAGAAGAAGGTGAGAAGCAGGGTGCGGATATGGGCGCCGTCCACGTCGGCGTCAGTCATGATGATGATCTTGTGGTAGCGCACGCGGTCCAGCTTGAAGGAGGCCTCATCGTCCCCTTCCCCGATCCCGGCGCCGATGGCCGTGATCATGTTCTGAATTTCCTTGCTCCCCAGCGCTTTGTCCAGGCGGGCCTTTTCCACGTTCAGCACCTTCCCGCGCAGGGGCAGGATGGCCTGCGTGCGGCGGTCGCGCCCCATCTTGGCGGAGCCGCCGGCGGAGTCACCTTCCACAATGAACAGTTCGCAATTGGCGGGGTCCCGGTCGGAGCAGTCCGCCAGCTTGCCGGGAAGGCCGCCGATGGAGAGGGCGCTCTTGCGGACCGTTTCGCGTGCCTTGCGGGCGGCTTCACGGGCCCGGGCGGCCGTGATGCTCTTTTCGATGATCTTCTTGGCCATCGCCGGGTTTTCTTCAAAGTACGTCTTGATTTCCTCGTACACGACGTTACCCACCACGCCTTCAATCTCCGTGTTCACCAGCTTGTCCTTCGTCTGGGAGGAGAAGCGCGGGTTGGGCATCTTGACGGAGATGACCGCCACCAGGCCTTCGCGCACGTCCTCCCCGCTCAGGGAGGGGTCCTTCTCCTTCAGCAGGCCGTTCGCCTTCGCGTAGCCGTTGATCACGCGCGTCAGGGCGCCGCGGAAACCGGAAAGGTGCGTTCCGCCGTCCCCGTTGTAAATGGAGTTGGCAAAGCAGAGGATGTTCGTTTCATACGTATTGTTGTACTGGAACACCACGTCCACCAGGACGTCATCCTCCATCTTCTTGCCGTCGTACTCCACTTCCACCTTCCGGACGCCGGAAATGGAGATGGGTTCCTCATTGATCAATTCCTTGTTCCGGCCCAGCTGGCGCACGAATTCCACAATGCCTTCCTTATAGAAGAAGGTTTCCCGGCGCACCGGGGCCTCCCGCTCGTCAATCAGCTCGATGACCAGGCCGGGGTTCAGGAAAGCCAGTTCGCGCAGGCGCGTCGTCAGGCGGTCAAATTTGAACTCCGTGGTATCCGTGAAAATGGTGGAGTCCGGGAAAAAAGTGATCGTGGTGCCCGTGATTTCACAGGCGCAGGCGCCCACCGCGCGGAGGGGTTCGATCGTCTTGCCGCGTTCAAACTTGATCTGGTAGCGCTTGCCGTCGCGGCGCACTTCCGCCCTGAACCAGTCGGACAGGGCATTCACGCACTTGGCGCCCACCCCGTGCAAACCGCCGGAGTACTTGTAGGCGCCCTGGCCGAACTTGCCGCCCGCGTGCAGATTGGTCAGCACCAGTTCCACGGCGGGGATGCCGAACTTCGGGTGGATATCCACCGGAATGCCGCGCCCGTTGTCCACCACGGAAATGGAGCCGTCCACATGGATCACAATGTCAATCTTGCTGCAATAGCCGGCCAGATGCTCGTCAATGGAGTTGTCCAGCACTTCAAATACGCAGTGGTGCAAGCCTCTCTCGTCAGGGTCCCCGATGTACATGCCGGGGCGCTTCCGCACGGCCTCCAGGCCCTCCAGTTTGTCAATCTGCGCGGCACCGTATTCATGCTGCGCCGTCGTGGAAACGGTGGTTTCAACAACCTCGTTGGTATCTTCGGACATAACTGAAATATACTACGCTTATCTTAATTTTTTGCAAGACTAATGTTAGAAAGCGCGCGTGCGCGTGTGGGGGCTACCTCCGCAAAAACCCGCTGTAATCGCATAAAAACAGGCCTATTTCTCGCCGCCCGGTTTTTTCTGACATCAGATAGCGGACAAGGGGGTGCAGGAGCATTCTGCGCGGTTTTATAGAATTGGAAGGGACGTTCCGTGCGGAGGGCGGAGAGCGGCGCGGGGAGAGTTGTGGACAGAATGGACTTCATGGACAGGATGGACACCATTTTCTTTCTCCTCCTCTGTCCTTCCCATCCACACGGTCTATTACTCCGGAGGACGCCGTTTCCTTACACAGCAGGGCCGTTCCGGACAATGCCGGAACGGCTCTGGCGGTGCGGAGAGCGGATGATCTCCACTCTCCTCTCTTAACTCTCAACTCTCTTAGAAGTCATAGCGGTAGCCCACGCTTCCGTTCACGGAGTTGGCTCCGTCACGGAAGTCCGCGTTCCCGTTGATGAAGACCGTTCCCTGCGTTCCTACCGGCACGCTCAGCCCCGCTCCTATTTGCAGAGCCGTCGTTCCCACCTTGGTCCCACGCACGCTCTGCATGAAGCCGGGGTTGCCCAGCAGCGCCACATTGGTTTCTCCGCGGCGGTCGCCCATGTCCTGGGCCGCGTTCACCCGGAACTCAGCCAGCGCTTCTCGCCCGAAGATGTTGCTGCCAATGAGCCCCATCCACCGGCCGCCCAGCGCAACCGTTCCCGTCGTCCATTCCTGCTTGCCTACATTCAGGCCCGCGTTCCCCGCTCCCGTTTCCGTGTAGCCGTCCATGCGCGTCGTCACTACCGAGGCGTTGGCCAGGGGCTGCAGGATGCTGCTCCTGTCTTCGTTGAGGTACACGTCGTAGGTCAGTTCATACATCGCTCCAAAGCCCCACCCGCTGGTGTTGCCCTGCGTCCTGTAGCTGCCTTCCCCGTAGTTGACCGTGCGGTTGAGCTTCGCGTCGTTCCACCCACCTGTCAGGATGAGCGTGTGGGCCCATCTCTTGCTCTGGTAGCGCCCGAAGAGGTTGGCGTAGTAGCTGTCCAGGTGACCGTCCGCCGTGTCCGCGGCACTGGCCGTCAGGTCGCCGTAGTTGGCCGTGAAGGCAGCTCCCATGGTGAAGTGGTCGCTGAGGTCCACGTCCATGCCCACGGTGCCGCCCCAGGTGGTGAGCTGGTAGCCGCTTTCATCCCCCTTGGTGTCCAGCTTGCTGTAGGACCCCGTTCCTTCCATCCACATGTGGAAGTAGGGGAGGTCTTCGTTGATGTAGGCGGGGTTGACGCCCATGAGGGTGGTGCGGTTCCTGATCCAGCCCATCTGGTCGCGCAGGGCGTCCTTCTGGGCCGTGCCCAGCGCGTTGACCGTGCTGCCCGCTACGGCTGCCATCACCCGCTTCGCTTCCGAGGGGTTGGAAGACGTCAGGGCGCCCACGGCGTCATCCACCTTCTTGAGGATGGAGTCCGCGGCCAGGTCCCCGGGCAGGTTCCAGAGAAGTTCCGCACCGGCCCTGGAGTTGACGGTATCCGCAATACGGGCGTACTTGTTGTCCTTGGAAGCCGTAGCCACCAGAACGAGGTTGCCGTTTTCCATCACCAGGTACGCATTGTTTTCAAACTTCTTGAAAGCGGAGGAGGAGGGATCCAGCAGGATAGCCAGCCTGTCGCTTCCACCCAGGTCGATGGTTCCATCAGCATGCATGAGCGTGTAGCTGCCGTCCGCGCCCAGCGTCAATTCATTCCTGCCGGTGGAGCTGAGGGTTATTTCCGCTCCCTGGCTGATGCTGATATTCCCGGTCACGCTGATGATGGGTCCGGCGTAGTCCGTGTTGAAGGTGAGGTTCGTGCTGGACCCGTCGCCCAGCGTCAGGCTGCTGAGGGTAAGAGCCGTATTGGCTCTCGGGTCTTCTACCGTGCCGCCCATCTTGATATTGAGGCGTCCCGTGTTGTTGATGACCCAGTTGCTGCCGGCGGCGGTGATGACGTTTTCAAGCGTCTGCCCCGCATTGCCGGAGATGTTGAGCTGCCCGCGGCCTTCCAGCGTGCCGCTGAAGACGGAACCGCTGCCCGAATTGCCGGTATTGACGGCCAGAGCGCCGCCATTGCTCTTCAAGGTTCCCTGGCCGCTGATTCCGGCAACGGTGTTGCCGGTGGTTGAGCCAAGGTCAAGCGTTCCCGTGGAATCGCCGTTCTTTACCAGGTCCAGCAGTACGCCGCCCTGGAGGGAAGCCGTTCCGGAAAGGGCAAGCGTATCATGAAGGGCAAGCGTGCCGCTGCCCTGGATGGTGCTGGCGGAAAGGCTGCTGGCATCGTTAATGGTGAGGGTGGCTCCGCTGCCGATGTTCAGGTCCGCGCCTTCGCCGCTGTCCGTCAGGTCTCCCATGACGGTATTACGGTTGACATCCAGAACCACGCCTTCCGCCGTGCCTGCCAGCACCACATGGTTGAAGTTGCTGCCATCACCGTTCAGGGTGAGCGTGCCGCCTTCCATGCGGAGGGTGTCCGTCACAAAGGAGCCGTTGACCGTGAGCTTGCCCGTGTTCTGCTTGATGAAGGTGACCCCGTTTTCCCCAACGATGCTGCCGCCCATGATGGAGTCCGCCCCGGCATAATCATCCGGTGCGGGCAATCCCGTTTCCAGGCGTTCGTTGTTGAGGATGACAACGGCGTTGCCTCCGTCCGCATTGGTGTTTTCCACCTTCAGCGTGCTTCCCGTTGCGCCCAGCAGGTTGTTGATGACCGCGCCGTCGCCGTCGGTATCGCCGGGGGCTCCCGCCAACTGGACGGTAAGCGTCTTGCCCTGGGCGATCACCACGCCGGCGTACATGCCCAGCGTTCCGTAGTTCGTGACCGTATCGGGATCAGAGGAGGCGGTGCCGTCCACCATGTAAAGGCCGTTGACCTGTCCGCTGAGGACCAGGCTGCCGCCGTCGGTGCCCGTCACGCGGATGCCGTAGTTGGAAAGGATTTTGCTGAACTGGATGTCGCCCAGATTGGCGCATTCCAGCGTTCCGGTCGTCAGCGTCAGCCAGCTTTCCACCCCGGCGTCCTTATGGGCGACGAGGGTGTTCACAATGGCGTCAATATCCAGATTGACCGTGGCGGAATCATTGATGACGAGCTTGCCGTCTCCCTGGTCAATGATGGCCGTACCGGCCGCTCCCTGGTTGACGTTGTCCGCGCCCAGGGTAAGGTTCAGCGTTTCCGTAGCTCCCGCACCCACCGTAATGTCTCCGGAGACGTTGGTGAGCTTGCCTCCGGCAGCCAGGGTGATGCCTTTCAGCATGTCGCCATTGGTGCCCCCCAGGTTGATGGCGGCGGCGGAGTCCACCACGATGCCCGCGGTGGCGCCTTCTCCCCGCGTCATGGCGGAGGTCAGTGATCCGTTAACGATTTTCAGCGTTCCCGCTCCGTTCAGCACGGTGCCGGCCCACTGGCCGGCCTTGTCCGCCGTGCCAAGCTGGACCATGGCGTCGGCATTCGTGATGCCGAGGGCTCCCGTAGCGGTATTGGCCTGATCCAGGATGAGGGTGCCCGTGCCCGCATGCGTCAGGTTGGAGTTGCCCTGCACCAGCGCATTCAGCACCAGTTCCGCATTGTTGTAATTGACGTTGTACTGCGCGGCCAGGGAGGCGTCCGTGGAGCCCGTGTTGCCCGCCAGGATGGCGCCGTCTCCAAAGATGGCATTCCCCGCACCCGTGACGCTCGCGCCGCCGTTGCCGAAGTTCCAGACCTGGCGGCTGTTGTTGGCGGAGGTTTCATCGGTGGACAGGGTTCCCGTGAAGTCCTTGAGGGAGCCCGTGAGGATATTGGTCATCCGCACGTTCGTGGACATGCCCCATGCGCCTGAACCGGAAAGATTACCGGAGAAGGTGTACGTGGCGCCGGAAGAACCGTTCTGCACCGTGCCGTGGGTTGCGCCGATTTCAAAGTTGGCCGCCGTCGTGCCCGCGGAGAAATGGAAGCCCTTGCCGTCGATGAAAATGGTGCCGCCTCCCAGCGTATTCCCCGCGCCGAAAGCCGCCCAGTTGGCATTGGTACTCATATTTTCCCCGTTTCCGAGCAGTTCCAGACGGCCGGTGAAATTGGTATTGCCCGTATTGGAGATGTTGACCTGTCCCGCGGCATCCGCCGTCCCAATGGTGATGGTGCCCGCGCCGTTAAGCTGGGCGTGCAGGTTGACGGTTCCGCCGGAGAGGGCCAGAGAGGCGCCTTCACTTACGCGGACGATGGTGGCGTTATTGGGGTTCACGCCGATGGTCGCTCCGCCCGTGAAGGCAAGCGTTCCCTCTTCCACGGTGAGGTGGGCCAGGGTATTCCCGGAGTATCCCAGCGCCAGCGTGCCGTCCCCCGTCTTGGTCAGCGTGGTGCCCACGCCCATGACGTCAGCCGTCAGTCCGGCCCAGGAGACAGTGTCCCCTGCCCCGATTACGGAAACGTTCAGGGAGCCTCCGTCTCCAACCTTGACGCGGCTGGAAACGTCATATCCCGTCACGTCCCTACCGGCGGCGGAGTCCGCATAAGCCAGCGTACCGCCGTTAAAGGTAATGTCACCCGCCGTACCCAGCGCGTCGTCCGCTCCGATGGTAAGAGTGCCTCCGTTGAGCACTGTGCCACCGGTGTAGGTATTCGCCAGGTTCAGGGTGACGTTGGCCGTGCCGTTCACGGTGAGCGTAGTGGGGGCAACGGAGTCCGCAATATAACCCGCGTTGTCCGGATCACTGACCAGCGTGTAAGTGCCGCTGTTGAAGACGACGCTCTTGGGAGTCACGGTACCGGAGACCTTCACTTCACCCGCTTCCGCAGCAGAGAAATAGATTTCCTGGTCGTTCAGCGTGTCCACGCCCGTCAGCTTGGTGGTCCAGCCGTCAATGCTGGTGTTGATCCACTTGCGGTCCGTTCCGCCGTCCCAGACAAAACCGTTGTCTCCGCTGACGTCCACGACTTTCAGCACGAGCTGGTTGTTTTCCACCACGACGGAGTATTCAAAGCCTTCCCGGGTGATGTCCGGCGTCCAGGTGAAGGAATCCGTGGTCAGGCTGCCCGCCGCAGCCCACTGGGCCAGGACGTAGTCGGATGCTTCCAGTTCACCATAGTTGTTGATGGTCAGCGTGCAGTTGGCATCCGTCAGAGCCAGGGCCCCTGCCTGGATATTGATGATCGGGCCGTTTGCCACGACTCCAGTCATGTCAAAGGTCAGCGTAGCGCCGCTGTTCAGCGTCAGGGCGGAGGCCGTGGTCATTTTGGCGCCCGCGCCCATGGAGATGCTGCCCAGGGTCATGGCGTTCGCATTCGTGAATGCCAGCGTGCCGGCCTGGACGTTCGTCAAGCCCGTGTAGGTATTCTGTCCGGAGAGGGTCAGCGTGCCGGAACCGACTTTCGTCAAACCGCCGGCGCCGGAAAGGACGCCCCCGAGGGTGATGTTGGTGGAAGACTGGTCATTGTATGATTTGGTTCCCGCATCGTATTGGCGGGTATCAACCGTCACGTTGCCGGCAAGATTCATGTTATAGGCGGAGGACCAGCCTTCCGCCGCCGTCGTTCCCAGGGTCCCGGAATTCATGTTCAGGACAATCGTATTGGTATTGCCGGACGCAGTCATGCCTCCCGCTCCGAGAAGCAGGGAACCGCCATTCAGATTAATGGTGGCGCCCTTGGCGGCGGCTCCGGCCCAATTCTGCCCCAGATCCAGCGTCTGAGCCAGGACCATGCCGCCTTGTTCAATGTTCATGACCCCCTTCCCGTCACGGGAAATCCGCAGGGCGCCGGTAATGTTCATGAAAGCATCCTTCTTGACAGTGAGCGTCGTCGTCCCGTTGTATTCATTACGGCCGATGAAACTTCCAGCCGTCAGGGAAGCGCCGGAATCCAGCGTCCAGGAAGCAGCCGCATTCGCACCCGCCATCAAAGTATAGCTTCCCGTTATATTGACATCACCCTGTAAAACCGTTGTGCCGGCAGCAGATATCAGAGAACCGGCGCCGGTGATCGTGTTTCCGTAAGTTCCGGCGGAAAGCGTCAGGGTAGTTCCCGCGCCCACATCATATTTGACGCCAGTCAGCGCGGCCGTCGTCGTGCCGGAGGCATTCCCGCTCAGCTTCAGCGTACCCGTGGAATTGGCATTCAGGCGCGTGCCCAAGCCGTTCCACGTGCCCGTGGTCAGCTCCAGAATGGAATTGCCCTGGAGGAGAACCGTGCTTGTGCCCAGCGCGCCGGCATTGCCGACGACGAGCTTGCTGCCGTTATACAATACGGTGTTTCCGCTATAGGAGTTGGCATTGTTGATGGTCAGGGAAGCTCCGTCCAGCAGATTCAGCGTCGTATCCCCGGTAATGGAGCCGTCACCAGCAAAAATGAAATCCGTGCCGGAAACATTAATTTTACCCGGAGCAACATTCCCGACGATCGTTACAGTCTTGTTCACGTCCGCACCATCGGAGAAGTACACGGTCTGTCCATCGGCGTAAGCCGTGGGAGTGCCGTCAAGGTCCCAGGCGGTATTGGAGGTGTCCGTGTTCCAGTTGCCGCTCTTCCATCTCAGCAGGCCGTCCTTGTCGGACAGGGAGACGTACAGCGTATCATCGCTGACGGTGAATGTAGCCTTGTAAAGTTCAGCCGCGGAGCCGCCGAGCGTGAACATGGACGTATCCGTCATGCCCGTTCCGTGCAGGAGGGCATATTCCGTATTGGCGGTGACGGAGGAAAGGCCTATCTGGAGAGCCGTAGCGCCGGTGCCCGCCACTGAATTGACGGTTAATGCCGCGGTATCCGTACTCAGGGATCCAAAGCTCAGGGAGCCTCCGTTCAGGGTCAGAGCAGCCGCCAAAGTAGCGGTGCCCCCGTCAAGATTGATGGTTCCCAGCGTAGAGCCGGCATCCAGGGAATAACCGTCTGCGGAAGTCACGGCTACGGTCAGGCCGCCGTTGATAAGAAGGGCCCCCTGCCCGATGACGCTGGAGTCCTTCACGGTCAGCGCGCCTTCCCTCAATTCCACCGTGCCGGTGAAACCGGGAACGGCGGCGGTTTCACCTTCCGCGGGAACCGGAACCTTGGCAGCTCCATTGAGCACCAGGGTGCCGGCGCCGATCTTCGTGAGCTTGCCGCTGCCGGTCAGGCCGGTATTAAAGGTAATGGTTCTTCCGGTTGTCTTGTCCCCGGCGTCCAGGGTATCCACATAACTTCCGTTGGAAGCCGCCAGCGTGATATAGGAGGGAGTGAACTCGTTATTGTAGGTCACGGACCAGTTGGCCGTGGCTCCCAGCGTTCCCATGCCGAGCGTAATTTCACTGCCGCTGGCAAAGTTAACGATGTTGCCGCCAAAGTTGACGCGGGCCGTTCCGGCCGTTGCGCTTCCCAACTGGAATCTCCCGCGGAATACTCCATTGCCATTGGCCCAGAAGTCCAGGCCGCCCAGGTTGGCCGTGCCGCTGGAAGCAAGGAAGGTCCCCGTTCCGCTGTACCCAAGGTTCAGCGCAGCGGAGCCGGTAAGAAGCCCCCCGTTAAGAGTAAGGGTGCTGCCGTTGTCCACGATAAAGCTGCGGCCGGTTCCGTGGTCGCTGTTGGTGCCCGTGACATTCAACTCGGCGCCGGTGTTGATGGAAAGGGTCCCGTTCTTGAGGAGCCGCACGTTCGTAGCGTTGACGACGGAACCGGAGTTGACCTGAATGGAACTGCTCGCCCAGTTGCTCGACATGCTGAGGGTTCCGATGGTGGCCTGCGAATTGGTGAGGGTGAAGCCCCCGATGCAGTAATTGACGGCCAAGCCGCCCAGGTTAACCGTATTGTTCAGGAAGGTTACACGGGGACCGTAACCGCCGGAAGCCTGGTCCAGCTGCATGGTTCCTGCATAGTCAACGTTGCCGGAGATATTCAGGTTGAGGTTTTCACTGCGGCGGAAGGTGATTGAACTATCCTGGGTGACGCCCGCTCCTCCTACGATGTCGGAGGCGATCGTGACCGTATCCGCGGCATTGTGGTTCATCAGGACGTACATGCCGCCTTCAACGACGATGCGGTCCGAAGGACGAATCGTTCCCGCTCCGGGGCGAATGATGAAATTGGCGCCGTTGCCGATATGCAGGGTTGCTCCGTTGAGCGTGTCCGCCGCAGGCTGGCTGGCCGTATTGGCGGCGTAATTGCCATATACGGTGATGTCCTTCAGCGTGGATCCAGGAGAAAGGGTGACGCTCCCGTCCGTATTGCCGAGCCAGACGGAAAGGGAGGAGTTCGTCCCGCCCATGACGGTGGAGGAGAAGGACTCCATGAGATGCGTGGCGTCTCCCAGCGTCAGGGAAGCGTTGTTCCCCAGCGTGAAGGTATTGCCCGTGCCGAAGGTGATGGAAGAAGCGATCGCTGCGGTCTTCCCTTCGGAAACGAGGAGGCCCGCATTATTGCCGAGCGTGAAGGTTCCCCCCGTAATGGCGGCGTCCCCAAGCGTAAGCGTCGCCTGGCTGCCGAGGGAAAGGGCTTCCGCCTGAAGGGAATCCCCGGCTCCCATGTTCAAGGTGTAGTTCGTCCCGTCCTGGAACGTTACGGTACCGGCGATAATGTTGCCGGTCAACGCAATGGTTTTAACCCCTTCCGCAGCCGTGAAAATAACGGAGTCATTGTTCAGGAAGGAAGTATCCGTCTTGCCTCCATCTCCACTCTTGTACCAGCCCGTTCCAGTGTTGCTCCAGGTGCCGGTAGTGGAATTCCAGACAAGCGTTTCCATATTGTAGCCTGTTCCCTGATACTGCACGGACATGCCGGAACCGTTGGAGACAAGCACGAAATTGCCGGCTCCCAGCTGGTCGGCGGAATCGACTCTCGTCAATGCCTCATAGGTGTCCTCCCCGGTTTGCTTCCAAATAAGAAGGGAATCCAGGGAAGCTCCCAGATCAGCCCCGGTGGACATGAAATAGCGGGTCAGCAGGGCATCGTCCACCAGCTCGCGGTTGGTAACCGTCAGCGCTTCCATGGCGCCCGCAACCACTACCTCTACATTCCACGTCCGGTCATTCTTGGTCACTGTAGTGGTATTTGACAGGTTGATCATCCCGTCAAGCCCGATGTGCCAGTAGTGGCTGCCGGAACCGGTACCGTTGTCAAAATTGAGATTGCCTCCCGGAGTGGTCAGGTTCAGCGTGCCGTCCACATAAATATTAGCGTGCCCCTCTGCCTCCATGCTCTTGATCTGGTTGCTGAAGGTGGTGGAAAGAGTGGATCCGGCGCCTACGTAAACACTGCCGCCCCATTGTCCCAGGCTAACGGACACATTGCTGTTCCCCGTCACGGAGATGCCGCCGCCATCCGAAGTGTTGGGAGGAGTGCCCGTAACCGTAACGTCTACATCATTAAAAATCAAATGCGGGCCCTTATTCTCCTGGCGGGAGGGGGCGGCGTCCCCTTCCCAGTTGCCCGCCGTATCTACGGCATCGCCTTCCCCTGCCCCCGTCCACGTAAAATCAGGACCGCCAAACGCGGGAGCTTGCCAGAAATCCGCCGATGTGGCGGCATGGGAGTAAGAGTAAAAACCGGAGAAGGAAACCAGGGATGCAAGAAGGGCGGAACGCAAAGAAGGGGGGAGATGAAGTCTCATATTGTATCAATGATATTATGACCAGTAATACCCGGATTTATAATCCTTCTTCTTCTTTAAACTTCCATATCTTGCTTGTATTAAAAGTATTGCATTAATGATTTTTGAAATGGATGGAGAGATAGTTTAAGGAAGCCTGTTTTATTCCCCTTCATGATTTGCTTAAGAAGAGTCATTAACGAAAATAGGCTTGCCAACGGATTATAAATTCCCAGATTGACCGTTCACCCTCCTGATGAAGGCGGTACCTGCAAAAACAAAAAGGCCGTCCCCTCACGGGAACGGCCCTGGCTTGGAAATCTTACCTTATTGCTGCTGGGCGCCGCTCTGCTTGAGCATCTCCTGGAGCTGTTCCGGGGAAATGCTCATGGGACCGCCCTGGGGAGCCGGGGCTTCCGAAATGCCGTCCAGTTCCAGATCAAAGATGAGCGGGGAATTGGGCTCGATCGGAGCGCCGGGGGTGTTTTCACCGTAGGCCAGCTCGGAAGGGATGTACACGATCCACTTGGAGCCGACGGGCATGGTGGTCAGCGCCTCGGCAAAGCCGGGGATGACCTGGAGGGGAAGTTCCACGGATTTGCCCTTGGTGTCGTCAAACACGGTGCCGTCCAGCAGCGTGCCCTTGTACTTCACCTTGAACATGGGGTTCTTGAACTTCTTCTCGTCAAATTTTTCTTCGCCGCCCTTGTTCACCACCTTGTACTGGAGGCCGGATTTCGTGGTGGTCACGCCTTCCTTCTTGCCGTTTTCCTCCATGAACTTCTTGCTGGCTTCCAGATTGGACTTGGCCTTGGCGGAGATGCGTTCGTCAATCTGCTTCTGGAACGCGTCCAGGGCGGGTTTCAGCTGTTCCTGGTCCTTGGCGGGCTTGCGGACCATGCCGTCCTTGATGCCCTGAAGGAAGGATTCCTGGTCCAGGTCGTCAAAGGTAAGGGTGGGAATGGAGCCGAGCTGCTGTCCGCTCTGGAAACCCAGAAAATAGCCCAGGTCCTTTTTCATCTGTTCGGGAGACACAGTAATTTCTTTCTCTTGTTTGGGTTGGTCGGCCGCCGGAGCTTCGGCAGCCTTTTCTTGCGCGCCCGCCACACCCGCCAGAAGGGCGGAAACGGCAAACAGGGCGATGGAAGGGTTCATCTTCATGGTTGTTTTTTATCCTTTGTTTGAAAAGAGGACTCCTTTTTAACGGATTCCGTTCACAGAACAAGACAAGAGAATCAGTCATCCTGTCATCCGTTCCTCCAGGAGCGGCGGAACGTCCTCCGGTCAAAAGACGCAGCGGGTTATGCAAGCGTTTCCAGAACGCGGGCGATCATGGCGGGATAAAGGGCATGCTCCTGCTCCTGAATGCGGGCGTGCAGGCTTTCCGGCGTATCCCCCGGCAGCACGGGCACGCGCGCCTGCCCCAGGATGGGGCCCGTGTCCATGCCGTCATCCACGTAGTGAACGGTGCAGCCGCTTTCCGCCGCACCGGCCTTCACGGCCTGCTCCCAGGCATGAAGGCCGGGGAAGGAAGGAAGGAGGGAAGGATGAATGTTCAGAATGCGGGAAGGGAATTCCTTCAGCAGCGGATGCTTCACCAGGCGCATGAATCCGGCCAGGCAAACGCAGTCCACGCCGTATTCCTTCAGGCGCGCGGCGACGGCGGCCTGGGACGCCTCCGGGAATTTGGTTTTAAATCCCCCGCAGTCGATCACCTCCGCCGGGATGCCCCAGGAACGGGCGCGTTCCAGAATGTAGGCGTCCGGATTGTCAGACATCACCACGGCAATTTCCGCCCGGAGGGAGCCGGACCGGATGGCGTCATAAATGGACTGGCAGTTGGAACCAGAACCGGAACCGAGTATTCCTAATTTGGGCAACTTGGACATCCGGGGGATGAAACCACAGTTTTTTGCCCGTGGCAAGTCTCCGGCTTGACAAAAAGGCCCCGGTATTCGCCTAATAAAGGCATGAGAGACACCCGTTTTCAGGCCCTGGCGGCCCAGCTTGCAGGGTATTCCACCACCCTGCGTCCCGGAGACCGGGTTCTGCTGGAATTAACGGATATTCCGGAGGAAATGGGAATAGCCCTTATCCGGGAGGTACGCGCCGCAGGCGCAATGCCCTTCCTGCGCCTGAACCAGTCCCGGCTGAACCGGGAAATGCTCTCCGGAGCCACGGAGGAGCAATACGGCATCATCGGCCGCCACCGCCTGGCGGAAATGGAGGAGATGGACGCCTATATAGAAATACGCGGCGGCGGGAACGCCTTTGAGCTGTCCGCCGTTCCCCAGAAGAATATGGCCGTTGCCATGAAGGCCCTGAACCCCGTCTCCCAGAGGCGCATCCGCCACACGCGCTGGTGCGGGCTGCGCTGGCCGTCAGAGGGAATGGCCCAGCAGGCCGCCATGAGCACGGAAGAGTTTGAGGATTTCTATTTCCGCACCTGCCTGATGGATTACGGCGCCCTGCGCCCCGCCATGCAGAAGCTGGCCGCCATGATGGAGGCGGCGGAACACGTGCGCATCACCGGACCGGGAACGGACATTTCCTTTTCCATCAAGGGGTTGCCCGCCATCCCGTGCGCGGGGGAATGCAACCTGCCGGACGGGGAGGTGTTCACCGCACCCGTCATTGACAGCGCCAACGGCCGCATTTCCTTCAACACCCCGAGCCTGTTCCAGGGCATTCCCTTTGACAACATCAGCCTGACGCTGGAAAACGGCCTGGTGGTGCATGCGGAGGCGGGGGACAAGACCGCGGAGCTCAACTCCATTCTGGACACGGACCCCGGCGCGCGGCGGCTGGGGGAATTCGCCTTCGGCGTCAATCCGGCCATCACCCGCCCCATGCGCAACATCCTGTTTGACGAGAAAATCTCCGGCTCCTTCCACCTGACGCCGGGACAGGCCTACCACGTGGCGGACAACGGCAACCAGTCCCGCATCCACTGGGACATGGTATGCATCCAGACGGCAGCAGCCGGCGGAGGCGATATTTACCTGGACGGCGTCCTGGTGCGCCGCAACGGCTTGTTCACCATGCCGGAACTGGCTATTCTCAATCCCGCCCAATCATGACTACGGACTCCACCCCCTCCAAAAAACGCTCCCTGCTCCGCAAACTCCTGTACGCAGCCGCGGCAGTCATTCTGCTGGGGTCCCTACTGGCCTCCTACATGAACTGGGAGGCCAACCATCTGGAATTCAGTGAAAACACCGCTCCAGCGGGCTGCGTTCCGGGACTTTCCGGACTGCGCATCCTGGTGCTGTCAGACGTCCACACCAATCTTCCCCTGCTGGAAAAAGCGGCGGCCATGGCGGAACAGGCCAGGCCGGACATGATCGTGTTCCTGGGAGACCTGTACACGGATTTTCTGCGGGCCACCCACGCAGGAGGCTACATCACGCAGATGAAACGGCTCTCTTCCATCGCCCCGGCCTACGCGTGCCTGGGCAACCATGACATGGCCCTGGTGGACAACGTGGAGCGCATCCTGAAGGAAGGCGGTTTCACCCTGCTGAGGAATTCCGCAGCCTTCGTCACCATCCCCAGGCTGGGGAACGCGGAGTTCAAGCTGGTGGGACTGGGAGACCTGCGCGAGGGGGACTTCTTTCCGGACCGGTGCATGAGTCCGCGGGAATTGGGGGAAGAATCCGTGATGCCCACCATCGTCCTGAGCCACAACCCCAAGGGGAGGGAATTGCTGGGCGGCTATCACTGGAACCTGATGCTCTCCGGCCATACGCACGGCGGCCAGATCAAACTGCCCTTCTTTTCCACCCCCCTGCTGACGTCGGAGGGGGAAACGATGTACTCCGGCTTCCATCCTTATGAAGACAAGCAGGTCTTCGTCACCCGCGGCATAGGCTACATAGGGCCGGGACGCTTCAACTGCCCGCCGGAAATCAACCTCATCACCATTCCATAGCCCCTTTTCCCGACCGCCATGGTTCTCTCTCTGCTGGCTTCCGGAGGCCCCAACGCCGCGCCTCCCTTCTTCACCCTGCTCACCGTCGTCTTCATGGGCATCATTGCGATTGCCCTCATTCTGGCCCATTTCCGGCAGTCCCTGCTGGCGGGCTACTTCATCTGCGGGGTGATTCTGGCCAACTGCGGCATCCTGGACCACATCCCCAATTCCGACGTCAGCATCCAGGCCCTTTCCGAGGTGGGCATCATCCTGCTCATGTTCACGCTGGGCCTGGAATTTTCCATTGACGAGCTCAAGCACCTGCGGAAAACGGCCCTGGTCGGCGGCGGCATCCAGATGTTCATCTGCACCGCCGCCTTCGGCCTGGGGCTCCATTACGCCACGGGCATGGATATGAGCCATTCCCTGACAGTCGGGGCCATCATGGGCCTTTCCTCCACGGCGGTGGCGCTGAAATCCTTCCAGGAATTCGGCCTGAGCGGCACCTCCGGGGCAAAAATGGCGGTAGGCATCGCCCTGTTCCAGGACATTGCCGCCATCATGCTGGTGGCGATCATGCCGCAGATCTTCGCCGCCACGCCCGACTCCTGGGAAACCGCTCTCAACATCGGCATGGCCGTCCTGCGGGGGCTCGTCTTCCTGGGGGCCGCATGGCTGATCGGCCACTACCTGCTCCCGCGCATCATGCTGGCCGTGGCCCGGACCAAGAGCCGGGAGCTCTTCACCCTGATGGTCTTCGCCATCTGTTCCGGCATCGCCATGCTCGCCAGCCTGCTGGGCCTGAGCATTGCGCTGGGGGCCTTCACCGCCGGGCTTTTCGTCAGCAGCTCCTACTACAGCCACCGCGTCCTCAGTGAAGTGCTCCCCTTCAAGGACCTTTTCCTGACCATCTTCTTCGTTTCCGCCGGGCTGCTGATTGACATTGACGACCTGTGGGAGCACATCGGCCATGTGGCGACCTTCGCCGCCTTTGTCCTCGCGATCAAATTCGTGGCCTGCATCGTGGCCGCAAGCTTCCTGAAAATCCCCGGCCGCATGGGCATCATGGCCTCCACCGCGCTGACCAACGTAGGGGAATTCTCCCTGGTGCTCATCCCCTTCATGCAGGAAATCACCCCCATTCCGGCGCTGGTGACCACCAATGTGTACGCCATTGCCGCCGTCTCCATGGGCATGACGCCCCTGCTGATGAAGGCGGCGCGGAAGCTCACCCCCCTGCTGGTGCGCATTCCGGGCCTGAAGACAAAAAGGGAACGCCTCAGCGTGGAAACCATGATCACGCGCGTGGAGGGAATCAAGAACCACGCCATCATCTGCGGCTACGGCCCCGTAGGCAGGAGGCTGCATGAAAGCCTGTCCCAGTACGGCATCCCCTGCATCATCATCGACCTGAACGCGGACACCGTCAAGACCCTGCTCAATGACGGCCATCTGGCCTTCCTGGGGGACATCCAGCACCAGATCACCATGGACCTGGCGGGAATCCGCACCGCGCGGCTGATCGCCTTCACGTTCCCGGACCCCGCCCCGGCCCTGTCCACCTACATGCAGATCAAGGGAGCCAACGCGAACATCACGGTGATAGCCCGCGCCAAATTCCGTTCGGAAGTGGCTTCCCTGCATCATGCGGGCATCGCCAACGTCATCCATGATGAAATGGAAACGGGCGCCGCCGCGGTGCGCCTGGCGAAGCTGAGCTTTGATATTATTGAACCCGCAGACGCGCCCACGCTGTCCCATTAAACAATGACGAATCTTCCGGACGCCCACACCCACCCCGCTCCTGCCGCACCCGGCACGGCGCCGCGCTTCATCTGCGGCACCTCCCCGGCGGACTGGGAGCAGGTGGCCCTTCTGGCGGAACGGGATAAAAACGTCACGCCTTTCTTCGGCATTCATCCCTGGCGCCTGAACCCGGCTGCATGGAAGGAGGAAATGCGCCTGCTGGAATCCTTCCTGAAAAAATTCCCCCGTGCGGGCATTGGGGAAACGGGGCTGGACAAGTGCCGCCGCGGCATTCCGGGGCTGCCCCTACAGCGGGAAGCGCTGAAACAGCACCTGGAGCTGGCCGCGCGCCTGAACCGCCCCGCCGCCCTGCACTGCTGCCGCGCGTGGGGCACGCTGGCAGGAATGCTGAAGGAATATCCCCGGCTGAAAGCCGTGCTGCACGGCTGGACGGGTGCCCTGAACCCCGGCGCGCAGCTCCCTTCCGGCAACTGGCTTCTCTCCGTGGGGCCTCGTGAAATGGATCGCCCGGGCCTCCTTTCCTCCATCCCGCTCCATCGGCTGGCGCTGGAATCGGACGAACACCCGGAGGCCTTGCCGGAGCTTTACCGGAACGCCGCGCAAGCCCTCTCCATGAAAGAGGAAGAACTGGCCGCCCTGGTTGCGGACAATATGGAGAGGATCTCCGCCCGCTAGCCGCCGGAAGGCGCAACGCCCTCCCGGAACGCGGGTGGCAGGAAACAGCGGCTTTTTTCCTTGGCAGGCTCCTGCCGCCGGCTATCATGCGGGCATGGGCCTTTTTCAGGATCAAACCAGTTCTCTGTCGGAAATCAAGCGGCTTGCCGCCCTCGTCATGGATCCCTCGCGCAGGGATGAAATCGGTCCGGACCAGTGGCCCCTGGCCATGATCGCCTATGGGCTGGTCACCTGCAATGAAATGGGCAGGGAAGAAGAAGGCGTCACCATTTACAACATCTTCCAGTCCTGCTGCGCACCGGACGCGCGGCGCAAATGCGCGCTGCAACTGGCCACCTTCATCCGCCAGCGCAAGGGGGACGGATGGCGGGCCCTCCTGCCCTTCGCCATGACGGATGAGGCCCCGGACATCCGCCGGCAGGCCTCCTTCCTGATTTACACGCTGGCCTCCCCCAAACCGGAGGAACGCTTTCCCGGGATCGCCGGGCTGGCGGACATCATCTGTGCGAATCCGCTACCCGGCCAGGCGAGCATGGCCCCGGCGCTGGATGCCCTGATGAGCCTGGGCGACATGCGGTTTGCCCCTTATCTGGCCTCCATCTCCAAAAAACTTCCTTCCGAACGCCTCGCGGACCTGCTGGCCGGAACGGAAGCCATTCCTACGGACCTGGGCTGCGGATGGCTGCTGGATGTTCTGGACGAACGTCCGGAGCTTTCCTCCGCCATTGCAGCGGTACTGGGCGGAATGCCGTCCAGGGCCGGAGAAGTCCTGGATGTGGTGGTGCCCATCCCCTCCTGGCAATTCACCAACTCCGCCGTTCAGCCGCTCCATTCCTGGAGCATTCCCGAATACCGGCTGCGCATGAGGGAACGGCTTTCCAGGCGCCTTGGACCGGAAGAACAGGAAGCCGTTGACCGGGCATGGAGCTGATTCTCCGCGCCCTGCGGACCAGGGCCCACTTCGTTTATAAATTAAAAGAGCCGTTCCACGGAAATGAGGAACGGCTCTTTTAATGTTCAGAAAAACCAAGCTCAGGCGCGTTTGCGGCGCACCAGGAGCGCCGTCAGCCCGAGAAGCCCCAGCGTAGCGGTGGCCGGTTCCGGGATGGACAAGGGCATGCCGTGCGTATCCAGGTAGGCAAAATCGTTTCCGTTCAACACGCCGTCGTACACAGCCAGGTTATCGACGAAAAGGCCGTTGGCCCCAGGATTGTGATCCCCGCTCCCCTTGATGCTGGTAACCTTGGAATCACCGGAAAGACTCGTCGTGACCGTTTTGACAAGCTCGCCATCGTGGTAAACCTGCATCTCATTTCCCTTGAACGTCAGTCCAAGGTAGTTCCATGTATCATCAGAAGCAGCAAACAACTCGGTTCCGTCCGGAATTCCGATATTCCCCCCGTTGTAAATCACCCATTTATTGGCGGCCGTCATCTCCACCCTGATCGTCGTGCCCGCTATCGTCATGGAAAAAGCATCCTTCCAGTCAGCACTGGAAGAACTGTAATACATGTGGATGCCCACGCTGAAGCCGGTGGCAAAATTCAGGCCGTCAATGCCATTGGTGCTGGTGATGTTGAACGTTCCTCCGTTGGGACAGTGGGAATAACCGCCGTCCGTCATGGGTGTAATACTATTACTCCAATTGATGTACCCGGTCGTTTTTGAAATGGCAGTGGAACCGCTTCCCAGATTGATGAAATTCTGATTGCTCCCAAGCTGGTTGAAATCCAGTCCGTACAACAGGGAAGAAGCCTGTACGCCGGAAATGAGGCATAAGGCTGCCGCCACTGCCGTTCCCTTGAAAGTTAAATGGCCATGGGGATTGAACATGCGTCCACTGAAACGGATAACAAATCCGGTATTTGAAAAAAACAAGCAGTAAATGATGAAATAAATTGAAATAGAACAAGGAACCGCCTGTTCTTTTTCTTAAAGAAGCGGTTTTAAGAAAGGCCGCCGCTCTATTAAAAGAGAAATATAAATCTTTACTTATCAAAAATACACGCTTGACACCGGATTTGTTATCCGTTGGCAAATCATTCCCCATCATACTCAATCCTCCCGGCATTTTGAACGCACGGAAACGATGTGACAGGATCAGGAAATAAAAACCAATACGCTAAAACGGAAAGGAAGAAGACGCCGGATTCAACAGCTCTTTTTCTGGCGGCCCCTTTTCCCGGAAATGCGCCTACCTCGCCACCACGTGATTGTGGTGGAAATCAACAAAGCTCCGGTACGTTTCCTCGTCCAGCAAGGTTTCATGCGTCATCAGCAGGAGGGGGAAAGGCTTCCCTTCATCCGTATAAGGGGGATGAATGTAATCAAACTGGGGATTGGGCACAAAGCCGTGCCGCTGGTAAAACCCCAGGCGGCGGCGTGAAATCCCGTCCTCCGGAGGATCAATCTCCAGAATAACCTTGTGGGGAAAAGCGTCCCTCAATTCTTCCAGAATCCTTTGGCCGGCGCCCTGTCCGCGCAGGGAGGCATCCACGGCGAAATATTCCAGATACACGAATGCCTCACGCTGCCAGCTCACCAGCATGGCAACCACCCGGCCTTCCCCGTTTAAAAATACCTCATAACAAAAGCCCGGGTCTTGAAACGCCAGCGGAAAATCCTGGACGCGCCGCTGTTCGTGCACCGGAAAACTTGTCCGGTAAATATCCAGGGAATCCAGGAATAGAGGATCATCCACTCCCGTCGCACGGTGCTTGGTCAGCGATTCAGGCTTCATGCCCCATATCCAACCACACCCGTCTTCCTTCGGCAAGGCTCCCGGAAAAACTTCCCCAGTCATGCAACAACGCGGCCAGACTTAACCCATTCACCTTCCAGACGATTCACTACTTTTCTAACATATTATATAAACCGTTGACAATAAACAAAATAAGAAGATATAGTGATAAGAGTGCAGAAATAGTTCATCCATCCTCCATGTTTACACCGATTCTCCGCCTTTTATTTCTTCTGCTGTTCCTGATATTTCCGGGAGGCGCCAATACGGTTCTTCATGCGGAAGAAACTCCAGACATGGACGACTGCTCCCTGTATATTGAATCAAAGACGGATGTGGCGTCCGCCCAATGCATGATTGACGGAGGAAACCAGGAGGACGACAAAAAACGGACTGATGTGGGTATTGGAGAAGAAGTTGAACTGACCTTGACCGGGAAGCGGTTAAAAGAGGTGGATTTGGATTCCATAGAATGGACCATGGAACCGGATAATCTGGCCACTGTTGAAAAATCGGAGGATGGAGATAATCAGGCAATTCTAACCATCAACAAGGATATTACTGAAAACAAGATTCTTACAATCCGAGTCAAAACAAATCTCGACGAAGAGCTGCCGGAGAGAAAACCTCTGATTCTTCATATTTTTATTCCATCTGAAATCATGGCAGTACATACGGGGAAACGAATGCCCAAGTGTGCAGCAGATGGAGAAAAAGACCATGCGGGAGCATCCACCGTCCTGGATTTAACCCTGCATCCATTAAAAGTGAGTTTCAGTAATATCGCCTTCATTGAACGGGCGAATGATCCGGAAGGATTCAAACCGGAACATGATCCCGGCGCCGTTTTGTTCCGCCCCAACGCCAAAAACAAGGCAATTCCCAGTGACTATATCGGATGGAAGTTTAAACCCGGAATTCGATTGCCCAATTGCAGGCTTCCAATCTTCCCAAGCCCTTTTCATGGGCATGCGGCTGGCATGTCCGTTCCGATGACAAGGACTGCCTTCTGATTCATGGCAAACCCTATCCCCAGGATTTTAATTTCACTTATGACGGAGAAGAAACCGATGAGAATTCTCCAACCAAAGGATTACAAAACGTCAAAGTAACCGTCTCCAAATTCCGCCGCACCGTGACACGCAGTACGACAGGCAAAGCGCTTCATACCAACTCATAAATAATCCTTTTCCATATCATTCCATGAACCCTGTTTATGTACCTATTCTCCTGGCTTGGACGGCCCTCCTTTTGTTCCATTCTCCCGCTTTCTCCGATATCCGCCTGCCCATTCCCTCAGCCACCAGGAATCTTAACAAGCAGAACACGAAACTGCTCCAACTTAAAAGACTGCTCGACGAGGACAGCATCATTCCCTTCTATCAGGAAGCCGACAAAATGCTGAAGGAGGCCAGCCTTTACAGAAAAAAAAATGTCACTCCACAGGAATTGACCGACGGCCTCTTCCTGTGCCGCCTGATTGCGACCGCGCCATTCATCGACGTTAACCGGCACAGCAACGTCATGTGGCTGATGAACCACACTAACCTGGACTATAAAGTTAAAGATTTCATGTCCCGGAGCATGCCGCTAGCCGCCTTAACGGACAAGCATTCCACCTTGCCGGAAAAGGAGGAAGCGCTGCGGTTTTTTCTAACAGCGAGAGCACTGGTTCTCCAGCAATTCCGGAGCAGTTTCAATCACGCCTTTGAGGCCACCTGGATCTGTTCGGAAATGCTTCTGGACCATGCCCCCCAGCTCACCGGCGACCGGGAAGCAGCCGGCGAATTCGCCAACAGGCTCGCGACCAACGAGGCAAGAAACAATAAACTTAAGAACATCATACCCAGAAGGGAAAGAATATTCGTCCGCGAATTAATGCAGTGCTTCCCGACCAAAGCGGTGGAAGTCAAAAAATACCTCCGCATGGCCGGCTACGGCGACAAGGATATCCCCGCCCTGCTTGACAGAACCGTCGGCAGGATTCCTGAAGCCCGGTACCTGTACAAGGGTTTGCCGAAACGGAAGGATTGAACGCTTCCCCTTCATCTCCATTCAATTCACGTTTTACCTGATGCATAAAGAGAAGTGGCGCGCTTCATGAAATCCATTTGAAGTTTCATTCCGGAAACATTAGAATTCAGCTAAAGCCATGATGCCGCCCATGAAAATTTTCCCGCTGCTGTTTTTCACCTGGGCAGCTTTTCCATGCACCCTCCAGGCGCAGGAAAAACCGCAAGGGGAAAGCCCCTGGCCGCGCTGTGCCCCTGCACGTTCCGGGAGCCATATTCTTTTCCTGGGAAACAGCTATACGTTTTTCAACCGCATGCCCGCCATGGTCAAGGCCATGGCTGACACCAAAGGACTGCGGCCGGACGTGCACATGCACGCGGCTCCGGCAGCCTCCTTCCAGTCCCACTGGAATGACGGGCGCGCCCGTGAAAAGCTGGAAGGAACGGCCTGGGACTTCGTCATTCTCCAGGACCAGAGCGCCACTCCCGTCGTGGCCCCGGAGCGGACCATGGAATTCGGCGGCAAATGGTGCTCCCAGGTACGCGCCGCCCAGGGAACGCCCGTCCTGATGCTGACGTGGGGAAGAAAGGACGCCTCCGGCGTTCCGGACCCGCAGGAGCAAAAAGCCCTCCTCGCCACGTATTTGAATCTCGCCCGGAAGGAAAAAGCCGCCGTGGCCCCTGTGGGAATTGCCTGGGAAAACTGCCTCAAACGCCATCCCGGAATTGCCCTGTACCAGGCGGACGGCCAGCACCCAACGGAGGCGGGAAGCTACCTGGCGGCCTGCGTGATGTACTGCACCCTGTTCGGAAAGTCTCCGCTGGGCCTCCCGGCCAAACTGTCCCTGAAAGGAGTGCGGCTGTGCAGCCTTCCCGCAGACAGGGCCAAAATACTGCAAACCGTCGCCAGGGATACGTGCAAACAGCTCTTTTCCTCTTCTGCCGGAAGCCGCCCCGGAACCGCCGGACCATAGACCGCCGCTCTGCTGCCGCATAGCGCAAAATCTACTCGCAAAACGGGCGCCGTTCCTTTAACCTTGCGGCGATCACTTACACATATTATGAGCGAACAAGTCATTATCATCGGCGCAGGCTGCGCAGGCTACACGGCGGCCATTTACACCGCCCGCGCCAATCTCTCTCCGCTTCTCATTACGGGCTCCCAGATCGGCGGACAGCTGACCACCACCACGGAGGTGGAAAATTTCCCGGGCTTTCCGGACGGCGTGATGGGGCCGGACCTGATGTTCCTGATGCAGCAGCAGGCGGAAAAGTTCGGCACCCGGTTTGCGTATGAGGACGTCAAGAGCGTCATCAGGGATGAAGCCACCGGGCTGTTCACCGTGAAGACCAGCGGCCAGAATTACGAAGCCCGCAGCATCATCGTGGCTACGGGAGCTTCCGCCCGCTACCTGGGCATTCCGGGAGAGGAAGGGCTGGTAGGCCACGGCCTCACCGCCTGCGCTACCTGTGACGGAGCCTTTTACCGGGACGTGCCCGTGTGCGTGGTGGGCGGCGGAGACAGCGCCTGTGAAGAAGCCATGTTCCTGACGCGCTTCGCCTCCAGAGTGTACCTGATCCACCGCCGCGACACGCTCCGCGCCTCCAAAATCATGGCGGAGCGCACGCTGTCCAATGAAAAGATTTTCCCCATGTGGAATTCCACCATCGTGAGCTACAAGACGGACGACAAGGGAGAACTGGAAGCCGTCATGCTGAAGGACCTGGTGGAAGGGGATGTAACGGAACTGCCGGTCAAGTGCGTCTTCATGGCAATCGGCCACACGCCGAACACGTCTTTCCTGGGGGATCTGGTAGACCGGGACGACGCCGGCTACATCATCCGGGAACCCGGCCTGATGGCGACCAAGACGCCGGGCCTGTTCGCCGCCGGAGACGTGGCGGACCCTCACTACCGCCAGGCCATTTCCTCCGCCGGCATGGGCTGCGGCGCCGCCATTGAAGCGGAACGCTACCTGCTGGGGCTGTAAGCCCATCTTCCGGAACGGGGCGGAGTTTCCGCGGGAAATTCCGCCCCGCCCCGCTACAGGAAAACGGACATGCACCATTACAGCATTTTTGAGCTTTTCAGCATCGGGATAGGCCCATCCTCCTCCCATACCGTAGGCCCCATGCGGGCGGCGCACCGTTTTCTGGAACAGATACGCCATTCCCCCCGGCTGCCGGAAATTACGGGCATCCGCTGTGAATGCTACGGCTCCCTGGCGGCCACCGGCCACGGGCACGGCACGGACACGGCCATCATGCTGGGCCTGCTGGGGGAAGAGCCCCACACGGTGGAGCCGCGCAGCATTCCCGGAAAAATCGCCCGCCTGCACCAGCAGGAAACGCTACCTGTCACGGAGGAAAAAACCGTCCGTTTCTCCCCCACCCGCGACCTGGACCTTTCCCACTACCAGCCTCTGCGCCTGCACCCGAACGGGATGCTGTTCACCGCAGTCAACCAGGAGGGAGAACCGGTGGAAGACGCCGTGTTTTATTCCACGGGGGGCGGCTTCGTCGCTTCCGAGCAGGAGCTTCTGCATCCGGAGGAACCGGACCGGGAGCCGTTCCCCCTCCCCTATGAATCCGCGGAAGAACTGCTGCGCATGGCGGATGAACGGGAATGCCCCCTCTCCTCCATCGTCATGGCCAATGAATGCGCCCTGCTTCCGGAACGGGAAGTCCGTGAAAAGTTGAACCTGATCTGGGCCACCATGAAGCAGTCCATTTCCAGCGGCATGAGCGCGCGCGGCAACCTGCCGGGCGTCCTGCAAGTGCCCCGCCGCGCCAAGACGCTCCGCAAATCCCTTCTGGTGCATGGAGAATCGGCCCTGAAAGACCCTCTCTCCATCATGGACTGGATCAACCTGTACGCCATTGCCGTGAGTGAGGAAAACGCGGCCGGCGGCCGCATCGTCACCGCCCCCACCAACGGAGCGGCGGGGATTGTTCCGGCGGTTCTCAACTACGCCACCAAATTCTGCGTTTCACCGTATCCGGACGCCGTGCATCGCTTCCTGCTCACCGCGGGTGGCATCGCCATCCTGTACAAGAAAAACGCCTCCATCTCCGGCGCGGACGTCGGCTGCCAGGGGGAGGTGGGCGTGGCCTGCTCCATGGCCGCGGCCGCGCTTGCGGAGTACCTGGGAGGAACGCCCCACCAGGTGGAAAACGCCGCGGAAATAGGCATGGAACACAATCTGGGCCTCACCTGCGACCCGATCGCTGGGCTCGTCCAGATACCCTGCATTGAACGCAACGCCATCGCCGCCATCAAGGCCATCAACGCCGCCCGCATTGCCCTGGGCGGCACGGGCGCCCACTTCGTCCCTCTGGACAAGGTCATCCGCACCATGCTGGACACCGGAAGGGACATGCAGTCCAAATACAAGGAGACTGCCCAGGGCGGCCTGGCCGTGAACGTGGTGAATTGCTAAAGGGAAACGGAAATCATCCCATGGGATTCCATGTGCGTCTGTTCCGGTAAAAAACACTCCGGCGGGTTGACAGACACGGGGAGCAAAGGTAGGGTGCGGGCATGTTTTCACGCCTTTTTCTCGCTCTGGCCCTGCTGGCGGGCGGCACGGGACTGTCCCATGCCGTCCACGTCGTCATGTGCGGCGGTCCCGCCCTCAGACAATGGGAAGGACTGAGAATACAGCCTGACAGGCATGACAACTGGTGGGCCAACTTTGTAAGGGCCTCCACCATCCGCATCGCCCAGATCCAGCAGAAGGACCCCTCCGCCAGAATCACCTGGATCGTTTACCGTCCGGGCTATGCGACACGGGGAAGGGAGGACGGCAAGCCCTATACCCGCTGGATTGCCGACCTGGCTTCCAAGTACAAGATCAAGCTCGTCTGGGTGGACAGCGCGGACCAGGCCATCCGGGCGCTGAATTCCTCCCCGCGCTTCCGCGGAGACTTCGTGGAATCCTTCTACTACTTCGGCCATTCCAACTGTTTTGCGTGGATGCTGGACTACGGCAACAACATCATGGCCGTCTCCACGGAATGGATTCACGAAACAGACCTGAACCGCATCCGCCGGGACATTTTCACCCCGCGGTCCGACTGCTGGAGCTTCGGCTGCTACACGGGGGCCAGCATGTCCGGCTGGTGGAAGCGCATCGTGGGCGTTCCCCTCTGGGGCAACACGGAATCCACCCGCTACGGCCCTGTCTCCGACGGCAGGCTGCCGGAAGGCGTGGGCAAATGGGTTAAATAGGCATGTAATAGTTAACAGTGAATAGTTAATATTGTTTATACCTTGCATATTGACCTGCGCTGTTCATCTGTTGCCGATCCCGTATTGCCTTTCCGGGAAAAAACCTTTATCATCATACCCATGCGGACCGAATTCCGCCATTTTCTGACACAACCATGAACCAAGCACCCCATGTTGCCATCGTCGGCGCCACCGGAGCGGTGGGCGTTGAGATCCTGTCCTGCCTGGAAACACGCAACTTTCCCGTAGGCTCCCTGAAGCTTCTGGCCTCCGCCCGGTCCGCCGGAAAACAGGTCGCCTTCCGGGGAGAAATGCTGACTGTGGAAGAATTGACGGAAAAATCCTTTGACGGCGTGGACATCGCCCTGTTCAGCGCAGGCGGCGGCATTTCCCTGAAGTTCGCCCCCATTGCCGCGGCCGCGGGCTGCGTGGTCATCGACAATTCCTCCGCCTTCCGCCAGGACCCGGACGTGCCCCTGGTGGTGCCGGAAATCAACCCGGAAGCGGCCCTCAACCACCCCCGCAACATCATCGCCAACCCTAACTGCACCACCATCATTACGCTGATGGCCCTCTTCCCCCTGCACCAGCGCTTCGGGCTGAAAACCGTCATCGCCTCCAGCTACCAGGCGGTTTCCGGAAGCGGGCAGCACGGCATTGCGGAACTGGAATCCCAGGTGCGCGCCGTGGTGGACGGCCATCCCGTGGTGAAAAACGTTTATCCGCACCAGATCGCCTTCAACCTTCTTCCCCAGATCGACTCCTTCACGGAAAGCGGCTACACGAAAGAAGAGCTTAAAATGCTCAATGAAGGCCGCAAAATCCTTTCCCTTCCCGACCTCAAGGTGACGTGCACCTGCGTGCGCGTGCCCGTGTACCGCTCCCATTCCATTTCCGTGACTGCCCAGTTTGAGCAGCCCGTGGATGTGGAAACGGCCCGGCGCGCCTATGACGGAAAACCCGGAGTCGCCGTGATGGACAATCCCTCGGAAGGCGTGTGGCCCACCCCGCTGGACAGCACCAACGGGGACACCTGCTACGTGGGGCGCATGCGCATGGACATGGCGATCGACAATGCCCTGACCCTCTGGGTCGTGGGCGACCAGGTCCGGAAAGGGGCAGCCCTGAACGCCGTACAGATTGCGGAACTTCTGGTCGGCCGCTGAATTATATCTACTATCCCCGCACCCATTCCTTAACGTCATGTGTGAAGAACAATCCCTGAACGACTACATTACAGAACAGTGCGCCTTGATTGACGCCGCGCTGGACAGGCTTCTGCCCGCAGAGGACGAAAGTCCTGAAACCATCCACAAGGCCATGCGCTACAGCATGTTCGCGGGCGGCAAGAGAATGCGCCCCGTGCTCTGCCTGGCGGCCGCGGAAGCCTGCGGCGGTCTGGCGGTGAACGCCCTGGTGCCCGCCTGCGCCGTGGAAATGATGCACACGTATTCCCTTATTCATGACGACCTGCCGGCCATGGACAATGACGACCTGCGCCGCGGCAAGCCCACCAGCCACAAGGCCTTCGGGGAAGGGGTAGCCATTCTGGCGGGAGACGCCCTGCTGACGGAAGCCTTTGCCGTGATCGCCCAGGTGGACGACACGGAACGCTACACTGTCCGGGATTACGTCCGGGAACTGGCGGCTACCGGCGGCAGCACGATGCTCATCGGCGGCCAGATTCTGGACCTGGAAGGGGAGCACAAGCAGCTCTCCGAACCGGAAGTGCGCGCCGTGTACGAAGGGAAGACGGCGGCCCTGCTGACCACGGCCCTCCGCTTCGGCGCCATGTCCGCGAACGCCACGGAAGCCCAGTTGGAAGCCGTCACGGACTTCGGCTACAACCTTGGCCTCGCCTTCCAGGTAATTGATGACATTCTGGACCTGACCGCCTCCACGGAAAAGCTCGGCAAGACCGCCGGCAAGGACGTGAACGCCCAGAAATCCACCTGCCCGGCCCTGATAGGCATGGACGGAGCCCGTTCCGAAGCGAAATGCCGCACCCAGGCGGCCCTGGACGCCCTGATGATCTTCCCGGAAGAACGCCGCACCCGCCTGGTGGAACTGGCCAACTATCTCCTCAACCGCGAATATTAAGCCGCATTTTCTTTCATGCCCGCAGAAACCGTATCCGACAACGTGGAAACCCTGATCAATCTGGCGCTGGCCGAAGACTTCGGCCCCGGGGATGTGACTTCCACATACTTCGTCCCGGAACACCTGACCGCCAGAGCCATTCTGACGCCCCGGAAAAAGGGCGTTCTTTCCGGCGTCAACGTGGCGGCGGAAGTCTTCCGCAAGGTGGACCCCTCCCTGAAGGTGGAAGTCTACCTGCATGACGGGGAGGCCGTGGCGCCCGGCGCCGTGGTGATGCTCATTGAAGGGTCCGCCCGCTCCATCCTGGGAGCGGAACGCACCGCGCTCAACTTCATCCAGCGCCTTTCCGGCGTAGCCACGCTCACCAGGAAATACGTGAAGGCCGTTTCCCACACCAGCGCCCGCATCCTGGACACCCGCAAGACCACTCCCGGCTACCGCCTGCTGGAAAAGGCAGCCGTGGCCCACGGCGGAGGCACCAACCACCGCATGGGCCTTTATGACCGCGCCATGGTGAAGGACAACCACCTGATGACGGACGGCAACACGGAACACCTCCAGCAGTGCATCAACAGGCTGCGCGCGGAAAAGCCCGGCGTGGAAATCCAGCTGGAAGCGGACACCCTGGAACAGGTGGAAGCCTTCCTCAAGCTGGAAGGAGTGGACCACATCCTTCTGGACAACATGACGCCGGAGATGCTGAAGCAGGCCGTCGCCATGCGCGGCGACCGCGCCACGCCCCTGATGGAAGCCAGCGGGGGCGTCAACCTGGACACGGTGGCCGCCATTGCGGAATCCGGCGTGGACTTCGTTTCCGTGGGCTACGTCACCCACTCCGCCCCCTCCCTGGACCTGGGGCTGGATTTCAGCGTGGAATAACACTTACCTTTCACCCTATCATGGACCTGTCCAATTTCAGAGAAGAATACCTCAAGGGCCAGCTTCACAGAAAAGACCTGGCGGAAAACCCCTTTGAACAATTCCAGACCTGGTTTGAACAGGCCTTGAAAGCGGACATTCCGGAACCCAACGCCTTTTCCCTGGCTACGGTGAACGCCCACGGCAGGCCCTCCCTGCGTACGGTGCTGCTCAAATACTTTGACCAGACAGGCTTCGTCTTTTTCACCAACTACGGCAGCCACAAGGCCCATGACATTGAAGAAAACCCGCAGGTCTGCATGATGCTGCCATGGGTGATGCTGGAACGCCAGGTCATCATTTACGGGAAGGCCGTCAAGGTTTCCCGCGCGGAATCCCTGAAATACTTCCTCACCCGTCCCAAGGAATCCCAGCTCGGCGCGTGGGTCTCTCAGCAAAGCTCCGTCATCTCCGGAAGAAAACTGCTGGAAATGAAGCTGATGGAGCTGAAAAACAAATTCTCCAAGGGAGAAATCCCCCTGCCCTCCTTCTGGGGCGGCTACCGGATCATTCCGGACACCTTTGAATTCTGGCAGGGCGGCCCCGGCCGCGTTCACGACCGCTTCATGTACAAGCTCCAGGAAAACGGTTCCTGGACGATCGAACGCCTCCAGCCATGATTACCCGGCGAGCAACAGACCAGGGAGTTGCTTTCCTGGACGTGGAAACACCGCTCTGTACAGCCACCCTGTGCCTGCAAGGGGCGCACCTCACGTCATGGAAGCCGGAGGGGCAGGAAGAATGCCTCTTCCTTTCCCCCAATGCGGTCTTTGCGCCCGGCAAAGCTATCCGCGGCGGCATTCCCGTCTGCTGGCCCTGGTTCGGTCCGCGAAAGGGCGAACCGTCCCACGGCGTGGCGCGCACCTCGGAATGGCGCCTCCATCACCAGGAGACGGACAAGCGGGGGAACGCCCTGCTTTCCCTGGCCTTCTATCCGGAAGACGAATCCTACCCCGCCGCCATCCTGCGCCTGGCGCTGGGCCGCACGCTGGCCATGAAGCTGGAAACCACCGCCCGCATGCAGCCCTGCAAGCTCACGGAAGCCTTTCACAACTACTTTGCCGTCGGCAACCTGACCAAATGCCGCGTACACGGGCTGGACGACGTACCGTTCCGGGAAGAAGCGCCCCAGCCCATGAAGCACGGAGAACGCCCGCTGGCCCCCCTGGGGTGCCTGGACCGCGTTTACGACTGCCCGGCCTGTTCCGGGAAAATCGTGCTGGAAGACTTCGTGCTGAACCGCGCCATCACCGTGGAGCGGGACCACGCCTCTTCCGTCATCATCTGGAACCCGGGACAGCAGGGAGCCGGAAACATGGCGGATCTGGGCGCGGAATCCTGGAACAAATTCCTGTGCGTGGAAATGGGCAATGCCGGTTCCCGCTGCATTCCCCTCGCCTCCGGACAATCCCACACCCTGTGCCAGAAAATCACGGTGGGACCGCTGGAATAGCAGGCATTCCCCCTCCCTTCCGCCTCCGGATGAACGGACGGCTGGCAGGAAACCCCATGCGCGGGGAATGACCTCCCAGGCCGTTCCGTACCGCTTCCGGACAGGGGAGCATGAAGAACGGCAGCCTTTCCGTCCTTCCCTTCAAAAGGTGAAATTGGACTCCTCCGGAACTTTTGTTCCCTGAATCATCCCTCCGTGGAGCTCTCCGGCAGGATTCGGCTTGCAAAAACCCCCCTTTTAAGGTTTGGTAGATTCCGAGCCTTTTGGCGCGTTCCCTACCAAGATGCATACAAACCCACCTTCCGATGTTGGCAATGCCGCAACCTTCATTGCGGAAATTTACGGTCAGGATGTCTTCAACATGGAGACCATGCGCAACTACCTGCCCCGTCCCGTCTACAAGAAACTGCTGGCTACCATCCGCAAGGACGAAAAGCTGGACCCGGACATTGCCAATGAAGTGGCCCAGGCCATGATGACGTGGGCTCTGGAAAAGGGCGCCAGCCATTACACCCACTGGTTCCAGCCCCTCAACGGAAGCACGGCGGAAAAGCATGACTCCTTCGTGGACGTGGACCCGGAAGGAAACCTGGAACTCAAATTCTCCGGAAAGAGCCTGGTTCAGGGCGAGCCGGACGCCTCCAGCTTCCCCTCCGGCGGCCTCCGCGCCACCTTTGAAGCCCGCGGCTACACTGCCTGGGATCCCACCAGCCCCGCCTTCATCAAGCGCACGGAAAACGGCGCCACCCTCTGCATCCCCACCGCCTTCTGCTCCTATAAGGGACAGGCGCTGGACAAAAAGACTCCCCTTCTCCGCTCCATGACCGCCGTCACCCGCCAGGCCAGGCGCCTGCTGTCCTGCTTCGGCGGCCCGTCCAACATCCACGTCAGCGCCGATCTGGGCGCGGAGCAGGAATACTTCCTGGTGGACAAGCAGCTTTACGCCCTGCGCCCGGACCTGATGATGTGCGGCCGCACCCTCTTCGGCAACGTCCCCCCCAAGCACCAGCAGATGGAAGACCACTACTTCGGCTCCATCAAGGACCGCGTGCTGGAATTCATGGTGGACGTGGACGAAGCCCTCTGGAAACTTGGCATTCCGGCCAAAACGCGCCACAATGAAGTTGCGCCCGGCCAGTTTGAAATTGCGCCCATCTTTGAAAGCCAGAACCTGGCCGTGGACCACAACATGCTGGTCATGGAAGTGCTCCGCAAGACCGCCAACAAGCATGACATGGTCTGCCTGCTGCATGAAAAGCCCTTCTCCGGCATGAACGGCTCCGGCAAGCACAACAACTGGTCCCTCTCCGCCCCCGGTTACGGCAGCCTGCTCAACCCGGGTTCCAGCCCGCAGGAAAACGCCATCTTCCTCACCCTGCTCTGCGCCACGATCAAGGCCGTGGACGAACACGCGGACCTGCTGCGCGCCTCCGTCGCCAAATCCGGCAACGAACACCGCCTGGGCGCCCATGAAGCGCCTCCGGCCATCATCTCCATCTTTCTGGGGGATCTGCTGGATGAAATCATTGAGCAAATTGAAAAGGGCGGCACCAAAAAGGCGTGCACCCAGAAAACCATCAACATCGGCGTGGATACCCTGCCCATGTTCCCTCTGGACGCCTCCGACAGGAACCGCACCAGCCCCTTCGCCTTCACGGGCAATAAATTCGAATTCCGCGCCGTAGGCTCCTCCCAGACCTGCGCCTGGCCCATGACGGTGCTCAACACCATCGTGGCGGAAAGCCTGGATGAAATCTGCACCATCCTGGAACCTGTCAAGGACAAGCCGGAGGAATTCCATGCCACGCTGAACAAGCTGCTTCAGAACATCATCAAGAAGCACAAGCGCATCCTTTTCAGCGGAGACGGCTACGGAGAAGCCTGGATTGAAGAAGCGGAACGCCGCAAACTGCCCAACGTTCCCGGCACCATTGAAGCCCTGGCCGCGCTGGAAACGCCCAAGGCCAAGGCCCTCTTTGAAAAATACAAGGTGGTCAGCCCCGTGGAGCTCCACGCCCGCCATGAAATCCAGACGGAAATCTTCCACAAGGAAATCAGCATTGAAGCGGAAACCGCCCTTCTGATGGTGGAAACCCTCTACATCCCCGCCGTGACGGAACAGCTCACGCAGCTCACCACCGCCATCGCCCAGATGAAAGCCGCCGGAATCAAGGCGGGCATGAAAGCCACCGCGGACCGCGCCAACCAGATCGGCACGCTGCTGGACCTTCTCCCCACCCAGGTGCAGGAACTCCGCCGCGCCGTGGACAAAGCCGAGACAAAGGTCATCCAGACGGGCATGGACAATCTGAGAAGCACCATCGACATGCTGGAAAGCCTGACGGACGCAGACCTGTGGCCCGTTCCCACCTATGCGGAACTGCTCTTTCTGTAAAACAAAGGGCTCCCTCCGGAACAGAAAATAACTGGCTATCAACCATAAACATCACTTATTCCAGTACCTTCCCCAAGAAAAAGGGCAAATTAATCGCCTGACGGATTGACAAAACAGCCAAAATAGTTATCCTTTCCGTCCGGTTGTGCATAGGCCGCTTAGACGGACGGCACTGAATCTAGTAATTCACAAGAAGCATCTTTCAACATCATGAGCAAGAGGACTTATCAACCATCCAAGCGTTGCCGCAAGCGTCAGTTCGGATTCCGTGCACGCATGGCTACCAAGAACGGAGCAGACATCATTCGCCGCCGCCGCGCCAAAGGCCGCAAGCGCCTGCTTCCCAAGGGAGCCGAAATCCAGTACAAGCGCCATACCATCCAGCACGGCCGTTAATTCAGCCGCCAGGACTTGGTTAACGCCTCCTTGGAACTTTTTCACGGGCCGACCCGCGGGAGATGCGTCTTACTCGTCAACAAAGCATGACCAGGGCATTCCAATTTGCCCGGGTGCGCAACGAGGGACCATCCGTAGCAGGTCGGCTTATTGTTTTAAGTGCAGCCCCGCTGGAACATCCGGAGGAACCCTCCAAATTCGGCATCATCTGCACGAAAAAAATCGGCTGCGCCGTCGTCCGCAACAAGCTGCGGAGACGCGTACGGGAAATCCTGAGGGCGCACGGAGCCCCCTTTGAACACGGCGTGCACCTGGTGTGCGTCCTCCGCTGGCGGGCCGTGGAAGCCAGCTATGCAGACCTGGAGCGGGACTGGCAGAAAGCCGCCCGCAAGCTCAAACTTCAACTTCTTTCCCGGGAACAAGACAAAGCATGATGAAATGGCTGCTCATTGCCCTGGTACGGGGCTACCAAACCTTCATCAGCGCCCCCCTGCATGCGCTGGGGGGCCCCGGCAGCGGCTGCCGCTATACTCCCTCCTGTTCCCAGTACTTCATCCAGGCCGTCCGGGTCCATGGAGCCTGGCGCGGCTTTCTTCTTGGCTCATGGCGCATTTTAAGATGCAACCCGTGGGGCGGTTCAGGGTATGATCCTGTGCCTCCGGCCCGCACGCCGCATTAAATTACCTTTCTCTCCCCTCCCTCTCAACCAACTTCAATCAAGCTATATCACATTATGGATCGCACAGCATGGATCGTCATAGGCGTTTGCGCCGCCCTTCTGGGCCTGAACATTTACATGGGCAACAATAAAAAGGAAGAGCCCGTCCCCGCCGCCCCGGCTCCCGTCCAGCAGACGGCCGCCGCTCCGGCAAGCGTCCCGGCTCCCGGAGCACAGGCGCCCGCCGCTCCCAGCGCCCCGGAACAGCCTTCCGTCAACAAGGCCCTTGAAGAAGACAAGACCAGCCCGATCACGCTGACGGCCACGCAGGAAGCGGACGGCAAGCAGGAACCCTTCATCACGTACACCTTCAACCGCATCGGCGGCTCCATCGGCGCCGTTACCCTCCACAACGACATTGTGGACTCCCAAAAAGTCGCGGACCACAACATCACCATCAACGAAGCCCAGCAGAGGGGCATTGGCGAGCTTGTCTTCAACATGGACGCCACCCAGGACCCGTCCTATGACAACACCGTGTACAAGGAAGTCAGCCGCACGGCGGACTCCGTCACCCTGGAGGGCTATGATCCCGCACGGCAGCTCTTCATCTCCAAGACCTACACCCTGCACCCCGTCAAGAATCTGGAAGGAAAAGTACTGCCCGGCAGCAAGTACCTCATCCGCCTGACCGTCTCCCTGCTCAACAAATCCTCCAACGTCCAGGATCTGCGCTACATGGGCATCTTCGGCGGCAGCGCCTACCCCATCGCCAAGAGTGAACCGAAGGACACCTACACCCACTTCTTCTACCATGCGGACGGTTCCCTGGAACAGGAAGTGCCCTCCTATTTCACGGGCGGCTTTTTCAGCACCGCAAAGGCCCGCGTCCTGGAAGGCCCCTTGCAGGACCTGACCTATGCCGGCGTGATGAGCCAGTACTACGCCACCATTCTTCTTCCCCAGAACGAGTCCAAGGGCTCCACCGTGTACGCCACCCGCCAGGAATTCCCGCTGGCGCATGAAAACAACACACTGGTGCCCGGCGTCACCGTAGCCATGGGCATCCCCAACCTGACCATGGCGCCCAACGAAATAAAGACGCTCACCTACGACATCTACACCGGTCCCAAATTCAACGCCTACCTGCGCGACCTGAACCTCACCTACCCCGCCATCAGCGACATCATGGCGTACGGCTGGCTCGTCTTCCTGAGCGTGCCGATGAACTGGCTGCTCAACCTCTTCCACGGATGGTTCGGAAACTGGGGCGTGGCCATCATCTGCATGACCATCGTCGTCCGCGCGCTCATCTGGCCGCTGCACAAGAAATCCTACATGGCCATGAAGCGCATGTCCCTGGTTCAGCCGGAGATGGCCAAGCTTAAGGAAAAATATCCGGACGACCCCCAGAAGGTGAACATGGAGATGATGAAGCTGTACCAGAAATACGGCATCAACCCTGCCAGCGGCTGCGTGCCCATGCTCATCCAGATCCCCATCTTCTTCGCCTTCTACCGCGTGCTCCAGTATTCCGCGGAGCTGAGGGGCCAGCCCTTCTGCCTGTGGATGACGGACCTGTCCCTGCCCGACACCGTAGGCCACCTGTTCGGCATCCCGATCAACATCCTGCCTCTCATCATGGCCGTGACCATGATTGTCCAGATGCGGATGACCCCGCAGGCGGGCGAACGCTCCCAGCGCATCATCATGAACCTGATGCCCCTGATGTTCTTCCTGTTCTGTTATAACTTCGCTTCCGCCCTGGCCCTGTACTGGACCACGCAGAACCTGATTTCCATCGGCCAGACGGCCCTCATCCGCCGCCTGCCCATGCCCGTGCTCTCCGCCGCCAAAAAGAAGAAGCCCGGCTTCTTCCAGAGGATGATGGACCAGCAGCGCGTGGCCCTGGAGGAACAGCAGCGCAAGGCCAAGGGCCGCAACATGCGCAACATAACGCCCAAGAAGTAGGGGCGCGCCTTTACTCTCTCTTCCCTGCAAGTGCGGCTGTTCACACGGCCGCACTTTTTTATTGGGGCGGATGATGGAAAGAAAATCCCCCTATGACAAGCGCTGGAAGAAAAGGGAAATTTCCATACGGCAGCCCCTCAAAAAAACCGGACCCCTCCACTCGGAGAAGCCCGGTTTTCCTCGTCATATATTCTTTGTGTAGCTAATTGGAGCGGCCCGGCAGAAAATGCCAAACACCCACCAGAATCAACTTAGCGAATTTGGAATCCGGTATGGATTCCATAGCTGGAAATACTGCCCTTCGCTATGCTCCAAAACGGTCCAAATTGACGCTCCGCCAATATTTCTTCCATCTCCTATTCACAGCCGCATATCGCCCCGGGAGACAGGGCATCCCGGTCCTGATGGACCGCCTGTGGAGAGGCCCGGGGGCTATTGGATAAGAAGCTTCCGCTGCGCTACAGAAAGAGTTTCAACAACGAAAGGAGGGAGCCTTCCGTTCCCAGGCGCCGGAACCGCAAAACCGCCCTCCATCAATATTCCACCGTTCCCTTTCACAGCCGCATACCGTCCGGGAGACAGGGTACCCGGCCCTGATGGCTACCGCCGCCGAAGTGTAAAGACGGTTATTAATGATTGCCGGAACGAAAAGAAAGCCCGTCACATCAAGAACTCCCTATGGCAATTCCCAGGATATTGGCAAGTTCAATCCCCTGAAAACGTTTTTCTTTCAGTTTTGTAGGCTTGACTCCGGATTCCAAATCCGTCTGCCGCTCTAAAGCCTGAACCCCAGCCTGCGGCACAGCCGCCCCCACACCCCTTCTAAAAAAAGAGCCCAAAAAAGGAAATATGGCAGACGTCTTCTTACGGCGCAGTCAAATCTTCCGGCATCAGAATAGCCGCCACGGCAAAGGCGGCGATGCCTTCCCGGCGGCCCAGGGCGCCGAGCTGTTCATTGGTGGTGGCTTTCACTCCCACGCGCGCCGGGGAGATGCCCAGGGCACTTCCCAGGGCTCCCTTCATCTGTTCCAGATAGGGGGAGATGCGCGGAGCTTCCGCAATCAGGGAGGAATCCACATTCACCACGCGGCCGCCGCGCTCACGAATCAGGGAAACGGCCTTCGCCACGATGTCCAGGGAAGAAATATCTTTGCAGCCAGGGTCTCCCGGCGGGAACCAGTAGCCGATGTCCGGCAACCCGGCCGCACCCAGCAGCGCGTCTGCAATGGCGTGGCACAAAACGTCCGCATCGGAATGGCCGTCCAGCCCGCGGGCGGAAGGAATGTGCACGCCGCCCAGCATCAGGGGACGCGGAGCTTCCGCAAAACGGTGGATATCATATCCCAGCCCGGTCAGTGCAATCATGTCTTTCATACAATACTGCGGCAATGTCGTTCAAGTTATTCGTCCAGAGCTTCCATGATCGGAATGCGGCCGTTCCAGGCGACGATGGCGAATTGTTCCGGATTGTCCTCCTTCGGTTCCAGGACAACCTTCCCTCCCGCAGCTTCCACCAGCAGAACCCCGGCGGCGATGTCCCAGATGGAAATGACGCTTTCCACATAGGCGTCAAACCTGCCGCAGGCAATATACGCCAGAGCCAGGGCCGCGGAACCGTTGTTGCGCACCTTGCGTACCTGCCAGGCGATTTTTGCGAAGCGTTCGATTCCTTTTTCCTTGGAACCGTCCGTCTTGCCGTGTCCCACGAACACCACGGCCTCCGCCATCTTTTCCCGGCGGCTGCAATGCATGGGATGGTCATTCATGTACGGAATGCCTCCCTTTTCCACATGCCAGCATTCGTCCATCATGGGATCATAAATCACGCCCAGCACTATTTCCCCGCGGCGGCGCAGGGCGATGGAGACGCAGAACCAGGGAATGGTGTAAAAGTAGTTCACCGTCCCGTCAATAGGGTCCACAATCCATTCATATTCACTGTTGCGGTCTCCGGTATACCCTTCCTCGCCCAAAACGGCGTGGGCGGGGAACACGGAGAGGATTTCCTCCGTAATCAGTTTCTGGGAGAGCTTGTCCAGCTCCAGCTTGATGTCGTTCTGGCTGGCTTCATCCACCTTCTTCTGGTCGTAAAAATGCTTTTTCAGGAAGGCTCCGGCGGATTTGGCGGCCAGGATGGCCGCGGTCATTTCAGGTGAGTGGTTCATGATATTCTATTAATGGAAAATTGGATGCCATCAGGTGTCCTGCTCCGCAGGAGCTTCCTTCTCCCGGCGCTCCCGGACGGCTTTGCGACGGTTTTCCTCCGCCCGGTCATACACTTCCCCGGCCAGCGCGGCGGAGGTCTTCGCCAGTGCGGAGGCAACGCCCTTCTTTTTATAGACGGCTTCATCCGGCTCGTCGAAGCCCACCCAGACAAAGACCGTGAAATAACGCCCCATGACGGCGGAGAAATGCCCCGTGTTTTCCGGCAGCCTGACATTGACGGACGTCTTCCTGGAGCGTTCGTCGTAACGGAAGGGAGGAAGGGCCGCTACCAGGTGGGCGGATTCCCGCGGCAGGATTTCCCGGCGGCTTTCTTCCGGAGAGGGAGCGTTCACCATCACCAGATTTTTCTTGGTGGTGCCCACCTGCCTGACGGAGGAAATCTGCACGTTGCGCCCGTCGTTGCCGATGAGGTACAGCGCATTGACGGCATGCGAGAGAGGCGCGCGGAACCTGCCGGCATACAAATCCGGGGAACGCGGAAGGTCCCCCTTGTACCCGGCCTTCTGCGCCGTTTCTATCACCGTATTGAACCCTACCCCGCGCCCGGTCACTTCAGGACTGCTGCGAATAACAGTCCTGCGCTGGTCCACGGCGCACAGGTTGACGACGGGAGTAAACAGGTCGCCGGGCATCACCATCGTCTGCCACCGGTCCACGCCGTCCAGCGCAGAGCGCCCCCCCGTCACGGCCAGCAGGTCCCCTTTGCGGGAATCCACGCACAGCACGGCTGCCTGCACGCAATTCTTCAACTGGTTGTCCACTCTCCTGGGCAGTCCGGCCCACACGGGGGAAGCTTCCAGCGCGGTCAGCGCAGGCTCGCTTATTTCCTCCACCATCCGCTGGAATTCCAAATCCAGCGTAGTCATTACAAAAATGCTGGAAGTTCCCTCCTGCTCGTCGCAGCAGTCCAGGTCACTCAGCTCACGGGAAATGACCAGGATGGGATAGGAGCCGGGACGCGCTTCCCGTTCTCCCGCCACCGTCATCGGTTCGCGGGACGCCTGCCATAGTTGTTCCTGGGTGATGAATTCGCACTCAAACATCCTTTCCAGCGTCGCGTTGCGCACCTTGACGGCCGCCTCCGGACTGTAAACCGGGTTGTAAATGGAAGGTCCGCGCACCAGCCCGGCCAGCGTGGCGCATTCCGCCAGCGTCAGGTCCGCCACTTTTTTGCCGAAGTACAAATCCGCCGCCTGCACAATGCCGTAGCACTGCTGTCCGAAGTAGATGCGGTTCAGGTAGGCCGTCAGAATTTCATCCTTGGAGTATTTGCCTTCTATGCGGCGCGCCACGGCCATTTCCAGAACCTTGCGGTCCAGGGTCTTCCCCCCCAGTTCATAGCAATTCCGCGCCAGCTGCATCGTGATGGTGGAAGCCCCCTGCGCATAGGACAGCGTGGTCAGGTTCCGGCAAATGGAGCGGATGATGGAGGAATACACGATTCCTCCGTGATCGAAAAAGGCTTCGTCCTCCCGGGCAATGAAGGCATTCACCAGGTTGTCAGGCAGTTCATTGCGGGCCACATACACCCGGTCGTGGTCCGTCAGGGTGCCTATCCACTGGCCGTTGCGGTCATACGCGGCGCAATTTTCCAGGGGGGCCAGCACCTCGTCCAGTTCATACTGGTCCGCCCTCCAGGCGTAAACGAGCAGGACGATGATGAAGGCAATAGGAATGAGGCCCAGCCACAGCAGCAGACGGCCCAGATTGCGCGGCAGCAATCCGAACAGATCATACCATCTTTTACGCCTGTTCTCCATTCCGGTTCCGATCCTTGGGGACGCCTAGCGGGCATCCGGGGGCAGTGATTCGTCATCCTGCTTCCAATCCGGGAACTCCTTCTGCAGGCGCGCCCGGTACTGGGAAGCCTCCGACTTGCGGCCAGCCTTGTCCAGCGCTTCCGCCGCCTTGAACAGGGCCTTGGGTTTCAATTCGGCGTCATTGACGAACAACTCGGCCGTGACGCCGTAATACTTGGCTGCTTCATCAAACTTTTTCTCCGCATAGGAAATGTCCCCCAGAACAATTTTCAGGGAGGCCATCAGGGGGCCTTCCACTCCCAGGGCCAGCGCTTCCTCCGCCGTCTTCCGGGCGTCCGCGTACTTGCCCAGCCCCAGCAGGATGGAGGCCTTGTCCAGCATGCCGTCCGCACGGCGGTAGGGCTGGTCCTCATCCTTCAGGAAGTTGTTGGAAGCCACCAGGGCGCGGTCATACTTCTTGAGCGCCAGGCGCACCTTCGCCAGGTTGCGCCAGATCACCTTCTTCACATTTTGAAGCTGGTCGTTCTGCGTAGCCCAGGTCATGTACTTGTCCGCCGTTTCCAGGTCCTTCATGCCATAGGCCTGAAGGCCCAGCCATGCGGGGATGACGTCCGGCACGCGGGCCACGGCGGAGGGGTTTTCCTTTTGCAGGGTTTCCAGGGCCTCCTTCAATTTATTCACGTCCTGGAGCTTGTGATAGGACAGAACGGAAAGCACATTGACCTGTTCCCCGTACTTCTGGGGGTCCAGCGTCTTGGCTTCCGCCATGTGGCTGATGGAGGACTTGAAGTCTCCCTGGTCAAACGCCGCACGCCCCAGCAGGAAATGAGCTTCCGCCAGAGCGGCGGGGGACGCCTTCGGGAAATTCTGAATCAGGCCTTCATAATACTTGGCCATGTTCACCATATCCTGGCGGCCCGCATAAATCTGGGCGGCCCGCTGCCACGCGGCGGCGGCGGATTCCGCCTTCGGCCAGCGAGCGATCACCCGGTCAAAATCCATCAGGGCCTCCGCTTCCTTCTTGGTCTTGGCGTACATGTCCCCGCGCAGGGTCAGCGCCTCGCAAATGCGCGGGTCCCGCGGGAAATCGTTGATGAAATCCGTCAGCAGTTTGGCGGCCACGCCCCGGTTCCCGGCCTGGGCGATCGCCCACGCGCTCTTGTACAGGATATCCGCGCGCATCCTGGGGGGCACCTTGTCAAAATCAATGCTGGCGTAAAACCGGGCGGCATCCGCCGGATTGGTGTTGAACAGGTTCTCCGCGGCCATCAGGCGCACCATGTCGTGCAGTTCGCTGGTCGGAAAGGCCTTGGCGTAATGGTTCAGAAAGCTCTGTGCCCGCTGGGGAAGGTCCTTCTGCTTGAGTTCATTATAGCACAGCAGACGGTAAAAGGAGGCCTGCATGGCTTCCTGCGTATAGGGAACGGCCTTTTCCGCCTCCAGGAAGAAATCCGCCGCCTTCTGGTACTCCTTCAGCTTGTAGGCAGACTGGCCCAGAAGCATCAGCAGGCGCACCTGGCCGTCCTTGGTCGGCATCTTCATGTCCTTCTGCTGCTCGTGCTGGGAAAGGATCTCCTTGTACTTGCCCATGTTGTACAGCCCCAGCAGCAGCCCCATGCGGGCTTCCGGCGCCATTTCCTTCAGGGATTCGTCCTTCAAAAGCCGTTCATAAAGGTTCTGGGCCTCCGCGGTCTTTTTCAGCCTGGTTGCCAGCATGGCGGCCTGAAGGGTGGCGATGCCCCGGTTCCTGTCATCCACGCCTGGCGTTTCCAGCACCTTGCGGTATTCGGAATAGGCTTCACCCAGACGGCCCGTATCCGCACACAGGGCGGCATACCCCATCCGGGACACCAAAACAAATTTCGCATCCGCTTCCGGATTGCCTATCACCGCGCAGAACATGGTGGCGGCGGCGTCCGGATTCCCGCTGGCAAGAAACAGACGTCCCAGGCGGTACTGGGCGTCCACTTTCAAATCATTCTGTTCCGCATTGCGGACCACGAGCTGGTAATACTGGATAGCCTTGTCCGTTTCCCCGGCAGCGGAGGCATCCGTCGCCAGGCGGTAGGCGGAAGCGGCAACCAGAGCCGGGCCGCCCGTCTGGGTCAGCCTGCGGAACAGGGTGTGCGCGTCCTCCTTCCTGCCGAGCTCCTCCAGGCACATGGCGGCGCGGTACTCCGCCAGGGGAGCCTGGGCGGACTGGGGGAAACGCTGGGCAAATTCAAGATACTTGCGCAGGCTCAAATCAAGCAGGCGGCCATATTCCTGCCGGTTCGCCTTCGTCGCCGGTTCCTGGGCCTGCTTGTACAGCATGTCCGCCATGTCCAGGGAATCCTGCTCCGGATTGGCGACCAGCGGACCGTCCGCAATGGGAGCGGCGTCCGGAATGTTTTCCTGCGCGGCGGCGAACGCCGCCAAAGTCATTAAACCTGCATTGATGAAAAATAATGCTTTCATGAAGCCTGGGGGTTGGGAACATTGACGGAAGAGGGAGCCGGAGGCCGCGTGGAGAAGGAAACATTGTTCAGCCCGGCCTTCAGGCAGGCGTCCATCACATGCACCACCACGCCGGATTCCGCCTTCTCATCCACGCGGATGCGGACGAGCATGGTTTTATCCAGCCGGGCGACGGAAAGAAGCTTGTCCTCCAGCTGCGGCATGGTATACGCCTGGCGGTTGATCACCACGGTGCCGTCCTTCCGGATATTCACGATGATTTCATTGGAAACGTTTTCACCGGGCTTGGGAGTCTCCGCGGAGGGGAGGTTGATGGAAAGGTCCGGCTCGTCATCCTCAAACGTCTGGGTCACGATGAAAAACACCAGCAGCAGAAACACGATGTCCAGCATGGGCGCGAGCTGGAACCCGATGGGGCTGGGCATTTTATAGTGGAATTTCATACGTTCTTCCGGTGTGGTGGGGATGGCCGCTTCCGGCTAAAGCCCGCGCACGTCGCGCAGGGAGGTGGGGTCAACGGGAACCCTGGGAAGTTCTTCCTCATGGAAGGCTCCGGCTACGCCGGCACGCGGCTTCTGGAGCTGGGTGGCTACTACGGAAACGCTGTGCGTCACGGCGGCTTCCAGGTCCCCCACGCGCTTGTGAACGCGGCTGCGGAAGTACACATAGGCCAGGATGGCGGGGATCCCCAGCATCAGGCCGCCCGCGGTCGTAATCAGGGCTTCCGCCACGCCGCCCGCCATGTCGATGCGCTGCTTGCCGCCGGAGAAATCACCGTTGGCGATCTCAAAAAAGGTCTTCATCATCCCGACTACGGTTCCCAGCAGGCCCAGCATGGGAGCCAGGGCGCCGATGTCCGACAGCCAGGAAATCTGGCGACTCAGGAAGCCCGCCTGGCGGCCGCCTTCCGCGGCGGCTATTTCCCTCACCTCTTCAAACTGGGCGGAAGGATTGCGCAGCATGAAACTGGCCACCGTCAGCATTACGCGCGCGTAGCAGGAGTCCCCATCCTTGCAAAGGATGGAAAGGCCCGTATAATCCCTCTTGCGGATGAAGGATTCCGCCTGCTCCACCAGCTTGGTGGGCAGAACGGCGGAGGCGCGGGTGGAAAAACAGCACATGACCAGCACCACCACCCCGGCGATGGATAACAGGAGCAGCGGCCACATGATGAAGCCGCCTTTCATAAACAGCTCGGAGAGGGGATAGTTTCTATCTCCCACCACAAAGTCCATGGCGGCAGCCAGCGTGGTAAACGGTACAGGATTCATACAAAAGACGTAGGGGATTATACAGAAGAAGTCTTCCTAGGCAAGCCAAGTAGCCGTAATGCAGTACGTTTCCGCAGTTTCATTTCTTGCCGCATATGGCATAATAATCCCCGTGGCAGATCGTGAGAAACCATCTCTGAAGGAACTCTGGAGGCAAACTCCGCATAAACCCGGCGTTTACATCATGAAAGACGCCCTGGGGAATACCATTTACGTGGGCAAGGCCAAGGACCTCCACCGCCGCCTGGGCAACTACTTTTCCCCCACGGGGGCCACCCTGTCCAACCACAAGACAAGGGCGCTCATCAATGCCATTGCGTCATTCGACTACTTTGAAACCAGGAACGACCAGGAGGCTTTTCTGCTGGAAAGCAAGCTCATCAAGCAGTACCGCCCGCATTACAACATCCAGATGAAGGATGACAAGCGCTATCCCCTGCTGAAGATTCCCAAGGGGGAAAAACTGCCGCGCTTCCAGCTGGCGCGGGTGCGCAAGGACGACGGAGCGCGCTACTTCGGCCCCTTTGTCCACTCCCAGGCGCTTTACGCCACGCAGGAATGGCTGAACCGGCATTTCCGGCTGCGGACCTGCAAGGCCAAAAATCCGGGTCTCCACGAGTTCAAGCACTGCCATGCGGACGTGATACGCAACTGCTCCGCCCCGTGCATCGGGCGCATTTCCGTGAGCGACTATAACCGGAACTTCGACCAGGCGGCGCGCCTGCTGGAAGGAACCGGCAAAAAAAGCACTCTGGACGAGCTCACCCGGGAAATGATGCAGGCCTCCGACGAGCTGGACTTCGAGCGCGCAGCGTACCTGCGGGACATCCGGGACAACCTGGTCAAGGTTCTGGAGCCCGCGCGGCGGTTCCAGAAGGGAACGCCCAACCTGCCCGGCACCGTGCGCCCGGAAGAAGACATGAAGGAACTGGGGCTGGCCCTGGGCCTGGAAGAGCCTCCAGCCATCATGGAATGTTTTGATATTTCCAACGTCTCCTCCAACCACATCGTGGCCTCCATGGTGCGCTTCACCAACGGCAAACCGGACAACAAGGCCTACCGCCGCTACCGCATCCGCACGGTGGACGGGCAGAACGACTTCGCCTCCATGTCTGAAGTGATCCGGAGGCGCTACTCCCGCATTCTGGCGGAGAGCGACGCCGTGGCCTCACGGCCCGCGGACATGACCCTGTACCAGTGGCTCAAGAAGCTCAGCGGAGAAGGAAAAGCCCCCATCAAGGTTCCGGACCTGGTGGTGGTGGACGGCGGCAAAGGCCAGCTCTCCTCCGCCCTGGCCGATCTGGAAGCCATCGGACTGGGTGACATGCCCATCGTCGGCCTCGCCAAGCAGCGGGAGGAAATCTTCTTCCCCCACCAGCCACAGCCCCTCTGCCTGCCGCACAGCACGGGAGCCCTCAAGCTCATGCAGCGCATCCGCGACGAAGCCCACCGCTTCGCCAACGGCTATAACGAACTGCTTTACCGGAAGCGCATGCGGGAAAGCGCCCTGGACGACGCCCCAGGCATGAGCGCGGCAAAAAAAAGCATGCTGCTGGAAAAATTCAAGTCCGTGGCCGCCATCAAAAGGGCGGACCCGGCTTCCATCGCCGCCATCCGCGGCATTTCGGAAACCTGGGCCCGCAACCTGCTGAACTACCTCAATTCATCCTCCAACTCCTGACTTCTCATGCAATTCCTGATTCTGGCCGCAGGCAAGCCGGCCCTGGGCTATGCCCGGGAAGGCGTGGAACTCTACCTCAACCGCCTCAAGCCTTTCGGCAAGACGGAACTCAAACTCGTCAAAGACGGAAGCTCCAAAGACGTTTCAGAACGCCTGCTGGCCGCCAGCGAGGGCTGCCTGCGCATCGCCATGGACGAACGCGGAGAACTCTGGACCACGGAGAAGCTGGTCAAACTGGCGCGGGACTGGCAGATGCGTTCCGTGCGCCGCATCGCGTTCCTCATCGGGGCCTCGGACGGCCACACGGAAGAACTGCGTTCCCGGTGCGGCCATATCCTGGCCCTGAGCAAATTCACCCTCCAGCATGAGCTGGCGCTCGTCGTCCTGCTGGAACAGCTTTACCGCTGCCATACCATTCTGGCGGGAACGCCGTACCACCGGTAAACGGCTAAAGCTTTCCTTGCTGCCGCGGTGAGTCCATCAAGGCTTTCACCGTCACGGAAACGGTCGCGAGCACGGCCACACCCCATGCCATGGAGTCGCCCGCAATTCCCGTGGCAAACGCCGGAAAAGGATTGAACGCCACCGCAAGGGAACCAAACACCCAGCCCCAGCCGGGAAAGCCTTTCTTAAAGGCCACGTAAGCCAGATAGAAATACAAGGCCACGCCTGCAAATTGAAACAAAGGGAAAGCGGGACCGTATTCCACCTTCCTGAGGCCGGAGACATTCCCCGGCATGCGATGGGAATGTTTCAGAAAAGAGGCTATCACCAGAAAAAGCGGCGCAAGCAGTAAAGGAGCAATAGGGAAAACGCTTCTTTCCGTTTTTTCTTCTTCCGGAGAAGAATCCGGAATTCCGTCCTGCTGCCGACCTTCTTCCATAATAATTAATCGTAACAGCAACCAGCTTCCCCTGCAACGAAAAAGGAGTACTCCGCAGGGAGCACTCCTTTTCCGAGAAAGAAATGGTAAAGCCAGTTCCTTCGCAGCCAGCCAAGCTTAGCGCTTGGAGAACTGGTAACGCTTGCGGGCGCCGGGACGACCGGGCTTTTTACGTTCCTTCATGCGGGAATCACGGGTCAGAAGACCGAATTCACGCAGCTGGGCGCGGGAAGCTTCATCAACCTGAACCAGAGCGCGGGCAATCGCCATGCGGATGGCGCCCACCTGGCCGTGAATGCCGCCGCCCTTGGTGACGACGTTCACGTCGAATTTGTTCATGGTGTTGGTAACCTGGAAGGGCTGGAGAACGGCGTTCTGCAACTGGACGGTGGGAAGGTATTCTTCAAAACCGCGACGATTGATCGTGATGCGGCCGGCACCTTCAGTAAGCCAAGCGTGTGCAATGGCGGTCTTGCGGCGGCCGGTGGCGTTGTATGGGGTTGTCTGACTCATGTCTGGGGAAATCAATTAGAGAGTGATGGCAGTGGGCTGCTGGGCTTCATGCGGATGACCGGCGCCGGCATAAACCTTCAGCTTGGTCATTTGCTGACGGCCCAGGCGGGTGTGGGGCACCATGCCCTTGACGGCCAGTTCCAGAAGAAGTTCGGGGCGGCGGGCGCGGATTTTCCGCGGAGTGTCCACCTGCTTGCCGCCGACGTATCCGGAGAAACGGGTGTAAATCTTGGCGTTTTCCTTGTTGCCGGTCAGCACCACCTTGTCCGCGTTCACGATAATGACAAAGTCGCCACAATCAACGTGGGGGGTGAAAATTGTCTTGTTCTTGCCACGCAAAATGTTAGCCGCTTCAACGGCAACACGGCCGAGCACCTTGTCGGCAGCGTCTATAACATACCATTTGCGCTCTACTTCTTGCGGTTTGGCTGAGAAGGTCTTCATGGTTCAATTCTTCGTTCTCGTTTTTCGGCATCCTGCCGTAATCTTCCAATTCGGGGGCGCATTCCTAATGATTATTCGCGTAAATGTCAAATACTTTTTCTCTTTTACTCCCCTTTTGCGGCCTTTTTTCCGTCCCTTCCGCAGAATCGCGGCTTAATTGCGGCGTTTCCACATTCAGGACTTGCCCTCGTGGAAATATGGCCTATTATTCGCCTGCGCGAAAATTCGTACACGCGCGTTCATTTTAACCTTACAAGGAGAATCCTATCAGCCCGAATCCAAGACCCAGCAACCGCCCCAGCGGCGGTCAGAATTCCCGCCCCGGCCCCAGGCCGGCAGGCAGCAGCACAAGACCGGCCGGCAACGCCAGCCGTCCCGGACAGCCCCGGCCTGCCGGGAGTGGCACCGGCCCGGCACGCCCGGCCGGACAGTCCGCTGGCCCGGGAGGCGCCAGAACTGGCGGAGGACCACGCCCCGGAGGCGGACCCAACCGGCCGCGCCCGCAGGGAGGCGGGGGCCGCCACACCAAGGGCAGGAGGCATTTCAGCAAATCGGCCCCCAAGGAAGAAAACTCCGAAAGCGAAATTGAAGTGGAAGGCACCATCTGCGCCGTGCTGGCGGGCACCATGTTCAAGGTGCGCCTGCCCAACGGGCACGAAGTGCTGGCCCACATTTCCGGCAAGATGCGCAAGCGCTTCATCAAAATCGTTGTGGGCGACAAGGTGCGCATGGAAATGTCCCCCTACGACATGACCAAGGCGCGCATCACGTTCCGCATCGGTTAACCGCCCCCGGATTCACTCCTTTTGCGAAAAACCTTCTCCGGCTTGCAGGAGAAGGTTTTTTAACGTACAGTGCACACTGACCCCATCAGCGCGCCATGAAAGTTTGCTCCACGGAAAATATGCAGATCGCGGAACGCGAGCTCATCATCAACGGAACTCCGGCCAGAACCCTCATGAAGCTGGCTTCCGCCGGCATTGCGGAAGCCGTCACGCAGTTCTTTCCCGTCCCCGGGTTATGCATAGCCTACGTGGGGAAAGGCAACAACGGCGGAGACGCCCTCACCGTCCTCAATATCCTGAAACAGCATGGATGGGAAACAGGTTTCCGCGCCGCCTACCCGCGCGCGGAATGGGGGGAACTGCCCGCGCGGCAGCTCGCGGAAATATCTCCTCCGCCCCAGGAATACCAGGAAGCGCCGCTGCCCCGTACGGGTAAGCCCATGATTCTGCTGGACGGCCTGCTGGGCATTGGAGCAAAAGGGCTGCTCCGCAAGGAAATCTCCGCCCTCTGCGCGGAAATGAACTACCTGCGGGACCGCTGCGGAGCCGTGCGCACGGTGGCGATCGACCTTCCCACCGGAGTTGACCCGGATACGGGGATGCCCCAGGAAAATGCCGTAGAGGCGGATTTCACGATGTGCATAGGAGCGGTCAAGCAGGGGCTGCTGGATGACGACGCCACCCTGCATGCGGGGCGCCTGGCCTGCATCGACCTTCCCGGCCTCCATGTGCAGGCGCTTCCCGCCACGGAACTCATCACCTCCTCCCGGCTCACTAAATTCCTCTCTGCAAGACCCTATACGGACTATAAGAACAAACGCGGGCACATCGGCGTCATTGCCGGATCGGAAGGAATGCTGGGCGCTGCCAGGCTCTGCTGTGAAGCCGCCCTCCGGGCCGGAGCCGGACTGGTGACGCTCCACGTCCACCGGAACGTCTATCCCCTCATAGCGCCGTCCATGCCGCCGGAAATCATGGTCAAACCCGTGGACAGTTATGCGGACGTCTCCATCCGGACGTTCAGCGCCTTTCTCATTGGCCCCGGCATCGGCTCCGTATCGGAGGAAGACGCGGAAGCCATCCGCCTCATTCTGGAAACCGGCACTCCCACCGTCCTGGATGCGGACGGCCTTAATCTGGCCGCCGCCATGCAATGGAGCCTGGGAGAACATATTCTGGCGACACCCCACCATGGGGAAATCCGCCGTCTGCTGCCGGACGCGGACAACTGCGCCATCCGGGCGGACATCGCAGACTGCTTCCTGGCGGAGCATGAAGCGGCCCTGATTTACAAAGGGGCCCGCACCATCGTCACCCAGCGGGGAAAACCTCTCTTCTACAACATCACCGGAGGCCCCGGCATGGCTACCGCCGGCCAGGGAGACGTGCTGGCAGGCGTCTGCGGCGGATTCATGGCCCAGGGGGAATCCCTGCTGGTCTCCGCCGTTCTGGGAACCTATCTCTGCGGGCGAGCTTCTGAAATAGCCATCTCCGCCGGAGATTCCACCCAGCAGACACTGACGGCGGGAGACACGCTGCGCCATCTGCCCGCCGCCATTCTTTCCACCGCACGTCTCTGTTACTAAAATGGCCTACCGAAAACTCCAGGATCTTCCCTTCCAATCCCTGCCGCGGGAAAAGCTGCTCCGCCAGGGAAGGCACAGCCTCAGCAATGCGGAACTGCTCGCCATCTTCCTGCGGATGGGCATCAAAGGAAAAAACGTGCTGGACATGTCCTCGGACCTGATCCAGTCGGCAGGCTCTCTGGACGCCCTGGCCCACATGGAGGCCGCAGAAATAGCGGACATCTGCAAGGGAATAGGCATGGCGAAAGCGGCCACGCTGAGCGCCGCCTTTGAACTGGGGGCGCGGGCTCTCCGGGAAACGCTGGCCCGGCAACCCATCCAGACGCCGGAAGACGTCTATGACTACCTGGTAACAGCCATGCGCTGGAAAGACAAGGAGACGGTACTCGTCCTGCTGCTGGATACCAAAAGCCGCCTCATCAAACCCGTGGAAATTTCCAGCGGCACCCTGAACGAATCCATCGCCCATCCGCGCGACATTCTGCGTCCCGCCGTCATCCACAATGCCTACGGCTTCGTCCTGGCGCACAACCATCCCAGCGGGAACCCGGCTCCCAGCCGCCCGGACGACCTCCTGACCGAACGCGTGCGGGAATGCGCCAAGCTATTGGGCGTCCGGTTCCTGGACCACGTGATCATCGGAAAACCTACCGAAACTGTTCGCAGAAACTATTACAGCTATAACCACCCCAACGGAGACCGGCTCCGGGAAGCCGACAAGGGCCTCCCTCTCTATCATTAAACAACCGTTCCCGCGAATTTTCTTCCGGAACGACGCCTGATAAAAACAAAAAACCCGTCTTGCGACGGGCTTTCTCTTAAAAAAAACTGGCGGAGAGAGTGGGATTCGAACCCACGGTGGGTTTTAAAGCCCACGTTCGATTTCGAGTCGAGTGCCTTAGACCAGCTCAGCCATCTCTCCGCTTGGAAATCGGGAGCGTTTGTATCCGGTTTGCGGGATGCTGTAAAGAACAGAATCACCGCCAACCGTTATTTGAACGCCTTTAACGTCTTGGCGAAGCCAGCGGTCCCAGCGTAGCTTCCGCTTCAAATCTCTGGGTCTTGTTATGGGGAAGAGCGCTCTTTTCCGGGCCGGGGGGCGGCTGCGGAACACGCTCCCGTTCCTTCGGCTCCATCAGCCAGGAGCAGGAAGAGACCAGAAGAAGGGAGAAAGACGTAAGCAAAAGGGAGGCTGTGAATCGTTTCATCATTTCCTTTTAAAAAGTTGAACCCCACTATGCCGGAGGGCACAGCGGGGTTCAAGGAAAATACGCGGCAGAAACCTTATTTGGCGGACTGCAACGGACGCAGAAGCTGCACCATGTCGCCGGGCTGGATGCTCATGCCGGCGGGCACGCTGTCCTTGACGATGTCAGCCACCGTCTGGTTCTTTTCCAGGGAGGTCACCTTCAGTTTGCCGATGCTGCGGCCGTCACGGGTAACGAGCAGAACCGTATTCGGATCAATGTTGCTGCCCTGCCCGGCGCCAATCACCACAAAGCCCCACTGCGGGTCCACGGACAGAACGGGATATTCATCTCCATTCTTGGCGAGGGCGGCGCGGTATTCGGCCTGTTCCTTCTGGCGTCCGGCCAGCTCGGTAGCCTGCTCGGCACGCTTCTTGGCGGCCACTTCCGTAGCGCTCTTGATCTGGTCAATGTCTTCCTGAAGCTTCTTGTTGGAGGCTTCCATGGATTCCATCTTCGCCTGGATTTCCTGCACGCTGGAAACGCCGAAGTCGTTCAGCTTGGCCTTGAGCTCATCCATCTGCTTGTTGATCTTGGACAGGTCCGCATTCAGCTGGACTTCTTCTTCCTTCAGCTCCGTTTCCTTGGAGAGCTGTTCGTCACGCTGCTGGGTCACGGAGGCCTTGTTGGAGGTCAAGCTGAGGTTTTCCTCCGCAGCCAGACCGCGGTTCTTGATCATGTCATTGCGCAATCCCGTCCAATTCCGGATTTCCTTGTCCAGAACCTTGCGGTAGGTGATCATCTCCTTGAAGTCCTGATACTGGCCGTTGACGCCGAAGAGGCCGCTGAGACCGGAGAACCAGGCGCCCGCACCTGCTGCAAGAATCAATAAAACTACTAAGACAGTTTTCATTGTGTATGTATGTGAGAGTGTATGGTGTGTATTGAACCGGGAAAGGACTAGGGACGAACGGATACAACGACGTCTCCGGCTTCAACACGTTCGCCGGCGGTTACCGTGCTGGGGAGAATGGTGGCCGTGGAAACACGGGATTCAACAGCGCTTACGTCAAGTTCGGCAATTTTGTTGCCGTCCCTCATCACGGCCAGCTTGGAGCCGGGCACTACGCCCAGGTCGGCAGCACCGCCGTCAATCACAACTACATTGAAATCATTAATCACCTGGGAAACCCGCGTTTTCAGATTGGGCGGGGAAAGGTGCGCATCCTGGTCCGCCTTGAGCTGGCGAAGGGCCGCATTGTTCACGACAAGCTGTTCCGTTTCAGCAACGATGGCGTCATGCTTGCCCTGCTCCGCCTGCTTGACTACTTCCAGCTGCTTGGATTCTTCTTCCAGTCCCTTGATCTTGTCCGCAATGGCCTGGATACTTTCCATGTCCTTGCTCTTGGACTGAAGTTCCGCCAGGGCTGTTTGTTGCGCCTGGAGGTCCGTCTTCTTGGCCTCATTGGCGGCGGCCAGCTCCTGGTTCTTGGCTTCCAGCTCGTCCTTCTGCTTGGTCAGGGCGTTGATATCGTTCGTCAAAGCCTCATTCTTCACCAGGAAGTCGACATATTTTGTCTTTTCTTCCGTAAACTCGCCGCGAAGACCGTTCAGGTTCTTATAACGGGAGACGCATTCCTTACGCTCCTTGGTTAGAGCTTCCTCGTTATCAAGATAATACATGGCTCCGCCGAGAAGAGCAATGACCAAGGCTGCTATTGATACTTTGACCCACATAGGAAATAATAGAGATGAGAAGGTTCCTGTTACTTTTGTGAGATTGGCATGAACATTTTCAGATTTCAACATCAAAATGTCATCCTCACTGTTTTCTTGATATTTTTTTCAGGGAAGCTCCGTAACAGGATACCGCAAGAGTTCTCTTATCAACATTTTAAAACAATTACGCTCTATTTTCTTTTCAAACACGGACTCATCTTCTAGTCTTTCTGAACCGTGAGTTACCAGGTCTTTGCCAGAAAATACCGTCCTCTGACATTCGATGACGTCCTTGGACAGGATCATGTCGTCCAGACGTTGAAAAACGCCATTGAGCACAACCGCCTCGCCCACGCCTACCTTTTTGTAGGCCCCCGCGGAACGGGAAAAACATCTACCGCCAGAATTTTTGCAAAAGCCCTGAATTGCAGCGGCGGTCCCAGGGTGGACTTTGACCCGCACGAAGACATCTGCGAGGAAATAGCGGAAGGGCGCAGCCTGGACGTCCTGGAAATAGACGGCGCATCCAACCGCGGCATCGACCACATCCGTGACCTGAGGGACAACGTGCGATTCGCTCCCAGCAGGGGCAATTTCCGCATCGTCTATATAGATGAAGTGCACATGCTCACCAAGGAGTCCTTCAACGCCCTGCTGAAAACGCTGGAGGAGCCGCCCCCCCACGTCAAATTCATTTTTGCGACTACGGAACCCCACAAGATTCTGCCGACCATCCTGTCGCGCTGCCAGCGCTTCGACCTGCGCCCCATTCCCTCTGAAATCATTGCGGAACACCTGCTTCACATCGCCTCTGCGGAAGGAGTGAGCCTGAGCCGGGAAGCGGCCTTTGCCGTCGCCAAGGTGGCGGACGGAGGCATGCGGGACGCGCAATCCATGCTGGACCAGCTTGTTTCCTTCTGCGGAGACCACATTGAAGAACAGCAGGTGCTTCACATCTTCGGCATCACGTCCCGGGAAACCGTAGCCCATGCGCTGGCGCTGATTCTGAACAAGGAGCTCCCCTCCCTCCTGCACCTCCTGCATGAACAGGCGGAAGCTGGAAGAGACATGGGCCAGTTCCTCTCTGAAATCATCTCCGCCGTGCGTGAAATCCTGGTCTCCAAGGTTGACCCGGAGGCCAGCTTCGATTCCCTGCCGGAATCCTCCAAGGAGGAACTTTCCGAACTCGTCAAACGCACCCAGACGGACAAAATCCTGCGCCTGGTGGAAGTGCTGGCGGAAACGGAAGACAAGATGCGCTGGTCCACCAACAAAAGGCTGCATCTGGAAATGGGCCTGATCAAGGCCGTTCACGCTCTCGCGGAAGCCAGCATCAGCGATATTATCATGGCGCTGGAAGGCGCCCCCCTGGCATCCTCCGTCCCATCCTCCTCTCCGGCGCCCGCTCCGCGCCAGGAACAGGAGATGCCCGCGCCCGCCGCTCCGGTCCCTGCGCCGGAGCCTCCGGCAAACGCCCAGCCGCCCCTTCCTGCGGAAAAACCGGAGCCCGCTCCGGAAGAACACCTGATGGACCCGGTTCCGGACTTTTCCCCGGCCAACCCATTCCCGGCTCCCGCGGTACAGGCGAGCGAACCTGCCAGTGCGCAACCAGCCCCGGCTCCCGCAGAAAAACCCGAACCGCAGCCCACTGATCCCGCGCCGGAACCTCCCGTAACTGCTGCAAAAGCCCCCTCCCCCGCCATTCCGCAGGAAGAGCCTTCCTGTTCCGCACCTGAACCGCGGCCGGAGCCCACTTCCGACACCCCGGAAGAGCCTCAACGTCCCGCCTCTGCCATCTCCGATGCCCCGGTGGCTCCTCCGGATTCTCCGGAACCCACTTTCATGGACCCTGAGGAAAACCTCCCGCCGGAAAGGCGCACCAGCAGCTTCTTTGACAACCTGTTCGACACGGCAAGCGCTCCTTCCCGCACCCCTGCTCCCATGGTAAAAGAGGAACCGGAAGCCCCTGCCCCGCAATCCGGAAGAACCATCACGGAGGAGGACTGGAAAGCGGCGCTGGAACGTGCCGCCGCCAACTTCCCCCTCCAGGCGGACTTTCTGGCCAACAGCGTTTTCTCCGGCCATGACGGCGCATTCGTCGCCATCTCCTTTCATCCCTCCGACCATCAGGGAATGGACAGCCTCGGATCCGGCCCCCTGCGGGCGGCCCTGGAAGCGGACCTTTCCCAACGCGGCGGAGTCCCCGTCACCATTTCCATCCGCCAGGATTCCTCCGTGCCGGAGCCGGTTCAGGAAGAACTGGCCCCGCTGCCGGCGCCTCCCCCCCCCGCGGCCTCCGCACCTTCTCCCAAACCCCAGGCGCCGCGGGAAAAACCCGCCGCAGCCGTTCAGGAACCCGCCAGGGAGAAAGATGAAGATAATTCCTACTATACGGACCCCCTGATTGACGCCGCCATGGAGATCTTCCGCGCCCGCATCATTTCCCAATAAACAACATCAACCCATACTTCCAAATACGACAGCCATGAACATGATGAAAATGATGAAGCAGGTCCAGCAAATGCAGGCCGGACTTGCCGCCGCCCAGGAAAAGCTGGCCTCCCAGACCGTTGCCACGGAAGGGGCGGGCGGCAAGCTGAAAGTCACCGCCACCTGTGACGGAAACCTCACGGAGCTGGTGATTGATCCCTCCATCATCGACCCGTCCGATTCAGAATTCCTCCAGGACCTGCTCCTGCAAACCATCAATGCCGCCATAGCCAAGGGCAAGGAAACCGCGGCGGCGGAAATGAAAAAACTGACGGGCGGCATGAGCCTCCCTCCCGGCATGGGCCTTTAACCTACCACCACCGTGCATCGGCTCAGAAGACGCAAACATCTGGCGGAACCACTGCCAGCGTTATCCGGGGTCAACCACCTGGGAATAGCGCTGGGCGGCGTCTCTCTGTGCCTGTGGGTCATCGTCGTCACCATCTTCTGGACCGGTTCGGACACAATGGCCTTCATGACGTCACTGCCCACTTGGGCATGCTGCCTCATCTTCTCCTTCCCGGCGCTTATTGCATGGCTGGTCTTCGGTTCCCGGATAGGCCTGCTTGGCGTCATTATCTGGTTTGCGTACGGCATCGTCATTACGGACTTTCTTCCTCCCATTTCCAGAACGGGAATGGAGTATTACAAAATGCCGCCGGCTCCGGATGCCCGGCAAATCAGGGTTCTCACCCTGTACGGGGGTTGTGTGGAAAATCCGCCCATTGAACAAATCTCCAAACTCCGCGCAGACGTCATCTTCATCCAGGGATGCAGCAACCACAACCGGACACTCAAATTCGCCTACAGCATTTTCGGACGCACTTCCTACATCAAGCAGATAGGCAGCTGCGCCATCATCGTGCGGCACGGGCAGATTGGTCCGGCCCAAAGCATCACGGACACAGCCGGACTCATCGTGGACTGGATACCGGAAAATTCTTCCCTGGCGATACGGCTCATCAACATCAGCCTGGAGCCTTTTGAACACCGCTTTGACTTGTACTCCCCCGCCTGCTGGAAATACTTCCACACGCTCCGGTTCATTCACCGCAAACAGCTTCAATACCTGTTTGACACCCTGCGGGAGGTAGGAAGCCAGCACGGTGAACTGCCCATCATCCTGGCCGGAAACTTCAGCGCCGCGCCCCAATCCCCTATTTTCGCCAAGCTCAGCGCCGATTTTCAGGATTGCTTCAAACTGAAGGGAGCCGGATACGGAGCCACTCAACCTGTCAACTTCCCGCTGCTGCGCCTGGACCGTGTTTTCTGCACGCCGCCGCTCAAACCCGAGCGAGCCGCCACTGTGCTGATACCGGACACCGTCCGCCGCTCCATCCTGGCAGACATTGCCATGCCCTGATTCCCCTTTCCACACGGCCGCGCCATTCCGCTCCGGCAGAAAGAACTTCTCCATCCGCCTCCCCAAACGGAGGCGCTTTTACTTTCCGGGGAAAGAATTTTCCCCGGAAACCTACAAGGTTTTCAGCGCACGGGAAATAGCCGGGAAAAGCTGCTTCTTGCGGCTGACCACATCGGCGGCGGAAAACAAGTTGGGGCCCAGCCGCTCGTACTCGATGTGCTCCAGCACCTCTTCATCCCCGACGGCCAGCAGCATGGAATCATGCGTGACAATGTCCGTGACCAACAGGCACGCCAGCTTCAATCCTTCCTCTTCCACCAGCTTCTGAAGCTCCTTCACCAGGTCATCCTGAACTTCCTTCAGGCCGAACATGCCTATTTCCTCAATCTGTGAAATGCTGATCTTGTGCCCGTACTCGGTAAAGGTTTTCCTGTCCGCCTGGACAATCGCGCAGGGCGCCGTTTTGGAACGCAGCAGAGAACCGGTGGCAAAAAATTCCTCCGTGAACTTCTTGGCGTCTATCCTGGCAATGCCGGTCAGCCATTCCAGCATTTCCCGGTCCGCCCGCGCCGTCGTGGGAGACGTCAGGTTCAGCGTATCTGAAAGAATCCCGGCGCACAGGCAAATCGCCACCGCCTGCGAAGGCTCCGCATCACGGTGGTAAAACCTGCGCGCCACCAGGGTGGAAGTGGAGCCCACGGGTTCATTCAGGAAGCGGATCGGGTCCCGTGTGGAAAGCTGGGTGCCCAGGCGGTGGTGGTCCATCACCTCCACGATTTCCGCTTCCTCCACTCCCTTCACGGCTTGTGAAAACTCATTGTGGTCCACCAGGGCCACGCGCGTACGGGGCGGATCCACCAGATCCGTCTTGCTCAGCACGCCGATCATCTTGTTCGTCTTGATGCTCATCACGGGGAACAGCGCCTGCTTGCGCTTCACGGCGGCCTGCCTCAACTCGGGCAGCGGCATGTTCTCCGGGAAAACCGTATAATCCTTGTGGACCTGTTCCCTCACCTTCCGGGAGCAGCGGATAAGCTGCCCCACGCTGGCCGTATCCCACGGGGTGCTTAAAATGCATGTGCCCGTCGTCTGGGCCGTCTCAATAATATCCAGGGAAGGGAAAGCCCCGGACGTGGTCACCAGAGCGCGCACGCCGTGCTCCACGGCATACAGCTGGACATTCGGGCGGTCCCCGCAGATAACGATCAGATCGCGGACGATGCCCTTTCTCTTGTAATTGGCAAGCCTCGTCCGGACGCTCGGCTCGCTGGAAGCGCCCACCAGAAGAATATTCTGCGTTTCCTCCTCGCTCAGGGTCTCCCCGGTCAGGCACTTGCCGTCAATGGTAGTGGCAATGTTGCTCAGGCTGGAAAAAAACGGAGCGCACATTCATCTCCGTCATGTTCAGGGGCATCAGCAGGCTCAGCAAATCAAAATAACGCAGCAGGCCGTAAAGATTGTGGTCCGCGTCAATCACCGGAATGGTTTGAAGGGAGTTCTCCGTCATCCGGCGGTACGCCGTCAGGAACGTGTCGTCCGGACTCACGCTGATCACGTCACGGCGGCAGATGGTTCCCGCGGTAGGCGTCACGTCATGAATCAGCACCGGTTCCGGCACCCCGGCTTTTTCCAGCACCCAGGATGTCCTCAGCGTCATCTCCCCGCATCTGGCGGCAACCGCGTCAGGTTCGCCATGGGTTCTTAAAAACTCCGCATTCCCTATGGCGGAACAAATGGCATCCGTATCCGGATTCTGGTGGCCGATCACGTAAATGGGCCTTTTCTCTATTTTCTCCGGAAGCATCTCTCTTATCTCCTGCGCAGGTTAATCTATATTCAACCTGACGGGCACCACCACCTTGGAAGCAATGGGCGCGCCGTCTTTTTCTGCCGGATAGAAAGTCCAATTCTCTTTCACCCAGCGCATGAAAAGACGGTCCAGTTCCGCATTTCCCGTTGATTGAAGGAGATTGACGGATGAAGGTTCGCCACGGGGATTCACACCCACCACTACTTTCACCACGGCATTCACCTTCCCGACTCTAGAAGAATTGACGGAATTGGGCAAGGACGGAGCATGTTTATAACGCACCTTTTTATCAGGAGTCACGTTCTCATCCGGGCTAGGCTGCCCCGGCAGGGAAACCGCCGGAGTCTTCACGGGACGCCTGGGCTTTACCTCCCTCATGGAAATCCGCATGCTGGAAAGCTCCTCCGGCAAATACTCCGTGGGAGTCTCCTCCGGAAGAAAATCCTTCATGTCGGAACAATCCTCATTCTCCGGCAGCTTCATCGCAAGCAGGTCTTCATCTGCGGAAATTTCCGGAACGGGGCTGACCGTGGAAGGGGCCGCGACCGGCTCTACGGGCACGGGCTGAACTTCCGCCAGCTCCTGAAGAACCTCCTCGGAAGGAGGCACAAACTCCATTTCCACCTCCCCGTTCTGCACGGCGGGCAGCCACAGCTCCTGAAAATGAATGGCTACCAGCACGGCGCACAAAGCCACCTGAACGCCCACGGCCACCGCCACCGCAATCAGCATGGCGGACTTGGAAGTGGAACGGGGCGTGAATCTTACAATTCCGGGCTTTTCATCCATAAAAACGGGCAGGGAGAAGGGCAGTGCCCGTTCAATATACCAGCGCCCTTCCCTTTGACAAGCGCCTGCACCGCCATAAGCAGCCCGTTATCATTTTGTTATCTGCCGGAAAAACGCATGGACATCAATAACCCAATGCCTCCCGGATGCTCTGGGCGAATCTGCCGGCCTTTTCCGCAAAGCCAAGCTCCGGATTCTGGTACATGATGCCGCGGGACACGTTAATCAGGGGGGGGGCCGCATGGCCGGAACCGCTCAGGCTGGAAAGATCGCCGCCCTGGGCTCCCAGACCGGGAATCAGCAGGGGAGCGTCCGGAATGCGCTCCAGAATGGAGGAATCCGCATTGGTCAGCCCCACCACCATGCCTACGGAAGTTTTGCGCCCTTCCTGCATGGAACGGCGCACCATGTCCCCCACCAGTTCATAAACCCTGCGGCCGTCGGCCAGCTCCTGCCTCTCCACGTCCGCGGAACCGGGATTGGAAGTGACCGCCAGCAGATAAATGCCCTTCCCTTCATAATTCAGAAAAGGCTCCAGCGTATCATAACCCATGAAGGGGCTCAATGTGACGGCATCCACGCCCAGGCGTTCAAAATACGCCTGCGCATAATACTTCTGCGTCTCCCCGATGTCGCCGCGCTTGGCGTCCAGCACCACGGGCACATCCTCCGGCATATCCGGGAGCAACTCCTCCAGCATTTCCAGGCCGCGCAGGCCCATGGCCTCAAAATAGGCGATATTCGGCTTGAACGCCGCCGCATACGGAGCGGTTTCTTCCACGACCTTCCTCAACAGGGAAGGAACCGACTGCAAATCATCCATGACGGGGCGCGGGTCCAGCCCCACGCACAGGGCGGAACCGGTCTTTCTGATGCGGGCGGCAAGTTTATCCGTAAAAGATTGGCTCATGCCGTTCATTAAACCACGGGCTCCACGGGCAGGCAAGCCCCAAGCGGGGGGCGTTCCGGAGGAAAGGAAAAGGCAGATACGGCTTTTCCACCGCGCCCGCACATGCTATGTTCCGGCCCGTATGGCACCTACGGAATCCCAGTCTTCCCCCGCTCCTCTCTCCTGCCTGGAAAAGCCGCTGCCCCTGGACGGCTTCCAGGGCACGCCGGATGAAATCGAACAGCAATGGTATGACCGTGTCTACCTGGGCTCCGGAGACAGAATGAAGCAGCTTACCTGGAGAGCCGTCATCGTAGGAATGCTCCTCGGCTCCATCCTCTCCCTTACCAACCTGTACGCCAACCTTAAGATGGGATGGTCCTTCGGGGTGGCCCTGACGGCGGGCATCATCTCCTTTGCCCTGTGGAACGCCTTCGTGCGCCTGGGCATCTCCAAATCCCCCATGACCATTCTGGAAAACACGTGCATGCAGTCCGCCGCCAGCTCCGCGGGCTACTCCACGGGAGGCACGCTCACCTCCGCCGTGGCCGCCCTGCTCCTGCTGACGGGGCAGCACATGCCGCTGGGCGTCACCTTCGCCTGGATATTCTTCATTGCCGTGCTGGGCGTCACCATGGCCATTCCGATGAAGCGCCAGATGATCAACATTGAGCAAATCAGGTTCCCGGACAGCATCGCCACGGCGGAAACCCTCAAGGTGCTCTATTCAGAAGGCAAAAAGGCGGCTGGACAGGCCAAAGCCCTTCTTTACTCCGCCCTCTTCGCCTCCGCCAACGCCATCGCCATGGCGGCGGGAGGGGAACAATGGCTGGGCACCGCCCAGCAGCAAATCCTGGGCAACTGGTACCAGCGCACCATCTTCTTCAAATGGGACCTCATGTTCGTGGGCGCGGGCGCGCTGGTAGGCATGAAAACTTCCCTCAGCCTCTTCATCGGCGGTACAGTCTGCTGGGCTCTCTACGTACCGTGGCTGGAAAGCCAGGGACTGCTTCCCGCGGGAGCGGGCTACCGGGACAGCGTGGGCTGGACCCTGTGGGGAGGAACCGCCTGCATGGTCGTCGCCAGCATCGTGGCCTTCCTGTTCCAATGGAAAAGCATCGTCCGCTCCTTCTCCTCCCTGGGCGCCATGTTCTCCCTGACTAAAAGGCGGGAGCTGACGGACGTGGAAAAAATAGAAACGCCCATGAGCTGGTTCCTGGCAGGCCAGCTCGTCTCCCTGGGGGCTCTCGGCTACCTGGCGTACGTCACCTTTGACGTTCCGTACTGGATGAGCTGCATTGCGGTAATCATCTCCTTCTTCCTGGCGCTGGTCGTCTGCCGGATCACCGGGGAAGCCAACATCACGCCTACCGGAGCCATGGGGAAAGTCACGCAGCTCATCTTCGGCGGAATCGCGCCGGGACACGTGACGGCCAACCTGATGGCGGCCAACATCACCTCCGGAGCATCCAGTTCTTCGGCAGACCTGCTCGTGGACCTCAAGGTGGGCTACCTGCTGGGAGCCAATCCCCGCAAGCAATTCATCGCCCAGTTCTCCGGAATCTTCCTGGGAACCCTCGTCTCCGTGCTGGCCTTCCGCTCCATGGTCCCGGACGTGGACGCGCTTCAGGCCTTCAATGCTCCTGGAGCCAGAACATGGGCGGCCACGGCGGAAGCGCTGGGCATGGGGTTCAGCCACTTGCACAGCATCAAGGTTCTTTCCATCATCGCGGGCGGCATCCTCGGCCTCATTCTGGTGCTTGTCCCCCGCTACCTTCCCGCCGCAGGCAAATGGCTCCCCACCCCCATCGGCTTCGGGCTGGCCTGGGCCATCCAGTGGAACGACTCCTTCCTCTTCTTTGCAGGGGCCGTGCTCGGCTGGGCCGCGGACCGCTTTTTCAAGGCCAAATCCAAGGAATATAAAATCCCCACCGCTTCCGGCATCATTGCCGGCGCGGCCCTGACGGGCATGGCCATCCTGATGTTCAGCATTTACCAGGCGGCACGCTAAATATCTTGACGGACTCCGGTTCTCCGGAAAAAAGCATATTTCGGAGATCCGGCCCAGGGTCGGCATCGCGTCAGCGGGCTTCCTTCTTCAACGTCATTTCACCCTTGGAATCCCCTTCGGAAACGCCGCTCACCTCCGCCTTCAAGGTATAGGAATCAAGGTTTGTGCGGTACTTCTTCAGATCAAGCCTGTAGGAATTATCCTTATTCTCCACGCCGGTCCAGCCTTCATGGGTATCTGCGGCCACCTCCCTGTTCCCCTCGTACAATTTGACGGAATGAATCTTCAGGGCGCTGGGGCCGTTCTTCCACTGGAAGGTGGCGGTGTACGTGCCTGGTCCGGTTACCTGGTCCGTCACGTTGAACTGCAACGGGGATCCCTGTTGGAGGTCCCACGGAGTTCCCGTGGAATGTCTTTCTTCCGCGCTCAGGGCGTCCAGCATTTCCCGGTGGGCATTCATCACGCGGTTGGCGACGGCCAGAGCATCCCCGGACGGCTTCGTGGAATACACCTTTCCATTTCCGGCAAAGGCCAGTTCCTCCCGGACCGTCTTATCCATGAAGGCGGCCTGGGCGGCGGCACGGTCCTTCTTTCCAGTCAGCACATCCAGCTGGGATTCAAAAAAATTCTTCCAGCGGGGCAGATAAAAATCGGCCACAAGCCCGGCCCACTGGCGGTTGGAATAATCATTCAGCGCGCGGGGAGCCTGGTCAATCCACGTGGTAATAAGCATCTTGGCGGACTTGTCCATCAAGGCCTTCTCCTGCCGGGTGCTCCCCCAATCCAGCGCCTTCTTCTGCCAGGTTCCCAGCAGGAACTGGCTGTCCGTCGCCAGGAGGGCGTCCATATCCGAAACCAGGGACAGGAAAAGCTTCACCTGCTTCCTGTAGGCAGGTACGTCTCCGGCGTCAAAAGCGCTCCTGACCCGCTGGAGCTGGTAAAAAGCGGCGTCCGCGAGCACCTGGCGGACGACATCCACCAAATCATAGCGGAAGGTCTCCTCCTTCACCAGGGATGGCTGGTCATTGGCCGCCTTCAAATAACCGCGGGCCGCTTTAACGATGTCTCCCAGATGGTAATACCTCTCTCCGCTGGACCACGTGGAAGCCTTGCGGACGTCCCAGGACGGGCGGGCGCAGATAATGGACTCCGTACACCCCTCCTGCGAACGGGCGGGATTGTAAATGGAGGAAGTCAGGACTTCCAAAGCCCGCACGACCGCTGCCGGAGCGGCGCCGTAACGCTGGCGAGCATACTTCTTGAGCCAGTCCCGGACGGGAATATCCTCCGCCGTCCATAAACGGTCGCTGAAGAGGGCGTAATGCAGGGGATTCGTTTCCAGCCCTTCGGACAAGGTGCCCATTCCCACCAGGCCCTTGTCCCTGTAGCCGACCAAATCACTCCCCAGCCGGGACAGAAGGGGAACCCCGCCGTATAGTCCCGTATTGCCGCCGAAATTGGCCAGCTCGCACCAGACCCAGGGAATACCGTCAAAAGTCCTCAAATTCTTCCCGCCGCCAGCCATGTCCTTGGTGAGCTGCAGCACAAGAGCATGCCTAGGGTCCGTACCGGCCAGCAGCTCGCGGGAAGGATTGCCCCCCCAGGCCTGGATCACCCAGGAAGAACCCGGTGAAGCCTTCTGCATGGCGCCCTGAACCGCCTGCGCCGCGCGCGTCACGTTAATGTCGCCCTTGCTGCCGCCTTCATGGAACAAATCCCCGCCGAACATCTTTCCGGAAATGCCGTATACCTTGCGGAGAGCTTTGTACCAGCCCGCGGCCAGCTTCGGAAAAGCCTCGCAAGTGGGGTCCACAACCCACGGCCTTTTGAAATTGACCCATTCCCCCTGCGGAATAAGCTTCAGCCCCTTCATCTGCACGTTCTCCGCAAAATCCGCAGGAACAAACCCCACATAACCCTGAAGGACGGGAGTCATGCCCAACTGCTCCATGCGGGACACGATGCGCCTACCCATCTGCGCCATCCTGTCAATCTGCTGCTGGGTCAACGGTCCTCCGTGTCCTTCCAGGTTGCCCATATTCCACCAGGCGGCAAAAGCGGGATTGGGGATGAAGCGGAGAGCCTTTTCACGGGGATACCCCAGGCCAATGAGGAAATCCTCCCAGGTCTTCTCCAGGCCTGCCGTCACCAGCGCGTGCGTAAACCCGCTCAGAGCCAGAAAATCAATCTCACGCTGCCAGCGGTTCCAGTCCCAGAAAGCCGCCGTATAGGACAGCGTGCAGTAATTATACGCAAAAACGGTATTCCACGGGGACTCAATCGTGACAGGGGTGGACGGAGCAGGCAACGGAGAGGGAAGCGTCAGACGGTCTCCGTTCCATGAAAAATGCACCTTGGCAATATTTTTCAGATACCAACCGTACCCCGCTACCAGGCGGCGCACGTCAGATGCTTCCACCCGGATGCCTCCGGGAGCGCCAGAAATAGTAATCTTGTTGCCCATGGCCGGATTCAAGCGGAACGAAACGGCGCCTTTTGCAGATGGAGTCACACGAGCCACCACGCCTTCAGCAGCCGCTACGGGAGACATTTCCGCGGCAGAGACGCAAACAAGCGGGGACATGACCGTTCCCAGAACCGAACCGACTGCAAAAGCATGTGAAAGCATAGCACCAACTATACATGCAAAATCCGCGGTGTCTTTCAAGGAGTAATGCAATGGCGGGAAAAGCTGGATAGCCCCCCTTATTGATTTTCTACCGAAGAGCTTGGAGGAGGCAAAGGCGCGACGGCTCGGACAGGCGGCATGTACCAAATGTTCCACTTAGCCGGAGGAAGGAAGATCGCGCCATCAAGAAAACGAACAAGCCCCGCCAGTTGAGGAACTGGCGGGGCCTGATGAAAAAAAATCCCGGCGGCGACCTACTCTTGCGGGACCTATCGTCCGACTACCATTGGCGCGGCAGCGTTTCACTTCCGGGTTCGGAACGGGACCGGGTGGGACCACTGCGCTCTGGCCACCGGGCTTCAGGGGGAAGAGGGCTTTTTTTCTCTTCATCCTGCCTGCCCGGGAGCCCTTGGGGGGCTTTGAGGGGGATTTTTTAAGGGTTGTTGTGTGTGTGGCTAAGAAGATTTCCTCTCGTTACGAGGGGAAGGAATCAGCGTAAACTGACATCTGCGTGGCTGGTGGTGTTACTTTTAAACATACATCCAATGAACAAGACAACAGCAAGTTGTTATTCACGAACGGGAGTGATGTAATATGATGAAGTCTATTGGTGATTAGTATCGCTTGGCTCAATACATTGCTGCACTTACACCTGCGACCTATCAACGTGGTGGTCTTCCACGAACCTATAGGGAAAACTCATCTTGGGATGGGCTTGGCGCTTAGATGCTTTCAGCGCTTATCCCGTCCGCACTTAGCTACTCGGCCATGCACTTGACAGTACAACCGATGCACCAGTGGTGCGTCAGACCCGGTCCTCTCGTACTAAGGTCTGAACCCCTCAATTTTCCAACGCCCACAGAGGATAGAGGACCGAACTGTCTCGCGACGTTCTGAACCCAGCTCGCGTGCCGCTTTAACCGGCGAACAGCCGGACCCTTGGGACCTTCTCCAGCCCCAGGATGCGACGAGCCGACATCGAGGTGCCAAACCACGCCGTCGATATGAACTCTTGGGCGTGATCAGCCTGTTATCCCTAAGGTACCTTTTATCCGTTGAGCGACGGCAATTCCACTTTCTACCGCCGGATCACTTGGGCCTGCTTTCGCATCTGCTCGACTTGTTGGTCTCACAGTTAGGCGGGCTTATGCCCATGCACTCGACACCCGGTTGCCAACCGGGCTGAGCCCACCTTCGCGCTCCTCCGTTACTCTTTGGGAGGATACCGCCCCAGTAAAACTGACCGGCTGACACGGTCCTCTGGCCGGATTCACGGCTCAGGGTTAGATCCTCCAGTTTCAAAGGGTGGTGTCTCATTGATGACTCCGACGCCCCCTAAAGGGCGTCTTCAGCGTCTCCCACTTACTCTGAGCATTAAAACCGAAGAAACAATGACAGCTTACAGTTAAGGTCTATAGGGTCTTTCCGTCCTTCTGCGGGTAGGCGGCATCTTCACCGCCACTACAATTTCACTGAGCGCCTGGTTGAGACAGTGCCCAACTCGTTTCACGATTCGTGCAGGTCGGAACTTACCCGACAAGGAATTTCGCTACCTTAGGACCGTTATAGTTACGGCCGACATTCACCGGGACTTGGGTTCAGAGCTTCGCCTTGCGGCTAACCCCTTGCCTTAATCTTTCGGCATTGGTCACGTGTCACACCCTATACTTCGACTTGCGTCTTTGCAGAGTGCTGTGTTTTTGATAAACAGTCGGTTGGGCCATTTCTCTGCGGCCTGCATCGCTGCAGGCACCCCTTCTTCCGAAGTTACGGGGCTAATTTGCCGAGTTCCTTAACCAGGTTTCACTCTTACGCCTTGGTATATTCTACCCACCCACCTGTGTCGGTTTGCGGTACGGGTCGCTTAGCATACGCTGGGGCTTTTCTTGGCACTCGATCCAATGATGCGCTGAGTCCGTGGACTCAACTCGGAATTCAATAACCTAGTCATCTTTTCTCATGCGTCCCCCCAGTTTAAGGGTCGCGAGCTCAGGATTATTAACCTGATATCCATCGCCTACGCCTCTCGGCCTCGGCTTAGGTCCCGGCTAACCCAGGGACGAAACACGTTGCCCTGGAAACCTCGGGTTTACGGCGGCCGGGGATTTCACCCGGCTTTACGTTACTCATGTCTGCATACTCACTTGCATGTGCTCCAGGGTCAGTCGCCATCACCCTTCAACGCGCATGCAACGCTCTTCTACCACTCTACCGTAAGGTAAAGTCCAGAGCTTCGGTATAACGCTTGATCGCCAATCATTTTCGGCGCAGGATCACTCGATGAGTAAGCTATTACGCATTTTTTAAATGGTGGCTGCTTCTAAGCCAACATCCTCACTGTCTGTGTAATCCCACATCCTTTCCACTGAGCGTTATTTAGGCACCTTAGCTGCTGGTCTGGGTTGTTTCCCTCTCGACAATGAAGCTTATCCCCCACTGTCTCACTGCCACGTTCCATTGCACGGTATTCGGAGTTTGATAAGGTTTGGTAAGCGGGTGTGCCCCCTAGCCTTGTCAGTGCTCTACCCCCGCGCATCAGCACGTGACGCTGCACCTAAATGCATTTCGAAGAGAACCAGCTATCACGGGGTTTGATTAGCCTTTCACTCCTACCCTCAGCTCATCAGAGAACTTTTCAACGTTCACCTGTTCGGTCCTCCACATGGTTTTACCCATGCTTCAACCTGGCCAAGGGTAGGTCACCTCCGCTTCGGGTCCAGTACCTGCGACTTAATTCGCCCTATTCGGACTTGCTTTCGCTGCGACTCCGGGCCGGAAGCCCTTAGTCTTGCCACAAACACTGACTCGCAGACTCATTAAACAAAAGGCACGCCATCGCAGATTGCTCTGCTCTGACACTTTGTAGACATACGGTTTCAGGTTCTATTTCACTCCGCTCACAGCGGTTCTTTTCACCTTTCCCTCGCGGTACTTGTTCACTATCGGTCGCCAACTAGTATTTAGCCTTGCGCGGTGGTCCGCGCTGATTCATACATCGTTCCACGTGTGATGTATTACTCAGGATCCCACTAATTCCCACGCTGGATTTCGTCTACAGGGCTTTCACCTTCTACGGCCAGCCTTTCCAGGCTGTTCTACTATCCAGTATGGTCGAATATCTCGTGGTCCTACAACCCCGAAGGAGTACCTTCGGTTTGGGCTCCATCCGCTTTCGCTCGCCACTACTTACGGAATCGATTTCTCTTTCTTTTCCTCCGCTTACTGAGATGTTTCACTTCAGCGGGTTTCGCGTTTCATACCCTATGTATTCAGGTATGAACGATCGAGTATTGCCTCGATCAGGTTACCCCATTCGGATACCCCCGGATCATCGCTTGCTTGCAGCTTCCCGAGGATTTTCGCAGCTTGCCGCGTCCTTCTTCGCCTGTTGGCACCAAGGCATTCACCGTACGCCCTTACTTACTTCATCATATTGCAAAAGTTTTTTACCACTTCCACAATACCACAAAGCCCTTTCGTGACTTACTGTATTGTCTTATTTCTTGGTATGCATGTTTTAAATTGTGTATTGTAGTTGTTTTTCAACTACCCACTTTGTTGGAAAGCAATTGCTTCTCAGCAATTGTTTTCTTTGCCACGCAGATGTCAATTTTCGCTTTCCCTCAATAATCGATTTTTTTGGTGGGCCTGACAGGACTTGAACCTGTGACCCCGCGCTTATCAAGCGCGTGCTCTAACCAACTGAGCTACAGGCCCGGTTTTGGGTCTCGCAGAGGCAGTTAACAGTGAACAGGCAATAGTTAATAGCCATTTATCGTTCTCCGTTGCCGCCTTCTTACCGAAACTGGTGGAGGCACGGGGACTCGAACCCCGGACATCCAGCTTGCAAAGCTGGCGCTCTACCAACTGAGCTATACCCCCAGTTGCGGTTCTTTTTGAAAAAAGGTCGTCACGCACGTCGTGCCTAGTTTCGCTCCAAGCGAACTGGCTGTTTACACATCTTTGGTTCGTTGCGGGCCCTCGCGGGTTTCGCTCTCTCTTCCCTCGGGAAGAGATCCGACCTGTGCATTTTTCATGCACTTTCTCCATAGAAAGGAGGTGATCCAGCCGCAGGTTCCCCTACGGCTACCTTGTTACGACTTCATCCCAGTTACCAGTCTCACCTTAGGACCCTGCCTCCTTGCGGTTGGCTTCAGATACTTCGGGTGCGACCGGCTTCCATGATGTGACGGGCGGTGTGTACAAGACCCGGGAACGTATTCACGGCGCCGTAGCTGATGCGCCATTACTAGCGATTCCGGCTTCGTGTAGGCGGGTTGCAGCCTACAGTCCGAACTGGGCCCAGTTTTTAGGATTTCCTCCGCCTCGCGGCTTCGGCCCCCTCTGTACTGGGCATTGTAGTACGTGTGCAGCCCTGGGCATAAGGGCCATACTGACCTGACGTCGTCCCCACCTTCCTCCCAGTTGATCTGGGCAGTCTCGCCAGAGTCCCCACCTTTACGTGCTGGTAACTGGCAACAGGGGTTGCGCTCGTTGCTGGACTTAACCAAACATCTCACGACACGAGCTGACGACGGCCATGCAGCACCTGTGTAACGCCTCCGAAGAGTCGCATGCTTTCACATGTTGTTCATTACATGTCAAGCCCAGGTAAGGTTCTTCGCGTTGCATCGAATTAAGCCACATACTCCACCGCTTGTGCGGGTCCCCGTCAATTTCTTTGAGTTTTAATCTTGCGACCGTACTCCCCAGGCGGCACGCTTAACGCGTTAGCTCCGGCACGCAGGGGGTCGATTCCCCGCACACCAAGCGTGCACCGTTTACTGCCAGGACTACAGGGGTATCTAATCCCTTTCGCTCCCCTGGCCTTCGTGCCTCAGCGTCAGTTAATGTCCAGGAACCCGCCTTCGCCACGAGTGTTCCTCTCGATATCTACGCATTTCACTGCTACACCGAGAATTCCGGTTCCCCCTCCATTACTCTAGTCTCGCAGTATCATGTGCAGTCCGGGGGTTGAGCCCCCGCCTTTCACACACGACTTACGAAACCGCCTACGCACGCTTTACGCCCAGTGATTCCGAACAACGCTTGAGACCTCTGTATTACCGCGGCTGCTGGCACAGAGTTAGCCGTCTCTTCCTCTTGTGGTACTATCTTTTTAATTTGCTCCCACATGACAGGGGTTTACAATCCGAAGACCTTCATTCCCCCACGCGGCGTCGCACCATCAGGGTTTCCCCCATTGTGAATGATTCTCGACTGCTGCCACCCGTAGGTGTCTGGACCGTGTCTCAGTTCCAGTGTGGCCGGACATCCTCTCAGACCGGCTACCCGTCATCGCCTTGGTGAGCCGTTACCTCACCAACTAACTAATAGGACGCGAGCCCATCCCCAAGCGCATTGCTGCTTTAATCTTGCGATTTTATGCGGTATTAATCCCAGTTTCCCGGGGCTATCCCACTCTTGGGGGCAGGTTACTCACGTGTTACTCACCCGTGCGCCACTAGAGAATTATTAGCAAGCTAGCAATTCTCTCGTTCGACTTGCATGTCTTATCCACGCCGCCAGCGTTCGTTCTGAGCCAGAATCAAACTCTCCATCAAATATAATTTTTGAAATTGCTGGACCAAATGGAATCTTTCGATTTCATCTGCGCCATGCTTCAGTCAGCTCTTCCCTCAAGTTGTGTCTCTTGAGGTCCTCTTCGCTCTGCCAAGCACGGCGCGCGTCACGACCTTTTTTCTTTCCCCTTGCTTCTACCAATCCGCCCCTCTCGGAGCTAGGTCGCTCCTTCGGGTTTTTTCTCCCTCACACGTCTCTCGACGCATTCAGGAAAACCCTCGGCGGGTTCGGTAGTCATTCCCTTGAAATCTTCTTATCGGCCCCTTTAATGAGGCTCTTCCGGGTGGCCGGCCCCGGCTTCATTCAGGCCCTCTTCCGAGTCCCTCCTGCCGCCGGGCTTTTCATCCCGTCGCCGTGTTGGCGTGCCGAGAAGTCTACCATTTTCACCTCCCTTGTCAATTTTTTTCGAGTCGTTTTTTGTGAGATTTTTTTAGCATTCTAAATATTACTGATTCTTAACGTATTACATTTTTCTCTTTTCCCGCAAAAAAGGCCCCTTTCATCACGAAAGGGGCCTAAACGTTTCAGAATTCTTAAGCTTCCGCCTGTTTTTTCTTCATGGCTACATACTGGTGCATGAGGGGTAATTCCCGGAGTGCATTCACAGCGTCTTTTTTCGCCTGGGCGTAGTCTTTTTTCTCCATGGCCATTTCCATCATGACTTGATAGCAAGCCGCATTATAACCACCGTCATCCCGCGTATTGAAGTCTTTCATGATCTGGAGGGCATGCCGGGCCGCTTGATAGTTGTATCCACGCATTTCATCCGACCCATTCAGGATTTTCAGGAGGTAAGAAGCCAGGGAGTCTTCCTTCGGAAAACGCTTCAGCACCTGGTCTATGATGTCCGCCACCTTTTGGTAGTCCTTCTCCTTCCAGGCTTTCCCCGCCTGAACTTCCGCCACTGTAGAGGCAAACCATCCGTCATCGGCAAATCGCTCGGCGTTTTCCTCAATCAGTTTTTTGTATTCATCAAATTTCTTTTCCTTGCGCAGTTCAAAGGATTTTTTGATGACTGCCTGCAGGGCCTGCTGATGAGCTTTGCGCTTCGCATCCTCCTCAGCAAACCGGTTCTTGTCAAAAGAGTCCCAGAGGGCCGTTTCCGCCACCCACGCGGGCATCCTTTTAATTTCCCCTGCCCACAGCAATGTTCCGTCACGAACGACGGCGGCGGCAGGGAACGAATTAAGCTTCAGGGAATCAAAAAGTTCCATCACGGAATGGTCCGACGGAATACCGACAGGGTAGGCAGTCCATCCTTCCGGACCAGACAGATATTCCTGCATCTGTTTTTGATCCATCGGAATGACACCCAATACCACAGCCTTCACCTTGGGATTGTCCAGAAGACCATATTTTTTCAGGACTACATCAAGCGTTTTCCCCGGAGCTCCATCACTCCACATGCCATTGTTCCTCGCAGCTCCTCTCCAGAAGCTGATAAATACGGTTTTGTCAGAAGGCAAGCCCGTCAGCCCGGGATGATTGAACCAATTCAGCTTGCTGAAAAGGGGCGTGTATTCCTTGTCTTCCTGCACAGGCCCCATTTCCTGCATTTTCCGAGGAGGCTCCGGCTTAATTTCCTCAGCTACCTGGTCCACAAGGGATTGGAACGTCTCCGAATTGCCCGAAAGCTGCTGCAGCTTCGTCCACGCCTTGCTGATGGAGGTCAGGGAAAGCGCCTTTTCCATATCCCGAAGCGCTTCCTTCATGTTGCCCTGCCGCTCCCGGAGTTCACCCATCAGACGCCAGGGAAGGGAAGCTTCCTTGTTGCCTTTCCTTGAGATTTCAATGCAACGGTTCAGGCACCGCTCCACCAGAGCGGCATCCATCTTGCCGGCAGGAACTGATTTTCCTTCCATCAAGGTTCCAGCCACATTGATCTGCACGCGGTAGTTGTCCGGATATTCCTTGCACAAGCTGTCAAGTACCGACTGTGCTTCCTGGAATTCTCCTTTTTCCGCTAGTACGATGAACGGGATCATCTTCAGTTGAATCATCTGATCCTGTTGAAATTCCCTTGAATCCTGGATTTGCTTTAAAAACGCCATGGCTCCCTGTTTTCCTTCTTTCCGGACCACCTCGCCCAGCTTTTTCGAGACTTCCCGATAACGCTTCCACTCACGGGCGCCCGCATCAGAATTTTCCGACGGAAGGGAAGCGGCGGAAAAATCAGGTTTCAACATGGCCTGCATGATTTCTTCCGAGAGTTTTACGGGATGTCCGCGCCAGATGAGTTTACCGTTCTTTACGGCAAAGGCATGCGGAATGCCGTTCACATCCATAGGAGCCAGCCATTTTTCCCTGGTTCTCTTTCCATCCACATCCACCGCCATTGTGTAAGTAAGGGGAGACGGCCGATTTTTTAAAAATTCCTTCAGAGCCTCCGGAGATTTCCGGTCCATGACATTGACTCCTATGATCTGCATGCCCGGGTTGTCTTTAAATGCCTGATGCAGTTGTTCCATATGGGGCATGGCGGCCAGGCACGGTCCGCACCAGGTGGCCCAGAATTCAAAGATGTATACCTTGTCCTTTTCCCATTCCTTGACAGGCGTTCCCTGCAGCCATACTTCCGGCAATCCCTCCAGGGAAAGGGTGGGAAGAGCATCCGCAGAAGCGGCAGTTTTATTTTCTTTTTTTTCAGGAGAGGCAGCCAGTAAAGGCATTCCCGCAGACATCATAAAAACCGCGGAACACCCCAAGGCGAATAAAGAGGAATTTAACATGATAACACGGTACTCCCGGAACGGGCTTCGTCAAGCCAATAGAAGAAGATGAACCAGAAAGTATCCCTCCCAACGGGCGCTCCTTTTCCGGAACAGCGGTAAAAATACCTTGAAGAAGGAAGAATATTAAACATGAAGTTTTTCGTCTAAAATAAGAAAACAGGCGCTTCCAGGATTCACATTTTTTTGAGTTTCATTGGATTTAGGAAAAACGATTTACCTTTTCGGATACACAAAGACAATATTATTTTCTAAAATAGAAAATATGCCAGAAATGGCTTGCCAGATTTTTCTGAATGCGAAAAATGCGCGCATGGATGAAATGAAGTCCAGCATCAGAAAGTTTCTTGCCCTTACGAAGATGACACGTGACGAGTTCGCCGATCTTTGCGGCGTTAGCAAAAGCCAGGTTGATAAATGGCTTTCTACTGTTCCTATTCCCCGTGCACGACAACGCCTCATCATCAGAATCATGAAAGAGGAGTACGCCAAACACGCACGTTTGGTGCAGACCAAGAACCCGAACAGTATTTATGTTCCCGTTACTCCTCAAAAGTATGAGAAGTTCAGAAATGAAGCGGAACGCCACGGTTTGACCGTTCCGGAATGGGCCAGTGAGGCTTTGGATGCTCTTTCCAGCATCAAGAGCAAAAGTTAAAAGCAGGGTTCACTATCCCGGAACAGTTCCAAGGAAAGAGAAAATAGCGTTTCAAACGCTGCCATCCTATTTTTTCTTTCATCACATAACCTGCATCAATTCATGTCTGACGACGATATACGCACCATGGTCAAGGAATGGCTGCAATGCCAAAAACGCAAGTCCTACCAATTGGCGGAGGAAATAGGAATCCGGCCCCAGACGTTTTACGCACAGATGAGCGTTCGCAAAATATCGGCCAATACGAAAAAAGCACTTTCCCGAATCATTCCGGAACTGGCTGCCGATGCGGATTTAAACGCTTCTTCCTCTGAGAAAGAAAACAATCCTGAAAAGCTTAAAATCAAGGAATGGCTCCGCACACACGGTAAAACGCGCCAATGGCTGGCGGAACAATGCCGGGTTTCCGTCCGCACCGTGCACACCTGGTTTGCCTTTCGCGGCAGCATTCCCGTCACCCAGTCCCTTTTCATCGGCAAGCTGATGAGTGAGGGCGAACCCTGGAAAATTCAAATATCAAATACCATTCCCGTGATTTTTTCAGAGACGGAAATGAGCATTATCCACAAGTTTCAGGAACGCCATCCGGAGATCGACCTTCCCATGTACGGCATGCATAAAATTCTGGAGTTGTGCGTAAATGTACTCGTTCAGGATGAATATTCAAATCCGCTCCAAACTTCCGGTTTCATCAGAACCCCAGAGATTTGCACCCGGCAGGCAGAATAAAAAATATTCAGCCTCCCGGTTCCCTTTCTGTGAATACATGCGCTATTGAATGCACTAGCCCCGTGCGCGGACCATCTCCGGAACGCCTCAGTATTCCCGCCAGTCTGAACCGTTTCTTTCCATCCAGTATGGCGCCCATTCGGAGGCCCTTCCCTCCCCTTCCGGTGTGATGACGGCAGAAGGATTTTTTAACTACGGCCCCCATTCCATCAGTTCCATCGCCCAACAGGATTGATTGAAGAACAGGAGGCCTCCTTTTCCGTGCACAAGATAAGAACGGGAACTGCTATTTCTTCCGACAACGGAGCAAGACAGCCACACGGGATAATGCCGCTTTATTCAGGCCGCCCATCCACATTTGCACCATTTCCGGCCCCGTTCCACCGTTCTTGCAGGCATGCTTCCACCGATGAAAGAAACTTTTCCCTCACATGAAAGAACCCCGTTTTTCTTAAAAAGAATACGGGGTTCCGAAAGATGGCACGTCCAACTGGATTCGAACCAGTGACCCACTGCTTAGAAGGCAGTTGCTCTATCCAACTGAGCTATGGACGCATGGTGCGGAAAAAGATTAACAGAGTTCATCTCGGCTTGGCAAGCCCGTATCTTTTAAAAGCGCGCTTTCAGCCGCCGGGTCAGCAGTTATCCGGGAAAGAGATGCCTGCCAGGGCAGTCCCGAATTCCCGCACCAGCGGTTCCTGACGGGAGAACATGCGTTCCCGTTCTTCCGGCTCCGTGTCTATGTAGCCGTGCAGGTGCAGAAGACCATGCACCATGTACCGGAAGAGCTCCCTGAAAACCGGCTCATTGAATTCCGACGCCTGCCGGATGGCGGTATCATAACTGACGATGATTTCTCCCATTCCGTCCCCATGCGGGAAGGTGATGACGTCCGTCACCGTGGGATCATTCAGAAAACGGGCGTGCACGTCCCGGATCACGTCATCGTCCACCACGCTTATTTCCACCTCGTCCAATCCGGAGAGGACGGGCACAGGGCCTTCAGGCAATGCCAGCACAGCGGGGAGGCAGGCATCCAGGGCACGGGCCAGGGTATCCGCAACGGACGGACTGAGACACCCTTCTTCCAGATGATTATAAAGTTCAAGACGCGGTTTCATTTTTCTCCGTATCCGTCCCGTCCTTCTGCTCCACCTCTGCGGGCTTTTCCTGCTGGCCGGCATCGGGCAGTTCCATGATTTCCGGAACAGCTTTGCCTTCCCCTTCCTTTTTCTCCGCTTTTTCCTCTTCCTTCATGGCAGTCACCACAGGAAGAACAGGCTTTTCAATTTTTGCCTCCGGATTGTGGGAAGGATACGCAATGCGGTTGTGGTGAATGCTTTTCAGCGTCTTGATGAAGCTGTTGCGGATTTTCTTGAGATCCCCGAAGGTAAGGCCGCAATCGTCCAAATGGCCGTCCACCACCCTCTGCTTCAGGAGTTCATCCACCCTTTTCTGCATTTCCTCACAGGAGATTTTTCCCATGGAGCGCGTGGCGCTTTCCACGATGTCCGCCAGGCTGACGATGCCCGTTTCCTTGCTCTGGGGGTTAGGGCCCTTGTAGCGGAAGTTGGATTCCACCACTTCCGGCACATCATCCGGAGAGGCCAGTCCGCTTTCCACCCGGCTCAGAATTTCATCCCGGTATTGAAGGGCCTTCCGGTAAAAGAAGTAGGCCAGCGAGGTGCCGTGATGCTGCTCAATAACCTCCACCAGAGGACGCGGAAGGTTGTTCGCCCTGGCCAGCTCCACCCCGTCCTGAACGTGGTCGATGATGATGCGGGCGCTCATGCTGGGCGTGAGCTCATCATGGGGGTTGGGACCGTCCATGATATTTTCAATGAAGTAGAGGGGGTTCTGCATTTTGCCGATGTCATGGTAATAGGCCGCTACCCGGCATTCAATGGGATTGGCGCCGATGGCTTCCGCCGCCGCTTCCGCCAGCTGGGCGACCATCAGGCAGTGGTGGAAGGTACCCGGGGCTTCCATTTGCAGCCTCTTCATCAGCGGGCGGTTCATGTCCGCCATTTCCAGCCAGGAAATGGGCGTAATGATTTTAAAGACACCTTCTATAATAGGCAGTACGCCGCTGATCAGCACGCTGGTCAGCATGCTTACGCCAAACGCCACGGCCAGGCATACCAGTACGCCTACCAGGTTGTAGTCCCACGCCTGGAGATTGATGACGCCCATGATGCAGCACAATACCATGACGAGCAGCCCCACGAAGAAGCCCGCGCGCAGCAACTGGGCACGGTTCCGCAGGTTATGGGTAAGCAGCACGGTGAGCATGCCGGAGAGGGAGCTCAAGATCCAGAATTGGACCTGCTTTTCCGGTACGTACTGCTCCGGCAGGATGAAGAATCCACCGAGCATGCAGATGGAGATGGTGGCGAACATGCCCAGCAGCGGCCCCAGCAGCACCGTTACAATCAGCGGTGCCATCATATAGGGCAGGTACAGGAGTTCGTTGCCGATGTCGGACGTAATATCAGCCGTCACATGCCGGATAAGGCCAAAGAACAGGAGCTGGACCAGAATGGCCCCCCACGTGACGACAAAGGTTTTGTTTTTCCTGCGCAGGGAACCGGCGCAGAGCCAGTACATGGGCATCAGCGCCAGCGTCACGGAGAAGAGCAGAAAGGCTTCCGACACATGGTGCCAGACGGATTTCCCCCAATGGGGGCTGTAACTGCCCATCCATTGAAGAACGATGAAGACCAGCACGCACAGGCCCACGGATACCGCCAGGCTGGAGTCCAGGCGGTCACCGGGGGAGCGGGGCACGGAGGCCGCCTCTTCCGGTTTTTTTCCTTCTTTTGCCGCTGCTGCGGCATGTTTTTTCAGAAAATGAAACATGATTGATTATTTGGGGTACACTTCGGAAACCTCCGGAATAGTGCCCAGCCTGGCCATCTCCTCTTCAATGAGGGGATTGACACCCTGCTGCACCATTTCCATGGAGACTCTCAGGGCATTGCGGATAGCGACGGGGGTGGAGCTGCCATGCGCAATGATCGTCACGCCCCGGACGCCCAGCAGGGGGCTTCCCCCCACGGAGTCTGCAGAGAGGCGCGCCTTCATGGCGCGAAATGCGCCGGAAGCGCAGGCGGCTCCCATCATGCGGAGCGGGTTTGCCTGAAGTTCCTCCTTCAGCCATTTGCCGAACGCCTTGGCGGTGGCTTCGCAGGTTTTCAGCAGGACGTTCCCGGTAAAGCCGTCCGTCAGCGCCACGTCTATTTCATGTTCAAAGAGATCATGGCCTTCCACATTGCCCACAAATTTAAAAGGGAGCGCGCCGCGCTCCTCCAGATGCTTCAACAGACAAAAAGTTCCCTTGGTAAAGTCCGTTCCCTTTTCATCCTCGGAGCCATTGCTCATGACGCCCACCTTGGGCATCGGCTTGCCGTATACGGAACGCGCCAGAATACTGGCCATAACGGCATAGCCCACCAGATGACGGGGCTTGGCGTCCGGATTGGCTCCGGTGTCCGTCACATTGCAGACTCCGAATTCATTCGGAAGCTGGGTCACGATGCCCGCGCGTTCCACGCCGTCGAGCAGCCTGAGCTTGATGGTGGCGGCCGCTACGGCCGCGCCCGTGTTGCCCGCGCTGACCACGGCGTCCGCATCCCCGGTCTTGACCAGGTCCACGGAGACGGACATGGAAGAGTTTTTCTTTTTCCTTACCGCCAGCAGCCCGGATTCATTCATTTCCACCACTTCCGCGGCGGGAACGATTTCCACGCGCGGACCGGAAAGCCCCCAGCGGTCACAGGAGCTGCGCACCACCTCTTCCCTCCCCACAAGATAGATTTTTTCAATGAGAGGGAAATCCTGCAGGGCCCGCTTCGCCCCGTCCATGTTAATATCGGGCGCATTGTCGCCGCCCATCACATCCAGTGCAATCTTCATAGTATTTGTTGAAGAAATGTGTTAGCAGAAAAAAAAGCCTGCTTCAAGCAAGTTCAGCCGCTTTGCGGAGCAAAAGCGGCTGGAGAGGTCTACATGGTAGCGCCGCAGTACGGCGATAACTTTCAAGGCAAATGCGGCGCCTGCGGAGCTTACGCTTCCGCCTTCACCACGATTTCCTTGCCGGAGCGGGTCGTGTACGTACCGCAATTGGGGCAGGCGGTATGACCGGGGGTACTGCTGCCGCAATTCTGGCACTTGCGGAGCTTCGGAGCACGCCATGCCTGCGCGGCAAGGCGGGTACGCTGCTTCATCTTGGACGTTCTGCGCTTAGGTGCTGCCATAATTTTAGTTGGTAAAAAGGTGATTAATGATGATCCCCCAGCTCATTGAGGGCGTCCCACACGCCGCTATTCTTACTCGGGGCAGAACTGTTTACACCCGTTCCCCCCTCTTTGTCCACTCCAAAATATGGAGTTTTCGCCATACAGTCATTTTCCATGCCTCCGTCCGCACATTTCGGATAGGCAGGAAAATCCAGGACTATTTCCTCCCTCATGGAGTCTGAAACGTCTACAACACTCTGTGCGTCAATTTCAAAAGAGGCGGCAAAATCGCTTACCTCCACCACGTAGTCAAAGTAGCCCAGGCAGCGCACGCAACGGAATTTGAACGGAGCGGAAATATTGCCCCGTACGAATAATTCGTTTTCAAATCTCTGCACCTGCAAGTCAAAAGCAAGAGGCCCAATGGAAGTAACCTCTTCATCATCGATGCCGAAGATTTCGGAATCCAGCTCACCGCTGTATTTTTTCCCCGCTTCCGGCAAGTTTTCAAGCTCTACCAGCAATCTTTTCATGAATGCATCTTACAGGCAGACTCCACGCCTGACAAGCAGACAGGGCGGCACCATCCCCGGAAAAGGGCAGGAATGACACATCCCCTCCCTCCCACCGGCGGCGCTAATTCCGCTCCGGCCTAACCGGGAGGCCATTCCAGCTTGCGGCCTGCCAGCAGGTGCATGTGCAGATGGGGTACCGCCTCTCCGGCGTCCGGGCCGTTGTTGATGACCAGGCGGAAGCCGCTTTCATCCAGGTGGAGGGTCCGTGCAATCCGTCCGGCGGCCAGCATCATATGGCCCAGCAGGGCGGCGTCTTCCTCCCCTGCACCGGAAAGGCGGGGAATGGGTTTGCGAGGAACCAGCAGCAGGTGTTCCGGAGCCTGGGGGCTGATGTCCCGGAAGCAGACGCATTGTTCATCCTGGTACACGATGTCCGCAGGGATTTCCCCGGAACAGATTTTTTCAAATAACGTAGCGGCCATAAGTTCAAAAAGGGATTCGCGGTGACTGTAGCATATCCGGGGAGCCGTGGACAAGTCATTCCCTGGCGGCGGAGGCGCGGCGCAGGCGGTCCATGATGGCCCGGCCCAACCCGGCTTCCGGAACGGGTTCCGCCACGATGACGTCAATGGCTTCATTTTCATCCATCTGCCTCATCAGGGCAAACAGGCGCACGGCAGCCTCCGCCAGCCGTCCGCTGCCGGGGCTCATGGCCACCACTTCCGTCCAACTGCCCTCCTGGGCAAGATCAGACGTTCCCTCATAGGAGAGCAGACCGTACCGCACTCCTTCCACGGGCACGAATTCTTCCCCGGCTTCCAGCAGCGTCATGGGTTTGCGCGGAGCGTAATGGCTGCCGAGCTGGCCCGGAGCATCCGCCGGAGCTTCTTCCGAAACGGGACGGACAGCAGGCTTGCGGCGCACCACCTTCACCAGGTTCCGGAACTGCTCCCGGGTCACCGGACCTTCACGCAGCAGTTCCAGCGCGGGCTTTCCCTTCTCGTCAAGCATGGGACGCACGATGGTGCTTTCCAGCCCCTCAGAGCAGGCTCCGGCGTCCAGAATCATTTCTATGCGTCCATCCAGCTCCTTCTGCACGGCGGAGGCGGAAGTAGGGCTGATATGGCCGAAGCGGTTGGCGCTGGGCGCGGCCACGGGACGGCCCAGCGCTTTTGCCACCCCGCGCATGGCGGGATGCGCGCTTACGCGCACGGCCACCGTAGGCAGGCCGCTGGTCACGATGTCCGGGATGATGTCCGCCTTCGGCAATACCATCGTCAGCGGCCCCGGCCAGAATTTGGAGGCCAGCGTATGCACCAGTTCCTTCAGTTCCTCCGGAATGGCGGTGTATTTGTCCACCTCCTTTCCATGATGAACATGGATAATCAGGGGATCGAAGGAGGGCCTTCCCTTGGCTTCAAAAACTCTGGCTACCGCTTCCGGATTCAAGGCATCCGCTCCCAGGCCATACACGGTCTCCGTGGGGATTCCCACCAGCGCTCCCGCAGCCAGCGCTTCCGCCGCACGAACATACAGCTTGCGGTTGTCTGACAGGGGGTCTACCTCGAACATTTCGGTTTGCATGGCCTTATCCTTGCCTGAAGGAAGCTCCTGCGTCAAGTAAGACCTCCTTCCCCGGAGGGGAGAAGCCGTCAAATTCGCGGGAGTGCGGCATCTCAGCCGGACATGAAGGTTCCTGGCCTTCCCCTATTTGCCAAACCGGGCCTCCTTGACCCTTCCCATTGCGGCATTCCGCCCGGAGCGGAAGCAGGAGACGGAAAAGGCCATACGGCTAAAAAGTTGTTTTCTCACGCCGCCGGATTGAGTACAATCAGGCCATGAAGGGGGCCGCGCCAACATCCTTGCCAAACATCATCCTGATCGGGCTGATGGGGTGCGGCAAAACGACCATCGGGAAGGAATTGCACCGGGAGACGAGCCTTCGTTTCACGGATACGGACCAGATGATCGAGCACCAGACGGGAATGAGCATTCCGCAGATTTTCAAGGCTCATGGAGAATCACATTTCCGTGACCTGGAAACCGGAATTCTGCGCCAATTGCATGGGGTGGCCAGGCAAAGCCGCATTATTTCAACAGGCGGCGGCATCACTATTAGGCCGGAAAACCGGGACCTGCTGAAAAAGCTGGGCTTCGTCGTCTGGCTTCATACGGATGTGAACACCCTGTACCAGCGCATTTCCAGATGCACCAACCGCCCCCTGCTCCAGCAGCCCAATCCCAAAGCCGTGCTGGGGCGCCTCATGAAAGAGCGGCATGATTTTTACCGGGAAACGGCGCACCTAACCATTGACACGGCCAATCTTCACATTCATGAGATCGCGTTCGGCATTCTGGAATCCGCCAGGGTGTTCCAGTCCCGCCGGCAGTGACGCCGGGCCGTTTTTCTATGTACGGGAGATTCCCGACGCAGGGATGCCACCTGACAATTCTCCCGCATCAGCGCAAGAAACAACAAAAGGCGGTCCCCGTCAGAGGAACGCCTTCAGGAAAGATGATGAAGAACCGGGCTTAGGCCTTGCGGGCCTTGCGGATCATGGAATTGACCGTTTCAGAGGGCTGCGCGCCGTTGGCAAGCCACTTGTCAACCTTTTCCAGGTTGATGGTGTAGTTGACGCCTTCCTTCATGGGATCATAGGAGCCCACTTGTTCGATGTAACGGCCGTCGCGACGAGCACGGCTGTCGACAACTACGATTTTATAGTAAGGACGGTCCTTGGAACCCTGACGGTTGAGTCTGATTGCTACTGCCATATCAATTATAAGTAAAAGGTGTTAATGGGGAACTTGCGCGCCTTGTCACTCACATGCGTGCGCGTTCAGCTCCCCACAGCGGGTGCAGATGTATGCGATATAATGGAGTCATTGTCAATACCAGAGTTATTTTTCCGAGAAAAAAGCCGTTCCCTCCCATCTCCGCATCAGGAAAAACTTTCCACCGCCATGCGCCCGAAGGAGTACAGCATGCTGAGGCCGAACCCCGCCAGCACAAGAGACAGCACTCCATCCACCCCTCCGGCATGCCGGTCATAAAAGGACCGGATAGGCTGCCAGCGGAAAACCAGAGCCCACAGAATCCACCCCGCCGTCCCAGTCACCACGATCAATGCGCCAAGGAACAGGGCATAGGAAGGGTCATGATTCTTTTCCAGCAGCGGGGCGGAGAGGGCCACGAAGAAGAACGTGGCCTTGGGGTTCATCAGGTTGGTCACCAGGGCATCCCGGTAAATGCCGGAAGCCGGGGGAATATCCCCGCTCCCGGCAAGGCTGCCCTTCCTCCCCCGCGGCCATATCTTCCACGCCAGGTACAGCATCCAGCAGGAGGCGGCACAGAAAAGCACCAGCCCCAGGGAGCTGTGAAAAACGGAAGCCCCCACCGTGCAAGCCAGCGCCGCGTGGGCGACCACCCCTGTTCCAATGCCCAGAGCCGCCATCACCCCGGCGCCAAAGCCGTAAGCCAGGGTGCTCCGGGTGACAAAAGCCTGGTCAGGGCCCGGAGACGCCTGGGAGAGCAGCAGGATTCCTGCGAATATGAGTTCTTCCGTCATGGGATAAAACGGCCTTATGCCCTGGGATGCGCCTGCCTGTAAACTTCCGCCATTCTGGCCCGCGTCACATGCGTATAAATCTGAGTGGTGGACAGGGAGGCATGGCCCAGCAGTTCCTGGACGGAACGAAGATCCGCCCCGGCATCCAGAATGTGCGTGGCAAACGTGTGCCTGATCTTGTGGGGGGAAATGGTGAAAGGAATGGAAGACAGCTTCACGTACTTGTCCAGCATCATCTGAACGGCGCGCGCGCTGAGCCGGGTTCCTATACGGGAGACAAACAGGGGGGAATTCTTAGGCAGGCAGGCCATGGAGGCATAGGCCTCCAGAGCCGCCAGCGCAGGAGCGCCCACAGGCAGAATGCGCTCCTTGCGCCCCTTTCCCATCACGCGCACCCCCCGGAAACGGTGGTCCACGCTGCTGACGTCCAGCCCCACCAGTTCACTCAGGCGCATCCCGCAGGAATAAAAAAGTTCCAGAATAGCCGCGTCACGGTAGGGAAGCCACGCGGGGGCATTCGCAGGAACAGGCGTCTTGTACGGCAGCTCCAGCAATTCCAGCATCTGGTTAAGCGTCAGGAAAACGGGCAGGTTTTTCTTTTTCCTGGGGAGGGAGACGCCCGTCATCGGGCTCGCTTCCAGGCTGCGCCGCCGCATCATGAAACGGTAAAAACTGCGCAGGGCGGCAAACCTCAGGCGGATGGAGGCCGTGGCGGCCTCATCCTTCAGTTCCTGGAACAGCCAGTCCCTCATCTGGTCCGGAGTACAGTTTTCCCACCCTGTGAACACCCCGGCCGCCCAGGCCCGGAACTGGCGCAGCGCGCGGGCATATACCTCCACCGTATGGGGGGAGGCCTGCTTTTCCACCTCCAGATATTGCAGGAAGGCCTGTTCCGGTTCCAGAGGGTTCTCCATCATGAAGAATAAAATTATTCCGTGCCCTTCTCCTTTTCCTCCCCGCTGTTCACGGGAGCCTCCTTCAGCAGCACTTCACTGATATTCGCCCGGATGAACAGGTCAATGTCGTCCGGTTCCTCCATGGCATACAGGGGACTGTCCTTATGGCTGTCCGCCAGAGCCTGCTCCTTCTCCACCGGGCTGAGCACGCCATCCTGGTCCAGGTCGTAAAGGTCCATCATCTCCTTCATTCTGGCCCGGTACAGAGCCGCCGCATCCTTCATGACAGCGGCATGCTCCTCCGGATCAATGCGGCCGTTTCCGTTGGCGTCATACTTCTGCATCAGCATGTTCCGGGTCAGCAGGAACAGGCCGGGAGCCACCATGAAGCGCTTCCGGGCCGCCGTCCGGATTTCCACCATGGGCATTTCCCGCCCTTCGCCGGGAGGGGGGGGAGGAGGGGGCAGCTCGCCCCGCTTGTCCGGGGCGGCGTCCGGCCTGCGGGAACCGCGGCGTTTCTCCACATGCTCCCGGAAGGCCTTGTACTCTTCCGGAGAAAGCTTTCCGTCCCCATCCTTGTCAAACTGCATCAGGAACTTCTTCCGGGCTTCCCTTTGCGCAGCGCGCGCATCCTCCACCAGCCGGGCCTTGTCCTGTTCGGACAAAATGCCCGTTCCTGTGCTGTCATACCGGTCCAGAACCATCTGGCGGATCAGCAGGGTTACCTGAAGACATTCCAGTCCGGGCCTGGGAACAGGCTCCTCTTCCCTGCGGTCTACGGAAGCCGCGGTCTGACCTGCCGCAGGCGGCAGAAAACCGAACGCCAGCACCGCGGAACAGGACAGGATGAACGTGTGAGGCAATCTCATGATCATTCTTATTAACCCCGCCGGGAAAAGACGGTTTCAAAAATAAACATCCGCCCTTGCCGTCAGGCGACACGGGCGGATGCTGAAAACGTACGGAAGGCGGAAAACCTTACTTCTCCACTTGAACGATGGCGTTCTTTTCCAGTTCAACCACCACGCCTTCCGCAATCTTGAGGGAGACGGTGCGGTCATTCACCTTTTCCACAAATCCGTGCAGCCCGGCGTTCGTGACCACCTTGTCCCCGCGCTGCAGGGCCGCGATGCGTGCCTGCTGTTCCTTCTGGGCCTTTCTCTGGGGGCGGATCAGCATCACCCAGAACAGGACGATGATGATCACAAACATGAACATGGGGCTGCTGAGAATCTGCTGGAACATATTGGAGGGTTCCTGTCCGGCGGCGGCCGCCGCATCCTGAGCCTGTGCTAACATGAAGATATTCATAAAATGTCGTTTGCTTTGTACCGCGCGATGAATGAATCCTTGAAGGAGCCGAACGTGCCGGCGGCTATGGCCTCACGCGCCTGAGCCATTAGCCGGAGATAGAATTCCAGATTCTGGAAAGAAAGCAATCTTAAAGCGAGTATTTCACCGGCTTTGAACAGGTGGCGCACGTAAGCGCGGGAGAATTGTGTGACATGCGGATGCCCTTCCGGGTCGATCGGGCGGGAATCCGCCGCCCAGCGCTGGTTCTTGATATGCATGGGGCCGTCCGGAGTCAGGGCCACGCCGTGGCGCGCCAGGCGGGTAGGCATCACGCAGTCAAACATGTCCACGCCGCGGGCGATCATCTCCAATAGCTGGGGAGGCGTGCCCAGCCCCATGGCGTACCGCGGCTTGTCCTCCGGCAGCCAGGGTGCGGAATGGTCGATGGCCCGGAGCATCTCTTCCTCCGGCTCTCCCACGGAAACGCCCCCGATGGCATAACCGTCAAACTCCATGGCGGCCAGTTCCTCCGCGCACCTCTTTCTCAAATCCGCATACACGGACCCCTGCACAATGCCGAAATGGTGCTGACGCCCTTCCCCGGAACGGGGCCGGTGCTCCTGCACCCAGTCCTTGCAGCGGCGCGCCCACCGGAGCGTATAGCCCAGGGAGGCTTCCGCATACTTCCTGTCGCAGGGATAAGGGGGGCACTCGTCAAACAGCATGGCAATGTCACTGCCCAAGTCCGCCTGGATCTCCATGGAACGCTCCGGACTCAGCATCATGTACGCGCCGTCCAGATGGTTCTGGAAGCGCACCCCTTCCTCCGTAATCTTGCGGAGCTTGGCAAGGGACCAGACCTGGAAACCGCCGGAATCCGTCAGAATGGGGCGGTTCCAGGAGGAAAACCGGTGCAGGCCGCCCATTTCCCGGATCAGGGCGGAACCGGGACGCAGGGACAAATGGTAGGTATTCCCCAGAATAATCCGGGCCCCCAGCGTCTCCAAATCCTGCGGATGCATGGTTTTCACGGAACCCTGCGTTCCCACCGGCATGAAGATGGGGGTGGGAACCCGGCCGTGCGGCAAATCAAGCGTGCCCAGGCGCGCAGCCGTGGAGGAATCTTTCTGGTGAAGTGTAAAAGGCATCGGAATCAGGCTTTCTGCAATTTAATGAAGCGGGCGCGGTAAATCGGTTTTCCCATGGACTCCCATTGAAGCTGGAAATCCGTCCGGGGATAAAAAAACTCATCATCCTCCCAACCGGACCTGCTGAACAGGCCGCTGCGCGCCACATGGTCCAGCACCCACAGGAAATACTCCTCATGATCCGTTTTAAACAGGAATTCCCCGCCGTCCGCCAGGGAACGGTGCAGCACGGGCAGAAAATCATCCTGCACCAGGCGGTTCTTGTGGTGCCTCTCCTTGGGCCACGGGTCCGGGCACAAATAGTGCAGCCGGGAAACGCAGCCGGGCCGCACCATCCATTCCAGGAAATAACGGCTCTCCACCCGGAGCACCTTCACGTTTTCCAGGCCGCGGACGGCTGCCCGGGAGCAAACGCCCCGCACGCGGCCCAACAGCCGCTCAATGCCCAGAAAACGGCGTTCCGGATAATGGGCCGCCATCTGGAGCAGGAACCCTCCGTCTCCACAGCCCAGATCCACTTCAAACGGGCCGTCCGTTCCAAAAATATCGGAAGGCGCCAGCACCTTGAAAAAATCGTCTGGAATGAAGGCCGGATCTGTCATGGGAATCAACGTGCGGATAAGATGCGTTACAAAACGGACTCTGTCAAATGAGAAGAGCCCCTCCCCGCAAACATGGCGGGAAGAGGCCCGGCAAGGCGGAACGGCCGCACCCGGACAGCCGGAGGGCATCAGCTCCGGTAATAAAGGCGGTTGTAAATCTTGCGGTCAAAACGGTAATAGCGCGCGGCGCGGTGGGCCACGCCCTCCTCCTTCTCATCCAGCGGCACAATGTAGGGACGGGAGGCGATCTTCTTGTGGAAATTGCGCACGTCCATGGGCTTGCCGTGAATCTCCTCATTCAGCCGCCGGAGCTGAAGCGCCGTAAACTTGGCGGGCAGCATGTCGTAAATCAGCGCGGGCTCCTTCTTCACGGAAGAACGTATCCTCTCCAGAGCCAGATCAATAATGTCCCGGTGATCAAACGCCAGCTCCGGCAGGCCGTCCACGGGCACCCAGCGGGTTTTGTGGCTCTCCATCAGCTTGCGCAGCTTGGTGGAAATCCTCAGCATGGCCATGTAAGCCACCGTCACCAGGCGGCCTATCTTCTGGCCGGAGACGGCTTCCACCCACTCCCTGTCCGCCGGATTCTTGATGCGCGACGGCGCGCCGAAGGTATGGAACTGCTCCAAATGGGGGGAAGACATGCCGGTCATGTCAAACAGGATACGGCGTGCGGCGGCGTCAAGTTCTTCCTCCTCATAAATCAAATCACCGGGCAGCTTGGAAATAGCGCCGGTATGGCCGGGTGCGACATGTGTCTTTTCAACCAGAAGGACCTTCAGCCCTTCCTCATCGAACCCGATCAACACACAATCCACTGAGAGATGCGGATAAAATGCCTGTCTGCTCATTATGTTATCTATTATTTGTAGTAAGTTCCCAGAATCGCACCAACGCTACGCAAGCGGCCCAGTCAAGTCAACCAAAATCAAAACAAGATCGGCAAAGGCCATTCCGTCCCTCTCCCTGTCCCTGCGGCCCGGCTGCCGCAGACACGCCAGCATTCCCGGCGGCGGCGTCCTCTCCGGAGCGGGAAAACGCATCGGCGTCTTGCATTACCCCATCTTCCCGGCCATATAATAAGGCATGCAGACGGGCATCATCAGGGGAGCGGCCATGCTGGCCGGGCTGTTATGGCTGGCCTCCTGCTCCTCCTCACCCAAAAGCCGGGACTATACGGGCTACATGACCCGCCCCTACACCATCCGGGGCCACCGCTACCACCCCATGAGCGTGGAACAGGCGCTGTCCTATGAACAAACGGGCATCGCCTCCCATTATAATGAATGCGCGCTGTGGGGGCTCGTCAGCGGAGAAACGGCCATCGGGGAAAACGTGCGCCCCTGGCACCTGCACGCGGCGCATCCCACCCTGCCCCTCCCGTGCGAGGTGCTCGTCCAGTCCCTCCGCACGGGAAAAACCGTGAAAGTGCGCGTCAACGACCGGGGCCCCTTCATCAAAAACCGCATCATTGACCTGAGTGAAAAAGCTGCAGAACGGCTGGACATGAAACACCACGGACTGGACAGGGTCAGAATCACCGTCCTCTCCGTGGGAGACGGGAAATGGAAAAGGGAAGCGCCGCCCTACGCCACGCCGGCCTGACCCTTCACTTCAGCACGTTCTGCGTGGTCTTGAAATGCATCTTGGCCACCTTCGGAAGCATCTGCTCCCCATGCTGGGCCACCAACTGGCGAGCGGCCTTTACTACCTGGCCGGAAGCCCCCAGCGGCAGCTTCATGCCGGCGGCCTCTCCCGCCGCATCCATCCAGTTCACAAAACGTTCGCGCGCCAGAATGGACGCCGCGGCCACCGCCACGTCACTTTCCGCCCGGACGCGCTGTTCCAGCCTGATGGACAGCTTTTTGGCCGCCAGGGCCCTTTTCAGTACAAACGGATTGGCAAACTGGTCGCTCAGAGCCATGGGGCAGTCCGGCACCTTGGCCGCCAGGCCCTCAATCACCGTGGCATGCCCCCAGGCCAGAAAACGGTTCAAATTCTTGAACTCCGGATAAAGCTGGTTGTACCTCTCCGGGCCGATGCTCACCAGATGGAACCGGATGCCGGGCACCCTGCGTATCCCTTCCGCCAGGGAACGGATTCTGGCGGAAGAACCCACCAGCTTGCTGTCACAGACGCCCAGCTTGCGCAGCGCGGCGCCTATGCGCCCGTCCGCATAAACACCGGCCACCACCAGAGGGCCGAAATAATCCCCCTTGCCGCTCTCGTCAATGCCGAAATGGGCTCCCTTACCCCCCTCATCCTCTTCCGCTTCCTCCGGCAGTGACAGGAGGCCGGTCACCTGCGGCTCCAGCGTAAACTCTATAAAATCGTCCGTTCCCTTCCCCTGCAGAAGAAGCTTGTTCTTCTTCTCATAAACCGTCACCAGCAGGGAAGGCCCGGCAAAGGAAAAGCGCGCGTAGGGAACCTCCCTTCTTTCAAACCCCTTTCCCTCAAGAATGGACTCAAGCCTTCCGGCCTGAGCGTCAGTCAGCATGGTTGTAAACGTGGTGCGCATATGCTCCCTCCCGGCGCCGGAACGCCCGGCGGGGAATAATGGAAGCATTCAAACCGTTCCGGTCAAGCAAAATCCCCGCATCACGCGGTTGAGGACGCAAAAATCAAGCATGCCACGGATTGTGTGATTTTTTAGGAGACAAATCACGCACGCTGAACTATAAAACTCATACATTCATATCATTCTGCACTCCATATGGCTAAAACATTAACAAAACGAGACCTCGTTAACAAGATCAGCGCCGAAACCAACTTCACCCAGATTGAAGTGTTCGACATCGTACAGCGTGCCGTGGACATTATCTCCAGCACACTTGCGGAAGGTGACCGTGTGGTGATTCGCAACTTTGGTACCTTCCAGGTGAAGGAAGTGAAGCCCAAGGTAGGCCGCAATCCCAAGAATCCTGACCAGGACGTGCCGATTCCGGCCCGCTCCGTCGTCAAATTCAAGGTCGGCAAGGAACTGAAGGACCAGGTCGCCAAGCTGACCGCCTCCAAGTAATCCCCGCAGGGACCAGACAAATTACACCGGGCGTCTCCATTCAGCGATGGAGGCGCCTTTTTGTTTGCAATTTGCGCGGCAATCGGGAATATAGGGAACCGTGAGCATGTTCCGGATACAGCACATTCTCCTGATCGCCGCCGCAGGGCTCTGCTCCTGCGCCACCGAACGTACGGTGACCACCAGCCTTCAGCCCAAACAGCGCCCGGACTCGGCAAAAACGGACGCGGAGCTGATGGATGCCCTGGAGGCGAAATTCGCCGGCGGCTTCGGCCAGCAGACGGACAAGGAAGGCAACACCAAGATGGTCTCCCAGAAACGGAGCTCCTTTGAAGGACTCCGGTACAACGGCGACATGTCCCAATTTGAGAAAAAGGCCTTTGAAACCACCGCCTTTGAAAAAAAGAAATTTGACGGAGCCGCCACACAGTTTGAAACCAGGAAATGGGACGGCGTCAAATCCTTCACGGATGGAAAACTGGAAACACCGGACTTCATTGCCCGGGCCAAGGGCGTGAATACCCAGTCCTGGCAAGATGCCTCCAAACAATACGCCACGCAGCAATCCGACCTTCAGGGCCGCTCCTGGAAGGAGGCGGACAAACACCTCGGACGCACCGTCAACCGGGACATTGAAGCCAAGCGGCAGAGCTTTGAACAACCCACCATGATGAGCGCTCGCCAGGCCCAGGCCCGCACCATCCAGGAAACACGGGAAATGATGGGGCGGACGGACTAGCGCGCCAACGTTCCGGACGTGATCCCATGCCACATTTCAGGTTCGACATTGTTTTCAGCCGCCCTCTATAATCCCGCCCGTGAGTGCCAAAGACGTTCCACCTTCCATCACCCTGCCTACCAGCGACTACTATACCATTGTCAAAATGAGCAATCATGCCGTCGTGGGAGTATTCCGCCAGCATGTCTTTGCACGCCGCGGCACGCGCCGTTACGCACCCCCCATTCCGGAAGAGCACGACTCCTACTGCGTTAAAAGAACTCCGGAACGTGTCATGGTGCAAATCTTTCATGACGGCAACGAAGTTTACCGTTGCATTTTTGTGCCGCCTGCCGATTATTGACGGCAGGACAACCATGAAAGCGCCTTTTTTCAGTCTGGCCTTCTGCCTCATTACAAGTCTGATTGCAGCCTGTTCCTCCCCCTCGGGACCCAATGCGTGGACGCCGGTCACTTCCGGCCCGCCGCGTGCGCCCATCCCTCAGAACGAAGTTCTGGTCATTGATGAATACCCCATGGGGGAATATACCAACGTAGGGCACTTTAACGGTCCTGAAGGGCGCATTGTCCATGTCTCCATGGAAGACAAGGAACTGATCGACTACTTCACCAGGGAGGCTGCCGCCATGGGCGGCAACACCGTCGTCATCAGGGAACCGCGCATCCGCTACCGTTCCGGTGAAGGCAAGAGCAGCCGGGTGGACGTCATCCATGTGCGGGAGGAAATGGGAACGCACGGCGCGGAAGACCTGGGCATGGACTCGCTCCCCATTGATGAAGAATCCCTGCGGATTTATTAATCCGGCCCCACTGCCCTGCGCGATCTCCCGCCCAGGGCTTTTTTCAGCCTTTTCTATTGGCCGCGCCGCAATGCGGGCACTCCGCATGGGAATTCCCGTCCTCCACATAAAACCGGAACCCGCATATCCGGCACCGTACCTTGCGCCTCCGGTCCAGGAAAGACCGTACCCACCCCGTTGCCAGGCAAATGAACACTACGGCGCAAAAACCGCCGGACGCCAGCAAAAACAGGCGCAGCAAAAAATCGTGAAGGGTCATGCTCACGGCTCTTCCTCCTTCCATTCAATGGACATGGTGCCGCTCCGCGGCTCCCGGGACGGAACCCAGCGCAGGGAGCGGGCAAACCTCATGGCGGACTCGTCCGCTCCATTGCTGCCGGAAGACTCCAGCAGCAGCACCTGGGAGGGAACGCCCCATACGTCCACTACCACAAAAAACTCGCTTCTCAGCCCCGTATGGTCCTCGCTCCTGGAAAAACCGGACAGGGAGCCGGCTGTAACAATCCGGCCGTCCAGCCCCGGAGAACAAAAAGACAGGTAGGGAATGCACGTGCCGGAAACATCCAGGGAAGGATTCATCATGGCGCGTATATGGAAATCCGGATGCTGCCACATGCGCCACACCTGGTCCGCCACGGTGGGGACGGACACGGGGGGAAGAGGAGCCAGAGGCGTATCGGCGGAGCGCAGGGAAGGCAGAGTCACGCCCGTTTCCCCGATCGGGCCGGCTGTCACCGGATCAGCCCAGACGGGGCCCCTTACGGGCAGCGGAGTATTGCGCAGCACATACTGGTGCAGGCGCGGATTATCCGCAGGAAGCAGAACCACGGCGCCCGGCTGGTCCCCCCGGCGGCGGACTCCCGGCACCTCCACATGGACAAACACGGCGGCCACGGATGCGCAAACGCCGAACAAAAGCATCCACAGCAAAATGCGCCAGCGCAAAATGCCGGTCTCCCGCCAGTCAAACGTCAACCCCACGTGGAGGTCGAAAATCTTGGCCCGGCTCTTTTTGTTCAGCTTCATGCGGCAGAATGGAAAAAAATCAATCCGCAGGCTCCGCGGCAATATAGCACGTCATTCCCTTGGCAAGCACCATATCCACCAACTGCTGTTCCAGAGCCCGAGAAACGGCGGAATCCAGCCGCAAGGCAATCCCCACGCGTCCCCCTCCATCCCCCTCGTTCTCCCGGGAAATCCGGTCCAATTCTGCGGAAACGCCGGGAAGGCCGCCTTCAATCAGGCGGTTCCCAATGTAAAAAGCGGGCTGGTCGCCGGCCGTGACGGAAATAAACTCCACATCCCCCACAATATTCATCAGGAAACGGGAGGACGGGGCCTTCACCTCATACCCGTACGCCATTCCCACGCGGGAAGTCATGATCGTCAGCACGCAAACAAGCACGACCAAATCCAGCAGGACGACCACCTGCATGAAAAACGCCCCGGTGGGCAACGTTGAGCGCGTCTTGATCTGCATGCCTTTTTTCCTTCCCTGTTACGCTTACACTCCCCGTCCGGCCATGCTCTCTCCCTCCTCGCGCCTCTGGCGGGCGTCGCACACCAGGCACACGGCCTCCGTGCCGGCCCGTTCCAGGGAATGCACGATCTGGCGGGAGCGGGAAGCCAGGTAGGAATAAAACAAATAAGCGGGAATCGCAATGCTCAGCCCCAGGGCGGAGCTCAGCAGGGCCTGGTAAACGGCGTCCGACATGGCGAGGGTGGGGGCCTTCCCTTCCAGGAGGCCCGGCTGGGAATAAAAACCCACCAGCCCCTGAATCGTCCCCAGGACGCCTATCAGCGGACTCACCGTAGCCACCACCAGGAGGCCGCGGATATTCTTCTCAATCTGGAACACCTCCATCTGCACGGAATCCTCCGCCACGGTCCGGAGCTCTTCACGCCGCAATCCGGCATGCGCCAGCACGGAGGCAACCACACGGGCCGCCGGGCCAGGCAGAATGGAAGCCTCATGCCGGGCTTCATCCGTCTTTCCGGCATTCACCAGCTTGGAAATGCCCCTTAAAAAATCCCCGGTATTAATCTGAATCCTGTGGAAATATAAAATCCGCTCCGCAACAACCGCCAGCGCGTACACGGCCAGAATGCTTAAAACCCAGAACAACGGCCCTATCTTGATGATCAATTCATTCATAACCCACTTTCTCGCGTCAGATGATGCACACTTTCCATGTAAATTCAATCCAAACCTATGTAGCCCGGCAGCCGAGCTTCTGCAGCAGCCGCGTTCCGGCCCACAATAAAACGGCGCCGATCCACAGCAGGGAACCCAGGCACAACAGCCATACCGCATCAAACAGGCACATGCCGGAAAGCAGCAGCACCACGGCCGCCTGAACCCGGGGCCTGCCCGCTTCACGCCGGGCCACCATGGAAATCAGGCAGGTAAACGCAAACAGGCCGAAAGCATACCACAGCAGGGACGCGGGCAGCACGGGTTCCCCGGCCGCATGGGCAAACACCAGCCCGGCGGCCAGCACCCACAGCCCGCGGCACAGCCCCATCAGAAAAACGGAGCCGCTCCACAACTTGTGAAACATATTGTACAGGGAAATCACGATCAGCAGCACAGCGCCCGCGGCAAACTCCCCGCCCAGCGCCATATTCAGCACCAGGCCGGACAGCCCGGCCACCAGGGACAGCAGCCTCAGCACGGACACGCTCACCGCGCCGCACGGCACGGGACGGTCCGGATAACGGGAAGCGTCCCACCTGGCATCCACACGGTCATTCTCCCACATGCCGTACAAATAAAAGCACACCCCCATCAGCACCACGCCCGCATACAGGCCGGCAGGCGGCAGCTCCGCTCCCCGGACGGCAGCCCACGCCACGGCCGCATTGGTGAACAGCGTGGGAATATTGGCCGGACGGGAGGAACGGATCACTCCCCTCAATAAACGGCAATCATGCATCGGCGCACACTGTATAGGGAAAAACGGCATTTACCAAGCACATCCACAGTCAGCAAAAGTGTGGAGACGGCCCTCCCTACCATGCAGGGCGGTATCCATACATACCCAGAAATAGATTGTCTTTACAGGGCTGTTCCCTATCATCCGGAAACATTAAAGCTTCTTTTTCTCCCCTCCATGAATATCAGAACCCACATCCAGGCGCTTCTCATCTGTACCATGGCCTTATCTGCACAGGCGCAAAGCATCGTGGATTCCCGGGCCTCCCTTCCCCGGGCCGTTCAGCTCCACGGGGATGAAGGAAGAGAAACGGTGCGTCCGGACGAATCCAAGCGCATCTCCCCGAACGAAGCGCCGGCCTCCCGCATGCAGCCCCAGCGCATCGTCAACCGGATAGCGGCCACCGTCAACGGTCGCCCGATCACGGCCAATGAAGTCAGCGTGCGGCTCATGCCCATCGGCGCGCAACTCGCGGCCCAGTACCCCAAACAGGGTCCCGAATTCTACAAACAGCTCGCCCTGGCGAAAAAAAACATCATTGAAGACCTGGTGGAGCGCGAACTGCTCCGCAACGAATTCGAAGGCATGGGCGGCGTCATCCGCGACTCCCTCATTGACCAGGAAATCAACCGCACCATCCTGACCACCTTCAACGGTGACCGCTCCGCTTTCCTGAAAAACCTCAACCTCTCCGGCATGACCATCCGCGCCTTCCGGGAAATGACGAAAAAACAGCTCCAGGTCCAGATCATGCGCGCCTCCAAATACGACCAGGAAATACCGCCCACCCCGGAAGAAATACGGCAGGAATACGAGGCAACCAAGGAACAATACCGGGACCTGACCAAGGACAAAATCAAATTCAAGAAAATCTTCATCCCCATGCTGGGGGACGACTCCGCCTCCACGCCGGAAGTGCAGCTCAACCTGGCGGAACTCATCGCCAAGGAAATCAAATCCAAAAACGCCACCTTTGAAGACATGGCCAAGCGGTACTCCAAAGACCTCTATGCGGAAAAAGGCGGCGATTGGCCCGTCACGGAGCGCTCCACGCTCTCCCCGGAATCCGCCGCCATCATCTTTGGCGCGCAGCCCGGCGAAATCATCGGGCCGCTGGTGGACTCCACCGGCTTCACCATCGTGCTGGTGGAAAAAAAGGAACTGGCCCCTCCTCCGCCACTTTCCGCCATCAAGGAGCAGATCGACATGATGGCGCGCAACAAGCGCAGCAATGAACGCTATAAAAAATGGGTGGAACGCCTCCGGAAAAAAGCCATCGTCAAGGTGTACATCTGAGTTCCTCCCGCCTCTCCCCTTTCCCCCGTTGCCGGACCGGCCCATTCAACAAGGCCGGTCCGGCATTCTCTTTTTCATTCCCCCGGTTCCAGTCCATCCAACCGATTCATTCGTCCTCTTTCTTTGACCGGGGGCAGCTTCCTCTCAACCATATTTCCGGAAGACGCCTCCATACATAACCGGACGGCGGCTGCAAGTCATCCCGCCGGATACGTGAAGCCCTGCTGACGGAATCCGTGCAGAAACCGCATTCTGCTGAATAAAAATCTTGCAAGATTGCAGATTTCCAGTCGTAATACCACAGATATGTTCACCAACATTACACGCACGACCCTCTGCATTACTGCGTTCAGCATCGCCAGCCTCATGGCGGCGCCCCTGGACGCCACCAAAACGGAGAGCCTGGATTGGAACTGGAAATTTGCCCGTTTCGGAAAAATGCCGGATGGCAGCACACAGCCGGAACCGGGAAAAGCCATGGGATTCGCCACTGCCACCAGTGAGGAATCCGGCAATCCGGCGGACAATGCCGTGGACGGGGACAAGTCCACCCGCTGGTGTGCCGACGGCGGCAAAAGCGGGGAGAAAATCACTGTGGACATGGGACGCCCCGTGGACGTGAAAACCGTCAACATCCTGTGGGAAAAACAAAACAACCATCTTTTCAAGCTGGAAGGCTCCGGTGACGGAAAACGCTGGACGACCATTGAAGACAAAACTTCCGGACAAAACGACTCCAAGGAAGACACGGTGGAAAACAAAACCGGCAAGCCTCGCTACTTCCGCGTCACCGTCACGGGCAACAACCAGAGCAACTGGGCCAGCATCCGTGAAATCACCTTTAAAAACGACAAGGGGGAAATCATCCGCCCGCAGGCCGCCGCCGGAGCCAGCAAAGCGGACCATCCCTCCAGCCCCGGTTTCAACGACAAAAACTGGCGTTCCCTGAACCTGCCGCATGACTGGGGTGTGGAAGGGCCATACCGCATGGACCTTCCCAATGAAACAGGCAAACTCCCGTGGGACGGCATCGGCTGGTACCGCAAAACGCTGGAAGTACCGGCGGACGCCAAGGGCAACCAATTCTATCTGGATTTTGACGGCATCATGTCCCGCCCAAAAATCTATGTAAACGGAGACCTGGCCGGCGAATGGAAATACGGGTACGGCTCCTTCCGCGTGGACATCACGCCCTTCCTGAAATTCGGCCAGAAAAACACCATCGCCGTCAGGGTGGACAATCCCCCCAACTCCTCCCGCTGGTATCCGGGCGGCGGCATCCACCGCCATGTGTGGCTCACGGAATCCAACCCCGTGCACATCGAACACTGGGGCGTCTTCGTCAAAACCCCGGAAATCACTAAATCCTCCGCCAAGGTGGAAGTGGACACCACGGTGAAAAACACCACGGACAAGGCCGTCACCCCCTCCGTTACGGAAGAAATTCTGGACGGTGACAAGGTAGTGGCCACAACCACCACCAGGGGGGAAGCGATCCCCGCCGGGGAAAAAGGCAAGGTCACCAGCACGCTGACGCTTAAAAACCCCACCCTGTGGACGCTTGAGGCCCCCCATCTGTACAAGATGAAAACCACGGTCAAGCTGGGTGACAAGGTCATTGACCAGAAACTCACGAACTTTGGCGTGCGCACCATTGAATGGAAGCCCACGGGCTTCTACCTCAACGGGGAGCGCGTGCAGCTCAAGGGCGTCTGCCAGCACCATGACCTGGGGCCGCTGGGCGGAGCCGCCCATACGCGCGGCTATGAACGCCAGATTGAAATCCTGAAGGAATTCGGCGTCAACTCCATCCGTACGTCCCACAACCCTCCCGCGCCGGAAGTGCTGGACCTGTGCGACAAAATGGGCATCCTGGTCATTGACGAACTCTTCGACATGTGGCACAGCGCCAAAAAAGGGCAGGACTACCACAACTACTTTGACGAATGGCATGAACGCGACCTGGTCAACTTCTGCCACCGGGACCGCAACCATCCCAGCGTCATCGCCTGGAGCACGGGCAATGAAGTGCCGGAACAGGGCAACAAAAACCTGCATAGCGTCTCCCAGAACCTCACGGACCTCTTCCACCGGGAAGACCCCACCCGCAAGGTGACGGCCGGCTGCAATGACGCCGGGGCCGCCCGGAACGGCTTCGCGGACACGATGGACGTCTATGGCTACAACTACAAGCCCTGGGCGTACAAGGCCTTCTCCAAGGATCGCCCGGACCAGCCCTTCTACGCCAGTGAAACCTCCTCCTGCGTCAGCACGCGCGGAGAATACTTCTTCCCCGTGGACTGGAACAAGAGCAAGGGCTTCTTCCTCTACCAGGTCAGCTCCTATGACCTCTACGCCCCCGGCTGGGCCTACCGCCCGGACGTGGAATTCGCCGCCCAGGACGACAACCCCAACAGCGCGGGCGAATACGTGTGGACGGGCTTCGACTACCTGGGAGAACCCACCCCGTACAACCTGGACGCCACCAACGCCCTGAACGTGCCGGAAGGTCCGGAACGTGAAAAACTGATGGCCGAGCTCAAGAAGCTGGGCAACCGCGCTCCCTCCCGCAGTTCCTACTTCGGCATCGTGGACCTGTGCGGCTTCAAGAAAGACCGCTTCTACATCTACCAGGCCCACTGGAGGCCGGATGTCAAAATGGCCCACATCCTGCCGCACTGGAACTGGCCGGAACGCAAAGGCCAGGTAACGCCCGTGCATGTCTACACCAGCGGGGATGAAGCGGAACTCTTCCTCAACGGGAAATCCCAGGGCGTCCGCAAAAAGGGCACCGGTGAAAAAGACCGCTACCGCCTCGTGTGGGAAGACGTGAAATACACGCCCGGCACCCTCAAAGTCGTCGTCAAAAAAGACGGCAAGCCCTGGGCTACGGACACGGTAACCACCACCGGAAAACCGGCGGCGCTCACCCTCAAGCCGGACCGCAGTGAAATCAAGGGAGACGGCTATGACCTCTCCTACGTCACCGTGGCCGTCCGCGACGCGCAGGGCCGCATGGTGCCCCGCAGCAAAAACCAGCTCACCTTCAAGGTAAGCGGCCCCGCGGACATTGCCGGCATCTGCAACGGCGATCCCACGGACTTCACCACCATGGCGAACCCGGAAAACAAAAACATCATGAAAATCAAGGCCTTCAACGGTCTTGCCCAGGTCATTCTGCGTTCCCGCAAGGGTGAATCCGGAAAAGTGACGCTCCAGGTCATCTCCAACGGCCTCAAGCCGGCCCAGACGACCGTGACGGTCAAATAAATCCTGAAAAAACTCCGCTCAGGCCGCCGGTTCCCGCCAGGGAGCCGGCGGCTTTTTCATACTGCTGCCCCTGGGGCGGAAAGAGCCGGTTTTTCCACCCATCCCAGGGCAGGTAGGGATTGAAAGAAAAAAACTTTATGGTACCCTTTTGCCCATGTCTGATCTGCCCAAAGCATATGATCCGTCCCTAGTGGAAGAAAAATGGCAATCCCGCTGGATTGAAGAAGGTTGTTTCAAGGCTGACCCGGCTTCTGAAAAGCCTGCCTACTCCGTCGTCATTCCTCCCCCCAACGTCACGGGAGTGCTCCACCTGGGCCATGTGCTGAACAACACCATCCAGGACATCCTGGTGCGCCGCGCGCGCCAGAAAGGATATGAAGCCCTGTGGCTGCCGGGCACGGACCACGCCGGAATCGCCACTCAGGTACGGGTGGAAAAGGACCTCAAGCAGACGACGGGAAAGAGCCGCCATGACCTGGGCCGTGAAGCCTTCCTGGAAAAAGTCTGGGAATGGAAGGAAAAACACGGCGGCATCATCATCAACCAGCTCCACAAGCTGGGCTGCTCCTGTGACTGGGACCGCGAACGCTTCACGATGGATGAGGAATACACCAAAGCCGTCGGGCAGGTATTCATTGACCTCTTCCGGGAAGGCCTCATCTACCGCGGCCGCCGCATGGTCAACTGGTGCCCCGTTTCCCTCACCGCCCTCTCCGATGAGGAAGTCATCATGACGGAGCAAAAAAGCAAGCTTTACACCGTCCTCTACAAGCTGGAAGACGGCTCCGGAGCCCTTCACGTAGCCACCACCCGTCCGGAAACCATCATGGCGGACGTGGCCGTGGCCGTCAACCCGAAGGACCCGCGGTACGCCCACCTCATCGGCAAAAACGTCATGCGCCCGCTCAACGCCGCCCCCATTCCCATCATCGGGGATGAATACGTGGAAATAGAATTCGGCACGGGCGCTCTGAAAATCACCCCGGCCCATGACAAGGCCGACTTTGAAATAGGCCGGAAATTCAATCTGGAAATCATAGACATCCTCACCCCCGACGGCCATATCAACTGCACGGAAGTGCCGGAACTGCACGGCATGGACCGCTTTGACGCGCGCCGGAAATCCGTGGAAATGCTGGAAGCCGCGGGCCTCATGGTCAAAATTGAAGACTATGACAACAAGGTGGGCTTCTCCGAACGCGCCAACGTCCCGATCGAACCGCGCCTCTCCATGCAATGGTTCCTCAAATACCCGTGCGTGAAGGAGGCGGCGGACGCCGTGGCCGGCGGGGACATCACCTTCCGCCCCGCGCGCTGGGCGAAAACCTATGCCCACTGGCTGGAAAACATCCAGGACTGGTGCATCTCCCGCCAGCTCTGGTGGGGGCACCGCATCCCCGTCTGGTACCGGAAGGACAAGGCGGAAGAACTCAGGAACGCCCCTGCTCTGGACGCCTCCGCCCTGGAGCAAGGCTTCCTCTACGTGGGAACCGAGCCGCCCGCGGATCCGGAAAACTGGACTCAGGACAGCGACGTGATGGACACATGGTTCTCCTCCTGGCTGTGGCCCTTCTCCACCATGGATGACGAAACCCGCGCCAAATTCTACCCCACCACGGACCTCGTCACGGGACCGGACATCATCTTCTTCTGGGTGGCCCGCATGATCATGGCCGGCTACCGCTTCCAGCATGACAAGCCGTTCAGCAACGTCTTCTTCACGTCCATCATCCGCGACAAAATAGGACGTAAAATGAGCAAATCCCTGGGCAACTCCCCGGACCCGCTGGACCTGATCGCCAACTACGGCGCGGACGGCCTCCGCTTCGGCCTCATGCGCATCGCCCCCACGGGCACGGACGTGCGCTTTGACGAAAACCAGATCGGCGAGGGCAGGAACTTTGCCAACAAACTTTACAACGCCACCCGCTTCCGCCTGATGCAGGGCGCGGCGGAGGAAGACGCTGCGCCGCACTACTCCCCCGTGCACATCTCCATCATCTCCAAGCTCAAGCAGCTCCATGCAGATGTGGAAAAAGCGCTGGCGGACTACGAATTCAACGCCCTCATCCAGAACCTGTACCAATTCTTCTGGAACGAATACTGCGACCGCTTCCTGGAAGCCGTCAAGGGAGATTTGAGGGACGGAGCGGACCCTGCGGCACGGGCGGCCACGCTAACCACCATGGACACGGTGCTCAGGCACTACCTGGCCCTGCTGCATCCGGTCATGCCGCACATCACGGAGGAACTCTGGGCTTCCCTGGGCTTTGCGGACGCCAACGGCGGCCTTCCGCTCATGCGCACCCCGCTCCCCTCCGCGGACGGTCTTCTGGCAGGGCTGGACGAAACCCGCATCACGCTGGCGAACACCCAGGCTGCGGCTCTCTATGAAACGGCCAACAAGGCCCGGAACCTGAAGGCGGAATACGACCTCTCCAACAACAAAAACGTCAGCTTCATCCTGAAAACCACCCATGACGTCCCGCTGGACATCCTCTTCCGGCTGTCCATTCTGGCAAACGCCAAATCCGTCACCCGGGACGCTGCCTACTCCGCCCCCAAGGGAACGCCTGCGGCCCTCACGCCGCTGGGAGAGCTCTTCCTTCCCCTGGAAGGACTCATTGACGTGGAAGCGGAAAAGGAACGACTGGGCAAGGAGCTGGACAAAATTGCCAGGGAAATCGCCAAATCCTCCTCCAAGCTGGGCAATGCGGGCTTTGTAGAAAGAGCCCCGGCGGAAGTCGTGGACCAGGAAAAAGCCCGTCTGGCGGATTGGGAGGCAAAACAGGCCCAACTGAAAGGGATGCTTGATTCCCTTTCCTAATCATCTATTCTTCCGGGAATGAATGACCTTCAACAGTACTTTGCCGGTCGTGAGCAATTCATTGAATTGCTGGAAGCGGTGGGCATACGTACTCTTGAACAATTCGCTTCCGCGGACCCTTTCACCGTTTTGCCTGAACTCCATCAGGCAAAACGGATGCTGAAACTGCGCACGGAAATACCTCCGGCTCCCGTTTTCAGGGAATGGGTGAACCAGGCGCTTGCAATGCCCACAGCGCCGGAACCGGCTGCACTGCACGCTTCCACGGACGGAAGCCTCCCGCTTGCCACTCCCGTGGTGGAACTGGCTCCGGCGGTGAAGACAACTCCGCGGACATCCGGACCCGGCAGGGAAAAACGGCCACGCCCTCGTGCCGACGGCCCTGCGAAACATCTCTCCACCAAGGCAAGGCGCCAGGAAGAACAAAGCTACCAGCCCGCCAAGCGCGTCCATGTCCGGCAAGAGCCAAAAACCTACCTGCGCAAAAAGGGCGTCAAGCACATGACTCCTTTCCGGACATGGCTGGGAGCCGCCTCCGTCCTCCTCCTCTTCGTCTGCACCCTCTTTTCCATCGCAATCATCACCCTCGTGCTTCTCAACGGGGAACGAGGCTGGTTAATCATCAGCCTATGCTTCGGCCCCTGGTTTCTGGCGCTGATCCTGTATCTTTCCCTGGCGTTGCCCCGGAAATGTAGCGTATGCCGCGCCCACGTCTTCTCCTTTAAAAAATACACCCGCAACAAGGCGGCCCATCGCATCCCCCTCTTCGGCTACGTATTTGCCACGGCTCTGCATATATTCCTCTTCCACTGGTTCCGGTGCCCGGCCTGCGGTTCCTCCCAGCAGTTGGAAAAAACCCGCGCGGAACAGCACAAACACTAGCGTGCGCGTGGCCCCCTCCGCCTTGGCCTCCCCGGGATCTCCCGGCCTTTCTCCTGCGCGTAACGCTCGGAAAAAGGCTCCTTTCCTGTCCGGCGGCAGCAAGAACAGCAATCCCGAACAACGCGTTTCCCGCTCTTTGCCCTATCCCTGGGCCCCAAATCCGGATTCAGACGGGACAAACAGCCTTCCCTCTCCGAATTCTCTGAAATGGCCTTCTATCAGCGGTTCCCGCATCTTCCGCCGTCATCCCCTGCCCGGAAGCGGAACGGGCGCATCTCAAGTCTCTTGGCTCCCGGCACGCCCCAAGACATTCTCTCAGACAGACCGCCTGAGGCCCTTGCCTCCCTTCCGCCTGAAAAACCCGTATCGACATCTTCATGCCGTGCGATGTAAAAACACGTTCCCAACTCGGAAACACGGGAATCCATCGGGACGTTTCAAAAACAGGAAAAAACCTGCCCCATAAACTATTCCGGACTCTCTTCCCAGACGCCCGGCAAACTCGTAGTTCCGGTGACTTTATTGTTTCTCATGAAAAACGCCTCAAACACACATTCACCGGAAAAATACGGGCAACAAAAAAACGCCGTCCTCTCTTCAGAGAACGGCGTTCAAAATCCTGAGGTGTCTCGGTTAGAGCACTTCCGGAGCAAGGGAAACAATCTTCATGAACTTCTTTTCACGGAGTTCACGGGCGACCGGCCCGAAAATACGGGTGCCGCGCGGGTTGTTGTCCTTGTCGATAATGACGACGGCGTTACCGTCAAAGCGGAGCACGGAGCCGTCATCACGGCGGATCGGGGCGGCGGTGCGCACCACCACGGCCTTCACCACAGTACCCTTCTTCACGGAAGCGGTGGGAATGGACTCGCGGATGTGGCAGGTAATAATGTCGCCAATGTGGGCCTGACGGGTGCGCTTGCCGATGACGCCAATCATCTTGGCGGAGCGGGCGCCGGTGTTGTCGGCCACCTGGACTAGGGATTCCATCTGGATCATGGTATCAAATCTCCTTTATTTAATGGTTGATTCCTGATTAGTGGGTAAGCACTTCCACCAGTTCCCAGCACTTGAGCTTGGAAAGCGGGCGGGTTTCAACGATACGTACCTTATCGCCTACCTTGGCCGTGGAATTTTCGTCATGGGCATAGAACTTCTTGCTCTTCTTGACGATCTTCTTGAACTTGGGGTGCGGAACGCGGGCAACGTATTCCACGACGATGGTCTTGTCCATCTTGGTGGAGGTCACCACGCCGACGCGCGTCTTGCGAAGGCCGGGCTTCTTGGTTGTTTCGGTTTGTTCGGACATTGGATTCTAAAAGTGTTAGAATGTTCTGTTGTTACCGGAAATCCTCAGCTTACGCTTCCCCGGTTTCACCCTTAATGGTAAGGGCACGGGCAAGGTCCTTGCGGACAGTGCGGATTCTCTGGTTGTTTTCCAGCTGGCCGGTGGCCTGCTGAAGACGGAGATTGAAGAGTTCTTCACGAAGGCTGCGCACCAGAGCGGAAAGCTCCTTGGCGGACATAGCACGAAGTTCTTTGGGGGAATTCTTATCGGACATGGTGATGAGTAGCTTTAGTGTTGAACGCCTTGACGATAGACGAAGCGGGTCGGCACGCCCAGCTTGTTGGAAGCCAGACGAAGGGCTTCACGGGCCTGGGATTCGGTCACGCCGCCTACTTCAAACAGAATGTTGCCGGGACGGACAACGGCCACCCAGCCTTCCACGGCGCCCTTGCCCTTACCCATACGAGTATCCGGGGGACGGGACGTAAAGGACTTCTGCGGGAAAATGCGGATGAACACCTTACCTTTACGTTTCAGGTAACGGTTGATCGCAATACGGCAGGCTTCAATCTGGTTGTTGGTGATCCAACCGCGGTCGAGCACCTGAAGGCCGAAGTCACCAAAGGCAACATAGGTACCGCTGGTGGCATTGCCGGAACGGCTGCCGCGGTGCATCTTGCGGTGCTTCACTCTTTTGGGCATTAAAGGCATATCTTATTCCTCCTTGTGTTAAGTGTGATGAACAATGTGATGGCGGCTTTCTTAGGCACGCGGACGACGGGGACCGCGGGGGCCGGACGGGCGTGAGGTCTGCTGGGAGACGACTTCATCGCGCTTGTTGACCCAGCACTTCACGCCGATGATGCCGTACAGGGTGCGGGCTTCGGCGAAACCGTAGTCAATCGGGGTGCGGAGCGTCTGCAACGGCACTTTGCCTTCGCGGTACCATTCGGCACGGGCGATATCGGCGCCGCCGAGACGGCCAGCGCAGCGGATGCGGATGCCGTCGGCGCCACGTTCCATGGCTACCTGCACGGCGCGCTTCATGGCGCGGCGGAAGGAAACGCGGCGTTCCAGCTGGACGGCCACGTTTTCAGCGATGAGCTGGGCGTCTGTTTCAGGGGAACGGATTTCCACGATGTCAATGTTGACCTGGGTGGAAGCGCCGCACAGGCCCTGGAGGTACTGGCGGATCTTTTCAATTTCTTCACCCTTGCGGCCGATGACAAGACCAGGACGGGCGGTGTGGACGGTAATGCGGACGCTGTTCCAGGCGCGTTCAATCACGATGCTGGAGACGGCGGCGGACATCAACTGTTCCTTGATGTACTTGCGCATCACCAAGTCTTCATGCAGCTTGGTGGCGTAATCCTGGCCCGTGGCGTACCACTTGGAACGCCAGTCCTTGTTGACGGCGAGGCGGAACCCGATTGGATTTACTTTCTGACCCATGATATTAGTTCAGCTATATGTGTGTTAGATTGGAATGACTTAGCCTTCTTGATCGGCCAGTACGACGGTGATATGGGATGTGCGCTTGCGGATCATGTTGGCGGATCCACGGGCGCGGGGCATCGTGCGGCGCATCGTGGGGCCTTCATCGACCATGACGGACTTGACCACCAGCGTGTCAACGGACAGTTCCGCATTATTCTCGGCGTTGGCCAAGGCGGACTTGAGCGTCTTATTCAGCAGGTAGGCACCCTTCTTGGGGGTGTAGGACAGGATGTCGGTCGCCTGGGAGACGGACAAGCCTTGAATTTCTTGAGCAATATCGCGCATCTTCTTGGCAGAGATGCGGGCGTATTTGTAAACAGCTTTCACTTCCATGGGTTTTTCCTCGTAGTGCAGGTTATTGATGAAGATGATTTAGTCGTTGGTTTTTACTGAGGCAGAATCTCCGACGCGCACCGGCTCGGCGGGCGCCGCAAGTTTCTGAACAAGCGCGCCACATACTTCCTTGCGGACGTCCGTGACTACGGCTTCTCCGATGGTTTGCGCTCCCCGGGTCACCTGTACGGGCATCCCGACTTGCATCCCTGCCGTTCTGCCGGCGTTCAGCACCACTACTCCGGATTCGGAGTCAATGCTGAGCACCTTGGCTTCCGCCAGGGTTCCCGCGCCATCTCGCACGGGCTGTTGCCTGTATCCCAGAACGGACTCCAGCAGGCGCAGGGAGCTTTCCACTGCCGTCCTTGCATTTGCGTCCTCGGATATGGCTTGTTTCATGTAGGCGAGGATGGCTCCGGAGAGCTTGACGGACGCCTGCTCCAGCCGCTGAATGCGGTCATTGGAGGCTTCGATGTCTGCCACCGCCTGAATCAGGCGTTCCTCACTATTACCTAGCGCTGCGCCTCCCAAAGCTTCCAGCCGGGTACGGATGTCCACCAGCTGGGCGGCCGCCTTGTCGGCGTCGCTGCGGGCCTGGACATAGGATGCCTTGAGGGCCGCATTCTGCTTTTCGAGACGCTCGATTCTGCGCGTCAGTGCCGCCGTATCCTCTTCCGCTCCCTGCAGTATCCCGCCCAGCCCTACAAGGGTGGTAAGGGAATAGGCAAGGATGGAAGAAGAGTTCGACATGTTGATTGTTAACTTACTGATTACTTCTTACCGATACCGCCGTGCTGTTTGAAGACACGAGTCGGGGCAAATTCACCAAGCTTGTGGCCTACCATGTTTTCCGTGACGTACACCGTGGCAAAGTTCTTGCCGGCGTGCACCAGGAAGGTCAGACCGACGAAGTCAGGCGTAATCATGGATGCGCGGCTCCAGGTCTTGATCGGCTTGCGGTCACCGGTTTCAAGCTGAGCGTCGATCTTGGCGAGAAGCTTTTGACTGACAAAAGGGCCTTTTTTGAGAGAACGTCCCATGTTATATGATCCTAGTTAAAGTTATTGTGTATTGGTTACTTGGCGTTGCGGCGCTGTACGATGACGGAGTCGCTGGGCTTGCGGAGACGGCGGGTCTTCTGGCCCTTGACGTGGCCCCACGGAGACTTGAGGTGCTGACGACCGCCGCCGGACTTGGACTTGCCTTCACCACCACCGTTCGGGTGGTCGACGGGGTTCATCGTCATACCGCGCACGGTGGGACGAACGCCCATCCAGCGGGTGCGGCCGGCCTTGCCGGACATTTCGTTCATGTGCTGGGTATTGCCAACCTGACCGATGGTGCAGTAGCAATCCTCATTGAAACGGCGGATTTCGCCGGAGGGCATCTTGATCAGCGCATAACCTGCTTCACGGTTGGAAACAATGGCCTGCTGGCCGGCTGCACGGGCAACCTTGCCGCCGGAACCCGGACGGATTTCAATGTTGTGAACGGAGGTACCCAGGGGAACGTTCTTCAGGGGCATCGCATTGCCGACCTTGGGAGCAACCTTCTGGCCGCTTTCCACCTTCATGCCCACCTGGAGGCCCGTAGGAGCCAGGATGTAGGACTTTTCACCGTCCTTGTATTCGATCAGGGCGATGCGGCAGGTGCGGTTGGGATCGTATTCGATGGTAAGCACGGTGGCGGGCACGTCAAACTTGTTGCGCTTGAAGTCCACCAGGCGATACTTGCGCTTGTGGCCACCGCCGATGTGGCGGGTGGTGATGCGGCCGTTGTTATTGCGGCCACCGGATTTCTTGAGGGGTCTGCAGAGACTCTTTTCCGGGGTAGAGGTGGTGATTTCGTCAAAGGACGGCCACACCTTGTAGCGGTTAGAGGGAGTAACTGGCTTGAATGACTTGAGGGACATGATAGCTTTCCTTCCTAGTAGGGGGCTTTAAACGAGGTCAAGGGTTTCACCGTTGGCAAGCTTGATGTAAGCTTTTTTCCAATGAGCGGTGCGACCTGCATCAGCACGGCGCTGACGCTTGAGCTTGCCGTCATAGTTGGCGGTGCGCACGGAAGCGACCTTCTTGCCGAAAGCGACTTCGACAGCCTTTTTGATTTCGATTTTGTTGGCGTCGCGGTCAACTTCAAGGACCAGCTCGCCAGTGGTTTCCTGGAGCATGGTGGCCTTTTCGCTGATGCGCACCTTCTTGATGACTTGGTAAATGTCTTTCATGGCTTCTTAAGCAGTACGGCTGGCGAGGGTTTCTAAAGCGTTGTCAACGAGGATCACTGCATCAGCGTTCATGAGCTGTTCAATGTTCACTTCTGCGGCGGTCATCAGGAGAACTTCCTGAACGTTGCGGCCGGCAAGATAGGTGGAATCGTCAAAGGAAGCGGCTACGATGAGCACCTTCCTGGCGTCCGTCAGATCCTTGACGGCCTTGATGAAGGACTTGGTCTTGCCGTCGGCCACGGAGAATTCGGCAACGGTGCTGACCTTGGAAGCGGCGATCAGATCGCCCAGCACGCGGCGCAGGGCCAGGCGGCGGGTGCTCTTGTTCACCTTCTTGGTGTAGTCGCAGGGGCGGGGACCGAAGACCACGCCGCCGCCCACAAAGATGGGAGCGCGCTTGTCGCCGTGACGGGCATTACCGGTGCCCTTCTGGCGGAAGATCTTCTTGTTGTTGCCGCTGACTTCAGCGCGGGTCTTGGAGTTGGCGGAACCGGTGCGGCGGTTCGCCTGGTAGGCCACGATGAGGTCATGCACGGCCTGGGAGCCCTTGTCACTGCCTACAAGCTGGATGTTGGCGGCAGCGGCGGCTTCTAATGTAAAGGTATTTGCGGACATAGATAGGTTTTCCTATAATCAATGTGAGGTTAACTAAAGCCTTACTTCTTCTTGGCGGGGCGGATCACGAGGTAGGAACCGCGTGCACCGGGAACGGCGCCGGAGATAAGAATGACGTTGTCTTCCGGACGTACGGCCACAACCTTCAGGTTCTGTACCGTGCGCTTGGCATTGCCCATCTGTCCGGGCATCTTCTGGTTCTTCCAGACGCGGCCGGGGGTGGAACAGCCACCCACACCACCGGTACGGCGGTGCATCATGGAACCGTGGGCGGCGGGAGAGCCGTGGAAGTTGTGGCGGCGCATCGCGCCCTGGAAGCCCTTCCCCTTGGAAGTGCCGATCACGTCAACCCACTGGCCGGCGGAAAAGAGGTCCACGCCGGGATCTTCAGCACCTTCAGCAGGCAGTTCGGAAGCTTCCACGCGGAATTCCTTGAGGAGCTTGGTGGGCTGGATGCCCAGTTTCTTGAAGTGGCCGGCCTGAGGCTTGGCCACGCGGCTTTCCTTCTGCGCATCAAAGGCAACCTGAATGGCGTTGTAGCCATCCTTGTCTTCCGTTTTGATCTGGGCGAAGGTGTTGCCCTTTACGTCAATGACGGTCACGGGCACCATAGCGCCGGATTCCTGGTCAAACAGACGGGTCATGCCGACCTTTTTTCCGATAAGTCCTAGAGCCATTGTAGTGTGTCTTTCTGTTTTTTAATTACTTATCCGGGTACCAAACTAGATGCGGATCGTGATGTCCACACCGGCCGGGAGATTGAGCTTCTTGAGCTCATCAATCGTGCGGGCGGTCGGGTCGACGATGTCGAGCAGGCGCTTGTGGGTGCGGATTTCAAATTGTTCAGCCGACTTCTTGTTGACGTGAACGGAACGGTTCACGGAGAATTTTTCAATGCGGGTCGGCAACGGGATCGGGCCGTGAACTTTGGCTCCGGTGCGCTTGGCGGTTTCAACGATCTCCTGGGAGGAGCGGTCGATGGCGCGGGAGTCAAATGCGCGGAGTCGAATGCGGATTTTTGGACTTTGCATGGACGTGCGGTCTATTGGTTATACTTCAAAGGTTTGTTTATTTAGCCTTCTCGGTGACGATCTGGTCAACGAGGTTCTGAGGCACCTGTTCAAAGTGGGAGGGCTCCATGGAGTAGGAGGCGCGGCCACTGGAAAGGGTACGGATGGCGGTGGAATAACCGAACATTTCGGACAAGGGAACCATGGCCTTCAGGATGCAGGCGTTGGCCTTGTTTTCCATGTTGCTGATCTGGCCGCGGCGGCGGTTCAGGTCACCCATGATGTCGCCCTGGTAGTCGGTCGGCGTGGAAGCTTCAACGGACATGATGGGTTCCAGCATGATGGGCTTGGCCTTCTTGAAGGCGTCCTTCATGGCGAAGATGGCGGCCATCTTGAATGCGTTTTCGTTGGAGTCCACTTCGTGGTAGGAACCGTCCACCACTTCAACGTGCACGTCCACCACCGGATAACCGGCGATAACGCCCGTGGTCATGGCTTCATTGAGGCCGGCATAGACGGCGTTCATGTATTCCTTCGGAATGGCGCCGCCCACGATCTTGTTTTCGATGGTGAGGCCCTTGCCGCGTTCGTTCGGCTTCACGTCAATCACCACGTGGCCGTACTGGCCGCGGCCGCCGGACTGCTTGACCAGCTTGCCGTCGCCATGGGCGGGGGCAGTGATGGTTTCGCGGTAGGCGATCTGGGGCTTGCCGATGTCGGCTTCCACCTTGAATTCGCGCATCAGGCGGTCAATGATGATTTCCAGGTGAAGTTCACCCATGCCGGAGATCAGGGTTTGTCCGGTTTCTTCGTCGGTCTTCACGCGGAAGGTCGGGTCTTCTTCAGACAGGCGGCCCAGAGCGTTGGACATTTTTTCCTGGTCGGCCTTGGTCTTGGGTTCCACGGCCATGGAAATAACGGTTTCCGGGAAGGTGGGGGGTTCCAGGCAGACATCGTTGTCCGGGCTGGTGATGGTGTCGCCCGTGGTCACGTTGCGCAGGCCCACGATGGCGGCGATGTCGCCAGAGTATACGGCGTCAATGTCCGTGTGCTGGTCAGCCTGGATCTGGATGATGCGGCCCACGCGTTCCGTCTTGCGGGTGCGGGGGTTGTACACGGTGTCACCCTTCTTGAGGACGCCGGCGTACACGCGGATAAACACCAGCTTGCCGACAAACTTGTCAGCCCAGAGCTTGAATGCCAGAACCATGGGCTTGGCATCGTCCGTAGCGGTAATCTTGAAGGTTTCTTCCGCATCCAGCGTGCTTTCAGCGTGGGCGGGAACGGTTTCCACCGGAGAGGGGAGGTAATCCACCACGGCGTCAAGCAGGAACTGGACGCCCTTGTTCTTGAAGGCGGAACCACCGGCAACGGGGATGAACTTGTTGGTGATGGTGGCGCGGCGGATGGCTTCCTTGAGTTCCTTGGGGGTGAAGGGTTCTTCCATGAGAACCTTTTCAGCAAGTTCGTCGTCCACGTCGGCCACGCGGCTCACCAGTTCATGGTAGGCCAGTTCGGCTTCTTCCTTGAGTTCAGCGGGGATTTCCTCAACCGTGTAGGTGGAGCCCAGACGGTCGTTGTCGGCATACATGACAGCCTTCTGGTTCACCACGTCAATCTGGCCGCGGAGCTGGTCTTCAGCGCCGATGGGGATCAGAATGGCGGCGGCGTTCGCACCCAGCTTGTTGTGGATGTCGTCCAGCACGTTGTTGAAGTTGGCGCCGGTACGGTCCATCTTGTTCACGAAGCACATGCGGGGAACGCTGTACTTGGTGGCCTGGCGCCATACGGTTTCCGTCTGGGGCTGCACGCCGGCCACACCGCAGAATACCACGATGGCGCCGTCAAGCACGCGGAGGGAACGTTCCACTTCAGCGGTGAAGTCAACGTGCCCGGGGGTGTCAATAATGTTCAACTGGAAGTTTTCGCCTTCGAACATTTTGCTGATACCTTCATTTTTCACCTGCTTCCAGTTGGTGGTAACGGCAGCGGAGGTAATGGTGATACCGCGTTCGCGTTCCTGCTCCATCCAGTCGGTAGTGGTGGAACCGTCGTGGGTTTCACCGATCTTGTGGATCATGCCGGTGTAGAAAAGAATACGCTCGGACAAAGTAGTTTTGCCGGCGTCAATGTGAGCGGAGATACCGATGTTGCGGTAGCGCTCAAGGGGAGCCTTGCGATTGGGATTGTTTACGTGATCGGACATAGTGTCTGGAAAGTATCTGTAATGATCGAAAGTGAATGGTTCGGCTGACAGTCGCTGAAGGGATTACCAGCGGAAGTGGGCAAAGGCGCGGTTGGCCTGGGCCATCTTGTGAACGTCGTCGCGCTTGCGGACGGAGGAACCCTGGTTGTTGGCGGCTTCCTTGATTTCGTTGGCAAGAGCCTTGTGCATCGGCACGCCCTTGCGGTTGCGGGCGTAGTTCACAATCCAGCGCATGGCCAGGGATTCGGAACGGGCCGGGTCCACTTCCAGAGGCACCTGGTAGGTGGCGCCACCTACGCGGCGGCTCTTCACTTCCACACGGGGCTTGGCATTTTCAATGGCGCGGGTGATCACTTCCAGGGGATCAATGCTGTCCGTGCCTTCGTTAGCCATGTCGATGGCGGCATAAACAATGCGTTCCGCAAGGGAGCGCTTGCCATCCAGCATAACCTTGCTGATCAGTTTGCCAACAAGAGAGCTGTCGTAACGGGGGTCACGACGTTCGATTTTTCTATAGACGCGTTTACGGCGGGCCATAATATATAGTAGGTAAGATGTTAATGTTTACTTGGCGGCAACCTTCGGACGCTTGGCGCCATACTTGGAACGGCCCTGGCGGCGCTTGTCAACACCGAGGCAGTCAAGAGCCCCGCGGACGATATGGTAGCGAACACCCGGCAAGTCCTTCACACGACCGCCGCGAACGAGCACGATAGAGTGTTCCTGGAGGTTGTGACCTTCACCGCCGATGTAGGCGATCACTTCTTCACCATTGGTAAGACGGACTTTAGCCACTTTACGAAGAGCCGAGTTCGGCTTCTTGGGCGTACGGGTCATTACCTGGAGACAAACACCGCGGCGTTGCGGGCAGCTATGAAGAGCGCGTGACTTGGACTTCTCTTCCGGAGTAATACGTCCCTTGCGGACGAGCTGATTAATGGTCGGCATGTTTTCCTGCTTTGGTTGTGGTTCGTCGGTCTGGTCCGATATTCAAGGCGAACATCCCTTTCAGTAAGCAGGAAGCGCGCCTTTTTTCCGGAGGCAAACCCGATAGAAAACGTATTTCTTGCGCCTTTCGGCGCGTTTGGGGACGGCCAATATAACGTGATTTTATATCATGACAAGTCTTTTATTCATCTTTTCCTAAATATTTCATCCGTGCCATTTTCCCCTGCTCTTTCCCAAGCTTCATTCCGGGTTGCCGGCGCCTTTTTCAGCCTCTTCCCCACCTGGCGGACCTCCACATGCTGATAGACGAAATAGGCGATAACCAGGGAAACACACAAGGCGATTCCCAGAATAAAACTGGGGGGCCATCCACCCGCCACTTCATTCCCGCGCCAATCCCCGCCCATTTCAGGGGGAGGCAGGCAGGGACGGCAGGCGGACGCTCCACAGGGAGGCAATGCACAGGGCAAAGATGACGGAAGAAACAACGTACCCCGGGAATGAATAGTTCAGGGCTCCGGTTCCTTCATGGCTGGCGGCGGAAGAAGCCAGCAGCCACGCCGCGCCTGCTCCAATCCAAAACCACCGCCATGGACTCTTCCACTGTTCCATATTCCAGGACGCACACCACATCCCCAGCAAAAACTGCCACAGGTGGAAACTCACCTGATAATACAGCCTGCCGTAGTCCATCACGGTGCCGCTCCGGAACGCAGCAAAAAGAACGCTTGCCGCCAGAAGCCACAGGAACGGCCTTTTCCCGTAATAACGGTAAAGCCACGGAAACAGCGCCAGAAAGGCCATGATGCAGACGATGAACCAGACCGCCGCATTCCCCATCATCTTCCACATCGCAAGTGTCGGCGCGGCTATCAGCAGCGTGACTCCGGCCCACGCCGTCGCCTGCTGGCCTTCAACAAGAAGAACGGCGAAACCGGCAGTCCAGACAATCAACAGCACCGGCAGCAGGCGCCAGCCTTTTTCCGGCAATATTCCCCGATGCTTCCTTGTGTGAAACCTCCGGCGGATCGAACGGCCAGAAAACCGCTCAAGACAAAAAAGCCATCCACAGCCACGCTCCCTCCGCAATTCCCCCCCTGTAATGGAAAAAGACGACCGTCAGGCACAACAAAATTCTCAGCAGATCCAATCCATAATTCCTGACAGGCAGCATATCCGGAAACCAACGGATAAGCAATCCGTGGTCAAGCGGTGTTTCCAAGGGAGAAAAACTTGCGATGACTCCCCCTTGCCTATCGGAAGCCGTTTGCATGGAAAGGGAAAACCTTCGGAACTGCGTGCCCGGACGGGATGCGGCGCAAGCCTCTCCGGCATCTCAATTTGAAAGGGAACGTTAGCGAACCCTCTTCCCTAAAGCCGGTACATCCTGGCGGACGTTTGCATTCCAGTTCCACAAAGGACTGCTCCGCTCCCCGTGGACAGGGGAATGCTTCCCCGTCTCCAGTCTGTAACGGATTGCTTATCCGCATCCTTTTCCGGCGTTTTTCCGTCAGGGCAACACGGAGACAAAAAAATCCGTTTCCAGCCACGCAAGCCGGAAACGGATTCCAAAGATCAACTGCGGGAACCGTTATTTTTTCGGCGTCACCAGGGAATGCCCGGACATTTCGGCAGGCTGTTTCAGCCCCATCAGGTTCAGCAGGGTGGGGGCCACGTCCGCCAGAATGCCGTTGGAGAGGCTGATCTGGTCCTTGTCGTCCGCCACGTAAATGAGGTCCACAAGATTGGTGGTATGGGCCGTGTTCGGGGAGCCGTCCTCATTGCGCATGTGTTCAGCATTGCCATGGTCCGCGGTGATGAGCAGCTTGCCGCCCAGGGCCAGCACCTTCTTCACGCACTTTTCCAGGGCGCTGTCCACCGCTTCGCAGGCGGCGACTCCGGCTTCCACAAATCCGGTATGGCCCACCATGTCCCCGTTGGCAAAATTCATGATCACCACGTCGTACTTGTCCACGGCGTCCACAAACTTGTCCGCCACTTCCTCCGCGCTCATCTGGGGCTTGAGGTCATAAGTGGCCACTTCACGGGGGGAGGGAACCAGAATGCGGTCCTCGCCGGGGAACTGCGTTTCCACGCCTCCGTTAAAGAAGAAAGTGACGTGGGCGTATTTTTCCGTTTCCGCAATGCGGAGCTGAGTCTTCCCGGCTTCCGACACAATCTGTCCGAAAATGTTGTCCAGCTGCTCCTGTTCAAAAACGATGGGGGAGGGATACTTGGCATCGTACTCCGTCAGCGTCACATAATGAACCCTGGGCGTCACTTCACGGTCAAAGCCGTCAAACCCGGGATACAGGAAGGCATCGCTCATCTGGCGGGCGCGGTCCGCACGGAAGTTGAAGAAAAACACCACGTCATTATCGCGCACGCGCTGTTCGTTGCCGTAGGCAAAAATGCCGGGCTTCAGGAATTCATCCGTCTCGCCCTTGGCGTAGCACTGTTCCACATATTCGGAGGGGGAACAGGTGCACTGTTCGCCGCGGCCCAGCACGATGGCGTCCCATGCCAGCTTGTTGCGGTCCCAGCGCTTGTCGCGGTCCATCGCATAGAAGCGGCCGATAACCGTGGCGATTTTCGCGCCGTAAGGCTTGATGGCTTCTTCCAGTTGGCGCATGAATCCGGCCCCGCTGGTGGGGGAACAGTCACGGCCGTCCGTGATGGCATGGATGCAGATGTCGCGCACGCCCGCTTCATAGGCGTATTTAACGATGCCTACCAAATGGTTGATATGGCTGTGCACGCCGCCGTCGCTCACCAGGCCGAGCAGGTGCAGGCGGGAGCCGGCGGCCTGGGAAAAAGCGGTCTTCAGCACGGAATTTTCACCCATGGAGCCGTCCTTGATGGCGTTGTCCACCCGGCAAAGATCCTGGAAAACCACGCGGCCAGCGCCCAGGTTCAGGTGCCCCACTTCGGAGTTGCCCATCTGCCCGTCCGGAAGGCCCACGTCCTCCCCGGAAGCGCCCAGCAGGCTGTGGGGATAGTTGGCCAGGAGGTAATCAGTAAAGGGGGTATCAGCCAGAACAGTGGCGTCACCGTACTCTTTCGCGACATCAGGCCCCAACGGATTGCGGCCCCAGCCGTCGCGAATGACAAGAACGACAGGCTTTTTAGAAGACATGGGCCTTATTTACAGGCATCCCCTCCTTTTGAAAAGCCTGAAATCAGGCATTCCTTCTCCGACTCTGAAATAGCCTGCGGTTTCCCCCCCTTCCCCACGCGGACAACTACATACCTTCCACTCATGACCGGATGCTCCGAATGGAACACCGCAAACTTCCATTCCAGCGAACTGGTTCCCACCGCTCCCAGGCTCAATTCAATGCTCAACCAGTCGCCCAGACCGGCGGAACTGGCGTAATCCACCTCCACATGCACGCGGGGCCAGCCGCAATCGGGGGAAAGAACCTCCAGCCCCCGGGAACGCAGGTACTCGTGCTCCACCTCCTCTACCAGGCACAGCAGCCGGGTGAAATGAGCCACGCCGGAGGCGTCCGTATCGTGAAAGGCTACCTGGCGCGTTCTGACAAAGGGGATGCAGGGAAGTTCTTCAGGCATGCCTTCATCCTGCCTCCTTTCCCGGAAGCATGTCCAGCCGCAAATGCGTGACAATATGTCACATCAGCTTGATTTGTGACATCCCTCTCTTTATATATAGGGGCGAGCCCGGACGGAAACGCCGCCATGAAGAAAGACACCATCGATAAGCTGATCGGCCGCATTGACCATATCAAGGAAGAGGACCTCCAGCGTTTCTTTGTAAAGCTGGCAGAACAGCAGGGTTTTTTCCAGCAGGTGTTTGAAGCCATCCAGGAAGGTCTGATCCTGCTGGACAGCAAGGGAAAAATCCTGTTTGTCAACCAGGCCGCCCTCAAGCTCCTTGACAAGGAACGCGGCCAGATCACGCCGGAAGACTTCTGCATCTTCCTGGGCAGGGACTGCACCTGGGACACCATCCAGCAGAGCCGGACCGCCGTTTCCCGGGACGTGGAGATTTTTTATCCGGAGCACAAATTCCTGAACATTTTCATCTCCCCCATCGGCGGCAGGAACCAGGGCCATCTGATCCTGATACGGGATGAAACGCCCCGGCAGAAGAAAAACGCGGAGAACATCGAGGCGGAACGCCTGAACGCCCTCACGCTGCTGGCCGCGGGGGTGGCCCATGAAATAGGCAACCCCCTCAACTCCATCGGCCTTCATCTCCAGCTCCTGGCCCGGAAGGCAAAACAACTGCCCGCGGAGTACCGGACGGACATGGAAGAACTGCTGAAAACGGCAGAGAGCGAAACCACGCGGCTGGACGTCATTCTGAAACAATTCCTCCAGGCCATCCGCCCCACCAAGCCCATCCGGGAACCCCACAACATTGAAACCATCATCATGGAGGTCCTGAAACTGCTGGAGCCGGAAATCCGCCAGCGCGGCATCCAGATCAACACGGACCTCCAGCCCAGCCTCCCCATCCTCAGCCTGGACCCCGTCCAGATCAAGCAGGTCTTCTACAACCTGATCAAAAACGCCTACCAGTCCATCCCGCCGGAGGGAGGCACCATTCTGGTTAAAAGCGGTTATACGGATGACAGCGTGTTCGTCACCGTGGCGGATACCGGCTGCGGCATTTCCCCGGAAGTCATGGGCAGCATTTATGAACCTTTCCTGACCACCAAGTCCACCGGCTCCGGCCTGGGCCTGCTCATCGTGCGCCGCATCGTGAAGGAACACGGCGGCTCCATTACCCTGGCCAGCCAGCCGGGGCAGGGAACCACCATCACGGTCTTCCTGCCGCGCGTGGAACGCACCATCAGGCTCCTGCCCTCCTCCATCCCGTCATGAAGATGCCCGTTCTGCTGATCGTAGATGATGAAAAACCCACGCGCGACGCCCTGCGCATGGGCTTTCAGGACGATTACGAAGTGTACACCGCCGCCAATCTTTCCCAGGCCGTCACTCTCCTGCGGGAGGAATCCCCGGACCTGGTCCTGACGGACCTGCGGCTGGGCGGGGAAAGCGGCATGGACGTGCTGAAAGCCGCGGCTTCTCTGCCCCATCCCCCCCAGAGCATCATGATGACCGCCTACGGATCCGTGGACGCCGCCGTGGAAGCCATGAAACAGGGCGCGTACGACTTCGTCACAAAGCCCCTGAACCTGGATGCCGTGGAGCTGGTGCTCAAAAGGGCGCTCCATACCCGGAACCTGGAGACGGCCAACCAGGAGCTCACCACCCGCATCCAGGCGGACTCCGGCCTGCAAAAACTGCTCGGACGGTCCGCCGCCATGGAACACGTGTTCTCCATCATCCGCCAGGTGGCGCCCAGCAAGACGACGGTGCTGATTGAAGGGGAAAGCGGAACCGGGAAGGAACTGGTGGCCCAGGCCATCCATTCCCTTTCCGGCAGGCCGGAGAATAAATTCGTGGCCGTCAACTGCGCGGCCCTTTCCCCCCAGTTATTGGAAAGCGAGCTGTTCGGCCATGAAAAAGGCTCCTTCACCGGAGCCGGGCAGCGCCGCATCGGCCGCTTTGAACAGGCGGACGGCGGCACCATCTTCCTGGATGAAATCGGGGAAATAGACGCCGGAACGCAGGTCCGCCTGCTGAGGGTGCTGTCCGAACGGACCATTGAACGCGTAGGCTCCAACACGCCCATCCCGGTGAATGTGCGCATTATTGCCGCCACCAACAAATCACTGAAGAAACTCGTCCAGGAGGGCAAATTCCGGGAAGACCTCTATTTCCGCCTCAACGTGGTCCACATCCAGATGCCCCCCCTCCGGGACCGGCGGGAGGACGTGCCCCTGCTCGCCACCGCCTTCCTGAAAGAATTCGCCAGGGAGAATAACAAGGAATTCAAACCCCTTTCCCGGGACGCCCTTGACGCCGTACGGAACTACTCCTGGCCCGGAAACGTGCGGGAGCTGCGCACAGCCATGGAGCACGGCGTCGTCATGAGCAACTCCGCCAGCATAGAACTTTCCCACCTCCCACCCCGGCTGCACGCGCAGCAGCAGCCGGCCGCCCTGGGGAGCATGGCGCAGGAACAGTTGGAGGACAATGCCCCCAGCACACAGAATGGGCTTGTCCCGGCAGGGGTTTTGAATTTATCCTTGCTGGAGCGGAATGCCATCCAACAAGCGCTGGCCCGGTCAAACGGCAACAGAACGGCGGCAGCCCACCTTCTGGGCATCAGCCGCCGCACCCTTCAACGCAAATTACAAGATATTCAACCTTCATGAATGCGCCCACCACGGCATCCCGCACACCGTTTATTATCATCCTCATCCTGCTGCTGGCGATTACGGGTGTGCAGTACTTTTTCAATTTTAACGGACTGACCGCCAGCGCCGCCATGGACCAGGCCCAGATCGCCCGGAACGTGGCCAGGGGACAGGGGATGGCCACCAACTGGCTGAGACCCATCCAGATGGTCTCCGGGAGCACCCGCGCCGGCCTCAACCCCTTTCTTTCCGACGCCCAGATCCGCGAACAGGAAACCATTCTGGCGGGACAGGGGGAATCCCTCGTCAATCCGGAAAAATTCAATCCCTACGCCCTCCGGGACACACGCAACGCCCCTCTGAACATCCTGGTGGAAGCCGCCGTCTTCAAGGTGGCCGGCGTCCACAAGTTTGACCTGTGGAGCATGACGGGTAGCTCCATGATCTACCTGCCGGACCGCATCGTGGCGGGCATTTCCTGCATGTTCTTCATCCTGGCTGTCCTGAGCTGCTATTACATCCTCCACCAAATGTTTGACGTCACCATCGCCAGCTTCACCTGCCTGACGATGATTCTCAGCAACCTCTTCCTGCAATACGCCACCAGCGGCCTCCCGCAGATGATGATGCTCTTCTTCTTTGCCTGGGGCATCCATTTCCTGTCCACGGCCCTGCAAAACAGGGAGGAGAAGCGTAAATTCCTGATGCCGCTCATTTACAGCTCCATCTGTTTTTCATGCGTCTGCCTCACCGGCTGGATCGGCCTGTGGCCCATGGCCGGCTTTCTGATTTTCGTGGGCATCCGCTTCAAGCCTCACGGCCTGTACTGCATTCCGGGACTTGTGATCCTGTTCCTCCTCCTGGCCTACCCCGTTTACATCAACCGCTCCCTCAGCGGAGGCTTCTTCGGAACGGCCTATTACACCATCTTCACGGGGCTGACCGGCAATGAAGAAATCGCGATGAACTCCCTGGCCGCCGGGGACATTCCCATCGCCGCCCAGAAAGCCGTCACCTCTATCGTCAACAACATCCTGACGCAGGGCGACCTCCTTTATGAAAACCTCGGGAACCTTCCCCTGGCCATGGTGTTCCTGCTGGCCCTCCTGCACAAATTCAGAAGGCCAGAAGTCAACCAGGCCAAATGGGGCGTCTTCGCCATGTGGGTGCCCGCCGTCATCGGCATGGCCCTTTACACCTCCAACAAATCCGGTATTTCCCTGGGACAGATTCAAATCCTCTTCGCCCCCTTCTTCACGGCCTACGGCACGGCCTTCGTCCTCAACCTGATCGCACGGCACTCCAACAAGGAGGTAGTCCCCGTCCTGCGGGGCGGCGTCCTGCTGCTCGCCCTGCTCATCACTTCCCTCCCCCTTCTGCTCAGCCTTCCCCAGATGGTGCGGGTGGGCATCCTGACGGCCAGCCGCGGCATTCCGGCATGGCCCCCTTATTTCCCCCCAGGCCTCAACCGGGACCTTCGCGCCCAGACGTCGGAAAAGGATTTCATCCTCACGGACCAGCCGTCCGCCGTCGGCTGGTACGCAGACAGGAAAGCCATCGGCCTCCCCAAAATGGTGGAGCAATTCATGGTGCTGGAACGCATTCTGAAATTCCACGGCGGGAAGGTGGGCAGCATCCTGGTGACTCCCTCATCCACGCTCAATGCGGACCTCCGCACCATTGCCGCCTCCTACGGGGAATTCACCCCCCTCGTTCTGGAAGGCACCGTCCTGCTTCAGACGAAGGACAGGAATCCCGTATACCTCTTTGACCACAGCCGTGCGCTCTACCCCTTGTCGCAACGCTTTGGGACGCCGGACTCCCGCCAATTCATCCAGGGAGCGGACATGATTCTTTACAAAGACCTTCAGGAAACCGCTTCCACCCCTCAACCTTAATTCCCCATATGGCCAAACAACGGAAAAACGCTCCCGGATTTGAAGAATCCGTAGCCCGCCTGGAAGAAATCATACGCTTGACGGAAGCCCCCGTCACCGAACTGGAAGACATGATAGCCCTGGTGGAAGAAGGCAACAAGCTCATCCGCCACTGCCGCGGCATCCTTCATGATGCGGAACTGCGCATCCAAACCCTCAGCAACCCGGAGACCGTCCAGGATGGAACGGATCCCGATGAACCAGACAGCAATGAATTCTCCCTTACCTGAACTTCCGGAGCTGCTGGCAAGCATCCGCAGCCATGCAGACCTGATGAAAATCCCTGAATCGGAACTGCCCCGGCTCGCGGAAGAAATCCGGAACACCCTCATCCACTCCCTTTCCCTCACCGGCGGCCATCTGGGCCCCAACCTGGGCGTGGTGGAACTGAGCATTGCCCTTCACCGCGTCTTTGAAACACCGCGGGACAAAATCATCTTTGACGTTTCCCACCAGGCCTACGTCCATAAAATGCTCACGGGGCGCGCCCCGCTGATTCACACCATCCGCCAGCATGAAGGGCTCTCCGGCTTTGCCAAAATGTCGGAATCCCCCCATGACGCCTACGGCGCAGGCCACGCGGGCACGGCGCTTTCCGCCGCCCTGGGCATGTGCGCGGCCAGGGATCTGAAAGGGGAGGACTACCATGTAGTAGCCGTAGCCGGGGATGCGGCGTTCACCTGCGGCACCACCCTGGAGGCGCTGAACAACATCAGCCAGACCACCAAGCGCTACATCACCATTCTGAACGACAATGAATGGGCCATTGATAAAAACGTGGGCGCGCTGGCAAAATACTTCAACTCCCTGCAAACCTCGGAAACCTTCTCCTGGCTGAGGGACAAGACAGCCTCCTTCATTGAAAAGCTGGGAGGCACGCAGGCCAGGGACTTCGCCTTCAAGCTGGAAGGCACCACCAAGAACCTCATCTTCCCCTCCCTGCTCTTCAATAAATTCGGCTTGCGCTACTTCGGCCCCCTGGACGGGCACGACATCCCCACCCTCATCCGCACCCTTTCCTACATCAAGGACCTCAACGAACCCGTTATCCTGCACGTGGTCACCCAGAAGGGGAAAGGCTACCAGCCCGCACTGGACAACCCCACCAAATTCCACGGCCTGGGCTCCTACTGCGTGCGGGACGGCGAAACGCAGGCAACCGCCACCCCCACCTTCTCCCACATCTTCGGTTCCACGCTGGTGGAAATGGCGCACGAGGACGAATCCGTCACGGCCATCACGGCCGCCATGGCCAGCGGCACCAAGCTGGACCTGTTCAAGGAAGCCTTCCCCAAGCGCTACTTTGACGTAGGCATTGCGGAAGAACACGGAGCCCTCTTTGCGTGCGGGCTGGCGGCGGAAGGCATGAAGCCCTACATCGCCATTTACTCCACCTTCATGCAGCGCTGCATTGACATGATCCAGCATGACGCCGCGCTACAAAAGCTGCCCGTGCGCTTCTGCATGGACCGCGCCGGGCTCTCCCCGGACGACGGCCCCACGCATCACGGCCTGTTTGACATCGCCATGATCCGCAGCATCCCGAACATCGTCTTCATGCAACCCAAGGATGAAGCGGAATTCGTCCACATGCTCCGGACCATGAACCATTACCAGAACGGCCCCACCGTCATCCGCTATCCCCGGGGCTGCGGCGCCGGGGTCCCCCTTCCCTCCACGCCGGAAATCCTCCCCATCGGCAAGGCGGAAGTGCTCCAGACGGGGAAGGACGTGACCCTCGTTTCCCTGGGCACCATGATCGGCATCGCCCGGGAGACGGCAGCGCTGCTGGAAGCGCAGGGTCACACGGTCACCCTCATCAACGCCCGCTTCATCAAGCCTTTGGATGACGAATGCATCCGCCGGCATGCGGCCTCCAGCCGGGTGGTCTGCACCTTTGAAGACCATTCCATCAGCGGCGGCTTCAACTCCGCCGTGCTTGAATCCCTGGAAGCCGGAGGCGTCACCACGCCCGTGGAAGCCATCGCATGGCCGGACCAGTTCATCGAACACGGTTCGGAACCCATCCTCAGAAAAAAATATGGACTCACGGCGGAAGCCGCGCTACAAAAAATCATTCCCCACCTGAATTCCTGACCCATCCATGAAAGCATGCACCTTCCTACTGGCAGCCCTGACGCTTGCCCTTCTCCCCGCCTCCGCGCAGCAAACACCGCCGGAACCTCCGTCCCCGGCGTGGATTCAGGAATTCAACAGCCTGCCGGAAGCAACCAGAAAAAGCTACATTGACCAATTCCGCAAGGCGGAACAGCTCTTTGCGCAGAAGAGAACCATGGAATGCCTCTTCTCCCTGACGGAGCTGGAAAAGCTTTATGCAGGAAACCCGGGCTTATACAATCTCCGCGGCGCATGCTACATTGAAATCCGCAACATTGAAAAGGCCCTGGAAAACTTTGAAAAGGCCCAGAAGCTGGATCCCTCCAACCTCACCATTCAGTTCAACCTGGCGGAAGCGCACTACGTCAATCATGACTATGCCAGGGCGCTGAAAGCCTTCACGGAGCTTCTGCCTCCCTTCAAGGACAATCCCGGCATGACTCCCCTGCTGCAATTCAAGCGCTATATCTGCGCCCGCAAGCTGGACAACCGGCCCCTGGCCAAGGAACTGGAAAACCTGTACGGCCCGATGGACGACACGCCGTACTACTACTGCACCCAGGCCATCATCAAATTCATGGGAGGAGACAAGGACGCCGCCCAGGAACAGCTCCTTTCCGCCATCCGCATCCACGGAGGCACCAGCGCCATCCAGGCCTTTACGGACGCCATGACGGAAGCCGGCATCCTGCCCTCCCCCTACGGGCAGACCGTCCCAACGGAACAACCGGCTAAAACAGGGCTGGAAAAACGCCGCTGATGAATGCGGAAGCGACGGTCCTGAAGCTCTATCCCCTCGGAGAGAACGGCCTGATTGTCGTCTGGTGCACGGAGGAAGGCATCATCAGAACGGCGGCCAAAAGCGCCAGAAAGCCCAACAGCCCCTTTGCCGGGCGCCTGGACCTCTTCTACCAGTGCCGCATGCAGTGGACGCAGGCAAAAACGGGAGACCTGCACTCCCTGACTTCCGCAGACCTGCTCTCCCCCCGCCTGCCCCTCCGGAAAAGCTACCTCCGGCTCAGCGCAGCAGGCTACTTCGCGCGCCTGTTTCTCCAAATGCTGGAGCCGGACACGCCCATCCCGGAATTCTACGACCTCCTGCAACGGGCATACGCCTATCTGGAAAACAACGACCCCACCCTCCGCGCCGTCCTGCACTTTGAACAGGAACTCGCGCGGCTGCACGGCATCGCGCATCCCGGCATTCCGGCGCACGTCATTCTGAAATCCCACTTCGGCAAGCTTCCCCCGCAGCGGGAAAAACTGCTCGGCAGCCTGGAACAAAAAGAAAACTGAACAACATGCCGCATCCTTTTTCACCAGCCGCACGGACTTCCATCCTCCCATCCAACTCCTCCTTCCCTCCGGGGAAGGATACGGATTGTTCCGTGCGCGTGATTGACTTGTCCGCGGCCTTCGGGCAAAATCTCCGGCACGGTTTTACTGCATGAAGATCTTTGACAGATACATTGCCCGCCAGCTGCTGGGTGTTACGGCCCTGGGGGTGATGGCCCTGAGCGCCCTGCTGCTCCTGGGCAACCTGTTCAAGGAACTGCGCCCCCTTCTGGTGGAAAACAAGGCGCCCATCAGCATCGTTCTGGAATTCATCTTCCAGGTAATACCCTTCTCGCTGATGTTCTCCATTCCATGGGGATTCCTGACGGCCGTGCTGCTGGTATACGGACGCCTGGCCTCGGACAACGAACTCACCTCCATGCGCATGTCCGGCATGAGCCTGTGGCGTCTGAGCGCCCCCGCCATCGCCATCGGCATCGCCCTCTCCGGCCTCTGCTACTGGATCAACATAGACATCGCGCCCCGCGCCAAGCAATCCATTTCCGAACTGCTCATCAAGGCCGCCTCCATCAACCCGAAGGGGCTTCTCAATGAAGGACAGGCCATCACCAAATTCGATAATCTGGAAATCTACATTGACAAGCGCGTGGACGACGTCATCCACGGCATGCACATCTATCAGAAGGCGGACGACAAATCCCCCGCCGTGGCCATGCACTCGGAACGCGTGACCATGGACTTCTCTCCCGAGAAAAAAACCCTTTACCTGCACCTCATCAATCCGCTCATCACCACGCAGGAAAAGGACTCCATCTCCCAAAGCGTGACCATGGATGAAATGCCCCTGAGCATCAACCTGGACAAATCCCGCTCCCGGCGCATCAAGGCCAACCGCTTCACCAACCGGGAAATCAGGGAAGCCCTGAACACGCCCGGCTATCTGGATAAAAAACAGACCACGGAATTCGCCACGGAACTGCCCAGGCGCGCCTCCTTCTCCCTGGCCTGCATCGTCTTTGCCCTCATTGGCGTGCCCCTGGCCATCAACACCCGCAGAAAAGACACCTCCACGGGATTTGCCCTGGGCATCCTGATCGCCTCCCTCTACTTTGTGGCCCTGATCTTTGCGGACCTGTCCCGGAAAAGCGACACGATGCTCCCCTACATCCTGCTATGGCTTCCCAACGTCATCACGATCGCCGTGGCGCTGTACCTTCACAATCAGGCCAGGCACAAGGGATAAGCCCCCGGCGGAAGCGCCCGCCGTTGGCGCGGAATTAGCTTTCACAGCTCCGGCCCTTCGGGTAACATGGCGCGCATGCAGCACGTCCCCACCATCGCCATCGTAGGCAGGCCCAATGTCGGGAAATCCGCCATCTTCAACAGAATGGCCGGAAGGCGCATCGCCATCGTGCATGATGAACCCGGCGTCACTCGCGACCGGCTCTCCGCCCCCTGCAAGATTACGGACCGCGCCTGTAAAATCATGGATACGGGCGGCATCGGCGCGCGCCTGAGCGACGGCTTTGCGGAACAGGTGGCGGCAGAGGCGGACATAGCCATGAAAACGGCGGACCTCATCCTCTTCGTGCTGGACTGCCGGGACCACCTCACCCCCATTGACCAGAGCATTGCGGACCACCTCCGCAAGTCGGACGTTCCCGTCATCCTCCTGCTCAACAAGGCGGACCATGAAAAGCAGGACCTGAACCTGGGCGAATTCGCCGGACTTGGCTTTGACGACCATATCTTTCTCTCCGCCGCCCACGGCAGGGGCTTCTCCGAACTCGCCTCCCGGCTGGACGACTTCCTCAAACAGGAGGGCGCCCCGCTGAAAGAAGAACTGGAGGAAGAACCGGAAGACGGGGAGGACGCCGCCCCCCCCATCAAGGTGGCCGTCGTTGGACGCCCCAACGCGGGCAAATCCTCCCTGGTCAACGCCATCCTCCGGGACAAGCGCACCATCGTCTCCGACGTGGCGGGCACCACCCGCGACGCCATTGACGTCCCCTACCTGCACGACGGCCAGCCCTACGTGCTGATCGACACCGCCGGCATGCGCCCGCGCTCCCGGCGGAACACCTCCGTGGAAGTCTTTTCCGCCATGCGCAGTGAAAAAGCCATCCGCCGGGCGGACATCTGCCTGCTGGTCATTGACATTGCGGCAGGCATCACGCAGCAGGACCGCCGTATCGCCGGCATCATTGCGGAGGAAGGGAAACCCTGCATCATCATCGTGAACAAATTCGACCTCTTCCACCCGAATGCCCCGCGCAAGGACCGCATGGCGGAAGTGGAGGAACAGGTGCGCAGGGAACTCTTCTTCATCAACTATGCGCCCTTCATCGCCACCTCCGCAAAAAAAGCGGAGGGCGTGGAAATCATCTTCAAGGTCATCACGCGCATCCGCCGGGAATCCCGTAACCTGCCCACCACCGGACAGCTCAACCGCCTCATCCAGCTTGCCCAGCAGATGAACCCTCCCGGCACCGCCAGCGGCTCCACCAGAAGACTGAAAATCTACTACGTCACCACGGCGGTGGACCCCAAGTACAACACCATTCCCGTCCCGCGCTACGTCCTCTTCGTCAATGACAAGAACCTGCTCACGGACAGCTACTCCCAGTACCTGCGCAACAAAATCAGGGAAGCCTACCCCGCTCCCGGCATCCCGGTCATCTTCTCTGCCCGCTCGCGCGTGCGCAATGACTGACAATCCCGCCTTCTCCGCATGCTCTCCGTCAGGAACCTCAGCGCCTCCTTCCACACCAGGGCCGGCATCGTCCGGGCGGTGAGAAACGTGTCCTTTGACGTGGCGCCGGGGGAAACGCTCGGCATCGTGGGGGAATCCGGATCCGGAAAATCCGTCACCTGCTACTCCATGATGGGGCTCATCCCAATGCCTCCGGGCCGCATTGAAAGCGGTTCCGCCATGCTGGACGGCACGGACCTGCTTCATTGTCCGGAAAAGGAACTCCGTTCCATCCGCGGCAAGCGCATCTCCATGATCTTCCAGGATCCCATGTCCTCCCTCAACCCGTACCTGACCATCGGGGAGCAGGTGGCGGAACCCCTCGTCATTCATGAGGGAGCCGGCAAAAAAGAGGCGCGCGACCGCGCGCTGGAACAGCTTGCCCTGGTAGGAATACCGGACGCGGAACAGCGCATGGACGCCTATCCCCATCAATTCTCCGGAGGCATGCGCCAGCGCGTCATGATCGCCATGGCCCTCATCACCAGGCCGGAAATCCTCATTGCGGACGAGCCCACTACTGCCCTTGACGTCACCGTGCAGAAGCAGGTGCTTGACCTCATCAGAAAACTTCAGCAGGACATGGGCACCTCCGTCATCCTCATCACGCATGACCTCGGCGTGGTGCGCCAATATGCGGACCGCATCAACGTCATGTACGCAGGCCGCATTGTTGAAAGCGCCCCGGCGCGGGAGCTTTTGGAACATCCCCGGCACGCCTACACCAGGGCCCTGATGAAATCCATTCCCGGACTCCATGCGAAAGGCTCTCCCCTCTACACCATTCCCGGACTGCCCCCCAACATGATGCAGGAACCTTGCGGATGCAGCTTCCGCCCCAGAAACACCCTCGGAAACCCGGAACTCTGCCTGACGGACCGGGAGCCGGAGCTGGTGGAAATATCTCCGGGGTACTCAGTCCAGAACTGTCCGGGATGCCTGGCCGGGAATCAGTAAAACCTTGGAAGAAGAATAGGGCCTATGGGGCTCACAGGAAACTTTAGGGATTATAGGGAATTCCCATCATCACCCCTATCACCCCTATCACCCCTATCACCCCTATCACCCCTATCACCCCTATCACCCCTATCACCCCTATCACCCCTATCACCCCTATCACCCCTATCACCCCTATCACCCCTATCACCCCTATCACCCCTATCACCCCTATCACCCCTATCACCCCTATCCCTTCTCATCCGGCTCATTCTTTCCCTCATCCCCCCTTCTCTAAGAAACTTCCCCTCCAAAAACCTGAGCTGCCGCATTAATAAATACTTGGCCTGGAAAATCAGGCAAATGGCCATATTGGCCACCACCTCCGGCTGCCTTGTCCGGGCCAGTTCCAAAAAATAATCCCGGGCCAGACATTTATCCGCACCCTTCTTTCTGACAAAAAGGGACTCTCGTGAATCCTTTTCCCACACGGGAAAGCCTCTCACTCTCAAAAAGTCTTCATAATCACTCAGTAATTCATCCAGACTGGCTCTGGCTACATTCATCAGCTTGATTTCCGTTTCCATGGAGACCAGCCCCGCCTCCTTTCCCTCCGCAATATTCTGCTTTCCGGAACGGGCAGCCTGAACCATCTGATCAACCGTCCTGTCGCGAGAAGACAAGTACGCCTTACAAAAATAATAGGTCAGATCATAAATCTGCTCCGCCTTTCTGTAGGAAAGCAGAGACCGGTAATCGCCGGAAGGGGCAACAGGGAAGCCATGCGTCCCAGCCTAAAACCCGCAACAAAAACAATCAATATTTTTATAAAAATTACCAACATGGACCCCGTCCACCAGCACATGGTTCGCCTGAATGGCCACGGGCATCATCAGCCTGCCGGAAACGTCCGCCTCCATCTTCCCCCAATGGATGAGGGGAAGGTACTGCCCCCGGAACACCCTGTAGGCGCTGGCCACCTGCGTAAATGGAATCCACGGCAGGCAGCTGAACACGGCAATATCCGTCCGATGGCAGGGATTCGCCCGGGCCGGAGCCTGCTTGGCCGCCTGAATGAGCGGAACGGCATGCTCCAGAAAATCAGCCAGCTCCGCCCGGTACTCTACTAAAATCTGGGTGAATTCCCCATCCGCCGCCAGCACCGGAACCAGGGCGTCCACGGATTCATATTCCCACACCTCTCCTTCCTCCACCCTCTGGCGCAGTTGGGGAATCTTATTCACCGCCTTCAACAGCACAAACAGGCACAGGGCGAAAAAGGAAATCCCCTCCTGTTTCGCATAACGGTACAAGGCATCCACCCGCACGGGAGACGTGATGGAAAACATGGGACATTCAAACGTCTGGAAATACTCGTAATGGGACCTTCGCGGCCAGGAAGCGATTTCTATTTTCTTTTTCATGCACTTATTTTCTATTCCAGGAAGGCTCTCCATAGATGTTTTTGCGCTTTTGCTCCGGCAGCAAAAGACTGAACAGGACGGGAGCAGTCAAGACAGCTATGCCCGTAAATATTCCCCCTACAAGATCCCAGCAAAAGGACATTGCCAGAAACTTTCCCTTAAAAGAACAAATCAGGACTGCTATCCATACCGGCCAGACGATCGCCAACCAGCCCCCATCCAGCCCGGCATCATGAAAACGTCTGACGCCCAGCGCAATGAAGCAAAACAAGAAGAAAAACAACAGCAACAACCCCGACAGAAGAGCAAAAAGCATCCCAAAAGGAAGAGGTTCAAAAACATCGCAGGCTCCACAAAAACAAACTATCCAGACGAGAGGAGCAGACGCCAGAAGTGCGCCGTAGGTAACAGCCGCTTCCCGGCGCGAGGAACGGGACTGCATCACCAGCAGGGAAAAAAACCACTTAAAACGACTTCTTCTGCCGCATTTCCATATTTTGCCCACTTTCATCCATTCCCCGGTTCCGGAATACCGCTCCTTGAGCAACTTCCATTCCGGCGGAGCTCCCGGAATGTCTCCTATCCATATCCAGTCTTCCGAACGCTCCTCCCTGACCATCAGTCCCAGCGGTAATCCGGCATAGCGGACTTCCCTAACCAGGAAATCAAAATCGGACGGCCCATGCAATTCCCCATCCGGCGTATGGTAATAATAACGTTTCACAATCACTCCTTTCCTTCCGTTCTTTCCCCGGTTCGCCCGGAAATGCCGGACCGGCTGTTGCCGGGAACACATCCCAGCGCAAGCGGCGCCACGGCACAAAACAGAAACATGCAGAAAAACATGGCGCCGCAAATTAAAAGGGAGGCATTCCCTCCCGCCGCAGCCCGCGCCCATCCGTACACATGATAAAAGCCCGTCTCCGCACATCCCAAGGAAGCCGCGTAAACGGGAACCGCCCAGAGGAGGCCCAGATCAAGATCACGGAGCCTGCGAAAAACAAGTCCCAGGCATGGAACAAGCATGGCCGCACTCAAACACGCCAGGTTTATTCCATGCTCAGCCGTTACCATAAAACGCGGATGAATACTCCCATTCACCGCGGCCCAATATCCTGAAAAAACCAGCGTCCCCATGCACGCGCCATAAAACAGCCACGCGTATAAATATGAGGCGCTGGAAATGCGGCCGGACCAAGAAAACAGCCACCTCCATCTTGCCGCCATCCATTCAGGCAAGCTGAACTTCCTTTCAGAAAAAGGACCAGGACTGGAAGAAGACAGGTTCACGGGAAAGCCCTTTCAGTCAAACACGCATTACGGGGTTTGTCGATATTATCCTCCCTTTCCGGCGAAGGGAAAAATCCCCGGTTCTTCTCTGTCCGGGAAACGGAACGGTCATACCTCCGGGGGATGACCGTATTGATTTTCCTTCTTCGTACCGGGAAACAGGCCCAGCAGCGCAACAACCCAGGTTCCGGACAACACGAAAACGGCCACTCCCATTCCTCCTGCCGCCATTACTCCGGCCTTTCCTGCATGTGCCATGAACATTCCCCACGCATCAGACTGGAACAAACGACCAAACAACCATTCTACCGGCAAACTGCCAGCCAGAAGGACAAAAGGAAGAACAAACGACCAACCGCCCGCCAGGGACAAGTCATGAAGCCTTCTCCAACACAAGGCAAAGAATTGAAGGACAATTAGCAACCCCAGCAACAATCTCAAGAGCAGGAAGATGAAGAACAAACAGGAAAACACGTCGATTCCCGGCATCAGGGGAGGAAGAGCAAGCCCCAGCAGAATCTGGGCAACCGCCAGCCCCAGGCAATCCGCCAGCGTCATGGACAGGAAAACGGACAGGCATTCCCGCCGGGAAGCGCGTCCGGAAAAGACGAATGCCATTCTCCATGATCTCCGATAATAATACCGGAGACGCTTCCAAAACGACAGACCGGCTACCTCTTCCGGCGGAACAGACATCACGTTCGGATAAAATCCGGTTCCCGTTTCCCTTTTCACTGCCTCCGCCAGGGCAACCCATTCTTCACCATCTACTGGACGGATCATCAAATGATCAGGCAGACCGCCCCATTTTACCTCACAGGCCAGAAAATCCAGTTCAGCAGGACCATGCAATTCTCCATTCCGGTCATGGTAAAAATATTTCATTCTAAAGTATACAGCTGATCCTATTTGCTTAATTTTCAGCAATCAATACTTTTTTCGACAAATATAATCCAGAAGGCCCCTACCCCTCCCGGACGGAAAGCAAGTCCGTCACAGACGCGCGCTTCATGCGCCACGCAGGCAGAAGGCACGCCAGGGAGGAAAGGGCCAGCACCAGAAGCACCGCATACCCCAGATGGGCCCAGGGCATCGTGATGGGAGGAGTGACGATGCCGAAGTGATAGCCGTATTCCAGAATCTGGATGGAGCACCAGGCTCCCAGCACGCCCAGGGCCAGGCTCATGACGACGGCGCACAGGGAGACCATCAGCGTCTCCGCCCAGAGCATCCGCATCACCATGGCGGCCGGCACTCCTACCGCCCGCATCAGACCGAATTCCCGGCGGCGGGACTGCACGGAGGCCAGAACAGTATTGAGCACGGCCAGCACGGCAATCACCATCATGATGATGGGAAGCTTGCTCATCGTAAAGATCACGTCGTCACCGCGGCTGGTGACGCTCCCCCCCAGGCTTTCCCGGGTCAGGGCCTTCACCAGCGGCTTCACGCCTTCCCCTTCGTTCTCCTGCTGCCTCACCTTCATCAGGGCGTATTCCCCCAGGTCGTTCTGGAGCTCCAGGTTGCTTACCCCGGGGGCGGTGTCCCCCCAGATGAACTGGAACCCCTGATGGCCGTATTCCTCCTTGAGCCAGCGTTCATCGGCAATCGCCAGGGCCGCCACAAAGCCGCCGCGGCGCACGCGCATGCCGCTGGTCTTGGTCAGCCAGTGCCAGCCGGGGAAGGAGACGACTCCCGCCACCTTCCAGAGTTCCCCCTGCATGCCGGGGCCTCTGCCCCGTCCGTGAGCTCCGGCAGACGGAGCATTCCCGGAACGGCGCCCCTGATGGGACGGATTCACCAGCATCAGGTCATCCCCGGCCTTCAGCCCCACCGTCCGGGCAAAGGTATCCGGAATCAGCAGGGAACGGGTGGATTCCAGCATGGCATAGGCTTCCTGCGGGTTGCCGGAAACGAACACGGGCCTGAACAGGGGATGGCTTCCCTGAGCCATCTCCGCCACGGGAATGCCGGCCAGCACGATGGAGCGGTTGCGCATTCCGGAAAAACCTGGGGTCTTCATCTGCGCCGGGGCAATGTCCGGTTCATCCACGTAAATGGGATACATCCGCGAATTACGCAGGCTGGGCCGCGCCATCAGCTCCGGAACGTCCGCAGGCTTGAACTCCGTATGCAGGAAGGAAACCAGCGTTCCGGGCGTGGACGTATCCGGAGAGAAGGGAACCAGCATGGAATATCCCCACGTCTGCACCCCTACAAAGAGGGACAGGCCCACGGACATGGATACGGCGGTTCCCACGGAACGGCTGAGGTTGCGGCTGAGCTGCACTTTCAGGAAAGAATGCGGCACGCGCAGCAGCAGCCCCGTGATCCATGACCCGGCCCACTCCGTCACGCGCACGAAGGCGGGAGCCAGGAACAGCGCACCGGCCACCAGGCCGGGATACCCCAGCCAGAAAAAGATCCACTTGCGCGTCTCCACCTCCAGGCCCGGCAGAAGCAGGGCCGCAGGCTGGAGGCACACGCACGCCAGCCCGGCGATCACGGACCACACGGGAACGCGGCTCACTTTCCCGATGAATCCGGAAGAGGGCACGGCCGCTTCCAGCGGAGACTGGCGGGAAGCGCGCCATGCGGGAATGATGGAAGCCAGCAAGGCCCCCCCCACGGCGCACGCGGCGGCAGCCAGCACCGTCGTCCAGGTCAGGACGGGGACCGAGGAAGAACCTTCCTCCAGAAGGTACACCAGGCAAAAGCCGGCGGCCAGGCCGCCCAGCAGCGCCGGAATGCACAGGAAAAGCCCCTCTCCCACAATCAGCAGCGCGATCTGCATGCGGCTCATCCCCAGCGCACGCATCAGGGCCAGTCTGCGGGTGCGCTCGCTGACGCCGATGCTCAGGGTCGTGAAAATGATGAAGACGCAGGAGAACAGGACGAGCCAGACGGACATCTCCGCACTCTCCTTTTGGGAACGGACGGAACGGTCGCTGGAAAGCCGCTGGATAATGGAATCCGTATCCGCCACCACGGCGGAGGCCTGGGCCAGCTCCTGCCGGAGGCCGTCCACAAACTCCTTTTTGTCCACCCCTTCCTTGAGCTGAACGTAAATCAAATTGGGGGCAAAAGGCTGGCCCGTGATTTTTTCACACACCTTTACGGGCACAAAGAGGGAGGAAAAAGCCGGTCCGGACATGCCGCCCGGTCCCATAATGACGCCGGGAGTAGCTTTGGCCTGCTTGACGATGCCCACGACCTTCACGTCGTACACGTGCGTTCCCACGCGCACGTTCATGACGGTTCCCACGCCCGCGCTGAAATACTTGGCGCTTCCGCTGCCCAGCACCCCCTCCATGGCGGAGGAGGAAGCCATATCCGGCCAGACGCCTTCCTTCAAATCATAAGGACATTCCACGGCATGGTTCCCCACCAGGATGGGACTCTGCGGAGGAATCCCCATGCGGTCGCGCGTCTGCTCGTCAAAGCTGCCGCGTTCATTCCCGCAGCCGATCTGGAGGCGGGGCACCTGGCAGGCGGCGTTCACGGATTCCACCAGGGGGGAGGCAGCCAGGCGCGCGGCCAGATCCGGATCACTGAACCGCGGGTACTGCCCGGGGGGAAGCGGCCCTTTGGGCGCCTCCGGCACCAGGCAAAGGTCATAGCTGCCCATGTAGGCCTCCGCGTCGTTATCGAACTCCTTGACCAGCGTATCATAGCTCCCCATCATCCAGACAATGAGGCTGACGGAGACGAGGATGGCGAACACGCTGACCGCCACACGGCCGGGGTTGGCGCGCAGGTCCCGCCAAATCAGTTTGAACAGCAGCGTCATAAGGCGTCATTCAGCGTGCGTTCATAGAAGGAGGACAATTCTACAGGTCCGGCAAATTCCGCCGTGGGCCTGTCGTCCACGATGCGGCCGTCCTTGAGCACAATCACGCGGTCCGCCCACATGGCTACGTCCGGCGCATGCGTCACCAGCACGAAGGCGCAGCCCTGCGTACGGTGCAAATCCCGGAACAGGTCCCCCATGAGCCGGGTGTTTTCAGAATCCAGATTGCCCGTGGGTTCATCCGCCAGCACCAGCGCCGGGCCGGAAACCAGCGCACGGGCAATCGCCACCCGCTGCTGTTCCCCGCCGCTGAGCGTATCCGGCATGGCGTGCCGGCGGTGGGACAGCCCCACTTTTTCAATCATGGCGTCCAGAGTGGAAGAGGCCACTTTTTTGCCCCCCGCCAGGGAGGGCAGCAGGATGTTTTCCTCCACGTTCAGGGTTCCCACCAGGTTGAACATCTGGAAGATGAACCCCACGCGGTCGCGCCGGTACACTGTCAGGGCGGCATCAGACATGGAGCCGAGGTCCAGCCCATCCACCGTCACCGTGCCGGAATCCGGAGGCAGCAGCCCCCCCAGCACGTTCAGCAGGGTGCTTTTTCCGGAGCCGCTCGCGCCCATGACGGCGACGAACTCTCCCTGGTTCACGGTAAGGCTGATGTCTTTCAGCACGGCTATGTCCTCGGAACCGGACTTGAAGCTGCGCTTGAGGCGGGTGACGGAAATGACGGGGGAACTCATGGCTGGAAGGAATGGTTAGAAGGTAGTCTTCACGCCTACTTCAAACGTGCGGGGCTCTCCCACCGTGCACTGCACGGCGTGGCGGGTGGACTGCACGTATTTCTTGTCGAAAATGTTGTATACGGCCAGCCTCAGGGTGGCATCCTTCAGCCATTTGGTTTCCGGCAGGGGGATTTCCACCGTGAAGTCAAACACGCTGTAGGAAGGTATGGTATAATTATCCGCAATCTTTGCACCGCGGAACGTGGCATAGTAGGAATCCTTGCAGCGGTAGCCCAGGCCCAGCACCGTGCCGTTCAGCAGGCCGCCGTCAATGCGGTATTTCTGCCAGAGGGCCAGCGCATTCGGAGCGATGGTGGGATACACTTCCCCGGAGGTCCGGTTCTTGGTGCGGGTGTAGGTGTAGGAAAGGTAGGAACTCCAGTTCTTGGTGATTTCCCCGTTCAGGGAAAGTTCCACGCCTTCCGCCCTCTTGGAGCCGTCCGAATAGTACCGGTTGGTATATCCGTCTATGGCTACGGGAGTGTTATTCTGGATGATGTCAAACCAGGAAGCGGAGAACCACACCTTGTCCACCGGGCTGACCCGGAAGCCGAATTCCATCTGGTCCGTACGCCAGGAATCGGTCAGTTCCTTCCCGTTTTCATCCAGATACCCGAAATTGGGGGCGGAAGTACGGGCCGCATTGGCGAACAGAGCTACGCGCTCACCGAACATGCGGGTAATTCCGAAACGAGGGCTCCACGCAAACGCGTAATTGTTGTCCAGGCTGAAATGCGCGTCCCCGCGCACGCCGGCCAGGAAACGCCACTGTCCGTAGCTAAGGACATCCTGCAGCAGGACGCCCGCCCGCTGAACCACGGTATCCGTCGCATTGGCTCCGGAATAGTCGCGCCCGGCGGGGAAAAAGGGCGGAGGATTGTACAGGGAGAAATAGCCGTTCGTGTTCGCGGTAGCGTTCGTCACCAGGCTGGAACCGTCGCCATAGGTGCTGCTCCCCGTGTAGGAAACGCCCATCAGGGCTTCATGCTCCACCTGTCCGGTCTTGAACTCCGCCAGCGCGTTGGAATAGAAATTCCAGTTGATGTTCCACTCGTCGCTCCACGCGGCTTCGTATTTGGCCTTTCCGGAAGCAATCATCTGGTTGTAATAATCCTCCGTGCTCATTCCGCGTCCGGCGGAAGAAGAAATGCCCCAGACATTGTAGTCCACATCGCTGTACCCCATGCCGCCGCCGATGCGGATTGTCCAGACCTTCTCCAGCTTGCGCTCGAAATCCAGCATCGCCAGCAGGGATTTGGAATTGAGCCTTCCGCTCGGAGAACCGTACCAGGCGTCATACGGCCCCACAAAGTGGCCGCCCAGCACGGGGATGCCCATCGTCGTCGGCGAATTCTGGTACTGGAAACTGGTCGTCAGCACCGTCTTGGTACGGGAATCATGCTGCCAGCGGAAAATGGGGGAAACCGTGTACTTCTGGCCACCGTTGGCTCCGTTGCTCAGCCAGAACGGGCGTTCATACTCGGCGGCTACCACCGTGCGCAGGGCAAAACCGTCCGTTTCATCACCCCTGTACCGGGTGTCGTCAATAGTTACGCGGTACTTCTGCCCGTGATGGGAAAGACGGGCGTAAGCCGTCAACTCCGTCCGTTCCTCAAAATCAGGCGCCTTCAGGATCAGGTTAATGGAACCGCCGGCGCCGTATGCTCCGAGCGTACTGGTCTGGCCGCCGGAAATGGACCCGATGGGGCCTTTGACAATTTCAATATTTTCTATCAGGGACGTATCCATGCCGTATCCCATGCCGCGGGGAAGAGGCATGTTGCCTATCTGCACATCGGTGCCGGCAAAACCGCGGATGGTGTACTGGTCCGCCGTGCGGGACAGCAGCATGTCCCCTCCCGTATTGACGGAGGAATCCATGCGCAGGGCCTCCACCAGGGAATCGGAACCCTTGGAATCCATCAGATCCCGCGTAATAACGTTTACCGTTTGCGGAACTTCTTCCGTCTTCATGTTCGTGAGGGTGGCGGAACTGACCGTCTCCGCCCGCAGGGACTTGGAACGGATGGTCATCACGCGTTCCGGCATTTCCTGCACGCCCTCCTCTGCGGCGGCGGGTTTAGTCTCGGCATAGGCGGACTGCCCGAGGACAAGCAGGCTCCCAATGGCGGCGGCACGGTGCAAACCGCGCCCCTGGCGACGGCGGCGCGGGGTATTCATGTTGGATAAACGCATGGGGCAAGTATAAAACGGAACATCGGGCCGTCCATCCCGGATTATTAACAATTTGATAACAGGCCGTTCCTTTCCCTTCCTGCAAAGGCACATCCGGCAGCAAAACGCCCCCGGCGCCTCTCACAGGCCAAGAGCCTGCGCCCGGCTCTCCGCCGCGGCCTTCAGCCATTCCCGCAGCGCCTCCTTGTCTCCGGAGGCCAGCCGGTTCCGCACCTCCCCCAACTGGGACAGGGCTTCGTCCAGCCGGTCCAGGACGGCGGGGGCATTCTCCGTCAGGATTTCCGCCCACATGGACGGTTCCCCCATGGAAACGCGGGTGGTGTCGCGAAAACCGCCGGCGGACACCAGCCCCAGCAGCTTCACATCCCCCCCGTCCAGGGCGGTGTGGACGCACAGGGCGGACAAGGCATGCGGGATATGGGAAATGCGGGCTACGGAAGAATCATGGTCCGCCGCTTTCATGCGGATGCAGTGGCAGCCCACGCGCTCCCAGAACCGCTGGAGCAGTAGCAGCATGTCTTCATGCACGTGCTCGTCATTGGTCAGAATGCACGTGGCGTCCCGGAAAAGCTCCCCGGAGGCATGCTCCATGCCCTGCTTTTCAGAACCGGCCATGGGATGGGAGCCGATAAACGCCACGCCGGTTTCCGTCAGAGCGGAACCCACGGACTGGTGGACGCAGCCCTTCACGGAACCCACGTCCGTCACCAGCACGCCCGGTTTCAGCAGGGGGAGCATTCCGGAAACGAGGCGGGACATCACGCCCACCGGGGTAGCCAGCACGACCAGGTCCGCGCCTTCCACCACCTCTTCCAACCGGGTGGAGGCGGCATGGGCGGCTCCGGAAGAGCGGGCATATTCCAGCGGCTCCTCCCTCCTGCCCCACAGGCGCACGTGGACATGCGGCAGCTGCTTCCTGACGGCAAGCGCCAGGGAACCGCCCAGAAGGCCGGGGCCGAGAATGGCTACGGAGGAAAAGGAAAGCTGTTTTCTGGAAGCTTCGCTCATGGTTTCACAGGGGGTAGAATACACCAGCGCCCCGGAACATACAGCATGTTCAGGGGCGCGGGCATCATCTTTTCGCGGCGGCCGCATCAGGGCACGCGGAACTTCTTGATCTCGTTCGGGAAGTTGGTGTCCCGCAGGACGGTACCGGAAGGGTAGGGCTTGTTGGTGCCCCGGTTCAGAATCTTGATCTTCTTGGTGCGGTCATACGGGCTGACCACCACCGTGGGGTCCGCCGTGGGCCACGCCACGGGAATGGAGGAGGCAGTGGAGGGCTCCACGGGCCTGGGAGCGGCAATGCCGGAATTGGCAGAGTCACTCACGGGATTGGGAACGACAGGCTTGGGCGCAACGGGCGGCGGAGGCGTGATATTGTTGGTGCCCCCCACCATGTTGCCGATGGTGCCGGAATTGGTCTGGGCCGGATCCGGATTGAAGCCGGAATTCTGACCCGCTACCGGATCCAGAGAATTTTCACGCTGAATCTCATTCAACAGGCTGCTGCCCTGGGCGCCCATGGCGCCGGAGCCGGACGGATAGACATTTTCCGTAGGATAAATGCCGATGGGGCGTTCATTCACGCGTTCCGTTTCACAGGAAGGCAGAAGGATTGCGCCTGCGGCCAGCAGCACGCCTATCGTCTGGGAAGTATTCATATGATCTCTCTTCGGGTGATAGCTTTCTGCCAGCATCCTACGGCCCCCTACCTTCATGTCAACCATAAAGCCTGTTTGCCGAACCGCTTCATGACAAGGATTCTCCGGCTTCCGGCCCCTCATCCGTGCAAAGCCGTACGGGGCTGCGGCGCTCCACGGGGGTTTTCAGGCCCGGTGGCGCGTCCTCCGCTTCACTGCGGGAATACACGCTTTCACCTCCGTCCGGCCATGGCCGTTCCACCGTCCCCGCATCCTTTTCCTTTCCAAAAATCGGGAAAAAGCCTCCTGCACGCCTTCCCCGGAGCGCTCCGGTACGGAAACAGATTATCCTTCCCTACCCCCTGTGATCTGCTACAATCCGCCCCACATGGATGACGTACAGACATCTAAGAAAAAAATGCCCTCAAAAAAGGAATGGAGGGGCTTTTATTCCCTGATTCTCATTCAAGCCCAGAACGCCTTCAATGAAAAAGCCGCCCAGTTCCTGCTGATTCCCCTGGGCGTCTGGCTGGCCGCCAACAGCGCCGTGTACGGGCCGGACTCCTGGGTCAACTCCCTCCAGTACATCCTTGCCTGCATCTTCGTACTGCCCTACATCCTGTTCTCCCCCTTCGTCGGCTGGCTGGCGGACTGCTTCTGCAAGGCCCGCATCATCCAGTTCATGTCTTTCCTCCAGATCCTGGTGCTGGGGGCCATGTTCCTGTGCTACAAGTATGAGAACATTGAAATGGCCGTCTTCTGGTTCTGCGTCTTCTCCGTCCAGGCGACCATCCTGAGCCCGGCGAAAAAGGGGGTGGTGAAGGACATGGTGGGCTCCCGCCAGCTTGGCTACGCCTCCGGGCTGATGGAAATGAGCCTCATCCTGTCCATGCTGGCGGCGCAGATCGGCATCTTCGTCTGGTTCGACATCCTGCAAGTTTCCTCCAACGACGGCTGGGAAGCCGCCGCCTTCCCCACGCTCATCCTCACCTGCATCGCCGTTCCCGTAGCCATTGCGGCCCTGTCCCTTCCCCGGTACCCGGCCAACCAGACCCGGAAATTCGAGTGGAAGCTCTTTTACGAGCACTTCGTGCAGCTCAAGTACCTGTGGAGTCAGCGGGACCTGAGGCTCAGCGAAATCGGCGTCTCCTACTTCTGGTTCCTGGCCGGGGCCCTGATGCTCATCTCCCTCCAGATCGCCCAGGAGCACCCCATTGACGGCACCGGATTCAGCATGTCCGCGGCCATTCTCATGGCGTGGCTCAGCGGCGGCACGGTGGTGGGCGGCGTCATAGCCTCCATCATTTGCCGTAAAAAAATTGAACTGGGCCTCATCCCCCTGGGCGCGATCGGCTTCACTATCGGCTGCATCTTCCTGTCCTTCTTCGCTCCTGGCTCGCTGCCCAGCAACATCGGCTTCGGTATCACGGGAGCCTTCGCCGCCGCGTACCTGGTGCCGCTGAACGCTCACCTCCAGGACAACTGCGATCCCTCCAACCGCAGCACGGTCATCGCCGCGGGCAACCTGATGGACTGCCTGATGGGCCTGGTGGCCGTCGGCTTCCAGCTCATGCTCAGGAACATCTTCTCCATCCAGAACCAATTCTGGGTGCTGGCCGCCCTGGGCGTGGTCATCACGATTGTGGCGTTCCGTCTCATTCCCCGCGAATTCATCCGCATGATGGGCCTCTGGATCATGAGGATCGTCTACCGCTCCCGCATCATCCACCAGGACCGCATTCCGGAGGACGGCGGAGCCATCATCGTCTCCAACCACGTCACGTACGGGGACGCGCTGTTCCTTTCCCTCATCTGTCCGCGGCCCATCCGCTTCATCGTGGCGGAGGAATTCGTAGCCATCCGCTGGCTCGGCTGGATTCTGGAACTCTTCAACTGCCTCCCCATTTCCTCCCGGAATCCCCGGGAATCCCTGTCCAAGGCCATTCAGGCCCTCAAGGCCGGAGAAGTGATCTGCATCTTCCCGGAAGGCCAGCTCACCCGCACGGGCACCCTGTGCGCCGCGCGCAGGGGGCTGGAAATGCTGGCGAAAAAATCGCGCTGCCCCATCGTTCCCATCTACATGGACGAGCTGTGGGGGAGCATCTTCTCCTACTCCGGCAACCGTTTCTTCTCCAAGGCCCCCCTCCATGTCCCCTACCGCTTCACGGCCGCCATCGGAGAACCCATTGCGCCTGATGCCGTCAACCCCCGCATCGTCATCAACACCCTGCGGGAGCTCTCCTCCACCTGCCTGGAAATTGCCGCCAGCATCGGCAGGGACACCATCCTGAACCACCTGGAGCGCATCGCCCACAAGCCGCTCGTTTTAGCAAAAAACGCGCGGCTCACCGGGTATGAAATAGCCGAATGCCTGATGAACGACACCGTGGAGGCGGACCACCCGGAACTCAGGAAGTGGCTGGCCACCCTGCTGGACAGCTCCCGCTCCCAGAGCCGCCTGTGCGACTTCTGGATGAACGCCCAGCAATTGGAGCGCGTGAACTCCCTCCAGCCCCGGGAACTGCTGCTCACCAGCGTGGGGCATGACGAAGTGCATGAAACGGTGGCATCTGTCCTGTGGCCCATCCTCACCAGCACCCCCGTGTACCTCATCAGCGACGGAGACCACAGCATGCCGGAGGGCATCAAGCAGGTGACGGGCTCCGACTTCCTGCGCCGAAGGCTGTACAGCCTGGTTCCGGAAACGCGCACGCCGTTTTACGATTTCAGCGGCTCCGGAGACCTGGTGCTTCCCAACATCGGGTGGCGCCCCTGCTTCGCCACGGACCGCGGCATCATTCTGGCCATGTCCATGAAAAGGAGCGTCTTCAAGCTGGATGACGGCACCGTGCAGCTCGGCATGCGGGCCAGAACGCGAGGACGCCTTCTCCCGGGCTTTTACCTGAATCCCCCCCTCTCCAACGTTATCGCCGGGGCTACGCTCCCCACCCCATATTCCCTGCCGCCCAACCTGTATCTGGACGAGTCAGGCTTCCTGGCGGAACTCCAGTCTTCCAACCATGAACAGTAACTCATCATCCCGCCTCCCCATTCCGCAGTATGTAATGACGCTGGCGCATGCGGCCGCCCTGCGCTCGGAAGACCCCTACCGCAAGGTGGGAGCTGCCGCCCTGGATGCGGACAACCGCGTGATCGGCACCGCCTACAACGGCCTGTACCCCGGCTTCAAGGCACAGGACACCTTCTGGGCCAGCCGGGACGAACGCCAGAAATACATGCTGCATGCGGAAATCAACCTGTGCAGCCTGTTCCGCAGGGGGGAGGCGAAGGTGGTGGCATGCACCACGATGCCCTGCACCTCATGCATGCAGGCGCTGTGCGCCCATGGCGTTAAAACCATTTATTACTGCGAGCCGTATGACAAGTCCGAGGCTCCGGCCATTGCCAGCCTTTACGGCGTGGAGCTGATCCAGGTCACGGATTACCCGCTCAGCCAGCACTTTCCCCTCGTCCTGGACTGCTGATCTGCGGAAACTCAATCCCGGTGCACGCGGCACGTCCAGCCGGCCATGGGGCGCGGAACGCCGTCAATGGAGAAATCAATGTCCGGTCCGGTTTCCGTAACGGTTCCGGAGACAATCACGCCCGTGCTCCTTTCAGCATCGTCAAAGGAAATATTCACGTCCGCCATGGCGCAGGCGGCGCGGCTGTTGGAAGCCGGCACAATATTCAAAACCCCGGAATTCGCGCCTTCATTGAACCGGTACGTGTAAACCCCATCATACACGATTCTCGTCTCCATCTTGATGACGTCCACATCCCGTCCGCCGAACTGAAGCCTGAACAGCATGTCCCCTCCCTCAAAGAGGCTTACCTGCTGACCACTGAGGGAAACGCTCCCGTCATCCCCTGATTTTCCCGAACCGCCGCCGCATCCGCACAAAAGCCCGCACACTGTTACAGGAACCAAACACAAAACAGGGAAAAATTTCTTCATGCCCGGAAAAATGCACAACCTGACAATATAAGTCAAGTTCACTCAATTATTATTACATTTTTCCAACATTTTTTAACATCATAAAAAAACCGCCTGTTTTCACAGGCGGCCTCAAGAAAACACAGGCGGCTGTCAACCCACCCAGTTCCAGGTGATGGGAACTTCAATATCGGGATGCAGGCTGTGCTTGACGGGGCAGCTCAGGGCGGCCTGTTCCAGCAGCTTCCTGTCCGGATGATCGGCTGGGAGGGGCACGGTGATGACCACTTCCAGCTTGCCGATGCGGCGCGGGTCAGCATTCATGTGCTTGCCCACTTCCACCGTCATGCCTTCCAGCTTAATTCCTTTGCGTTCGGCCACAATACCCATGATCGTGCTCATGCAGCCGGCGAGCGCCGCGCCTACCAGGTCCGTGGGGGAGAAGGACTCGCCCTTTCCATTGTTGTCCACGGGGGCATCCGTGGAAAGCTTGGCCCCGGAAGGCTCATGAACCATGGAGCAGTGGAGGCCGCCCTCGTACGTCGTTTTAGTTTTTACCATGACCCTATTTTATACAAGGCGCCGCACCATGCAACACACAAACATTGAATCCCCCCTTTCTTTATGGTAACCGCCTTTGTTATGAGAAACTTTTTGAAAGCCGCCGCCGTTTCCCTGGGTATTTTTGCCGGGGGAGCAGGTACGGGGGCGGCACAGGACTTCGGAGCCATGAACTTCGGCGGCGCGGGAGATTTTGGAACGCCCCAGGCATCCGGAACCTCCAAGGCTACAGTCACGTCCTACGGAGAAACTCCCTTCGTCATCGTGACGGAGCTGACTCTGCCGGACCACTGGCACGTCTACTACAAGAATCCGGGAACGGTAGGGCTGCCCATGGAAGCCGCGTTCAAGGCCGTTCCCGGCTTCCGGGTGGAAGGCCCCTTCTGGCAAATTCCGGAATTGGGGAAAGGACTCGTGGATTTTTACGGTTACAGCGGGAAGGCGAAAATGGCCTTCCGCGTGACTCCTGAGAAGGACGCCCCCGCGGAAACGACCTTCACCACCACCATGACGTGGCAAATGTGCGCGGAACAATGCGCCGCACCGGAGACCAAAGACTTCAGCGTGACGCTGAAACGCGGAGACGGACAGGCCGCCCCCGACGCGGCCGAACTGTCCGGCGGCATGGCGGGACTTTCCACCCCCGCATGGGCGCAGGGACTGAAGGCCCGGATTTCCCAGGAAGGAAAAACCGTCACCCTGCACCTCAGGACGAACGGGCAACCGGTTCCGGAAGATTCCGTTTATTTCTTCTGCGACCAGGGGGAAATCAACCCCACCACTCCCCAGACCTTCAAAAAACTGGATGGCTCCAACTACGAGCTGGCCATGCAGTACAATGACACCACGGACGGCCTTTACCCCAACAACCTGCCGGAAGCGGACAAAGGAAAACCGCTGGCCAGCCTTTCCGGCATCCTGCGCGCAGGGAAGGAAGGCGTCAGCATCACGGCGGACAACCGCCCCTTTTCCGAGGGAGCGCAGGCGGCGGCAACAGCCGCGGAAGCCTCCCCCGCGTCTTCCGGACCCGTTCCCGCGCCGCCGCTGATGGGACTGGGGGAAATCATGTTCTTCATGTTCATCGGCGGCATCATCCTGAACGTCATGCCGTGCGTCTTCCCGGTAATCGGCCTCAAGATCATGAGCTTCGTCCAGCTGGGAGGGGGGGAACGGAAAAAAGTGCTGGCCCACTCCCTGACCTTCGTGCTGGGCATCCTGATCTCCTTCTGGATCATTACGGCCATCCTGATTGCGCTGAAAGCGAACATGTTCGACTGGGGCGCCCCTGCGGGACCCGGCATTTTCAGCAGTGAATTCTGGCTGGGCCACGGCGCGGAAGGCGTTGTGAACTGGGCCTTCTGGTTTGAAAACCCCTGGGTGAACTTCTGCCTGCTGGGCCTGATGCTCGCCATGGGGCTGAGCATGTTCGGTGTTTTTGAAATAGGCGTCAAGGCCACCACCATGGGCAACGACCTCCAGCACCAGAAGGGCTATGCCGGCTCCTTCTGGTCCGGCGCCCTGGCTACGGTCATTTCCACTCCGTGCAGCGCGCCGTTCCTGGGGCAGGCCATCGGCGCGGCCATGCTCCAGCCTCCGCTGGGCATCGTGCTCTGCCTGACCATGATGGGCCTCGGGATGTCCCTGCCCTACATCATTCTGGGAGCCTTCCCCGTTCTGACCAAATACCTTCCCAAACCGGGAGCGTGGATGGAATCCTTCAAGCAGTCCATGTCCTTCCTGATGTTCGGCACCGCCGCCTACTTCCTGTGGATTTACATTGCGTTCTTTGACGCGGACAACCATCCGCAGGACATCCTGTTCCTGTTCTTCGGCCTGGTGCTGTTCTCCATGGCCTTCTGGGTGTACGGCAGATGGTGCCCCATGTACCGCAGCCGGAAATCCCGCATCACGGGGGGCGTTTTCTTCGTGATTTTCCTGCTGGCCGGCCTGTACTACATGCTCCCCCCGGAAGGAGCCGCCTGGTTCGGCCGCGGAGCGGATTCCGGAACAGCGGATTCCTCCGCAGCTACGGCTCCCGCCCGCCAGGCGGAAGGAAGCGTGTGGACCCCCTGGAGCCCGGAAGCCATGCAGGCCGCCCTGAAGGAGGGAAAGCCCGTTTACGTGGACTTCACGGCCCGGTGGTGCTCCACCTGCCAGGTCAACAAGGCGTCCTACACGGATGAAGTGCTGGCCGCCTTCAGGAAATACGGCATTGTCATGATGAAGGCGGACAAAACCCGCACGAACCCCGCCATTGACCAGGAACTCAAAAACCTGGGACGCACGGCGGTTCCCGTGAACGCCCTGTACCTGCCCGGCAAAAAGCCGATCGTCACCCGGGAACTCCTGTCCCCCTCCTACCTGCTGGAATTCCTGGAAACGGAAATGGACCGCTGAAAGCGGCCTTTTCCGCAGACGGAAACCAGTCCGGACCACAAAAGCAACGGCAAGGCGGACAAGAAACCGGGAAAACTCAGCCTTCCCGGTTCAGCAGGGGCATCAGCGCCTCCGCCCAGGCCTGGTAGCCTTTCGCGGTCAGGTGCACCTTGTCTCTGAACATTCCTTCCCGGAACGTTCCGTCCGCATTCAACAGGCGTCCGTTAATGGAGAGAATGGTGGTCCGGGGCAGTTTCAAACCGCGCAGGCGTTCATTGATCTCCTCCTGCCGCTTGCGGAGGGGTGCGGAAGGATCGGGACCGTAGGGCGTCACCTCCATCAGGATCAGACGGGTTTCCGGGAACCTCTTCAGCAGGCGCACGGCCACTTCCCGGATGCCCTTTACCGTTTCTTCCGCGGGCTGCTTCCCTTCCCACCGTCCGATGTTATTCGTCCCGGCCAGCAGAACGCAGTAACGCGGCGGCGTTTTGACTGCCAGCTCCGTATCCTCCATGCGCCACAGGATGCTCTCCGTCCTGTCTCCGCTGACGCCGAAGTTGACCGCCTTCATCGGCAGGAACACCTTCTTCCACCATTCCGCGCCTTCCTGCTCCCAGCCCTGCGTGATGGAATCCCCCACGAACAGGATGCCGCACTCCTTCCCCAGCAACTGCTCCCGGACTACCTTGTAACGGGCGGGAACCCAGTGCTGCGTGTTCATCCTGGGAACGTCCGGGGGATCCAGGACAATCCCTGCCGGGGGCTTCTCCGCAAAAACGGAAGAAAGGGACAGGAGCAGAAAAGCGGCAAGAAAAACGGAAGCTTTCATCTTCCCTGTAATACGCATGGACGGCAGGCCAATCTTTCCGGGGGAAAAGGAAAATCACTTTCCCAACGCCCTGCCAAGCACCTCCAGGGGCTGGGAGGACAGCTTCAGCTCCCGCACCAGGAACCGGACGACGAGCAGGCTTCCCAGCGCATCATACAGGGCGTCATGCCACCGGCGGCCGGGAAGCAGAGCATCCACGGAGGGGGTTAGCCCCAGGGAATCACACAAAGTGGACAGGGAATAATCCGGCAGGCCCGGCACGCACATCTTCCCGAGCGCCAGCGTATCCAGCCACGGCCCGAAGCCGTGCCCCGGAAAGCGGCGCAGGAACTTCCGTTCCGTGGCGGGGTTATGTCCCACCACCACGGCGTCCCCCAGGCGGGAACGGATAGCCGGCCACAGGGAGGGAAAGGAAGGCGCATCCGCCAGCATCTCCGTAGTAATGCCGTGCACCTGGGAGGCCGACCATAAAACGGGTTTGTCCGTAGAAATATAGGACGTCCACAGCTCCGGCTCCCCTTCCAGGGAAGGACAGGCGGCAATGCCTATCTGAACGGGCTGGTCCGTCTCCCCCCGGGCCGCCCCGGCGGATTCAAAATCAATGGCGGCGAAGCGCAGGCCGCCGATCATGTCTGCGGGCAGAGTCATATCAGAACAACTCCAGCTGGGCGTACTCTCCGGTGGGCATATCGTCGTCCATGTCCGTATTCTTGGCCCTGGGTTCCGCCAGACGGGCGCGGTCCTTTTTCCGGGGCCGCGTGGAATTCATTTCCAGATGGGACAGGATGGCCTTGGCGCGGTCCACGATGGCGGCAGGCATGCCCGCCAGGCGGGCCACCTGGATGCCGTAGGACTTGTCCGCCGCCCCCTGCACGATCTTGCGCAGGAACACAATCTCCTCCTTCCATTCCCGCACGGCCACATTGTAATTCTGCACGCCGGCCCTGGAACGGGCCAGGTCCGTCAGTTCATGGTAATGTGTGGCGAACAGGGTGCGGGACTTCAACTCGTCATGCAGGTATTCCGCCACGGCCCACGCGATGGAAAGGCCGTCAAAGGTGGCGGTCCCGCGCCCGATTTCATCCAGAATAATCAGGGAACGCTCCGTGGCGTTGTTCAGGATCAAAGACGTCTCACTCATCTCCACCATGAAGGTGGACTGCCCGCGCGCCAGGTCGTCGCTGGCCCCCACGCGGCAGAAAATGCGGTCCACCAGGCCGATGTGGGCGGACTCCGCCGGAACGTAAGCCCCGATCTGGGCCATCAGCGTAATCAGGGCCACCTGGCGGATATAGGTGCTCTTGCCCGCCATGTTGGGCCCGGTCAGCAGGATGAGGCGGTTTTCCTCCGGTTCCAGAAAGGCGTCATTGGGCACGAACACGTCGCCGGAAACATTCTGCTCGATAACGGGATGGCGGCCGTTGACAATGCGCAGGGTCATGGAATTGTCCAGCACGGGGCGGCAGTACTGGTACTGCTGCGCGCCCTCCGCCAGCCCCAGCAGCACGTCCAGGTCCGCCATGGCGTCCGCCGTAATCTGGATGCCGTCAATGTGGCGCCCCACTTCCTCCCGCAGCAGCAGGAACTGTTCATACTCCACCTGGCGGGAACGTTCGTCCGCCCCCAGGATGGTATTCTCCATCTGCTTGAGCTCCGGGGTGACGAAGCGTTCCGCATTCACCAGCGTCTGCTTGCGCTGGTAGTCGGGAGGCACCTTGTCGTAATGGCTCTTGGTTACTTCAATGTAGTAGCCGAAAACGTTGTTGAAGCGGATTTTCAGGGAATCAATGCCCGTCCGCCTGCGCTCCTTCTCCTGGAGCTGGGCCAGCCACTCCTTCCCGTCGCGGGAAGCCAGGCGCAACTCATCCAGCCCGGCGTGGTACCCTTCCCGGATGATGCCGCCCTCCTTGATCGTCACGGGCGGCTCATCCACCAGGGCGCGCTGGAGCAGGTCCACCAGCTCGTCAAAGCAGCCCATGCGGGAGCGGATGCTTTCCAGCATTTCCCCGCTTCCGGGCAGGGATTCCAGATCATCCCTGAGCGCGGGAATGCGCCCCAGGGAGGAAGCCAGCGCCTGGAGGTCACGGGCGTTCCCCGCGCCCTGGGAAATGCGGCCCGTCAGCCGTTCCATGTCCCGGACGTTTTTCAGGCTCTCCCGCAGCTTGCTCATCAGGTAGGGTTCCTGCAAAAGAACGGAGATCATCTCCTGCCGCGCCTGGAGCTTTTCCAGGTCGCACAGGGGGTGGAGCAGCCAGTCCCGGAGCTTGCGCGCGCCCATCGGGGTGCTCGTCCTGTCCAGGGTGCCCAGCAGGGAAAGCTTCACGCCGCCGCGGGAATCCACCAGGTCCAGGTTCCTCTGGCTGGCCTGGTCAATCAGCACGGCGCTCTCCGTGGCGCGCACGGAAATACGGCGCAAATGGTCCGTGGGGCGGCGGAGCTGGTAGCCCAGGTAATGAAGCACCGCGCCAGACGCCCCCAAAGCGGCGGTCATCTCCCCGCAGCCGAAACCGTCCAGGGAATGCACCCGGAAGTGGCTCAGCAGATTGGGAATGGCCGTGGAAGGCAGGAACGTATACCCGTCGTAATAAAGCGTGGGATGGGCGCCGGGGAAGCAGTCCGTCTGCTCGTCGCTGACCAGAAGTTCGGAAGGATTGATGCGGGACAGCTCGTCCAGAAGCAGGTCCATGTGCTCAAACTGGGCCACGGAAAATTCCCCCGTGGTGTGGTCCACGCATGCCAGGCCGAAATGCTTTTTATCCTTATAAAGAGCCACGATGTAATTGTGGCGGGAGGAATCCAGCAGATTCATATCCGCCAGGGTTCCGGCGGAAATCACGCGGGTCAGCTCCCGCTCCACCAGCTTGCCCGGCTGCGGAATGGTGGTCTGCTCCGCAATCGCCACGCGCTTCCCTCCCTTCACCAGGCGGCCAATATACCCTTCCGCGCTGTGGTGAGGCACCCCGCACATCGGAATGCCGTGGCGCTTGGTCAGCGTCAGGCCCAGAATGGAGGAAGCCTCCTTGGCGTCCTCAAAGAACATCTCATAAAAATCCCCCAGCCGGAAAAACAGCAGGACGTCCTCCGGCAAGCCCTTCTTCATGCGAAGGTACTGATCCATCATCGGGGTGGAGGTAGGTCCGGAATTACTCATAAATAACGGTGAAAGAGTAATCTGATTGCGGCTGCAAGGCAAGATTGGAATCTTGTTAGAACCGGGCCGCCATGCCGCTTTTCCAAGGAAAAACCGGGGAGAGCGCCCCCAAATCCCTGGTAAAGAAAATGCGCTGACGCAACAATCATTGCCCCTTTTTTCTTCCGGGCCGGATCAGGCCCCCATCATGCGGAGGAGCGCAAACATCCTGTCACCGATTCCTTTGCTCCGACGGACGGCCAACAAGCCGTCCCTCCCCTCCGGAAAGATAAAAAAGCCGTGCCGCTGTCAGACAGAGGCACGGCGGAAAATTCAGATCACCGGGGGTTAGTACTCCACCAAGGGGGCATCCTTCCACAGGGTGTCCATACCGTAGAATTCGCGCGTTTCCTGCCCCATGATGTGAACCATCACGTCAATGTAGTCCACCACGGACCACAGCGCCACGGGCGTGTCTTCCACATAGGTGGGGAGGGCGCCCGTCTTTTCCCGGACGGATTCTTCCAGCTCCCGGATGACGGCGCGCAGGTGGGGGACGGACAAGCCCGTGCACACCACCATGAAATCCGTCAGGGAAGACATGCCGCGCAGGTCGTACACCCGCACATTTTCAGCCTTGGCGTCATCCGCGGCGCGGGCGCACATCCTGGCCAGTTCCATCGCATCGTTGGCTACCATAATTGATTCGTTTCTATTGGATTATTTCTTCTCTTCGCCGTCCTTGCCGTACTCCTCCACGGGATTGTAGGAAAAGGGGTCCTGCTCCGTCTGGCCGCTCTCCTTCTTCCGTTCCTCCGCGTCCTCCGTGCGGTCTTCTTCGGCATCCTTCTTCACGGAAGAACCGGAATCACCCTTCCCGGGCTGCTCTTCCACCTCCGAAGGCATGGGAGGCGGGGTCACCTTGGCGGGAGGATTCTTCATTTCCCCGTATTCCAGAATGTCCATGACCTGGGAGCCTTCCAGCGTTTCAAATTCCATCAGGGCTTCCGTCAGCATGTCCAGCTTGTCCCGGTTCTCCGTCAGGATGGTCATGGCGCGTTCATACGCGCTGTCCACCAGGAAGCGGACTTCCGAGTCAATCAGTTCCGCCGTGGATTCGGAATAATTGCGGGATCGCGTCCCCAGGTCGCGGGCAATGTACACTTCCCCCTGGTGTTCGCCGTATTCGATCAGCCCCAGTTTCTCGCTCATGCCGAACTCGCACACCATGCGGCGGGCCAGGCTGGTGGCGCTCTTGATGTCTCCGGTAGCTCCGCTGGTCACGTCGCCAAAGACGATTTGTTCAGCGCAGCGGCCGCCCATCGCCACGACGAGCTGGTCGAGCATCTCGGACCGGAGCTGGTGCATCTTGTCGTCCGAAGGAAGCCACATGGTCATGCCCAGGGCTCCCCCGCGGGGAACGATGGTCACCCGGTGCAAAGGTTCGCTGTGCGGGGTCTTCAACAGGCAGATGGCGTGTCCCGCCTCATGCACGGCGGTAATGCGGCGCCCGCGTTCATTAATCGCCAGGCTGCGGCGTTCGCGGCCCCAACTGACCTTGTCGCGGGCTTCTTCCAGTTCCGCTTCCGTAATCTCCTTCAATCCCTTACGGGCGGCCAGCAGGGCGGCTTCATTGATCAGGTTGGCCAACTGGGCTCCGGAGAAGCCGGCCGTGCCGCGGGCAATGCGCGCAAAACCGACTCCGGGAGCCATTTTCACCTTTCTGGCGTGCACCTGGAGGATTTGTTCGCGCCCCCGGACGTCCGGAAGGTTCACCACCACCTGCCGGTCAAAACGGCCCGGACGGAGCAGCGCCGGGTCCAGGATGTCCGCACGGTTGGTCGCCGCAATTACGATCACATTGGAGTTGTTTTCAAAACCGTCCATCTCCACCAGCAGGGCGTTCAGCGTCTGCTCCCGTTCGTCATTGCCGCCCCCCATGCCGTAGCCGCGCTGACGGCCCACGGCGTCAATTTCATCAATGAAAATCAGGCTGGGGGCCGTTCTCTTGGCTTGCTCAAACATGTCGCGCACGCGGCTCGCGCCCACGCCCACGAACATTTCCACAAAGTCCGAACCGCTGATGGAATAAAAAGATGCATTGGATTCCCCGGCGATGGCGCGTGCCAGCAGGGTCTTGCCCGTACCGGGAGAGCCCACCATCAGCACGCCGCGGGGAATGGTGGCGCCCAGGTCACGGAACTTTTCCGGATTGCGCAGGAATTCCACCAGTTCCCATACCTCCTCCTTCGCCTCGCTGATGCCGGCCACGTCCTTGAACGTCACCTTGTTCTTGTCCGGGGCGATGAGGCGCGCCCGACTCTTGCCGAAGCTCATGGCGCCCCTGGCCCCGCCGCTCTGCGCGCGGAACATGAAGAACAGGATTACCAGAATGAGCACGATAGGCAGCAGGTTCAGCAGAATGCCGCCCCAGGAGCCGGACTCGCGCTTGAACTTCGTATCCGGCCCCAGCAACTGTTTGACCCGGTCTCCCTGGAATTCCAGGGTAAAAGGCACTTCCACGCGTTCAAAACGCTGCTTGTCCACGGAGGCGTCCCCCGTGGCAGCAGGCCAGATGCGGGTGACAATCTGGCCGACCAGCACGTTCTGGTTCCCGTCTTCCGCCAGGAGAAGGCCCTCATTTCCGCCCGCGATGCGGCCTTCCAGAGCCAGGCGGTTGAACTCGGGCACGGAAAGCTTCTGCGCTTCTTCAGGAATAATGGAAACATTTTTCCCCGCCTCCGTCCGGTACGGGCTTTCCACCATCCTGTAGCCGGAAAGCTCGTTCAGCAGGGGCTTGTCGCGGTCCGGCAGGGACATGGAATAGGACAGCACGAAGGGTTTCATTTCCACCTTCGGCTGGATGTCCTTTTTATAAACCAGCGCATGGATGACGCCTTCAGAGCCGTTCTCGCTCAGCACCACTTCCACGGGGGCCTTCGGATCGTTCAGCACCACGCGGCCCGCCTTGTACTGGGCTTCAAAGGATTCCAGGTTTTCCTTGCGGGGCCCCAGTCCAAAGGATTCCGGGGTGAAAAATCCGAACGCGAGGACGCCTGCAATGAGAAGAACCATGACCCACACGCCCCAGTTGGGGGATTCGGGCTTTCCGGAGCCGGGAAATTTGGGAGGACGAGGAGGACTGGGTGGCATTCTGTCAGACATAATGTGGTTAGCACACAGAAGTTAATGAATCGGGCGGCATGATACGCGAGTCCTTGTAAAATAAAACTTTTTTCCGAGACATGCCATACAGCCGGCGCAGGATGGAACCGGACCGTTCCGGGCCCGGAAGCGCCTTCCGGCAATGAGGCAATAGACAGCGCGGGATTCAGTCCCGTTTCCTTTTTCTGCGTCGTCCCTCGTGATTCGCGCTTTCCCCGTTCATGCGCTGCTGGAGGCGGCGCTTCCACTGGGGCATCTTTTCCGCCGTTTCCGCCGGATGAAAGCCGCTCCCCTTCCGGCTCTTTTCCTGCCAGGCGATCTCCTCCTGCGCCTCCAGCCGTTCCCGCCGCCGCTGTTCCTGAATTTCCGCCAGTTTCCTGGCGCGCCGGATTTCCACCCGCTTGCTCACCTCCCCGTGGGCGGAGGTCACGCGCCACGGGCCGATGCGGTGGGGATACGTGATGGGCGCGCAGATCAGCTCCGCATCCAGAAACCGCATGGAGCCCACCAGCAGGTTCTTGACGTTTGCCAGCAGGCCGCCGTCCGTCCAGACGCCGCCCATGCCCATTTCCAGCAGAAAAGCCAGGTGAAGCGTTTCCGCCTCCGAGGCCAGAATGGAAAAATCCCTCAGGGAAATGCCCTCCGCCGGCTCTTCATGCGGGGCGGCCACGGAAGCGGCCCGGAGCAGGAACATCGTATCCCGGACCTTGCGGCTCAGGGCGCAGACCAGTTCCCCCACCTTGGGACGGGCGTCAAAACGGTAGTCCTTCACCTCCACCAGCCATAAATCCCGGCGTTCCGGATGATACAGCAGGAAGTCCATCTCCTTGCACCCCCCGCAGAAATTCTGCGCCTGCCGGGCATAATAATCCGAGCATTCAATGCGGCACACGACGTAGCCTTCATCGATCCAGAAACGGTGGACTCCCTCCACGTAATGAGCTTCTGACGGCTTATGACTCATAGCTCAGCTTCAAATACCTGTCCGCCTGCTCGATTTCCGCTTCAAGAGATTCGATAGGCCCCACATCCTCCAGGGATTCCCCCCAGGATACCCTTACCCCGGAGCGGTCTCCCCGCGGCACGCTCATCCCGAAAAACTTCCTCTGCACCATGGCATTGCGGGGTTCGGAAAGCTGAATCATCAGCTCCCGCAGCAGGAACAGGCTGTGGGAAGACAGAATCACCTGCACCCCCGTCTTGGCAAGCCCCGTCAGGGTTTTCACCAGCACGGGCAGATGGGAGGCGTTCAGATTCATTTCCGGCTCATCCCAGAACAGCACGGACCCTCTTTTCACGGAACCGTTCCGGATCAGGTAGCTCAGCGTGCCCAGCCTTTTGAAGCCCTCCGCCACCAGGCTCATCTCGATCGGCTGCTGTCCGGGACGCTGCAAAAAGAACCGTCCGTCGCGCTTCACCACCTCCCCGCCGATGATCTTCTCCAGCCTGGCGACCACGCGCCCGGCGTCCGTGCTGATAGGTTCCGCTGCCGCATCCACGTCCAGGTAACGGCAGAGGTCCCAGCTCCCCCCGTCCAGGAACTCGGGGAACCTGCTCCCCACCTGTACAAAGCTCGGGTAAATGGTCAGAACCTCCCGCGCCGCCAGGAACACCACCGGCACGTTCAGGAAGCGTTTGGGCATCTCCTGAATGCTCAGCCCCTCCTCCTCATGCCCCGCCTGAAAATCAAACACCAGGTTCCCCATGCCTTCCGGCACCCCGTCCCCCTCCATGGAAGCCTCCACATGGGCATGGGCGTTCCCGCGGTTCCGTGCCGTCAGCCCGGCCAGTCCGCGGGACGCGAAGACCCGCATCAGGTCCTTCCGGAGCCGCTGTTCCTCCGCCCATTTCTCCGGCAGGGACTTCCTGCCCCCGTCCGCGCTCCACTTGGCTACGGTATAGCACAATTTCAGCAGATGGCTCTTGCCGGAATCATTGCCGCCCACCACCACATTGATTCCGGGGACAAACTCAAAATGTTCGCTCCCGGGAAACACCGTCACGCCGCGCACCAGTAGGTCATGTATCATACCGTTCCCAATGTAGCACAGAAGCGCATGCCGTAAATTACAAATGCCGCCAGCTTCCGTCACCGGGAAGCCTTCCGGAAAAGCAGCGGAAAACCGGGATGAAGGAAAAAGATTGCCGCCCGGCTCCGTCCACGCTTTTCCAGAGCCTGTCTCCCGGAAAACGCAGAAAAAACGCCTGCTCCCGTCCTCCGCCGCCTTTCCCCCCGCCCAAGTCCGCATACACCCGGAAGTCGGCGCATTTTAAGCTTCCCATTGACGGACGCCTTATTAAAGTAGTCCGCATGAGCGCACAATGGACCACCGCCAGGGAATATACGGATATCAAGTATGAAACAACGGACGACGGCAGCATCGCGAAAATCACGATCAACCGCCCCCAAGTCCGTAACGCGTTCCGTCCCCAGACCGTGCATGAAATGCTCAACGCCCTTAACGCCGCGCATGAAGACCCCAAGGTGGGCGTGGTCATCCTGACCGGGGAAGGCCCTGACGCCTTCTGCTCCGGCGGCGACCAGAAAGTGCGCGGAAATGCCGGCTACATCGGTGAAGACGGCGTGCCGCGCCTGAATATTCTGGATGTGCAGCGCACCATCCGCACCATGCCCAAGCCCGTCGTCGCCATGGTGGCCGGCTACGCCATCGGCGGTGGGCACGTCCTCCATGTCGTCTGCGACCTCACCATCGCCGCGGACAACGCCAAATTCGGCCAGACGGGACCCAAGGTCGGCTCCTTTGACGGCGGTCTCGGCTCCTCCTACCTGGCGCGCATCGTGGGCCAGAAAAAGGCTCGGGAAATCTGGTACCTGTGCAGGCAGTACGACGCGCGGGAAGCGCTGGACATGGGACTGGTCAATACCGTGGTGCCTCTGGAAAAGCTGGAAGAGGAAACGCTCTCCTGGTGCCGCCAGATGCTCCGGCACAGCCCCCTGGCCCTCCGCTGCCTGAAAGCCTCCCTGAACGCTGACTGCGACGGACAGATGGGCCTGCTGGACCTGGCCGGAAACGCCACCCTGCTCTACTACATGAGCGAGGAAGCGAAGGAAGGCAAAAACGCCTTCGTCGAAAAACGCGCACCCGACTTCTCCAAATTCCCCAGACTCCCGTAACCCCTCCGCACCATGTCCCCCAACTCCGACAACGAAGGCGCCACCCGGAACGGCTCCGCCGGCAGGGAATCCCTGCACGACCTGCCGGAACATGAAAACATCGTGGAACATTTCTACGATCCGGAGGAACAGGCCGGCCAGGAGAAACCCGTCCGTGAAAAAACGCCCTTCTCCCTGATCGGCAACCTCATCTTCCTGTTCACCATAGCCATTCTGGCGGCTATTTCCTGGCTGATTTATTCCTCCTGGAGCCCGCAGAACACGGCTGACCTGCCCGGCTTCCGCCAAAAGGAAAACGCTCCGGACATCCCCAAAATCCTGAAACAGGCCATTAACAGGGACGCCTCCGTTTCCTTCTCGGAAGAAGACATCAACCGCTACCTGGCCTCCTCCGTCCATCCGCAGCAGCACGGAGCCCTGGCCATCTTCGCCACCAATCCGGCGGTAGGCATCCGGCTGCACGGCGGCAAGGAACAGCCGGACGGCGCCATCGGGGAAGGCTGCATGGAAATCATCATTGAACGCTATACGGGCATCGACTCCCGCCAGACGATTTCCCTGTTCCTGACGCCCTTCCAGTCCATGGACCCGCACAACTACATGGCGGTGCAGACCCGCTTTGAATTCTACAATGACGAGACTCTGCCGGGGGGTATCCACGTGGGTGGCACCATCGGCAGCCTTTCCGTCCCCCAGGGCTACATGATCTTTCTCCTTCCCGCATTTGAAAACCTGCTCCAGGCCTATCTGCCGCTCATCCACATGATTGAGGAAAGCGGCATGGGCATCCACATCAGTGAAGGCAGGCTGAACCTGACGCCTCCGCAAAAACGCACGCTGTAGCGGAAATCCGCAGGGGTTCCGCAAGGGCCAAACACCAAAGCTCAAAGGTCCTATTCAAACCTTTGTCTCCGGCATTTAGTTTTTCTCCAAATCCCTGACCATCAGGGTCATGTATTCTTCCGGCCAGGAATGGGTAATCTGCCCGGCGTCATTGAAGACCGCCACCAGGCGAATGGAATCCCGCCCGTCCGAAAGCACCAGCACGGTTTCATCCTTTTCAAAATCGTAACGGGGCTTGCCGAGCTTGAAGGCGGCATTCCTGCGGTCCGTTTTCAGCCACGTGCGCGCCTGTTCCATCGTCATTCCCCGCAGGGCGCGGGCATCCTTGAAAACGCGCCGCGCCGCATTCATGGCCGCAGGGGTGGAAACCACCATGCTGTTGCGAAACGGACGGGTTTCCCACATGCGGTCAATGTCACGGTCCAGCGCGCCGCCCATGCCTCCGGAAAGGAAAAACACGGCTGCGGGCCAGACCAGAAGAATACCTACTACCCAAGCCGTCAACCGTTTACGGCTCCTGGAAAGCGCCGCGATGCCCTGGGCTATTTTCCCCCATTTTTCCACCAGTTCCTCATCCGCATGCCCGAACAGGAAATTCACCTGCCTGCGTTTAATGCCGTTCCGCAGTTCCGCCACCGTCCTTCCCTTCTCCGGAGCCAGGTCCTCCAGCGTGGGGCTTCCCTCTACAAAATGGCGGAAGATTTTAGGCCACAGCACGGGAACTACCGCAAACCGGATCGTCAGCAGAACCAGACTGCCCACCAAACAGCCGCTCACGAATAGAACGTCAAACGGGCGGCTGAAAAAATAGTCCGGATTCCACATCCAGATAAAAGGCGCGGCCAGATAAATCCCCAGGGAAAACAGGCACCATGACCAGACAATGGCGGAAAAACGGCTGACCGCCACGGCCACCCCCAGCAGGAACAAAAAGGCCCCCAGGGCGATTCCCCACGGGAACGCCCCGTAAATGGCGGCCGGAAAAGCCAGAATCATCAACGCCATGCCTACGGGCTGCCGAACTTTTTGCATGTCCGGACCGTAACACAAGCCTTTGAAGGCATCAAGAAAGGAAGGCACCGCAGTCACACAGGGCCGCTCCGCCTTCCCCTTATTTCAGCCAGCCGTACTCCATGATGAGCGCCGCTTCCACTTCCGCATTCTTGGCGGCTTCCGCATCCAGATTCTCATGCATGGTTTTAATATCCTTCCTTTGCGCCAGATATTCCTTGCCTGATAAAGCCATCCTGGACTTTTTAAACTCAATTTCCTTCAAAATGACTTTCTTCCAGATTTCAAACCTTTTCCTGCTCTCCATCAGCGCGGCCACCTTGATGCGCCTCTGCTGCAAATCCATCACAACCTTTTTCTGCATCAGATCATGATTTTCCTTGGCCGTCTTGTATTGGAACCAGGAGGTCAGCCGGGTGTCCAATTCTTCACGCAGGCTCATATTCACCTGCATGTCTCCGGCGCCTGCAAAGAACCCCTGGTAAGTGCCGCCCGTACTGGAAAACAAGGTAGGGCTGTAAAAATTAATATCCACGGACGGGAAAAACTTCATCTTGGCATTTAAAACCTGCAACCTGGAAGCTTCCAATTCCATGGCTACCATGGTCACCACCAGCAAATCCAAATGGCGGGAAGCACTCTTGTATTTCCTCCAGTCCACCCTGGGCATCGTTTCAGGCCTGACGAGCCACTGGGCATCCATATTCCCCATGAGGACAGCAAATCCCTGGGAAATTTCACTCACTCTCTTCTCCCAGTCATCCTGGATCAATTTCTTCTGAACTCCATCATCGTCATAGGGCACGGCATCCAGCCGGTTCTTATGGCTGACACATGCATTCTGATAGGAAAGTACCTGCCGGTACAACCTGGACACCAGCTCCCTTTTTTTCATCTCCAAGGTTTTCCGGGCCGTATAAACGGCGGATTTGGCCGAATAATAATCAAAAGGTATCTGCGTCAGGGACGGCATATTAAACAGAATATTGGTATTATACTCTACATCCTGCGCTGTTACACGGGTCAGCTCGCTCAGCTCTTTTGTCAGCATCCAATCCAGGTTCACGCCCGGAATGACCTGGGTATACACGCTGATAACAGAACGTTCCGTAGCCCTGAGAGCCTGTTCCGAGCGCTTCAAATCCAAATTTCCCTCCATCATGACGGCCATTGCCGTATCCCATGAGATTTCCCTCCGGGGCAGTTCGTCCCAGTTGGGGATGGCAGCCATTTTATCCATCAGCTCCACCGTTTTTCTTTCCATGTGCTTATCCACGGAACAGGAAGTACATGCAACGGCGCAAATACAGAAACCCAACAGAGTCCTCCACCGAGCCACCCTGAATGGACTCCAGAAAAAGCTGCAAACCGAGGAGAAAAGGAGCATACTGGTGCCCGTTTCATAACTTCTGCCTCTGAAAAGTCAAGTACCAACACAGCAGAACCGGGAAAAGGAGGAAGGAGGAAGATCAGCAATGGCAAGCCGAAATCCTCTTCCATCCCCTTTCTGAAAGGGGTTCCATTTTCCAAATTTCCTTCCTTGACAGATCATAGGAAATACTACAATCTCCTTCAATAAACATTATCTACAGTTATTTGTTATGCTCCCTCTTTCCCAGAAAATCTCCCTGGCCTGCTGTTCCCTTGGACTTCTCTTTTTGACGCAATGCGGCGGAAGCAGCAGTAGCGGCGGCAATGCCCCCGATACCCTCAACGGTACCGTATTATCTATCAGGCTGGGAATAACGGCATCGGATTTCCCGAATATTTTTGAACTGATCACCGCCACCAACGGACAGTCCAGTCTTCAAACCCGTGGACAGAATATTGAAGAATGGAATGGCTCTCCAACCGTGATTTACCACAAGACGGGCAATAATGCAGCTACTCTGAACCTGCGCTGGATTGCAGGGAAAAACAATACTACGGCATATTCCATGGACCTCCCTGCTCTGGAATTTGACCAATCCACCCATGCATCCGTAGGCGGCGAAGGAGGAACGCTTTCACGCCAGCCCGCAGGACAAGAAATGCAAACTCTCAATGGCGTCAGTGCAGACGTTACCATTACTTACAGCAACTAATCATCCCTTTCCGTCTTACTCATATAATTTCAATATCCTCCATCTATATGAATACTCGTTTTTGCATCATGGCATCTCTGCTCCTCCCCTCCTTTTTGTGCACGTCCGTGCTCACAGGTTGCGGGGGCTCCAGTAAAACGGAAGAAATCTATATTCCTGTCGGAACAGCTCGCAATGTAGAAATCTCCCTGGAAAACAACCAGGTATATACGGTTGCCTTTGACGTTGTTTCCACACACAACGCCAACATCTATTCCGGAGAGAGCGCGGAGCCCAGTGTCGCGTCCATGCACGTCAGAGGCTATGTTCCCGCTGATGACACCGCCGCTGAAATAGCTTTTTACTGGTACACCAACAGAGCCGGTGAAGAGGCCTTCCCCTGCTACTTGATCATGACCGACGTTAAAAATGTAACCAAAGGCACAGGAACCGCTACATGCGCCCTGTCTGATCCCTATTTTGCCGATCCTGCCGTTACCGACCGGCCCGGTACTCTGACGAAATTCAATAAATAACCAGAATTCATTCTCTGACTTTTAAAGGCCTGCGGACTTCCTCCGCAGGCCTTTTTGTATCAAAAAACCGCATTTTCAAACGAAGGAGGAACAATTATTTACCCCCCGGCATGGGGCATGCGCACTGCTTACTTCAACACTTTCCCAATAGGGCGATAGGCAGAGAAGGCAACCGGCACGGAAGAAAGCAACACACAGATCAAAAGTGAAACTCCCAAAAGCCACAAATCCTGCCGTATGTCCGCATACGTCAACACCGCATCGCCCAGCTTGAAAAATTCTCCCAGGACAATCTTTTGAGTCTTCATAAAGGCCCATACAGCTCCGGCATAAGAAATTCCTATCAGGAATATGTTCTCCACAATAAATGTCAGCACCAGCAGAGCCGGACGCACCCCAAAACTTTTCATCAATGTATAGACATACTCGTTCTGCCGGAATTCCATAGACGCCAGGGCAATCAGAAGAATGCCTACAATAACCGCAATACCGATAGAAAAACCGGTCCGGCATTCCATCTGGTTGCTCATCAGCACTTCCAACCTCTTCAACATGCTCACATGAGTCTGAACCATCGTCATGCTCCCGTCATAGCGCACCATATTATTAAGCGTTTCCTCAATATTCTGGATATTGTCCGCCGTCATCTCATGAACCCTGATCACATACCGGTCATTGCTTATAGGGGCCTCCTGCCCGGTATTGAAAGCTCCTTCCGGAGCCAGCACCACTCCTGAAGGATATAATTTCCCTAAAAGGTGGTTCTCCGGCAACGGGGATGCATTCAATGAAAAGTCAAAATCCCCGATGACAACTCTGCACGGTCCCGGATGCAGGGAACTCCTGTCCGGGTGAAACAAAAGGACGACAGGCACTTCCTCCAGCCCCAGATCAGCAAGATAAAAGCAGGACTCCATATTGTATTCCAGAATGGGGAAAACCGCCTTTCCCACACGGGCGAATCCCGCGGGAGCATCTTTTAACGCCAGGACGTCGCAGCCATACAAGGAAGGCAATTCATGCTGAAGCAAATTCCTTTTGGAAGGTTCACCGTCGCGCACGGTATCAAGGACTACAATCAGATCAGCCCCGTTTCTTTTGATCTCATCATGCAGCATCTTTGCAGAGAGAACATAATTCGCAAGAAACGAAAGGGCGCACAGGGAGAGGAAAAACGCTACCAATACCCGGGAAAGCGGGCTGGCGGGCCTTTCCCTCCACCGGTGCAGAGTATCCTTAAAGAGATACAGGCTGATTAAAATCAATGATTTCATGAGTCAGGTCAAAGAGCCGGGAATCATGCGTGCTTAAAATGCATATCTTATCGGACGGGTATTCCCTGATCAATTTCTTGATGATCTCCGTATTGCTGTCATCCAGACCGGAAGTAGGTTCGTCCAGCAGCAGAATATCTGAATCCTTCATCAGCGTACGGGCCAGAGCCGCACGCTGGGCCTGTCCGCCGGACAGGCTGCCCGCCTTCTTGTGACGCAGGGATTCCAATCCCAAACGCTCCACGAGGTCGTCCACTCTTTGTGTCCACTGTTTTTTAGGCAGCATGGCCATCTCCGCACACAATTGAAGATTCCTCTCCACCGTAGCCAGAGGCAGCAGATTGATCCCCTGAAACATGTAACTTACTTCCTTCCTGCGATAAAGAGCATCAGTGAGAGAACGCCGGCCGGGAGCAAGAACCTTTCCGCGCTGGGGTTTCAGATAACCGGCCAAAAGTTTCAGCAGCGTGGTTTTTCCGCATCCGGAATACCCTTTTAAAATAGTGATTCCAGATGAAAAAAGCCTACTGTAGTTTTCAAAAATCCATTGCTTTCCTGAGTAGCTGAAATAAACGGATTCACATGCCAATTTCATTTTTTCCGTACAATCAATTCCGTTTCTCCATTTACGATCAGCTCCATATCCGGATGCGTTTTTTCAAGCAGTTCCTGCCAGGAGGAACATTTCCTTCCTTCCGGACTGGAGGCCAGCAAAACCTTATTGAGACGAATCACCTCTCCGGAAGGAGAATAATAGAGCCTGGCCGTGCAATTGGAACCCAGCATGGCGTGAGCCCGGTCATGATCCTTTGGAGACAGGCGGAAAAAATAAGCCAGTAAATCCCCCCCGCTGGAAGTGTTTTTCTCTACACGCTTGAAAGCAAAGTTCCCCCGCAGCATGGAACCGTCACTCATGGGAACAGCCAGATATAATGATTCCGGCGGCAGCCTGGTCAAATCAGGATCCGCTATGGAAATGGTAATATAATAGGCGGAATCATCACAAACGGTAGCAATGGCTGCCGCCGCATCCAGATACAGGGATACGCTGTTGTCCCGCGGGAAGGAAAACTGGTACTGCAGCTTGCCGTCAAAGGGCATTTTAAGGATGTATTTTTCCTCTTTCTTGCTGAAGTCCAATCTGGCCTTGTCCCCCACCATGGCTAATTCCTTTTTGGTCAGTTCAATCTTGTCCTTCAAGGATTTTTCCGCCCGTTGGCCGCCTTCCGGCTGTTTGCTGGCATACTGCCTTTCCTCCCTGGACAGGGAAGAATAAAATTTCATTTCTTCCAATTGTTTCTCCAATTCGGACAGTTCCTCCTCCTTGGCGATACGGTCTTTTAAAATCTTGACCTCCAGCTCCCTCCGCTCCATCTCAATTTCATCCTCATTGACCGTAGCAATGATGGTATCCCGCCGAACGCGGCCGTCCGCCGGAATCCAGTTGCTGACGATGCCGTCCGCCGGCATGCTAAAAGAACGTATCCTCTCAGGGACGACCTTGGCCCTGAATACATTGATGTAGCAGTCCCTGGCTGTTTCCGGAACTTCTTCTTGAACGTTCGGAACAGTCTCCGTTCCGAAGCCATGCGGCAAAAAAGACGCCAGCATGCATGAAAATGTCACCAGGCATAATTTTCCCCAATTTTTCAACATATTTCCTGCAAAAAAAAGCGCGGCCATCCTTCACGAACGACCGCACTTTGAATATAAAAACTGTGACTCATGGGCCACTCAATTACCGGTAGGATAATAGAACACCGTGCCATCCGTTCCCGCCCAGGGGTTCCCGGCAACAATAGCTCCTTCTCCGTCCTGAATGCCGCTCACGAACGAAACGTTGCCCGTACACGTACCCTCGGCCGTTTCATACTTTGAAGAGGTATTGAATGTGATGTCCATGTTCACCTGAACGGAGCCGTAGAAAATCACCACAATCGGACCAGGCAAAGTGACCTGGCCCTGAGCAATCACGAAGTTGCCCACCAGAGAAGCTTTTTCCGCAGTCGTTCTTCTGTACACCATGTGAGTCGTGGCGGGAATAGAAGTACCGGCAGCGGCTCCCTGAATCTTCGCCAGAGGAAGGTCGGTATCATTGCCATCCAGCTGGATGATGAGAGAGGAGGCGTTATCCGGGTTCACCTGATCCGTAATCGGCACTACCATATTCAGCCTGCTGCCTGAGGGAAGACAGGTTCCTTCTCCACTATCGCCGCTGCCTCCGCAGGACAGGAGCCCGGCAGACACTGCCGCCAGAGACAAAAAGGAGAGAGAATACTTGTTAAATACACGGGCAAACATAATGGAAAATGAGTTTTTTTCAAGATAGTGATTCTTGGGAGAACGTCAACAAAATAACTGCATTGATCTGCATCTTCATGCTGTTCCGCGGACTCAAAGCCCTCGGGGAAAAGAACGGACGGCCTGGTTTATCTTCCCCAGCACATCAAAACACGCGAAATACGGAAACCCCTCTCCGCATCTTCCAGCAGCGTTCATGCATAAGCAGCATCATCTTATGATCAACCTACCTGACCTTTTCCAGACGCCGCTTGAGCACGCGCCCCGTGATGAAGAGGGGGGCCGCCCCCATCAGGAACAGCAGCAGGGAGTCCTTCCAGGGGGTAGGCACCGTTCCTTCGTCCGCGCTGTAGCCGGGATCGTCCGGAGCCTTCCCCGTGTTGCCCCACGGCAGGGGCTGGCGGCGCGCCAGGAAAATTTCCGGGCGGTCCAGCGTATCACGGCTGACGCGCTGGATTTCCGCGGATTCATCCAGCATTACAATGCGGTCATTGACGTAAAAGGATTTAACGGAGGGCTTGCCCTTCCCCTGCTGTTCCAGTTCCGCAATCACCTGCCTGTAGTTTTTCTCATAGCCGTTGACCGCCGCCCTACGTACCCGCCGGACCGCGGCCTTGGCCTGTTCCGGATCGTCCGCCCCGATGGCGGCTATGTGCAGGAGCGCCATCTTGAGCAGCTTGAATTCCTCAAATTCTCTGTTGTCCAATTGGGGCTGCTCCTTGAGCTCGTCCACTTTCTCCTGAATGGTTTCACGCTCCCTTTCCCATACGTTTTTGGAGGCTTGGTCCACCACCATCGTTTCAAAGGAGTAGCGCAGGGGGCAGAATTCCGCCACCAGCGGCACGCGGCCCGGCTTGAGGCGCCCGTGTTCATCCGTGCGGTGGGCGGACCACGGGATGAACTGGTTCATTTCATCAAAGTGGACAATGGCCCCGGCCATCAGTATCTGGGGAATCAGCAGCAGGGGCACCATATTGAGAGCCGCGCGCTCCGTTTTGGCAAAGACGGAGACCAGCAGGGACAGGCTCACGCCGATGAAGGCCGTCAGGGTCATCGTCCCCAGGTAGATCAGGAACATTTCATGGATTTCCAGGATGGCGTTCCCCACCCACAGGAAGAGGGCGGACTGCACGGCGGAAAGCCCCGTCAGCACCAGCGCCTTGGCGAGCACGTAACCGGTCACGAACACCTTGGCGTTGCTCTCCCGCTTGAGCAGGGCGCGGTCCTTGAGCACTTCGCTGGCCGCCCCGGTCAGGCCGAAGAACATGGCCACGATGGTCGCCAGGAACAAATAGGAAGGTATGTGAAGGGCGGTGGCAAACGTGTATTCCGGGCTGGAAGAGGCGCGCAGGGTCAGGGAAATCAGCAGGGCCAGCACCGGCCCTTCCAGCAGCATGGTGTACAGCCCCATGCGGCTCCGCACGCGGCCCAGGAAGGTGCGCACGGCCCAGATGCGGAAAAGCCGCCAGAGCTGCATCACGCTGCGCCGGGGGGCAGGCGGGAATTCCAGCGTGCCTTCATACAACGTTCTGGGCGCCCCTCCTTCATGGTGGTGCCCCATTACGTTGCGGAACCGGTAGCCTTCAAAGCGCTCCTGCCACAGCCGGGGGTGCTGCCGCCTGCGGCGGTCATGCCAGGAAAGGGGGGCTTCCAGCACTTCAAACACGTAGTCCGCGCCGCCGGCCGTCCGCGCCTCCTCGGAAACGTCAATGGCCATATCCACGGCCGCCTTCCGGAAATAGCGCATCATGCCCGGCACGTCCCCCCAGTAGGCCATCTGGCCGCCGTGGTCCAGCACCAGCACCTTCTGGAACTGGTTCAGGATGGCCGTGCTGGGCCGGTGCATGGTGGCGATCACCATCTTGTCACGGCTCATGTTCAGCATGGTCTGCATGACCAGCTTGGCGTCGGAGGTGGAAAGGCCGCTGATGGGCTCGTCCAGCAGGAAGACGTCCGCAATGCCCGCCAGGTCAAGCCCCAGGTTCAGGCGCGTGCGCTCTCCGTCGGAAATGGTGCGCGCATTCATCTCTCCCACGCGGCGGGAGGCGATGTGCGTCAGTCCCAGGAATTTCAGAATGGCGTTCACCCGCCTGACGCGCTCCGACCGGGTCAGGCGCGGACGGCGGATGATGGTGGCCTGGGCGATGTGCTCGGAAACGCTCATGGCCGCATCCAGAATGTCCTCCCGCGGAATGAAGGCGATGTAGGGCCGGATCAGGTCCGGAGCGCTGTACAGAAGCTGGTTGTTGTAACGGATGCAGCCGCGCGTGGGCGGAAGCTGCCCGGCCAGCATGGAGAGCAGCGTGCTTTTTCCGGATCCGCTGGGGCCCAGGATGCAGACCATCTCTCCGCGCTTCACGGTCAGGTCAATGTTGTCCAGCACACGGCCGGAACGCATGAATTCCTTGGTCACGCCCTCCACGCTGAGGGTTCTGATGGCGTGGTATTCTTCATCCAGCACCCCGGCGGAAAAACGGCAGCGCAAGGCGTGATAGGCGTTCAGGTGCACCACGTCCCCGTCGCGCAGGGAAACCCTTCCCCGCACGGGCCTGCCATTGAGCAGCAGGGGCATGGAAGCCTCCACCACTTCCAGCCAGCCGGAATTGGTGGCGCTGGAAAAGGAAACCTCCAGCACCACTCCGGCGGCCAGACCCGGCGTCAGCAGCATGTCCCCCTTGCGCGCCTTTTCCGGCAGGTTGGTTACGCGCAGCTTGCGGGTCCCGGGGTCCAGGCGGAAGCGGCGTCCGATGTCCGACATGGAGTTCTGCACCTCCCCCATGGAAAAAGGCCCCTCCCCGTCCAGCGTGAAGGAGGAATAGTAGGCCATGCGCACGTTCTCACCGGGGTACAGGCGCCGCCCGTCCACCACGAATTCCACTTCCGGCCTCAGAACCTCCACCCTGCACGCCAGCCCCATGTTCACGCGCACCTCGCTGGCCCGTGAACGCACCCGGCTGATTTGCAGGGCGCCGTTGTCCAGGGAAATATAGCATACTTCCTGCTTGCCGGAACGCTTGCAATCCAGGAAGAACGCGAAGTCTTCAAAGCTTAGCGGACCTGACGGCAGCAGCACCACCTGCCCGTTGGTCAGCGGCATTACCCCGCCGGGCGGCAGGTGGCGGCCGCGCACCACAATAGGCCTGGAGCCGTCATTCACCACCAGCACCAAGCGCGAACACCGGATCAGGCGGAAGGAAATGCCCTTGTCCTGTTCCGGCAGGGATACCTCCGCACCAATGCCGGAGGAAAAACCGACGCTGTACGCCGGCTCCTGGGCCTCCACGTCCGGCGTCATCAGAAGCTGCCTCAAGTGGTTTGCCGTACCCGGCAGTTCCAGGCCGTACGTCACCTGGTCAAACAGCTCCCCGGTCATGCGGGGGTCTCCCGTGTTGATGAGCAGGGAAAGCACTTCCAGCGCAATCGCCATGCGCTCCGTCTCGTCCCTGCCGGAGGCGGCGGAAGCCAGCACATCCGCCACCGTCAGATTGGCCCGCATGGAACGCTCGAAACGGTTGGAAAGCCAGCGGTGCTCCACTTCCGGGAAGGTGTAGCGCAGAATGTCCAGCGCGGCATCCGCGTCGCGCGCGCTCAAGTGGCGGCGCCCGCTCAGAATGGTGGCAAACAGGTCCACCAGCGTGCCGGCATGCACTTTCATGGAACCGTCGTCCCGGCGCAGCCACGGCACGTAGGCGCCCAGCGTCCTGACCAGATTCAGCCTCCAGTGAATCAGCTTGGAGGGTATGTCAAAAAACCATCGGATCATGCCAGGGAACGCGTTGCCGGAACCAGTAGTACAGGGATTCCCGGCCTACCTCAAGCGCAACCGGAATTTCACGGAGAAATGACAATATTTTCTACAGCTTTATCTTGCAATAGGTCTGGAGGAAGTATAGTTCTGTCCAATGTTCATGCTTTCCATGCGAAAGCGAGCCAAATACATCAACATTATCACAACATGGATATTTTAGTTTCTACTCTTTGTGACTTCGCCGCCGACTACCAGGGCAAGCTTTGCATCCAGGGCGGTTTTGACTCCCTGGTCGCCCGTCAGTTCCCCGTCGTGCACCCCGTCTGCGCCGTTGCCCTGCGCATCTGCCTCACTCCTGAAGACGAAGGCACCCACGAACTGGGCCTGAGCATCGTTGACGCCGACGGCACGCCGCTGGACAAGGAACGCATGCCCATCAAGATCAACTTCCCGGTGCCCGCTTTCCCGGAAGGCGCCTCCTTCTTCACCCGCAACCTGATTATGAACTTCCAGGGCCTGCGCTTTGAAAAGCCCGGCAACTACTCCATCGACCTGACGGTTGATGGCGAACTGGCCTCCCGCGTGCCTTTCCGCGTGGTGCAGGTGCAGGAAGAAGCCCCCCAGGCCTAAGAATAAATCTTCTTTTTCATCAAACCGCCTCCCGTTCACCCGGCAGGCGGTTTTTTGTTGGGGTGCATGGAGTCCCCGTCTGCCCGAAGGAGGGAGATGAAAACCACCGGTTCCATGTTCCCATGAAAGCCGGTCCGCTCACAAAGCCTTCCCCCCGGAGCGGAGGAGGCTTTCCGGCCTTCGTACTGAAAAGCTTTTCGAAGAGGAACCTAGGCTCATTTTTCTCTTTTACTAACCGGACATGGCTATGAGGGCCGGGAGTCCCTCATTCCCGGGAGAGCGCAGGCAGGCTTTCGCCGGGTGGGGAAGCGCCATGGTTGGCGCAGCCCTCTTTTCTCTTTGGAAAGAAAGGAGGTGCGCCTTTTTTGCGTTCTCCAGCCCCCTTTTTCATTGCGGTTCCCCACCGGATTGACCATGATACGAACCGCTCCCACCCGCCATGCAAACCCCACGCCTCCAGTACGACAGGATTATCATCACGGGCGCATCGTCCGGATTCGGGGAAGCCTTTGCCGGAACGCTGGCCCCTCATGCGGCGGAACTGGTGCTGATTGCCCGGAACGGGGACGTCCTGCGCCAGCTTGCCGCCGCGCTGGAAAAACGCCACCCCGGCCTGCGCGCCTCCGTCTTTCCCTGCGACCTGGCGGATGAAGCTTCCCTGGACACGCTCGTTTCACATCTGGACAGCCTTCCTCCGGGCAGAACCCTGCTGATCAACAATGCGGGAGCCGGGGATTACGGAGAATTCGCGGACGGCCGCTGGGAAAAAATCCGCGCCCTGCTGCGCCTGAACGTGGAAAGCCTCACCCGCCTGTGCCATGCGCTGATCCCCTCCATGAAACGGAACGGCGGGGACATCATCAACCTCAGCTCCCTGGGAGCCCTCCTGCCCATTCCGGATTTTGCCGTTTATGCGGCCACCAAGGCTTATGTTTCCAGCCTGTCGGAAGCGCTGCGGCTGGAACTGCGCGAACACGGCATCCGCGTGCTGGCCGTCTGCCCCGGCCCGGTTTCCACGGGCTTCGGAAAAGCGGCCCGGCGCCCCGGCTTTACCGGAAACATGATGCCGGGCCGCAACGCCTTTGACACGTCCGTTGAAACCGTCGTGAAAGACAGCCTCCGCGCCCTGTCCCGCGGGCGCGCACGTGTCTTCCCCGGCATGAAGATACGGCTGGCGGCCCTGCTGTTGAGCATTGCCCCGCTGGGGCTGATCCGCTTTTTCATGGGCAGGCGCCCGCGGAAAGTCCAGCCTGCCCCCAACGATTCACCTTCTTCAGCATCATGAAAGCACACCGCCGCGGAACACCCCGCCTCACCTGGTTCAAGCTTGCAGTCTGCATCTGCCTGGCAGCCATGGCGGCATCCCTGTTCACACCGTATCCGGCCCAGATTATCCGGGCCCTGAAAGGGGAACCCGAACAGGCGCCCCCGGATTCCGGGGCCTATCCGCCGCATGAATCCATCCCTGCGGAACAGCCCGGACAGGAAGAGCCTGCGCCCCCCCTTACTCCATCCGTTTCCGGAAAGGAACCTGAAGATTCACGGCTGACCACGCCTTGGACGCCGGAGCGCACGATTGCCCTCCCTCCGGTGCAGTATCCCCCCTTCCCGCCCGTCCTCCCCACGAAGCCCGCGGAGGGAGCCATGACGAATATCTACGAACTGGCACGCGGCCTGAACCTGAAAACGCAGGTCAATTTCCAGCCCGGCACCCTGGCTTCCAGGGACAGGGAGACTAAAAGCAATTACCAGATGACCCTCACCCTGAACGTCAAGCAGCCCAAGGCCCTGACAAAGAAGGAGGACATCCTGAACATCAACCCCAAGCTGGGAACCATGCTTCCCGGCCTGTCCACCCTGTTCAAGCATGCGCGGGTCTCCCCCTATTACGGGCAGATTTACGTCCGCAAGCAGACGGAAATCCGCAAGAACCTGGCCTCCCTGCTCAAGCTCCTGGACCGCCATAATTACTACGATACGGAGACGATTCTGGAAACCACCTATCCGGATACGGGCAGAAAACTCCTCTGGCTACAGAGTGAAATGGATGTTGTTTCCGACGGTTCGGACGGGGACCGCCTGTCCACCATGCCGGATAAAATCCTGAAAAGCTCCTTCTACCAGCCCAGCACTTCCTACCGCTGGAAGAAGCGCACGGACAAGCCCAATCCCCTCCTCAAGCCCTGGCAGCAGAGGCTGGCTTCCTACAAGAAGACGCTGGAAAAAGCCTCCGCCGCGGAAAAACCGGCCCTGCGCCGCAAGATAGACCACGCGGAACGGGTCATTGAAGAATTGAAGCGGTACAGTTTCCTGATCTCGGAATACGATCCGTTCATCGTGGTCCCGCTGGGAGTGGTCAACCAATCCTCTCCCTTTTCCCCGCAGTTCGGGGATTACGCCGTCGTCATCGTGGGGGACAAGTTGTACCCGGCCCTGGTGGGAGACGCCGGACCGCGCTACAAGACGGGGGAAGGCTCCCTGCGCCTGAGCCGTGAAATCAACCCCAAGGCGGGGCCTTACAGCCGCCCCGTTTCCGACCTGGTAGTCAGCTACCTGATCTTCCCCGGTTCCGCGGATCCGGAAGCCGGACCGCCCGACTACGAGAAGCTTACAGCCAAATGCCAGGAGCTGCTCCATGACATCGGCGGCATGGGAAAGGATTTCAAGCTCCACCAGTGGGAGGACCTGCTGGCGCCCAAGCCGCCGCCCGCTCCCCCCGCGCCCAAACAAGGGAGCGGCAATCCTGCGGAAACACCCGCGAACGACCAGAAGAAGGCGGATGCCCCGGCGGAAAATCCGGCCCCGGCAGCCTCCCCTGTCACTCCGCCCGCTCCGGAACCCGGCAAAACCGCCGCGTAGGCTACAGGGCTTCCTTCCAGGAAAAGAGAAAGGCCTTCCACATGCGGGAATAAACGTTCCCGCGCGTGATTTTTACCTTTCCTGTCCCCGGCTGTTCCTGCCGTTGGAGCAGTTCCAGCGTATCCAGCCCCAGCCATGCGGGCAGCACGGTGGAAAAACGCAGCCGCCCGTTCCGGAGGGATTCCGCATAAAACACGCCTTCCTTCAGCCAGCGTTCCGCCCGGTCCAGCCACGGCTGAACATCGGGAGTAGGCAAATAGCTTCTTCCACGGGAGAGGTCCTCCTCCCGGTCGCGCAGAATGTTCACCAATTGCAGCCCCATGCCGTAGTGCCTGCCCCAGCGTAAAAGCTGGTCCTCCGGCTGCGTGCTGAAGCCTGACCCCAGCGCCAGCAGGCCCAGCCTGGTCCAGAATTCTCCCACGCAGCCGGCCACCATGTAGGTATAATGCTCCAGTTGTTCGGGACATGAAACCGAGGAACGGGCTTCAAAATATTCCAAATCCCACGCCTGCCCCTCCACAATGGTGGACAGCACCTGCCTCACGAGCATCTGCTCACGGGGGGAAAGGGCTTCCAGCAGCGCCAGGCATTCGGGGAAACGGGCCAGCAGCTCCGCCTCCCCCCGGTGCGTCTGGACGGTGGAAAGAATGCCCAGACGGCCAAAACAGGAGGCGGCGGCCTCCCGGGAGGCGTCCCCGGCTACCGTCGCGCCCATCATCCTCAGCAGCGCCAGGCGTTCCCGGCAATCCATGTCCACGGTATCCGCCACCGTATCCGTAGCGCGCGCCAGCAGATAGCCCACGGCCACGCCGGGGCGCATCTCCCGGGGCAGGAAGCGCATGCTCAAATAAAAGGACCGGGAAACGGCGGACAGAAGCTGACGAAGGCCTTTCATGATTTTTGCAGGCCCAGCCTGTGCATTTTATAATGGAGCACCCGTGGGGAAATGCCCAGTTCCCGCGCCGCTGCGGACATGTTGCCCGGAGAGCGTTTCAGCGCGGCCACAATCAATTCCCGTTCAAAGGAATCCACCATCGTCGGCAAGTCTGCATGATCCTCTCCGTTACGGGAAGACGGAGCGTCATGGCTGGGCATTTGGAGGGAGGCGGGCAGGTTGTAACCGTAAATGCAGTCGTCCTGCGCCGTGATGACTGCACGCTCCATGCAGTTTTCCAGCTCCCGCACGTTGCCGGGCCAGTGGTAGGCCATGAGCATGTTGATGGCTGGCGTGGACAGCCGCTTGATATCTTTCCCGTATTTCAGGTTGAACTTGGAAAGAAAGTGTTCCGCCAGCAGCATGATGTCCCCCTTGCGCTTGGAGAGGTCCGGCATGACGATGGGGAAAATGTTCAGCCGGTAGTACAAGTCCTCCCGGAATTTGTTTTCCGCCATCAATTCCTCCAGATTGCGGCTGGTGGCGGCAATGAAGCGCACGTCGGAATGAAGCTCCCTGTTGCTCCCCACGCGGGAAAAAGTCTTTTCCTGAAGAAAGCGCAGCAGCTTCACCTGCATCTGGAGGCTCAAATCCCCGATTTCATCCAGAAACAGGGTACCTCCGTCCGCCGCCTCCGCCCGGCCGATGCGGCGGCTGGTGGCTCCGGTGAAGGAGCCTTTTTCATGGCCGAACAACTCGCTTTCCAGCAGGTTTTCCGGCATGGCCGCACAGTTCAGCGTCACCAGCGGCTTGTCCTTCCTGCCGCTCAGGTTCACTACGGCGCGCGCTACCAGCTCCTTCCCCGTTCCGGAACTGCCCCGGATCAGCACCGTGGCGTCGCTGGGGGCTACCTGGCGTATCTGTTCATACACCTGGAGCATGGGGCGGCAGTTGCCGATCAGTTCGCCCGGATTGGTTGTTAAAAGCTGGCGCAGTTTCTCGTTCTCCGCCATCAGGGCCGCCCGTTCCTCATGCGCCTGCAGGCTGGCCGCCAGCGCGTCCCCCACGATGTTGCCCACAATCTCCAGCAGCTTCTGGTCCCGTTCCAGGTCCGTTTCCCTGTCCACGGGGCGGTCAATGCTCAAGGTGCCGATCACCTGCTGCAAATGAATGATGGGCACGCAGATGAACGCCACCTTTTCCCCGCTCTTGCGGGTACGGGTACGGTTCAGGAACCTGGAATCCCGGGAAATGTCCTCAATCACATGGGGCCTCCCCGTTTCCGCCACATGGCCCGTAATGCCCTCCCCCACATGGTAATGGCCGCGCTTCATCTCCTGCTCGTCCAGGCCGTGGGACGCTTCTATCATCAGATCATTCCCGCGGCGGATGGTGAAGGTGCCGCGCAGCATCTTCATGCGGCGGTAGAGCACGTCCAGAATATGCCGGAGCAGCGCCGTGCCGTTGCGTTCATTGACAATGGCGGAGCTGATTTCCTGTAGCACGACCATTTCCAAATCCGGTGACTTGTTTATTTCATTCATGAAGTCCGGGGCTGGGCGAATATTAACCGTACGGTCCTGGCAGACCAACTACTTTTTCTTCCACCGTCATGCAGCCGGGGAAAAAGCTGCCGCGGGAAATGAAGGTAACGTTCTAGTACTTAACTTTGATGATGTTATGAACGAAGGAGAAAAGAAGTTTACAAAATTGTAATGCATGGCGCCTCTTTCCTCCCGTTTCACATGCCCACATCTCCGCCGGACTCCCTTTTCATCATTTCCGTGATGACCTGGAACAGCGCGTTGCGGTACAGGACGCCATCCAGCCGCCCGGTATTTTTCCAGACCACGGGAAAGGCGGGCAGATGGGTCTGTTCAAACAATTTCAGGGCATCCGTCAGATGGGTGCCGGCATCCAGCACGGGAGCGCCCGCGCGGATCAGCTCCTCGGCGGTGGGAGGAGGGCTCTTCCCCTTCTCCTCCATCTGCCGGCGGACAGCCAGAAAGTCATCCGGATAAATGGCACCCTCATAAGTCCCGTCCTTTTTCACCACAAAAATCAGGTCTCCGGGATTCCGCAGCATCAGGGAGGAAACGTCGTCCAGGGAAGCGTCCGGCGCCACCTGGGGCACCACATGGCGAGCCAGGTCATGCACATGGACCTGCGCCATGGGCAGGTTGACCACGGATTCCGGACTTCCGGACAGGCTGGCGGCATACATGGACCGCGCGCGAATCAGCCGCCCCGTTCCATAAGCGCTCACCACGCCGATCAGGAGCGGGTAAATCATTTCCCCGCTCATGGAGAACTCCACCACCATCACCAGCGCGGTCAGGGGAGCCTGGGCCGCCACGGCAAAAAAGGCCGCCATCCCCACCATCGCATACGCCACCGTATGGTTGCCCTCCATGCCCAGAGACGTCAGGACCGTACTGAAAATAAACCCGACCATGCTTCCCACATACAGCGTGGGCGTCATGGCTCCGCCCACCGTACCGCAGCCGAACACGATCGCCACGGCGGACACCTTCACCAGAAGCAGGATAAACGCCTGCTGCGTGCTGTAATCTTCATCCACCAGCCCGGTAATCAGGGCCTGCCCGTTGCCCACCACCTCCGGATAAAAAACCGCCAGCACCCCCACAACCAGTCCGGCGGCCATCAGGCGCAGCGGCAGGAGGGACTGGCGGCCGTTCAAATACCTGGTAGCTACATCCAGCAGGCTGACCCATCCCCTGGCCGCCACGGCGGCCGCCACTCCCAGCGCAATGCACCACAGGGACTGGGAAAAGACGGTAAAGCTTTCAAACGGGGAACTGTACAGCGGGGCGGGATCCCCCAGCAGGTGCAGCATGGCGAACCCGGTGCAGGAGGCAATCAGCAGAGGCGCCAGAATATCCATGCTCACGGTGCCGATGATGATTTCACTCACGAACAGGCACCCGGCAAAGGGGGCATGGAACGCCGTGGTGAACCCGGCCGCCGCCCCGCAGCCGACCAGCAGCCGGAGCCGCGGAATGGACACGTGCAGCCGCTGCCCCACCGCGGACGCGATCAGGGCGGAGGACTGGATGATAGGCCCTTCCTTGCCGATGGCCGCTCCGGAAGCAATGCTCCATGCCGCGGAAAACACCTTCAGGGCGGACGCCCGGAATTTGATCAGCCCGTTTCCGATGGACATGGCCTCCATGTATTCCGTGGCCTGTCCCGGCATCCTTTTTTTCAGGAACAGCAGGATGCAGCCGGCCGCCAGGCCGCCCACCACCGGAATAAACATGCGCCACTCAGGCTCCACCTGGGAAAAGGTGCCTACGCGGGAATCCGACCAGATGCCCGTGAGCAGCCATTGAATCACTTCCACCGTCCACTCAAAAAACAGGGACATGCTGGCGCCCACCACCCCCACGATCACGGCCCACACGTAAGTGACCTGCCTTTCCCCCACCTTCCAATGATGGAACAGCCTTAAAATCCACCCGTACCAGACGGAATCCGGCGGCGGCTGGGGCTGGGGGGATGGAGAATTCATGGGCAAAGCGGCAATATTATTCCATTGTGACAAAAAAACGCCTCCGGATGTTCGATGCCGCAGAAAATACCTGCAGTGCTTCATCCGTGAAGGGCCGCAAGACGCGGAAGGCCGCTCCCTCCGGAGAAGGCGCCTGCCCGGCAAAGGTCTTGCACCGCGCCGGAAACCTGCTACACCGGAAGAACCCCAACCCCTTTTCCCATGCCTGACCGCACGCCGCAACCTCCGCCACGGCTATCCCCGCGCCTCCGGAAGCAGGCGCTTCTGCTGATTGCCTGCGTCATTTCAGGCAGCCAGCTGTACGGCCTCAAACATCCCGCCTCCGTCTGGCCCACGGAACGGGAAGTGCTTTCCGGCCATTCCATCTTCGGACAGCCGGGGGACCCGGCCTCCCTGGTTACGGTTCCGCTGCCCTATCCGCTGAGGCCGTCCTGGTCCCCAGACACGGAGCTTGCGTCCATTACCTGCCACCGTTTCATCGCCGTGCCGCTCACCAGGATTTTCCAGCGCACGCTGGAACATTACGGCATGGAGCGCATCCGCGAACTGCGGCTGGACGTTTACGGAGGCTGCTTCAACAACCGCCCCATCCGCGGAGGCTCCCGCCCGTCCCTGCACGCGTGGGGCATTGCGATAGACATGGACCCCGAACGCAATACCCTGTACATGAGCGCGCCGGAAGCCGTCTTTTCCGGACCGGAATACGATGCCTTCTGGTCCATCGTAGAAAAGGAGGGGGCCTTTTCCCTGGGACGCGAGAGGAATTACGACTGGATGCACTTCCAGTTCGCCAGGCCGTGAAAGTGCGCGGAAGCCCCCAGGCGGCACCGGAGCGGCCCGGGCGTCAGAACGTATATTTCAGGTTGATGCCGTAATAAAAATCATCCCCCAGGTCCCTCTGCTTCACCACGGTCAGCGCCTGGCTGTAGTTGGTGAACAATTCCACGGTCAGGCGCGAGGTAGCGCGGAAGGTAAAACTCAGGTTGTAATCCAGGGCGTTGGATCCGTGGTGCACCACCGGGCCCACGTACCCCCCGTTGTAGCCGTAACGCACCACGGCATCCACCCTCACGCAATCCGCGATCTCCTCGTGCAACCCCGCAAACACGGCGTAATAGCCGCGGAACGTATGGTTGTTATACTGCCAGTAGAGGTCCGTGCCGCCGAACCAGCGGTCGGAAAAATGATAGGTCGTCTTCAGGCCGGGGCGCGGGATGCCCTTGTCCCCCGGAAAAACAAAGCTGTGCTCATACCAGGGCATCACCGTCCAGTTCCCCAGCTCCTTGATGTAATCCAGCCGGTACTTTAATTCCGCATGGTTCCGGTGGTCCGTGGAAACGCCGTACCATATCTTCCCCACCCATTCCTTGTACTGTATTTCAGGAACGAACATGCACAGGGAGCCGTCCCACAGGTCAAGACCCTCGCACTCGTACTTGCTGGCCCATCCCGTCTGGAAGCGCAGATAAACCCGGTCATCCGTGGGGCCGGCCAGGGAAAGGGGATGGGGGCAGGCCGTCTTCAGGTAGTAGGACTGATCCTGGCAAACCGTCGTGGAACCCCAGGCGCCGGGGCATGACAGCACACCCGCACAGGCCGCCAGCAATAGTTGAGTCGCAGTGTTCGTTTTCATATTCATTTATGGTTGGACAGGCGTTTTCTGGGGCGGCGCATCCGGACGAGGACGGCATCCTTCCATGTTGTACTCCCGCTCCGTTTTTTACTGCAAGCCGATACTCCGCCCGCAGCCGGATAAAATGCCTTCTGAAAATGGGACACCATGGAAAAAACAATATGCAGCCTCCAGAGCCAAAAAACAAACCTCCATTGAAAGATTGTGTCAGCAGGATTTGTATCCAAGACCGTATTCATGAAGTTCCTTATTCCCGCGCTCGTTCTGTCCGCCTGCCTTCCCGCGGCATTTTCGCAAGAACAAATTATCCCGAAACCGGCAGAAATCACGGTGTTCCACGGGAAGCCTGCCCAGCTCACGCCGGCGTCCGCCATCATTACCGCGACGCAGGACAAGGCTTTCCTGAACCGCGCCAGGCAATTGCAGCAGATGCTCGGCGAAGGAACCGGACTGCCCCTCCCCCTTAAAACGCCCGGAGAAGCGCCGGAGAATGCCGCCTGCATCATCATTAAAAAGGACCCGGCCCTGGCCGCGAAGGGGGAGGAAGCCTACTCCATCCAATCCTCCCCCAGGGGAATCATTCTTTCAGCCGCCCATGCCAAAGGCATTTTTTACGCCGGGCAAAGCCTGATCCAGATGATGCCCGTCATTTTCCACGACCGGAAGGCGGACAAATCCGCCGTCCAGTGGAATATTTCCGGAGCTCCGTTCAACATGGTGGACTACCCGCGGTTCTCCTGGCGTGCGCTGATGATTGATGAAGCGCGCCACTTTTTCGGTGAAAAAGCCATCAAGCAGATCATCGACCAGATGGCCCTGTTGAAAATGAACATCCTGCACTGGCACCTGACGGACGACGTCGGATGGCGCATTGAAATCAAGAAGTATCCCCGTCTGACCACCATCGGTTCCAGGCGCAGGGAATCCGAAACCGGTACGTGGAACAGCGGCAAGTCCGACGGCACGCCGCATGAAGGCTTTTATACCCAGGAGCAGATCAGGGACATCGTTCAATACGCGGCCCGGCGCAATATCACCATCGTCCCTGAAATTGAAATGCCGGGCCACGCCAGCGCGGCTGCCGCAGCGTACCCGTTCCTGAGCTTGAAATCACCCAGGGAAGTGCCCACCACGTTCATCGTCAACACGGCCTTTGACCCTACCTCGGAAAAGACCTATGCCTTCCTGTCCGACGTACTGGATGAAGTCGTGGCGCTGTTCCCCAGCAGGATCATCCATATCGGCGGCGATGAAGTGCGCTATGCCCAGCAATGGAAGGACGTTCCGGAAATTGAGGCGTTCATGAAAAAGAACAACATGAAGAGTTATGCGGACGTCCAGATGTACTTCACCAACCGCATGTCCGGCATCGTCGCCAAAAAAGGGCGCCGCATGATGGGCTGGAATGAGATTTACGGCCATGACGTCAACGGGGACGGCGGAGGCAAAGCCGGAACCAAACTGGACACGAACGCCGTCATCCACTTCTGGAAAGGGAATACGGACCTGGCTAAAAACGCCATCAAGGACGGGCATGAGGTCATCAATTCCCTCCACAGCTCCACTTACCTTGATTACAGCTACGGCAGAATTTCCCTGCAAAAGGCATACGGCTTCGAGCCCATTTTCCCGGGCCTGGAGGAACAGTACCATTCCAGGGTCAAGGGGCTGGGGACGCAGGTATGGACGGAATGGATTGCCAATACGGAGCGCCTCCACCACCAGGCATTCCCCCGGGCCTGCGCCTTTGCGGAAGTGGGCTGGACACCTGCCGGGAAAAAGGATTTCCCGGATTTTAAAAAGCGCTTGAAGGAATATAGCGGGCGCATGGACCTGATGGGCATCAAGTACGCCGGGGATGTGATCAACCGGATAGACAAGTCCGACTTTTTCAACACGCCGCAGATCGGCACATGGACGCCTGACGACCTGTCCGGACAGGAGCATTCGTTCGACGTCACCAAACTGGTCAAGGTTCCCGGCAAATACACCGTGACCCTGCTCTACGACAAGGGGGCACACGCCATTGAAATCGAATCCGTGGCCCTGTATGAAGGTGAGAAGGAAATTGCCCGGGACGCTCATTCGGGCAGGAGCGGTACCGATCAGAAAAATATCCAGTACATCCTGAACGTTCCGGAAGCCAGGCAAGGGGCATCCTACACGGTCAAGGCCAGATTCAAGGGGGCCGGAGGCAGCGACTCCTACGGAACGGTGTACTGTGAAGCGCCCTAAAAACTGCTGAATCAACCCGCAACAAAAACCGGAGGGGCTTCATGCCCTCCGGCTTTTGTTTCAGCAACCGGGATACTGCCGCTTGGACTATCCTTCCCAGGCATTGTTCTTTTTCAATCCCATCAGGTTTCCCAGGCACAGGGTGCCTTTCACGAACAGGAAGCCCGTACCTTCCATCAAGCAGAGCGGAATTGCTGCCGCCTTCACCCGGAGCTGCGCAACCCGGGTTCCGGTTGCATTAAAAAGGCGCCGAAGGCCCTCACTTGCAGACCTCCGGCGCCTGAATGACCGGAATCAGCGGACGATAATCTTCATCCGCGGAAACCGGGCGCAGCTCACATTTCAGCCATCATCTTTTCCACGTATTGGAAAAAGATGCTTCCGTCCTCCCCGCTGATGCCATAGTCTTTGGTATCCTCGATATTCGCATTTTTGATGCGGGTGATGATATAAACTTTGGAGAACATAATTCCCCATTGTCCATACTTGTCATTATCAAACCAAACGTGATGATTGTAGGTCGGCTCGAAGTAGATGGTCCCTCCGTCATCAGGCTCGGCGATCGGACCACAATATTTGATAATGATGTGGCTGATGCCCTTGTAGCACCACTCCTTTCCGCATTGCGGCTTCTTGGAGAGGCTGGTAGTCATCTCGATGGTGGCATTTGTAATGTTGAAGGATAATTTATCCTCATCATGGTACATGACCCCCTTTTGAGGGAGAGTCACCTCGTTCTGGATGGAGACCCCTTCATAAATGAGGCGCGCCCCTTTCCACTCCGTTTCCGGCGGAGCTATTTCCCCTTTCAGGAAGCAGGTCCCTGAGAGAGAAACCATAATTGCACAGGCAATTTTGTTCATTGTTGTTTTCTGGTTTGTTGTTGTTTTAATAATTCCTTTTTGAGGAATTCCTTCATTTCCTGAACAGTTTTTTCAGGAGGATTTTTCGCATCGTCCCGGTACTGCCGCCAGTCGATGCGCAGCTTGGCCATGAGGCGCAGTTCCCTGGGGGAGAAAGGAACGGTGCCCGGAGCATTAGGCATGAAATCCCGGGACCGGTTGCCGATGTAATAAATCTGGCTCTGGTCCCATGAGCGCTTCATGGTTTCATCAAAGGAAGCCCTTACCCGGTCGTCACTGACTCTGGCTTCCCACTGGAGGCAATCCGCCAGGCAGCCGCCCTCCGCCCGGTTCTCCCGGGCCTGCCACCACAGGGAGAGAATATACCTGTTCTGAAGGCTGCACGCCGCAGGCGTCAGGTACTTGCGCGTGTATTGCAGCTCATAGAGGGGCTTGCACACGGCCTTCTCCCTCTGCCCCAGGGTGGCTCCGTTCACTCTCTCTGGAGTGGGAACAATGCCCGCGAGCTGGCCGGCCACATAATAGGGCAGTTCCTCCGGCATGCGGATTTCCCACGGAATCTTTTCATTCACGAATACGCCGTTTAAAATGGTATTGAAGGAACCGTTGCGGCAAACACGGAACAGGTAGATTCCCCCCTTCCTGCACATGAACCTCTTATAAACCCCGGAACCCGCAAATCTGGAAACGCGCGTGCGCGCTTCCACCGGGAAGGAATACCACTGCTCCATGGCGGCGGTAAGAATTTTCCCCCATTTGTTCTGTTCCCCTATCGCGAGGTCTCCCACATTGTTGAACTGGAAGACGAGGGAGGAGGTGGAAGGATGCCTTCTGGCTTCCACCACGTAATCCCGCCTGGATTCATTGGAAAGATAACCGTTGGGATTATAGAAATACAGGGCTATTTCATGGACGCCCTCCGGCACTTCCACAACGGTCCAAATGTCGGGACCGTCCACAAAGCCCGGATACACTTCCCCGTGGTCGTCCCACTCCGCCTCCGTCCGCACGGAATCCGTGGGATCGAAAAGAATGTTGCGGTTATCATTCTCCTTGATGCTATGCACCCACCAGCGCAGGGCATCCCCCTTGTTGCGGTTGAGCCCCATCAATCCCTGGATCCAGTAAGAAGACACGGCCCCCTGGTATCCGGGATAACCCGGAACGGAGGAAAGGGTTCGGAACGACACGGTCTTGGCCTTAAACTCGGAATTGCTCATGGGGGCATTCGTGGCGCACAGCGTGGCGCGCGTCAGGCCGTACCTCCCGCACCAGTCCCCCTTCGTGGACCAGTCCTCCCCGCGGAACACAATGCTCTTCCCCGCATGCGCATCCGCTCCCAGCTTTTCCAGTCTCTTCAGGACTGCGGCAGGGTCTTCCATCCGGGCCGGGGACGGGAACGGAATCTCATCGTCCTGCTGCTTCCTGTCCAGTTGATAAGACAGGGAACCCTTTTTCAGACTGACAAGCCCTTTCCCATACGTCGCCGCCCAGACACTTCCGTCCTTCAGCGCCAGCAGGGAGGGGACATCCGTATTTTCCAGTCCCTTCCTGATTCTCTGGCGCACCGTCATCCTTTCGGCATCCAGCACGTCCACTCCCTGCGTCCGGTAGCCGATGAAAATATCCTTTCCCTGCCGGAGGATGGAAGACACGAAGTCTTCCGACAGCATTTTGGCATTTCCCTCACCCGGAACGGCCGTCTTCCGCGCAGCGGAACCATACAGATTACTATTCTTCTGGGCATAATCCCGGCCGCGCAAGAAACGCCAGGAGCTGATGCCGTTGCTGTACGCCAGGCCGGACCAGGTGCCTACCAGTACCTGGTCTTTTTCCGTACAGGCCAGAACATTGCAGATATTGGAAGGCAGCCCGTCCCCATACGGCTGGTACGGCTGCCGGGCAAACTGCTTGCTGTCCCAGTACCACGGCGCCTGCACGTTCTTCCACTGCATGTACCCCGACTTGCGCGGTGAATACGAGATACCGCCGCAGGCATAGGCCAGCCACAGATTCCCCCTGGCGTCAAAGCCGGCGGAAGCCGCCTGGTCTTCCACCAGTCCCGTAGACCGGTCCAGCGCCTTCCATGAATCATTCCCGGGATCATAAACGGACACGCCTCCGGACGTGGCAACGGCCACCTCCCCGGAAACGGGAGAGACGGCCAGCGCATAAACATGCTCTCCGTTCAGGGCATTGCCGCGGTCATACGTCTTCCACTCCCTCCCGTTGAAAACGGCCACGCCGCTGTCGTCCGTGCCCACCCAGATGCGGCCCTGCCTGTCCTCCGCAATGCAGGTGAAATTCTTTCCTTTGGGAAAGCCGGAATAATAATCCATGTTGAGCCACGACTTCTCGTACGCCCTGTCGCCGACTTGAAGGCGGTAAACGCTTTCCCTCTCCCCCACGGCCCATATAGCTCCATCCTGCGCCACCAGAGTACCGCGGATGAAGCGCACCGGGCATTCCGGCAGTTGTTCCGGGATCTGGACAGATTTGACTTCTCCTGCGGACCATCCCCCCAGCAGGGGGAAAACCAATGCGAGTGTTCCTATGAAATGTTTGAATTTAATTAACATAACCAATTATTTCCTGATTATTATGTGAGAATATTATCGTATTTTGCTGACGTCAACCCCATTTCCAAGTTATTCTCAATTTTATCCAATCAAAAAACCACACAATCAGTTTACAGTCAAATATATAAGTCATTCAATATATGTTAGTTATAAAAATTATTCAGGTTTAGAAAAACCCAAGACACACCGCCCTTCCTGTACCCGGACAGAAAAAATGCAGGAGACTAACTCAAAAGCGGCGACCAACCGCTTTTTCTTCTTTCAAAAATGCTCTTTCCGGACATTCATCAACATCGAATTCCGAATCCGTTGCAATGCCTTGAACACATGAATATCAAGACTGTCAGATAGTTATCATTTAATTCATTTTTTCATTAATTGCTATTTCTCCAATTTTTCCAAATCCAAATTCTTCTAACATGTTTTAAACCAAACTTTCCTGTTGACTTCGGATTCGGAATCCGATAAGAACCGGGTATCGCAGGGGTTTCTTTCTCTCCTGAATTTTGAATGGAATAATTTAAATTACTATAGTATTAATTTCATGCAACCTCATTTGCCTTATCAACTAACAGCGTGGCTTATGGCAGCCGCCTTCTTCGGAACTCTCGCCTCCCAATCCCAGGCTGCCGGAGAAAGCATCAGCATCAATTTTGGTACCAACGAACCAAACGGCACCATTTCCGATTCTTCCAGCGCCGGGCTTGAAGCCGTTCCCGGCTCCAACTGGAATCAATTCAGCGGAGCTTCCCAATCCACGGCCCAGAACCTGAAGGATAACAACGGAGACGCCACCGGAGCGACCGTCACCTGGTCCAGTAAAAATACCTGGCGCGGAGGCGACACCCCCTCCACCGGGGACGGCCAGATGCTGAAGGGCTACCTGGACGACGGCAGCGGCATCACCATCAATGTCAGCGGCGTTGATTTCCTGACCTACGGCGTCTACATTTATTGCAATACGGACACCGCCAACGGCAATTTCTCCGCCAAGACCGTCAACGGCGTTTCCTACACCTGGAACGGAACTTCCACCGTGGCAGGCTCTGCCGCGTGGGGAGCAACGGGAACCTTTGGACAGGCGGTGGAAGGAACCAATACGCTGTATGTGGAAGGCCAGACTTCACCCAACCTGAGCATCACCGCTCCGAGCAACACCAGCGGTTCAGGCACCCGCGGCTGCATTGCAGGCATCCAGATCGTCAATACCTATGAGGGCGTTAAAATTTCCGCTACGCTGGATGGCACCTCCTCCTCCGAGTGGACTTCCTCCCAACTGGGGGATGCCGCATGGACGGACTCCGCTGACGGAGCCGGCACCTATGCTTCCATCAACGTCACCAACGGCCCGGGAGCCCTGACTATTGCGGACGGGGAAACGCGCCATACGGACGCCATCCTACTCACCGGCGGAAACCTCACCATTTCCGGCGGCACCCTGAGCCTGTCGGGCCCCGGCATCCTCCGCGCGGCAGAAGGCACCACGCTCACCGTATCCTCCAGCCTGTCCGGAACGGCTACTCTGGACGGGGCCGGCACCGTCATCATGAACAGAACCAGCACCCTGACGGGCCTGGCCGGTTCCGGAGCCCTGACTCTGGGGGACAACGCCTCCATTTCCATCACGGGAGATACCGCCTCCCGCTATACGGGAGCCCTGACTCTGGGAGAAAACGCCTCCCTCACGGCAGCCAATCCCAACTGGACCTTCGCCGGAGCCCTGACCATAGCGGCGGCCAACTACAATGCCAACGACTCCTGGGCGCACACCGCCTCCTCCCTCACCCTGACGGGAGCCGGAGACGTGGAATACACCTTTGAAGGGGGAACGCTCATTCCCATCACCCACGCAGACAGCACCCTGACGGTCCGCAAGGTGACGGACGGCACCGGCACCATCAATGCCAACCATGCCTCCGACATCGCACACCTGATCATTGACGCCGGCACAGTCAACCTGTCCGGCAGCGACACCGCCTACACGTTTGAATCCATCACCATCGGCCAGAACTCCAAGCTGAGCCTGAATGGCGTAGGCATCGTACTGGGCGGCACGCCGGATATCCTGATGAAGTCCGGCTCCACATTTGAAATGCTCAACTGCCGCGCCTATGGCGCGGATACCCCCATCAGCGCCAACATTACCGTTGACGCCGCCGGAGCCGGCGTGACCATCTCCGGCTCCCTTTACGGAAACGCCACCAACCTTGGCGGAACGATCACCGGCGAAGGAGAACTGCTGGTCACCAACGGTTCCAGCGGAAGCAACAACTTCACCATTTCCTCCGTCATTTCCGACAAGGACTCCTCCCACCAGATGAGCGTGAAGGTGAACAAGAACAGCTCCGTAGTCGTTTTCTCCGGCAACAACACGTACACCGGCGGCACCACCATCGTGCAGGGAACGCTCCAGACCAACTCCGCAACCGCACTTGGCCAGGGTTCCGTCCTGGTGCAGGGAGGAACGCTCAACGCCAACAGCCAGGCCCTGGCCAACGCCATTACGCTCCAGACGGGCACCATCCAGAACCTCGGCAGCGCTTCCGCTCCCAAGGACCTCACCGTCAGCCTGACGGGGAACGCCGCCATCAACAACTCAACAGTAATCATGGGCAACGCCTCCGGCGCGCCCATGATTTCCACAGGCCAGGTGCTGACGCTTTCCGGCACTACCTCAGCCACGCTGAACAACGCCACGCTGAACCTCTCCAGCTTCAACACGGCTCTGATCGACATGCAGGGAACGTCCACCCTGAACCTGACCGGCGGCCTGACGCTGAATCTGGACAGCGCCCTGGCGCTTGACCTTACCTCCCTGACGATCGACCTGATCACTGTGGGCGAAGGCACATCCCTGGCGGACAACATCGACTGGGATTCCCTGCTGACGCTTACGCAGAACGGCCAGAACCTGATCTGGGACGGCGTTACCTACAACAACGGCAGCCTGACCTTCACCGGCCTGGCCGTACCGGAACCCGGCACGGCCACCCTGAGCCTGCTGGGCCTCACGGCCCTGCTGATGCGCCGCAGAAAGAAGGCCTGAGCTTCCTGAATTAACAGAAGACTCCATTCAGGGGCTGTTCCGCCAGCAAGGTGCGGAACAGCCCCTGTTTGCTATATATCCAACTCTAAAAAACAAGGGCCGCTGCCATACGGAAACCCTTGTTTGAAGTCTTATCCCTTTCCGGATAAGGAATAAAACCTCCGCATCATACCGCCGGAATGCCGGTCATATTTTCTTAACTAAAGTAAAAGTAGGGTCTTCATCCTTTCCGCTGGTCCCGAAATCACTTTTATTCTCCATTTTAGTCACCTTGTGCAGGGCCGTGATATAGACTTGTGAATAAAGGGTTCCCGATGTTCCAAATTTATTGGGATCATAGGCGAAGGGGACATCATTCTTCGTATCGGCGAATATCAGCGCTACATATATATTTCCAGTCATGGATATCCGTACTTCATGTATTTTTTTGTACAGCCATTCCTGTTTTTCCTGAGGATTTTTATTGAGGCTTGTGATCACCGTCACTTTACCCGGCATAATATTGTAGGCATTTTTTACACCCTTTTTTGCTTCCACTCCCTTTTGGGGAAGCGCCGGCTTATTAATAATGGAAACCCCATCATAATTCAGATGAGTTCCTGACCACATGGTATGCTCCCCGGTAATCTCTCCGTTGAGCACGTTCATGCTCAACAGACTGATTCCCGCAGCCAATATCATTTTATTATTCATGTTGTCGTTTTCTTTTGGGATTCATGTTCAAGGTGTTTCTTCATCTCTTGAACTGATTTCACAGGAGGTTGTTCGGCATCATCTCGATATTGCCTCCAATCAATATCCAGCTTATCCATCAAATAAACTTCATTTACGGAAAAAGGTATCGTGCCCGGGGCATTCGGAACACATTCCCTGGATCTGAGATCCGGATAATAAATCTGACACTGGTCCCACGCAGCCGCCATGGTCTGGTCAAAAGAAGAACGTACATCGGGAGAGTAAATTCTGGCTTCCCATTGAAACCAGTCTTCCAAGCACCTGCTCTTTTTCTTTCCTTCAACCGCCTCACGGAATGAGGAAAGAATGTACCTGTTCAAGCAGGAACATCCTGCGGGCGTAACATACCGTGGCTGATACTGGAGAGTGAGCAGTTGATTGAGAAGAACCTTCTCCTCCGGCCCGGCAACAGAAAAATGAACTCTCTCGGGGGAAGGAATAATGCCTGCAAATAATCCATCAACATAATAAGGCAATTCATCAGGCGTTCTCATTTCCAGAGGAAGAAGCGCATTGATGAATACCCCATTTAAAATAGTATTGAAGGAACCGTTCCTGCAAACATGGAATAAGTATACGCCGCCTTTCCTGCACATGAAGCGCTTGTAAACTCCGGACCCCGCAAACCTGGAAACGCGCGTGCGCGCTTCCACCGGGAACGACTGCCACTGCTCCATAGAAGCGGCAAGCGTCTTCCCTTTTTTAGTGCGGTTCCCAATTTCAATATCCGCTTTGTTGTCGAACAGGCTTTGAATGGAAGAAGAAAAAGGATGCCTCCGGGCTTCTACCACATAATCCCGCCTGGATTCATGTTGAAGATATCCGTTGGGATTATAGAAATACAGGGCTATTTCATGAACCCCTTCCGGCACTTCCACAGCTACCCATATACCGGGACCGTCCACAAAGGACGGATATACTTCCCCGTGGTCGTCCCATTCCGCCTCTGTTCTTGTGGAATCACTGGGGTCAAAGAGAACATTGCGGTTTCCTGCCACATTGGCGCTTTGTACCCACCAGCGCAATCCATCTCCCTGATTGCGGTTGAGCCCCATCAGTCCCTGAATCCAATAACAGGGATACACTCGTTTCCATTTAGGGTCTTCAGCGCTCGTTTCCATGCGGACAGGTAATTGCTTGGCTTTAAACTCGGAATTGTTCATGGGGGCATTCATGGCGCACAGCGTGGCGCGCGTCAGGCCGTACCTCCCGCACCAGTCCCCCTTCGTGGACCAGTCCTCCCCGCGGAACACAATGCTCTTCCCCGCATGCGCGCCCGCACCCAGCTTTTCCAGCCTCCTCAGGACTGCGGCAGAATCCTCCATCCGGGCCGGGGACGGGAACACGATTTCATCGTCCTGCTGCTTCCTGTCCAGTTGATAAGACAGGGAACCCTTTTTCAGACTGACAAAACCACGTCCATATGTGCCGGCCCATACGCTTCCATCCCCCAGTACCAGAAGAGAAGACACATCAACGTTTTCCAGTCCCTGCCTGATTCTCCGGCGCACCGTCATCCTTTCGGCATCCAGCACGTCCACCCCCTGCGTCCGGTAGCCGATGAAAATATCCTTTCCCTGCCGGAGGATGGAAGACACGAAGTCTTCCGACAGCATTTTGGCATTTCCCTCACCCGGAACGGCCGTCTTCCGTCCCGAGGAGCCATAAATGCCGGTGTTTTTCCGGGCATAATCGCACCCTCTCATATAGTGCCAGGAGCTGATGCCGTTGCTGTACGCCAGGCCGGACCAAGTGCCTACCAGCACCTGGTCTTTTTCCGTACAGGCCAGAACATTGCAGATATTGGAAGGCAGCCCGTCCCCATACGGCTGGTACGGCTGCCGGGCAAACTGCTTGCTGTCCCAGTACCACGGCGCCTGCACGTTCTTCCACTGCATGTACCCCGACTTGCGCGGTGAATACGAGATACCGCCGCAGGCATAGGCCAGCCACAGATTCCCCCTGGCGTCAAAGCCGGCGGAAGCCGCCTGGTCTTCCACCAGTCCCGTAGACCGGTCCAGCGCCTTCCATGAATCATTCCCGGGATCATAAACGGACACGCCTCCGGACGTGGCAACGGCCACCTCTCCGGAAACGGGAGAGACGGCCAGCGCATAAACATGCTCTCCGTTCAGGGCATTGCCGCGGTCATACGTCTTCCACTCCCTCCCGTTGAAAACGGCCACGCCGCTGTCGTCCGTGCCCACCCAGATGCGGCCCTGCCTGTCCTCCGCAATGCAGGTGAAATTCTTTCCTTTGGGAAAGCCGGAATAATAATCCATGTTGAGCCACGACTTCTCGTATGCCCTGTCGCCGATTTGAAGGCGGTAAACGCTTTCCCTCTCCCCCACGGCCCATATAGCTCCATCCTGCGCCACCAGGGTACCGCGGATGAAGCGCACCGGGCATTCCGGCAGTTGTTCCGGCACTTGGACAAAGGCAATTCCCCCCTCAGTCCACATCCCCATAACAATCAGCAGCATAGCGACAGCACTGCATAAATTTCCGAATATGACACTCATTATCCTTTTATGATATTTTCTGTATAATTGATGCATCATTCAAAGTCAACCAAATGGAAAGTTATTTTTTAATATCGGATTTCAGAAACTTACTTCATTCCTGCTTTCAGGGCCAATCTGCTACCTTGAAAAGGTCAGCGGACGCTCCGGCAATGAGACCAATAAGACTTCAAAGAATAAAAAAAGGGCCTCCGCATCCGCGGAGGCCCCCAGCTTACCCAAACAACAGAAAACTGCTGCATGCTTCTTTCAGGAATGCATGGCCAGGGCATGCCGGTATTCCACCGGGAAGACCTTGATGAATTTGCCGCGTTCCTCCGGCCAGTTGTTTAACAGGTCGCAGGCCCGGCGGCTTTTCGTAGCCATGTAGTGCTCGTAAATGAGCTGGAGCAGTTCCGCCTCGTCGGCGGAGTGCGGCATGACCGTTTCCAGGTCCACGCTGCCCAGGTTGCATTTCTGATCGAAGTCGTTGTCCGCATCGTACACGTAGGCCAGTCCGCCGGTCATTCCCGCGGCGAAGTTGACGCCCACCTTGCCGAGCACCGCCACACGGCCCCCGGTCATGTATTCGCAGCCGTGGTCGCCTATGCCTTCCACCACCATCTTGGCTCCGCTGTTGCGGATGGCGAAACGCTCCCCGGCCTGCCCGTGCAGGAAGATGCTGCCGGACGTGGCCCCGTAGCCGATGACGTTGCCGGCAATGACGTTGTCCGACGGAGCGTAGGAGATGTTTTCCGGAGGCCTCACGATGATTTTGCCCCCGGAAAGCCCCTTCCCTACGAAGTCGTTCGCCTCCCCGGCGAGTTCAAAGGTGATGCCCGGCGCCAGAAAGGCCCCGAAGCTCTGCCCCGCGCATCCGGTGAAGTGCACCGTGAGCGTATCCTCCGCCAGGCCGCGCAGTCCGAATTTCATCACCAGCTCTCCGGATAGCTCCGTGCCCACCGTCCGGTCCACATTGCGGACGTCGCGGAAGAGTTCGGTCTTTTCCCCTTTTTCCAGCAGGCCCTTCAAGTCCGGGAGCAGGCGGCGCCGGTCGTAGTTGTCCAGAGGTTCCTTTTCAAAGGAGGGGTCAAACCTGCATCCGTCCCCCTCCGCCGCATGCAGGATGGAGGAGAAGTCCAGATGCTGAGCCTTGTAGAAGTCAATGGCGCGGTTCACGGAGAGCAGGTCCGCCCTGCCGACGGCTTCGTCCAGGGAGCGGAGGCCCAAGGAAGCCAGGATTTCCCGCGTTTCCTGCGCCACGAAGCGAAGGTAGTTGATGACGTATTCCGGCTTGCCGCTGAACTTGGCTCTCAGGGCCGGGTCCTGCGTGGCAACGCCCACCGGGCACGTGTTTTCATGGCACCTGCGGAGCATGGCGCAGCCGATGGCGACCAGAACGGCAGTGCCGAAGCCGAATTCCTCCGCTCCCAGCAGGGCCGCCATGACGACGTCCCTCCCGGTGCGCAGCTGGCCGTCCACCTGGAGCCGGACGCGGGAGCGGAGCTTGTTGAGCACAAGCGTCTGCTGCGTTTCCGCCAGACCCAGTTCCCACGGCAGTCCGGCGTGCTTGACGCTGGTGAGCGGGGAGGCGCCCGTACCGCCGTCGTGGCCGCTGACCACAACCACGTCCGCGTGGGCCTTCACCACTCCGGCGGCCACCGCGCCGATGCCCACCTCGGAGACGAGCTTGACGGAGACGCGGGCGTCCGGGTTGGAGTTCCGCAGGTCGTAGATCAATTGGGCCAGGTCTTCAATGGAGTAGATGTCATGGTGCGGCGGGGGAGAGATGAGGCTGACGTTCGGCATGGAATGGCGCAGCCGGGCGATGTACGGGTCCACCTTGTGCGCCGGGAGCTGGCCGCCCTCTCCGGGCTTGGCGCCCTGGGCCATCTTGATCTGGAGCTCGGAGGCGTGGCGCAGATAGTTGATGGTCACGCCGAAGCGTCCGCTCGCCACCTGCTTGATCGCGCTGTAGCGCACCTCGCCCCTGGCGTTGGGTTCGTAGCGGGCTTCATCCTCGCCCCCTTCACCGGAGTTGCTTTTGGCTCCTATTTTATTCATCGCGATGGCGATGGTTTCATGGGCCTCCGGGCTGAGGGAACCCAGGGACATGGCCCCGGAGACGAAGCGGCGCAGGATGGAATCCGCGCTTTCCACTTCCTCCAGCGGGACGGTGTCCGCGGGAGCGAATTCAAACAGGCCGCGCAGGGTGCAGAGATGCTGCGCCTGGTGGTTGCTGTAGTCCGCAAATTCCCGGTATTTCCGTTCGTCATTGTCGCGAACGGCGGCGCGGAAGGCCTGGAGCGTCTGCGGGTTCCAGAGGTGGTTTTCTCCGCCCTTCCTGTACTTGTACTGGCCGCCCGCATCCAGCCCGCCTTCCTTCCCGGCGTTTTGCGCGGCGCGCTGGTTGCATTCCGCAGCTATTTCCTCCAGCCCGATGCCGCCCACGCGGCTGACGGTGCCGGGGAAGAATTCGTCAATCAGTTCCCGGTTCAGCCCCACGGCCTCGAACAATTGGGAGGAGCGGTAGCTGCGCAGGGTGGAAATGCCCATCTTGGACATGATTTTAAGCAGCCCCTTGTCAATGGCGTTGATGTAGTTACCGGAGGCCTTCACCACGTCCAGCGGGCAGTCCTGCGGCGCGGCCAGGGAGGTGACCGTCGCCAGAGCCAGGTACGGATTGACCGCCGTGGCCCCGAAACCCAGCAACAGGGCGAAGTGCATCGTTTCCCGCGCTTCCCCCGTTTCCAGGATCAGGCCCACGTCGGAACGCAGTCCGGCGGCCGCCAGGGCGCGGTGCACCACGGAGCAGGCCAGCAGGCTGGGAACGGGAAGGTAGCCGCGGCCTATGTTGCGGTCCGTCAGCACCAGGATGCGCACGCCGGACCTGACCAGCCCCACGGCGGATTCCGCCAGGCTGTCCAGCGTCTCCCGCAGAGCCTTTCCGTCCCCGCCTTCCGGGAACTGGAGGGAGAGCCTGGCGGAGGGGAAGCCGGCTTCCCGGATGTTGCAGAGGCGGTTGAGCTCCTCGTCCGTAATGACGGGGCGCGCCATCTTGATGAGCCGGGCGTGCTCCGGCGTTTCCTCCAGAATGTTGGGATGGTTGCCTATGTACGTGGTCAGGCTCATGACGAGTTCCTCCCGGATGGGGTCGATGGGCGGGTTGGTCACCTGCGCGAACAATTGCTTGAAGTAGTTGAACAGGAGCGGCGCCTTTCCGGAGAGAACGGCCAGCGGCGCGTCGTTCCCCATGGAGCCGAGGGGTTCCGCGCCCTTCATCATCATCGGGCGGAGGATGAGTTCCACATCCTCCTGCGTGAAGCCGAACTGGCGCTGATGAACCGCCAGGTCCGGCATTTCCGCGGAGGCGGAGACAGAGTCGAACAGGGAGCGGACGGAAATCTTGTTTTGTTCCACCCAGCGGCGGTAGGGCATGCGCCGGGCCATTTCATTCTTGGTTTCCGCATCGGACACCAGACGGTGGTTCACCAGGTCACAGTAGATCATCTCTCCGGGGCGCAGGCGGCCCTTGCGGGCCACTTTTTCCGCGGGAATGTCCGCTACGCCCGTTTCCGAGGCCAGGATGAAAATATCGTCCGTGGTCAGCGTGTAGCGGGCGGGGCGCAGGCCGTTGCGGTCCAGCATGGCGCCCGCGTTGACGCCGTCGGAGAAGACGACGGCGGTCGGGCCGTCCCACGGCTCCATCAGGGCGGAATGGTATTCAAAGAAGCCGCGCACGTCCGGCCCCAGATGGTAGTTGACGCCCCAGGCCTGCGGCATGAGCATGAGCATGGCGTGGCGCAGGTCGCGCCCGGCGGCGGCGAGCAGTTCCACCATGTTGTCCAGGCAGGCGGAATCGCTCTGTCCGGGAGGAATGAGGGGCAGGAGCTTCTGCAAGTCATCCCCCAGCAGGGCGGAGGACAGGTGCGGCTCCCGCACGCTCAGATGGTTCAGGTTTCCGCGCAGGGTGTTGATTTCCCCGTTGTGGGCCAGGTAGCGGAAGGGATGGGCCAGGCTCCACGTGGGGAAGGTGTTCGTGCTGTAGCGCTGGTGGACGAGGGCCAGCGGAGATTTGAAACGCTCATGGCGCAGGTCTTCGTAAAATCCGTCAATTTGCGTGCCGAGGAACAATCCCTTATACACGATGCTGCGGCTGGAACAACTGCACACGTAGCATCCTTCCACGCGCCGCTCCATTTCCCGGCGCATTACGAAGAGCTTGCGTTCCAGTGCCGCCTGGTCCGCAAAGCCGCTGCCGTCGATGAAGAGCTGGCGAATCAGGGGGCAGGTGCGCCGGGCGTTCTCGCCGATGCTGTCCCGGTCCACGGGAACCTCTCTCCAGGCAATCACCCTGCCGCCGTTTTCCGTGACGGCGGCCTCCAGTTCCTCTTCATGGCCGCAGCCGCCGAACATCATGGCGACTCCGTATTTGCCCCTGGCGGGAAGTTTGTTGGGAAGGAGCAGGCGGAAGAATTCATCCGGCAGGGCCAGCAGGATGCCCGCTCCGTCCCCGGTATCGGGATCGCTTCCCACGGCGCCGCGGTGCATCAGCCTCTTGAGAACGGTGACACCCATTTCAATGATTTTGTGGCTCGGTTCATTCTTCAGATCCGCCACCAGCCCCACGCCGCAGGCGTCCCTCTCCTGTTCAAAGTCATACAATCCCTGCGGCGCAGGAATGCCTGTCTCGAATTGATCACTATTCATCAGTTTGCTGTTTTATTTGAGTTAAGCTGATTTTCTTATAGCAAAAACCGTGCCAACATTATGCACTCCTTCCACCCTCCACGTTTTCCGAACGCCGCCGCCCCGGTTTTACATGATTTGACAGGCCTTCCGGCATGACAGAGGACCCACGGCGGCAAAGGACAATTCCCTCTCCCAAGCAGATATTTTTACATTTTCGTAATTACCCTTTTACCGTGATTTTACATTTTTGTAATTAATGCTTTCACCTTTTTCATCCCTCTTCTTTCCACGGCTTCCTTTTACAATTTCTGCAATATATTTATAGGCAACTTCTTAAAACACCATACCCACTCCGGCACAAGTTGATTCAAAAAGCTGGCACGGTTCTTGCTAAGAAAAAGACACAACAGTTAACCATGATGAGTGACTCGACAAGAACACAAGCCATCAGCGCCATCGCCTCCCTTCCCGTGAGCGGGGTGAGCGAGAGCGCTCCTGTCCGCATTGATTATTACGGCGCCGACGTTTTCAGTACGGAGGTGATGAAGAAGTACCTGCCCAAGGACACGGCGAAAACCCTCCTGTCCACCATCCAGGACGGCCTGCCGCTGAACGCGGACATTGCCGCGGACGTAGCCCACGCCATGAAGCAGTGGGCTCTGGAACGGGGAGCCACTCACTACACGCACTGGTTCCAGCCCATGACGGGTTCCACGGCGGAGAAGCATGATTCCTTCCTGGACCCCAAGGGCATGGAGCCGATCATGAGCTTTTCCGGCAAGAACCTGATCGTGAGCGAGCCGGACGCTTCCAGCTTCCCCTCCGGCGGCCTGCGCTGCACGTTTGAGGCCCGCGGCTACACCGCGTGGGACCCCACCAGCCCCGCCTTCATCAAGAGGCACGGGAACGGAGCCACCCTCTGCATTCCCACCGCCTATTGTTCCTATACGGGAGACGCGCTGGACAAGAAAACCCCTCTGCTCCGCTCCCGGCAGGCATTGGGCAACGCCGTCAAGAGGCTGATGAAGTGCTTCGGGCTGCCGGATGAACGCGTGACCATCACGCTGGGGCCGGAACAGGAGTATTTCCTGATTGACAAGAATTTCTATCTGAACCGCCCGGACCTGGTCCAGACGGGCCGAACCCTTTTCGGCGCGCCGCCCGCCAAGCACCAGCAGCTGGAAGACCATTATTTCGGCTCCATCAAGCCGCGCATCCTCAATTTCATGAATGATGTGGAAAAGGAACTCTGGCGGCTGGGCATTCCGGCCAAGACGCGCCACAATGAAGTGGCCCCGGCCCAGTTTGAACTGGCCCCCTTGTTTGAGGACGTGAACCTGGCGATCGACCACAATATGCTGGTGATGGAAATCCTGCGCCAGCAGGCCAGCAGGCACGGGCTGGTGTGCCTGCTCCACGAGAAGCCCTTCGTGGGCGTCAACGGCTCCGGCAAGCACAACAACTGGTCCATTTCCTACGGGGACAAGAATCTGCTGGATCCCGGCACGGACCCGCAGCAGAACGCCATTTTCCTGACCGTGCTGGCCGCCATCATCGAGGCTGTGGACAAGCACAGCGACCTGCTGCGCAATTCCGTAGCCAGCGCCGGGAACGACCACCGCCTGGGCGCGAACGAGGCCCCTCCCGCCATTATCTCCATTTTCCTGGGCGACCAGCTCAATGAAGTGATCGAGAATATCATCAACGGGGAATCCGGCCGCGGCAGGCGCAACGACACGCTCCAGATCGGCGTGGATACGCTGCCCGTCCTTCCCCGGGACGCGACGGACCGCAACCGCACCAGCCCGTTCGCCTTCACCGGCAACAAGTTCGAGTTCCGCGCCCCCGGCTCCGCCCAGTCCTGCGCGGGCCCCATGATGACCCTGAACACCATTGTGGCGGAGGCCTTCGATTCCCTGGCGGAGGAGCTTTCCTCCTTCGCTCCGGAGACCTTCCTGGCCCAGCTCCAGGAGACGCTCAAGCGCAGGATTTCCGAACACAAGAGAATCATCTTCAACGGAGACAATTATTCGGAGGAATGGGTGAAGGAAGCGGAACGCCGCGGCCTTCCCAACCTGAAAAACACGATGACCGCCCTCCACACCCTGGTGAATGAGAAGAATGTGGCCCTGTTCGAGAAGTACGGGGTGTTCTCCCGCAGGGAACTGGAATCCCGGTTTGAGATTTTCCTGGAGGAATACCACAGGCGCATCCGCATTGAAGGGCGCCTGTCCTGGGAAATGGCGGCCACCATCATCCTCCCTGCCCTGCGCAACGAATACAAGCAAACCGTTTCCGCGCTCTCCAGGGCGCTGGACGCCAAGCGGACCAACGGGACCGCCGCCCTGCAAAAGCTGGCGGACAAGCTGGGCGGCGCCCTGGATTCCGTCGTGTCCGACCTGGATACCCTGGAAACCGCGCTCACGAGCTGCCATGAGGACATCCTTGCCGCGATGTCCCGATTGAGAACCAGCGTCGATGCCGCAGAAACCCTGGTGAACGACCGGTCCTGGCCTCTCCCCAAGTACCGGGAAATGCTGTTCATCTATTAGGGTGCACCGACGAGCTCCGGAGCTTTGCCGGCCCCCTTGCGGGGCAAGCCTCTGCCCGCAGAGGGAAAGGCACGGCTCCGGGGCCTTGGCGCGCCCTGTCCCGGCCGCCCTTTTTCCCACTGTTTTCCACCGACCACCAACCCCTGAAAAATCCGCGTCATTGGCCGTAAAAAAACTTTCCTCCGGAGCCCTGCGGGCACTTAATTCCCCCGGCGGAAATCCACGGTCCAGAACCACAGGATTCTTCCATCGCCATTATGCCTAAAGATACCTCCATCAAAAAGATTCTCGTGATCGGCTCCGGCCCGATCGTCATCGGCCAGGGCTGCGAATTCGACTACTCCGGCACCCAGGCCTGCAAGGCCCTCCGGGAAGAAGGTTATGAAGTAGTGCTGGTCAACTCCAATCCCGCCACCATCATGACGGACCCAGAGACCGCCCCGCGCACCTACATTGAACCGATCACCCCGGAGTTCGTGGAGAAAATCATCGTCCGGGAAAAGCCGGACGCCCTGCTCCCCACCCTGGGCGGCCAGACGGCCCTGAACTGCGCCATGGAGCTCCACCGCAGCGGCGTGCTGGAGAGGGAGAACGTGCGCATGATCGGCGCCCATGCGGACGCCATTGACCGCGGGGAGGACCGCAACCTGTTCAAGGAGGCCATGATCCGCATCGGCCTGGACGTGCCGCGCTCCGGCATCGCCCACACGATGGAGGAGGCGCGCCGGGTAGCCGGGGACATAGGCACCTTTCCCCTGATTATCCGCCCCGCCTTCACGCTGGGCGGCATGGGCGGCGGCGTGGCGTACAACAAGACGGAGTTTGAGGAAATCTGCGCCCGCGGGCTGGACCTCTCCCCCGTTTCCGAAATCCTGATTGAGGAATCCCTCATCGGCTGGAAGGAGTTTGAAATGGAAGTGATGAGAGACCGCGCGGACAATTGCGTGGTGATCTGCTCCATTGAGAACATTGACGCGATGGGCGTGCATACCGGGGATTCCATCACCGTGGCTCCCATCCAGACCCTGACGGACAGGGAATACCAGGTCATGCGGGACGCCTCCTTCGCCGTCATCCGGGAGATCGGCGTGGAAACGGGCGGTTCCAACATCCAGTTCGCCATCAATCCGGCCAACGGCCGCATGATCGTCATTGAGATGAACCCCCGCGTTTCACGTTCTTCCGCTCTGGCTTCCAAGGCCACGGGGTTCCCCATCGCCAAGCTGGCCGCCAAGCTGGCCGTGGGCTACACGCTGGACGAACTGCGCAACGACATCACGAGGGAAACGCCCGCCTGCTTTGAACCCACCATTGACTACGTGGTGACCAAGGTCCCCCGCTTCACGTTTGAAAAGTTCAAGCAGGCGGACGAGCACCTGACCACCTCCATGAAATCCGTGGGGGAAGCCATGGCCATAGGCCGCACGTTCAAGGAATCCCTGCAAAAGGCCCTGCGCTCCCTGGAAACGGGCCGCTGGGGCTGGGGTTTCGACGCGAAGGCGCCGCAGAAGCCCACCGCGGAGGAAATCACGCGGAAGCTGGCCGTCCCCACGGCGGAACGCATTTTCTGGATTCAGACGGCGTTCAGCAGCGGCTTTTCCCTGGACGAGGTGCACCAGCTCACCCAGATTGACCCCTGGTTCCTGGCCCAGATGCGGGACCTGGCGAAGGCGGGCGACCGCCTGGACGCGCTGGACCTGCGGGAAGCCAAGAAGCTGGGCTTTTCCGACAGGCAGATCGCCCTGGCCCGCGGAACTACGGAGGAAAGCATCCGCAAGGAACGCCGCGAACAGGGCATCGTGCCCGGCTACCGCCTGGTGGACACCTGCGCCGCGGAGTTTGAGGCATACACGCCTTACTTTTATTCCACGTACGGGGATGAAAACGAGGCGCGCGACACGGGCCGGAAGAAGATCCTCATCCTGGGAGGCGGCCCGAACCGCATCGGCCAGGGCATCGAGTTCGACTACTGCTGCGTGCACGCCTCCATGGCCCTGCGGGAAATGGGGTATGAAACCATCATCGTGAATTCCAACCCTGAGACCGTCTCCACGGACTACGATTCCTCCGACAAGCTTTTCTTTGAACCCCTGACGCTGGAAGACGTGCTCCACATCTGCGAGCAGGAGAAGCCGGACGGCGTCATCGTCCAGTTCGGCGGCCAGACGCCGCTGAACCTGGCCAACGCCCTGGAAGCCCACGGCGTGCCCGTCATCGGCACCAGCCCGAAGGCCATTGACCTGGCGGAAGACCGCGAACATTTCTCCGCCCTGCTGAGGGAGCTGGGGCTGAAGCAGGCGGACGCGGGGACGGCTACCAACGTGGAGGACGCCGCCGCTATTGCCGCCCGCATCGGCTATCCGGTGCTGCTGCGCCCCTCCTTCGTGCTGGGCGGCCGCGGCATGATCATCGTGTACGAGGAGCAGGAGCTGCGCCGGTACATGAACGAAGCCGTGGAGGCCTCCGAGGAACGCCCCGTGCTGATCGACCGCTTTCTGGAAAACGCCGTGGAGATTGACGTGGACGTCATCGCGGACCGGGAGCGGGCCGTCATCGGCGCCATCATGCAGCACGTGGAGCCCGCGGGCATCCACTCCGGGGATTCCGCCAGCATGATTCCCGCCATGGGCATTTCCATGAAAATGCACAAGGAAATCACGCGCGCCTCCAAGGAGCTGGCACGGCGGCTGAACGTCTGCGGGCTGATGAACATCCAGTTCGCCGTGAAGGACGAACAGCTTTACGTCATTGAAGTGAATCCGCGCGCCTCCCGCACCGTTCCGTTCGTCTCCAAGGCCATCGGCAGGCCCCTCGCCAAGCTGGCCGCGCAGGTCATGGCCGGCAAGACGCTGGAGGAGCTGGGCTTTACCCGGGAAATCACGCCGGAATACCACTGCGTGAAGGAGGCCGTCTTCCCCTGGGGCCGCTTCCCGGGCATCGACGTGGTGCTGGGGCCGGAGATGAAATCCACCGGGGAGGTGATGGGCATCGACCCGGACCCGGACATCGCCTTCGCCAAATCCCAGATCAGCGCATTCAATCCCCTGCCGACGGAAGGCAAGGTTTTCATCTCCGTGAATGACCGGGACAAGGAGCGCGTGCTCCACATGGCCCGCCAGCTGGCGGACATGGGCTTCACGCTGTGCGCCACGCGCGGCACGATGATCCACCTGCTCCAGCACGACATCGAATGCGAACGCGCGTACAAGGTGAACGAGGCGCGCCGCCCGAACATCGTGGACCACATCAAGAACGGGGACATCGATTTCATCATCAACACGCCCGGCTCCCACGACGCGCGGGCGGACGACATCATCATCCGTTCCTCCGCCATCGCCGCCAAAACCTCCTACTGCACGAACCTGGCCTCCGCACAGGCCTGCGTGAACGCCATTGAGGCGCTGAAGAACAGGAACCTCCAGGTGTGCACCATCCAGGAATACCATGCCCAGACCGTTTAACCCCATACCAAACAGCATTTTTATATCATCATGAGAGCCATTCTCGCACTGGAAGACGGAAGCGTCTTCATCGGTTCGCACTTCGGAGCCACGGGCACGGAAGTGGGGGAAGCCTGCTTCAACACGTCCATGACCGGCTACCAGGAAGTCCTGACGGACCCGTCCTACAGCGGCCAGATTGTCACGATGACCTACCCCCTGATCGGCAATTACGGCGTCAACCCGGAAGATTACGAGTCCGGCAAGGCGCAGGTCAGCGGCTTCGTGGTGGCGGAGCTGGCGAAGGTTCCTTCCAACTGGCGCGCCACGGAAGCCCTGGGCCCGTGGCTGGAAAAGCAGGGCGTGATCGGCATTGAAGGGGTGGACACCCGCAAGATCGCCAAGCACCTGCGCTCCGCGGGCGCCATGCGCGCCTGCCTCACCACGGAGCTGACGCCGGAGGAAGCCGTGGAAGCCGCCAGAAAGGCCCCCTCCATGGAAGGCTGCAACATCGTAGACAAGATCGGCTCCCATCCCATGACCCCGGAGGAAGTGGACGCGCTGGTGACGGAAGGGGTACTGCCCCCCACGGAGTACGACATCGTGGCCTTCGACTTCGGCATCAAGTACAACATCCTGCGCCAACTGAGGGAAAACGGCTTCCGTGTGACCGTGGTTCCCGCCCACACGACGGCGGAGGAAGTGCTTGGCATGAAGCCGGACGGCGTTTTTCTTTCCAACGGTCCGGGGGACCCCGCCACGCTGACGGACATCCACCGTGAAGTAGCCGCCCTGATCGGGAAGGTTCCCATGTTCGGCATCTGCCTGGGGCACCAGATCATTTCCCACGCGCTGGGGGCGAAGACCTTCAAGCTGAAGTTCGGCCACCGCGGCGCCAACCATCCGGTGAAGGACCTCCGCACGGGTAAAATCAGCATCACGTCCCAGAACCACGGTTTTGCCGTGGATCCGGATACCGTGCCGGACGACGTGGAAATCACGCTGATGAACCTGAATGACAATACCGTGGAGGGCATCGCCCACAAAACGCTCCCCGTTTTCAGCGTGCAGTACCACCCGGAAGCCGCCCCCGGCCCCAGAGACCCCCAGTACCTGTTCCGGGATTTCAAGGAAATGATTGCGTCCGGCAAAGGAAAAGCCGTCCGCTGACAGTGGCATTCCTCTTCCATGACCAGAGCATTTTCCTCGTCACCATGGGAAAAATGCGCTATTTATGCCCGGAGCGCATCAACTGCGGCTCCGCTGGAGGTTTCACCATTTATTCTTCAACCTCCTCCGCCAACAAACCACCTACACACAGCACATGAGCAAAATCGCATTAATCTCCGGCATCACGGGACAGGACGGTTCTTTTCTCGCAGAGTTCCTGATTGACAAGGGCTATGAAGTACACGGCATCCTGCGCCGCTCCTCTTCCTTCAACACGGGCCGCATCGAGCATCTTTACCTGGACGAGTGGGTGCGGGACATGAAGAAAAACCGGCTGATCAACCTCCACTATGGCGACATGACGGATTCCAGCTCCCTGATCCGCATCATCCAGACCGTGCAGCCGGATGAAATCTACAACCTGGCGGCCCAGAGCCATGTGAAGGTCAGCTTTGACGTGCCGGAATACACGGCGGAAACGGACGCCGTGGGCACCCTCCGCATGCTGGAGGCCGTCCGCATCCTGGGCATGGAAAAGAAATGCCGCATTTACCAGGCTTCCACGTCCGAACTCTTCGGGCTGGTGCAGGAAGTTCCCCAGAAGGAAACCACGCCGTTCTATCCCCGCTCCCCCTACGGCGTAGCCAAGCAATACGGCTTCTGGATCACCAAGAATTACCGCGAATCCTACGGCATGTTCGCCGTCAACGGCATCCTGTTCAACCACGAGAGCGAACGCCGCGGGGAAAACTTCGTCACCCGCAAGATCACGCTGGCGGCGGCCCGCATCGCCCAGGGCATGCAGGACAAGCTTTATCTGGGCAACCTGAACGCCCTGCGCGACTGGGGCTACGCGAAGGATTACGTGGAATGCATGTGGCTAATTCTCCAGCACGACAAGCCGGAAGACTTCGTCATCGCCACCGGGGAAATGCACACGGTACGGGAATTCTGCACGCTGGCCTTCCGTGAAGCCGGAATTGAGCTGGAATGGGCAGGCGAAGGCGTGGAAGAACGCGGGCGCGACAAGAAGACGGGCCATATCCTGGTGGAAGTGGATCCCAAGTACTTCCGCCCCTCCGAGGTGGAACAACTGCTGGGAGACCCCACCAAGGCCAGAACCCTCCTCGGCTGGAACCCCACCTCCACCCCGTTTGAGGAACTCGTGCGCATCATGGTCCGCCACGACATGGAATACGTCAAAAATCCCGTCAATTCCTGAGATGGAAAAAAACAGCAGAATATTCGTGGCCGGACACCGCGGCCTCGTGGGCTCCGCCATCTGGAAATCCCTGGAAGAGAGGGGTTATTCCAACCTGATCGGACGGACGCACCGGGAACTGGACCTGGAGGACCCGGCGGCCGTGCGGGAATTCTTTGACCGGGAAAAGCCGGAATACGTCTTTCTGGCGGCGGCGTTCGTGGGCGGCATTATCGCCAACTCACGGTACCGGGCGGACTTTATCTTCCGCAACCTCCAGATCCAGCAGAACGTCATCGGGGAAAGTTTCCGGCACGGCGTATCCAAGCTCCTCTTCCTGGGGAGCACCTGCATCTATCCGCGAGAGGCACCCCAGCCCATGAAGGAGAGCGCCCTGCTCACCTCCCCGCTGGAATACACCAACGAGCCCTACGCCATCGCCAAAATCGCAGGCCTGAAAATGTGCGAGAGCTTCAACCTCCAGTACGGCACCAACTACATCGCCGTGATGCCTACGAACCTGTACGGCCCCAATGACAACTTCCACCTGGAGAACAGCCACGTGCTGCCCGCCATGGTGCGCAAGATTCACCTGGCCAAGCGCCTGATGGAAGGGGACTGGGACGCCGTCCGGAAAGACCTGGACGCGCGGCCTGTGGAACAGGTGGACGGAACGGCGCCGGAAGAAGCCATCCTGGCCGCGCTGGCCAAATACGGCATCACCCCCGGTTCCGTGGAACTGTGGGGAACGGGCACGCCCCTGCGCGAATTCCTGTGGAGCGAAGACATGGCGGACGCCTGCGTCCACGTGATGGAACAGGTGGATTTCAGCCAGCTGAAAGGGGAAGACCGGGAGGTGCGGAACTGCCATATCAACATCGGCACCGGAAAGGAAATCTCCATCGGCGATCTGGCGCGCCTGATAGCCGTCACGGAAGGCTACCGGGGAGAACTGGTATTCAACGCGGACAAGCCGGACGGCACCATGCGCAAGCTGACGGACGTTTCCAAGCTGCATTCCCTGGGCTGGAAACACCGGGTGGAGCTGGAAGAAGGCGTGGAGCGCATCTACCGGTGGTATCTGGACCAAGAGGAAGCCGCCGGAAACTAAGCCGCCCAGCATCTCCGGCAGCACGCACTCCCCATGACCCATTTTCCAGACAGCCAGGATACGGCGCCCGTCAAACCCAGCCTGTGGGCGCTGAGCCCCCTGCTGGTTTTCTTCCTGCTTTACCTGGTCATCTCCGTAGCCGTACAGGATTTTTACGCCGTTCCGGTGACGGTGGCCTTTACGGCGGCGGCAGTCTGGGCCGTGCTCATCACCCGCGGGAAAAGCATGGCGGAACGGGTGGACCTGTTTTCCTCCGGCGTAGCCAACCGGAATATCCTGATGATGATCTGGATTTTCGTGCTGGCGGGCGCATTCGCCCAGTCCGCCAGGGACATGGGGGCAATTGACGCCACCGTGCAGCTCACGCTGCGCCTCCTGCCGGACAATCTGCTGCTTGCCAGCGTCTTCATCGCATCCTGCTTCATCTCCCTTTCCGTGGGCACTTCTGTGGGCACCATTGTGGCGCTTGCTCCCGTAGCCACGGGACTGGCGCACGCCACGCAGGTCAGCACCGGCATGATGACGGCCATTGTGGTGGGCGGAGCGTTTTTTGGAGACAATCTTTCCTTCATTTCAGACACCACGATCGCCGCCACCCGCACGCAGGGCTGCGCCATGCGGGACAAATTCCGGGCTAACGTGAAGGTGGTGCTTCCCGCCGCGCTGCTGGCCCTGGCCTGCTACATCCTGCTCGGATGGAACGTGCAGTCCCCCTCCATGGCGGACGCTCCCATTGAATGGATGAAGGTGTTCCCCTACCTGCTGGTTCTGGTGACGGCGCTGGCCGGAGTCCACGTGATGGCCGTTCTGACGCTGGGGCTGCTCGCCACGGGACTTGTCGGAGTAGGCATGGGGTATTTTTCCTTCATGGCCTGGTTCCGCGCCATGGGCAGCGGCATGACCGGCATGGGGGAGCTGATCATCGTCACCCTGCTGGCCGGCGGCGTGCTGGCGTTGATCCGCTTCAACGGCGGCATTGCGTACATCATCGGAAAAATCACGGCCCACATCCGGAGCAGGCGCGGCGCGGAATTCAGCATCGCCGGCCTGGTCTCCCTGGCCAATCTCTGCACCGCCAACAACACGATCGCCATCATTACGGTGGGTCCCATCGCGAAGGAGATCAGCGATAAATTCCATATCCCGCCCAGGCGCAGCGCCAGTATTCTGGACACCTTTTCCTGCCTGGTCCAGGGCGTCATTCCCTACGGGGCCCAGATGCTCATGGCCGCCGGAATCGCCCAGGTTTCCCCCCTGCTGATCATGGAATACCTGTATTACCCCCTGATTCTGGGCGTCTGTTCCATTCTTGCCATCGCACTGGCTCCCGGAAAAACGGGAAAGCGCAGGAAAAGCTGAGAAGCCATAAGGAAGAAGGGGCGTCAAAGACGCCCTTTTTGTTACCGACATGTTATCCTTGTTATCCTCATGTTACTCAACATATGGGGCTCCTATGTTATCATACATGCATGAGCCTTCATATAGAACCCACAGAAGACGCAGTGGAAACCCTGCGCAAGGAAAGGCGGAAAAATTACATTGCCGCATTGGCGACATCCATTCTCTCCGTCGTCCTGGCGGGAGCCATTCTCTACTCCCTGACCATCATCATCGCCCCCCCGGAAGAACCCAAGGTCGTCGGCTACATCACGCCGGACGAAGCTCCTCCGTCGGATACGCCTCCGCCGCCGGAAGTGCAGAGGGAAACCTCCTCTTCCTCCCATGCGGAAACTCCCGTCAAAGTCGTGGTAGCCGCGGCGGCAGCCCCGGTCAGCCTCCCCAAGATCGACATTGACCCGCCGGACGAACCCGTCATGCTGGAAGAAGGAACCGCTCTGGGCATGGGGGACGGCTTCGGCCCCGACCTGGGTGACGCCACCTCCGCCTTCGGCACGTCCCAGCCCTCAGGAAGTACGCTGGTAGGCACCTTTTACGATACCAAGCAGACGCCCGGCGGACGGCCCACCAACATGACGATGGACCAGTACCGCGCCTTTCTTTCCCGCTTTGTCAACAAAGGCTGGAATGAGTCGGAGCTGAATCGTTTTTACAAGGCGCCGCAGCAATTGTACGCCGCCCAGTTCTACATTCCCAGAACTCCCGCCAAAGACGCGCCCAAGGCCTACGGATGCGACGACAAGGTGAAACCCAGCCAGTGGCTTGCCATTTACCGGGGCAAAGTGCGCGCTCCCAAATCCGGCACGTTCCGCTTCGTGGGGCTGGGAGACGACTACCTGGTAGTGCGGTTCAACAACCAGAACGTATTCGACTACGGCTGGGAATCCGCCTCCCTGGGGAAAATGACGGCGAACAACGCCAAATGGCTTGATGCCATGGAAGGCAAGCCCGGCAACGACGACCTGAAGAAGGAACTCAAGGACGCGGGCATCAACGTCCCCCCCGTCACGTTCTACAAATACGGCCCCTCCGGCCACTGGAACAACACCATGCGCGGCGTAGCCGCCGGCAAGCAGTTCACGGTGGAGCAAGGCAAGGTGTACCCCATTGAAATCCTGGTCAGCGAAGGTCCCGGCGGCGAATTCGGCATGACCCTGCTGCTGGAGGAAGTGGGAATGGCACCCATGAGCAAGGACCCCAAGACGGGAGCGCCCATCCTGCCCCTGTTCCGGACCAACTACGGTGTGCCGAAACCGGACAAGAACAAGGAATATGTGCCGTTTGATGAGATCGGCATCGTATGGGAATCCATCAAATAACCGGAAACTCCCCGATTTCCCTCTCTTCATGCCCGCAGGCCTCCTGCGGGCATTTTACTTGTCCGGCCGTAAAAGATGGCCTACGCTCCCGTTATTACGATGCAGCCTTTTCGATTCCATTCCATCTATCAGCCGCGCATCTGGGGCGGCCAGCACATGAGAACCATGCTGGGCCGGGAACTGCCCGACCGGGAAACGGCCTACGGGGAAGCCTGGGAAATCAGCGACCGTCCGGAAGCCATGAGCACGGTAAGGGAAGGCGAATGGGAAGGAATGCCCCTGCACCGGCTGTGGGAAGAACAGCGGGAAGAACTCTTCGGGCCCGGCTACGAACGTTTTACGCGTTTTCCCCTGCTCTGCAAAATTCTGGACGCCCGTGAGAATCTTTCCGTCCAGGTGCATCCCCCGGAACGCACGGCGGCAGCACGGCGGGGAGAGGTTAAAAACGAGGTATGGTACGTGCTGCATGCAGACCCGGATGCCCTGATTTACGGAGGAATGGAAGAAACCGCTACGCTCTCGGACATCCGCCGGGCGGCGGAAACGGGCCAAATGGAGCAACTGATACGCTCCACCCATCTGGAAAAGGGGGAACATCTTTACATTCCCGCCGGCCTGGTTCACGCCATCGGCGCCGGGCACCTCATTGCGGAGATCCAGCAGAACAGCGACACCACCTACCGCCTTTACGACTGGAACCGGACAGACGCTTCCGGACAGGGACGGGAACTGCACATGGAACAGGCGCTGGATTCCATCGCGGAATTCCGGGAACTCTGCCGGCAACCCGGCTACCTGACGGAAATGCCGCATTTCACCACGGAGGAATATCGGCTGGACCAGGGAGAACGATTCACCCAACCGGACGCCTCCCGCTTCTCCATCTTCACGGTTCTCCGCGGCTCCGTGTCCTGGGACGGGAAAACGGCGCGGCAGGGAGAATTCATCCTGTCTCCGGCAAATGCGGACGCCGTCACCGCCGTGGAACCGGATACCGTTTTGCTCTCAACAACGGTTTGAACGGCCCAATATGACAAAAAGCGTGAAGAATTCGGCACAAAGCTAAAGCTTTCACACTTTTTCGTTGCAAAGAAGAAAGGTGAATCTTAGCGTGAACTAAACTTTTCCCGCATCCGTGCTGTAAATCCCCCACCTCCCGGTCGCTGTATGAGCAATATTTCCACCATCGCCACTTATCTTGCCCGTGTTTCCGGACAGCTCCAGCCCATGCTGGAGAAAGTCCAGGGCATGGACCGCAGAACCTTCCTGCTGGAAGCCGCCGCCCTGCTGGCCCTGACCAGTTGTTCGGAACCCTCCGGCAAAGCCGGAATGGCGCCCATGATTTCCTTCAAGCCCTCCGGTGTCCCCGTGGTGAAGCGCTCTCCGCGGCAGCTGCTGGCGGAATGCAACGTCCGGCCGATGTTCATGCCCCGCTCTTCCCCTCTCCGGCAGCGCTCTTCCCGGATGAAGCCGCGCTTCATCACCATGCACAACACGGAAAACCCTTCCGCAGACGCCATGCAGCACGCGCGCGCGCTGAATAACGGAGCCCTGCGCTGCAACTGGCACTACACGGTGGATCCGTATGTAGCCATGCAGCACATCCCCCTGAATGAAACGGGACGCCATGCGGACCGGGGCGGCCCCGGGGACATGTATTCCATCGGCATTGAAATGTGCGAAAAGCGGGGACAGAGCATCGTCAAGACCTTTGACCGCGCCGCCAAGCTGGCCGCCTACAACATGTACGCCCACGATATCCCGCTGCGGAACGTCGTGCCGCATTACTACTGGACCGGAAAACGCTGCCCCCACCTGCTGCTGGACAACGGCAAGCCCGGTTTCAAATGGTCCTGGTTCATTTCCCGCGTGGATTACTATTACCGCTGCATCAGCTAAGCGCCATTCCACGCCTCCCGCTGCATTCCGGATGTGAGGATGGATGGAAGACTCCTGACCGGGGTTGTTCCCTTGCTTTTTGCCGATCGTGTTAAAGCGGCGGGCACAATTTTTTTGAATCCATCATTCGCTGCCAGCCGGCAATGCGTCCGCGACGCGGCATCATGTAAGCAGATCAGGGAATCAACAGCCTCCGCGCCGTCCCCTGCCGTAATCTCCGCAGGGTCTGCAACCCGGCGGCATGAAAAAACAGGACGGTTTTTATCAATCCCGCCTGTCCGGACATGGCGGCAACGCGCCAGGCTTTGAAACGCAGCAATCTTTCACCAAGTAAAGATGGCGCCTCAAACAGGTGGACCCCGCATTTATCCGTAGCCCGCGCTACAACCCCCCCCACCCTTCCGAAAGAATGATGCAAGGAACCTTGCGGAAGCATGCCTTTTCCCAAACGAAACGGAAGACGCAGGAATAACAAAATGCCCGGTTTTTTATAAGAAGACGGGGAACGCGCAGGATTTCACGAAGCAACTTGGAAAAACGGCATTCCGCGAATTCCGGAGGGGGAACGGAAAAGTCCGCCAGGTCTCACAAAGCCCCTTTCGGAAACAGTTCCGGAACAGTCCGCGTTCATCCGCAACAGAAGCCTCCATCACGCTTCCGCCATCCGCGGCGCAACCGCCGGAGCATAAAAAAACTCCGCAGCCGCCAGGTCCACGCACAAACCTTGACAACTGCGGAGCTGCGCTTACACACACTTATTCATCCAACAAAAATTATTATGCGGAGCTTCTCCATCAGGAGTGGTGGAAGGCCGTGCCTTCTTCCGCAGTCATCGGAGAAGTGACCGGGTGTTTCTCGAAGAAATCAACCATGCGCTTGAAGTCTTCCAGGAACAGGTCTGCCAAGTCCTTGGTGAAGCCCTGGCGGACCATCACGCGCATCACCACCGTATCCTGGCAATTGGCAGGGAGGGTGAAGGCGGGCACCTGCCAGCCGCGGGTTCTCAGCTTGTCCGAGAGGTCGAAGAGGGTATAGTTCGTCTTGGCTCCATCCTTGATGAAGAAACAGACGGCGGGAATGCCCTTTTCCGGATCGCCCGTGCAAATGAATTCGTACGGCCCCAGCTTGGAAACCTCATCTGAAATGTACTTGGCCACTTCATAGGCCTGGGTATGGATGTTGGTATACCCTTCCTTGCCCAGACGGATGAAGTCATAATACTGGCAGATGATCTGTCCGGCCGGCCGTGAGAAGTTAATGGCGAAGTTGGGGATTTCACCGCCAAGATAGTTGACGTTGAAGATCAACCCTTCAGGCAGGTCGGCGATGTCTCTCCATACCACCCAGCCCACTCCGAGCGGAGCAAGACCGTATTTGTGGCCGGAAGCGCTGATGGACTTGACGCGGGGAATGCGGAAGTCAAAGACAATGTCCGGAGCGCAGAACGGGGCCAGGAAACCGCCGCTGGCGCCGTCCACGTGGATGTCTACACTGATGCCAGTCCTGTCTTCATAATCGTCCAGGGCCTTGGCAATCTCCGCCGGCAATTCATAAGCGCCCGTGTAGGTCACGCCAAACGTGGGAACCACCACGATGGTGTTTTCGTCAATCTGTTCCAGCATGCTGTCCACATCCATCTTCCATTTTCCGGGTGACATGGGGATTTCACGCATTTCAATGTCCCAGTAGCGGCAGAACTTGTGCCAGCAGATCTGGACGGGCCCGCATACCAGGTTGGGCTTGTCAGTGGGTTTGCCGGCAGCTTTCTGGCGGGCTCTCCAGCGCCACAAGGCGGCCATACCCCCGAGCATGCACGCTTCACTGGAACCGATGGTGGAACAGCCGATGGGTTTTTCATCCTGGCTGGCGTTCCAAAGGTTGGCAATGATGGCAGCACAGCGCATTTCAATAGCGGCTGTCTGGGGATATTCATCCTTGTCGATCATATTCTTGTTAATGCTGATATTCATCAGCATCCTGACCTGCTTTTCATCCCACGTCTGGCAGAAGGTGGCAAGGTTCTGGCGGGCATTGCCGTCCAGCATCAATTCATCGGACACCAACTGGAAGGCGTCCTCCGCACGCATGGCGTAATCCGGGAACTGATCCTTGGGCAGGAGGTTGTCTGCTTCCGGAGAGCCGAAAATGGAATTTTCTGCCCGGGCTGTATCGGGTTTTTGATTTGGATCAAACATGACGGTATCTATTGTTTCATCATTTCCGGGCCAGCCGTGAAAGACCGCCCGCATGAAGGATAGAAGCTTCTACGAACAAAAGTGTTCATATTTCTATTGTCATTCACCCCCGCATAACTTTTCTACAAAAATACAGGAACAAGCTTTATTTTATTATCCATGCGTTACTAAAAATCATTAAATTACAAAATTTGTTATATTTCCTGACCTACACTCATAAAACACCCTATGTATGACACAGGCCATATTTTCACAGATGAGGGGCCCGGACATTTTCAGCTTCAACGGCCAAGCGGAATAATATGTTAGAAGAGCCTTGCGTACAGCATGACATCCGTTGAGAAAAAACGCGCTCAAAAGACTCTTATAGTTTCCAGACACCGGTGCCAGCGCGCGCAAAAGCCCCCACCCGGGCGCCCGGGCAAAAGACGGCTCAGGTCTGGTACCTAACAAAGAACCTTACCGCATACTAATGAAACCAAAATTTGCAGTATCCGCCATCCTTCTCCTGATGACAGCCTCCCTGGCGCAGACGGGAACAGCCCAACAGGCTGAAGACCTCTATCAGGGCACCGTTGTCACGCGCCAGGAGACGCAGGACAGCATCACTTACACCTTGAAGGAGGACCTGAGCTTTTCCGGATTCCGGACGGAAGACACCGTCTTCGCAGGCAGCGTCTTCTTCAATCAGCTGGCAGACCACACCCGGCCCGCCAGCGAGTCCGTCATGACATTTACCGGCACGGGAATGTCCATGAGCTTTGACGATTGTTCCTCCATCCACAGCGACCGCTGGGTCAATGACAACGAAGGGGGAGGCGCCATCCGCGGAGAAACGCTCACCTTCACGGACATGGGCGACCTTTCCTTCAACAACTGCAAATCCATCGTGAATGCGGATACGAATGCCGGGGGCGCCGTGAACGCAAGGGGTGACATCACCTTCTCCCACATGGGCAATATTTCCTTCACCAACAACATGCTGGGTGACGACAGCCAGCAGGGGCAAGCCCTCGGAGGGGCCCTGTTCACGTGGGGAAAGATCGACTTTGAAAATACCAAGTCCATCCTGTTCAGCGGAAACTCCACCGGACACTCGCCCACGAGCGCCCACTCCAACATCGGGGGCGCCATTTATGCAGGCGCGCATGATTCCACTTCTACGGCAACCAAGGCTTACATTCCCGCCGGGGAATATGCGCTGACGTTCCAGAACGTTACCGGAAACATGACCTTTGAAAACAATTCCGCATGGATAGCCGGCGCCATTTACGCTTATGCAGGCGCCGTAGACGGCTACGATAATACCGGAGGCGGCATGAAGATAGCCGGCGTCACCGGAGACGTGATTTTCAGGAACAACCGGGCGGACGCCGGGGAACTGGCCTCCGACTGGAACGGCAACTTCGGCGCAGTATACAGCGGCCAGGACCTGGACATCTCCAACATCGGCGGAGACCTGCGCTTTGAAGGCAACCAGGCCAGCAACAGCGCCGGGGCATTCGGCGTCAGCGGAAACTTCAACCTCAATAACATCGGCTCCATCACCTTCATCGGCAACCACGCGGACAAGACGTATGCCGTAGGCTGGATCAGCAAGGACTGGAACGTCACCAATACGGGAAACATCACCATTTCAGGAAACAGCTCGGACAATCAAATGGGAGGTGTAGCCGTCTTCGGCAATACCACGTTCAGCAACAATGGGGACATCACCGTGGAAGGAAACTCCACCAAGGGTTCCAACGGAGCCCTGCGCTTTTACGGAACGTTCAGCGTGACGGATGCAGGGAACATTTCCCTTTCCGGAAACAGCGCGGACCAGTACAACGGCGCCATTGAGGTGACCGGTAATACCTCGTTCACCCGGACCGGAAACATCTCCATGGACAATAATACGGCGGGCTGGCACTACGGCGTGGGGCAGTTCCACGGGAACCTGTCCTTTGCCAACACGGGAGACATCTCCATTTCCGGCAACAAATCCACGGACTACGGTTATGGCGCCCTCCTGGTGGATGGGAAAACATCCTTCGTCAATACGGGGAAGGTCACCATCTCCGGCAACTCGGCCAAATGGGACGTTGGAGCACTTCAGGGGGCCAACGGCCTGGAGTTCATCAACAACCGCGGCGGCGTGCTCATTGAGAACAACTCCGTTGACGGTGTTGCGGGAGCCATGCTCCTCTATTACAAGGATGCCGTCTTTTCCGCTGACCAGGGGGACATCATCGTGAAAGGCAACACGGAAAAACGCGGCGGGGCCAACCCTATTCTGAACTCCCTGGTGTTTGGAACCAACGGAAGCGCTTCCATGGACAGCGTGGTGCTCCGCGCGCAGGAAGGAAGGACGGTCACCTTCTACGATCCCTTCCGGAATGAAGGCGACGGAGCGGAGTATGACAACATTGTCTATGACTTCAACAAGTCCGAAGGAGTGGATACCACTCCTTACAACGGAACGGCTCCGGAATTCACCGGAACCATCCGCTTTTCCGGAGCGGAGGCGGACAAGCTGATCACCCAGGCCGCCGGAGAAACGGAAGCCGACTGGCAAAACCGGCTGGCGGAGTCCAAGTACTTCAATGTCAGCGGAAAAACCACCTTGTACGATGGTACCCTGATTCTGGAAGACGGTGTGACATACGGCAACAAGGACCTCACCAAAGACTCATCCTTCACTGTGAATAAGGGCGTTCTGGAAATCACGGGAAACAGTTCCGTGAACAGCAGGAACATCACCATTGAATCCGGCGTGACCCTGAGAACCGGAAGGGGCGCCGCCTTCCATGCGGACACGATCGACATCAGCAAGGGCGTCATCTTTGACTTCCGCCCCTTCATGGACGATTACAGCTCCGGACTCAGCATTGAGCAAGCCAACAGCCACACCATGGGCGGCTCCATGGGAGTAGCGGATTCCCTGGAGGATTACGCCCACAAGAGATGGGCCGAGAAGCAGCGCTTCCTGGCCATGGCCATCGGGGAAGCGGCCATTCCCGGAACTTCCGGGGATTTTGACGACATCTATTCCACAGCCACCGGAACCAATACGGTCAACTCCCCCTATACCTACGAAGGGTACTGGACCAAGGAATGGGAAGACCTGGACGGAGACGGAATCAACGACCATCTGTACGCCGTCTGGAACCCCACCGCCGGCATTGAAGAGATTCTCCCGGAACTGGACGGGGCGGACATCGGCAACTCCATGTGGAGCTCCGCTTCCAACATGAAGTCCGTTTCCAATGCCGCTCTGGGCCAGGTGGGCATCACCCGGTTCCTGATGGGTCCGAAGAATAACTTCTGGATCAAGGGAATGGGAGACTTCACCTACCATGCCACCCGCGACGGCATTGACGGCTACGACTACAACGGTGGCGGCTATGCCGTGGGTGCGGACCGCAGGTTCACCCCGAACACCATTCTGGGCGCCGCCTTCGGCAACCTGTACGGCACCAACAAGAGCCGCAGCTGGCCCAGCGAAGTGGACCAGACCTCCTACGTTGCCCTGCTTTACGGAGCATGGAGAAAGCAGCTTGCCCCCAAGGACATGCTGACCATCAGCGGAACAGCCGGCTTCGGATGGACAACCAACAAGCTGGACTCCTATTATGACGGAGGGGCTTCCCACGGCAAATGGCAGAACAGAATGGGCTTCGCCACCCTTCAGGCCACGTGGGACCACAGCCTGAACAAGGGCTGGACGCTCTCCCCCTTCCTGGGAATCGAGTACACCCAGGTCAACCAGAATTCCTTCACGGAAACGGGATATGACGCCCGGCACTTCGACCGCGGGAATCTGAAGAACCTGAGCCTGCCCGTGGGCGTAGGCGTCAGCAAGGCCCTGCAATTCAGCAACGGCGTGCTGTGGGTGAACAGCCTGTCCGTAAGCTACGTGCCCGACGTGGTGCGTGACAACCCGGAAACCAGGGCCACGCGCCTGCTGAACGATTTCAGCTGGACCGCGAGGGGTTCCCGCCCGGACCGGAACGCCGTACGCGTCAATTACAACAGCACCGTCGTCATCAACCCCAAATGGACGGCCTACGCCGGCTATGAATTCGAAGGCAGGAGCAAGTCAACCTACCACCGGGTCAACGCCGGGGTAAGCTACGCCTTCTAAGTCGCGCATGACGGCAGCGGGCACGTTCCGCTGCCCTGCGCCCCCTGCCCAGTCAACGGGCTGCATTCCTCCGGGATTGCAGCCCGTTCGATTTTTTCCGGAAACCGGCAGCAACAAGCGTAAAGAACGCACTGGCCATTTCACCGGAAATGCACGCGTCCGTTGCTTTCCAGGAGGCAGAACAATTAAAAAAATGGACCGGCCGGCCTCCGGCAGGCTACACCGGAAACCCCGTCATGGAATCATGCGTGGGAAGCTTCCCTTACATACAGCACATGCGGATACAGGACGGAATCCGGAGCTACTTTGGGATGGTTGAATTCCGCCGTCTTCCTCATTCCGGCACGCTGCATCACGGCCTGGGAAGGAAGATTCACACAGGCGGTGAAGGAATACACCCGGTCAAGGCCCAACCTGGCAAAACCGTGCTCCAAACAAGCCCTGGCCCCTTCCGTGGCGTAGCCATGCCCCCAGGCTTCCGGCACAAGCCGCCAGCCTATTTCCACACAGGGCGTGAAGTCCGCTTTAAAATCCGCCCAATGAAAACCAAGGAGGCCGATGAGGGAGCCGGAAGATTTCAGCTCTACGGCGTACACCCCGTAACCCTTTTCATCCAGTTCCGCCCGCAGGCGGTTCCACATGGCGCGGGATTCCTCCTCCGTCATGACGGCGGGGAAGAAACGCATCACCCGGGGATTGGCGTTCATGGCCGCAAAAAAGGGCCAGTCCCTTTCCCCCCACGCCCGGAATGCCAGCCGTTCCGATTCCGGCAAGAGCAGTTTTCCTCCCGGCATGGCGCTAGTTGTACATGGAAAGTTCCGTTTCCAGCTCCGGACAGCGGTTCACGCGGAACCGTTCGTCCAGCTCCAGTATTTGACTATGGCCCAGGCTGTCCTTGATCGTGAGATTGACCTTGGAACGACCGGGGTACCTTTTCAGGATGTCCCGTATCTGCTCCAGATTTTTCCTCGTGTGGCGCAGGGGGCTGACAATGATATTCAGAGGGCCCTGGTCCCCGGCCTTGGACTTGCGCCTCCTGCCTCCCAGCGGGTCCACGCTCTGCGCGGCCACGCTCTTGGCGGAAGTGCGGTCATCCTCCCGGATGTTGGCGCGCACGGAGACGAAGACGCCCGGTTCCAGGCCGCCTTCCATTTCCAGGGCCTTTTCATAGACATCCGACCACAGCAGCACTTCAATGCTGCCGGTAAAATCTTCCAGTGTGAGGATGGCGAATTTCCTGCCTGCCTTGCTGATCTTGGGGATGACGGAGCGCACCATGCCGGCGATCTGGTGCTTCTGCTTGAGTTCGTGCGACTCCAGCGCGTCAATGAGACCGATGCGGGTGTATTTTTCCGCATCAATGACGCCGCGCATGGAGTCCAGCGGATGGCCGCAGAAGTAGGCGCCCAACAGGTCCTTTTCATCCCCCATGCGCTGCTCCTTGGACCATTCCAGAACAGCAGGCTCATCCTTCACCCTGGGAGCTTCAAAAGTCATGTCAAACAGGGCGCCCTGCCCCAGGGCCTTGTCCTTGTGCACCTGGGATGCGCCGCTGAGGGCCAGGTCCACCCGCTCAAACAGGGCGCAGCGCGGTTCCAGCGTCCAGTCCAGCGCTCCCGCGCGAATCAGGGATTCCAGAATCTTCTTGTTGACGGATTTGGAATCCAGCCTGTTGCAGATGTCCTCCATGCTGGTGAATTCCCCGTTTCTTTCCCTTTCCTCCAGAAGAATCTGCATGGCTCCTTCCCCCACATTCTTGATGGCCGCCAGTCCGTAGCGCACGGCCAGCTTGCCGGAAGGCGTTTCCTCCGGAGTGAATTTGAGCATGGATTTGTTCACGTTGGGGGGCAGGATTTCAATGCCCATGCGGTTGGCTTCCTGAATGAACACGCCGATCTTGTCGTTGTTCGCTTCATTGGACATCAGGCCGCAGAGGAATTCCACCGGGAAGTGTGCCTTGAGGTAGGCCGTCCAGTAGGAAATGTGGCCGTAACAGGCGGAGTGGGATTTGTTAAAGCCGTACCCGGCGAATTTCTCAATCTTGTCAAAGATGGCCGTAGCCGTCTTTTCATCAATCTGGTTGGTTTTCCAGCACCCTTCCACGAAGTGGGCCTTTTCCTTGGCCATTTTTGCAGGGTCCTTCTTGCCCATGGCGCGCCTCAGCAGGTCGGCCCCGCCGAGCGTGTAGCCCGCCAGCAGCTTGGCCGCCGCCTGAACCTGTTCCTGGTAAATCATCACGCCGTAGGTCTCTCCGCTGACCTGTTCCAGCAGCGGGTGTTCATACACCACCTGGCGCAGCCCCTTCTTGACCTCGATCATTTCATCCATGAACTGCATGGCTCCCGGACGGTAAAGGGCCAGCAAGTCAATGATGTCTTCAATCTTCTGGATGCCGTAGCGCCGGCAGGTATCCACCATGCCGCCGGATTCCAGCTGGAACACGCCCATCGTGTCCCCCCTGTTCAGCAGGTCCAGCGTTTCCCGGTCATCCAAGGGCACGGAATCCAGCTTGAAGTCCGGCACGCGCCAGCGGGCGTATTCCTCCGCATCATGCATGACGGTCAGGGTTTTCAGACCCAGGAAGTCCATTTTCAAGAGACCCACTTCATAAATCGCGCTCATGTCGCACTGGGCGACGACGGCTGCATGAGGATCAGACAGGTCGTCACGGGTGAGCGCCACATGCTCGTCCAGCGGACGGTCACCAATCACGACGCCCGCCGCGTGCACGCCCACGTTGCGGATCAGCCCTTCCAGGCGCGTCGCATAACCCCAGAGCTCCGCGTATCCTTCATCGGAGGCGATCAGCTCCCGCAGTTCCTCACTGCTCTTGTAGCTGGACTGGAGGGTTACCTTGGGACCGGGTTCAATCAGCTTGGAAATGCGGTCTCCATCCGCGTAGGACATGTCCATCACGCGGGCCACGTCCCTGAGCACGGACTTGGCGCCCATGGTGCCGTACGTGATGATGTGAGACACGGCGCGCTCCCCGTATTTCTGCCGCACATAGTCAATCACCTCCGGACGGCGCGTCTGGCAGAAGTCAATGTCGATATCCGGAGGGCTGACGCGCTCCGGGTTCAGGAAACGTTCAAAGATCAGCCCGAACCGCAGGGGGTCGATGTTCGTGATCTTCATGGCATACGCCACCAGAGAACCGGCGGCGGAACCGCGGCCGGGCCCCACGGGAATGTCATGGTCCTTCGCCCAGTTGATGAAATCCGCCGTAATCAGGAAGTAGGAGGGGAATTTCAACTGGTTGATAATCCCCAGCTCATAATCCAGGCGGTCGCGGAGTTCCTTGTCCTTAGCCACGCGTTCCTTGCCGTACCGCTCCTCCAGTCCTTCATAGCATACCTTGCGCAGGTAATCCTCACGCGTGGAGCCGTCCGGAGTGCCGAATTCCGGGTATTTTTCCGTACTGGCGGAGTCCAGCTTGATGGTGACGTTGCACCGTTCCGCGATTTTCAGCGTGTTTTCCACGGCGTCCGGATAGTCCCTGAACACCTCCCTCATTTCCTCGGGGGATTTCAGGTAGACTTCCGTGGAGTAGCGCATGCGCTTGGGAGAAGCCAGCTTTTCGTTGGTGCCGATGCAGATCAGCACGTCGTGCATATCGTGGTCCTCCTTCCGGAGGAAGTGCACGTCATTGGTAGCTAGAATGGGGGTATTGGTCTTGCGGGCGATGCGCACCAGCTCCGGCAGGCATTTTTTCTGCTCCTCCATGCCATGGTCCTGAAGCTCCACAAAAATGTTGTCGTCCCCGAAGATATCCTTCAGCGCCAGGAGGGCTTCCTCCGCCTTTTCAGGCTGGTCATTGAGCAGCCATTCGTTCAGCGGCCCGGCAAGGCACGCCGTACAGCAAATAAGACCTTCATGGAATTCCCGCAGGGTTTCCATGTCCACGCGGGGCTTGTAATAAAAACCTTCCAGATGGGACCGGGATACCAGCTTGACCAGGTTCTGCCAGCCGGTTTCATTTTCCGCCAGCAAAAGCAGGTGCGTATATTTGCGGCGCCCGGGAAGCTGTTTTTTCACGCCGATGGGCGTGGGGGAAAGGTACACCTCGCAACCGAAGATGGGCTTCACCTCCTGCTTCTGCGGTCCTTCCGGATGTTCCTTGTTCCAGGCGGCCACGGATTTGTTAAGGCTGTTCGCCTCCATGACCAGCTCAATGGCCCCGAAGAGATTGCCGTGGTCCGTGATGGCTACGGCCGGCATTCCCATGCGGGAACATTCGGCAATGAGGTCCTTGATATGGACTGCGCCGTCCAGCAGAGAGTATTCCGTGTGATTGTGAAGATGTACGAAGGAACCGGGCATGAATGAAACCTGTAGGCAGTGAATAAGGAGAATCAGGAGTTAACGGGGCATTCAGCCTTCATGGCTTCCACGCATTCCCGGATGAGGTCCGGCCCGCGGTAAATGAACCCTGTGTAGAGTTGCACCAGGCTGGCCCCGGCCTTGATTTTCGCGACGGCGTCCGCGCCGCTCATGATGCCGCCTACGCCAATGATCGGGATGCGCCCCTTCAATTCGGAGGCGAACGCTCCAATAACTTCCGTAGACCGCGCCGTCAACGGCGCGCCGGACAGGCCGCCGGCTTCTTCACGGCGCGGGCTGGCTTCCACCCCGGCCCGGGAAAGCGTGGTGTTCGTGGCAATGAGGCCGTCCAAACCTTCATCCAGGAAAACGCGGCTGAGTTCCGCAATTTGCTCATCCGTCACATCCGGCGCCACCTTCATGAAAATGGGCACATTGCGTCCGGTTTCCACAGCCAGGTTGGACTGCTCCGATTTCAGGGATGCCAGCAGGCGCGCGGCGGGTTCAGCCGCCTGAAGGTCGCGCAGTCCGGGCGTGTTGGGAGAAGAGAAGTTGATGGCAATGTAATCCGCCACGGGCCATGCCGCACGCAGGCAGGTCAGGTAGTCCTGGGCCGCATCTTCATTGGGCGTCACCTTGTTTTTTCCGATGTTAACGCCCAGGACGCCATGAAAACGGGTGGCGGAGCGGATGTTCTCCACTCCGGCGGCAATGCCTTCATTGTTGAATCCCATCCGGTTGATAATGGCCTGCTGAGGAATCAGGCGGAACAGGCGGGGTTTGTCATTGCCCGGCTGCGGCCGCGGCGTCAGCGTGCCTACTTCCACAAAGCCGAACCCGGCCTGGCCGAAGGCGTTCACCGTATCCGCCTCCTTGTCCATTCCGGCGGCGAGACCCACACGGTTGGGGAATTTCATCCCCAGGATTTCCACGGGGTCGGAAGGAACCTCCCCCATCAGAAGGGGCAGTACGCGCATCTTTTCTGCCAGGCGCAGCCCCCACAAGGTCACTTTGTGGGCGGTTTCCGGATTCATCTGGAACAGTACACTTTTAGCGGCGGAATATAAGGCGGGTGACACGATGCGGGGAGTGTATCACACCCTCCTTTAGGGTCAAGAATGGGAAGCGTCTTGCCGGGATGATTTTATCCGGTACAATTCCCTGCCATGAACAGGAAGGAACGCCTCTCATCCTGCCGGCTATACGGCATCGCGGATATGGGATATACCGCTGAACATCAATTAATCTCCGTTACGGAAAAATTGCTGGTGGGCGGTCTGGGCATTCTCCAGCTCAGGGCGAAAAACCATGATCCGGAACATATCGCGCGCATGGGTAGCCGGCTTGCCCCGCTGTGCCGCGAATACGGCTGTCTTTTCATCATCAACGACTATCCTGAAATTGCCCTGGGCACAGGGGCGGACGGCGTCCATCTGGGCCAGGACGACGGGGAACTGGCTCCCGTGCGGGCCATGCTGGGGGCGAACGCCATCATCGGGCGTTCCACGCACAGCCCGGAACAGGCTCTGGGCGCGTTCCGGGAGCAGGCGGACTACATCGGATTCGGCCCCTTGTTTCCCACGGGCACCAAGCCGGGAAGGCCGGCGATCGGCCTGGAAGACATTGCAGGCGTGCGGCGGCAATTGCCGGAAGAGTTTCCCGTCTTCTGCATCGGAGGCATTAATGGAAACACGCTGCCCTCCGTTCTGGAGGCGGGAGCAAGCAGGGTCGTCATCGTTTCCTGGCTGCTTACACACCCGGATATAACGGAAACGGTCGCGGCGCTTAGAAAAAGACTGGGAGAAGCGTGAGGAAAGACGCGCCTTCCCGGGTATTGCATTCCACTTCCGCGGTTACCCCTGTCTTTCCTCTACCTCCGGAGAAAGAGCCGGACGGGAAATCAGCAGGACCGCCGTATCTACAATCATTTGCAGGATGCGGTCCTGATCCTTCATCCACGGCTCCTTGTCATGAAGTTCCAGCCGTGTGACGTATTTCCCCAGCGTGGCATGGAAAATGGAACTCATGATATGTATGTGCCAGGATATGGAGAGCTCATCGTCCCATGGGCAGAATCGGCGAACCCTCAACGTCATCTCCCGGATGAGCGGAGCATAGAATTCATCGTAAATCTTCCTTCCCAGGTATTCCGGTTCCTGGGGCAGCCGCCACAGCAGGCGCGCGTGATCCGGACCGCCCAGATTTTTATCCAGCAGCAAACGGAAAGCGGGCTCAATGAAGGCACGGGCATACGCCCTGAGGGACGGATGAAGGTCCGCTTCTTTCAGCATTTTCATGCGCTCCTCCATCAGGGGTTCCGCATATTGCCTGAAAACGGCCAGGTACAGTCCTTCCTTGTTTTCAAAGTAGTAAACAATGGAGGCCAGATTCACCCCTGCTTCAGAGGCAATCGCCCTCATGGTCACTCCGTCAAATCCCCTGAGGGCAAAAAGTTTCTGCGCGGCACGGAGAATTTTACCGCTGGTTTCCGCAGAGCGGTCCGACTGGGATTTGCGGATGGAAGCCATCGTTTCAAAAGATCAAACGGTGCTGCCGCTTAGCGGGAGGAACGGCTTGAACCAGCGGCTTTCACCAACTGTTCCATGTCCTGGGAAGACTGGATGGGCTTGCCGTCCTTATCCACCAGAATCATCGTAGGGATGCCGCGCGGAGCCACCTTCTTGGCAAGCTCCGTCAAATCCTGCCTCAGCAGGATGGGCCAGGGCATGTTGTTGGCGGCGGCCCATTTCTGGGCGGCTTCCAGGTTCTGGTCCAGATTGCACATGATCACTTCCACATCCGGGTTGTCCTTCACCGCCTTGTTGTAGGCCTCCACGCTGTGGGGCGCATTCCGGCAGCACGGGCCGCACCAGCTTGCGCTGAAATACAGGATGAAATGCCCGGGATTCAGCTTCCCGTCCTTCTTTTCAAGCTTGCCGTTTTCCAGCATGTAGGTTTTCCCCTTCATTTCCTCCGCCACGGGGCCGGACGGCACGGAGGACCATTCCGCAACAGGCTTGCCTATCACTTCCTTGTGTTCCTCCAGCCACGCGCGGTCTTCCTCGGAAAGCTTTTCCAACGGCATGGTGATGGGCTTTTTGGCCGTAGTTACCAGCTTGACGGTCTTCATGTTCAAGGCAATAGGACGTGCCTCCACCGTACTGCCCGTGCTTTTATTCGTCCAAATGCGGAGGGACGGATCCTCCGACGCTCCGGGAGCGTCCGCAAAACAGAAGGAGGAACCCGCTACGAATGCGGACACCAGCAGAATACGCCAGGGGGAAAATTTCATGCGCATAACGCTGATATACTACTTCTTACCTTCCATGTCGAGAAGCTGATTCCAAAATCTGCCTTGCCTGCGCGTGCCCAGGATCGCGGCGCAGGGCTTCCGCGGCGGCGGCGGCGGCGTCACGGTACCGTCCGTTGCGGTAAAGCATCACCGCCAGCGTGAACGGAATATCCGCATTCTCCTTGTCCAGGGAGGAACAGTTTTCCAGGTCCTGAAGAGCCTGTTCCAGCCGTCCCACCTTTTCATTCAGCAGGGCGCGGTTGAACAGGGCACGGATGAAGGAGGGTTCTATTTTCAGAGCTTCATTAAAGGATTCCAGCGCGCCCGGCTCATCGTTGTTTTCAATCTGGCCCAGGCCCAGCAGATACCACAGATTGGCATCCTTCGGAGCCAGCCGCACGGCCTCCCTCATCTGGCCCACCGCCTCCCCGCTGCGGCCCTGGGAGGCCAGGAAAACGGCATAATCCCGGTGCACCACGGAAGAGGTGGCATCCCATTTCAAAGCCTTGGCAAACCACTGTTCTGCCGCCTTCGCATCCTTGCGGCTGATGGCTATCTGGGCCAGCTTCATCGCCCCGGACGGCTGGTCCGCCTGGTGCAGGGCGGCGGCGGTCAGCTCCTTCATGCCGGGGCTGTCCGGCGGCAGGGAATCCCGGAGGGCCCACTCCGCCTGCAGGCGCACTACCTTGAAGGGATCATTGAGCAGTTTGCCCGCGGCGGGATTGCCCGCACGGCCCATCACCTTGGCGGCGGCGGCGCGCGTCAGGGAGTCCGGATCCTTGACCGCCGCTGCAGCCAGCTCCTGAACGGCAGGTTCATGCGCCCAGGCATCCATCAGATCCAGCAGCGTCGCGCGCCATGCGCCCACTTCCTCCCTTTTGAAGCATTCCATCAGGAGGGGCAGCACATCCTCCCGCCCTTCATAGGCACGCTGCACGGCCCGGGTACGGTCCCTGTACTGCGCCATCTTGGGCTTGGCCCCGTAATATTTTTCCACCGCTTGCGCGGCCCATTCATTACTCTTTTCCCGGTGGCACATGGTACAGGCATTCGGAATGCCCAGCTCCACGCTCAGGAGGGGATCGGGAGAATTGAAGGAATGATCCCTGCGCGGATCGCGGGCCATGTACAGGCTTTCCGGCATGTGGCATTCCACACAGCGGGCGCCCATGCTGGACTGCGGACACGGCGTATGCCTGGCCATGTCAATGACGGGGGCTTTTACGCCGTTTACCGCCTCCCCGGTGCCGTGGCACCGCAGGCAGAGCGTGTTATCCTCCTGCGGAAGTTTCAGCGTTCCCGTATGCGGGTCATGGCAGTCCAGACAGGTGACGCCCGCCTTGCCCATGCGGCTCAGGCGCAGCCCGGTTTCGCAATAATCCTCATCCCTCTGCATGCCGTTGGGCCAGAAAACGCCGGGCTGTACGGGAAGCACGAGCTGGAAATGGTTGTCAAAACGGTCGCCAACGGCAAAATCGTGATCGAATTCATCCCGCCGGGCGTGGCAGGAAGCGCAGTTGTCGTGAATCTGCTGCGGCGTCAGCTTGTCCCTGGTGGAAATCATGCATCCCGTCCCCTCCTCCGGCTTGTCCAGCAAGGGGCCGTGGCACTGGATGCAAGTCACGCCGGGTTCCGTCCAGGTGGAGGCATAGCGGTCCTTGACCGGATCATAATTTTTATGGAACAGGGACATGTGGCACCACGCGCACTGCGTGTTCCAGTTCATGCCGCGGCCCGTCCAGTGCCCCCAGTCCCCTGGTTGCCGGGCATCCTTGCCAAAGATATCAAACCATTCCTTGCGGTTCACGTCCCACGCGGCGCTCAGGGTATGATAACCGCCGTCCTTGGCGGGAACCAGGTACTGCACCAGGGGGATTCTCCCCGTGGCCCAGTCCGCGCGCCAGGAGGTTGAGGACTGGCCGTCATGCACCATGCGCCCCTCTGCATTTGTGGAGAATTGAAGAATGCTGCCGTGGGCGTTCAGCTTCATGTTATGGAACGCCTCAGATTCCCACTGGTCCCCCAGCTTGCGGAACGCCCAGGCGTGATCCGATCCGGCCCACTGCCGGAATTCCTTTTCATGGCAAGCCCCGCACTGCATGGAGATGGGAACTTCATTCTGGTCCCAGTGCTCGCTGCCGCCTGAGAAAACGGCGGGCTGGGCCTCCGCGCCGGAACGCCGGTCCATCCATGCCTTCATCATCGTGCCTACCCCGATCAGCGCCCCAAGAACAACAAGGAGAACAACCCACTTTTTCATGGAGGGGCGTTTCATGGAAGCATCGGCGGACTCAGGTTGGGACATGACGGAAAATATTCTGCCATATCATACGCGCTCCACCAAGGAACTTTTGCACAAAGCAACGCGGTTCCGGCGCATTCCCGCCTGAGCCCCGCGGATTATTCCTCTTCTTCCAGAGCTTCCTCCCGCATCAGTGGAGTAATCCGGGTTACGGTGCAGCGTTCCACACCGCCGTTCTCCGTCCGGGTCACCTTGAATTCCAGGCCGCGGTAGCCCACAGTGTCCCCTTCCTCCGCCGGAGCTTCCAGCAGATTGAGAATCAGGCCGCCCACAGTATCGATTTCTTCACTCTGCAAGTCCATGTCCATGGCTTCCCCCAGCTCCTCAATACGGGCGAGTCCGGACACGTCGCAGGAGAAGCCCACCGCGTCCCGCGGCAGGTCTGTCAATACTCTGATGCGGCCGCGGTCCCAGCCCATCACCTCGGAAAACACGTCCGTCAGGGTCAGCAGGCCGGAGGTTCCCCCATGCTCGTCCAGAATGATGGCAAGGCGCACATTGTCCTTCCTCATGATCTCCACCACGTTGTCAAACTTCACCGTCTTGGGCACCTTGGGAATGGCGTGGATGTATTCGGACGTCAGGGCCTTCCCGCGCAGCATGATGCGGAACAGGTCACGGGCATGCACCATGCCCACCACGTGGTCCAGGTCCCCGCGGTAGACAGGGTAGCGGGTACGGCGGGTGCGGCGCACGATTTCCCTTATCTGCTCATGCCCAGCTCTTTCCGGAATGGCGTCTATCCTGACGCGCGGAGTCATGACCTGGTGAACATACAGGTCTTCCAGGTCAAACAGGCCGTCCATGATGCGGCCGGATTCCTGCGGCAGGGCGCCGTTTTCATGGCTTTCCTCAATGATGTACTGAAGTTCTTCCGCAGAATGGTAATGGGATTTGGATTCATTCCTGTCCACGCCCAGCAGCCTCAGGAAGAAGTTGCCCAGGGTGTTCATGCCCACCACCAGCGGATACAGGCAGAGCTGAATCACGTACATGGGCATCGTAATGATGAGGCAGAGCTTCGTGGCGTACTGGAGGGAAAGAGCCTTGGGCACCATTTCCCCGAGCACGATGTGCAGGTACGTCAGCACCGCTACGGACAGAACGCTGGCTGCGCCATGCGCCACCAGCCAGGAGGCCCAGCCGTACTGGGCCAGCCATTCGTGGAGCCATCCGGCCACGGCATGCTCCCCGTACATGCCCAGCCCCAGACTGGCGAATGTGATGCCGAGCTGGGCCGTGGCAATGTAGCGGTCCTGCAAACGGGGCGTTTTCAATATCTGGGAAACACGGCGCGCCACCATGTTGCCGGACGCCCCCATTTGCTCAAGAGCCGCGCGGGGCGCGCCAAGCAGCGCAAATTCCGCGGCCACAAACAGGCCGTTCAGTACAATCAGCAGCAGAATAATAAAAATCGTCATCATGATTCCACCCCGCTTTCCATGGCAGGTTCATCCTCCTTTTTCTCCGGAGGCAACAGAAGGATGGAGGAAACGCGGTTGTGGTCCATCTTTTCCACCACCAGCACGCGCCCCGCAATAATCAGGCGGTCCCCCTCCTTCGGAATGCAGGACATGTGCTTGATCACGCAGCCGCCCACTGTGGTGGCGCCGTTCATCAGGAAGGGCACCAGGCATTCCGCCTTATGGGCGCGCATCATGCCGGGAATGCGCACGGAACCGTCCGGCAGGTATTCCACCTTTTCCCCGGAGCGGATGAATTCCTCATCAATATCCCCCACCATTTCACCCAGCAACCGTTCCAGCGTCACCAGCCCCACGAACTTGCCGTATTCATCCAGCACAAAGGCTTCCTTGGCCTTGTCCTCCCGCAGACGGGACATCAGCATCTCCACCGTCTGCATCTCCATCACGCACGGCACCTGCCGCAGCATGGAGCGCAGGGGAGGCAAAACACCCTTTTCCGCATACGCGGCCACCATGTCCTTGATGTGCAGCATGCCGATGACGGCCTCCCGGTTTCCTTCATACACCGGAATATGGGTATGGGGCCTGTCCGCAATCATGTTCAGAATATCCTCCTGGGTAGCGTCCACATCCAGGCAGACGAGCTGGAAACGGGGAATCATGATCTGCTCCACCGTACGTTCCGCCAGGGAAAGCGCGCTGTGCAGCCGTTCATGTTCATCCTCCTCCAGCATGCCGCCCTGGTGGCTTTCATCCAGCAGCATGTTGATCTCCTGCTGGGAGTGGATGTGCTGGTGGCCTCCGGGGGGCAGACGGAACAGTTTAAGCAGCAGAAGACCGCTTCCGTTCAGGAAGTCAATGAACCATGCGAAGAAGGTCAGCGTCCAGCGCATGGGGTAATACGTGTACAGGGCCGCCTGCTTGGGAAACTGCAGCGCCAGGGACTTGGGCATCAGTTCCCCCAGAATCACCTGCAGGACCGTCAGGACGACCAGCACTACAATGGCGGCTACGGAATTGGCCATCACGGAATCCATGCCGCCAAACCGTTCAAACAGGGGGAGCAGGTAGGCGGACAGTTCCACCTGGCCGTACGCACCCAGAATCAGGCTGGAAATGGTAATGCCGAACTGGCAGGCCGCAATGTAGCGGTCCAGTTCCTTCGTGTTTTCCAAAATCCTCAGCAAATGGGCAGCCACCTTGCTGCCGCCTTCCGCCATCTCCCGGATCATGTTGCGGCGCACGCTCACCGCTGCGAATTCTGCGGCAACGTAAAAGGCGTTGACCAGAATCAGGAAAAGAATAACGAAGATGATAAAAAGAATCATGTATGGCGGGGGTGTCCGTAAAACGCAACGGGCATCCGCATCATAGGAACCAAAAAAATCCTGTCAAGAACGGGAAACAAAAAAATCTGCCATGCGGACCGCGCACTTCATTCCTCCAGCATTGCTTCCCGCCCTCCTTCCATGATAGGCTGGGGAATGCCCTCTATCCGCTTTTTGCTGCTTCCACTGCTTCTTTTCAACCTTTGCGTGGCCTCCATGCCGGAAACGCAGCCGCCTTTCAGCGGTCAGTCCATGGAACGGCTGGCTTCCCTGCTGGACATTTCCTCCACTTCCGGAGCGGAAGCCCCCCTCCAGCAATTCTGGCTCAAGCACGTGGCGCCCCTGGCGGACAGTTCCGGCACGGACGCGCATCAAAATGCCTGGGCTACGTTCCGCAGCCCGGACCCGGACGCCCCGGAATTGCTGATAGACGCCCATGCCGACGAAGTGGGCGTTGTCATTGCAGACATCACTCCGTCCGGCTTTCTGAAAGTAAGGCCCGTCGGCTTTCCGGACTTCCAGTCCATGCTTTCCTGCCCTTACCGTTTTGACGGGGAACACGGCCCCGTCACCGCCTTTGCCGGGGCGGTTCCCGGCTGGTGGCTGAACCGCGAGCCCCTTCCGGCAGGAGGGGAATACATCCTGTTTGACGCAGGGGTATCCAGCGCGGAGGAAGCACGGGAAATGGGCTTGAGCGTCGGCCGGCGCGGCGTTCCCTCCACCAAGCCGGAATTGCTGCACGGCACGCGCCTGATGGCCCACGGCCTGGACTGCCGCCTCAATTCCTTCATGCTGATGGAGCTGGCCTCCTTCCTGTCCCGGCACAAAAAAGACCTGAAATACCACGTCACGCTCCTTTCCTCCTCCCAGGAAGAAACAGGGCTGGCAGGAGCCACGGCGTATTGCGGCAGGAACCGTCCCAAACTGGCTATTGTTATTGACTGCACGCTGGATACCGTCCAGCTGGACGACCTGCCGCCCCGTGAAGAAAACGAGCGATTGAGCCGCCAGGCCATGGGGGAAGGCCCCGTCATTTTTACTCATGACAAAATTTTTTACCAGCCTATCACTGCCCAACTGCTCCAACTGGCGGAAGAACACGGGATTCCGTTCCAGAAGGACGCCGCTTTCCCGCCCGGCATGGCCAATTTCGTCCCCGTCAAGCTTTACGGCGGCCACGCCGCTTTTCTGGGCCCCCCCATCCGCTACATGCATTCTCCCCGGGAGCTGGCGGACCTGAAGGACGTGAAAGCCACGCTGGATCTGCTGGGCCGCTTTCTGTGCACGCCTCCTTCTGCTGAAGTGAAAACGGCGTCCGTGCAGAAAAAGGAATATCCCTGACGTCCCGCAGGAATGCCGTACGGCAAAAAAATCTTCTTACGGAAGGAACGGCAATAACGCAGGCACGAATCCAGCCCGCGGTCCAGAAACATACCGCTGCAAAAACAAAACCGCCTCCCGGTTTCTTCCGCAGCCTGTTCTCCTTGGCTGCCTGATTTTTCCCGGCTCCTCCCTGAAACAGCAAAAAAACATCCGGAAGATCACGCGAACAGCCCTTCCCTTCTTACAGTCAATCCCCCCCTTAAACAATCAAACAGCCCCGCTCCCGGAACAAACGGGAAACGGGGCTGGAAGTTTAAAGGCTCAATGGAAAAACCGTTATTCCGTGATGCCGGCGGCTTCCGCTTCGGCTGCCTTGGCGTCGCGCAGAGCGGCGCGCACGGACATCTTCACACGGCCCTTGTCGTCGATGCCGATGCACTTGGCAGTCACCACGTCTCCCACGCTGACGACGTCTTCCGTCTTGGCGGTGCGGCCTTCGGCCAGCTCGGAGATGTGAATCAGGCCGTCCTTGCCGGGAAGCACTTCCATGAACGCGCCAAAGGTGGTCGTGGAAACGATCTTGCCGGTGTACAGTTCACCGATTTCAATGGTCTTGAACATGCGGGTGACCAGTTCCAGCGCACGGTCCAGGCCTTCCTGCTTGGAGGCGTAGATGTGCACGGTGCCGTCTTCCTCAATGTTGATGTCGGCGCCGGATTCAGCCTGGATGGCCTTGATGTTCTTGCCGCCGGGGCCAATCAGCTCGCCAATACGGTCGGCGGGAATCTTGGTGGTCTCAATGCGGGGGGCATTCGGGCTCATCTGGGCCGGAGCCGCAATGGCGTCATTCATGACTTTCAGCACGTCCGTGCGTCCGGCCTTCGCCACGTGGATGGCTTCTTCCAGAATGGAGAGGGGGATGCCGGGCAGCTTGAGGTCCAGCTGGTAGCCCGTCACGCCTTCAGACGTGCCGCAAAGCTTGAAGTCCATGTCACCGTAGAAGTCTTCGGAACCGATGATGTCCAGAAGGGTCTTGTACGTGGTGATTTCATGCTGGTCATTCTGTTCCGTCACCAAGCCCACGGAAATGCCCGCCACGGGGCGCTTGAGGGGCACGCCGGCCGCCAGCAGGGACATCGTGCCCGCGCAGACGGAAGCCATGGAGGTGGAACCGTTGGATTCCATGATTTCAGAAGAAATGCGGATGGCGTACGGGAATTCCTGTTCACTCGGGACAACCGGAGCGATGGAACGTTCCGCCAGGGCGCCATGGCCGATTTCACGACGGTTCTGACCGCCGAAACGACCGGTATCGCCCACGGAGAAGGGCGGGAAATTGTAGTGCAGGATGAAGCGCTTTTCATTCACGCTGCCCGTGTAGTTGTCCATGTACTGGCGTTCTTCCATCGGAGCGAGCGTCGCCAGGCAGAGGGACATGGTTTCACCGCGTGCGAACATCGCGGAGCCGTGCACCACGGAGGGCAGCACGTTGATTTCCGCGGTCAGGGGGCGCAGTTCCTTGAGGGCGCGGCCGTCGGCGCGCTTGTCCTTGTCCATGATGGAGATGCGGAAGGCCTTCTTCTGAATGTATTCAAAGACCTGCTCCACGTCAAAATCGGTAGCTTCCGGATGGCGTTCCTTGATGGCGGCTTCCACTTCGTCGCGCAGGGCTCCCACCTTCTTCTGCCGTTCCACCTTGGAGGCGGCATAGATGGCGTCTTCAATGCGGTCACCGGCGATTTCATAGCCGATTTCCAGCAGTTCCGGCTTGGCAAGGCAGAGTTCGTAGGAACGCTTTTCCTTGCCGCAGACGGCGCGGAGTTCTTCCTGCTTTTCACAAAGAACCTTCACGTTTTCCTGAGCCAGGCGCAGGGCGGCGATGAAGTCTTCTTCCGGCAGTTCGTTGGCGGAACCTTCAATCATGATCACCTGGTCCTTCGTCCCGGCAAACACCAGGTCAAGCTGGCTGTTTTCACGCTGGGAGTTGGTCGGGTTGATGATGAACTGGCCGTCAACGCGGCCCACGCGGACGGCGCCCACGGGTTCGGCAAAGGGGAGGTCGGAAACGACGCAGGCGGCGGAAGCGCCGTTGATGCTCAGAATGTCCGGTTCATTTTCACCGTCGGCGGAGAGCAGAAGGGTAATCACCTGCGTATCATAGAAGTAGCCCTTGGGGAACATCGGGCGCAGGGGGCGGTCCGTCATGCGGCACGTCAGGATTTCCTTTTCCGTGGGGCGGCCTTCACGCTTGAAGTAGCCGCCGGGGAACATGCCCGCGGCAGCGGCCTTTTCCTTGTATTCCACGGACAGGGGGAAGAAGGTCTGGCCTTCCTTGACTTTGGTGGCGCTCACCACGGTCACGAGAACGACGGTATCGCCGCTGCGGACGACAACCGCGCCGTCTGCCAGACGGGCCATTTTTCCGGTTTCAATCGTGATGGGATTCGTACCAACGTTGCATTCAACTGAATGTATGCTCATTATATTTCTTGTCTTTCAGTCACCCGCAGCCTCATCAGCCCATTCAGACCGGCTCCGGGCGGGAAGCCTGAATGGCGTCAGGTACGGGCAGTGCCTCAGGAAGAGTGTTATCCGCAGCAGCCTTTTCCCAGAAATGAAGGGGAACACTGTCCGCGCGGCAGGGCGCACATCCCAGATGGATCAAACGCTCCGGCCCAGTCTTACCGGCTTGACAGCCTGTGAAAATCCGAAAATTTCTCAAGGCATGCCCGACAGAAACGCACCGGGAAACGAGTCCCCGAACGTCGGATGCCAGCATAAGCCCTGTCAAGGAGAATGCAAGCAAATAGTTTGATAGCCCCGCTGTTCCGTGCTTTTCCCTGCCACCTGCCGGGAATGGGCGTCCCCTCCCTTCCCTGCCGGAAAACTTCCTCCGGAGCAGATGGGGGCATCCCCGGCGGCAAGAGCCGTTCCTCATGAGGAACCGGGGCGCCGCTGCCATCCGCCGCCGAGAGCCTTGCAGAATTTGACGACGGCATTCAGCCGCATCTGCGCGGCATCCGCCATGTCCAGCTCCCCGCTCAGCAGGCTCCTGTGCGTATCCAGGGCATCCATCAGCCCCACATACCCGGCCTCATACTGCCTGGACGCAATGTCCCAGCTGCGGCGTAGGCAGTTCACTTCATCAAGCGTGGCCTCGTAAACCTCCGCGCTTTTGCGGCGTTCCACCAGGGCATCCCTGATTTCCCGGAAAGCGTTCAGGACAGCCTGCTCATACGCGGCCTGGACGGCGGCGCATTCAGCATCCGCGGCGCGTACGGCGGCGCGCTTCCGTCCTCCGTCAAACAGGGTCTGGAGAATGCCCGCTCCCAATTCATAATTTCTGGAAGACTGGTTCAGCAGTTCGTTCAACTGGGTGCTGACCTGCCCCAGCTGCCCCGTCAGCACCAGAGACGGGAACCTGTCCTTCCGCGCCGCCTCCCTTCCGTAAAAGGCGGCTTTCAGCCGGGATTCCAGCTCCCAGATATCCGGACGGCGTTCGATCATGTCACCAGGGAGCCGCGCCGGAATGACCGGAGGAGAAGCCAGCAGGGCGGCATTGCCCCCGCCGGGCCTTCCGCCCTTCATCACCTGCCTGGGACTGTCCCCCACCAGCACGGACAGCACGCTTTCAGCACGGGACAGTTCGTTTTCCGACAGCCTGAGCTGGGCCAGCGTTTTGGAGCGCTCCGCCTGGACGCGGCGCAGGGCAAGCTCCGGGTACTGCCCCTGCACAAATCTTTTTTCATACATGGCGCAGGTCTGTTCATAGGAGGCGTGGACGCGGCGGATGATAAGGCATTTTTCCTCCCACGTGCGCACATTGATGTAGGCGGAGGCCACCTCCGCCGTCAGCCGCAGATAAACCGCATCCCGTGCGGCGGAAGAAGCCAGCAGCTCCGCCCGGGCGGCTTCCGTGCGCGCCCGCAGCTTTCCCCACAGGTCCACTTCATAGGAGAGCACGCCGGACATGGACCACAAATCCCTTGCCCGGTCCGGCAGGTTGTTCATGTAGCGTTCACCTTCGGACAATTCCTCGCTGCTGGCTCCGGCTTCCAGTTCCGCCCGGGGCAGCATGGCGGCGCCCGTCTGCGCCGCCAGGGCGGAGGCCTGGTCCACCAGGGCGGACGCGCGGACAAGATCGCGGTTATGAGCCACGGCCTTTTCTTCCAGACGGTCCAGCGCACGGTCATTGAAAATGCGCCACCACCCGGCCCCTACGGGAGAAGTCCGGGCCGTTCCCTCCGGCATTTCCATGACGGGCCTTTCAAATACGGCGGGACTGCCGCAGGAAGCCAGCAGCGCGGCCATGAGAAGAAGCATCAGACGTTTCATGAAGCGGCCTTCCTTTCCGGGCTGGATTTCAGGCAGAACAGGGCAAACAGGACTCCCGCCGCCCCCACGATCACGGTGCAAAGATAAAAGGTATCCACGGAGAACACCTGGCTCTGGAGCGCCACGGCCTTTTGCAGCACCGCATCCACTGATGCATGGATTTCCCGCGCCGTGCCGCCGGTTTCCGCAAAGTGCCTCTGCCACATGTCAAGCGTATGCGCCGTTCCCGGGGAATCGTCCCTTACCTGTTCCGCCAGGCTGAAGCGGAACCCCGTTTTCATATGGGCCAATACCGTGCTCACACTGCTGACGTACAGGGAAATAAAGATGTAGCGCACGGTGTTCAGCGTCCGGGAGGAAGCGGCGGCGGAACGCCCCTCCACCCCTCTCAGGGCAAGCGGCGTGGCCGTATTCAAACAGAAGGCATAACCGATTCCGAACAGCCCCAGGGGCCACGCCACGTCCAGCCAGGAGCAGCCCGCGTCCAGCCGGGACAGGAAGAAGGCGGAGGCGCCCAGCGCCAGCAGCCCCGCCATCATGCCCACCCGCAGGGCCAGCCTGCCCTTCTGCATCAGGGGGAGCACCAGCGCCGCGCCGCCGCAAAATCCGGCCACCAGAACCATGAACACATAGGCAATGCCCACCGGTTCATAATTCATGACATTGCGCATGAACTGCACCGTTCCCACCCGCACCCAGCAAATGCAGAAGATGTTGCACAGGGACGCCAGCAGGCCGCACAGGAACCGCCAGTTGCCCAGCACGCGGACGTCCAGCAGAGGGGTGCGGTGGGTCATGCAGGAAATGAAGGCCAGGGCAAAGGAACAAAATCCGCCGTACATCCAGGCCAGCACGCCGGGCGCCGTCCAGCCGTCCGTCTCTCCGTAAATGAGCACCATCAGCATGCACACGCATCCCATCCCCACCGCCAGGAAGGAAAACCAGTCGAATTTTCCTCCCTTGGGAATCTTCTGGTCGGGAACATACAGCGTCGTCAGCACGGCCAGAACGGCTGCCGCTGCGCCCACAATGACGAACAGCCCCCGCCAGTGCCAGTACTGCACCAGCAGGCACCCCACTACCGGGCTGGCGCAGGAAGCCAGGCCAATGGAACAAAGTTTCACTCCCATCGCCACGCCGCGGCGCTCCGGCGGCAGGGCGGCATTCACCAGCCCCGTTCCGTACACCAGCGCCAGGCCGCCTCCTGCCCCCTGAAGGAAGCGGGCCGCAATCATGAGGAAGAAATGGTCCGCCGCCAGTCCCAGCAAGGTTCCGGCCAGCATGATCAGCAGGGCCGTGCGCAGGGACCTTCTCAGTCCGATGCGCGCCCACAGATACGCCGCCACGGTAAAGGAGAGGGCAGTTCCCAGCGGGCACGCCGCACCCGACCAGGAAACATCCAGGGTGCCCACCACAAATGTGCCTGACAAATCCGGTGTGGCCGCCGTGATGCAGCCCATATTCAGAAACGTCAGCATCGTGCACGCGCAGGCCATCCCCGTCAGCAGGCGGCGCTTCCACGCCGGAACCATTGTTTGCAGAACCGGACCGCTCATACTTTTTCCTTAAAAATCAATGGAAACCTTTCCCTGCATTCCCGGGCGGAATACTACTCCGTCCTCCGGCTTCGGCAGGCTCACCTTGACGGGAAAGCGCTGCATGACCTTGGTGAAGTAACCGCTGACGTTCTCCGTGGAAATCAGGGAGAATGTCGCATAGGTGGCCGCCCCTATTTCATAAACCGTGCCGTGGAAAACCCTGCCGTCATAACCGTCCAGCGTGAACTGCACGTCCTGACCCTGCCGGATGCGCCCTATCTTGGTTTCCTCCACGCGGACGTTGAGCCAGATGTCCCCGCCGTCCACAATAGAAAACAACTTCTGGCCGGAACTGACCATCTCCCCGCCGTTCACCAGCTTGCGGGCCACCACGCCGTCCACGGGGGATTTGACTACGCATTCCCCGCACAGCACTTCCAACTCCTCCAGTTCCGCCCGTGCGGCTTCCAGCTGGGCCTGGGCGGATCTTTTTTCCTCCTCGCGGTAACCTTCCAACTTGAGGGCCAGATTCTCCTGCTCCGCCTTCTCCAGCGCCTGCGCCGCCAGGTAGGTGGCCCGTACGGCGTCCCGGTCCGCGGAGCTGATGCCTGCCTGCTCCCTCACCAGCTTTTCAATGCGCTCGTAATCACGCCGCGCATGTTCCAGGCTGGCGGAGGCCTGGGCCGTCCTGGCCCGCTGGGACTCGATTTCCTGAGGGCGGAAGCCGGCCAGCATCTCGTCATGCCTGGCCTGCATCAGCTTGACGCGGGAACGCGCGGCCATCAGGCGCGCCTGCATAGTGCGGCTGTCCAGATGGGCAAGCGTCTGCCCGCGGCGGACGGTTTCCCCTTCCTCCACATCCACGCTGGTGACGCGCTCCGCCAGCTTTGATCCCACGGAAACGATGCTCGCCTCCACGCGGCAGTCGTCCGTTTTCATGGTACGGCTCTCCCGGAAATGCCAGACTCCCCAGCCGATGGCTCCCACGGCCGCCAGGGCCATGCTGCCCAGTGATATAGCCTTCAAATGCTTGCTCATGCGCCGCAGGATGTGCATTGCCGGGAAAATCCCTGAATGAACAGGCCAATGGTCAGCTTCATGGAGGCCACCTTGTCCTGCCATGCCTTGCTGTCGTCATTCAGGCAGTACATCAGCATGTAGCCGTGCAGGGTATTGACAAAGGCGCGCACCATGAGCCCCACATCCCCCTCCCTGACCTTTCCTTTTTCCTGCATGGCGCCCATGTAGTCACACAGGAAGGAATGAAGCTCCCGCGGGTCGCGCAAAAAATCATCTCCGTTCGTATCCACGGAGTCCAGCGCGCTCAAGTAGGCCCGGAAGGCGTTCCTTTTGGCCTTCGTCGCCTGGAAGTACAGGCGCGCAGCCAGTTTCAGGTCATGCGCCAGGTCCCACGTTTTCCTGTTCTCGAATTCCCTTTTCAGTTCGCTGGCATATTCCCGGTACCGGATGATTTCATCCAGCAGGGACTTTTTGGTGGCAAAGTAGCGGAAGACGGTCTTTTCACAAATACCGGCCTTTTTCCCTACTTCCTGAACGCTGACGCGGTGGAACCCTTTTTCACTCATCAGTTCAATGGCCGCCTCCACGATTTTTCTCAGCGTGTTCTGCTGGACCCGTGTCATTTGTTCCATAGATGTCTGTCAGGCTAACAGACATTTTTTAAAGGTCAAGGCCTCTTCCGGAACAAAAATACGGGGAACCGCCCTTCCCCCGCGGCAAAAAAAAACGACCGCTGCGGAAAACCGCAACGGCCGAATCAAACGGGAATATGCTCCGCCGTTTAGCGGCGAAGGCCAAGACGCTGAATCAGGCTCTGATACTGGGCCAGATCTTCACGCTTGACGTAATCAAGAAGCTTGCGGCGCAGAGCCACCATCTTCAACAACCCGCGGCGGGAAGAAACATCGTGCTTGTTCGTGCTCAGGTGGTCGGTCAGGTGGGCGATGCGCTGGGTCAGGTGGGCGATCTGGTAGCTGGAGCTACCGGAATCCTTTTCATGCATCTTGAATTCCTGCAAATTGATTTCGTTACTCATAAGTGTTTTCTTTGAATGTATTTAGCTCGTGGCAGCGGCTAATCGACACTGTGAGGGCACCAACTATGCACCATCCGTCCCCAAAAGCAATTCAAATTTCATCATGCAGGAGAATTTGCCTCCGTTCCTGCGGTAGCGGCCTCCCCACCATTTTCCACCGCACCCCAGGCCTCGCGGTCCTTTTCCGTAATGGACCGCATCACGCGGCAGGGGTTTCCCACAGCCACCACGTTGGCGGGAATGTCCTTCGTCACCACGCTTCCCGCGCCTATCACGGAATTGCGCCCGATGCGCACGCCCGGGCCAATGGCCGTATGGCCGCCTATCCACACCCCGTCCTCAATGGTGACGGGAAGCGCAAATTCCAGACCGTCCCGCCTCAACCCCGGGTCCACGGGGTGCGTGGCGGTGTAAATCCCCACATTGGGGCCTATCAGCACATCACTGCCGATCGTGACGGCGGCGCAGTCCAGCACCACCAGGTTGAAGTTGACATATACGCGATCCCCCAGCCGGATATTCGTTCCATAGTCACACCGCAGCGGAGGTTCCAGATAGCAGTTTTCCCCCATCCCGCCGAAGAGCTCCCGCGCCAATTCCCGGCGCAGTTCTTCCTCCTCCGGGGCAGACTGGTTGTAGCGGAAGACGAGCTTGCGCGCCCGAAGACGCCTAGCTGTCAATTCGGAATCCTGGGCATGGTATAAACGCCCGGACAGCATGTTATTCCAGTCCTTCGAGGCCATGGGATGAAGAGGGGGTCACGGCGTCCGCGCTGGAAGAAGGCAGCGGCGCGTTTTCCTGTTCTCCAACAGGCGGCATGGCAGCGGCATCCTTCTCCACGGACGCCTCTGACTTTACAAGCTCCTTCTTCCCGGAGGAAGCTGAATTTGCGCCAGCCCGCGGGGCGGACGGCTTATGCACCGTTCTGAAAATACCGGACGGCTTTTTCTGAAGCTCGTGAATATTCCAGTCCCCGTCCCTGACAATCACGCGGGTTCCCACGGGAGCCACTTCAAACAGGTTCTTCGCCACCAGATGGGGGATGCGGATGCACCCGTGGGAGGACGGGCGGCCGGGCAGGTACCCCTCATGAATGCCTACAGCCCCGTTCACCCTCATGAAATAGGGCATCTTGGCCGGTTCAAACCTTTCTCCGGGCCGTGCGGCATCCTTCCGTATATCCCCGTCCCGCAGCTCCCCGGCGGCATTGATGAACGCGCCGTAATAGGAATGGTGGTCCGCATCCTTGGAGGCGATGCGGAAATAGCCGGAGGGCGTCATGCCGGAACTCCTTCCGGAACTGATGGGCGCATACGCGATGCGGTGCGTCCCGCGGTACACGTACATCATCTGCTTCTTCTTGTCCACCACGACCAGGAGCTTTCCGGGCAGGGACGGATCGTCCTCCCATTTGAGCAGGTGTCCCGGAATGGTTCCGCTTTCCTCAAAATACCCGGTCATTTCCTCCACCGGAACATTGGAAGAGGAAGAAGGGGAAGAGCCCCCACCCGTGGTGCCGCAGGAGGAAAACAGGAACGGAACGCACAGGCAGGGAACCAGCAGATGGAAAAGGGGTAACTTCATCTCGGGGAGTCGCATCACTGCGTTAGACAACGGAAAGCCGGAAAAAGGAACCGCTTTTTGACAAAACTGTCAACCATCAATCAAAAAAATCTCTTCCCGGCCCCGTTTTCCTTCCATCACCACATCCGTGCGCGCCTGCCGCGGCCCCGGTCATTCCCGGGCCCGTGGAGCAGTCCATGGGACCACGCCTCCGCAAATGTGCGCGCGGCATCCGCCGTATGGGAATGTCCGTCATGCACGGGGCTCTCCACCAAGGAACCGCCCGCACCCGGCGGCCTGGACCTGTACAATTCCAGATGTTCCACGCCGCCGGGCTCCTCCTCTCCGCGCACGCCGCGCACCCTTTCCTGGGTGCGGGCATGGAAGAAGCTGCGCTCCAGCAGTTCCCGCAGCGTATTGATGCCGCGCCAGACGTCCGTGGTCCTGGGAACGACGCGCACGTTCGCCAATCCCAGACGTGCCATGTTCTCCACGTAGGAAATGCCGTGGGCATCCCTCCGCGCGGCGTCGTGGGGCAGCAGATGGGCCGTTACCGCCACGCCGTGCGCCTTCTCCCATTCCTTCATTTTTTCCACATAATGGGCCAGGGGCTGCTGGTTGGCGGCGTAATGGTCCAGCCAGTGGAAGCTGTCCCCCATCACCTGCACAAGCCAGATGGCCGTATGATCGCTCAACCCCAGGTCCCACGCCGTGAAGGTGGGGGCGTCCGGGTCCGCCGCAAACTCCGTCCCCACGCGCCCGCGTTCCCGCAGGGCCATGATGCGGCTGCCGTAAATGCTCCCCTCCTCCCCGGTGGAGAAAGCTTCCTGCGGCGTTCCCGGGTACTCCTGCTTCATGGCCGCCCCCATCACGCGGGCCATCCGGGCGTACCACCTTTTCTGGCCCGCATCCAGCGCCACTCCGGTTTCCCGTTCCAGGGAAAGAAAGTACTCGTCCAGTTCCCGGCTCCATCTGCCGCGCCCCGGCAACGTGTACTCCTCCTGGTCAAACCAGCTAAAGAAGAAGAACCGGAAATCCAGGGGAGAAAGCTCGCTCTTGCCCATGTTCTCCATGGCTTGGCGCGTCAGTTCGTAATTCACGCCGTACCGGCCGCCCTCATGGGTGCTCTCCTTCAGGATAAAGCCGCCGGGGGGCACCGTATTGATCGCCCCCGTGCGGATTTCCCTGGCACGCCACGGGGCGTGCACGGAAACATGCGCCAGCTCGGAAACGTGCAGGAACTGCATGGTGCCCCCGCGCAGGTTCGTCCCCACGCGCACGTCGCTCCCGTTGGCGAAAGCCAAGCGGTTGCGCGCAGACGTGCAGGGCCGCCATTCCCCCTTCTTCTCCACGCCGGACAGGCTCTTGATTCTCTCTCCCAGCCGGGCCAGGGCCACATCCATCGCGGAAGGGTCGGGCGGCACGTAATCCAGATGGTCCCAGGCGAAACGCAGCTTGGCAAGCTTCTGCTGGGCGTCCGGCAGGCTCTTGTCAATAATGCCGCAATGGAAATTAGACCGGAACAGGCTCATGTCCAGCATCAGCATGGCCACATACGTGGAAATGCCCAGTTGGCGCGCCTTCAGGATGTCGTTCCTGTACCACAGCCGCTCATGCAGCCGCCGCTGCGCCCTGTTCAGGGAGAAGCGCTGGAGCTGCCCGGCCTTGTTTTCTATCCAGTACAGGTGCTCCAGCCTCCAGAGCTGGCTGGACAGGACAGACTGCCAAGGCTGGCTCCAGGATTCCGTCAGATGATTAGAAGTTTCCATGTTCCTCCACCAGTTCTTTCAGCAGGACTCCCTCCCTGGTCATTCCCTTCAGGGCCTCCGTCCCCTTGTCCAGGGGCAGGCGGTAGGCCAGGGGATCGTTCAGCACGTGGGAGACGAAGCGCAGAGCCTGAACCATCACGGGATCAAGCAGGTCAAGCTCCCCCCTCAGATAGCCTGAGCGTACCCCCAGCTCTTCATACAGCCTGACGACGTCTTCCATGAAGCACCCAACGGCCTGCTCCCTGTTCCACCACCAGCGTTCCTGCGCATCCGCATCTCCCAGCGTTTCCAGAATCCGGCCCAGGGACCGGGCGCGGCTCTCCCGAGCGGTTTCCGGAGAAGGCTCCTCTCCCGCGCCTGTGAAGCGCTCCAGCGGAATATAGGAATCCCGCTCAGACGCCGCAGGCAGACCCCGGCTGTCCAGGTAAACGCCGTTCCACGCATGCACCACATACGGAGCGCGCGCCTGCCGTACGGGGCTTTCCGGAATGCCCGGCATCAGGCGAACGGTATGCCCCGGGTCGTCCGGGTCACGGTAAATCACGCAGTTGGCGTACATCGCGCGCGCCTCCTCCGGATCAGGCAGGAAGGGGAGCATGCCCCCTCTCATTTCCTCCTGCCTGCGGTCCAGAACATCAATCAGGGAAGCGGCTTCATCCAGGGGAAGTTCCCGGCTCCAGGCCGTTGCCACCCCTTCGGGGGCCGTCCCGGAATCAATCCGGTAGGTTCTTCCTTGCCAGATGATGCCGGACTCCGCGGCTTCCGGCCGGGCTGCAAAATCCCGCCTCACCACGTCCAGCGTTTCCACCGCACGGATTACCTCCGGACGGCTGCGCCATGCGGCAGGGGCAGGAACGCCGCTCCTGACGGAAAAATCCTCCTCCATATACAGGGGGGCCTCCAGAACAGGTTCCGGCAGGAGTTCTCCCATGGCTTCCAGAGAAACATCCTTCGCGCGCAGGGTTCCCTTCCCGGCCTTGAACGGCCGCTTTACCAAATGCAGGTACAGGCCGGGATGCTCCGGGTCCGGACGCCATGCATTCAACTGGGGAAACTCCTGAAGCGCCCGTGCCAGTTCCGTCATGCGGTGTTCCGCCAGCCGTTCCATCCTGCGGACGGACCCGCCCCCATATCCGTCCAGCGCGGCCAGAGAACGCAGCAGGTCCTCCCTCACGTGGTCCGGCGCGGTGGACAGCAGCCTGCCGGTCATCAGGCTATGGGCGTACCTTTCCATCATGGGAAGGCGCACCTCCTCACCGCCTGCGTCCCAGGCGCGTTCAGCCCGTATCCGGTCATTCATTCCCACCGTTTCACGGAGCATGCCCATGAATTCGGCGGTTTCCGGCCCCTCCTTCAGCGTTTTCTTCAGCAGCCCGGCGCGGCGCACCAATTCCTCCAGAGGTTCCAGGGCCTTGTCCGGGCTTGCGGCCCCGTAGCGCGCCCAGGAAGCTACCGTCTCCGGCACGGCGTCATGGTCCAGATGGGCAAAAAAATACTCCTTGGAGAGCTGGGAAAGCTCTTCAATCAATTCCGTTTCTCCGGGAAGTGCCCTGCGGCGCGGCACGCGGCCCAGACGTTTCAGGATCTCCCACGCGTCCTCCGGGGAAAGCTGGTCCGTGCGCATCAGCCGGTCCCATACGACCTCCGCCTTGTCCTCAATCAAGGCCAGGGGATTCTCCGTATTATGGAGCCGCAGCCGGTGCATCACCAGTCCCTTGGCCGAGGGAACGGGCTGATTGTCCGCATCCACTCCCAGCCGCTGCACGTCCCCCACGTACTTGCCGTGGATATCCATGCGTTCCCGCAGGGCGTCATGGCTCATCAGCGTTTCAGCGGCCACGCGGCCCCTGCCCGTCACCTCCAGACGGTCCCCTGAACCCACGGCGCCCCGCACGCCGTAACCGGCCTTCAGCATATCCGCCACCGCCATGGCCGTCAGGCTGTCATACAGGCAGGAAAGCCTTTCCCCCTGCACGTTTTCCAGTCCTGCGGTCAGCCGCAGATAATTGGTATCCCATTCCGGATGCCCGCTGCGGGCGTGCCATTCCCAGCTCCGGATCAAATCCCTCTTGGCCGTGCAGGCGGGGGAAAACATCATGGAGACATTGGCCATCAGGTCCGCTCCCGCCGCCTCCTGCGAAGGATGCCAGGCCGACCACCTGCCATTGGGATATTTTACCCGCCACAGCCTTTCCCCGCCTCCGCTCCCACGCGAGGACTGGAATAGGCGCGGAGTCAGGCGGGAAAGATTTTCCACCGCTTTCTGCGTACCCGGATAAACGCGCGGAACCGCCCGCTCCGGACCGGCATGCAGCCGCGGCGCATCCAGCACGGTGGCATAACGGGCCACGTGTTCCGGTTCCACTTCCAGAAAACGGGACAGCAGCCGCCCGTAACTCTCCACCGGCGTGTAGCCGCGCCCTACATGCACGTCAAACTCCTTCATATTGGGAAGCACCTGGTACAAGCTGTTCACATCCGCCTGGGTTCCCCATACCATGCGGTTCATCTCCCGCAGCTCCGGGCTTACCCGGTGGCGTTCCCGGTCCCCCAGGGAAGCCATCATGCCGCTCATCCTGGACAGGGCGGCGGCCAGGCCGTCCGGGCCGGAAGCCCCGGCCAGCAAATCCGGAGCGTTCATCAGGGAGCTCCCTTCCTCCAGCCAGCGGCGCGCCCTGGCACAGGAACCCTCATCACGGCAAAACGACTCCCACAGGCGAAGGGCCACATGCCCGGACACCTCCTCATGGGAAGCGCCGTGCACCCGTTCCATCACTCCCTCGTAAACATTGGCGCGCGTCCGGCGCTCCATTTCCACGGTGACGGCGTCCCAGTCCCTGCCGGAAAAACCGCTACGCCCCGCTTCCTCCGGATAAGCCAGCAGCAGCATCCTGTACGGGCGGTAGGCGCGCTTCTTCAGCCTGTCTTCCACAAACGCGCGGCGCAGGGCGTCCGCCTGCACGTCGTAATCCGCCGCATTCCTCAAACGCCACGGAATCTCCCTCCCGTTCCTGTTCCTGGCCAGCCCCAGATCTTCCTCTTCCATACGGCACAGGGCTTCATACCAGGAGGAAAGGGCCTCTTCTACCGAACTCCGGCCCCGGGTTCTCTTCATCTCCATGCCGGGGGCCGGCTCCGCCTCATAAACGCGGCGGCCGTCCGCCGCGGCGGACTCTCCCACGCGGGGCAGCCCGGCCCGCAACAGCCACTTGGTCCTGGCCGCCGCATGGTCCGGATGGGGAAAAAGTTTTTTCAACACTGCTTCCGACTCCGGAAAATCCCTCATCTTCCAGGGCTTCGTGCGCACGGGAGAAGGCAGTTCCAGAAAATCCCTCACGTCCTGTTCCGTCCTTAAAAAAGGCTCCCCGGCTTCATCCAGCGCGCGGGACCATTCCAGCGCCTTTCTGGAAATGTACAGGGATCCCCACAGGGGAGAATCACGCAGGGACTTCTGCAGCAGCTCCCCGGCACGGCGCATGTCCTTCTCCCGCAGGATGCGGGTTACCGCTTCATCCGGAATGCCAAACACCTTCAGAGGTTCTCCGTCCCCCAGCAAGGTTCCGGCATGGCGGAAATGGTGCAGGGAAGCCTTTCCCGCGCCGATCAGCAGGAACGGCATCATCATGGCCGCCTCCCTCAACTGGTCGTCCACGGACATCTGCCGCTCCTTCCATCCCTCCCAGTCCACGCCGGACACCCTGTCCGTCAACGCTCCCACGCCTTCCTGGGCCACCATGGGCGTCAGCTCCATCAGCTTGTTCTCCGCCGCCATCTTCACGGCATCCGCCGCCATGGCTCCCGTTCCGGAAAGAACCGCTCCCACATTCCCGGAAGCGGACCTCATGGCCCGGAACGCGCGCATCCCCTGCCCCAGCATCCGCTGGCCCAGCTTCGTCATCCCGAAGGAAAGCAGGGTGTTCATCCCCCCGGACACGACCGCGCCACCCATCTGGGCATCAAACACGCCGTCCGGATTCATGCGCCGGGCATCCGCCATGTGGCGGCCCGTCTCCCCGGCCATCAGCAGTCCCAGCCCGGCCGGGCCGCTGAACGCCAGCGCCGTGGATGCGCCCTGCTGGGCCATGTCCACCAGCATCTCCCGGAACCAGGGGGCATCCTTTCCTCCGCGCAGGGGAGCAAACTCCATCCTGGCAAAATTCCGCAGTTCCTCAAAACTCCGGGAATACCTGTCCAACGCCTCCTTCTCCCGGCCTTCCGGGAGGGCCCAGGCCGCACCGTTCACGGCCAGATGAGCCACATTTTCCGCTGCTTCCGCTGCTCCGCGTTTCAGCGCGCCCCCCAGGGCATCCCGGAAAGCGGGCCGGGAACGCAGGTAGGGGGCCATCATGCGGAACACCTTCCGCCGGTCCCCGTCCTCCAGGGACGCCAGGCAATCCACGGCGCGAATGACGTCCGGAACTCCGGCAACCGCCTTCCGGTTCACCTGCACAGCGGAAAAACCTTCCGGCGCCGGGGCCTCACTGGCTACCAGCCCTTCCAGCCCCCTGCGGATAATTCCGGCGGCGTCCGCCAGACGGTTCCTGTCATCCAGGGCGTCGGACACGGCCCTGCTCTTCAACTGGTCCGCCACGGCCTGCATCTCCTCCGGCCACGCGGAAACAGCCTCTTTCCTCCGTTCGTCCGGAGCCGTTCCACTCCCGGCCAGCGTGCGGTCATACTCCTCCTGGTACAATTCAAACAAGGTCTCCCGCTGGGAAAGGCGCACCTGGTTGTGCATGGAGACGGCCACAAACAATTCGTCATCAGATTTGCCGGACGCTCCATACTGCCGCGCCACCTCTTCCCGGATACTCTTCCAGTCCCTCCGGATGCGTTCGCGGGGGATTTCCCCCGAATCCGCCACCCATGACTGCATCACGCACGCGGCAATCCTTTCCCGGTCAGCCGTTCCCGCCGGATACATCGCTTCCGCCTTCTGCCTGACCTCCCGGGGAATGGTCATCACATCTCCCGTCAGCACGCTGTTCCAGTACTCTTCCTTCGCCGCCGCCACCTGTTCCGGGAATTCTCCCGCGCCGGAAGGGACTGCGGATACCGCGTTCTCCTCCTGCAACCGGTTTTCCTCCATCGTTGCGGAGGCCTTTTCCGGCACGCCTTCTTCTACTAAAAATGTCCCGTCCTGTTCCTGGTTCCTCTCATCTTCCATCATCACTTGCCTTCCTTTCCGTTATTCATATTCATATCCGTAAAACCTACCCAGCCTGCATCCTGGAGGCGGTTTTCCTTCTCAAAAACTTTCTCCATCTCCTCCGCCGGCTGTTCCGGAGACCTCTGCACGGCCTCCGCCAACTCCATCTGGACGCGTTTCCATTCCTCCACCGCACGGGCGTCCTCCGGCGGTCCCCAGGCTCCGTTCCGGAACATGGAGGACAGGCGGCGGGAAGCCGCACGGCGCAGCTCCAGGGGAACATTCATCATCACCTCCCGCCGCCGGAGGAGTCTTTCCACCTGCGGCGCAGGCAGGCCGGAAGTAGCCACTTCAATCATGGCGTCCGCATCCCCCTCTCCTCCGCAATCCTCATCAATCAGGGAAGCCATGCGGCACAGCAGCATGTCGTCTCCCGGAATGCTGACGCCGGAAAACTCCGCCGCCTGCCTCCAGTCCCTGGAAGCCGTATAACGCCTCAACTGTTCGGAACTGATCAAGCCGTGCTTCTCCGCATTCGCCAGCCCGTCATCCCGCAGCAGGCCGCCGCCGGATACGGTAGCCGCCACAGCATCCGCATAACGCCGCTTCAGCTCTCCATATGCCGCAGAAGCCTCTTGCGCCACTCTTCTTTCCTCCGGGGTCTGAGGCATTTCCCGCTCCCGGGAAACTAGGCGCACTGCCGCGGCCGGATCACGGCGAACCTCCTCCACCGCCCGGTTCAGCGCCACACGGGCACGGGCTTCCTCCGCCATGCGGGAGGCTTCATCTCCGGTCACAAACACGCCGCGGCCTTCTTCAATCCTGCGTTCGGCCAGGGAATCCTCCCCCTGCTCTACGGCGGACTCCACCCCTCCGGCCCAGGACCGCCGAGCCTCCTCCAACTGGCCCAGCCGGGACATCTTCTGCAAATAAATGCTTCCGGCAGTCTCCAGATTCTCCCTCGCCAGCTCCACGCGCTCCCTCACCGGGGCGGACATCCGGCCCGGCAGGTAGGCGGGAAGCCGTTCCGCCAAAGCCTTCTTCCACTTCTCCTGAAGGCGGTCCGGCTCCCCGCCGGCCTCCAGCTCCCGCATCACGTCCTGTTCAAAGCGGTACAGGCCGTCGCGGGCCTGCGCCCACTGCCCGGCATCCCTCACCTCCTGCATCTCCTTCAGCGCGGCACCCGCCGTTCCTGCCAAATCCATCGCGCCCGCAGCCAGGTTCCGCACTCCGGCGGCCTGCGCTTCAAACGCGTTCAACGGAATCACGCCGGACAAATCCGGAGCCACATGCAGCATTCCAAAATCCTGTATTCGTATAGCCATCTTTTTATGGCCTCCAAGCTAGGGAGCGGACGGAACGCACGGCATCCATTCCAAACCGTCACCGCACGGTACTTGCCGCTTGCCAAAACCGGCCCGTTCCAACACAATCGGCCCCATGCCCCGCATCCGTTTCACCACCGCGTACGATGGACGCCCCTACCTGGGCTGGCAGAGCCAGCCGGGGGGCCGCACCGTACAGGACGCCCTGGAACGCGCCTTTTCCGCCCTCTTCGGCTCCGCCGTCCGCATCCACGGCTCCGGCAGGACGGATGCCGGCGTGCATGCGCTGGGCCAGGTCTTCCATGTGGATGCGCCGGACACCCACCGCATTCCTGCGGACAAATGGCCCACCGCCCTCAATACCCGCCTGCCCCGGACCATACGGATCACCCATGCGGAATACGTTCCCCCAGGCTTTCACGCCCGGTTCAGCGCGGCGAGAAAAACCTACCGCTACTGCATCTCCCGTGCGCCTGTCCTCAGCCCTTTTGACGCCGGGCTGGCCTGGCACCGTCCACTGGCCTGGAGCACGGACATTCTGGAGCAAGCCGTCCGGCTCTTTCTGGGAACGCATGACTTTACGGCCTTTGCGGCCCTGCGCGGCAATGAACCGCGCCCCATCCCGGCGGACTACTTCCTCCGCACCATCACGCAGGCGCAGGTGGTGCAGGAGGGGGAACATGTCTTCATCACCCTCACCGGAACGGGCTTTCTCTATAAAATGGTGCGCCTCATGGCAGGAGCCGCCCATGAAGCCGCTCGGGGAAAAATCACGCTGGACGAACTGGCGCGCCTCATTAATTACCCACGCCCGGATGATAAAAGCCCGTTCTGCGCCCCGCCGGACGGGCTCACGCTGATGCAGGTCCACTACGCGGAGGAAGCCCCCGGAAACAAGCAGGAATGAGGCAAAACAGGCTGCTCCCCCCTAGCTGCGCGCCGCGCCGTACAGGCCTTCCCGCCTGATCAGGCTCTCCACCTCCGGATTCAAATGAGGCACGGGGCATACGCCCGTACGCAGATCATGCCGCACACGGGTGGAAGAAGCGGGCTCATCCCCCTCAATAAAAACGGCGCGCACCCCTTCCCTGGGCGCCGGTTCACCGCCGCGGTGGTACACGAGGAACGTCACCAGCCCGGCCAGGTGCTCCCAGCGGCCCCACTGTTCCAGGGAATCCCACTGGTCCTTGCCCATCAGCCAGAACAGCTCCGCGCCGGGATAACGGTCCGCTGCGCACTCCGCCACCCTCCAAGACCACGAAGGCGGCGGAAGATTCAAATCCGTCCGGTCAAGCACGGCCCAATCCAGTCCCTGAAGCGCCAGATCAATCATCCGGCAACGCTGGTCATCCGTCACGGCGGGGGCCTGCTCCTTCAGCGGAGACAGGGAGCACGGCATGAACAGCACACGGTCCAGCCCGCAGTACTCACGCGCATGCGCAGCCACACGAACGTGCCCTTCATGCACGGGATCAAACGAACCGCCGAAAATGCACAGCTTCACCGTCCGTCATCCGTCAAAAAATCAAAGTCCTTCCGTGCCCTTGTAAGGCAGGAACCCGCCGATGGGCACGCGCACCATCCTCTTTTCCAGAGGCAGGCGGCGGAAGCGGGTGATGAAATCCGTCAGGCGGCCGTAATTGCGCTCCGTCTTGGGAATACCCTGCTGGCCGCAATTCACGTCCGGATTGTAATGCAGTTCAATATGAAGGTGGGCCGGATACATGCCGCGGTTCGTGCCGATGGTGCCCACCTGGGTGCCGCGAAGCACCAACTGCCCCAGCACGACGTTAATATCATTCAAATGGGCGTAAAGCGTCTGGCAACAAAGAACCTTTCCGGACTTGGGCTCGCGGAAGGCATGGCGGACAATCACCACCTTTCCCCACGCGCCGCGGGCATCCGCCGCGTAAGTCACCACGCCGTGGCCCACGGAATAAACGGGATCACCCAGATCGGAATTGCCCCCGCTGTTGCCGTTCCAGTCCTCGCCCATGTGGCGGGGGCTTTTCACGCGCAGGCCGCGGGACCGGTAATAGCCGTTGCCGTCAGGCTTGCCTACCGGAAAATCAAAACCGTCGCAAAGAGGGACGAGCGCGAACTTGCTGTCCCGCCGGGCCATGTAAACGGGGGCGCTCTCGCTGATAAACGCGGAACCGGTCAGAAGAACCAGCGCCAGCAGTAAAAAACGGAAATAGGACATGGGAACAAAAGTCCTCTGTATGCTAAACGGACCCCGGTCCCGTATCAAGCGGAATTCCCCGCATGTCGAAGTTAGAGCCTGCTAACCCCCTTCGTTCCCCTTCCACCCTCCCTTTCAACTTGACAGCCAAGCCCCCGTATGAAAGAAGGGTAGAACATTCCCCGTATTTTTCAACACACGTTTTTTCTGCATGAACAAGCTTGCCTCCCTCTTCCTCGGAACGGTTCTCTCTTCTTCAATGCTGCCCGGCTGGGCCGCAGACCCTCCCAAGCCCTACGGGGCGGTGCCAACCCCCTCCCAAGTCAACTGGCAGCGCATGGAATTCTACGGCTTCATCCACTTTGGCCTGAATACCTTCACGGGCAGGGAATGGGGCTATGGCGACGAAAATCCGAAAATCTTCAACCCTACGGACTTCAATGCCTCCGACATCGTTTCCACCTTCAAGAAGGGCGGCATGAAAGGAATGATCTATACGGCCAAGCACCACGACGGCTTCTGCGCGTGGCCCACCAAGTCCACGGACCACAACATCACCAAAAGCCCGTGGAAAAACGGCAAGGGAGACGTGGTCAAGGAATTCGCCCTGGCCTGCAAAAAGCACGGCATTAAATTCGGCACCTACCTCAGTCCCTGGGACCGCAACAATGCGGACTACGGCAAGGAAGGCTATCTGGACGTTTACTACAAGCAAATCCGCGAACTGCTGACCAACTACGGCCCCGTCTTTGAAATCTGGTTTGACGGCGCCAACGGGGGGGGACGGCTACTACGGAGGGGCCAAGGAAAAGCGCAACATCGGCGACGCGGAAAAGTACTACAACTTTGAAAAAATCGTGGAGATGATCCGCAAAATCCAGCCCAACTGCATCATCTGGGGCGCGGGCCACTACGGAGACGCCCGCTGGGGCGGCTCTGAAAAGGGCCACGTCAACTACCCCCATTGGAGCACCGTGGGGCTGAACGGCGGAGGCGGAGGAACCGGCAAGCGCGGCGGAGAACGCTGGGTGCCGGCGGAAGGGGACACCACCATCAACCATTCCGGCTGGTTCTGGCACCAGGGGCAGGCTTCCCGCGTCAAATCCCCGGAAGAACTCATGCAGGTATGGTTTGACTCCGTGGGACGCGGAGCCAACCTCATCCTCAACGTGGCGGCGGACAAAACCGGCAAACTGGACCCTGCGGACGTTAAATCCCTGATGGAATTCAAGGAACTGCGCGACAAGCTGTATGCCAGGGACTATGCCCTGGGCGCCACCGTCACGGCCAGCCAGACGCGCGGCAATGACAAAAAATTCGCCCCCTCCAACATGACGGACGGCAACATGGAAACCTACTGGGCCGTGGAGGACGACAACCTGACGCCCACCGCCTTCATTACGCTGCCCAAACCCGCCACCTTCGACGTCATCCGGCTGCGCGAACAGATCCGCCTGGGTCAGCGTGTGGACTCCTTCAACATTGACGCCTTCATCAACGGCAAATGGGTCTGCATCGACAATGAAGGAAAGACCATCGGCAACCAGGTCATGCGGCGTTTGAACCGCCCCATCACCGCCCAGAAGCTGCGCCTGCGCATCACGGGCAGCCAGGCCACGCCCTGCATCTCTGAATTCTCCCTCTTCCGCCAGCCGGCAGGCGCCGTGCGGCCCTCCATCTTCCGCCGCGGAGACAACCTCATCATCCTTGCGGACGGCAAGAACAAAATCCTGTACACGACGGACGGCAGCGAACCCAAGGAAGGCTCCCCCGTCTATAGCCAGGGCGCCAAATTTGCGGAAAGCGGCACTGTCAAGGCTCGCTGCCAATTCTCCAACGGCAAGCTGGGTCCCGTCAGCCAGGCCAAATTCGGCATCAGCAAAACCGGGTGGAAGGTGAAAAACGCCACTTCCGGAAACGCTGCGGCGGCCATTGACGACAATCCGGAAACCTCCTGGTTCGCCAAGGCTGAGGCGCCCCAATCCTTTGTGGTGGATATGGGCAAACCCTACCAGGTCTCCAGCTTCTCCTACCTGCCCAGGCAGGATGGAAAAACCTCCGGAATGACGGACAAATACCAGTTTGAAGTGAGCCCGGACGGAAAAACCTGGACGAAGGCGGCGGAAGGGGAATTCTCCAACCTCCGCGCCAATCCCATCGAGCAATCCGTCAACCTCAAGAACGTCAAGGAACCCGTACGCTACTTCCGCTTCACCGGCACGAACTCGCTGGACGGCAACAGCGCTTCTGCTGCGGAAATCAACGTCTTCGGCACGCCCGCAGGCAAATAAAATCCATTCACTTAGCTGCATGAAGGCGTTCCGGCTTTTTCAGGCCGGAACGCCTTTCTCATGACACTGCCTGTTTGCAAACCATGTTCCGGCGTAGAAAAGAAAAACCATTCCTTCCCGGCTGGAAAACCGGAATGGAGAACGGGACCGGAGTTCAACTCCGCTTGCGCCGCATCAGCAGGCAGGCGATGCCGAACATGCCCAGCATGGCGGAAGACGGTTCCGGAACGGCCTCCGCCTCCAGAGACGCCGGCAAACGCAGCGTCTTGGGATCGGGAGAAGACGTCGGCACCGTATTTTCAGTAAGCAGGGAATCCAGAGAAAGCTCTTCCTTCCCGGAATCAGCCACAGCCTCATCTCCGGCCGCCTCTGTCCCTCCGTCGGGCTTCCTGTCCGGAGAAACAGGCGTATCCTTGTCGTCTGACGGCTTGGAGCTGGCCTCATTATCCGGAAGACTTGGTTTAAGCTGGTTGGCGGCAAACCCGTTTCCCCTGCCGGGAGGCCCTCCGTAAAATCCTCCGCCGCCGCCATGGGAAACCATCGCGCCGGACAAGGGGCCGTACACGGCCTCCCGCACCAGGACTTCCTCACAATGGGGCATATAGGATCTTCCATAGGAAAACATGGCTACCACTTCCCGTTCCAGCTTCCAGGATACGTCTTCATCCAGCTCTTCCCGGGCCTTTACCTGCACGGGAAGAGCCATCCCAAGGGCCTGGAGCTGGTTCCTCTCCAACACGGAAAAAGCCTGCACTACATTCCCGCGGGAGGAAACAAAACGGTACACGGTATAATAACCGGAAGGAAAAGAGGGGGAGGAAATAGTCAGGGCTCCGCCTTCATTGATCTCCTTGACCATAGCGGGAGACAAGGACATGACGCCCTTCATTTGAACCACCTTCTCCTCACCAGGGGTGGCAGCTCCGGAGGGTGAACCGGAAGGCAGGGCGGCGCATGCCAGTGGCGCCGCTAAGGATAACAGGGCAATCACAATCTTGGTCATGATAAGTGTATTGAAACCATGACCACTCCGTAGCGCACAACGGATGACCCATAAATGACAATAGCTCACGGGCCGCGCCTTTCCGCTGCCCCATCATGCGGCTATCCGGCGGCAGATATAAAAAATAGCTAATCAAATGCAATCCAAACAACCATGGGGAAATCCAACAACGTTTTTTACTCCTTGTTCCCGGGCCAACCGTGGCCGCTGCCTCTTTTTACCGGGCCGGCCATTTCTGTCATACGGTGCGGACCGGCGGTTCGGAATGCTCCAGATTCCAGTGAAGGGGCATGAAAAAGGACGCATCCCTAAGGATGCGCCCTGTGCAAATCATGCTAACGGAAAAAACTTATTCCTGGCCGCTGAAATCAGGCGTGAGAATCAGGAACTGGTCACTGACATCCTTGCCCCTTCTCTTGGGAATGAAGGTGTCCTGAAGGTTGTCGTTGTCATCCAGTTCCAGAGTCTTGGCGCTCTGGGCGGTCGTGAAAATCAGAACCTTGCCGCGGAAGCTTTCCGGGTCAAAGCGGACGGCGTTGCCAGCCACGACGGTGCTGCCGTCTTCACCGGGGAGCACGGAAGTAACCATCAGGGGATATTCACCCACGGAGCTGCCAATGCCTACCTTCTTGTTATTGTCACCCTTGCGCATGACGTAGGAGAAGCCCACTTCACCGGGGGTCAGGGCCTTGCCGTCATAGATTTCACCGTCGGGAGTAACGGTGGAACCGCCGGAAGGAGTCTGCACTTTGGCGTAGAAGTTGCTTTCGGAAACGGACTCATTGCCCAGAAGCTGGCGGAAGTAGTCATTGGAGGTATCCCCCTGGAGCGCGCCCAGGCCGCTCATGTAATTGTGCTGCGCCACCACGCGGTCCGCGGTGATGTCATCGGGGAAGTTGCCCAGCTTGCTGTTGGACTTGAACTCGTTCATCGCCACACCCACGTTCTTCATGTTGGTCAGGGCCTGCATCTGGTCGCCCTTGTTGATCTGGTTCAGAATCGGACCGTACGCCACGGAAGCCAGCAGGGCGATAATGGCAATAACAACCAAAAGTTCGATCAGGGTGAACCCCCTGCGTAACTGGCGTGTTGCAAAAGATACTTTCATTGTTGGATATGATGGAATGTTTACAGTTTAAGAAAACCGTACGTGGTTATCTATGTTCGTCTCTACTATTAACGTGATTTCCCAGTCAGGACAAGCATATTCTCATAAAAATGTTGGGCCTGGAAGGGCGCCGGGATTCCTCCGGCCCCCCCGTTTGCGGGGAGCCGGAACAATCCCGCGCCATGGGAAATTCATGCCTGCCTGCCGCTGCCGAAAAAGGCGCTCAGCCCTTCCAGCGCGTCGGCGTCCGGCTTGTCCGCATCGGCGATCACCTGGCGCTGAAGCCCGGCAATCTCTTCCAGGCCCTTGCGGCCCAGTTCCAGCATCCGGCTCATCTGGTCCGCCGTAAACACGGCCTCCTCCCCGGAGCCCTGCACTTCCACAAACTCACCGCGGTCCGTCATCACCAGGTTCATATCCACCTCCGCATCCTTGTCCTCCACATAGCAAAGGTCCAGCAGGGCTTCCCCGCCCAGCATCCCCACGGAAACGGCGGAAACCAGCCTCTTCATGGGAGACTCCGCCAGCTTGCCTTGCGCCACCAGCTTGTTCACGGCAATGGCCAGGGCCACGGAAGCCCCGGTGATGGAAGCGGTCCGGGTGCCCCCGTCCGCCTGCAAAACATCGCAGTCCACCCAGATCGTGCGCTGCCCGATCTTGCCCAGGTCCACGGCAGCCCTCAGGGAGCGGCCTATCAGGCGCTGGATTTCGCTGGAACGTCCGTCCAGCTTCCCTGCCGTAATATCGCGCCGCTTGCGGTCAAGCGTGGAATAGGGGAGCATGGAATACTCCGCCGTCAGCCAGCCGCCCTCCACACGCTGAACCTTCATCCAGCGGGGGACATCCTCCTCAATCGTAACGGCGCAAATCACCTTGGTGCGGCCGAAGGCCACCAGCACGGAGGCCGTGGCATTCGGGGCAATCCCCGTTTCAAAGCTGATCGGGCGCAACTGGTCCACAAGTCGTTTATCCTGACGTTCCATGCGGGGAATCATGACGGATGCCGCCATTTTTTTCAAATGGAAAGATGGAATTCCCGCATCAAACCGCTAATATCCCTTCCATGAAACTCCCTCACACCCGTGTGGCCGTCATTGACGTGGTGGCCCTTTCCCGCCAGATGATGGAACACATGCCGCGACTCTCCGCCTGGGCGGAGGGGAGGCGCGTTTCCTCCTTCCCCCCTGCCTTTCCGGCCCTCACCTGCTCCGCGCAGAGTACTTATGTGACGGGGCTTTCCCCGCGGGAGCACGCCATCCCCGGCAACGGATGGTACAACCGGAACATGAGTGAAATCCAGTTCTGGAAGCAATCCAACAAACTGGTGCAGGGACCGCGCCTCTGGGAAAAGCTGCGGGAACGGTACGGACCCGGCTTCACCTGCGCCAAGCTCTTCTGGTGGTACAACATGTACTCCACGGCGGACTGGACCATCACGCCGCGCCCCATGTACCCGGCGGACGGCCGCAAGGTCTTCGACATCTACACCCAGCCCATGGAACTCCGGGAGACCATTAAAAAAGACCTGGGGGAATTCCCCTTCCCCACCTTCTGGGGCCCCATGGCCGGCATCCAGTCCTCCCGATGGATAGCGGACTCCGCCCGGTGGGTGGAACGGAAACACCGCCCTGCCCTCAACCTCATCTACCTGCCCTACCTGGACTATGACCTTCAGAAATTCGGCCCTTCCTCAATGCAGGCGGCCCGGGCGGCGGAAGCCATGGACGGTTTGCTCTGCGACCTGGTCGACTTTCTGGAACAGGAAGGCGTCACCCCCGTTATCCTCAGTGAATACGGCATTTCCGACGTCTCCCGCAGCATTGCCCTCAACCGCCTCTTCCGTGAACGGGGCTGGATCGCCGTCAAACCGGAAATGGGTACGGAAATGCTGGACTGCGGCGCCTCCCGGGCCTTTGCTGTGGCGGACCATCAGACAGCCCATATTTACATCAACGACCCTTCCGTGAAGGAAGAGGTGAAAACGCTGCTCGCCGCCACCCCCGGAGTGGAGGAAACCAGGGAAACGGACTTCTCCGGCCTGAATCCTGCGGCGCAGGAACGCCTGCCGGACTTCACTGCCGTCGCGGCCCCGGATGCGTGGTTCACCTACTACTACTGGCTGGACGACGCCAGGGCCCCGGACTTCGCCCGCTGCGTAGACATCCATCGCAAGCCCGGCTACGATCCGGCGGAAATGTTCTTTGACCCGACCCTCTCCTTCCCCATGTTCCACGCCGCCGCCTTCCTGCTGAAAAAAAAGCTGGGCTTCCGCGCACTGATGAAAATCATTCCCCTCAACGGAGACCAGGTGAAAGGCTCCCATGGCAGGGACCGGGTACCCGCAAACCAGCAGCCCGTATTCATCGGCCCGGCATCCCTGCCGGAAATCCGTTCCGCGCAGGACGTGCATGAGGCCATCCTCTCCGCCTTTGAAAAAGAGTGACGGCAGGAAGCCTGCCTGTCAGCGGGCGTCCGGGCGGGGATCATATTCCAGGCCCGGAACCTCCCGGTAATGGACACCATCCCACAGGACGGGAATACAGCAGAAAAACCAGCTTCTCTGCCCGTTGTCCCCCTTCCAGTGGCCGAACACGCTGCGTATCAGTACGCGGTTCAATCCCTTGCGGAGCTTCACCTTCACGGGGGGACGGAAGAAATACCCCTCCCAGGTCAGGGGGGCTTCTTCAATGCGGCCTTTCCCCCAATCCGTCCAGGGCAGGCTCTTGAACGGCCACCTGGGCGGATTCACGCGCTTTCCGTTCAGCCACACGTCCCCGCCGGAAAAATCCCAGCTCCCCTGCTCCGGAGCACGGGCACTGCGGTACCCGCCTGAATGCCCCCACATGCCGTTCAGGCCAACCATCAGCCACACTTCCTGATCCTTCGGGCTGCGGATGGAAGTCAGCGCATAGCAGGTTCCGCTGCCCTTTCCCACGTCCCCCGACATCAGCGTGGGCCAGTGGTCCAGCCGGTACTGGTTCCGGTGCATATTGAACATCGCAAAAAGGTGCCTGATATGCACGGCTCCACCGTAAACGGGCGTCTTCTTCCACTCCAGCGTCCTGTCCCCGTCCCGGTAGGAAGGCGCAATCTTCCGCTCCGGTTCAAAGGACGTGTCATTCTTCCCCCGGTGGTCGAATGGCCCTATCAGGCTCCAGGCCATATCCGCCTGCTTCACGTACGCAAAGGGAACGTCCCGGAAAAACCGGTCACGGTGGGAAGCCAGCCGTTGTTCAAACTCCCGGAACTCCGCCCATCCGGCTGTTCCCCTGGGAGGGAGCTGCGCCATGTAATCCTTCCGCTTGGTGGCGCTCCCGCGCCAGACGCGCTCCGCAAACGTCAGTACGCAGGGGTAAAGGGGATACTGTTCCAGCACCCTCTTCTCACTGCTCAGGTTCCCGTCGCACCACACGGGCATGATGGCTCCCAACGCCTTCTCATCCCCCTGCGGCACCTCGCAGGGCTGCTGGAAAAACACCTGGTATACGCCGGACTGGGAATCAGCCCAGTCAATGTAAAAGCCATTGCTGTCAATGCGCTTCATTCCCTTGTCCATCCGGGCTCCGGCCTCGCTCTCGCCCCAGCACATCAGCACGGAATCCTTATCGTGCGGGCCGCCCGGCGACCACACGATCACCTCCTTGCCCTTCCCGCGGATATACTCCGCCATGCGCGGAATAAAATCCTTCATCGTAATGTGCACCTCGTCGGACCCCATGTGAAAAAACCTTCCTGGAAACAGGGCAACGGTCTCGTCCACGACATCCTTCAATATGGAAACGCCCTTCTCCGTCTGCATGCCGGTCTTCATGGCCTTGGCGAACGGCTGGCTGTGCCCCGGCATGTCGATCTCCGGAATCACCTGGATATTCAGCCGGGCGCAATAATCCGTCAGGTCCTTCAACTGTTCCTGCGTATAAAATTTGCCCGGCAACCGTGACTTCCAGTGAAAGGCGCGGTCTGTCAAAGCCGGATACTTCTTCACCTCCAGCCTCCACGCAGGATCATCCGTCAAATGCAAATGCAGCGTATTGATCTTGTAGCGGGAAACCCGGCGCATCAGCTCCTTGATAAACGCGGGAGACATGTAATAGCGCCCCACGTCCAGCATCATACCCCGCAGGGCGAAGGCGGGTTCGTCACTGATCTGCACGGACGGCATGAAAAAACCTTCCTTCTCTTTGGAAACCAGCTGCCGCAGCGTTTGCAGGGCATTGAAAAAACCGCCAAAGCCCCCTGCCCTGACAGTTGTCTTTTCCGGCGTGACGGACAGGACATACGCTTCTCCCTCAATTCCGGCGTCCAGGCTTAACTCCCATGTCAGGGAACCTTCCTCAAAAACATCCTTGCTCACGGCAGCCGGAATGCCGGACATCCTGAATACATCCTTCATTTCCCTCACCAGGTCATCTCTGCGGGGAACATCCCGGCCCAAATGTACATGAACGCTTTTAAAACGCGCCCCGCCCTTACCCCAGACTACTTTGGAAGGATAGGGAATCAGCGCAGGGGAGGAAAACTCCGGCACAGGCGCAGTTACCACCTCCCCTGCCAGCAGCTCCCACGGGAAACAAACCAGCAGGGCAATAAAAAACCGTACAGGAATGCTGAAAACTCTGGACAAAAACATTCCTTATTTACGCCCTCCCGTCTCAATTCCTGTCAAAACAGGACTTCCGGAGCTGAAAACCTGTCCCTCTCCCCTGGTCTTTTAACACTACATGCCGGTTCCTCTACGCCGCCAGTTCACACCCTGAAACGAACGGGGAGGAAAGAGCTTCTTCCCCCCATCTTCTTCCATCCGTCAAACTGCTACCGTGCTCAGCGCAGGCGTTCCATCAAGGCGTCAATGTCCATGGAATCCTGCCCATGGATCAGCTCGCCGAGAATGGGCGCGTCGGAAAACTCCTCCACCATGCTCCTGTTCGTCACGCAGGCCGTATCCCATTCATCCTTCACGTTATTAAACACAATGCCCAGGCATTCCAGGCCGCGCGCCTTGACCGCATTCAGCGTCAGCAGGGCATGATTGATGGCCCCCAGCTTGTTGCCGATCACCAGCAGCACGGGCAGCTTGAAATCCGCGGCCACGTCGCTGAAATTCCGGCCGGGGCCTATCGGGACTTCCCATCCCCCCACACCTTCCACCAGCACGCATTCATGCGCGGCGGCCAGGGCGTCATAGGCGCGGCGGATGGCTCCTTCATCCACCTGCGTATTCTCCAGCCGGGCCGCCACATAAGGGCAGGTGGCGTTCTTCAGGAAAACGGGATTCAGCTCGTCCAGCGTCAGCCCCTCCGGTCCTGCCTCGCGCAGAAGACGGGCATCCTGCCTGTCTCCGCAGGCCACGGGCTTGAACCCGGCGGCATTGATGCCCGCTTCTCTCAGGGCCTTGACGATCAGGCAGCTTACATAAGTCTTACCGACTTCCGTATCGGTTCCGGTAACAATGAAATTCCTCATAACGGTAAATCTTCAGGGATGGGATCTTCTGATCTCCTCAAGCTGCCCACGGGAGGGCACGCCGTCGTTCGTGGTCACCCAGTGATTGATAAAAGACCAGATGATCACAGCCAGCACCAGGCAGAACAGCTTGGCCGGCCAGTTAAGCAATAGCAGTTTTTTCATTGGAAGGAGAAATATTCAATAGCTCTTCAAGGCGGCCCTTCAACTGTTCCGGCGTCAGGTTGCGTTCCAGCTTGCCCCCCACGGCCAGGGCAATCGCCCCCGTTTCCTCGGACACCACCACCACCACGCAGTCGCTCTCCTCGGACATGCCCACGCCCGCCCGGTGGCGCAGCCCCAGGGTACGGTCGCTCATCTCCTTCTGGGAAACCGGGAACACGCAGGCCGCCGCGGAAATGCGGTCGCCGGAAATCACCACGCCTCCGTCGTGCAGGGCGGTCTTGGTATGGAAAATCGTCAGAGCCAGTTCCGGAGAAAAAATGGCGTCCAGCTTCACGCCGGAATCCTCAATGGGCTTCATGCTGATACTACGCTCAAAAGCGAACAGGGCGCCGAACCGCTGGTTGGAAAGCTTGCTCACCGCCTTGCAGAAATTGTCCAGAAAGTCAACCCGCTGAAGCTTGGCGAAGGAGGAGAAGAACGGATGGCTGCCCAGCTTCGCCAGCCCCACACGCAGCTCCGGCTGGAAAATCACCACCAGCGCCAGCGCCAGGCCGGGGGCGAAAATGCGCGTCAGGATCCATGAAATCACGTTCAACTGGAAGAAAAAGGCCAGCACCACCAAGGCCAGGAAACAGGCGAACAGCCCCACCATGATGCGCGCGCCGCGCGTTGCATGGAAAGCGCGGTAAATCTGGTACAGGAATACCCACAGGATGAAAATTTCAACGATCGCCCGGAGCGCATCCTTGATCATAATCCAGTCCCACATGCGCAACAAGCTACACAACAACCCGCATGATTGCAATACCGATCCTTTCCCTTCAATTTTTGTGCCGGATGAAGCAACCACGAACGGAAAACCTGAAAATCGGACGATTCCCTCTAGATGAGAAGTTCCGATTGAAGTCTGATGCTTTCGGCAAAAGTAATGCACTCTCGGGAAAAGCAAGAAGGCAATATCAGCGCGAAAACCTATAGTGGAAATTCAGGTGTGCCATTCTGCGCGAACCCGGAACACCGGAAAACTGCTCTGGGAAGATACCTATGCAGCAGAAAATCCAAATCATAAAAACAGTAAACATTACATAATCAAAACAATGAATTTACAAAACGTACAGTTCCTTAATAATGAATACACTAATGGAAGTGAAACAGCGCTCATTAACGGAATTCTTCAAAATACGAAACTGGAAAACTATCCACGTATTCAGGCACTCTCCGAAGACTTTGCGGACATCTGGAATTTCGTCACCACCTTCGGACGACCTCTCCAGGGAGAAGAGGTAGAATCCAAGCAACAGGAACGAACGGAATATTATCGAATAAACCCTATTGTCCCTTTGATGACTTTGTTTGAACGCAGAATCGCCTTTTGCAGGGAACGGTGCATTTTACTGCATATTCTTTGGGCTCAGTTAGGTTACCCAAGTGTGATCGTTACCGCCTCCAACGCAAGTGGCGATGAACGGCATGCCGTTCTCCTGACAAAGAATAAACAAGGCAAACATCTTATCTTTGATCCGGAAAATAAGATTGATGCTTATGGAAGTGATGACGATCGATTTTCCCAAGGTTATTCCTTCAGTGAACAACAACATTGTCAATTCAACCGGAACGTTCAAATGACCATCCTAGTGAGGCCCGTTAATCTCACCGCTCCAGTAAACTTCAGTTTCGCCGGACATTCAGCAACTCTTTCCTAATCCTAAAAAGAGTAGATTGCTCCCTTTCCCATATAAAATACAGGCTGTATTCAGGGGTCCGGTGTTATCCCTCTTGCCGCCTCACCGGTAAAAAACGGCGATTTATGATTTGCTGAGAAAAACATGCAGGAATACTCCATATTAGACCTCTCACATTGAAATTGTCACGCCAGACATAGATTGATATAAAGGGAGCATGAAGCTCCGGGTTTATCTCTCTCTGTTTTCCGCCCTGGCCATCCTCACCGTCTCCACGGGCTGCATCATTTCCCACTGCACCACCCCCGCGGCCGGCGGCGCTCCCGCCGCGGCCGTCCGCCCGGGGCTGGAGCAGGAACTGAAAAAGGACGTCCTCTACCTGGCCAAAACCTGCCACCCGCGCCCGGCGGGTTATGAAAAGAACCAGGCCAGGGCGGTCCAATACATCGCCCGGTCCCTGTCGGAATCGGGAGCTACGGTCACATACCAGCCTTTCACGGCGGACAAGCGCACCTTCGTCAACGTCAGCGCCGTTTTCCCCGGCAAATCCGCCAAAAGGGTCATCGTCGGCGCTCATTACGACACCTGCGGAAGCACCCCCGGAGCGGACGACAACGCCAGCGGCGTAGCCGGACTGCTGGCCCTGGGACGCATGCTCAAGGGCATCTCCCCCCATGACACCATTGAACTCATCGCGTATGCCAACGAGGAACCGCCCTACTTCGGCACGGAACAGATGGGCAGCGCGCAGCACGCCCAAAAACTTTATACGGAACAGATAGGCGTGAAAGCCATGATCTGCCTGGAAATGATCGGCTACTTCTCGGACAGGGAAAACAGCCAGTCCTACCCCGCCGCGGGCATGGGCGCCCTGTACCCGGACAAGGGGGACTTCATCGCCATCGTCGGCAACTGGGACAGCGTCAGGCTGGCGCGGACAGTCCAGAAAAACATGCAGTCCTTCCTGCCTACCGTCCGCCTGAACCTGCCGGAAATCAAGGGCATGTGCATGGACTTCTCCGACCACCGCAACTTCTGGGCCAAAGACCTGCCCGCCGTCATGATTACGGACACCTCCTTCTTCCGGAACCCGAACTACCATCAGCCCGGAGACCTGCCGGAAACGCTGGACTACCGCCGCATGGCCCAGGTGGTCCGGGGCGTGCACCAGGCCGTCCTGCATTTGGCGGCGGACGGCAAATAAAAGGAGAGATAAAAAACTCGCAGGACCGGACGGCCTCAGACCGCCTGCCCGTCCATGATCGTGATGATGCGGTCCCCCCGGCGGGCCAGGTGTTCGTCATGCGTCACGATTACCAGCGTCTTGCGGGATTCGTCCGCCAGGCCGAACAAAAGGTCCAGCACCTCCGCGCCGTTCTTCCGGTCCAGGTTCCCGGTAGGTTCATCTGCAAAAATAATCGGGGCGTCATTCGCCAGGGCGCGGGCGATCGCCACGCGCTGCTGCTCCCCGCCGCTCAGCTCGCTGGGCAGATGGTTCAGGCGGTGGGACAGGCCCACGCGCGCCATCAGCTCCGTCACGTACTCCACGCGCGGCCTCCTTCCTATGGAGGAAGCCAGGCACGCGTTTTCCAGCGCCGTCAGTTCCGGCATCAGCAGGTAATTCTGGAAAATGAATCCCATGTTCCGGTTCCGGAACACGGACCGCGCCGTAGCGGACAAGGCGTAAATATCCGTGCCGTCAATCGTCACCTTTCCCTCCTGGGGCGTCTCCAGCCCGGCCAGCGTGTACATCAGCGTGGTCTTGCCGGCTCCGCTGGGACCGCACAGGAACACCTTCTCCCCGGCGGCAATGTGCAGGTCCACCCCGTGCAGGATCTCAATGGATTTCTTGCCGATGGAATAGCTGCGGTGGAGGTTGGCGGCGGTAATCACGGGCGCAGTATAAGGGAATCCGTGCCGGATTAAAGTTCTATATTGTCAATAAGACGCACGTCGCCAAAATAGACGGCGGCGGCCATCAGGGCCGGATTCCGGTTCTCCTCCAGCGGCTGCATCGTCTCCGCATCCACAATCTCCAGATAATCGATGCGCGTGCCGGGCACGGCCCCAATCATGGCGGCGGCATGTTCCTTCACCGTCCGGACATCCGTTCCGGCCCGGAACTCGTCCCTGGCCTGAAGCATGGCCTTCCGTATCACCACGGCCTGCTCTTTCTGTTCCGCCGTCAGCCGGGCGTTCCGGGAGGAATAGGCCAGGCCGTTCCCATGCCTCACAATCTCCGCCCCGTGGATGTGCACCGGGAAATCCAGGTCACGCACCATGCGGCGGATAATCGCCAGCTGCTGGTAATCCTTCTTGCCGAAAATGGCGTCCGTGGGCTGCACCAGGTTGAACAACTTGGCAAGCACCGTGCAGACGCCGGAAAAATGTCCGGGGCGGGACGCCCCGCACAGCGTAGCGGATAAAAAGCTCTCCTCCACGGTAATGCTGCGCTCCCCGGAATACATCTCCTCCGGGGAGGGGGAAAACACGTAATCCACGCCCGCTCCCTCGCACACCTCCAAATCCTTTTCAGGGGTGCGGGGATAGGTCTGGAGGTCGGAGGAATTGTTGAACTGGATGGGATTGACGAAAATGCTGGCCACCACCACGCCGTCCTCCCCGGCCAGCTTGCGGGCCTGTTCCAGCAGGGCGCGGTGCCCGCCGTGAAGCGCTCCCATCGTGGGAACGAGAACCACGTGGTCATGCTTGCGGTGATGCTTGAGAAGGGCCGCCTTCAACTGGGCCTTGGTGGAAAATGTTTGCATGCGCCTAAAGTGGCCCCATGATGACAAAAGTTCAATCCTGAAATATAGCTAGAAGGTTGACGCATGCCGTTCCACATGTAAACTGGCAAAGTCAGAAGACGCTAAAAATTATGAGATTCTTCAAAACAGCATTATGTGTATCAGCTGCAATGGCATTAAGCGCCACTGCCAACGCCGAACTTAAAGTAGCAACGGTGGACGTGCAGAAACTCTTCGCCGACTACTATAAGACCCATGAAGCCCAGGCAGAAGTAGACAAGGCTGCCCAGACCGTGCAGGAAACCAACAACACCCGCGCGGAAACCATCAAGAAGATGGAAGCCGACTTCAACGACATGGTCAAACAGCTTCAGGATCCCATGCTGAATGAAAAGGACAAGAAGGAGCTGGAACAGAAAGCCCAGATCAAGCGTCAGGAAGTCATCGCGCTGGAACAGGAACGCCGCGGCTTCGTGGAACGCCAGCTCAAGTCCCTTCAGGAACAGATGAAGGTGCGCTCCACCAAGATCATGGGTGAAATCACCAAGATCACGGAAGGCATCGCCACCAAGGGCAACTATGACCTCATTCTGGACAAGAGCGCCCAGGCTCTCCGTTCCAACCAGGTCTTCGTGTACACGAAGCCCAGCATGGACATCACCCCCTCCGTGATGAAGGAACTCAACAAGGACGCTCCCAAGGGCTTTGACCCCACCAAGAAAAAGACCCCGGCCGTTCCTGCCGCTCCCGCGGCTCCGGCCAACTAACCCTTGACATTACCCCCGGGAAGGCGGAATCATACTCCCATGAAGCTTACACTTGAAGCCGTGGCCGCCCTCACCGGGGGGAAAATCCTTTCTGGCGACCCCGAACTGACTGTGTTCGGGGTCGCTTCCCTTCTCGACGCATCTCATGAGGAAGCCTCCTTCCTCGGCAACGAGAAATACTTCGAAGACTTTCTTCACACCTCTGCCGGAATCGTCCTGGTGCCTCCGGCCCTGCCCGCGTACCCGGAAAACGTCGCCTTTGTGGAAGTGGACAATCCTTCCATGGCATTCAACGCCCTGGTGAAATACTTCATGGCTTCCGCCTACCGGTTCACGCCCGGCATCCATCCCACAGCCATTATCGACCCCACGGCCACCTTCAATCCGGACAAAATCCATGTGGGCGCCTATACCTGCATCGGCGCCCATTGCGTAATTGGCGACGGCACGGACATCGGCAACGGCTGCGACATCGGGGACGGCGTCACGATGGGGGAAAACTGCCGCCTGCACGCCCATGTCATCATCCGGGAACGCTGCAAGCTCGGCAGCCGGGTGACCATCCAGCCGGGGGCCGTCATCGGTTCCGACGGCTTCGGCTTCCTGATGGGGGACAACGGCCGTTACGTGGGCATTGACCAGGTGGGCATCGTGGAGCTGGGGGACGACGTGGACGTAGGAGCCAACACCACCATTGACCGTGCCAGGTTCGGCCGCACCATCGTGGGGGAAGGCACCAAGATAGACAACCTTATCCAGCTCGGCCACAACGTCGTCGTCGGCAAGCATTGCGTGATTGTCGCCCAATCCGGAATCGCCGGCAGCACCAAGGTGGGCGACTACGCAACTATCGCCGCCCAGGTCGGCATCTCCGGACACCTTAAAATCGGTTCGAAATCCGTTCTGGGAGCCAAAACGGGAGTCATCTCGGACATCCCGGAAAACGTCGCCTACTGGGGTTTCCCGGCATCTCCGTTCAAGGACGCCAGCCGCCAGTATGCCGCGCTCAAAAAGCTCCCGGCCCTCATCAAGGAAGTCCACGCTCTTAAAAGGAACCTGGAATCCCCCGGCAAGTAACGGGCTTTCCCCTCGCCGAACGCAACCAGCTCATCTGTGTCTGCAAGGCGCAGCCCTCAGGCCTGCCCCGTCCCCCAGCGGCGGTGCAGGAACCGTTCCAGCGGGGAAAACAGAATCTTGTCAGACAGCAGGCCGATCACCACGATCACGAACATGATGCCCACCACCTGGTTCATCGCGTTCAACTCCCGGCCAAAGTGCAGAAGCTGCCCCAGGCCGAAGCCGGTCAGGATGGGAACGAAAATTTCCGCCGCCATCAGGGAACGCCACGCAAAGGCCCAGCCCTGCTTCATCCCGCTCACCACAAACGGGGCGGAGGCAGGTAGCGTCACGTGAATCAGGCAATAAATGGGGCCAGCGCCCATGGTGCGCGCTGCGCGGGCATAAATGGGCGGAACGTTCCTCATGCCGTTGGCCGTCGCCAGAATCACGGACCACAGCGTCCCCATGATCACCACGAACAGCATGGCACCCTCCGTCTGGCCGAACCACAGGGTAGCCAGCGGAACCCAGCATACGCTCGGGAGGGCCTGGAACCCCAGGGAAACGAGGCCCAGGGTATTCTGCATGAGCTGGAAGCGGGAACACAGCATGCCCAGGGGAATCCCCATCACCAGGCCTATTCCATACCCCATCACCAGCCTCTTCACAGTAATCCATGAAGCTTCCTCCAGAGATCCGTCCAGGAAGGAGGAGCATAAATACTCCCACACCTCCAGCGGAGAGGGAAACAAATAGGGCTTCCAGACCTTCTGGTCGCTCAAATACTGCCACAACCAGATCACGAGAATGAAAAACACGAGCGAGCAGGCATGGGCGCCCCACTTGGACCATTTGTTCCTGTTCATGCCATGGCTCCTTTCAAATCACGGGTGATGCGGGATGACAACTGTGCCAGATCGCGGCTGTTGATATCCCTGGGATGGGGAAGGTCCACGAAATACTCCTCACAGACCCGGCCCGGATGCGGAGTAAACAGCACCACGCGGTCCCCCAGGCATACGGCCTCGCGCATATTGTGCGTGACGAAAATGATCGTCATGCCGCAACGGAAATGGATATCCTGAATATCCTGGTAAAGCTGTTCGCGGGTCATGGCGTCCAGGGCGGCAAAAGGTTCGTCCATCAGCAGGATGCGGGGGCTGGTAGCCAGGGCGCGGGCAAGCGCCACGCGCTGCTTCATCCCGCCGGAAAGTTCATGAATATGGGAATGCGCGCATTCCTTCAGCCCTACCAGCTCCAGATTCTTCTCCGCAATGGCGAGCCGGTCCCCCCGCGTCAGGCCGGGCGTCAGCTTCAGGCCGAACATTACGTTCCCCATCACGTCCAGCCACGGAAACAGGGCGGACTCCTGGAACATCACGGTGCGGTCCCGTCCGGGCCCCGTCACGGGAACCCCGTCCAGTTCAACCACCCCGGAAGTGGGAAACTCCAGCCCGGCGATGATATTCAGCAGGGAAGTCTTTCCGCAGCCGCTGGCCCCCACCAGGCAGACGAACTCGCCGCTCCTGATATTCAAATTGATGCCCTCCAGCGCCACCACCTTTCCGCGCCGCCCGTCAAACACCTTGCTCACGCCGGCAATGCGGAGCTTGCACCCTCCGGGGCCGCAATGTTCTTCACCCACAATCATCTTCCGGCAGCCTCCTTCACCATGGTCAACTGTTCCTCCGCCGCCTCAGGCACTACCAGGCCGCCCACGTCCGGAACCTCTTTCATGAAACCGGCCTCATGGGCGTCCCGCACAAACTGCTGGAGCTTGGGAATGGAAATCCTGTCCTTCATGACGATGCTCTTCCAGGCCTCCGCAATCAACGCCGGGTCTATCCTGGAATGGGTCAGTTCCTCCAGTTCCTTGACCACGATCGCCCGGGCCTCCTCCGGATGCTGCCTGATCCATTCATTCAGCTCTTCATGCGCCTGCACCAGGGCCTTCGCCACCTCCGGCTTCTCCTTGAGGAAATCCGCTCCGCATACCAGCACGGTAGCGATGGACTCCTTCTCGTTCACCAGCACCTTTCCCCCCGCCGTCATCACCAGGCGGCTCACCCACGGCTCCACCGTCCACACGCCGTCCAGCTTGCCCTGCCGGAACAGGCTGAGCTGCTCCGGATTGGGGGTGGGCAGAATCGTCACGTCCCCGCCGCGCTGCGTCACGTGCAGGCCGCCGCGGGAAAACCAGGCGCGGGCGGAAACATCCTGCGTATTCCCCAGCTGGGGAGTGGCAATCACCTTGCCGCGGAAATCAGCAGGCTCCTTCAGGGTGGAATCCTCCGGAACCACCAGGGCGGCGCCTCCTTCCACAGCCCCGGCAATCATCCTGATATCATCCCCGCGGGAACGCACAAACGCATTGATGGCCGGGCTGGGCCCCACGTAAGCCAATTCAATGGAGCGGGCAAACACGGCCTCCATGGCGCTGGGGCCGGCATTGTATACGTACCAGTTGATCCTGACATCCTTTCCGGTGGCCTCCTTCAGCCGTTCCTCAAACCACCCCTTCCCCTGCCGGGAAAAATGGTGTGCCACCAGGCCCTGCACATGCGTCACGTTGGGAAAATGGCCGAAGTTCAATTCAATGACGTTCGGATCGTCCTTCTCCTTCCTTCCGCAGGAAACAGCCAGCAGGCAGAAAAACAGGGCCGGTAAAATCGTCAGTAATCTGGAATGGGACATAATCAAAAGGAATGAGTTACTGGGGCACAGCCATTTTTCCGCGCCCTTTCAGGCACCGACTAGCAGAAGAAGCCGCCCGCGGCAAGAATCCGATGGCAACAACTTTGTCACAATGTGGACAGCAGGAATGCCCATTTTGTTGAAAAACAATCCCGGTTCCGGACCTGAACCGGGCTTTATTGACAAAGCCGCCTATTCCCGTTACAAAAGGCTCCATTCCCAACCCGCCATGCAGTACCCCTCCAACCAGCCCCATTCCGGAGCATGGCTGGGCCTTCCTCCGGATGAGGAACGCCCGGTGGGCCAGGGTGCCAGGTACCGCTGCATTCTCCTGATGCTCCTGTACTGGGCTCTTCTTTCCGCCGTTCCACAGGGCGCGGACCGCTACGCTGAAATAGGCACCGTCCTCCCCGCCTGGATGGGAGCGCTGGAACTGACGCCTTTCCTGCTGGTGCCCGCTTTCCTGTTCCTGGCGGTGCGTACGGGCGCCCAATGGAGGGCCCTGATGATCGCCGTTTATGCGGGACTGCTCCTGAACCTGCTGATGAACCTGGCGCTTCCCGCGGGAGCCATGTGGGGCGACCTCCCCGCAGCCGGCTCCTACGGCACGCTTGTCTGGCCCGGCGGGGACCACCGGGAATGGCTGGTCACGCTGCCCCGTTTCCCGCAGCTATGGGCTCTCGTCATCTACGTCTTCCTCTCCGGCAACGGAGCTCCGCCCCTGCTCCGCCTGCTGACCCTGGCCTGGTGGTTCCTGCTCTGCGTGGCCCCCGTGAACACGGGCATGGTGGGGTATGCGGACATCCTGGGTCCGCTGGTCATCATAGCCCTCGTCCTCGGCTGCATGCACCTGGCGGAAAAACGCGCCTCCCGGCAAACCAGGAACTGAAAAAAGCCGGGGCGGCCATTCCACGGAGGAAACAGCCGCCCCAGGATCAACGGGCATCGCCCCGCGGAAGACTGCCGCATGCGCCAGCCCCCGGCGGAACCCGTTACTTCCAGATCACTTCAAAAACATTCACGGAGCTTCCCTTCTTCCCGGTCAGGCCGAGGGCCTTCACCGGCTTCTTGACGGACTTCAGGCTGAACGTATTCACCTTCCTGCCCTTGGCCAGATTGCCCACGGGAGCCCACCGTCCGTCGGCCCCGCAGGCCAGCACGGAAGCTTCCTTACCGTCGGACAGGACAATGGCGGAATTCGCACGGGGGGAATCACAGGGAATCTCCACCTTCTCCGGAGACAGCTCCACCGGGAGGAACGTAGCCAGGTTGAAATCCCCGGCGGCTCCGTTGTCGGCAGACTTTCCTCCCTTGTTGGCAAGATTCAGCTTGAACTCTTCCAGAGTCACCTCCTGCGGGGAGGATCCGGCGTTCAACAGCCTGATGCCCTTGATCACGCCGCCAATCTCCGCGGAACCGTCCGCCTTCAACGGAACCTCCGTCCAGGACTTTCCGTCCATGGAAATGTACAATTTGGCCCACTTCATGTCCGGCGTCTTCAAATTGACGGAGGCGGACTCCACGGATGCTCCCGCCGGAATTTGAAGCCCCAGGGACTTCTTCGGCGCCAGAGGATGCACCTCCATGATGCGCTTCAGGGAAATATCCTTGTCTCCGACTTCAACCACGGCACTCTTGAACGCGGGGGCATCCGTCAGCACGGAAGGCGCGGCGGGGGCATTCACCTTGAAATCCCGGATGGCCGTCCACACGTCGGACTTCCCGCCCGGAACACCCTGCGCCGTAGCACGGTAGCGTACAAAACGGCCCTTCTTGCCATTTCCCTGGTACTCCACGCGAAGCCCGCTGGACTCCGGCATCAGGGGCGACCAGGACTGCCCGTCCATGGATACCTCAAGCTGGCCCTTGTTCACGGCATCCGTATCGGAATCATTGCGGCCCATCACGATGGAAACGGTGCGTATCTCCCGCGGAGCGCCCAGGTCCACGCCGAAAAAGTCGCCCTTCTTCTGGACCTCCTTGCAATAATAGAAGGACTCGGGATCGTCATCCAGCATCTTCTCGATCCCTCCCTTGGACTTGGTGGAAACATAAGGCTTCACACGGCCAACGGCCTGTCCGCTCACACGGGAAAGCACGGGGGTGGACCCCATGTCCAGCAGCTCCCGCACGGCAGGGGCCATCACCAGTTCGGACGGCTTGACGGCGGTCTGCCACGGGGAATTTTTCTTGGTCACCTCCGTCACGTGCTTGTTGATGGCCTTGCTGATCTCCTTGCTGTAACGCTGCATCTCGGCAAGCAGGCAGGCGGCCTCCATGGCGTAATTCAGCGCTCCGGAGGCATTTCCCGCCTCCGTGGCCTCAATCATCTGCATGCTGTTCATTCCAGCTTTGCCCAGGGACTCGAACTGGATGAGCCACGGCTCTACCTCTGCGACGAAAGCGGGATTGTTCGATTTCGCCCGGATCATGTCCGGAGCCTGGGCCATCTTCGCAAACTCGGCCTTCAGGCGGTCAAACGCCTTGCTTTCAGACACCTTGGCGCCGCGGCGGCACAATTCCAGCACCTGCTCCACCACGGGGGCAATCTCTACGGACTCCTCCTTGCGGTAATTGTGCCCGCTGGGCCCCCCGTCGCTGTTATGGTCGGCAAACGTCTGCATGGCGGAGGCACAGCCGGGGAACAAAATCCGGATGCTGTCCTTCCATGTCTTGTCGGAATCATAGGCCTTGGCATTCCAGGTCATGTTAGCCACGCTGAACAGGGAAATCTTGGAGGCCTCCGGCTTGTCCATCGGATTGGAGGCAAACCCCTGCATGAACGGCATCGCGTCCGCATCCACGCCATAGGTGCGCCCCAGGAACAGGGCGTGGCGCACGTAATCCGTCACCGGGAAATTCCACCAGATGAACGCCGGCCGCTGCAAATACTTGTTGATCCCCTTCAAGGCCGGGGTCCGGATATCGCTCACGATGCTGGACCCGGTCCACATGATGCCGATGTCCTTGTCCAGATGTTCCCCCATCACCTCGTGGTAGCGGCCACCTCCGCCGGAATACGCCGTGGGGCACACGATCAGCGGAGTCACGTCTGGCTTCTTGTGGATAAACTCCTTGTTCAGGTAATTCAGGAACTCCACCTGGCCTTCCGGTTTGGCGCCCTCCCCGCCGATGTCGTCAAAAAACACGGCAAAGGAGCGGAACCCCAGGTCATACATCATCTCAAACTTCTTCACGGCGGCTTTCCGGTCCGCCTCCCCCCAGTGAATGTCCGCTCCGGGGTGCACCGCCCAGACAAAATTCACCTTGTTCTGTTTCGCGACCTTCACCAGCTCTTTCAGGTCCTTCGCCATGTCCGCGGGATACGGCTCGCGCCAACGCTTGGAAAAACCGTGGAACACGTCGTCCTTCGGGCCGTAGATGTAAGTATTCATCTTGTACTTCCCGTAAAACTTGAACTGGCTGATGCGTCCTTCCTGCCCCCAGGGCAGGCCGTAAAAGCCTTCAATGGTGCCGCGGAAGGGAACGTCCGGCCAGTCCAGAACCTCCACCACAGGCACCGTTACGCCGGAAGGAGTCTTCTCCGCCAGTTGAAGCAGCGTCTGGGCCGCGTAAAACAGGCCTTCGTCGTCATAGCCCGTCATCCGGATGCCCTGCGGCGTGACGCTCAGGGAATAAGCCCCGGCCTTCTGCGGAACATTCCCGGCGGCCTTTTTGCTCCCCTTGATGATGGACATCTGCACGGGCAGCCCGTTCGGAGCGATGGAAAATATGCTCTTCAGCGTATTCACGGTAGGTTCGTCCCGCGCTCCCGACAGCTTCAGGGCCGGAACCGTCACGGAACCGCCGCTCCTGGTCATCTTCTGCGGGATGGGATACACCGGCATCTTGGCCGTTTTTTTGGCGCGGGAGGCCGCAGGCGCGGAGGAAGAGGCCGGAGAAGAGGACTGGGCGAACACCGGAAGGGCAAGGCCGGCTCCCAGCGCCGTAACCGCCATCATGGATCGGAAGGAAATCAAGTTCATATGAGCAAAAGTAAAAAGCCTGTACAGGACAAGTCCACGAAATTACGGACCAATCGCCCCACTTCTAACAGGGCGCTCCCCGTATGTCAAATTACTTCGCCCCATTCGGGAAGTTGCCTCTTCCGGGGATAAGTCATTCAGGAATCCGGTTGTTCCCGCAAACACCGCCGGATTCCCAACCCGGCTCTCCGTTTCCCTCCTTCATGCCCGGTTCCACATCGCGACGGCCGCCGCTGGAGGAGCAGCTCCCGGGACGGGAAAAGCGGGAATGTGCTAAAACACGGGAACGACCGGGCAGACAGCCGGGGACGGCACGCCATCAAGAGTTGCAAAAGAACGGCCTCCCCTATTCTTCACGATTGAAGAATCCGGAAATATCGAAATAGACGACCAGCTCCTTGCCTTTTTTCGTCCTGATCGTGACCAGGTCATAATACTTGCCTCCTTCCTTGACGAGCGCCTGCTTGAGCTTTTCGTAATTTCCGTACTTCTTCTTGAGCCATTTCCGTTCGGCAGGAACGCCATCCATCGAACTTTTCGCTCCGGCAATCACGACGGCCTTCTCAAAGCTGGAGCCGTCTCCGCCCTGATAGGTAATGCGGGTGGCCGCTTCTCTTTTTTCCAGCCGCTCGGGCATGGCCGGCTCTGCGGTTTTGGCAGCGGCGCACAGGCCAGGAAACAACGCAATCAATAACAGGGGTAGCAAGGGTTTCATCCTATTGGATAGATAAGAAATATTCATTCCCTTGTAAAGCTTTCTTTTTGAAGCAGGAACATCCATCATTACATCCCGGCGGCCGGAACACGGGGAGGGCTGACAGGGCAGTCCTGAGCAATCACTCCCAAGCTTACAGCCACGCCGCTACTTCTTCCAACGCCTCCACACGGGCTGTGGCGAGAGTCGGGACATCTTCCGCGGAAAAAAGGAAATTCCGCCCCACTCCGGCAGCAAGCGCAGCGCGAATGTCGCGCTCCCGGTCGCCCACGGACACGCAAGCCGCCATATCCAGTCCATGGGCGGCGGCGGCTTTCAAAAACAGGCCGGGATTCGGCTTCCGGTCAGGATGGCCGTCATCCACGCTGGGACAGTGGAACACGTCCGCTATCTCCGCTCCGGCGGCGCTGAACGCGCCTTTCATATGCTCCGTCAGCCGGGTGAAATCCCCTTCCGTAAACATGCCGCGGCCTATGCCGGACTGGTTGGTCACCACCAGCACCAGATACCCCTTCTCCTTCGCCCGGCGGCAAAGGTCCAGAATACCGGGAACCAGCTGAAAATCCTCAATGCGGTGCACGTAGCCGCCGTCCACATTGACCACGCCGTCCCGGTCCAGAAACAGAGCCTTAGCTGCCATACATTTCCTGCTCAACCAGCTCGCAGACCAGATGGCCCACGGCAATGTGCATCTCCTGGATATTGTTCGTGGCATGGGAGGGGACGGCAATGCAGAAATCCGCACAGTCCCTCATCTCCCCGCCGCCCTGGCCCGTCAGGGCCACGGTCCTGACGCCCATGCGGCGCGCCAGCTCCATCGCCAGGACGATGTTCTGGCTATTGCCGCTCGTGGAAAGCCCCACCAGCAGGTCACCGGAACGGCCTAATCCCTGCAATTGCCTGGAAAAGACCGTTTCATACCCGTAATCATTCCCTACGGCGGTCAGGATGGAGGTATCCACCGTCAGGGCCAGCGCATTCATGGCGGGACGGTTCAGCTTGTAGCGGCCCACCAGCTCGGCGGCCAGGTGCTGGGAATCCGCGGCGGAGCCTCCGTTGCCGCAGAACATGATCTTGTTCCCGGCCTTGAGGGTATCCGCGCAGACGCGGGCGACTTGTTCAATCTCTCCGGCCATGGCGGCCAGAGCCTTGAAATTATCCGCTATTCCTAAAATCTGATTCCTGATGTACTCGCTCATTCCGGACTGTTCTTCATGCGGTTGATGATATTGGTGGAGGAAAAGCCCTCCAGGCGGGGAAGCTCAAGAGCCTGTCCCCCGTAAGATATGACGTACTGCCCTTCCGGCCAGCGTTCCAGAGGATAGCCCTCCTTGGCGATCACGTCCGGGCGCAACTTCTCAATCAACGGCAGGGCCGTATCCTCGTCAAACGGCACCACGTAATCGATAAAATCCAGGGAGGCCAGCAGCAGGGAACGCATCTCCTCATTATTGATCGGCCTGTCCTCTCCCTTCAACCGCTTGATGGAGGCGTCCGTATTCAGCCCCACGAAAAGCACGTCGCACGCTTTCCGCGCCTTCATGAAGGAATGCAGGTGCCCCAGGTGCAGCAGGTCAAAACAACCGTTCGTAAACCCCACCACCTTCTTCTCCCGTCGGAAACGCTCCGCCAGCTCCGCCGCGGCTTCCGGCGTCAGAATATTGTTCCGGTGATGCCAGGAGGACGCCTTGAGGGCCTTCTCCTCCAGCGCCTTCTTCAGCTCCGCTCCGGTCACGCTGGCCGTCCCGAACTTGCCCACCACGATTCCGGCGGCCACGTTGGACACCACCAGGGCCTCCGGCACCGTAGCTCCGGCCGCCAGCGCCGCGCCCAGGCTGGCGAGGGAGGTATCCCCCGCTCCGGACACGTCAAAAACCTCACGGGCCTCCGTGGGAATGCAGACAAAATCGGAAGGATTGGAGGAAGGAATGAAAATCATGCCGTGCTCGCTCAGGGTGACGAGCAAATTCTCAATGCCGAACTCGGAAAACAGCCGTTGCGCCCCTGCGATGGCATCCCTTTCCCACCCTGTCGCGGAAGGATTCAGCGTCACCCCGGTCGCCTCCTGGAACTCCTTCATATTGGGCTTCACCAGCGTGGCCCCCTTGTAACGGGAGTAATCCGAACCCTTCGGATCCACAATCACGGACTTGCCCGCCGCACGGCACCGGGCGATCACGTCAGGGGTTGTCTGCCCGTCAAACAGCCCTTTCCCGTAATCGGACAAAAGAACAAGGTCGGCCTCCGGCAGGCAGGCGTCCACCCGTTCCAGAAAACGGGAGGCCAGCTCCGGAACCATCCGCAGCGACTGTTCCTGGTCCGCCCTCAGCAAATGGTGCTTCCCCGCCACAAAACGGACCTTCACGGTCGTCTCATACCCTTCGCACTCCACCAGCTCCGGAACGCAGCACGTCTCTTCCAGAAAACGCCTTACCTGCCGTCCATGGCCGTCATTCCCCACCACGCTGACGAAGGTGGTGCGGCATCCCAGCGCGCACAGGTTAGTCACCACGTTGCCCGCGCCGCCCAGCATGCGCGTCTCCCGGTCCATCTTCATGATGGGAACCGGAGCCTCCGGGGAAATCCGGCTGACGCTCCCGTACAGGAACTTGTCCAGCATTACGTCCCCGATGCAGAGAATCCGCACGCGGGGAAATCCGTCAATCAATGTATGCAGCCGGTTCATGGGAGACGTTCCTTTCTATCACGCCCCCCACTGTAAGGCAAGGACAGTTGAAGCCCGTTCCGGAGCGGGAAAACCGCATCATGCAGGCGTTCGCACCCGCTGCGAACGTCGGAACCCTTCTTTCAAGGGCAAAAAATAGGTCAGCCATGATAAAAATCTTGACCTGTAAGCAGGAAAGCACTACGTATTGTCTCCCGTTCCCGGACGAATAGAAAAAGGAAAACAAATCATGCGTGAAGTTACCGTAAGAAAAGGTGAACCTATCGACCGCGCTCTTAAGCGCCTCAAAACAAAACTGGATGTTGAAGGCATTCTGGATGAAATGCGCCGCCGCCGCGCCTTTGAAACCCCGATGGACGAACGCCGCCGCAAGGCCCGTTCCGCCAGCAAGCGCAACAAGGTAAAATGGCGTTACAGCAACAAGAGCGAAGAAGCCGCTCCCGAAACCGCTGAAGCTCCCGCTTCCGCTCCTGAAGCTTAAATCAGTATTGGTTCGGGAATAGAACCCATTTCAATGAGGGCAACCCTTTCTCAAGGTTTGCCCTTTTTGCTTCCCTCAGCACATGAATCAGTCCGCCCAGCTCTTCTCCCGCGCGCGCGCCGTCATCCCCGGCGGCGTCAACTCCCCCGTCAGAGCCTTCCGCAACGTGGACGGCGACCCTTTCTTTGTCCAATCCGCCAAGGGAGCCTACATCACTGACGCGGACGGACGCCAGCTCATTGACTACATCGGCACCTGGGGCCCGGCCATTCTGGGCCATGCTCCGCAGACCGTTCTAAATGCCGTCCATGCCGCCGTGGACAGGGGGCTGGGCTACGGCATCCCCGCGCCGGCGGAGGTGGACATGGCGGAAATGATTACGGGCATGGTGCCCTCCGTGGAAAAAGTGCGCATGGTCAACTCCGGAACGGAAGCAACCATGTCCGCCATCAGGCTGGCGCGCGGCTACACCGGACGCCGCAAAATCATCAAATTCATCGGCTGCTACCACGGCCATGTGGACTCCCTGCTGGTGGCGGCGGGCTCCGGGGCGCTCACCTTCGGAGAACCGGACAGCGCAGGCGTACCCAGGGAAATGACCCAGCTCACCATTACGGTGCCCTACAACGACCGGGAAGCGGTGAAAAAAGCCTTTGAACTCCATGGGAGCGACATCGCCGCCGTCATCCTGGAGCCCTTCCCGGCTAACGCAGGGCTTTACTTCCCGCAGAACGATTTTCTCCATTTTCTGCGGGAAATCACGCTCCGGCACGATTCCCTGCTCATCTTTGACGAAGTCATGACGGGCTTCCGCGTCGCGCCCGGCGGCGTGCAGCAGCTTCACGGCATCACTCCGGACCTCACCTGCATGGGGAAGGTCATCGGCGGCGGCCTCCCCGTGGGGGCCTTTGGAGGCCGTGCGGAAATCATGGACTGCCTCTCCCCGCTGGGCCCCGTGTACCAGGCGGGCACCCTCTCCGGCAACCCCGTCGCCATGGCGGCGGGCCTTGCCCAGCTCCGGGAGCTCCTGGACGGAAACGCCTACGACCGCCTGGAACAGCTCGGCGCGCGTCTGGAAGAAGGCATCCGCGAGGCCATCCGGAAGCACGGCAGGAACTACACCTTCCACCGCGCAGGTTCCATGTTCTGCCTCTTCTTCACGGAGCAGGAAGTCTATGACCTGGACTCCGCGCAAAAAGCCTCCAAGGAACTCTTCAAACCCTTCTTCTGGAACATGCTGGAACAGGGCGTCTACTTTGCCCCCTCCCCGTATGAAACGGGCTTCATCTCTACGGCCCATACGGAAGAAGACATTGACCGTACGGTGGAAGCAGTCCATGTCAGCCTCTCCAAACTGGGATAATGCCCCTTATTTGAAGTGACAGGCCACTTTCCTTCCCCTATAAGGATGCCATGAGACAAATGACAGGGTCCATGCTGCTTCTGTCCGCAGCAGCCGTCGCAGCCGCCCCCCTGGCGGATGCGGAGGAAAGGACGATCCAGCTCACGGAAGCGGAAAAACAGGAAATCCAGGCGGCAAATGAAAAGCTCCTGGGACTTACCCTCCGCTTCCTGCACGACTCCTGGCCCCTGGAAATCATGTTCGCCGGAGAAGCTCAACAGGAATTCCACTCCATCCTCCAGTGCTACCGGATGCTGGAGCAATTCCGGGAGACTGGCAACCTCATGCTTCAGGCTCCGGACCGCAACACGCCCCTGCACCTCTGCATTGCCCTGGGATTGAATCAACTGGCCATCCGGATGATAGAAGCGGGCGCTCCCGTCAACGCCCAATCCATCTTCATGCATGACGGCACTAAGGAACCGGGAGACACCCCCCTCACCTGGGCCTGCCTCTCGGGCCTTTACATGAACTCCACGGCGGAAGACAGGCTGCCGCTGGTGCAGTCCCTGCTCAAGCACGGGGCCGACCCGGACCAGCCGGGACCGTGGGGCGTCACCCCGTTCATGTACTCCGCCGCCCTCAATGACTCTGATCCGGGACAGGAAAAAATAGCCCTGGCCCTGCTGGACGCCGGTTCTCCGGACCTTAAGCGCAGGTTAAACGCCCAGGCGCGCGGAGTCGGCTTCCTCAGCCTTTCCCCTGCCATTTACGAACGGCTCATCAAGGCAGGCTGCGACGTCAACGAACGCTTCTTTGAAAGCAAGCAGTCTCCCCTGCATCTGGTCTGCACCAAGGAAAAACCGGCGGAACGCCTCATCCCCCTCATTGAACTTCTCATCAAGGCGGGAGCGGACCCCAACCAGCCGGACGTGGACGGCCTGACGCCGCTGATGGCCTGCAACTCTCCTGAGATAGCCGTTTGCCTCATGGACAACGGCGCCAATCCCGCCCTTCGCAACGATGACGGCCAGACCGCCTATGACTTCCACATAAAAAACGGGTATCCCCCCATTGCGGAAGCCATTAAAGACTGGCAGGCCAAACAGAAAAAAGCACCGCGTACCGAGTAGCGCCATCTTCCTTTCCAGTGAAAGCGGAAAAAGGGGTCTGGCCGTTCCCGTCCGCCACGGGTCTTTCAAGCGAGCCGCAGCAGAGCCTTGGCCTGCCCGTTCCAGGATTCATCCCCGGACCTCTCCCGTACAAAAGAGACCTTACGCAAGCCGTCTCTTCCGGTCTTTAAACACGCCCGGCATGCTCCTTCCGGAAATGCCGGAAGCCCGGAACAGCCAGGTTCCCGGAGCCATGGAGCAAACATTTTCCTCTGGCGGAACATGAAAAAGCCGCCCCCCCGGACAGGGAGGCGGCTTTGAAAACCACAGGAGGGAAGATTATTCTTCCGCTTCAATGCCTTCACCGATCATCTTGAGATCTTCCGGCATCTTGCCTGTTGTGAAATAGCCTTCGATTTCCTCCAGGGAACGGCCCTTGGTTTCAGGCAGGAAGAAGGTCACCGTAATGAAGTACAGCACCGTAATGCCGCCCAGCGTAAAGAACACGCCGGAATAGCCGCAGCTTCCCACCCACGGAAGGAAGGAACCGGCAATGATCGTGGAAACAAGCTGGTTGATCAGCAGCGCAATCGCCATGCCGTTGGAACGGATGCGGGCGGGCATCAGTTCGGACAGGGCCAGCCAGACGCACACGCCGGGGCCGGTGGCATAAAACGCGATGAAGATGATGAAGAAGGCGGTCACGCCCCAGCCCATGGAGGTATCCGGCTTCTCGCCCAGTTCCGCCTTCAGGATGGAAACGGGCTTCATGGCATAGCCGTCCTTGCCGTTCACCACCATCTTGTTGGTGGAATCCGGAACGGCCTTGATCACGGCCAGGGAAGCCTTGTCCTCTTCCTTCTTGATATCCTTGGCATCCTTGGTCAGCTCGGAAAATTCCACCACGGAAAGCTGGGTGGAAGAACCCATCAGGAACTGGTACCAGGCGGGATTGGCTTCCGGCTGGTCATAGGTGATGATGAGCTGCATCCTGTTGATGTCCTTGTCGCCCATGCCGTTCTTGGCAAGCAGGTTCTTGACGAAGGGGGAATCGGGCGTGCGTTCCAGCTGCAGCGTGCGGATGGAGCCTACGTCCTTGCCCTGGTCAAACTCCTTCTGGACGGAAGGGCTCTGGGCGGCCAGCAGGGCGGCCACGTCCGTGGTCACGTCCTTGCGGGCTTTTTCCACATTATTGAACAGGAACCCGGTGCCGAGCAGACCCACCACAATGCCGGCAGTGCCGATCTTGAGCAGGAACTTGCGGCCCTTGCGGTCCACCAGGATCATGGCGACGATGGTCATCAAGCAGTTCACCACCTTGATGGTGAAGTCCGCCCAGTTGGCGGTGGTGCCTTCCAGGCCCGCCTGCTGGAACACCTTCACGGAGTAATTCAGCACGGAGTTGATACCCGTGGCCTGCGTAAACGCCAGGACGAGGACCGCCAGAACAAAGGGATACACATACTTGCGCTGAAGAAGGGATTCACCGGAAGAACTCTGCTTCTTAAGCTCTTCAGCCTTCTGCTTCTCTTCCTCTTCAATGTGGACCATTTCATCAAACACCTCCTTGGCGCGCACATCTCCATAACTGCGCACCAGCACGGCCATGGCTTCATCCTTGCGGCCGCGGCGGAACAGGTAGCGGGGGGATTCACTCAAACGGAAGGAACCGAAAAACAGGAAAAGGCCGGGAACGGCGCAAACCCAGAAAATGGCCTGCCACGCAAAAATCTTGGCGGAAGTCAGCGTTTCCTCGCTCGCGCCGGAATTTTCCACGCCGCCCACATAACTGGCGGCAAGCAGACCGACTACGGCGGCGAACACGAGGCCCACCGTCAGCAGGAACTGGAACATCCCGGTCCCTTTGCCACGGGATTCCGCGCTCAAACACTCAGCCAGGTACAGGGGAACCACCACGCCTACAATACCGGCGCTGGCGCCCTGGAGAATACGGCCCAGCAGCATGATGCCGAACACTTCCTGGGACAGGCAGATCACGGGAATACTCACCGTGAACAGGGCGGCGGCTACGGTAATCAGCGCCTTGCGTCCCAACTTGTCCGCCAGATACCCGGCAAACAGGGAAGAAAGCACGCTGCCGAACAGCACGGCCGCCACCACCTGGGAAAGCTGGGAGGGATTGAAACCAGCCGTCTGCTCAATGTAGGGGAGCGCCGCAGCAATCACGCCGACGTCCACACCGTAGAGCAGGCCGCCCAAACCGGCCATGATGAGGAGGTAGCGCATGTATCGCCTGGCCGCATCCGGAACGGCGGCCTTCATGTTTTCTTGGTCTGTCATGGTCGTTGCATTCTAGTAAATTGGCTTTTCTCCGCAACCAAAAAAGAGATGCTTCCGGGACAAAAACAACTTTCCTCCCCTCAAATGCGCCCAAATGGTAAAAATATCACAAAAGAAACAATTAGGAAGCCGTACAGGAAAGGAAGATCGTTTAAAATAACTCCAAAAACACCTCCTGCCATTTTCCCCGCATCTTCATGAAAAAACAGCCGCAAAAGAAAAAAACGCGGGCGCCTTCCCTCCGGCCCCGTGAACCATTCAGCTGAAAAAAGAGCGGTGCGACGCGTCCCAATCAGACCGGGCATAAAAAACCTCCCGCCCTCTTCCGGAAACGGATGCCGTCCCTACTGGGGGTTCTTCGCGGAAGAATCTATCCCCAGCCGCTTTTCAATCAGGTTTACGGACAGCTCCGCGCACAGGCGCAATTCGTTGTCGGCGTCATGGGTGAAAGCCTTGAGCGCGGACAGGGAAGCCTCCGAACCGATTTCCCCAAGAATACGGGCGGCGGAACGTTTCAGCACAAAATCGTCCGACTCGTTCATCAGCCGGATAATGTCGGCTTCCCCGGTGGGACCGACGGCCTTGCACTCGTCCTCCCACTTCTGGGGATCCTTTTTCCATTCATCCAGAAGCAGCGCAAAGCTCTTCTTCTCCGGACCGTGCAGCAAAAACCTGACCAGAGAGGCAGGAATCTCGCAGTCCGCCTTCTTCAACTCCGTAGCCACATAGTAAACCACGCGCTGCGCCTCCGCGTTATCCGGCTCCGCCCACACGACGAGGGCGGAAGCCAAAGCGGTCACATACTCCGCATCACGCCCCCACGGCTCCCGGAGAAGCTCCACCAGCTTGGCGGAAACTTCATGGCGCATCTTGTCCGGCTTCACGGAAGCCAGGCGCTTTGCTGCGGCAATCACGCGCCGGATGTCCAGACAGGACAATTCCTTCAAATTGGCCAGTACGAAATACTGGTGGCGTTCATCCTGCAACGCGGCGGAAGCCGGGCGCGCTTCAAACTTGTCCCGGTTCAGAACCACTTCCACAAAGAAACGCTCCTTGTCCTGCAAAGTCACGTTCCCCATCTTGGCCGCCACGTCCACAAACTCCTTAAATGTGATGGGAGTAGGAGTAATAACGAACAAGCCGCCGCCCGTGCCTTTGCGGTCATAAAAAATCGGCTCGTCCTCAGACTGGGCCATCCTCTTCAAATACGCCTTCACCATGTCCCGGTTGGCCGCATTCACCCCGACCACCCACACGCCCAGAACACCCTGGGCCTCTTTCCGGTCAATGGCGGCAAACAGGGGCTTCAAATCCCCTTCCCCGTAATTCTGAACGGAAGCGTTCTGTTCGGCCAGTTGTTCCAGGCTCATGCTGGTAAAGCCGGAGACGCCTTCCTCCTCCTCAGCCTGGGCGACCGCTTCCTTCCCGCCGAGCAGGGAGGGATTCAGTTTGACCGGATACACGAAAGGCAGGGAGGCAATGCCCCCCGCCACCAGAAAGCCCAGCAAAATGAAAACAATCTTGTGCCTGCGTCCGGCGCAGGCCATCAAGCCCCCCGCAAGACAGGCGAAAAACAGGGCGAACGCCTTTTGCTGGGGCTGCTGCAGCATGGAAAGGAAAAAGGTCCCGTCCATCTCGGAAGAGGCATTGTAAAAAAGCCAGACGCAGCCGGCGGCGATGACCAGGGAGGCGCAAAGGCACATCAGTTGAATCAGCCCCGTTTCCATCAAGGCGCTCTGAATGGCCTCCCGGCGGTCTTTGGGGGTATGCACGGTAACGGCCTTCTTCGCCCTGGCAAAAGGCTTCTTGGGGATCAGCTTTTCCCTGTCGCAAAGAAACTCATGGCCGCATTTGCTGCAATTCACCATGGAACCCTCCGCAGCGGAAGGAACATTGATATGTCGTTTGCACTGTGGACAATTCAGATTCACCGGAGTTCAATATGCACGTTTTTGATTCTTTTGCAATACCTGTCTTTCAAACTTTCCTTTTGCCGGTTATTCTGCATAAATTTTCAAGGATGTCCCATTGAACTCCAGCTCAGCCGCTTTCCCGAACCATCCCGTTCCACCTCTTTTTTCCTGAACTTTAAATTTAGCCTAGGTATCTTACATTTAAAATATTCTATAACAGACAACCATTCCTCAAAACCTTGAAAACAAGACGAAGCGGCCGACAACATTTTTTCCTAGTAAAAGACTGGGGATTTTTTAGCCAACCTTCATCAGAAATCCACATTCCCAAACATTCCTATATATAAATTATTTAAATTTTATAACCGGGGCCTTCCGGGAAAAGATAAAAAACTCTCTTTATCCGCCGTATTCCTCCCCATGTCATTCCGAGTGAACACGCTTGCAGAGAAGGAAATTTGGTAGTAGAATTTTCGCCATGTCATTGCAGCCTGCCGAACGCCGAGATTTCATCCGCGATATGATTTCTGATGACCTTGCCTCCGGCAAGCATCAGGCACCGGTAACCCGCTTTCCTCCGGAACCCAATGGTTACCTCCATATCGGACATGCCAAATCCATCTGCCTCAATTTCGGTATCGCCCAGGAATTTCCGGGCGCGCGCTGCCACCTGCGCTTTGACGACACCAACCCCAGCAAGGAAGACCAGGAATATGTGGACAGCATCCAGGAAGACATCCGCTGGCTGGGCTTCGACTGGGGGGACAATCTCTTTTTTGCCAGCAACATGTTCGATTTCTTTTACGAATGCGCCGTCGCCCTCATCAACAAGGGACTGGCCTACGTGGACGAACAGACGGTGGAGGAAATACGCGCCCAGCGCGGCAACGTGAACGTGCCCGGCCAGGAATCCCCCTACCGGAACCGTTCCATGGAAGAAAACCTGGCACGCTTTCAGGCCATGAAAAACGGGGAAATCCCGGAAGGAAAAGCCATTCTGCGCGCCAAAATAGACATGGCCTCCAGCAACATGAACATGCGGGACCCCGTGCTGTACCGCATCATGTTCGCGGAACACCACAACACGGGCGGCACATGGTGCATCTATCCCATGTACGACTTCGCCCACCCGCTGGAGGATGCCTACGAGCACATCACCCACTCCCTCTGCACGCTGGAATTTGAAAACCACCGTCCCCTGTACGACTGGGTGATTGAAAACTGCCCCGTGCCGGCACGCCCGCGCCAGACGGAATTCGCCCGCCTCAACCTCACCTACACCGTCATGAGCAAGCGCAAGCTGCTCCAGCTGGTGCAGGAAGGGCACGTCAGCGGCTGGGACGATCCCCGGATGCCCACCGTCTCCGGCATGCGCCGCCGCGGCTACACGCCCGCCGCCATCCGCAACTTCTGCCAGACCATAGGCATCACCAAATTCAACGGCTTCACGGACGTGGCCCTGCTGGAATACAGCGTAAGGGAAGACCTGAACGCCAACGCTCCGCGCCGCATGGCCGTGCTCAATCCCCTCAAGGTAACCATCACTACTCTGCCGGAAGGCTCGGAGGAAATGGCGGAAGTGCTGAACAATCCGGAAAAACCGGAGGAAGGAACCCGCCGTCTTCCCATCACCCGGGAAGTCTGGATTGAACGGGACGACTTCATGCTGGACCCGCCCAAGAAATACTTCCGACTGGCTCCCGGCCGCACAGTGCGCCTCCGCGGCGGCTACTGCATCACCTGTACGGACTACCGGCAGGATGCGGACGGAAACATCACGGAAATCTTCTGCGAGCATATCCCCGGCACCATCGGCTCCAACCCTCCGGAAGGAATCCAGTGCCGGGCGGCCATCCACTGGGTAAGCACCAGGGACGCCGTGGACGGTGAAATCCGCATCTACGACCGCCTCTTCACGGAAGAAAACCCGGATGCCGCGGAAGAAGGTTTCCTCTCCGTCATGAATCCCGGCTCCCTGACCGTCATCACGAACGCCAAGCTGGAACCATCCCTGGCTGAAGCGGAACCTGAATTCCGCTGCCAGTTTGAACGCCTCGGCTACTTTGTGGCGGACCGCAGGGACCATGTACCGGGCAAGCGCGCCGTCTTCAACCGCACCGTGGCCCTTAAGGACTCCTGGGCCAAAAAGCAAAAATAACCTCCTCTCCTTTCACCCCCTTTATGGACAACCAACTTCAATTCTGCACCGTTGACGAAGCCGTGGAAGAAATACGGCAGGGACGGATGATCATCGTTACGGACGACCCCGGTCGTGAAAACGAGGCTGACCTTATCATTGCCGCCGAATTCGCTACGACGGAAGCCATCAACTTCATGGTCACCCACGCCAGGGGCCTCGTCTGCGCCCCGCTTTCCCCGGAACGGGCGGACGCCCTCCAGCTCCCGCTCATGACCTCCGTCAACCGGGAAAACATGTCCACCGCCTTCACCGTCTCTGTGGATGCGGCCCATGACATCACCACGGGCATCAGCGCCGCGGAACGCGCCCTGACCATCCGCACGCTGGCGGACCCCAAGGCCACCGTCAATGACTTTGTGCAGCCAGGCCATACCTTCCCTCTCCGAGCCGTTCCCGGCGGGGTGCTGCGCCGCGCCGGCCATACGGAAGCCACCATCGACCTCGTGCGCATGGCGGCCCTCCAGCCTGCCGGCGTCTGCTGTGAAATCATGAAGGAAGACGGCACCATGGCCCGCACCGGCGACCTGGGCGGCTTCCAGAAAAAACATGGCCTGAAAGCCTGCACCGTGGCCCAGCTTATCGAATACCGCCGGGCCAAGGAAAAGCAGATACGCCTGGTGGAAACCGTCAAGATGCCCACGGACTACGGCGACTTCATTTGCCACCTCTATGAATCCCATCTGGACGGAGCCCTTCACCTGGCCCTGGTGCACGGGGAAATCTCCCCGGACAAGCCCACGCTGGTGCGCGTGCACAGCGAATGCCTTACGGGGGACGTCTTCGGCTCCCGCCGGTGCGACTGCGGCAGCCAGCTCCACACCGCCATGCGCCGCATTGCGCAGGAAGGCGGCGTGCTCCTCTACCTGCGCCAGGAAGGCCGCGGCATCGGCCTGGCGGCAAAACTCAAGGCCTACAAGCTCCAGGAACAGGGGCTGGACACTGTGGAAGCCAACCTCAAGCTCGGCTACCCGGACGACCTTCGCGACTACGGCATCGGCGCCCAGATTCTGCATGACCTGGGAGCGGACCAATTGCGCCTGCTCACCAACAACCCCCGGAAAATCGTGGGGCTGGAAGGCTTCGGCATTAAAATCACGGAACAGGTTCCCCTCGTCATCCCCCCCAACGAACAAAACAGCAAATACCTGGCTACCAAAAAATGCAAGCTGGGCCACATCCTGTAAACTCCCACTCCATCCCATCCCTCCATGTCCACGGAACTTCCACGCCGCCAGCGCGCCACGGGCACGCGCGCCAAAATCTGCATCGTCGCCTCGGAATACAATGAGCAATACACCCAGGCCCTGGTAGACAACTGCTCGGAAGAACTGGAAGCCGTGCTCCCCGCAGTCCGGCTGGAAATCATCCGCGTACCGGGAGCCTTTGAAATCCCGGTCACCATCAAATCCGTCCTCTCCCGCTCTCCGGAAAAACGCCCGGACGCCGTGGTGGCCCTGGGAGTCATCCTGCGCGGCAGCACGGACCACGCGGACCTCATCGGGTCCACCATCACGCAGGCCCTGATGCGGCTCGCGCTGGAATTCACCACGCCCGTCATTCATGAAGTCCTGCTCCTGAACGATGAAAAGCAGGCCTTTGCCCGCTGCATCGCCTCCCAGCTCAACCGCGGCCGGGAAGCGGCCCGCACCGCAGCCCGCATGGCGGAACTCTTCCTCAACTCCCTCTCCCGGCAATAAGGCACATCCTCCCTCTCTCTTCTCTACCGCCATGCTCTCACGCAACCAAATCAGACAAGCAGCCCTCCAATACCTCTACGCCACCTCCCAGACTCCGGAAGAGGAGCAGGAACAGGACGAAGGCATCTGGGACATCCTGATGGAACCCTTCCGCGGGGACTACTGCAAGCTCAGGGCCAAGGCCGTCTCCGGCCACCTGACCCGGGACTATCCGGACAAGCTGCGCCTCTTCGTCACCCGTGCGCAGGAAACGGCGGACAAGCTTCAGCACGACCCCCTCACCCTGCCCGTCCGCGACCTGCTCCAGGACCTGCTGGTCAAGGAAGGGGAATTCAACGCCTCCCTGCTCCAACTGAAAAAAACCCTGTACGAAGACCCCTCCAATGACAAAGGCGCGCTTTCCGCCGCCTGTGACGCCGCGCAGGAACTCAACACCACCCTGATGCAGATGCGCCGCCGCCTGCTGGATGCCCTCAAGGACTTCCCTGCCTACAACGGCATCTGGGCTCCCCTTGTTTCCTCCTGCAACAAGCTCCAGGAAATCAACGACCGCATCAACTGCCTCATCCACCCGGACGGCCGCCCCTCCCTGGCGGAAATGAAAAAAGTGGTGGAAGCCGGAAAGGATGCGGATGAACTCTACCGTGAAGCCAAAGCCCTGGGGGAAGACATTCTGCGCCGCCGGGACGAACTGGACGCCGCCATCAACGGCACCCTGGAAAACTACTCTCCGGAACGCGTCAGCGCCATTGACCGCGCCATCCTGCGCCTGGGCGCCTACGAACTCCTTCACCGCAAAGACCTGGCCGCCCCCATCGTCATCTCGGAAGCCATCCGCCTGGCGGAACGCTTCTCCTCCGCGGAATCCCCCCGCTTCGTCAACGGCGTGCTGGCCGGCATCTCAAAAACGGAACGCCCGGCGTAACCACTACCCTGTACCATGGCTGGATTCTTTAAAAAACTCTTCACCAAATTCTCCCGCGGTTCCCGGATAGACTGGGATGAACTGGAAGCGGACCTGGTTACTGCGGACATCGGCATCCGGCGCGCCATGAACATTGCGGACCAACTGAGGGAAAGCAAGGGACTGGATGCGGAAAACCTGGTGGAAGCCACCCGTGAAGTCCTCCGCCAGGCCTTTCCTGCTACCGCTCCGTCCCTGCCCGCTCCTCCGGAGGGAAAGCCGCTGGTCATTCTGGTCGTAGGCGTCAACGGCACGGGAAAAACCACCTCCGCCGCCAAACTGGGCCACCTGCTGCAAAAACAGGGATCCCGCGTTCTCCTGGCCGCGGCGGACACCTTCCGTGCCGCCGCCGTGGAACAGCTCCAGAGCTGGGCGGACAAGCTGGGAATTCCCATCTACAAGGGAGCGCCCAACCAGGACCCGGCCTCCGTTTGCTATGAGGCTCACACTCAGGCCATCCGGGAAGGCTTCCAATACCTTATCTGCGATACCGCGGGGCGCCTGCACACGCGCCATAACCTTATGGAGGAACTCTCCAAAATCCGCCGCACCCTCGCCAAGCAGGATGCAGCGGCCCCCCACCGCACCCTGCTGGTGGTGGACGCCACCACGGGCGCGAACGCCCTGGCCCAGGCCAGGGAATTCCACAAGGCCACTCCCCTGGATTCCGTCATCATCACCAAGATGGACGGCTCCGGAAAAGGCGGCGTGGCCGTAGCCATCATGGATGAAATGCACATCTCCCCTGCCTTTCTGGGAACCGGGGAAGGAGCTGAAGACTTTGAACCCTTCAACCGGGACCGCTACGTGGATTCCCTGCTGTAACGGGTCCGTTCAACCCTATGCCCTCTCTTCCCCTCATTACCGCCCAGACGGAGGAAAAGCTGCTCGCCTTCCTGACGGAACGCGGCCACACCAAATTCCGTGCCCAGCAGGTCCTGGACTGGGTATGGCGCAAACGCGTCACCTCCTTTGACGCGATGACCAACCTTCCCCCGGCGCTCAGAAACCTGCTGTCGGAAAACTTCCGTTTCCACACACCGGAAATCGTGGAAGTCCACGGCTCTGCGGACACCACACGGAAATTCCTGACCAGAATGGAAGACGGCAGTCTGGTAGAATCCGTCATCATCCCCGCCGCCACTGCGGAAAACGGGGAACAGGCGGACCGCATCACCCTCTGCGTTTCCTCCCAGGTGGGCTGCGCCTTCGGCTGCAAATTCTGCGCCTCCGGCCTGCTGGGCCTCAAACGCAACCTCACGACCGGGGAAATCATCGGGCAAATCCTCTCTGCGGAAACCATCGCCGGAAAACGGGTCAACAACCTCGTCTTCATGGGCATGGGGGAACCGCTCTCCAACTTCGACAACCTGGAGGACGCCCTGGAAATCATCACCTCCCACCGCGGGCTGGAAATAGGCGCGCGCCACATCACCATCTCCACGTCAGGCTTCGTTCCCGGCCTGAAAAAACTGGCCGCCTATCCCAGGCAAATCCGTCTGGCCGTCTCCCTGCACGGAGCCACGGACGAGGTGCGCGACCAGATCATGCCGGTCAACAAAAAATGGCCCCTCTCCCAGCTCATTCCCGCGTTGGAGGAATGGGGGAAGGACAGGAACCAGATGCCCACGCTGGAATACATCCTCATCCGGGACGTGAACGACTCCCTGAACGACGCATCCCATCTCGTCCGGATCGCCAAGCGCCTGCACGCCAAGGTCAACCTCATTCCATACAACACTGTGGAGGGGCTCCCATGGGAACGCCCTGCGGAGAGCCGCTGCCGCGCCTTCCGGGATGCCGTCCACAAGGCGCGCATCCCCGTTACCATGCGGTATGAAAAAGGCCATGACATCAACGCCGCCTGCGGCCAGTTGAGACTGAGGAAGGAACGGGAAAACAACGGTGGAACGTCCCTCTGACGGAAGGAGGCTTTTCTGAATTTACGACGTTGCCTATTGCCCGCCGCCCTTCGTTGTGCTATTCCTTTCCAGCCGGATGCCACCCATCCCGCCGCCGCATCATGGAAACTACGGAAACCATCACCGCCGCCTCCCCGCTGGAACTGACCAAGGCCCCCCGCAAAGCCCCGGCCCTGGACCTCAGGGACATTCCGCAGGCTCCTGGCCCGGAAAAAGGCGTGCTGGCCCTCATGGCCATGGACCCCGCCACTTACGTGGGCCAGTGCGTGACCATCGGCATGACGGAGGACTACTTCTACCTGCCCGCGCATAAACTGCTCTGGCGCCTCTTCCAGACCCGTTACAATAAAAACGAGCCCATCGACATCGTTTCCATCACCCAGGCCCTGGAAGACATGCACCAATTGGAAGCGGTGGGCGGAAGCGCGGGCCTGGCGGAAATCTACACCTTCACCACCACCGGAGCCTACTTTGAGCACTACCTCAACGTCCTGAAGGACAAATTCATTCTCCGCTCCATCATTGACATCGCCACCCGGTCCACCACCCAGGCCTTTGACAATCCGGACGACGTGGCGGAACTGCTGGACTCCGTGGAAACCCACATCTTCCAGATACGGGAACGCTACAACAGCGCCAAGGACGAACAAAGCCTGGCAAGCATCCTCAAGCAGGCTGTCACCAACTTTGAAAAATTCATTGCCAGCAAGGGACAGATCCAGGGGCTGACCACGGGTTTTGAAGAACTGGACAAAAAAAGCAACGGCCTCAAGCCTGGGGACATGTTCATCATCGCCGCCCGTCCCTCCATGGGTAAAACCTCCTTCCTGCTCAACATCGTCGAGCACATTGCGCTGAATGAAAAAAAGCCCACTCTGCTCTTCTCCTGTGAAATGCCCGCGGTCCAGATCGTGGAACGCCTTCTCTTCGCCCGCTCCGGGGTCCGCAGCCGGGAAATCATCAAGAGGGGCAACCTCACCCAGCTTGAAATGAAGCACTTCAAGCAGGCGGTCAAGGAAGTGGGGGCCTCCCAGCTTGTCATTGACGACACGGCTGCCATCTCCATCAACGAACTCCGGGCCAAGGCGCGCCGCGTCATGCGGGACCAGGGCGGCCTGGCCGCCATCGGCGTGGACTACCTCCAGCTCATGCGCTCCCACTCCAAGCAGGCCGCCAACAGCCGCGAACGAGAAGTGGCGGAAATCTCCGCCGGCCTCAAGGCCCTGGCGAAGGAACTCAAAGTGCCCGTCATCGTCCTGGCCCAGCTCAACCGCGGACCGGAAAGCCGTACGGGCGCCAGCCTGGGCGTGCCCCGCATCTCCGACCTGCGTGAATCCGGCTCCATCGAACAGGATGCCGACATGATCGGGCTGCTCTACCGCTCCGCCTACTATGCGGAAGATGAGGAAAAACGCCAGCAGATGGCCGGACGGGCCAACCTGCACCTGGCTAAAAACCGCAACGGCCCCACCGGGGACGTGCCGCTCCACTTTGAAGCGGAACTCATGCGCTTCTCCACCCGTGAAGCGGATGAACACGACCAGGAAAACGAATAAAATCCCTTCCGAGCTTCAAATTTCTGCGGATTTACAATCCGTCACGGTCTGAAACCGGAGAAATGTCCATCTCCTTACAGGGAGTACCGCATACCTTGCGGCAATTGAAATACGTGTGCCCGTCAGGACGTACCGGCTTCCAGGAAAGAGAGTTCGCTAACGCTCCCTTTCAAATTCAAATGCCGCAGAAGCCTGCGGCATTCCTCGCCCCAGTCCGACAGCTCCCGACGGGTCCCCATCTCATATAAACAGCTCCTCATAGGCGGAGGGGCGTCATCGCAAGTTCTTTTCCCTTAGAATCACAGCTTGACTCCGGATTGTAAATCCGGTAGCCTCATTGCAGCGCCAGCGTCTCTTCTGGGCTTACTTATCAAGTCATTTCTGTTTTAATATGAAAAAAACCTTATCTATCGCCGCCATGCTCTGCGGATTGTGCGTTTGCGCCAATGCCGCCAGCATGGTCACGGAATGGACCGGTGGGGCCGGCCCTACGGAAGGCAACACCTATGAACTGGGCAACGCGGGCAACTGGAGCAACGGCATCCCCAGCCGCGGCAACGGCCAGGGCCCGGATGTCATCTTCAACAATGCCGGAACCGTCAACGTCAACGGCGCCATGGTGGACACCTCCGACGGCGGCGGCATCACCGTTACGGGCAACAGCAACGTTACCGTCGGCGGCACCCGCTATACGGGGAATGTAACGGTCGGCTCCGGTTCCACCCTCAACCTCGGGCAAGTGGACTTCAAAAGCAGTGACATCACCCTTGACGGAACCCTCAACCTCACCGTCTGCGGCATTGATCCCGGCGGCAATGGCGCACGGCTTGTCTTCGGTATTGGAGGCATCATGAACGTCAACCAGAAAATCTGGGGCGCGTCCAGCTTCTCCGTCTCCGGACTGCTGGCCACCACATCCACGGACCTGACTGTGGGAGAATTCCAGTTCGTTACCCGCACGCTGGTCACCTCCGCCGGTTTTGATGGCGGTTCCATCTCCCTGGGGGACTTTACCGCTGAAGACGGCAGCGCGCTGACCAAGGCCTCCGGCCTCATGGAAGGAAATGCAGCGGACTATCAGGACCAATACTACCTCTACACGGAAAACGGAGACGTCAAGGTGCAATACGTAGTAGCGGGCGCCGTGCCGGAACCCGCCACGGCTACCCTCAGCCTGCTGGGGCTGGCAACTCTGATGCTGCGCCGCAGGCGCGCCTGATTTCCGGAATCCCATTTTTTCTTCAAGAGGCTGTACGCTAATGCGTACAGCCTCTTTTGCATTCACCGGGCGGGTGACGGAAACGTCACGGAAAACATCTTCACGCCATTGCCGGAGGCCGTAACATCTTTTCATTATCCTTTATTCAGCATTATGCAAGCCCACGCAAAATCACTCAACGAGCGCTTCCGCACACTCATCTCACTCCTCTTCGGCCTGGCTATCGGCTGCGCCCTGCTCTTTGGGGAATCCCGGTGGGAAATGTCCCCGCTCATAGAAGAAAGCCTCATGCTCCTGGCCTGTTTCATGGCCGGCATAGGCGCCTTCGGGCGCATCTGGTGCTCCCTCTACATTGCTGGTTATAAAAACAACGTCCTTGTCATTGCAGGGCCGTACTCCATGTGCCGCAACCCGCTTTACTTTTTCAGCTTCATCGGCGGCATAGGCGTAGCGTGCGCCACGGAAACCTTCACGGTCCCCCTGCTGACGGCATTGGCCTTCGGCATTTACTACCCGTCCGTCATCAGGAAGGAACAGGAACGGCTCATCTCACTCTTCGGAGACGCCTACCGGAACTACTGCCGGAGCGTCCCCTCCTTCATTCCCTCCCTATCGCGGCTGAAGCCGCCGCCCGCAACCTACTCCGTTAATCCTGCCACCTTCACGCACAACATCGTGGACGCTCTGTGGTTCATCTGGTTCATCGGCATCTTTGAATTCATCAGCGGGCTACATGAAGCCGGAGTGCTCCCCGTGTGGTTCCTCATTCCGTAACCTGCTCCCTTCTTCTGGCGTCCAGAAGCCCCGCCAGGGCCTTCTGGGAAACCATCTGCCGGAAAGACCCTCGGTCCCGCGGATAAAGCATCATCTCCGTCCGCGTCTCTCCCCCCCGGAAAGCCCAGGCGAGCCATACGGTACCCACAGGTTTTTCCGGCGAGCCGCCTCCCGGCCCCGCAATGCCGCTGACGGCAACCGCCACATCGGCACCGGAACGGTCCAGGGCCCCCTCCGCCATCGCTTTCACCACGGGTTCGCTTACCGCTCCGTGAAGCTTCAGGATATCCTCCGGCACCCCCAGCATCTTCGTCTTTGCCCGGTCAGCGTAAGTCACCCAGCCGAACTCAAAAACGCCGGAGGAACCCGGCACATCCGTAATCCTCTTGGCAATCAGGCCGCCGGTGCAGCTTTCCGCCGTCGCCACCTTCAACCCCTGTTCCGCCAGATGGAGCACCACCGCCTTCTCCAGGGATACTCCCGCGGGAGTCAGCACATACGCTCCTGCCAGGATGCGCAGGCGCGCCTCCCCCTGTTTCAGCGCCACTTCACTGCCCACCAGGCGCACATCCACCTCTCCGATGCGCGCGCAATACGCCACCTCCAGTCCCTCCACCTGGTGCAGGGAATCATCCACCAGCTCCTGAAGGTCGCTCTCCCCGATTCCTACCAGCCGGAAAACGCGCAGATGCGGAATATCCTCATCCGCCAGATCTTCCAGAAGCGGCATCACTGACTGCTCCACCATCGGTTTCAACTCCGACGGAGGTCCGGGCAGCAGGATAAACATGGGAAGGGAACCGCTGGCAGGCATCACCAGGCCGGGCGCCGTGCCGTTGGAATTCTCCAGCACCGCGGCGCCGTCCGGAACCATGGCCTGTTTGAAATTGCATTCCGCAATGGAAATCCCCCTGCGTTCAAAATAGCTCTTCAACCTCTCCGCCACCTGCTCGTCACGGTGCATGTCCACGCCGCACACGTCGCACAGGGCTTCTCTGGTCACATCGTCGCTCGTCGGTCCCAGGCCTCCGCTCACAATCACGATATCCGCCCGCCGGGCGCTCTCCCTCATGGCCTCGTTAATGGCATAGCCGTCGGGAACCACGGTCTCCCTCTCCACACGGAATCCGGCCTCAAACAGCCTGTTGCCCAGCCACGCGGCATTCGTATTCACAATGCTCCCCAGTAAAATTTCCGTCCCGGTGTTGATCAATTCAACCCTGATCTGCTTCATGCCGCCAGTATGCTCCCGCATCCGCTCCGTGACATGCAACAATCCTGCCATGTACCACAAAAAACTTCATTTGAACGTCCCGTAGGATACAGTATGGGCACTGACAAAGACCATGAGCACACCTTCCCGGCCCCGCGCCACCAAAATCATCTGCACCATTGGACCAGCAACAGACACTTCCGACATGCTGGGCCAGCTTATTGAAGCCGGAGCCAACGTTTTCCGGCTCAACATGAGCCACTCCAAACACGACTGGGTCCGGGAAGTCGTCTTCCGCATCCGCCGGAAAGCCGCGGAGCTGCAGGCGAACATAGCCATTCTCTTTGACCTCCAGGGGCCGTCCATCCGCACCGGGGACCTGCCCGAACCCTACCATCTGAAAAAAGGGGACACGCTGGAAATCCGCCTGAGCACGGCCAAGCCGGAACTCCCCTTCTCCACCACGGTGAACTATGACGGGCTCCTGCAGGACGTCCAGGTAGGCCATACGATGGTGGTGGACAACGGAGGCATTCTCATGCGCATTGAGGAAGTGCGCCCGGACAGGCTCATCTGCAAGGTGCTCACGGAAGGAGTATTCGGCTCCCGCCGCCACATCAACCTCCCCGGCGTGGCGCTGCGGCTCCCCGCCCTGACGGAAAAAGACCTGGCGGACCTGGCCGTAGCCGTGGAATGCGAGACGGACTACGTAGCCATGTCCTTCGTCCGGGACGCCGCCCACATCGCCCAGCTCCGGGAGCATATCGACAACCTTGGAGGAAGGGCCCAGATTGTCGCCAAAATCGAGGACCAGCAGGCCATCCGCCACATTGACGACATCATCCTGGCCGCAGACGTCATCATGGTCGCGCGCGGCGATCTGGGCATTGAAGTCAGCATTGAGGAACTTCCCATCATCCAGCGCCGCATTATTCGCCACTGCCACAGGCTGGGGCGCCGCTGCATCGTCGCCACGCACATGCTGGAATCCATGATCACGCAGCCCACCCCCACCCGTGCGGAAGTCACGGACGTTTCCAACGCCATCTTTGAACAGGCGGACGCCGTCATGCTCTCCGGAGAAACCTCCGTAGGCCATTATCCCGTGCGCTGCGTGGAGGTCCTGGACTCCATCGCGCACCGCATGGAACGCTCCGGCAACCTTAACTTTGCCGCCTCCGCCATCCTGAACGGAGACAGGCAGAAGGCCACCAAGGCAGCCATCTCCCTGGCGGACTCCGTGGAAAACGCCTGCATGGTCATCTTCACCCGCCGCGGCTTGGCCGCCACGCAGGCAGCCGTCCTCAGGCCGGAACGGGCCCCCATCTTCGCCTTCAGCAATGACCCCGTTGTCGTCCGGCAGCTCGCGCTGGCACGCGACGTGACCGCCTTTGAATCCCCCTTCCTGAAAGACCCGGCCCGCATGATCTCCACCGCTCTGAACCTGCTGAAGGAAAAAGGGCTTATCACCTCCGGCCAGCCCGTCGTCATCCAGGGGGACAGCCTGCAAGGGGAACTGCTGGCGGACTCCATCATCTTCATGCGCGCGGAATGATGGCCCCTGCCTTCCATGTGGCGCAGGAAACAGCCGTGTGGCCTCCGCCCCCTCCCCTCAGGGAACTTCTGCTGGATGCCGATCCGGACGAACGGCAGGTAGCGGACCATCTGGCCCACGGCGAACTTTACGTCGCACGGAGCCGCGGAGCTGCCGCCGGAGCTATCGTCATCCGGCAAACGGGGGAAGACACATGGGAAATCATGAACTGTTCCGTAGCCCCTGAATACAGAAGGCACGGTTGCGGAACCGCTCTGGTGCTGCACGCCCTGCACATCATCAGGAACAAGGGAGCAAGATATGCGGAACTGGGAACGTGCGATGCCTCCCCGGGCCCAATGGCCCTGTATGAAAGCTGTGGCTTCCGGATTTCAGGCGTCGTCAAAAACCACTTTACGGACAACTACCCGGAACCCGTCTGGGACAACGGCGTGCAGTGCATTGACATGATCCGCATGCGTGCGGACCTCTTCCCGCAGGAGGGGGAAACACCTCCAACTGGTCAGAAGCTATAAACCAGGCTGACGCCCGTCACCCAGCTATTGCCCTTCACCAGCGTTCTCCCATACACCCGGTTCACTCCGTGGGCTCCCTTGCCGAGCCAGTGCAGCCCCACAAACGGCTCCACAAAAATATTCCCGAACAAACGGTAATTCGCCGTCACCCTGACGTACAGGGACTGCCAACCGTTGCTGCCGGAAGGCCAGTAGGAGGAACTCAGCACCGCGCCGAACTTGAAACCCATGTAAAGGTTTTCCGTCATCCGGAAATCCGACCCGGTGCACATGTCAAACCACCAGCCCGTAATGCCGTAAAAGGAATAAGCGGCGCTTCCCTGCGCATAAAAACCGGGCAGGAAGCCCAGATCATGGCGCAGAATCAGCGCCGTTTCATACGTTGTCCCACCGTTGCCGAACAAATGTTCGGAGGCAAACCCCGCCAAACCGCCGTCATTCGCACGGAAGGATAATGCGGCGTAAGTGGCCTTCCCGAACTTCCTTTGAAGCCCAAGATCAGCCATTGTCTCATTCTCCAAGTCAACCGCCGGATGCCCCAGGAAAATTTCCTCCTTCAACGCCAGAATCAGGGAATACCGGTCATTCAGGTCGCTTCTCCAGTCCAGACGCAAGGGGGCCGTGGGATTACAGCCGCCGGGAATCAGGCCGCGGAATTCGTAATTCGTGGAATAGCCCGCCTTCAAGCTGCCGCTCACGGGTCTCAGAGGCGGATCGGAAGGAACATCCGGAATGCGTGACTCCGCCAGGGAAATTGAAATGGAAACGGCCAGAACCGCCCCAAGAGCAGAAAAAAAGGAAAAACTCATAAACTTGGAACTCCTGTTCCGCGGCATTCTGAATAAAAATACTGCCTCTGGCAACAAGCAAAAAAGGAGCGGAGCAATTCTCCTTTACCCCGGAAAGTCAATTCCTCCGCAAGCCGCTCATCCTGCAAGGAATAAAAAAATCCGCCCTGCCGCTGCCCCAAATTTTCCAGCCAGTGCAACAGCAGCCATATCCGTGACGGCTTTTCCTAAGCCATCACCGGCCGGAACAGGAACAATGGCCGGATCTTAGTCCCCGCCTTAATCGGCAATTTCTCCTTCCTCCATCCGGAACATGAAAGAAAAAGAGCGGCGGATTGCTCCGCCGCTCTTGAAACATGATTCAATCGTAAGCCGGACGGCTTAGAAGGAATAGACGAGGTTGGCGCCAGCCACCACGCCGAAGTTCTTGTAAGGCTTGGAACCTGCGTCCACGCCCTTGTTAGCCTTCAAGGCGCCGTTGCCGGCCCAGTTGAAGCTGACGAAGGGAACCACGGCCAGATTCTTCACGCCCAGCTTGACAGGCAGTTCAGCCTTCACCCACCAAGCTTGCGCGCCGTTGGACATGAAAGCGGACTTGCTGTCGAAGTAGCCGGCAGTGGCAGACATGCCGCCCGTGATCACGATGTCCGTGGCGGGGCAGATGGAAGCCTTCCAGCCCACATACGGCTGGAACCACCATCCGGTCATTCCCTGGAAGCCATAGCTAGTGGTCACACCGGCGAACCAGTTGCTGCACAGGTCATAGTTCAGGTTCAGATAGAATTCCTGAGCCACGGAGTGGGCATGACGCTGGCCAACGACGCCGTTTGCAAGGAGGTTGCTGTAATCATACTTGGCAAAGTTGCCGAGCAGACCGCCATGAATCAGATTCCAGCCGAGGGTGGTGGACAGGTTCTTCAGCAAACCGTCCTGGTTCTTCCAGCCAAGGTTGAAATTGGTTTCATTGTGGAAAGCAATATCTTTCATGCCAAGCAGCTCGTGACCGGAGGTCAGGGAGGTGTAGGAAGCGGCACCCACAATGGAGTTGGCGTCGCTCAGCTTGTAATTCAGATTTACACCGGCAGGGATAACGCTATCCCCTCCCACCAAGGCGTGGGAAGCCACGATGCCGCGGCTGGTGTAATTGGAGGCATAACCGGCGTAGATATCGCCGGACAGCGGGCTGACAGTCGCCACGGGAGTGGGAACCGGAGTCGGAGCAACAATCTTGACGGGAGTGCCCGCAAGAGCAGCGCCGGCAAAGGATGCCACAGCTGCCGCAACACTGATGATGTTCTTGGTTTGCATGACTATTACTTGGTTAGGGTATTAATTGTTGATTTGCTAACAAGGAAAGAAAAGTATCTTTTCCCCCTTGTTAAGGAAAGTGAAACATTTCCGTCACAAATGTAAAGCCTTTTCTCCCCCACAGTTAGCTAATCATTGATTTTCTAACATTTATATTTACCATCCCCATGACAAAAAGAGCAATCTTCCAGATCTTGCCAAGCTTTCCTCTCCATGGCCGGGCAGGATACAGGCATTCCGCCCCGGCCAGGCGTTCGTCTTCCTTCAGGGAAGGAGAAGGATTCACCAGGACCCTTTGTCCGCAGGAAAGCAGCATGGGCATATCCGCGCCACTGTCGCTGTAGGCGGCGGCGTTATCCAGAACGCCGTGCTCCGGCAGCACCTTCCGCTCGCGCAGGCGCTCCACCTTTATCTGTCCCTTGTTGTTGCCGTTCGGCAATTCCGGCATCGCCGGCATGCGGCCGTCCAGAAGCACGTCCGTTCCCAGAACGCCGTTAAATCCCAGCAGCTCACCCAGAGGTTCCGCGTAAAAGGTTGGGGAGGCGGAAACCATGAGGCACAGATCCCCCTTCTTCCGGTGTTCCTCCAGCCGTTCCTTCAGTTCCGGATAAATCCATTCCTGTGCCAGAGAGCCGAATTTCCTTCCATACTCCCGCACCGTTTCTGCGGGGAGTCCCCACAAATAAATGAGATAGGCCCTCTTCATCCGGTTTTCATCCCATATCCTCAGAACATAAAGAGGAATGCAGGCCAGGAAAAGAAGCACCAGCAGGCGCCGCCATGGATGGAGCCTCAGCACGAAACAGGAAAAAACGTATTGCGTATCCCAGGGCAGCAATGTTCCGTCCATATCAAAAAGGGCCACTCCCCTTTCGCTCAAATCATCCGTCATACCCCCATCCTATACTCTCAACTCTCAACTCTCAACTCTCAACTCTCCATCCTCTTCCCTTAAACGCCCAAAACCCCGGCCGCCAAAAGGCAACCGGGGTTTTGAAGCAAATCCAGAAGGAAATAAGATTAACGGGAGTAGAATTCCACGATGAGCTGCTCATTGACGATGGGAGCAATCTCTTCCTTGGAAGGTACGCGAGCAATCTTGCCCGTGAGCTTGTCACGGTCGCATTCCAGCCAATCCGGAACCACAGTGGCCTGGGTCAGGTCAAGGAAACGGGTAGCCAGCTGCTGGGAGGAGGCCTTTCCACCGACGGCGATCACATCGCCAGGGCGGCAGGAGTAGGACGCAACGTTCGTCTTTTTGCCGTTCACGGTGATATGGCCGTGGGAAACGAGCTGACGGGCGCCGGCGCGGGTGTTGCTGAAACCGAGACGGTACACAACATTGTCCAGACGGAGTTCAAGGAGCTGAAGCAGGATGTCGCCGGTAATGCCGCGGCGGCGGGCGGCTTCTGCATAATACTTGCGGAACTGGCCTTCAAGCACACCGTATTGGAAACGCAGCTTCTGCTTTTCAGCAAGCATCACGCCGTAGTCGGACTTCTTCTTGCGGCCGGCGCGCATGCCATGCTGGCCGGGGGGGAAGGGGCGCTTTTCAAGAGCCTTGGTGGAACCGAAAAGAGCAACGCCAAAACGGCGGGACACTTTATCGCGGGGACCGGTATAACGAGCCATGATATATTTGATCTATAGGTAAAAGGATTCAATTAGACGCGGCGGGCCTTCGGGGGACGGCAGCCGTTGTGGGGAATGGGGGGTCACGTCCTTGATGGAGGTGATTTCAATACCGATCGTCTGCACGGCACGCACGGCGGATTCACGACCGGAACCCGGTCCCTTCACACGCACTTCCACTTCACGCAGACCGTGGCCCATGGCTTGGCGGCAGGCGTCCTGGCAAACCACCTGGCCGGCGTAAGCCGTGCTCTTGCGGGAGCCCTTGAAGCCCATCTTGCCGGCGGAGGACCAGCCGATCACGTTGCCGCGCTGGTCGGTGACGGTCACGACGGTGTTGTTGAACGTGGAGGAAACATGAACCACGCCGGAGGAAACGTTCTTGCTGCCCTTGGCCTTCAGGATTTTGGGCTTGTCATCATCGCCGCCCAGACCGAGTTCCGCAAAAATGTCCTTGCGGGGTTCGGGCTTTTTGACTTCTTCAGGAGCGGAAACAGCGGCGGCCGGAGTTTCAGCAGCGGGAGCGGGAGCTGCCGCTTCCACGGGCTTTTCGGCGGTTTCGTTGGTGATTTCTTCGCTAGCCATAGTAAAGCTATATAGTAAAATTCAGGTTGCCGGATTACTTCTTCTTGGCCTGCGCGCCAACGGTCTTCTTCTTGCCTTTACGGGTGCGGGCATTCGTGCGGGTACGCTGGCCACGGACCGGAAGGCCGCGGCGGTGGCGCTGACCGCGATAGCAGTTGATGGAGGTCAGACGCTTGAGAATGGATTGCTTTTCACGACGAAGGTCACCTTCAATCAGGATTCCGTCAGTGGTGATCACTTGAACAATCTTCGTGAGTTGTTCGTCGGTAAGCTGTCCCGTACGGATGTCGGGATTGATGCCTGCTTGTTCCAGGATTCTCTTAGAAGTCGAGTGCCCGATTCCGTAAATATACGGAAGGGAAGCCTCGATGCGCTTCTCGTTGGGTATTTCTGTACCGAAAAGGCGTGCCATAATGGATTGGATTTGCTAGCTGTTATTTTTCTCTGCCTCGCGCAGAGCTATTGCTTGGGGCAAGATGGATACCATAAATTGAGGTTTTGACAAGAGCAAAACGTCATTTTTTCTATTTTTAATCTCTTGCGCCGCTTGAACATGCATGCCGCCCGTGGCGGCGCAGGATGCGTTCCACCGCCCAGGAAGCATGCTCCGCCACGAGGGGGGACTCCCCGGAAAGCGCCTTCAGAAAATCAATGTCATCCGGAGTTCCCGCATTCCCCAGCACAATGCAGCCGTTGCGCAGCAGCCCCTCCCTCTTGATTCTTTTCAGGGGGGAATTCCGAAACAGGTCCGCAAAGACGCCGGCATCCAGGGCAAGCAGATCGCGCAGCGGAATGGAGGCCAGCAGGCGGGACATGCGGAACCGCTCATCCGCCTCCGGCAGGGGCTTCCCGTTCCAGGGGCAGACCGTCACGCAGGTGTCGCACCCGTACAGCCGTGTCCCTACCAGGGGGCGTATTTCCTCCGGAATGGATCCCCGGTGTTCAATCGTCCAGTAGGAAAGGCAGCGTCCGGCATCCACCTGGCCGTTTTCCATGATTGCGCCCGTCGGGCACAGGTCCGCACAGCGCCGGCAGCTTCCGCACCCGTGGGAGACCGGAGCGTCCGGCTCCAGCTCCAGTGTGGTCAGCAGGGTGGCGATGAAAAAGCGCGAGCCTCCCTTCCTGCGAACGATCAGGCCGCTTCTTCCGCGCCATCCCAGGCCGCACGCTTCCGCGTGGTCCCGTTCCATGACGGGTCCGGCGTCCACATATCCCTTTTGCTCGCCGCCGTAAATGGAAAGCAGTTCCTGCAAATCCGCCAGCTTCTCTTCCAGAATTCCGTGGTAGTCCCTTCCGTGGGCGTAAAGGCAGATGCTTCCCTCCCCCTCCGGACGCATGGCGGGGCTGTCATAGTCATAGGACAGGCAGATGACGGAACGGCAGCCGGAAAGCACCTCCGCAGGGTCCGCCCTCCGCTCCGGAGAACGCGCCATCCATTCCATCCCGGCGTGCCAGCCCCGTTCCAGCCATTGGAACAATTTTTCCGCATGCGGGCTCCTTCCCGCACGGGCCACCCGGCAGCCGGAAAACCCAAGCTGCCGGGACACGGCGCACAGGGAATCTTTAATAACAGCGGGATCCGGCGTCAGCACGCCCGCATCATGGACAAGAGCGCCCCTTCCACCAAGAATTTTCTTCAATCCGGTGGAAATTGGATTGCCTGCACCCTGCCGCCGCTTCATAATAGACCTATATGAACATCCGGATTCTGAGCGATGGGAAACAGGGCCATCTCAACCAGTCCCTGGGACTGGCGCAGGCTCTGATTGCCAAAGCAGGGGGGGGCCGTGGAAACGGTGGACCTGCAGGGACTTTCCCTTCTGGGGAAAATCCGGAAGGTCGTCTCCGGCAGCGACACGCCGCAGCCAGACCTGTTCATCTCCGCCGGACACGCCACGCACATCCCGCTCATCTGCGCCCGCCATCATTTCAAGACCCGGGCTGTCCTCTGCATGAAGCCCACGCTTCCCTGCACCTTTTTTGACCTCTGCCTCATTCCCCGCCATGACTTGCGCCCCGGGCGCGACTATACGGATACGGGCATCTTTCCCACCCATGGAGCGCTTCACCCCATGAGGCCTGATCCCTCCATCCCGAAGGACATCACCCTGATCCTCATCGGAGGTCCCAGCAAGGATTTTGACTGGGATGACGAAGCCATGCTCAACCAGCTCTCGGACATCAGCATCAACACCCCCGGCAACATCGTGCTGACCACCTCGCGCCGGACGCCGACGGGCTTTGCAGAGAAAATCCAGACGGCCGTTCCGGAGATCACCGTCGTTCCAGTGGAGGAAACGCAGCCGGGGTGGGTAGCGCGGCATCTGGCGCACGCCTCCGCCACCTGGGTCAGCCAGGACAGCGTCTCCATGGTATATGAAGCGCTGGGCGCGGGCGCGCCCGTAGGCGTCCTGGCTGTCCCCCGCCGCCACGGCAACCGTAAATCCCGCATCCTGTCCGGCCTGGAAATGCTGGAAAAGGAAGGCTTGGTCACCGGATACCGGGACTGGAAAAAGCAGGGCTTCCGCCTGGCAGCGCCCGGAGCCCCCCTTCTGGAGGCGGACCGCGCCGCAGACTACATCCTCACCAGATTCTTTCCCCAACTCCACGCCTTATGAAAATAGTACATCTCGTCCCCTCCATGGAATCCGGAGGCGTGGAACAAGTCGTCATGGAACTGGGCAGCGGCCTTTCCGCCCGGGGCGTGGAAAACATCGTCGTCTCCGGCGGCGGACGCCTGATTCCCCGGCTGGAAAAGGAAGGCTCCCGCCACATCCTGATGCCGATCGGCAAAAAAAGCCTCGCCACCTTCTTCCGCATCGGCGCCCTCCGCGCCCTGCTCCAGGCCGTCAGGCCGGACATCCTGCATCTTCATTCCCGCGTTCCCGCCTGGGTAGGCTACCTGGCATGGAAAAAACTGCCGCCGGAAGACAGGCCCGGCCTCGTCACCAGCGTGCACGGCTTTTACTCCGTCAACCGGTACTCCGCCATCATGAGCCGGGGGGAACGGGTGATTGCCGTTTCCAACTGCATCCGGGACTACATCCTCACCCATTATCCGTCCACTCCCGAGGACCATATCAGAATCATCCCCAATGCCATTTCCCCGGACCAGCACCACCCGGACTACTCCCCTTCCCGGGAATGGCTCACGGGCTGGCATATGTCCTATCCCGAGCTCAAGGGAAAATTCACCCTGTGCCTGCCAGGCCGCATCACGCGCCTGAAAGGGCAGCTGGACCTGATTCCCATTGTAAGACAGCTTCTGGAACGGGGAATTCCGGCCCACGCCGTCATCGTGGGAGAGACCAAAAAGGGAAAGGAAGAATATAAAAACGAAGTCCTCCGGGAAATTGAGCGGGCCGGCGTCTCCCACGCCTTCACCTGGACCGGCCACCGCCAGGACCTGCGGGACATCATTTCCACCTGTTCCGTCACTCTTTCCCTGACCAAAAGCCCGGAGGCCTTCGGCAAATCAACCCTTGAGGCGCTCGCCCTGGGCAGACCCGTTGCCGGGTACGCCCACGGCGGAGTCAAGGAACAACTGGACGCCTTCCTGCCGGAAGGAAACATCGCCGTGGGGGACACCTCATCCATGGCTGCCCTGCTTTCCCGCTGGTACGCCCAGCCCCCTCCCCTGCCCCGTCACATACCCTCCCCTTACAAGATGGAGGATATGATTCAGGCCCATCTGGACGTTTACCAGGAACTGACCCCTTATTCATGACGCCCCGGGAAGCCGCCATAACCCTGAACCTGATACCGGGGCTGGGCCCTGTCAGGGTCATGCGCCTCATGCAGGTATTCGCCTCTCCGGAACTGGTTCTGGAAGCTCCGGCCTCCATGCTGATGGATATTCCCGGCATCGGGGCACAGCTGGCTCGCCACATCTCATCCTGGCGGAGCATCGTCAATCCGTACCGGGAGCTGGAACTGGCGGATAAGGCGGGGGCCACGGTCACCACGGTCTTTGACGCCTCCTATCCCGCTGCCCTGCGCGAGCTGACGGACGCGCCCATCGTCCTTTATTCCTGGGGATCCTGGACCGCGGGGGATTCCGAACGCTCCATCGCCGTCGTCGGTTCACGCATGGCCACCCACTACGGCAGGCTATGCGCCAGAACCGTCTCTCATGACCTGGCGGAGGCCGGGGTAACCGTCATTTCCGGACTGGCGCGCGGCGTGGATACGGAGGCCCATACGGGAGCCCTGGATGCGGGAGGACGCACCGTCGCCGTCATCGGAGCGGGCCTCAGCAAGCTGTATCCATGGGAAAACAGAAACCTGGCGCAGCGCATTGCGGACGGCCATGGAGCGGTAGTCTCCGAATTCCCGATGGAGCTGCCCCCCTCCCGCACCACCTTTCCCATGCGCAACCGCATCGTGAGCGGCTGGAGCCGCGCGACGCTGGTGGTGGAAGCCTCCGGACGCAGCGGAGCCCTGATCACGGCGCGGACGGCAGGGGAACAGGGACGGGAGGTCTTCTGCATTCCCGGCCCGGTTGACCGGCATTCCTCCGACGGCTGCCACGCCCTCATCCGGGACGGAGCCACGCTGGCCGCCGGAGCCTCCGACATCCTGCATGACATGAAATGGACCGCCCCGGAACAGGGCCTGCCCCTTTTTTCCCCATCCTCCCTTTCCGCCGCTGCACCTCCGCTGCCTCCCACTGCGGAGGAAAAGGAAATCCTCCATGCCGTCAGGATGGGCTTCAATACCATTGACACCCTCTGCGCCTCACTGGGGAAACCGGCATGCGCCATTACGCCGCTTCTGTCCAGAATGCAAATTGCAGGGCAAATCACGCCGGATGCAGGCGGATACTTTTCCATCAACCACAAGGGACACTAAACAGTTCTCCTCCCTTTCCGGAAATGTCTCAACAGCAGGCAGGGCGCCCCCGGACGGCGACAGCCCGCGTCAGCCCGGTTAAAGGAACAGAAAAAGCTCCTACTGCTTAACCTCCTTGCGCACGGCATCAATCCAGGCGGAAATCGTCTCCGCCTGCTCCCACTTGACTGGGGCGGCCAGCTTCTTCTTGGACACGGGATCGGAAACTTCAAAAATCACTCCATATACAAACTTGATGTCGTCCGGGTTTCTTTTCTTCTGAAAGCGGCCTTCCTGCTGGGCCTTGAAATCTATCTTTTCATAGGACGCCAGGAAAAGCGCCAGCATCAAGCCGTCCTCTCCCTTGATCGGAGAAACGAGCGGCACCACCGGGCATTTCACCTCCTTGCCCCGGATAATGGTCTTGACCAGCCTCGGTTCCACCTTCTTCAAAATATCAAGCTTCTTTGAAATATTCTCCTTGGCAAATGCCTTTTCAAAAACGGCCAGGTTACTGTAATCGTTCTTGTCCCGGAAGGGAATCATTGCCTCCATGCTGTTCTCCCCGTCCAGCAGCTTCACTTCAACGCACGTTTCCTTCTGCTCCATGGACACGGAGGACTTGGCGCTGTCAGCGCATCTCTTGGTATCAAAAGAGGGCGTCTTGAACGGAAGAACTTCGGCGCAGGCCATGCAGGAGGCTACCAGTGACAAAAACAGGACGGAAACTTTCATGATGATTCAAATTTATGGTAAGGAACCATAATCGTCTATGCTCCGCAATGACTTTTTTCTTTGCTTCCGGGCTGCTTCCGGCAAAAAAAACTTTCTTCTCATGATGCAAAACAAATACCCTCAAACATCTAAAACAGCCGTCAAGCTACCTCCTAACAGTTATTATTCCAGAAATTAAATATGTCAACAAGGGAAGATCCCTCGCGCTTCAAGGCCTGCGGAAGAACTCTCATGCCTGCAACAGACAGTACATGCAGGGCCAAAACCCCATAACGTGTTTATATTAATGCAAACATAAAAACATGCAGAAATATTTCTTAAAAAATAACCGTTTACGGACATATTTTGAACATCTTTTTGCGGGATAAAGTCTCACCCTTCACAAGATCTATCCGACGGGTGGGAAAAGTAACTCAAAATCCGTCCAGGGTGGTTTTTGGTTCCATAGGTAGTTAATAGAGAGAAAAGGCCGCGGATCAAACAACCCGCGGCCTTTTTTTGTCCAACTCCCTTTCAAATGCGGAGTTTGGGCTTGATGAATGAAACTTCTTACTGTAGCAACAAGACATGCGTTTGTTCGCCCTTCTCGCAGGATTCACCCTTTGCCTGAGCTCCACGAGCTGCCAATCGTATGGGGATTCAAGTGATTACATCCCCCTGGCAACGCCTGTTCCCCCGCAGCTTTCCCAGCCGGTAGCCAACGCCCTTCCCCGCCCCGCCAACTTTCCCACGCGTCCGGTAGCCATTCCGCCGAGCGCCCCCCGCACGCCCCGATGTGCCAGCGCCTGCGTCATGGACGCCCTCACCGGAAAAGTGCTTTTCTCCCACAACGGACTCCAGCACCGCCAGGTAGCCAGCACGCAGAAACTCGTGACGGCCATGGTCGTCCTTGAACACGGCAGCCTGGACAGGAAGGTGGTTATCCAGCCTTCCGACACCAAGGCGGATCCCACCAAGCTGGGCTTCCGCGCCGGAGAAGTCTATTCCCGCCGGGAACTGCTCAATGCCCTGATGATCCGCAGCTTCAATGACGTAGCCGTGGCCCTGGCCCGCGACACGGCGGGGTCCGTTCCCCGTTTCGCCCAGTTGATGAACGCCAAGGCGCGCCAGATGGGCATGTACAACTCCCGCTTCGTCAACCCCAACGGTCTCCCCGCGGACCAGTACTCCACCGCCATTGACATGGCCCGCTGCGCCTATTACGTCTACCGCAATCCGGAACTGCGCAACATCATCTGCAAACGCCAGTACGCCTTCACCCGCGCCAACGGCAAGACGCTTCTGCTGAGAAACACCAACAAGCTGCTCACCCAGCACCCGTGGGTCACCGGCATGAAAACCGGCTACACGAACGCCGCCGGCCGCTGCCTGGTTTCCTCCGCCGGCTTCAACGGCCGCCATGTCATCGTCGTCGTTCTCGGCTGCCATCCGTCCCGCATCTGGGCGGAATCTGAAAACCTGCTCAAATGGGCCCTGGGTGACGCCGCATAAATGCACGGCGGCAATTGGTATTTGACTTTCACGGCGTGAGCCGCTATCAGTCCTGCCTATGTTACAGGCAGGTATTGTAGGTCTCCCCAACGTCGGCAAGTCCACCCTCTTCAACGCGGTCACCAGAACCCGCAAGGCCCAGGCGGCCAATTATCCCTTCTGCACCATTGATCCGAACGTGGGCATGGTCACGGTGCCGGACTCCCGCCTGCAAGTGCTTTCCGACATGTCCGGCTCTGAAAAAATCATCCCCACGCTCATTGAATTCGTGGACATTGCCGGCCTGGTCAAGGGCGCCTCGGAAGGAGCCGGACTGGGCAACCAGTTCCTGGCGAATATCCGTGAAGTGGACGCCATCGTGCAGGTGGTGCGCTGCTTTGACAATGACGACATCATCCACGAGCTTGGTTCCGTGGACCCCCTGCGCGACATTGAAATCATCAATTCGGAGCTCATTCTGGCGGACATCGCCACCATGGACAAAAGGCTTTCCTCCCGGGAGCGCAAGGCCCGCAGCGGAGACAAGGAAGCCAAGGCGGAGGTGGCCCTCATCACCAAGCTGCTGCCCCACCTGAATGAGGGCAATCCGGCCCTCACCTTTGAATCGCAACTGGATGACGACGAACGCAAGCTGCTCCATTCCTTCCAGCTCCTTTCGGACAAAAAAAGCATCTTTGCCTGCAACGTCAATGAAGACGAACTGGCGGACGCCATCAACAATCCGGACGCGCACCCCTACGTCTCCCAGGTGAAAAAATACGTGGCGGAACACCACAACGCGGAGGCAATTGTCATCTCCGCCCGGATTGAAGAAGAACTCATCGACGTTTCGGATGAAGAAGCCCGCGAATTCCTGGAATCCCTGGGCGTGCAGGATTCCGGCGTTTCCGACCTCATCCGCGCCGTGTACCACCTTCTGGGCCTGCGCACCTACCTCACCACCGGAGTCAAGGAAACGCGGGCCTGGACCATCCCGGCCGGGGCCAAGGCCCCCCAGGCGGCGGGCGTCATCCACACGGATTTTGAACGCGGCTTCATCGCTGCGGAAGTGGTGCATTACGACGACCTGGTATCCTGCGGCGGCAAGGCCGGAGCGCGGGAGCACGGCAAGCTGCGCATTGAAGGAAAGGAATATGTCGTCAAGGACGGAGACGTGGTCGAATTCCGCTTCAATGTTTAGCCCAAAGCTTTACCGGAATTCCATTGACTTTTCCTGATGCAGAGAGCAGATTGCTCATAACCTTCACATCGCCTCATGACTGATCCCGACGTCAAATCCACCCCTTTGGCAGCCAAGCACGTTGAACTGGGAGCCAGAATGGTTCCCTTCGCCGGCTGGAACATGCCGGTGCAGTACACCGGCATCCTGGACGAACACAAAGCCGTGCGCGAAGCCTGCGGCATCTTTGACATCTCCCACATGGGCCAGTTCACGGTGGCCGGCGCCGCAGCGGCTGCATGGCTGAACTCCATGCTGACCAATGACATCAATAAACTGGACATCGGCCAGGGGCAATACTCCATCATGCTCAATGACCGGGCCGGAGTCATTGATGACCTCATCCTGTACCGGATGGAGCCGGAAACCTTCTTCGTGGTGGTGAACGCCTCCAAGATTGACGAAGACTTCGCGTGGCTCTCCGCCCACAAGCCCGCGGACGTAGTCCTGGAAAACCATTCCGACGAATATGTGGGGCTGGCCGTCCAGGGCCCCAAATGCGGAGAAATCTTCGCCCGCGTCATTCCCGGCGTGGAGCTCCCCCCCCGCAACGGCATCTCCCGCATCACGGTGGACGGAACGGACCTCCTCGTCTGCCGCACCGGCTATACCGGGGAAGACGGCTTTGAATTCTTCTGTCCGGCCCGGGAAGGCGTCAAATGGTTTGAAGCCTTCCTTGACGCAGGCGCCAAGCCCTGCGGCCTGGGCGCGCGCGACAGCCTGCGCCTGGAAATGTGCTATCCTCTGAACGGTTCCGACCTCGCTCCGGACAAAACGCCTCTGGAAGCCGGGCTCGGCTTCTTCTGCGCGCTGGATACGGACTTCACCGGCGCCGACATTCTTCGTGAACAGAAAGCCAACGGCCTCACCCAGCGCCTGGTGGCTATTGAATACACCGGCAAGGGAGCTCCTCCCCGCGCCCACTATGCCGTTCACGTTCCCGGAGGAGAAGCCATCGGAGAACTTACCAGCGGCGTGCTCTCTCCTTCACTGATGAAGGGCATTGCCCTGGCCTACCTGCCTGTCGCCCATGCCAAGGTCGGCACCGAGCTGGAAATTGACGTAAGGGGAAGGAAATTCCCTGCCGTGGTAGTTAAAAAACCCTTTTATAAGAAAGGTTGACACTACGGCGCAAAAATAAACTGACAAACACTGCATTTTACTACACTCTCACCTCAAACAATTACATCTTATGCACGACGTACCAGAAAATCTGCTGTATTCCAAGGATCACGAATGGATTGAAATTGACGGGGACATCGGCACCATCGGCATCTCAGACCATGCACAGGCCGAACTCTCCGATGTAGTCTTTGTAGACCTTCCCGAAGTAGGCGCCACCGTTGCCGCCGGCGACCCCGTCGCCGTCGTGGAATCCGTCAAGGCCGCCAGTGACGTGTACACCCCGGTTTCCGGTGAAATCCTGGAAGTGAATGAAGAACTTTCCAATGATCCCTCCCTCATCAACTCCGATCCTTACGGAGCAGGCTGGCTGTACAAAATCCGCCTGGACGTTCCCACGGAAACGGAAGACATGATGAACGCCACGGACTACGAGGAATACTGTTCCTGACCCGTTCCTCCCTCCCCCGCCCCGGTGATTCCATCCCGGGGCATTTTGAATTTAACCCGGCCCCCGCGGCCGGGTTCCATTACCTGCCAGATACCACATGAATACCCACTCAGACTTTGCCAGACGGCACATCGGCCCCCAGGGGGAAGAACGCCGGGAGATGCTTGACAGCCTCGGCTACCAAACTCTTGATGAACTCATTGCGGACATCGTTCCCGCAGACATCCGGATGCAGGATCCCCTGGACCTGCCCGCAGCCAAATCGGAAACGGAAGCCCTGGAGGAACTCCGTTCCATCCTCCGGAAAAACAAGCTTCTGAAAACCTTCATCGGCCAGGGCTACTACGGCACCATCACGCCCTCCGTCATCCTGCGCAACGTACTGGAAAATCCCGGCTGGTATACGGCCTACACGCCCTATCAGCCGGAAATCGCCCAGGGACGCCTGGAAATGCTCATGAACTTCCAGACCATGGTCTCCTCCCTGACGGGCCTGCCGGTGGCGAACGCCTCCCTGCTGGATGAAGGCACCGCTGCCGCGGAAGCCGTCACCATGTGCCGGAACGCGCGCCCCAAGGCAAACACCTTCTTTGTGGCGGACACCTGCCACCCCCAGACCATCAGCGTCATCCGCACCCGCGCCGCCTTCCAGGGCGTTAACATCCTGGTGGGGGACTGGACCTCCTTTGACCCCGCCTCCGTTGGCGCGGACCTGGCCGGGGCACTCGTCCAGTATCCGGACACGCTCGGCCGCATCTGCGACTACATGGACTTCTTCTCCCGCGTGCATGCCACGGGCGCGCTCTGCGTCGTGGCGGCGGACCTGATGGCCCTCACCGTCATCCGGGAACCCGGCGCCTTCGGGGCTGACATCTGCATTGGCAACACGCAGCGTTTCGGCGTTCCGATGGGCTTCGGCGGCCCCCACGCCGCCTACATGTCCTGCACGGACGCCCTGAAGCGCCGCATGCCCGGCCGCCTCATCGGCATGTCCATAGACACCCAGGGCCGCCCGGCCTACCGCCTGGCCCTGCAAACGCGGGAACAGCACATCCGCCGCGACAAGGCCACCTCCAACATCTGCACCGCCCAGGTGCTGCTGGCCGTGCTGGCCGCTTTCTACGCCGTATACCACGGGCAGGAAGGCCTCAAGCGCATCGGCACGGAAATCCACCGGAAAACCAAAAGCCTGTACAAGGCGCTCACGAACGCCGGCATCACCATTGAAAACAAGGACTTCTTTGATACCCTGCTGCTGACCGTTCCCGGCCAGGCGGACGCCATGGTCCGGAAAGCCCTGGAAGCGGGTTACAACATCCGCAAGGTGGATGCCGGCCACGTCACCATTTCCCTGGATGAAACCGCTACCTGCGCAGACGTAGAGGCGCTGGCCTCCGCCCTTGCGGGCGCGGAAACCTCCGCCCCCTGCTGCTGCGAGACTCCCGCCTGGGCCCCAGTCCATACGCGCCAGACGCCCTTCTGCACGGAAACGGCCTTCAACTCCTACCATTCCGAAACGGAAATGATGCGCTACATCCGCCGTCTGGAATCACGGGACCTGGCCCTGAACGAAGCCATGATCCCTCTGGGCTCCTGCACGATGAAGCTGAACGCCGCTTCCGAGATGATCCCCATCACGTGGCCGGAAACCAGCTCCCTGCATCCCTTTGTTCCGGCGGACCAGTCGGAAGGCATCCGGGAAATGCTCTCCGTCCTGTCCGACCGCCTGGCGAAAATCACGGGCTTTGCCGCCGTCTCCCTCCAGCCCAACGCGGGCGCGGCGGGGGAATACGCCGGCCTGCTGGCCATCCGCCGCTACCAGAAGCACGCCGGGGAAGGCCACCGCGACGTCTGCCTCATCCCGACCTCCGCCCATGGAACGAACCCCGCTTCCTCCGCCATGGCGGGCCTCAAGGTGGTGCCCGTCAAATGCGACGAAGGCGGCAACATCGACATGGAGGACCTGAAAGCCCAGGCGGAAACCCACCGGGACAACCTCTCCTGCATCATGGTCACCTACCCCTCCACGCACGGGGTGTATGAACAGACCATCAGGGAACTCTGCGACATCGTCCACGCCAACGGCGGCCAGGTGTACATGGACGGCGCCAACATGAACGCCCAGGTGGGGCTGACCTGCCCCGGCTGCATCGGCGCGGACGTCTGCCACCTGAACCTGCATAAAACCTTCGCGATGCCGCACGGCGGCGGCGGTCCCGGCATCGGGCCCATCGGCGTGGCGGAACACCTCGTTCCCTTCCTGCCCGGCCACCTCACGCTGGGCCATGAGGAAGGAGCTGTGGCCTCCGCAGCATGGGGAAGCGCCTCCATTGCCGCCATCTGCTGGATGTACCTGTCCATGATGGGACCGGAAGGCCTCAAGGAAGCCACGGAAATGGCTATCCTGAACGCCAACTACATCGCTAAAAAACTCGGCCCCCTCTTCCCGGTCCTCTACTCCGGCAACAAGGGGCTGGTGGCCCATGAATGCATCCTGGATCCGCGCCAGCTTACCCATGACGCCGGCCTCACCGTGGATGACATCGCCAAGCGGCTCATGGACTACGGCTTCCACGGCCCCACCATGTCCTTCCCTGTTCCGGGAACCCTGATGGTGGAACCCACGGAATCGGAACCCAAGGAGGAACTGGACCGCTTCATCGAAGCCATGGAACGCATTCATGCGGAAATCACGGCCGTCATCAACGGCACGGCGGACAAGGAAGACAACGTCCTGAAAAACTCCCCCCATACCGCGGAAATGGTCTCCGCCGACGAATGGCGGCACCCCTACTCCCGCAGTGAGGCGGCCTATCCGGTAGCTGGCCTGCGCATCCATAAATTCTGGCCGTACGTGGGCCGGGTGGACAACGTCTACGGGGACCGGAACCTGGTCTGCACCTGTGACACGGTGGAGGAATTCTCCAAAGCCGTGGAAGCGTAACGCCAAATATAACTTTCAACCTGGAAGGGGCTGTTCCATTCATTGGGGACAGCCCTTTCTATTTCCGCAGAACAAGACCGCTCCTTCGAGGAAAATCTCTTCCCTGCGCATCGCGCCACCAACGGGCAACCCGGACCTCACTTGATAAACTCAAGTACAAACCGATTGACCAGCTCGTGCTGTTTCTCCGTTCCGCCCCCTCCCATGCCGCTATGCGTAACTCCCTCCAGCTTCACCACCCTCATATGAAACTCCTCCTGCTCCTTTATACCGGGCAGCACTCTCTCGTCCGCCTCATAATCACATCCCCTCAAGGTATACAGCCGCGGTTTCCGGATTCTCGGCATCTTCATCCTGCGGTGATCCAGGGAAATGGCCTTATCGACCAAAAGGGGATGCCTGGCCGCAAAAAGCATGACCATGTCCCCTCCGTTTGAGTGCCCTATGAGAATAAGCTTTCCCCAATCCAATCCCGGTTTCAGCTTCCTGAACTCCTGAATGGCAAACAGGATATTTTCCACTCCCCTTTCCCAATTCGGCATGCGGGCCTCCATCAAATTCCCTTCCATTGCCAGAAGCGGATCCTGAGGCAATTCATGCTGTACGCTGATCACATAATACCCCTTTCCTGCAAGAAAACGGTTCAAATAGGAATATGTCTGGCTGGATTTGACGTTCCTGTTTCCGTCATAGCCATGATTGAAAATGATTACCTTTGTCTCGGAGCTTTCCCTCTCCGGCTGATAAACGGTTACCGGAACCACTCTGTTCCTGCCGCCATCAAAAAGGCCAATGGTGAATTCCATCTGGGAGAAGCCATGGGCAGCGCTTTGAACCAGAACAACCAGTATAACAAAAAACCTGTTCATTTTCAATGCCGCAATCATGCAGAAATTCCCTTAACCGGACGTTCCATCCCGGCCTGTTCTCCTTCAATGCGTCCAGCTTCCGGCTTCATTCTTCAACTCCAGGGCGGATCACCGTACTTGTTCTCTCCCGGCAGGCTCTCCCCATAACACAAATACAGCAACAGCAGCCAGCCCACTACGGGCACGGCCAGCCATATCAGGAAAAGGCCGCTTTTCCCCACATCATGCAGGCGCCGCACCATCGTAGCCGCCAGGGGGAGAAACAACACGGGAAGCACCACATAAGCCAGGGGAAAAAGCAGCTCCAACAGGGGGGACACGGAAAAAAAACCGCTTTTCATGATGGACGGAACCCCTGCCACGACCAGCCACGCGATGCCCATGGTGGAATAAACCTCGCGCATCTCCTGTTTTCTGGCACGTCCTTCAAAACTGCACCATCCCTTAATGATGCGCGTCCAATACTTCTTCCGCGTCCAGGCGGGAATGGCGGGCTCTCCCCCGGTTTCGGGCTCCGGCATGGCTGATTCCTCCATATCGGCATCCATGACGGTCATGGAGGGAATGAAGGAAGACAGCGGCTGCCAGCCCCCGTCGGGAAGCTTCCTCACCAGGGTACGGTTGGACAGCCGCCCATGGTTGCGAGCCTGAATCAGAAGCACCAGGGAGACGGGTCCCTTGGAGGAACCGTCAATCGCCTGGTACTCGTAAAGGTCGCTCATCGGAGGTTCTTATTCGGCCCCGCCATCATGGCTGAACGCAAACGCGGGAATCTCCTGCTTGGACAAGCCGGGGCCTTCCCACTTCAAGACCAGCTTGGAGGCGGGACCGGCATTGCCCACATAGCCGATGCGGATGGGATGCAACCCGGCCTTTAAATAAACAGGATTCTTCCGGTCGCCCAAATCGGAGGAAACTTCGGCTCCCGGTTCGTAAGTCTTATCCGCGTCAATCAACTCCATGCCGTGCAGGCGGACAAAGGCCTTGCTCCCCTTGTTCGCGTCCGTGGACAGGTAAAACGTATACTCCCCGTCAGCGGGCACCTTCACAAACCCCGTCAATTCCACCCCGCGCTTCCGGGGACCGTTCATCTTGACGGACGGCGACGGAGCCACGCCGTGCGCGGCAGCCTGCTTCTTGAGCTGACGGAAATCCGGAACCCAGGGGAACTCCCCTTCATAGAGGGACCACTTCAAGCCGGGGGAGGCAGCCCCTTTTGTCTCCACTGCCGGGACCAGCGCCGTATCAAACACCGTCTTGGAAGGAAGGGAGGCACGCCGGTTGGACAGGGCAGCGGCCTTCATGCGGGCCTGAAGCTCCGGCTTGGAGGAAGCAAGGTCCTTGCTTTCCTGCGGATCATTCAGGGTATCGAAAATCATGAAATCCTTGTCCGCGTCCTTCACCCCCATGCGCAGGCCTTTCAGGCCGTCCACAAAGACGATCTGCTGCTGGCCCCGTTCCGCTCCCTTGTGTTCGCCCAGGAAATCCTTGTAGCCGGGCGTCTTGCCGCCGACGTTATATTCGGAATAAATAATGCCGGGCTTCTGCTGGTCCGCATGGCCTGTCAGCGTCGGCAGCAGGGAAACGCCGTCGCTGCGGGCGGGAACCGGCACTCCGGCGGCATCCGCCAGCGTAGCCAGCCAGTCATGGAACTGTCCGGGCTGGAGGCTGATCTGGCCCTTGGGAATGCGGGCGGGCCAGCGTACCAGCGTGGGAACGCGCATTCCGCCTTCCCAGCAGTCGCGCTTGATGCCGTCCATCATGCCGTAACTCTTGAAAAACTGCGGATTCTGCGCCCCATGCCTGTGCTTGGGGTCGGCGCCGCCTTCATTGTGGGGGCCATTGTCGGAGGTAAAGACAATCATCGTATCGTTGTCGATCTTCAAATCCTTCAGCAGATGAATCAAATCCGCCACGGCATCATCCACGCGGCGGATCATCGTGGAATGCCGTTTGGCCACCTCATTCGGGAAGCGGGCATTGTCCGGATAAATGTACGTGTCCTTGTCTTTTTCCGCCTTGGCGTCAAAAGCCGTATTTACGGATTCCGTGCCGTTCTTCTTCACCCACTGCAGGCCGCCCTTCAAACCGCCGCCGGAAGGATAGGGCGTTCCGGGAACCACCAGGTTGCCGTGAGGGGCCGGAAAAGCCAGGTACAGGAAAAACGGCTTGCCGGTCTTGCGGGCGGACTTGCGCTGGTCCACAATCCATTGCTTGGCGCGGGCGGCAAACAAATCCGTGGAATAGGCGGTCTGGGGAACCTTGTCCTTGATATTCTTCCATTCGGGATTGGAGGCGTAACCGTTGTACTCGAAAATGTCGCGGGATTCGGAAGGATAATGGAAATGCCCGGCCAGATGGTCCAGGATGCCGTAAAAATAATTGAAGCCGCGCTGGTGGGGGCCGCCCGTCACCGGACCATGGCTTTCACCGCCGCCGCCCACGCCCCATTTGCCGATGGCGGCGGTATCATAACCGGCGTCACGCATCACGGTGCCCAGCGTATGGGAATCTTCAATGGGATGGTCAAAGCGGTTGTTCCTCACCACGCGGGAATTCCCCTGGTGCACCCCCAGCAGCAGGGAGGCGCGCGCCGGAGCGCAGACCGGAGCGGCGGAATAATGCCGGCGCAGTTGAATCCCCTCCCGGGCCAGCGCGGACAAAGCCGGGGTCTTGAACTCGTTCTTCCTGTCCACCGTCCGCCCGTTCAGCTTCTGCTGGCTCCAGTTGGAATCCAGATCGCCCCAGCCCATATCGTCTACCAGAATAAAAATAACATTGGGTTTTGAATTCTTGACGGCCCGGGCGGCGGGCTTCGCAGCCTGCCCGGAAGCGCTCATGCACGGAACCAGGGCAGTCAGAAGAACGGATAGGAAAGATACCAGCTTCATGATTCAGATGAAAATAGACTGTAGGGAAACGTTAAAACAGAGCGCGATCTTACATGAATTCTCCCATCTCTCAAGATAATTAAACGGAAAGGGAATTGATGATTGCTGTATCAGACCTATAGTGAAAAAACTATGAAACTGCCCCATACTCTATTGATTGCATCCGCCCTTCTGCTTCCCTCCGGTACGCTCTGCGGGCTGGACGTGTGAATGGCTGACCTGGAAAAAGCCGCCGCACAAGCCGAAAAAGAGAATAAGGATCTGTTCATCGTTTACAGGGGGGGCGCCTGGAATCCGGAGGCATACGGCGTGCCGGAACGGCAGATCTTCCAAATCTGCATGGCAGGGCGCCATTTAAAAAAAAGAACTGTCTGCCGGACTGGAAATGCTGAAATCCGCCAGGGGCATGGCTCCATGGGGCAAACACGCCAACAAGGCCCACACCGATTTCCTGCGCATCCCAGGCAACCGGGATACGCTGAATAGGCTGTGGAAGCAGTACAAAAACGGCGCCGAGGAGGCGGGGACCGCCTACCGGAAAGGCATCCTCCTGAATCCGGACCCCGTGCCCATGGAACTGAAACTCCAGTAAAGCAGCCGCTCCCGTGGAAAAAACCGTTTCCGGAACGACGCAAGTAACGTGTCCGGAACCGCGGAAGCGTCAGAACCGCTTCTTCCTGTCGTCCCTGCGGGGGCGGTCGCCCCAGCGTTCACCGCGGTCACTGCGGAAGCCTCCGCGGTTTCCCCTGAATCCGCCGCGGTCGCTCCGGTCCCGGTCTCCGCGGTAGCCGCCGCGGAAACCTCCGCTGCGGCGGGGCGGACGCGGCCCGTCGGAATATTCCGGCGTGCCCTTGTCCTCGCGGACGTTGACCTCATACCCGCAGACGGTGGCCGTAGCCAGGGCGTCCAGGAGCTGGGGAGCTACGGAAGCGTCCACCTCAATCAGTGAATGCTTGGAGAAAATCCGGATATCGCCCACGGCGCCCTTCTCCATTTCCACCGTATTGTAAAACAATCCGGCGATGTCCTTGGGCCGCAGGCCGATCATCTTGCCGCCGTTCATGAACAGTGTGACCGTATCCCCCTTGTGCTGCCAGGAATCTCCCTTTTGCGGGCTCTCCGCCTCTTCTCCGGGCTGGGATACATGGCGCGTCCTGCGGGCGGGCTTGTCCTCCGGAATGGGCTGTACTTCCCGGTGCGTGCGCTCCCGGAGCAAATCAAACAGGGCGGCGGCCATGGCTTCCGGAGCGGCTTCCACTTCCTTCAATTCCTCCGGCAGAACGGCATCCGGCTTGAGGCGTTCCAGAATATCATCCACCAGGGATTCCGTCCGGAGCTGGTCCACCTGAACGGCGGTCAGCACGGGTTCCGGAGTCAGCTTGACGCCGATGAAGCGTTCAATGCGGCTCATCAGGGAAAAATCACGGCGCCCCATAAAAGTGATGGCCTTCCCCTTGCGCCCGGCGCGCGCCGTGCGGCCGATGCGGTGCACGTAATCCTCCGGATCACGCGGCAGTTCAAAATTCACCACGGCATCCACATCGTCCACATCCAGGCCGCGGGCGGCAATATCCGTAGCCACCAGCAGACGCAGGCTCCCCTTGCGGAAGGAATCCATCACGCGCTCCCGCATGATCTGGGGCATGTCCCCGTGGAGGCGGTCCACGGGATAACCCCGGGCCGTCAGGCCGTCCACGATGTCGTCCACCACTTTCTTGGTATTGGCAAAAACCAGCCCCATCTTGATCTTCCCTGTGTCCAGCAGGCGGCTGAGCACCTCAATCCGGGAAGAAAATACCACCTCATAATAAGACTGTTCAATGGTGGGCACCGTCAGCGTGGGCCGCTCAATGGTGATCTGGACGGGGTCCTTCATGAACCGGTTCACCAGCCGGTTGATTTCCGGAGACATGGTGGCGGAGAAAAACAGGGTCTGCTTCGTTTCCGGCATGAACTCCGCAATACGTTCAATATCTTCCAGAAAGCCCATGTCCAGCATCTCGTCCGCTTCATCCAGAATCAGCATGCGGAGATTGTCCAGCTTCAGCGCACCGGACTCCATCAGGTCCATGACACGGCCGGGCGTTCCCACCACGAACTGGACCCCGCGCCGCAGGGCGTCCAATTGCGGGCGGAAGGAGGAACCGCCATAAATGGGAACGGCGGAAACGCCGTCCATGAACAGGGCCAGCTTGTCCACCTCCCGGCAAATCTGGACGGCCAGTTCCCGCGTGGGGCAAAGGGCCAGCACCTGGACATTCCGCTCCTCGGGATCAATACACTCCAGGGCCGGAATGGCAAAGGCAAGCGTCTTTCCGGAACCCGTATGGGACAGCCCCACGATATCGGACCCTCCGATCGCAGCGGGAATCGCCTGCTCCTGAATGGCGGAAGGAGTATCGAAGCCGAGCACTTCAATGGCTTCCAGAATCTCCGGCGAAATGCCAAGCGTCGAAAAAGAAGATGTTTGAGTCATGGGGGAAAAATGATCTGTCAGAGTCACGGGAGAAGCTGAACATTATTCACACCTGTGTCCAGCCAAAAGAACGGAAGATGCCGTCAGATGCCACGATTTCCGCGGGGCCGCCTGCGGAGGAAAAAACCGCCTCCCCCCGCTTCTGGTCTTTACATTCACACACGGGGTTGCAACTTGCGGGGACGCATCTGCGTATGATACAAGTACCTGCCTCCGAATTCATGGATAAAACGCAAAACAACTCACGTTCCTCCCTGCTGGGAATTTTCATCAACATCCTGCTCCCGGTATTGATTCTGGACTACTGCAGCGCGGGCCCTGCCAATCCCCTGGAACGTCCGGCAGGGGAAAGCTTCTGGCACATCGGCCCGGTATGGGCGCTCGTTTTCGCCCTTTCCCTTCCCCTGGTCTACGGAATCCGTTCCCTGGTCGTCACCAGGAAATTTGACCTGATGTCCGGCGTAGGCATGGCCGGCGTGCTGCTGACGGGCGTCATCAGCATCTTCGTCATCGGGCCGGAGGGGCGCATCCACAGCGCCACTCCCTGGCTGTTTGCCGGAAAGGAGGCCCTGATTCCCCTCATCCTGGCGGCGGCGGTCGTCGTCTCCCGCTCCACCGGCTCCCCCCTTCTCAACATGTTCATTTACACGCCGGAGCTGTTTGACGTGCGCAGGATAGAACAGGCGGTGGCCGCCAACGGCGAGGAACAGACCTACCAGCGCCTGCTGGCAAACTCGTCCTGGATTCTGGCGGGCACGCTGGTTGCCTCCTCCATCGGCAACTTCTTCCTGAGCCTCTCCTTCATGTCCTCCGTCATGCGCCAGCCTGAGGCGGAACAGCAGGTGGCCTACAACGTGGCCATCGGCAGCATCACCTGGTGGGGCTTCCTGATCATCGGGGTGCCCATCCTGGTCGCCCTCGTCTTCATCATGACGCGCCTGATCAAACGGCTCGGACGGCTGACCGGCCTCACACGGGACGAACTCCTTCTCAAATAACCTGTTAAATCATGCATCTCCATACTCCATGCATCCTGGCTGCCGCCATCGCCCTGAATGCGGCTTGGGCGGCCGCTCCCCAATTCGACCGGGTATTCGGTTCCCACATGGTCCTTCCCCACGGGAAAAACGTGCCCGTCTCCGGCACGGCTGATCCCAACAAGGAAGTGACCGTCACCTTCGGAAGCTCCTCCCTGAAAACAAAGGCGGATTCCAAGGGAAAATGGAGCGTCACCCTGCCCCCCATGAAACCCAGCGCAGAGGGACAAACGCTGACGGCCACCCAGAACGGAGACTCTTCCAAGCTGGACGACGTGCTGGTGGGAGAAGTGTGGCTGGCCTCCGGGCAGTCCAACATGCTGTTCCGCCTGAACCAGACCTCCACGGCCAAGGAAGACATAGCCGCCTCCGCGGACGAGCAGCTCCGCCTGTTCAACAACGTCCCACAGGCCCACACGAACAACGCCCCCTATTCCGACAAGGATTTTGATGCCGTCACTACGGACAAATTCTATAAGGGGCAGTGGGCCGTCAGTTCCCCCGCCGCCTCGGGCCCGATGGCGGCCGTCGGCTACTACTTCGGCAAAAAACTCCGTGAAGGGCTCGGCATTCCGGTAGGCATCATCCATTCCTCCCTGGGCGGCTCGGAAATAGCGGCGTGGATTCCCCGGCAGGTCATCAATGCCAACAGCAGCTTCCGCACCCTGCGCGGCAACCACTGGCTGGACTCCCCCCTCATCTCCGACTGGGTAAGGGGACGCGCCAGAAAAAACATCTCCCCGCGTCTGGACCAGGGGTCTCCGGACCATCCTTACAAACCGGCGTTCCTTTATGAATCCGGCATCGCGTGGATGACAGCCCTTCCCATCACGGGCGTCATCTGGTACCAGGGCGAATCCGACGCTGAAATCATTGACAACGAACAGAACGGCATGCTGCTGAAAACCATGATCTCCTCCTGGAGAAAAGCCTTCCGCAATCCGGAAATGCCCTTCGTCATGATTCAGCTCCCCCGCATCAACGATCCGTCAAAAATCCGTGCCGGCTGGCCGGAATTCCGGGAAATGCAGGACACGGTAGCCAAAACCGTCCCGCAGGTCTACAGCGTCAACACCATTGACCTGGGTTCCACCAACGCCGATGTCCACCCCCCCTTCAAGCGTCCCGTGGGAGAACGCGCGGGGAACACGGCACTCAACAAGGTTTACGGCAAAAAGGTTCCCTGTGAAGGCCCCTCCTTCAAAGCCTTCAAACCCTCCGGCAGCGCCCTTCTGATCCAACTGGAACACGCCAAAGACCTGACCACGACGGACGGCAAGGAACCGGCCCAGTTTGAAATTGCCGGGGCGGACGGCGCTTACCATCCCGCCACGGCGGAAATCACGAACAGGAAAGGCAGCACCGCTGTCATCCGCCTCACCTCCCCGGAGGTTAAATCCCCCAAACACGCACGGTACTGCTGGAACCGCTTCGTGACCCCCAACCTGGTCAACGGCGACCAGCTCCCCGCCCGCCCCTTCCGCACGGATGCGCCCACTCCTAAAAAATAACCCTTCTCACTCCACCATACCATGAACCTTCATCTTCTCTTCGCTTCCCTGGCCGCGGCCCTTTCCCTGGGCACCGCGGCACAGGCCGTCCCCACTAAAGTAGCCTGCGTGGGGGACAGCATCACCTTCGGCTCCGGCCTCAAACCCGGAGATGCCCGGTATCCGCAGGTGCTTGGCACGCTGATGGGCCCGGACTTTGACGTCCGGGGATTCGGCAACCCCGGAAAAACGGCGGGCGACTATCCGGGCCAAGTGGGCCGCTGGTACGGCAGCACCAAGGAACACAAGCAATCCCTGGAATTCAAGGCGGACGTTTACATCTGCAACCTGGGCATCAACGATACGGGCCGCTGGTGGGACCCCAAGCTGTTCGCCAAGGGTTATGACGACCTGTTCAATGCCTGGAAATCCGCCAATCCCAAGGCCAGATTCTTCGCCTGGGGCCTGCTGGGTCCGGACTACCGCGGCCCGCTCAACAAAAAGGCGTTCCCCGGCAACTGCTACCCGGATGTGCGCAAATACGCAGGCTCGGACAACGGCTCCGCGGCCAACCGTCCGGAAGCGGAAAAACTGATCGCCACCGTGGCGCGCAAGCACAAGGTCGGCCTCTTTGACGCGCTGCACCCCCTTTCCGATCATCCGGAATGGTATGTGGACGGCCTGCACCCCACGGAGCCGGGCGCGCGGCGCATTGCTGAAATCACCTTCGCCAAGCTGGCAAAAAGCATGAAGCTCAAGCAGCCCGCCCCCAAGCTGGAACCTGGCACCGGCAACGTGATTATCAACAATCCCGGAGACTCCGGCATCCTGCTGGACGGCTGGAAGCTGACGGACGGCTCCAATACGCTCGTCTTTGAAAACGCCACCGTCATCCACCCCAAAGACAGGCTTATCATCACCATAGGCGCGGAAACTCAAAAGGACCCGACCAAGCCCCTGGAAATCAAATCCGCCAAATCCCCCTCCGCCTTCCGCCTGATTCCCGCAAAAAAGCATTGAACACCCCTTGAAAAACCTATTGAAGAGGCTGTCTGCCAGCCTCTTCAATAAGAAACATTATCTCCTTCTCCACCCGCGCGCGGCAGTATCTGCCGGCAGGCCGGAAACTGTGGAAAGTGCCCGGCTTCTCCTCAAACGGAACGTCCGCGCAGCAGGCCGCTTCCTCCTGGTTCCGGATATTTCATTTCATCCTATTTTATTTGAGCATTTCTGCCGCACGAACGGTCTACAGTGCATGGAACAGAATAAATGCAAATCATCCGCGTGCTGCCTGCTGGGCTCTTTCTCCACCAACACCAGCATGGACTTCGGCGTCCTATTGCTGCGCCTGGGCGTAGGCGCGATGATGCTTGTGCACGGCATCCCCAAGCTGGGAATGCTCATCAGCGGAAACTGGGCGGCTTTCCAGGACCCGCTGGGAATCGGCAACTTCCTGTCCCTGCTGCTGTGCGTAGGCGCGGAATTCGGATGTTCCATCCTCATCTTCCTGGGGCTCTTCACCCGCCTGGCCTCCCTTCTCCTGATCATCAACATGTGCGTGGCTCTCTTCCTCGTCCTGGGCCTCTCCGGCTGGGGCGCACAGGAGCTCGCCGCCATCTATCTGCTGATTTACCTGACCCTCTTCTACACGGGACCGGGCAAATTTTCGCTGGATGCCTGGTGGCTCTGGCGCGACTGCAAGATAGAAGTGGAATAAAAAGGCTTCCTCCTGCGCGGCCTATGGCAAAAATACTTCTTTTTTCACTCGCCGCGGCAGGAGCCTTCCTTTAGGATGCTGGCACACCCAGTCCATCCGTTCAATGTCCGGCAAACTAACCTACAAGCAATCGGGGGTCGATACCAAAGAAGCAGCCGCTTTCGTATCCGACATCAGCTCTCACGTTAAAAGAACGCAAAAGCAGAGATCCCTGCACCAGGCCTTCGGTCTTTTTGCCGCCGCTTATGACCTGAGCTCCTACAAGGAACCGGTCATCGTCACCGGATGCGACGGCGTAGGCACCAAGACGGAAATCCTTTTCGAACTGGACATGGTGGAAACCGCCGGCAAGGACTTGGTGGCCATGAACGTCAACGACATCCTTACCACGGGCGGAGACCCTCTTCTTTTCCTGGACTACCTGGGCATCTCCAATCTGGAACAGGAACGTACCCGCATCACCCGCCTGGTGGCCGGCATGTGCGACTATCTGGAATCCTGCAACTGCATCCTGGCCGGCGGAGAAACGGCGGAAATGCCCGGCGTGGTTCCGGAATCCATCGTGGAACTCTCCGGCTTCTGCATCGGATGCTGTGAAAAAAGCAAGCTGATCGACCCCAAGACCGTTCGCCCCGGAGACGTATTCATCGGCTACAAATCCGACAGCTTCCATGCCAACGGCTGGAGCCTTATCCGCCGCATTCTGGAGGAAAACCCGGACGTGGTTGATGAAGAGGAACTCCGTTCCCTGCTGCAGCCCACCCGCCTGTACCATGACGTGGTGGCGGACATGCGCCGCTTCAATGTCATCCCGAAGGCATACGCCCACATCACGGGGGGCGGCCTTCCGGAAAACCTGGAACGCTTCCTGGGCGACTACGGCGCGGACCTCACCATTCCCTGCTGGGACAACACCGCAGCCCAGAAAATCCTGAAGCATGTGGACCCGCAGGACCGCTTCAACACCTTTAACATGGGCATCGGCTGGGTAGCCATCGTGAAGCCGGAGGACGTGGAAGCCGCGCTGAAGGCAGGCCCCGGCGGCACCGTCATCGGCACGTTGAGAGAAGGCCGCGGCATTCATGTCAAGGTACAGGGCGAATAGAGAAGGCACCATCTCCTTGCAGCGGATACACCACACTTACAGGACAATCTTTTCATCACAATCCCATGAGCGATTTTCTTAAACACGAGTGCGGCGTAGCCGCCATTCGTCTGCTTAAGCCTCTCTCTTATTTTCAGGATAAATACGGCTCCACCCTCTGGGCGTTCAACAAGCTGCTCATCCTGATGGAAAAGCAGTACAACCGCGGCCAGGATGGCGCGGGCATCGGCTGCGTGAAACTGAACATGCCCCTCGGCCAGCCCTACCTGTTCCGCACCCGGGACGCCAGCAAGGACGCCCTCACCACCATCTTCAACGGGCAAATCAAGAAGCTTAACAAAAAAGTCCGCCGCGGCCAGGTCAACCTGAAAGACGCTGAAGACATTAAAAACAACTTTGACTACGGCGGGGAAATCCTGATGGGGCACCTCCGCTACGGCACCTCCGGCCTCTTTGACGAAGGCTCCTGCCATCCCTACCTGCGCCGCACCAACTGGCCGACGCGCACCCTGATGGTGCTGGGCAACTTCAACATGACCAACACGCCGGAACTGAACCAGCGCATGATTGAGCGCGGCCAGCATCCCGTCTTCGGCACGGACACGCAGACCGTCCTTGAAGAAATCGGCTACCATCTGGATGAAGCCCATACGGACCTTTACCGCGCCCTGCGGGACAGCGGCATGCCCGGCCCGGAAATCCCCCATGCCATCTCCTCCCGGCTCAACATCCAGGAAATCATTCACAACTCCGCCAGGCAGTGGGACGGCGGCTACGCCATCATGGGCGCCATCGGCAACGGGGACTACTTCTGCCTGCGGGACCCGCACGGCATCCGCCCCTGCCACTACCTGATTACGGATGAATTCATTGCCGTGGCCTCTGAACGCGTCCCGCTGATGACCGTCTTTGAAGTGGAAAGCGAACAGGTGCAGGAACTGCCGCCGGCCAACATGCTTTCCATCAAGGCGGACGGCACGCACGTCATCACGGAATTCACCACGCCCCTGAAACCCACGCCGTGTTCCTTTGAAAAGATATACTTCTCCCGCGGGAACGACCCCATCGTGTACCGGGAACGCAAGGCCCTGGGCGCGGCGCTGACCCCGCAGATCGTGGACTCCCTGGAAGACCGCTTTGACAAATCCGCCATCACCTACATTCCCAACACGGCGGAAACCGCCTACTACGGCCTGCTGGAAGGCCTGCGCGTCTACCGCCGCAAGCGCGTGCACGCCCAGCTACTGGAAGCCCTGAGAAACGGGACCCTGGATGAAAACATGCTGGACAGCGCCATCCTGAAACGATGGCCGCGCGGTGAAAAAATCGCCCACAAGGACATCAAGATGCGCACCTTCATCACGCAGGAAAAGAGCCGCGCGCAGCTTGTCTCCCATGTATATGACCTCACCTACGGGGCCGTGGGACCGGAAGACGTGCTCGTCGCCATTGACGACTCCATCGTCCGCGGCACCACGCTGAGAAGGTCCATCCTCCGCATCCTGGGCCGCACCAATCCGCGGAAAATCGTCGTCGCCTCCACCGCTCCGCAAATCCGGTATCCGGACTGCTACGGCATTGACATGTCCGAACTGGGGAACTTCATCGCCTTCCAGGCGGCAGTCTCCCTGATCAAGCAGCACGGGCAGGCCCGGTTGCTGGAAGAAGTATACAAGGCATGCAAGGAGGAACTGACCAAGCCCAGAGAAGAACGGCGCAACTGCGTCAAGGCCATTTACGAAGGCTTGACGGACGCTGAAATCTCCCGTGAAATCACCCGCCTGGTCACTCCGCACGACGCCCCGTGCCCCGTGGAAGTCATCTTCCAGACCATCGAAAACCTGCATGAATCCATAGAAGGCCCCTGCGGCGACTGGTATTTCACCGGAGACTACCCGACTCCGGGCGGATATACCACAGTTAATGTGGCATACATGCGCTGGTTTGAGGGTAAAGGGGGGCGTGCATACGATTTGCCCTTGTAGCGGGTCCCTATTTTTGGGTATTCTGCTGCTAATATGTCGGGACCCATTGCATATACGACCTTGGAAGACACTGAACTGGTCGCCAGGGCGCGGGAGGGAGATTCGCGAGCTTTTGACGAACTTGTCATTCGCCACAGCCGCAAGCTCCATGCCACCCTGTACCAGATGACGGACAACTACGACGATGCCTATGACATCGCCCAGGAAGCGTTCTCCAAAGCCTACCGGGCCTTGCGCTACTTCAACGGACAAAGCGCCTTTTATACATGGCTGCACTCCATTGCCGTCAACCATGCCAGAAACTTCCTGAAAAAACGCAACCGCAGGATGACCTACAGCCTGGACGACGACGAGTACGGCGACCATACGGAAAAGGACATGAACATGGCTGACGAAACGGACGGAGCGGACCCGGAACGACGCACCCATCTGAACGAACTTCAGCTCAAGATTAATGAAGCATTGAAAAAACTATCCACCAAGCACAGGGAAGTCGTTGTGCTTCATGATGTAAAAGGACTCAACCACACGGAAATATCCGCCCTTCTGGGCATCTCTGAAGGAACGCTCAGATCACGTCTGCATTATGCCCACAAGGAGCTGCAAGGCCTGCTGGCGGAATATCTGAGTTAACGGTGGAAAAAATATTGAACATCGGTTCCCTCCGCCCTGTCAAACGCATAGTCCCAGATTCGGGACTAAAACACCCTAACCTTTATTACACTTAACATCAACGACGATGGATAAACAATCCACAGAACATAACGAGGAAACTCTGGTTGCCATGCTGGCATCTTTCCGTAAGGAAGCTTGTTACCATGACAACTTTGAAGAAGATTTCCTCCGCAATTTTCATCTTAGAAAGGAAACCGATCCGGCTACCCACTCTGCTTGGAAATTGTTACTCGAACGCCTGGACAACTATCTGCAGAACTTTCGTGGCTGGCAGTGGGTCTATGCTTCCATGTCCATCGTGACATTGGCTGCGGTAGGCGTTATTATCGCATCCGGGAACATGGATGATCCTTCCGACTCTTACGCATCCTCCACCAAGGATAAGGAAGAGATTCTCCTGAAGGAAAAAGCGGTTCCCGTAAGTAAGGAAACTATTGAACAACCCTTAACCGAAGTCGCCCCTGCGGAAAAACCCGAATTCACCACGGGAGCGCCTTCATATGAAACATCGGCCAACGACAATCAGCTGAAAACTGATTCCAATACCGATAAAAAACCGGTATCCCGAGTTCTCATCGAGATGTAACAATCCATGATGAACCTGGCTCCGATATTGGCGGGCATAGCCGTTGCAGGCTTGATTTATCAAGCGGCGGCCGTGCCTGCCCCTTTTAAGGTAGAAGCCATTCCCCACCAGGCGGAAGGAGAGCCGTACACGGCCATGGCGGCGCAGGTCGGAAAAGACATGCTCGCCTCCCTGATTCCCTACCGGGTCTTTAAAAACGGCGGTGTGACCTACTACCTTGGGGACAAGGACACCCCTCCCCTTCAGGTATGGGCCCAGGAAAAGCTCACGGGCCTGACGATTTTCAAGGTGGATGCTGCCCGCATACACGACGGGCAGGCGGTTGTGACGCCCTCCGGCCTTCTCAAGCGCGGCGACAAGCTGGCCTTTGCCAGCAGCCGGAATGAAACCACCCTGGGAATTTACGTGGGCATGGAGCACTCCATAGGAGACACCAGCTTCCCGCTGCGTCTTGTCCGCGCCCAATTCCCCAAACTGGCTGCGCCGCCCATCGGCCAGCCGTGCTATGACGCTGAAAACCGTCTGGTCGGCATCGTGCTGGGAGTTTCCCGCAAGGGAACCTGCCACCTGCTCCCCGCCCAGGCCATCTCCTTCCTGGCAACCCATCCGGAAGCCAAGAGGGTGCGCCTGGGATGCCTGCTGGATATCAACGCCTCCACTCCCGTCATTGAAGGCCTCATTAACGGAGGCCCTCTCGCGCGGGGAGGCATCCAGACAGGAGACATCCTCATCAGCATCAACGGCACGACCATTAACAACTACGGGGACATGCTGGATGCCACCTATTACCTCACGGGGGAAAAGCCTCTGACCGTTGAAGTCATTCGCGGCACCCAGGTGGTAAAAAGCAGGGGCATCATCCCCACGCAGGACTCCCGTTAATCCGGAACCCCGGCTCCCAAGGGAATGCCGGGGTTCGGAACGGTCCTTCTCAAAATCGGCCCGTGCCTTGTTTCAGGCTTGAACTAACCCGCCGGCGCACTTAAAAAAGGGCGTGCTTCAAATCGTCTTCAATAAAATCAGCGCTGCGGAAGTATCCAGCATCCCCACCCTGGAACAACTGGACCTGCTCGGGGACTTCCAGGTCTCTGAATCCACCCTCCAAACCCTTGATGACGCCCGCTTCGGCAAGATGGAAAAGGATGGCAAAATTCTTTACCGCTACGTAGCCAGGGACTACCGCATCTACTTTGAAGTCATTGAAGGCAAAGTGGTCGTCCACCGCGTTCTGCACGCCAACAGCCTGAACGACTTTCTGTTCCGCACCAACATCTCCCCGACCGCAGGGGAAGATGAAATCCTGAGCCAGTCCAAACACTTCTGGAAACTCATTGACGAAGGCAAAAAAGCCTCCAAAGCCTGACCCCTCCCCACCCATGGCCTGCATCATTCTGGGCATCACCGGCTCCATTGCCGCGTACAAGGCGGCGGACATCGCTTCCGCCCTCGTCAAAAGCGGGCATGAGGTGCACTGCGTCTGCACGGCCAAGGCCCTGGAATTCGTTACAGCCCTCACCCTGCACACGATCTCCCGCAATCCCGTCTTCTCCTCCTTTGAGGATGAAAAGGCGGACTGGGTTCCCCCGCACATCCAACTGGCCCAGCGGGCGGATCTTCTGCTCGTGGCCCCCGCCACGGCCAACACCATGGCCAACTTCGCCCACGGCTTCGCCCCGGACATGCTCAGCTCCCTCTATCTGGCCTGCCAGGCCCCGGTGCTCATCTGTCCGGCCATGAACGTCCACATGTGGGAACACACGGCCACGCAGCAAAATGCGGCCGTCCTGAAACAAAGAAAGGGCCACTGCATTCTGGGGCCCTGTGAATCCGGCGTGCTGGCCTGCGGAGCGGAAGGAGCGGGAAAACTGATGCCAGTGGACCTGATTGTTCAAAAAACGCTCTCCCTCCTGCCGTAACGGCGGCATAAAATTACTCCATGCCTGTTTATTGGTTTGCCCAGGGAGAACTAAATCTTTTATCATGGACATTATGAAAATGCTCCTGTTCTTCCTTGGCTCCCTCATGCTCTGCTCCTGCGGCCCGGACAAGTATCCCGTCAGCTTCCACATGGAGACAGGAGCGACGGACAGCAAAAAATTCGCCTTTGAGCGGGACGGGCATTACTACAGCAAGGCTCCCTTCATTTCCCAGAAGGACATTGAATCCTACTACTCCTTCCCGGCAGAGGACAATACCTACGGCATTGTAGTCAATGTCAGAAAAGGCCTGGACAGCCGGGTGGAAGGAGTAACCGCCGCCAACCTCGGCAAGCAGATACTGCCGGTCGTCAACGGTCATGCCATGCAGCCTCTGCGCCTTTACAACAAACCCGTTACCTCCGGCAAACTGGCCGTCATGGGCGGCTTCTCCCCGGCGGACCTTGCCGCCATGGCGGAATTCATTCCTCCGGCGGACCCCAAGAGGGAAGAGCCCATCAACAAGCTGGCCGCCGTCACCAAGCCCCTTCTTCCCATCAAGGACCCCACCCAGGAAAAGAAGGAAGCCAAGGAGCCCGAAGAACATAAGGACCGCACCGTGGTCAGCACCCGCCGGGGGCGGATCTGATCCAGCACCCCTTGTATGAGCATGCACGGCAAGTTCTTCCCTTCCCTGATCGGCATCCTCTTGTTCTTCTGGAGCATGCCATTCCTGATGGCGGATATTGTCGTGCGCTTCCCCACGGAAAACACGGCCCTGCTGGACAACCGTCCGCAGGACTTCTACATGTACGTGGACCGGAACTTTGAAGGGAAGAAATCCCAGCCCTGGGAGGCGGGAGCCTACGGCTTTACCCGGACCCTCGTCAGAACCCAGGCAGGCCCCGTAGCCGTCAAATTCCATGAAGGCATCGATATCAAGCCCCTCAGGCGCGACGCCTCCGGCATTCCGCTGGACGACGTGCATCCCGTAGCCGGAGGCACCGTGGTCCACGCTTCCGCCAACCCCACCCACAGCAACTACGGCCGCTATGTGGTGATCGAACACCAATTGGCGGACGGCCCGCTTTACAGCCTGTACGCCCATCTGGCTTCCGTCTCCTGCAAGGAGGGGGACCGGGTAGGCACCGGAAACGTCATCGGAAAACTGGGCTACTCCGGAGTGGGCCTGAACAAAACACGCGCCCATGTGCATCTGGAACTTTGCCTCAAGCTCCAGGACGACTTTGAAAACTGGTATTCCAGCCTGAAACTGGGTACCCCCAACCGCCATGGCGCCTACAACGGCCTGAACCTGGCCGGTTTTGACCCGGCCCCCGCCCTCATGCAGTGCAAGGACGGCGCGGAATTCTCCCTCTCCCGCCATATCTCCTCCCTGCCCGTTCAGTACGTCGTACGCGCTCCATCTACCGGAAGCCTGCCCAATCTTGTCAAACGCTACCCCTTCCTGCTGAAACCGGGACCGGCCAATCCCAAGTCCTGGGAAATCAGCTTTACGGGAACGGGAGTTCCCGTTTCCGTGACTCCCTCCGACCAGCCCTGCACGGAACCCTCCGTCATCCGGGCTGTTCCCCATCCCTTCTCCCAACTGTACAGGACCTGCAACCGCGTTTCCGGCTCCAGCAAGGATCCGAAGCTGACCGCCTCCGGCAAACGCTACATCCGGCTCATCTTCATGGGGCCTGAATCATAATCCTACGATGATGCACACCTTCTTCAGTCCCCGTTTTTCCCTTGCCGTTCTTACGTCCTGCGCGGCTTTCCTGCTCACCATGGGGGGCACTCCCCCTGCAGCCGCGGCAACACCTCCTCCGGAGGCTCCCCTCTCGCAGGACAGGCAGGCCCTCCTGAAAAATAAAAAATACCAGCAGGGTCTGAAAGCCCTGGAAGACCGCCTGCCCCTGGAAGCCAGCAAGCATTTTCAGGAATGCCTGAACTCCAAAAATCTTCCGGAATCCCAGAAAGCCATCATCCGCCCCTTCCTGGCGGAAGCCCTGATCCGCGCCAGAAAAACGGAAGAAGGACTGACTGCCTGGGAACAACTTCCGGACTCCTCCATGAAATCATACTGGATGGCGGCTGGTCTCTTTAACAAAGGCTCCTTTACCAGGGCCCTGGAAAAACTCTCCTCCATTCCTGAAACGGACCCGCTCTCCCTCTACGGCTTCCAGCTGAAAGCCCAGCTCGCGCGCCAGCTTCAGGACCGGCAGCTTTTACTGGACGCCCTCACCAGGCTGGGGCAGGCGGAATCCCCCGCCATCTCCCGGACCGCGCACGTCCTTCTGGCGGACGTTCTGGTGAACCTGGGGCGCTATGCGGAGGCCGCCGCCATTCTTGAACAATTCAAGACGGGAATGGACGACGGCACGGCCAGGGACCTGCCCATGCGCTCTTATGCCGAACTCGTGGAAGGCAAACTGGCCGACAAACAGGGGAACCTGGACCAGGCCATAAAAATCTTCGCCGCCGTCATGGACAACAAGGCCTATCCGGGGAAAATCCGGGATCTGGGCCGTCTGGCCCTCGCCAGGGCGGAAATCGTCCGGGAGAAAAACAACCCGGAACAGGCGGAAGAGGAAACGCGCGCCCAGCCTCAGGAAGAGGAAGCCCCACACACTGCCGGAACGGCGGAAGAACGCCTGCTGGCGTTCATTGGCGGCAAATCGGAATCCTCCCTGCTGATGGACGCCTTCAACATCCTGCTGGAGGAGGACATCTTCCGCACCAATCCCCAGGCGCTGGAAAAACTCACCGGCTGGGTGAATGCCAGGGATGCGGGCCGCCAGCCGGCAGCCATGTATGCCATGGGAAGCCTGCTTCTGGCAAAGGACGACCTGGCGGGAGCTGTCAAAATGGCGGAGGACGGCCTCTCCAAATATCCTCAGAGCCTTCCCGTCCAGACCCTTTCCCTGAATACCATCACCACTCTGCTGGACAAAAACCGCGTGGAAGACGCGGAACGCCTTATCTCCAAATATCCCGGAACGTCCCCCGGCCTCGTCTTCCAGCAGGGAGCCCTGGCCTTCCGCAAGGGAGACTACCCTCTGGCGCAGAGCCTCTTCCGGGAAGCAGCCCGGCGCGCCTCTGAAAAAACGGCGGAAAGCGCCCTGTTCAATGAAAATCTGGCTGCGCTGAACGCCAATGACGCCGCTGGAGCCGCCGCCCTGGTCAAGGAAGCCGCCGGCTCTGCCCAGCTCCGGGAACACATCCTCTTTGAACAGGCCCATTACGCCGCCAAAAGAATGAACCCCCAGGCTCCCGAACTGCTGGCGTCCTTCGTGGCACTGGCGACAGACCCGGCCCTGAAAACCCAGGCCCGGCTGGACCAGGCGGAAGTGGCCCTGAACCTCAACCCGCCGGACCTTGAAACCGTGCAGGCCATTCTTCCGCCGCTGGAAAAAGAACAGCTGACTCCGGAACAGACCATGCAGCTTGCGCGGCTGAACATCCTGGAGGCGGAAAGCCGGCAGGAATGGCCCAGCGCCATCCAAGCCTGCCGCCAGGCCATCGCCCTGGATTCGGAAGGCAAACAGGCGGACATGCTCTATCTCAAGCTGGGGGAACTCCTGTACAAGAACGGGGATTTCCATGAAGCGCAGCTTGTCCTCCAGCCCTTCCCCTCCAAATACCCTGGCAGCCCCCTCCAGGCGGCGGCCCTCTTCCTGGCCGGAAAAGCCGCCCAGCAAAGCAACACCGGCAATACGCTGAAAGCCGCCCTGAACATCTTCAAAACCCTGGGCGCGGGGGACACCCCCTTTGCGCAGCCCGCCAGGATAGAAGAAGCCTCCGTCCTGCTGCGCATGGGAGAAGCGGACCAATGCATCGCCGCTCTGGAAAACCTGCTTTCCTCCCCCCTTCCGCGCTACATGCGCCTGCTGGCCCTCTCCATCCAGGCGGACGCCTGGGTGACGAAGGAAGACACCCATTCGGACACCCTCCGCAAGGCCATCAACCTGTGCACGGAAATTCTGGACACCCCCAACCTGGGCCTGGCCTGGAAATTCAAGGCCCTCACCCAGCGGGCCCAATTCTACGAACGGATGAACGACCAGAAAAAGGCGCTGGATGACTACGCCTCCATCCTGGCCCATACGCCCAGCGGCAGTTCCGCCAACAAGCGCCGGGACTGGCACTGGTTCTACAATGCCGGTTTCGCCTCCATCCGCCTGCTGGGCCAGCTCCAGGACTGGGACGGCGCCCTGGCTCTGGCTAAAAAACTGGCGCAGACCTCCGGTCCCAGAGCCAGGGAAGCGGCGGCCTACGCGCGCCGCATCCAGCTGGAACACTTCATCTGGCAGGATGAACCGGAAAATGCCGCTCCGGAAACCGGAAAGCCGGAAACGCCGGCTCAAACCGCCAGTTAAGCCGCCCCCTCCCGTCATGGACACTCCATCTACAGCCAAAAACTGGAGACTCAACGCAGCAGCCGTCATCATGGACGCCGACGGCTACGTGCTGCTGGGCAAGGACAACGGCCGCAACCCGTACTGGCACTTCCCGCAGGGGGGCGTCATTAAAAATGAAAGCATTGAACGGGCGCTCGCGCGGGAGGTATGGGAGGAAGTGGGCCTGCGTCCCACGGAATACACCATTGTCAGCCGCCTCCCCGGCCTGCGGTACAAATACCCCTCCGGCAACCGCAAAGTCACGCGCTGGATAGGCCAGGAGCAAACCTACTTCCTGGTGCGCTGCAAGGCCAGGCGCCCCAAGACGGACCTGCACCGCAGCCCTGAATTCTCAAAAACGAAATGGATACCCCTCCAGGACCTCAAGCTGGAGATGTTCCCCAAATTCAAAAGGAAAGTCATCAAGGACGCCCTTCAGCAATTCTTCGGGCCGGATTTTCCGGCCAAACCCGCCGCCATGAAAACCTCTTCCACCTCCTCTCCCGCTTCTTCAACGTTAACTTCGCATACAATGAACCGTTACCTGGTGCCTCCGGGCAAAAAACTGCGTTTAAAGGATTACTCTCCGGATGACAAATCTCTCTTCTCCGGAACCAAGGAAGAATCCCTGGTTGAATTCGACAAGCTGAGGGAAGAACTGCAGGAACTGCAGAAAAAACTCTTCGCCCAGCACAAGCACAGGGTTCTCGTCATTCTGCAGGCCATGGACGCAGGCGGCAAGGACGGATGCGTCAAGCACGTCTTTTCCCGGGTGGACCCGCAGGGGCTGCACGTGGTTCCCTTTAAAAAACCTACTATTGAAGAACTGGACCACGACTTCCTGTGGCGCGTACACAAGGAAGTGCCCGCCAAGGGGCAGATCGCCATCTTCAACCGTTCCCATTACGAGGACATCATCGCCGTCCGCGTGAAAAAAATCTTCCCGGACCCCGTCTGGAAGCGACGTTACAAGCACGTTCTGGATTTTGAATCCATGCTTGCGGAAGAAGGCACCGTCATCATCAAGCTGTTCCTGAATATTTCCAAGGCGGAACAGAAAAGACGGCTGGAATCCAGGCTCCAGGATCCGGACAAACTTTGGAAGTTCTGCATGGACGACCTGGATGACCGGAACCGCTGGGACGAATTCCAGACGGCCTATCAGGATCTCATTGAAAAAACGTCCACTCCGGATGCTCCCTGGTACATCATTCCGGCAGACCGGAAATGGTACAGGAACCTCGTCGTCGCCCGCCTGATGGTGGAAAAACTGCGCCATCTCCAGCTCACGTTCCCCACTCCCAACTTCGATCCGGCGTCCATTATCATTCCAGATTGATAAACTCTGTCATACCGATAACTAGTTTGTGCATCATAAAATTATTTTTGTACATTTCTCGGTATTCAATTGTCCCATTATTACAAAATCTGCATTATTCACAATAACAATCAAAACTTAGAATTTCTAACGCTTGACTGGGACAGTGAAAAATTGTTAGAAAACAACTTAACACCTAGAACGTGTAAACATTCTATATAGAAAAACAGAACCCAATGTATTTAGCATCCCAACGTAAAGAGTTCATTCTGAAAACGCTGGCCGAACATGGAGCCGCAAGAACCATTGCTCTGGCCAAACAGATGAAGGTCACGGATGAAACGGTCCGTAATGATTTGATTAACCTTGAGAAACGCGGCTTTCTCAAGCGCGTCCACGGCGGCGCTCTGGCCCTTACCCATAAATCCCTCCATGAAGACATTGTCACTCAAGACGATGTTTCCATAAGGATTGCAAAAAAAGCCGTCCAGAACATCCCCGCTTCCGTGGTCATGTTCATTGACAGCAGCACCATGGGCTACCAGATCTGCAACCACATTAATTCCAGGGATACGCACGTGGTTTCCAACAACCCCACGCTGCTGACCCGGCTTGAAGGCATTCCGAACCTGAGCTTCTACTGCACGGGCGGACGCTTCGACCGCGAAGCCCTGGTCTATGTGGGACAGGAAGCCGCCAAGGCCGCAGGTTCCCTGAGCATTGACATGGTTGTACTGACGCCGGACTGCTACTCCCCCAAGCATGGCGCCGGATACAAGAACATGCTTCAATCCGAATTCATCAAGAGCGTCATTCCCCCGGATGCCAAGGTGATCATCGCCATGCCTTCCACCAGCGTAGCGAACAACCCGGCATTCTATACCGTTGCGCCCTCACAGATCTCCATGCTCATCACTGATGAAGCCCTTTCTCCTGAAATGGCTGACCAGATTGAAAAGAGCGGCGTCAAGGTGGAGCTCGCCTGACGCCGGCCTGCTTTACAGGGGGCGGAAGTTCTTCGGAACTTCCGCCTTTTTTATGATGATCATATACTCTCTCCTTTCCATTCCGTCCAGTACTCCCGGCTTCCTGTCAGCTCGTCATCCCTGGAGCCGATCTCCTCAAATCCTCCACGCCTGTAGAACGCGCGGGCACGGGCGTTCTCCTCGTAAACGCCCACCGTCAGCATCCCCTTGCTGTGCTCCTTCACCCAGTCCAGCAGAGCCGTGCCTATTCCCTCGCACTGACGCTCCGGCGCCACAAACAGAGCGGCTTCTTCCCCTTCCCCCACCAGGCAGGCAAACCCGACAACACGGCCGCCGTCCCTGCACATCCATGACCCTTACGATTACTTAGGGATGCACCCTTACCGTGATTTATGGCCGGTCACACCATTTTTGAGCTGATAACAGTTTATACTTGACCATCCCCTGAATTTATCTGAAAAGAAAAATCGCTTATTTAGTATTTGGAAATGAGTAAAGGTAGGCTTGTTTCAGAATTGTATAAATAAACGAAAAACACCATAGATTTTCTGCAATAAACATGGAAAAGATTGCTGCTTCCCTGTTGGCGACAGCTGGTATTGCCTGCGCCCAAACATACAACTACGATTCCTCCTCTGAAACGCTTGTGATAACAGGCAAGGGCAATACGGTTGCCGACCGCATTACTCTGGAAGGACCAATAACCCCCGGGAGCACAGTCCCTGGGACTTCGGAAATATTCGGAGACACAAAAGAAATTATCTTAAAAGACGTTTGGACATCTCCCGATTCGATCCGCATTAAATATGTGGAGCCGACTTCTGAGGGAAACAACACGACGCTGAAATTAGAAAATTCGCGTTTGGGCGCATCGGGGGACTTTGATAAAGGCGGCACGGGGTTAATCCTTATTTTGGATTCCCAATCCAGTCTTGAACTATACGGGAACCGGCTCACCAACACAATCAGAATCGAAAACCAAGGCAACATAAGATGCACAAACGGCACTGTAAGTGCAAGCTCGTATTTGTGGGACAACAAGACAACCACAGGTTCTTCAGGCGTTCTGGGCGGAAGTGGATATTATAGCTTCGGGAACGTTTCCTCTATCGAGACTAATAAAGATTTCGGACTCATCAAGACCAGCGGTCAAATTACAGACCTCGAAATTTCGGGAATTTACACTGTGGACGGGAATTCCGCAAAAACAATCGACGACGACTCCTACATCGTGGGTGTGAACACGTCGAGCAGTTCTGACGGGCAGGCGATGACGATTTCGGGTTCACTTACAATCAATGCAAAACAAGGCACGGGGATAGGTATACTGGCCAACCAGCTCGGCAGCGACGACGTTTCGCTCAAAAATAACTATTCGGGCCAAATTTACGTGACAGCAAAAGACGCCTTCGGTGTAAAAGTTGGTAAAAACGCGGCCAAGGACCCCTCTGCTGCGGGCGACATCTACTCGCTTTCCGTGGGCGAACTCGACATCGAAAGCACAATCACTTCGGGCAGCACGCAGGGTGAAGCAACGGGTATATACGCAAAAAGCGTCAAGCGCGATTTGACAGCAAATGCAATCACAGTAAAGGGGTACACCAATGCAACCGGTATCCATCTGACGGAAGGCGGCCGCAACCTCACCATATCCGATATGCAAGTAAGCGCGGGAATCAGCGGCAACGCAGCAGGCATAATCGCCGCGCCAGGCAGAGATAACCCTGTTTCCACAGCCGGAAACCTCGAAAACATCAGGATAGATAATTTGGAGGTTTCAGGCGGCGCAGATGCCACGGGTATCTTTGCAAACTCCATTACAAAATCGGGCCAAAATGAAAACATCATAGGCAACATTACGGTTTCGTCTGAAAACGGATTGGCAAACGGTATTTTCGCCGACAACGCTGACATCACCCTCGGCGGCAAAATCCTATCCTCAAGCGAAAACTCCAACGCCTACGGAATTTGGACGGAAAACGACCTTTTCTTAAAAATGCTCGATGGTTCGGAAATCTCGGCAATCGCTGCAAACGAAAACTCCAGCGCCCAGGCAATCCGCTCGAAAAACCTCTATCTGACATTCGACGGCAGCGCGACGATAAATGGCGACCTCATGGCGGACGCCGGCATGGAGCTAAACAACGGAGGCAATGTAGTCGTCAACGGCAATATCGAGGGTAAACATCTTGCCGCAGAATCAACAATCGGCACGGTTTCAGGCAAAATGAAATTCGACTCGGTTGCCGGCCTGAACATTACCGCATCAGTGGGTTCGCTCGAAATCGGTACGTCGGGCGAGGATTCGGGGTATATTAAAGTCAACACAGTCGAGACATCAGCAAACATTTCAAACGCCGTTTTGGTGACAATCGAAAACGCAAACGGCAACGTCTCGTTCAACTCGGTTAATTCGGCGACGGTAAACAACGCCGTTGGCGACATCTCAGCAACAAATGTCACTAACGGACTGAACGTCGGCGATGTCGGCAACATCCGCGTAAGCGGTACGAATGTCAATGTGCTTGACGGCAAAACTGTGAGCGGCGACATCGTTTCGACGATAGACCTCATACTGTCAAACGAAGGTTCGGCAACACTCACGGGTTCAGTTTCGGCGGGCGGGAACAGACTTACGATAAACAGTGTCTTCGGCATAAACTCTTCAGCCGCGACCGTAATCAGCGCGGGGACACTCGGGGGCGCGGGCTTGCGCGGCACCATCAACAACCACTACGACAACATCTTCGGTTTCTCCGCAACCGACGACTCTTCGGGAAGCCTCACCGCCGCAACCGCCTTGAAAGGCACGCACGACGTCGTCTCGAACAACATTTCGGGCATGATCGACGGCGACTTGGATCCTTTTGAAAACACCTACATCACCGTGAAGTACGTCAACGTCGGCAGCAATGTCGGCTACGAAATCAAGAAGAACACCTATCTTGCCGAAGCAGTTGCGACAAACGAATTCGAAAAGGCGTTGGCAAAAACCTACGACGATCTTGAATACATCGACGGCGACGACGCGGCGAACGAGGCGGCAGTTACCAAAAAACGTAATTTCGCCGCAATGGTAAAAAGCGGCACACTGGGTGCGATACTTCCGCAGTCGGTAGTGCACAGCGTGCGCATGAACATGGATCTTGCCGACATAATCCACCTCGACACGCTCAACCGCACGAGCGCGGCAATCGACGGCCTCGGCGCAAAAAGCAGCGGCACGGAAGTTTCGGGGGGGCGTTTTTCAGGCATTACCGTCCGCAACATAAACAGGTTTGCCACCTACGGCGGCGATGAAAACATGGATGGGTCGAGCGACTATATTTCGGGCGGCTTGGTGAATTTTGAATACACGGCGGGTAACACGTTTCTTGCGGGCTTCGGCTTCGGCGGTTTTCAGGCAAAATCGTCAGGCAAGGGCAACTGCGGCAAGGCGGAAACCCAAAGCCTTGCGGTCAACGCCTACACCGACTGGCGGTTCTTCGGCAACTTTGACTGGTACTTCGGTGCAACCTATGCTTTCGGCATGAACAAAGCCGAAAGGATGAACATCCTGAACAAAAGCAAAGCCGATTGGAATTCAAACCTCATCGGTGTCTTCACGGGCGTTCGATACGCGTGGAAGCCTTTTGCCGACACCGGATTTTACCTGAAACCCACAATCGGCGTAAACGCGGACTTCCTGATGAACCCGTCGTTCACGGAAAAAAGCGGGGAAGAACGCATGAGCGCGGAATCAGAAAACTATACAAGCGTGAAGTCGCTTGTGGGAATTGAGGGCACTTACGCGTTTTCAAACGGCTTCTACTTTACGGGCAGAATGTTCTACACGCACGAATTTTGCGACGACCGCTACGAAGTAAATGCCATGCTCGGCTCTTCCTTCATAAGGGTAAGGGGCTGGAAAATGGACAGGGACGCTGGCGTATTCGGCGCAGGCATCGGATACAGCATCACGGAACAGTGGAGCGTCTATGCCGACTATGCCGCGGACGTTTCGGACAAAGTGCGCCACAACGTCAATATGGGCGTCACGTTTAAATTTTAAGTCGATTCGCGAATGAGCAAAAAATCTGCAATATATTTCTGCCGCAATAGAATCGCCTCATAAACATCTGTAAAAGCATTGATAGGGAGGGAGCCGCTGTTACTGAGCTCCGGTGTCATGGAACACAAACGGCTTTCTGTAAAAGCGCCCCAGCCTCTCAGCCCTTCCATTCTGGCCTGTACACGAGCACCGGGCCGGTACGCGAAGACTGAACGCCGCGCACCTTCCGAACGGCGGAGCCCACCAGGGCGGCAGCCTGTTCCACCTCCTCCTGCGTCGTCATGAAAGACAGGGAAAAACGCAGGGAGGAACGTACCGCCTCATCAGACAATCCCATGGCCGTCAGCACGTGGGAAGGCATCGGCTGCAGCGTATGGCAGGCAGACCCAGCCGAACACAGCAGGCCGGCAGGTTCCAGCAACAGCATCAGCGCTTCCGCCGTACATCCGTCAAACGCCAGATTGGAAGTATTGGGAATACGTTCCGTTCCGCCGGAATGCACCGTCACGCCGCCCACCTGTGCCCGCAGGAGAGACTCAAAAGAATCCCGCATCCGGGACAGCCGTCCGGCGTCCTCCTCCAAGTGCCTCAATGCCGCCCGCGCCGCCGCACCAAAACCAATGATTCCCGGAACATTCTCCGTGCCGGACCTCAAACCGTACTCCTGCCCCCCCCCGAACAGCAAAGGGGAAAAAGGAGCCCCCGCTCTCCTGTACAGACATCCAATCCCTTTGGGGCCATGGAATTTGTGTGCGGATACGGAAGCATAATCCACTTCCATTCCATGCAAATCCACGGGAATTTTTCCGGCGCACTGCACTATATCCAAATGCACGGGAACTCCATGTTTCCCGGCGGAGGAACACAAAACCGCCGCATCCTGCAATGCGCCTGTCTCATTATTGGCCCAGGCAAAAGAAACGCCGGACACGCCCCCTGCGCACATGGACTCCCATTTTTCCGGAACCGCTCGCCCTTCCCTGTCCACGGGGCAGACACAGCCGCTGCCCAGGGCCAGGGCCGTCTTCAAGGAGGCGTCATGGTCCGTGGACAAAACGCCTATCCCTCCCTCCCGCTCCCCGGCCATCTGGCGGAAAGCCATATTAGACGCCTCCGTTCCGCCGGAAGTAAATACAATTTCCGAAGGAAATGCGCCCAACAGGGCGGCAACGGCCGCACGGGCTTCCTCCACCGCCTCGCGCACGCTCCTGGCGCAGCCGTAACCGGCGGACGGGTTGAAAAACCGTTCTTTTAAAAACGGCTCCATGGCCTCGTAAACCTCCGGGGCCAGCGGTGTGGTAGCGTTATTATCCCAATAAATCACGCCTTCATAACTCCCCCAATCGCGGGAAGGAGTCAAGCCGGAACATAATGCGCAGCTGCACAAGATCACTCTTCACTTTTACCCGTGATTCCGCATAATGCCTCTCATGCGTTTTCTTATCACGGCAGGCCCCACCAGAGAAGCTATTGACCCCGTCAGATACCTCACCAACCACTCCTCCGGAAAAATGGGGTATTGCCTGGCGGAAGCGGCTGTTCACGAAGGCCACAGCGTCCTTCTCATCTCCGGCCCCACTTCCCTGGACATCCCGCACGGCGTGGACTTCCTGCCGGTTGAATGTGCACGGGAAATGTATGATGCTGTCAAAAACCAGGCTCCCTACGCCGACGCCGCCATCCTCAGCGCCGCCGTAGCGGATTATCGCCCCGTTTCCGTTCCGGACCGCAAAATCAAGAAAACGGGGGAGCGCATGATTTTGGAACTGGAACGTACTGCGGATATTCTTGGCTCCATGCGCGCGGAATTCGGCTTCAGAGGCATTCTGGTAGGCTTCGCGGCGGAAACCCATGACGTGGAAAATTACGCGCGCGGCAAACTGGAACGCAAGCGGTGCGACATGATTGTGGCCAACGACGTTTCCCGCAGTGACATTGGTTTTAACTCCTCTGAAAATGAAGTGCTGCTCGTTTACCCGGACCGGACGGAGCTTTTGGAAAAAGCGCCTAAAACGCAAATTGCCTTTCAAATCATTGAGCGCGCATGCCGTCTCGCACAGGGAAAAGCTCCGTCATGGCGCACGGCAGACCCGTTCCACGCTTGAACCGGAAGAAGGTTTGCCCCACGATCCGATGTCGGCATGTAAATGCCGGCGGCCTTTCCCAAAACTACATTTTCCATTTTCATGCCCGTCACTCTTCAGGATTTAGGCTGGAACGACCACTTTCAACGCGCTTTCAACGCCGTCGCCAAACCCGGCTGGGTTCCGGGACGCCTCATCCGGGAAACGAAAATCAACTTCACCGCCCTGCTGGACGGCGGGGAAGACGTGGACGCGGTCGTCAGCGGCAAGCTCTGGCATGACGCCGCCACGGATGCGGAACTGCCCGCCGTAGGAGACTGGGTGGCGATTGACCCGGGGGAAGCGGGAGACGAAGCCGTCATACGCGCCATTCTCCCCCGCCAGACCTGTTTTTCCCGCAAAGCTCCGGGAAAAAGCAGCGCGGAACAGGTTCTGGGAACCAATGTGGACACCGTAGCCGTGGTGACGGAGCCGGGAACGGACTTCAACCCCAGGCGCATGGAGCGCTACTTTACGCTCATCCGCCGCAGCGGCGCCGCACCTCTCATCCTGCTCAATAAAACGGACCTTTTCTCCAGGGAGGAAGTGGACGAAGCCGTGCAGGCCCTGCGGGAACTCTCCCCGGAATGCTCCATCATCGGCATCAGCGCCCTGCACAACAAGGGAATCAAGGAATTCCGCAAATGCCTTTCCAGGGGAAAAACCATCTGCATCGTCGGTTCCTCCGGAGTGGGAAAATCCACGCTGGTCAATACCCTGCTGGGGGACGAATGGCTCTGGACGGGGGAAGTGAATGAGGTGACCGGCAAGGGACGCCATACGACCGTGGCGCGCGAACTGGTGCTCCTCAAACACGGCGGCCTGCTGATTGACAATCCCGGAATCCGTGAAATCCAGATGTGGACGGATGAACATACCCTGCGGGAAAGCTTTGCGGATTTGACGGAGCTGGCCCAGGAATGCAAATTTGCGGATTGCAGCCACGGCACGGATTCCGGCTGCGCCATCAGGAAAGCCGTGGAGGAAGGAACGTTGGACAGGGAGCGGTACTTGAATTTCCTGAATTTGGAAAATGAAATCGCCCGGCTTGCCAAACGTCAGAAAAAAAGGCAAATGAACGTGGAACGGGCCGGGAAGAGAGACCGGAAGGTACAGGCCCGGAATTATGAGGACCGCGTGGAACTGGAACGCCGCCACAAGCCCAACCACCGCAGCCATGACTGATTCTCCGTCAAATTGGCTTGTCAAACCGCAGAGGCGCGCTTACCAGTAAGGGATGCTCTTCCCATGCAGCCTTTTCCGCGCTTCCGCGGCCCTTCTGGCATTGGGCGCGCTTCCTCTCTCCGCAGCGGAACAGCCGGACCCCGCCCAGGCCAGGCCCGTCGTTTCCATCACGGACCTGAACCCCGTCCGGCTGACGAGAGACGCCCACAGCAAACTTCTTGTGGCGCAATGCACCATTAACGGCGTTCCATGCAATCTCATTGTGGACACGGCGGCCTCCCACACCACGTTTGACATCAAATTCATCAAGAAGAATTTCCCCGGCCTGCCGCTTGAAAACGCGCAGATCGCCCCCGGCTCCAACGTCAACACCGTTCCCCAGCTTTTCGCCATGAAGACCTTCTCCATCGGAGGGCTTCACATTAAAAACTTCTTCGGCCTCGCCATGGACCTCACCCCCCTTCAAAAAGATATGCAGGTCAGGGTGGACGGCATTCTGGGAATCAACTACCTGGGCTTCTCCCCGTTCCTGCTGTCCGTCAGGGATGCTTCCCTCCAATTTCTGGAACGCTCCCGCTTTCCCTCCCAGAACATGAAGCCGCTGGAAGTGGAACGCCACCCATCCGGAATTTTCTATGTCCGCTGCTCCCGGGGAGGAGACGCCTTCCTGCTGGCCCTTGATTCCGGTTCTTCCCTTTCCCTGGCCCCGCTGGAACAGTGGCCCGCGGACCCAAATGGAAACCAGCTCACGGCCAAGGCCTCCGACATCAACGGACACAGCGGGGACCGCAACGTCATGAAGCTGGGCATACCCTCCACCCTCCGCATGGGGCCGGACTTCCAGATGGACGGCCTTTCCTTCGCCGTGACGGGAACAGGCGGCAGATGCCAGATAGGCGTGGACACCCTCCAGCACTTTGACATCATCATTGACGCGCCGCAGGGGGAAGTCTTCGCCCTGCCGCTCCATTCCAAGCCGGAGGCCCGCGGACAAAAGGCTCCCGCCGTTAAACGGGAATCTTGAGCATGATGCAGATCATGCGGATGGTGCGGGCCGTAGCGCCGAAATGGGCTTTCAACGCCACCTGCGCGCGGGAGGACTGGGCATGGGCCAGCAGCGGATTGTCCAGCATCTCCTTGAGCACGTCCGCCAGACGCTCCTCATCGCACCGGGTAATGCCGTCCACGCCCTCAAGCAGCTGGACCAGCGCATCGAAATTCTCCATGTGCGGCCCCGTCAGCACGGGCACGCCGCAGGCAACGGCCTCCGCCGGATTCTGGCCGCCGTCCGCCAGAAAGCTCTTGCCGATCACGGCCACATCCGCCAGCGCGGTCCAATCCCTCAATTCTCCGGTCGTATCCGCAATGTAGCAGACATTGTCCTTCAGGGTTTCCGGAAGCTCGCCATCCGTCCGCAGCACGCACTGCCAGCCGCGGGCCTCCAACTCACGCACCACCGTATGGCGGCGTTCCGCATGCCGGGGAACTATCAAGGGGAAGCCTCCCGCCTTGCGCACGGCCTCCGCAATCAGCACTTCCTCCCCGTCATGCGTGCTGGCGGCCAGCACCACGGGCTTGCCGCGCTTCAGCTTGTCCAGAATGGCGGCAAACTCCGCATTGGTTTCCTTGCGCTCCGCCATCTGCTGGTCAAACTTGATGCTGCCCGTCACATGAATGATGGAGGGGCGCACCCCCACGGATTCAAACCTCCGGACGTCTCCCTTGTCCTGCACGCCCATGGCGTCCAGCGTGGAAAAATAATATCGTGACACCCATTTAAAAGCGCGGTAGCGGCTCTCGGACCTGGCGGACATGCGGGCATTGATCATCGCCATGGGAATGCCCCGCACCTTGGCGGCGCGGGCAAAGTTCGGCCATAATTCCGCCTCTACCAGCACAATGGCTTCCGGTTCAAAACGGTCAAAGCACCTCCCCGGCAGGCCCAGCAGGTCAAAGGGGGCATAAATTACGCGCACGCCGGACACCTGGGCATTCACCGCCGTATCATGCCCCGTAGCCGTGCTGGTGGCCAGCACCGCGGAACCGCCGCGCTCCCGGAGCCACGCTCGGAGAAATTTGAGGGCCAGCACCACTTCACCCACACTCACGGCATGCACGTACAGCACCCCCTTCGGCTCCCGGTTGTAGGAAACCCGGTACAGGCCGAAGCGCTCCATCAACCCCGTGCCGAAGCCGCCGCGCCTCTTCTGCTTGAGCAGGTAGGAAGGCAGCGTCACCAGCCACCCGAGGGTGTACAGGACATTGTAACAGAAAGAGAACAGGAAGGCTTTCATCTTACTTCTCAGGCAATCGATAGAACAACAGCATATTTTTCCCGTACCGGCGGGTATCCACCAGGTCCAGGCCGTCAAACTCCGCGGCGCCTTCCATGCCGGTTCCCCAGCCTTCCTGCACTTCCGCAATAAACACGCCGCCGTCCTTCAGCAGTCCGGCAATTCCGGCCTCCGCCAGTTCCACAATAAAATCCCGGTCCGCCGGGCCCTTGCAGTAGGGGGGATCTGCAAAAACAATGTCGTACTTCCTGCCGGCCAGCAGCTCCCTTTTCACAAACTGCACGGCGTCTCCCTGGATGACGGCGCCGCCCTCCAGGCCGGTTTTGGCAAGATTGGCCTTGGCCGTCGCGCAGGAAAGCCGGGAAAAATCCACCATGCGGGAGCTCCCTGCCCCGCGGCTGAGGGCTTCCAGGCCGAAGGCTCCGGAGCCGGTGAACAAATCCAGCACGTCGGCATGGTCAATCAGCGGGTTCAGGATGGAAAAAAGGGCCTCCCTGACCCGGTCGGTCGTGGGCCGCACTTCCCCTTTGGGAACAGACAGTGCTATGCCGCCGGCCTTTCCGCTGATGATACGCATGTTTTTACCGGAATGAAAGGAACGTCTTGTTGTCCCTACTGGCGCGCCTTGGCCTTGGCCTTTTCCAGCAGGGGGTCTCCCGTAATGCGGGTGATGGGGATGCGCAGCACGATGGACTGGTTGGCAATGGCAATATTATCCGGATTCTTCTCGGACATGTTGTAAACGAAATAGGTATATTTGCCGTCCTTGGTCTTGCCCGCGATAATGGTCTCCGTCAGGGTGGAAAGAATGGTCTTCTTTTCCATGGTCCATTCCTTGCCGCTCCATGCGCCGTACACGTTCAGATCGTCATAGGAAACGTCCCCTTTCAGGGCCAGGGCGCCGTTGGGGGAAATCCAGGATTTGGTATTGGAGTCATACTTCAGGGTGCTCATCGGCAGCGGTCCCTGCTGGGCCACCGCGGCCAGAGTCCAGATGCCGCGTTCCCCGGAGGCGAAAATGCCCACAGCTACGGGGGCCACTTCCTGCACCTGCTTCAGCTTCCAGCATTCCAGATACTTGGCATACTCATCCTTGGTCCAGCCCAGACGTTCGTCATACGGAACGGGCTGACCGGGAACGATCTGGCTGACGAGTTCCTTCTTGTCCTTGTCGGGCAGGGAGGCAAAAACGCCGTCAATCTTTTCCATGAATGGCTGAAGGCTTTCATCAAGCACAACGCTGACGGCGGAAGCTTCCGCCATTTTGCCGACCGGGAGATATTCATCGATTATTTCCGGCTTTTCTGCTGCGGACAGGGAAGAAACCAGAACGGGGACCATCAGTGTTAAAGCCAGATTGCGGAGCGCTTTCATAACGTGTTCGTACATTTTACTCAACAAAACACCCTTGGCAAGAGTCAAAGTGAGTGTTATCCGTATGTACATCATGAACTGGAAGTTACTTTTCACTACCCTGGCCGCCGCTCTGAGCCTTGCTTCCTGCGTGTCCACCCCGGCATCCCGCATCCAGAAAAACCCAGCCCTTTTCAATTCCCTTCCGCCCAGCCAGAAAACGCTGGTGGAAGCCGGACAGATTGCGGAAGGCATGTCGCCGCCCGCCGTCTTCCTGGCCTGGGGAGACCCCTCCGCCGTCGCGGAAGGCAACCTTAACGGAAAATCCGCCACCCGCTGGATTTACTCTTCCCTCCAGCCGGTTTACACCCCGCCGCCCTCCTTCTGGGCCGGGCCCTACTGGGGAGGCCCCTATTGGGGACCGGGGTTCTACCGTCCCTATTACCCGTATTACAATGACGTCACCTACGTCCCGGTGGATACCGGCTACGTGCTGTTCATCAACGGCAAGGTGAAATCCTGGGAACGCAGGCGCTGATTAAAGAACCGGCAGGCCCGCACGGGATGGAATGCGGCGGCGCAGCAGACGGAGGGAAGCTTCCGCATGATGCGCCGTTTTTCTTTTTGCCATTCTTCCGCGGCCTTTTTTCTTTCCCTTCCGTTCCCGGACTCTTCGTTCAATCCCTGTCCCCGGACAGGGGGCGTTCCAGTTCCTCCCGGAATTCAGGGAAGAACGCCTTCAATTCCCCGGACACCTTAGGGTATTCCAGTTTCATTTCCGCCAGTGCCTCCACAATGGCGCACATGCAGACAAGCCTGGAATACCACTTGTTGTCCGCCGGCACCACATACCACGGCGCGTCCCGGGAAGAAGTATGACGTATCATTTCCTCATACGCCTTCTGGTACTGGTCCCAGAACTCGCGTTCGTGGATGTCCCCCTCTGAAAACTTCCAGTTCTTGTGCGGGGTGTCCAGCCGCGCCAGAAGGCGCTTTCTCTGTTCCTCACTGGAAAGGTTAAGGAATATCTTCACGATGCGCGTCTTGTTGGAGAGCAGATGGCGTTCCAGATTATTGATGGATCTGTACCTCTCCTTCCAGAAGGCTCCCTTGGCATGGGCGGGATCAAACCCCTCCCCCGCCAGAAATTCCGGATGCACGCGTACGCTCAGCACTTCTTCATAGTAGGAACGGTTGAAAATGCCGATCATTCCCCGCCGGGGAAGACGGGCCACGCACCGCCACAGGAAATCATGGCTCCGTTCCAGCGTGGAGGGCGGCTTGAAGCTGCTGACCACGCACCCCTGCGGATTGACTCCGCCCATCACATGCTTCACAATGCCGTCCTTGCCCGCGCTATCCATCGCCTGCAGCACCACCAGCAGCGCATAGGATTCGCTGGCATAAAGCACCTCCTGAAGCTGTTCCAGCAGCTCAATGCCCTTCTCCAGCTTGTCCACGGCTTCCTTCTTGCTGTCCTTGTCCAGCTTGCCCAGATCGCCCGGATCATAGTGGGATAACTTGAACCCCTTGCCGTCCGTCACCCGGTACGGCTCAATGAACTTTTTGCAGCGTTTGACCAGACGGGAAGGAATATCTATCATTCCGGTAATGACACCGTTCTGCGTCAAGACGTTGAAATAACCGTAAAAAACTCCGCCTTCCTCCCGGACGGCCGTCCGGCCCCTGCAGCATGAAAAATCCGCAAAAGCCGGCTTTCCGCAGCAAAGGCGGAATGGCGCAGGGAAACGTCAATTCTCTATGCGCACCTGGTCCGCGGGAGTATTTTCCAGCTTGCAGTCCTCAATGGACCATGTGCGGGGAGGCTGAACCTTGTTATTTTTAATCAGGATGTTGGCGCACCTCCTGAACTGGAAGGGCTTCTGCCCCCAGCCCCTGAAATCATTGTTGTAAATGATTTTGTTGTTGACGAATTTAAGGTTATCCGTGGAAATGGCAAACAGCAGCGGCACGTCGAACGTCTTGAACACATTGTTTTCTATCAGGACATTGCGGTGATAATAATCCTTCTGCTTGTTCAACTGCTTGACTTCCGGGTAAATGGAAATGATGGCGTTCGTGAACTGGTAGCGGGAGGTCAGGTTGTTGATGAAGGTATTCCTGCGGATCACCACTTCATGGCAGGCGCCGCTTTCATACCAGCCCTGGGCGTCCCCGGCCAGCAGAATGGCCGCGCCGGAGGAATGGTCAAACAAATTGCCCTCCACCAGAACCTTCTCAGGCGTCGTGAAAAGAGAACCGCGGGCGCGGTTGTTGCGGACGATGTTGTTGCGGAATACTACGGAAGGGTAAAAATCCGCATTTTCCACGGCGTCCCCGGCCTTGACGGACGGAGGCAGCGGTTCTTCCAGCGTGATCACCAGTTCCGTAGAACTCTTCTTCACGGCGGTTTTTACGGTAGCGGTGCTTCCCGGTTCAAGCGTAGGCCCGTTGATAAAACGGATTTTTTCACCGGGCAGGAACACTTCAAACCCCACCGCCTGGCGGTGCATGTACTTGCATTTCAGCGTATGGCCGTCCACTACCTCCGTCACGCCCAGGCAGGTGGAATGAACGTTGATGGCGTCATCCATCATTCCCTCGAACAAGGCTTTCTCCACCACGATCTCGCCCCGGGTGTTGGAAAAATGGGTGGCGTCCGCCCCGGCGGTGTGCACGCGCCCCGTCCCTTTCCTGACCATGACGCCGCCACCCTTCATGTGGAAATCCTCCGACCGCTGGACCAGCAAAGCCATGCCCGTGCTCTGGTGCAGAGCCACATCATTCAGGACCGTCTTCCGCGCCCGGTAAACCACGCATCCCGGATGGGGGCGGTTATAATTCCGCAGCACCAGCGTATCCCCCGGCTTGATTCCCTTCTGCTTGAGGTTCCAGTCCAGCCGGAGGCGGTTCCCTCCGAGGGGTTCCACCCGGCCGTTCCAGCCCATGTCCGACGTATTGGCAATGATGTGCCCGGTCCCCTTCTCAAAGGCCATGCAGCTCCCCATTCCTTCCTCCCAGCCTTCGCCCAGGAAAACGAACCTGTTGTTCCTGATTTCATAGGGGTAGTCTTTTTTGTCTATTTCCACCTCCGTGGACCTGTCGTCCGCATTCAAGACACGCGCTTCCGTACAATAGGACCGTTCATAATCCACGGACAGACGGTTGATGCTGATGTTTTCGCTGTCCATGACCAGCAGGGGAACCACCTTGCCGTGAAACAGGAACAGGGAGCCGTTGCCCTCTACGCGGACATTCCGCAAATCAGTCAGGGTCACGCACACCGGATGAACCAGGGGCTGGTCATGGTTGGAGATATTGAAGCTCATGTTCAAGGCTCCCTCCGGATAAAAATGATAGACTCCCCTGGGGATGTTCAGCACGCCCCCTCCCTGCTTCCGCAGGGCGGAAATCGCGGCCCGCAGGGCCGGACCCTGATCTTTCCTGACGCCGGGAACCATGCCGAATTTGGCGGCATTCACCACGGCTCCCTTCATGCTCTGCGGCTCACCGCCCGTTTTCCAGACTAGGTCCACCCAGTCTGCGTGGTCATAGGAATTATTTTCCACCCGGTCAGCCACCAGGTAAAGATGCCGTATGCCGTTTTCCGCTACCGGAACGGAAAACTTTTTCGCAGGCATTCCCCTCTTCATCACGCCGGAACTCCATAAAACTTCGGAACCGCTCATTACACGGAATTCCACGCTGCCGTCTCCGTCCGTACCGTCGTCAATGCCGCAGGCCCCTTCCAGCTTCCACACTCTTGAGCCGCTGCCCTCCGGCACAGGGAGCGGAATCATGGATGTAGCGTGAGTGCCGATGCCCGCAGCGTATTTTTTACCCCCGATGCTCAATTCACCATTCTTGAAAGACCGGTCCAACCGCGTTTCCCCCACCTCCTGGCGGGCCATCAGCAGACTGGCGGCAGGCACTTTCACGGCTGCGGACCCGGATTGCGCCGCGCCTTCCTGCCCCCGGGATAGTGCCGGGAATGATCCCGCAACGCACGCTGCGGCCACAAAACTCCATGAAAACATCCGGTTAAACATATCCTTTATTATACCTTTTCCCCGGTTTTCTTCTATCAGAAAAATTCCAATTCCTGCAAAAGCCGCCCATGGAGAGAAAAGAGAGATTGCCTTCCTCCTCAAATTCGGGGACACTCTTTCCATGCGACCAGCTTTCCTCCTCCTGCCCGGCATGCTGCTGACGCTTTGCGCCTGCGGGCGCGGCGGCGCCACGCTTGAAACGGATAACGTCCAGGCGGAATGGTTCCCCAACGGGAGCCGCACGGCCATTGTCCTGGATGGTGAAACGGAACCTGCCCCAGCACGGGAAATCCAGCGCGCAAACTCCGGCATGACTCTCTTATACAACTCCCTGGGTGACGGCAGAGGCACCCTGGGAATCAACGGGGCTCTTCCGGAAACGGCAACGGTTACGTACCGGCAGGGAACATCACCCGCCGTCCTGCACTTTAAGACCTCCTCCCGGGAAATACTCCTCAGCGGGGTGTGCCGCCTGGACGCGGAAGGCAAAACGTCCTCCCTGACCGGCTGGAGCTGCCAGGAACGGGGGACAGCCCTACCCCGCACCGGCACGGCCGGGACCATGACCACGGAAAATTCTGGACAATGAACCTCATGCGGATGCTGAAACCGGGAAAATGGAAAATCCTGAGCGCCCTGCTGGCCGGAGCGCTGGCCCTGGCGTGCGTCCAGTGTTCCGTCCGTTCCCTGGTGTACCTGCCGCCCCAGCCCAAGGACAAAACCGTGTATCTGGAAAAACGCGCCGCCTGGGAGCCCCACCGGCGCACTTTCCACCATAACGGGGCCCAGCTCAGCGGCTGGCTTATTGAAAAGAAGGGACAGCCCCTGCTGGTGTATTATGGAGGGAATGCCATGGACATCTCCATGATGCTTCCCTACCTGGATCGGTTCCCCCATGCCAAGCTCCTGGTCAACTACCGGGGATACGGTCTCAGCACCGGCACGCCCACGGAGCAGAACATCATGGGGGATTCCCTGGCGATTCTCGACTCCGTGCTGAAGGAAACCGGAAGAACGCCGGACGACGTCATCCTGGTCGGGCAAAGCCTCGGCTCCGGAGTCGCCACGCAGATAGCCTCCGTCAGGAACGTGAAAAAGCTGGTCCTGCTGGTTCCCTTTGACAGTCTTCTGGAAACCGCCCGCGGCCTCTTCCCCTACCTTCCCGTCAAGCTTCTCCTGCCGGACCACTTCCGGTCGGACCTGGCAGCGCCCAAAGTAGCCTGCCCCGTCAGCATCCTGGCGGCGGGATCGGACGAAGTCATCCCGCCTGACCACGCCAAACGGCTCCGGGACTGCTTCTCCACGCCGGTCAACTACCAGGAATTCCCCGGCGCCATGCATAACACCATCTGGCTCAGCCCCGGCTTTGACAAGGCGTTCTCCAGGAGCATCAGCTACTGAACCGCTTCATTCCACAGGGGCCAGAGACACCCGGCGCAGGCATTCCCCCTCGTGCTCCAGCAGCAGCCAGGAAGTTCCCTCCGGCAGCGCGTCCGGAAACAGGTTGGCCCATTCCACAATGAGCACCGCGTCCCCGTCCAGATACTCGTCCCAGCCTATGCCGAGCAATTCGGACTCATCCTTCAGCCGGTAAAAATCAAAATGGCACGCCCGCAGGCGCCCGTCCGCATGCTCGTGCACCAGGGAAAACGTCGGGCTGGCCGCCGCATCGGAACTCCCCAGCCCTTCCATAATCCCTTGAGTCAGGTGCGTCTTTCCGGCGCCCAGCTCCCCCACCACGCCCAACACTTCACCGGGCATTAAAATTTTACCTATTTGCCATCCCAGCTCCCTCATTTCCTCCGGAGAATGAGTTAAAACGGGGCCGTTTTTAAAAATTTTATACCATTCGTTCATTTTTTCATGAAATTTTGCTTGTCTAAAAGAAGGTGATATGGTTTATTGCGGCTCCCGCATCCGCGGGTGAACCTTAACAGTGATAGCAATGGCATACGCAATTTTCAAAACAGGTGGCAAGCAGTACCGCGTTCAGGCGGGCGACGTGATCGACGTTGAGTGCATCAATACCCTTGAAGAGGGTGCTGAAGCAAGCTTCGATCAGGTGCTTATGGTGGAAAATGACGGAAACGTGACCCTCGGCACCCCGACGGTGGCAGGAGCTACGGTCTCCGCCAAGGTCGTCAGCCAGTTCCGCGACAAGAAGATCATCGCCTTCAAATTCAAGCGCCGCAAGGGCTTCCACAAGAAAAAAGGTTCCCGCCGCGCCATGACGAAGCTGGAAATCACCGGTATCAACGCCTAATTTCAACCCTTAATTTTATCCTAATCTTATGGCTCACAAGAAAGGTCAAGGTTCTGTCAAGAACGGTCGCGACTCCCGCAGCAAGCGCCTCGGCGTTAAAAAATTCGGCGGGCAGGAAGTGATCGCGGGCAACATCATCATCCGCCAGCGCGGCACCAAGTGGCACCCCGGCAAGGGCGTGGGCATGGGCCGTGACTACACCATTTTCTCCCTCGTGGACGGCCGCGTGTTCTTTGACCGCGAAGGCCGCCGCGTCAATGTGGCCCCGGAAAGCTCCGAGGCTGCCAACTAAATTACAGATAACTCTATCTCCCTGCAGGGGCGGCCATCCACAGGGATGACCGCCCCTTTTTTACCCCTCCCCGCGCCCGAATAAATAACAGGAATTGTTCTTGCAAAACAATTGACCCTCCCCCACTATCCACGCAGAGCATGAAAAATAAGATATGAATCCCAAAACAGATTCCAAACAAGCCGCCCGCACCGCCTCTACCCTCCCGGTTATTTCCGGTTTGAGACTCACCAAGCAGCGACAGGAAGTCTACCAGGTTCTCCTGGAACAGAGAGACCATCCCACCGCGAATGAAGTTTACCAGCGGGTGCGCAAAAAGCTCCCCAGCATCTCCCTGGCCACCGTTTACAACTGCCTGGAAGCCCTGGTGAATCACGGCCTGGTCAATCAGGTCAACTTTGAACGCAGCTCTTCCCGCTTCTGTCCCAATCTCGTTGATCATGGGCACTTCCAGGACACCCGGACCGGCTGCATTTACGACATCACCATCAAGGAGGGCGTGGATCTGAAGGAATTCATCAACCTGCCCGACGACGTGTGCATAGAAGAAGCCCAGATCACCCTCAGGGGCTCCATCATCACGCCGCAGGGCTAAATCCCTTTCATCATCATGAGTCTGGTCATTAAAAATTTGCACGCCAAAGTGCAAGGCACGGAAATACTTAAAGGCATCAATCTTGAAATTCCCAAGGGAGAAGTGCACGCGATCATGGGACCCAACGGTTCCGGAAAAAGCACCCTCTCCAAAGTCCTCTGCGGCCACCCGGACTATGAGGTGACGGAAGGGGAAGTCTGGCTGGACGGACAGAACCTGCTGGACATGAGCATTGACGAGCGCAGCCGCGCGGGCCTCTTCCTGGCGTTCCAGTATCCCATGGAAGTTCCCGGCGTGTCCAACGCCAACTTCCTGCGCGCCGCCATGCAGGCCCGCATGCCCCAGGGGGAGGAACTGGATGCGGTTACCTTCTACAAGACGCTGTATGCAAAAATGGACCAGCTCGGCATGTCCCGCAAATTCACCGCCCGCGCCGTCAACGAAGGCTTTTCCGGCGGTGAAAAGAAGCGCAATGAAGTGCTGCAGATGCTTCTTCTGGATCCCCTTTACGCCATTCTGGACGAAACGGACTCCGGCCTGGACATAGACGCCCTCCGCATCGTTTCGGAAGGAGTCAACTCCATGCGCTCCCCCTTCCGCAGCTTCCTCGTCATCACCCACTACAAGCGCCTGCTGGATTACATCAAGCCGGACGTGGTTCACGTGCTGGCCGACGGACGGATTGTCCGTACCGGCGGCGGAGAGCTGGTGGACGAACTGGAAAGCAGGGGATATGAATTCCTGAAAGAGGCGGAAGGAGCGGAAAAGGCGTAACGCCGCCAATCCGGCAGTCAATCATGAGCGACACACCTGACATGTCAGAGGACGGGAACAAACAGAACCTGTTTGACTTCGACCGGAGCAAGGGGAACTTCTCCTTCCCGGAACGCCATAAATTCAACGCCGGCTACGGCCTGACGGAGGCCACCATCGACTACATCTGCGACGTCAAGGACGATCCGGAATGGGTGCGCCAGTTCCGCAAAAATGCGCTTGCCGTCTTTGAAAGCAAGCCCATGCCCACCCACTGGGCGTCCCCGGACATTGAAAAAATAGACTTCTCCCAGATCCGCTACTATCTTTCCGACGGCGAACGGCCCAAGCGAAGCTGGGACGACGTGCCGGAAGACGTAAAGCGCACCTTTGAACGCCTGGGCGTCCCTGAACAGGAACGCCAGTTCCTGGCGGGCGTGGAAGCCCAGTATGACTCCGAGTCCGCCTACTCCAACATGAAGGAGGAACTCCGCAGCCAGGGCGTCATCTTCGTCAACTCCACGGAAGGCCTGAAATACCATGAAGACGTCTTCCGCCCCTGGTTCGGCAAAGTCATCCCCACGGGAGACAACAAATTCTCCGCCCTGAACAGCGCGGTATTTTCCGGCGGTTCCTTCATTTACGTGCCCAAGGGCGTGAAGCTCAAGCACCCGCTCCAGGCGTACTTCCGCATCAATTCGGAAAACTTCGGGCAGTTTGAACGCACCCTCATCATTGCAGATGAAGGGGCGGAGCTCATGTACATGGAAGGGTGCACGGCCCCCCAGTTTGAAACCACCACCCTCCACTCCGCCGTCGTGGAGCTGGTGGCCCTCAAAGGAGCGAAAATCCAGTACGTCACTGTGCAGAACTGGTCCTCCAACGTCTTCAACATGGTCACCAAGCGCGGACTGGCCATGGAAGACGCGGAAATCCGCTGGATAGACTGCAACATAGGCTCCGGACTCACCATGAAATACCCGGCTGTGGTGCTCAAGGGCAGGCGTGCACGCGGGGAAGTCATCTCCATCGCCCTGGCGAATACGGGCCAGCATCAGGACACGGGTGCCAAAATGATCCACGCGGCGGACGACACCACGTCCAACATCGTTTCCAAATCCATCAGCATCGGTGAAGGGCGCGCCAGCTACCGGGGCCAGGTGGTCATGGGCAAAGGCCTCAAGGGCTGCAAGAACAACACGGAATGCGACGCCCTCCTGCTGGCGGCCAACAGCCGCACGGACACCTACCCCGCCATCACGGTGAAGGGGGACAGGAACACGGTGCAGCATGAAGCTTCCGTCTCCCAGGTCTCTGAAGAAATGCTCTTTTACATGCAGCAGCGGGGCATCCCGAAGGCGGCGGCCATGTCCCTGGCCGTCAACGGATTCATTAACGACCTCGTTCAGGAATTCCCCATGGAATATTCCGTGGAACTGCGCAGGCTCATTGACCTGGAAATGGAAGACAGCATCGGATAAGGAGGGAAATGATGAACCACTTGCTCAACGAAGAACAATTCCCCGCAGGCTTCCTTCCCGCATGGTTTGAAGCCAGGCACCGCCAGGCCCTGGAACAGGCGGGCCAGCTTCCGGAACCCTCCCGCCGCATGGAATCCTGGCGTTTCGGAACTCCCGGCAACGAATCCCTGGAAAACTTTGAAGCCGCCCCTCCCGTGGCACCGGAAGCCCTGGCCTCCATCATCAGGGAGCATGCCTCCATGCCAGACGCCATCCGCATCGTTTACGCCAACGGCCTCCCCGTCTCCATCCCGGAAGAACTGCCGGAAGGCCTCGCCGTGATGGATCTGGAAGACTTTGTGCTCCAATACCCGGACGCGGCCCGGAAACACCTGGAAACAGCGCCGGAAACGCTCGGTTCCGAAAAACTGGCCGCCCTGAACACGGCTCTCCAGCACAACGGTCTGGTCATCATGGCGGACCGGGAAATCTCCTGCCCCCTGGAAATCTTCCACTTCATCTCCGGGGACAACGTGGCCGTCTTCCCCGCCACGCTGGTCATTGCGGAGACCGGAAGCCGCCTGCACATCCTGGAACACCACGTCAGCGCGGACCACGGCAGCCAATTCTGCGGAGCGCTCCAGCAGCACCATCTTTCCTCCGCTTCCTCCGTCAAATACGCTTTGGTCCAGGAGCTCAACAGCCGTTCCCGGGCCGTGGAGCTCTGCCACATTATGGCGGACGATTCCGCGGAAATGGAGCACCTCGTCAGCCATCCCGGCGCGGCATGGGCCAGGCAGGAGACGGTCTGCCTCCTGAACGGAGACAGCGCCAACGTACGCCTGCTTTCCGCCAGCCACCTGAAGGAAAACAAGGAGCTGGACCAGAGAACCTACCAAAAGCACCTCTATCGCGGAGCCTCCAGCAACCTGCTTTACGTCAATGTGCTGGATGACGAGGCCAGCAGCATTTTCAGCGGCATGATCCTGGTGGCGGAAGGTGCTCACGATACCAGCGCCTACCAGAGCAACCGCAACCTCATCCTCAGCCCCCGGGCGGAAGCAAACTCCATTCCCGGCCTGGAAATCCTGGCGGACAGGGTGCAGTGCTCGCACGGTTCCGCCACCTCCTCCATCTCTCCGGAAGAAATCTTCTACCTGCTTTCACGCGGCATTCCGGAGCACACGGCGCGCAGGATGATCGCCCAGGGCTTTCTGAAACATGCGCTGGACCAATTCAGTGATGAAACCCTCCGCGCCGCTGTAGAGGAAATCGTCCTCTCCTGAACCGTTCTTCATCCGGGGGAAACCGTGTCCCTTTCCTTTTCCTTCGCCTGCGGAGGGAAAACGGAGAAAAATGCGGCTTGCCCTTTCCTCCTCCTTTCGCTTCCTTGATAAAAGCCTCCGGAATGAAGCACGGTTTTAATTGCCGAGAGGCATTCTCCCGGAGAAACGGTCCCGCGATTGACAGGGACCATCTTCATTCATAATGGAAAAACCAGCGGATTGCGAATCCGGCCAAAAGAACGGCGGTTGATGCAAACCTGAAATCTTTTGCAAGGCAGAATTTTATCAGGAATCCACACCTTCAAATTAAAGAAAAATTTCTTTTCCAACAACCGGTCTTTTCTATTAACTAATTCGGTTTCAGAAAAACATGTTGACTTCGAATTCGCAATCCGTAATCTCTGGCAAGATACTCAATTTTCAAAAGGTCATCACATGATTTCCATCGCCATCATTATCCCCGCCTACAATGAAGAATTGACCATTCGGGAAGTGATGCAAGATTTTCATTCCCACTGCCCGGAAGCGGCCATTTATGTAGTTGATAATAATTCTTCCGATAAAACTGCGGAAATAGCCAGGAAAACTTATGAAGAATTAGGCTGTTCCGGCACGCTGCTTCAAGAAAAACGGAAGGGTAAGGCCATGGCCATTAAAAAGGCGTTCCGGGAAATAGATGCGGACGTTTACGTAATGGTGGATGCAGACCTGACCTATCCCGCCGCCGACCTCCCCCGCCTGCTGGAACCGGTTCTCCAGGGAGATGCGGACATGGTATGCGGAGACCGCCATGACGCCGGCATTTACAGCCGGGAAAACAAGCGCCCCATGCATAATACGGGAAACAAGGCCGTCCGCATGCTCATCAACAAACTGTTCCAGGGCAACCTGCATGACATCCTGACGGGCTACCGCGTCTTTTCCAAGCGGTTCGTCAAAAACTTCCCCATTCTCTCCACGGGCTTTGAACTGGAAACGGAAATCAGCATCCACGCCCTGGACAACGGCTATTCCGTCGTGGAAATCCCCACTAATTACATGGACCGCCCGGAAGGCTCCGTATCCAAGCTCTCTACCGTATCTGACGGGGTGAAGGTCATCAAAACCATCTTCGCCGTCCTGATGAACCACCGCCCCCTGTTCTTCTTCTCCATCATCAGCGCGGTTCTGCTCATCCTCGCCATTCTGGCCGGCATCCCTGCCGTTCTGGACTACTTCCGGTACGACTATGTCTTCCACCTTCCGCTGGCCGTCCTGTCCATGGGCCTTTTCACCGTATCGGCCCTCGCGCTGACCATCGCCTTCATACTTCACGGCCTCCGGTCCGCCCAGCGGTACGACCATGTCCTCTCCCTCATGCATTGGGAGGAACGCAATCTTAAGCATGAAAAACACTGACTCCCTCTCCCGGCGCTCTTTCTGGCTCTGCTGCCTCCTCTGGGCCGTCCTCGTTGGGGCCTGCTTTGCCCCGGCCATCTTCGGGGGCAAAGTGCTGGCGCCCATGGACATCATGGACTGCCTCATCTCCCCGTATGCCACGCAGCCCATGGAAAACGTCCACAACCACTTTACCGTGGACGCCATCTCCCAATACCTGCCCTACAACTACTCCGTAGCGCAAAGCTTCCGGCAGGACGGTTACATGGGCTGGAATCCGTACACCCACAACGGAACGGCCATTGCGGAAAACACGATGCTGTGCCCCGGTGACTGGCACCACGTCCTCTACTTCTTCCTGCCCTTCTGGACGGCCTGGGACACGGGCATCATCCTGCAATTCTTCCTTGCGGGGCTGGGCATGATCGTCTTCCTGCGGAGCCGCCAGGTTCCGGCTCCCTACTGCCTGCTGGGGGCGATAGGCTACGGCTTCTACTCCCAATTCGTCCTGTGGATTTACCACCGGTGGGTGCTGGGAACCATGTGCTGGGCCCCGTGGATATTATGGGCGCTGATGCGCAACAGGGAAAAAAGAATCATCGACCTTCCTTCCATCCTCTTCATCGCCCTCGGGTTCCGGGGCGGCCACCTTCAGGCGTGCCTGTTCATCGTACTGCTCACGGGGTGCGTTTGGCTGGCGGACTGGTGGACGTCCCCCTCACGCTGGAAGTTTAAAACCCTCTGGCGCGTCTCCCTGCCCTACCTGGTGTCCGGCATCGCCGGGGGCCTTCTCTCCATAGACGTGCTGGCCCAGACCATTCCACCCCTGATGGAAGGTTGCAGGCCCATTCCCTTCCTGACCGGAATCACTCATCTTCCCTCCCTGGTCACCGTCCTGTTCCCCACGCTCCTGGGCGTTCCGGAAACGATTGACCTGTTCAAACTCATGGGCCAGGACCTGTTTGACCTGAAATTCACCGGAGGCGTCATCTTCGTCCTTGCCGTGCTGGGCCTCTTTAACAGAAAAGCCCCCCTGACGGCAAAATTCCTGATGGTCATCAGCCTGATTCTGGCCTTCACCCCCCTCATCACCTATTTTTATTCCCGTTCCACCACGGTCTATGCCCTGGGCGCCTCCTGGCTGGCCGCGTGGCAGCTCCATGCCTTTACTCAGGAACCCGCAAGAACGGTCTGGAAGAAAATCTTCATCGCGCTGGGCATCCTGACGCTGGGATGGCTTCTGTGCTCCATCCTGATTCAAATCTTCCACCAGGACATTCTCTCCACCCTCCAGAGAAACCTTGTTTCCCGCCTCTCACCCGCTGAAACGGGCAGGGAAGCCTGGTACATGCTGAGGACGGAACGCCTGCTGGAACAAACGTGCATCTGGTATCCCCGCACGCTGGCCCTGCTTGCACTGCTGTGGGGAGGCCTGTGGGCCGCCTCCCGCATCCATGTCCGCGCACGGCACAAGCTGCTGCTGGCCTCCGCGGTCATTCTGTGCTCCCTGGGGGAACAGCTTCTCGTTCAGGCCACCTGGGTCCACTATGCGGACAAGCCCGAATCCGCAGGCCTGTACAGGGAACCCGAATGGCTGCCGCGCCTGAAACAGCAGGTGGGGGACGGTTCCGTCCTGTGCTACACTTCACACAGGGACAAGGACTATTTCCACGACAACCACCTTTCCAGCTTCGGCATCAAACAGGCGGAAGGCTATGAAACCGTCAGGCCCAAACGTCTCCATGCCCTTCAGGACATCCTGACCCATCCGGAAGCCGCCGCCAAGGCAGGCATTTCCCACCTTCTCGTCAACCCGCGCCAGCAGCTCCCGGAAACCAAAGGCTGGAACCTGGTGGAAAACACTTCCCGGTACGTCCTCTTTGCCAACCCGCATTACAGGGGCAGATACTTTGCAAATGGCCCTGCCACGGAAGAAAGCGCCGTCGTGCACCCCAACTGGCTCACGTACAATAAAATGGACTTCACCGTCCCGCCGGGGGCCTCCTCACTGGATATTCTGGAAAGCTATTCCGAAGGCTGGACGGCACGCATCAACGGAGGGAAGCCCGTTCCCGTGGAATGCTCGGAAAACTACGGCATCATCGTTCCCCTTCCCGTTTCCGACACGCCCGCGCATGTCCTCCTCCAATACAGGGACCACCGCCAGAACACCTATTACTGCATCATCCTCGCCACCCTTCTCCTGATTTTTGCCGCCTGTCTCTGGCGGCATGTAAAAAAACGGCCTTCCTCCCCCCATTAAGATAGACCTCTCTCCCATCCTGCTGGGTAAAAAATCCGCCCTGAAAGACAGGAAAGCCGTGGTTTGGGCGGGAGGCGGCTACGGAGGCCAGGTGGCCGTGCGCTTTGACGCAAAGAAAGTCATCCGCCGCAACCTGTTCCCTGGCAAAAAACCCGGCAACCGGGAAGTGTACGATATCGTAAAAGACCCCGCGGAGAAAAACGACATCGCCGCGGAAAACCGTGACCTTATTGACAGGGCCATCGCCATCCTGGACAAGGAATACAAGCCCGCGCCCGGATTCCAGGCCCTGCGCTACAAGGCCCCGGAACAGCCGACCAAATAAGGAAAAAGGGAAGGATTCCCCACGATACGTAACCCCCGGCATTCTGCCCTTGACGTGAACCGCGCCGGGGGTAGTCTTTGACGCATGAGTCTGACCTCTTCCCTCCTCTCCAGGGTGCTCCAGGGCGGTTCCTGCACCAGAGAAGAACTGATAGCCCTCAGCCGGGAACCGCTGGAGGAGCTGTGCCAGGCGGCCAACGCCATCCGGGAGCACTTCTGCGGAAACGTCTTCGACCTCTGCACCATCATCAACGGGCGCAGCGGCAAATGTTCGGAAAACTGCAAGTACTGCGCCCAGTCCGCCCATTACTCCACCGCGGTGGAGGAATACCCCCTCTTAAGTGATGAAGCCCTGCTGGCGGGCGCCAGGTACAATGACGAACGGGGCATCCTGCGCTATTCCATCGTCACCTCCGGCAAGAGGCTGACGGATGCGGACGTGGACCGGCTCTGCGCCAGCTACAGGCACATCGCCGAACGCTGCAGCATCTCCCTCTGCGCCTCCCACGGCCTCATCTCCAAAAAGCACTGCGAACAATTGAAGGCCGCGGGCGTCTCCCGTTACCACAACAACCTGGAAACCTCCCGCCGCAACTTCCCGAACGTCTGCACCACGCACACGTACGACGACAAGCTGCAAACCATCAAGTGGGCCATGGAAGCCGGGCTGGAAGTGTGCAGCGGCGGCATCATGGGGCTGGGGGAAACCCTGGAGGACCGGATAGATATGTACATGGACATCGCCGCACTGGGCATCAAGTCCGCGCCCATCAACTTCCTGACGCCCATCCCCGGTACGCCGTACGCGAACATGACCCCGCTTGGGGAGGAAGACCAGCTCCGCATCGTGGCGCTGGTGCGCTTCATCATGCCGGACGGCTTCGTCCGCATCGCCGCCGGAAGGAACACCATGAAGGACCACGGCAGGAAAATCTTCATGTCCGGGGCGAATGCCGCCATCTCCGGGGACATGCTCACCACCTCCGGCGTCACCATCCGGGAAGACCTGGACATGCTGGCGGAGCTGGGCTATGAAGTCCGCATGAAATAAGGACTGTCCCGTTTTCCCGCTCCTTTCCCCATGAATCACTCCGACTGGTCAAAAAAAGATCTGGAATACATCTGGCACCCCTGTTCCCAGATGAAAGACTATGAAACGCTGCCCCCCATCGTGATCGAACGCGGGCAGGGAATCAATCTGTACGACGTGGACGGGAAGCGCTATCTGGACGTGGTCAGCTCCTGGTGGTGCAACCTGCTCGGGCACTCCCACCCTAAAATCAACCAGGCCATCAAGAACCAGCTTGATTCTCTGGAGCACGTCATCTTCGCCAACTTCTCGCACAAGCCGGCCATCACCCTGTGCGAGGAGCTGATGAAAAAAATCCCGCAGGGACTCTGCAAGTTCAATTTTTCCGACAACGGTTCGGCGTCCATCGAATCCGCCATGAAAATGAGTTTCCAGTACCACTACCAGACCGGAAACCGCCAGAAAGTGCGCTTCATGTCCCTGAGTGACGGCTATCACGGAGAAACCCTGGGAGCCCTCTCCGCAGGCGGCCTGGACCTTTACTCGGAACTCTACAAGCCCCTGCTGCTGGACATCGTGCGTATACCCGCTCCGGACTGCTACCGCTGCCCCAGGGGAAAAAAACGCGGTTGCTGCCAGGCGGAATGCATTGACGCGGCGCAGGAGGCTTTTGAACGCCATGGGGATGAATGCGCCGCCCTGCTGGTGGAACCCCTGCTCCAGGGTTCTGCAGGCATGCGGATGTATCCCCCCGCCTACCTGGCGAAGCTGCGCGCCCTGTGCGACGCCTATAACGTGCACCTCATTGCGGATGAAATCGCCACCGGCTTCGGCCGCACGGGCAGCATGTTCGCCTGCGACCAGGCCGGCATCTCCCCGGATATCATGTGCGTCTCCAAAGGGCTCACGGGCGGCTACATGCCCATGTCCATCACCATCACCACGCAGAAAATTTACGATGCCTTTTATGCGGACTACCGGGAAGGAAAGGCTTTCATGCACAGCCATACCTATTCCGGCAACCCCCTGGGCTGTTCCGCCGCCCTGGCGGTGCTGAAGATTCTGGACGAGGAACAAATTATTTCCCGGGCGCAGGAAAAGGCCCCCCTCTTCCACCAGATGATCGCCGATGCGCTGGGGGACCATCCGCACGTGGGGGAAATCCGCAGCCTGGGCCTGGTGAACGCCATTGAACTGGTGGAGGACAGGGAAACCAAGAAGAGCTTCCCGTCCGAACGGCGGCTGGGATACCAGATTTACAAGGAAGCGCTTAAACAGGGTCTGCTGCTTCGGCCGCTGGGAGACGTCCTGTACTTCAACCCGCCCCTCATCATTTCCCCGGAGGAAATGGAGGAGGCCGTAGCCGTCTGCTCCGCCTGCGTCCGCAAGGTGCTGGGGTAAACATTTTTCCTCCGTAACAATATGTGCTGTTCTTTTTTTGAAGAAAAGCTGCAACTTTTCTTCAGGGGAGGGGTTTGTAAAAATACCCTGTAACCTCATACCGTCATGATACACTTCACCCCGCTCCGCAAACGTCCGGCGCTTTCCGCGCTGATGCTTCTCATCCTGGGCTCCGGTTTCTGCCAGGCTCAGGAAATGCTTACCGATTCCGCAAGGAAGGAAGCCACCGAGTGGCTTAAGGAAGTCAAATCCGGCTACCTGAACACCAGCTCCGCCCGTATCCAGAAGGCTGTGACCGCCCTCACCGCGGCCACCAGCACGGAAAACGCCGCCATGAAACTTTATGTAGACGCCATGAAAGACCGCTTTCTGAACCCGACCAGCATGATGTCCCGCATGCTGAACCGGGGCGGAGGGGGAGGATTCCGGATGATGCGCATGCCGGGCTCCGGAGGAAGAGGAGGCAGCAACGGCAACAGCAGCAAGCCGGACAGCCCCAGCACCGCCTTTTCCAACTGGCGCAAGCAGAATACGGGGAACAACGTGGCCCCAGGCTTCAAAAAAGCCCTTCAAATCCAGTGCAAATGGATGTTGCTGTGCCTGAGAAAGGCGGATGCCGAGAAGAACGAGCGCGAACTCAACGTTTCCTCCAGCGTCTTGTCCATGCTGGATGAAGTGGCCGCCAACGCCAAGGATGTGGGCGAACAGCTCCCCATGGTGGGCGGAGCCAGTGAAGTAATCCGCTCCTACCTGAACATCAGCGACTACCGTTCGGATACCCTGCCGGACAACCTGATGGACCTCAACACCATCTTCGACCGTGTGCTGCTGGCTCCCTACAAGGAAAAAAAGGATGTGGAAAACTTCCGGAAACTCTGGAACAAACGCATCGGACTGGAAGCGACCCTGCTGCAAAATAATTCCGCCAGCGACAAAAAAACGGCGGAAGTGGAAAAAGCCAGCTTCCTGGTCAAAAGGCAGTGGGAACGGGAAAAGGCATGCTTTGAGCTCGGCGACCAGGTGGCCGCCCTTGAAAAAATGAAAAGCCTGATTTCCGGCATCAAGGATCCCGCTGAAAAACAGCGCGCCATCCGCGACCTGGAATTCCTGCTTCTTACCCCGGCGGAACAGGCAAAACTCCGTGAAGAGCGCACAAACAGGCGCATGCCCGGCGGCGGCCCGCGCTTTTAACAACCGTCGACAGCTCCAATTTCCCTTTCATCCCCCGGTGCGCAGCGTGCATCGGGGGATTTTACTTTCCGGCGCGGCGCATCACCGGGACGGAGGCAGTTCCTGCTTCCCGGGCTGGAACCATGTCTTGCGCAGGCGGTAAATGCGCACGCCCTCAATATTCTCATCCAGATGCCAGGCCGTGCGTACGCCGTGCCGCTCCCATATATGGCGGCTGAGCATCCCCATGAACTTGCTGTCCATGTCGGAAACGTCCCCCTGCGGAGTCAGGCAGACAATATATACGTTGTCCCTGCACAGGTTCAGGGAGGACTGCCCCTCCCAGCCCATCTCCTTCAGCTTCCGCTGCACGGGCTTCAACGGAAAATTCCAGCCGCCCAGCGTCACGACATTCTTCCGGGAACAGCTCCATGCCTTGCGGAAAACGGACTGTCCCGGAGCCAGGTCGTCAATGGTGCCGCCGGACATCTGGACGCAGAACAGGGAATCCGGTTCACGGTCCACCCGTTCGCACAGCAGGCGGCCGGCATCCGGGGAAAAAGACTCCAGATTGGCCTCCCACACGGCGGCGCACGCCTGTGACAAAGAAACGGCGAACGCGCAGAACATGGGCACGCCGCCTGTCAGGGCGCCCTTTCCGGTCCATTTGAAACGAATGGGGCGGTATTTATCCGACCACAGCAGACACAGCCCGGCAATCAGGAACGTGGGATACACCACGCGGAAATACAGGCGGTCTATGCTGGACATGTACAGCAGAATCAGCACCAGCAGGGCGCCCACGCAGAACACCAGAGCCGGGGAATCCCCCCGCCGGAAAGACACGCGGCAGGCCAGACCGAATAAAATCCAGCACGGCAGAAGGTCCATGACGGAATCCCAGGAAAACAGATGAAGGGCCTTCTCCCCGCGGACCCAGGCCCTGGGCCAGAACTCGCCCCCGTCCCGCGCCAGCAGAAGCCTTTCCAGATAATCCGTGTTGAAAGCGTCCATATCGCAATTGGTGAACACCCGGACCATCTTGATATCGTTGGCGAACACGCCGTACTCCTCGCACTGGTAGGCGCCCTCCGGCCTGATGGGGCATGTGTCCGAAAGGAGGGCGCGGGCCTGGTTCCACGCCGCCACGTCACAGCCCTCCAGCACATTCCGGTGGGCGTGCTTGTTATACTCATTCAGACCGAAGGAGACTGCCAGTACGCCGGCCAGGGCCAGCCAGAGACGGCCGCGGGCACGCATCTTTTCCCGGGACGGTTTAAACCCGTCCAAACTGCCCGCCAGCAGGATGGCCCCCCAGAAGGCATCGCACACCAGGGCGGCGTCCAGCCGGATCATGCTGCCCAGCACGCACAGGAATCCCCCCGTGCACAGTCCCTTCCAGGAGGAGGAACCGTACTTCAGGCATACCAGCACTCCGGTGAACCCCGTCAGGAAGGCGGCATGGCTGAATTGCAGGGCGGCATAAAAGCCCGGCATGATTAAAAGCCACACCAGCAGCAGGACCAGCGTATTGAAATCATATCTGCGCGCCTTGCGGGCGTGCGCCGTCAGCATCGTGAAAATGGCCGCTCCGCTGGACAGCGTGGCAAGCGCCAGGAACACGGGCCAGACGGACAGGCCGCCCAGAACGGGAGCCGCTTTCAGCAGCAGTCCGGTCAGCAGGGGATTGACGAAAATGACGTGAGCGTCCGCGTAGGAGGGGTCGCCCCAGCCGTCAAGCACGGACGCAATCACCAGATCGTCATTGGATTGGTACGCTACGCCCACAATGCTCCAGGCCAAAACCAGCAACAGCAGGTTGAACCATACGGGATGGAGCAGCGGAAAAAGCGATACCCATCTCCAAACCTGTTTCAACATAAGCAAATTCCCTGACTTTGCGGGCTGTTCTCCCTGCCCGGGCCCGCATACTAGAAACGGAGAAAATGAAAGTCAAGAGCCGATACCGGCGCAAAGCCCGGAAGGACCAAAAGGCCATGGGCGCCGCCTCAGCGGTTCAGGCAGATGATAATGCCCGCAATAATCATCAGGTTGCCGCCCACCTTGCGCATGGTAATGGGCTTGCCGAAAAAAATCCGGTCGAAGAAAAGAATGTACACGTATGCGGAGCATTCCAGCACATTCACTGTAATCATCGGCAAATGGGACAGGCAGTAAAACGTCAGCAGGCAGCAGCCCAGGAAAATGGAATACGCCGTCACGGTGGCCGGATTCACGAAATAGGAAAGGCCGGACAGCCGTTCGTTCATGGCGGACTTTTTCAGAATCACCTGCGTGCAGGAGGCCAGGAAAACGGAAAACAGGTTCAGGCCGATATAGAATTCCTCATTCATGCGCGTCCTCCTCCGTGGAAACAAGAATAATGCCGCTGATAATCAACACCGCCCCTGCCGCCAGCGTCCAGGAAAGGGTCTCCCCCAGGCAGAGCCACGCCAGCAGGATTCCCCAGATGACCACGGCGGAACGGTTGGCATAAGCCACGCCCAGATTGAACTTTTTCAGCATCACCTGCCACCCTGCCGCATAAATGCCCAGCAGGAACAGCACGCCGGCCAGCAGGGCGAACCGGTGCCAGTCCGTCCAGCTATAGGGAGCCGCCATCCGCCCCAGAACGGTATTCAGGGCGTAAACGATGAACAGCAGGTGCAGAATAAGGTAGTTGATCATGAGAGAAAAAAGAGCGGAGGAACTCACTCATACCGGCGCGCCACCACTACGGCGGGCCTGTGCTTGGTCTCCTTGTAAATCTTGGAAATGTAAATGCCGATGACCCCCAGGCTCATCAGAATCAGACCGCCGACCAGCCAGATGGAGGCCACGGAGGAGGCCCAGCCGGGAGGCGCCACATTGTACAAAAGCTGGCGCACAACCACCCAGATGACGTACAGCATGGCAATCAGGGTGACCCCCAGGCCGAAGTAGGAAATGTACACCAGCGGCCTGGCGCTGTAGGAAACCACGGAATTCATCGCCAGCGCCATCTTCTTGCGGAAGGTGTAGGTGGTGGGGGAAGAGGACGCCTTCTTCACCGTGCACGGCACCTGCCGGAAGCCGGCGGAAACGCACAGGCCGAAGAAAAAGGGCTCCCGGTCCTGGAATTTCAACATCTCCCGCAGGAAACGCGCGCTCATCAGCCGCGCCGTGACCATGTTCCTGGTAATCTGCTGGTCGGAAAGCAGGTTGAACAGCGTGTAAAACAACTCTCCGGAAACGGCTTCAAACAGGCCGCCCTTTCTCTTCTCCTGCACGCCGTACACCACGTCCGCCCCGGTGGAGGCCATCTCCCGGGAAAAATCCGCCAGCCATTCGGGGGCTTCCTCCAGATCACTGTCAATCAGGAACACGCGCTCTCCGCGGGCTTCCTCGCAGGCCACGTACATGGCCAGATGGTGGCCGAAATTGCGGGACAAATCCACCACGCGCACCCGGCTGTCCTTTTCCCGTTCCTTCAGGGCCTGTTCCAGCCCTCCCCTAGGGCAGCCGTCATTCACCAGCACCACCTCCGTGCGGGAGGGGTCATAACCCGCCTCAAGCGCGGCGGCAAAACTGCGGGAACAGAACTCCGCCAGATAGCCACCCGTGCAGTACACGGTAGCCACAATGGACAGTTGAACCTGTGGATCAGTCATAACGTTTTTACATACATCAGAACGCGCTTTCTTTCCCCGTTCTTCTCGCACTCCCTGTCCTCTTCCGGGGCATGGGAAAATCCCATGCGTTCATGAAAACGGATGGAAGCGGCGTTATTCTCCAGAATCCGGGCGTACAGCCGTTCCAGCTCCAGCTCTGTTGCAGCCAGTTCCATCATCCCGGCATACGCGGTGGAGGCCGGACGCAGCTCTCTGAATCCCCTGTCGTAAAGATAAATGCCTATCTCGCCGCGGCGCGTCTTCCGGTCAAACCAGGGCAGGTACACCAGCCCCAGCGGCATCCGGTCCGCGTAAATCACGCAGGCAATAGCGTCCTCCCCGCGGATATTCCTTTCCAGCCATGCCCGGTGCTGGTCCTCCGTCACCTGGTCCAGCAGAAAAAAAGGGCTGACCGCGTCGGAATTGCGCCATATGCGGAGCTGCATGCGCATGGACTCGTCCACATCGGACACGTTGACCAGGTGAATCTTCATCATTCTTCAAACTCTTCCAGGCCGAACCCGGCCCGCAGCACTTCCCGGCAGCCCTCTTCCCCCAGGTCATAATACAGGGGAAGCCTCAGCAGCGTTTCACTGGTGCGGTCCGTATGCGGCATGGGGCCGGCACAACGCCCAAACCTCACCCCGGCGGGGGAGGAATGCAGGGGGATGTAATGGAACACGGCCTTGATTCCGCATTCCGCCAGTTTGCCAATCAGGCTGGTGCGCACCTCCAGAGAATTGAGCAGGATGTAATACATGTGCGCGTTGTGCGCGCAGTGTTCCGGAACGCACGGACGCCGCAAGACGCCCTGTTTTTCCAGGGGTTCCAGCGCGCGGTGGTACATATTCCACCACTTCAGTCTTTCCCCGTTGATCTCCTGCCCGTGTTCAAGCTGGGCGTACAAATAGGCGGCTGTCATCTCTCCGGGCAGGTAGGATGAGCCTACGTCCACCCAGGTATACTTGTCTACCTGGCCGCGGAAAAACTTGGCCCGGTTGGTTCCTTTTTCCCGGATAATCTCCGCGCGCTCCATCAGCTCCGGATCATTCACCAGCAGGGCGCCGCCCTCTCCGGAAATGACGTTCTTGGTCTCATGGAAGCTGTAGCACCCCAAATGGCCGATGGAACCGAGTCTGCGCCCCCTGTAACAGGAACCTACGCCCTGGGCGGCGTCTTCAATCACGTACAAATGGTGCCGCCGGGCAATCTCCATAATCGCATCCATCTCGCACGCCACGCCCGCATAATGAACTACGCAGATGGCGCGGGTGCGGTCCGTGATGGCCGCTTCAATCAGCGTCTCGTCAATATTCTGCGTATCCGGCCTGATGTCCACGAACACCGGAACGCCGCCGCGCAGAACAAACGCGTTCGCCGTGGAGACGAACGTATAGGAAGGCATGATAATCTCGTCCCCCGGGCGGCAATCGATCAGCAGGGCCGCCATTTCCAAAGCCGCGGTTCCGGAATGAACCAGCAGGGCCTTCCCGGCCCCGGTGCGCTCCATGAGCAGCTCATGGCATTTCTTCGTATAATAGCCGTCCCCGCATAAATGGGCACGCTGGATGGCGTCCCGGATGTAATCCAGTTCGGGACCGTGTTTGTGAGGTTGGTTGAAAGGAATCTCCATGGCTCCAGAAAGGACCGGCTCATGACGAACGCCCGGCGCAGGCATGCCGGTCCCCGCGGAAAACGCTCCACGCGGCAGCGCAGCCCGCACGCGGAAGACCCTACTATGAACGGAGGGCTGAAAACAAGCCTAGACCTTGATGAAGGTCCGGTTTTTGTACATGTAATACAGCACGCCCCAAATCAGGGCGTAATTGCACAAATAAAAGACAAACCGGTCCGCATCCCCGAAACACTCGCTGAACCCGGTGAACAGCACCCGGGAGAAATTGCGCGTGGGGGGGCACAGCTCCGCCCACATGTACACGAAAATGGCATTGCTCCCGATCACGGAAAAAAAGAACGTCAGCCAGTTCAGTTTCAGCACATCCGTCAGCAGGTAGAACAGGGCCAGCAGGAAATAGCACCATCCCGCCGCCCACAATACCATGGAGCTGGTGAACAAATGCTTGATGATAGGAAAATCCAGGCTCCAGACATATCCCAGAATCAGGCAGCCCGCACCTGCGCCAAGCAGCCACGCCAGCTTCTTCCCGTGCCCCTGCACCCCTTTCAGAATCTGGCCGCCCAGCAGCCCGAGCATGGTCATGGCCCCAAAGCCGAACTGGGCCAGAATCCACGCGTAATTCGTCTTATCCTGCCAATCCCCCATCAGGTACTTGTCCAGCAGCAGTGCCAGGTTCCGTCCCGGTTCCAGCATCCCTGCCGTGCAGGAACCCACTACGGGGTCGGAAAAAGGAACGAACTTCATGACCAGCCAGTACACAACCAGCAACAACCCTGTTACCACTACCTGCCACCGGATGGACAGATGAAGAAGGCAAATAGCCGCAATCAAGTAGCCGGAGGCGATGGCCTGGAGCGTATTGCAGTACAGGGACATCTTGGACGGTTCAAAACTTAGCAGGTTCCCCTGCACCACCATCCCCAGCAAAAAAAGCACCACCACCCGCTTGGCCACCTTCAGGTAAATCTTCCACATGGGTACCGTGCCGATGCGCCTGGAAAAGGAAAACGGCATGGCTGTCCCCACAATGAACAGAAAAAGGGGCATCACCAGGTCCCAGGCCGCAAACCCCTCCCAGTTCACGTGCGCGCTGTGCTTCACCAGCCATGCGGGGCTCTGGTCATAAAAAAGATTGATGCCGGCCACGACCAGCGCCAAGCCTCCGGTCAGAAAAAACATGTCAAACCCTCGCAAGGCGTCAATGGCCGCAATCCTCTGCGGCTTGGTACCGGAAGCTGAACTCATAGTGATATTCCCTATTACGGAGCCCCTCCCTTCAACCTTTCCGCATGCTTTCTTTTTCCGCGTTCCTGCAAAGAAAAACGGCCGTTCCGTAAAAAAGCCAACCCCTCCGCGGCAACTCCGTCATGATGACCTTCTCCGTATTTCCTTCCCCGCGTTCCGTGCTATGCTTCCTCCGCAGCATGACCATCGGGAACCTCCAATCCGGCAACCGCGACAGCTTCCGGGACATTGAAATTTATGCCCGGCTGAAAATGGATGAACTGGGCCTCCCGGACTGGAAATTCGGCTGGGACCGCGCCCGCAGGAGGCTGGGCGTATGCCGCCTGCTGGAAAAAAGCATCTCCCTCTCCGTCCACTTTGTCCGCGCCAATCTGGAAGCCCCCCATGAAATCCGTGACACCATTCTGCATGAGATAGCCCACGCCCTGGCCTGGACACGCCACGGAGAACGCACCCACGGCGCGCGGTGGAAACAAATCTGCCGGGAAATAGGGGCCGTCCCCTGCGCCGCCGCCAAACCGGACGCCATCCGCGTCACCACGTACAAGTACCTCCTGCGCCTGAAAACAACGGGCGAAGTCGTCGGCAAATACCACCGCCGCCCCGCCTTCGCCAAGCACCTCAAGCGCATGGCCTTGAAAGGTCGCCCCGACACCCTGGGCCAACTGGAATTGATTCCCAGCGAAAAACAGAATACGTCATTATCATAAAAGCTCACCTTCTGCATTCTTCCAGCGGGTCATCAGGGAGTTGTACCGGCATTCGTATGTGGCCATTGTTTGACCATTCCATCCTGACCGTTGCCGATGGCGGTCACAAGATTGAGTTGGAATGGTAGATATTACTGCGAAGCATGGCGTTGGGATAGGAGAGCCGGTAAAAGAAAACGCCGATCTTGTCACATGCGGTTTACCGCCTCTATCCACAGACATTATTTCTTCATTACTTTTACTTTAAAGTATCTATTGTACTTCAGGCTTTTCATCCGATATAACTGGATACACAAATTGATGTAAAAACTCCGAATGCAGAATAAGAGCAATATCCATGATCATATCCTGGAATTTGGTTAAATTTTCATCATTCACAATGGATGAACTTTTTTTCCATTCCAGATCATTGGGCATTCGGATATAAAATAGTTCGGAATCCGATATTTCTTTTTTCCGTTGAAAACGTAATTGGGAAAACAAGGTTTTCATTTTTGAAAACAGATCATTTGAAATGATAAGACCTCTTGTGACACCATCCAAACTAAGAGCCATTTCCCAATACTCTTGTTGAGATAATTTACGCAACCCATATTGATGTTCCAGTTGCTCGTAACCTGCTGGAATCGGCAATGTCTTGTGAAAAAATAAATCATTGAACAAGTGCATTTTATCATTTTTGATCATGGCGTAATAAATATACTTCCCGCGAATTGACAACCCAGCTGTATATTGGAAATCCAAAAATAAAATCCGGATGCTGTCGGGATAATCTTTCGGGAATAATATATTCCATAACCGCTTCGAATCAAACTGATCAGCCAAATAATTATTATTATCTTTATTTTTTAATTCATTATTTGCTTTGAATTGATGGGCAATCCATAATTGCTCATATACCCCAAGATGAGCAAACTCAGACGTATTATAAATCAGTCTATATAAATACTGATATTTTCTGACTACGCGACTAATATACTCGCTGCACCACACAAGCCATGATTTGTCTTTCAAATCAGTTCTGCCGGTGAAATATGAACATAAGGCAACCCATGGCATATTTTGGTATTGGATCATGGAAAGGGTTCCTCCGTATTCCTGCATATTCAAGGAACCTATATCTACCCACTCCATTCCAAGTCTTCTCGGTGAATGTTGAAATAGACTCATGGTATCTGAAAGCTGTTTCAAAAGACATGGCAATAGTTGTATGGCTTGCAGTTCAGGAGCATTGATATAATCAGTCAAACTGTACATCCAGCAGGGCATTAAACTTAGGTATTCATACCAGAAATGCGTGAACGGGTAATAATGCCGATACAGGAGTTGCTGGCGACATATCCTCCATGTCTTAATGCCATATGGGTTACTGGGCAAATCCGGTGATATGGGAAATTCCAGCCATGAGAGAGAGCCTGATTCAGGATAGATTTTCCGCAATTCTGATTCCAACAAGTTGTTCTTATCTTTTTCCAAATTTCCCCAACATGGATCACTCACCAAGTAAAAAATCTGTATATCACTATCGTTAAGTCTCTTGCTGCTGGAATCTGTAGAAGATACAAATATATCATCTAAGTTTACAGAAGACTCTCGCAGGTGATCATCCCCCCACGAAAAAGAACCTAAACATAAATATATTATTAAGATATTAGTACCTAGTCTTCCCAGGTTTCGGAGGACGTGGCTTCGGTAGTAAAGGTTTTCCGTGTTCATCTAAAATAACAATATTTGCTTCTTTATTTGATTGAGGGTCATCGATCTGTCGCGCTACCAAGATAGCTGTGAAATCTTCTTCTGAGAATTGTGTTTTTATATCTTGATCCAACGTTTTTAGTCTGAGAGTTTTGCGAGCTGGTTTCGGAGTACTTTGAATAACATATGCAGGGACACTTTCAGGATTGTCCATTTTAGGAACTCTATGTCCATTAGCCCATACAAATCCATATCCAGTACGTTCATCTTCTGGAGAAAGGGAACCAGGTCCAAATACGCCTTCCAACCTTCCGCCTAGAACGAATCCTGTTTTTTCATTTATACCATCGTGTTTGAATACGATATTGTGAGAATGCCAAATTGCTACTTCACAATAATTTTTTGGAGCTACTTCTGGTTGGCGGTGATATGTTTTACTCTCTGCTTCGTGATTACTTACTTTATATGAATAGGAATTAGCTGTTTTTTTTCTAAATAAAGCTCCTCCATGCTCGACAGTTTGCCTGCCACTTAACATCTTAAAATTTGCTTTTTTAATAATTTTACTTAGTGCAGCTAAAATATGCTTAGATACTTCTTTTTTCAAGAATTTTGTTGCATTATCATAATCATCCATCAAAGCAGGCTTTAATCCTAATAAGTCTAATTTATTTATCACAGCATTTCTTGAAAATGCATATAAATTTGCTCCCCCCTGTTCATCAATAGGATCCCTGTTAATCCACCTGCCGTCTGTAGGATTCAGGTAGCGGTAATTGTAGTAGATCAGGCCAAGCTCGTCGTCCATGAACTCGCAGGAAAACCTGAACTTGTTTTCCTGAGCCCTGTCGCCCTGCGCCGTGATTAGGGCTCCAAGGGGGGCATATTCATAGCGCGCCCTTCGCGTCTGCTTACAGTCGAAGATGGAAGTGACGTTCTTCAGAGCATCGTGCATGAAGCAAAAATGTTCCTTTATTCCCGTACCATTATCCTTCCAGTTGGTCATCATCAAGATACGCGAGGCCATCGGTTCCGTCGGATCCCACAGATAGGTTTTCACAAGTCTGTAAGAAGGGCGCATCAAATCCAGTTGGGCCACCTGCAAATAGCCGCGGTAGAGGAACCAGCAATGGCTGGCTGTTAAGCCGTTGACGGTGATCTTCTTGCTGAAGCGTCTTCCCTGGTAGTCGTAGCCGCAGGTAAGGACAGTCCGTCCGTCTTTGCTGGTAAAAATTACAGGGCGGTCATTGGCATCATAGCTCACTTTCCAAATGCCGGTAGAAGTCTTGATTCTGGTCTGATTGCCGTCTGCATCGTAAGTGGGAATGAATGGTTCTGTATTTCTGGTAATGTCCGTGTACTGGTTAAGACAGTCGGCATTGTAGGATACTTCTTCCTCCAGTTCCCGTGCAGTCTTGCGGTTGCCGATGTTGTCGTACCGGTAGCTGTAGCTGCCTCTCTCCCTGAGTTGATCTCCAGTCAATTCACTGCGGCTGTTGTAAGTAAAATCTCTTACTGTGGCAGGAAGGGCGGCATCCCAGGAGTCCCGGCGTTGAACTGGACGCGTCAGGGCATCATACTGGTATTCATGACCGGCGGCCATGCCTCCATTTCCCTGTTTCTCATAGCCAATGGAAGCCACGAGGTTGAGCTTGGGATGGTAGATGTTTCTGCGAACCATGCCGTTGGGGTAGGTGAGCCGATTGAGGAAGCCGCTGGTTTCATCGTATTCCCAAGTGAAGGAAGAGGCCAAACCATCCAGATTCATCCCAATCATGCCACCTTTCCGATCGTAGTCAAGATGGGAGTGCTGCACCGTGCGGGTTCCGGTCATGAGGCGGTAGCCAGCGGAACGTCCGAACGTGTCGAATTCTTCCTGAAGGCTGCTTTCTACCGTTCCAAAGGAAGTGTCCCGAACCATTCTGCCGTAACTGTCATGGGAAAGTTCCCGGAGGCCGGAGGCGTCCCGAATAAAAGTCATCTGCCCGAGATGGTTGCAGGAGAACTCCCATCCCGGAGTATCGTCGCTGTGGGAGACGGAGACAAGTTCTCCTGTCAATGGAGCATAGGCGTACGTCGTGACAATGCCTCTGGCCTTGGTGACGGTTTCCGGACGGTTGAACTGGTCGTAGGTTCTGAGAACGCAGGAGCCGTCGGCATAGGTTTTCTTCAGTTCCATTCCCGTGGCCTCGTCGTAGAGCCAGGTGGTAGTGTCCCCGTCGGCGCAGCCGGAAGGATCAGTGGTGATGTCCCCTTCGTCCACCCTGAAAGTGGTCAGTGAGACCATACGATCGGCTTCATCGTAGGCGAAACAGGCCGGCTGGATGGACGTGCCGTATTCGGCTATCTTTCTTCCCTGGATGTCGTAGGAATAGCAAGTAGTACCTCCCATGGAATCGGTGATGGAAGCCACAGCATCGCAGCAGGGAAGGTAGCTGGTGGTGGTTACGTTGCCGGCTGCATCCGTGGTTTTGACTGGTCGTCCGTCTAAGTCAGTTTCAATCGTTGTGACGTTGCCCCGGGCATCCGTCTGATGCAGAATCATGCCTGTAGAGGTATAGGAGCGTTCCTGCGAGGAATGAATGCCCGCATGGTTCGTCTGGCTCACTGTAAAACCATCAATGACCAGGGATTCCGCCGTGATCTCCGAAGTCGGAATCCGGCTGAACTGCGTACGCGTGACCGGGTCGGTGTATTCGCTCCACTGTACATGTTGATGTCCGTAAATATCCTGGGTAATGGATTTGTTTTCCAACAGCGGATTGAGCTGTGAAACCATGTTTTCCGTGATCTGAGTGAGGGGAAGTCCGTCGGCATTATAGGTGGTAGAAGTCTGCACCTGGTAGACGCCGTCTTCCCGGAGCCGGTAACAGGAGGAGTTTTCCGAGACTCTGTTTCTAGAGGGATCATCCGGATGGAGGTCGTCCAGCTGGACGGTCCGCCTCACGGCGTGTCCCAGTTCATTGTAGACGGTGACTGTAGAGGCCATGTCTTCCATATGGGAACGAACCGGTTGCCCCTTGGCATTGTAGAAGTTTCGAGTGACGATAAAATCTCCTAGAGTATTGGGATGTTCCTGCCTGATGGTCTGTCCAAAGCCGTTTTCTAAAGTCCGGGATAGTACCACCCCCTTTGACAAGGTCATGGTCAGGATGCCTTCTTCTGTCAGCTCCAGCCGGGTCTCCATCTCTCGCTGGCCGGTTCCTCCCTCCAGAATGACAGTGCCGTCGTAATAGGTTTTGGTAACCAGAGTGGCCCCTGCCGGAGTGGTAACCGTGGTGGTAAGTCCGTCTTCGCTGTATTCAGTCCGAGTCACGCGACCAAGAACATCCGTCGTGGCAATCGTTCTTCCCAAATTGTCATACTCCGTCCTTTCCACCGTGGTCATGGGCCCTACATCCCGTCGTGTGGCTATGGTTCTTCCCGCCGCATCATAGCTGTAGGAGGTAATCATTTCAGGCGTGGGTTCCGTCGCCGCACGAATAGTTTCCACCAGCTGCTTGGCCGAGTTGTACCCATAGCTGGTGGTGATGCCGTCTTCATCGGTTTCCCTCAACGGCCCACAGCACATCCACTCAGTCGTGCTGAAGCGGCCGTTGCCCCTCGTCGTTTTGATCAACTTCCGCTCGGCATCGTATTCGTAGTCCTCCGATGAGACCAAAGACCAGTCTTTCCCGGTGTGAACGTATTGTTCTTTCCTAGTGGTGGTGCCGTTTTCAGCAAGGTAGTGTACACTCCTGGTGCTTTGCGCGGGAACAATAGTTCCATGGGCCTGTACGGTTGCCGTTACCTTGTGGAGCGCTCCGTATTCGGTAGCGGCTTCATAGGTGTAGACCGTCTGGACACCGTCGATGCCCTGGATCATCTTCTGGCGCCCCCGGGCGTAGGGGTATTCGGCTCCTTCACCATAGGTTTCCGAAATGCTCGCATGGACCTGGTCGGAACCCAGGGCGGTTTCCGTCACCGTGGTCCGGGTGGCCTGCGGGCTGTCTTCATACGTGTAGGTGCGCTTGAGAAGTTGGGTTTCTTCTCCATCCTCGGCAATAACCACCTCGGTTTCCGTGGCTGGCCTGAAGTCGTTAAAGCGCAAGTCGGCGTAAGTCGTGCGTGTCCCCTTTTCACCGCCACCGGCCCAGGGAGTGGCTTGCAAGATGACCCGTCCCTGCTCGTCGTACTCGTAGCGCGTGTACCCTCCATCGGGCTTGATCTCCAGGGACACCCGGAACTGGTCGTTGTAGGTGTAAAGCGTAGTCTGAGCCAAAGGTGTGTTGTAGCCCTGGGTGCTGCTGATGGTCAACCAGCCTCCCTCGGTGTACTTCTTGACTGTACGCGTGCAGGAAGAAGGCGTTTCATCGTCGATGCCGCGCAAGCTCTCAATCATTTCCCATTTGCCTCCGGGCAGCACGTTTTTCTCCACCGTTCGCACGGTGCGCTCATCCCCCTCTCCCTGGATGGTCGTCACCTTGTTGCCCTCCGTCCTTCGCTGCGTTCGGAAGACAGGCATCCCTTCCCTCTGTTCGGCGATATCCATCACCTGCACGCCCTGGTCGGAGCTCAATTCATAGCTGACCGTCTTGTAGGGAGTTCCGGTGCCGGCAAAGCCGCGCGCATTCTTGCTCACCTGGCCGGGATCGTACCATTCCAGGGTGAGCCTGTTGCCTTCCCCAACCGCCTGGAGCAGTCCCTGGGACTTGGACCAGATGCTTTGAATGGCTCCCGTGGAAGGATGGCGGTTCACCTTCATCTGACGGGAATAATCTTCCGCCGTGGTTTCCACGCCGGAGGCGGAGACCATGGAGACGACCTTTCCGGTGGCTGCCGAGAAGCGCAGGGTGCGCCCATTGCTCTGGACCATGTCCAGATAGGCGGGAGAGCCGCTGGTGCAGGGAGACTTGTCGGCATTCAGCTTCTGAACCTTGTAGTTCAACTTGCGCGAACTTCCGGAGACGGAGGCTTCGGCATGGCCGTCAGAACTCTGGAAGGAGATGGAACTGCCCGTGGGTCGTTTGACGGAGATCTGTCCGGTTTCGGGATTGCAGGAGGCGGTCCATTCGAGGGGATGCTTGTAGCGCAGGGTGATGGAAGAGGGGGCGGAAGGTTCGGCAAGGGTGCGGGAAAGCGTGGGATTACCTCCTTCACTTCCGCCTCCGGAATCGCCCTCGCCCACTTCAAGCAGTCCTTCGCAGTCGTCGGCTCCATCCGGGTTGCCGCCGAAGAAATGGGAGGTGTTCTTGCTGCAATCGGACTGTTCGATGTCTTCGTCGCAATCACAGGAACAGGGACATGGGCAACCTCCTTCCTCCGGCTCGCTGGAGGAAGAAGAGAGTGAACTGGAACTGCTGCTGGAAGAAGAACTGGAGCTGGAAGAACTCGATGAACTTGACGAGGACCAGGAAGAACTGCTTGACGAGGAAGAGCTGGAGCTACTCAAGGAACTTGAGGACGAAGAACTGGAACTGCTGGAGGACGACGAACTGGAAGAAGAACTGGAGCTGGAAGAACTCGATGAACTTGACGAGGACCAGGAAGAACTGCTTGACGAGGAAGAGCTGGAGCTACTCAAGGAACTTGAGGACGAAGAACTGGAACTGCTGGAGGACGACGAACTGGAAGAAGAACTGCTGGAACTGCTCGAGGAAGAGCTGGAAGACGGAGCGCTGCTGGAGGAAGTTGGAGTCTCGGGCACCAAGGAACTGCTGTGGAAACTGGAAGACGACCAGCTGCTGGAAGAAGATGAGGAAGAACTGGAGCTGCTGGATAGAGACGAACTGGAAGAAGAATCCGGAAGCTCGGGTGCCCAAGAACTCTGCTGGGAGCTGGAAGACGAGCTGTTGGAGGAGGAAGAGCTGGAACTGCTGGAAGAGGAACTGGAGCTGCTGCTTGACTTGGGGTCAAACTCAAACGAATCTCCTCCCCCTGCCGAACTGCTCGACGAATCTCCTTCTTCCATCTCCTGGTACAGGTTGACCAGAGTCAGGACGGTTTCTCCCTCCTTGCCGGCGGGAGTGTTTTCCGCCAGCAGGTAATAATCCAGGTCGGGCTCTCCTTCCTTGTCGCACATTAAGGCAATGCAGAACTCCTGTTGGTCCTCCGCGGCAGGCTGGTGTTGGTGGACGATATGGCACCAGTAGTATCCCTGTTCGAACTGGATCTGGCGACAGAGAGGAGCGGAAGATCCGGCCTCCGTGGAGAGTTCCAGATCCTTGGCGGGAATGGAAAGGGAAATGGAGGAGAGGGCGTGAAGGTGGAGAAAACAGGTGGCGGGAGCCATGACCTTGAGGTATCCGAACCATTCGTGCCGGGTGGGGGAGGAAGCAGTTCGTTTGGGGATAAGGACGGGAGCGGTGAGACCGTTGACCAGGAAGTTGCCCTGGGGCTGCCCGTTGGGGTACATGGGAATGAAGGGGTAGACGGTGTCCATGGCGCCGATGTTGAAAGTGTTGTTCATGGCAATGAAATGATGTTGGTTCAATGGTTGCAACTACCATGAGAACAAGAATTACCAGTGTAAACACGCCGCGAACGTTATGGTATTCAAATACACGATAATATTATCAACATAGGTATTTCGTAAAATACATAATACTTCTTCTGATTCTCTTGATTAATCAAGGCGACAATACAGATTTTTCCAGCGACCAGCTTTAAAGTCCCAATCAAGCACAAGACATCTGATCATCCATATCCAGGACGCTAGATACCGCCGGTCAGCGAACTTTCTTTCCTCCTATAAGATTTCCCTGGAAGCACCGTCTAACCGAACGTCAGTTCTACAGACGCTCTGCTTCACCAAGCCTCCTCCCACCGTCACGATGCAGAAACATCATTCACCATCGACCGGTTTGGCCGTGGAACTCAGCGTGCACTGGCGCACGTAGTCGTACACCTTGGGGTCACTGTCTCCCGCGGCCCAGACCACTCGCAGGAAGTCAGCGGGATGGATGTTGCCGTGTTCCCGGAAGAAGCGGCGGTCGTTCTCACAGCAGTAGATGATGTCATCCCCCATGGAGCCGGCCAGCTTGGCCCGCGCCTTGGCAATCAGGCGCGGAAGGTAGGGAAGGCCGCTGAGTTCATCCCCGAAGCCCGGCAGGTCATACCCGATGACGGGCTTGCCCTGGTAAAACTGCCCGTGCTGGATGGTCAGGAAGAAGTCCCTGCGCGCCGCGGCCATCAATAGTACCGTGGTGGGGGAAGGTTCTCCCGTGCGGGCATAGAGTTCCACAAAGTCAAACAGTTCCCGCGTGCGGCAGCCGATGGAGGACAGGAAGATGATTTCCTGGTCCGTAAAGAAGCCGTCCACATTCCTGTGGCCTTCATGGTAACGCCCCACCGCCTCGCGGAAAAGGTCGTAAAACGTGTCGTTCCAGTCTTCCGCCATCATCTGCCCGGGGATTTGTGTTTGCGCTTGAAGTTGAGCATCATGATCTGCTTGGTCAGGTTCGCCTCAAACCGGGCCTGTTCCTCGCGGGACATTTCCGAGCGGGCCTTCAACACTTCCTGCGCTTCCTGAATGGCCCGTTCCACGCTGCCTTCGTCAATCTGGGAGGAGTTGAGCGCGAGGTCGGTCACCATCAGGACGTGGTCGTCATTAACCTGCACAAAGCCGGTGCCCACCACCATGCTTTCCTCAGGGCCGTCCATGGGCTTGTAGCGGAGTTCCCCCGGTTCCAGGGAGGTAATCAGGGCCGTATGATGTTCCAGCACGCCCATCTCCCCGAGACTGCCGGGCAGGTAAACGTATTCCACGGTGGCGGCAACCGCCACTTCATCCGGGGTAATGACTTTGAACTCCATGCTCATGGTTTGGAACGGCGGGAAAAGGGTTATTTGGCTTCCTTGAGGACATCATCTATGCCGCCGCGCATGAAGAAGGCGTCTTCCGGAACCATGTCCAGCTTGCCTTCCAGGATTTCCTTGAAGCCGCGGACGGTTTCCGAGACGGGCACGTAAGCGCCGGGAATGCTGGAGAAGACTTCCGCCACGTGGAACGGCTGGGTCAGGAAGCGCTGGATTTTGCGGGCGCGGCTCACGATGAGCTTGTCTTCTTCCGAAAGCTCGTCCATGCCCAGAATGGCAATCATGTCCTGAAGGTCCTTGTAGCGCTGCAGTACCATCTGCACGCCGCGCGCCACTTCGTAATGCTCGTTCCCCACGATTTCCGGAGCCAGGGCCTTGGAGGTGGAGGACAGCGGCTCTACCGCAGGGAAGAGCCCCTGGGCCGCCAAAGAGCGTTCCAGCACCACCGTGGAATCCAGGTGGGCGAAGGTGGTGGCCGGAGCCGGGTCCGTCAGGTCGTCCGCAGGAACGTACACGGCCTGCATGGAGGTGATGGAACCGTGCTTGGTGGAGGTGATGCGTTCCTGAAGGTCCGCCATTTCCTCCGCCAGGTTTGGCTGGTAGCCCACGGCGGACGGCGTGCGGCCCAGCAGGGCGGACACTTCCGACCCCGCCTGGGAGAAACGGAAAATGTTGTCAATGAAGAGAAGTACGTCCTTGTGCTCCTCGTCGCGGAAGTATTCCGCCATCGTCAGGGCGGACAGGGCCACGCGCAGACGGGCGCCGGGAGGCTCGTTCATCTGTCCGTATACCAGGGCCACCTTGGATTCCTCCGGCTTTTCCAGATTAATCACGCCGGATTCTATCATTTCATTGTACAAGTCGTTCCCTTCACGGGTGCGTTCCCCCACCCCCGCAAAGACGGAGAGGCCGCTGCGCGCCTTGGCAATGTTGTTGATGAGTTCCATGATGAGCACGGTCTTGCCCACCCCCGCGCCGCCGAAGGCGCCGATTTTGCCGCCTTTCAAGAAAGGGCAGATGAGGTCGATTACTTTGATGCCCGTTTCCAGCACTTCCGTGCTGGTGGATTGCTCGTCCAGCGGCGGAGCGCTGCGGTGAATGCTTTTCATGCCGGAGCAGGAGAGCGCGCCGCGTTCGTCCACGGCTTCACCCAGCACATTGAAGATGCGGCCAAGAACGCACTGCCCCACCGGTACCTCAATGGGGTGCCCCGTATCGCGCACGCGCATGCCGCGGCGCAGGCCGTCCGTGGAACTCATGGCCACGGCGCGCACCCAGCCGTCGCCGATGTGCTGCTGGACTTCCAGCACCAGGGTCTTGCGCTTTCCGTCGACTTCATAGTCCACTTCCAGGGCATTGAGCAGGGCGGGAAGCGTTTCAGCCTGGGAGAAATCCGCATCGACCACGGCGCCGATGATCTGAACGAGAGTGCCTGTGTTATTCATCATGAGAAAAACTTGGTGTTGAAATGGAAGGGATGAGGGTTTTGTTTGAAAAAGGGGTAAAAGAAGCGGAGTCCACGTTATTCCATGGCGCGCATGGCCGTGGTGATTTCCAGCAGTTCATTGGTGATTTGCGTCTGGCGCGCCTTGTTGTAATCCAGGGTAAGGCCGTCGATGATGTTTTTGGCGTTTTCCGTGGCCCCCTTCATGGCGACCATGCGGGCGGAGTGCTCGGATGCACGGGCTTCCAGCACGATCTGGACCAGCCCATGGAAGACGTAAAGGGGCAGGATGGTATCCAGCAGGGCGGCGGGGCTCGGTTCCAGCAGGAATTGCTTATGGGCGTCTTCTCCGTCCAGGGCTGCGCCCCCGGCCTTCGCCATCTTCATCAACGGTTCCGGTTCAATGGGGAGAAGCTGGCGGAAGATAGGCTTCTGGACCATTGTGTTCACAAAGCCGGAGAAGGCTACGAAGACGCGCCCGTATTCCTCCGCCTTGAATTTCTGCACAATGAAGTCGAACACCGGCTTCAGTTCCAGCAGGGAGAGCGGGTCCGTCAGGCTCCAGGTGGCTTCCAGCCGTTCATTCCATTTGGCCAGCGCGGCGTTCAGCTTGCGGCCGATGGTGATGTAGTGGGCGTTTTCCGGAGCGTGCTCCCGGGTCATTTTGATGAGGTTGGCATTCAGGCCGCCGCAGAGGCCGCGGTCCGTGTTCACCAGCAGCACCAGGTCCGCGCCGCCGTGGGTCTGCATCAGGGGGCTGTTGCTGGTGTCTATTTCATCCTGGAGATGGTAGAGCACTTCCGCCAGGGCGCGGATATAGGGGCGCCCCTTCACGGCCTGGTCCTGGGCGCGGCGCATCTTGGCGGAGGCCACCATCTGCATCGCCCTGGTGATCTGGGACGTGTTTTTGACGGATTTGATCCGGCGTCTGATGTCTCTCAGGTTGCCCATGTTTCAGTGCTCCCGTAATCGTTAGTTCCAACTGAGCTTGAAGGATTCAATGGCGGCTTTAAGCCCCGCGTCTATTTCCGGCGTCAGATCCTTTTCCCTCAGGATGCTTTCCAACAGGTCCGGATGCTGGTCCTTCATGGTGGCTTCCCACGCGTTCTGGCATTCCTTGATCCTGTCCACCGGAACATCGTCAAAGTACCCCTTCTGCATGGCGTACAGGTCCGCGGCCTCTAGCCCCAGGGATTTGGGTTCATACTGGTTCTGCTTGAAGAGTTCCACGATGCGCTGGCCGCGGGCCAGCTTGGCCTTCGTGCTGGGGTCCAGGTCGGACCCGAATTGGGCGAAGGCCTGCAATTCCGTGAATTGGGCCAGGTCCAGCTTGATGGAGCCGGCCAGCTTTTTGATGATTTTCGTCTGGGCGGAGGAACCCACGCGGGAGACGGAAATGCCCACGTTAATGGCGGGGCGCACCCCCTGGTAGAACAGGTCCGTTTCCAGGAATATCTGGCCGTCCGTGATGGAAATGACGTTTGTGGGGATGTAGGCGGAAACGTCCCCGGCCTGCGTTTCAATGATGGGGAGGGCCGTCAGGGAACCGCCGCCGTGTTCCTTGTTGATGCGCGCGGCGCGTTCCAGCAGGCGGCTGTGCAGGTAGAATACGTCCCCCGGATACGCCTCGCGACCGGAGGGGCGGCGCAGAATCAGGGAAATCTGGCGGTAGGCCACGGCATGCTTGGAGAGGTCGTCGTAGACGATGAGGGCGTCCTCCCCCTTGTCCATGAAGTATTCGCCCATCGCGCAGCCGGCATACGGGGCCAGGTACAGCATGGCGGCAGGGTCGGAGGCGGAGGCCGCCACCACGATGGAGTATTTCATGGCGCCCGTTTCTTCCAGCTTTGCCACGAGGCGGCTGATGTTGGCGCGCTTCTGGCCGATAGCCACGTAGATGTTGTAAAGGGGCTGGTGGTCCGGCAGCTTGCCTTCCTCCGCCAGGCGGTTCTGGTCCGCCTGGGCGATCATGGTATCCATGGCAATGGCGGTTTTCCCGGTGGCGCGGTCCCCAATGATAAGCTCGCGCTGGCCGCGGCCGATGGGAATCATGGCGTCAATGGGCAGAATGCCCGTCTGCACGGGAACAGTGACGGACTGGCGGGAGATAATGCCGGAGGCGATTTTTTCCACAGGATAATACGCTTCCGCCTCAATCGGCCCCTTGCCGTCAATCGGCTCTCCCAGCGTGTTCACCACGCGGCCCAGCAGGGACCGCCCCACGGGCACGGAAAGAAGGCGTCCGGAGCATTTGACCAAGTCCCCTTCCTTCAAATTGGAATCATCCCCCAGAATCACGGCGCCCACCTCATGTTCTTCCAGGTTCATCGCCAGGCCCCATCACGCCCCCGGGGAACTCAATCATTTCATTGAGCATCACGCCGCTCAGCCCTTCGATTTTGGCGACGCCGTCCCCCACGGAACGAATAACGCCCACGTTTTCCTGGCTGACGGAAGCCGTGGCTTTTTTAATTTCTGCTTCGAGTTCTTGAAGTATGTTGCTCATGGAAAAAAGTTTCGTTGGTTAATTGGAAAGATTGCGGGCCATCTCGGCCAGACGGTCAATTCTGGAGCGTACGGAACCGTCTTTCACGTCGTCCCCCACCTGGATGCGGATGCCCCCCAGCAGGTCCGGCGCCACCTCCCAGTGGTAGTAGAGGCCGTCGCCATATTTGGCCGTCAGCTTGGCTTGAATTTGGGAGCGTTCCTCCTCTGTCAGCGGTACGGCGCTTTGAATGGTGGCCGTACGGCTTTTCACGGTGTATTCCACCATGCGGGAAAAGGCCGTCAGCAGAGCGACATAGTTACGGGGTTTGCGTTCCGCAATTTTCCGGGCGATCAGGCGCACGCGGTCCTCCGCCACGGTATTCCCGTCCATGCAGAGCCGGAACAGCCTGCGGGCGGCATTGAGCGTGTCCTTTCCGATCTTCATAAAGCGTATCAGGAATCCAGGCTGTCGATCGCTTCCCGGTTGATTCTCCGCTGGTCTTCTTCCGTCAGCATTTTTCCGGTGACCTGGGCGGCAGCCAGGGCCACCAGCTGGCCGAATTGTTCTTTCAGCGCTTCGCGTTCCTTCTGCTGTTCCAGTTCCGCAAGCTGCCGGGCCTTTCTGACTATTTCCTCCGCCTTTTGGGAGGCCACGGTTTCCTGTTCCTCCAGCAGGCGGGAGGCGGCGGCCTTGGCGGCGTCTATCTTTTCCTGTCCCTTTTCGCCCGCTTCCACCAGCATTTCATGCGTCTGTTCCTTCACGGAAGCCAGCTGGCGCTCGCTTTCCTCACGCATTTCCTCTCCCTCCTCAATGCGCTGGCGCCTTTTTTCCAGAACGTTCTGGATGGGCTTGAACGCCAGGTAGCGCAGGATCACCACCATCAGGATGAAGGCGATCAGGTTGGCAACAAAGGGTTCCCAGCTTGTCACCCCGAAGGGCGCAAAGGGATTCCAGGACTGGTCGGCTATGAGATTCAGCATAAAATGAACGGGTTGAAACATGCCGGAAGTTTTCCGGACCGGCAGGAACGGCTGCGCCGCCCCGGAGCGGAAGAAGCTCCCTCCGGGAACGGGGCCTCCGGGTTATTTCACAAAGATGGAGATGAGGGCCACGCCTTCAATCAGGGCGGCCAGCGTAATGGCAATCACCATGATGGGGGAGGAGGCTCCCGGGTTGCGCCCGGTGGCTTCCGCGGCTTTCGCGCCGATGAGGCCGATGCCGAGGCCGGCGCCGATGGTGACGAGGCCGAAGCCCACGTTGCCGGACAGTTCGGCCAGGGAGGTCATTGCGGTAGGATCAATCATGTTATTGGTATGGTTTATGTTTTTTGTTGAACGTTCCCCCACAGGTTGCCCATGGTCCGGAACGGAAAGTTGGCGGTGCGGCTTATGAGGCCTTTCCGGACGGCAGGCTGTCCGGCACGGATGGTTCTTTTCCCTCATCCTTGGCGGCATGGCCGTGGGCATCCCCGTCCCCCACTTGCAGTTTGAGGAAAATCGCCGTCAGGAGGAGGAAGACCAGAGCCTGGATGAAGCCCACCAGCAGCTCAATCGCCAGAAACGGGAGTACGCACAGGGCGCTGAGGACGGGTCCGAACATGTGGGCCATGGTGTCAATGATCGTTTCCCCGGCGTAAATGTTGCCGTAAAGACGGGCCGCCAGCGCAATAGGACGGATCGTAATGCTCAGGACATCCACCAGACCCACGAAGATAAAGATGAGCACCAGCACGAATCCCATGAAGCCGGGCAGTCTTCCCTTGGGCCCGAACAAGTGGATGAAGAAGCCTTTCAGGCCCTGTTCCCGGATGGACCAGTAAAGCCACATCAGCGCATAAAAGATGCCCAGGAACATCGTCACGTTCATGTCCGCATTCGCGCCGCGGAACAGCGGCACTCCGTTATAGGTGATGGTCCCTACCCCGGGGAGAAGCCCCATGTAGTTGCTGACCAGGATGATGGTGAAGATGGTTCCGAAGTACCAGAAGTACTTGCGCGTCAGTCGCGGCCCCAGCAGGGATTCCACAAAGTTGTACAGAGTCTCAAAGAAGTATTCCACCGCATTCTGGAACCGGGACGGCAGAATGCGCATGGCGCGGGTGGCGAACCATACAACCACCCCTATCAGCAGAACCGCCAGAAAGAGCATCAGCATGGAGTTGGACACCGGCAGTTCAATGCCGCCTGGAAGCGGAATGGAGAACAAGTGGGGGGCGGCCTGCTCCAGTCCGTGCTCCGCTCCTTCCTCCGCCGCACACGCGCTGCCGCCCATCATGCCGGGCACCGCCAACGCCGCCAACCACAGGAACTGGAAAAATCTGCTCATCGTCTATCTTTCACCATTATCGCGCCAACTCCTGTAAATACGGGAAAAGGGAAGCCATTCCCTTTATTTGACGGTTTTGATTGTGTACTCTCCCCTCCCCCTTGGCAAGCCCAAAACTTGGCACGCGCACAAATTATATACATTTGTATATAATCTTAAGGCGGCGGCAGGCTTGCCGTTGCAAAACTCCGTTTTTTCTTCCGGGCATTAAAAAATTTTTCCGGAGATAACTTCCAGAACGGCAGGAACAAGAAGCTTCCGCCATCAACAAAAAAGCTTCCGGAAATTTCTTCCCGGAAGCCTGTAAATCCAATGGGAAACCCCTGTTATTTGGCAGCGGAAATAACGTGGATGTGGTACACGTCCCTGCCGTCCGCGGCCTTGCGCCCCGTAGCATGCACGCCCGCGACGTCGGAGGTGATCACGTCCAGGGTTTCCACGGCCTTCCGGATATCCTTGTTGCCTTCCGCCGCGCTCTTCAGGGCGTCACGGACCGGGACGAGGTTAAGCTGGAATTCCAGCGGAGCCACCTGCCCCGGGGCCTTCATGGATTCCTTGATGACTTCCATGCCGAAGGCCTTCGGCATGCTGATGGCCCAGCGGGTGTCGGAAACGCTCACCACCGGATTCAGGTCGGCGCCCAGCGGGCACTCGTAATCGTAGGTGGTGACATCCCCTTCCACGGAGGATTTGGGGGAGGGCAATTCCGTCATCTTGCCCTGGCTGGCCAGGGTAACGATGGTCTTGGCGGCGTCAGACACTTTCTGCCACGCTTCGCCCAAGGCGGCACGGTTCTTCACTTCATAAGCCGCGGAGAAGCGCGGGGCCGGAACATTCTTGAGCGTGGGGCTGGGAGCGCCCTGCATGTCCATGATGAACACGCCGGAATCCGTAAGGCCGGAAAGTGCGGTCTTATACGCCTTCCAAAGTTCTTCAATGGTGGGCCGGGCCATCTGGAGCATGGGAGCAACCATGCGGATCTGGTCGCTTACGTCATGCTTCGGGTTGGAAATATACGCATTGCCGTAATCCCATACGATCTGGGCAACATTCTCATACAGGGAGCAGCCCATGTCAACAATCTGCGGATTGATGCGGAAGGAAGAATACAGCACCGTATCCGCCCCGGGACGGACGGAGTTCATGGAGGAGGGAGCGTCCAGGAGGTAGAATTCAAGCGGATACGTGCAGGCTTCCACATGCACTCCCTGGTCCTGCCACGCGTAGTAGGAAACGGGCGTGGCATTCTGCGCCACCTTTTCATACAGCCCAAGGAGGCTGCCCTTCATGGAATCAAGCGCGGCCATGGAAGGAGCCAGATCGGCAATCTTCCAGTCGGCGCCTACCGTCTGCATCAGGTCCTTCAACCCGGAGAACATGCCCTTGTAGTAGGCGATGTCCAGGTTAATAAGGCCCTTGGCGCAAGCCTTGTCCGCAAATATCAGGCCATAGGCGGGATACTGGAGCTGGGCGTCAGCCATGGAGAAATCCGGACGCGCCAGAACAGAATCCTGGGGGGAAGCCGCCAGGCGGACCTGCTTTTCAGGATTGGTGGTTATAAAGCCCACCAGGGTATCATCCACGAAAGCGACGGCCACATACAGCTTGGATTCGTCCAGACGCTTGAGAGCCGCCTTGAGACGGTCCAGGTTTTCCTGGGAGATGTTCATCTTGGCTTTTGCCTCATCCAACTTTTCTTCCAGCTTCACGCGCACTTTCTTGCAGTCCACCTCCGCCACCTTGCAGGGCAGGCCGTTGTAGGTCTTGTCATACAGGGAAACCAGTCCATGAAGTTCCATGTCCTCCGGGAGGTTGGCGTCCTTCAGGGTGGCCTTGGCCTGGGCCAGGGCGTCCGGAGTCAATTTGGCGGCTACCATCACGGGCGCCGTAGCAGCCTCGGAAGGGCGCAGATCCACCAAATCAGCCCACTGGATAAGCATCTCAACGTACCTGTTGACCATTGCCTCCTGGGCCGTGTCACTGGCGCCCTTGCTTCCATCAGCGGAGGCCTGGAAAAGCTTGTAAGCGGACAAAATTCCCTGCATCTGGTTCAGCCCCATGCCGGTAAAAGCGGGCTGCGCGCTATCCATCCACGGAGCCCATTCGGGGCCGAAGCCGATCATCGCGTCAATGACGGGGGTGTTGACGGAGCACTTTTTCCGGACGGGCTTGGGTGCATCCTCTCCCGGAATGGCTATGGATTCATCAGCGTCTTCCCCAGCGGAGCAGGAACCCCAGGTTTTGACCATGTTCAGATTCTGAACGCTCCTGATCATGCCGGGGACGTCGTAAACACCGGCTACAATACCCATGTCCATGGGAAAGAGGGCGGCGATTCCGAGCCGTTCCGCACGCTTCGCCACCAGATCGGAGGCAACGGGAGCGGAGGGATCAAGCGAAGAAGCCGGGGTTAAGCCGGCGGCATCCTGTCCGGCCTTGGCGGAAGATGATTTATTGTCGTCAGAGCAGGCGGCAAGAGCGCAGGTCAGCGCAAAACAGGGTATGGAGTAGAAATAATGCGTTTTCATTATCTTTAAACGTGGGGGTCATGATGCCATCCAACAAAAGCGCCGCTCCTTACGGCAACAGTCTCATCGACGCGCACCATCCGCATTATATAGGCGCTTCCCCGCAATGACGCAAGCACAATGAAAAGCATTAACGGGCCAAAGGCCATGCATGACCCTGTTACGGCGAACGCCCTGAAAAGCATTGCCGGACGATTCCGCCTTCCTTAAAAGCCGGTCTAAAGAGGTTCCGCCATGGGAATGTCATCCTCCGGAAGGGGGGCCTGCGGCGCGGGAGCTCTTACGGGAGAGGAATGGTTGAGATGGCGGGGAATCTGATGGGGAAGGCCGGGAATGTAGTCGGAATCTCCGCGTCGGGGCGTGAGGGGTGCGGCGGAAGGCTCCTCCGACAAGGAAGGCGCGGACGGCCTGGCATGCCCGGAGGAACCGCCCACCGGGGTCGCCTTGATTTCCGCATCGGAAGAGTCGTCCAGATCGGCAGGGATTTCATGAACCTTGATGGGCTCCATTCCTTCCGGATCATACAGGCCGGGCGGCAGATTGTCCGGCACTACGGCAGGCGATCCCCCGCGTTCGCGAAGGGCGGCGGCAGCCGTTTCCGGGGTTTCCTCCACCGGTTCCGCTACCGGGATGTCGTCCTTGGGCGGGTCAATGATGGCCTTGATGTCCTTCTTCTCCGTCTCAAAGAATTCCTTCACGATGGGGGCGGCAGCGGCGCCCCCGCCCAGCCGTTCGTGGGCGCGGCCTTCATACAGCACCACATAGGCGAAGCGGGGATTGTCACAGGGCATGAAGCCGGCGAACCACGCCAGGCGCTTGTCTTCCCGTTCCGGTCCCCACTGGGCCGTGCCGGATTTGCCGGCGATGCTGGAATAGGACAGGCGGGCGCGGCCGCCCGTGCCGCCTTCAATCACCTCCCTCATGCCCTTGCGCACGCTGGCCAGGGCACGTTCATAGGCTGGCAGGGGGCGCTGGACCTCCTGGGGCTTGGGAGCGTAAATGACATTGGCGTTGCCGTCCTGAATCTGCTTGATGAGCTGGAGCCTGGGCAGGTAGCCGTTCGCCACGCCGGACATCATGTGCGCCACCTGGAGGGGCGTGACCAGCAGCGTTCCCTGGCCGATGGAAAGGTTGGCGGCGTCTCCGGACATGAAATCCCGCTTGTAGTTGCGGATCATGTAGTCGCTGGTGGGCACCAGGCCGGGATCGTCCGGAATGGGCAGCCCGGTGCGCTCACCAAGTCCGAAGGCGCGGGCCGTATCCATCAGGGCTTCCGCTCCCAGCTTGAGCCCCATCTGGTACATGAACGGGTTGTTGGACATCGCCAGGGCGCGGATGCAGTTGATGTCCCCCAGGGGCGTCTTGCTCCAGTTGTTGAAAACGTGGTTGCCGATCGTGATGGATGCCGGGCAGTAGATCTGCGTATTTTCCGTGATCTTGTTATTTTTCAGGGCGCTGGCCACCGTCAGCACCTTGAAGGTGGAGGCGGGGGGGTAGCGCCCCTGGAAGGCGCGCGCGCCCAGCGGTCCGGCGGGGTCGTTGCGCAGGGCATCGTAATCCTTCTGGGATATGTTCGGAATGAACATGTTCGGGTCATAGGACGGCGTGGAGGCCATTACCAGCACTTCACCCGTTACGCAGTCCAGCACCACCATGGCGCCGCGCCTCTTGCCGCGGGAAAGGATGCGTTCCGCATCCCGCTGCCATTTCAGGTTCAGGGTGGTGACGATGGCGCCGCCGGGCTTGGGGCGTATCTGAAGTTCATCCAGAATCTTGTTGCCGTCCTCGTCAAACATCAGGCGCCATACGCCGGGCGTCCCGGTCAGGTCCTTGTTGAATTCCTTTTCCAGTCCCGCGCGGCCTTCCACCTGTTCCCACAGCGGGTCCATATGGTTGATGGGGCCGGTAGGCAGTTTTCCCTTGGAACCCACATAGCCGATGATATGTCCGGCGATTTCCTTTTCCGGATAGGAACGGATGTAGATGGGCAGCAACTGGAGGCCGCGCACCCCCTTCACCTTGTCCTTCAGTTTTTCCGCTTCCTCTGCGCGGATGACGTTGGTGAGGGGAAGAGGCAGCCAGCGGCGGTGCTCATAGTGCTTCCAGAGCTGGTCATCGGAAAAGGACCACGCCTTTCCGGCAATTTTCTTGGCCTGTTCCAGGCAGTTGCGCCCGAAGTCCACCACGCGGGAACGATCGGGATTTTCAAAAATTTCAAAACGCAGGGCCAGTTGGTAGGCCACGGAGGTCACGGCCAGAGGCTCTCCGTTGCGGTCCAGAATGGGGCCGCGCGGAGCCGGAATCAGCAGGGCCATGGTTCTGGCGGAAGGCCGCGTGCTGGTGTGCGCTTCCCGCGCCGCATCCATCCTTCCCCCCTTGAGGGAGGGAATCAGGGACAGGGAATCCAGGCCGTTCTGCTCCTTCTCCGTTTCCTTGGGCATTTCCGGGGCGTCAGCCACGCCTTCCCGTTCACCGGACGCCGTGCCGGATTCCCTCTTCTTATCCCCCAGGTCAACCGTTTCCACGGCGTCATCCTCTCCGCGCTGCTGCGCCGCAGCCTGGCGCACGGGCGTTCCCCCGCGGGAAGGCGAATGGCGTGAGGAGGACTGGCCCCAGGCCGTATCCGCCGTCCAGGCGGCCAACCCGGCCAGCAATACCAGGGAACGTATCAGAACCTTCATTTTCATCAGCTTGCAGGAGTGTGACAGATGCACCGTAAGGAATCAACGATTATTCACGCTCGCGCTTATTCCTGAACTACTACGGTTGTTCCCATGCCGCATTTGTCAAACAAAATGCGGCATGCCTCCACAGGCACCCGGATGCACCCATGGGAATTGGCGTCCCGGAACACCGTGCCCACATGCAGCCCTATCCCGCCGTGAATGCGCATCCACAGCGGCATCTTGGCGCCGATGAATTTGCCGCCGGACGGCACGCGGGAAGAAGAGGTGGCGTCCGAATTCACGCACAGGCCGCTTGCATCAAACACGCTGCCATAGGACCGGGAGCGGTAGTCCGCATCCTTCTGAATGATGGAGAATTTGCCGCGGGGCGTCTCATGGGTGGATCTGCCAGTGCACACGGGAAAGTTCATGGCCGGCTGGCCGTTGACCCACAGCACGCCGCGCTGGTCCTTCAAATGAATCACGATTTTGCTGTTCCGCGTCTGCGCCTGCCGGATGCGCTCGTCATGGTACCAGATGTCGCGCGTGAAGCGGTACTGGGGGTCCGCTACAAAAGCGTCATAGGAAGAAGAGTACCTGCCGTCCTTCATCAACGGCTTGCCATGCGGAGTCTTGGGCGTGGAGGAACAGGCAGCCAGCAGCAGGGAGACACACAGGAAAAGGAGAAAGGCGAGAGGGGAGCGCGGCATGCGGCCTGCTTTACCCTCTTCCCCCGTGGAAATCAAGCACGATTCCCCTCTGTTCCGGCATGTTTGGAGGAATCCTGATAAAGACGCCCTTTTCCGTCCGTACCTGTTCCCGTTCTTCCTCCCCGCCGCCATGACCGCCTCCTCTTCCGTTCCCGCCCGTCCCCCCCGGCTACACTCCCTGGATGCCCTGCGCGGGCTGGACATGCTCATCATCCTGGGGCTGGACGCTCTGGTCCTGCTCCTGGCCGCCAGAAATCCGGAAAACGCCTTCCTCCGGGAAGCCGCGCGCCAGATGTCGCATGCCCATTGGGCAGGATTGCACCTGTATGACCTGGTGTTCCCCGTCTTCGTGTTCATCTCTGGCGTTTCCATGTCCTTCTCCCTGGCGAAATACACCGGCGGAAACGCCTCTGCGGCCCCCGGGCTTCTCCACCTTTGGAAACGAGCCTTCGTTCTGGCCTTCCTGGGCCTCCTGGTCAACGGAACGCTTACCTGGACGGAGGATATGCGTTACGCCTCCGTTCTGGGCCTGATCGGCTTTTCCTGCGCCATCGCAGGCACGTGCATCCTGCTGTGCCGCCGCACGGGAGCGATTGCGGCGGCGGCGGGAGGCCTTCTGGGCCTCATCGCCCTGCTTCAATTCACCTGCGGCAGCTTCACGCCGGACGGCTCCGTCAACTCCTGGGTGGACATGCACTGGCTTCCCGGCCGTCTGCACGGAGGCGTCTTTGATCCGGAAGGCCCCCTCTGCATCGCCTCCGCTTCCGCCCTGTGCATGGGCGGATGGCTGGCGGGAAAATTTTTGAAGGAAAGCCGCCTGCCTTCCGTCCGCCTCTGCATGGCGATGATGGGAGCGGGAATCCTCCTCTTTTCCGCCGCCCGAATGCTGGACGGCGCCTATCCCATCATTAAAAGCATGTGGACCGGCACCTTCGTTCTGGCCGCTGCCGGAATCTCCCTGATGCTCCTGTCCCTGTTCCATCTGGCCGTCGACGCATGGAACGGCGGAAAATGGGCCAAATGGGCCTTTCCCCTCCGCGTCATCGGCGTCAACGCCCTGGCCGCCTACCTCATCCACGCCCTGCTCAACGTGCATGAACTCAACCAGCGCATCTTCAGCGGCGCGGCGGACTTCTTCCCGCCTTTCCAGCCCGTATTGCTCGCCGTTTCCCTTCTCCTGCTGCAATGGCTGGTTCTGCTCTTTTTTTACAGGCGCCGCGTATCCTTCGCCAAAAGCCCGGCCAAGTGACGGCGTGGATGAAAATCCTGGCTATGAGGCCGGCTCTCTCCGGAAGACACCCCGTTATGAATACTCCCATCCGGAGAACCGGACAGCCGCTAAAAACGGTGGCCATGACCGGATAAACAAAAACGCCCCTCCCGTACAGGAGAGGCGCTTCCGAAAACCAGTCCGGACAGCAACGCCCGACTCAACGCATCCGGCGGCGGCGCAGCAGGGCCAGCAGAAGACCGGCGGCGGAAAGGCCTGCCGCAGCAGGTTCCGGAACTGGAGCCGCTCCGGTGATGTAATGAATCTTCACGTTGGCCCAGGCTCCCCCATTGGTGGTGATCCAATACTTGCCCACATTTTCTTCCGTAGCTTCCAGCGGACCGTCCGCACGGGTCAGGATATTCCCGTCAGCGTCCCTGACCACATAGTCAACCGTATCAAAGCCGTTGCCGCCCGAGGAGGAGGAAGCGTTCTGCCCCAGCAGTTCACGCACCGCAGTCCCGACGGTTCCGGTGGTCGTGTACGGATCAATGGCGGCCTGGATGGTTCCCCCGCTCGCATTGATCCAGAGGCTGGTCGTCGCAAGACGTCCGTTTAATCCGAAATCCCAAACATACCCCGTGGACAGCCCGCCTCCCAGCGCTCCTGAATTGATGCTGGAATCAATAGTCAAGTTGCCCCAGAGCTGCGTATTGCCTGAGTTCAGGGAAAAAGATTTGTCCATGTCCACGTTCCCTAAAACCAAGGCCCCTCCCGTATTGTTGCTGAGAGTACCCGTGCCTTTCAGAACAAACTGGTCGACATTCCTGTAATTCAGGCTCCCCGCGCCGGCGGTGGAGATGGAGGCGTCACTGTTGATGATGATGCTGTTTCCCGCGCCGAGAGTAGTAGGAGGCACGCCGGCCTCCGTCCAGTTGTCCGCGTCCGTCCAGGAGGATCCGTCCCCGTTTCCCGTCCACTGATAGGTGGCCGCTGCGCCTAGGCCGGACAAGGCAACCAGGACGCAGGAAGCAGTGAATAAGGTTTTCTTCATAAAATCAAAAGTTAAATATGGATATGAATGGATCCGCACCTATCGCCGGACTGCTGCACAAATCCGCTCCCGGGAGCGTTCTGCGGTCAGAAGCCAAGGCTTGGAACCCTGCTTTTTCTAATATCGGATTGCTAATCCGTTACGGAATAGTTCCAATGCCGCATGGTGCGCCGCAAGCCCCTCGGCATCCGGACGCCAACCTGTGCAGCAATGATTTCTCTTTCCTGAAATTCAGCATATTCTGACGGAATATATGTATTTCCACACCCGCAAAGGCTCGCGGCTCTCCACGTACCGGCAACGCAACGGAGGAAGCCTTTTCTCCGGAGAAACAGACTCCCATTATAAAACGACCGGGCAACATAAGCACCTTTCCCTTAAAATCAGAGCTTGACGCCGGATTAGCAATCCGTTTTCCACATGGAAAAAGAAGCAAAATAAGGCGGAAACATCATTTTTTGCTCGTCTCCGGAAAATGCTTTGCCATCATGGCGCAACGGCTTTTTTCCGAAAAGCAGGGAAGCGCACCTTCCTGCCCTTCTGCCAGTCTATCTGCCACCTTCCTTAACCTAATGATGATTCCCATGAAAGCATTCACGTTCCCGGCTCTTGTCCTGGCGGCCCTGAGCATCTGGACTGCCGCCGCCCAAACCCGGATATCCACCATTCCCCCGCTGCCGGGAAAAAACGCGCGTTCCCTTCAGGTACCTCCCTACCAGTCCTTCTGCTGGTTCGCGGCGGACCGCGGCCGCTGGCCCGGAGACGGCAACCGGGTGCTGCCCTGGTTCGGCCGGACGGCTCCCGGCAACCTGCTGGACAGCAAGCCGAACCCCAGCACCGCCAAACCGGGGGACCACGCCATGTTTGCGCTGTTCCACCTCAAGGACGGCAATTTCATGGCCGTGCTGCCCGTCGCCACCCCTGATTCCCTCACGTGGCTGAAGCTTGACGGAGACGGCAAATTCCTTGTGGAATCCGGCACGCTGGGAACTTCCACCGCCAAACCGCAGCCCGTCCTGGCCGTCACCGCCGTGGACAAGGATATTTACCGCGCCTGCTCCGCCGCCTGGAACAAGGCCCTTTCCCTCCCCTTCATCAAGGGCAGAACCTTTCCCCGGGAAAAGAAGGTTTATCCGGAACCCTTCAAATACCTCGGATGGTGCAGTTGGGAGCAGTATAAAAAGAACATCTCCTCCAAGCTGCTTGAAGAAACGGCCAGCCAACTGGAGGCCTCCCCCATCCCCGTCCGGTGGATGCTGGTGGACGACGGGTTCCAGACCCAGGAAGGGCTTAAGTTGATCAGCTTCCAGACCCGCCAGGACAAATTCCCGCAGGGCTGGCAGCCCCTGATGAAGCACAAAAGCTCCAAGTTGAAATGGATGGGCCTGTGGAACTGCTATTACGGCCTCTGGAACGGCATCCACCCCAAGCACCGGCTGGACGCCCAGACGGCCCGCGGGCTGGTCAGCACTACCAAGGGGAAAATCCTCCCCGGTGACGGCCCCGGAGGAGCCGGGGCGTTTTACAACCCTTTTCTCCAATCCGTCAAGGACGCCGGGTTCGACTTCGTGAAGATCGACGTGCAGGCGGAATACCTGAAGCATGCGGACGGCCTGGACAACCCGGTCCACCACAACACCAAGTGTTCGGAAGCCTTGGAACAGGCATGCCGGAAGACGGGCCTCAGCCTGATGAATTGCATGGCGCAGGGCACCGTCAACATCCAGAATACCCGCTACAGCGCTATCACCCGGTGCAGCATTGACTACAAGCTGGGGGATGAAGCCATGGGCAAGTCCCACATCCTCCAGTCCTACGCCAATACGCTCTGGCTGGGGCAGACCGCGTGGCCGGACCATGACATGTTCCATTCCACGGACCCCACCAGCGCGCGCCTCATGGCCGTTTCCAAGGCCGTATCCGGGGGCCCCGTCTACCTTTCAGACCCGGCTGACAAGCTCAATCCGGAAAACATCATGCCCCTGGTCTGGTCCGACGGCCTTCTGCTGCGGCCGCTGGCCCCTGCCGTCCCCCTGCCGGATTCCGTCTTTCTGGATGCGCTGAACGAGAACCGCCTGTACCGGGTGATCGCCCCGCTGCCCGGCCAAAGCGCCGCCGTGGTGCTGTACAACCTCAAACACCCCTCCCCGGCGGAACCGGTGCAGGGGAAAATTTCCCTGGGGGATTATAAAAACGCGGCGGCCCTGCTGAACGGCAACGCGGCGGAAGCCTATGCCTCCATTCCGGCGGAGGGAATCGCCGCCTATTCCGCAGAGGGAGGCTGCGCGCTGACCCCGGCACAGCCGGACCTGGACGTGAAGTTAACGGGCTTCAAGGACCGCCTGTTCATCATGGCGCCCATCGTCCGGGGCTGGGCCGTCATCGGCAGGGGGGACAAATTCCTCTCTCCCTGCGCCCTGGCCGCCGCTCCGGAATACGGGGCGGACAGCCTCCGCTTCCGCGTGAAGGAATCCGGCCCGGTCGTCGTCTGGCGCGGGAAAAGCCCCGTGAAGGCAGGGAACGTTCCCGTCAAGAACCTGGGCAACGGTTTTTATGAATTGCAATTCCCCGTTTCCGACCGCCCGCTGGACGTTACCGTGACAGCCGAATGAGCGCTGCCGTCCCTTCCCAACCCTCTTTCCTTCCCCCCATGCATCTGCTGCGCCCGTTCCTGGCTTTCGCCCTGCTGTTCCCGTTCTGCTGGCACATCCCGTCCTCCGCCGCCGCTCCGGCGGGACTTCCCGCACCGGAACCCGCGGAGGCCAAACAGGCGATTGAACAATTCCTGGGCCTCACCGCCATCTGGATGCTGGAAATGGAATGGACCCACGCCTATGCCAATAAAACGCCCAAGGCGGAGGACTTCCGGAACGCCATGCTGGCGGCGGGCCTTCAGCAATGCCCCTCTGATTTTCAGGAAGCATGGCTGCGGCAGACGAACAAGCCGGGGCGCAATTACGCGGCACCCGTCCTGCGCAAGTACGGCGTCAGCCTGAAGGACCTCCGGGAACGGCTCCAGGGCAAACTGTTCAAGATCAATTCCCGGGTGCATCCGCCCATTCCCCTTTACGACGAGGATGAACAAATCCCCCGCATGGATCCGCGCACCTGCGGCGACCCCAAGGCCATCCTGGAAGCCCTGGCCGCCCTGCGCGCCCAGGTCATGGGCCTTACCCCGGACCAACTGGCCCAGGCCAGGCAATCCATTGAACGGGTCATGCTGGAATTCACGCTGGCCTACATGGAAACCGCCATCTGCATGAACACCGCGGGCATCCGGGAAAGCCAGGTCAGGGAACTGTTCGCCCCCATCAGGACGGACGGATGCCCGGAGGACTTCCGGCGCGCGTGGCAGCACGACCTGCCTTTCTTCCTCAAGGGCCGCTTCACGGGACCGGAACTGACCCTCTCCACCGTCTGCAAGAAATACGGCGCCAGCGAGCAGGAGGCATTCCTCAAGGTCCGCAAAAAGATGAAGGAATGGGATATCCAGCCGCCTACCCCGCAGACGCAGCCCGCCTTCCGCCGGGACATGCAGGAAATCCGGGAAAACATGCTGGGCGGCCGCTGACAGGAAAGCCCCACCCTTGCCGCCGTGTATTTCACGGGCGGTATTCTCCGGTCAGCCCAGCAATCCGGCGTCCATTCCCTCGTTATATTCCCAAATGCCCTGCTCCACCATGAAGGAACTCCAACTGTTGAGCAATTGCTCAAAATAGGCGGCATTTACATTGAAATGGTAAAACGTGTGGTCCGCCACGTCCAGAAGCTCAAATCTGGAGCGGTTTTTCTTTTTCCGCCACAGCTCCGCCAGCCGCTCGCTATTGCGCCACGGCAGCAGCCTGTCTCTTCCGCCATGGCTCGCGAACAGGGGAGGCAGCCCTTTCTGCACGCGCCGCAGGGGATTGACGGCATCCCGCTGGTCAGGGGGCATCATGCCTCCCAGTTTAAAGGCGGACTGCGCCGCCAGATCGCACACGCCGCGGAACAGGGCCACGGCGGCAGGACCGGGCGGAAGGGGAGCCTTCCTGCGGAACAGGGACCAGCGCGCGGGATGGTCGGGGAGGGCCACATGCAGGGCCATCAGTCCTCCCGCATCGCTCCCCGCTACGGTAATGCGGGCCGGGTCCAGACCCAGCAGGGCGGCGTTTTCATACACCCAGGCCCAGGCTTCCCGGCCCTCTTCCAGAATATCCATCGGCTCCACCTCATAAGCGCCGCGCGTACGGAACATGGGAATAATCCCCACAATTCCCTGCTGGGCAAGGTGAAGCGCCCATGGCACAAAATCCCCCAGGCTCTTTCCCACCCACATGCCGCCGTGAAAAAACAGCACGGAGGGCGCGGAAGCGCCCTCTCGATGGCCAGGAGGAAAAAAGACGTAGGCCATCAGCTCCTCACCGTCTGAAAACCGCCTCCACACAAAGCCGGGCTGTTCCCGCAACAGTTTCCTGTACCGGGCTTCCGCCAGATGATCGGCTTCCGTGAACAATTCCATAAGAACGGCTTCATGATGCAATTGTGTTGCACTCCGCGCAAGTTTGATGTCTAAATAATCGTGTAATGACTTTCCGCTCCATTCTCACCATGGCCTGCTGCGCCGCAGCTCTTCTCGCCCCCGCCTCCGCCGCCCCCCGGCCCGGAGACGCCAAACTGAGGGACGATCTGGACGTAGCCTACAACACATGGCGCCTGCACCTGCTGCGCGGCAACTATGACGGCTGGAGAGCCACCACCTCCGCCTACCGCCAGGTGAAAGTGCGCAACCTGGCCGTCTCTGAAAAACGCCCCTTTCCCGCCTCCCTGTTCCGGCAGCCCATGGCTCCGCCCGCGCTCGCCCCGCTGATGTACGTGGGCTCCGTGGTGGACGGTCCCACGGCCGCGGCCACCTACTACGGCAAGGTGGACCTGGGGCTGGGCCAGGAACCGACGGACTCCAACGCCCTGGTCCTGCTGTTCACCCACGAAAACGGCAAATGGAAATACGACCAGGCGCGCTTCTTCAACCTCACCCGCCTGCCCGCCGTCAAGGAACGCCTCAAGCGCGGCGACGCCACCGTCCTGATGGAGCAGGACGGCTTCCAGCCCCTTGGAAAAATTCCCGCCGTGCCGCCTGTCTGCCCGCCGCCCAAATACATCGCAAAAATTCTGGTGGACTGCCCCGGCCGCACCGTCAAGGCGAACGTAAACAACATTTCCCCGCATGAATTCGACAACACGCGCCTGGCGGAAATCATTTCCGGCGGGCTGAGGGACGGAACCAACTCCCTCACGCTGAACTTTTCCGACAGCCCTAACGGCAAAAAGGGCGCCGTTCTCGTGGAGGTTTACATCATGCCGGAAATCCCGGGACAACTGCCCGCCAGGGCCTTTTCCTACTTCGTCCCCCCCCAGGCGCACCCCAAAAGCGGCCCCGTTCTGATCAACGTCACTCCGGAGCTGCTGAAGACCATGGACCCGAAGAACACTCCGCCGCAGGCATCCGCCGGCAAATAAAATCGTCATTCTTCAACGTTTCCGCCGCGGGTCCGGTCATACCGCCATATGACAACTCAACCTCAAGTCAGCAGCTCCGCGGTATCCGGCAACTCATGGTGGATGGGTATCCTTGGCGTCATCGAGCTATTTCTTGGCTTCATCGCCCTGGCCTCTCCCTGGATTGTCGGGGCCAGCTTCATCTGGGTGATCGGCATCATGCTGATGATCCTGGCCGTCGTCCGGCTGGTCCAGGTCTTCACCGTCCCGTCCTCCCGCTGGTGGAACCTGGTGACGGCCATCCTGTACGGCATCGCCGGCTGGTTCCTGTTCCGGGACCCCAATATTTCCCTGGCCATCACCACGCTCATCATCGGGTGGGGCCTGGTCATCGCCGCCGTCTTCCAGGGGGCCATCTGGCTCCAGACCCGTTCCCTGCCCGCCAGCGGCTGGCGGCTCTTCAACGTGATCATCACGCTGATCCTGGGCCTCATGGTCATCTTCGGCTGGCCTGAATCCACGGCCTGGTTCATCGGCACCCTGATCGCAGTGGAACTGATCTTCTCCGGATGGACGCTGCTCCTGTACGCCTTCAGCGGCAACTCCGCCCGCCGTTAATCCCGACGACAGCAATGACCCTCACCCAGGAAGAAACCGAACGGTACGCAAGGCATCTTTCCCTTCCGGAACTGGGCGAACAGGGCCAGCAAAAACTCAAACGGGCGCACGTCGCCCTGACGGGCCTCGGGGGGCTTGGCTCCCCCGCGGCCCTTTATCTTGCCGCCGCGGGCGTGGGGCGGCTGACCCTGATCGACCCGGACGAGGTCTGCCTTTCCAACCTCCAGCGGCAGATCCTGCATGCCACGGATGCGGCGGGAACGGCCAAGACCGCCAGCGCCGCCAGGCGCCTGTACGCCCTGAACCCTTCCGTCCACATCAACACGGTCCACAGGCGGCTCACTCCGGACAACGCCGTTTCCCTGCTGGAAGGGTGCGACCTGGTCCTGGACGCCTCGGACAACTACGCGGCGCGCTTCGCCATGGCGGACGCCGCCTGCGCCCTGCGCCTGCCGCTGGTGCACGGAGCCGTGAAAGGCTTCATCGGCCAGGTGGCCGTCTTCGCCCCCCACCAGGGCACCGCGTGCTACCGCTGCCTCTTCCCGGCAGACACGCCCATGCAGGAGAAAGACACCGCCTCCGCCGCCGGCATCCTGGGCGCGCATGCGGGCATCATCGGCTGCATCCAGGCCATGGAAGCCCTGAAATACCTGGCCGGCATCCCCTCTCCGCTGGTGGGGGCCATGCTCTCCGCAGACACGCGGCGCATGCGCTTCACCACCATTCCGCTGGCAGCCAATCCCGCGTGCAGGTGCCGGAAAAACGGGGACCGCGGAGCCGCAATGAAAAATTGACGGCCATGGGGGCATCTGGCATCATTCCCGCCAGATATGAATCATTTAACACGCGCCAAATCCGTTTTTGAAATGGAGATTGAAGAGCTGCGCGGCGTCCTGTCCCGGCTGGATGACAATTTCAACCAGGCTGTGGAACTCATGTCCCAGGCCCTGGACCGCGGCAACAAGATCGTCATCGTAGGCGTAGGCAAATCCGGCAACATCGGAGCCAAAATCGTCGCCACCCTGAACTCCACCGGAACGCCCACCGTCCTGCTGGATTCCCTGAACGCCCTGCACGGGGACCTGGGCATCGTCCAGGACGGCGACGTCTGCATCGCGATGTCCTTCTCCGGGGAAACCTCGGAACTGCTGGCCCTGCTCCCTTTCATCAAACGCTTTGAACTGCCCATCATTTCCATGACGGGCAATACGGCCTCCTCCCTGGCCAAATACTCGGACATCGTGCTGGACACGGGCGTTTCCCGGGAAGCCTGTCCGCTGAACCTGGCCCCCACCTCCAGCACCACGGCCATGCTCGTCATGGGGGACGCCCTCGCCATGGCCCTGGTGGAAGCGCGCCACTTCACTGCGCGGGACTTCGCCAAACGCCACCCCGGTGGCTCCCTGGGCCGCGCGCTGCTCACCAAGGTGAGCGACATCATGCGCCGGGGGGAGGAAATGGCCATCCTTCCGGAAACCGCCTCCGTGAACGACTGCCTGAAGGCGATGACCACCGCCCACACCGGCGCCTGCATCCTGCTGACGGCGGACAACAAGCTGGCCGGCATCTTCACCCACGGAGACTTCGTCCGCGCGTACGGAGCCAATCCCCTCATCGGGGAGCAGCCCGTCAGCGGCCTCATGACCCGCAACCCCATCTATGTGATGGAAGACGACCTGGCCGCCGAGGCGGTGAAGGCCGTCAGCAACCGCCACATTGACGACCTGGTGGTGCTCAACGCGGAAATGACTCCCGTGGGCATCGTCGACCTTCAGGACCTTGCCAGGCTGAAACTGGTTTAGGCTCCCTCCATCATTCCTTCCAGGCATCCGTGATTCAAAAGTAACAAATCAATCACGGATGCCTTTTTCATTGAACGGAAGCTTTCATTTTCACAATCTAATTTCCATAAACATGTTCCTGAAATTTACGATCACCCTGCTTGCCTGCTCCTGGGGCTTTGCCCATGCGCAGGACGTTTCCGCCCCGGCGGGAGATCCGGATGCGCCCGCACCGGAGGAAGCCCCCCGGGAAGTCCCCCTGCCGGACGGCAAGACGGTACCCAAATTCGAACCCCTGGACGAGCACCGCATCAAGATAGGCAACGTGATCGTGAACCACAAGGAACGCACCGTCAGCTTCCAGGCGCAGGTCAACATGCAGGAGGGCATTCTGGAATATATCTGCTGCATGCCCAACGGCAAGCTGCATGAATCCCTGCTGGTGACGGAGGCGGACCCCCTGCACATCAGCCTGGGCATGACGCTGCTCAAATTCCACCGCTTTGAAAAATTCTTCCCGGTGCGGGATGAAAACTTTGAATGGCTCCCCTTCACGGAGCCCAAGCCCGCGGACTATGCGGACTCCTACGTGCAGGTCGCCATGACCTACACGGAAAACGGCAAGGAGCAGAAGAGCGACTTTTCCGACATGGTCGTGAACTCCCAGACCCGCAAGGGGCTGGACCCCAATGACTGGCTTTACACCAACTCCTTCTTTTACGAAGGGGCCTACCAGGCCAGCCTGAGCGGAGAAGTAATCTCCATCTTCGCGAGCCGCACCTCCCCCATCAACTACATCGGCGACTTTCATGACGGCGTCAACGACACGGGCTGGATCGTCAACCCGAAGAAAAACCTGCCCCCCGGCACGAACGTCACCGTCACCATCTCCCAGAAACCGGTTCAACCCAAGCAATAGCACATTATGTTCAAATCCGCACTTTCATTAACGCTGGCCGCCGCGCTGGGCACAGCCGCCTTCGGCCAGACCACCGTGACGGCCGTTCCCGGAGAAGCGGCCGCCTCCAAATACGCCTCCATCAGCCAGGAAATCCTGCGCGCCATTGAAAAAGGGAACGAATACCTGAAAAGCAAGCAGAACCCGGAAGGCTACTGGGCGCAGCCGTCCTATCCGGCCCTGACGGCCCTGGCGGTCACCGCCTACATGCGCGACCCCGCCAACCAGGGCAAGCCCATCCCGGAATACATCCGGAAGGGGTATGACTTCGTCCTGAAATCCCAGAAGGAGGACGGCTCCATCTTCAACCGCGGCATGTCCTCCTACAACACCGCGGTGTGCATGATGGCCCTGCTGGCCGCCAACAAGGAGGAATACGCCCCCGCCATCCTCAAGGGCCGCGCCTACCTCATCAAGCAGCAGAACCACTTCGCTCCGGACAACCCCTACAACGGCGGCATCGGCTACGGGGACAAAAAGGCCCCTCCCATTGCGGACCTTTCCAACACCTCCCTGGCCCTGGAAGCCATTTACTACTCCCAGAAGCTCGCCAAGGACGGCAAATACGGGGAACAGCCGGACCTGGACTGGAACGCCGCCACGGAATTCATCAACCGCTGCCAGCAGAACCCAGCCGTCAACAAGGAACCCTGGGTCTCCAGTGACAAATCCCAGCTCGGCGGCTTCGTGTACCGCCCGGGCGTCGCCAGCGCCAGGGACAGCAAAAGCGCCGCGTTTGACAAGGCGGAACCGCCCAGGGCCTACGGCAGCATGACGTACGCGGGCATGCAATCCCTCATTTACGCCAATGTGGACAAGAACGACCCCCGCGTCAAGCTGGCCCTCAAATGGCTGGAAAACAGCTACAACCTGGATGAAAACCCCGGCATGGGCGTCCAGGGCCTGTACTACTACTACCAGGCCATGTCCAAGGCTCTCAGCGCCATGGGAATAGACACCCTGACGCTGGAAGACGGCCGCAAGGTGGACTGGCGTGACGAACTGGCCAACAAGCTCATCTCCATCCAGAAGAGCGACGGCTCCTGGGTAAACACCAACAACCGCTGGTGGGAGGCGGACCCCGTCCTGGTGACCTCCTACTGCGTGCTGGCGCTGGAACAGCTTTACCATTCCATTCCCCGGTAACGGACGCGCCATCCTGACTTCAAGGGCCGGAGAGGGAGGAAATGACCTCCTTTTCCGGCCTTTTCCATGCCCGGAAATGAACGTCCCATGGAATAAAAGGGTCTTTTCTTCAACCATTTCAAATTCATGGACACCATTGATTCCATTACCATTATTGCGGCGGCGTGGGGGTTGCTGGTCCTTCGGCTGACGCTGGCCCTGATCCTGTGGCCGCACGGAGCCCAGAAAGTGCTGGGCTGGTTCGGGGGAGCGGGCTGGGACGGCACGTACCAGGCCTTCACGGAAAAAATGGGCATTCCCCCCTTCCTGGCCAAGGTGGCCATGCTGACGGAATTCTTCGCCCCCATCTGCCTGGTGCTGGGCGTCTTCACCAGGATAGCTGCGCTCGCGGTCATCATCATGATGGCCGTCGCCATGACCAAGCACGTTAAAAACGGCTACTTTGCCAACTGGTCCGGGAAAAAAGCCGGGGAAGGCGTGGAATTCCACCTGCTCTATGCCGGCTCCGCCCTGGCGCTGCTGCTGACCGGTCCCGGCCCGTGGTCCGTGGACGCCTGGTGCATGGACATCGTGCACGTCATCTTCGGCTGACGGAGGCAGGTCATGCCCGGCTGGGCATAGGACGTACTTTCCGGTTCTCAAATCCGCCGTACTCTGGTACTTGTGGGGGTGCAGCCTTCCCCTTCGGGAAAGGCGGCTCCTTTTGCCTTTCCACCTTCTTCCGCCATGACCAGCCTGAAACGCTCAAAACTCCGGCAGTGCACCAACTGCGAATGCATCATCAACGGAGTATGGGACTGGGTGGTGGAATGCGCCCGCGAGGCGGCTGAGGAAGAACCCGCCATGCGCGGCATTCTGGACGACGTCTGCCTGTCCCGCAATTCCCTGGCCACCTCCATCTCTGCCCGGCTGGCGCGCAAGCTCTCCCGCCGGGACATGCCGCGGGAACTGATCGAACCCCTCATCCGGGAGGCGCTGGCGGAAAACCAGAACATCCTCAGCCAGATCGCCAACGACCTGATCGCCATCGTGGACCGGGACCCCGCCTGCCGCACGCCGCTGGAACCCCTGCTCTTCTACAAGGGGTTCCACGCCATCACCACGTACCGCATCTCCCACTGGCTGTGGCAGCACGGCCGCACCATCATGGCCCTTCAGTTCCAGAGCCTGGCCAGCGAAGTCTTTGCGGTGGACATCCACCCGGCGGCCACCATCGGCTGCGGCATCCTGCTGGACCACGCCACCAGCTTTGTAGTGGGGGAAACCGCCATCATCCGCGACAACGTCTCCATCCTGCATGAAGTAACGCTGGGCGGCACGGGCAAGGAGGAAGGAGACCGGCACCCCATTGTGGAATCCGGCGTCCTGATCGGCGCGGGGGCCAAAATCCTGGGCAGGGTCACCATCGGCGCCTGCGCCAAAATCGCCGCCTGCTCCGTCGTCCTGGAAAACGTCCCTCCCCATACCACGGTGGCGGGCGTTCCCGCCGTCATCGTCAATGACTCCATTCCGGACAACCCTGCGCTGGACATGAACCAGTGCCTTTGTGACTAATCCTGCAACGGATTAGGAATCCGTCAGTTACTGCTAAAAACACGGCAAATCCCAAGCCCTGCAAAAATCAGGGGAAAAAGCAAGCTCCAAAAAGACCAGACGTGTCACAATGATTTCAATCTCAATGTATTGAAATTTATAATACACTAAACTTCAACATTTTGAGTTGAGGCCGGATTCCTAATTCGCATACTGCTAGGATATGCGTTTAAGATTACCCTTCTCTCTAAGGTCCGTCCTGCTTGCGTGCAGCGCCCTGTTCTCTACCGTGGCCTCCGCCTCTGTTTCAGACGGAAACCTTGGCAACGTCATGTACGTAGGGGACTCCATCACCCATGGCGTCAACAGCGGCTCCTGGCGCTGGGCCATGCACAAAATTTTTGCAGACAACGGCATCAGCTATACCGAAAAAGGTATCATGACCGGCAACTACAGCGGCGGAGTGGCCGCGGGAACCTCCTACGGCGGCAGGATTTTCCAGAATCTCCATTCCTCTGCGGCCAGCGCGCGGACCTATGAAATCGCCGGCAGGGCGAACAGCAGCAGCTACGGGCGGTTTGACGGCTCCAACATCAAGAACTGGCTGGGCCTGAGCACGGAAAAAACCCAGGGGGGAACCTACACGGGCCAGACCTTTACCGGGGCCGACACGCCGGACACGTTTTTCCTGCTCGCCGGCACCAACGACCTCCTTTCCGACAACAACAACAGTACGCTGCACCTGCGGCTGGACGGGGTCACCTACCTTCTGCTGAGCGACATGGATTCCATCGTCTCCTCCATCCGCACCGCCAACAGCCACGCAAGCATTCTGGTGATGACCATCCCCTGCTGGACGCAGCATTCCAACGGGAACCTGGCTGAAACGCACCAGGCCGTAGCCACCTACAACGAATCCCTGAAAGAATGGGGCGCAGAAAACGCCGCCAACGGCGTCAAAGTCATTGACATCAATGCGGGCATCATTGACGTGGCATCCTCCACCCCTTTCTACGGGGTGCGCTCCATGTTCCACAATCCCACGGCGGACGGGCTGCACCCGAACGCCCAGGGGGACCTGCTGATGGCGGGCAACCTGGCCAAGGGCATGGGGTACGCGGGGCGGTCCGCCGGGCAGGAAAGGAAAGCCGCCCACGAACTGGGCGTCAACTTCGGCCAGACGCCCTCCATCACCCAGCAGACGCTGACGGCCAAGGGCTTTACCGCCAATAACGTCACCATCTCCAACAACACGATCAACTTCAACAAATCCGGCAGCAGCACCCTCACTTACAACTGGGGAGCCTCCCAGGGGCAGGACAAGGGCTACACGGTGGATTTTACCCTGCGCCTGGGCAACGGCGCCACGGGCGGCTGGGACACCACGAACAACTTCTCCCTGAATCTAGGCAACGGAACGCTGAACATCAATGAAGCATACATCCAGTGGGGCAGCACCATCCTGTACTCCAGAGACATGTCCGCCAATGCGGATTCCATCCGCGTGGCCTACGTGGCGGGGGACAACGCCCACGGCCTGAACGCGGGCTACTACATCTGGCTGGGGGACGTCCTCATCGGGGAGGCGCAGACGGCGGCGGGGGGCAGCTCCTCCGGCCTCACCTTCAGCTATTCCGGCACGCTGGACGCCATCCTGTCCAATCTGGCGCTGGACGGCTCCCTCTCCTACGCGCCCTCCACCAGCGGCATCACCGGACCGGAAGCCCTTTATCTGGCAAACGGCGGAGCTTCCTCCGCCCTCAAGCCGGGCATGATCGAATGGACAACGGGCGCCGCCGCCACCGCCGTGGCTACGGCCGGGGCCAATGCCACGTATAATGCCCGCAACGGCACCAACTCCAACATCGCCAGCATCACGGGAACGGGAAGCACCAAATTCATTTACGCCAACAACGGGGCCTATGGCAGCGCGGACAGCCGCCAGGACCTGTGGGTGACGCTGGGGGAAGGCGTCAGCAGCGATAACGGCTGGATAGGAGGCCACACGTCGGGCGACCTGTACGGGGACATCCACCTGCGCCTGGCGGAAGGGGCCATTGGCAAATCCACGGTATTCGGCACTGTTAACGGGGGCACCGTCCACGGGGATATTTACCTGGAATTCTCCTCCTCCACCGGGACCTATGACACCTCCTTCACCAACGGGGAGGCGGACCGCACCTCCGTGGCGGGAGCCTACGCCACCGCCGTGGACGGGGACATCACCATAGTGTTCAATGACGGCGTATTCTCCCACCGCATTTTCGGCGGCCTTTACACGGGAAACAAAACCATCTCCGGCTCCACCTCCCTTTACATCAACGGCGGAACGTTCATGAACGAAATCTACGCCGGGAACAAGACGGACGGCACCATCTCCCAGGGAACCAGCCTGACCGTCACGGGCACGGACGCCATTCTGGGCAAGGCTGACGGGGACAACTGGACATGGACGCTCCTGTGCGGCGGCAACAAGGCCAGCGGCACCATCAACGGAGGCACCGCCATCACCCTGAAGGACATTGCCGCCACCACCGGAGACGGTTCCGAACACAAATTTGACAAATACGCCGGCACCATCGACGGCAAGGGGGGAGGAACAGTGAACGGGGAGAAGAAGCTCGTCTTCGACCACTACACTACCGGCTTCCTCGGAACGCTCCAGAACTTTGACAAGGTGCAGGTCACCGGAAATTCGGACCTTGCGCTGGACAAGGCCCTGGGCAATACGGTTGCCTCCCTGACCGTGGATGCAGGCTCCGCCCTCCGGTTCAACCAGGACCAGGGAGCCACGCTGGACATCACCAACAACGGCACGATTCGCACCTCGCACAACCTGACCCTCAAATCCGCAGACACCGGAACCGGAACCTATTGGGTGGAAGGGGGAACGCTGGACCTGGCCGGGCAGGCCGTCTCCGGGAAAATATCCATCTCCGCGGGGGCGCTCGCCAATACGGCGGGGCTGGGCGCCGGGAGCGTCTCCGTCTCCGGCATCACCGGGAACGTCAACCTGGGCGGCCTGGACGGAAGCAAGCTGAACTCCATCAACATGGGCAGCGGCACAGGAACCATTTCCGGCCTGACGGGCCATGCGGACCTGTCCGGCTCCGACACGCAATTGAGGCTTTCCGCCGCCAACATGGGCGCGGACGGCACGGGAATCATCCAGTTCAATGACGCGGCTAATTCCACTCTGACCCTGGGGAACCTGACCCTGACGCTGACGGCGGATGCCGTGGCGCTGCTCGCCGCTCCGGGGGACTACGCCTTCCACGTCACCAACGCCGCCCTGCACGCGGATACCAACCACATCACGCTGAGCGAATACAACGGCATGGCGTGGGACATTACCCGGACGGAAGGCGGCCAGGTAATCATCTCCTTCGGCCAGCTGGACGCCATGGTCATTGACAAGGGAGCTTCCAAAAACGTCACCTCCGCCAGCACCCTGGGGGCAACCCCCAGCGTCACCAACAACGGAACGCTGAACATCGACCTGTCCGCGGCCACTGCGCCGGAAGACAAAACAACCACCATCCGCTATCTGGCCGGCACGGAAGCCGATGCCGTCGTGAACACGGGAACGGACAGCGACGTGATCATCACGCTGCTGAATGAAACCTCCGCAGATCCGGACAAACCAGGCAACACCGCTTACGCGGGTTCCATTGAAGGAGCGGCGCAGCTCGTCAAGGACGGTGAACAGAGGCTGACCGTTGACGGCAGGGTGACCGCCTCCGCTCTGGACGTGCAGCAGGGAGAACTCGTGCTCCAGAACACGAAGGAAAGTTCCATCATCTCCGGCGCCCTGAACGTGGAACAGGATGCCGCGCTGACGCTGAACTCCGCCTCCCTGGCCGCCGGGGATCTGGCGGGCTCCGGCTCCATCACCCTGAACGGGGGCGCCCTGCTCACCATCGCCAGAGACACTCTTTCAGACCTGACGCTCCACGCAAGCGTCACCGGCTCCGGCACCCTGAAACTGGACAATTGCAACCTGATTCTGGGCACGGACAGCAATCTGGGCGAAGACGTGCTGCTCCATCTGGGGGGCGGCAGCCTGCGCCTGCAGGACGGCTCCACGATCGCGCTGGAAGGGCTCCACCAGGAGCAGGAAAACGGCGCGCTCCACCTGGGGGCAAACGGACGTCTGGAACTGGCCTCCAACGACGGGAAAACCTACTCCTTCAAGGGGGATATCACCGGCACGGGAGCCATCACCCACCGGGGCGAAGGCACGCAGATCATCCTTTCCTCCGGGAATGGCGGCGTGGACGTCAGCCATACCCGGGCGGGCGGCCACCTCGTCCTGGGAGACAAGGACCTGGCCGCGGACGGCTCCATGACCTACAGGGATATTTCCATCGGCAGCAACACCCGGGACGCCTCCGACCTGGACGCCACGGCGGACCTCTCCCTGATGAACAATACCACGGCCAACACGCTCTCCATCGCCTCCAACGGCAAACTGTACCTGGGCGGCAATCCCAACCAGCGGGCGGTCCAGCTCGTGCTGACCGGCAGCAACGGCGGAGTGGCGGCCGATCTGGACTCCGGCGCTTCCCTGGACCTCACCGTCAATACGGAAACGCTGGCCCGCAGCGCGGACAACGCCTGGGCCGCCGTGAAGGCGGAAAACGGCTCCATCCGCATCAACGGGGCGGACCCATCCATCAACGTCAACATTTACGGCCTGGGTACCGCGGGAGACTGGGCCATCCTGCCGGAATTCACCATCAACGCCTTCTATGCGGAAAACGGCCTGGCCACGGCAAACGGGGAAACCTGGACGGCGGACATGGTGAACCTGACTTATGCCGGCTTCGCCAACCTCGTCTATGACATCAGCAAGATACTCTCCGACGACGGCAAGCTGTTCCAGGTCCACTTCACCAAACTGGGAGACAGCCCGCTGAAGGACTTCGCCTCCACGGAAAACCAGAGAGCCGCGGTGGACAGCCTGTGGGCCGTCACCTCCTCCCCCGGAAGCATCACCCCGGCCATGATGGAATTCCTCAATGCCGTGGGCACCGCCCAGGCCATGGGGGACACGGGCGCCCTTCAATCCGCCCTCTCCTCCTATGCGGGCAGCGGCGTCACCGCCCTGCACTCCGCCCAGAAGGGAGCCCTCCGGGACCAGGTGCTCCACCTGCGCAACCGCCTCTCCCAGATGGGAGCCTCCCCGCAGTACATCAACGATGACCTGCCCTGCTTCAACGCCTGGATTGAAGGGGAAGGCGGCTACCGCAAACTGGATGACCGGATGGACGAATCAGGCTACAAGCTCAACACCTGGGGCGGCACCTTCGGATTTGACGTAACGTGCAGCGACAGCTTCGTATGGGGAGCGGCCTTCTCCGCCAGCTATGGCGACCTGGACGCCTACATGGCGAACGGAGACCTGGACTCCTACTACGGCAATCTGTTCTTCCGCATCCAGTCGGGCCGCTGGGCGCACAACGTCATCCTCACCTACGGATGGAACGACGCTTCCCTGGACCGCACCGCAGGCATCCCCGGAGCCGGCATGTACGCCATGCACGGCAGCACCAGCGGCAGCAGCTACGGCGCCTTTTATGAAGGCACGTATGACCTGTACCTGGATGAAAACAAAACCTCCGCGTTCCAGCCCCTGGTGAACGCCTCCGTGTACAAGAGCCGAATGGACGGCTTCACGGAATCAGGGGGCCTGGGCATGAGCGTGGACGACATGGATTCCACCTACGGCACCGTGGGACTGGGGGCGAGGCTCCGCGGAGAGCTCTCCAGCAACCTGACGGGCCGCGCGTCCATGGGTGAACTGCGGGTGCAGGTTGTCCAGCTCCTGGGCGACCGGAAAACCACGGCGGCGCTGTCGCCCGCCGGCGTGCCCGGCGCAGGATTCCGCGTGAACGGAGCCAGGGAAGGAGCTACCGGCGTGCAGGCAGGCGCGGGCATCACCATTCCGGTGGGTTACACCAGCTCCATTTTTGCGGATGTCAATGCGGACTTCCGCAGCCGCGCCACCAGCTTCAACGGAAGCATCGGCTACAGGCTGACTTTCTAACGGGACTTCTTCAGGGGTGTGTACAAGCGGGGAGCATCGCGGCCATGCTGCGGTGCTCCCTTTCTGATTGCGGACGTGCCTGTTCAGGCGCGGTCTTCCCCCGGAATCCGGGAAGGGTCCTTCATCTGCCCGCTGCCTTCAATGACGTACTTGTAGGAGGTCAGCTCCCGCAGAGCCATTGGCCCGCGGGCATGAAACTTGTCCGTCCCGATGCCTATCTCCGCGCCGAAGCCGAATTCCTCCCCGTCGCTGAACCGCGTGGAGCAATTATGGTAGACGCACGCGCTGTCCACCCGGCTCATGAAATAATCGCGGGCCTTTCCATCCTCCGTGATGATGGAATCACTGTGATGGGAACCGTAGCGGTTGATATGCTCTACGGCATCCCGGACGCCGTCCACCACCTTCACGGAGAGAATCAGGTCTTCATACTCCGTAGACCAATCCCTTTCCTCCGCAGGAACGGCCTCCGGACCGAAAAACGGCCTGCTCCGCTCACACACGCGGCATTCCACGGCACGCCGGCGCATGCGCTCCGCCGCCATCGGCAGGAACCGTTCCGCCGCGGCGGCGTCCACCAGCAGGGTTTCCGCCGCATTGCAAACGCCCGGGCGCTGTGTCTTGGCGTCGTCCAGCACGTTCACGGCCATCTTCAAATCCGCTGCGGCGTCCACATACACGTGGCAAACGCCGTCCAGATGCTTCAGCACGGGAACCCTGGCGTACTCCGTCACGGCGCGGATCAGCCCCTTTCCACCCCTGGGAATGACCACGTTCAGGAAAGAATCCAGCTCGCACAACTGCCGCACCTCATCCCGGCTGCCGGAATCAAGAAGCTGCACGGCGTCCGCGGGGACGGCGGACTCCTTCAGCGCGGCGCGCAGAACCTCCGCCAGAACCCGGTTGGTTCGCAGGGACTCGCTCCCGCCGCGCAGAATGACGGCATTCCCGGACTTCAGGCACAGGGCGGCGGCATCGCAGGTAACGGTGCCGCGGCTCTCGTAAATAAAACCGATGACCCCCAGGGGAACGCGCACCTGGCGGATATGCAGGCCGTTGGGGCGCGTCCACTCCCGGATGCATTCGCCCACGGGATCAGGGAGGGCCGCCACCTGCTCCATGCCGCGGGCCATGTGCTCCACGCGCTCCGGCGTCAGGAGAAGCCTGTCCAGAAACGCGGCATTGCGGCCGCCCTTCCGGGCCTCTTCCATATCAAGGCCGTTCTCCCGGACAATCTTTTCCGCGGCGCTCCGAACGCCTGCGGCCATCAGGCGCAGGGCCTGCGCCTTCTCTTGCGGCTCCAAGGCAAGCATCTCCCGTGAAGCCGCCAGCGCGGCCCGTCCCACCGGTTCAAGAGGATTCTCCATCTTCATAACTTCATCCCTTCGGTACAAAATACGTTCCGGCTCCTTCCGCCTTCCCCTCCAGCAGCAGCGCGATGCGTTCCGGATGGCGGCCGTGCAGCATGTAAACGCCCGTCCCCGCATTCACGGCCTCCCGGATGGCCTGGAGCTTGGCGCTCATGCCGCCCATGGAAAAGCGGCCCCGGTCCTCCTCTGCGAACGCCAGCACGGCATCCACGTCCTCCACCCGGGGAATGATGGCTTCCCGGCTGCCTCCGGGGGGATACAGGCCGTCCACGCTCGTCAGGATAAACAGCGCGTCAGCCTCCACCAGGCGCGCCATGTGCACGGAAAGAATGTCGTTATCCCCGAACTTCAGCTCTTCCACGGATACGGTATCGTTCTCATTCACGATCGGGATGATGCCTCCGTACTCAAACAGGCGCAGCACCGTAGCCTGCACGTTGTGGCGGCGGCGCTTCAAATCCTCTGCCGTCAGCAGGAGCTGAGCCACATCCACGTCAAAATGGTTGAAAAGATTCTCATACGTCTGCATCAGCCGCGTCTGCCCCACGGCCGCGCATGCCTGCTTCAGGGACAACTCCTGCGGATAGGACGGCAGCCCCAGGACGGACACGCCGGAACCCACAGCCCCGGAGCTCACCAGCACCACCTGGTGGCCCTGCTGCATCAGGTCCGCCAGCGCGCTGACCAGATGCACGATGGAAGAACCATCCAGCGTCCCGTTCTCACGGGTCAGAACGCCCGTTCCTACTTTAACTACGATTTTCATGTACTTCTGCCCTCCATGATATAACAGGCTCTTTCCTCACAGAAAGCAGAAAACGCGTTCTTCCCGCAATGCCGCGGTTCCGCTGGCCGCGCAGGGATTCCAGCCATGAAAAAACCTCATTTCCGCGCGAACACGTCCCTGGTGCAGTCATCATTCCACACGTATTCGAGCTGCTCCGCTATACCCTCCGCCCGTGACCTGCCAAACCGGTCGCTCACAAACCCGAGGGCCATGTCCATTCCGGCGGAAACGCCGGAGGAAGTATAAAACTTCCCGTCCGCCACCCACCGGGCACGTTCCTCCCAGCCGACTGCGCCGCGGACGGACTTCACCCATGCAAAAGACTTCTTGTTGGAAGTCGCCCTTCTGCCGTCCAGCGCGCCGCAGCCGGCCAGCAGCGCGGCCCCTGTGCAGACGGACAGGCAATACTCCGCATCGTCCGCCATGCCCCGGAGAAAATGCAGGAAAGGCGGAAAAACCGCCAGGCGGCGGGTCCCCCTTCCTCCCGGAACCACTAAAATTCCGCCGCCGTCCGCCTCCGTGGCCGGTTCAGTGACAATTACCGTCTTTTGAGCACTTGCGACGGTTCCGCCATGTTCGGAAAAATAACGCAGCCGGTATTCCTCTACTTTGCCCAGCACTTCCACCGGGCCGAATGCATCCAGCGTCTCAAAATCATCAAAAAGCAACACATTCACATCCACCAGGCCACATTACTCCATCCGTCCTCCCTCCGCACCTGATATTTCACGATTCCGTGTCCTGCCTGCCGGAATTCACGGCCATCAATCCCCTGGCTGCGTCAAACGGGTAAAAAACGGGCGGAAGCCTCCCCTTCCGGAGAAACTTCCGCCCGGAACACCCAAATTTGACTATCCCTTGAACATGCCGAGGGCCTTGGCCACTCCTTCCCCGTATTCGGGGTCGCACTGCATGCAGTGGTCGATGTGGCGCTGCTTGATAAAGTCCGGCGCGTCGCCCATGGCGCGTGCGGTATTGCCGTACAGGGCCTCCCTCTGCTCCGGATTCATCAGCCGGAACAGGGCGCGGGGCTGGGAATAATAATCGTCGTCATCCTCGCGGAAATCCCAGTGCCAGGCCGCGCCGTCCAGCTCCAGCGGCGGTTCCCGGAACTCCGGCTGTTCCTGCCACTCCCCGTAACTGTTCGGCTCATAGCCCAGCGTGCTTCCCGCATTGTCGTCCACACGCATCATGCCGTCCCGGTGGTAACTGTGGAACGGGCAGCGGGGGGCGTTCACCGGAATCTGGTTATGGTTCACCCCCAGCCTGTACCGCTGGGCGTCCCCGTAGGAGAACAGGCGCCCCTGGAGCATCTTGTCCGGGGAAAAGCCGATGCCGGGAACGACGTTGGCCGGGTTGAACGCCGCCTGCTCAATCTGGGCGAAATAGTTGTCCGGGTTCCGGTTGAGTTCCAGCACGCCCACCTCCATGAGGGGGTAATCCCCGTGCGGCCATACCTTGGTCAGGTCAAACGGATTGAAGGGGCATGCCTTGGCCTGCTCCTGGGTCATCACCTGGATGTACATCGTCCAGCGCGGGAAATCCTTCCGCTCAATGCTCTCATACAAATCCCGCTGGTGGCTCTCCCGGTCCTTCGCGATAATCGCTTCCGCCTCCGCGTCCGTCAGGTTCTTGATGCCCTGCTGGGTTTTCAGGTGGAACTTCACCCATACCCGCTCATTGTCCGCGTTCAGCATGCTGAACGCATGGCTGCCGAACCCGTGCATGTGGCGGTAGGAGGAAGGAATGCCGCGGTCGCTCATCACGACGGTGACCTGGTGGAAAGCCTCCGGCAGGGAAGTCCAGAAATCCCAGTTGTTCCGCGCGCTTCTCATGTTGGTGCGCGGGTCGCGCTTGATGGCGTGGTTCAGGTCCGGGAACTTGAGCGGATCCCTCAGGAAGAAAACCGGGGTATTATTGCCCACCAGGTCCCAGTTTCCCTCCTCCGTGTAAAACTTGATGGCAAAGCCGCGGATGTCGCGCTCCGCGTCCGCCGCTCCCCGTTCCCCGGCCACGGTGGAAAACCGCACCAGCAGGTCGGTCTTCTTGCCAATTCCGGAAAACATGGCAGCCTTCGTGTAACGGGTGATGTCCCCCGTCACGGTAAACGTGCCGAAGGCGCCGGAGCCCTTGGCATGCATGCGCCGTTCCGGGATCACTTCCCGGTCGAAATGGGCCAGCTTTTCCAGGAACCAGACGTCCTGGAGCAGCATGGGGCCGCGGGGGCCGGCCGTGAGCACGTTTTCGTTATCCGGAACGGGCGCTCCGACGGAGGTCGTTAAATTCTTTTGGTCACTCATGGTGTCTTTTAGTTAGAATTATTATAAACTAATTTTTTCAAGGGTGTCAACAAAGTTTCTTTCAAATCCCGGAAAGGCAAACAACTTGCTTGCGGCCTTCCTCCGCGGGACGGGAAAACGGCGCATGGCGTACCCCATGAAGCCAAGCCCTCCCGGCGGCTGCCTCCAGGCAACGGGGCCAAGGCCATTGCGCCATTTTCCGCTTGACCCTGAATGGAGAATCCGGGAGAGTGCCTTTCTCGATGAAGAATCGGGGCTTTCCTCATGAACCGTTTTCTTGCAACAATCTATTGCAACCTATCTCTTTCTCCGCAAACGAGAAAGAAGCGCCGCGTCCGCCTGGGTTTGAAGACGGGAGGGGAAGGTTATGTAAACCCGGTGGGAAACCGCATTTTTCTCATTCTTCCTTCCGGCGAAAAACAGCTTGTCGAGCCGTACCAGATACCGGGGTCCGTCCGGCTGAACATTGAGGGAGAGCACAACACGCTCATCTTCCATGCTCCGCTCTCCTTAAACAATATCTCCATCCACATCTGGAAACATGTCCGCGGCGCGAAAATCGAATTCGGCTCCTCGTCGTCCGGGCACAGCCACTGGAACAATGTCAGCATTCTGGCAGCTGCATCCGGAAGCGCCCTGTCCATCGGCCATTCGACAAGCATCGAAGGATTAGCGGTCATGCTTGTGGGCGGCAAATGCCACATTGGCAACGATTGCATGCTTTCTTCCGGAATCACCATCTGGGCAAACGACTCCCATCGCCTGATGGACGCCGACACGGGGGAACTGCTCAACGACCAGCCGCAGGGCGTCCTCATCGGCGACCACTGCTGGATCGGGCAGGGGGCAACCTTCACCAAAAATGCCATCATCCCGGCAAATACGGTTGTCGGCCTGCAATCGGTCGTCACCAAATCCTTCCGGGAGGAATTCACCGCTCTGGCGGGAAACCCGGCCAAGGTCATCAAAAAAGGGGTCAAATGGAGCCGTGAAAGAGAAATGGGCTAAGGACGCCCAACACGTTCCTCCGCAGCTTCATGGCCTGAACCGCCTGCGCATGCCGGGCCATGTGCCGCAGGGGGCGCCGCGGCATGCGGACCGGAGATGCCCGGCGCTTCCATCTTCAATGCTTTTCCCCCGCTCCGCCCTGTTGCCGGAGACGCATTTTAGGCTTCCAATATGGGGCTGATCTGCTCATATTGCCCGGGCATGAATCTTGACCTTCTCCAAAAAGCCGCCAACCAGGCGCGGGGACTTGCCATGGATGCCGTTCACGACTGCGCATCCGGCCACTTGGGCCTGCCGCTGGGGTGCGCCGAAATCGGGGCCGTCCTGTTCGGCGATCTGCTCAACATCTGCCCCGCGCAGCCCCGCTGGCTCAACCGTGACCGCTTCATTCTCTCCGCCGGCCACGGCTCCATGTTCCTTTACGGCTGGCTGCACCTGTCGGGATTCAACATCGGCATTGAAGACCTCAAGGGCTTCCGCCACAAGGGCTCCATCACGCCCGGCCACCCGGAATTCCGGGATACGGAAGGCGTGGAATGCACCACGGGGCCGCTGGGCCAGGGCATTGCGAACGCCGTCGGCTTCGCTCTCTCCGCCAGGCGCGCCGCCGCTCGGTTCAACAAGCCCGGCATGGACATCTTCACCCAGCACATCTTCTGCCTCACGGGGGACGGCTGCCTCCAGGAAGGTGTGGCCCGCGAATCCGTCGCCCTGGCCGCCGTCCTGAAGCTGGACAACCTCATTCTCATTTACGATTCCAACGACATCACGCTGGACGCCCCTGCGGAACGCACCCAGCTTGCCGACCCGCGCGCCGTGTATGAAGCCCTGGGCTGGGACGTGCGCCAGATCGACGGGCACGACCTCAAGGCCATCGCGGAAGCGGTGGAAGCCGCCAAAAACGCCAGGAACGGCAAGCCCCAGCTCATCATCGCCAAAACGGTAATCGGCAAAGGCATCCCCGGCATTGAAGGCACCACGAAGGGCCACGGGGAAGGCGGAGCCAAGCTCCAGGAAGAAGCCCACGCCAACTGGGGCATTCCTGCCGGGGAACGCTATTACGTCTCCGAAGACGTCCGCAGCGCCTTCACGGACCTCAAGGCCAGACGGGAAGAAGCTTTCAACGCCTGGAACGCCACCTACGAACAATGGCGCCGGGCTTATCCGGAACTGGCCGCGGAACTGGACTCCGGCATCTGCGCCTGCGCCAGGGGCGTCAATCCCGCGGACTCTGACAAGGCCATCCCCGCCTTCCCGCAGGACTACAGCGACGCCACGCGTTCCGCCGGAGCCGTCGCCATCAACGCCATCGCCAAGGCGGACCCCTGGTTCCTGACCACCAGCGCGGACCTGTACAGCTCCAATAAAAACTACCTTTCCGGCGCGGGGGACTTCTCCGCGGAAACCCCGGAAGGGCGCAACTTCTGGTTCGGCATCCGTGAACATGCCATGGCCGCCATCTGCAACGGCATCGCCTATGACGGCCTGTTCCGCGTGAGCGCCGCCACGTTCTGCGTCTTTGTGGACTACATGCGCGCCGCCATCCGCGTGGCCGCCCTCAGCGGCCTGCCCGTCACCTACATCCTGACGCACGATTCCGTGGCCGTGGGCGAAGACGGCCCCACCCACCAGCCGGTGGAAACCGTCTCCGGCCTCCGCGTCATCCCGAACCTAGACGTCATCCGCCCGGCGGACCCGGAAGAAACCGCAGGAGCCTGGATGGCCGCCATGCAGCGCGCCGACGGCCCCACCGCCCTCATCCTGACCCGCCAGAAGGTAGCGACCCTGAACAATATTCCCGTGGAAACGCGCCGGGAAGGCGTGCTGAAAGGCGGCTACGTAGCCCGGAAGGAACAGGGAACCTTGAAGGCCATTATCCTTGCCAGCGGTTCCGAACTGGAACTGGCCCTGAAGGCGGCGGAAAAAACCGGAGAAGGAATCCGCGTGGTTTCCATGCCCAGCTTCTTCCGCTTTGACAAGCAGTCTGCCGAATACCGGGAAAGCGTGCTTCCCTCCTCCTGCGCGAAGAGGGTTTCCGTGGAAGCCGGCGTCACGGACCTCTGGTGGAAATACCTGGGCTGCCAGGGCGAAGCCGTGGGCATCAACCGCTTCGGCTTCTCCGCACCCGGAGCGCAAGTTCTGGACGAGCTCGGCATGAACGTGGACAACGTCGTTGCCGCCGTCCAAAAGGTGCTCTCCAAATAATCTGCGGCGTTTAACCGCCATTCCTTTTCAGGGGCTGTCCCGCATCCGGCGGAACAGCCCTTTTTCATGACCCGCCAGAACATCCCCCGGAAAAGGGTTGATGAAACCCCACCCAACACCCCCTCTGCCCGCAAGCTCCGTCTTTCTCCGTATGAATATGAACTGGCCAACCCATTAAACCTGGCTATTTCCACATGCCGCGGGGATTGTGCCTCCGGCATCCCGGAAAGGAAGGCCTGCATCATTCATCCTCTGGATCCACTCACCAGGCGGTTCAGGATAAAAAATGGACAGCCTTCACCTTATTCCCGCGACACCTTCAGCCTCAGGAACCGCCGCGTCGGCGCGTTGCCGTCAATCACTATGGAATCAAGGTATTCGGCACGGTCTCCGGATGGCTCGACCGTCGCTTCCTCCCTCCAGGTAACCAGGTCTTCCGTGCTTTCCACGCTGAACGTCACGTCCGTGGCCGCCGTATTCACCGACCATTCCAGCACCAGGCGGCATTCCCCGTTTTCCTCCCTGACCGCCAGCCTCGTGACGCTTCCGCAGGGCTTGTTCGGGTCCAGCCCCGCGGCATACTTCATCAGGTTGGTGATGCCGTCGCCCGCGGGACAGGCGTCCGGGACAGTCTGGTCCTCCGGCGTTCCGTCGGCAAAATGGTCCTTCTTCCATTGGTCATACGGGGAAGGCGTACGCGTCCAAGCGAGCACCAGGGCGCTTTTTCCCGCCGTATTCTCCTGTTTCAGGGAAAAAGAACCCTCACTCTTCCAGGCTTCCGCACTGGCGGCGTCATAGGAAACGGAGGGAAGAGCCGCCATGGAAAGAGTGGTCCCTTCCACCAGCTTCCAGCTCTGTTCCTGTTCCTTCCCGGCCATGACAGGGAGAGCCACGCGGATTTCCGCCGTGCTATCCAGAGACACTGGCCCCTCCGCGCTCCACTTGGCCTCCTGGCTAGGGTTCCGGGGGAGAGAGAAGGACAGGCATGCCCCTGCGGCCACGTCCAGCCGCGTCATTCCGCGCACGCCGGCGTTCGTGCCGAGCCGCACCGTTCCGCCTTCCACGCTCACCGGAAAATGGCACAAGGAAATGCCGCCTAAGCCCAGCGTTCCTCCCCCCGTCTTTCTCAGGCTGGAGGTGGAGGAATACCCGGCGAAGGAATAAAGAGGGTCTTCCATGCTGACCAGGCAATCCGGGTCCGCATGCATCACCAGGCGCACATGGCCCATGACCGTGATGGAATTGGGCACGCCGCCCGTGGAGGCTCCCGCGGAACGCCCCCGGAAATTGCCGCTGAAGGAAACGGGGCGGGAGGAATCCGTGGACCGGAGGTTGAGCACGGTGGGAGCCTCCGCGCTGCCGCCGGAAACGTAAACGGCGCCCCCCAGGTTTCCGGCGCTGTTTCCGGTAAAGGAACAGCCGCCTTCCACGTTCACGGTGCGCTCCTCCTCCCCGTCATTGGCATCCAGGCACAGGGCGCCCCCGTTGTGGGCCGCCGCGTTGCCGGAAAAGGAGGAACCCGCCGCTACCTGCACGTTCCCGCGGCTGTAGAGCGCGCCGCCGCTGCCGCCCTCCGCCCTGTTGCCGGTAAAGGAAACGGCGGCCTGCTGGACTACGGAACCTGCGTAAACCGCTCCGCCCTGGGAGAAGCCGCGCACCGTGTTATTTTCATAGGAGGCGGAGCCGGAAAAAGTGACCTGCCCGTAATCCAATATGCCGCCGCCGTTGCCCGTCTTGTCCGCATTGCTGGAGCCGCCGCCGGCATTGACCAGCACATCCGCCAGCAGAAGGGCCCCGGAGAGGAAGGCGGCGGACCCAAGGCCAATCCTGAGAAGACGCAGACGACCGGGAAGAACGGAAAAACAACGTGTTTTCTTCATGAGTCTTGTCCAGTTGGTGAAAAGTTTATTGCCGGATGGGAACGAAGGAGGAAGCATCATCCGGGTCCGTTTCACCGGGATCGATGACGCCGTTGCCGTTGGCGTCCTCCACAAGGTCGGGAACGCCGTCGCCGTCGGAATCCACATCCGGGAAATCAGGCATGCGGATGTAGGCCGTCCCCACCGCCTGGCCGTTCCTGGTGAGGACGGGATATTGCGCATCCGCCTGACGGAGTTCCCGGATCAGGGAGCGCGCCATGCGCATCAGGCGTTCCTGCTGCGCCGGGTCCTGAGCCAGGTCATTGCTCTCTCCGATGTCGTCTTTCAGATTGAAAAGCTGCCACGGGAAGCGGCCCGCGGTCCTGTAGCCGTTGCCGGAATACAAATCCGTATGGGCGTACTGGTCCATGTAATTGTAAATGACCTTCCAGTCTCCTTTCCGGCAGGTGGAATAGAAATTGGCGTAGGAATGGTGGTGCGGGAAATGCTGGAATATCTTCTGGGTGCGGTGGAAGGAAGAATCCCCCCGGAAATAGGGACTGATGTCCTCCCCGTCCACCTGATGGCCCACCGGAACCTTCAGCTTCAGCATACTCAGAATGGTGGGATAAATGTCCCAAATCGCCACGATGTCATGGTTCACGGAATTCTGCGGAATGGGATATTCCTGCTGGATGGGGCTGGAGGAATCGGCCTCCGCCCAGCCCACAATCATCGGGATGCGCGTTCCCCCTTCGTAACGGCTGCCTTTGCGCCCTCTCAGGGGAGCTACGGCGCTGATTTTCTCAAGCCATGGAATATCTCCGCTATAGCTCTGCTGGATGGGAGCGTCTCCGCCGTTGTCGGACATGAAAATGACCAGCGTCCTGTTGGCCACGCCCAGTTCCTTGAGGTAATCCATCAGATCCCCCAGGGATTTGTCCATGCCGCCGATCAGGGTGCCGAAATTGCGGAGATTGCCGCCAATGGAAACTCCCGGTTCAAAGGACGTGCCCGAGGGATAAGTATCGTAGTCCCCGTTGGGGTCCGGCTGGTCGTGCCGCTGGTGGACGGCGTAATGGGTCATGTACGCGAAGAAAGGCGCATTCTCATCCACGGCGGCCTTGATCTGCTTCTTCATCTCCAGCGTCAGGGCATTTGTCAGGAAATTCCTCTTCCTGTCTTCCGCCGCAGTGGTTCCGTAATATTCCTCCAGGTCAGGAACATGGGTGTTCCCGGAGCCGAACTGATCCTCTCCCCGGTAGGAGGCGGGCTGTCCGGCGGAGCAGCCGGCTATGTTGACGTCAAATCCCAGGTTGGCTGGATTGGAATAAAGCTGGTTGGACGGGGCGAAGTGGGCCTTTCCCACCGTGATGGTCCGGTAGCCGGCATCCTTCAGCACGCGGGGGAGAGGAATTTCCTGCTGGCTCATCCCTGCCATGTTCCACTGGGGAGCACGGATGTGGGGAAGACCGCCGCTGTATTCATTCAGCGTGGGGGCATTCACGGCCGTCCAGTTGGTGACCCGGTGACGGGCGGAGGTCTTGCCCGTCATCAGGGACGTGCGGCCCGGAGAACACAAAGGGCACGAATAGGCATTCGTGAACTTCATCCCCTGCGCCGCCAGCCTTTCCATGGAGGGCGTTTTATAAAAGGCGTTCAGCTCCGTAACGACGGGCTGGCCGTCCTTGTAATAAAATGGCACGGACGTATCCTGCCAGCCCATGTCGTCCACCAGGAACACCAGGACGTTGGGCGTGTTCTCCGCCAGAACGGAAATAATCAGGGACTTGCTCTTCTCCGTGCCGTCCGCCGCGGTCAGCGTCAGCGTGTACTGCGTCGTCTCCGCGGGAGACACCTGAACACTGCCGGCTCCCGCCGTGCTGGTGATGGGAATCTCCGCGCCATTGGCGGTCAGGGCGAGGCTTTCCGCTTTCACCGTGCTCCATGTCAGAGTGGCTTTCTCATCACTGCCGGGAGCAACCCTCTTTTTGTCGGATTCAAAGAGAAGGATTTCCGGTTCCTGCTTCCTGACGGTCACCGTCACTTCTTCCTTGGAAACGGTTCCGTCCTCACAGGCGGCGCTGAGAATGTAGGTCGTGGTGGCGTCAGGCTTTACCGTGACGGAACCCGTGCCGTCTTCCGTAGTGGCCGGAATATCCCGGCCGTCCCTGGTGCTCAGCGTGACCGCTCCGCACTTCCAGGTTTTCCAGCTCAGGACGGCTCCGGAGGTTGAATCTTCCATGACCTCTGAAGGAGTCGCCGTAAAAGTCACGATGCCGGGAGAAGGAGCCGTCAGGCGGACCGCATTGATGGCGGAACGCGTTTGGGAGGCCCCGTTGCCCGTAATGGTAATCGTTCCTCCGGTGACCGGCACATACTTCAGCGTCAGCTTGTTGCCTCCTTCCTGAAACGCGCCGGAAAACGTGCCGCGGTCCTGGATGGTGCCGGTGAGGCCGTTAACCGTATAAAGCATGTCCCGGTCCGAGTCATTGCAATCCCCGTAAATTTCCACATGGCAGTATTCCGCCATGGAATCGGGAAGCCGGGAAATCACGACGTTTTCCGTTCCCCGGATACCGGCCCAGGAATCCATGAGCAAATAATCACGGTTCCTGCCCGACGCAAAAATGCCGTTGCTGGCGCAATAACCCGGATTGATGGCGCAGGAGGCTTCCGTGGACACTCCCGCCGCAGTTTTCAAGGAGGAAACGGTCGTAGCGGCATTCGCCGCAGGCTTGATGAAATTCCATGTTTTTCCTTCCTCCGCCAGGGTTCCGGGCTCCGCCTGCCGGAACGCCGCCTCCGTGGCCGCAGTTCCGTTCAGCACTCCTATCCCTATTTCTTCCGCATGCGCCAGGGAGCAGGCGGCCAGCACAGCCGGAACCCATCCGCACCAATTCAGCTTTCTCATGGCGATTTCCTCTTCCGTAAACAGGAAGGCGCCGACTGTTCCTTTCGCGAACGGCCGGCGCCTGCATGAAAAACAAACGTTACGCGCGCCTGCGGCGCATCAGCAGAGCGCCCAGGCCCAGCAGGCCGAGACTGGCCGTGGCCGGTTCAGGAACGGAGGTCAGCGCCAGGGCATTGATGTTGCCGGTACCTCCCTGGGACTGGATATCAAGCCGGGTGCCATCCGCCGCCACGTCAAACGTGTAAGTAATCAGCATCCAGTCTCCGGTATGCGTGTTGCCCGTGACGGTGGCGCCGTTCAGCGTAGCGCCGGACCCGGTGGAGTAGTCGTCCAGGCTGGCGGAAATGTTGGAGATTCCGGTGCCGTCAAGGCTGAAGGAAGAAGGATTGCCCGCACCGTAATTGTTTCCGCGTCCCACCAGCATGGTCAGCGTGTAGGTGCCGGCGGACAGGTTGTTCAGGGACATCGTGAAATTGCCGTTCGCGGAGCCTATCGGATTGATCGCGCCCCCCATCGGATTGCCGGTAGTCATATCCTGGCCGAAAACATCGTAAAACTTGTTGCCCTGGCCCAGGGCGGACCCTTTGGCAGCGGCATCGGTCATGGCGCCGGGACCTCCGCAGCAGAGTCCTCCCGTCGTCAGGGTGATTCCGGTGCTTCCTCCCCCCGTAGTGACCAAGGTTCCGGAAGTATAGGAATTACTCTGTCCCGTGGAAATCTTGTTCACTTTCTGTCCGGGTTCTCCCAGATACGTGCCGTCCACAACGGCGGTGCCATTGCCTGAATTGATCCCGAACGAGATCAGAACGGTGGAGGCTTCGGCCGCCACCGCCGCCGCAACCATAGTTGCCAGAATGAATAATGTTTTCTTCATGGTGTCAATGGGATATGTGATTGGAAATGATGAAACACCGCTTCCATTTCTTGACAAATAACGAATTTAGAATCCGTTATGAATGTTAGAAGAAAATCTGAAAAAATATACTGCGCATCTCATTGAAAATAAGCCGTTTTATTTTTTGTGCCTTGAAAAATGAATCTTTGCCGGAGAGATTGTCCAGCCCATTCAAACAATAGTCTGTTTGATTAAGGCATTCATACTAATGAAATAATAATCCGAACTCTGGTCTTTTTTGTTGACCACGGATTCTAAATCCGTGAAACAATGGAAAGTTTTTCCATGAACAACAAAAAGGCTCCCCTCCTTTCAGGATGGGGAGCCTTTTTAAAGGCCTTAGTCAAAAGGGAAAGCAACTCTCTTAAAAATTAAAAAGCGGCTTCAATCTTCGTAATGGTGAACACTTTCTTCTTGTCGCCGTCCATCGGCACGATCTTCACCTGGTCTCCCACGCTCCTGCCCGTCAGCTCCTTGCCAACCTGGGAAAGATAGGAGACAATGTGCTTTTCCGGATTCGTATCCCACGCGCCCAGAATGGTGTACACCACGGCATCCCCTCCGGCCAGGGGCTGGAGGGTCACCTTCATCCCCATGGCGGCCTTGGAGGTATCCGTCACGGCAAAGTCCGTGCCGCGGGCCAGCGCCAGCGCCTGCTCCAGTTCGGAACGGCGGCGGTTAAGCACCTTTTCCACTTCCTTGGCATCCTGGTAGCCGCCGTTTTCACGGAGGTCTCCCTCCGCACGGGAAATCTTCTTGTTGTGCAGGTTTTCCGGAATCTTCACATTCACCAGCTCTTCCAGCTCCTTCTTGCGGGCTTCCAGGCTGTCCCAGGAAACGAAAATCGGTTCCGGCTTGTCGGAGGTATCCACCAGGGCGTCCAGCACGATGGCGTGCAGGTCAGGGAACACGCTGATCACGCGGGCCATCAGCGCACCGCGGTCCTGTTCGGAGAAGGCGGAGGTATTGTACAGCATCTTGGCGAACTGGCGCACTTCCGCCACGTCCTGCCCCTTGATCATTTCCTGGATGATGTTCTTGTCCTCCATAAACAGGTTTTTCAAGCGCAGCATGCGGTTGGGGCCGCCGTCCATGTGGTCCTGTTCAATCAGGGAAAGCATCGCAATGCCGACGGGAAGGCCGAAGAGGGGCTTGGAGGCGTCATGCCGCTGGCGGCATATCCAGATGAGGGATTCAGCCGGAAGAGTCTGGCGCAGCAGTTCATGCTTCAAATGCTTGACCAGGGCCTTGTCATGCCCTTCCTCTATCAGGAACTTGGCAATCTCTCCCACGGCGCGGGCGCCGCTCGCGTCAAACAGCTCCAGCGCCTTCTGCGTCCACTCTTCTCCAAAGACGGCGGGCAGCGTAACGTACACGCGCTTCTGGCGCACGGCGGGCATGGAATTGAGCACTTCCGCGAAGCGTTCCACATCGCCGATATTGGCTTCCACGATGGAACGGAGGGGGTAGGCGGCCTGGGCCGCTTCCGTGTTCTTCACGGCGGCGATCAGGTCGTCCCGGAGCACGGCCAGCTCCAGCACCTGCTGAAGAGCCAGGCTTCCGCCGTTGCGCACGTCGGCGTCCACCGCCTGAACCAGGGCGTTGACGGCGTCCGGCTCCGTCATGACCGTTTCCATCTTGATGCCGTCCAGCACGCGCACCTTGGCTTTCAGGTCCGCGGCCTTGTTGTAATCCTCCAGGGCAGCCTGGGCGCGGGAAAGAATATTCGTGCGGAGCGTGATGCGCTCTCCCTTGCGGGTAGGCATCATGAACTGGACGTTGGAACGGAGCATGGCGCGCACCTTGTCCCACCAGTTCTTCCATTTGTCCGCGGCAATCACGGTGCCTTTCAGCGCGGCTTCCAGCTTTTCCGGGGTAAGGGAATTGCCGTAGCCCTGCAAGGTGACGCGCACCAGTTCCACCGGATCGTCCACGGACAGGTTGATCAGGGATTCGGTATCTTCATAACGCCTGGCCAGGAAATGGTCATCATGGAGGAACTCCAAAATTTTTGGAGCAAATTCCAAGGCAACTTCGTGTTCCGGATTTTCCTCAAAATCAATAACCAGCTTTTTGGCGGCCAGGTTCCAGGAAATGACTTTGCCGGCGCCCCAGGTAGTATGGAAGCAGTAACGGCCAGGTGCGATGCGATCAAGTTTTTCAGCGAGAGAGGGGGTGATTTTCCCCAGAGACAATAATTTCTCCAAGTCGGCGTGCATACTAAAGCGCATGATACGCGCACCCCTACCGGTATCAAGACTAAATTCCCGTAGAGGCACACGGCCAGTGCATCAAGGGCTGCCTGAACCCCTTCCGCCTACCAGTCAAAACGGCTCCCATTGATTCCAAAGCACTCTTTGCGGGGGCACCCTCCCGCCGGCGGAGTCTTCCCCCGCAACACATCGTAATGCTTCATGATATACCCCGCACTGTCCTTCACGCTTTCGTCCTGGTATGCGCTGTACGCACACTCCAGCAGCTTCTCCACGGTTTCAAACCCCTCGTCCTGCGGCGTCAGTATCCTGTTTTTTCCGTCCGTCCCGCGGATGATCACCATGTCCAGGGAATCCGGGTCTGAATCCCCCGCCGCCTTCCCGGCGGCAATCTCCCCGGAAGCGGCATGGTCCAGGACCCGGATGATCAGCCGGGACAAACCCTTCCCCATATCCATCCACTCCCGTTTCACCCTGGGTGAATAATCCCGGCCCACGCCCCCGGCATCCATCCAGAATGGTTCGCCTTCATAAGGAATAAGGCGCCTTTCAGGGGTTCCTTCAAAAAACCAATTGCAATACATCTGGGCAGGATTCAAATTCAGGGAAGAAGCCCGAACCATCAGCGTTCCGTCCAGATAAAAACCGAACTCCTAGTCAAAGGACCCCAGGTAAATGCAGGCATACGTAAAGGGGGGATTTTCCGGGAAAAGCATTTCCCAATAAACGCCGGCGTCACCCCAATAGGCCTCTTCCCAAGCGCATGCGAAATATTGGGCCGGGTAAATGAGAGTCATTCCTTCTTCTACCTCCTCATCTGCCGCCGATGGAAAAGGAACCAGCGAAAAAGTCATCCAGAAGCAGAGCAGCAGTTTGAACATCAGTATTTTTTTAAACCAGTAGAATACCATGGGCAAGTTAATAAAGGCAATTCATCTCCGGCCCTTCCGCTGCGGAGCCCTAGCCCGGACGTTTCCGGAAAAGACACAGGGAAAATCCCCCCGGCCCCGGATTAAAACCACCAGGCCCGGCCACCCCTGCTGCTCCACAGGCCGCTTTCACGGCGATATTCCCGCGCCCCTTCCTCCGGCGTTCTTCCCTGCAGCACGGCACGCTTCTCAATAATTCCCTTCAAATAATCCTCATCGCAAGTGAACAGCAGGTCCATGGTATACAATAAATCCATCAGCTCCACCACGGTTCCCAAATCAGCATCAGCGGCAGACATGATCCTCTCCGTTCCGTCAGCCCCGCGCACGATGCAAAAGCCGGTATCGTCCACGTGATGAGCCGTTCTCCCTTTTCCGGACACCAGCTCTCCCCTGGCAATCCCGGTGAGCAACCCTTCCATCATGCCGCCTATCTCCCTCCCGACGATGAGCCACTCCCTCTTCACCCTGGCTTCACAATCCCCCTCCGCATCCGGAATGCCCTCATAAGGGAATAACTCCCTTTCCGGTACCCGGTGAAAAAACCAGCTGTCATAAACCTCCCAGGGATGATGTGACTGGGATTCCGCACGCCCCATGAGGGGGCCATCCAGATAAAAACCGCAGATGCCGCGCCCGGGAAGCAAACAGCACACGGCGGGCTTCCCCTCCGTCCCCGCCGGGAACAAATCCTTCCAAAGGGGATTTGTTCCCAAAGGCTTCAGAAAACGCTCCCGGAACCCACGGACATATTTTTCTCCCGAATACGGGGAGGGCGCTTTTTCTTCCGGCTCCTCTTCCGCAGCTGCAAACTCCCCGCGCATGCTTTTTTCCCGTTCCCGGGCGGCCTCCTCCTGCTCCATTCGTTTCCAAACCCGTTTACTGAATCCCTCCACCCATTCACTGGACACCATGGGAGGCGGCTCGTCACCCGCTTCTGCGGCATACTTCCGGACGGCGGCGCACTGCTTCATCACCCATTGCTCCCCTGCCGGGGTCAAATCATCCATCATGGCCATGTCTGCCAATCCCCAGGCCAGAAACCTCATGGCCGGCCTCATCCTGCCTTCTCCCCGGCACAGGTCTTCCGCCATAGCGCCGGACTCCCCGCGGAAGTAGCAGTAATTCCCGTCGCACCCGGTCACGTACTGGCGGTACAGGTCCATGGGGAAAGTTCTGCGAGTGACCGCTTCATCCCACGTTTTGCGAAGTTCAGCCGCTACGGCAGGGTTTAATGCCGTCCGGCCTCTTTTAACAAATAAGCGACTGTAAAGAACAGGATTGACCACGGCCTCCACCCAGGCGGCAGAGAGCTCACGATATTCCCGGAATTGGAGGAAATTCAGAACCATATTTCTTTTACGCCCGGCAAAAGGGTCTTCTTCCGTTACGGTATCGGCAACACAGTCCCATCCCTCCAAAAGATTCCCTAAAACGGGAAAGTGCAAGCAGGTCAGCAGCACGGCAGCCTGTTTCATCCCGGGACTCCGGAAATCCGCCACCGGAAACTGGGATAGCATCTGCATGCTGCATGGCCCGATGGCTCTGGCCCAGCACAGTTCGTTCCCGTCCAGATAAAAGCCGAATTCACGGTCAAACGAAGGAAGGTACAGGCACGCATAGGCAAAGGGCGGATTGTCCGGAAAAAGGGTCGTCCAATAGCGGCTGTTCTGGGATTCCACGGCAAAATACTGAACCGGGCATCTTAGAGTACTCCAACTTTCAACATCGGAATGGCAGGTGTCCTCCGCCCGGGACGGAAGTGTGAGAGCGAGAGCCGTCCAGAAACATGCAGCCAGTTTGAACATCAATCATCTTCCTAACATCCGCGGAAACAGGTGGCAAGTTGATTATGCTTTTTTCATTCAGAAGAATAATGGCCGCCGGTTTGTGCCGGATTTCAGACATTCACCTCCGTGGCTCTCCGGAAAAGACCCGAGTCCAGAGACCGGAAAACCGGGTTTGCCCGGTTGGATGGCCCTTGTCAATTCCTTCCCCATGGGATAGCCGCAAGGGCGTGCGGAGGCGCCCCCTTCCTTCGTCCAGTTGCGGCTTGACCGTGCGGAACGTCTGGCGTAACATCCCCGCACGCATTCAACCCTGCGCAACACGTATCATGGAACCTATTTACGAAGGGAAGGCCAAACGCCTTTATACGACTGACAATCCCAACGTCCTCCGCATGGAATACAAGGACGACGCCACCGCCGGAAACGGAGCCAAGAAGGCCCAGTTTGAAAACAAGGGCAGGATGAACAAGGCCATCACCCTGGTCATTTACCGCATGCTGGAAAGCAAGGGTGTGAAGACCCACCTGGTCGCGGACGTGGACGACATCAACATCGACGTGAAAAAGGTTTCCATCCTTCCCCTGGAAGTGATCGTGCGCAACATCGCCGCCGGCTCCTTCAGCCGCCGCATGGGCGTCAAGGAAGGCACCCCCTTCAAGAAGCCGATCGTGGAGTTTTCCTACAAGGACGACGACTTGGGCGATCCCTTCATCAATGATGATTACGCCCGTGAACTGAATGCCGCCACGGAAGAGGAATGCGCCTTCCTGAAGGACCAGGCCCGCATCGTGAACGACGTGCTGATTGATTTCTTCAAGCAGGTGGGCCTGACGCTGGTGGACTTCAAGATTGAATTCGGCCGTCTGGCGGAAGATCCCTCCCAGATCGTGCTGGCTGACGAGATTTCCCCGGACACCTGCCGCCTGTGGGACATCAAGACCGGCGAGAAGATGGACAAGGACCGCTTCCGCCAGGACCTGGGCAACGTGATGGAAGCCTACGAGGAAGTCCTCTCCCGGCTCCAGAACAAGGCCTGAGCCCTTTCCCCTTTCATGGGAGCCGGTTGTCCGACCGGCCCCCATTTTTCATTTTACCAACATTCTTGAGCGATATGACCCTCCACTTTGAAGTTATCAGCCGGTTCCAGGCCGCCGCCAACGCGGACGCACTGCTCTACACTCCCCTGAATGCCGGCCTCACCTTCCGCCGCAGCCGCGTTTACACCGTAGAAATCAGCGGGGACGAACAAAAAGCCCGCGAATATCTCCTGAGTGTACTGGTGGACCCCATCTCCCAGGAATGCACGGAACAGGCCGCCCCCATCCTGAAAGACTCCCTGTTCACGATTGACTACGGCATGAAGGCCGGCGCCCTGGACCTGGAAAAGGAAGCCATCCTGCAAAACTACCGCGGCCGCCAGAACATGGGCTTTACCCTGGACGGCCTGAAAATCACCCAGCGCGTGTACGTCTTCGGCCAGGGGGACAAGGAAGCCCTGGCGGCGCGCTTTGCCAAGGACGTCTGCAACCCCGCCATTCACAACTGGACCATCGCCTAACCCCTCTCCTTCCCCATCCACATGTCCGCCAAAACCTACCGCACCGTTCCCGTGAGGGACCTGAGCAGCGACGAACTGCTTGAACTCAGCAAAAAGCAGAAGCTTTCCCTGTCCCGCGAGGACATGGAAGTCGTCCAGCAGATTTTCCGCGAAATCGACCGCGACCCCACTGACGTGGAGCTGGAAGTGATCGCCCAGACCTGGTCGGAACACTGCAAGCACCGCATCTTCTCCGCCTCCATCAGCCACAGCGTCAACGGAGGCGCGCCGGAAACCGTGGACAGCCTCTTCAAGACCTACATCAAGAAGCCTTCCGAAAAGATCATGGAACGCAAGCCGGGCTTCGTGCTCAGCGCGTTTGACGACAACGCCGGCTTCATCGCCCTGGACGACAAGCTGGCCGTCTGCCTGAAGGCGGAAACGCACAACCACCCCTCCGCCATTGAACCCTATGCCGGGGCCAACACCGGGCTGGGCGGCGTCATCCGCGACATTCTGGGCGCAGGCAAGGGCGCCAAGCCCATTGCCTCCCTGGACGTCTTCTGCTTCGGCGCTCCGGATACGGACCCGGCGGACATCACCGCTCCGGACGTCATCCACCCCCTGGGCATCATGCGCGGCGTGGTGCGCGGCGTGCGCGACTACGGCAACCGCATGGGCATTCCCACCGTGAACGGCGCCATCCAGTTTGACCCCACGTACATTTACAACCCCCTCGTCTTCTGCGGAACCGCCGGCGTGATTCCCCGCGGGGACATCCTGAAGGAAATGCGCCCCGGCCTCAAGGTGATCGTCATCGGCGGACGCACGGGACGCGATGGCCTCAAGGGGGCCACTTTCTCCTCCGCCGCGCTGGACGAAGCCTCCCACGAAGAGGACTTCACCGCCGTGCAGATCGGCAACCCGATTGAGGAAAAGAAAACGCTGGACTTTATTCTGGAAGCGCGCGAACGCGGCCTCATCGTCTTCATCACGGACTGCGGCGCGGGCGGCTTCTCTTCCGCCGCCGGTGAAATGCTCTCCGTCACGGGCGGGGAAATCTTCCTGGACAACGCACCCCTTAAGGAACCGGGCCTCATCTCCTGGGAAATCTTCCTGTCGGAATCCCAGGAACGCATGGTCCTGGCCGTGGAGGAAAAAGACCTGCCGGAGCTCCAGAAGCTGGCGGACACCTTCCAGACGGAGCTGACCGTCCTGGGCCATTCCGACGATACGGGCATCCTGAAAGTCTGGCACAAGGGGGAACTCGTCTGCTGCCTGGACAACTCCAAGCTGCATGACGCCCCCATCAAGAAGCTGGAATCCGTCTTCACCCCCGGCAAGGGCCTCACGGGCCTGCCCCTCCCGGACAAGGACCTGAACAAATCCCTGGAAACCGTCATGGGAGACTTCGCCATCGTCTCCCGCGAACCCATCATCCGGGAATACGACCATGAAGTGCAGGGCAACACCATTCTGAAGCCCCTGGCGGGCGCACAGGCGGACGCCCCGCAGGACGGCTCCGTGGTGGACATCGACGGCTCGGACAAGTGCATGGCCATGGCCTGCGCCATTCTTCCGGAATGGGGCAAGACGGACCCCTACGCCATGGGCACCGGCACCGTGGACGAATGCGTGCGCCAGCTCATCCTGGTAGGCTCCAACCCGGACAAGATCGGCCTGCTGGACAACTTCTGCATGGGCAACCCGGAAGACCCGGCGGAACTCGGCCGCCTGGTGGAATGCGTGAAGGCCATCGCCAGAGCGGCGGACGCGTACAACGCCCCCTTCATCTCCGGCAAGGACTCCTTCTACAACTACTTTGAAACGGAAGACGGCCCCATCAACGTGCCCGTCACCTTCCTCTGCTCCGGCTTCGGCGTGGTGGAAAGTCCGGACCATGTTATCGGCTCCTCCCTGCGGCGGAACGACAGCCTGCTGTACCTCATCGGCCACACGGAAGACGAGATGGGCGGCTCCGTTTTCGCACGCACCCACGGCGTGGAAGACGGCAAGGTCCCCCAAACGGACTGTGCAGCAAACATAGAACTGTACAAGGCCTATTACAACGCCCTGACTTCCGGCCTGGTGCTCTCCGCCCACGACGTCTCCGAAGGCGGCCTGGCCGTCACGGCGGCGGAAATGGCCTTCTCCGGCAAGGGCGGCGTACGGCTGGACCTCACGAAGGCGCCGACCGTCAACGGATGGAAATCCCCGGCAGTCCCCCTGTTCAGTGAAAGCACGGGCCGCATCCTGGTGGAAGTGGACCCGGAATTCGCCGCGGACTTTGAAGCGGCCATGGCCGGCTTCCCCTGCGCCTGCATCGGTAGCGTCACGAAGGAAAAGCGCCTCACCGCCACCTGCTGCGGCGGGGAAAAGGTGCTGGACTGCGACGTAGCCAAACTCAAGAAGCTCTGGAAAGACGGGCTCACCCCTTATTATTGATTTCCAAAAACCGGGACCTAACCATACCAACGATTCATTTCTACCAATATGCCTCACGCACTTTTACTGAAATACCCCGGCACCAACTGTGACGCGGAAACGGAACGCGCCCTGCGCGCGGCCGGCTTCTCCACCCAGATCCAGCCCATCGCCACGGCCACGCCGGAACACGTCGCCAAATCCCAGCTCGTCGTCCTCGGCGGCGGCTTCAGCTACGGGGACTACGTCACCAGCGGCCGCCTGGCCCAGCTGGAAACGGAACGCTTCCTGGGAGACGCCCTGCACCGGCACCATGCCGGAGGCGGCCTGCTCCTGGGCATCTGCAACGGCTTCCAGATACTCACCAAGCTGGGGATTCTGCCGGATTCCAGCCTGATTGACAACAAGAAGGAACGTTTTGAATGCGTCTGGGCCAAGCTGGTGAAGGTAGCTAAAAACTCACCCTTCCTCCAGGGCCTTCCGGATGAATTCGAGCTGCCCTCCGCCCACGCGGAAGGCCGCCTGGTCACCCGCCCCGGAGATGCGGAAAAATACCTGGCTGCCGGAAATGTGGCTCTCCAGTACGTGGACAACCGCGACGGCTGTGAATGCAGCATCGCGGGCCTCCAGGATTCCACCGGCCGCGCCATGGGCCTGATGCCCCACCCGGAACGCTTCCTGCTGCCCCGCCACCACTATGACAAGGACTGGGCCGGCAATGAAGACTGGGGCTGGGGATACTTCCTCTTCAAATCCGCCTTTGACGCCCTGAAATAACGGCACCATCCCACTCAACCGCCCAACCTCCGCACCTCCCCATGACAGACACGGCACTCATCGGTTCCTCCTGCGCCCTCGGCGCCTTCTGGTCCTCAAAACGGTACTTCGACTACCTGATTGATGAAACCAATCTGTCCCTGCTGCGCGGCAAGGAATTCGGGCAGGCCGTGATCATCTGCCCCTCCCTCCGGGAAGGGCGCAGAGCCATCCGGCAGAACATGGCCCCTTTTCTGGCGCAGGTTAAAACCCTGATCGACCTCCTGCATGAGGTGAAGGCGGAACGGGTAACCTACGTTACCTGCATTGACACCCAGCCGGAAACGGGCAATGAACATTCCCCCCTGCTCCGCGAACCGGAAGATGAATGGCTTGCCGCGCTGGTGGAAATGAAAGCCTTCATCAACCTCCGGTTCGGACGCGTGCTGAACGTCTACCTTCCGGAAGTCACCGGAACGGGAGCGGACATGAGCGTGGCGGATCTGCTGGCCGCCGCCCCGGAAGGAACGGAAGAACTGGAAGCGGCCCTGCTGGAACGCCACCAGCTCTATCCCATGAACCGCCTGGTCAGGGATGTGGAAAAGGCATGGGAATGCGGAATCTTCTCCGTCAACCTGGTGCCGGAGCCCGTCACCACCTTTGAACTGGTGGAGCAGTGCTTCCCCTCCCTGAGCAACCGTCTTCCCGTCGCGAAGGAAACGGACCCGTACGGGAGCGCCAGAACATCCGTTTACTCCACGCAGTACCATGATCCGGACACCGGCTATATCATGGACAAGCAGAACGTCCTGGAAGGGCTTTCTCCGGTCAAGCAGGCCTAGCCCCGGCTGAAACCATTTCCCGGCTCCGCCCGCATCCCGTGCAGGCGGGGCTTTTTCATCCCCCTCCCGGAACATCTCCCCGCCGGCAGCCATGCTTTCCTGTTGAGCGGATACGGGAACGGTGCTATACAAAAGCCATGAAGATCAGCGACGACAGTCTTGAATTTTTAACGGAACTTCTGGAAACTCCCAGCCCCTCCGGCTTTGAAATAGACGCCCAGCGAATCTGGGCGGACGAGCTGCGCAAGTACACGGAAGACGTCCAGTGCGACACCTACGGCAACACCTGGGCCACCTTCCACGCGGAAGCGGAAAACGCTCCCACGCTCATGATTGAAGCCCATGCGGATGAAATCGGCTTCATGATCCGCCATATCACCAAGGACGGCTTCCTTTACGTGGAGCGCGTGGGCGGCACGGATACGGCCATCGCCCGCGGACGCCGCGTGCGCTTCCTGGGCTCCCAGGGGGAAGTAACGGGCGTAACCGGAAACACGGCCATCCACCTGCGGGAACCCGGGGAAAAGGAACCTAAAATCTGGGAAATCTACGTTGACGTAGGTGCATCCTCCGACAAGGAGGTGGCGGAACTCGGGTTGCGCGTGGGCCATGTGGGCGTCTATTGCGACGGCCCCATGCTGATGAATGAAAGCAAGCTGGTATGCCGCGCCCTGGACAACCGCCTGAGCGGTTTCGTCCTGTCGGAAATAGCAAGGAAACTGTGCAAGCTGAAAAAGCCCCTCGCCTGGAACGTGATGCTCGTCAACGCCGTCCAGGAGGAAGTGGGCTGCATCGGCGCGGGAATGATCACCCACCGCCTGCGTCCGGACGCGGCCATCTGCATTGACGTGACGCATGCCACGGACTCCCCCGGACTGGACAAGGGCAAATTCGGAGACATCAAGCTGGGCGGCGGTCCCGCGGTCATCCACGGCACGGCCAACCACCCCAACCTGGTGGCGCGCCTGGAAATCGTGGCTGACAAGAACAAAATCCCGCTCCAGCACGAAGCCGCCGGACGCCGCACCGGAACGGACACGGACAGCATTTACGTTTCCCGCAACGGCGTGGCCTCCGCTCTGGTATCCCTGCCCCTGCGCTACATGCATTCCCCGGTGGAAACGGCCGCCCTTACGGACGTGGAAAACACGATCAAGCTCCTGCTGGAACTGATCAAATCCCTGAAGCCGGAAGATACCTTCGGCCACAAGCTGTAAGACAGTACGGCGGCAAAGGCGCCCGGGAAAGGTGCGCCTTCTTTTGGCGGCAGCCAGGGCATGTGCACAGGGTTCGCGCCGGAGAACAAGCGGAGGGTGATGCGCCGGCCTGCGGGTTCCTCCTTCCTGCGGGCTTCAGGCTTCTCCATCCCTCCGGACGATACCCTGCCTCCCTGCCCCTGCAAGGAAATTTTCCACGACGAACACCGGTCTCAAGAAACGGTGAAAACCCGATTGGACGGAAGGCGGCGTTCATTGGTAAAATGAGGCTATGAAGGTCGGGAAACCGGACAAACCGGCAGGTCGGAAAGCGCAGCTTGAAGCCCGCAGGGTGAGTAAATCTGAAGAATGAACGGATCAAACCTTCATTCCGGGAAAGGGAGCCTGTTCTCCAAGCATATATGAATGCGGCGGCGTGCACGCGAAACTGCCTTCAGGGAGCAAGGGTCTTCCGGTCCCTGGAAATCCTTCTCCCCGGAATGTATTCCCAGAGAAACGTTCCAGGCCTGAAAACGGCCGCACGCCCTTTCCCATCGGTCACATTTCGCTGAAATCCAGCCGGGTCACATTGAAGTATGTCTTCCCCTTGCGGCAGGAATTCCACAGGATGACCAGCATCAGCAGGAACAGGCCCAGCCTCCACGCCACTTCAAAGGGATAGCTGGTCACTTCCCTTTCCACGCCGATGCAATTGCAGGAAAGGGCAAGCCCCCTGATCCAGCCCTGCACAAAGAGGGCTACAAACGTGAACGTCAGCGCACTGCCCAGCAGCGCGGCGCCGGCGCAGGTCCGGCGGAAGAGGAGTCCCAGACCCACCACGATCTCGCACGCCACGCCCAGGCAGGCCAGGGGATGCCCCCAGGCCTCCGGGAAAATGGCGAACCGGTCAATAGTCGCCTGGAGCTGGTCCAGGTGGAACAGCTTGCGCCCCGCCACAAAGAGAAAAAAGCCCCCCATCCCCAGCCGGAGCAGGAGCAGGCAGAAACGGATGATCTTTTCTCTCAGCATGGCGGGGAGTCCGGTTATTCAAAGTGGCTTTGCTGGGCGCTCACCTTGTCGTTGCGCAGCTTGTTAAGCTCATGGCGCACCTTTTCCAGCTCCGTCTGGAGGGATTTTTCCCGTTCGGAAGCAGGCGCCTCTGCGGAAGACGGCGCAGCCGCCCCCTTCTTCGCCTTGCCTACGGCATCTTCCGTGAAGAGCATGTTCAGCCCGGGAGCCTTCGTGTCAAACTTCAAGACGCCGGAAACGGGTTTCTGAGAGCCGGGATGCTTCACGGAGGCCCTCACCGTCACTGTTCCGGGCTTGGCGCCCAGGCGCACCAGCGCCGGAGCGGAGCCCCACTTGACGGGCTGGGTCAGGGTGCCGTCCGGTGAATCCGTCAGCAATTCGGCAGGACCTTCCACAGAAAAGACAAGCTCTTCATCATTCAGGCGCTTCACCGTTCCACGGCTGTCCGTGACTTCCGCCACCACCGCAAACACGTCGGAACCGTTGGCGCACAGCTCCACGCCTTCCTCACGGTCCAGGCTCAGGCGGATTTTTTCCGCCCTCCGGGAGGGCCGCACTTCATGCCTGGTCACCACCTTGCCGCCAATCAGGCCTTCCGCCACCAGCTTCACCGCCCCTTCCTTGCCGGCGCGGGCGAGCTTCTTGTTTTCCATGAAATCCCAGGCCTTCGGGAACACGACGGGAACGCGCTTGAGGCCGTTGGGGTAGGAAGCCACCTTCTTTTCCACCGGCGCGCCTCCGTTGACGCTCAGGCGAACGGAATCACAGTTGGAAAACACCGTCACGTCTTCCGGAGAAAAAGGCGTGCATTCGTTGGCTATGTACACCACGGGACCGGAGCCGAGCTCATTGCGCGTCTTCTGGGGCCGCTGGGACATGAAGGCGTAATAGGAGGTCTTGGGCTGGCGGAAGGCATCCAGAATGCCGCCGTAGAAAGGGTCCGGATGATAGCCGCGCTGGTGGTCGAAGGGGTGCCACAGGCAACCGCCGAAGTGGTAGGCCGAAGCGGCGTTCAGGGTATCATACGTAGTGTACGGGAACGAGGTCTTGAGGTAATGGAGGGCCTGCACCATCATGGGGACTTCACCCCAGTGGCGCGCCGCGCGGGAGGTGGAGTTATGGGCGGACCAGGTATCCACGTTATCCCCGAATTCACGGGTAAAATACGGCTTGTTGTCCTTCCGTTCCTTGATGGACCAGTGCTTGTCCCCCGTGGCCGGGTGGGCGTACAGCACCTCATAATGCTGATTGCCCTGGGCCACCGCGTCGCAAGCGGTGTAACAGCCCTTATACGGGTATTCCTCATGCACCAGGTCGCGGGCCTTCTTGGCGAAATCCGCCGGGTAATGGGTCTCGTTCAAAATGGGCTCCCACATCATCACGGAGGGATGGTTCCTGTCCCGGCGCACCATCTGGCGGATGTCGTCATAAACCCGGTCCGCAAAAGGCCCCTTGCCCCAGAACTGCCAGCCCGGCGTAGCGACGATGACGAAAAGGCCCAGGCGGTCGCAGGCGTCCATGAAGGCCGGATCCTGCGGATAATGGGCGCTCCGGATTACACGCATGCCGGCCTTCCTCAGCTTCACGGCGTCCTGCCATTGCAAGTTGTTGGGAACTGCATTCCCCAGCCGGGCGAAATCCTGGTGCCTGTTGCCGCCAATCAGCTTTTCAGGGAACAGGGAGCCATTCAGCACCAGCCCCTTTTCCGTAATCTCCACGGTCCGGACGCCCACCCTCATGGAGCGGTTGTCCAGCAGATGGGCCGGATTCTTGGCATTGTTCCCTCCGGCGGCGTTCCATACCTCCACGCTCAGGGTGTACAGGTTGGGATTGTCCGGCGACCACGGCTTCACATTGGAGATCACCAGGGGAATATCCACTTCACCCGTGGAATGGGGCGGAATGACCAGCGGGGCGGTCTCTCCGACGGGGTCCACGCCCTTGGGGTCCGTCATCAGCGCCTGCACGCGCACCTTCTGTTCCTTGTCCGTATCGTTGGCCACCTGCACCTTCACTCCCACCCTGCCTTTGCGGGTACGGGGGTCAAGGGATTCCGTCCGGAAGAAAACTCCGCCGCCGGCAACGGTTCCGGCCTCGTTCGGGTCCGTGATATAGACAGGACCGGTGGAAATCAGGTAAACGTCACGGTAAATGCCTCCGAAGTAGGCGAAATCCAGGCTTTCCTGGGGCTTGCCAGGAGGATAGGACCCGTCGTTGGAATTGTCCGCCTTCACGACGATCACGTTCTTCTGGCCCGGCTTCAGCCACTTGTCCAGATTCACGATGACGGGAAGATAACCCCCGAAATGCTCCGCGGCCTTCTCCCCGTTCACCCAAACCTCGCTCTTCCCCATGATGCCTTCAAAATACAGGGTATTCCTCCTGCCTTTCAGCTTCTCCGGGGCCGTGAACGTCTTCCGGTACCACACCGGCCCCTGGTAATTGGAGCAGCCGCTGGCCTCCTCCGGAAGAAGCTCAATGCCGTTGGGAAGATTCACGGATTCCCAGGAAGAATCATTAAAGTCCGGACTGTTCACTCCTTCCGGGGCATTTTTGCCCTTGAACAGCTTCCAGCCCACGTTCATGCCGTAGACATCCCTCTTGGTCGTATTTTCAGGCAGGCGGAGGGCTCCTGCTACGGAATAGGCTCCCGTGGATGACGCAGCTTCTTCCCTGTCCGCAGCCGGGTCCGCATAAAGAGAGAAAGAACCAGCCAGGCATGCCGCCGCCGTCAGGATAGTAGTGACTTTCATAAATGGAATAGGTGAATGTAATTTGGATATACGGGGAAACACTGCCGCCATCTTTCATTCATATAGTACATCCTTGCTGATAATGCAAATACATATGTCATCCCGCATCTTCCGCTTGACCTGGAAGGCATGTTTTTTCATAGTCGATTCGTCCTGTACGGGATTATCCCGCAGCCCCGGTCCGGGTGCCAGGCTTTCAGTCCCGTGAAAAGGAAAAAGTGTGGCGTTCCTCCCCCCGGCTGTTTCAGGGCTACGCCTTTATCCACTAGTTTTTTATGTCATCTTTCTTTCAGAAAATTGTCAAACTTTTCTCCTATGACATTGGCATTGACCTGGGCACCGCCAACACGCTGGTCAACGTCAAGGACCAGGGCATCGTTCTGCGAGAGCCCTCGGTCGTCGCCGTCAAGGGAGACAAGGTTCTGGCCGTGGGGGACGAAGCCAAGCGAATGCTGGGCCGCACCCCCGGCTCCGTCACGGCCATCCGGCCGCTGAAGGACGGCGTCATCGCCGACTTCTACATCACGGAGGAAATGCTCCGTTACTTCATTAAAAAAGCCACGGCCAGGTATTACCTGATCAAGCCGCGCGTGCTCATCGCCATTCCCTCCGGCATTACGGAAGTGGAACGCAGGGCCGTCAAGGAATCCGCGGAAGCGGCGGGAGCGCGCCGCGTGCACCTGATTGAGGAGCCGATGGCCGCCGCCATCGGCGTGGGCCTTCCAGTCCAGGAAGCCGCCGGCAACATGATCGTGGACATCGGCGGGGGCACCACGGAAGTGGCACTTATTTCCCTCTCCGGCATCGTTTACAGCCGTTCCGTCCGCTGCGCCGGGGACGAGCTGGATGACGCCATTATCTCCTACATGAGGAGAACCTACAATCTTATGGTCGGGGAACGCACCGCCGAGGACATTAAAATCCGCATCGGCTCCGCCTATCCCCTGCCCCAGGAACTCTCTATCGAGGTCAAGGGCCGCGACCTGGTCGCGGGCCTGCCCAAGACAGTGACAATCCGATCAGAAGAAGTGCGCGAAGCGCTCACGGAACAACTCAACACAATTGTTGACGCCGTGCGGACGACTTTGGAACGCTGCCCCCCCGAACTGGCCGCCGACCTCGTGGACCGGGGGATCGTTCTAGCCGGCGGAGGCGCCCTGCTGCGCGGACTGGACCAGCTCCTTCATGAGCAGACCGGCCTGCCCATCCACATTGCGGAAGACCCGCTCAGCGCCGTTGCGGAAGGTACCGGAAAAGCCCTTCAGGAACTGGACTTCTTCACTAATGTTACTGACGCGGAAGACTGAAGACGGAACCTCCGGAGCCAGCGCTCCGGCCTTGCGCCTGCCGTACTGCCGCATCACATCAACGCATCTGCCTGCATGATTCCTTTCCGGCCATCTCCACAGCTTGAAATCCAGCCGCTCCTGCCGGGAGGCGGCCCTCCGGGAACATTGCGGGCAATAGCACACCCTAGCTTATTCACACCCCGTGTTTACAAAAATGCTTAAAAAAATTAAACGAGCCTTCGGCTTCGGATCCTGTGATCCCATGGAAGGCTCCACCATCATCATCAATGCCGAGAAACTCGAACGCCGCGTAGCCCTTCTGGAAAACGGCGTACTGGAAGAATACACTATCGAGCGCGAAGGCGAAGACAACATCGTAGGCGGCATCTTCAAGGGCCGCGTCAAAAACATCGAACCGGGCCTCAAGGCCATGTTCGTGGACATCGGCCAGGAAAAGAACGCCTTCCTCCACTTCTGGGACGCTCTGCCCGCCGCGCTGGACTCCAGCCTGGAAGAAATCGAACGCGAAGGACGGCCAAAGAAGCAGCAGCGCAAAATCACGTCCAAGGACATTCCGGATATCTACCCCATCGGCTCCGAAATCATGGTGCAGGTCACCAAGGGCCCGATCGGCACCAAGGGCCCCCGCGTCACCACAAACGTCTCCCTGGCGGGACGCTACCTGGTCCTGATGCCCTTCACGGACCAGTTCGGCATCTCCCGCAAGATTGAAGACCCCAAGGAACGCCTGCGCCTGCGCCAGATCATGCAGAAGCTGAACGTGCCGGACGGCATGGGCATCATCATGCGCACGGTGGCCCAGGGACAGCGCTACCGCCACTTTGTCCGCGACCTCGCCATGCTGCTGGAGCAATGGTACGGCGTGGAGGAAAAAAAGGAGGCCAACCCCGCCCCCGTCTGCGTGTACCGGGAACCCGACCTGATCGAACGCACGGCACGGGACTTCCTGACGGACACTGTGGACAACATCATCTGCGACGACGCGGAAACCACGGAGCACATGCGCTCCATTGCGGGAAAAATCTCCCGCCGCGCCAAGCGCCACATCCAGCACTTCCCCGTGCGCACGCCCATCTTTGAAGAACTGGGGATTGAAAAACAAATCAACGAAGCCTTCCAGCGCCAGGTGCTCCTGCCCTGCGGCGGCTACCTGGTGATTGACGAGACGGAAGCCCTGATCGCCATTGACGTGAATACCGGACGCAACAAGGGCACCAAGGACCTGGACAAGACCATTCTGGACACCAACCTGGAAGCCGCCTATGAAATCGCCAGACAGCTCCGCCTGCGCAACATCGGCGGCCTGGTGGTGGTGGACTTCATCGACATGCGCCACAGGAAGGACCAGCAGGCCGTGTACAAAGCCATGAAGGACCGCCTGAAGCGCGACAAGGCCAAGACCCAGGTACTGCAGATCACCCCCATCGGCCTGATGGAAATGACCCGCCAGCGGCTCAATGAAAGCCTCCGGGAATCCGTTCATGACCCGTGCCCGTACTGCGGAGGCCGGGGCCGCGTCAAATCCGTGATGACCATGAGCGTGGAAATCCAGCGGCAGATCTACGCCTGCATCCAGAAATACAGGGAAACCATCGGGGACATGGTCATCGTCGTAAACTCGGAGGTGCTCTCCCGCTTCAAGAATGAAGACGCCAGCCTGCTCATGGAACTGGAACGCCAGCACAGCGGAAGGCTGATCTTCCGCGGCGACCACAACCAGCACCGCGAATCCTTCGCCATTTACGACGCCCGGTACGACAACAAGCCGCTGTACCAATCCGGGCAGTAGCTAAACCAACTCCGGCTTTCCGGGCCGGGCGACACCATCGCCCGGCCTTTTTTTGACCCGTCATGAACAGCATTCCCTCCTCTCCGAACGATCCCGTCAACACGGACATCCTGATGGTGGCGGAAGACCGCGTCAAGGGCTTCCGGCGCTTCCCCTTCCATGCCATTTCCGAGCAATGCGGCCACCCGGTCCCGGTAGTCATCCAGCGCCTGAAAGCCATGATGGAAGCCGGAGTGGTGCGCCGCGTGCGCCAGACGCTGCTGGCTACCAAGCTCGCCCAGGGGGCCCTGGTGGCATGGTCCCTGCCGGAGAAGAACCTGGATGCGGCCTTTGACTGGATAAAGGAGCACGACCCCTTCACGGGCCACGTGGTGCTCCGCAACACGGATGCGGCCAATCCCGGCGCCCAATACAGGCTCTGGACCACGGTCAAGGTGCCTGTGGGCTGCGGCACGCTGGAGGAACACTGCGAGATACTGAAACGCCACATCGGCGCGGACGACTATGTCCTGCTGCCCGCCCGCGGCGTTTTTGCGCTGGGCGTGGGGCACATGCGCCGCAGGGGCCTCCGGCCCGGAGACAAGACTCCGGAACCGGCCCCCATGCAGGAAACGAAAACCGTCTCCCTCTCCGGGCTGGAATGGAAGGTGCTCCTCTCCGTCAAGGAACAGCTCAGGCCGGAGGAAATGGTGGAAGACCCCTGGGCCCTCCGCGCCGCCCAGGCTGGCCTGGAACCGGAGGAATACTGCCGCACGGCGGAAGAGCTGGACCGGAAGCAGGTCATCGGCCGCTTCGCCACCTTTTTGGAACATGTACGGACCAAAACGAACGACGGCCCCGTCACCAAATACAACGGACTGTTCCACTGGACGGTTCCCGCCGGCATGGAAATCCGGGCGGGAGCGGAATGCGGACGCCACATCTGCATGACCCACTGCTATTGGAGAACCGGAGGGGACATCTTCGGCGGGGCGCAGATCATGGGCGTGGTGCACGGCCTGGAAAAAAACGCCGTGCTGGAACACAAGGCAGCGATTGACCGCCATCTGGACGCCTCAGGCATTCCCGTCCTGCATACGGCCGTCTTCTGGGGCGAACGCTCGGAAATCAAGCCCTCCGAAATTTCCCCGGACCTGTACAGGAAATGGACGAAGGAAGTGAAAAGCGCCCCCGTCCTGCGGTAGGCGGCCTTCTTCCTTTCCTCCCTGCTTCGCGCCATTCCCCGTGGCAAACTTGTTACACGAACGGGTTTCCCTTCCACGCGTCCGTTCTGGCATGGTGGCGACGCTCCCGACAACCTGCGGAGCTTGTCACCATGAAGGCACACCATCTTTATTCCACAGCCACGACCCTGGCCGCGGCGGTTCTGCTTGCCGCGCCCTCCCTTGCGGACCAGACCATCAGCGACGCCCAGACCAAGGCCGTCAACATGACGGAGGGCAAACTGACCGTCACGGGAACCGGATTCCTGAACGTCGCCAAAAATGCCGTCAACCTGAAAGACCCCATCCAGTCCGCCCTTGAGATCGAGGTAATGGAAGGAGGCAGGATTTCCGGAAAAAGCGCCCTTATCCTGGACCAGGACATGGAAAACGGAATAACGGGACAGTTGATCAGCGTGACCAATTCCGGCACGATGACCGGAACGGAAAAACAGGCCATCGACCTGCGCTACATGATCAACACGTCCGCCACCATCACCAACAACGGTACCATTTCCGCCGGTCAGAAAGGAGCCGTCAAACTGGGCAATAACGCCACTGTGGTCAACAACGGCACGATTGAAACCACGGCTGCGGGGGAAAACGGCATCACGGCCAAGCATTATGATCTGGAAGACGACGGCATTGACACCTTTGCCCATGGCCTGGACCTTGCCAACAACAGCGGAGGGAAAATCACCGGCATGAAACACGGAGTTACCGGAGAAGGGAAAGCCGCCATCAGCAATAACGGCAGGATTGAAGGCAGGGGAGGTTCCGGCCTGAACTGGGACTGGAACGCCGCCCTCCAGCAGGACGACAAGTACGTGGTCACCGTGGTTAACGGCAAAGACGGCGTCATCAGCGGCACCGGAGACGCAACCACCCTGGACGGCGACGGCGTGGACGTGGATTACATCGTAAACCTGACCAATTCCGGCACGATTATTGCCAAGGACTCCTTCGGCAGTGCGGACGGCCTTGCCATCGGCGGGGGCGTTGTAACCAATACCGGGACCATCACGGCTTCCAATTCCAACACGAACGGCCAGGCCTACGGCATTCTGGTGGATGATTCCGACGGCGGCAATGCCTTTGAAGCCATCCGGATCACCAACAGCGGCACCATTGAGGGAACAGGCGCCAACGGCGTGGGCATCAGGATTGTCAGCGACAGGGAGAACTGCATCTTCATGGAAGGAGGAACCATTACAGGAGGCAGCGGCCAGGCGGTGGTCATGGGTTCCGGCGACGATGTATTTTCCTATTCCGGCGGAACAGTGAACGGCAGCGTGGACGGAGGAGCGGGCTTCAACATCATGGTCTTCCAACCGGCGGAGACGGACCTCACGTTTTCAAGCGATTTGAAAAACTTCCATTCTATCAGCATCCAGGGCTCATCCCTTTCCCCGGGCGCTTCCGTCACCCTGGAAAACCTGACCATTACCGTAGATATGGCCTCCCTGAGCCAGGACAAGCCCCTGTTCAGCCTGGAGGGGAATTCCACAGCCTCCGGCTCTCTTTTATTCAACAATGTAATCCTTCAATTGATGGGAACTCCGGCCGCTCTTCCGGTGGATGGATCCGGCATGGTTTACTTCAAACTGGCAGGGAACGGCATCAGCCTGGAAGGGCTGGAAGTACGGACGGAAGGAGGGTATGAGCTGGATATGAGCCGGGATGGCTACGTAGGCGTCAATTTCAACACGCCGGAACCGGCTGCCGCTGCCCTGGGCCTGTTCGGCTTTTCCCTCTCCATGCTGCGGCGCCGGCGCACTGCGGCCTGACATCATTCTTCCGGACCTCCCAAATCCTCCAACAGGAAATGACCCTGCACGGGAAAAATAAAGCTTCTGAAAAGACGAGCTTTTTTCCCGGACGCAGGGGCGTTCCGTACATGGGGGCAGAAAACCAACAAAAGGATACCTTCTAACGGAGGACAGCGCCGCGCAACGGCCTTCCTGCCCCCTGTTCCCTCTCCGGCGTTGAGTGGCCGGCTGGCCGTCCATGCGGAATTCTTCATTCCCGGCTTCCAGCTTGAGGGGGAGGCAAACCCCAAACAGTCATGGAAGCCGCAACAGCCGCACCGGTTTCCCTGTTCCGGCCCCCTATCATCAACAACGCCGTTTCTCCTTCCCCGCGCCAGGGCAAAACATACGGAATATGGCTTTCCAGGCATCTCCGCACAAAGTCCCGGAAACTGCATCATCTGCAAAAAACTGTCTTTTCTTCCTTGTGGAACACGCTCCCGCAGCCGCCACCTCATATTTTTCCGCAAGTCTGCGCTCAAGAGAGCCCCTCCCTACGGTACGCACCGTTTTTTAACCGCTCTTGTTCTCTCCCTGCCAGCGGCTCTTCCGCATTTTCCCAATGAAAAAATGTCTCCGGAAAACGTGCAGCGTCCCCTAAGGCGCGGCAGCCATTCCGGACAGTAGGGATGCGGTACCCTCATGAGGGAACGAAGTACAAAAAAGGACTGTCTCCCTGTGAAGGGGAGACAGTCCTTGTTGAATGGAAGGCGGCTGGCAGAAAACCCTCCGCGTCAGTTCGTTACTACTTTTTCTCCGGCTGAGCGGGAGCCTGTGCCGGGGCTTGGGCAGGCGCCTGAGCAGGAGTCTGGGCCGGAGCAACGGCAGCGGGATGCTTGTAGGAAACCGCAAACCCGTCGTACTTGGCCGGCAGCTTCCTGTCCGGGAGCATCAGTTCATGCAGGCGGTACAGCGCGGCCGCTTCCTTGACGTGCGCGGGACGGGCTTTCATCTGCAAGTCGGGAATCACGGTTTCAGGATTGTGTTTTCTAGCTTCCACGGCAGCCGTCACGGCGGAATCCTCCAGGAACTTGGCCACATCCGGCATGTGCAGGTAGGAGTCCAGGGAACGCACCACGCAGGCGGAGGCCAGTTCTTCATCGGAACCGTGCAGCAGCACCAGGGCTTCCGCAAAGTAATCCAGAGCCTTATTCCAATCCTGGGCTACCATGGCGGCGGCCCCAAGAGCATACTTCATCCGCGCCTGCTGAAGGCGAGTGGCATTTTTCTTGGTGGCCAGGAAAGAGGCGGCACGGCTTTTCACGCCGTTCCAGTCCTTGTCCGGAATCAGGGCCATGATTTTGGCAACCTCCAGATCATCCTGGGCGGAGGGAGACAGATTGGAACCCCTTACGGGGAACTTGGCCAGCAGGCCTTTGACCCCGGCCCAGTCCATCATGCGCATGGCGCACTCCAATTCATAGACGGCCGCCCGGGCGGACAGGCTGTCCTTGATGGAAAGCGTGGAGGCATATTTGTTCACCAGGGCGTGGAATTTGTTGCGGGCGTCCTGGTATTTCCGGTTTTCCATAGCCACCTTGGCGTCCACGAAATCATCCGTTTCAAAGATGTACAGCGTTTTGAAGGCGCTGGCCATCTGCTGGAGGACTTCCTGGGATTCCCTGCTTTCCACAAACTGGACCATGGGGCCGTTGGCGGAAAGAATGTAAATATCCGTCGGGCGGCCATTCTTGATGGCCGGAGCGGCAGCCCTGGCGCGCAGGCGCTGGGGATTCTGGGCATTCTGAGCCATAGCCGGAACCAGGGTGGACAAGCCGGCCAATACCATTATTACTGAAAGTGCTTTCATATTGTTGATTGCTAAACCTTTTGTTGTTACTTCTGGCCCTTGGCGGCGCGTATGGCGGCTTCATAGGCGGCGATGTCCGCCCGTTCCTGGCTGACGGCGGGATCGGAGCCGAACTTGGCCGTCTTATCCTTCACCTCGTTGACCAGGGCACTGTCTTCTGCCGTCATCTTCTTGCGGTTGGCGGGAGTATCCAGCAGTTGCACATACTGGCTGCCGGCCTTCCAGGCGATATACCTGTCGGACGGCTGCTTGCCCGCCCCCTGGGACATCGTGTTCCTCTTCCACAGCGTATCCATCTGTGCAAGCACGGCGGGAGCGGACCACTTCACGAGGCCCTTGTACGTGCCCGTGATGTTCATGAAGTTGATCAGGGCCTTGTCCAGCTCGTTCTGCTTCAGGTAGGCTTCACCTTGCAGGTAGAGGACTTCCGGCAGATTCTTCTTGTAGGACTTGTTCTCGCGGTACTTGTCGGCGGCGGCAATGACGGACGGCCAGTCCTGGCGGGCGGAGGTGAACTTGACCAGGTTGTACTGGGCGTCTTCCATGGCCTTGCGGTCCGGGTTGGCGCTGGATTCCTCCTTGCTGAGTTCATCCTTCATCATCTTGATGGCGGTTTCCACCTTGGCGTTATCTTTGCTGCGGCCCAGAGCAACGGCCTTCCCGAAGACCGCATTCTTGCGGTATTTGGACATGCCGTTGATGCGGGCCTTCTTGCGCACCGGATCAGGTTCCGACGGGTCCAGGATTTCATCAAAGTAGGCGATGCTTTCTTCCGGCTGGGACGTATTGGCCAGGTGGACACCCAGCTTCACGAGCGTGTACGGAGGCAGGTCGGAAGGTTTGAAGTCCCGCTTCAGCTCCACGAAGAGCTGCTTGACCAGACCTTCCAGAGCGGCCTTCTCGGCACGCTGTTCGTCCGTTTCCGTGGGAGCCTTTTCATACCGTTCCTGCGTCTGGGCAATGACGGCCATGCGGAGCATGGCGCTCAGCGTCTTGTCCTTGTCATTGTCCACGCCTGGGAACCGGTAGAAGTGGTTGCGCATGGCGTTGGCGTCCAGATTGCGGCCCAGCGCCTGATTGCCGGCCATGTACGTCTTGGTGTAGGAGTTGACGGCTTCCTCCAGAAGAACGGTCATCTTGGGATCGTCCTTCTTGCCTTCCCTCACAATGACTTCCTGCATCTTGACGGACGCGGGGTCAAACATCTCCTTGTCGTCCTTGAAGAAGTCCATGGCGGCGGCAGCCAGCTGGAGGCTGTAGCGGCTGCCGGGCTGGTCGCTGTTCTTCCAGTACTCGTCATACCACTTCTTGACTTCGTCCCGTCGCGCCGTCCTGGCCGCTTCCACGGCTTCCTTCGGTTCTACGGGGAGAGGTTTCTTGGTGGCATTGATGAGCAGGTTGTACACGGCTTCCGCGGCGGGGCGCTTGTCGCCCAGCTTTTTGGCGGATTCCAGAGCGGCCAGGAAATAGCCTTCCGCTTCCTGTTCATGCTCCTTGCTGCCGGCATACAGGTTCGCCAGCAGGTTGTTGGCATACGGGAACAGGCGGTGCTCCTTGAAGTTGTCCACGATTTCCTTCGCATCCTTCGTGGCAAGCTCCTCGTCTCCGGGGTTCTTGCGGTTCAGGTAGTTGAAGGCACGGTCATAAAGCACGGCGGCCATATTGGCGTCATTCTTGTCCGGGAAACGGGCAATGTAATTGGTGAAGGCCTGGATGGCTTCATCCGTATTGCCCAGGTTCGTGTAGGTTTCACCCAGCAGGTACATGGCCGTTTTCAGGTAGGTGCTGTCACGGTATTCCTTCACGAAGCGTTCCAGCACCGGCACCGCTTCCTTGTAGCGGGCGGCGTCCGCAGCCCCCAGGTTGAACAGGGAGGCGCCTTTGCAGTACAGGGCCAATTCATAGAACTTGTGAGTGGGGTCGTCCTTGTGCAGCTCCATGACCTTGTCCGCCTGCTGGACGCAGAGATCGAATTTCTTGTCCTTCAGCAGTCCTTCCAGGGACAGGGTGTTCAGCATGGGGGCATACTTGGAATTCGGGAATTCCTTCAGGTGCTGCGCCACAAGCTCGCCGCCCTTGTCCGCTTCTCCCAACTGCCAGGTAGTCATGGCCAGGTAATAGAGGTTGTCCTCCCTGCCCGGGGCGTCCGGATAGGATTCATTGATAAGCTGGTAAGCGGCGCGGGCGACCCGCTGGGAACCATGCACCAGGGCCTGGTTGCCCATGAAACTGAACGTGAAGGCGTCCATGACCTTCCCTTCCTCCTTCATCTTGTTGAACTGGTCAATCAGGGCGGTCACCTTCGTCCTGTCCAGCGTATGGGAGAGGTCCGTCACGCCGGGCACGGCGCCGTTGGCGCGTCCCAGGCGGTCCAGGGAATGGTTGGCGTCCGCCAGCACTCCGGCCTGGTCGGGCAGGAGGCCCATCAGCACCATTGCCAGGGAGGCGTAGTCTTCAGACTCCTTCTGCTTTCCTTCCTGGAGAAGGGCGCGGGATTTTTCCAGCACTTCCGCAATGTAGCTCACCAGCCGGGGAGCGTACAGCGCCACGCGGGTGGGGCTGATGTTCATCACGGAAGGATGGGCTTCCACAAATTTTACCGTTTCCTGGCATTTGCCGGTCTTGATGGCGGCATCCACCATCGCCAGGAAGCCGTTGGTGATGACGGCATCCGTAATGCGGCGCCCCTTGTAGCGGGAGGTGACGCAGGAGGTAAGGTTTTCCAGCCCTTTCTCAAAGGCGGGCGGATCCATCTTGAAATAACACTGGGCCAGCAGTCCCTGCACTTCACCGGCATTGACATTCCGGGCTACAGGGTCGCTGCGGTATTCCTTCAGGAATTTCTCCAGCAGCTCCGCGCCCTTGGCAAAATCCCCAAGGCGGCAATAGTTTTCCCCCTCGCGGAACAGGGCCATTTTCACGAGCTGGTTCTTGGCGCTCGGGAACTTGGTGTAACACGCCTTGAACGCTTCCACAGCTTCCTTGTATTGCTTCAATTGGGCCAGGCAGACGCCCTTCTGGTAATAGAACCAGCCGAAGCCGTCATCCAGCCCCAGCGTCTTGATACGGGGTTCATAAACGCGGATGCAGCGGTCCACGGCATCCAGGGCTTCCTGCCACTTGCCTTCCTTCATGGCGGTCAGGGCCGTGCGCTGGTAATCGCGCGGGCCATGCTGGGCACTGGACGGGAGCGCCGCCCCAATGCTCACCACGGAAACCAGGCCTGCAGCCAGTGCAGTAGTATAGTTTGATTTGATCATGTGTTTAAAATTCGTTGAAACAGAAGAGATAATAGAATAGGTACAATATCTGTGCAAATGCACGGAATGCACCTATCTGTAATGGATTGCGTCATTCTAACAGGATGCTGCAAACTCTAAAGCAGAAAGTTCTGTATTTTTAGTCATCCTTGCAAGAAAGTTCTTCCTGCTCGCGTTCCCTTAAGGGAGGATTGGGTTTGGAACCAAAAAGGCCTTTTTATCTCTGAGAATCCTGCTCTTTCAAAAAAAGATCCGGCATTCCGAGCCGGAGCAAATTCCGGCCATTAACGAAATGAACGCCCCTCTCTCAACTATCCTTGAAAGTTTTCAGGACCACTGAGTCCATCCCGGCTCTCATCAAAACATCCATGACAGCTGCGGCGCGCTGATTGGGAACATCTCCAGCCACCATTAACTGAACCACTACCCTGCCTCCCTCCCCGCGCTCCGCTTTTTGTTTTTCAGCCACTCGACGATAACCCCCAGGCTCCCTTTCTCCTCCACCAGAGGATAAAAAAGGCCATTCCCGTTACCGTAAAAGAGAGCATGCGGAAGAAGAAAAATGGAAGCGGACGGCATTGATGAAACCGTCCCGCTCTGCGGCCTTTCAGGAATGCCTGGAACTGCTGCAACAGGAGGTCCGGAAAAACGAACCCTCTTCACATTGCATTCTGCGGCAACCTGTATAACTTCGCGGGAATCCGTGAAGAGAGCCTTCCGGTCACCGCGCAGATAGAGGAAAGGCTCCTTACAGCCCTTTGCCCTCAGCTGTTCTGCCTGCTTCTTGATATGTTTCTTTAGTTCTTCCGGGGAATGGAGAGGCTCATGGGAGCCGGATCCCCAGCGGATACTGGAATCAATACCTTCCGGACGCCTGTCCTCCTTTTTGCCATACACATTGATCACGATGTTGCCGAAGGATGACCTGATTTCTCCGGAATGTTCATCTTCCCGCATCTGAAGGCCTTCCTCTCCCCGCCGCGCACTACATCCTGCCGTCTCGGAAACCGGGATGCTGCGGCAGGCGCCCGATTCCTGAGACGCCTTCAACGGTAATGCCTGAACGGCGTTCGAGAAGACGATCAGGATTGCCCCCCACCGGGCTGCATGATTTGACCGGACCATAAGAAAAAAAGACAGCGGGCCACTTCCACACTCTTGCAGGGAAGCCGAACATCAATAACACGGTCCATCCGTGAATGGCTTAGTCGTCCTTGAGGTCGGTCAGGGCCACCGTGGTAATTCCTGCTTCCGTCAAAGCGTTCATGACGTCAATGACGCGCTGGTGGGGAACATCGCCCTCCACCCACAACTGAACTACCGGCTTGGTGCCTACGGCGCTGGCTTCCTGTTTCTTGGCTTCCAGCTGCTGCACGAGGGTCGCCAGGTTATGGTTGTTCATGTCATTGTCAATCATCAGGCTGTTGTCCTTGCCCCAGTAAATGGTGCCGTCCTTGATGATGCGGATCAGCGCCGGTTCAATCTGGGAGGCGGTATCGCTCACGGATTGTCCCGGCATGGACATGTCCAGCTTGCGTTCCTGAATCAGGGAGGTCGCCACAAGGAAGTAAATCAACAGAAGGAAGCACACGTCGATAAGGGAGGAAATATCCAGCTTGGGATCTTCATCCTCAACCATCTCCAATTTTTTATGTCTTGCCATAGCGCGTAATGTTATTCGTCCTTGTTTGCAGCAGAGGAATTTTTGGCAGGCAATACGGCAAAGATCACCTTGACCACGCCACATTCCGCAGCCACGCGAATCACTTCCCGCGAGCCCTTGAACAGGGCCTTCTGGTCGCCGCGCAGATACAGGCGGGTTTCAAAGTCCTGCTTGTCCTTGAAGCGTTCCGCAAGGTTTTTGATATATTCCTTCAGTTCATCCGGAGAGTTGAGCGGCGCACTGACATCGGAAGCCCAGCGAACGTTGGGATCCATGCCGGCGGGACGCTTTCCATCCCCTTCACCGTACACATTCACCACGATGCAGCCGTTGGCGGATTTCACTTCACCGGAACTGCTGGCCGTGGGCATTTGAATGTTCTTATCCTTTTTAACGGTAATGGCCGTAGCGTTCACCACGAAGAAGATCAACAGGAGGAAAACCATGTCGATCATGGGGGACATATCCATTTCCCCGCTCTCTTCGTCGGCCGCTACATTGGCTTTTTTCTTACCCATAAGCTACATTTGGTTGAGATTCTCCGGCCCGGCTCCGCCTGGGCGGAAACTTCCGGACCGGACCGTCTTTCCCGGCGATCAGGCCAGGCCTTCGGGAATGCGGGCAAGCTGGGCTTCGGCGTTCACCACGTTGATGGAGGTGTTCACCATTTCCTGCACGGTGCCTACGCATTCGGCAATATGGGCGTTGGCGATGCCCTTCTGGAAGAAGAAGAACGGCGTGGCGATAATGGCGTTGATCAAGCCCCAGAAGGTCGTCAGAAGAGCCACGGAGATGTCACCGGCAAGCTGGGTGGGGTCTGCCTGTCCGGCGCTTGACAGCGTGCCGAACGCGCCCACCATCCCCTGCACCGTACCGAAGAGGCCGAGCATGGGGGAAATCTGCGCGCAAAGGGCCAGCATGTTAATCCATTTGAATACGGAACGGCTTTCATTGGCCGTAAAGTCGGCTACGGCGTCTTCAATGGCGTCCTTGCCAAGGTCTTCCGGACGGGTGGCGTCCACATTCGGCAGGGCATACGCAACCAGGCGGCCCAGATAGGTAGGGCTGCCGGCTGCCACTTCAATGGCGGAGCGGATGCGGCATTCGGCCATCAGCTGCAACAGGGTGACCTTGAGGTCTTCCGGACAGAATTTTTCCTTTTTCAGAGCCACCATGTTGTAGATTACCAGGAAAACGATGAAGGCTTCCACCAGCATAATCGGGATCATGGTCCAACCACCGGCGATGATCCATTTGTCAAGCATGGTCTGTTCCTGCGGAACAGCGGCTTCGGCAGCTTCCTGAGCAAAGGCGGATGTAGAAAACGCGGCCATCAGGACGGAAGCAAATGCGGCGAAACGGAAACCCAGTCTAAAAAGGTTCTTCATAATTTAAGTTATATGGTTGTTCGAAAAGATACTGGTGTATTAAAGCATGCAAATTCAGACTTGCAAGCATTCATTTCGGGCCCTGGCAAAAATTCAGACACCCGCGGAACCGTCTTCCCGGGCCAGCCGGCTGCAGATCGGACAGCGCCCTCCGCAACCCCGCGCAGAGCAGTATTCACGCCCGTACAAGACGATGCGCAGATGAAGATCCCCCCATGAATTTTCAGGGAAAAGGCTTTTCAAGTCACGTTCCACGGCTTCCACCGTTTTCCCCTTGCTCAGCCCCCACAACCGGGAAAGGCGGAAAATGTGCGTATCCACCGGAAAGGCAGGAACGCCGAAGGCCTGAGTCATGACGACGGAGGCCGTTTTATGCCCTACCCCAGGAAGGGATTCCAGGGCCGCAAAGTCGCAGGGAACCTGCCCCTGGTATTTTTCCACCAGGATGCGGCTGAGGTTCACGATGGCGGACGCCTTCCTTTCCGAGAGGCCGCAGGGCCGCACGATTTCCCGGACCGCTTCCACATCCTGCCGGGCCATTTCCTCCGGAGTGGAAGCCAGGGCGAACAGGGCCGGGGTCACCAGGTTTACGCGCTTGTCCGTGCACTGGGCGGACAGAAGAACCGCCACCAGCAGGGTGTAGGCGTCGCGGTGCGCCAGGGGAATGGGAGGGTTCCCATACAGGGACATGAGTTCCTCCCGGACAATGGAAGCCCGTTTTTTCGTATCCATGCCGCCAGATTACCATCCTGCACGCACGCCGGAAAATAAAAAAGCGCCGCCATGTGATGAATGGCGGCGCCCGGGTTAAAGGGTTCAGGAATCCGGTCAGTCAGCCTTGGCGTAAAGCCCCTTGGACACGCGGTGCTGCAGGGCCGCATACATGGCGCGGCAGTGCCTGTAGCCGCGGCGGCTGCCGAGCACTTCCAGACTGTTGGCGGGGTCTCCCCAGCGGACGATGGTCAGTTCCACATAGCGGCGGCCCCATTCCTTCATCAGCTTCTTGTTAGGCTGGTAAATGTCAATGGTTCCGGTCCCGACCAGGGCGCTCCCGTAATCGTCAACGACGTAGAGATAGGGCTGCCCCTTGATGCGGAAGGTTGTTCCCAGAGGGTAAACGGACCAGTCCGCAGCGGCGCTGCGCACGGAAGAAGTGTATTTCAGCGTCGTGCCAACGGCATTCCGGGGTCCGTAGGCCAGATGGTCACGTTCGGAATGAGTATAAGCCGTGGTGCGTACTACACGAGTGCGCTGGGCGGGGTGGTAAAACGGCATCTTGTGTTTGTCGCGCCCCAGTTTGGGGAGCTTGGAAGAAGGCACTGCCGAACGGCTCGGCGCCAGGGGCTGAACAAATCCCTGGGCATTTTCACCTACACGGGCCAAAACAAGGGCGTCACTACTGGATTTCCCCATGCCGGTTACAGCTCCGTTTGTCGAGCAGCTGCTGACAAACATGGCCGCGACGGCACAAGACAGGGTGGCAATTATTCTTAAATTCATGCGGTATGAGGTTAGGCGCCATACACATGGCAGTCACTCCGGCAGAACCTTCAGGCCATGTGCGGAAGCCGAAAAATCGGCAACGGCGGCTCTTGGGTACGAAATAATTTCTGCCTTGGCAATCCTTTTTTTTCACCGACCCCCTTCCAAACAAGGAAAACCTATTAATATAAAACGCTAAAAATAAGCAATATATAAAACATGCCGCATTTTTGTCATATCATGACAAATAATATACTTCACGAAACATCTTTTTCTATCACATCACGACACACTTTTTTATTTTTAATACATCTTGCTTACTATAAATATGATATAAGAGAAAATCGACCTCAATCCTTCAAAAGATTCCCTAAAAAAGTTCAATGGGCCAAATTCCGGAAGGCCGTCATGGATGGAAAAATCGCGTCTCCCCTTGAACGAATTTCCCTTTGCTGTTCAGGCTTCCACGTGAATTTTTCCTTTCCCGTTTCCTTATCTGCGCCCTTCCTGCTTCCCAATATGCCGCAATGCAGGGTTCGGGAAGAGGTTGGGAAGAACATTTCCCGGCAATAAGGATTCGGGACACGGGATTTTTACCGGGGCATGCTCCGGCCATGGGAAAGCTATAGAAAAAAAGGCATGCAGGCCTGATTGAAAAAACATCCCGTAACCCGTCTTGCAGCAGTTTTTCAAATTCTGGAGAAACTTCCATGCCAAGAAAAAGAAAGATGCGGGGAACAGCCCGCTCTGCGCAGGAAAGGAATCCTTCCGTTTTCTCCTGTAATTTTTCCGGAGCGGGAACCGGAAAAGCCCGGTTGGACGGAAAACGAAGCTTCAACCCTGAAGAGCAGGGAAAGCCGGAAGGCGAACGAATCAATTCCCTGCCTCCTGTAAAACGGTCCCGGAACAAGCATGCCTGCTTGCAGGCGGGCGTTGCCCCGTTGAACGGCATTCATGGACAAGAGGGGGGAAATTTCATAGCCGCCCTTCCTTTTTTCTCTTTCCCCTCTTTCCTGCGACGCTCTTCAGATGACGCCAAGCCTCCTGCTCCCGGCGGCCGGGCGCACACCCAATGGGCTGTTGCATCCCTCCGGAAATAGATTACACTCCGGAACGAACATGTCTGCCGGCCTGCCCCAACACCTCACGCTGGACTACCTGCGCGCCCTGTTATCCCGGGGCGTGGAGAAGGCTGCCGTCACGGAGGAGGCCAGAACGGTCTTGAGGAAATGGGTCATGGACGCACGGCGGATCGCCAGGGGGGAAATCCCCTCTTCCGTTTCCGCCCCCTCTGTTTCCGGAGAAACGCAGCCGCCGCCGGAAATTCCAGGCCAGCCGCCGGACTCCGTGGATGAAGTTTCCTTCGGCAACGAACTCCGGGACATCCTCAACGGAGTACAGCCGGGCAGAACGGAGGAGGAAGCCACGCTGCCCCGCCATATTTCCTTTGCCCTGGAAGGTGAAACGGAGGAAGAGAAACTGTCCTCCCTCCGGGAACTGGTCGTCAACTGGCCGCCGCTTCGGAATATGGAGTCCCTGCGGGACACGCCCGTCTTTTCCTCCGGCAGTCCCAGGGCGGACATCATGATGGTCACGGACGCCCCCGGCCTGTATGAAGAAAAGCAGGGCGTTCCCCTGGCCGGCCCCTCCGGACAGAAGCTGGACGCCATGCTGAAAGCCATGGGGCTTTCCCGTACGGACATTTACCTGACCCATCTGGTCAAGTACCGCCCCGCCCTCCCCCGCCAGCTTACCAACAACCGGCCTCCCACGGACCGGGAGATAGAGGTATCCCTCCCCATTCTCCGGGAGGAAATCATGCTGGTGCGCCCGAAAGTGGTGGTAGCCCTGGGCGCCATCGCGGCCAGGGGCATCCTCCAATCCGGAGAGACGCCGCTTTCCGCCCTGAGGGGGACGTTCCACACGGCTTTCGACACGCCTGTGCGCGTTACTTACAATCCCAGCTACCTCCTCCGCACGGAGGATATTTCAGAAAAACGAAAGGTTTGGGAGGACATGCTGTGCGTCATGGAACAGGCCGGCCTTCCCATTTCCGAAAAGCAACGTTCCTATTTCCTGCCCAAAAAGTAACATATGGATTATTTAAACAGCATTCTGGAGCGCAAACGCGCCGACTTGAAAAAAATCCTTCCCCTGGAAGGGAAATTGCGGGCCTCCGCCATCCAGAGGAATGACTATGCGGGATTCCGCACCGCGGTGGACCTTGGGGAAAACCGTCTTTCCGTCGTCCCGGAAATGTCCAGGGTCCATCCCGTCCTCAACCTCCGGGAGTCAAACCAGGACCTCCGCCACCTGTACGGCATGTTCATCCAGGGCGGCGCGCAGGGCATTTCCATCGCCGTGGAACCGGAGGTATACGGCGGTTCCTGGGACATGGTTTCCACCATTTCCAGAATCAGCACTGTCCCCGTCATGGCGCGCGACGTTTTCATCCATCCCGCCATGATCTGCCAGGCCATCGTCTCGGGAGCGGACGCCGTCAACCTGGTGGCGGCCGCCCTGCCGGAAAAGGACCTGGAAGACCTGTACCGCATGGCCTCCGGGCTGGGACTGGACGTGATGATGGAAGTCCATACCCTGAATGAGCTTGAAACCGCCATGGATCTGGAAGCGGAATTCGTCTGCATCAACAATGCGGACCCGCATACCCTCCAGGCCAATCCGGCGGTTACGGAAAAACTCATTGAAGAAATTCCCGCCTCCGTCACCGTCCTGGCCGCAGGAGGCATCCGCACCGTGGAAGACGCGCGCCGCATGCTGGATGCCGGAGCCAACGGCGTCATTCTTCAGGACGAACTGGCCCGCATGGATATTCCCCAGGATTTCATGGAAGCCATTCTGGCGCTCAGGGCGGAATGATTTTTCCTCCTGCACTATATATAATAGACAGGAGCAATCTGTGCCCGCATGGAGAAATGCGGGCTTGAAGCCGCTTCCGCGGTTTTTCCAATCATGGCTGTCCCGGAACGGAAAGGGTCCCGGAATTGTCTCACTTTCCGTATGGACATGACCAACAGCCCGCATGCCCGGCATGGAGCTTCCGGACACACGGACCCCGTCTGCGGAGCGCAAGTCGGGGAAGATACTCCCTGGAAGGCCGGCTATCAGGGGAAAACCTATTTTTTCTGCAGCCGTTCCTGCCGGGATAAATTCACGGCAGCGCCGGAAGAAGCTCTTGCCCACCCTCCGGACGCCGGACACGGCATGGACATGAAGGGCATGGACATGCCCATGCACCACCATGAAGACATGGACCATTCCTCTGCCATGGAGTCTGCGGCCGCCGCTCCCGGTACGGTGTACACCTGTCCCATGCACCCTCAAATCCGGCAGGATCATCCCGGAGCATGCCCCATCTGCGGCATGACGCTTGAACCACTGCTCCCTTCCGCAAACGCCCGGGACGATACGGAGCTGAATGACTTCCGCAGGCGTTTTTATTTTTCCCTGCCTTTCGTCGTCCTGATCTTCATTATTTCCATGGGCGGCCATCTTGCGCGCTGGATGAACGCCGGAGTCCAGAACTGGGTGGAACTGTTCCTGGCCATCCCCGTGGTCCTGTGGGCGGGAGAGCCGCTCCTGGTCCGGGGATGGGATTCCATCAAGACCCGCAATCCCAACATGTGGACGCTGATCGGAGCCGGAACCTCCATCGCCTTTCTGTACAGCCTGGCCGCTACCATCGTGCCCGGCTGGTTTCCCGCCGTTTTTACCCATGACGGGCATGTTCCCGTTTATTATGAGGCGGCGGCCATCATCATCTCCCTCAGCCTTCTGGGCCAGGTGCTGGAACTGAAAGCCAGGTCCCGTACGGCGGAAGCCATCAGGGCCCTGATGAATCTGGCCCCCGCCACCGCCCATCTGGTACTCCCCAACGGGGTGGAAAGCGACATTCCCCTGAAGGACGTGCAGACCGGCGACGTGCTGAGAGTGAAACCGGGAGAAAAGATTCCGGTAGACGGCGTCCTGAAGGACGGGGGAAGCGATGTAGACGAGTCCATGCTGACCGGAGAACCCATTCCCGTCTCCCACGTTCCCGGCGACAAGCTGATCGGCGCCACGCTGAACACCACAGGCACCTTCACCATGACGGCGCAGAACGTGGGGAATGACACCGTCCTGGCGCGTATCGTCAACCTGGTGGCCCAGGCCCAGCGGACCAAGGCCCCCATGCAGAGGCTGGCGGACAAGGTGGCGCGCTACTTTGTGCTTGCGGTGGTGCTCATTGCCGTTCTCACGTTTTTCGCCTGGGGATTCTGGGGGCCGCAGCCATCCTGGCCGCACGGGCTGGTGAACGCCGTCGCCGTCCTGATCGTAGCCTGCCCCTGCGCGCTTGGCCTAGCTACTCCCATGTCCATGATGGTGGCTTCCGGAAAGGCGGCCTCCCTGGGCATCCTTTTCCGGGACGCGGCCGCTCTGGAAACCATGCACAAGGTCAATATCCTGGTGATGGACAAGACAGGCACCCTCACGGAAGGCAGGCCATCCCTGGTCAACGTAACCACGGGGAACAACGTGAATATGGACGCGTTGCTCGCCCGGTGCGCCTCTCTGGAGCAGAACAGCGAACACCCCATCGCGCGCGCCTTCCTCCAGAAGGCGGCGGAGGAAAAGCTCACCCTGTCGCCCATTGAGGATTTCCAGTCCTTCCCGGGCGGCGGCGTGGCCGGGACTTTCCAGGGCAGCAAGGTTTGCGTAGGCACCGCAGACATGATGCAGAAGCGGGGCGTAGACATCTCCTCCCTGGCTCCGTGGGTGGAAGAACAGCGGAGGCAGGGCCGCGTTACCGTCTTTGCCGCGGTGGACGGCCAGGCGGCGGGAGCCTTCTCCCTGGCGGATAAAATCCGGGAAAACACGCGCCAGGCCCTGGCGGACCTTACTGCGCGCGGCATCCGCATCATCATTGCCTCCGGGGACGCGCCCGCGACGGTGGAAGCCGTGGCGAGGGAGCTGGGCATTTCCGAATTCCACGGAGGAATGACACCGGCGGACAAGCAGGCGCTCATCGCCTCCCTGAAAAGCGGGAACGCCGTGGTCGCCATGGCGGGGGACGGCGTTAACGACGCTCCCGCACTGGCGGAAGCGGATGTGGGCATCGCCATGGGAACGGGATCGGACGTAGCCATGCAGAGCTGCGGCGTCACGCTGGTGAAGGGGAACCTGCTGGTGATTTCCAAGGCTTTCGCCCTTTCCACCGCCACCGTGAAAAACATGAAATCCAACCTGGGTTTCGCCTTCGTGTACAACGCTCTGGGCATCCCCATAGCCGCCGGCATCCTCTATCCCTTCTGGGGCATCCTGCTTTCTCCCGTCATTGCGGCAGGGGCCATGTGCCTGAGCTCCGTATCCGTCATTCTGAACGCCCTGCGCCTGCGGCGCTTTTCATGAAGCGGGCAAATCCTTCTCCCCGAACGCGCCGCGTATACGCCTGAATTCCGGGGGCTTCCCCTCCCGGTACAGGACTTCCACAATATCGTAACGGGAGGGAACCGGTTCCGGAAGCTGGCGGAGCCATTCCGCCGCTCCCCGCCGTATCAGCGCCCTTTTGCGGGCGTCCACGGCGCGGCGGGCTCCCCCGTAACCGTTTCCCGTACGGGTCTTCACTTCCACAAAAACCAGGCAGTTCCCGTCCCGGCACACGAGGTCCAGTTCCCCGCCCCTGACGGGACGCCAATTCCTCCTTAAGACGGAACACCCTTCCCCACGTAGGAAAGAGGCCGCTGCCAGTTCCCCGTACATTCCCAGCCATGCCGTATCCCGCTCCTTCCTATTCAGGAATGGACAGTTCCATTTGTGAAACCGGCGCAAACGAGCGGCGATGAAGCGGACAGGGCCCATGCCTCCGCAGGGCTTCCATGTGGGCTTTCGTGCCATATCCCTTGTGTTTTGCAAAACCGTACTGCGGATAGGAGGCATCCGCCTCCGTCATCATGCGGTCCCTCGTCACCTTGGCCAGCACGCTGGCGGCGGCAATGGAAAGGCTCCTGCCGTCTCCCTTCACGATAGCGCGGTGCAGAACGGGAAGCCCCTTGACGGGCAGGCCGTCCACCAGGCAGAAATCCGCATGCGGGGCCAGCCCTTCCACGGCGCGCGCCATAGCCAGATGAGTGGCTTTCAGGATGTTGAGACGGTCTATTTCCTCCACGGAAGCCACCCCCACGGAGCAGGCCACCTGTTCGCAATCCAGCAGAGCCAGGAACAGGCGTTCCCTCTTAGCCGCGGTCAATTGCTTGGAATCATTCAACCCGGACAGTTCCTCCGGCAGTTCAGGCAGAATGACGGCCCCGGCCACCACAGGGCCGGCCAAAGGGCCGCGGCCGGCTTCATCCACCCCGGCCACATAAAGAAAACCGGAGGAACGGGCCTCCCTTTCAAAACTCATATCCGGGTGTGACTTTTCCGTCATGGCCTTATTCCTCCTCCTGTTCTTCCGGAAGGCGGGTCAGCAGAATCTGCGTGATTCTTCTGCCGTCCGACCCCGTCACTACGGCCCGGTAGCGGCCAATCTTCAATTCCTCCCCTTCTTCCGGAATGTAACCCAGCCGGCTGATCACGTAACCGCCCAGCGTGGTGACGCCCGGGCAATCCAGGTCCATTTCAGGCAGGTAATCCGCCAGGTCAAACAGGGTAACGGCTCCGTTCACGGCATACGTATCCTTGCCGGTCTTGACGAATTCCCGCATTTCCTCCTGGTCAAACTCATCCTGAATGTCGTCCCCCACGATCTGTTCCAGCACATCGTCCAGGAACACCAGGCCGATGGAATCACCAAACTCATCCACCACCAGGGCAAAATGGGCATGCTCTTTCAGGAAGAACGTCAGAAGGCTGTCCAGAGGCATCGTATCCGGCACCACGCGCAACTCACGCCGCACGCTTCTAAGGTCCGGATTTTCCTGCCCTACCAGCTTGAGCAGATCCTTGACGTGCACCCAGCCCTTCACCTCGTCCAGATGGTCGCCCTCCACCAGGGGGAAACGGGTATGGCGGGACTTCCGGGCAAGTTCCCAGTTCTCCTCAAAGGGGGCCGTCAAATCCATCACGTCCACTTCGGAACGCGGCGTCATCACGTCCTTGACGCACATGTCGTTCAGTTCAAGGGCATTCTTGGATATCTCCGCCTCCTGCTTCGTCAGCTCTCGGGAACGTTCGCTTTCCTCCACCAGGTACATCAGTTCATCCGTGCTGTGAACCGTGCAGGCCGTGGAGCGGGGATCGATACCCAGCAGGTACTTCAGCACAAACCGGGCAATTCCGTCCGTCAGGCCAAGAATGCCCGTATATTTGAATACCGTGTAAAAGAAATGCAGCAGGGGGACCGTCGCCAGAGCGGCCCTGTCCGGATGGCGCACCGCCATGGCCTTGGGAATAAACTCCCCAAAAATAACCTGGCAGCAGGCAAAGAAAATAAACGTAACGGCCAGAGCAATGCCGTAAACGGGAACCTTACCGCCCAGCCCCAGGGAAACAAGGAAGGGAGCCGTCAGCTCCGCCACGAAAAACGTGCCCAGAAATCCCAGCGCCAGAGAAGAAAGGGTAATGCCCGCCTGGCAGGCGGCCAGATACAGGTCAAGGTGCTTGACCGCCTTCCGTGCCCGGGCCAGCTTCCTACGGGTACGCGCCGGAACGCCATCCCCGGCGTGCAGCTGGCTTTCGCGAACCTTCATCAGGGCGAACTCGGCCGCCACAAAAAACGCGTTCAGCAGTAAAAAAAGGATAAAGCCGGCAATCGCCAGCGTTATCCCACCCAGCGCCGGAACAGCGTCGGGCGCTTCAGCGGCCCCAAAGGCCGCAAGAATACTCAGAGGGTCCGGATCATTCATTCTGTTTCAAGTAGTATACGGGAAAGGAGGCCGGAATATTTCCCGGCTTTTGTGTTACAGTTTTTCATAAACGCCCTTGTCCCGGCGCTCCAGCACGGTGAACCCGGCTGCCTTGGCGTCGGAAACGGAAAGAGGCTTGGTCGCCTCCGGCACATTGATCCGGCTGATGACCTTGCGCACCGGATGCTTGCACACCAGGCACTTTTCAAGCGGCGCACGGTCCACCGGCCGCCGCAATTCAAAACCGCGGCGGCACACCGGGCAGGACTGGCCGGGGTCGTCAGGGTTTTCGGAAATATACTCGTATATGGGCATAGTAAAACGCTAGGCTAAATAAAAATCAGCCTAGCGTCAAAATCTTTATAAGGCTGCAACCTTTCCCTGCCCTTACCAGCTGGATTTGGTCACACCGGGGATCATGCCGGCGTTGGCCAGTTCGCGGAAGGAAATACGGGAAAGCTTGAAACGGCGGATAAATGCGCGGCGGCGGCCGGAAACAAGGCAGCGGTTGACCGTACGGGTCGGGCTTGCATTGCGGGGCAGCATGGTTAAACCGATATAATCCTTCTCAGCCTTCAATTGCGTACGCAGTTCCGCGTAGCGCTTGACGGTGTCAGCCTTTTTCTTGTCTCTTGCGATCCAGCTCTTCTTAGCCATAAGTTCGGCGGAATAAGTAGAGGGCCGGGGATGAAAAATCAAGCGCTTTTTTTCAATTTCATCAAATTCAAGCCGTTTTCAATGTCATCCGTCCTTTTTGGCAGCTTCCGCACATCGGCTTGAACGCCTGTTTCTTCCGCAAGCGGCACCATCAGGAAAAGCCTCACAGGCGTTTCCGGCGGAACGGAAGCAGTCGATTATTTAACTCTTCCTAATCATTTCTTCCCCGGCGGAACGGGATCATATCTGCAAGGCATCAGCATAAAATGGGAATTCCCTTGACTTCAATCGTATTTTTGGAAAACTTTTTCAAGAATGTTGTTGAAAAACAAGGTTGTTATGAAGATCTGCGTCTTTGGCGCACTTCTTGCATGCCCCTGCCGTGTGACGGCGGAAGAGGAGGGACCCATGCAAGGTCTGAAGATTGAATCGAAAACGCATAAGTATTCCGCGGATTACCACATCGCCAAGGAAGAAGGACAGAATCCGGACGAGGACGAGGATAAAAAAAGGACCTGCGTGGGCATGGGCGAGAAGGTTACCTTGACGTTGACGGGAAAGAAGGCGCTCATTGGAGAAGATGAGGACATCAGGTGGAGCCTGGCGGACGGGGCGCATTTGGGCAGCTTTGAGGGAATAACTGATGGAAAGCGTAAAGTAACATTGTCCATCAATGAGGATTTGGGTCCGAAGACCGTCGGAAACAACCATACGATCAAAGTCTGGGCATATGGTTCAAAAACGCAGCAGATGCCCGATAAACCGCTCAAACTGGAAGTGTGCATCCCTACCCACATCACCGGGAAGCACAGGAAAAAGGAAGGAGGCGGCAGGGGAATGATTGCGGACGCTGAAAAATTTCCCGGTTTTCCTACGGATGAGGCACAGGACCGGGGCAAACCCGGAGCTTCCGCCCAGCTGGAATTGACGATCCATCCCACGAAAGTCAATTTCCAGAATATCCATGTGATTGAAAAAGACGCGGACGCCAGCGACAAAACTTTTCCTCCCCTGGGAGGCAGGCACCGGCCCGGAGAAACATGGTCCCAGATTGATCCCGGCAACAGGGTCATTGACACCATAGCATGGAAAAAGACGATGAATGAGGTGAAAGGCGGATTGAGTCCGGATGCCCCGGAACAGAAATGGGATTGGGCATGTAAACGTTACGTGCAGTCTATTCTGCACCGGGATGTTTACATGCTCAATACCGTGACGCAAAGCTTCAAGGTCCGGTGGACGGACCCCAGGACCAGAAAAGCCGTCCATGCATGGATTTCCAAATTTGAATGCCAGGTGGAACGCGACTCCCAGCAGGGAACCCATGCGTTTTCCCCGCAAGACAACAAATAATGATCCCCACAATAATGATGAAAACATTCCACCTCGTCCTCCCGCTCATCCTTCTTTGCTCCGGCATCACGCCCCGGGTGCAGGGAGCCGCCACGCTCCCGGGGTCTCGCCTTCCCCTGGCTTATCCGGAAACGGCCCAGCCCCGCGAGTATCCGGGCTACCGCATGCTGGCGGAGATGGGATGGATGTACCTGCCGGTGAAGGAACCGTATCCTCCGCTCTGGCACCTGCAGGAAATGCTCAAAAAGAACGAGCTGGAACTGTTCTACATGTGCACAGCCCGTCTGTTCCAAATCTATTGTGTGATCCATATTGATGACCTGAGGGGAAGACAATGCCGAGAACTGTACCACTTGTGCGGTCTGGTGACGGCAGCGCCGTTCTACCAGGTGGACTTCAGCGGAGAGCATCCGTGGGAATACGGAAGAAGGACGGGAGATATGGATACGAAGAGGGTAGCCGTTTCATGCCTAAGCCGTATTATAAAAAAAGAATCTGCCGGACGCATGAACGTGAACCAGAAGGAGATCGGAAAGTTCAGCGCGTTATATACAGCGGTAATTTTAAAAGGATTCCGGAAGGAGCACCAGGCGACTTCCGAAGAAAAGCTGAGGAAGCGATGGAAGGAAGGGGAAAAGAACACGTGGAAGGTGCACCGGGAGGGACGTGTTTTTGGCTGGGAAGACCAGTTCATCGTGGCCCAAGGCAGAAATGATGATATGAAATATGAGATAGAAGAATGGCTGGAGGAAGATTTAATTCGCATCCTGGTTGGATACTTTCCCGGCCGTGCGGCGGAAGCGCGCCAGTACATCCGGATGGCGGGATACGAAGACCGGGAAATCAACGGACTGGTGGACCGGACGTTGGGACGCGCCAAGGAGACGGAGTTTCTGTATAGAGGAGGCAAGAAAAAGAATTAAAAGCAGCTTTCCGGGCTTATGCGGTGAACGAATCCTGACGAACCTCCTCTCGTTTTTGTTCAGGAACCATCCCGGGGAAGCCGCTCCGGACAGTTCCGGGAAAAAGCCCGTGGTTAAACATGATTTTGTCCTTTCCTCCGGGGGGGGAATGGGGCATCATGCCGCCGCACACTAATCATTGACGTACATGAAAATCGTAGTTGCATACTCTGGCGGCCTTGACACCTCTGTTCTTCTGAAGTGGCTCAAGGAAAAATACAATGCCGAAATCATCGCCTACTGCGCAGACGTAGGCCAGGCGGAAGAACTGGACGGCCTGGAAGCCAAGGCCCTGGCTACGGGAGCCTCCAAGTGCTTCATCGGCGACCTCAAGGAAGACTTCGCCGCCAACTACATCTTCCCCATGATGCAGGCCAACGCCCTTTACGAAGGCCGCTACCTGCTGGGCACCTCCATCGCGCGCCCCTGCATTTCCAAGGACATGGTGGACCTGGCCATCCGTGAAGGAGCGGACGCCATCGCCCACGGCGCCACCGGCAAGGGGAACGACCAGGTGCGCTTTGAACTGGCCGTCAATGCCTTGGCCCCGAACATCAAGGTCATCGCCCCCTGGCGCGACCCCGAATTCCGCAAGCAGTTCCCGGGCCGTACGGAAATGATCGCCTACGCGGAATCCCACGGCATCCCGATCCGCCAGTCGCTGAAAAAGCCTTATTCCATGGACCGCAACCTGCTCCACATTTCCTTTGAAGCAGGGATGCTGGAAGATACCTGGTACGACGGCACCACCCCCGCCGACCGTGAGATGTACAAGCTTTCCGTTTCCCCGGAAGACGCTCCGGACCAGGCCGAATACATTCAGATCCTGTATGAAAAGGGCGATGCCATCGGCATCAAGTACGACGGCCTTGACACGCTGCTGAAAGAACTGAACGTCACCCCGAAGGGTGAACGCGACGGCTATACCCTGCTCAGCCCGCTGGGCGTCATGTACGTGCTGAACGCCCTGGGCGGCAAGCACGGCATCGGCCGTGTGGACATTGTGGAAAACCGCTTCGTCGGCATGAAGAGCCGCGGCATTTATGAAACCCCCGGCGGCACCATCCTGCTGGCGGCCCACCGCGACATTGAAACCATCACCATTGACCGTGAAGTGCAGAAGGTGCGCGATTCCCTCATTCCGGAATACGCCACGCTGGTTTACAACGGCTTCTGGTTTGCGCCGGAACGTGAAGCCATCCAGGCTCTGGTGACCAAGTCCCAGGAAACCGTCAACGGGGAAGTGCGCCTGAAGCTTTACAAGGGCAACGTCATGTACGCCGGACGCCGTTCCCCGCAGTCCCTGTATTCCGAAGAAATCGCCACGATGGAAGGCGGCCATGAGGAACTGTACAACCAGGACGACGCGGAAGGCTTCATCCACCTCAATGGATTGCGCCTGAAGCAGTTCAGCCGCGTCAACAAACCCTACGGCAACTAAGCCCCCGCAACACAACGTTTTCAATCAACCGTCCGGAATACCAGTTCCGGACGGTTTTTTCTTTGCAACAATCCTTTCCTTTTCCACGTACTGCCCGTGATGGGATTTATTTCATGCACATTTCTGGCAGTTGTTTCAGCGCTGGCGTTCTGTCCGGTCCCGGCCACTGCCGCTTCCAGGCCCAACATCATTCTGATTTATGCGGATGACCTGGGCATGGGCATGCTGGGCTGCTACGGCCAGGAGATCGTGAAAACGCCCAACATCGACCGCTTGGCCAAACAGGGCATCATGTTCACCCGGTGCTACAGCAGCCAATACTGCTGCCCGGCGCGCGCCTCCCTGCTCATGGGCGTGCATGACAGCCACTCCCGCTCCTACACCCAGACAAACGGCGGCCTGGTCATCACGGCGGAACAACAAGGCTGGTCCAACGAGGAACTGGAAAAGAAAGCGGCCAGGGCGGCCCGCATCAAGCCTTCCGGGGGAGAGGTTTTCCTTCCGGAACTACTGAAAAAGGCAGGATACGTCACGGGCCAGTTCGGAAAGCTGGAGTGGGGCTTCACCACCTGGCACGGAGAGTTGAAAAGGCACGGATGGGACCGTTACGTGGGATACATGGACCATCAGCGGGCCCACGGCTATTATCCCTCCTTCCTCTGGAAAGACGGCGAACGCCTTCCCCTTCCGGGCAACACGCATGCCGACGGCGGCAAGACCCCGGAGATTTACGGGCCGGGAGCCACGGAAAAACGGAGAGGAAACCGGGACGGAAAAGTGACGTACGCTCCGGACGCCATGCTGGCGGAGACCCTCAAGTTCATGGAGGAAAACCGGAACAGGCCCATGTTCATCCTCTTCTCCACCAACCTGCCCCACGGCCCGGTGGATATTCCCCCCGCAGAGAACAAGTATGCCGGTCATCCAGCCATCCGCCAGGCCTATGCGGGCGCCGCGGGCGGCAACAGGGAATGCGCCGGGGCGGCGGAGGAATACGCCTCCATGGTGGACAAGCTGGACAGGCAGGTGGGCGCCATCCTGGCCCAGGTGCACAAACTGGGACTGGAGAAGCGCACCATCATCGTTTTCAGCTCCGACAACGGGCATGAACTTTACTACCGCACGGACAAGGAGCGGGGCCGCGGCCTCAACTGCCACGGCGGCGTTCTGGACGGTACCGGGGAGCTGCTGGACGTTTTCCGCGGCAGCCGCGGGCTCATCGGCCAAAAGAACGCCATGGTCAACCTGGCCGGGTTGAAATGGACCAACCATGAAGGGGGCATCCGCATTCCCCTCATCGTCTCCTGGCCCGGGACCGTGCCGCACGGGAAGGTTTGCCGCAGCCTGGTAGCCAACTACGACCATATGGCCACCTTTGCCGAGCTGGCGGGAGTGGGCATGCCGGAAGGCAAGGATTCCGTTTCCTATAAAAACATGCTCTTCGGCAAACCTTCCAGCCAGCGCGATTACGTAGTGGTGGACCACACGGTCATCACGGGGGACGGCTGGAAGCTCACGCACAAGCAGGACAAGTGGCTCCTTTTTCAAATCAGCAGCGACCCGGAGGAAAGGCACAATCTGGCGGAAACAAGGAAAGACCAGTTGGAAAGGCTCCAGGCCATTTACAGGAAGGAAGCGGGAAGCCCCAGAAAAGACAGGCAAAAGCCGGAACAACCCCGGAAAACCGCCCTTTTTCCGCCGCTTGCTTTTGCAGGTTGAAACTTGAACGTTCCGCATGTAGAGTTCCCCGGTGAAGAACAATCCCCCCACCTCCCGCCAGACAGCCCTGACCTGCCTGATGCGCTGGCATGAAGGCCGCTCCTTTGCGGAAACCCTCGTGGACCGGGAATGTTCGCGGGCTGCGCTTTCCACGGCGGACAGGCATCTGGTGCAGGCCCTCGTCTTCGGCGTGCTGCGCAACCAGACCTGGCTGGACCATGTGATCGACTCCCTGCGGAAAGGCAGGCTGGACCTGGAAATGCGCCTTATCCTCCAACTGGGGCTGTGCCAGCTTTTCCTGCTGGGGATGGCAGACCACGCCGCCGTGTATGAAACCGTCAATCTTGCGCCCGCACGCCTGCGGGGGCTTGTCAACGCCATCCTGCGCAACGCGCTTCGGCGGGAGAAAGCCATCCTGGAGGAACGGGAAAAACTGCCGCTTCCCGTTCTTTATTCCACCCCGGCGTGGCTGGTGCAGCGGTGGACGCAGCAGATGGAGCCGCAAACGGTCCGCGCCCTGCTCCACTGGAACAACACCACGCCGCGCCTGTACGTCCGCGCCAATCCGCTGGTCCCCGTGAACGGCATGCCAGCCTCCCTGGCTCCGCTGGACCGCGCTCCCGGCTGGTTCTCCGTAGACGGCGCCCTGCCGCTGGAAGAGATCAAAGCGGGCTCCCTTTACGTGGCGGACCCCTCCACCCGCTACGCCATCGACCTGCTGGCTCCCCGGCCCGGCGAGGAAATCCTGGACGCCTGCGCCGCCCCCGGCGGCAAATCCGCCGCCATCATCGCCGCTACCGGAGGCAAGGCGCGCCTGACCGCCACGGACCTCCATGAACACCGTCTGCCCACCTTGAAGGAAAACCTGGACAGGCAGGGTTCCTCCTCCGTCCGGACGGCGCAGGCGGACTGGTCCCTCCCCTGCCCTCCGGAATGGGAACGCCGTTTTGACGCCGTGCTTCTGGACGTGCCCTGTTCCAACACCGGGGTCATCCAGCGCCGCGTGGACGTGCGCTGGCGCCTGACCCCGCAGGAAATCCGCCGCCTGGCCGCCCTCCAGAGGAGCATTCTTGAAAACGCCTCTCAGGCCGTCAAGCCGGGGGGCAGGCTGGTTTATTCCACCTGTTCCATTGACGCGGAGGAAGACGGCCTGGTGGTCAGGGATTTTCTGCAAAACCACCCGGAATGGACCCTGAAGGAGGAAAAACTCATCCTTCCCCATGAGGAAAAATCGGACGGCGCGTATGCGGCCCTTTTGATCTGTGCTTGACCTCGGCCCCAATTTGGCAACAATGCGTGCTCCTGATTAATCTCATTCCACTATGTCCCGCAAACCCATCATTGCCGCCAACTGGAAGATGAACATCGGCCCCGCCGAAGGCGCCCAATTCATCGAAAGCTTCAAAAACCTCGTTAAGGGAAAAGACGTCGCATGCGACGTGGTCGTCATTCCCCCCTTCACCACCATCCCCTCCGTGCTGAACGCCCTGAACGGCTGCTCCTGCACTGCCGTAGGCGCCCAGAACGTCTCCCAGTATGACAACGGAGCCTACACCGGGGAAATCTCCACCAGCATGCTGAATGAACTGGGCCTCAAGTACGTCGTGCTCGGCCACAGCGAACGCCGCCAGTACTTCGGAGAAACGGACGCCATCATCAACGCCAAGATCAAGAAGGCCATCGCCGCCGGCATCACCCCGATTTTCTGCATCGGTGAAACGAAGGATGAACGCCTGGGCGGCATTCTGGAACCCGTGCTGGAAATCCAGCTCAAGGGCGGTCTCAAGGATCTCACCCCGGAAGAAGTGGCCAACCTGGTCATCGCCTATGAACCCGTCTGGGCCATCGGCACCGGCCTGACCGCCACCTCCAAGGAAGCGCAGGAAGCCCACGCCTTCATCCGCAAGGTCATTTCCGACGTCTTCGGCGCGGACACCGCCGCCAGGGTGCGCATCCAGTACGGCGGTTCCGTAAAGCCGGAAAACGTGGTGGAGCTCATGGCCCAGCCGGACATTGACGGCGCCCTGGTGGGCGGCGCTTCCCTGAAGCCGGAATCCTTCGCCGCGCTGGTCACTTCCGCCAAGTAAGCGCAATCCAGCCATTTCCTTTCCTGCGGGCCGGTCCTTCACGGGACCGGCCCTTTTCGTTTCCGGAGCTCCGTCCGGCGCTTTTCGCCCCAGGGCGCAGTTTCTGCCTTTTCAAGCGGCGGCAATCGTGCATAATGGCGGGAAATCATGAAAGCCCGCTTACTCCCCTCACGCAGCAAAGGTTTCACGCTTATTGAAGTTCTCGTGGTCATCGCCATCATCGCCCTGCTGGCTGGCGTATCCTACAGCATTTATTCCCATGCTACGGAGACTGCGGCCAGAACGCGCTGCACGGACAACCTGCGCCGCATCAGCGACTGGGGCAAGGAATTCGCAGGCCAGAACGGCGGGAAACTGCCCTCCAGCGGCATGAAGGACAGCCTTCTGACCGCCAGGGAGTGCCGGAACTGGTGGGACGCCCTGGCCCCCATCGTGAACGCAGAACAGCCCGACCTGATCGCCCGGAGCGACAAGGAGCCGAACATGCTTCCGGACACCTTCCGCTGCAAGAATGACAACCGGCCGGAAATCCTCGCGGCGGAAGATTCCATCCTTCCCGCCAGCCCGGACACCATTTCCTACACCAGCTGGCTGGACAACCGGAAGGGACGCCCCATGAACGTGGCGCGCGGGCAGGCCCTGCGCGGCAAGCCCTGGATCAGCGACGGCATTCCGCTTGACGGACGCAGCGTCATCACGGAGCAGGACTTTGAGGAAATCGTGGTCCCGGCCCTGGAACGTCATCAGGGAGGCATCATGGTGCTTTACGCGGACGGGAAAATCACCCCTGTGGAGGATCCCACGTTTGAAAAAGTCACCCAAGGCTCCTGAGCCTGCGTTCCTCCGCCGGCTGCGGGGGAATTCCAGCGGCCTGACGCCGGGAATCCGATGGAATTTTCTTCTCTCTCCCGCTGATTCGCCTTTACGAAGCCGGGATAATCATTAAGGTTAGCGTTCAGATGAACCAGCACGCTCCCTTCCTGCATCCGTATGATGGAATGATACCGCTGCCCGTGGCGGGATATGTCCTGGGCGCCGTTCTGCTGCTGGTTCACCTTTACGCACTGGTAAAAAGGCAGCAGGTGCAGGCCTTTCTGCTGGCCTCCCCGCGCAACCACCTGCTGGCCCAGGTTCTGCTGGCCATCGGCCTGTTCTGGTTCTTCCTGCTGGTGGCTCCGGAAGGGCTGGGCGTGCTGAGTTATTTCCGGGTAGGGCTGGCGGAGTTTGAAGGCATCCGCTGGCTGCTCCAGCTTGCGTGTCCCGTTTTCCTGGTGCTGATGGTCACCCATGTGAAAAACCTGCTCTTTCCGCGGGCGCTCGGCATCTTCGGCCTGATGGTGGCGGCCCCTCTTCTCAGCGCGGCCTTCCTCCAGGACCCGGTCACCAGGCTGCTCATCCCCATCTGGTGCTACATTGTCATTTTCCTTTCCCTCCTCTGGATAGGCAAACCCTACCTGTACCGTGACATGGTGAACAAGATATGCTCCAAACCGGCCTGGTGGACGCCCCTCTGCCTGGGCGGCATGGCCTACGGAGCCGCCATTCTGCTCTGCGCCGTCCTGTGGTGGTAGCAGACGCATTTTTTCCGGCGCACCATATCCGCCCACCCGGCTTTTTCCGGAGGAATTCCCGGTCGCGCAAGCTGTCCGGGCCAACAGGGAAGACAGCTTTCCTTTTCCAGCCTCCGGGCAGGATCCGTCCGCGGGCCTGCCTGCTTTATCATACACCCCGTTCCTCCCATGCGTTTCATTCCAAGTTTCCCCCTCCTGGCCTGCATGGCCCTCTGGCTGCTCTCCCCTGTCCCCTCCCCGGCGGACAAGCCCAACATCGTCCTCATCCTGGCTGACGACATGGGATGGTCCGACCTGGGCTGCTACGGCTCGGAAATCCCCACTCCCCATCTGGACTCCCTCGCCGCACAGGGCATGCTGGCTACACGGTGCTACACGGCTTCCCGCTGCTCCCCCTCCCGCGCCTCCATCATGACCGGCTGCGAGCCCCACAAGGTGGACGTAGGGCTGCTGGACGACGACAGCGGACGCCCTGGCTACCGCGGGCGGCTGAATCCGGATATCCCCATCCTCCCTGAACTCCTGAAAAAAGCGGGATACCGTACCTACCTTTCCGGAAAATGGCATCTGGGGAAAGTCCGGGGAACCTACCCCTGGGACCGCGGCTTCGACCGTTCCCGCGGCCTGCTGGGAGGCGCGGCGGATTACTACAAGCCCATGCCGGACCGCCCCTTCGGAGAAGACGGAAAATTGCTCCGGCCGGAGGACCTGCCGGAGAATTTCTACATGACGGAAGACATCACCCAAACGGCCCTGGCCTACATTGACGACGCCGCCAAAAGCAAAAAACCCTTCTTCCTCTACGTGGCTTACACGGCCCCGCACACACCCCTTCAGGCCCCCCGGGAGGAAATAGAAAAAATGCTGCCGTCCTACCGCGGAAAATCTCCGCATGCCATCGCCTCCAAGAGGCTGGAAAAACAAAAACAGCTCGGAATCGTCCCTCCCTCCGCCAAGCTGGGCATGGCAGGAAAATTCAATCCTTCCGGCTATGAAAAGGCCACAGCAGAGCGCAAGGACTACCTTTCCAGGTGCATGGCCACCTACGCCGCCCAAATCTCCATCATGGACCGCGGCATAGGCCGCATCCTTGCGTCCCTGGACCGCCACCGCCTCAGCGGCAACACGATCGTCATGTTCCTGTCAGACAACGGCGCAACGGCGGAAATGCCCCAGAACAACAGGAACAAGAAAACCGTTCTTCCCATCGGTCCGCTGGGGGAAGCCGGCTGCCGGGACGGGTACGGTCTCATGTGGGCGGCCGTGTCCAACACTCCCTACCGCCAGTATAAGATTGAGACCTTTGACGGCGGCTTGTCCGCGCCTTTCATCATCCGCTACCCTTCCAGAATCCGTCCCGGCGCGCGCTATCACTCCCCCTTCCTGCTTCAGGATCTCGCCCCCACCTGCCTGGCGTGGGCCCAGCTTCCGGTTCCCGTCCACATGGACGGCAAACCGCTCAACGCCTACTGGGCCAATCCCGGAAAGCTTCCTCCGTCCAGGGTATGGGACTACATTCCCGGCACCTGCCCTTCCCGCACCATTTTCTGGGAGCACCAGAGGAACCGCGCGGCTCTGACCAGCCAATTCAAGCTGGTGGCTCCCAACCGCGGCCCCTGGCAGGTATACGACATCAGGGACAGGACGGAACAAAAAAACCTCGCTTCCAGGCACCAGCCGCTTATTGAACAACTGTCCGCACAGTACAGGAAGTGGGCAGAAGAAAACCATGCCGAATAATGCGGCACGGCGGGCAGCCTGGCAGGCGCGCACGGAACATTACCGCGGCAGGGTTTTTCCAGGGGCAAGCCCTGACGTTCCGGCACCGCAGCCACCGGAGCCGTAACCCGCATCATTTCCGGGAAAAAGCCGGAAGAATATTTGTTCCCCCCTTGATATCCGGGGGCCCATTCACCATTCCTTTTCCCCATCCGGATATTGACGGACAATTCCGCAAGGAGTCCGGCCCTCCGGACGGAGCTTGCTCCGGCTCTCCATGCTTTTACCCTGTAAACAAAGATATTCCATGAATCAAAATAAAACATATCAAAACACTGCGATTTAACAAATCGTTTCCCAAATGGAAAACTCTTATTTTTTCCTAACAATTATTGGAACAAAGGAAGCCTTATCATTCAAAGAAATATCGTATTAGAATGCTTCTAAATTAACAAAAAACTCATTGATTATAAATAAACTTAATTTAAGATGGCATAAGAAAAAACCTCTCCGCTTCCTGCTTTCATTCCGCACCATTTCAACCTTCAATATGGAATATTTTTGATAATCAACAAATAACACACCTTTAACAAGACTTGTACAGCATCACCTTCTTTTCAACCAACCTTTCTCCCGCATCTTTCTTATGTTCAAAGAGCCCTCCTTCCTCAAAAAAGCAAACCTGTTCCAGCCCATCCTGGTCGTTGTGATCTCCATCATCGGAGGGACGCCCATGGAAGGCGCCAACACGGGAAAAATCGTCCTGCTGGTTATCCTGGGCGCCGCTTTCATCGTGTGGCACGTGGAATGCCAGAGGCTGATCAACAGGAACCGGGAGATGAAGAAACAGGCCTGCACCCTGAAAAACCGCAGTGCGGCTCTTTACAAAAAAACCTACGCCGCCCTCAGCGGGGAATATGAAAACTTCGCCAACAAGCTGAATGGAGAAGACCGCCGGGAGAAAAAAGCGGACGGCTCCCGCGCAACGACGGAAAGCTTCAACTCCGCCTGCCTGTTCCTGTGTTCCACCATCGCCGCAGCCCTGGCCGAATATAAAAGCTCCCTCATCTTTGAAGTGCTTTACATCCAGGCGGAGCGGCAGCAGGGCCAGACCTTCCTGCGCGTCACAGGCTACGCGCAGGGAGAACACAATAACGACATCCCCTCTCTGCTGGCCCAACCTCCGCGGCCCGTGACGGGAACTCCCTCCATGCTGGATGAACAATTGTTCGCTGAACGCCATCTCAGCCCCGTAGTCCTCTCCGGCCCGGCGGAAGTGCGGCGCAGCTTCTTCCGGAAGCGCAACCAGCCCCCGGAGGAAAAATACATGCAATACCTCGCCATCCCCGTCCTGAGCAGGAGGAATGAAATCATCGGCCTCATTGAAGTCTCCGTTAAAAAAAATCCGTTCATCTTCCCGGTGGTCATGCTGGAAACCCACGAACTGGCCGACATCCGATCATGGCTGTACCATTTGAAAGACCATTTCCTGCTGTTCCATGAAATAGAACGCGCCGTCCGGCATGATTTGCCCTGATGGACATCCCCGCCCGGTTCCGTCTTTCCGTTCCGCCGGCGGCCTCACGGACCGGGCAGCACGGCAATACCCATTCCCATGCTCATTGGATGGTGGAACACCACGTTCCCGCCCGTTTTCCGGCTACCTCAAAAAAGAAACTCCGCCCGGAAATACTTCCTGCGGAGTTTCAACGTATGAAAGGGAATGGTACTTGGACCGGGACTCGAACCCGGGACCAATAGATTAAAAGTCTACTGCTCTACCAACTGAGCTACCCAAGCACTTACCCTTGCTGGAAGGGCGGAGGCAGTAAACACCACGCCCCCTTTCATGGCAAGCGCAAAATGGAAGACGGACAAAAAAAGATCAGGATTCCATGTATTCCTGCCACCGCGCACGCCATTCAGCTGGAATGCGCGCGGGGCGCCCCTGGGGCATCCGGACCAGGGCCAGCTGTTGATGGGCCCTCACCAGAAGATCGTTGTTGGAGGCGCGGCGCATTTCAAAATCGCACCAGAACCGGGCCCGTTCCACGGATTGCAGCCATCCCGTCGTCAGAATGGTGTCCCCCAGCACGGCGGGGCGTACGTAGTCGATTTCATGGCGGACCACCACGGCGAACTGCTGCAAATCGCTCATGGTTTTGTAATCCATGCCCAATTTGGCTCCCAGCTTGGTGCGGCAGGCTTCAATCATGCGCAGGTAGGCCAGGTTATGAACCACTCCGCCGCAATCCGTATCATAAAACATGACTTCGTCTTCCGTATGAAACATCAGCTCCGGATTCATGACTGCCATTGTAGGAAGGAAACGGTGAAGCTGAAAGAAAATTCCGGTTCAGCCATGCCATGCATGGTGCGTCCGCGCCAGCGTCAGCACGCAAACGGAAGCCGCCCCGGCCCGGAGCAGCAGATGCGCGCAGGCGTCCGCCGTGGCCCCGGTCGTAAAAACGTCATCCACCAGCAGCACGTCCCTTCCCGCGACGGGATGACGTTTGATTCTTTTTTCATCCGCGGCATAAATCCTGCGGGCGTGCCTGAGCCGCTGCTTCCGCGCCAGGCTGGCCTGGGGCAGCCGGTCAGGCAGGCGTTTCAGCACCCCGGCACAGGGCCAGCCCAGTTCTCTCCCCAGCAGCGCCGCCAGTTCCTGCGCCTGGTTGTACCCCCTCCGCACCAGCTTGCGGCGGTGCATGGGCACGGGAACGAGCAGGCGCTTTTTTCCTCCGAACCAGTGGGGATTTCCGCGCACGGCCTCCGCCATCATCCGCGCGAAGGTTCCGGCCAGATGAACGGCCCCCGCATATTTGAAGGCCAGCAGAAGCTCCCTCAATGCCCCTTCGTTCACGTATGCGGCGCGGGCTTCCTCAAAGGACGGAGCCGTTTCCGCACAGCGGGCGCATAACCCGGACGGGATGAAGGAACCTTCCGCAGGTTCTCCGCAAACGGCGCAGCAGGGTGGTTCAATGGGCACGAAACGCTCCCGGCATTCCGGACAAACATGACAGCCGTCCAGTCCGCCCCGTCCGCACAACTCGCAGACGAAAGGGTACACCCAGGAGAGCCATTCCCTGAAAACCGCTCCCAGCATCCCCGGCACGGCAGAAGTTGAAGGGCGTTCCTACCGCCCGTCCTCCCCATGGGGAGAACCGGTTTCCTCCTCTTCCGGCATGTCTTCCAGAAGCTTGTCTATGGCTTCAATAAAACGCCACGGGCAGCGTTTGCGCTGGTACTTGCGCCAGAGCACGTCGCGCAGGGTCACCCAGTGCGCCCGCGTGAATTCCACGTGTTCCCACTCCACATCGTCACGTTCCGCACGGCCCACCTTGGGGGCGCATTCCAGCTTCCATTTGCTGGCGTGGTGGCATGCCCTGTATACCAGGGTACCTTCTTCCGTGCGTTCTTTCCACGTGTGAACTTCCATGGGGGCGAGTGTAGGGAAGAACCGTTCCGGGTAAAGAGGAATTTTTGCTAGTCATCCGCCCTTGCGCGATTAGTATGGCTCCGTCATGAACGACACTGAAATGATCGAATGCCGCGAGCCTGCCCTTCAAATGCAGCGCCTCATCGCCATCATGAAACGCCTGCGCGCTCCCCAGGGCTGCCCCTGGGACGCGGAACAGACTCACCACTCCCTGATTTCCAACATGATCGAGGAGGCCTATGAAGTGGTGGACACCATCCAGAGGGACGACTGGGAGCAGATGCGGGAGGAGCTGGGCGACGTTCTGCTTCAAGTGGTTTTTCATGCGGAGATCGCCCGGGAAGCCGGGCGTTTCAATTTCAACGATGTGGCCGCGGAAGTGAGTGAAAAGCTCGTCCGCCGCCATCCCCACGTGTTTGCCCAGTCCACGGCAGACACGACGGATGCCGTGCTGGCCCAGTGGGACAAGATCAAACGCCAGGAAAAAGGCGCGGAAGCCACCCCGTACCTGCACGGAACGGGCAAGGGGCTGCCGCCCATGCTCCGCGCATGGAAGCTCCAGAAAAAAGCCGCCAAAGCGGGGTTTGACTGGGCGGACGCCCAGGGCGCCCTGGACAAGGTGAAGGAGGAAACCGCGGAGTGTGAGGAGATCCTTCCCGTGCCAGAGGAAGATCCGCACGTCACGGAGGAACTGGGGGACCTCCTGTTTTCCGTAGTCAACCTGTGCCGGAAGAAGGGAATAGACCCGGAAACGGCCATGGCCGGGGCGAACAGGAAGTTTGAACGGCGTTTCAATGAAATGGAACGCCTGCTTGCCAAAGACGGCCTTTCCCTGGAAGAAGCCTCCCTGGACGCCATGGAGGAACGCTGGCAGCAGGCGAAGTCCGCCCAATAAAGTATTTCCATTTTCGGACCGTGCCTTGCTCCGGTCCTCCGCTTTGCCTTTCCCGGCGCCGTCTGCATGATTCATGCGCGCGGCGCCGGAATGTTTTTCAGGAGTTCAGCTCCTGCGGCGGCGCAGCAGCAGCGCGCCCAGGCCCAGCAAGGCCACGGAGGCCGTACCGGGTTCGGGAACCGTGCGCACCAGCGTCACCACGCCGTCGCGCATCCAGGAGTCCCCGTTTGCCAGGATGAAGCCGGCGTTTTTCAGGGCGGCGTCATAAAGGACGGAGGCCAGGGAGTAATCCCCGCTGAAGGCATTGGTGAGGGAGCCGTCATACAGCACAAAGTTGATGGTGCTCACACGGGCTTCCACCAGTTTTTCAATCAGGCTGCCGGAGCACTCCGTCAGCAGCAGGTTCACGCCGCCGGAGAAGTCCACGGAAGCCTGCCCGGCCCCGGTAATCAGCACATTGGTCGTCCACGCATCGGGAGCTGTCATGGAAAAGTTGCCGTCCGCATAGCTGACGTTCAGGTTCGGCACGGCATCCGTTGTGGAAACGCCAGTGACGGCCAGGGAGGAAAACGCGCCCAGCCTGATGCCGGAATCCGCCGCATGAATGAGCATGTCCGTCACGCGGGCCTCCTGCCCTGCGGCCACCTCCAGCACGGAGCCGGAGAATTCCGTATGGGCCAGCGCCGCTCCCGTCCTGACGTTCACGTTGACGCCGTTGAACAGGGCGCGGGCCGCGGAGCCTGCTCCCTGCACGATTCCCGCTCCGGCGGAAGAACCTAGAAAAGCCCGCTCCACCGTGGAGGAGGCGGCCCCGGTGCGGGCCGTCACCGCCACGGAAATATCGGAGAGGGAGGAAGAATTCAGCGTATTGACGGAGGCTCCCGCTCCCGCCAGCTTCACGGAAGCGGCGTAGGAAACCGTTCCGGCCTTCACGTCCAGTCGGGAAGCCGCTCCCTGGAGTTCGACTCCGGCTTTCGTATTGAGCGCGCCCGCATGCGCCAGCTCCAGCGCGGCATGGTCCGTTACCTGGTAGACCCCGTCCCAGGTGTTGGCCGCGCCCAGCACCACGCGGCCGTTTTTGCCCGCATTGCCGTTCTTGACGATGATGATCCCGGAGGCGCCGCCGGGCTTGACGGTTCCGTTGAGCGTCATGACATGGCTGTTTCCGGAGGCCGTCATGGAGTCCGGATCGTAACCCGTCGTATCCAGCACAAAGGCCTTCCCTCCGGCGTTCACCACCATTTCATTCTCATTGCTCCAGTCCGCGTCCAGCATGCCCAGCACGCCTCCGCCGTTCAGAAGAATCGTATTGCCGGTTTTCTGAACTCCGTCTTCCGTGTAGGGAGTCCCGGTCAGGGAACCAAAGCCGGAGCCCAGGCGCAGAACGCCGCCGTCGTTGACCTGCACGTCATAATCGTACAGCCCCTGCCATTCGTCATGGCCCACCACCAGGTTGCCATCCTGCGCCACGCTCAATTCCCCGGCCAGCAGAAGAGTGTTTACCACCTTGAGGGAACCCGCGTCAATTTGCAGGGAAGCCAGGCGCGCATTCCCCACCGTCTGGGAAAAGATGCCCGTCTTCACCAGGCTGATGTAGCCGGAATCATGGCGCAGGCCCGTATCATACATGTCGATGTACTGCCCAAAGCCCACATTGCCGCAATAAATCCGGTCCTGCGTCCCCACCGCCAGGAAAAGGGTGGTGGAGGAATCGCGCCCCGCGCTGGCTTCCGTGGTCACGAAGGAAGCCTCATCCTGCCCCATGATGCCGGCCAGGGTGATGTGATGGACGTCCTCCACGGAATCAAGATGCAGTATCGTGCTCTGTACACCATTCAGGCTTAAATCAAAACCGGCTTCTTCCCACGTGTTCCGGTCCAGACAGGCCTGCACCGTTCCCTGGCCGTCCTGCGTCCCGCTCATGCTGATCTTTCCATGGAATTTGGAGCCGTCATCCAGCTGGAAAACGGTCTGGCCGCTGCCGTTGGCATGCTGCAGGACAAGGTTGGCGGTGGAATCCCCCCGGACCGTGGAAATGACGCCACCGATCACCCTGTCCGTATGGGACACCGTCACCACGGAATCCTCCGCCACCGTCAGCAGGTTATTCAGCAGAGCCACCTTCTGGATAAAGCCCCCGCTCTGGTAGTCCAGCGCCAGGGAGGTGCCGTCAAACATCCGGATTTCCCCGGTCCCCAGGGCTCCGGCATCCCTCATGACTACCCTGCCGCCGTTGATTTCCGTTCCGCCGGAATACGTGTTGGCCGTCTCCATCACCAGGGTTCCGGCTCCGTCCTTGGTCAGAATGGTTTTCCAGTTGCTGGTTTCATAGTCATCCGGAAGCTCCCCGTCCGCAATCAGGCCCCCGTCCGCATGGGCGCGGAAGATGTAGTTGACGTCATCCTTCACGCGGATGGAGGCGGGGCGCACTTCCCCCCTGATGAGCACCACGTTGTAATCCTTTCCTTCCTCCCTTTCCACCATTCCTGTTTTCCCGGCTCCTTCCGCGCCGAAGGCCACATGGTAGGTATCCCGGTAAAAGCCGTTAAGGCCCAGATTTTTGTCCAGGCCCTCCAGCCAGTGGTTGCGGTCGGTCCCCTCCCCTTCGGGCAATTCATTGGCAAACCAGACGTTGTCCGTGGCGGCCACGTATTCCCCCTCGCTCCGGTTTTCTCCGTTGTACCAGGTGCGGATGGGCGTATTGGTCACCGTCATGACCAGGTTCATGTTGTCCCCGGAAACCTTGATGATGCCGAACCACCCGTTCCCGATGGAAATCGTGCGGGTTTGAAAGCCGCCCAGCGCCCCGTCCACGTAAATGCCGCTTTCCGTCGTCGCCAGGTAGTATTTTTTGTCAACCGTGTCCGCTTCTCCAAAATCGTATCCCCCGAAACGCACCAGAATATCGCCGTTCAGGTTCAACCTGCCGGAATCAGCGATGTCCTCCAGCCCCTTGACGGCCAGCAGGGGATGCTCCTGCAGCTCGGAGGGCAGGATGGAGCAGTCAAAATACAGGAAGGAGGAATCAGATACCGTCACGGAACCGTTCACCACCGCCGTTTCAGGAACCGCAACGACCCCTGCCCCCGTACCGGCGTTTACGGTCCTGTCCGTCACGATGTGGAGCGCATAACCGGGATTGATGGTCATGCCTCCCCCCGCTGCGCCCCACTCCTGCGCCGTGCCGTCGGAGGCGATGCCCCGCGTCACTCCCAGATTCAAGTTGGTTCCTCCGTACAGGACGGCGCTCGTTTTCACGTTGAGGCTGTTGAAGCCCAGCGTCCCCTCCTGGAGCACCAGGCGGTTGACCGCGGCCGTATGGATGTACTGTGCTCCCGTGCCCGTCTTGGTCAGGGAAAGGGTTTCCCTGCTTGCGGCCGTCACCTTGCCGGAGGTAGCGGAACCATACGTGGATGCCGTCCCGAAGACACCGGCAAAATACAGTTTTTCCGTACCATCCACATCCAGCGTCAGCGTACTGTTGGAGTTGGTCAGCACGCGCAGCGTATCCACTTCGCTCCCCACCGTGTAAGTCTTGCCGTAATACTCGCTGTCCTGCGTTTTCCCGATCAAATCCCCTTGCAGCCCCGCCAGAACGGCATCCTTCTGCACCAGCAGGATGTGGTAAAGGTCCATGCGTTCCTTTCCTTCAAAAACGGTGCCGTTGTCCGCCGCGTTCACGGTATGGGCGCGCGTCAGGTCCACCTTGGCGTTCCGCAGCGCATCGTCTTCCACGATGAGCTGTACGGCGCCGGGCTTCCGGATGGCCAGGATGTCGTTGTTGGCATCCGCATTGGCGGGGGAGTCCGCCTCGGAATACAGAATGTAGTTGTCCAGCTTGACCGTGCCGGTAAAATTGGACTTTTCCCCCGGGGCCAGGCTTTCATCGCAGATGTGGAACATGCTTACCCACTTGTCCTGGCCGCCCGCCGTCGTGGAGGTATAGCCCATCAGCGTCAGTTCCCCATAGCCGTCCAGCCTGCCGGTCAGGGACAGCGTGCGCCAGTGGCGGGAAGTCAGGTAATCCCACTGGTAGCCGGAGGAACCTGCGCCGGGCAGGTCTTCCTTCTCCGCCAGGGAAAGGGGGGAGTAGCCGATGACCACCTTCGCCGTGTCCTTGGAGGACGTCCCGATCCGGATGTTGTTGGCAATGGAGGGGTTGCGGTAAGAGGAATCCAGCTCCGTGGCAAAGGGGTAGTTGACATACAGTTCCGTTCCGTCCGCCATGCGGATGTCCCCGGCGCCCAGGGCTCCTTCACGGGCGGCCAGAATACTGCCCTCACGGATTTCCGTTCCGCCGGAAAAAGTATTGCCGGTAGCCAGGGTAAGCATGCCTGCGCCCTCCTTGACCAGCTCGCCCGCGTGGTCCGGTCCGGCGTCCGCAATGCTGCCTGCGCCGCCGTCCGCGGCGTGGAAGACATAGCCCATGCCGCCGTTCGCCTCCTTGTCCACGGAGACCGTCAGGCTGGAGACGCGCACCGTTCCGTCAAGGATGACGTCAAAGCCGTCCACGGCGTGGCCGGATAAATCCTGCATGCCGAAGAAGACTTCACGCTCCCCGTTGCGGAACGTCAGGCCGCCTTCCCACGGGCTGGCGCCCGCCGCCCCGTCGGACCACACGCTGCCGTCCGGAACCTTGGACCCGTTCCCCTGCCAGACGTAGTAATTGAACTTGTCCGCGTCAAAATAGGTGCCTTCCAGGGAAGTGGAATCCAGCCCGGTCACGAGCATCTGCCATTGGCCTCCCCCCTGCACATTCAGGGTCAGTCCGCTGTAAACGTCCAGCTCCCGGTAAATCCAGCTGCCGTCGGCATCCCTGCCCGTGGCGTACCTGACCTTTTCCCGCTGCACGGCGTCCGCAAAGAAGAGGGTATTCCCCTCCGTCACGGAAACCAGCTTGCGGGATTCTCCGGATTGAATGCCGGATGCGGGCATGATTACCGTCAGCAGGCTGCCCTCCGCAAATTGCACGGAAGAATCCAGTTGAAACGTTCCGTCCACATCCAGAACCAGCCCCTTGTTGAAGACAAGCGTTCCGGCGGACCGCCAGTTCATTCCCCCCAGCCGGGAAGCCGCTTCATGGTAATCCAGCGCGAGGATGGCCCCTGCCGCAATGTCCAGCAAGCCGCCGGAGGAAGTGGAAAAGGAATTCCCTACGGTCAGGGCCCCATCCGCCCCCAGGCGGAAAACGCCGCCCTGAATGTCCAGACTGCCCAGCCGGCCAGAATAAACGGTTTGCTCCCCGCTTCCCTTCTTGACCAGATTGATGACTCCGGTGCCGTCCGCCTCCACAAGCTGGGTATTCTTGTAGCTCTCATTCTTCTCCGTCCCCACGTAGTAGCCGCCGTCCGCGCCCGCCGCGCCGATCATTCCCTTGAATTCATGGTTCTCCGCACCGTCAATGGTCAGGGTAGCGGCAGTCCCATTGCCCACCGTCACGCGAGAGGAGGAACCGGCCGTGGCCCCTTCCAGGCCGGAGACGGTCAAATCACCCTCCAGCTTCAGGATCACCATGGAGGGGGTCCCTGCACTGTCCGTCAGCCAGCCTCCCAGCCCGGCGGGGTCCTTGCCGCCCTGGCGGATCACGGACAGGTCCATGACCGTGGCGTTCATATTCCCCGCCGCCTGAAGCTGGACGGGCGTATTATACCCCTCGGAGGAGAGGCTGGAACGCGGCGCCGCCGCCTGGACCACGCCGCTGAAACCGCCCATGTCCGCGCCCGTCAGGTCAAAATTGCTTACCCGGCTGCGGCTGGTGTTCTCAAACACCAGCGTCCCCGTACCGGAAACGGTACCCTCTAAAAAAGCCGTGCGCGCCGTAGAGCTCGTGAAGCCCAGATACACCTTGGAGCCGGGGCCGCCGTCCATCCGGATATTCAGGCCGTAATGCTTTTCCTTGTTGCCGCCGTCGCTGACATTGACACTGTCCAGGAAAATATCTCCGGAACCCTCCATCCGCACCGTTCCGTCAAATCCTTCCTCCAGGACAACGCTTCCACCCCCGGTCACGGTGATGTCCTGCGCCGCACGCGGAGCCGCGGCAAGGCTGCCGGGGCCGGAAACCGCAACGGCGTTCTCTGCAAGATGCAGCCCGGATTCCGGCTTCTCCCGGTCCCCATGGCTTTCCGCCTGTCCGTCCTCCTCCCTTGCCTCTTTCTCCCCGTCTGAAGAACCGGAATTTTCCTTCAGCGAGTCAGAAAGAAGGGGTATGACGGCTTACCTTGAAAGAGTTATAACTCTTGGAGCGGTTATTTCCCGATACCAGGGCATTTGCCAGCACGCCGTGCACCAGTTTCACCTGCGCATCTTCGTGGCTCTGGAACGTGTATTCCTGGTCCATGTGGGAGACGGCCACCTTCTTCCGGTAAAGTTCGGCTGGCCTGCTCTTCCGCTTGAGGCTCCACTTACCTTCCGGATTCAGCGGGAAAGCGGGACTGACCAGGGCCAGACGCTCCGGTTCCGTTTTTCCGGCATTTCCGGATACCGGCTCCATGGCGGCGCTCACCATTTTTCCATGGCTGTTTTCAAAATAGAACGCGCCGGAGTCTTCCCGGAGCCCGTTCTTTCCGGCTGCATACCGCACCAGCAAACCGCCTCCCTGCTCCAGTTTTTCATAATCCGCCAGGTTCAGCAGGTATTCATTGTCATCCAGAACCACCGCGCCGTCCTCCGCCAGCGGAACTTTTTCTCCGGACCACGGCTTGCCCTCGGCCAGGGACGCTCCCGCACACATCCCCAGAACACCGACGAAACAGGTAATAAAAGCAATATTCATCATGATGACGGATAAAAAGGAGCGCGGCGTATACACCCTGGTTTTCTGGCTGTCAAATGGAATGTCTGTTTTTTTCCATCCCGCTGGAACACAATACCATACCCGGGACGATCTGCCCATCTCCCGTAAAAACGGGAAAAAACGGGGCATCAGGACGCTTCATAAAAACCGCCAGCCTTGTAAAAAAATTCCCTGCCGCAGCCCGGTTTCTCCCGGAAGCGCGAAACAAGAAACGGAAAAGGGAACGCGTGCCTCCGCGGCGGAAAAGAGGTCCGGAATCAGGCCATCATGTCCATGTTCGGATCCTTCCAGGCCGGGTCATACCCCTTGGCATAGCTGAACACATGCTTGTGCATGTATTCAAAATACTGCTCCTTCTGCATGGGGGTAAGCCGCTCCCAGATGGCCACGTTCAAGGCGCGGCACACCTTCTGCATCATTTTCAAGGTAAGCTGGCGTCCCTGCCGGGCCTTTTGAACCTGCTTGTGGGTAAGCTGTTCCGGGGAAATCTCCACCAGGTCGTGGTTGGTCAGATGCCAGCGCTTCATCAATTCGTCCAAAGGCTGTTCTCCGTGGTTGCGTCCGGTTTCTGTAGCTTCCTCTTCCATGCGCCTTTCTTCGTGCCCTATTTCCGGGAAATAGGCAATACATGATTGCCCCATCAGCACTTTTTTTGCATTTCCAGTTGCCCGGCGTGCTGATACATGGTTCAATCCCGCTCTGTTGCAATAAGATGATTAGCGAGAAAGAGGAATTACTGGAATGGCGCAAGCGCGCCACCGCACAGCCCACGGGACGGGTAGTCCTGGACCTGGAGGCAGACAGCCTGCACCGCTATCAGGAAAAGATCTGCCTGATCCAGTACGCGGATGAAACGGGCTCCTGCCTGATCGACCCTCTCTCCATTGAAGACATGGGGCCGTTTTACAACTGGCTGAAGGAAACGGAAGTCTGGATGCACGGGGCGGATTATGACATGAGCCTCTTCCAGAACGCCTGGGAAACGCTGCCCGCCATGATCTGGGATACCCAGACGGCGGCGCGCCTGCTGGGCTTCCGCCAGTTCGGGCTGGCCGCCCTGGTGGAACATTTCCACGGCGTAGCCCTGAGCAAGTCCTCCCAAAAGGCGGACTGGGCGCGGCGCCCCCTTTCCCCGACCATGGTCACCTATGCCCTGAACGACGTGAATTACATGCTGGACATGGCGGACAAACTGACGGCCGCCCTCCGGGAAAAAGGACGCATGGGCTGGTTTGAAGAGATTTGCAGGCACTCCATGGACCGAGCCCGGGAACGCCATCTGGCCGGCCATCAGGACCCCTGGCGCATCCAGGGCTGCGGCAAGCTGAACAGGAAAGGGCTGGCCGCCCTCCGGGAACTGTGGACATGGCGCGATGCGGAGGCTAAAGCGTGGGACAAGCCCGCGTTCATGGTCTGCTCCAACGCGGACCTCATCCAGTGGAGCCTCGCCCTTCAGGAACAGCGCACCGTGACTCCTCCGCCCCGCTTCCACTCCCACAGGCGCAGCCGGTTCATGGACGCCCTCCAGAAATTTTACCTGCTGGATGAAGACGACTATCCCTGCCGCCCGCGCATCCAGCGCCGCCAGCATTCCGACCAGTTTGAGGCCAATCTGGCGCGCCTGTCCAAGCTCAGGGATGAAAAGGCTGAAGAACTGGGCATGGAAGGCTCCTTCCTGATTACCCGGGCCTCCCTGGAAGCCATTGCGGAAGACAGGGAAAAAGGCGTCTCCACCCTGCTGAACTGGCAGAAGGAAGCCCTGGGCTTTTAACCGGCCCCGTCTTTCCGGCGCGCTTCCGGCATTTCCCCCTGAACCGGACCTTCCACGGCAGAAATGCCCCGCCGGCTGCGTCATGACTCAACGGGGGTGATTTGCCGCTTTTCCTCCTCCTGCCCCATCCCTTAGGATAGGGCCCCTCCGCCCCCTGCACCACTTACCTATTCACCTGACAACATGTACCGTCCCCTCATCATCCTCGGCCTTCTGGGAGCCTTCGCCGCCCAGGGCAGACAGGCAGGAACCGAAATGCTCCGCCCGGACCAGCCGGAACCTCCGGCCCACCTGCTGGCGGACATCAATTTGCTGGGCGGGGATTACGGGGACGAGACGGCCCCCATCCCCAACGATTCCCTTACGCAGGCCCTGACCGGCCTCCACTCCAAAGCGCACCGCGCGGGACTGGAATTCCTGGTGGAAAACGCCTTTTCCTACAACTCCATCCACCACCCGGCTCCGGACAAGCCCGGCACCCAGCTCTGGTACCTGCTGCACGCACACGCCAATTACCGCCTCATCCAGGCGCCCAGCAACCGGGAAACGTGGCTGAAACTGGAGCTTTCAGGCTCCACTGCGCTGACCGGAAAGACGTGGAGGGGCGGCAACATGAATGACGCCATCGGCCTGACGGGAGACACGCATACGGACATCTTCGGGGAAAGAATCTTCTTCCTGCCGGAAATAGCGCTCCTGCAAACCTTCAACCGGGGAAAAAGCGCCATAATCGCGGGCGTGGTGAACCAGACGAATTATTTTGACACCAACAGCTACGCCAATTCCTCCTTCGGCCAGTTCTGCGCCTCCCCCTTCGTCAACAACCAGGTGATTCCCATGGCGGATTCCAACTTGGGCGTCATCTTCCAGCACCAGTTCCACGAGCAGTGGTACGCCATGCTGGGCGGCAACTTCACCAGCTGCCCCCAGAACGCCTCCCCGCTGAAACACACGGACGGCAAGAATTTCAACATCCTGGCGGAACTGGCGTGGGTGCATGATTCCGGCGCCGTCAAGCTCACCCCCTTCATGGCCCGCATCAACGAACTGCCGGACGGGGAGGAAAGGAAGAACCTCCACACCGTGGCCGGCATCGCCCTGAACGTGGAGCAGCAGCTTGGCGGCAGCCCGTGGAAGGCCTTCTGCCGCGCGGGCTGGAGCGATTCCACGCGGGACAACTTCTGCGGCGCCGCCGTCCAATGGTCCGGCGGCTTCGTTTGCAGCCAGCCTCTCCAGCACCTGGGCGTCTGCGAGGAAGGGGAAGCCAACCAGTTCGGCATTGCCCTGGCCGTGACCCGCCCGGACGACGGGAGCATGGCGGAAGGCCGTTCCAGAAGCAAAAAGGAAGTGGTGATGGAATGCCACTATAACATTTCCGTGACTCCCTGGTTCCTGATCCAGCCCTCCCTGCTGTGGATTTCCAACCCCGCGGGCCGGGACGACACCGGAAACGCCAGCGTCTTCCGGCTCCAAACCATCCTGACGTTTTAAGAGCCGCCGGAACAGCCGCGGAAGGCTTCCGCCCCCATGGCGGCACGGCAGACTTTCTTTTGCCCGTTGTTGATTTACCTGGAACAGGGGAGCGTCTTTCTCTACAATGCACGGCTAGTCTCTCCCGTCATGCCCTCCAACCGCCATTCATACACGGTCCTGGCAGCCGCCTGCGCCTGCGTGCTTGCCGTGTGCGCCTTCCTTTTCTGGCAGAACCGGCAGAAGAAAGACAAACTTGCGCGGCAGTATGCGGAACTTTCCATGCCGCCGCCCGCACAGGGCGGCACTCCGGCGCAGCAGAAGGCCCTGCTTGAAATACTCAGCGGGAAACGGGAGGCCGTTTCTCAGGAAAACCTCCTTTCCCCCGAAACACGGGAGGCCGCTCCCCAGTACCGTAAAAAGACGGAAGGGCCGCCGCCCCGGGGCCGAGAAAAAATCTTTCCCGTCCCGCCGGGGCATGCTAAGGTAGCAAGCGATGAATCATGCCGATTTAGACCAGTTGCTGATCCTTCAGGAAAAAGATGTGCGGATCTCCAAACTCCGGAAGGAGCTGGCCTCCCTGCCGGAACAGAGAACGCGCCTCCTGCGCCAGATGGAGGCCATCAAGCAGAAGGCCCTGGCCGCCAAGCAGGAAGTCGCGAGCGTTGAGAAGAGCATACGGGACGTGGAAGCCGCCGTTGAAACCAAGCGCGCCTACATCGGCAAGATGAAAACCCTCCAGTCCAACACCCGGAAAAACGAGGAATACCAGATGTGCATTCAGGAGGTGGAGAAGACGGAAGCCGCCATTGACGCCCTGGAAACCTCCGAGCTGGAGCTGATGGAACGCCTGGAAACCGCGAAAACGGATATGGAGCAGAAAATCCGGCGCGCGCGGGACGCCCAGCGCGAGATGGAGGAAACGCTGGCCCGCTTTGACCGGACGGCGGAAACGGACAAGGAGCTTCTGGACCACTTGAATGCGGAACGCGCGGACCTGGCCGCCGCCGTTCCGGAGGATTCCCTGGGGGAATACGAACGGATGACCAAAAGCAAGGGAGTCCCGGTCATTGTGCCGATGGATGAAAAAGGCCACTGCGGCGGCTGCCACATGGTCATTACGGACAACGCCCGCATGAAGGTGCTGGGCGGCCACGAAACCGTTTACTGCGACAGCTGCCACCGCATCCTCCACTGACGGAGTTTCCAGGCGCGCCGCCGGGCTTATCATGAAATCCAGATCGGAAGAGTTTGAAGAGTGGGGGACGGAAGTCATCTTCGGTCGGGCCAAGGGGTTCCGCGCCTCCATGATGCGCATGGTCCTGCGCGGGGCCTCCTGGCTGTTCAGGCTGGTGGTGCTGGCGCGGCTGTACCTGTTCCACTCCAGCATCGCGAAGCAGGCCAGGCTGGGAACGCTGGTGGTCAGCGTGGGGAACATCACCGTGGGGGGCACCGGAAAGACTCCGGTGGTGGAACTGCTGGCCCGCACCCTCACCCAGCGCGGCCGCAAGGTAGCCATCCTGACCCGCGGCTACAAAAGCGCGGACCTAGACAAGCCCCAGGAGTGGAAGGACAAGGACGGCCGCCAGCCGGAAAACCTGCCCAAGATCGCCAGCGACGGGGAAACGCGCTACCTGGGCCCCCTGCATTCCGGGGACGAACCCTTCATGCTTGCCAAGAACCTGGACGGCGTGGCGGTTCTGGTGGACAAGAACCGCATCAAGTCCGGCATCTTCGCCATTGAACACCTGGGGTGCGACACCCTGCTGCTGGACGACGGCATGCAGTACCTGAAACTGGCTCATGAACTGGACATCGTGCTGGTGGACTGCGGCGCGCCCTTCGGCACCGGGGCCATGCTCCCGCGCGGCACCCTGCGTGAGCCCAGGGGCAGCCTGGCGCGCGCCAGCTACATCGTTCTGACCAAATGCGGCGGCAAGCCCCAGGATGAGCTGATCGCCGCCATCAGGAAGTACAATCCCGTGGCGGACATCATCGTGAGCGACCACGGCCCCCGGTACCTGGAAAACGTGTTCACGGGGGAACGGCTTCCCCTGGAGGCCCTCCAGGGGAAATGGGTGGCGTGCCTCAGCGGCATCGCGCGCCCGGAAAGCTTTGAGGATTCCCTGCGCTCCCTGGGCGCCCACGTGGAAATCTGCCGCAGGTTCCCGGACCACCACTGGTTTGAACAAGCGGAATTGCAGGAGTTCTACGACCGCTGCGCGGACCGGGCCATGGACATGATCGTGACCACGGAGAAGGACGCCGTGCGGCTGGAAAAACCGGAGGAAGACCCGGAGGTTCCCATTTACTTCCTGCGCATTGAGGTGGAGATCTACCAGGGCCGGGAGGCGTGGGAGCGCTGCGTGGACCGCATCTGCGGAATTTCAGAGCCGCGCCCGCGGGATGAATGGATGCCTTCCTCATCCTTTTGATATGGCTTCCGTTTCCGGAGGTTCTCCGGAAATTCACCGCTTTTATGCAGAGAAGGCCGCTTGACTTGCCCGGAAAATCGTGTGAAACAAGAGGGCAGTATTTTTCCATGAAGGCATTTACCATCACCTCCATTCTGGCTGCCGCGTGCCTACTCCCGGCCCATTCGCTGGCCGAAGCCGCAGCAGAAAACAAGGCCCAGGCCGCCGCTGTCCAACCGGCGGCAGGCATTCCCAAGCAGGATCCCCGGCTTATCAAGGGAAAGCTCCCCAACGGGCTGACCTACTTCATCCGCCCGAACGCGGAGCCCAAGGGCCGGTTCAGCATCCGCCTGCGCGTCAACACGGGTTCCCTGAATGAAACGGACGACATCCAGGGCATCTCCCACTTCCTGGAACACATGGTTTTCAACGGAAGCACGCATTTCAAGCGCGGGGAAATGATTCCCGCCATGCAGAAGGAAGGCCTGGGCCTGGGCGGGGACGCGAACGCCTACACCGCCTTTGACGAAACCGTGTACATGATGGACGTGCCCAGCATAAAGGAGTCCACCGTGAACCTGGCCTTCACCATCATGAGGGATTTTGCGGACGGAGCCCTGCTGGAGGAAAGCGCCATTGACGCGGAACGCGGCATCATCACCAGTGAATACAAGGCGCGGGATTCCGCCGGCTACCGGGTCATGAAGGAGGTCTTCTCCATCATGCTTGACGGCACCAGGATTCCCGACCGCTACCCCATCGGCACGCTGGAAGTAATCCGTACCGCGCCGCGGGAAAAATTTGTAAACTACTATCAGACCCATTACGTCCCCAGCCAGATGCAGCTCGTCATCGCCGGGGACATCACGCCGGAACAGGGCAAGGCCTGGGTGGAAAAATACTTCGGCTCCATGAAGAAGGACAATTACTCCTTCCAGACGGACCGGGGCGCGCTCAAGACGGCCACGGAAACCACCGCCCACTGGATCACCAACAAGGAGGCCACCAGCACGGAAGTCAGTGTCAACATCGCCCGTCCCTACGTGAAGAAGCCGGACACGGTCGCCAACCGCAACGAGGACATTCCCCTCAACGTGGCTTACGCCATGCTGAACCGCCGTCTGGAAAAGATGGCGAAGAATGCGGACTGCCCCTTCATTTCCGCGGAAGGCGGACGCATGGACGTGATGGAAGCGGCGCAAGTGGACGCCATCCAGACCCAGGCGGACTACAAGAACTGGAAGCCGGCCCTGACCGCCATTGAACAGGAGCTGCGCCGGGCCATCGAATTCGGCTTCAACAAGGAGGAACTGGCGGAAGCCCGCAGCAACATCACTGCCGCCGCGGAAAACGCCATCAAATCCTGGCCCACCGTCAAGTCGGAAGACGTGGCCTCCGCCATCGCCCAGAGCGCCGCGCAGGACAAGGTCTTCACCACGCCGCAGGAAGACTGGGCCATCTCCAGGGAAGTCGTGGAAAACCTGACGCCCGAACAATGCCAGGCCGCTCTGAAGGAAGCCTGGACCGGAGCCTTCCCCCGCGTGATCGTCACCTCCAACAAGGAAAACGCCCAGGGAAGCGCTGAAATCATGAAGACGTACCAGGACGCCCGGGCCTCCAAGGTGGAGCCCTACCAGGCGGACAGCCGGAAGGACTTCTCCTACAAATTCGGGGAACCCGGCAAGGTGGCGGCCCGCGCGGAAGCCGCTGACCTGGGAGTCACCCAGCTCACCCTTTCCAACGGCGTGCGCGTCAACCTGAAGCCCACGGAGTTCGACAAGGATTCCATCAACATCACCTTTGCCGTGGACGGCGGGGAACTGAGCAGGCCGGAAAAAGCCTCCGGGCTGGAACTCTTTGCGGGCGCCGTGATGAACGGCGGCGGCTTGAAGGACCACTCCAACGACGAACTGGCCGCCATCATGGCAGGCAAGAAAGTCGGCGTGGGCTTCTCCATGACGGACCGCTCCTTCCTGCTCTCCGGAAATACCAGCAAGGAAGACCTGGAAACGCAGCTCCAGCTCCAGACGGCCTACCTGATGTACCCCGGCTACCGCCAGGACGGCGTCACCCTGCTCCGCCGCGCCATCCCCATGCTTTACAACAAGCTGAACCATGAGGTTCAGGGAGCCATGAAGATGCAGGTGCCCGCCATCCTGTACAAGAACAATCCCCGCTTCACCTTCCCCGCGCAGGAACAACTGGCTTCCTATGAGGTCAAGGACGTGCAGGACTGGGTGGACGCCCCCCTGAAGAACAATTACATGGAAGTGACCGTCACGGGGGACTTCAAGACGGAAGACATCATTCCCCTGCTGGAACGCACCGTAGGCGCGGTGCCCAAACGTGCGGACGCCCCTGCGAAGCTGGATGAAAAACTGCGCCACCCTGCCATGGCGGACTTCAACTTCTCCAAGGACCTGACCTATGATTCCTCCATTGACAAGACGCTGGTCTGCCTCTTCTGGAAAACGCCCGGCGGAGAAGACAAGAAGCTGGCCCGCAGGCTGAACATGCTCAAGGCCGTCTTCTATGACCGCGTGTTCAAGGGCCTGCGCGAAGACATGGGGGAAACCTACTCCCCCTCCACCGGGCTCAACATCAGTGAAACCTACCCGGACGACGGCTACATCATCACCCTCAGCTCCGGCGTGATGCGCAACAAGGATGCCGTGCGGAATGCGATTGCCAGGATTGCGGACGACCTCGGCAAGGGGAACGTCACCCAGGAGGAACTGGACCGCGCCCGCAACCCCATTCTCAACTCCATGGACCGCGCCCAGCGCGACAACGGCTACTGGACCTCCGTGCTGAGGGATTCCCAGGCCAAACCGGAACGGCTGGCCCAGCAGAGGGAAAGCATTCCGGACGTGAAAGCCATCACCGTGGAAGAGGTCAACAAGCTTGCCAAAGACATCTTCGGCAAGGGAGAACATCTCAACCTGAACATCCTGCCGGACCATCCGGCCGCGGAAGCTCCGCCTGCTGAAAAGCAGGCGGATAAACCCGATGCCACCCAGGCCGCCGTCTCCACGGCGGCTTTTTGCATTCACGCCACTGCCGTGAAAACCATAAAAAAAGACTCCGGCAAGAATGACTACGCCATCATCATCTCCGAGGAAACCGCCGCCATGCCGGAATGGAAGGCCGTGGCGGACAAGCTGGCTGAAAAGCACGGAGGCTCCATCGTCACCGTGAAGGACTCCATGTTCGCCAAGCTGGACACGCTCAAGAAAATGGCCCCCCGCTTCATGGCCGTGGTCGCGCGCCCGGAGGAAATAGACCGGGTGCTGGTCAATGACCTCCACCGCCTGACCCGCCGCCTGGACGACGACCCGTACGGGGACTGCATCTGGGGCATCGTCACGGGCTACACCCCGCAGGACGCCATGAGGATAGCCTCTGAAACGCAGCCGCTCGTGATCAGCCGCTCCATGGGAACCACCAACGTGGACGCCTCCCGTTTCACCGACAGCATGAGCATCACGGACTGGCAGCCCTTCCAGTACCTGGAACAGCACAATTCCAAGGGCAAGGTAACGCCCGCTTTTTACGTAAAGGGCCTGAAGGAACAGGACCGCGGGGATGAAACCACGCTGGGCGTGACGCCCAAGCTCGTGGAATACTGGGAACTTTACGCTCCCCAGCTCTTTGTGACGGCCTCCCACGCCACCCAGTTCAATCTGGAAATGCCTTTCGGCAAGGGGATCATCGTCTCCGGCAACAACCGGTTCCACGTGCTGGACAAAAAGCAGTTCAAGGAATTCACCACCTTCCTGCGCGGTGCGATCTTCAACGGGAAGGAGGACGACCTGCTCTCCTTCCTTGAGAGAATCAAGGCTCCGGAGATTGAAATCAAGCCGGTTCCTGCTGTCTGGGTAGCCGCGGGGAACTGCCTGGTAGGGGACACTAAAAAAACGAAGAATTCCATGGCCGTCACCGCCCTGAGCCACTACGGCTTCAACCAGCTGGTGGGCTACACCGTCCCCTCCTGGTACGGCAAGGGCGGCTGGGGAACGCTGGGACTCCTGTTCAGCAACCATGACGCCTCCAGCCTGGCGGAAGCCTGGTACCTGAACAACCAGTTCATTCTGGACGAAACCATGACCCGCTTCCCCAAGCTCATGAACGTCAACTTTAACGCGCCGGACATCAACGGCATCAAGGACGACCCGGACTTTGCCAAGGGCATGAACTCCGCCGGCTACGGCATGGGCAAGGACCAGATGGGCCTCATCCATGACCGGGATACCGTGGCTTTTTACGGGGATCCCGCCTGGACGGCGCGCCTGGACGAATCCCGCGCTCCGTCCCCGTGGCATATTGAGTGGAACGACCCCGCGGACGCCGCCAAGGGCTTCACCGTCACGGCCAACAAGGACGCCAAGGCGCGCCTGGGCGTCTGGTTCCCCAACAGGATCACCGCTAAAAAGGCCACCGTCACCATTGGAGAAACCGCCACTCCCGTGGAGAAGGCCGGCCTGCTGACCAACGACTTCCTCCTGCTCCGGGAACTGGAGCTCAAGAAGGGGGAAAAAGCCGTGGTGGAAATGAAATAGGCCGGAATATCCGGCCGCCGTTCCTTTTTCCATAGACAAGCGGGCTCCAAACATGGATACTCCCGGCAATCAATCTACCCTATGACTGATTACTCCATTTTCTTCATCATCGCCGTGGCCGCGACGGGCGTGGGAGCGCTTCTGTTTCTCCTGTCCCTGTTCGGGCTGGGGGAACATGACCTGGACTTTGACGCGGACGCCGGCGGCGCGGACGTGGGCCTGCTGTCCATTAAATCCGGCATCGGCTTCTTCCTGGGCTTCGGCTGGGGCGGCGTGCTCGCCCAGGGCCTGGGCTGGGGAATGGCCGCCTCCCTGGCATCGGCCTTCTTCACCGGCGTGCTGATGTTCCTGATCATCGGCCTTTCCATGCGCTTCATCATGAGCCTCAAATCAGACGGCACCCTGAACTATGAAACCCTCAAGGGCATGCACGGCACCGTTTACATCAGCATTCCCGGCAGGCTTGAACGCGGCGGACAGGTGACGATCGCCCATCCCAGCCAGCTTCTGTACCTCCCCGCCGTTCAGGAAGGGGAGGAATCCCTGCCCGCAGGAACCCCGGTGGAAGTAGTCGCCGTCACGGCAGGCGTCGTCACCGTCAAACCTCTTCATTAACCAATAAACCCAACCATACACCCCATCCAATACCATGGACCAAATCATCCCTATCGCCATTCTGGTTCTCTTCATCATCCTGACGGCCTCCTGGCTGTTCAGCCGCTACCGCATGTGCCCGCCGGACAAAATCCTCATCGTCTTCGGCAAGGTGGGCACGGGCCAGCCCGCCAAATGCTACCACGGCGGTTCCACCTTCGTGCTTCCGGTCCTCCAGTCCTACAGCTACCTGGACCTGAACCCCATCAACATTGACGTGCCCCTCCAGGGCGCCCTCTCCTCCCAGAACATCCGCGTGGACGTCCCCTCCTCCTTCATCGTGGGCATCTCCACCCTGCCGGAAATCATGCAGAACGCCGCCGCACGCCTGCTGGGCCGCTCCCGGGAGGAAATCCGCAACCTGGCTGCGGAAATCATCATGGGCCAGATGCGCGTGGTGATCGCCTCCATGACCATTGAGGAAATCAACTCCGACCGCGAAAAACTCATCAAGGGCATTACGGAAGGCGTGGACGTGGAGCTGCACAAGGTGGGCCTCCACCTCATTAACGCCAATATCACGGACATTCAGGACGCCTCCGGCTACATCAGCGCCCTGGGCAAGGAAGCAGCCGCGCGCGCCATCAATGACGCCACCATCAAGGTGGCGGAAGAAACGCGCCGCGGGGAAATCGGCAAGGCGGAAGCGGAAAAGGACCAGACCGTCCAGGTGGCGAACGCCCGCGCCATTGCCATTGAGGGCCAGAACGAAGCCCAGATCAAGATTGCGGAATCCGCCGCCAAGCTGCAAGTGAAGCAGGCGGAAGCCAAGAAGCTGGCGGAAGTGGCCCAGAAGGTGCAGGAAGCCAAGACCCTGGAAGAAGCCTACGAGGCGGAAAAGGAAGCGGAAATAAAGCGCGCCGAACGCGAACGCGCCACGCAGGAGGCCAACATCCTGGTGACGGCCCGCATTGAAAAGAGCCAGCGCGAAGTGCAGGCCCAGGCCACGGCGGAAGTGCTCAAGCTGGAACAGGAAGGCAAGGCGCAGGCCCTGCTCATCCAGCGCAGGGCGGAAGCGGAAGCCATCCGGCAACTGGCGGAAGGCGAAGCCCAGGCCACCCTTCTGAAGAAAAAGGCGGAAGGGGAAGGCATGGAAATGGTGGGCCGCGGTGAAGCCGCCGCCATTGAAGCCGTACTGGAAGGCAAGGCCCGCGGCTTCCAGCAGATCGTACAGGCGGCAGGCTCGTCCGACGCCGCTTCCAGCCTCCTGATTACCGAACAGCTCACCAAGATCGTGGAACTCCAGTCCGGCGCCATCAAGGGCCTGAAATTTGACAAGGTAGTCGTCATGGGCAACGGAGGGGATTCCTCCGTGGGCGGATTCGTGCAGAATCTGGTGAAAGACACCCTGCCTCTCCACGAGCTCGGCAAGAGCGTGGGGCTGGAACTGCCCTCCTTCCTGGGAAAATCCACGGAAGAGAAAAAGGCCCCTGCCGCAGCCGCTCCCGCAGCCGCCACCCAGGCGGCCACGACTGCAACCACCGTTAAACTGAACTGATCCGCAGATGAATATGGAAGCCGTCATGGGCGTTTTGCTCGGCATCGGGCTGGGAGCGGCCTGCGGCTTCCGCATCTTTGTGCCTCTGCTGGTAGCCGCCATCGCCATCCGGGGAGGCTTCCTGACGGTGACGCCGGAATTCGCATGGCTGGGCGGCACGGCCGCGCTGGTCACCCTCTCCGTAGCCACGCTGCTGGAAATAGCGGCGTACTACATCCCGGTCATCGACCACACGCTGGACGTGCTGGGAGCTCCCGCCGCCATCGTTGCGGGAACCATCCTGGCCGCCGGCTTCATCGGCAGCATGGACCCCATGCTTAAATGGGGGCTGGCCGCCATTGCCGGAGGCGGAGCGGCAGGCATCATCCACGGAGGCATGGCCGCCATCCGGGGAGCGGCCTCCGCCGCTACGGGCGGACTGGGCAACTCCGTCGTCACCACGGCGGAAACGGCTTCCGCCTCTATCGTCGCCGTGCTGGCCTGCGTTCTTCCCGTCGCGGCCGTTCTGCTGGCCGCCGCGGCCATTTACTTCCTGGTCCGCACGGGGCTGGCGCTGAAAAGGAAACTGCGCCGTTCTCCAGGCGGTCCGGAGGGAGAAATCTAGCCAAGGGGAAAAAACCCCCTTCTCCCGGCAGCCGTCCACGCAGCGATTCCCCCGTGAATGAAGGCCCCGCGGCCTTCATCAATAACCCGCCGCCAGGTCCCCGGCGAAGATTTTTTACATAACTTCCGAATCCGGGCTCGGCACAGCCACTTTCTTCCCCGCCGGAAAGCCCCATGCCCGGAAAAAGAGGCGTTCCGGCAAGCATTCGGCTCATTGACAAGGAACCGGAAGCAGGGTAGGATGCGGCTTTCAACCTCTCTTCCACCGATGAATACCAAACTCGCCCTTCTGACGCTCGCCGCCGCCCTCGGCCTTGCCTCCTGCAACACCATCAGCGGAATCGGAAAAGACGTGGAAGCCATGGGCAGCAAAATTGACAACGCCTCCCAGGCCACCAGGGAGTCCATGCAGTAAAGCGGAAGAAGCATCCGGCCACCAGCCTGGAGCCTCTTTTTAATTCAAAAGAGGCAAAGATTTAAAGTTTCCCCCATCGTTTCATGGATGGCGGTTCCCCATGGAGTGCTCTGCCGCCCGCGGATTACAAATCCGTTACAGATTAACATGGAATGGTCCCGATGCCTTATGAAGCGCCGCAAGTCCTTGGGTCATCCGTATTCAACCCGAGCGGCAGCGAATCCTTTTCCCTGAAAATCAGTGCGTCCTAGCAGGACACGTATATTTCAACGGCCGCAAAGGCTTGCGGCGTTCCAGGGGCCGGCTTCCTCATTCCGGAAGGCTTCCTACACGGAAACGGTCTCCCATAGTGCAACGGTCAGGCAGCATAAGTTCCTTGATATGAAAATCGGCCCTTGACCCCGGATTTGTAATCCGGCATATTCCCGCGGGCTTGGAAGTTTCCCTTTCAAGCTCTAATTCACATCGCATTCATATGAAGAAAACTCTGATCCTGCTTTCCTCCCTGCTGGCTTTTTCCTGCATGACGGCGCAGGCCGCTATTTATACATGGGCTCCCATTGACGGTTCTACCGACTGGAGCCAGGCATCCAACTGGCAGACGGAAAGCGGCGCCAGCGCCGATGTTCCGCTGGTCAATCCCAACTGGGGCACGGTCAACGTATCCGGCAACCATACCGTGGTATGCGGACCCGGCACCACCGTGGAAGGATGGACCTCCACCATCAATGTTTCCAACGGAGCCAATGTGTCCCTTCAGAATTTCACCAAATTCCAGCGCACGACCGTCTCCGTGGGTGAAGGCTCCACGCTGACCGTCGGCAAAACGAGCGGTTCCATCGTAGCCAACTGCGACCAGAACATGAACTGGACGGTATACGGCACGCTGAACCTCACTGCCGCGCTTACCTGGAACGCCAACAGCAACAATTTGTTCGTGGACCTGGGCACGACCGGCATCCTGAATCTTACGAACCAGACCGATCTGGGCCGTTTCGCCTTCTCCGCCTCCCTGGGCGACCTGATTACGGAAGGAACTACATTTGAGCTCGTGACGCGTGAACTCGTCAACGGAGTGGGAAGCGCCGCAACCAGCAACACGACCATCACGGGCGGAACGCAGAGCGACGACATCGCCGCCGAGGAACTGACCGCTGAAAACGTAGGCAAGTACCAGGTGTTCACGGAGAACGGCAAGATTTACGTCTCCTACATCAACGGCGTGCCGGAACCGGCCACTGTCTCCCTGAGCCTTCTGGGCCTGGCGGCCCTGATGCTGCGCCGCCGCCGTTAAAAACGGAAGGTTAATTTCTTTTCAAAGGGCATGCCGGGCATACGGCATGCCCTTTTTATTGCTCCCGTCACACATCGTAAAAAAACCTTTTTACAGGGAGCGGGAACATTCCGTGGGGCCGGAAAACCGGAGGCTGGAAAGAAGGCGTCACGCCCATCAAAGAAAACCGCTTCATCCATCCGGATGAAGCGGTTTTCGTCCATGGTCACACACAGTCTTTTTACATGGAACGGCTGGTGGAGCGGGCGGCGGAATTAATGTCACTGCCGACGGCTTCCACGTCCTTGCCTACTCCGCCGATCGTATGGCAGGAAACACACCCAAGAAGGGTGGCGATACTCAGAATAATCAATTTGCTTTTCATCGTTTTATTGGAAGAGTTCCGAGTGGTCAGACTCCATTTCTCCGGACTCCGTTCAAAGAACCCTTCATGATGCCGCACAGGCGCTCCTGTCATTCTCCGTTCTTGCCATGCGCACCCGCAACGCTTAAAAAACATGCGTCAACGGGAGAAAACATCCGGAGGACATTCCGTCCCCGCTCCCGGAATCATTACTATTTACTACCAAGATGATCAAAGTAGCCATTGTAGGATACGGCAACATCGGGAAATACGCCGTGGACGCCTTGCGCGCCGCGCCCGATATGGAACTGGCGGGCATCGTCCGCCGCCCCGGCAGCGAACCCGTGCACGGCATCAAGACCGCAAGCAGCATGGAGGACCTGGGCCATGTGGACGCGGCCCTGCTCTGCACCCCCACCCGCAGCGTGGAAGAAACGGCTCTGCCCCTGCTCGCCCGCGGCATCAACACGGTGGACAGCTTTGACATCCACGGGGACATCGTGAACCTGCGGCGCTCCCTGGGAGCACAGGCGATCAAGCATGACGCCGTCTCCATCATCTCCGCCGGCTGGGACCCGGGCACGGACTCCGTCATCCGCACCCTGATGCTGGCGATGGCTCCCAAAGGCATTACGTACACCAACTTCGGCCCCGGCATGAGCATGGGCCACAGCGTAGTCGCCCGCTCCAAGGAAGGAGTGGCGGACGCCCTTTCCCTCACCATCCCCACCGGTTCCGGCGTGCACCGCCGCATGGTTTACGTGGTGCTGAAGGAAGGAGCCAAGTTCTCCGACGTGGAGTTCGCCATCAAGTCCGATTCCTATTTCAGCCATGACGACACCCGCGTGCAGCAGGTGCCCGACATCGACGCGCTGAAGGACATGGGCCACGGCGTGCTGATGGAACGCAAGGGCGTTTCCGGCTCCACGCAGAACCAGATGTTCACGTTTGAAATGCGCATCAATAATCCGGCCCTGACCGCCCAGGTCATGGTGGCTTGCGCCCGAGCCAGCATGAAACTGGCCTCCGGCTGCTACACGCTGCCGGAAATCGCCCCGATGGACTTCCTGCCGGGCGACCGCGAAGAGTTGATTGCCCAGCTCGTCTAGAGCGTTCCGGCACGTCTTTCCCGGACGCGCGGCAACAGGGGCAACCGTTCCCCTTTCCTTCCGCACCTTTCCCATCCTCCGGCCCCCGGCCGGAGGATTTTTATTGTTCCACAACCACCAGCCTGCCATCCACGGCATTCACCCGGGCCGGGGTGTGGGTCCGTTCCGTCCAGTCCCACGCGCGTGCCATGTCCGCCCAAAAAGCGGCGTGGGGGGAATTCTTTTCCTTCAATAAACGCGCCGGAGTGGGCACGAAGGGATAAATCTGCACGGGAACGCGCTGCTGCCCATGAATCAGGGCCTGTTCCACCATGGTGTAAATTTCCTCAATCCCCGGATCGGTCATCGCCAGGCAGCCAATGGAAACGTCCCGGCCATGCACCATGATGAAGCTTCCCGTCCGGTTCAGGGAGCGGTCATAGGCATTCGGATAGCCGATGTTGAAAGCCAGATGGTAGTTGCTGCGGGGATTCAGGCCGGACGGCTCCACTTCGTAAAAACCCTCCGGGGTCTGCTTGTCCCCCTCCTTTTCCTTGGGCCCCAGCTTTCCGGACCACGCGGCAATGGGGTAACGCTTGGCAAGCACGTAGCGTTCCGCCTTATCCGGCTTCACCCACAGTTCCAGCACGGAGTCTTCCTTCACGGCACGCAGGAATACAGGATCCCCCACTTTGGCCCCGCAGAGGCCCAGGAAGGAATTCAGCACGGGCGTTACCCGTTCCCGCGCGGTATCGGCACGGTTGACGGAATCCTCGGCACACGCCATTTTAAGAGTCACCACCACGGAGGCCAGCAGAACCAATCCCAGCCCGGCCAGCAACACGCTTTTCTTCATAAATCATGTATAATGGCGGCATTCGTTTTGACAAGGACAAAACCCGCCGCCCTTTGCCGGAAGTGAAAAGAACGTCGGGAACGGCCTGCCCCTCCACTCCGGGAACAATAACCTTTCCGGTGAAAAGACGCCGGCATGGAAGGCCAGTTCCCCGTTCTTCCGGGGAAAGGATGGACAGGTGCCGTACTCCATCATGCGCAGGACCGTCTCCGGCCCTTCCTTACGCAAAAGAGGGGAAAGGATGTCCGCAGAAAGAAAAAAAGACGCCGTGAAGGGATTCCCGGACTTGGAGGAAGGGCAGGCCCCCTGCCGGGAAATATGCCATGGAATAGAAAAACATGCCTGTACTGGAAATGCAGCCTCCGGGAAGGTATCCTCACCCCGTAAGCCGCTCCATCCCGACACGCGGCGCATCAACGGAAGGCCCTTTCGTAAAAACGGCCTGCGCACCTTCTCTTTTTGCGCGCTGCCGCAGAAAGAAGCGGCATTCACCGAACCGCCATGGAAATAGACCACCTTCTCCCCATCACCACACGGCAGGAATTAAGAACGTGGCTGGAACAGAACCACCGTTCCTCCTCCTGCTGCTGGGTTCTCACGACGAGAAAGCCTTCCCCCCATGCCATTCCTTACCTGGACGCCGTGGAAGAAGCCCTGTGCTTCGGCTGGATTGACAGCACCCGCAAGAAGACAGCCTCCGGTTTTCTGGCCCAGCGCCTCACCCCACGTTCCAGGAAAAGCAAATGGTCCGAGCTGAACAAGGAACGCGTACGCCGCCTGACCAGGCTGGGGCTGATGACCCCCCATGGAGAAAAATGCCTGCCGGAAATGGACCCGGAGGCGTTCCGGATTGATCCGGATATTTTAGAAGCCCTTCAGAAGGACCCGCGCGTTTATTCCAACTTCCTGGCCTTTCCCCGCCTGTACCGCCACGTGCGCCTGGATACCATCCAGATTAAGAAAAACCAGCCGGAGCTGTTCCATAGCCGCCTGGAAAAGTTCCTGAAGAATACCCGGGAAAACAGGATGTTTGGAGAATGGCATGACGGAGGCCGGCTGCTGGAAGAGTGAAAACGGAGCTTCCCGTATTTTCCCAACAGACGCCGGAACGCCGCATGCCGATGCGGCAACTAAACGAAAACGCGGCTGTAAGCCGCGCTCCTTACGCAACAGGGCCGTTCCGGACAATGCCGGAACGGCCCTGCGGGTCCGGGAGAGCAGAGCGTCTCCGCTCCACTCTCCACTCTCAAACTTCAACTCTCCTTAGAAGTCATACCGGTAGCCGATACTTCCGTTCACTGAGTTCGCTCCGTCCCGGAAGTCGGCATTGCCGTCCACGAAGATCGTTCCCTGCGTTCCTACCGGCACGCTCAGCCCTGCTCCGATTTGCAGCGCCGTCATTCCCACCTTCGCTCCTCTGACTCTCTGCGTGAAGCCGGGGTTGCCCAGCAGCGCCACATTGGCTTCTCCGCGGCGGTCTCCCATGTCCTGGGCCGCGTTCACCCGGAACTCAGCCAGCGCTTCTCGCCCGAAGATGTTGCTGCCTACAAGGCCCATCCACCGGCCGCCCAGCGCAACCGTTCCCGTCGTCAACTCCTGTTTGGCGACGTTCAGGCCCATGTTGCCGGCTCCCGTTTCCGTGTAGCCGTCCATTCTCGTGGTTACTACCGAGGCGTTGACCAGGGGCTGCAGGATGCTGCTCCTGTCTTCATTGAGGTACACGTCGTAGGTCAGTTCATACATCGCTCCAAAGCCCCACCCGTTGGTGTTGCCCTGCGTGCCGTAGCTGCCCGCTCCGTAGTTGACCGTGCGGTTGAGCTTCGCGTCGTTCCACCCCCCCGTCAGAATCAATGTGTGCGCCCAGCGCCTGTTCTGGTAGCGGCCAAAGAGGTTGGCGTAGTAGCTGTCCAGATGACCGTCCGCAGAGTCCGCCGCGCTGGCCGTCAGGTCGCCGTAGTTGGCCGTGAAAGCCGCTCCCATGGTGAAGTGGTCGCTGAGGTCCACGTCCATGCCCACGGTGCCGCCCCAGGTGGTGAGCTGGTAGCCGCTTTCATCCCCCCTGGTGTCCAGCTTGGCATAGGAGCCCGTGCCCTGCATCCACATGTGGAAGTAGGGGAGGTCCGCATTGACGTAGGCGGGGTTCACGCCCATCTGGTTGGTGCGGTTGCGTATCCAGTTCATCTGGTCGCGCAGGGCGTCCCGCTGGGCGATGCCCAGGCTGGTGACCGTGCTGCCCGCGGCGGCGGCCAGGGAACGCCTGGCGGCGGAGGGATTGTTAACCATGTCGTCATTGAGGGCGGCCAGGAAGTCCGTAACGGCCTGGTCCACGGAACCGTGCCTGGCGGCTTCCCAAATCAGATTGGCGCCCGCCATGGAGTTGGCCGTGTCAGCGACGCCGGCATAAATATTGTCCGTTTGTTCCTCCGCTTTCAGAACGACCTTGTCCCCTTCCTGCACCAGATGGGCATTCTTGTAATAGGTGAGGAAAAGACCGCCTACCGTCAGCGTATTTTCTCCCAGGTCAATCGTTCCGGCTCCGGTGAGCTCCATCAGCGTGAGTTCCATCGGATTGCCCGATTTCCAGGTGATGTTGACGCCCGGAATTGACGTGACGTGGAAGGCGGCTCCGTTTTCAATGACAATGTCTCCGGAAGCCTTGATGAAGCTGGCGGTCATGTCGGCATCGGTATTCAGGGTGAAGGTGGTGGTGGAACCGCTGCCGAAGGTGGCGTTTTCCACGCTCAGGGTGGTGTTGACCGCCGTCAGGGCGTTGTCGCTGGCCTGGATGGCCAGCTTGCCGTTGTTCACCAGATTACCGTAGCTGAGATGGGCGCCGTCTACATCCGCCTTGCCCTGGAGAACCAGGTTTCCTCCGCTGACCGTCAGATCGGTATCCGCGCCGGAGCTGCGCAGGACTTGGGTGCCTGCGCCGGAAACATCCAGTGTTCCGGCCCCCAGCGTTCCATCATACGTATGCGTTTGGCCGGAAGCCGCCTGAATATGCAGGGTCTGCCCGTTCAGCTCCAGGTCTCCGGCGCCGTTCAGGCCACCGGCAGAGCCGTCCGCCGCCAGGCTCAGGGAGCCGTCCAGGTCCAGCACCACGCCGGAAAGCGCGCTGTCCGCCGCCAGTCCCAGGGAAGCGCCTTCCGCAATGTTCAGCGTACCTGTTCCGCCGATTTCCGTGCGGGAAAGGCCATCGGTAGCTCCCGTCAGCGTCAATGTTCCGGAAGAACCGATATCCAGCTTTCCGCCGTTGGCGCCGGACGCCAGCGTCTGGGCCGTCGTGTGGCCTCCCACGCCGATCACCGCAAGGGAGCCCGCGTCCGTGGAATCAAGGCGCAGGGCTTCCACATTGGCCGTGCCGTTAAGCTGAAGCGTTCCCTGTTCCGCAATGATGTCTCCGGCCAGCGTCACATTCCCGGACAGGGTGAGCTTGTTGGCTCCCGTCTTGACCAGGTCCGTATTGGCCGCGGCACCGTCCAGGCCGCTGATGTTCCCGGCAAAGACGGTGTCCACTCCCGTTCCTTCATGGAAAAGGTTGTTCTGCAATTCGATGCTGCCCTTGTTGTCCGCCGTGTTGGTGACAATGAGGTTGCCCGTTCCCGTCTGGCCCGGATTGGTTCCCGGCGCGGTCAGGTTCTTGATCACCATGGAGCCGTCCGACTGGACGTAAAGGTCCTGGTCCACGATCACGGCCTGGTAGAAGTTGAGGGACTGGTTCGTAACCGGATTGTCCGCACTGCCCGTGCCGTCCACGGAGGAGACGTAAACCAGGTCCGTATCACCGGAGAGGACGATGCTGCCCCCGTTGACGTCTACAATGCCGAAGCCCAGCGCGGCAAAAAGCGGATTGGCCGCAATGTGGCCCTTGAGCGTTTCAAGGTCCTGCGCAAAGCCGCCGTTCGTCAGCAGGATTTCCAGATTGCCGCCCGCCGTTTTCATGGCATCCATGACGCTGGTGAGGTCCAGGGTGAGGGTGGAGCCGTCTCCAAAGGAGATGCTGCCCAGGTTGTCCCCCGCGCCTTCAAACTGAATCAGGGAATCCGTCCCCGTGAAGGGGTCTCCGGAAATGTTCCCCGCACCTACCGCAAGGCTGCTGCCCGTGCCGGTCACGGTCCAGGTGGAACCCTGCTTGAGCCCGGTGAGCTGCGTCCCGGCAGTGGCGGTGACGACCGTTCCCAGCCCGGCGGCATCCAGGCCGCCCAGGGCGATATTGCCGGAACCGGCAACCGCATTGACATGGACCTTGTTCGCAGCCGTTCCCGCATAGTTCCCGGCGTTCGCCAGCGAACCGGATTGAATGAGGATGTTGGTAGTGGCCGCCGCGTCGGAAAGGTCCAGCGTACCCTTGGCCAGCGTGAGCGTTCCCGTCAGGCCATTGGCGCGGTCTCCCACCGCAAAGGTACCCGTGGTGTTGACGGTGAGGCTCCCCGCTCCGGTGACAGTTCCGGCCCAGGCGGCGTTATCCCCGGTCCCGTCGCCCAGCTGGACGGAGGAGTTCCGGGCAATCTTCAATTCCCCTGTGGACGTGTTCGCCCCGGTAAGAACCAGTTTGTCGCCGCCCTGGACGTCCAGAGCCGCCGTATCAATCACATTGCCGGTATAAAGCAGGTCACTGCCCGTGCCTGTGTAGTTGACGCGGTAGGTTCCGGCCCCTCCCATGGAAACGGCCTTGATGAATTCGCCCGTTCCCAGCGTGGCGGCCGCACCGCCGTTGCCAAAGGCAAGAACCACATTCCCCTGCCCGGAGTGCATGGTTCCCACAAAACCGGTGAGGTTTCCGGTGAAGATGGTGGTCAGCGTCGGGTTGCCTGCAGCCGTCGTTCCCAGGTTGGCCCCGGCGTCACTCGTCAAGTCGCCCCCGAACGTCACGGTCTGGTTGGAATTGCCGTTCAGCCAGCTTCCCGCCGCCCTCACATGAATGTCGGCATTGACGGAATTGGTGGAATCACTGACAAAAAAGCCGCGTCCGTCCAGCTCCAGGCTGGCGCTGCCAAAGGCGGCCGCATTCGCAAAGGCCACTTCATTCCACGCGGCGTTGGTGCCGTTGCCCACCAGCTTGAACGTGCCCGTAAAACCGCTGTTGTCTCCGCTGATGGAATAACGGCCTCCTCCGGGGAATCCTCCTCCCTCCTTGTACCCCAGCACCAGGGAACCGGCCCCGGAAATGCGGCCGGACAGCGTATCCGTCATTGTGCTGGCATGGGCGCGGTTGTCCCTGATTTGAAGAGTGGCATCCTGCGCGATGGAGATGTTTCCGCTCCAGGTCCGGGTGGCGCTGTTGGCCCCGATATCATAGAAAAGCGTGCCGCCGCTGACGGTGATGGCACCGGTGAAGGTGCCTCCCAGGGTCGTGTTAACGGTCAGCAGGCCATCCCCGAGCTTGACGATGTCCTTGTTCCCCAGTTCCTGGGTATAGGTGGCCCACGCAATATTATTGCCGTTCGTATTCACCTGGATGGCCCTGGTACTGGCGGCGGCGTCAATGAGGCCGGAAATATCCTGCGTGGCCCCCGTGCCGTACGTGAAAATGCCACCTGCAAAAATGAGCTTGTTGGTCGCTACCAGCCCCAGCGTTCCTTCCGTCGTTCCCGCCGTGTTCAGCACCAGTTCCCCTCCGTTCAGCGTCACCGTGCCGGTGCCCAGGCCCTGGACGGCATTCAGGTTGAGGGTGCCGGCCATGATGGTCGTGCCGCCGGAGAACGTATTGGTCCCGGTATTTTCAATGGTCATCTCCCCTTCCCCCCGTTTAACGAGGGACATCGGATTCGCGCCGTCTACAAGGGCTCCCGTGCCCGTGAACGTATAGGCCGTTTCCCCATTGTTGACCGTAAGGCGGGCGGAGGAAACATCCCCGTCAATAGTGACGGCGGAGAGGGCCACGCCTGCCAGGTCTTCAAAGTTGGCGGATTTGGCGGCATCATAAACGACCGCCGTCCCATCCTTGTCCAGCCAGATGGCTGCGCCTCCCGCTGCCGTCCACGTACCCGCGGCCCCTCCGTTCCAGTTGAGGGCTTCACCCAGCGCCTTGACGCGCAGGTAAAGGGTGTTTCCGGACAGTTCCAGGGCATAAGTGTAATCGCCGGAAAGACCGCTGGGATCAAAGGAAAAGTTGCTGGCCGTCAGCGTGCCGAAGCTGTCTGCCGTAATCAGCTTGTAGTCGTTTTCCATCGTCTGGTCCACCCCGCTGATCGTCAGGGTCAGCGTACCTTCCGAATTGAAGGAAAGCGTGCCGCCGGACTGGATGATGGAAGCGCTGGAGGAATTCAGCCCCGTCAGGTCCAGCGTCAGGCCGGAAGCCGGGGAAAGAGCCATATCACCCGCAGAGGTAAGACGGGCCCCGGCTCCCATCGTGATGGAATTGCCGAAGGCCACTCCGCCGGCGAGCCCGAAGCTGAGTTCTCCCCCGGAAACCGTCAGGGCGTTCGCAAACCCGGCGGAGGAACTGAGCGTAAGCTTGCCCGTGCCGCTCTTGGTGAAGGCGCTCCGCCCATCCAGAACCGTGGCATTGGCAATGATTGCATCCGTGCCCGCTCCGGCGGATATCTCGTCAAACCCGGTAACGGTCGCGTTGGCGAACATGTCCGCTTTCGTCACGCCGTTCAGGTTCAGCACGCTTTTGGTGACCACATCCCCGCGCCCCTGGCCGGAAAGAGTTGTCGTCCCGGTGAAGACGGCGTCATTACCCGTAATGGTCACGTTGGCCAGCGCCGTGGTCAGGGAAGTGCCGTTGACCTTCTGGCCGCCCGCATAAATGGCGGCATTGTTGAACGTGCCTCCGCTGATGGAAAGGTTGGCTTCCCCGATCGTCAATGCGGAACTGGTGTTGTTGCGTTCCACATACGTGCCCAGGGATATTTGCGCTCCGTCAAATGTACCCCCTGTAATCGTGATATTGGTGGAACCAATATTTCCGGTAAGGGCAGCCGTAGCGGTTCCATTAATGTAGGAACCGCCCCAGATCTGGCCTGTATACGTCCCGGACTTGAAGGTCAGGTTGGTGGAACCTGTGATATTGAACGTGCTTTCCCCGGTTTCCACCCAGCTTCCCCCCGCAATCATGGCCGCTACCGTGCCACTGCCCAGGTCCAGCGTCATATTGGTATCAGTAAGGCTCCAGGCTGACGTGCTTAAACGGGCGCCCGCAAAAATTTTCTTGGTTCTGTCTCCGGAAAAAGTAGCTCCCGTGATAGTCGTCGTCACTCCCTGCGCAAACAAACTTTGCGCAAAGGATCCTCCCGTGATTTCCATGGAAGCGGACGAATTGGCTGCAATATTTGCTGCGGAACCTGCTGCGGTCGCATCGGACAAGCCATACACATTCGCATTATACTGGCCTCCCGCAATTCTCAATTTGGCCGTATACGCATTCGTTCCGTCTCCCAACTGGACGAGGCCTCTTCCCAGAAGGGCCACGGAGCCGTTAAAAGTCCCTCCGTCCAGATTCAGGGCAACGTTCCCGAGAATGGTTGATTTTTGACCCGCACCACGTGTCGTTCCGGCCGTTACCAGTTGCGCGAAGGTTCCGCCGTCAATGGTGAATGTGACGTCTCCCGTATGGCGGAAGGATTCCTGCCCCAGCCCTATGCACCACCTGGCGCCAGGCGAGCTAACCGAAGTTCCGGCCCATTCCCCCCCATGGATATTGACAATGTATGTCCCTGTCGTCTGGAACGCATCCGTCTTGTTGCCATCCCCCACCAGGCAGAATCCATTGATCGTCCCTGCATTCTGGTCCACATTGAGCGTGATGTCGGCAGCCACGATCCGGTCCTGATTGCTCCACCCCATCAATTGAGGATTTGTATTCAGCAGGGACGTTCCCGCCCCGATATTGATTACAAAGGAATTGGTCCCTCCCAAGGTGACGCCTCCGGCGGTACCCGCAACATTCCATAACTGCAGCTTCGTATAAATTCCTCCTTCCAGATTGAGAACCCGGTTATAGCCGTCTTCATAGGTCCCGCTTTCCGTAATATCCGTCAAATAGATGTCACCGGGGGAATCCGCCTGAGTCACTGGATCCCCCGCCGGCGGCGTAATCGTATACTGGTCGTCGGCAAAGGATATCGTCGTTTCTCCGTTGCCCGTCAACGTATAGGCAGCCCATGACGGAGAAATGAAACAGGCCAGAAGAGCGGACAGGAGAGGGAGGGGCAAATGCGGACGCATAATTTTGTAACGTGTTGATAATTAATAATAAATTATATACCAGACTATATCGTTAGTAATAATTAACGGATTTAAAATCCGGAAATGCTCCTTAATGAGACCAGATATATAATAAAATATTGATAATGCCCGTACTTGGCGCCGGTATTCCCACTCTTCTTCCCTTCCTACGCATCAAGCCGTTCAATTGTCCTAAAGCGCTTGGCATTAAAAATTGTCATTGACTCCGGATTTTAAATCCGCACGGGTATTTCTCCCGCTTATTCCAGCAAGCGCGGCCTGCATGCAGGAAAAAGTGATTTCTTGTCTTGCATTCCCATGGGAGTGCCTGTATAAGCCTCCACGTCCCCGCCGCAAGGCAGGAACACAGCATCCAAGGTCACGGAGCGGTAGCTCAGTTCGGTTAGAGCGCCAGCCTGTCACGCTGGAGGTCGCGGGTTCGAGCCCCGTCCGCTTCGCCACCTTGCTTCAAAGAAACAACCGCCTCCGGGCGGTTTTTTTGTGCCCGGAAAGTCCAGGACCTGGGAAACAGGCAGTCCGGTGGCAATGTTTTACTGGAAAAGAGGGCCGGAACCCGGTAGAATGGGAGCCAGCATTACAATCATGAGCATACTTTCGGACCGTCTTTCCGAGGAAATACTGCAAGCCCGCCAGCGCGTTTACACGGTTGGCGAACCGACTCCTCTTCAACGATTGAATCTGCCGGGCATCAAGGCCCCGGTATACGCCAAAAGGGAGGACCTGGGCCCCATCCGGGCCTATAAATGGCGCGGAGCGTTCAATTGCATGGCCGCACTGAGCCAGGAGGCGCGGGACAAGGGCATTGTGGCCGCCTCCGCCGGCAACCATGCCCAGGGCGTGGCCCTGGCGGCCAGCGTCCTGAACTGCCACGCTACCATTTTCATGCCCCGCTCCACGCCGGAAGTGAAGCAGACGGAAGTGCGCCGCCACGGCGGCAGGCATGTGAAGATCATGCTTCATGGAGACTGCTATGACGAGACGGCCGCAGCCGCCCACGAGTACGCGGAAACCCACGGAAGCACTTTTGTCCATCCCTATGACGATCTGGTGACCATGGCCGGACAGGGAACGCTGGCGGATGAAGTGGTGATGAGCGGGGAAGGCCCTTTTGACCGCGCGTACGTCGCCATCGGCGGCGGCGGACTGGCCGCCTCCGTAGCCTGCTGGCTGAAAAAGTTCTGGCCCCACATCAAGGTCATCGGCGTGGAAGGCGTGGACCAGGCCTCCATGAAAACCTCCATTGAGCAGGGACACCGGGTGAACCTGGATTACGTGGACGTTTTTTGCGACGGAACCGCCGTCCATATCCCCGGAGAATTGACCTATCCCCTTTGCCGGGAACTGATCGACGAGTTCGTGACCGTCACCAATAACGAAGTCTGCCAGGCCATCCGCGCCATGTGGGAATCTTCCCGCGTAGTGCCGGAGCCCTCCGGGGCCATGAGCCTGGCCGGATTCCTGAAACAATGGAACGAAGGTGAAGTGAAGCCGGAGGAAAAGAGCTTCGTGGTCATTTCGGGAGCCAACATGGATTTCACCCACCTCACCCAGATCGCCCGCCAGGCGGGCATCGGCAACCATGAAACGCGCTACCTGCGCATCTCCATGGATTCCAAGCGCGGCCAGGTGCTCAAGTATCTGCGCCACATCCCGCAGGATACCACGCTGGTGGACGTGCAGTACGGCAAGACGGAGGGCAACACCCAGTACCCCGTGTTCGGCATCGCCGCCTCTGACGAAGACCTGGACACCATCCGCACGACGCTGAAGAAGAAGGGCATTGAGTTTGAAGACATCAGCGAGGACGACGACGTGCGCTTCCGCATGATTCACTACCAGGCGGAGCTGTGCCAGCATCCCCTGTTCGTCCACATCGAATTTCCGGAACGCGCCGGAGCCTTTCTTGACTTCATGGAACGCATCGCGGACCTGGCATCCCTCTGCTACTTCAATTACACCTATACCGGGGAACGCGTGGGCCGCGCCCTGGTGGGCATGGAGTTTGAATCCGCGGAAGACCGGGAAACGGTACGGAAGCGCATGGCCGGATTCTCCAGGAACATCATCCGGGCCATCCGGGAAATTTCTCCGGAGGCCTTCCACCGGATTATGGGAAGCAGATAGTTAACAATTAACAGGTAATAGTTAATAGATATTAACTATTGGCTCTCCTTCCATGCTTCCCCCCATCATCCTGGCCTCCCAGTCCCCCCGGCGGCGCGAGCTTCTGGCGAAGGCCGGCGTGCCTTTCTCCCTCGTCGTACGGGATACGGAGGAGCTGAAGGACGCCGCCATGCCTCCGCAGGAACTCTGCCTGCACAATGCGCGGGCAAAGGCGCAAGCCGTATTCCGGGAACATCCGGATTCCACCGTCATCGGCGCGGATACGCTCGTTTTTCTGGACGGCCTTCCTCTTGGCAAACCGGAAGACGGGGAAGAGGCCCGTTCCATGCTCCGGATGCTCTCTGCACGGACGCACCACGTGTGCACGGCGGTTTCCATCCGGTCCCCCCTGGGAGTGAAAGACTTGGCCGTGCTGACGGAAGTGACGTTCCGGGAGCTGAAGGAAGAGGATATCCGCCGCTACATGGAGCTGGTGAATGTGATGGACAAGGCCGGCTCCTACGCGTTCCAGGAACACGGGGAGATGATCATTTCCTCCGTGCGCGGAGATACGGACAACGTAATCGGGCTGCCCGTCAGGGAGGTGGTGGAATGCCTGCGGAGCTTGGGTTACTGAGCATTAAATGTACGTTTAACGCTCCTGCCTTCTTCATCAGGGATTCATTTTGCGCAGTTTCCAGCCAGACGGCGACTGGATTTCAAAATTGGAAAGCATCTTGAGGGATCCGCTGTGGTTCCCTTTGTCGTTCAACAGCTCAATGGTTTTCTCTGCCTGGGGAGATACCCTGAATGATTTGTGGCCCAACCAAGTAACCTCTTTTCCGTCCTTGCCCAAAAAGACGGAGCAATCATCATTCAAATAAAGAATTTCATTCGCGGCGGTATCCCCTTTAACCGTTTTCCACCGCCCAATAAAAGAGGCAATAACACGAACTGCGGAGAGTTCCTTTTGAATGGCCAGCGCTTCATTTATTTTACCGAGATTGGCGTACTTTTTCTGAATTTTAAGAAGGGCATCCAAGTAGGCCTTGTCCGTCTTTTTCCTTTCCTTCATTCTTTTAGACGCCACATCTTCTTGAATTTCCTTCATCTGTACGCCTACTTTAGGAGAAACTTTTTCCATCCGGGACAGTTCATCCCTCCCAACAAGTTCTTTGGCTGACAAGCGGTTCTCCAAATATTCCACGACTTTCTGCAGTTCCGCCGCAGAAGCGAAGTCATTCTTCGCGGCATATTTGTTCATGGAATCCCGATAGGCTTTCAATTTGGACGCCTCATATTTCTGATTAATGGAAGAAAGGATGTTCTCATATTGTTCCTTCAATTTCCGGGCATCCGGAGGCAGGGATTGGGCGCTTACAGTGGCCCAGGAAATTATTCCGCACAAAATAATACAGCACAACTTATTCATTATAGATGCTGGATATAATATATCCAACATACAAAAATTCAAGAAAAAAGAATGATTTCCCTGCCGAGGATGCGGTTTCTCCGCAATCAAGAGGAAATCATTTTTCCGCCAGAAAACGGCTGAATTTGTTATAAAACGCCACGGGGAGCACGGCTTCTATCAGGGTGCCTTCCTCCACGTATTCCGTGGAGAGAACCTTCCCTTCACTGTGCATGGCGGCCGCCAGGTCGCTCCGGGTATAGGGAATCAGGAACCGCGCGCGCCGGACGCGGCTTTCCAGCATCTCCACGCAGGCGTTCAGCAGGTCTTCCGCGCCATGACCCTCCTGCACGGACATGGGCACCACCCTGCCGTTGAAGTGGGGCTTCAACAGGGTTTCCAGCGTGTGGCGCTCTTCTTCCGGCACAAGGTCCACCTTGTTCAGGACCACGATCATGGGCTTGTCGCCCGCGCCCAGCTCGCCGAGCACTTCCAGCGTGGTTTCATAATGGCGCACGGCTTCCGGATCGGAGGCGTCCACCACCTGCACCAGGAAATCCGCCAGCACGGCTTCCTCCAGCGTGGATTTGAAGGCCTCCACCAGGCGGTGGGGAAGGTTGCGGATGAAGCCCACGGTATCCGTCAGCAGCAGGGGCTGCCCGTGGGGGAGTTCTATTTTCCGCGTCGTGGTGTCCAGCGTGGCAAAAAGCATGTCCTTCGCCATGACTTCGGAACCGGATACCAGGGAAAGCAGGGAGGATTTCCCGGCATTGGTATAGCCCACGATGGCGGCCGTGGCTACGGCCTGGCGCTCCCGTTCCTTGCGCTGCGTGGCGCGCTGCCGGGTCACCAGGGCCAGTTCCTTCTGAATGGCTTCAATCCTGGCGCGCGCCAGGCGGCGGTCCACTTCAATCTGTTTTTCGCCCTCGCCCCTGGCGGCTCCGCCGCCGCCCTTGCCTCCTCCGGAACCGCCGCCCTGGCGGTCCAGGTGGTTCCACATGCGGGCCATGCGCGGCAGGGAATACTGCATGCGGGCCAGCTCCACCTGGAGGGTGGCCTCCCGCGTGCGTGCGCGCCGGGCAAAGATATCCAGAATGACCTCTTCACGGTCAATCACGCATTCGTCAATCAGCCGTTCCCATTCGCGCTGCTGGGAGGGGGAAAGCATGTTGTCAAACACCACGCAGTCCGCCCGGCAGTCCAGCGCCAATTGCTTTACTTCCTGGGCTTTTCCGGTGCCGCACAGGAATTTGGCGTGCATGTCCCGGGACTTGATGAGGTGCTTGCCTGCAATGCTGATGCCGAGGTTGGTGACAAGGTCTTCCAGCTCGTCCAGCATGGCCTGTTTTTCCCTGGCCTCGGAAGGGTCGAAGTAGATGGAAACGAGCATGGCTCGCTCCACCATTTCCGGCTTTTCACGAATTTCAAACATATTCAAGCAGTTAACGGAATTGCTTGCTGGAGGTGGGCTGGTAGTCCTTCAGCGCGAAGTCCGCGTGTTTGTGACAGTCACAACCGCATGAAGAGAGGATGCCGGCCACGCATGCCAGCGTCAAAAAGCTGATCAGTCTCATGCGGCTATGAGACCTGTACGGAGTATCCTAGGCAAGCAAATTTTACTTCATCACGCCTACTTTTCCGCAAAACCGGCGCAGGGTTCCTTTTCCAGACGGGACTTTTCCACCGTCGGCACGGCCTTCCCGCCCTCCTCCGGCCAAGAGCCTGCCGGAATTAATCCGATTCTTCACCGTCTTCCGGGGGCGTCTCCTCCGCGTCCAGACCGCTCATCCACAGGTTCCATTTTTCAATGAAGGCGCGGTCCATCTGGAGCAGCGCATTTTCCTGCTGGGCGGGGGAAATGGTCTCCGTCAGACTGCCGAAAATAAGCAGCGGCTTGGAATACGCATCCGCCAGGGGGGAGAATTCCGCAGGCTGCTTCTGGCGGCATTCCCGCGCCAGGGCATACAGAGAGTTGAACGGAAGCTCGTTCCAGCTGACCTGGTACGCATCACTGCCTTCCCGGCTGTCCTGCGGTTCCACAGTCAGCAGATGCCCCTTCATCCCTGTCAGGCGCACCTTGGAGCCGTCTTTCAGCACCAGGGGTTTTCCAGGTTTCTTTTCCAGGAGAGCGGGCAGAATTTTCTCCATGCGGGTGAACAGGGGCAGCATTTGATCCGTCATTTCCCGGCGCACGGACAGTCTGGCCTTGACGGCGGGGGAGGAAATAACCTTTTCCGCCCCGCCGTAAACGGCGGAGGCCTTTTCAAAGTCCCCGGTTTTTTTCATGACGTCCGCAGCTTCCCGGCAAACGTCTTCATAGCTTCTGGACTGAGCGGCCAGCAGGGTTTCCTTTTTCTTTTCCTCCTCCAGCGCTTTTTGTCTTTCCTCCTCCTTTTTCCTCTCAGCCATCTTCACGGCTTCCGCCGCCTCCCAGTCACGGGCTGTCTGGTACTGCATTCTCAAATGGTCCAGCATTCCTTCCAGCGCAGCATAGGCTGGAGGCATCGCGGACACTTCCCCGATCATCATCTGTTCCCGCAGGAAGTCTGCGGCGGACCGTTTGGCCTCCACTTCCGCCACCGTCTTTTCCGGCATGTCCTGAAGGCGTTTCAGGCGTTCGTACTGGTCCGTATATCTCTTGAGGTTGTTGAGCCAGGCGGAAGCCAGCTCACGGACGTTCCTGTCTCGGTCGTCCGCCGCATCGGCCGCCACCTTGTCCAGAAAAACGCCGTATTCCGGCCATTTACCGGCAAAGTACCAGGATTTCAGCGCCATGCCCACATAGTAATGCACGGCCAGATCGGAGTTGGAACGCAAACCCGGCATTCGGGAAGACCAGTCCCCGGAACTCAAGTACATGACCAGGTTGCCGACGTCCCTGGAGCGTTCCAGTTCCGCAGGGTCCTTGCAGGCCTCCACCTTCCTGCTCAGCTCTTCCAGGCGCTCCACCCCTTCCGGGAACTGGCCGCGCGTCCACATGCACAGAACCTGGTTCAGACCGGCCCAGAGTGAGGTGGAAAGGGGGCAGTCCGGCTGGTCCGCCAGATCCCCGAACATGGCGGCGGCTTTCACCAGGTCTCCCCGGTTCAGGGATTCCTGGGCTTCATTGAACAGCTTGCCGAAGCGGATGCTGCGCTCCAGCCGCGATTCCGCCGCAGCCGTGTCCTCCGGGGTAGTGCCCGTTCCCGCCGTAGGAGTGAGCGCCGGAGGGGGTGTTCCCGGGGAAGCGCCCCTCCCCTTCTGCCATGCCGCCCAGCCCCAGATGCCCAACCCCAGCGCCACTACGGAGGCAACGGAGGAAATGACGATAATGCGGCATTTCCTGCGGCGGACGCGCCGCGCCTCCGCCGCGCGCCGTTCCGACCAGGTGAGGCCGGATTCCTGCATGGCCAGGGTGTATTCCTCCAGGGCCTGTTCCACGGCATCCATCAATTCCGGATAGGAGGAGAACCTGTCTTCCCTGTCAAAAGCCATCAGCCTGTCCACGATGAAGCAGGTCATGGGGGAGACGTCATTGACCACCTGTTCCAGGCGGGGAAGGTTTTTCTTGGTCTCCAGAAGGACATCGGAAGACTGGGAAGCGTCCACGCGGGGGGGGAGCGCCCACCAGCAAATGGTACATGGTGGCTCCCAGCGCGTACATGTCCGTCCGGAAGTCTTCTTCTCCCCTCAGCAGCGTTTCCGGAGCTGCGTAATAGGGAGTGACCCATATTTCCCGCTCCACGTCGGATTCACTGTGCAGCAGGGAGAGGCCGAAGTCCACGATCTTGGCGACTCCGTCAGGAGACTGGAGAACGTTGGCGGGCTTGATGTCCCTGTGCATGAGGCCCGCGTTCCAGGCGGCGTCCAGGCCGCGCACGATATCCAGCGTCAGGCGTAGCACCTTGTCCTCCGGCACGCGTTCTTCCGCGGTAATCAGGGCATCCAGGCCGCTGCCCTCCACCAGTTCCATGGCAATGTAAAAAAGGCCCTGGTCGCGCCCCACGGCATAAATCTGCACTAGGTTTTCATGGGAAACCCGCGCCATGATCTGGGCCTCCCGTTCAAAGCGTTCACTGCGCAGGGCATCCCCGGCATAGGTGTCATTCAGCACCTTCAGGGCCACCTCCCGCCCCAGCACGGAATCTTCCGCCCGGTATACCACGCTCATGCCGCCTTTTCCCAGTTTTCCGGTAATCCGGTAGGGGCCCATGCGCGTTTTCACGCGCGTCAGCGCCTGGCAGCCCGGACAGATGGCGTTGGCATACGGAGGCAGTTGGGAAACGTCCATGGCCTGCCCGCATTCCGGGCAATGAACAATGTTGTCTTGCTGGGGATTCATGAACGCAGGGCGTCGGGGCGGGAATCGGAAAAAGGAGGGGCGGGAATCCGGCGCGGCAGAGGCTGTTCAGCGCATCCGGCAAAAGTCCCCCTCCGGATATGAGCAGGGAGGGACCCCATACAGGGTCCCTCCCGCAAATTTCATTCCTCCTGTCAGGAGAGGGCCGGCAGGGAAGCGGCGGCTACGGCCTGGCCGTGGCGCTTGGTCTTTTCATCCGGCACGCGGAGCTGGATCTTCAGCTCGGGGAATTCGGTGCGCAGCACTTCCTCCGCCTTGTCAATGATGATCTGGCCGCCGTCTCCGGAAGCCACACGGCCCAGGAAGAGCAGGTTGCGGATATCATAGAACCTGGCGTAGTGGGCAATGGCATAGCCGAAGTGCACGCCGATGGTTTCATAAATCTTGCGGGCGCGTTCGTCGCCTTCCGCCATGGCGGCCTGAACCTTTTTGAGCTGTTCCGGGAAGGGCATGCCTTCAAACTGGAAGCCGGCGCGGGGAGCCAGACGGGCTACGGCCTGCTGGGAGAAGTAGAGGGCGCCTACGCCCATGTCCTTGGACCATTCGTCCACGCCGCCTTCTTCCGAGTAATCCACGGGAGCGAAGGCCAGTTCATTCAGCCAGGGCTTGATGTGGCCTTCCGGGTCCACGTAGCCGGCGGCTTCGGATGTGCCCATGGCTACGCCGAGCACGGCGTTGTCGTTCATGCCCATGGCTCCGGCGAGGGCGGTGACTTCACCGTCGTTCACCACTTCAAAGGGGATGTTGTTCCACTTTTCCTTCTGGAGGGTGCGGAACACCTTGCCGAGGGTCTTTTCAATGTCTTCCTGGCTGACGCCGCGGAACAGGGAGGAGGTGCGCACCTCGCTGTTGATGATGACGCCGGCGGAGGAACCGCCGATGGCGTCCACCCGCGGAAGGTGGGCTGCGGCGCGTTCCAGGGAGTCCTGGATGCCTTCAATGTGGTACTGGGGATCCTTCTGGAAATAGGGGTCCCAGACCACTTCTTCGGAATACACCACTTCTCCGTTCACCACGGCGGCGCATTTGCGGTCGGAACCGCCCAGGTCGAAGCCGATGCGGTAGCCGTCCAGGTTGCGGCCCAGGGTCATGGAGCCGGAATATTCCTCAGGCAGTTCTTCCACGGACACCTTCTTCACTTCAATGGGGGAGCCGTAAATCTTCTTGCCGATGAAATCCCAGTCGAATTCGCGGGCGCCGCCCTTGCAGTAGCGGGAGGCCAGCATGTCCGCAATAGCGTCATCCCCGGCGACGAGGATGATATTGCCGCCCTTCTGCCACAGCAGGAATTTCACGATGCGTTCCACATAGGTCTCATTCAGGGCAACGTTTTCTCCGGTGTGGGGAAGGAGCTTGCCGGACCAGCGGAAGCAGGTCCCGTCATTGCGGGTCAGAGCGATGTCCACTTGATGAGAAGCGGGATCGGCGGCGGCTTTGGCCTCAAAGGCTTGATTCCAAAGAACGGCCGGCACGAAGCCGGGGTCCAGCACAGGCGTGATTTTGGGTTGAATATTCATGGCAATAATCCGTTGGAAACGTAGCATACCCGCTTTTCTTTGAAAAGTATTCATTCCCTTCCTTCATGATTTTTTTTGCGGAGTACGGGGCGATAGCTCACTTTCTGCTGGAAAATCACCGTGTTTTCACTAAAGAAGCAGGTGTCCTTATTCCGGCGTGGCGCTCCGGAAGGGCGGCCTATTCCACGCATACCTGTTTCATGAATGAATTAACGGACCAGCTTATTACCCTGTTCTCCTCCGCCCTGATTGCCGTCATGTTCATCGCCGTGGCGGTGGGCATCTTCCGCCAGGCCCATGCGCCGAACATCCAGCGCCCCCTGAAATGGCACATCCCCGTGGACCATCTGGACATGCTGGACATCGCCATGTGCGGCATCATCGTCCTGTACTTCAGCCTGGGCGCCCTGATGGCTGCGGCCACGCCTCCGGGAGCCTCCGCTCCGCCCACCACTACAAACATGGAGCTGGACGGCTACAAGATTTTCAACGGCACCTGCCTGAACCTCATCCTGGCCTTCGTCCTGCTGGTGCGCATGTTCCACACGGGCAGAATGGAGGCGCTGGGGCTGAAAAAACATTCCCTGAAAGCCCTTCTTTATGCCCCCGTGGCGGGCTACCTGCTGGTGCTGGTCATCCACTTCCTGCTGGACAGGGCGGGCCTGTTCCAGTGGATTGAACAGGTCACGCACGCTCCGGCGGAGCAGTCCATCGTCTCCGTGCTGCGGCATTCCAGCGATATTCCCCTGGTTGTGGTCATCTGCTTCAGCGCCGCCATCGCGGCCCCGCTGGTGGAGGAACTCATCTTCCGCGGCTACCTGTACCCAATCATGAAAAAGTACACGGGCGCCTGGTTTGCGCTGGTCACCACGTCCCTGCTCTTCGGCATCATCCACGTCAGCCTGGTGCCCTTCATTCCGCTGGCAATCTTCGGGGCCATGCTGGTGCTGCTGTACGAATACACGGGCTCCATCTGGACGCCCATCATCGCCCACTGCATTTTTAACACCGCCACCCTCATCAACATCCTGTATCCCGGCGTTCTCCTTCCCTATGGAACCTGATCCCACCATCCGGCAGACGGGGGAGGACGCGCTGGTGGCCCGGCTCCTGCCCCTGATGCCCTCCAACGCCTTCCTGGTCACGGGACCGGGGGACGATTGCGCCGTGGCCCGGAGCTCCGGAAACCGTCAATTGCTCCTGAAAACGGACTGCGTGGTGGAAGGCATGCACTTCCTGCCTGGAACGGATCCCGAACTGATCGGCAGGAAGGCACTGGCTAGGGCCGTCTCAGACATAGCGGCCATGGGCGGCACACCGCTTCACGCGCTGGTGACCCTGTTCGTGCATGCGGACCGCCCCGTCTCCCAGGTGGAAGGAATTTACCGGGGAATGGGACGGCTGGCACGGCAATTCGGCATCAGCATTGCCGGAGGGGAAAGCTCCGGCCTGCCGGAAGACGGCCTCATCATCAGCGTGGCCCTCACCGGAGAGGTTGCGGAAGGGAAAGCCGTCCTGCGCAGCACGGCGCGCGCGGGAGACCTGCTCGCCGTCACGGGCGTGCTCGGCGGCAGCTTTCCCACGGGGCACCATCTTTCCTTCATTCCACGGGTCAGGGAGGGCGGCGTACTGGCCGCCTCCGGCTTGGCCACCGCCATGATGGACCTTTCCGACGGTCTGGGAACCGACCTTCCACGGCTGGCCGCGGCCTCCGGACTGGGATTCCGCATTCATGCAGAACTCCTTCCCGTGCGCCCGGGCTTCACCGCGGCGCAGGCCGCAGGAGACGGGGAGGATTACGAGCTGCTGGTCACGTTCCGTCCCGGCGACCGGGAGCGGGTTGCCCGGCTGGCCGCGGAGCATTTCCCGGAAACGCCCTTCACCGTTATCGGGGAAATGACGACGGAACCCTCCTCCGCCCTTCCGTCAGGCTACAGGCATTTCAACTAGCCGGATAAGGAAAAACCGGACCGGAAACCGGCAAAAAACGCCTGCGGAACTATTCCGCCGCCTTCTCCTCTTCCCTCTCCCGCTGCATGTAGGGCAGCAGCTGTTCGTACGTGTCCTTCCCCATGTAGCGCTTGATGGAACGCTCCGGAGACTTGAAAATGTCCACCAGGATCAGGCAGTCCAGCACATCGCCGAAATGCTTGTCCACGCTGAAGGACAGGATTTTTCCGTTCAGCTTCAGGTACTGGCGCAGCAGCACGGGAATTCCCTTGCCGTCCTCCTCAATGTCCGCCACGAGCTGGGAGAGCCCCTGGGCGTCCGTCAGGCCAATGGGCAGGATACAGGATTCCGACCTTTTCAGGTCCGCCTTGCGGGGCGGATTGTAGGCTTTCACCTCATGCACCAGCACGGAGTCCATTTCATGCGCCTTCAGGTAGGAGACGATGAGGGCACGGGAAAGGTTGGTGTAATCACGGGAGATGCTTACCGTGCCGAACAGGTAGCGGTAATGGTGGTTGCGGGCCATGAACTGGCCGATGCCCTCCCAGATGAAGCCGAGGGCCAGCGGCCTTTTCTGGTATTCCGGCACGATGAAGGCGCGTCCCATTTCCAGGGAGCGGTCCAGCACCTTCAGGGCGGCGGGGGTAAAGGAGAAATATTCCCCGTTATACAGCCCTTTCACGCCGTAGCGGGCGATGATCTTGTCCGTCTCCCCCATACGGTAGGCCCCTGCAATCTTCCGGTGGGTCCTGTCCCACAGGAACAGGTGCTTGTAATGGTTGTCGTACGTGTCCAGGTCGCACGCCTTGCCGGAGCCCTCCCCCACCTGGCGGAAGGTGTATTCCCTCAAGCGCCCTATTTCAATCAGGATATTGGGGATTTGCAGGGCGTCCGCCACGTACACGTCCCAGTCTCCGTTCTCCTGGCGGGCATGCAGGCATTCCGCGGGCAGTGCGTCAATCTCCGCCTGCATGTCCTGCACGGAAACGGGCGGAATCAGTGCGGCCATCTTCGCCTTCCGGTCCTTCCTGTGCACATGGGGACGGCGGCTCTTTTCATAACTCTTGCCCAGCAGGTAGGTGCGCAGGCGCAGATGGGAAACCATGGCTTCATCGGAATCATACTGCCCAAGCTGGCTGAACGGAATGGGCTTGCCCACCACGATGCGGTGCGTACGGCGCCCGTCACGCCCCACTTCACGGGGAAGGAAAGCCACTCGCGCCTTGCGGTTGATGAGGGAAACGCCCTGGAACAGCAGGCTGTTGCGCCCCGGAAAATGCACGGGAACCACCGTCGCCTTCGTCATGCGGATGATGGCGGCGATGTTCGCGTTCCAGGGATCGTCCGTCACCCTCTTGTGGGCCAGGGAAAAGCTGGAGGCCGTGCCGGCGGGGAAAATGCCCAGGACGCCGCCCTTCCGCAGCCAGGAGATCATCTTGCGCATGCCGGAGAGATTCTTGCGCTTGGCGTTCTCATCCTCGTACACGTCCACCTTGATCAGCCAGGGTTCCAACTCCTGGCACAGGGAAAGCTGTTCGTTCGCCAGAATGCGGACGTCCTCCCTCACGCGGGTGAGCAGCTCTCCGAACATGATGCCGTCCGACAGGCCGTGCGGATGGTTGGCGACCACGACCACCGGCCCTTTCTTGGGGATATTTTCCAGATCCCCCGGGCGCAGTTGCAGCTTCAGGTTCAAATGTCTGGAAGCAAGCTGGAAGAAATTCTCCGGAGAACCGGATTCCTTGTCGCGCACGATCTTGTCGTACGCCTTGTTCAAGCGTTCCAGGCCCAGCAACTTTTCGGCGGACGCGGCCACCAGGGCGGGAAGGCGCGTATTCTCATCCAAAATGTCTCTGATGTCCACCATCTTCGGGTGTTTGAGTTGGGCCATGCCCCGCTGTATAACGGATTTACAGGAAAAAGTGAAACTCTTTTTGCACGGGCCGCCGGAACGCAGTCTTGATTTCCACGGGGCGCAAAGCTACAATCCAAGCGGCTTTAGCCCCCATTTCCAACATAGAAGACACTCATGCATCCAGCCATCGCCATTGACGGTCCCGCCGCATCCGGAAAATCCACCGTCGCCAAGCTCATCGCGGACCGCCTCGGCTACACGTTCATCAACACCGGGGCCATGTACCGGGCCGTCACCTGGTATATGCTGGAACAGGGCATCGACCCTGCGGACACGGCCGCCGTGCTGGAAGCGCTGTCCTCCGTTCCCCTCTCCTTCGGAAAGGACGGCAGCCGCTCCGTGGTCCTGTGCGGGGAACGCGTGCTGGGTGAAGAACTCACGCGCCCGCAGGTTAACGACCACGTCTCCACCATCGCGGCCATTCCGGAAGTGCGCTCCCTGCTGGTGGAACGGCAGCGGGAATACAACCGCCGGGAACCCGTGGTGATGGAAGGCAGGGACATAGGCACCGTGGTATTTCCGGACACGCCGTTCAAGTACTTCGTCACCGCCTCCGAGGAAGTGAGGGCCTCCCGCCGCGCCGCGGAAGGCCTGACGGACTCCATTGCGGAACGGGACCGCAAGGACTCCTCCCGCGCCACCGCCCCGCTGGCCCAGGCTCCGGACGCCCTGCTGGTGGATACGTCAGACATGACGATCGACCAGGTCGTCCGTTTCATTACCGACAACATTCAACAAAAACTCTCCGCCAGATGAACTCCTTCTACTGGGTTTTCTACACGCTCTTTAAAAGCATTTCCAAAGCCTTCTTTTCCTGGAAAGTCGTCAACCGGGAAAAGCTCATTGAAGACGGCCCCGTGCTCATCGTCAGCAACCACCAGAGCTTTCTGGACCCGCCCATGCTGGGCATCTCCTATGAGGACGGCATCTATTTCTTTGCCCGCAAGACCCTGTTCCAGGGCATCTTCAAATGGGCTCTTCCGCTCTGCCTGGCCATCCCGATCGACCAGGAAAACCCGGACGCCGCCAGCCTCAAGCACGTCATCCGCCTGCTGAAATCCGGCAAGCGCGTGCTCGTCTTCCCGGAAGGTTCCCGCACTCCGGACGGTGAAATCCACGACGGCATGGGGGGCATCGGCCTCATTCTGAGCAAGACGAAGGTTCCCGTGCAGCCCCTGCGCATCAGCGGAGCGTATGAAGCCTTCCCCATCGGCGCCCGCTTCCCCAAACTCCACCCCGTCACGGTCACGGTGGGGGATCCCATCCCCTTCACTCCGGCGGAACTTAACGCCAGGGGAAAAGAGGCGTACCAGCATTTGACGGACAGGATCATGGACGCCATCCGCGCCCTCCCTGCGGAATAATCCCTCCTTCCCCTGCCCCATGATCTCCAGGCTGAAATTAATGGACTTCCGCTGCTACGGAAGCTTCTCCTGGCAGATTCCGCAGCAGGGGGCCATCATCCTGGGAAACAACGCGCAGGGAAAAACCAGCCTGCTGGAAGCCGTCTGCTTCCTGCTGCGCCTGCAATCCCCGCGCACCGCCCGGCCCGGCCCGCTGGCCGCTCACGGAAAGCAGGCCTTCGGCATCCGCGGAGAGCTGCCGGGGCAGGCCCGGCGCATCTTGTGGACCCCGGACGCTCCGGACCTCCGCGTCAACGGAGAGCCGCGCAAGGACCAGCGCAGCTATCTGGCGGACAGCTACCCCGTGGTATGGATGGGGAATGACGATCTTTCCCTGGTGCAGGCCGGAGCGGACGCCCGCAGAAAATACATGGACTTTCTGGGCAGCCAGTGGCACCCCGGCTACAGGCTGGCCCTGTTCAGCTACCGGAGGGCGCTGAAAACGCGCAACTACCTGCTCAAGCACAGGCACAGGGACAAGCTGCAGCTGGACGCCTACACGCGCCAGCTGGCCCTGCACGGCACGGAACTGAAAAGCCTGCGCGCCAGCCTGCTGACGCTGCTGGCCCCCCACATCACCCTCGCCTACCGCAGCATCGGCGGACGGGAGGAACAGGTGGCCGTGGCCTACCGCGCCTCGGAGGAAGGGGACCTGTATGAACGGCTGTGCGCCGCCGTGGACCGGGACATCCGGTACGGGCAAACCCAGAACGGCCCCCACCGGGACGACCTGGACATCACGCTGAACGGCAGGAGCGCCGCACAGTTCGCCTCTGAAGGGCAGCAGCGCACCATCGCCATCTCCATGAAGCTGGCCCAATCCTCCCTGCTCACGGAAGAAACGGGGCATACGCCCATCCACCTGATTGACGACGTCTTCGGGGAGCTGGACCCCACGCGCCGGGTGGCCTTTCTGCAATCGCTCCCGGCGGACGCGCAAAGCCTCATCACCACCACCCATCTGGACTGGCTGCACGATACCCCGTGCCCCCTGCCGTCCTTCCGGCTGGAGGATTCCACGCTCAAACCGCTCTAAACAAACTGAGGAGAATCACGATAAACAAGAATTCACCCCGGCGGCATTTCCGGCACGTTATTCCTTCACCCAAACGTTCAGAATCTCCACGATGTACATCTTGTGGAAATCCCGCGCGGCGTACCACTCCGGTACAATGGTCTTGTCCAAAAAGGCTTCCGGATTGAGAGCCTCCGCATAAAGCTTGCGGCATTCCAGCACCAGGCGCGCTTCCGTAAAACTCACGTTGCCGTTCTCCGTCGCATACGGCGTCAGTCCGGAGGCGGCCACCTTGTCCGTATCCCGTCCGCTCGTGGTGCCGCAAACAGTCAGCGCCTTGTGGTACTCATGGCTGAAGAAGGAAAGCGTGAACTCCTCCCCGGCCTCAATGAAGCCGAAGGTATGGCGCTGGGGACGGATAACCACGAATGCCACGGGCTTCTTCCACATGAAGCCCAGGCCGCCCCAGCTGGCCGTCATCATATTGAAATGCTCCGGCGTTCCAGCCGTCACCAGCATCCAGTCGTGCCCGATCAACTGCATGGCGTTATCCCGAATCTCCTTTGGATCAATCTTTTTCATCGCGGTCTCTAACGTTCGTTCGCGTACCATCCTACACCTCTCCAGCCATATGTCAAAGCCGCGGAGCGGCTGGGATGACGCGGAAAAGGCGTGCCCCGCCCTGCCGGAAACACCCTTCCTTTGGAGTTGCATTTCCGAATTGGCGGCCCTAGCATTTCCGGGATGAACTATACCGCGCTGGAAGACAAGCTGGGTTACCGTTTCAAAAACCCGGACCTGCTCGTGCAGGCCCTCACCCACCCCAGCACGGACAGCAAGCCGGAAACGCGCCGGACATATGAACGGCTGGAATTTCTGGGCGACGCCATTTTACAGCTTGCCGTCACACAGTACCTTTACCGCCACATGCCCCAGTCTCCGGAAGGGGAGCTGACCCAACTGCGCGCCCGCACCGTCAGCCGCGCCAATCTGGGCAAATACGGCTTCATCCTAGGGCTGGACAAATACATTGCCCTGGGAAAAGGGGAGGAACGGGCCGGAGGACGGGGAAAAAACTCCATCATCGCCAACACGTTTGAATCCGTCTTCGGGGCCATGTCGCTGGACTCCGACTATGAAACGGCCAAGGCCGTGGCCCTGCGCGTTCTTCATGAAGCGCTGGACTCCGCGGCCAGCCACCCCAAGGAAATCAACCCCAAGGGGGAACTCCAGGCCATTCTTCAGGACATCCTGCCCGAAACTCCTTCCTATGAAACGGAAGAAAAAGGGCAGAGGGACGCCGAAAACCGTTTTCACTCCCGCGTTTTCTGGCATGGACACGCCATCGGTTCCGGCCATGGAGCCAGCAAGCGGAAGGCGGAAGTGGCCGCCGCCGCGGACGCCCTGGCCGCCAAAGCATGGCTCCGCATTACCGTGTAACCTTCAATGAGACGGGTGGCTATTTTGTCACCCTTAAGCCTTGGACAGCCCTGTGGCTGGTTTGATAGACAGAAGCCGTCTCCGTGAGGAAGAACCTTCCCCGGAAGACCTTCTCACAGACACACACCAACCATAGAAAACAAATGAAAACCTATACTCTCCCCGTCATCGGCATCATGACTCTCGGAGCCGCCGCCTTTGCCGCCGCCACGCCTTCCACGGCATCCACCGGAGACGTTCTGCTGGCCCGCGACAGCTTTTCCACCTGCAAATGGCTCGGCGAACGTTTCAAGTGGTTCAATGCGGAACGGGATCACAAGAATCCCTACATCCAGGAATTCAACGTTTCCCTGCGCATGCAGTACGGACTGGACTGGATTGACCCGAACGGCGAAGGGCGCGTGATGGGTGAAAAGGAAGGCAACGGCCGCCGCTTCAACGACGAATGGCGCCGCTTCCGCGCCGGCTTCAACATGAAGTTCCTGAAAAACTTCAAGCTCAACAACGTCTGGAACATCGGCGGCATGGACGGTCTGGAAAGCTACAACGCGAAAACCAATACCTGGGACACCTCCGACCTGACCTACTCCCTGTATGAACTGAATCTGGAATACAAGAGGGGCCCCGTCACCTACGCCATCGGCAAAATGAAGCCGCGCATCACCGGGGAATACCGCACATCCTCCTCCGCCATCCTGACCATTGAACGCTCCATGCTGGTCAACCAACTCCGCTCGGAAACCAACTACGGGTTCCAGGTGAACAATTCCGACAAGAATGACAAGCTCGGCTGGGCCGCGGGCATCTGGATGAACGGCAACGGAGGAACCGGAACCGGCACGTTCAACAACCGCATTGAACCCGCCTTCAACTCCCGGGACAACTGCTTCGTCACCGGCACGCTCAGCTATGATACGTCCAACGACGTTTTCCTGAAAAAAAGCCGCCTGTGGCTGGATTACGCCCATAACTTCACCAACTGGGGCGACGACGCACAAAACAAGGCGTATGAAAAGCTCACCGGCTACGGCTTCAAATCCAAATACCAGGGCACCGGCGCCAAGGACGTGGTGGCGCTGACCTGGGAAGGCTCCCAGGGGGATTTCTCCCTGATGACGGAAGTGATGGCCGGCTTCAACGTCATTGGCATGAAGGCAGGGGCTGAAAACGTCTTCGGCGTGACCATCATGCCGTCCTACAAATTCACCCCCAACTGGGAAGGCGTGGTCCGCTACCAGATGGCGGCGGGCAGCAACGCCGTGAAATGGGAAAAGCGCTATACGCAGAACTCTACCTATTCCGGCACTTCCGACTGCATGCAGGCCCTGTACCTGGGCGTCAACTACTACATTTTCGAATGCAACCCGAACATGGCCAAGATCATGGCGGGCGTTGAATACGCCCATTCCAACGGCACGGACGCCAGCAAGCAGAAAGGCTTCACCGGCTGGAGCTACAACATTGCCTTCCGCACCAATTTCTAAGAAGTTGAGACGCTAAACCACACATTGGGTTCATGGACAGGATGGGAGGCATGGAGTAAAATCCGGCCCATCCTGCCCATTTCTTTTAAAATCACAACCGTGTGTCCGGGAACGTTTCCGATTTCAATGTAATCAGCTTGGGCTGCGCCGTGTATTCGCGGCCTTTTTTCACCAGGCCGCCGGCGCTCACGAGGCCCTGGAGCTTTTCATAAATCCGCAGCCGCAGGATTTCCTCACCGCCCAGGGACATGTGCTTTTGCTTCATCACGATAACGGTACGCTGGAAGATGTCATTGAATTCCAGCATGCCCGCCTCATGAAGAATGATAATAAGCTCATCAGTCACCAAATCCGGTGTCTTGCGCGAGGAACGTGATCTCCTATCCTCCAGCATGATGATAGAATACTATCATGACACACTTCCAGGCGTCAAGTTGATAAGACCTGCGTCATTTTCCGGCAGTATGGGGCGGAAAGGGTATAAAAGGCGGGTGTCCGGAAACCGGATGAGGAAATTTCCCGGAGCGGGAGATGTGTTGTTGATTCGCCCATCCACGGGATTTACTCACCCGGAGGAAGGAAAGAGGCTCTGCAAGAAACGGGGGAAAGGCATGCGTATTATCTGTAATCCGGGCCGTTCGGAACAACAGGCCCTAAATTCCATTTTTGCAGGTATGAATCCGGTCATTTTCAGTCCATGCGCAGCCGCGGCGGTTCTTCTGGCTCCTTTTTCCCTGTGGGGCGGGGAAGCCACGTTCATGAGTTACAACGTAAAGAACGGTACCGGCATGGACGGCAAGCGGGATTATGACCGTACGGCGCGGGTGATTGCGGAGGCAAAACCGGATGTCGCGGCCCTTCAGGAACTGGACAGCAAGACAAAAAGGAGCGGCGGCAGGGACACTTTGCAGGAATTGGCCGTAAGGACAAAGTTGACGGGGACGTACGCCAAGGCCATTGATTATTCGGGCGGTTCCTATGGAGTCGGCCTTTTATCCAGGGAGAAGCCTTTGAGCGTGAAGCGAATTCCTTTGCCCGGCCGGGAGGAGGCGCGCGTGCTGCTGATGGCCGAGTTCAAGGATTACTGTTTTTGCGTCACGCATTTGTCCCTGACGCGGGAGGATAGCAACGCTTCCATCGACATGATTGCCGCTCTGGCCGCGGAGTGCAGGAAGCCCTTTTTCATTGCGGGAGATTTTAATTTGACGCCAGGCTCGGAACCGATAGCCCGGATGAAGAAGCATTTCATTCCGCTGAGCGATTTTTCCCAAAAAACGTTCCCTGCCGATCAACCGGCGGAATGCATTGATTACATCTGGATGTACAGGGGGAGAAAGGCGGAGGCGTTCAAGGTGGCGGAACGCAGGGTGATTGAAGAGCCTGCCGCTTCCGACCACCGCCCGGTCAAGGTGACGGTGCGTTATTAATGCCTTTGGCTCATTAATTGACGGCCCGCGGCGCATTTACGCCGCCCACCAGCAGCACGATTTCCCCCTTGGGGGCACGTTCCGCAAATTCCGCCGCCAGCCGGGAAGCCGGGCCGCGGTGGTAGGTTTCAAAGGTTTTGGTCAGTTCCCTGGCTACGCAGACGGGAACGTCCGGGTCCAGCGCCGCCAGCGCCTGCACGGTTTTGACGATGCGGTGGGGTGATTCATAAAAGATACTGGTATGGGAAGCTTCCACCGCCGCCTGGAGCATGGAGCCCTTCCTGCCGGATTTGACGGGCAGAAAGCCGCCGAAGAAGAAGGCGTCCGTAGGCAGTCCGGACCCCACCAGGGCCGTCACCACGGCAGACGGTCCGGGAAGCACGGTGAAGCTTACTTCCTTTTCCTTGAGCGTCTGAATGAGGCGGTAGCCCGGATCGCTCACGCCCGGCATGCCCGCATCACTGATCACGGCAAAGCTTTCCCCGCCGGCGGCACGGGCGGCAATTTCCCCGGCGCGGGATTGCTCGTTGTGGTCGTGCATGCTCATCAGGGGCTTGCGGATTTCATAGTGGGAGAGCAGAAGTCCGGAATGGCGGGTGTCTTCACACGCAATGACGTCCACCTTGCGCAGCACGTCCAGCGCCCGCAGGGTGACGTCCGCCCGGTTGCCGATCGGCACCGGAACGAAGTAAACGCTGTATTCCACTTCCGCCATAAGCACAAATTTTCCGGAGCCGGACAGGTCTAGCCGTTGGTGAGGGTTTCCGCAATGGAGGTGGCTACCAGCCGCGCCGCATAGGAGAGGGCGTTGGTCCGGGCCGTCTGGATGTTGCCCAGGTCAAAGAATTGGCCCACTTCCTCCGCAGAGCTGGCATACAGGACTTTCTGCGTTCTGGCGTCCACCACCCGGTACTTGACGGCCAGGCGCAGGCCCAGCTCCGTACTTTTGTAGGTGTCTTCCCGGCTGGAACGCAACTGGTCGAAGGTGATGGAGTACACTTCTCCTTCCACCCGGATATCCGCATCCGCACCGGTGCTGAGCCGGTAGGTGCCGTCCCGCTGCAGTTCATCCGCCAGCGCGCCGGTCACCAGCGTGGCGGCGCGGGGTTCCAGGGAGTTGTTGGCAAAGAGGCAGACCTTGACAGTCTGCGCAAATTCCAGCTTGGGCGGCTTGGTGCCGCCGAGCTGGTAGCCGCAGGAACCGGCCAGCAGGCACAGAACGGGCAGAAGAAGTTTGAAGACGTTCCGGATACGGTTCATGCGGACGTAGAGTTCCTGTTATCTGCTGGTGACGCCCAGTTTTTTCAGGCGTGCCTTCGCCTTGGCGGCGGCGGCGGGATTGACGCTGCCCTTGGAGGCCACTTCCTGGTAGCAGAAGATGGCCGCATCGGTGTCTTTCATCTTGGTCAGGTAGTATTCCGCCACTTCCAGCTGCTGGGCCACCAGCTCACGCTTCATGGCGGCCAGGTCGGAGCGGGCGGCTCCGGCGCGGGCGCTGTTGGGGTAGCGCTGGAGGTAGTCTTCATACGCTTCCTGGGCGCGGGCCACATTGACGTGGTTGCGGTCGCCGTCCGCGGCGGCCTGGCGGTACAGGGTGGCTATCTGGAGCTGGGCCGTGGGGGCCAGCGGAGAGTGCGGGTGGTTGTCCACCAGGTTCTGGTATGCTTCAATGGCCTCCTTCATCCGGCCGCGGGCGGCCAGGTAGCTGCCCAGCACGTTCATGGCCTGCGGGGCGGTGGGTGCGTACGGGGCGTTGTCGCGCACGTGGTTCAGCCATTCCGTAACGTTCTTGGGGTCCATCCTGACGTCAAACATCCATAGCACGCGGTTGGTCAGCGCGCCGCTCGCCGCGCCGAAGGCCATTTCCTTCTGCCGTTCCATGGCCTGCTTGTACAGCGGACTGTCCGGGTGGCGGTCAATGAGCTTCTGGTACTGGTCAAAGGCATCCGCAGGTTCCTTGCGGGCTTCATAGAGTTCCGCCATTCTGAACCGGGCCTGCGGCGCTTCCTTGGAAAGGGGGTGCTTTTCCACCACGCGCTTGTATTTCTTGATGGCGCCGGACAGGTCGTTTTTCGCTTCCTTCGCCCTGGCTTCCTGCATCAGGGCGATGGCCTGCTGGTCCACCATGCGGACGGTTCCGGGGGGCGGAGGCGCTTCCGAAGAGCACTGGCACAGCACCAGCGTTCCGGAGACGGCGGCCATCATGACAAGCAGCTTTTTCACATTCATGACTTTACAGCAGAAAAAGAGGGCGCGTCAACCCGGTGAACGCAGATTGACGCGCAAAAAAGAGTTAATGGCCCTTGCCGTACACGGCCTCGGCGTCAAAAACAACGCCTCCGTCGGCTTCGCGCAGCGTGACGGGTTGCCCCTGCGGCTGCGCCTTCAGTTCCTCGCCGAAGGGCACGGAACGGTAGAAGCAGGAGTGGTGCCCGGTATGGCAGGCTCCGGCGCCGCACTGGTCCACCAGCACGATCAGGGCATCCTGGTCACAGTCAATCAGGATTTGCTTCACCTTCTGCACGTGGCCGCTGGTCGCGCCCTTGTGCCAGATTTCCTGGCGGCTGCGGGAGTAGTAAACGGCTTCCCCCAGCTCCATGGTCATGCGCAGGGATTCCGCGTTCATGTAGGCCAGCATCAGCGGTTCATGGGTAACGTGGTCCATGGCGAGGGCCGGAATCAGGCCGTTCTGGTCAAATTTGGGGGCGAATTCCACGCCTTTTTCCACATTCACCTTGCCGCGGTCGGCAAAGACAATCCGGGATGAGATGTCGTTTTGTTCCATAACCGGCCCCCTTAGTACATGAAATATCCGACATATACCAATCTTTTCTGTTGCCCTGACGCAACGAAATGTTTTCATAGGGAGCGTATGGCATTCACGGCATCCCAAGCGTTCGACCTGCTCCGCACCGCCTTCTCCCGCAACCGGCTTCCCCATGCCCTGCTCATTGTGGGAGACGAGCACCAGGGAGCCTCCCGCCTGATCCTTCAATTGCTGGAGCTGATGAACGGCATCCGGGCGGACCACCTGGACGGCGTGCGGGACGAGTATTGCCGCCTGGTGCGCCCCAAGTCCAAGTCGCGCCGCATCCTGCGGGATGACATCCGCGCGGTGGAACCTTTCCTCCAGCAGCGCGCGGCGGAGGGAAAATGGAAGATAGCCGTGTTCATGGATGCGGAGCGCATGAATGACGAGGCCGCCAACGCCTTCCTGAAAACCCTGGAGGAGCCGCCCAGCCAGTGCCTGCTCATTCTGTCCACCTCCCAGCCGGACCAGCTTCTCCAGACCATTATTTCCCGATGCGTGCGCGTCAACCTGCTGCAATCCGCGGAGTTCAGGCTCACCCCCATCCAGGAGGCCCTGCTGCCCCACTGGCTGGAGACCTGCCGCAATCTGGACAATGACCTGGCCGCGCTGGCCTTCCGCAGCAAGTTCGTGGACGTCATGACGGAGGCCAAGGCCGCCATCACCAAAAACCTGAACCAGGCCCTGAAGGATGAAGCGAAGGAAGCCGCCCAGGGCACGGATACCTCCGACTGGGAGTCCCGCAACAAGGACGCGAACACCGCCCAGATAGAGACGGAGTACCTGGAACAGCGCAACCAGGCCCTGGAATTGCTCATCAGCTGGTTCGGCCAGGCGGCCCTGATCGCCTCCGGCGCTCCGGAGGTCACGCCGATTCATCCGGAAGTGCGCACGCTGGCCGCACAGATGCCCGTGAACGAATTGCTGAAGCGCATGGAAGCCCTCAACAGGCTCCGCGACGATTTGAATTTCAACATTCATGAAGCCCTGGCGCTGGACGTCCACCTGCTGGCCGCCGTCGGGTCTTCCTGAATGAAGGCTCCCCCATCCCCCCCTACCCCACTATGACCTACTACTCCCGTCTGCTGTTGTCAGCCGCCGTCTTCCTCGGCTGTTCGCCCGCCGTCCGCGCCGTCACCCCGGAAGAAGGGAGGCGCATCTACCTGGAAGCGAAGGAAGGGAATGCAGAATCCCAGTACCGTCTGGGCCTCTGCTTCCTGAAGGGAGACGGCGTCAAGCGCAATCCCTCCCAGGCCAAATTCTGGTTTTCCAAGGCGGCCAGGCAGGGGCACCGCACGGCGGAACGCTCCCTGCGCCTGATTCCCAAAAAGGCTCCGCTGCCCGTGGACCCCTCCGCCGACCGCGCCACCCGGGAGAAGAAGGGGCTGGAATTGTATGAATACCTGTACAAGCTGAAGGATTACAGGCCCGCGCGGGAGAGCACAACCACCTCTGTCACCATCAACGGCAAGAGGAAGTATGACAAGCTGCCGGAAGAGGGAACGAAGCCGGAGCTTTCCAAAGTCAGCGCTTTCATCCGCGCCGGGGCGGACGTGAATTACCAGGGGGAGGGCATCAGGGGGGATAATTCCTGCGCGCTGGCCCTGGCGATGGACATGCAGTTTTTTGAATTGGCGGACCTCCTGATTGCCAACGGGGCGGACGTCAATCTGGAAATTGGCCGGTCCGACGAGTATAAAAACGCTTCTTCCTCCCTTCTTTCCAGGCATTATTTCAATCCCAGGGCTCCGCAGGCAGCCTATCTGCTGGAACACGGGGCGGACCCGGATTACGTGTGCAATGACGGCAAAACGCTGCTGATTTCCGCCGCCAGGTACGGGAATGAGGAGAGCGTCAGGTTCCTGCTGGAAAACGGCGCGGACCCCAATAAACCCAACGGCAAGTCGCGGCTAGGCCATTACAAGCCGGCCAATTCGGAAACGGCCCTGTGGGTGCTCGCGGACGTTTCCGGCCTTCAGGAAAATTCCATAAACGCCACCGCCAAATTGTTGATTGAGCACAAGGCGGACGTGAATTTCCGCGCCAGGGGCGGGGCCACCCCCCTGGACCGCGCCATCGCCACCGGAAAGAGCAGCCTGGCGCGCATCCTGAAAGAAGCGGGGGCCAAAACCTCCAGGGAATTAGACGGCAAGTAAGGCGCGGGAGCTCAGCCTTTTTCCCCTCCCTGCCGGAGGCGGGGGAGAAGAACTTCCTCATAGGCGCGGAATTTCTGCTCATACGTCAGCCGCGCCGCCGCCGGGCTGGTGGAGGGCATCTGGATGATGGCAGGGGTTTCCCGGAGGAATAGTTCCGGAAAATACCGCTTGAGGTATTTATGGGAGGCGGTGCCGTTGCAGCAGACGGTGCCGATGCCGGGGAAACATTCCAGCAGGGCGGCAATGTCATTGGGCTGTTCCTGGGAGATGTGCTGGTCCAGGCTGCCGGGCCTGACGCCGGAGGCCACCACGTCCCACAGCCCCACCCCGCCCCGGTTGAGCAGGGACAGGCGTTCCCCATACGGCAAGGAGGGGTCAAAATCCAGCAGGGTTCCCATGATTTTCCAGAAGGCGTTGCGCGGATGGGCGTAATACTGGGCCTGCCGCAGGGATTCATCCCCCGGCAGGGAGCCGAGCACCAGCACGGAGCATTCCGGCGTGACGGAGGGAGGGAAGGAGCATTTCTTCACGGCGGGAGGAGGTCAGGGGTTCTGCATGCCGGAGTATCTGCGCACCTCCTTGATGCCCACCTCCTGACGGAGCAGGGAGGAGAGCCACGGATGGCTTCCTACCGCCGGAGCCAGATTGAACCGCTCCGGCCTGGTGATGCGCGTGAAGATGACGCGCCTGATTTGGGATTTGGGCACCGTCTTGGCTCCGTAGCCGTCCGGCATGTTGGAGGACCAGAAGGTGACCGTGTCCCCGCCGTCCTTCAGCAGAACAGTGAGATGGCCGGATTCCCGGCGGCCGATGTGGTCCGTCCAGAATATCTTCATGAAGTCTCCGGGGCGGGCCTTCCGCCAGTCTTCAAAGTTGATGCCGGCCCCCAGCCTGTGCACCAGCACGGCCAGACCGGGACCGTTGGCGTTCGCCCAGCCCCACGGCCCTTCGCCGTCATGCTGGCCCAGGCGGGGAATGAGGGCCAGCCACGCACGCTCGGAAATAACGGGCTGCGGCTGGGCGGCGTCCCATAATTGCAGGGATTTTAAAAGGAGCAGGTAGCAGGCGGAGGAGCAGAAGGAAGGGGTGGCCTCCCGGAGAAGGAAGACGGGGCGGCGTGTGCGGGGGTCCCAGCGGCAGGTTTTCTCCGCCAGGGCTTCCATGGCCTGCCTGTTGGTCTTGTAGCCTCCTCCCTTCCGGAATTGGGAAAGTCCGGCGCGCAGGGACTGGTACCATGCGGCCTCACCCGGAGTCATGGCCGCACCCCGGCCCGCGGGGGCGCGTTCCGCCGCCGTCACGGCTGCGGGCCACAGCAGCCCGAGGCAGCAAATCAATATCAGGGCATTCCTCATCCTTGTCCCACAGGGTATACGGGCGGCGGAAAATATCAAGGGCGGATTGCGCGCGCAACGCTGTACGGAAAGGGAAAAAGGCCATAGCCTTTTCCCCGGAATTCCTGTTGTTTTGTCTGGACTTATCGCAGAACGTCCCTTACTGTGCGTCAGGTCACGCGCCGGGTATGCGGAGCGGAGAGGCAACGCACCTTGGGCGGACCTTGTTTCCGGTATTTATTTTTAACCACCACGGACCACATAGAGGCATCATACCATGGCAAAACGCGAAGACATCCGCAAAATCCTCATCATCGGCTCAGGCCCCATCATCATCGGCCAGGCCTGCGAGTTCGACTACTCCGGCACCCAGGCCTGCAAGGCCCTGCGCGCTGAAGGCTACGACGTCGTTCTGGTGAACTCCAACCCCGCCACCATCATGACGGACCCCGGCATGGCGGACCACACCTACATTGAGCCCCTGACCGTGGACCGCATCACGGCCGTGATTGAAAAGGAACGCCCGGATGCCCTGCTGCCCAACCTCGGCGGCCAGACGGCCCTGAACCTGGCCTCCAAGCTGAATGAGGAAGGCATCCTGAAGCAGTACAACGTGGAAGTCATCGGCGTGGACCTGGAAGCCATCGCCCGCGGTGAAGACCGCATCATTTTCAAGGAGACCATGGACAAGATCGGCGTGCCGGTGGCCAAGTCCGAACCCATCTATTCCGTGGAGGAAGCGGAAAAGGTGGCCGCCGAGCTGGGCTACCCCGTGGTGCTGCGCCCCGCCTATACCATGGGCGGCACGGGCGGCGGCATCGTGTACAACGTGGAGGAGCTGCGCCAGGTGGTTCCCCGCGGCCTGGCCGCCTCCCTGATCAACCAGGTGCTGGTGGAGGAATGCGTGCTGGGGTGGGAAGAACTGGAACTGGAAGTCGTGCGCGACGCCAAGGGCCAGAAGATCACCGTCTGCTTCATTGAAAACGTGGACCCCATGGGCGTGCACACCGGGGACAGCTTCTGCGTGGCCCCCATGCTGACCGTTCCGCAGGACGTGCAGGACAGGCTTCAGGACTACTCCTACCGCATTCTAGACGCCATTGGCGTCACGGGCGGCACGAACGTGCAGTTCGCGCACAACCGGGAGGACAACCGCATCATCGTCATTGAAATCAATCCCCGCACGTCCCGCTCCTCCGCCCTGGCCTCCAAGGCCACCGGCTTCCCCATCGCCTCCGTATCCACCAAGCTGGCCTCCGGCATCACGATGGACGAGCTGCCCTACTGGCGCAAGGGTTCCCTGGAAAAATACGAGCCTTACGGCGACTACGTAGTCGTCAAATTCGCCCGCTGGGCCTTTGAAAAGTTCCCGAAGGCCTCCGACAAGCTGGGCACCCAGATGAAGGCCGTGGGTGAAGTGATGAGCATCGGCCAGAACTTCAAGGAAGCCTTCCAGAAGGCCGTGCGCTCCCTGGAAATCGGCCGTGCCGGGCTGGGCCGCGTGAAGAAGCTGGAAGCCCTCACTACGCCGGAACTGCGTGAAAAGATCACGTACGGCAACAGCGAACGCTTCTTCCAGATTTACGAACTCCTGCGCCGCGGCGTGACCGTGGAGGAAATCGTGAAGCTGACCCGCATCACTCCCTACTTCATTGAACAAATGAAGGAGCTTGCGGACTTTGACTTCTCCCTGGACGGGCAGGCCTGGAATTCCCTTCCCGCGGAAACCCTGCGCCAGGCCAAGAAGATGGGCTTCTCCGACAAGTATCTGGCCCAGATTTTTGACGTGTCTGAAAAGGCCGTCCGCACCCGCCGCCAGGAAAACGGCATCACGGCCACTTACCGCATCGTGCCCGTCAGCGGCGTGGAACATGCGGAATACTACTATTCCACCTACAGCGGCGCGAAGGATGAAGTGCCCGTGAACGACAAGAAGAAGATCATGATCCTGGGCGGCGGTCCCAACCGCATCGGCCAGGGCATCGAGTTTGACTATACCTGCGTGCATGCCGCCTTCACCCTGCGCGACAACGGGTATGAATCCATCATGGTGAACTGCAACCCGGAAACGGTCTCCACGGACTTTGACACGGCCAACAAGCTTTACTTTGAGCCCGTGACCGTGGAAGACGTGCTGGCTATTTACGAGAAGGAAAAGCCGGAAGGCGTCATCGTCCAGTTCGGCGGCCAGACCCCGCTCAACATCGCCCAGGCCCTCAAGGATGCCGGCGTGAAGATCATGGGCACCCAGCCGGAAGGCATCCGCCTGGCGGAAGACCGAGAATATTTCCGCGAACGCATGATCGCCCTGAACATCCGCCAGCCGGAAAGCGGCACCGCCCGTTCCCTGGAGGAAGCCGTGGAACTGGGCCGCCGGATCGGCTACCCGGTCATGGTGCGACCCTCCTTCGTGCTGGGCGGCCGAGGCATGGAAGTCATTTACGATGAAGAAAACCTGAAGCGCTACGGCGTGGAGGCCATCCAGGTCAGCCCGGAATACCCCATGCTGATCGACCGCTTCCTGGACAACGCCATTGAAGCGGAAGTGGACGCGCTGGCCGACGGCACGGACACCTTTGTAGCCACGGTCATGGAACACATTGAACTGGCGGGCATCCATTCTGGAGACTCCGCCTGCGCCATTCCTCCCGTGACGATCGCCCCCAAGCACGTCCGTACCATTGAGGAACACGCCGCCAAGATCGCCAAGGATTTCCAGGTGAAGGGCATCCTGAACGTGCAGTTCGCCATCTGCGATGACGAGGTGTACATCATTGAAGCCAATCCCCGCGCCTCCCGTACGGTGCCCATCGTCTCCAAGGTGACGGGCATTTCCATGGCGCGCCACGCCACGGAAATCATGCTGGGCAAGAAGCTCAAGGACCTGGGGCTGAAGCCGCGCGCCTGCCGCTTTATCGGCGTGAAGGAAGCCGTCTTCCCGTTCAACATGTTCCCGGAAGTGGACCCCGTCCTGGGACCGGAAATGCGCGCCACGGGTGAAGTCATGGGCATTGCGGACAACTTCGGCATGGCCTACTACAAGGCCCAGGAAGCCGCAGGCTGCATCCTGCCCACCTCCGGCAAGGTGCTCGTCACCGTTTCCGACCGCGACAAGAAGTTCATTGAATCCATCGCCCGGGACCTCATCTCCCTGGGCTTCAAGATCGTCTCCACCGGAGGCACCGCGGAATACCTGCGCGGCCAGGGCGTGGAAACGGAAGTGGTCAACAAGCTGCATGAAGGCCGCCCGAACCTGGGCGACATGATCACCAACAAGCAGATTGACCTGATCATCAATACTCCGGTGGACCGCACCAGCATGATTGACGACTCCTTCATCCGCATGCAGTCCATCCAGAAGAAGATTCCGTACATGACCACCATCGCCGCCGCCAGAGCCACGGTGGAGGGCATCCGTTCCGCCCAGCATGTGAAGGTATCCCCCCGCTCCCTCCAGGAATATCATTCCTGAACGCGGATGGCTCCAGCCATTTAAAAGGAATGCCCCGCATGCGTCTCCTGCATGCGGGGCATTTAATTATCCGTCCGGGCCGGAGGAGGGATGTGAAATTCAACCAGCGCCTGTTTCCGGCCCCTTTTCAGCCACACCGCCTCCGGAGAATCACGCTTCCGCTATTTCCGCACAGATCAGCGTGGCGTTATCCTGGTTGGGCGCGCCGTCACGGTTGATGCCTTCCAGCACGGACCGCACCAATTCCTCCGCGGACAGCATGGACAAGTACCGCATCCCCGCCGGGCCCAGGGAGTCCAGATAAGGCCCCACTCCGTCGCTGGCGACCAGAAGGCGGTCCCCGGGAACCAGAGGGAAGCACTCTTCCCGCAGATCCACCAAAGGCACTTCCCTCCCCATCAGGGCGGAGGTCAGGGAATGGCGGGAAGGATGGCTCAAGGCCTCCTCCCGGCTGATGGAACCTTCATCCGCCATGCGTTCCAGCTCCGCGGAATACTGGTGCAGGTCATTAAGCAGAAACATTTTTTCCTCCCGGATGAGCAGCAGAAGGGAATCTCCCACGCTGACCCAGCGCAGCCCTTCCGGCCCTATCCAGGCCGCTACCAGCGTCGTGCCCATCTCGTCATCCTTCCCCCTCTTCTTCCGGACCGTACGCACCTGTTCATTGGCGGCGGTCACTGCGTCTTTCATCCTCTTGCCGGGAGACCGGTTTTCCCGCTCAAACGCCTGGGAAAAACCTTCTATAGCCGCGCGGCTGGCCAGCTCCCCTCCGGTATAGCCCCCCATGCCGTCCGCCAGGACCAGCACCAGGGCGTCATCCCCGGCCAGGATGGAAAAGGAATCCTGCTGATTGCTGCGGGCGCCCAGAATCTGGTCCCCATGCAATCCGGAAACCATAAAAGGTTCTTGGGAAAAAGGCTGCTGCGTCATGGCGGTGAGCCATCGTAGCACGGCAGGCCCGCCGGGATAAAGCAAGAATAACGTGAGAGAAGAAGCCATGTCTGCATCCCGGGATGATTTTTCCGGAGTCGGAAAAGCAAATATCAATGCGGGGCCGTAGAAATCCGGACGACACGTGCCCGGAAGAAACATTCAGGCCCGGAATTGGCGCGGAAAGACAATCGTTGAATGCCGTACCCCGCCAGGGCGCTCGTCACCCTCCGGAGCATCATGCAAGGGTCCGTTCTCTTCTCAAGAATGAAGCAGGAAGTTCTTTTATACTGGCGGCAGGAGAAATCTTCCTCTACCGTTTCTATTATGAGCCTTCATTCATCCCTTCCTCCCATCGTCTGGGAGCTCTCCGGAGATCCCTGCGAAACACAGGAGAAAGCCCTTTCCGGCATCAAAAACGATACGGAGGCCTTCATCATCTGCAGCCGCGGAGACGAGTTCCTCCAGGCCACATGCAACGGTCCGGAAAACTACCATTGCGAAATCTCGTTCGTCAACGGGAAGAACAGGGAACTTTACATGGCTCCCAAAGCCCTGGATTACTCCCAGCTCCATGACCTTTTCTCCCGCTACGCGGCAGGGGAGGATCTTTCCCGCCTCAACAGGGAGTGGACTCTTGACGTGAACAAAACCCGCTATATTCCCACCATCATTGTTGTTCTGGCAATCATCGCCGTCCTTGCCGCCATCATCTTTCAATCCATGAACTGAAAGAAAGCTTTCCTTTTTTCATTGCCGGACATTTCCGGGATATTCCGGCAGAAGGGCCATTGCGGTTCCGGGCTTCTGCCGGAAGAACATCGCACTGGATGGAGGCCAAGGAAACAACCGACAAAGGAACGCGTGAACATCCTTTTCCGGATGCAGTGCATGAATGGTGCGTCCTCAGCAGGCCCCCAAATACACCACGGTTTCATTCGGAACCGTAACACGGCCTCCCGTCTCAAACCGGTCAAACAGCCCGTTAAGGGCGTCCAGCCAGGGGGAATGGCCCTCATCCTTTTCCGTCAGGGCATAGGAGGCGGACATCATGCGGCGGAGATACTGGTCCCGCGTATAGGACAGATCATTAGGAAAGCGGAATACCCGGAAGCGGTGGTCGAAAAACTCGCCGATTCTATCCGTCAAGTCGGCCAGGCCCCCGCTGAATCCATAAAAACGCGGGCAGTAAAGACGATGGATGTTCCCTTCCTCCAGGACAATGGGGCCGTCTTCCACCCTGGAATTCCAGATCAGGGCTATCCTGCCCTCCGCGGCCAGAATACGGCGGCATTCCCGCTTGAACGCGGCGGCGTCAAACCAGTGGAACGCCTGCGCCGCCGTTACCAGGTCCACGGAAGCGCCGGGAAGCAGGGTATGCTCCGCCGTTCCCAGCACGGAATGAAAGCGGTGGAAACCCTTCAGCACCTTCTCCGCCTCCCTCCGCATGTCATCGTTAGGCTCCACGCCGTACACGGTCCAGCCATGCTCCAGCATGGCGCGGGACAGGATGCCTGTTCCGGAACCTATATCCGCCATTCGGGGATTCTCCCGGCGGGTTTCCCGCGTCAGAAGCTCAACAACGGCGGCGGGATAACCGGGCCTGCCCTGAACGTAGGCCCCGGCTTTTCCGGTAAATCGGTCAGTATTATTCATCGGGCTTTGTGAGATGGTTTACTCCTTTTCTCCCGTTTTTCCAGCTTCAATGCTGTTCCCGGAGCATGAAAAGCCGCCGCACCGCAGGATTTCAGGAAAAAAGCATAAGGGCCGCTCCCGCCGCCCGGCCCGTTGAAGGCAGCCGGGCGAATACCTTTTCCTGCCGCTTCCTCATCCTCCCGGCAGACGGGCGGGATGCAGTCCCCACTGATGGCTTTACAAGTCTTTCACGAGCTTTTAGTATCCGGATCAGGCCCGCTTCTCCCGGATTGCGTCCTGATTACGGGAAAACGACCATCTGCGGGCTCCATTTTCCAGACTGCGCCGCCCATGTTCGGATATTACAGACTTGCCTCCGCCGTCCCCCAGCTCCGCGTGGCTGATGTGGATTACAACGTCGACCAGCTCATGGACGGATTCCGGAAGGCTGCGGAACAGAAAGCTGCTGCCGTCGTCTTTCCGGAGCTGAGCATCACGGGCTACTCCTGCGGAGACCTCTTCTTCCAGCCGCGCCTGCGGGAGGCGGCCCTGGACGGCCTGCGCCGCTTTGCGGAAGCGACGGAAGGCTCAGGCACCATTGCCGTGGCGGGCCTGCCCTTCCTGCATGAAGATGCCCTGTACAACACGGCGGCGGTCATCCAGTCCGGCAGAGTGCTGGCGCTGATCCCCAAAACCGTGCTCCCCAACTACCGGGAATTCTACGAAAAGCGGCAGTTTACCTCCGGCAGGGAGCTGGGAACAGGGACGAAGGAGGCTAAAGTCAATGGGGCATATATTCCGTTCGGAACGGAAATCATCTTCCAGGATGCAGCCTCCTCCTTCAGCTTCGGCGTGGAAATATGCGAAGACCTGTGGAGCGTCATTCCCCCCAGCTCCGGACTGGCCCTTCAGGGAGCCAGGGCCATATTCAACCCCTCCGCGGGAACGGAACTCACGGGCAAGGCCGCGTACAGGAGGGAACTGGTCAAGCAGCAGAGCGGCAGGTGCCTCTGCGCCTATGTCCTTTCCTCCGCAGGCGTGCATGAATCCACCACGGACACCGTATTCGGCGGGCATTCCCTCATTGCGGACAACGGCAGGCTGGCGGCTGAAGGCGAACGGTTCGGCAGGGAAAGCTCCCTCATCCTTGCGGACGTGGACTTTGAACGGCTGGCGGCGGCGCGCCTCTCCGAAAGCTCCTTCAATGACAGCAAATCCCTTTCCCCTGCCGGAAATGCCCTTCATCTGACGCTGCCGGCGGAAGTTCCCGCCCCCCCCGGTCTGGAATACGCCTTTAATCCGGCGCGGCCATTTCTGCCCTCCCCCGTACACCGCCCGGAACGGTGCGAAGAAATCATCGCCATCCAGACAGCGGGACTGGCTAAAAGAATGGAGCACACCGATGCACGGCGGCTTGTCATCGGCATCTCCGGCGGTCTGGACTCCACGCTGGCCCTGCTTATTTGCGAGCGCGCCTGCCGGGCGTTGAAGCGCCCCGCCTCCGACATTCTGGCCGTCACGATGCCGGGCTTCGGCACCACGGACAGAACCCATGACAATGCCGTAACCATGTGCCGCCTTCTGGGCGCGGAGCTTCGGGAAATCCCCATTTCCGAATGCTGCCTCCGGCACTTCGGCGACATCGGGCACGACCCCGCCGAACGCACCACTACCTATGAAAACGTCCAGGCCCGCGAACGCACGCAAATCCTGATGGACCTGGCCAATAAAACCGGGGGGCTGGTCGTGGGAACGGGAGACCTGTCGGAAATCGCCCTGGGATGGAGCACCTACAACGGAGACCACATGTCCATGTACGCGGTCAACTGCTCCATTCCGAAGACGCTGATACGGTGCCTCATTGAACACATCGCCGGAGAATCGTCTCCGGAACTGGCCTCCACCCTCGCGGACATCAACAATACCCCCGTCAGCCCGGAGCTTCTGCCTCCGTCAGGCGACGGCTCCATTGAACAGCGTACGGAAGACGTGCTGGGGCCTTACGACCTGCACGACTTTTTCCTCTTCCATTTCATCAAATACGGAGCAGAGCCGGACAAAATCCTGTATCTGGCGGAGCACGCCTTCCGCGGCGAATTCCAGCCGGACTTCATCCGCCGCTGCCTGGGCATCTTCATCCGCCGCTTCTTTCGGCAGCAATTCAAGCGCAGTTGCATGCCGGACGGCCCCAAGGTAGGCACCATTGCCCTTTCTCCGCGAGGAGACTGGCGCATGCCTTCCGACGCCTGCGGAACAGTGTGGGAAAAAGATATTTCCCACCGTTGAACCCTTCCGGAGGGCTGCTGCACGCTGACCTTCTCCGGCGCCCCGGCATGAATTGCCCTACAGGGAAGCTCAATGCCCGGGGGCCAGCTTCAACCCGATAATGCCTATCAGCAGGAAGGTGGCCGCCAGCATGCGCCAGACATTGGAGGAATCCCCGAACCACAGGATGCCCACCAGAAACGTTCCCAGCGCGCCGATGCCCGTCCACACCGCATAAGCGGTGCCGATGGGAATGCTGCGCTGGGCCAGCCACAGAAGAAAACCGCTCAGGGCCATGCTGAACACGGAGAACGCAATGCAGGCGGCAAACCTGCCGGAACCCGTGCCGGGCGCCTGTGAAAGCTTGAAGCCCAGAGGCCATCCGATCTCACAGAGACCGGCCAACACCAGATAAATCCAGGACATATATTGAAACGGGGAATCATCTTCCGTTTGCCGGCCCTCCCGAATGGGAAGAGCTCCAAGGGCAACGGATGCCTTGCAGGGTAACTGCGTCCTCCCCGGAATCAAGCAGACAAACCATCCGCACCTTGTCATACCTGGAAATTCCAAAGCAAAAAATCCTGTTCCTCTGCCGGGACCCGGAAAATTTGCATGCCCTCAATTCATTGTTGCAAGAGGTTTTTAATAGTAACCGGTTTTGCGCCACTTTTTCTCCCTCTTCTGCTGCCTGACCGCCCTGTCGGCCAGATATCAATGATGCCATAGATTCAACCCCGTACGGGTGTCCTTGCACCATTTCAGGAGAAACTTCTGCTGGCTGGAATGGCTTTGGACATTAACCAATAACTTGAGCTACTATGAAGGAAGCTTGGACCAGCCAGAACAGCGCGCAGAAGGGAGAATGAAATGGCCTCCCTCCCAATAAAACTCTACTTGGATACCGGGGGTTTCTTGCCGGAAGGCAGGCCCGTATCCTTTCCGTCAGTCAACCACTCAATGGTCACGGGAACGAACTTCAACTTCTTGATGTTCGCCTGATTCTCCTCATAAAGCACACCCACGACACCGGGTTCTACCATGGCGAGGCTGGAATAGGCAAAACCTCCTTCTCCCAACAGTTTTTTCACCGGCCAGGTTTTGCCGTTGTCATAGCTCATCGCCACCTGCCCCTTGATGCGCCGTCCGGCACTGGGGCCGGAAAACAGGAGGCGGCTCTTGCCGCCAAAGGCAGGCTGGTCCGTCAGAGAATAAGTCATCAGGGAATTCTGCGTGCTGTCGCAAAACAATTCCGGAGCATCTTCCACTTCACCCCATGTCTCACCGCCGTCCTGTGACCACACGATGCGGCGGCAATTGCCTCCGCCCCAGTGGCGCGCGACCATGACCACGCCTCCGTTATCCGTCTCCGCGATGGACGTTTCATTCACCAGGCCCTTCATATTGGCGGTCGGCTGGCCCTGCTTCCAATTCTTGCCGCCGTCATCGCTGTAAATGCAGGAAATCACCCATTTGCCGAACGGCCCTTCATTCATCGGAATCACCAGGCGCCCCTTGTGGGAGCCGCTCTTCAACTGGGTTCCCGCATTCGGGCCGGAAGCCATGATGTCCACGCCGGTGGGGCGCTTGGTCGTCTTCGTGATATCCTCCGGCTTCGTCCAGGAGGAACCGCCATTCCTGCTCTGGATCATGAAATTGCGGATGCACTTCTCGTCATCCCAACCCTGGGGAATATTGGGCTGCCGTTCCTTGACTCCTGCGGGATAACGCTGGAATACGACGGTTACGGTCCTGGTCTTGGCATCATAAACCGGGCACGGATTATTAAAGGTGGCCCCATGCGACTTGGCGATCGCCCGGGGGCGTGACCAGGTTTTTCCGCCATTCTTGCTGACGCTCATGATAATGTCGTTCTCCCCCTGATCGGTATTCTTATACCGGCCTTCGGCAAACGCCAGAAGCTGCCCCTTCCCGATATTGAGCAAGGCGGGAATGCGGATGGACGCATAAGGGTTCCCTTCCCCGGCGCTGAATACGGTCACCGCCTTGTCCGTGGGAAAATCCGTCTTCTCCCCCTGTCCGAAGGCAGGCAGAACTGCGGCGCACACCGCACCCATCAAAAACTTGAACATGGTATTCATCATTACTGGACTTTATCTTGTTCCGAAGGGCTCTACAACCGCAATCCATGCCGTACCATCCTAAGACCAGAGCAGAAACTCTGACTCTCTCCAAAGGAATGGATAAACCATGCTGAAGGAGTGAGAAACCAAAAAAATCTGGCAGTCACATGAAAATCTACCTGGACTTCGTCTTGTTCATCCCATTCCGGGAATCCAGGGGATAGTCGAAAAACGGACACCAATTGTCCATGCGGTAAACGACGTCCTGAATCCGGGTCTTCACCTTCTCCCCCTGGGAATCCCGCAGGCATCCGCGCGCTCCGGTGCGCGGGCCGGAAGGAAGTTTCTCCTTCAAGGTCATTCCGTACCGGAGATGACAGCCGGAAGGGTCGGACGACATTATGATGCGGACGGCGTCTCTGCCGTTCAGCGTGACGGACTTGATCTCCAGAGGTTCGCCCAGCCCGTTCACCAGGGAAAAGCCGTAATTGCCCGGATCAAGGATCGTCTTGGTATCCAGCGCCAGCGGAGGCACAGGCACGAAAAACTTCACGTCTACCGTCCAATCCTGCCCCTTCCTGCCAACTGCATGGGCGACGGGATGGATGGGCTTCCAATGCACGCCCTCCACCAGCACCTTGTACATGACGTATCCGGCATACTCCCCGTAAAGCCGGGACATGGGAGCGGTCAAATGCACCCCATCGCTATAGGAAAAATGGTACATGGGCGTAGTCATGATGTACCGGCTGTCCTTTTCCAGAACCAAATCCAGCTGGGCCACGGCAATCGCGGGATAATCCGTGGGATTCTGGGCAAAATAATTGAGATGGGAGGCAACCTGGTATCCAAAGCAGAGCACATCGTTCTTCTGTCCGGTAACGGCCTTGGCGTCCGCGTCAATATCCTGAATCAGCGCGCGCATCTTCTCCTTGTACCATTCCCCGGTTTTCCTGTCCTGCTGGTCGGTTTCCCCCTGCGTCCACAGGAAACAAGGCATGGAAAATGACTTGCCGGCCTTGGAGGCGAGCTCGCGCCCCGCTGTCAAATCATCCAGAATACGCTGATAGGGGGCGTTGCCTTTGGAAAGAACACCGATGCTGACACCTCCCACACCGTCGGCAGAGCACAGGAACCGGACGTTGGACGCCTTACCGGAGGCGCGCTTCTTCAGCAGGCGCATGAAATTCCCGGCAGCGCCGGAAACGGGCGTCTCTCCCCTGGCGCCGTCAGGTGAAACGCCTTCTACCAGGGGAATCACGGCGCTCCGGTCATTGCCGCCCTCAAAAGGGCGGACGCCGCCCTTGAACATCAAATTGCCGTTCTTCTGCTCCGTCGTCACCACCGGCTTGGCCGTCCATCCTACGGAAAGCGACTGTCCGTAGGACGGCAAGTAATTCCAGTCCGTTAAAACGGGTTTCTCCGCCAAACCATAAGGACTGCCAGCCATCAACAGGCAAAAAAGAACTCCGGTACGAAAACATGTGCTTACCTTCATGACAATACGCTGAAACATGGTCATGTACGGTCCGGTACCTATCGAAAATTCAACATGCTGAAGAAAATAACCGGGGAATGAATGAAACTTCCTCCTGCCCAAAAATCACTTTACATGAAAATGTTGAATATTACTCAACGGACATGACGTCCGTAGCTGCCCCATTGATGAACATGGAAATTCCAGGCAACCATCCGTTTTACCATGATGATTTCTCTCCCATGGATTCTCCCGGAAAATAGCGCCTTTTTGCAACCTGGTCCATCCGGGAAACTGTGGACCGTTAATAAGATTCAGCCCATTCAACCATACCTGGACCTCTAAAACCCCTCTTCTTCACCGTGAAGACAAGCAAGCTAATCAATGACCAGTTTTTTCAGGACTTCCTTATCTTCATCCAGCACTACCGTTCTGGATGCATGTTCATAGCATTGGCGGGAATACTTGCGGGCTTCCTCCTTGAACTGCCCGTTATCCAGGCCATGCAATGCAGCAAAAGCCTTCAACAACTTGATGTCAATCGCCATAATCCCTCCTTCGTCGCGCAGAATAGGGCTGAAAATATCCGAAAACAAATTGGAGACGGTCAACGGAGGCACCCATATCCTCTCGTGCTTCACGCCGGGACGGCGTTCTTCCTGGGCATACTTCGTCAGCAGCCGCACGCCCCGGTTAATAATATCAATACCCGTTCCGTAATCATTGACGGCCGCAGACAGGGCCCTGGCAGCAATCTCGGCAAGCACGCACAATCCAAACCTGGGGTCCTGTTCAAAATTGCGCTCATGCCCGATGATAAACGCTCCAAGCAAATCACGCCGGGTTTCATTTGACACAGGCTTGTCAGCATAAACCAGAACCGAGGTAACGGACACGAAATCCCCCGGGAGCGAGACGACGTAAAGATCAAGATCTCTATCCCTGGAAAGATGGTCCAGCTTTTCAATATCAATATATTGAATATTGCCTGTCTGATCACTCCTGACGGGAACGGCATTTTCCGGAATATCAAGCTCCCTGTCAACGAGGGGATTGGCGCCCAGATAGGGTTCCCGGGCGCGTTCCAGCAATGCCCTTTCCGTTACTCCCTCCACCAGCTCGGAAGTCTCTCCCACCCGGCCAAGCCTGGACAAATGCTCAATCCACCGGATAAGCGTGACCAGAATAATGGCAATCACCCCCAGCGTGACAACAAATAGCACCACCCTTCCCCGCTGGTCATACATGCCGGAATTCAGGAAAATAATCGCAATCAGGCTGAAAATGAAGGAACCGATGAACGTGGAAAGAGCATTCTGGGCCGTGGAATCCTCCATCAGCAGTTTCGTGGCCCTGGGCGTTACGCTCGACGTCGCCGCCGCATAAGCGGAAACAACCGTGGTTAAGGAAAAAGTCGTAACCGCCAGCATGCTTGAAGCCAGGATGTTCAAAATCGTATCGACCGTATCGGCCCCGATCTTTTGAAAAATATCAAACGGAACAAACTCGCCCAGGTAAATGGAGGCAATAGCCGTAACAATAGCCAGCAGCGCAAAATAGGTAGCCTTGACCCAAAGAAGCTTGTTAGCCCTCAAAAACAATAACCTGATTTGAAAAATGAAGGACCCTTTCATCAGAAGCTGGAATTGGAAAAACGGTTGGAGGCTACTCTCCTGTTAAAACAGTATCGAAGCCTCTCCGTTCAAGAATAAGACTCTTAAAGGAGGGTGAGAAGCCGATCATTTCTATAACTTTAATGTCTCTCGAAGTGGAACCCCGCATCCGGGAAACCGCAGGAAATGGTTTCTGAAACTGGAAAAGGAGTTCACTCAAGTCAAGCAACTCAAAACAGCTCCCATCCTTCCGAAAAGAGCGACTTTGCTTCAAGGAATGGCTGTGGAAAGCAAGGTTCCCGGCTGTGCCGGACTCTCTCTGTACGGGCAAACCCAAAAACACAGGCAGAATCTACCTGTAAATGCTCATAGAAACCTATGGATCCGTTGCCTCCGCTTTCTCTACATGGAGAAACGCCTCGATCAGGCAGCCCTCATCCTGAACAACAACGTGTTGTTCTTCTATCAGCAACACAGATGGCACATAAAAGCCATTCTGACGGATGACAGGAAGAGAATATTGCGGGGAGGCGCGTGGTAGAATTCTATGCCGATGTCGAAGAATTTCAGAAGGACTCAATCAAATGGCTCAAGGGTTACAGTCGCAAACGCCCTCATCAGGACTACCGCAGTATGGGAAGGCAATTGAGTAAAACATGGAAGCCTTAAAAAACACGCCATACGAAAAGAAAACCAGCTATACAACGTGAGAGCGTTCCCATTCATCAAACCGCCCCGTCTTCCGTTGAAGCGAGTTGATTTTTTCGTTTGCCGGTAAAAAGAGAAATGGTGAAAGAAGAGGAAAACGGAGAATGTAACTTGTAACATCGTAGAATCACCCACTCCCACGTTATCATGAACCGAATCACTTCATTCCTCACCCTGCCCCTGTTGTCGCTCGCATCCGTATTTGCGGCCAACACTCCGGAAAGCATCGGCAACGACCTCCAGCTATTCAAGGATGCCTCCTGCACGGCTTTGAAGCAGGATGTTAAAGACATTTCCGCCTTCCAGTCTGACGCGATGAAGGAACTCGCGGACAAAATCCTGGCAGGCAACTACAAGCCGGACTACCTGTATGCCGAATACCAGGCCATCCCCTCACCGCGCCAGACGGGCAAAAACCTCAGAATCGGAGAGGGATTCAGCAAATACGACAACATGACGGGCGTCTACCTGGAAAAAGGACAGCACGTCGTGCTGGTCGGCAAGACGGATGGGCGTGAAATCAGCCTCCTTCTCCCGAACCTGATGCGCAAGCCGGCCGAAGGAGTGCAGCCGACGAAAGACCCCAACGGCTGGGGACTGCACAAAAAGCAAATTCCCCTCAAGGAAGGAATCAACATCATTGATGTAGAAACGCCCGCCAACGCTTACATCAGCTACTTCAGCAATGATGCCGACACGGCGCCGAAAATCCCCGTCCATTTCGTGACGGGCAAAGTCAACGGCTATTTCGACACCACCCGGGGCGATACCAACGAAGACTGGGTACGCCTGCTTGACCAGGCCGTCTCCCCGATCATGGACGCCCGGGGAAAATACATCCAGGTTGCTTACCCCGTCGAATTCCTGAAAAAATTCACCAGGGACCGCGGCACTGAACTCATCAACGCCTACGACAAGCTGATAGGCATCCAATACCAGCTGATGGGCCTTGAGAAATACGGCAAAATCCCGAAAAACCGCGTCTTTGCCCGCGTGAACTTCAACTACTACATGTTCCGCGACGGTGATGGAGTAGCCTACCTGGGAGACAATGGTACGATGCGAATGGTGACCGATCCTGAAAACGTCCTCAAAGGCGACGCCTGTTGGGGCTTCTCCCACGAAGTCGGCCACGTGATGCAAATGCGCCCGATGACCTGGGGCGGCATGACGGAAGTCAGCAACAACATCTTCTCTCTTCAAGCCGCCGCCAAAACGGGCAATGAAAGCCGCTTGAAACGCCAGGACAGCTACGACAAGGCGCGCAAGGAAATCATCGATGGGAAAATTGCCTACCTGCAATCAAAGGACGTTTTCAACAAGCTGGTCCCCCTGTGGCAGCTCCATCTCTACTTTACCGAAAACGGACATCCCGACTTCTACCCTGACGTCATGGAATATCTGCGTAACAACGCGGGAAACTACGGCGGAAATAAAACGATCAAATACCAGTTCGAATTCATCAGGGCATGCTGTGACGTCACGAAAACCGATCTGACCGATTTCTTCGAGAAATGGGGCTTCTTCAAAACCGGACAATTCCATATCGGCGATTATGCTAATTACGATTTCACCGTCACCCCCGAAATGGTAGCAGAAACGAAAAAATGGATTGCCGATAAAGCCTACCCAAAACCTAAAACTGACATTGCAGGAATAAGCGAGTAGGAGAGGCTATGATAAAATTCGGATTATTCTTAACCAATACTAGGTATACTATAGGTCTTGGTAAAAAATGATAATTATTTCCTTATAGGGAAATGACTGAAACAGAAAAAGCGAAAAGTTCATTTTGCCGGTAACTTTTCAGATTTATGTAGGTTAATTCTAGCCATTCCCACTGGAATCTTTACAAATGATTCTGGATATTCAGAATAAAATATTCTGGTTATGAAGCATTACATTTATAAAAATACTAGTCCTATACTATCCTTGGATATGAATTTCTAAGAAAGTAAAAATAAGGAATAAAATTTACAAATAAATTATGAAGAATTCCCTAGAACAATTTCTATGGGAAAATCACTGGATACAATTAATTTTAAAATGATTCCTATGAAAATTGTCCAGCATATATGGGATGACTATTAATAAAATATATAAAAAATATGTAGATAAAATCAAACATACATATTAATTAAAATTGTAATGTCTATCACTTTCGCAGAATTTATATATACTTTTAATTTGATCCAGTGCGTTTTTCATATCAATATCAGGATTAAGCGTATAATGGTATTCTTTAGAGTCTCCATTTGAAATGATTTTTTCGTCAATAAGCCAATTTAATTTAACGAGCTCTTTTTTGATTCGAAGGAATTGATATAAATTAGGGATTCTATATGGATGATATGTTCTATAGTCCCATCTATTTTTAACACCATCTGCTGAAAAATATAAAATATCTTCATATCTATATTTATGAAAGCATATTCCTCTATTAAATTCCTCTACGCACTCGTCCAATATATTGTATAAAATAAAAGCTGATTCAAAATGCTGCGGTATTTGAATCATTATTTCATTATTTCCACAGGAATTTTTTTCATTCTCATCTATAATATTACGAATGCCATGAATAATTTCAAGATATGCCTTATCGGGATCTGTATAACTTTTAATAGGTTTCCCATCAATCGGTAATGCTTTAAGATCTTTCAGCTCTTCAATAGATAACCAATCACATGATCTTACTATTATTGGAATAATCCTCGGACAATCACATTTTAACTGCTTATTTCGAGCTTCTTGAAATTCTTTAGCGATACAGTATTCTGAATTCAAAAAGTCTACTGATACTAATAATAATACAATATCAGAATTATTTAGTGCCTCTTGAATTGAACCATCCAAATGGTCTCCTGGTTTGATCTTATAATCCGTCCATTTAGCAATCAATCCAGATCTTATCAAGCCAATCATATGACTCGAAAGGCCAGCTAAAAAAGCTCTATCTTTATGGCAATAGGATATGAATATTTTTGCTGGTGTTTTCATATAATAGTACCTTAATAAAGTTTTATTAAAGTTTCAGCATAAACAACGCTTACTTAACTTGGAGCTCCTTCCAATAATTTTTTATAAAATAAAGATTCTCCTCCACTTCCTGGAAGAAATTGTTCAGAAGTTATATTCCCATCAACTAAGGATGACTTTACAAAATAACTTTTAAAATCGTTTCTATCTAAGACCTGCCCCGTTATATTTTGAAAAATATAGTGTAGGAATTTCATAAATGCTTTAAAAGCATTACTTCTAGGCAAAATATTCCCTTTTGTATTCAAATCGTCCCATGATTTTGGCCATTTATTTTTTATCGCATGAAAATATTCATAAATCATGAAAGCTATATCCTCATCTCTATCTTCTACAAATAAATTTCTAAAAGGTAGTTTTCGAGAGTCAATTTCGTTTGGAATAGATAATTTTTTGCCTCGTTGTAAATCATCTCTATCTTTCATAGGATCGGAAGATATAAATCTCATTAATGACTCAACAAATACAGCCTGGGTCAATGGCTCAACAGTATCACGACCAACTGTTTTTACTCCTAATCTCTTAATACGTTTGTACAATGGACTGTCTTCTCGAGCATCAAGCATTACTGCTATCATATGGCATGTTTTTTGTGGACTTCTAAAACTAGCAAAATCAGCTAGATCATATGCCAAGCTTCGGTTTACTTTTGTTTGGGCTAGATTAACAGTAGAAAAAATAGTTGCCTGTTGCGATATATCTGCTCCAATAAAAATACAGACGTTTATATCAAATTCTACTGATTTATCAAAAGTAAATGTTTTTTGACCATTTTCATCAAACTCAACAAAGCTAGCTATCCTATGTTGACCATCTATAACCTTTGCTATTTTATCAAAAGTTATATTATTCGTAGGATTGTCGTTATCAATAAATTCGGATATAGTCAGTTCTCCACTATCTTCATCTAAAGATGCACATTTTTCGTCAATGGCTAAAATTACACCAGTAGGAAATGTTGCATCTACAGTCTTAACATATCGTTGCAATTGTTTAACGCGTTCGTCTTTTAACGGACGTTGAATACCTAAATACTTCTCCATATCTCTGTCTTCCATACGTCGTACATCCGCTGTTGCCATTTGAGCAACTGTATAACAAGGGATTGATGCAATATAAAAAGTACCTATAGGTTGTTTTACTTGTAATACATTTATTGTTATATTATTCATAACGAGACTTCTGTTTATTCAATCTTAAAGTTAAACGCTTATCTAATCTAAGTAAGTCTTTATTATTCTTTTTTTCTATAGATTCCGTATCAGGTGGAGAAGAAGCATGAGTATGGAATAGCCACAATACTATGACCAGTATATATAAAATTATTATTAAATTAAAAACGACATATTGTTTTTCTACACTAGCGTCAGATGTTTTTAGTTTTAATAGGCAAAATAATACTGTCGAAAATATAAAAATAATAAGTGCTGGTACTCCAATACATATTTGTAGCTTTCTTCTCTTTTCAATAATTGGATTAAAATAAGAAAAATACAAAGGAATCATAAACGAAGAAAAAGAAATTATATATAACAATAATTCGTTTCCTTCTATCCCACTTATATTTGGAGATTTCAATAAAATGTCATTGTACCAAATTAATGACATAGTAATAAATGAAGGTAAAGAGCATAATATCCAGGTGATAGAACATAATAAAAAAGATTTTGAAAGATTATGATTCATAACATTTAATAACCACATTTAATAACTAATTCTTCATATACGCCTCTTTTTTTAGAATCTGAAGCTAGTACACTTGATCTTGAAAGACAAATCATTTCTCCCAATCCTTTATAGAGATCTATAAGCGACTTATGATGGGCATTTGTGATAAGTATTTTGCACCCTTTATTAAGAGATTTTTCAACAATATATTTTAATTTTTTTGATCCTTCCATGAAAATAAATTTTCATTATATTTTATAAAAGCATTGGAGTTATGTTTTACTGTATATGGAGGATCAATGAAGACAAAATCATTTTTTTTCGCCTTTGAAATAGTTTCGTAATAATCCTGTTCTACAATATCTGCATTTTTTAATATTTTTGACACTAAAACAAAATTATCTGTATTTAACAGTACTCTCGTTTTTGTCCCTATAGGAACATTAAAATCACCTTTCTTATTGACTCTATAAAGCCCATTCCAGCAAGTTCTATTCAAATAAATGAATCTAGCCGCTTTTTTTATTGGATTTCTGAATTTTTTATTTCTAATATGGTAGTAATAATCTTTTGAATGATGTTTATCATGATAAAGTAATATACTTTCAATTTCTAAGGGATTATCTTTTACTACATTAAAAGTTTCAATGAGATCAGAATTAATATCCGCGAGAATAGATTTTTGAGGTTTTAAATAAAAAAAATAGAACCGCTTCCTAAAAATGGTTCAATATACTTATTATAACTATCAGATGGAGGAAAAATATTTTTATGTGAATGTGTCAGCCACCTTTTGCCCCCGGCCCATTTCAAAAAAGGTAGAATTTCTTGGTTGCTGTGAGACGATGCGGAAGAAATCATTGAAGTATGGTCGATTTGCATAGCATAGCGAATCGTAAATGACTTGTCCAGTATCTGGTTTCAATTTCCCCATTTCTTCCCCATCCTCCTACATAAGAAAACCGCAATATGTTCATAATGATATATTGCGGCAAAAAATTGATGGCGGACAGGGAGGGATTCGAACCCTCGGTACTGTTGCCAGTACACACACTTTCCAGGCGTGCTCATTCGACCACTCTGACACCTGCCCGTTGATAGATTGTCTTAGATAGGAAAGCGGGGGTAATGTAACGGCAGAAGAGAGGCTTGGCAATCTTTTTTTCACTTGGGAGGCGTTTTCCTGTTTTTCTAGGCTCTTCTCACGTTTCGGTCCATTGCCTGAAAAGGATGGAAGGCGCATAGGTATCCAGGGAAGCCTGAAAATGGGATGGTAAGAGAGAACCAATGCATACCATATAAAAAACAGGCTTCTGTTATCTACAGAAGCCTGTCATTGAACAAGGTTGAGTTCTTCGTGCCCGATGCCTCTCTTCTTTTAGAAAGGCAAAAGACGTTCTCCTATTTTTCAGCGTTTGCGTCTTTCAGGAAGGGACTCTTGCTGTCCGGTCCTTATTTCTTTTCCGGGCGTTCGAGGCTGATGCCCCATTTTTCCTGCATGAATTTTTTGTGGAATTCCAGTTTGTCCTTGAAGCGGTTCAGGTTTTTCACCTCCTTGGGGGACCATGCGGTTTCCACCAGAGCGAGGGCGCGCGGGTAAGCCTGGTAGAAGACGCGTTCAATGTTCGGCAGGCGTTCCGCCCACAGGCAGCAGTCTACGCCGCGCACACGTTCCATTTCCTTGGCGGAGAGGCCGTGTCCCGGTTCCAGGGAGTACACGTTTTCCAGCGTGTTGACGGGCATCCAGCCCGTGTCCGGCTGGCCGGAGGGCCAGTCGCCGGGAAGCTGGGGATAGTCAAAGTAGCATTTGCCGTTGGGGGCGCAGATAACGTCCACCTTGTCGCCCGTGGTGTTGGCTACCGTTTTAGGCGTGTGGCCGCCTCTCCACGTAGTGACGATCACGCCATCCGGGTATTTGCCCATGGGCTCGTACCAGAAAACAGCCGTTTTCCCGCGACTTTTCAGCATTTTGGCGCACCTAGTGAAGAATTCCACCATTTCCTTTTGCGCGGCGGCCTTTTTGTTTTCCTCACGGATACCGGCTTTCTCACGGAAGTCCGCGCATTTGGGGCATTTCATCCAGTTGTCTTCCGGCGCTTCGTCTCCGCCCAGATGCACGTATTGGGACGGGAAGATGTCCTTGAGTTCATTGAAGACGGCGTTGTAGAATTTCCAGACGTCCGGGTTGCCGGGGCATACCAGCGTGTAGGAGATGCCCGCATTCGTGCGCACTTCCAGCTTGGGGTTCGGGAAACAGAGGAATTCCGGATAGGCGGTGCAAAGGGCCTGGTTGTGGCCGGGCACGTCTATTTCCGGGATGATTTCAATGTTCCGGGCGGCGGCGTATTTCACCAGGTCCTTGAGCTGTTCCTTGGTGTACATGCCGCCATGGGGGGTTTTGTTGCCAAAGGTTTCCTTACGCCTGGAGGCCACGCTTTCCAGCTTGGGGTATCCGGGCACCGGAAGGCGCCAGCCCTGATCATCCGTGAGGTGGAAATGGAGTTTGTTGAATTTGTAGAAGGACATCACATCAATGAATTTTTTGACGTCCTCCACCGGCACGAAGTGGCGTGCGGTGTCCATCATCATGCTGCGCCATCCAAACCGGGGCTTGTCTTCAATGACGCCGCAGGGTATGCCGCCGTCCCTGTATTGGGCCTGGAGCTGTTCCAGCGTGTTTTTGGCATAAAAGAGGCCCGCGCGATCGCCAGCCTGGATTTCCACGCCCTGCGGCTTGATGGTGAGCTTGTATCCCTCCGGCCCCAGGGCCTTATTGGCGGCCTGCTTGAGGATTTTGGGGGATTTACAGACTCCGGAGGAAGTACTGACTTCGACGGGTTCCGGGATGATGTGATAGGGACGGGATTCCACGCCGCCAGCGGCAAAAACGCTGCCGCTCATCACCAGCAGAAGAGGTAGGATACGCCATTTCATTGCGCACGATTCTGACGGAACCGTATTCCATCCGCAATCAAAAAAGACCAGAGGCTTACGGCATGTCCCGGAAAAGGCGCTTCCCGCCTGCACTTCCATCTTGACGGATGCCTCAAAGACAGGTTTGCTAGTCCTGCGCATGGGAGAGTCCTTTTACACACGCACTACGGAGACACCCCCCTCCGCCTTTGATTTGTCCCTCCGACCGCCTGCCTTCAGCGAGTTCCGCGGGCAGGAGAAGATCAAGGACCGCCTGATGCTGATGGTGGAAGCCGCCAAACAGCGCGACGACGTGCTGGACCACATTCTGCTGAGCGGCCCCCCTGGCCTGGGGAAGACGACGCTTGCCAATATTATCGCGAATGCCGTCGGCTGCCGCATCCATACGACGTCCGGCCCCCAGATCGAGAAGGCGGGGGACCTGGCAGGCGTGCTGACCAATCTGGAAAAAGGGGACATCCTGTTTATTGACGAGATCCACCGCCTGCATCCGGCCATTGAGGAGTACCTGTACCCGGCCATGGAGGATTTCCGGCTGGATATTATTATCGACCAGGGCCCGAACGCCCGCTCCATCCAGCTGAATCTTCCCAAGTTCACCCTGGTGGGGGCCACCACCCGCGCCGGGATGCTGACCAGCCCGTTGCGTTCCCGCTTCGGCCTCGTGAACCGGCTGGATTATTACACGCAGGAGGATTTGTGCGCGATCATCGAGCGATCCGCCGGATTGCTGAACGTTCCCGTGGAACCGTCAGGCGCGCTTCAGATCGCCCTGCGCTCCCGCGGCACTCCCCGCGTGGCCAATTCCCTGCTGCGCTGGGTGCGGGATTACGCCCAGGTACGCGGCGACGGCGTGATTACGGAGCAACTGGCGCACGATGCCCTGACCATGATCGAGATTGACGACGACGGCCTGGACGAGATGGACAAGCGCCTGCTGGAAGCCATGATTTACAAGTTTAACGGCGGTCCCGTGGGACTTTCCTCCCTGGCTGTGGCCGTAGGGGAAGACGCGTCCACACTGGAGGACGTGCACGAGCCTTTCCTGATCATGCAGGGGTACATCAACCGTACCCCCAGGGGACGCGTGGCGATGCCTTCCGCCTATCTCAAGATGGGGGCCACGCCGCCCGCCAAGGGACAGGGATGGCTGTTGTAAGCCATCCGTTTACGGCATGGCAGGAGTCCCGTGTTTTGTGCTGGTCATCAGGCCTCCTTTCTTTTAGACTGTCCCCACATAAAACGTCAGGACGTTTTCTGTTCATCATACGCCCAAAGCTATGGCCGCAAATTCTGATATCGCCTTTAAAAGACTGCCCGTCAAGATCATCGGTACGGGCTCCTATGTTCCGGAACGCCGTCTGACCAATGCGGACCTGGAGAAGATGGTGGACACTTCCCACGAATGGATCATCGAACGCACGGGCATCGTGGAACGCCGCATCGCCGCCCCTGACGAGTACACCTCCCACATGGGGACGAAGGCCGCCCAGCGGGCGCTGGAATCCTGCGGATTGCAGCCGGAGGATATCGACCTGATCATCGTCTCCACCATTACGCCGGATACGTTCACTCCTTCCACCTCCTGCTATATCCAGGACGCCCTGGGCGCCAAGAATGCCGCCGCCTTTGACATTTCCGCCGCCTGCTCCGGCTTCCTGTTCGCCATGAAAACGGCCGTCCAGTTCCTCGGCACGGGCCAGATGAAGACGGCCCTCATCATCGCCGCGGAAAAACTTTCCACCGTCGTCAACTGGGAGGACCGCACCACCTGCGTCCTGTTCGGGGACGGCGCCGGAGCCGCCGTGCTCCAGGCTTCCACGGGAGAGGAAGGGGAAGGCTCCATCCTCGCTACGGACATCGGCACGGACGGCGCCCTGCATGACCTGCTCCAGATTCCGGGCGGCGGCTCCCGCTGCCCCACCACGGTGGAGAACGCCCACGAACGCCTGGCTACCCTCGCCATGCGCGGCAAGGAGACCTTCCGCCAGGCAGTTCCCCGCATGAAGGATTCCGCCGCCAGCGTGATTGAACGCGCCGGCCTGACGTCGGACGACATCAAGCTGATCATTCCCCACCAGGCCAACCTCCGCATCATCAACGCCGTGGCCCAGCGTCTTTCCATCCCGGAGGACAAGGTGTTCATCAATATTGAGAAATACGGCAACACTTCCGCCGCCGCCGTGGCCATCGCCTTTGACGAAGCGCGCCGCACCGGCAGGTTCGGCAAGGGGGACAACGTCGTCCTGGTCACCTTCGGCGCAGGCCTCACGTGGGGCGCTGCAGCCATCCGCTGGTAATTTCCGTTATTCCATTCCAGAAACTTACATTACACATGACAACCGAACCGTACGGCAAAAAGAATCCGTTCCCCGCACCCGTCCTTTCCGTCAAGCACCTCACCGGGGAAGGCAGCCCGAAAGAAACGATCCATATTGAATACAGCCTGGACGGCGCCGGAATGGTGTACGTTGCCGGAGACGCCCTGGCCGTCATTCCCTCCAATGATTCTTCCCTGGTGGACGCCCTGATTGAAAAGCTCGGCCTCAGCCCGGATTCCCAGGTTCCCACGCCGGAGGGGGGAGCCGCCAGCCTGCGGGACGCCCTGATCAACTGCTATGACATCACCAATGTCAACAAGGCCCTGCTGACCAAATGGGCAACCGCTTCCGGCAGTCAGGAGCTGGAAACCCTGCTGGCCGGGGACAAGGACGCGCTCAGCGATTTCCTGTGGGGACGCGACGTGCTGGATCTGGCAACGGAGTATCCGGCCTCCTTTGAATCTGCGGAGGCTTTTGCAGGCATCCTGAAAAAGATCATGCCGCGCCTTTATTCCATCGCCTCCAGCCCGAACGCCCACCCTGAAGAAGTGCATCTGTGCGTGGGCGCGGTGCGCTACACGGCCCGGGACCGCAAGCGCGGCGGCGTGTGCTCCACTTACATGGCGGACCGCCTCCAGCCGGGACATACGGCCAGGGTGTTCGTGCATACCAACAAGAATTTCCGCCTGCCGGAAGACGGGGATACCCCCATCATCATGGTTGGCCCCGGCACCGGCATCGCCCCCTTCCGGGCATTCTGGGAGGAACGCATCGCCTCCGGGGACAAGGGCGGCAATTGGCTGTTCTTCGGCAACCCATACAAAGCTACCGATTTCTGCTATGAAGACGAGCTGGCCAAATTGACGGCGGACGGCAGATTGAAATTGTCCGTAGCCTGGTCCCGTGACCAGGAGAAGAAGGTATACGTTCAGCATCTCATGGTCCAGGAAGGCGAAGAGCTCTGGAAATGGCTGGAAAACGGCGCATGCTTCTACGTCTGCGGAGACGCCTCCCGCATGGCCAAGGACGTTGACGCCGCCCTTCATGAAGTTATCCAGACCTGGGGCCACAAGACTCCGGAAGAAGCTGCGGAGTACGTAGCGGACATGAAACAGCACCGCCGCTACCAGCGGGACGTGTATTAATCCGGTATACGCTTTCTTTCCTTTTACCGCGCCTTTCCACTATCCGTGGGAAGGCGCTTTTTCTTTTTACTACGGAGAAGCCGTTACCGGTAAATCCGGTTGACGCAGGGAAGAGCGGCTTGCCTTTTTTCCTCCATCCCTTTTTCCGGGTTTTCCGGGCCCCTTGCGGAAAGGGAATTTACTTGCCCCATAGAAATCCCTTATACAACCCATTTACCAGGAGGGACCAGGGGCGCATGCACCATCTTTCCGCCCTGTCCGCCCAGACGCACCAGCAGTTTACCCGGGCCTGGAGCTTGTCAAACGCCTTTTCCATCTCAGCCGGCTCCTCCCGCGAGCAGGCCTGCACATAAGCATTAAAACAGGGTCCCTCCAGCCATCCATGCAGCATGGAACCAATCTCTTTGAGGAACCGGATACGGGCTTCTTTCTCCATCTTCAGCAGTCTGGGCACATGTAATTCCCGCAAAATTAAAAAGTGCACGGCAAACTGCCATTCCCTGTGCGGCATCAGTTTCCATTCCTCCAGCCGGCGCGTCAGCAGGTCTTCCACGGAAATATCACGGCAAGCCTGCTCCTGCATGGCAGAGCCGGCACGCTGTACATAGATGGAGCCCACTTTTTTTCCCAAGCCAATCATCGCCGTTCTTCTCATCAACCGCATCCAGTACAGGACATCCTCTCCGTATTTCATGCCTGCTTCCCACAAGGGAAGAGAAGATGCCAGGGAGGAATTCAGAACAACGCTGCTCGTATGGATGGATAAAAGCCCTCTTAACCCCAGTTTCCTGACTACGAAGGAGCACGGTTTTCCCTTCCTGCGGGGAATGCAATCCTCCTTGTTCCATGTATATCTGGCGGCATAAACGTACACGCCGGGATGCTTCCGGAAAAAATCATATGCCATCTTCAAATGATCAGGATACCAGTAGCCATCTCCATCAAGGAATGCCACGTATTTTCCTTTGGCCGCTTTCATTCCCGTGTTTCTGGCATGCGAAGCGCCTCCATTTTCCTGGGAAATGACGTTAATTCTGGAATCCTGAAAAAATTCCACCACTTGAAGGGTGCCATCCGTCGAGCCGTCATCAACGATGATCAATTCAAAATTCTTAAATTCCTGATCCAATACGGATTGAACGGTTTTTCTCAAATAATGCTCCAGATTATAGACGATTAAAATCACGCTGAATTCTATCCAACCATAGCGGCTATCCCGGATATGCCTGTTCTTTTCTTCCATTTTCCAGATTTAAAACTCGGTGGAGAAATACAGGATTTCTAATCCGGGTTCTTTGTCCGGATACATGAAGGTTTACCAACATGCACATTATGAGTTTTTTATACGGCTTCATGCTGCTGCACGACAGGAAGGACATTTCTTTCCAGGATTGCCTCCCCTCAACTGTCACCATTTATATTAAGTATTTTTTATTGAATCCGGATTAGAAATTCGCGGTTAAGCCATCAGTTCTCATTTTTAGTAACAAAACATAAAATGCTTTTTGCTTTCCTATCCTGATTCCTGTTTTTCCGGATAACCAAAGAAGGATGATTCCATGAAATACGGCACTTCCTTCATTTTTTCCCTACATCCCTCCGATCAATCCCTTCGGTTTGAAAAGACGCTTCCCGGAGGCTTTCACCTATCGACAAAGATTATGCATCGCCCTTCCCTGCATGCAGTTCATCCCCCTGCGTCCCTATCTGCCAAATGACCGGTATCAAGATTTCCCCTTCTTCTTTTTCGCGCATGAATACGCATTCATTCCCTTTTTCCCATTCCACGCACTCAAACCTGCACACGCTATTCCCCATGCAGCAGAGGAAGCAGCCATGCAGAACATGGTTCCATGAACACTTCACGGAGGTTTTATCCAAGAGCTTTTCCCTGCCCTGGCGGGCCCTTTCCATCCGGGGTCTTCAGGCACCCCCTACCGCGCTCCGCAAACGGCTCTTTTCACTTTCCTGAGCTTGAAAAAGAAGACCATGCAGAGCAGATACAGCTTTTGCGGCAAGCAATGGACGATGCCCATCCATCCCGGCTTCCTTAGCGCCCACCTTCGGCGGAAGGAATAGTTCCACCAGTTCTGCTGTTGATCAATGCAGCGTATCGCCTTTCTTCTCTCCTCCATTTCGGCAAGCAATTCTTCCCGCGAACGGAAAACCGGAGTGCGGCCCTTCAACAAGTCCTTACACAGTTCCAGGCCGGCTTCCTTGCTTTTCTTCAACTGGCGCCGCATCAGCCGATCCCTTTTTTCAAAGGCCGCAGCCGTTTTCATGCTGGCAAACCGCGCTGCACTGTTGACGGCACAAATATTTTTGACGGCAAACCTGTAATAGTACAGGGAGACATCCGGCAATTCATAGATGCTGCCTTGCAGCCACACATGAAATCCCATCAGGTCATCTTCAAAATTGTCCGTCATCGGCAGGGAGCGCCCCCATTGGCAGGCGCTTTTCCTGATCATCATACTGCCTCCGTAATGGGCAGTGGAGGAGAAAGTCCCCTCTTGAAGCCTGATCACCGGGGCCTCTTCCGGAACAGCAGGAAACGCCGGGAATTCGAACATAACGCCGGCTTCCTCATACACGCGGGTCATCTGGCTGACGACAGCCACGGCATCCGGATGCTCCGTCACCACTCCGGCAAAAATCCTGCACCTCCAGGGGAAGGAACAGTCATCTCCGTCCTGACGGAGAATCCATTCATGGGTGGCCAGCTCCACGGCCTGCCGTATATGCGGCCCGCGCCCCAGAGGGGTTTCATTCCGGTTCAATACCACACGGTGCGGTCCCCGGTACTCCGCCGCCATTTCCTGCATGACTGCAAAGGTACCGTCGGATGAACCGTCATCAGACAGGATGATTTCTACCGGCCCCTCGTAATCCTGCCCGAATACGCTCCGGATGGCATCTCCAATGCAATATTCCTCATTATGCCCGGTCAGAATAATGCTGATGGAGGGGAGTTCCGGAGGATTCATGAAGAAAAGCGGCACGGAAAAGGAAATGTGAATCCCGAGATGGACTATGATCCACAGTACTTATAGATAAGGCGTCACGTTTGTACCGGATTAAGAATCCGGCGTCAACGGAAAAATCTGGGAAAAAGTTTGTTAGGGGTAATGGGGAATATAAGGATGACGGGGATAACAGGGATTAAAAAGATTCTCCTATCATCCTGATGTTCCCTATCATGCGCATCTTTTATGGCGGCGTTGATTAATCACGGATTCTTAATCCGCTATGATTTGGTCCATCAATGCGTTGATTAACAATGAAGGCGTCACGAGGGATTTTTTCCCTCCTCCATTTACCGATTGTTATTACTCCAGAATCAGCGCGAAGTCTTTCCTCCACATCCGGATTCCCGTCCAGCTCCAAAAGCGTTCCATCTCCTTCCTAAATGCAGAAGCCATTTTTCAGCGTTATTATTCCAGCCTATAACCTGGAAAAATATATTGCTGCTACCATTCAGTCGGTACTGGCTCAAATATTTCAGGATTTTGAAATTATTATCGTTGACGATGGTTCTACAGACGGAACCGTTTCTATCATCCAATCTTTTCACGACCAAAGAATTCATCTTATTTCCCAGCGCAACGGCGGCGTTTCGCGAGCACGAAATGCAGGAATGAAGAAAGCCCAAGGCCTTTATATCGCTTTTCTGGACGGGGACGATTACTGGTACCCAGAACATTTGGCGCTGGCGGCTAATTTTTTCAATCTTCATCCTGAGATATTGGTTTATTCCAACCGTCACATCCTGGACGAGTTGGCCAACATAGCGCCACGTCCCCCATCCCATCCTGTATTCATTCGGAAATTGGGGTTAAGGGGATTGCTATTCATGCACCCAAGCAATGTTATCCTGAGTTCATCTCTTGCATTTCAACTTCCGTCCTGGGAGGAAAATATGTCCTATGGAGAAGACGGCCTGTACTGGACGCGGTGCATGAGGCAGACAGCCCTGATCGGGCTGGGAGGAACCGTCACCTCAATTTACCGGCAAAGGGCATCATCCGCCATGCATGATGTGAATTACCGGCATGTCTCCATTCATACGCTCCTTGCGCCCTTGCTGAATGAACTTGAAGCCATGAAAAAACCCACATGGCAGTTCGCCGTTCATTTCCTGATCATCAGGGAATTGCATTCCAACAGGTTGCTGGCTCTTGACGAAGAGGAAAGGACCTCCTTGCTGGGCAGAATCAGGAAGGTGACGCATCCCTACCTGAACCGGACCTATTTTGACGCCTATGCGAAGGCATGTTTTGCAAAGGAAGGAATGGAACAATCATTTACTGCGCTCATGAATAGAACCGTTTCCTTATGCGTCTGGCTGGACCGCCTGGAAAGAATGGGAAGATCCATGTTGTTTCTCAATAGAAACCAGTAACGCGGATGGGAAACGCAGCTCCATTTCTTCACCTGCCATAGTCCATGCCGGACCTTTACCATGAACATCGTATACGCTACAGACGATAAGGGAGCGCTGGGAACGGGGGTAAGCATCGTTTCCCTCATGGAGAATTTACCAGCCGACGTTCATGCCGATATTTACATCATGACAGACGGTTTGAACGAGGATAATACGGCTCGTTTAAATTCTCTGCAACGGTCTTACCGCCTGAGTTTACACTTCATTGACATGAAGGATAAATACAAGGATTTTCCCGTTGGTTCCAAGTGGTCGGCAGCGACGTATTACCGTCTTGGCCTCGCAGGGGAACTTCCCGCCACGGTGGAACGCGCCCTGTATGTAGATATTGATACCATTTTCAACCGGGATATCAGTTCCATGTATGAAACCGAGTTCGGGGATTGCCTCATCGCCGGCGTTTTCACTACGGAACATTTGACTGAGGAGTTTTTCTCACGTTGGAAACGGGAAATGAATCTGGGCAGGGATTCCATTTACATCAATGCAGGCGTTGTTCTTTATCATGTTAAGAAAATTCGTGAAGAACGGTTTGAAGCCCAAGTTTTATCTTATGCGAAAAGCAACATCCATCATCTCTCCTGGCAGGATCAGGATATTTTGAACGCATGTTATCAAGAACGTATTTTCTTGCTCCATCCCATGTGGAACATCTGCGACGGCGCCATTTGGTCGATCCGCTGGGAAGGAATAAAAAGCTTCGAGAATAATCCCCTAGAGCCGAAGGATTTGTTGGAAGCCGCCACCAGTCCCGGCATCATTCATTACTGGGGGCATCCCAAGCCCTGGCAGCCCAATAGCCTGCGTCAGGATAACGGGCTGTTCTACAAGTATTGGAAAAAATCTCCGTGGAAAGATAAGATCCGGGATTTCCGAAAGCAAAATGATTCTGCCCGAATGTTTGTTTCCCGAATGAGATGCCTCCTGGGGAAGGGCAAACGGCTTTTGCAGGGCAAACACCAGTAGGATTGCGCCAGCTTTTCCTGCCTTTCCCGATGACCAGGAAGCAACCGATTTACAGAGCGCTTTTTTATTAAGGAACGCCAATATCAGCCATTTTTTTTCGGGATACCATCCGTATTCCTTTTTTCCTTGGTATTTCCCCGAGTCAGGAAATTGTCCACTCGGGATTTCCATGGCTGCAAATGCTTCAAATGCACGAAGCTCATGTCTTTTTCATTCCGCGGCTGATGATGATCCGAAGCCACAGCTTCAGAATTTGCCTGTCTTTCCCGCACATAAACGTTATTACGAAAGCAGAATAAGCCCATTTTTTCCTTTTGATTTTTAGCTTTGCGTACAAAGGGTTTTTCATGGAAGCCCTTTTCACGCCCAGATTCCGGTATAGTGATTTTCCGGCTTGTCCAAAAAGATCATTTTACGGATGCCTCCATTAGTTTTCCACGACCGGGTTCCACGGTGACTATTTCCGCCAACCAGTTCTGGCAGTACACGCATTCAAAGCAGGCCAGCAAAGCGTGTGCAAGAATGCGTCAACGTTTTATACCTGATGACCGTATCGGCAAGTAGGGAGTATTTTAAAAATTAGTTTATTCATGAAAGTTGACACTATCAAAGGAAGTTCCTATGTAATGACTTGTACAAAAGCTTGTACAGTACATGCCGTTTTAAGTTCCAGCGTGGATCTCATGCTTGTTCTGGAAGCAGGAAAAGCGGGCCAATACGGTTTTGTGGCTCCGACGGATGCGGTAGAAATATCCGATGAAAACGCTTTTGTCATACAGATTTTTAAAACGCCCGTCCCGAGATTGTTTGTCCAGGACGGCGTTCAACCCGGAGAGGATGCCATTTTAAAAAATATGATGGCGGAGTCCGGAACCTTTGCCGGCACCGTCAACGCCAACGGAGGCGTTCGCGTGCCGCTGCCTGCCACGGCCCAGGAGGCCCTGTCCTGGGACTCCATGCTCGAAGAGCAGGCCAGACGGGAATGGCTCCTGGTGCGCAGCGCCTCCTATGCCGCCGTTCCGTCATGGGTGGCATTGCTGGCGCGCATGCAATCCCTCAGCATTTACAAGTATTCCAGCGCCAATGCATCCGTCAAGGAAGGCATCATTGAAAATGAACTATATGACCATGTCATTAGAATGACTCCCGCCTCCGGCATTTCCTTGCTGGGGGTGGGCACCAAGCCCTGGAAATTTGCTCATTCACTGGGAACCTACAAAGATTCCAGTTTTGCGGCGGCGGCGGCATGGTGCATTACGGGGGCGGACAAGGCGTCCATCATGCTGGGAAGCACCACACATGGCTATGGATGCACCACAAACCCGTCCTCGCCATGCTATGCGCATCCCATTCACTGGTGCAATTATGACCATGCCGGGACAGGGCAGGATTACAGGTTTCCTCTGCTCAATTCCGTTAATAATTACAACGGTTATGATATGACGCCCGCCTGGCAGGCGACTTTATACGGCAAGTCTTACCTGGGCAGTTCTGCATCCTGCTTGATTCGCGGCACGGATTACGGGCGCGGCAACGGGGAAGCCCGGTATGTGTGGGCGCTGGTCCCAAACGCCACCTATCTTGCCGTAGCAATGGCGCCCCGGCATGCGGCAGACCATCCCTACGTTGAAAACAGGTGGGAGTTGTTCGTCGACGGGCAATACGTCATGCCCATGACAGCGCGGTTCTGCGGCGGCGGCCATACGGCTGTATTGTCAGCAACAGTCAAAGCCCATGAAGTGGCCAGCGCGCAGGAGACAGGGTTGAGAATGGCCGGAATGCGGGTGAACACGGGCAGCCTGCCCGGCAGCACGGCGGCCAGGGATATCCTGGGGAAGGTGGTCATGGACGGAGTGGCGATCAAGCCCGTGCCGGAGGTGACGGCTTCCGCGCTGGAGGTGGGAGCGGAAGGCGGTGAAGTAACGCTGACGGTATCCTCCACGCTGGCGGAGGCTGTGTACGCCATTAACGACACGATGTGCGGGCATGACCCCGCCGCCGTATGGTGCAGCCAATCCGCGGAGCAGATACCAGCCAGCGGCGGCCAAATCACCCTGACGCTTGCCCCCAACACGACCGGGCAACCCCGGCAAGTGTGGGTTTTTGTCGGCCACCACTATGCCCAGACCGCTGTCGTGGAAATCAACCAGTTACCCTGAATATATGAATAAAAAAGAGTTGCACTTATTTTTCCTGCCAAGGAAGTAAAAAATCATTATAATGCCCCATAGGGAACGCTTACTTTTTCCTCTTCCAGAGCAGCCGCGTCCCCGCTATTGCCAGTCCACGATGTACCATGCCACGCATGCCTTTCGTACAGCAATACATTAAAAGAATCGTTATGACGCCATAGGAAACAACCATCAGGAAGGCGCAGGCAAACCAGTTCAGGAAAGACCCGGAGGGTTGCAAGGGGGAATATTTCCAAATCCAGTTCATCAGCACCATAGGTATCAGAATCAGCGCCAGCTGGTAACCGAATTGGAGCCAGTAATTCATCACGTTCTTTCTGAATCCCCAAGTGTACAGCATGAAGGGTTTCCAAATGCCAACAATAAGCACCAGGCTGGAAATACCCCCCAGAAGAATGCCGGGCAATCCCCATAGGTAACCTCCGATAATTGCTACGGAAATGTTGATCACGCTTTCTACAATGGGCGCCCAGACATCCCAGAACAGGCCGTAGCCGTATAAAAATTGATCCACTGCACCCCGCGTGACAGTGATGAACAGGTTGATGATGATCAGGATCATGATTTCCCGGGGGAGGATGTAGCCCGCTCCCAGCCAAAGCGTGATGAATGGCTCCAGAAGCTGGTAAAGGGTAAAGCAGATTGTCCCGGCTATCAGCATGCGCAGGGAAAATAATTCATTGAATACCTTGCGGATTTTTTCCGCATTCCCCTCCGCGATCAGATTTCCCACGCTGGCTTCCGTGCTGCCCAGCAGGTTGTTGACCAGGAGGAACAGTTTATCCATGATGGTGGAATAGTTGCCATAGTAGGCGACCATCTGCAGGGAAACAAATGCATAAACCAGAAACGGCGTGACCTGGAACTGGAAAAAATAACCCAGCCGATGTACAAAGAGCTGCCTGGTATATTTAATAACCTCAGGGTATTTCCTGAACAGTTCCTTTCCCAGAGCCACATTGCTTTTCAACCAGGGATATACCTGATTAATTTTCCAGTTAAGGATGAAGGAATAAATAATGCCGAACAGCAGTTCTATCATTATCCATAGATAATAGCTGCCCGTATACCACGCAGATAATATCTGGCATAAAATTTTGATTATGGAGGCCGTCTGGAAATAGAAGGCCACCACGTAATTCCTCTGGTCCGCCCCCAGGAGAGTCTGCCTGTAGTTGGCGAAGTACCCAATCAGGGAAGAGGCGAGAAAAGAATAATAAGCAAAATAGATGATTCCATAGGAAAATCCCGTTGAAGGGAAGATCAGCGGCAGAAAACAGGAAAGCAGCAATCCGGCGGCAATAATGATGCGCCCTATCCACCGGTACATGTAACCCAGAACAGAAATAATTTCATTAATTCTGGCCTCATCATGTTCAAAAATAGGTTTATAAAGCACATATCCGATAGCCGTGCTTATGCCAAGCTCCGCCAAATTAAGAAAATTCAGCAGATTCATTAAAGTTCCCGTCAAACCGACGAAATCAGCGCCCAGGCAATTCAGGAAAACTTTTCTTGAAAAAAATGAAATGATGAGAATCAGAACATAAAAAATGAGGTTCACCCGGGCATTCAACAGGCTTTTTTTTACGCGAGACTCCTTCATACCATTTATTCCATGGACTTATCCTCTCTTCACGAGAAAACAAAAAATACAGAAATCATTCATACCCGGTTTCATTTATCCGGCTGGTAAAATACAAACAGGATATTCTGCCAGTCATACGGCCATGAAAAGCGGCATTAATCTAGCACAACATTCCACTGCATCAACATCTTTTTATCCATAAGCCACAACCTGATCCATACCAGTTATCCAACATTGTTCCATAAAGCATTCTTGTTTTATTTCCCTCTTCCATCTATATTACCGCCCGTGAGCAAAGGAAGGATTCTGATTGCCGCCTATGCCTTCCCTCCCGGGGAAGGAGGCGTGAGTATGGCGGCCTATGAAATGGCGCACAGCCTGGGCTCCAGAGGCTGGGACATTCACGTCCTCACCCGCCAGCAGGATTTGCCGGAGGATCCTTCCCGCACAAGATGCTGCCCCATCACGGCCCTGCCGGATTCCCTGACGGACGACACCAAACGCTTGAAGGAGTACCTGGACGCTTTTTTAAAAGATATCCAGCCGGATTTTATCGTTTACCATTCCTGGTCGGGCTGGTGCCGGAAGGAATTGCTGGCATGCGCACGGGAAAAGCGCCTTCCCTTTTTTCTGCGTTCCCACGGCATGCCCACCAACCTCCGTTCCTATTTCCGCGTGGACTACCCTCCTTTTTTCGGCATGAAAAAATGGCTCTCCTCCTTTTTCCAAATACGCAGGGGCATTCTGAACGTACACCGGGAATCCCCGTTAAACCGCCTTGTTTTCCTTGACTCCTATGGAACGCCCTTCAAAGGGTTCGATTATTACTACTGCTCCAAACTGAATCTTTCCCGTTACGTCTGCATTCCCAACACGTTTCCGGCGCTGAAACAAGCCGTTCCTTTCTTCCGGGAAAAATACGGATTGTCCCACGCTCCCGTTTTCACGTGCCCCGCCAGCGCCTGCAACACGAAGCGGCAGCTTCTGTTTATTCGCCATGTAAAGCAAACCAAGCTGGACAACATCGTTTTCCTTTTCCTTGTTCCGCAACGCAATTCCTACGCTGAGCAAATGGAGCAGGCTATTGGGGACGATCCCAGATTCAGGATTCTTTACAATCTTCCCCGTCCGGAGGTGGAAGCCGCCATTATGGAGAGCGCCGCCGTTTTCCTTTACTCCTATCAGGAGCAGCAGCCGCTTTGCATTCTGGAGGCCATGTCGTGCGGCACCCCATGGTTTGCTCCCGATGTGGGAGCCGTTTCCACCCTGAAGGGAGGCATCATCCTGAAAAAAACATCCTCCGCCACATTGGAAAAAACCGTGGGGACTCTGACGGACGAAAAATTCCGGGAGCGCCGAGGGCACGAGGGGCTGCGGCAATGGCAGGAACAGTATGACCCATCAGTCGTATATCAACAATGGGAAGACCTGCTCAGCTCCATTGCCTCCTCCCGTACCCCAAAGCAGAAGGACTGAGTTGATTCCATGGGATGAATTCGGCCCCGGCTATTTTCCTCACGAACGTTATCCCACGGTAAAACGCCTTCTCGCCATTTTCATCATTGCATTTTCCGGACCAGCCAAGTTTCTCAGTTATGAGAATTTTCGCGTTAAAATTTTTCAATAGGAGATTGCGGAGACCAAGTCTCCCGTTTTAAAGAAAGACCATCATTGTATCAGTTTAAAAAAGGGATTCCAGATAGAAAACAGACACAATCTTTTTTTCATCTTGCTCGCAGCCAAGGCGCTCATCATCATACTTGCGCATTTTCTGGACTTTTCAATTCGTCCGCGTTATTAATAGTCCTTGCTGTTTTTATATGGAAAATCGGTCATCTCTTCCTGTTATCGCCATTTTGGCAAACATGCCTTTGGGACGCTTGCTTCCTGAAGAGTTTCAAGATCAAGACCACACCTTGATTCCATGGATTTATGCTTTTTTCTGCGATCTGGCTCATCAAAAACGCTATGAAATTCATTGGATTACTCTCAAAAAATATGTAAAGGCCCATACCGTCCGGCAACTGAAAGGCCAGACCATTCACATTCTGCCTGATCCAAGTTTGGCTCTGGGACTTTTAAGCGGGCATTTTCTTGCCTCTAAAAGAATACGCCTTCTTCTCCATTCCCTGAAACCAGCCCTGGTCCATGCATGGGGCATTGAATTTCCATATGCCAAGGCATGCATGAACCAGCCGTATTCCCGATTATTATCATACCAGGGGGCCCTGCATGCCTATTGCCGGGAAAGTAAAATGCCCTTTCTGGCGCACCTTCAAGCATTCTGGGAAAAACGAACAACTCCGGCATACCAGCATATTACATGTGAATCACCATGGGCTGCGGAATGTGTCCGGAAACTCAACCCGGCAGCCTCCATCCATCTTATCGACTACGGCATTGAGTCCGAGTTCCAGGAAAAGAAACGCGCTCCCAGTACACGGCCATCCTGCCTGTTCGCAGGATCACTGAACGAACGTAAAGGTCTTCCCTTTCTGATTGAAGCCTTTAAAGATCCCTCCCTGGCGCATATAGACCTTTATATTGCAGGAAACGGGAAACTACGCACCAAGCTAAATTCCGGATGCCCTCCCAATATCCATTGGCTTGGGGAACTATCCAGGATGCAACTCAGGCAGCAGATGGAAACGGCCTGGTGCTTGTTACTTCCAACTCTGGCCGATACAGGACCCACCATTGTCAAGGAAGCCCGCTGTATGGAATTACCGGTTATCACTACGGTCAATGCCGGAAGCAAACAATACGTCGAAGACGGCAAATCGGGATACATCCTCCCAGTCAAAGACAGCGAAGCCATTCGCCAAGCCGTCCTTGCCGTGACGGAATCCCTGGATAAATCCATTGCCATGGGAAAATACGGAATAGAGGAAATAAAAAGGAAGCTCAGTATTCAAACTACTTCCCAAGACTTTATGGACGTCTATGGCTCGCTGCTGGAGATGAAAGAGAAAAAAGACACGGCTTCCTGACAGGCAGGTTTTTCTTTTACCTCCGGAGCTTCCAAAGAAAACCTGTTTTCGCCTTTCTTCCCATGATAAAAAAGCTCATTATTCAGTTCCTTTCAAAGATAGGCTGCCTGCTGCTCAAGCTCCGGGGAGTGCGTACCGGAACGGGCGTCATCCTGTCCGGACTGCCCCGGATTAAAAAATTTCCGGGAGCTTGCATCACCATCGGCAACGGCGTCACCATCCACTCCATGACGCGGATGAATCCGGTCCTTTCCCACCATGCCTGCCTGGCGGCCCTTTCCAATGAAGCCCGTATCACCGTGGAGGACGGCTGCGGCATCAGCGGAGCCACCCTGGTTTGCGTCAACGGCATCCACATCGGGCGCCATACACTGATAGGCGCAGACACGCTGATTCTGGACAACGACATGCACTATCCCCGGAGCGGCGCCAGCTGGGGCAGCACGTGGGGAAATCCCGGGCACGGCAAGCCCATTCACATCGGAGAAGGCTGTTTCATCGGAGCCAGGGCCATTATCCTGAAAGGCGTCACCATCGGTTCCGGAGCCGTGGTAGCCGCCGGAGCCGTCGTCACCAGGGATGTGCCTTCCGGCTGTCTCGCCATCGGCAATCCCGCAGAAAACAAGCCGCTGCCCGAACGCCTCAGGCATCCGGAAAAATCCTGACTGCGCCATGCCCGGCATTTCTACTACAGGCCTTCCCGCTACTCTGTTCCTTGCCGGACCCACCGGGTCGGGAAAATCCGCCGTGGCCGTGGAACTGGCGGAAATGCTGGGTGCGGAAATCGTCGGTTCGGACGCCTACCAGGTGTACCGTGAGCTTCCCATTCTAACGGCGGCTCCCTCTCCGGAAGACCGGGCACGCGTTCCCCACCACATGGTATCCATCATTCCGGCCCGGATGCCCTGGGACGCCACGGAACACTACCACCGCGCCATGCGGTGCGTGAAGGATATCCATGCCCGCGGAAAAACGGCCATCGTCACCGGCGGCTCCGGATTGTACTTCAAATTCCTCTCCCACGGCATGTCGGAAGCGCCGCCGGGGGATGCCGCCCTCCGCGCCACTTTTGCGGACTGTTCCACGGAAGAATTGTACGCCAGGCTGGCGTCCCTGGACCCGGAAGGCGCAGCCCTGACCAACTCTTCCAACCGGCGGTATGTGGAACGCAACCTGGAAATCGTCCTTGCCGGAGGAAAACCCCTTTCCTTCTGGAAGCGGAACTGGCTGAAGCCGCCCCTGGGGCCCGGCTGGGTCATCACCAGGGAAGTTCCGGAACTGGACGGGAGAATCGCCCTCCGCGCCGCACGCATGATGCAGGAGGGGGCCGTGGAAGAAGCAGCCGCCCTGGGCCCCTGCTCCGCCACGGCGGAACGCACCCTTGGCCTGGCGTTGATACGCAGCCTGCTGCGCGGGGAAATCACCCGTGAAACCTGCCAGGCGAAACTGGCGCTCGCCACCCGGCAATACGCCAAACGCCAGCGTACCTGGTTGAAACGGGAGCAATGGCTCCGGGAACTTCCGGCTGCCCCCTCCGCCTCCCCCCGGGAGCTGGCGAAATGCATCATACGGGAGCTGGAGCATTAGCCCCCTCCTAGGACGGTAAACATCCGGAAAACCGCCCGTTTCTTCCCCCGGCAAACTGTATCTAACATATTTTTGGATGCATTGACATTAAAAGGGGCGGAAGACTATCATGAGCATAACTCTCCTCAGCTCGCACCCTGGCATGAATTTCCCCTCTTTCCGCCTTTCTTCTACCGGCATTTTTCTGCACGCCCTGGCAGCGCTTGCGCATGCGGAAGATATTCCCGCCACGGATGACCGCTCCCTGTACATCGAATCGGAAACGAAAGCCGTCTCTCCCCAATGCCTCATCGACCAGGGAGACCAGGACGAGGACAGGAAACGTACCAAAGTCGGTATTGGAGAAGTGGTCACCTTGGCCCTGAACGGCAAGAGAGTTAGGGACGTAGACCCGGATTCCCTTGAATGGTCCCTGGAGCCGGAGAATGCGGCCAGCATTGAGAAATCAAATGACGATATTAATCAAGCTACGCTGACCATCAGCAGAAATCTTACCCAGGATACTAACCTGAAGGTTCGAGTCAAAACCAGCCTTGATGAAGAACTGCCGGAAAGAGAACCCTCCGTTTTCAGCATTCTCGTTCCCTCTGACATTAAAGCGGAACATTCCGGGAAACGGGTGGAAAAACATCCCCGGGACAAGGAGAAAGACAGACCGGGAGCTTCCTCCAAGCTTGTCGTGACTTTTCTTCCCTTGGCGGTCAGTTTCAGCAATGTTCCCATCATGGAACGGGCAGAAGACCCGGAAGGATTCAAACCGGTACATACCCCGGGAAAACAGTTGATGTGGCCCAATGCCCTGAATGCCTACCATCATGACAACATCGGCTGGAGATGGGACAAGGAGAAGGATATTCGCTTGCAGCACTTGCAGGACATGAAACTTCCCGATTCCTTTTCATGGACCTGCGGGTGGTACGTACACGCCGACGGCAAGGACTGCTGCAAGGTTGGCAATGACACGTATTCCCAGGATTTCAGTTTTGAGTACGAAGATGAAAGGGAAACCAATAAAGACTCCCCCACCAGGGGCTTGAAAAATATCAAGGTAAGCATCACCAAATTCGGATGCACCGTCACGCGCAACACAGCAGGCAATGCCCTGCATGCCGACTCTACCGCCAATCCATAACCTCCTGATTGCAGCATCATGAATAAATCTTATCCACTCCTTCTGTTATTCGTCCTTTACTCACTGTCTTTTCCCTGTGCAGCCTCTCCGGAGCAGGATCAGCTCCCCCTTCCTTCCGCCATCAGGAATCTGAACAAGCAAAACCCGGAACTCCTGCGGCTCAAGAAACTGCTGGACAGTGGCCAGATCATTCCGTTCTACCAGGGGGCGGATAAAATATTGAAAGAAGCCAACCGCTACCGGAAAAAAGACGTCACCCCTCAGGAATTGACGGAGGGGCTTTTCCTGTGCTACCTGATTGCCAAGGCCCCGTTCATCGACCTCAACGATTACGAAAATGTCGAATGGCTTGCTACCTACACTAGCGTAGATCACCACGCAAAAGAGTTTTTCACGAACAGTATCCCTTTCCTTGCGCTAACGAACAAGAATAGCAGCCTCCCAGGCAGGGAAGAGGCTCTTCGATTTTATTTATCCGCAAAAGCTCTGATCATCAAACAATTCCACAGCCAGGTAGATTATGCTTTTGAAGCTACGGAAATCTTTGCCCACATGCTCATCGACCATGCCTCCGGAATGTCCGAAGGAAACGATACCAAGCTGTTCAACAAGACAAGCGCGCTGAGTTCGAGAAGCAACAACGCTCAATTCGCCATCAAAAGCAAAGAACGCGGATTTATCAGGGAACTGATGACCTGCTTCCCGACCAAGGCCCAGGAGGTCAAAAAATACCTGCGGCTGGCCGGATACAGGGACAAGGACATTCCGGCCCTGCTGGACAGAACCGTCGGCCGGGTGCCGAAAGCGGCCTACCTTTACAAGGGATTGCCCAAACAGAAAAATTAAAGCGGCATCCAAATCCGGACAACAAAAGCGTCACTAGTGCAAACCCTTTCCTGCATAAAAAGACTGTAAGGCATCCCCTTGTTTTCCCAGGTTACGTCCGAATAATCGTCTTCCCCGCTTTTTGTCTTGGCTTGCGGGGGCATCTTTGATTTACAGGGGCAGGCGGGAAAGACTTCCCAAACGCAGGTTCCCTATCACACCCATATCTTTTTCAACATCGTGGCACGTATTCTTGTAGGCTTATCCGGCGGGGTGGACAGCTCCGTGGCAGCAGCCCTGCTCGTGGAGCAAGGGCATGACGTGGTGGGAGCCTACATGAAAAACTGGGTGAATGACGAGGGCATTCCCGGCGAATGCCCGTGGGAACAGGATATTCAGGACGCGCTGGCCGTCGCCAAAAAAATCGGCATTGAATTCCGGGTCATCGACCTGGTGGACGAATACCGCGCCCGCATCGTGAATTACCTGATTGAAGGCTACCGCGCCGGATACACGCCCAATCCGGACGTGCTGTGCAACCGGGAAATGAAGTTCGGCGTCTTTCTGGATTACGCCCTGGAGCAGGGGTTTGACTCCGTAGCCACCGGCCACTACGCCCGCAGGCTGGATACGCCGCAGGGCTCCTTCATCTTGCGCGGGCGGGACCCTAACAAGGACCAGTCCTACTTCCTGTCCCTGATGCGTCCGGACCAGACAGCCCGCGCCGTGTTCCCCCTGGGGGACCTGCTGAAGCCGGAGGTCCGCGTGCTGGCGGACAAATACGGCCTTCCCACGGCGCGCAAGAAGGACAGCCAGGGCATCTGCTTCATCGGCCAGGTGAAGATGAGCGACTTCCTGCGCCACTACCTGCCGGACAAGCCCGGCAAAATCGTGGATACGGAGGGGAAGACGCTTGGCTCCCACAACGGCCTGCACCTGTTCACCATGGGCCAGAGGAAAGGCCACGGCGTCGCCTCCCCGCGGGAAGGAATCGCCTACGTGGTGGTGGGAAAGGACGTCAAACGCAACCGTTTGATCCTGGGGTATGAAGACGCGTCCACGCAGGGACTGTATGCGGCCCATGCGGTGGTTGGCGGCATTTCCAATATGCTGGCGCCCCTGCCCTCCCGCGTGATGGCGCAGCCCCGCTACCGCGCCAAGGCGGAATGGGCCTCCTGCGAATATCTGGAAGAAGGGAAGGTGCGCCTGAGCTTTGACACGCCCCTCCGGGCGCTGGCCGTGGGACAGGTCTGCGCCTTTTACGACGAAGGCAAGTTGCTCGGGGGCGGTTTTTTTGAATCCATAGAACCATGATTGACCCGGAACGCACCATCGCCGCGCAGGCCACCGCCGCAGGACAGGGAGCCATTGCCGTCATCCGCATGAGCGGCCCCGGCTGCATGGCCGTCCTGAAACAATGCACCCCCGCGGCCTTCACGAAACGCCTCCAGCCGCGCCGGGCAACGCTGGCCCGCATTCTGGACGCAGAGGGAGCCGCCATTGACCAGGCGCTCATCACCTGGTTTCCGGCTCCGGCCAGTTATACGGGGGAAGATACCGTGGAAGTCTCCTGCCATGGCGGCATGCTGGTGACGGACCGCCTGCTGAAACGCCTTTACCAGTGCGGAGCCTCCCCGGCGGAACCGGGAGAGTTCACGAAGAGGGCCTTCCTGAACGGACGCATGGACCTGACCCAGGCTGAGGCCGTGATGGACGTGATTTCCGCCGGAAGCGACTTGGCCCTGAAGGCCGCGCAAAGCCAGCTGGACGGGGGCATCGGCTCCCAGGTGGACGAACTGAAGGACAGCCTGGTTCACGTCCTGGCCCATATTGAGGCCTATATCGATTTTCCGGATGAAGATATTTCCCCGGACACCGCTTCCGGTTTGCTGGCGCGGCTCCGGAGCATGGAGGAAAAGCTTTCCGGGCTGCTGCGGACCGCCGAGGGCGGCCGCCTGCTGCGGGAAGGAATCCGCACTGCGATTGCCGGACCGCCCAACGTCGGAAAGTCCAGCCTGCTGAATACCCTGCTGGGGTATGACCGGGCCATTGTCAGCAATATCGCCGGAACCACGCGGGACACGGTGGAGGAATCCATCCAGCTTGCCGGGCTGGCCCTGCGGCTGATTGACACGGCAGGCGTCCGGGAATCTTCCGATGTGATTGAACAGGCCGGCATCACCCGCACCAACAAGGCGCTGGAATCCGCGGACCTGGTTCTGGAAGTGGCGGACGCCTCCGCGCCCTGGACAGAGGCTTTCCCCACGGCCGCCCGTACCGCGCCCCGGCTGCTGATTCTGAACAAGTGCGACCTGGGAATCCACCCGGACTGGGAGGCCGTTCCCGGCATCCGTTTTTCCTGCGCCACCGGAGAAGGCAGAAAGGAATTGGAAGAAGCCATTATCCAGGCCTTTGCCTCTTCCCTGACCGGTGAAACGGGCAGCTCCCTGGTAGCCATCAACGCCCGGCACCAGCATGAACTGAGCCTGTGCCTGGAGCATGTCCGGCTGGCTTCTGAATCCATCTCCCGGCAGGAGAGCCCGGAATTCACGGCTCTGGAACTGAGGGAAGCCCTGACGCATCTGGGGGAAATCACCGGAGCCGTGGATACGGAGGACGTGCTGGGCGCCATTTTTTCCTCCTTCTGCCTGGGCAAGTAAAGCTCCGGAAAATCCGGACAGCATCATTCAACAAGTAGCTTTTATATCCTCATCATGCCTCCTCCCGCCGTCAAATCCGTCCGCCAGATCATTTATTACCAATATGCCAAAATCATTGCCTCTTCTTCCGGCTTCGGAAAGGCCAATTACGGCATGATTATGAGCAAGTGGAAGGAGCTTTGCGCAGGGACCATACATTGGTCTTCCTCCGTTCGCGAATGGGTCAGGGAAATGGAACATCCCGGAGAATGCATTTATTGCGGCGAAAAAAAGAATTTGACCACGGAGCATATCCTGCCCCGCGACTGCGGGGGAGAAGATATCATGGATAACGTTGTCAGGGTATGCAAGTCCTGCAATTCCTCCAAGGGCGGGAAACGCCTGTACGAATGGAAGGGGCTGAAGGAAAAGGACAGCCACCACCGCATCGCGGAGGGGAAATACCTGAAGTACCTTTATTCCCTTCACGAAAAACGGGGAACCCTGGACGTAGCAAATGTACGGGAATTGTGCCCGCACTGCAACATGCGCTCCTGCTGCGAGCGGGACGGGACGGTGGAGAAGCTTTCCGTCTATTGCATGGAAGGGTGCTTCCACAAGTAGCGCGGATTACCGTCCGCCGGGTTTCCCGGAAAGAATCTCCTTTTCCTCTTCCTCCATGGCTTCCGGTTCTGCCTCCGGGGAGAACAGGGGAATGTAGGAAGGCAGGTTCCAGTTCCAGCGGATGGCCGCCAGGCGCACGGAGAGCGTGACCACGAAGCCCGTCACGAAGCAGGTGGAGGAGTCGATCCCGAAGTAGTAAAGCACCGCGTACGCCACGCCTCCCAGGAGGGCCGCGGTGGCGTACAGTTCCCCGGGACGAAACACGTAGGGAACGTTTCCGGTGAGCACGTCGCGCAGCAGGCCGCCCGCCACGCCGGTGCAGATGCCCATCATCACGGAAACGGTGGGCGTATAGCCGTGGAGGTAGGATTTTTCCGTACCGATCATGCCGAAGAGGGCCAGAACGATGGCGTCCGCCACGCGGATGGTGCCCATGGGCGGCGGGTATTTCTGGGCCACGTAAAAGGTTCCCAGGCTGGTGACGACGGCGGCCAGGACAAAGATTTCCCCGGAGGGCAGCGTCCAGTACACCGGAATGTCCAGCAGAAGGTCGCGCACGGTCCCTCCGCCCAGGGCCGCCAGGGTGCCGCAGACAATCACGCCGAACAGGTCCATTTTCACGCGCGAAGAAGCAATGGATCCCGCCAGGGCTCCAATGATCGTGCTCATGATTTCACAGATGGAGAGGAACATGGCGGCAGGAGGAAGGAAAGAGGCGGATTCAGCAGACCCGTATCCACGGCAGGCAGGAGTCCTGGCTGGCGCAGAACAGGGAGGTGGAAGCCAGTCCCATGTCATGCAGGGTAGCACGCATCAGGCTTTCTGCCAATTCCGGAGAATTGCTTTCTGCGCTCAGGTGGGCCAGCACTACGTTTTTCAGGGCGTCATGGGCGATGCGCCTCAGCAGGTCGCAGGCCTGTTCATTGGAAAGGTGCCCGTGCGTAGAGGCGATGCGCTGCTTCAACGGCCAGGGCCGCTTGGGGGTGGCCGCCAGCATGTCCGGATCATAGTTTGATTCCACCACCAGGCTGTCCACCATGGAGAGGTGTTCCGCCACGCAGCCGGGGGCCTGCCCCGTATCGGAAATGAAGCCCAGGCTGGACCGTTCCGTTTCAAACTTGAATCCCACCGGGTCCACGGCGTCATGGTAGGTGGCAAAGGGGGTGATGACGATATCCCCTATTTTAAAGGACTGCCCTTTTTCAAAGTAGGCCCAGGGGGCTTCCGGCGCCTTTTCCTGAACGCACATGGCCGTATGGCGGGTGGCATAGACGCGCACGGTGTATTTCCTGGTGAACTGATGCACGCCCTTCATGTGGTCCGTGTGTTCATGGGTGAGCAGAATGGCGTCCAGCTCCTCCGGTTCCACGCCGGCGGATTTCATTTTATCCCGCAGCCTGGCGGCGCTGAACCCGGCATCCACCAGCAGGACGGTTTCCCCCGCCTTGACGATGGTGGCATTTCCTCCGCTGCCGCTGCCCAACACGCAAAACTGCATCATGCGCGGAATATAATACCGGTCCCGGAGCGGCGCAAGAGCGGATCAATGCTTTTTTTCACGACATGAACACAAGAAAAAATACTTTTTTCCAGTACGGGGTTGACATTTCAGGTGCATTAAAGTGTATTGAAGTCACTACGTAGTGTACTTGCATGCGATGAGCAGTGTATCAGACAACCTTTTTGGTGCATACACGCACAAGCTGGACCCCAAAAACCGGATTGCGATTCCGGCTGAATGGAGGCCTACCGAAGGTTGCGCCCTGCTCCTGCTATCCGGCCGCCGCCTTGAATTGCCGACCGTTAAAGCCTATACGCGGGAAAAATTCCAGCAACTCATTGACAAGATAGAAGCCACGCCCGGCTACACGGAAGCGCAGATCGACCTGTTCATCGGCAGATTATATGCCAACTGCGTGGAGGCCATCATCAACGCCCAGGGCAAACTACTGATACCCAAACAAATGTGCGAACACGCACAGCTCAGTTCCTCCGTCCGGCTCGCCGCGCGGAGAGGATATTTCGAATTATGGGAACCTTCTCTCTATGAAGAAGTCTCCCGGCGTGAAAACGCCAATATTTCCGATATCAACCAATCCTACGGCATTCTCTGATCTCCCTTCATGCCCCCAGACCCTACCATTCCGCCCACGCATCAGGCCCATCCCTACGCAACGCTTGCGCTGCGCCCGGGCTGGCTTGTTTCCGGCCTGGGCGTCGGCGCCAGAACCGGGCTGAATGCGGAGGTTACGGCTTATTCCATTGTTTTCTGGGGGCACGACGCCCTTCCGGCGCAGGACATGATCGCCTGGCAGCAGGAGAAAGCGCGCATCACCGCGGAAATGTCCCTGGCGGGACAGAAGGGCGCTTATGGCAAATTGGGCGCATTGTCCTCCAGCCTGAACCGGGCTTTTGACGGCCATGTTGAGCTTTCTTTACGCGCGGGCGCGGGTACGCATGTCCGCACGGAGGAGGCGCAGGCCCTGGCAAATGCCCTTGCGGCGGAAACGTCCTGCCGCGTGCTGGCATGGAGCATCTGCCGCAACCATGTGCACGTGATTGCGGAGTTGACGGAGGAGAAGGGGGTGGACGAGCTGGTCTGTTCCTGGAAGGCGCTTGCCCCCTCCATGAACTGGGAAGGCGTGTACCACACGGAAGCCCTGAAAGCTCCGGAAGCCGGAGCCAAAGTGGACGCCCTGGTTTCCGAACTGGGGGATGACGCCGTTTCCGCCTCCGCTGACGCGGAAACGGACGGAGCCGTTTCCGGCAACGGTTTCAACCATGTTACGGTTCTGCTGCATGAGACGGTGGACATGCTGGCGGCAGGCCCCGGCAAACTGATCGTGGACTGTACGCTCGGCGGCGGCGGCCATACGGAATTTCTTCTGGAACAGGGCGCTACCGTCTGGGGCATTGACCGCGATCCGGACGCCCGCCGCGCCGCCACGCTGAAGCTGGCCCGCTTCGGCTCCCGTTTCAAGGTGCTCGCCGGCAATTTCCAGGATGTGGAAAGCATCCTCGCCCAGCAGGGCGTTTCCCAGGTGGACGGCCTGCTGGCGGACCTCGGCGTTTCCTCCCACCAGCTTGATACCGCCTCCCGCGGCTTTTCCTTCCGGGAAGACGGCCCGCTGGACATGCGCATGGACACCCGCGCCGCCTTTTCCGCCCGCAACCTGGTGAACGAGGCCCCGGAAGAAGAGATCGCGGACATCCTCTGGCAGTTCGGAGAGGAACGGGCTTCCCGTGCCATTGCCCGCGCCATCGTAAAGGCGCGTTCCCTGGCTCCCATCACCACCACCGCCCAGCTCGCCCGCGTGGTGGAATCCGTCCTTCCGCGCAAGGGGCGGCAGCATCCCGGCACCCGTACGTTCCAGGCTTTGAGAATCGCCGTCAACGGGGAGCTGGACGCGCTGGACGCGCTGCTGGATTCCTCCGTGCGCCTGCTGGGCAAGGGGGGCCGCATGGCCGTTATTACCTTCCACAGCCTGGAAGACCGCAGGGTCAAGCAGTTCTTCGACCTCCGGAGCCGTCCGGAAATCGACCGTCCGGAATGGCCGGCTCCGCGCCCCAACCCGGATTACTGCTTCCGCCTGCTTTCCCGCAAGCCCGTCACTGCGGGAGAAGAAGAACTTTCAACCAACCCCCGTTCCCGCAGCGCCAAGTTGCGCGGCGTGGAAAAAATCATCTGACCCATCTCTCCTTCGCCACCGCCATGAAAAGATTCAAACAGCGTTTCACCGGCCACCAGATCAGCGTGAGCATGATCATGTGGCTCATTGCCTTCGCCTCCCTCACCTGCGGGGCGGGCATCACTTATGCCGTGCTGAAAAACGACCAGATCCAGGTCGCGCGCGACATCAAGCAAATGAACGAGGAGATCGCTTCCTGCGAACTCACGAAGGAATATTACCGTTCCAAGACTTCCTCCCTGACCAGCCGCTGGGCCATCCGCGACAGGCTGGCCCAGGACAAGTCCAACCTTCAGCCTATCGAGCCCTCAGCCGTAGAATACATTTCTTCCGAAAACGCCTCCCGCATTGCCGCGGCAGGCAATTAAATGCGCCGAGCCGTTCATGACCACGATCACGAAGTCCAGATTTGCCAGAAGAAGCCTCGTCCTGTGCGGCGTGGCGGGCGCTGCGGTCATCTGGCTGATGCTGACGCTGGTCAACCTCCAACTGGTTTCCCCCCGGAAAACGGGCGGAGTCCCCAGCGGCGGCATTATTGAACGGGAGGTTCTCCTGCCCCAGCGCGGCCGCATCATGGACGCCAATGAGGAGATCCTCACCAACAACATGCAGAGTTCCGAGCTGATTGCGGACGGCTACCACCTGAACGATCCCAAGACCATCAGCTGGGCGCTTGCCTATTCCAAGGCCGTCCACTCCGCCTTCTGGGGGGAAGCCGCCACGGACAAGGAGAAAGAGAAGCTCGTTTCCGGTTTCCGCAGCAAAATCCTGGGACAGGCGGCCAGCAAGAAGGACGGCAGCAAGGAGCACAATCTGGCGAAAATCCTACTGGAAGAGCCTGAGGACGGCCCGGAAGGGGTGGACATGGCCAGGAAGAAGCTGGAAGAGCTTTATGAGCCGGAGATGGTGAAAAAATACGTGCAGGCCCATCTGGAATACGCCGCCAGCGTGATCGCCCCCTTCCTGCCGGACATGAGCGTGCAGGACATCATCAACACGGTGGAAAAGGACGGGGAGATTCCCAAGAAGCGCATCGTCATCGCCAAGAACCTGTCCGAGGAAAAAGCGGAACTGCTGCGCCAGGCCATCCAGAACGCCCGCGTGCAGGGGTTCCGGTTTGAGACTTCTTCCAAGCGCGTTTATTCCGTGCCGGAATGCATGGTGCACATTCTGGGCTACATCGCCCAGACGAAGGACAGCGGTCCGCGCCCCGTGGCCCTTTCCGGCCTTGAAAAACAGCTGGACGACCAGCTTCTGGGCCACAACGGCATCAGGGAGTACCGGAAGGACAGCCGGGGCCGCATCATCCCCTCCGCGGATTCCCGTTTCAAGGACGCCGTGGACGGCCTGAACGTTCGCCTGACCGTGAACATGGAGTACCAGACGATCGTGGAGGAGGAATTGGACGCCGCCATTTCCTTTTACACGGACCAGACCCACAAGCCCCGCGGCTGCATTATCGTCGTGGAGCCCAAGACCGGCAGCATTCTGGCGATGGCCAGCCGTCCCCACTATAATCTAAATACGCGCGAGGGCCTGCAGGAAGGCGCCTACCACTTCGCCGTGCAGTCCCTGTACGAACCCGGCTCCACCTTTAAAATCGTTTCCGTCACATCCGCCGTGGACAGCGGAAAGGCCACATTCGATACCATGATCAACTGCACGCCCTACATGGTGCCCGGCTCCCGCCCCGTCACGGACGCCCCCCGTTTCTACAGCGGCCTGACCGTGGCGGGCGTGCTGAAAAAGTCCAGCAACCCGGGAGCCTTCCGCATTGCGCTGAAATCGGGCTGGCCCACGTATAAAAAGTATTTTGACCTGTACGGCTTTTCCTCCAAGACGGGCATCGACCTGCCGGGAGAAACCAACAGCCAGTGCCAGGACGGCAGCAACTTCGTCAACTTCTCCCGCATCAGCTTCGGCTATTCCCTGATGGTCTCCCCCTTGCAGGTCGCCATGGCCTACGCCGCCATCGCGAATGACGGCGTGCGCATGCGCCCCCGGCTGGTGGACGGCATTTACGTGGACGACAAGAATTTCCAGCCCTCCCCCCCCGTGGAAGTATGCCGGGTCATGAGCGTTAAAACAGCCCGGAACCTCCGGAACGCCCTGTTCCACGTCACGGACCTGGACGGAACCGCCAAAAGGGCGCGGATTGAAGGCTACAACGTGGGGGGCAAGACCGGCACCGCCCACAAGGTGAAGCCCACGGGCGGCTATTTTGACAACCGCTATACCGTCTCCTTTGTAGGGATGCTCCCGGTGGAGGACCCGGCCTTCGTCTGCCTCATCGTCATTGACGACCCCACCTCCAAGCACTGCCACCCCGGCGGCGGCACCGTATGCGCTCCGGTCTTCCAGAAACTGGCCACCCGCCTGGCGGCGGCCATGAACATTCCCAAGAATACCCCTTCCGCGGAGGCGGACAAAAAAGCCTCCCGCGCCCAAGCCTCTTCCTCCCCGTCCAAACCGCCGCGCAGATAATCCTATCATGAAGCTACTTACCTTGCTCAAAGACCTTCCCGCCCATACGCTCACCGGCTCCCCCCAGGTGAAAATCTCCCATCTGGAATGCGACAGCCGCCGTGTTCTGCCCGGCTCCTGCTATATTGCCCTGAAGGGAACCCAGGCGGACGGCCACGAGTTCATTCCGGAAGCCATCCGCCGCGGAGCCTGCGCCGTCGTCGCGGAAATGCCCTGCACGAAGGAAGCCAGGGACGCCGGAGTCAGCTGGGTGGAGGTGAACGATTCCCGCCTGGCCGTCAGCCTGATGGGCGCGGCCTGGAACGGCCATCCCTCCCGTCACATGACCATGATAGGCGTGACGGGGACGAACGGAAAAACTACGACGGCCTACATCGCCCATTCCCTGCTGAAGCAGTCCTGGCTGCGCGCCGGGCTGATCGGGACCATCGCCTATGACAACGGGGAGGAAATCACCCCCTCCACCCACACCACGCCCGGCCCGCTGGAGCTGGAACACCTGCTGAAGGAGATGTTTGAAAACGGCTGCCGCGGCGTTTCCATGGAGGTATCCTCCCATGCGCTGGACCAGGAACGCGTGGCCGGCATTAATTTTAACGTGGGCATTTTCACCAACCTGACCCAGGACCACCTGGATTACCACCACACCATGGAGAATTATTTCCAGGCCAAGGCGAAGTTGTTCGAGCAGATGGCGCAGGACACCAGGGCCCGCCGCAAGCCCGTGGCCGTCATCAACATTGACGACGCCTACGGCCGCCGCCTGGCGGAAATGTTCTCCGGCCGCATGGCCGTCAAGACCTACGGTTCCGCCCTGGGCGCGGATTTCCGCATGCTGGTGCACCACGCCACGGCCAAGGGCAGCGAATACGAACTGGAATACAAGGGAAAAAGCTACCTGGTGCGCGTGCCCCTGATCGGCAAATTCAATATGTACAACAGCCTGGCCGCGCTGGCGGCCGTCATCTGCGCCGGCATCCCGGTACGGGACGCCATCGCGAACCTCCAGAACATTCCGCAGGTTCCCGGCAGACTGCAATTGTTCACCCACCCCGGAGGCGCCCAGATCTTCATTGATTACGCCCACACGCCGGACGCCCTGGAAAACGTCTGCAGGACGCTCAAGGAAATCTGCTCCCGCCGCCTGATTACCGTGTTCGGCTGCGGCGGTGACCGGGACAAGGGCAAGCGCCCGCTGATGGGCGCCGTGGCCGCGCGCCTGTCTGACGCCTGCATCGTCACTTCCGACAACCCCAGGAGCGAGGAGCCCCTCTCCATCATCAGCCAGATTACGGCGGGCATGCCGGAAGGCAGGTACGCCATCATTCCGGACCGCGCCCGGGCCATCGCCACGGCCATCGAACAGGCCCGGCTGGGGGACGTCGTCCTGATTGCGGGCAAGGGCCATGAAAATTACCAGGAGCTTTCCACCGGACGCATCGATTTCAGCGACGCCAAGGAAGTGCGGCGCAACATGTTCATCAAGGAGAGGGAAGAGTTCCCGCAGGCATAACACATCATTTCATCTTTCATGACCTCCCTCACGGCACACGGCATCTGCAACGCCATCGGCGGAAAACTGGTCAGCGGCCCCTTTGACAGGGTCGCTTCCGGAGGCGTGTGCACAGACAGCCGCGCCCTGCCGCCCCATGCCGTTTTCTTCGCGCTGGGGGGAGAAAAGTTTGACGGCAACCTGTTTGCCCCGGAGGCCTCCCGCACCGCGGCGGCAGTCGTCGTCAGCCGCGTGGAGGAAGGGATGGACCCCTCCTGCGCCGTCATCCTGGTGGAGGATACGCTGAAAGCCCTCCAGCAGCTGGCCTCCTGGTGGCGTGCCGGGCTGACCCTCACCGCCATCGGCCTGACCGGCTCCAACGGGAAGACCTCCACCAAGGACCTGACCGCCTCCGTTCTTTCCCAGGGACTCCGGACCATCGCCACGCAGGGAAACCTGAACAACCACATCGGCGTTCCCCTCAGCATCCTCCGGGCTTCCCCGGCGGACGAGGCCGCCGTGTGGGAAATGGGCATGAACCATCCGGGAGAACTGGCCCCCCTGTGTGAAATGACGCGCCCGAAGATCGGCATCATCACCAGCATCGGCACCTCCCATATTGAATACCTGGGTTCCCGGGAAAACATTGCCCGGGAAAAATGCACGGTAGCCCGCTGCCTGCCGGAAGACGGCTTCATGATTTTCCCGGCGGACTGCGATTATGCGGAGATGATCCGCCAGTCCACCCGCGCCGCGTGCATTGAGTGCGGCATTGACTCCGGAACCGTCCGCGCGGAAAACCCGGTCTCGACGGAGAATGGGACGCGTTTCACCCTTTCCATTCCTGATTTCTGCCGGGAGGTGGTGGAACTGCCCGTCCACGGCCGCCACATGGTGGCCAATGCGCTTCTGGCCGCCGCCGCCGGCTGGGTGGCAGGTCTTGCGAAGGAGCAGATCGTCTCCGGCCTCAACCGGGCGCAGCTCACGGGCGGCAGGCTCCACTGCACCCGGTCCAACGGCATTCTGGTGGTGGACGATACGTATAACGCCAATCCGGATTCCATGCAGGCCGCCCTGCACACCGCAGCGGAGCTTTCCTGCACCGGCAGGCGCTTTGCGGTGCTGGGCAGAATGGGGGAACTGGGAACGTTTTCCGAAGAAGGGCACGCGCTGGTGGGACGCACGGCGGAAAAGCTCCGCTTTGACTGCGTGGTCAGCGTGGGAACGGACGCCGCCCGGATTACGGACGCCATTTCTCCGAACTCATCCACCAAAGGACTGAACTTCGGCTCCGCAGAGGAAGCCGCCGAATGGCTCCGCAGCCACACGGCGCCGGGAGACATCGTCCTTTTCAAGGGCAGCCGCCTTGCCCGGATGGAGCAAGTCATGAACCTCACCTTTCCGCCCCAGTAAATTTTATGCATTCCTTCATTGAACAGCTCAGCCCCGCGGGGGCGCTTGCAGAACCGGCAGGGAGAGCCCTGCTGGCCTGCCTCATCTCCTTTGTCCTGACGATGATGTTCGCCCCGCGGGTAATCCGCGCGCTGATTTCCCTGAAAATCGGCCAGCCCATCAGGACCGCGGAGGAAGTGCACAAGCTGGCGGAACTCCACGGAGCCAAGGCGGGAACTCCCACCATGGGCGGCGTGCTGATCGTAGGCTCCATGACGGCGGCTACCCTGCTGTGCGCCAGAATGAACAATCCCTTCATCATCTCCTGCCTGTTCGTCACCCTGGCGCTGGGACTGCTGGGCTTCCGGGACGACTACCTGAAGGTGGCCAAGAAAACCTCGGACGGCATTTCCGCGCGTAAAAAACTCTTCATCCAGTTCCTGGCCGGGCTGGCGGGCGTCACGTTCCTGTACCTGTACCCGGAAGGCAGCCCCCGCGTGGAACTGCATGACTACGTTTCCTCCCTGTTCATTCCGTTCTACGGCCAGGTGAACCTGCCGTGGTACGTTTACATTCCCTTCGGCGTCGTGGTGGTCATGTCCGCCTCCAATGCGGTGAACCTGACGGACGGACTGGACGGCCTCGCCTCCGGCTGCTCCGTCACCACGGGCATCTCCTACGCCATCATTGCCGCCATTTGCGGGAACTGGCTGATGGCGGATTCCCTGGACATCCCCTTCCACCCCGGCGCAGGGGAAATCAGCGTTTTCATGATGGCCCTGGTGGGCGCCTGCCTGGGTTTCCTGTGGCACAACTGCTACCCGGCCAGGGTCTTCATGGGGGATACCGGCTCCCTGGCCCTGGGCGGAGCATTCGGCATGGCCGCCGTCTGCACGGCGCAGGAGCTTCTTTTCATCGTCATCGGGGGCGTTTTCGTCATGGAGGCCACATCCGTCGTTCTCCAGGTAGGCAGCTTCAAGCTGCGCCACGGCAAACGCATCTTCGCCATGGCTCCCATCCACCACCATTTTGAACTCAAGGGATGGAAGGAAACCCAGGTGATTGCCCGCTTCTGGATGATCAGCCTCCTGCTGGCGTTCCTGGGCCTTTTCCTGATCACCACCGCCTGACAACCACGAACATGCAGCTCAACAACCTCAACATCGCCGTCCTGGGAGCGGGAAGAAGCGGACGCGCCGCGGCGCGCCTCGCCATGAAGCATGGCGCCCGGGTGCGCGTGTTTGACGCCTCCGCCTCCGTCGGCGGCTGGCCGGAAGACATTCCGCTGCACGCCGCCGCCACGGAGGAAGACGGGCGGGCCTTCCGTGCGGACCTGGTGGTCATCTCCCCCGGCATTGAGACGGACAGCCCCTTTGTCAGGGCCTTCGGGAGGGAAGGCGTGGAAACCATCGGTGAAATGGAGCTGGCCTGCCGCTTCTACCATGGCCGCATCATCGCCATCACCGGCACCAACGGAAAAACCACCACCACGTCCCTGGTGGAAAAAATCCTGCTTCGCGCCGGAAAGGCGGCCGTCGCCTGCGGCAATTACGGCGTCCCGATGGCGGAAATCCTGCTCCGGGATTCCGTGCCGGACGTGCTGGCGCTGGAGGTCAGTTCCTTCCAGCTGGAAACCATCCGTGACTTCCACCCGGACGTGGCCGTATGGCTCAACTTTGCGCCGGACCACATGGACCGCTACAAGTCCGTGGAGGATTACTACCACGCCAAGCTGCACATTTTCGACAACCAGACGGAAGAAGACCTGGCCGTCGTGCGCGCCGGGGAAAGGCTCCCGCACCTGAAAGCCCCCGTCCGCACCTTCAGTTCGGAAGATCCGGCGGCGGACCTTTATTACCGGGAACCGCAGGTCATGGAGGGAGACAAGCCCCTGCTGAACCTGGCGGATACCACCCTAAACCAGCGCCACAACGCGGAAAACGCCATGGCCGCCGTGCTAGCCTGCCGCCACCTGGGCATTCCCGCGGAAACGGCTGCGGAAGTATTGAAGGAGTTCACTCCCCCCGGCCACCGCTGCGAGACCGTCCGCACGCTGGACGGCGTGCTGTGGCTGAACGATTCCAAGGCCACGAACCTGCACGCGCTGGAAGCAGCGCTGAAATCCCAGAATTCCCCGGTCATCCTGATTGCCGGAGGCAAGGACAAGGGACTGGATTACCTGCCCCTGCGGCACATGCTAAAGGAAAAGGTGCGCTCCTGCGTGGTATTCGGCCAGATTGCGGACCAGCTCCAGGACGCCTTTTCCCCCGTGGTTCCCACGGAAAAAGCAGCGGACGTGGCGGACTGCGTGGCCAAGGCCCGCGCCCGCGCCAGGACGGGAGACACCGTCCTGTTCTCCCCCGGCACCTCCTCCTTTGACATGTTCACCGGCTACGTCCAGCGCGGCCAGGCCTTCCGGGACGCGGTGAACGCCCTCTCCCCCCTTTCCTGACAACCCACCAGAAACCCACCATCATGAAAACGACCAAGACCCCCGATCACAATCCGACCGGACGCACCCGTCCGAAACGCAAAATGGGCACCGTGCTCCGTGCCAAGCTCAGCAGATACCGCGCACGCGTCTCCGAATTTGAAGATGACGCTCCCAGCAGCACCGTCGTGCGCTGGCTCGTCGTCCTCCTTCTTCTCCATCTTCTTGTTATCGGCGGCGTCTATGTCCGCAGCACCTGGTTCAGGAATACGACGGAGACCGTGGAAATGGCAACCGCCCTTCCCGCGCCGCCCACCGTTTCCCAGACGCCCGTTCCTGCGGCTCCCCCGGCGGTTCTGCCCCAGGCTCCCCAGGCCGCTCCCGCAGCTCCGGTCACCATCACGCAGCCGGAACAGGTGGTGGACGCGCGCCCGAACAGGCGGCCGGCTCCCGCCGTGCAGGAACACATTCCGGACGCCGCTCCGGTGGCAGGTCCTGCGCGCCACATCGTGCGCACGGGGGATACGTGGGAACGGGTCGCCCGTGACAACCAGGTGGCCGTCAATGACCTGAAAGCCGTCAATCCCAGGGTGCAGCGCCTTGTCAGCGGAAGCACGCTCGTCATTCCGGCACGCCCCGGCGACAAGATGGCGCCGGAAAAAACCGCCGCCGCGGAAACGGAACCGGACGGCGTGGCGCATATCGTGAAGAAGGGTGAAACCCTCTCCGTAATCGCCCGCAAGTACAAGATGAACTGGCGCTCCCTCCAGAAATTCAACAAGATGAACGACCGGGACGTAGCACGCCTCAAGATCGGTCAAAAGATCATGATTCCCAAGAAGTAAGTTCTTTCTCTTCCCGCCCCTGCCGCCATGTCTTCCAAAGTCTGCATGATTCTGGTCTGGTTTTTCGTCATCTGCCTTCTGGTCGTGGGCCTGGTGATGGTATCCAGCACGGCGGCCTGGGCGGAAGAAACCAAGCACCCGTACGAGCCCCTGTTCAAGCAGACCGCCTTTGCCTGCGCGGGGCTGGTGGGGGCCATGATCCTCTCCCGGATAGATTACCGGATATGGAGGAAGTATATCTGGTGGATTCTGGGGTTCGCCTGCTTCCTGCTGGTGCTGTGCTACGTGCCGGGCATCGGGAAGGAGATCAACGGGGAACGCCGCTGGATCACCATCGGCATGCAGTTCCAGCCCAGTGAATGCGCCAAGCTCTGCATGATGATGGCGCTGGCCAACTGGCTGGCCCTGTACCGGGACCGCACTACCTCCTTCTGGTGGGGGTTCGTGATGCCCGGCGTCATCTTCGGCATTCCGCTGGCGCTGATTCTTTTTGAAAAGGACATGGGCACCTCCGTAGCGCTGGCCCTGGCCGCGTTCTGCGTGATGTTCGTGGCCGGCACGCGCAAGATTTACCTGGGCGGCGCCCTAGCGCTCGCCGGAGCGGCCCTGTACGTTCTGGTGCAGAGCAACGCCAACCGCCTGGAACGCTTCCTGGCCTGGAAGGACCTGGACGCCCACCGCCTGGGCGCGGGGCTCCAACAGTACCGCGCCTCCATCGCCCTGTCCCGCGGCGGCCTGGACGGGGTGGGCCTGGGCAACAGCGCGGAAAAGCACGGCACGCTTCCCTTCGCCCATACGGACTTCATCTTCGCCCCGCTTGGGGAGGAGTTCGGCTTTTACGGAACCATGTTCGTCCTGCTCTGCTATTTCCTGATGACCTATGCGGGCATCGGCGTAGCCATGCAGTGCCGGGACGCCTACGGCCGGTTCCTGGCCGTGGGGATCGTCGCCATCATCTTCTGCCCCGCCATCCTGAACATTGCCGTGGTGACCAACGCCGTGCCCAACTCCGGGCTGCCGCTGCCCTTCATCAGCTTCGGGGGCACCAACCTGGTCTTCACGCTGGCCGCCCTGGGCATGCTCACCAGCATTCAGAGATTTTCCACCGGTGCACAGCCCAACTGTGAAATCACCCGCAAAGACGAACGCTCCATTGACGTAAGATTATGACTGAACCCTCTCCCTCGCGTCCCACCCTGAACATCGTGATTGCCTGCGGCGGCACGGGGGGGCACCTTTTCCCCGGCATAGCCGTAGCCCAGGAACTTAAAAAGCGCGGCCACAACGTCACCCTCCTCATTTCCCAGAAGAAGGTGGATGCGCAGGCCAGCAAGAATTACGGCGATCTCAATTTCCGCACCATTGAGGCCATCGCGATGCCCAAAATCCCGTCCATGTCCCTGCTGGGCTTCGGGCTCAGGCTGTACAAAGCCATCCGTTTCAGCCGCAGCCTTCTGGACGAGGTGAATGCGGACGTCGTCATCGGCATGGGCGGCTTTACTTCCTTCCCCCCCGTTTACGCCGCCCACCGCAAGGGCATCCGCACCTACGTGCACGATTCCAACGCCCTGCCCGGAAAGGCCAACCGCATGACCGCCAAATGCTGCACGAACGTGCTGCTGGGCATTGAGGAAGCCAGGCATTACTTCAACCCCGCCAAATGCATTGTCACCGGCACCCCGGTGCGCCAGGAAATGGTGGCCAGGAAGGACAGGAATGAATCCAGGGCGGAGCTCCACCTGCCCCGGGACCGCCGCGTGGCCCTGGTGATGGGCGGCTCCCAGGGCGCCAGGAACCTGAATTCACTGGTCATTGAAGCAGCACGGCAATGCGCGGACTTGTGCGATTTTCTCATCATCACGGGCTCTGCTGACTTCGCGCGCGTCAGCCAGCTGACGGCGGACATGCCCCATGTGCACGTCATTGAATTCTGTTCCGCCATGGCGACTGCGTACGCCGCGGCGGACGTGGTCATTTCCCGCTCCGGGGCGTCCAGCCTGACGGAGCTGGCCCACATGGGGAAGGCCGCCCTGCTGGTTCCCTACCCCTTCGCCGCGGACGACCACCAGGCGCACAACGCGCGCGTCTTCGCGGCCCATGGCGCGGCGCGCATGATGCGTGAAAACACCCTTACGCCGGACGATATTGCGGCTTTTCTGAATGAAGTCTTCAAGGATTCCTCCCTGCTGGCCTCCATGAATGAATGTGCTTTACGTCTGGATACGCCTGATGCAGTATCCCGCATCGCCAATGTCATTGAAAACACGGACCATGCAGCCATCCATGATTGAGACTTTACGCAAACGCCTGATGGACAGGGAACATCCGGCACGTCTCCACCTCATCGGGGTGGCCGGGTCCGGCATGTCCGGCCTGGCGCTCATGCTGATGGAAATGGGGCACCGGGTGAGCGGCTGCGACCGGGTGACCAGCACGGAAACCGAACGGCTACAGAGCCTGGGACTTTCTTTTTCCTGCCCGCATTCAGCGGACGCCGTCTCCGACGCGGAAATCGTCATTTATTCCAGCGCCATCCGGGAGGACAATCCGGCCCTTTCCGCCGCGCGCAAACTGAACATTCCCTGCATGCGCCGCGCGGAATGCCTGGCGGCCATCCTGAACGGGAAGAAGGGCGTCGTGGTCTCCGGCACGCATGGCAAAACCACCACCTCGGCCCTCTGCGCTCACCTGATGCGGGAAGGCCGCATGCGCCCGTGCCACTATGTAGGGGCGGAAATCCCCGTGCTGGGCACCAACGCCCACTGGAACGAGGACAGCGAATACCTGGTGGCGGAAGGGGACGAGAGCGACGGCACGCTGGTGAACTACATCCCGGAGCATAGCATCGTCCTCAACATTGAGCCGGAACACCTGGACCATTACAAGGACCTGGATGAAATCAAGGCCGTGTTTGACCAGCTTTGCTCCCAGACGCGGGGCATGATCATTTACTGCCGCGCCCATGCCGGCGCAGCGGACGTATGCGCCGGCTATCCCAATTCCGTTTCCTACGGCTGGTCTGGTGCGGATTACACCGCCACGGACATCCTGGAACGCCGCGGCCGCACTCTGTTCACCGTCCTGAAAGGGGAAGAGGAACTGGGCCGCGTGGAGCTGGGCATTCCCGGACGCCACAACGTGCTGAATTCCCTGGCGGCCATTGCGCTGGCAACGGAACTGGGCGTGGACTTCCCGGCGATAACGCGCGGCCTGGCTTCCTTTGCCGGGGCCAAGCGCCGCTTTGAGACCAAATACCTTTCCCCCACCATCCGGATTGTGGACGATTACGGCCACCATCCCACGGAGATAGCCGCCACGCTCCAGACCGCCCGCTCCCTCCAGCCGAACCGCCTGGTGGTTTACTTCCAGCCGCACCGCTACACGCGCACCCAGATGCTGGCGGACGACTTCGGCAAGGTGCTCCAGGCGGCGGACCTCGTCTTTGTGGCGGACGTTTACCCCGCCAGCGAACTGCCCATTGAAGGAGTGAGCGGCCAGACCATCATCGACGCCATGCACAGGCACGGCCCGGTGGAAACCCATTACCTTCCCGACCTGGGCACGGCCCACCACGCCATCGGCAACGCGCTGAAACCCGGAGACCTGTTCCTGACGCTGGGGGCCGGAAACGTCCACGAATGCGGCATGCGCATCGCGCGCGACCTGGCTCTGCTGGAGGATCTGGAACGCACCGCGGGCGAATCCCTGGAAGGCAAGCTGTACGAACCCATGTCACGCCACACCACCATGAGGGTGGGAGGCTGCGCCCAGTACTGGCTGGAGCCCTCCACCTTCTCCGGCATGCAGACGGCCGTCAATTATTGCAGGGACAGGAACATTCCCGTGCACGTCATTGGCCGCGGCTCCAACATCATCGTCAGGGACGGCGGCCTGCGCGGCGCCGTCATCCACCCCTCCGGAGGCGAATTCGACGTCCTGGAAATTCAGGGGAACCGCCTTTCCGCCGGCGCGGGAGTGCGGCTGAAAAAGCTGGTTTCCACCGCCGTCCAGAACGGCCTGGGCGGCTTGGAATGGATGGACGGCATTCCAGGCAATGTGGGAGGAAGCCTCCGCATGAACGCCGGGGCCATGGGCATGGACATGATTAAAAACCTCGTCTCCGTCGTCTGCCTGGATGAAGACGGGGAAATCCGCAGTCACACAAAGGAGGAACTGAACGCCCAGTACCGTTCCATTCCGGACCTGGCCCATAATTTTGTTCTTCAGGCCGTGTTTGAGACGCAGCCCGCTTCCCCCCAGGAAATGGAGCAGCGCCTGGAAGAAGCCCGCGCCAAGCGCAAGCTTACCCAGCCCGTAGGAGCCAGCGCAGGCTGCATCTTCAAGAACCCGGAGGAAATCCCGGCGGGCAGGCTCATTGACGAGCTGGGCCTGAAAAACGCCTGCGTGGGAGATGCCTGCGTGTCAGACGTGCACGCCAATTTCATCATCAACCGCGGCCATGCCAGGGCGCGGGACATCACCATCCTGATTGACATGATCCGGAAGGAAGCCATGGAAAACCGCGGCATTGACCTGAAATCGGAAGCTCAGGTCATCGGAGACCGGGAACCCCAGTTTTAACCCATTCATTATTTTATTTCAACATGAGCACTCTCAAGCGCGACCTCAAGATTGCCCTTCTCCTTGGCGGCCCCGGAGCGGAACGGGAAGTATCCCTCGTCTCCGGAAAGTCCGTTTACGGCGCCCTGCGCCAGGCCGGGTTTACCGACGTAACGGAGGTGGACGTACATGGTCCGGACTTCCGGCTGCCGGAAGGCACGGAACTGGCCTACAACATCATTCACGGCACCTTCGGCGAGGACGGGGCCCTTCAAGCCATTCTGGAGGAACGCGGCGTTCCGTATACGGGAGCCGGTTCCCGTTCCAGCGCCCTGTGCTTTGACAAGTCCGAATCCAAGAAGGTATTTCTGGAAGCCGGGGTTCCCACCCCCCGCGCGGAAATCCTGGACTGCTCCGGCGGCATCGTGATGCCGTCCCTTCCCCTTCCCTTCGTCATCAAGCCTCCCTGCGAGGGCTCCAGCGTGGGCGTCCACATCGTCCACAAGCAGGAAGACGTGCTCCCCGCCATGGAGGAAGCCGTTACCCACGGCACCACCGTGCTGGTGGAGGAATTCATTCAAGGCCGTGAACTTACGGTGGGCGTTCTGGACGGGGAAGCCCTCCCGGTCATCCACATCTGCCCCCGCTCCGGCTTCTATGACCTGAGCAACAAGTACCCGTGGATGAACATGGGCGGAGGCACGGATTACATCTGCCCGGCGGACCTTCCGGAAGAAACCGCCGCCAAGGTGCAGGAGGCCGCCCTGAAGGCCTACCGCGCCGCCGGCGTGGAGGTGTACGGCCGCGTGGACGTGCTGCTGCGCGAGGTAGACGACTCCCCCTTCGTGCTGGAAATTAACACCATTCCCGGCATGACCCCCTCCAGCCTGCTCCCCAAGGCGGCGGCTGCCGCCGGCTGGTCCTACGAGGCCCTTTGCGAAAAAATAGCGGAATTATCGCTAGCCACCCCCCGGAAATAGCGTAATATTTGACAGAGGGCGGGGAGTCGCCCATCCCACACCCCCCGATGTCGCACAAAGCCACAACGCCAGTCCCCCGCTCCGCCAAAAGGCCGGAAATGCTCCTGCTGGAACGGGAGGCCAGAAAAGAAACCATTGAGCGCAAGGGCAGGAACTACCGTTTCTGGCTCTTCCGGCGCAAGCTGTACCACATCGTCACCGTTTACACGCTCATCTTCGGCCTTATCGGGGCCATCGTCTTCCTCTGGACGGATTACATCCTCAAGTACGACTGGCTCTCCATCGACACCGTCACGTTGAAAAGCAACGGCATTTTCAACTCCGAGCAGGCTTTCGCCGTCATGGGGATAGGCCCGAAGGACAACATCTTTTCCATGGATGCTGCGGAACTGGAACAGCGGCTGGAAAAATGCCCGGCCATCCGCCGGGCGGCCGTCAAGCGCCAGATATCCTCCAATCCTACGCTGCTGGTGGACATTGACGCGCGCATCCCTGTGGCATGGATTGACTGCCCGGAACTGGGCGTCCACCCGGGAGACGCCAAATACGGCGTTCTGGCGGACAAGGAGGGCTTCATCTTCCCCTGTATGGAGCAGGTCCACCTGCCCTACATCCAGGGCAGGCACATGCCCTCCGTCACGCTCAGGCCGCCCAGCTCCGGCCAGCTCAGCTACGGAGTCGGCATCCGGGAGCTGGAAGCGCCCATGAAGCTGATTGAGCTGCTCTCCGGCACGGTGACGGAATACCTGCCCAGCATCGTCTCCATCACCACGCCCAACGACTGGTCCTTCTGCGTGCGCTTCTCCAACGACTGCCAGGCCACCTTCAGCCATTACGGCCTGGAGCACCAGGTGGAAAAACTGTCCCGCGCTCTCCGGCACGCACGCCAGACGCACCGGAAAATCAGCGCCATCAACCTGATTCCGGAGCACAATATCCCCGTCATTTTCGACGATTCCTACGAGGACATCCCCCTTGCGGAACCAATTGAGGAATGACGCCGTGCCGGCGTCCCCTGCCGGAAGCGGTTTTTCCCCGTTCCCGGCCTTCTCCCGGGATCGTTCTCCCATATTTTCCTCAATTCCTCCCGAGCGAAACACCTGGTTTTCACAGGTTTTCCCCCATGTCAGAATTCTATTCTTTCTCAACGGGAAATGAGGCCGCGAAGACCTATTGAACACTTGCCAATAACGCCGCGCAAGCTATACTTTCCACGATATTATGAGCAACGAAACACCTTTATCACCCGAAGCGGAAAAACTGGCAGCGGCCCGCAAGCGCAACCTTGACCTGGCCCTCTCCCAAATCCAGAAAGACTTCGGAGAAAACGCCATCATGCGCCTTGGAGACAACGTCAAGATGGAAGTGGACGTCATCCCCACCGGCAATCTTCTCATTGACCGCGCGCTGGGCGTGGGCGGCTTCGCACGCGGCCGCATCGTGGAAATCTACGGGCCGGAATCCTCCGGTAAAACCACCCTGACCCTGACGGCCATCGCCCAGGCCCAGAAAGCCGGCGGCCTAGCCGCGTTCATTGACGTGGAACACGCCCTGGACCCGCAGTACGCCGCCCGCCTGGGCGTCAACCTGGACGACCTGCTGGTCTCCCAGCCGAGCTCCGGGGAAGAAGCCCTGCAAATCTGCGAAGCCCTGGTGCGTTCCAATTCCATTGACGTCATCGTGGTGGACTCCGTGGCCGCGCTGGTCACCAAGCAGGAGCTGGAAGGCGAAATAGGAGACTCCACGGTGGGCGCCCAGGCGCGCCTGATGTCCGCCGCCCTCCGCAAGCTCACCAGCTTCATCTCCAAGGCCCGCACCGTCTGCGTCTTCACCAACCAGATCCGTGAAAAAATCGGCGTCATGTTCGGCAACCCGGAAACCACTCCCGGAGGACGCGCCCTGAAATTCTACGCTTCCGTGCGCGTGGACATCCGCCGCATCGGCCAGATCAAGGCCAGCGACGGCTCCGTAGCCGGGAACCGCACCAAGATCAAGGTGGTCAAGAACAAGGTGGCGCCCCCCTTCACGGAATGCGAGTTCGACATCATGTACAATGAAGGCATCTCCTCCGTGGGAAGCCTGCTGGACCTGGCGATGGAGTATGACATCATCCAGAAGCGCGGCTCCTGGATCAGCTATAACGGCAGCCAGATCGCCCAGGGCAGGGACGCCGCGAAGGAAGCCCTCAAGTCCAATCCTGACCTGTACAAGGAAATCGAAGAACTGGTCAAGGCCAAGATGGACGAGAAGGCGGCCAAATAATCCGGCTCCTTCCCTGTTCCCACTCATTCAAGGCGGCTCCCCCTTTTGGGAGCCGCCTTTTCTCTTTCCGGAGACGGGCGCAAAAGAATCTTTCACGGAAACTTTTCTCTTGTGCGTCATGAAAAATCCGTTAGTCTGAACGCGATATCGTCCTATGTATCCGACCTCTCGCACATCATTTGCAGCCGTGCTCGGCGTTTTGGGCATGTTTCTGCTGACGCTGTCCACGGCCTTCGGATGGAACCCGGAAACCATCAACGGCGTGCAGTACATTCCGATGTCCGAGGTGCGCACCCATTATAAACTGACACGGGAACGTACGGAAGGACGGCAGAAAGTTTACGAAGTGCCGGAAAAGATCCAGATACGCATGCAGGCGCACAGCCAGGACATGTTCATGAACAACATGAAGTTCGTGCTTTCCTATCCCGTGGCGGACCATCCGTCCAAGGGGCTGATGGTCTCCAACATGGACCTGCACAAAATCATTGACCCGGTCCTGCGCCCCACTTACATCGCCAACCGCCGCAGCTTCAATACGGTAGTCATTGACCCCGGCCACGGCGGCCATGACAGCGGCACGCGCAACCGCATCAGCAGGGAGGCGGACATCAACCTCTCCGTCGCCAAAAAACTGCGGGACCGTCTCAAGGGCATGGGCTACCAGGTGGTGATGACCCGTGACACGGACAACTTCATTACCCTCCAGGACCGCGTCCGCATCGCCAACAGGCACAGCAACGCCATCTTCATCAGCATCCACTTCAATGACGGCGGCCCCTCCGCCCGCGGGGTGGAAACCTTCACGCTGGCCCCTGCGGGCACTTCCTCCTCCATGTCCCGCAACATCCGCCAGGACGCCCTCCAGGGCAACTCCCAAGACAGCATGAACATCGCCCTGGCTACAGCCGTGCAGGGGCACATGCTGAAAGGGCCCCTCGCCATCAAAGAAGGCATCTCCATGGTTGACCGGGGCATCAAGCGCGCCCGCTATTCCGTGCTGTGCACCATCAAGCACCCGGCCATTCTGGTGGAAGGCGGATTCATGTCCAACCCGCAGGAAGCCCTGCTCATCTCCACGGAGCGCTACCAGAACTTCATGGCCTCCTCCCTGGCCGCCGCCGTGCGCCAGTACCGCACCGCCCTGGGCCAGCAGGTGCGCAGAACGCGTTAAGCCCCGCACTTACCGGGGGTTGCCCCTCCGCAGCATGAACATCATCCGCATTCCCGGCCTGGCAGACTATCAGGAAACCCTGGAACTTCAGGAACAACTGGTCCGGGCCCATCAGGAAGACCCGGAACGGGAAGATGACCTGCTTCTGCTGGAACATGCCGGGGTTTATACCATCGGGCGCACGCGCGACCACGCCAGCCTGCACCCCGGTTCCGCGCTCCCCTTCCCCGTTCATGAAATCAACCGTGGCGGGCAGGCCACCTACCACGGCCCCGGCCAGCTCGTAGGGTACCCCATCACGGATTTGAACCGCTGTGGCAGGGACCTGCACAACTACGTCACCGCCCTGGAAAACGCCTTGATTGAAGCTTGCGCCAAATTCGGCGTACAGGCCCGCATCCGGGAAGGGCTGGTGGGCGTATGGGTGGAGGACCGCAAAATAGCCTCCATCGGCGTAGGGGTGAAAAAATGGATCGCCATGCACGGCTTCGCCTTCAACGTGACCCGCGAATCCCTGCCCCCCTTCCAGGCAATCACTCCGTGCGGCATCCAGGGCGTGCAGATGACCTGCCTGGAACAGGAAATGCCGGAATCCGGGCAGAAGGACGACCTGCTGGACCGGTTCGGAGACACTTTTGTAACACTGTGGAAGGAAAAATTCCACCGGAATTCAGAAGGTGCAGAGTGTGCCGGAGAGCATGAAAAATCCTTCTTCCCTTGAAGACGGAAATGCGCCAAAGGCTGGGAAGCGGCCATTTCAGACCATGAATGCAGGGGAAATGTTCAAAAAAACACTTCCTGTAAGACACAGACCGTGTCAGCAATACGTCCTTGCATCTTGACGCGGTTCCCGAACGGACGGATGCTTATACCAGTTATGGGGAAAACACTTTTCCAAAAAATCTGGGACGCTCATTCCGTCGGCATCCTGCCGGACGGAAGAACGCAAATGTTCATCGCTACACATCTGCTGCATGAAGTCACCTCTCCGCAGGCCTTCGGAATGGTCCGGGACCTGGGCCTAACCGTGCGTCACCCGGAACGCACCTTTGCCACCGTGGACCACATCATCCCCACGGACAACCAGGCGGAACCGTTCGCGGACGCCACGGCTGACGCCATGATCAAGGAACTGCGCCGGAACTGCGCGGAAAACGACATCCGCTTTTTCGACCTCCCCACCGGCCTCCAGGGCATCGTGCACATGGTAGGCCCGGAACTCGGCATCACCCAGCCGGGCATGACCATCGTGTGCGGGGACTCCCACACGGCTACGCACGGCGCGTTCGGCTCCATTGCCATGGGCATCGGCACCACGCAGGTGCGCGACGTGCTGGCTACGCAGACCATGGCCCTCAGCCCGCTCAAGGTGCGCCGCATCAACGTGAACGGGAAACTGGCCCCCGGCGTGCGCGCCAAGGACGTGGCCCTGCACATCATCGGCCTTCTGGGCGCCAAGGGCGGCCTGGGCTTCGCCTATGAATACGGCGGCAACGTAATAGACGCCATGAGCATGGACGAACGCATGACCCTCTGCAACATGTCCATTGAAGGCGCGGCCCGCTGCGGCTACGTGAACCCCGACCAGACCACGGTGGAATACATTAAGGGCCGTCTGTTCGCCCCCACCGGCGCGGACTGGGACAAGGCCGTGGAACGCTGGTTGAGCTTCGCTTCCGATGCGGACGCGGAGTACGACGAGATCGTGGAGATTGACGGAGCCGCCATTGAACCGACGCTGACATGGGGCATTTCCCCGGACCAGAACACGGGCATCAGCGGCAGCACGCCCAACCCCTCCTCCGCCAGGAACGACGACGAACGGAAGATGATCAATGAGGCGCTGGAATACATGAAATTCCCCGCGGACATGCCCCTCAAGGGACTGCCGGTGCAGGTGTGCTTCGTAGGCTCCTGCACCAATGGCCGCATCTCGGATTTCCGGGAAGTAGCCGCCCTTATCAAGGGGCGCCATGTGGCTCCCGGCATCCGGGCCCTGGCCGTTCCCGGCTCCCAGATGACTGCCAGGCAGTGTGAAGAGGAAGGCATCGCGGACATTTTCCGTGAAGCCGGCTTTGAATGGCGCCTGGCGGGCTGCTCCATGTGCCTGGCCATGAATCCGGACAAGCTCCAGGGGGACCAGCTCTGCGCCAGTTCCTCCAACCGGAACTTCAAGGGCCGCCAGGGAAGCCCCACCGGGCGCACCCTGCTGATGAGCCCCGCCATGGTGGCCGCCGCCGCCCTGACCGGGAAGGTCTCCGACGCGCGCGACGTGTTTTCCCTGAATTAACTTTCCAACTTTTTCCTTTATGTCTCTGACCAAATTCACCTCCATCACCGGCACCTGCGTTCCCGTTCCCGGACCGGACATGGACACGGACCGCATCATCCCCTCCCGCTTCCTCAAGTGCATCACGTTTGACGAGCTGGCGGGAGTCATGTTCTGGGACGAACGCTTTGACGAAAACGGACAGTCCAAATCCCATCCGGTGGACGATCCCCGCTTCAAGGGGGCTTCCATCATCCTGGGCGGCTCCAACTTCGGCTGCGGTTCCTCCCGCGAACACGCTCCGCAAACCATCAAACGCTCCGGCATCAAAGCCGTCATCGCGGAATCCTTTGCGGAAATCTTCTTCGGCAACAGCACCGGCATCGGCCTCCCTTGCGTGTGCGCGTCCGCGGATGACATTGCCGCACTGACCCGGTACATTTCCGATCATCCGGAAACGGAAGTGACGATCGACCTCCTGAACATGACAGCCTCCTGGAAGGAAGGTTCTTTCCCCATCCGGATGCCGGCGGAAGCCCGTGAAGCCCTGAGCCGGGGCCGCTGGGATTCCATTGCGGAACTGCTTGTCAACATGGATGCCGTGGAAAAGAAAAATGCGGAACTGCCCCAGGTAACAGCCTCCTGCTGATTCAACATTGACCTCTCCCTACCCCCTCTATCCCCCACCTCCCCATATGATTTTCAGAATTACAGACTACGTCCACTACGGCACGCTGGACAACCGTGAACGCGGAACCGTCAAGCTTGCGCTGCAGCTTATGGGGATGCCCCATCCGGTGAATATCACCCTGCAGGGGGACTGCCTCCAGGACCTGGCCGGATGCCTGGTCGATTTCAGGAACCCCTCCCCCCGGATGCTCCCTGCGGAACTTACCCAGCTCCCGGAAAACATCCGGGGCGTGGCGGGGGACATGACGGCCAGCCGCCGCATGCCCGTCAAGGGGAAGAAAACCATGGAAAACTCCCTGTACCTGGAATGGTTCACCAGCCACCACGACATGGTGCTGCTGGAAAGCACGGCCTTTTCCATCAAGGTCTCCCTCCCCGAATGGATCATGGATTCCTGCGAGGAACAGGTTCAGATCATGGCGAACCAGCAGATGCTGCGCACCCAGGTGAAGGAATGGTCCAAAACCTATGCCAATACCCAGGAAGACGGCAACCTGCCCGACCACCACTGGGACAAGCGCCTGCGGGAGGCGGAAGCCATCGCCATCGCCTACCAGGAAGTGTTCCAGAAATACAGGCTGAACCCCACCGGAGACATCCGCCTGGCCTTTGTGATGGGCTGGGACGACGTGCTTGACAACATCGCCCAGTCGGAGGAAACGGGCACTCCGTGTTCCTGCAAAAGCACCGGCATGCTCAGCCTCTTTGACATCCTCAACGAACAGGAGGCCCAGGAAGTGCAGTCCTGCATGTTCCACCCCCTCTTCCAGCAGGTCATGGAGCTGACGGACCTGTGCCAGCGCCAGTTCAGCCGGGAGATCAACAAATCCCAGAGGAACCGGACGGAACCGCCGGAACCCCTGAACCAGATTTTTTACTGCATCCGCTACATCACCCCGCGCATTCTCTCCTGCCTGCTCCAGGAGAAGGAAAACGATGCGGACTACTGCACCATGGCCGCCCGCATGGCCCTGTGCGTGGAACAGACGCGCCAGACGGTAGCCGCGCTGGACATCCGCCGCAGCCAGGTAGACGACGAGGTGACGGAACGTTTTTCCTCCTTGCTGGAGGAAGTCAACTCCTTCCAGGAAAGCCTGGCAACCCAAAGCCGGAAAAGCAATCTATAACCAACTTACTTTCACAACATTACCTCTTCACTACAGACCACCATGCACTTCCATACCTGCCTCCAAGGACTGTGTGCAGTCCTGGCCGCCGCCGCTTTTTCCTACGCGGATGAACCGGCCGTTTCCATTTCAGACTTCGGGGTGGACAAGGTCATGTCCGGCCCCGTCGTTTCCATCAATGACCAGTACAAGGGAGTCGTGAAGATCGAAGTGGATTCCCTGACGCCGGACTACGCCACTCCATGGGATACGGGCCGCTACCAGGGCGGCATCGGCACCGGCTTCCTGATCGGGGAAAACGCCTTCATGACGAACGCCCATGTGGTCAGCAACGCGGAACGCATTTACATCTCCATGTACGGGGATTCCCGCAAAATTCCCGCCAGGGTCAAATTCATCGCCCATGACGCGGACCTGGCCCTGCTGGAAGCGGACGACCCCAAGCCCTTCAAGGGCATCCGGCCTTTTGAATTCAGCAAGAACCTGCCCCACCTGGAAGACGAGGTGAGGGTGATCGGCTACCCCATCGGCGGCAACAGGCTTTCCGTCACGCGCGGCGTAGTCTCCCGCATTGACTTCACCACATATGCCCACCCCCGCAACACGGAACACCTGACCATCCAGGTGGACGCTGCCATCAATCCGGGCAACAGCGGGGGCCCCGCCCTGATGGGGGACAAAGTCATCGGCGTAGCCTTCCAGGGCCTGAACAACGCCAACAACACGGGCTACGTGATTCCCACGCCCGTCATCCGCCACTTTCTGGAGGACATCAAGGACGGCGTCTATGACGGCTACGTGGACATGGGCATCCAGGCCGCGCCCATCCTGAATCCCGCCATGCGCAAGGCGTTCGGCCTGCCGGACGACGAGAAGGGCGTCCTGATCGGCAAAGTGCTCAAGGGCTCCTCCGCCGATGGAGTACTCCGCAACGGGGACCTGCTGATGAAGGTGGACGGCTACGACGTGGACAGCTCCGCCATGATTGAGCTGGACGGCCAGAAAATCAGCATGAAAGAGCTCATTGAACGCTGCTTCAAGGATGACCGGCTCCCGCTGGATATCATCCGCGACGGCAAGCCCATGAAGGTGGAGATGGTGATGAAGCCCTCTCTCTCCAAGGATCTGCTGATGGCGGAATACGACAAGATGCCCCGCTATATCGTCTTCGGCGGCCTGGTGTTCCAGCCCATCCAGCGCAATGTGCTTGCGGCGGCAGACATCTCCATGCTGGACGTCGCCCTGGATATCCGGGATTACCAGGAAGACGGCGGCTGCGTGGACCATGAAGACATGGTAATCATCACCAAGGTGCTGGACGATGAAGTGAACGCGCGCCTGTCCGGCTCCATCTCCAACGCCATCGTGGAAAAAATCAACGGCGTGAAGGTCAAGGGCCTCACCCACGCCTACGAACTCCTTTATCCGAAGAATATGCCGGAATACGTGATTATTGAACTGAAAAACGGGGAACGCCCCCTGATCTTTGAAGGCAAGGCCATGGAGGCGGCCAACAAGCGCATCTCCAAAACCTACAACATCCCGAAAAACGCCCGTCTGGACAGCGCCATTCCCGGCCGCCAGCCTGACCGGAACACCAACCCCGCCCGTTAACCGCCATGAAAATTCTTTCCCTTTTCGCCCTCGGTTCCCTGATTCTGCTCGGCGGCTGCCAGCCGCGCGAAGCCGGACGAACCGCTCCCGAACCCCAGCCCGGGCAGCAGCCGGAAACACCGCCTGAACAGGTGGAGGAAACGGCCGCTCCGGCGCAGCTCCCTTCTCCCACCAACTCCATGGTAGGCATTAACGCCACCAACCAGGGCTATGCCATGGTCCAGCCGTGGAGCAAGGAAAACCCGGCGTACAGCCAGGGCTTCGGCATTTACCTGGGGGACGGCAATATTCTGACGGCGGCCAACATCGTTTATTCCGCCAGCTTCGTGGAAGTGACCTCCGCGGACGGCTCCCAAACGGTTCCCGTGACCGTGACCGCCTTTGACCCGGAAGCCAATCTTGCCCTGCTGCGCCTGAAAAACGAGGCAGACGCCGCCTTCCTGGACAAGCTGGTGCCCGTCACGCTGGGGAACGCCCCGCGCCTGGGCGACAAGGTGACCTTCTGGCAGTTCAATGACGACGGCCTCCCCATCACTACGTCCGGAACCCTTCTGGCAACGGAAAGCTCCAGCCCTTTCACCAACAGCGAACCTTTTGTCCTGTACAATGTCAAATCCTCCGTCACGCCTCTGAAAGGCGGCGCGGGCAACCCCATCATGAGGGATAATAAACTGGTGGCCCTCAGCGCCAGTTGCGATCCTTCCGCCCAGAAGGCGCTGGCCGTGACCCATACCATGATTTCCCGGTTCCTCCAACAGGCCCGGTCCGGCAATTACACCGGCTTCCCGGCGGACGGCACCCAGGTCACGGAACTGACCGACCCCGTTTTCCGCAAGTTCCTGGGCCTTCCGGAAACCGGCGGCGGCTTTTACGTGGTGAAACTGCCTGTCTACGGTTCCTTTTACAAGGCAGGCGTGCGTCCCGGAGACGTGGTGGAAAGCGTCAACGGCATTCCGCTGGACAGCAAGGGCCTGATCAGGGACCCCGCGCTGGGCCCCGTTTCCGCCAACGTCCTGTTCCGTGACTCCGCCATGCCGGGGGATATCATTACGCTGGGCATCCGCCGCAAGGGGAAGGACGGCGTCAGCCAACCCATGACGCTGGACGTCAAACTGGACAGGAGCGCGCTGGAGGGGGATCTGGTCAACCCTTCCCCCTTCATTGCCAATCCCCCCTACCGCATTTACGGCGGCCTGGTGTTCGTTCCACTGACGGGCGCCCTGGTGGGGGAAATCAACAAACTCAGCAAGAACCGCCCCCCCCTCAACCTGGTGGAAGCCATTCAGAAGAAGGAGGATATCCGGAAGAAGGGTGTGGATGAAATCGTAGTCTTCCTGATGGCGCTCCCCACCCAGGCCACGCTGGGGTATGCCCAGATGAGCCCCTCCATTGTGGAAAAAGTAAACGGCGTGCAGGTGAAAAGCTTCAGGCACCTCAACCAGCTCCTGGACCTTCCCGCCCCCGGCGGCACGCACCGCATTGAGGTGGCCCAGCAGCCGTACACCATGTACATGTCCCAGAAAGAGGCCGCCAAGGCGGACCGCTTCATCCAGATGAGGGCTGTTCCCGTGCTCCGCAGGGATTAGGAAAGCCGCGAGCCATTCCATTGCATTCCTTCTGAAATGTCCCTTCATACGCTGAATATCCGGCTGGATTTTCCCTATAGAACGGGCTTTACCCACGGAGCCTTCCGTCCGGAAAACGATGCGCTGGCCAGCCTGATGGAGCAGAGGCCCGGAGGCCGCGTCCTCGTCCTCATGGAGGAAGGACTGGAACGGTTTTATCCTCAGCTCCCGGCGGACATCGACCGTTATTTTGAAAAGAACGCCGGAGAACTGGCCTATGCCGGCTGCCGTTCCGTTCCGGGCGGGGAAGTGGCCAAAACCGGCTTTGCCGCGTGGGAAAAGGCCCTCCGCCACATTGTGGAAGCGGGCATCGACCGCCATTCCTACATCATTGCCGTGGGAGGCGGGGCGTTTCTGGACGTAGCGGGCTTTGCCGCCGCCACTGCCCACCGCGGCATCCGGCTGCTGCGCGTGCCCACCACCACCCTTTCCCAGGCGGATTCCGGCGTGGGCGTCAAAAACGGAATCAACTTCATGGGGCAGAAGAACTACCTGGGCACCTTCGCCGTAGCCTGGGCCACGCTTAACGACTTCCTGTTCCTTCATTCCCAGCCCCTCTCCCTTAAAAGGGCCGGCCTGGCGGAAGTGGTGAAGGTGGCCGTGGTAAAAGACGCCTCCTTCTTTAACTGGCTGGAAACGAATGATGCCGCACTGGCCGCCTGCGAGCGGGACGCGCTGGAATATGCCGTGGAGCGTTCCGCGCTGCTGCACGCCTCACACATCGCATGCGGCGGGGACGCCTTCGAACTGGGCTCCAGCCGCCCCCTGGACTTCGGGCACTGGGCCGCCCATTACATGGAAACCATGTCCGGCTACACGCTGGGCCATGCTGAAGCCGTTTCCGTGGGCATGTGCCTGGACATCCTTTATTCCGTCAGGAAGGGATGGCTGCCTGCTGCGGAGGCGGAAAGAATCGTCTCCGTACTGAAAGCCCTGGGACTGCCCGTGTTCCACCCTCTGCTCTCCCGCAGGACGGAGGATGGCGCATGCGAAGTGCTGAAGGGCCTGGAAGCCTTCCGTGAGCACCTTGGCGGCCATTTGACGGTATTGATGCTTACCGGGATAGGCCGGGGGAAGGACGTCCATGAAATAGACGCCGCGCTAATGGAGGAATGCATCCGGGAAATGCAGGAGGCCGCCCGCTGCTCCGGTCAGGAATAGGGGCCTTTCCTTGTTGCCTTCCTCCTTTTATTTGGAGTTCAGGTAATCCAGGATAATCCGGACCTCCGCCTTGATTCCGTTGAGAATCGCTCCGTCGTCCGCCTTGAATCCGGGATTGTGATTCGCAGGGCCGTCCCCGGAACCGATGGTCATGAAATAAGTGGGCGCTACCTGCGCATAATAGGAGAAATCCTCACTGGCCGGTATTCTGGGAGAATCAAAAACGTTCTTCTCACCCACGGCTTCAACAGCCGCCTTCTTCGCCAGTTCCCGCAGGGCAGCGTTATTCTGGATGGACGGATAGCCCAGAACGTAATCCAGCTTGTACTGCGCTCCATTGGCCTTGCATACATGGTCGATGACGGACCGGGTGCGTTCTTCCAGCAGTTTGCGGGTTTCCGGCGTTACGGAACGGATGGAGGCTCCCAGCACCGCTTTGTCCGGAATGACGTTGGGAGCGTTGCCGGACTGGAATTTTCCCACGGTGATCACGGCCATGTCCCCGGGCGTCGCATTGCGGGAGACGACCGTTTGCAGCGCCATCACGATTTCAGAGCCCGTGACGATGGGGTCCACGCCCAGCTGCGGCATGGAGCCATGGGAACCCTTCCCCTGGATGGTGAGGAAAAAACCGTCCGACGAGGAAGAGGCAGCCCCCGCCGGCAGAATGCCGATGGACCCGGCAGGTTCATTGGGCATCACATGCGCACCGAAGATGGCGTCTACGCCTTTGAGAACTCCGCTCTTGATGATCGGAAGGGCGCCCCCGGGCGATTTTTCCTCCCCGGGCTGGAAAATGAAATACACCGTGCCGGGCAATTCCTTCTGCATGGAGGCAAGAACCTTGGCCGTTCCCAGCAGCATGGCCGTGTGCATGTCATGCCCGCAGGCATGGCTTACGCCCGGTGTTTTGCTGGCAAAGGAAAATCCTGTCTCCTCCTGCACGGGAAGAGCGTCCATGTCCGCCCGGAAGCCGACGGTTTTCCCGGGCTTTCCGCCGCGCAGAATGCCGACCACGGAGGTCTTCGTAGGCCGCAGAACTTCAATGTGGCCGAACGAGGCAAGCAGGTCCGCCACATAATTGCTCGTCTTGTATTCTTCAAAAGACAATTCCGGATTCTCATGGATATGGTGCCGCCACTCCACGGCGTCCCTGGCGGCGCTCTGCACCTCCGGTTGCTGCGCCATGGCCGAAAAAGTCTGGAGAAGAAGGACCAGCAAGGTCAACAATGATATTTGCATGTTTTTAAAACGGGAAGGACTGTTTTTAGTCAGACAACGCGCAACGACTTTCATTCCATAAAACTGTGCCATCATTTCAGAATTTTCAAAGATCAAACATAAACCCTGCCAATAACCTCCGTAAAATCGAACCAATCACTCCTTGCAGGTTCTCCACCTTTGAGCTTTCATGAAATTAAATATAAATTATTGAATTTATTTATATGATGATTTCAAAAGAGATAAGAAAAAGTATAGGAGAGTTGAAAATAAAAAACTTTGTCTTCCTGCCCTCAGTAACAAGAAATAACTACAAATCCATATTATTCGAATTCTAGAGTGTACTTTTAACAACAAAAAATCGGCAAAAGAAACCATCACCGTTTTCGTCCAATCTAACAATACCTCAGAAGTTGAAATCATGTTCACTCTAAACACGGATTCCATCTATACCCTATTCAAGATTTCTGGAAATTAATCAGAAGCGGTCTGGTATTAATCAAGCTCGGGGCGGCGGCTCTGGAAGATTTCCCTTATATGACTGTACCCAGTAATTATAGAAATAAATCAAAGGAAACAACTGTTCCATGAAGCTTTTCATCTTTTTTCCATAACGTAACAGGCGTATTTCACCGGTAGGAAATGTTCCCCATTCTGGCTGTGTTTGTTTGGCAACTTCAATTTCAAGATCATGAACAACACTTTCAACATCGGCGCCATGGACACCGTCTACCCCTTCATTCCCATGTACCCCAACGGCCAGCCTCAGGGCAACTTCCTGGTCAATGGCCTCTCCGCTCCCGTCCTTATCCCCAAACGGATTGCTTCCTCCCCTACCCGCCACGAATGGTTCGGATACCTCAAGGTCATGGCTCCCGCCACCTGTTTTCTCCACCTCCACGCCCACTCTTCCATTTCCCTTTCCATTCCCGCCAAGGATCTGAAACTCTCCACGGAGCCGGGCTCTTCCACCCCCCTCCGCCGCCAGATCCAGTTTGAACAGGGATACTACTGGTGCCATATCGTCCATCAACACCAGCCCGACCAGGGGTCGGAAGCCGAGTTCTGCATTGCCCTGATATGCGACAAGGAAGGAAAACCCGACCTGGATTATTACCTGCTGGCGGAAAACACTCCCGCCGACAAGGAGGGAGAAACCGTCCTGACTCTGGTCAACCTGTACCAGGAGATGGAAGAAGGGGACTCGTCGAGCAGTTCGGCGGGGGGAGGAGATTCGTTTGAGTTTGATCCCAAGCCCAGCAGCAGTTCCAGCTCCTCCTCGTCAAGCAGTTCTTCTTCCAGCAGCTCTTCGTCTTCATCCAGTTTCCAGCCGAGTTCTTCGGCTCCCGAGCCTCCGGATTCCTCCAGCAGCGCGCCGCCTTCTTCTTCCAGTTCGTCGTCCTCCAGCAGTTCGAGTTCTTCCTCGTCCAGTTCCTCAAGCAGCTGGTCGTCTTCCAGTTTCCACAGCAGTTCCTTGGTGCCCCAGGAGCCGGATTCCTCCAGCAGCGCTCCGTCTTCCAGCTCTTCCTCGTCAAGCAGTTCTTCCTGGTCCTCGTCAAGTTCATCGAGTTCTTCCAGCTCCAGTTCCTCTTCCAGCAGTAGTTCCAGTTCCCTCTCTTCTTCCTCCAGCGAGCCGGAGGAAGGCGGTTGCCCGTGCCCCTGTTCCTGTGATTGCGACGAAGACATCGAACAGTCCGATTGCAGCAAGAACACCTCCCATTTCTTCGGCGGCAACCCGGATGGAGCCGACGACTGCGAAGGACTGCTTGAAGTGGGCGAGGGCGATTCCGGAGGCGGAAGTGAAGGAGGTAATCCCACGCTTTCCCGCACCCTTGCCGAACCTTCCGCCCTCTCTTCCATCACCCTGCGCTACAAGCATCCCCTCGAATGGACCGCCTCCTGCAATCCCGAAACCGGACAGATCTCCGTCAAACGACCCACGGGCAGTTCCATCTCCTTCCAGAGTTCTGACGGCCATGCCGAAGCCTCCGTCTCCGGAAGTTCGCGCAAGTTGAACTACAAGGTTCAGAAGCTGAATGCCGACAAGTCTCCCTGCACCAGCGGCTCTCCCGCCTATCTGGACATGGTCCAGAGCAATGGGCGCACCCTGCGCTTCTCGGCAGCCACCGGAAAGGTCGTCTCCATGGTCTCCGCCTCCGGCGTGGAAACCACGGCGGAAGATTATTCCCGTCAGATGAAGGTGAACCGCCATCCTTCCACGGGAGCCATTCAAAGCATCTGGTCCAAGTCCCAGGGACTGCTCCAGGCGGTTGGGGAAGGCAACAGGCTCACCCTGGAATGGTACGATCCCGGCCAGGTGAGCAAGAATGCGCGCGGCTTTGCCGGCACCGGAACTCCCTACAAGACGGTCAGCTATGAATTGAGCTCCGACCAGGGCGTGCAGGTGATGGATATCGCCGAACAGAGGGAAGGGATGCCTGTCTTCCGAACGCAGCGAAGGACGGAGGGCAACAAGGTGACGACCATCCAGGGAGAGGGGGATGAGCGCACCGTGCGAACGGTGGAGAAAAACGTGCTGCCCGGAGGCAAATGGGAAATGATTGAGAGCTTGCGCGGCATCGACGATGAAACGCCTTCTTCCTGCACGCGTACAGTCAAGAAGTACACCGAGGGAGGCTGGTTGACCATCAGCAGCACCCAGGGCTACAACACACCTTTGGCTCAGACTACGCTTTACACCTACAACGACCAGTTCCGGGTGTCCCTGGAGATCAAGCCCGATGGAGGGTACACGCGCTACGAGTACGATGACCAGGGCAGAACCGTGCTTTCCGCTGCTCCCTGGGCCGGTGGCGGTGAAAAGGGGACACGCACGACTTACGCCGACTTGCGCTTTAACGACTTCAGGCCCGCTACGGAAACCGAAGTAATTATTGCCGAGAATGGAGAAGAAACGGCGCTTCTCAAGCGCACCTACACGTATGAAGACAGTCCGCAGGCCAGCCGCACGACCGTGACGGAAACCGCGCTGGGAAGCGACCAGGTTCATACCCGCGTGGAAGAGACTTATGGGGAGGCAGCGGAGTATCCCTACGCCCGGGGCAGGCGGAAGATGAGCCAGAGTATTGACGGGGTGCAAACCGTTTATACTTACGAAGCCACCGCGGAATACGGAGCCCTCCACAAGGTGACGGAGACCGTGCAGTCCAACGGAAGCATCGTTCCGGGACAAAGTACACGAAACGTGCAATACATCGCTGAAAACGGCACCACTACCAGGAAAGAACAATACGTTCACACCGGAGAAGGCTGGTCGCTGATTGCCTCGGAGGACTATGAATATGATGACGAACAGAGGCTCGTCAAGACGACGAAGGGCAACGGCAGAGTCAGTACGACTGAGTGGATGTGCTGTGGGCCGTTGAGGGAAACCGACGAAGACGGTATTGTGACCGGCTACGGCTACAACTCGGCCAAGCAGCTGGTGGAAACCATCCGCTCGGCGACAGAAACCACCCCTGAAATGATTACCTCCTACAGCTATGATGCGGCGGGAAGAACCATAGCCACACGACGGGATGTGGGAGCTATGACGACGATGGAAAGCACGGAGTATGACAATTTGGGAAGAACGATTGCCACGACGGATGTTCTTGGTCGCGTGACTCGGACTGAATACAGCGAAGACGGCCTTACCACCACGGTTACCACTCCTGCAGGGGCCACTCTGGTTACCAAAACCTATTATGACGGCACTGTCATTCTGGAGGGAGGAACCGGCCAGCGAGAGATGGAGACCCGGCTGGAGCTGACAGAAGAAGGCATCCTGACCACGACCTTGTCCAAGGGAGTTGTGCTGTCGCGGATTCTGAAAAATGGCTTTGGTCAAATCGTCCGGCAGGAACAACCCAATACGAAGGGAGGGTTCATCGTCATTAGAAGCGTTTACAATGACAAGGGACAACTTATTAGTACCCAAAAGGAAGATATGGCTCCCATGGTCACAGTCTACAATGAGCTGGGACAAGCCGTCAGACGAACTGTTCTCTTAGACACCCTCTATCCCGAAGATACTACCAGAAACAGGATATCGGAAATCTCATCCTGTTACCGGATCCGGGAAGACGGCATTTACCAGGTACAGACCTCCACGACCTATAATGCCGACGGTCTCCCCCTCATTCAAACCACGGAGAATATGGTTTCCAGACTCAGCGCTGTACTGGAAAACAAATCCATCACCACGGACGTCTACGGACAGCAGAGCATCCAGTGGACGGAGTATACCGCTCCTACCAAACGCACCCGGTTCAGTCGCATTCCCACTTCCGATATCACAGCCGAGATCCTTGTCGTCGACGGGTTTATGGTAAGCCAAACGAATCATGCCGGGGTCCATTCCTCGCAAGAACGTTCTTATACCTCCACAGGAATGGTTCTAAAACAAACCGATGCCAGAGACAATGTCGCGACGATTGAAACTGACTTAGACGGACGACCAGTCAAAACCACGGATGCAGCCGGCAACGTCACCATCACCAGTTACCTGTCCTGCTGTGACCATCCTGCCTGCATCACCGACGCTTTGGGAGGAACAACCTGTTATTCCTATGACATCCGCGGCAGAAAGACGGCCGAATATGGCACCGCCATTCAGCCGGCCTGCTTCGCCTACGACGAAGCCGACCGCATGGTGGCCCTGACTACCTTCCGTGCAAACGAAGGCGACATCACTTCCGATCCTTCCGGCCGAACCGACGGAGACACCACCATCTGGCTCTATGACGAGGCCACGGGGCTGGAATTGAAAAAGACTTATGCCGACGGTTCCTGTGTTTCCAAAACCTATGACGAGCTCAACCGTCAGGAGACACTTGTCAAAGCCAGGGGGCTTGTCACAACGTATAAGTATGCTCCCTTTACAGGAGAACTCGTCTCCGCCTCCCACAATGACGCTACTCCCGGATGGAAGTTCACCTACAACCACCTCGGACAAATGACCTCCATCCGGGACGCCTCCGGATTAAGGGAACTCTCCTATGATAGCTACGGCAGGATGATTCAGGACACTTCCTTTGGACAGGTGGAAAGTTCTCTTCAAGAAGAATACGATGCCCAGGGGCGTTCCAACGGATACCGCCTGATGCTCGGCACACACACCGTGCAGCACTCCCATCTTGACTACGATTCCAAAGGCGGCATGATTGGGATGAATCTGGAAGGCATCGCTTCTCCCTTTACCTGGCAGTACGATCCAACCAGCGGCTTCCTCAACCAGCTCACCTATCCCAACGGCATGGTCCGCAGCAATACTTACCATCCCAAGCTCAACCTCGTAACCGCTATCGGTTACAGGAAGGGAGCGGACGGCGAATTGGCGGCCGGCCACGAATACGACTATGACGCGCTGATGCGGCCCGTCCAGCGGCGGGATTGCTGGGACAGCACTACTGCTGAAGTAGTAAGAGATTTTACCTATAACAGCCGCAGTGAACTGCTGGAAGACCGCATCAGCCGGGGAGGAAGCTTTGCGTACTGCTATGACAACATCGGCAACCGCAAAATAGCCCGGGAACTGGAGGAAGCCCTCTCCTACGAATCCAACCGGCTCAACCAGTACACGGATATTGCCGGGGGGAAAGAAGATTTTAACCCCGTTTACGACGCCGACGGCAACCAGACCCGCATCAGGACCTCAACGGGCATCTGGGAAGTCTCCTACGACGCCAACGACCGCCCCGTCGTCTTCGCCAGCCAGGATGGCAGAACAACTATCACCTGCGGCTACGACTACCGGGGACGGCGCTTTGAGAAGAAAGTGGTCATCAATGGGGCAGTATCCAGCCACTCCCGGTTCCTGTACCGGGATTATCTGCAGGTAGCCCAACTGGATTTGACGCATCCCGAACCCTTGCTGGTGAAGAGCTATTTGTGGGATCCGACGGAGCCTACAGCCACGCGCGTCCTGATGATGACATGCTGGAAAGACAACATTTCACAGCAGGAAGAGCATCTCTACTTCATGCACGATGCCTTGAAGAACGTTACTTCCATTTTTGACGGACAACAGACGAGAAGAGCTCGTTACGAGTATGCTCCTTTTGGTAGCCTTCTCACCGCTAAGGAAGACATGGCTCAAGAGAACAAGTTCAGGTTTTCCTGCGAGTATGCAGATGACGAATTGGGGCTTGTCTACTACAATTACCGCCACCTCAATCCCGCAGACGGCAGGTGGATCAACCGCGATCCCATCCAGGAACAGGGAGGGTGGAATTTGTATGCATTTATTAGGAATAGAATTAACATAGAAGTGGATTTATTAGGTACAATACCCCCCTACAATGGAGGTGCCTCTGGAATCGTTGAAGTTCCTATTCCACAACCTTCTATAATAGAGAGCAACGAAATAACATTAAATTATATTGCTTATCCTGGAAAGCAAAAAGAAAAAGATAAAGGACTTGAAGAAGTCAAAAAGCGATTAGAAAGAAAAGGCCCGGTTTATGAGACATTTTCTCCAGATGATTTTAATCCCAGTGAACACTGTTGTTGTGGAAAATGTGTAAAAAAATTGCTTATTGTGATGCACGGGACAGATATGTCCTATGGAACTAATCAGAATGTACGCGCTGAGTGGGGAGAAGCTGGACTGATGGAAACTCGAACGAGGCAGCAAATATCAGATGTATTCAAAAATGTAAAAATTCCCTTTTGTGAAAAATGTGAAGTAGAGTTACGCTCATGTTATTTGGGACAAAATGACGCGCTACGGACATCATTACAGAGTATGTTTCCTTGTGAAATTGTATTATATGGCACGCCTGTATTTGGATATGGAGCTATTTATGGATTTCAGTATCTATATCAAAAACTATTCAATTAGAATTATTTTCTTTTATAAATGAATGCAAAAAAAATCATATTCCTTCTATTTGTTTTAATTTCTTTTATTTTATTATATTATTATATTGATGTTTTAAACAATAGAGAAAGTGCAAAGAGTCTTAAAAGATTTTTCGATGTTTCTTCTTTAGAAAAAATAAAGAGCAAATATACACAAGTTGAAACTCTCGCGGTAGATGGATCTTCTTATACGAGTATTTGTATACCAAGTACCCAAAAAGTATTACCAAATGGTATTATCCTTATTAAAATGCCTTCGGGGAAAACGAGAGTATTTTACGGAGGTTATTATTTTCAACATTGTTTTCTACATAGCTTAGCACAGTACGCAAAAATAATAATTGAAGAAGATCCGGAATATATAATTGAACAAAAGAAAATATTAAATTTTGAAAACGCCATGGAAGTTTCTTTAGATATTTTCACTAAAAATAATCATTTTTCGGAATTATAGATCTCCAATCATTATGGGATTAATTTTAAAATAGAAAAATTTCTTATGAAAATCAGATTGATTCTTTTCAGAATATTTTCAATAAATATCACGTGATTTTTCAGAATTTAATGGTATTCACGAAAATATGGAAAAAGGCTGATGAAAAGAAACGGCATTTCAGATCTTGATCTACATCAGCTGATAAGTATCGTTGAATGGTGGGAAAATGATTCTCTTGATATAAACAGCAACCAGCATGTATTATTTGTATTTAAAGAATACTGGTCAGACATACTGGTTACAGACAAAAATATCAACGAAATCAACAAACGACTTTCAGACATGAGTCAAATATGCGGATATGAAATTAAAATAACTTTAGAATTCCATGTCGAATTTACGGACCGCATCATCTATCCTGAACAATTTTACGGCGACCATTATTACAGGCCTAAATACAATAAAATCCTCCATTCCATTCTAAAAATAATTGGCATCAGCATACCTTTGGAACCCATGCAACATTCCCGTTTTTTCAAAACAATAACGCTGGACCGGACATATCATTATAGTAGTGGAAATATGACCCAATCCCCACTTAACCATTTTAACCTTTAATTGTCATGATATTCTAGTTAAAAAAGAATATGCCTTATTACCTAATGACGAATAAAAATGAGAGTAATGTAAAATTCTCAAATTACTGACCAGGATTTTATGACTACACCGAACTTTCTTTATCTGCCATTTGGTGATGCAGGACAGTCTGAGCACTTCCCTTTTGCTGATCGTTGGAAAGGAGATAGATGGAACGAGCATATTCATTGACAGGAATCCCTCCCCCCCCCTTCTTTTTTCTTCCATTCACCTACAGCCGCGGCACTGCGGCAAGCAACGCCTGGGTGTACTCGTGGGAGGGGGAGGAAAAAACTTCGTCCGCCTCCCCGTATTCCACGATGCGGCCCTTGCGCATCACGGCAATACGGTCCGCAATGTAATGAACCACGGACAAATCATGGGAAATGAAGATCATGGTCAGGTTCAAGTCGCGGGCCAGAGCGATGAGAAGGTTCAAAATCTGGGACTGGATGGAGACGTCCAGCGCAGAAACGGGTTCATCCGCAATGACCAGCCGGGGTTCCGGAGCCAAGGCACGCGCGATGGCTACGCGCTGGCGCTGGCCTCCGGAAAATTCATGGGGATACTTGCGCATCAGGGAGGGATTCAGGCCCACCCTTTCCATCAGTTCCGCCACCTCGTCCCTCATCTGTGAGAAAGATCTTTTGCGGCTGCGGCATTCCAACGCCTCCTTCAACGTCGCATACACCGTGAAACGGGGATTCAGGGAAGCGTAGGGGTCCTGGAAAATCATTTGAAAATCCGGACGGCGCTTCCTGACCTCGGAGGCGGAAAGAGCCGTCAGTTCCTCTCCTTCCAGAAAAATGCGTCCCTCCGTAGGCTTCTGGAGCAGCATCACCGTGCGGGACAGAGTGGACTTGCCACAGCCGGACTCCCCTACCAACCCAAGGATTTCTCCTTTCTCCACGGACAGGGACACCCCGTCCACCGCCACCACAGACGCCGGTTTGCGGGAGGAGAGCAGTCCCTGCACCGCAGGAAAGACAACGCTCACATGATCCAGTTCCAGAAAAGCCATACCATCACTCTAACAAGCCGCCTGAGGCAAAACAAGACCCCAACCGTGCCAGCTCCGCCAATATCAAGACATCCATGCGCATCTCCCATTCATGCCTGCCCCAAAAAACACTGGGGCAGGCATGAAGAATACGCAGGAAAAATCTAGCCTGTTTTTACTACCGCCGCGTCCTGTACCAATAGATGCCCTTCTACCGAAAACAACTTTACTTCTCCTTCTCATCTTTGCCGCAGGATGAACGGACAAGGAAGGAAAGAAGAGCTGCCCCGGCATCTCCAAGGAAAGCCGCTATTCCGGAAAAAACCGGACCAAAAATGATAATCAGCCCCGACTGGGCATCGCGCATATCTTCCGGAGTCACCCGGGACCAAAAGAGTTCATAGTAACACACGAGGCCGATAACAACAAAAGAAGTTGTTTCCCATTTCCACCGTCTATTGGTCTTTTTGAAGAACCACAACACCGCAAGGAAATACCAAGGCCCCCACACAAGGCCAAAGACATTCCTCAACACAAGAGCGCTCCAGAAACCAGCTACCACGGTGGAGGCAATAATCAGCAGCAGGACCGGATCTTTTCTTCCCCGCACATTTTGATGACCCATATCCGGACTCCCGGTTTCTCCATGCATATGGTTTATGAATAAATCTTTAATGGATCCATCTCAAGCAAAAAAGAGCCGTTCCCCGCGAAGGGAACGGCTCCTGAGATTGATGCTGCCGCGGAGCTTACGCGCCGAGCTGGTAGCGGACGAAGGAGACGACGGAGACGTCATCGCCGAGTTCCTTGCCGACCTGCTTGAGCAGGGCGTCCACCGTGACGTTGGAATCCTTAACAAATCCCTGGTTCAGCAGGCAGGACTGGGCGTACAGGGCCTTCAGCTTGCCGGGAAGAATCTTTTCCAGCAGGTGTTCGGGCTTGCCTTCCTGGATGAGCTGCTGCTTGGCGATTTCCTGTTCCTCAGCCACGAAGGCGGGGTCCAGGCTGTCGGAGCTGACGCTCTTGGGAGCGGCGGCGGCAATGTGCAGGGTCAGGTCCTTGGCAAGAGCCTTGAACGCGTCAGACTTGACGGTTTCTTCCTTGCCGGCCTTGATAGACAGCAGAACGCCAACCTTGCCGCCCATGTGGATGTAGGAGACCACAGCGCCGGAGCCGTCCACCGTGAGGCGGGCGAACTTGCGCAGAGCCATGTTTTCACCGATGGAGCTGCACATGGCCTTGATGTATTCTTCCGTAGTGCCTTCGGGCATGGCAACCTGGAGGGCTTCCTCCAGCGTGGCGGCCTTGGAATCCATGAGAGCCTTGGCAACGTCGTTCACCAGGCCCTGGAACTTGTCGCCCTTGGCGCAGAAGTCCGTTTCACAGTTGAGTTCAAGGATGATGCCGGAACAGCCGCAGGGAGCCACGGCGGCGCGGATCACGCCTTCCTTGGCGTCACGGTCAGCCTTGGCGGCAGCCTTGGCAATGCCCTTTTCGCGAAGATACTTCACAGCGGCTTCCATGTCGCCGTTGCATTCGTTGAGGGCCTTCTTGCAATCCATCATGCCGGCGTCCGTTTTGTCACGGAGGGCCTTGACGAGAGCTGCAGTAATTTCTGCCATAGTGTTTCTGTTCTTTCTAAATGGGTTGGTTTAGGCTTCGGCGGGAGCGCCCTTGCCTTCGTTGATGGCCTTGACAATGCAGTCAAGGACCAGACGGATGGAACGGACGGCGTCGTCGTTGCCGGGAATCGGGAAATCGATTTCCTTCGGGTCGGCGTTGGTGTCAACCAGAACGCAGACGGGAATGTTCAGACGGTGGGCTTCGCGGATGGCGATGTCTTCATGATCGGCGCCGATGGCTACCATGGCGTCCGGAGCGCCGCCCATGTTGCGGATGCCCTGAAGGTTGCGTTCCAGCTTCTGGCGTTCGCGGTCCAGAGCGGCCAGTTCCTTCTTGGACATGCTCTTGAATTCCGGGGTCTTTTCAATCCCTTCAAGGTAGGAAAGGCGTTCGATGCTCTTGCGGATGGTGCTCATGTTGGTGAGCATGCCGCCCAGCCAGCGATGGTTGACGTAGTACTGACCAGTGGCTTCCGCGGCTTCGCGGACGGCTTCCTGGGCCTGGCGCTTGCAGCCGACGAAGAGGATCTTCTTGTTGCGGCGTGCCAGATCGGCCAGGAAGGAGCAAGCCTTGTCCAGGCATTTTTCCGTTTCTTCAAGGTTGATGATATGGATACCGGCCTTGTCCTTAAGAAGGTATTTCTTCATGCTGGGGTGCCATTTGCGGGTCTGGTGGCCCAAATGAACACCGGCTTCAACCATCTGGTTAATCAGATCATTAATCATATATGTATGTAGGTGGCTTTCCTTGCGGCAGGAAAAGCGGTTTTTGGGGACTTCGACGCTTTCTACCCCTCCGATCCCCATTGTTCAGGTTGCGCCGAATCACGCGAGGGACAAATAATATACTTCACGATGCCCTTCTTGTCAAAGCATAAATCATTGATTTACGCAACCATTCCGCCATCCGCGGCATCCCGCCGGAGGAACGCCTCCGCAGCGGCTTTCACCCCCTGCCTGATACTTATCGTACAAAAAACAGGAACATGCCGCAAAACAGTCTTGGAAAAAACATGGAAGAGGCGTTCCATGCGGGCGTTCCGGATGACCAAGACCCTGACAAGCGGCAATCCCGCCAAATTGATTTTCCTGTTTACCATTCCCCTGCTGATCGGCAACCTGTTCCAGCAGTTTTACAACATGGCGGACACCCTGATTGTGGGCCGCACGCTGGGCGTGGAAGCCCTGGCCGCCGTGGGCTGCACGGGCGGCCTGATGTTTTTCATCCTCGGCTTCGTCATCGGATTCACGGCGGGGCTGGCTATCATCACGGCCCAGCGCTTTGGAGCGGGCCGCAGGCGGGCGGTGCGGCGCAGCTTTGCCGTCTGCATCGTCCTGAGTTCCGTCATGACCGTCCTGCTGACCGCCGTCAGCGTCGCCTTCGCTCGTCCCGTTCTGGAACTGCTGCAAACTCCTCCGGAAATCCTGGAGGCGGCCCACGCCTACATCATCGTCATTTCCTGGGGCATCGGCGCAGCCATGCTGTTCAACCTCCTCTCCAACGTTCTCCGCGCCCTCGGGGACAGCCGGACGCCCCTCTATTTCCTGGTTCTGGCCTGCGTACTGAACATTGCGCTGGACCTGGCGCTGATCCTGCGGTTCGGCATGGGACCTGCGGGGGCTGCCGTCGCCACCGTAGCCTCCCAACTGGTTGCGGGCCTCTGCTGCACCGCCTACGTTTTTAAAAGGTTTCCCATTCTCCGGCTGACCAGGGCGGACTGGAACATGAGCCGCCGCTACCTCTGGGCGCATATCCGCGTGGCCCTTCCCATGGGGTTCCAGGCATCCATCATCGCCATTGGAGCCATTCTGGTGCAGTTTGCCCTCAACCGGCTGGGAGCGCAGTCAGTAGCGGCTTTCAGCGCGGCCCAGAAAATCGACATGGTGGCGACGCTGCCCATGATGTCCTTCGGCATCACGATGGCTACGTACGTGGCCCAGAATTACGGAGCCAGGAATCTGGAGCGCATCCGCCGGGGCGTTCTCCAGTGCAACCTGATGTCCGTGGGGTTCAGCATCGCCGTAGCCGCCGCCAATATTGCCTGGGGGCCGGAACTGATCCGGCTGTTCGTGGGAGACGGGGAGAAGGAAGTCGTCAGCCTGGCCCAGACCTACCTGAACATCAATGCCTCCATGTACTGGGTACTGGCGCTCCTCTTCGTCTTCCGCTACACGCTGCAAGGGCTGGGCCAGAGCATCGTGCCCACCTTCGCGGGCGTCATGGAGCTGTGCATGCGCGCCCTGGCCGCCATCGTGCTGGCCCGCTGCCTGGGCTTCACCGGAGCCAGCATGGCGAGCCCCGCCGCCTGGATCGGCTCCTGCGTGCCTCTCGCCATCGCCTATTACTTCACCAGCAGAAAGCTGGCGCAGTCCATGAAGCAGGGCTTTCCTCCCTGCCGTGAGGAAGAGCCGGGAGCCGTCCGGCAGGCCGCGTGATTGCGGCTGGCATTCGCCCCGCACCGGAACCGGTATCTCACCCGGAGGAAAGAGAAACCGTCATGGAACGCCGCAGGGGTCAATCACAGGTCTTCGCGGAAACCCCGGAGCGTTCCCTTCCCCAGTATTCCCGCGCCTTCTGCAAATAAAACGCGCCCAGGGGAGGCAATATTTCCAGTTCCTTGCCCCACTTCTCCGCCAATTCCGGAGAAGGCATGTCCTCCCTCATGTGCTTTCCCTCCCCGATCAGGAACGGAAGCACCACCACCCTGTTTCCCTTCAAACGTGGAAATACTTCCTCCACGGAGGGGGAAGCTCCGAAATAGGCCAGGGCCATATCCGTTTCCTGCGGCCATAAAAAGGCCCGCAGTTTCTGTAAAAAGGCGAACGGCTCCGGAGGAAGGTCCTTTCCCACCACTCCATGGGCCACCACCAGCAGGGACGTTCCCGGCCCCAGCTCTTTCCCGAGGGCGTCGCGAACGGTCAGGAGGGGCATCACGTCTTCCCCGGCTCCCCACACCGGCTTGAATTCGAATTCCGGAGACACGCCGCGTTCCGCATACATGGCGCTCAATTGTTCCGGCAGCGCTTCCGTCACCGTCCAGCCGCTCTGCATGAAGACTGGATAAATCTGAACCACCCCGTCGCCCGGAGGCAGGTCGTCCGCCTGCATGTCCCGGAAGGAAGCCTGCCAGACGGGAGCGCCGTCCATGCCCAGCAGCTTGATGCGATCCGCCAGATGCTGCCGGAGTTCGGCCCCCGCCTCATCATAGGAGACGCATAGCTTGTAAATTTTTTTGGGCATGTGAAGTGAGACCCCGGAGGGAAGGCGGCGTTCAGCATCTTCCCCACTTGCAGACGCAGGGACGGTGCATGCCTGCCGTTTGTAACAGAAACGCCGGATTCCGGCAATACCATAACCGCCTTTTCCCTCCATGGCCGCCCATTCTCCGCAATACGGCAGGAAAAATTCTTTTATTCCGCTGATTTTCATTTTCTTATGAACCTTCTAAAGAAAGGGTCCGGAGAAAATGACCCCCTCTTGCCGAATCTCCCGGCGGAGGCAGGATAGCGGCTTGACCGGAGGGCTTGAAACCGTCATGATATAAGGACATACAGGTTTTGTTTTATGTCGTTTTACATTCAATCCGTTGAAATCGGCGGCCCGCGGCCGTTCTACCTCCTGGGCCCCTGCTCTCTGGAATGCGAATCCTTCGTCTGGGAGATGGCCCGCTCCATCAAGTCCATTGCGGAAAACCTGGACATCCCGCTGATTTTCAAGGCCTCCTACGACAAGGCGAACAGAACTTCCATCACGTCCTTCCGCGGACCCGGCGTACGGGAAGGCTGCCGCATCCTATCGGAAATCGGCAAAGAGCTGGAACTGCCCGTCGTTACGGACGTGCATACGGCCCGGGAAGCGGAGATTGCCGCTGAATACGTGGACCTGCTCCAGATTCCCGCCTTCCTGTGCCGCCAGACAGATCTTCTGGAAGCCTGCGCCAAGAGCGGCCGTCCCGTGAACATCAAGAAGGGCCAGTTCCTGGCTCCGTGGGATACTGTGAACATCGGGGAAAAGATGCGCGCCTTCGGCTGTGACGAGTTCATGATGTGCGAGCGCGGCACCTCCTTCGGCTACAATAACCTGGTGGTGGACATGCGCTCCCTGTACTGGATGAAACAGGAAGGCTTCCCCGTCGTGTTTGACGCCACCCACGCGGTCCAGAGGCCCGGAGGCCTGGGCGGAACCACGGGCGGAGACAGCGAACTGGCTCCCGTGCTGGCGTCCGCCGCCATGGCGACCGGCAGCATTGACGGCGTGTTCATGGAGGTGCACAAGGATCCGTCCAAGGCTCTTTCCGACGGGCCCAACCAAATCCCCCTCCACCTGCTTGAAGGCGTGCTGAAACGCCTTCAGTCCATCCATCAGGCGGTTCAGTCATGATGAAGTTACCGTTCACATGCTTTCTGGTAATTGCCATGCATGGCATGGCGGCGCAGGCGGATACCACCCTCCCCGCAGCCACGCCCTTCGCCGGCGTAGACAAGAAATTGCCCATGCTGGAGCTTCTGCCCGTAGGCCAGGTGCTCCCCAAAGTCAGCCTGTCACGGTATGAAGGGCCGCGCCTTTCCATGCTGCTGACCGCTTCAAGCGTGACCGTAGCCGCCCCGCAGGAAATTGCCGCCAGCATCCTGAACGTGTACCTGTACGGGAAGAACAACCAGACCTCCCATCTTTTCACGAAGGCTGCCTCCTACTTTCTGGACAAAAAACTGGTCGTCTCCCATACGGAGACCACCCTCAAGGAAGAGAACTTTTCCGCCAGGGGCACCGGCCTTTACATGGATACCAATATCAAGAGGGGCATCATCCTCGGCCCCGTTCAAACCACCATCCGCATGGATCAACGCAACAAGTAACCATTCCTTTTATGAAAAAACTTTCCTCCCTGCTGCTGCTCGCCCTGACCGGGGGTCTTGCCTGCGGCGCCACTGACGGCGTTCCCGCCCATATCGTACAGCCTTTGCCCAAGGAACTGGATCCACGCCTGGAGCCGCCCCTGGCTCCCCCCTCCGGCATCGTGCGTCCCCTGACGGCGGAGGAAACCGCCCGGAGGGAACGGGAACTGGCCCCCGTTCCGACCGCGGGCCTGAAGGAAGATGGAGAGAAGGCGATTGAAGCGTACAACGTGAAGGAAAAGACCGTTGACGGGCAGATTCAGGAATTCCGCCAGCAGCACCAGGTCACCGGCAATGCCGCCGCCCCGGCTGCGGACACCGCTCCCGCTGCGCCCAATCCGGAAGAGAACTTCATGCGCGCCAATTCCTCAAACAACCTGTACTCCGTAGATTGTGACGGGGACCTGTACTTCGACATGGAAGAAGGCGTGCTGGTGTTCATGAAAAACGTCCGGGTGCGCAACCCCAATCTTTCCATGGACTGTGCGGACCACCTGAAAATTTATGCGGAGTTCGTGCCGAAGAAGCCGGGCGACAAGAAGCCCTCCGAACGCAAGCAGGAAAAAGAGAAGGAAAAGGAAAAAGAAGGGGAGAAGCCCCAGGTGGCCCTCCCCAACGGCGGCAATTTTGACTATAACTCCATTAAAACGGTCGCAGCCTCCGGCAACGTGAAAGCCAGCTATACCAACAAGGAGGGGGAAACCAGCAACGCCCAGGCGGACAAGATCACCTACAACGCCAAAACCGGGGAAATCATCCTGACAGGCTCCCCGGTGATTATTACGCCGGACGCCATCATCAAGAATCCGAACAAGGACGCCTTCATCCGCGTGTACTCGAACGGGAATATGTACAGCAGCCGCGGCACCAAGACCACGTTCCGCCACGTAGACAAGAAGCTTTCCGACCGGGACAAACAGAAAACCAACCGCAAGCCGTGAGCTCCCCCCTATCCCCCCATCTGCTGAGAGCCGAAGGCATCTGCAAAACCTATAAAACGCGGACCGTCGTGGACCAGGTCAGCCTGACGGTGGGCCATGGCGAGATCGTAGGCCTGCTGGGGCCGAACGGCGCGGGAAAAACCACCTCCTTCTACATGGTGGCGGGGCTCGTGCGCCCGGACGAAGGCCGCGTGATTTTTGCGGGCGAGAATATCACGGAACTGCCGATGAACCTGCGCGCCAAGCGCGGCATGGGCTACCTGCCGCAGGAGGAGTCCATCTTCCGCAAGCTTTCCGTGGAGGACAACCTCCTGGCCATTCTCCAGACCCGCAAGGACATGACCTCCCGCCAGCAGAAGGACCGCGCCGTGGAGCTGATGGACCGCTTCGGCATCACCAAGCTGCGCCGCTCCATGGCCATCCAGCTTTCCGGCGGGGAAAAGAGGCGGCTGACCATCGCCCGCGCCCTCGCCACCAGCCCCAAACTGCTGATGCTGGACGAACCGTTCAGCGGCGTGGACCCCATCGCCGTTTCAGACATCCAGAAGATCGTCATGGAGCTGCGCGATACGGACGGCCTTTCCATCCTGATTACGGACCACAACGTGCGGGAAACCCTGCACATCGTGGACCGCGCCTACATCCTGTTTGAAGGGAAGGTCATCAAGCACGGCACTTCCGAGGAAATCGCCAACGACCCCATCGCCCGCAAGCAGTACCTGGGCGACCAGTTCCGCATGTAACGCCACTTTCCGCCCCTCCCATGTCCTCTCCGCAGAATACGATCGCCCTGGTGTTCGACTATGACCAGACCCTGAGCCCCTTCTACATGCAGGATCAGGCCATTTTTCCGGAATTCGGCATCTCCCCGCAGGAGTTCTGGACCAAGTGCAACGCCACCGGGGAACGGGAAGGCTGGGACGGGGAACTGATTTACATGAAAAGCTTGCTGGACGCCCTCTCCCTGGACCGCGTCAGCAATACCCGGCTCACCCAGCTTGGGGAACGCCTCACCTTTTACCCCGGCCTGCCGGATTTCTTTGACGCCTTCCCGTCCATGACCCTGTCCTCCCTTCATACGGACCTGGGCATCAACATTGAATACTACATCATTTCCTCCGGCCTGAAAGCCCTGATTGACGGCTCTGCCCTGCGCCCCTATTTCAAGGCCGTGTTCGGGTGCGAGTTCAGCGAGGAGAACGGCTACATCAACTTTCCCAAGAGGGTCATTTCCCACACCACGAAGACCCAGTACCTCTTCCGCATCAACAAGGGCATGCTGGATTACGACCAGGACGTGAACGACCACATGCCGGAGGACATGCGCCCGATTCCCTTCGCCAACATGATCTACATCGGCGACGGCCCCACGGACGTGCCCTGCTTCACCGTCATGCGCAGGAACGGCGGCCACGCCGTGGCCGTGTACAATCCGGAGGACGAAACGGGCCGCAGCTTCCGCAAGTGCTATAACCTGGCCTCCAATTCCGACCGCGTGAACTTCATCGCCCCGGCGGATTACACGCCCGGCAGCCACCTTACCCGCCTGCTGTCCGGCATGGTGACGGACATCGCCAACGGCATCGTGCGCCGCCGTGACCGCGCCCTGGCGGATTCCTGCATTGCGGCCCCCACCTTTTCCAAATAAAAACCTGCTCCATTCCTCTCCCCCCGTCATGAACAGCCATTTTCATTTCCTCGGCATCTGCGGAACCGCCATGGGTGCGGTAGCCGCCGCCATGGCCCGCCGCGGCTTTACCGTCACCGGCTCAGACGCCAACGTTTACCCCCCCATGTCCACCTTCCTGGAGGAGGAGGGCATCACCCTGTTTGAAGGCTACAAGGCCTCCAACATCCCCGCGGACGCGGACGTCATCGTCATCGGCAACGCCATGAGCCGCGGCAATGAGGAGGTGGAAGCCGTGCTCCAGCGGCGCCTGCGCTACCTCTCCCTGCCGGAGACGATGAAGGAATACTTCCTGCGCGGCAAGCGCAACTACGTGGTGACCGGCACCCACGGCAAAACCACCACCACGTCCATGCTGGCGTGGCTGATGGAGGACTCCGGGCTGAACCCCAGCTTCATGATCGGCGGCATCGCCCGTAATCTGGGCCGCGGCGGCCGTTTTACGGATTCCGATTTCTCCGTGCTGGAGGGGGACGAATACGACACGGCGTTTTTCGACAAACGCTCCAAATTTCTGCATTACCTGCCGGAACTGGTGGTCATCAACAACATTGAGTTCGACCACGCGGACATTTACAATTCCCTGGAGGAAATCAAGCTGAGCTTCCGCCGCCTGACCCAGATCATTCCCCGCAACGGCCTGGCGCTGGTCAATGCGGACGATCCCAACTGCCTGGACGTGGTGAAGGGGGCCCCCTGCCCCGTCAAGACGCTGGGCTTTTCCGACTCTTCCAACATTCGCATCCTGGACGTGGAAACCTCCACGGACGGCAGCCATTTCACGCTGGAAGGAACCCGCTACTACGTGCCGATGATCGGGGAATTCAACATCCGGAACGCCGCCATGGCGATTGCCGCCGCACAATTTGCGGGGCTGAACGTCAAGCAGCTGGCGGACTCCATGGGCCGCTTTGAAGGCGTGGCCCGCCGCCAGGAAGTCAAGGGCGTGGTCAACGGCATTTCCGTGGTGGACGACTTCGCCCACCACCCCACGGCCATCAAGCAGGCCATCCTGGGCCTGCGCCAGCGCTACCCGGGATCACGCATCTGGGCCATTTTTGAGCCGCGCTCCAACACCACGCGCAGAAACATCTTCCAGAATGAACTGGCGTTATCCCTCGCTACGGCGGATTTCCCCGTGGTGGCCGCCGTGGACCATCCGGACAAGGTGGCCCTGGAGGAACGCCTGGACCTCACCAAACTCTCCAATGACCTCTCCGCGCTGGGCAAGGACGCCCTGATCGGCGGACAGGCGCAGGAAATCGTCTCCGCCGTCTGCAAGAAAGCCCAGCCGGGAGACGTTATTCTGGTAATGAGCAACGGCGGTTTTGACGGCATTCACGCCAAATTGCTGGAAGCCTTGAACGCCTGACCCTTTTTCATACATTCACCTCCAATGAAAAACGCATCCACCATCACCGCCTTCATCATCAGCTTCCTGGTCGTGGGCAGCCTGGCCCTGGTCTTCCTGTTCCTGGGAAACCGGGAGGAGGAGCCCGCCCCCGCTGAACCCGCGGCGCAAACGGAAGTTCCTCCGCGCCAGACGGTGACGCCCCAGCCCACCGTGGACCCGCTCACCAAGGAAGACATCAGCCGGCAGACGGCCACGCCGTCCTCCCTGGTCAACCTCAGCTCCCCCCAGACGCTGGCGCAGGCGATTGCCAAGGTTATTCAGGACCGGGACGCGGACACCCTGAAATCCCTGGAAATCCAGCAGGCCGTCACGGAGGCCCAGGGCCGCATCATCCGGGAACTCATGGAAGCGCGCCATGTGCGCCTTTCCACCCCCGGCATCACCAGCATCGGCGCAAATAACCAGGGGGCCAACCCCACGGCCAGATACACGCTCAACTTCAGCAGCGGCGCGCGCGGCTACCTGGACATGAAGCGCAATGACAAGCAGCAGTGGACGCTGGACACCCTTACGCTGCCCAGCAAGCAGGACCTGGCCAAGGACAAGGCCGCCCCCATGGCCATGAACGATCCCATGGGCATCGTCAGCTCCTTCATGGACGCCGTTGCCAAGGCGGACTTCCGCACGGCACGGAAATTCGTGGACGGAACCAAGGTGCAGGACGCCACCGTGGCCGGGCTGTGCATCCTGTTTGAAGAAGGCGCCTTCCGCCTCCGGGAGGACGCTCCCATCAAAACCGCCTATGAAGCGCCCACCAATGCGGGCTTTTTCGTCCACCTGCAGGACGCCCAGGGCAGGAAAGCCGGCAACGTGGGCCTGACCGTAGCCAAGAAGGATGAACAATGGCTGATTGCGGAAGCCTCCCTGGACAACATGCTGGAAGCCTACACGAAACGGCAGGGGGCCGGAGACGACATTTTCATCCCCATCGTGAAGAATCCGCAGGGGGGCGATTCCCTGGCCCTGTTCTTCGGTTTCAATGAAGATTCTCTGTCCAAGCGTTCCGAACGCCAGCTCCAGATTGTGGCGGAGGCCATCAAGACGGATAGCGGCAAGAAGCTGGAAATCAGCGGCCACACGGACGATGTGGGGAGTGAACGCTACAACCAGGGCCTCTCCGAACGCCGGGCGGCGGCCGTGAAGGCCCAGCTCGTCCAGTTCGGCGTTCCTGCGGAAAGAATCATCACGAAGGGATTCGGCAAATCACAACCGCGCCGCACCTACTCCCCCACGGCGGACGAAGGAACGCGGGATGAAGCCCGCAAGGAAAACCGCCGCGCGGAAATGTACCTGGACTTTTAAAGAGTGATTAGAGTGGAGAGTGGAGAGAAAAGTTTTTCAACCAATCCCATTAACTATTCTCTATTAACTATTAACTGAAACGCATGGCCCGCCGCTACGTCATCAAGCAGGATGCCGCACCAGCCGCTCCCATCTCCGGGATCGACTACCGCACGGCCCTTAATGAAGAACAGTATGCAGCCGTTTCTTCGGAACCGGGGCCGGCGCTCGTCATTGCAGGGGCCGGTTCGGGAAAAACGCGCACGCTGACCTACCGCGTGGCGTGGCTCCTGGACCACGGCACGGACCCGTGGAACATCCTGCTGCTGACCTTCACCAACAAGGCGGCGCGGGAAATGACGGAACGGGTTCGCTCTCTGATTCCCCTGGACCTGTCCCGCCTGTGGAGCGGCACGTTCCATTCCATTGCCAACCGCATCCTGCGCCAGCACGCGGAATACCTGGGCTATACTCCGGCTTTCACGATCATGGATTCCGACGACCGCAAATCCATGATTAAAAGCGTGGTCAAGTCCCTCAAACTGGATGAGAAATCCACCCGCTTCCCCAAACCGGAAGTCCTTTCCTCCCTGTTCAGCCTGGCGGACAATGAGGGCGCCAATATCCAGGAAACGCTGGAAAACGCCTATCCGTACCTCTCCAACCACCTGGACGCCATCCTGGACGTGCATGAACAGTACGTGGCCCGCAAGCAGGAAACCAATAGCATGGACTTTGACGACCTGCTGCTCAACGTCGTGAGGCTTTTCCAGGAACAGGAGCATCTGCGCGCCCTGTACGGCTCCCGCTTCCAGCACATCCTGGTGGACGAATACCAGGACACCAACTACCTCCAGAGCCGCTTTATCGACCTGCTGTCCCGGGAACACGGCCAGCTCATGGTAGTAGGGGACGACGCCCAGAGCATTTATTCCTGGCGGGGGGCGGACATGGAGAACATCCTCAGCTTCACTACCCGCTACCCGGCGGCAAAGACCTTCAAGATAGAGACCAACTACCGCAGCGTGCCGGAAATTCTGGAGCTCTCCAACGCGGCCATCGCCGCCAACGAGGTGCAGATTGAAAAAAGGCTCCGCTCCGTGCGGCCTACCGGGGAAATGCCCCCGGCCCTCGTTCCGCTCAACGACGACAGGATGCAGGCCAAATTTGTCGCCCAGCGCATCCGGGACCTCATTGAAGAAGGCACGGACCCCAATGAAATAGCCGTGCTCTACCGCGCACACTTCCACAGCATGGAATTGCAGATGGAACTGACCCGCGGGGAAATCCCCTTCCGCATCACCAGCGGCATCAGGTTTTTTGAACAGGCCCATATCAAGGACGTGGTGGCGTTCATGCGCTTTGTGGTCAATCCCAGGGATGAACTCTCCTTCCGCCGCATGGTGATGCTGCTGCCCGGCATCGGTCCCGGCATGGCCCAGAAGCTCTGGATACGCTGGGCCGCCTGCCCGGAAAGCCGGCTGGAAACGCCGCCGGAATCCTTCTCCGCCCTGATGCTGGATTTTCCGGTCCCGGCCAAGTCCAAAACGGCCTGGACGCAGCTCTGCTACACGCTGGATGAACTGGCCCCAGCCGGAAAAATCGCCGGGCCGGCCTCCATGCTCATTTCCATCAATGAAGCCGTGTATGACGAGTACATGCAGGCCGCCTTTGAGAATTACGACCAGCGCAGGCAGGATCTCCTGCACCTGGCCGGATTCTCCGAACGCTTTGAATCCACGGAGGATTTCCTCTCCCAGCTTTCCCTGCTGGGCAATACGGATGATGAAAGCGCGGCGGCGGACCTCTCCGGAGGTGCCGTCACCCTGTCCACCATCCACCAGGCCAAGGGGCTGGAATGGTCCGTCGTCTTCCTGATCGGCCTGTGCGACGGCATGTTCCCGCACCAGCGGGTGATTGACGACGGAGACCTGGCGGGTCTTGAGGAGGAACGCCGCCTCTTCTACGTGGGCATCACCCGCGCCAAAGACCAGCTTTACCTGACCTACCCCCGCTGGAACTGCCGCGCGCAGGGAGGAACCTTCATGCAGATGCCCTCCCGCTTTCTGGATGAATTCCCGGCCAGCCTGGTGGAGGAGTGGGCGGTAGAATAAGAAGCCTGTCCCCCCTTCCTGCGGTAAATGCGGGGCGCACCGGGTCTTTAATCCTTTTCCGCCGGGGAGGGAAGACGCTGCGCGGAGGTCTGGGGTGACACCTCCTCCATCCATTTGAGGACTTCCACCAAATTCTCGTCCGGCGGCATTTCATGCTTTCCTGGAAAGGGAAATTCCTTGATGGCGCACTGCCTTCTTTTGAGAACCTTGACGTCATGGCTGACGGCACTGTTGGCTCCTCCGTCCTTGTCTCCATTGATAATAGCCACCGCCATGCGCGTGGGGCACGTGAGGCGGTCCTTCCCTCCCAGCCAGCCGCCCATGGATACAATCCCCTTCCACGGGCGGACGGGCGGAATCCTGCGCTCACTATATGTAAAGGCACGGGACGCTCCGCCTGAAATGCCGCCCATGTACATGCGGTCCGCATCAAAAAAGGCCATTCTCTCCAAACTCCCGTTCGTGGAAGTCCACAGCTTGCCCAGTCCGGCTTCATGTTCCTTGGACTCCGAATTTTTAAACGTCGTCAATCCCAGGGCCACCCATCCGTTGGCCTCGCAGGCCTTCCGGAATTTCTGGACCATGTGCTGTCCATTGCCTACGGAATTAAACAGAATGATGACGGGAGGCGGAGTTTCCGCCTTCAGCGTGGATGGATAATAGACAAAGGCTTCCGGATAGGAATCCGTAGCGGGGATTTTAGTGATCTTCCCCAGCCTTCCTTCCGTATGCCGCTGCATGCGCTCCTGGTTGCTCATGGCTTCCGGAACATGCTCCTTGATCCAGTCCACGTCGTTCCCGGACAAGCTTGCCAGAGGCAGTTCCACCTGTCGGCCTTTCTCCAATTTAAGGGAAACTTTCCTGCCGGCGGCGTTGAAGCGGACAAAAGCCGCCGTGATGGTTTTGCCGGCGGTATTGGTCCACACGCGCGGCTGGTGCGGCACATCGGCCTCCTGCGCCGGGGCAAGCGGCAGCAACACGGCCGCGAGGACCGTAAACAATCGGGTAGTCATTCCCCGGTAATAGGCTGCCGACCGTTGGCAGTCAATAAAATTCGCCTGATTGCACAGCTTTGGACACATCCCTGTTCGGAAAGTTCCATTCTTGCAGAGGCGGAACGGAGCATCCAAACTGCCACCACAGCCGGAAACAAATTTTCTTATTTATATTTGAACCATTTTCACGGCCATTATTCCGGGAAGGAAACAGCAAAATAAAAGAGGACCCAGAAAACATCATACATCCCTCACCATCAATGAGATATTTTTTCTTCTCAGGAAAATGAATTTACTGGAAGCTTTCTGGAATTCCTTTCCGGCTCCAGGTTTAAAAACCCTGTCATGACAAAGACCGCCAGACAATAGCCGCAACCATCTTATCCTGAATCATTTTCATTCCCATCTCCATCAAACCTTCCCATGTCATCCCACTGAACAGCCCGGAACGAGAATCATCTAAAACCTCGGGCGCCGTGATTGTCACGAACGCATAACCACCTAATCATTAAACAAATAAAAAAGCATGAAATTAAGACTCCCACATATGCTGCTGGCAGCAGTTATCGCTTGCCTTGGCAGTTTCTCCGTTGCTACGGCAGCTAACTATGCGGCCAACAGCGCCGATTCATTCGTGACGGCCTGGAACCAGGCTGCCGCCTCGAATGAAGCGTCAACCATCACTATCACCGTGCCGGCAGGCTCCGATAACATCACACTGACCCAGGAACAACGGGCCCAGTTGAACGCCATCTCCGGAACGGGCAACGTTACCGTCCAAATGGCGGACCCCAGCGGCAAACTGGTTAATTTCAATTATGATCTGGTTAATGGACAGGTCAGCTTCAACGACATCACGCTGAGCGAACCCCTGGGAAGCGACAATGACATCGTAGTCACGAACGCCACGGACACCACCACCATTGACGGCAGGAACATTGCCATCGAAGGAACGAATGACGCCGCCAATCCCAAGACGGTAGGCGCCACCGTCACTTCCACGAACGGACAGGTAGGCATCGGCGACAACGTTTCCATGGAAAAAGCCGTCACCGTTACCGGCCAGGCGGCCCACACGGTGGACCCCTCCACGCCCCCGGCAGGTCAGGCCTATACCAGGACGACCTACGACACCTACAGCAATTCCAACGAGCAGGCCGTGGTCCTGGGCAACAACGTCACCATGCAGGACACCGTGACGGCTACCGGCCAGATCGTCAGTGATCCGGCGGCCAAAGTTACGCTGAACGGAGACGTGACCTCCACGGCCGGGATCGGTACCGTGACCACGGAACAGTTTGACGCGGCCAACAACCAGAACAGCAAAACCGTCATCGATTCCATGGATGACAGCATTTCCGGCGGCATCGTCCTTGGTGAAACCACGGCCGGATCCATCACCATCAAGACTGTAGGCGGCAATGTTTCCCTGGGAGACAACACCGTTCTGAACGGCACCACCGTTTCCGCGGAATCCGTCGACCTGAACAAGACGGTTTACAGCAATGACGACGGCAACTGGAATACGGTTGTGGGCACGGAAAAGCTGGACACCATCGAAGGCAGCGTCACCCTGGGCAACAACACCACCGTCAAGGGGAATTCCACCCTGACGGCGGATGACAATATTGCCATCGGCACCAACAGCGTGATCACCGGCAATACCGCCGCTGACGGCATCATCACTGCGGGAGGCCAGATCTCCATCGGAGACGGCACCCAGGTCGTGGGCAACACCGCCACCAACGCCGGCAAGGCCGCCATCAACCTGGCCGACGGCCAGACCCTGTACATCGGTTCCGGCGCAGTTCTTTCCGACAACACGTCCAACGGCGTCCTCGGTTCCGTGCATGCGGGCCAGAACACCCAGATCAACGTTTATACGGACGGCACCGCCTACACCTTCATCAATGACGGCATTGACACCGCGGCTCCCGCGGCCCCCACGGCTGACGCCGCCCCTCTGGCCGCTGACCAGACCGTCATGACGAAGACCGGCACGGGCACCCTCGTCTACGGCGGCGGCGGAGCCACCGACACGTTCGGAGGCACCTACCGGCAGCTTGAAGGCAACCTGATCATCGGCCACGCCACCTTTGGAACCGTGGACGCCGCTACCGGAAAAGTCGGTCCCCTCCAGTCCATCGGCGCCGCCGTAATGGGCACGGACGATACGGTTTACGACATCCGGACGGGCCAGGTGACCCTGGCGCAGAATTCCACCATGAAGGGGGCTTCCGCCACCTTCGGCGGCGATTCCACCCTGCTCCTGAGCGACGGCTCCGTGCTTGACTTCGGCACCCCGGCCACCTTCACGGATAATTCCCGCGTGGGCATCCAGGTATCCGACGCCACCGGCAATCCCGTCCCGATCGCCCAGCTGAAGAAGGGCACGGAAAGCGTGAACGTCACGCTGAACGGCACGGACATTTCCGGACGTCTGCTGAACAACCTGTTCCTGACCACCACCATGGCTCCGGGAACGACGGAAGGCACCACCACCATCACCCAGAACATGAGGGGCATTGACGGTCCCATGTCCGGCTACAACGGCAACGTTTACACCGTAGCGGCCGCTCTGGAAAGCAACCGCCTGAACGTGGCCGCCGGTTCTCCCGCCGCCCAGTTCTATGAAACCCTGCTGCGCGTGACGGACCCGAACGAAGCTGCCAACATGATTCAGTCCGTCAGTGGTGAAAACGTGATGAACTTCGCGTGGGCCGCCAGCCGGACGCTGAGGAGCTTTGCCGACCTGGGACGCATCCAGTCCGCCGCCTCCATGGCCCGCCAGACGGAAGACACCATTGAAGTGGTGGACGCCAAGGGCTCCCCGATCGCCCGCAAGACGATCGCCAAGGGCAACGGCAACATCTGGGTAGGCGGCATGGGCAACTGGGATGACCAGGACGCCCGCGGAGGCATCTCCGGCTACAAGTACAATGCAGGCGGCTATGCCGTGGGTATTGACTACAAGGCTGCCCAGGGTTCCCTGATCGGCATTGCAGTGGGCCAGAGCTTCGGCGACATCAAGGACAAGAGCGGATTCGGCTCCGACTACGACGTGGATTCCTTCATGGCCATGATCTACGGCCGCATGCATCCCTTCAGGGAAAGCAAGTTCACGCTGGACGGCTACGGCGCCTACGGACGCTCCAAGTTCAAGGGCAATTCCTACATCATGGGAACCGCCGCCAACGGCAATGAAAATGCGGACTCCTTCAGCGGCGGCCTGTACGCCACCTGGACGGAACACTTCGCACTCGGCAAGGCCTTCGTAACGCCTTACACGGGTATCGAATTCATGACCACCGAACTCAAGGGCTTCTCGGAAAGCGGACCTTACGGCCGCTCCTTTGACCACGCCCGCGCCCAGAACTGGACCATTCCGTTGGGCGTGACCATTGCCCGCGCCTACCAGACGGACGGCGGCACCACCATCACCCCGGCCTTGACGGTGGCCGCGGCGCAGGATGTGAGCCGCATGAATCCCAAGTCCAACGTCAGCGGACCCCTGGGAGCCTGGAACGTGCGCGGCGTCAACGTCGGTCGCACCGCATTCCGCCTGAATGCCGGCATTGACGTGCTTTTCTCCAGCAATTGGGGAGCACGGGTCTGCTATCAGTTCGAGACCCGCAACAAGCTGACCTCCCATGGAATCAACGGAGCCATCAGCTATACGTTCTAAGTAGGACGGCGCTTCAGCGCATGCTTTTACTTGGTTATGGTAGGCCCTTTCCCGCCCTGTGCGGGAAAGGGTTTTCCGTATGTTTCAGCCACTGTCTCCTGCCGCACATTAAATCTTTTCTTTTAAAAACGGCATTTCGAAATAAAGGAATGACGTCTGCACGGATTTCCAATCCGATTCCCGGTTTATTAAAAAATAAATATTTTACAATAAATGAATTATGAATTAATTAAATGCTCGTGCCCTCTTTTCCGTTTAAGTTGTAGTAAAGATATGTTTGCCTGATGTGTTCCTCCTTCAAACATTTGCATTGACGCCGGATTGGAAATCCGTTATCCGTGTCTCTGTTAAAGTATCTGTTGAGCATGAGATTATCTACATTCTGCATTTTATGCTGCCTATCCGCCGGGATTTCCCAGGCTGCCACCTATGTCTGGAGCGGAGCGGCAGGAAACGGGATCTATGGAGATTCCAACAACTGGACGGTGGACGGCGCGCCGAACGGCTACTTCCCGCAGCACAGCACCAATGACAACGCCATCATCGGGGAAAACGCCGGAACTGTTACCTGGTCCACCGCGCAATCTTTCTTCGGCGCTACCAATACGGTCCAGGTAGGGTCCGGAAGCACCCTGGTCTGCACGACTACGATAGGGGATCTCAACGTCAATTCCTTTACCCTGGAAGGCAATTCCCATCTGGTATTTGAATCCAGCAACGCCTTTGGACTGGGCCGTGACTTTACGCTGGATTTCGGCACCTTTACGGCGGCGGAACACGGTTCCTGGACCGCTACGGACCTCACCAACTTCTGGACCAACGGAAAAACCGTCACCTTCACCGGCACGCTGGATATGAACAGCCTTTCCGGAAGCGGAACGATTGAACTGGCTTCCATCAAATCCGCCCAGCAGGGAGGCAACCTCAATCTGGACCTGAGCGGCCTGAACATCGCCAGCAACTCCCAGGTACAGGCGACCGTGACGCAGGTCACAGAAAACGGCGTCACCAAGGTACTGATCAACTATGAAACCGTTCCGGAACCCGCAACGGCCACGCTGAGCCTGCTGGGACTGGGCTCCCTGCTGTTAAGAAGAAAGAGACAGTAGTCTCTGCCCCAGCACCGATTTTACCCCGGCTTGCTCCCCAAAGGGAAAGCCGGGGTTTTCTTTTGCCGGCGGGGTCAATTTTCACAAGCATTTCCCCATTCGCCAACGCGGCCGCTCCGGGGCCGCGCAACGCCGCCCCGAACGGAAAAACGGAAGCTTCCCCGCGCAGGTCAGAACTCGCAGTTGCGCGGCGTGCGGGCAAAGGGCAGTACGTCACGTATGTTGGTCACTCCGGTCACGAACATCAGCAGGCGTTCAAACCCGGCTCCGAATCCGGCGTGCGGAACCGTGCCGTAGCGGCGCAGATCCGCATACCAGCGGTAGGCTTCCTCATTCATGCCCATGCGGCGCATGTTTTCCTCCAGAATGTCCAGCCGTTCCTCACGCTGGCTTCCCCCTACGATTTCCCCGATGCCGGGCACCAGCACGTCCATGGCGGTAACGGTTCTGCCGTCTTCGTTCAGACGCATGTAGAAAGGCTTGATCTCCTTCGGATAATTGTAAACGATGACCGGGCATTTGAAATGCTCTTCCGTCAGGAAGCGTTCGTGCTCGCTCTGGAGGTTGATGCCCCAGGAAACGGGGTAATCAAACGTTTTCCCGCTCTTGAGCAGAATATCCACGGCTTCCGTATAGGAACAGCGCACAAACGGCGTTTCCTTCACATGCTCCAGGCGTTCCCGCAGCCCCTTGTCCACAAAGCGGGTCAGGAATTCCACCTCTTCCGCGCTGTTCTCCAGGGCGTCGCCGACCAGGAAGCGGACGAACGCTTCCGCCATGTCCATGTCTCCGTACAGGTCGCAGAAGGCCATTTCAGGCTCCACCATCCAGAATTCCGCCGCATGGCGCGTGGTATTGGAGTTCTCCGCCCGGAAAGTGGGGCCGAAGGTATAAATATTGCTCAGTGCGCATGCGAACGCCTCCCCTTCAAGTTGTCCGCTCACGGTGAGGTAGGCCGCCTTGCCGAAGAAATCCAGGGCTGCGTCACGGGAGGCGGCGTCGCCCACGTCCAGCGTCGTCACACGGAACATTTCACCGGCGCCCTCGCAGTCGCTGGCGGTAATAATGGGCGTGCTGACCCAGGAAAAGTCCCTCTCCTGGAAAAACCGGTGGATGGCATAGGCCAGCCTGCTGCGCATGCGGAACACGGCGCCGAACAGGTTGGTGCGGGGGCGCAGATGGGCGATGGAACGCAGGAATTCCGGCGTATGCCCTTTTTTCTGCAAAGGGTAGGAATCCGGAGCGGTCCCCACCAGCTCCAGGGAGGCAGCGCGCAGTTCCCATCGCTGCCTGCCCTGTCCGGCAACCAGAGCCCCGCGAACGCTCACGGCGGAGCCCGTGGCCATTTCCCCAATCCGTTCATAACCGGGAATGCCTGCATCCGCCACCACCTGGAGGGAAGCCACGGAGGAGCCGTCATTTACTTCCAGAAAGGAAAAAGCCTTGGAATCACGGCGCGTACGCACCCAGCCCTGAATCAGTACGTCCGGCATTTCCGCCTCACTGTTCAAAGCATATTTCACCAATGTTCTGCTGATCATGGCGCAAGTATAATACAGCGCCTTTCCCATGCCAGCAGAATTACTTTTCTCCGGAGAGAATATTCAGGCGCTTACGGCAGCGGAAGGAGGGCATGCAGCACGGCCCTATTTGGAGGGCTGCATAACCTGCCGCCCCGTCGTAATGGCGATGGCGTCCGCCAGCGGCATTTCCTTTTCCGTGTGGGCCGCACCCCAGGAATCCGAGAAGATGAGCGTCTTCTTTTCCTCGTCAAAGCCGATGATGAGCCTCAAATGGCCACCGCGCGTCTGGGACAGGCGCAGCGGCTCAGGAACGATGCCCAGTTGAACGGACCACAGCACGGGAATGCCCGCCGTGATGTAGGGCCTGATGGCGTTGAGCCATTTGTCCATCTGGGACGGAGACCCGGCGCGCGCCAGCTTCAGCACCTCCCCGTCCGCATTGTCCCAGAAGCCGGACCAGTCATATTCACTCTCCACCTTCTCCTTTTTTAATTTGGAGGCGGCGCGGTTGTAGGCTTTCAGCAGATTCCGGAAATCACGGGTGTCCGTCAGGGAATCCAGCACCTTGATCCGGATCTGGAAGCGCGCCCCTATCTTTTTCAGGTTCTCCGCCATTGCCGCCGTGCTGGTTCCTCCTTCCGCGGAGGAATTGGCCAGGGAAGCAAGTTCGTGCTGGTCCACGTAATCCATTCCGTAATAGGCAAAAATCCGGGCGGCGGTCGCCACCACGCAATAACCCTTCTGCCCCTGGTCTACCATGGGAATGTCCTGGATGACCACCCGTTTTCCTTCTTTCCTGACGTGCTGCTTGATGTCCGCCTTTCTGGCGCGGGAAGAAGCGTCGCCCCTCGCGATGGAAGCCTCCGTGGGGCCGGCCTTCAACCGGATGAATTCCGCTTCAAATTCCCTGCCCTCCCGCGACGTATTGGTTTCCAGGGTAATCGCCCCCTTGTCCCAAATCCAGGACCAGCCATTGACCTTGACCACCGCCTCCTTCCGGGTGGCCCGGTACTCCCTGGGCTGCACTCCGGTGAGAGCGGTCAGCCCTTCCCTGACGCGGTCCAGGCGTTTTTCAAACTCATCCTTGTCAATGGCCCCGTTGTCCCCCTTGTTGTACATCATGACGGTCATGGACTGGGGAACGCCTTCCTTCCAGTGCACCAGCATTTCCCCCAGGGACATTTCCCCTATTTTGATTGCAGGCTTCGCAATCCGGAGCTGGGTCTTGTCCCTGTCCACCCAGCCTCCGGATTCCCCGTTGAAATATTTCCCAAACAAATCCGGTTGCGGGAGGGTCCAGAACGCGCCGGATTTTAAATCCGGCGCCATGTCTCCAGCGCCCCATGCGGCGGGAAGAAGGCAGCAGGCGGAAAAGACAGAGAGGAATGAAGAGATAAATCGCATAACGGCAAAGGAGTAGAGGAACGGTCCCGCTGCTCGGGGCCCATGCTGACAATGTATTCTTCCATGGCGGTCCTGCCAAGAAAAAATGAATCTTACCCCGGCGGACGGCCCGTTATTAGCCTTCCCTTCACCGGATTCATTCAGACAGGCCCCAGGAACAAAAAACCGGCCTGCCGCGGTACATTCCGCAGCAGGCCGGCTTGAATGAATAAACCAGTCCGGTTACATGAACGGACGCAAACGCTGCATGATGGCGTCCTTGGAAGAGGCTCCCACCATCGTATCCATGATTTCCCCGTCCTTGATCACCAGGAGGGTGGGAATGGTACGCACGCCATAGGTAGCGGCAAGGCCGTTGTTGGCGTCCACATCCACTTTGCCCACCTTGATCTTGCCGGCCAGTTCCGTGGAAAGCTGGTCAATGATCGGGGCGATCATGCGGCAGGGGCCGCACCATGTAGCCCAGAAGTCGACAAGCACAGGAATGTCGGACTTCAGGACTTCATCCTCAAAATTTGCTTCAGAAAATACGTTTGCCATAGTACCGCTTAGAGTATTTCAACAGTCATTATGTTCACTTATTCTTCTGCATCGGCGCCATCATCGGAAGACTCTTCTGCAGGGGCATCGGAGGAGGCGTCATCGGAAGAAGATTCGGCGGCCGCGTCATCGGTCGCTTCTTCACCGGCGGAGGTGGGAGCCGCGGCAGCGGGCTTGGAGTCGCTCCCCAGCCAGCCCGTCATGCTGCGGGCTTCCAGGGTATCCGTGGCGTATTGATAACCAACGAAAATAAGCGCAAAGGCAAGAGCCACGAAGGAAAGAATATTGAGCAGCGTATTGGGGGCCGCTTCCGTATCTTCTTCAAACTTCTTGGCCGTAAAGGAGGCGGAAGAAACCGGAGCGGCCGCAGGAGCGGTATTCAGCCCGATGGTGGCCTGCGGAAGCTGGGCGGTCGCCATGCCTGCCCCGGGAGGGGTCAGGGGAACAGTGGGCGCAGCGGCTGCGGGTGCCGCACCGGCGGGAGGAGCCACGGGCGTCGTGGCGGAGCCGAGAGCAACCGTCTTCAAACCGCCGCCAAGCTTGATGCCTCCGCCGAGCCCGGCGGGACGAAGGGGAATGGTGGGCGCAGCAGCAGCGGGCGGCGCGGCGGGTGCGGCGGGAGCCGCAGGAGCGCCGGAGGCGGGAGGGACAGAGGGAGCCGCCGGTGCCTTGGGCACGGAGGGAGCGGCCGGCGGAGTCGGAATGCTGGGCGGAGGCGGAGTACCGCCCGGAATGGAGGGGGGAGGTGGATTACTCATATCGGAAAAAATAGCTGTGCTGAACGATAGCTCTCGCTTATTTCCGACCGTAAATCAAGAAAAAGAATGCGCAAAGCCCAAATTCCATGCAATTTTTTTTAATTTGGAGCGTATTCCATCCTAAACACGCTGTCCGGACTTGCCCTGAAAAGCGTTCTTTCCTACGCTGTGTATCCGGCATTATTTCATATGAAACCCATTACCAAATTAGCTTCCACCACCTTGCCCGACGGTTCCATTCTCGACCTCTGGGAACGGGACGGCTTCCATTTTCTTCTTCGTGACGGCGTGCAGCTCGCGTCCAGTTTTTCCCATGGGAGCAATGAAGCGGCGGCGGCCATGGCGGCAGCCCCGGTTAAAAGGGCCAACCAGCCCGCTTTTCTCCTGGACGGCTTAAGCCTGGGGTTCACCCTGTTTGCCCTGATGGACCTGGTCCAGAGGGAAAAGGCCCGCTTCATCGTAGCGGAGCCCTGCAAGCCGCTCGTTGACTGGCACCAGGAGCTGATGGACGGGGAACGCCCCGGCTTCCTGCACGATCCCCGCGTCAGCGTGGAATTCACTCCGGCGCTCCAGATCGCCCGCAAAAACCCGAAAAGCTTCCACGCCATCCTGTGCCGTTCCACGCATGAACGCATGAACCTGAGCGTGGCGGAGGCTTCCGACTATTTTGCCGCGCTCAAGCAGGGCGGCCTGCTGGTCATCACCGTGGCCCGGCCGGACGTCCGGCTTGCCCGCACACTCCAAAAAGCGGGTTTTGAACTGAGCACGGAGGCCGTGCCTGCCTCACATAAAGGAAAGAAAACCACTTTTCACACCGTTATTCTTGGAAAGAAGGGGCGCTTCGTCCCCTTTTCCGCGCATCAATCCTGATTCCATCCTGCCACCATGAACCGCACAACTCTTACAACGGCCGGACTTCTGGCCGCCCTGCTCATCGGAATTCCCGCCCTGGCGGATTCCATTGCCCCGGGCATCCTGCTTCCCAAGAAAAACACCAAGTCCATTTCCTTCTCCCCCAAGGGGAGCTCGGACATTTTCCTGCTCGGCATCATGCCGCAGGGCAGCTCCGTCAAGAAGGGGGAATCCGTGGCGCAGGCGGACTTCCGCATCCTGGACAAGAGCATTGAAGACTACGAACGCACCATCAAGAGCAAAAACCTGGAAGTGCTGAAACTCCGGTACGCCCTGGACCAGCAGAAGGAACGCTCCGCGCTGGCTCTGCAAAAATACCAGACGGCCCTGACCCGGACGGAGGAGGACCAGAAAGACTTCCTGGAAAAGCGGAAGGCCCGCATGCTGGCGGAAGAAGAGGAACGCGTCAACAAGGCCCTGCGCCACATGTCCTACAAGCAGGAGGAGCTGAACCAGCTTACCAAGATGTACAAGGATGACCAGGTGGCGGAGGAAACGGAAGAAATCATCCTCAAGCGCCTGAAAAACGAACTGGGGGAAAGCGAATTTGCCGTCCAGGGAGCCAAGCTAGTCGCAGAGCTGGCCAAGCTGCGCAACATCCACCGCCTGGGGGAAGACTACGCCACGGCGGTCAAGGAAAAGCAGATGGATTTGGAACAGGCCCGGAAGCAGGCTGATTTTGACCTGGAACAGAAAAAGATAGCCCTGACGGAGGCGGAGGTGTCCCTGCGCCGCCTTCAGGACAAATACAACGAACTGAAAGCGGACCGGGAAATGGCCGCCTTCAAGGCCCCTGAAAACGGCATCCTGCTGTACGGCGGCTATGTGGCGGACAAATGGGTAGCCATTCCGGTGGCGGAAAAGCTCAAGCCCGGCGGCAAGCTGGAAGCCTTTGACAAAATCGCCACCATCGTCCCGCCGAACTCGGAACTGATCGTGCAGGCCACGCTGCCGGACTCCACCGCCACGCCCAAGGTGGGGGAAGCCGTCGTCATCAAGGTAACGAACATGCAGATTCCCGGCGTCATTACGGAAGCCAGCCCCATTCCGGGGGCGGACGGCAAGCGCCGCATCATCATCACGCCCAAGGTTCCCGCCAGCCAGATCTTCGCTCCCGGCCTCCCCGTCCAGGTCACCATCAAGGACCAGCAGGCCTGATCCCCCTACGGACCTCCATGAATAAAGCCGTCTTTTTTCTCGCCGCCCTGGGGGCCAGCACGGCGCTCTGCGCCTCCATTCCGGCGGAAAACGCGGAAAAAAGGGATACCATTCCCATTGCCAGGGTGCCGGACGTTCCACCGCCCTCCCGGGAAACCCTGGACGCCTCCATCCGGAAGGCGGCGGACTTCCTGCTGAAGGAACAGAACAGGGACGGCTCCTGGGGAAGCCATACGCGCACCAAGGGGCTGAACGTCATCTGCCCCTACCCGGAAGGGCCCAGGTCGTTCAGAACGGCCTCCACCTCCCTGTGCGTAATCGGCCTGCTCACCAGCCCCCTGAAGGAGGACCCCGCCGTCAAGGCCGCGCTGGACAAGGCCGTGCAATACCTGCTAACCACGCTGCCCACCCTGAAACGGGGAGACACGCGCACCGTGCTCGGCGTCTGGGGCCATGCCTACGGCCTCTCCGCCCTGAGCCGGGCGGCCCGCAATCTTCCTGCGGATTCCCCCCTGTATGCGGAACTAAAAAAAGTGGCCGGCCTTCAGGTCAAGGCGCTGGACCAGATGGCGGACGTCCAGGGCGGCTGGGGCTATTATACGTTTGAAACCTTTTCCAAACGTCCCATCGGAGAGCCCACCTCCTTCCTGACGGCTACGGTCCTGCTCGCCTACAAGGACTCGGAACAGGCCTTCGGCCTCAAGCCGGATGCCCGAGTCGTCAAACGCGCCGTCGCCTGCCTGGAAAAACTGCGGACCCCTGCCGGCAGCTACGTCTATTCCCTTTCCCACTCTTTCTATCCCGGCCGGCCCATCAACCGCCACACCGGCAGTCTGGCCCGCACCCCCGCCGGAGACTTGGCCCTGATGCGGTATGACCCGGCTTTCATCTCCAGGCGGCAGTTGGAAGACGGCCTGGAACGCATCTGGAGCCGCGGCGGCTGGCTTTCCCTGGCCGTGAAAAAGCCCATTCCCCATGAAAGCTTTGCCCAGAACGCGGGCTACTTCTTCTACTACGGGTATTATTACGCCGCCCGCTGCCTGGAGGAAGTGGCCCCGGAACATCTGGCGCGCCATGCCTCCCATCTGGCAAGCGACCTCCTGCCCATGCAGGAAAAAGACGGCTCCTGGTGGGACTATCCCCTGTACAACTACCATAAATTCTACGGTACCGGCTATGCCCTGTACGCCGTCTCCCGCGTCAGGGAATCCCTGTACCCTTCCAATGCCGCAACGGCCTCCTGACCCATGTTCCGCCTGCTGACGACCAGCCTTCTCGCGATTCTGTGCCTGCATCTTCCCGCAGCGCACGGGAAACCCGCGCAGGCGGAAAAGGCGGATGCCATCCAGATCGCCAAAATTCCGGACATCCCGCCCGCGAAATCCGAACAATTTGACCAGGCGTTCCGCCGCGGCGTAGACTTCCTGCTGAAAACGCAGAACAGGGACGGCTCCTGGGGCGACCACCGGGTGATCGGCACCTGGAACATCCTCTGCCCCTATCCGGACGGCCCGCTCACCTTCAAGACGGCAAGCACCGCCCTGTGCATTGCGGGGCTTAACGCCAGCCCCCTGCACAACGAACCCGCCGTGCAGCAGGCCATGACCCGCGCGGAAAACTACCTGATCCGTACGATGCCCCATTTGAAGCGCGGCGACTCCCTTTGCGTGTACAACACCTGGGCGCATACCTACGTGCTGGACGCCATGAGCATGCGGGCCGCAAGACTGGACCGGAACAGCCCGCGCTACCGGGAGCTGAAAAGCTGCGCCGGCTCCCAGGTGAAAAAGCTCAATGAGCTGGCTTCCGCCATGGGGGGCTGGGGCTACCTCACCTATTCCGGCTTCAGCAAACGGCCCGCGGCGCAGCCTACCTCCTTCCTGACGGGAACCGTCCTTATCTCCGCCTGGATGGCCGGAAAATCATTCGGCCTGTCGCTGGACAACAAAATATTCAGCCGCGCGTTGAAGTTCCTCAAATCCCAGAGGACGCCGGCGGGAACCTACGTCTATTCCCTGGGGCATGCCTTCTATCCCGGCCGGCCCATCAACCGCCACACCGGCAGCCTGGCACGCACCCCCGCCTGTGACTACGCCATCAGGCTCTGGGAGCCGGAGGACATCTCCCTGCGCCAGCTCGTGGACGGACTGGACCGCCTGTGGAGCCGCCGGGGATGGCTGACGATGGCCCTGCACAAGCCCACTCCCCATGAAAGTTTCGCCCAGAATTCCGGCTACTTTTTCTACTACGGATACTATTATTCAGGAATGTGTCTGGACATGCTGGCCCCAAATCAGGTAAAACGCCATGCGTCTCTATTGGCGGACGACATCCTCACCCGTCAGGGAACAGACGGTTCCTGGTGGGATTACCCCCTGTACAATTATCACAAATTCTACGGCACCGGCTACGCCCTTTACGCCCTTTCCCGCGCGTGGGACAAGCTGTACGGACAGCCGGAACCGCCTTCATCCCTTACTTCCACACCATTCCGGCCATGACAAACACCATGAAATCCCTTCTGGCGCTCTGCCTGTTCTGCGGCGCGGCCGCCGTTTCCACCGCGGAAACGCCGGTCCGGCACACGTCCTTCAAGCCCGGTGAAATCTGGACGGACAACAACGGCGTGCACATCAATGCCCACGGCGGCGGCATTCTGTACGACAAGGGCACCTACTACTGGTACGGGGAACACAAGGTGGAGGGGGACGCCGGAAACCGCGCCCAGGTGGGCGTGCACTGCTATTCCTCCAGGGACCTTTACAACTGGAAGGACGAGGGAATCGCCCTGAAAGTGGTGGAAGGGGACAACTCCCACCCCATCGCCAAGGGCTGCATCCTGGAACGCCCCAAGGTGGTCTACAACAAGAAGACCAAAAAGTACGTGATGTGGTTCCACCTGGAACTCAGGGGGAAGGGCTACGGTTCCGCGTACGCGGGCGTGGCTACGGCCACAAAGCCCACCGGTCCGTTCACGTTCCTGAAAGCCGGGCGCGTCAATCCGGGCAAATGGCCCCTGAATCTGGACAAAAAGGACCAGACGACCGAGTTCACCAAGGAGATGCCTGACTATGTCCGCATCATCCGCAGGGACTTCCCCGGCGGCCAGATGAGCCGTGACATGACCATCTTTGTGGACGACAACGGCAAGGCCTACCATATTTACTCCTCCGAAGGGAACATCACCCTGCACATCGCGGAACTGACGCCGGACTACACCGGGCATAACGGAAAATACGTCCGCGTCTTCGTCAACCGCTACATGGAAGCTCCCGCCATCTGCAAGCACAACGGGAAATACTACATGATCGCCTCCGGCTGCTCCGGCTGGGCGCCCAACGCGGCCCGCAGCGCCGTGGCCCCCCGCATGGCCGGACCGTGGACGGAGCTCAAAAATCCCTGCGTAGGGCCCAAGGCCAATATCACCTTCGGCGGACAAAGCACCTACATCCTGCCCGTACAGGGCAAGCCCGGCAAATTCATCTTCATGGCGGACATCTGGCGGCCCAAAAACGCCATTGACGGCCGCCACATGTGGCTTCCCATGAAATGGGACGGCGACCAGATCATTCTGGAATGGAAGGATGAATGGACCCTGAAGGATCTGTAACCGTTTCCTTCCCCCTCTTTCATGCAGGATACGATCTACTGCTTCCACCTCCTGGCCACGAGGCAGAAGAGCACCCTGCTATATGCCATGTGCTCCATTCCCGTCGTCACGGCAATCTGGCTGCTGAATCCGGAATGGCCTTTCTGGGCCGGTTACATTGCCTGGGCGCTCGTCTGCACGGCAGTTCTGATGATTCAATATGCCGCCCCTCTCCCCATCCGCTGCCCACACTGCGGGCATGCCGGGCTTCGCCCCGCCTCGCAGACGCCGGAGGAACAGGGAAGGCCGGATACAGGCATCATGCTGGAATGCCGGGGCTGCGGCTCCTCCTTTTATACGGACGCCTACCTCCCATGGCCGGGGAAAAGCGTTCGCCGCCGTCCCGTTTCCGCGGATGAATGGGAAGAAAAACCTGCCTGTAAACAAGCCGGGCCTGCTTCCTCCGGAGAGGAAAGCAGGCCGGACAGGTTTTCCTGAATTTAACGGAGGAAAAGATTAACGGGCTTTCTTGGAAGCCATCACATAATTCCTCATGCGCTGGTCAGCGGGAGTGGTGGGGCGCACGCTGGTGACCCAGTTGCCATCCTTGTCCTTCTTCTTGATTTCCGTTCTGTCCCGGTACAGCTTCGCGGAGAAATCGTTGGAATCAAGGATCACCGGGCCGGGGCCCTTGGTGACGATGGGAGTGGGCGGTACTTCCGCCACCACCGTCATGGGGGTAGTAAGGGAATCATACCAGTACACCAGTTCCTGCTGGCCGATGGGGTTGTCCGGATAAGGCGCATAGGCTCCGTTATTGGTGGAAACCTTCACATAGGCCGGTTCCGGGAACGTGGTCTGATAGGAAGAAGGGGAACAGGCCCCCAACAGCAAAAGGCCGGCTCCGCCGACAATGATCATGGAATGCAGTTTCATATAGGCATTTGATTCCCTCCCGTCTCGTTCCGTTCAGACGATGCACGGTTCCGGGAACTTCCACTGTGCCGTGAAAACTTTCCAAATTCACTTATTTTCAAACAGAAACGTTTATGAATGACAGAACTTCCGCCCGTTTGTCTTATCTCCGTCTTGAACGCGTTGCTGCACGCCGGAAACCATCGGGACCTCTTCCAGCCCTTGCACCCTCCGGAATATTCCGGACAATCATGCTCCGGGCAGGTAAGGCGGCATTAACAAAAACCATTCCCCTTCCAACAAAAAAACCTGCCGGGAATGACCTCCCGCACCAGCTCTGAAAAACGTTCCCGGCTCCGGCTCAGTCATACGCAGGCGGAGAGGAAGGGGAGGAATGTTCTCTCTCCTTTTTCCGTTCTTCTCCGGTGATGCCTCCGTGACGCCGCAGCAACGCGGCCATCTCCCCCATCCCCGCGCTCCAGCGCCATGTCCAACGCCGTACGGCCCCTGGCATCCACCGCATTGAGCAGCTCCCGGCACGAAACCAGAATATCCGCCAGGGGAACGGATCGGGAGGCAACGGCCTTCATCAGGGGAGTCGTCGTACCGCCCGGAAGCATATCCTCCCCGGACAGGCGAAGCCGGGACATCAGAAAACGAAGCATGCTCTCATCCCCCGTTTCCACGGCCAAAAAAACGGCTGGCCAGGGAGAAACCGAACTGAATAAATCCGTGCGCAGCCTTTCCAGGTTTTCAGACAATTTTCGGTAAGCCGCAGCGGACGATCCTCCGGCTGCTGCCATGCGCTCCGCGATCAGACGCGCTTCCCCAAAGCCGGCAAAATTCCGGGCCGGGCTGGTGAAGCCCTCTGATCTTCTCTCCGGTACCAGCCCCGCGACGGCCAGCAAATCCCGGCACCTCTGGCGGTATAGCCACGACTCATGCGCCGTCATGTAAATGCCTATCCCGGAACTCCAGAAATAAATGCCGGGCTGAATTTCATACTCCACGGAAAAAACCACATAACGCCGCCACGCCCGGTCCGCCTCCCGGAGCCTGTCCTCCCATCCGGTACGCATGAAACTGCAGCCATTCTCCGGCAAGAAAGCCGTCCGGATACCGGACAACCGGGCCTTCCAGTAATTCCGGTAGGAGCCCAGCAGGAACTTGACGAAGGGATATTCAGAAGAACAAACGGCCTGTTCCACCTTTTGCAGCACGGGGTCATTCTCCTGCCAGCCGGGATCCACGGGCGCAACGTCTACCAGCGGGTAGGCATTCGTCGCGCAGGCCGTATCCGCAATAGCCATCATCCGTTCCATCTTCTTGAAGGCCCGGCGCACATGGACTTCCGCCTCCTCCAGCTCTCCCAATGACCCGGCATCGGGTACGCCCTCCCCCTTCATGGCAGAGCGCCGGTTTTGGGCGGCCAGCATCCACGCCCTGTAAAACCTCTCATCCGCTCTTAAAAATGCCTCCCAAGCCACCTGCGCCTGCACCCAGGATTCCATCACTATTTCATCCTGCAATTCCTGAAGAGGCATTTCCTTAAACCACTTTGATTGATGTTCAATCAATTCCGACTTTACAAACCACCGTGAAGCCAACCAGGCGGCTACGGGAGCATAAAGAGCATCCAGCCGGGACTGCCAATAGGCGTCCAGTGCGGCGGCGGCTTCCTTCAGCGCACGGGCATCCTTTGCCGCCCGGGTGGCGTCTATCGCTTGTTCCAGACGGACAGGCTCCGTCTCCTCCGGACCAGGAACCGCACCTTTTCCATAGGCTGGTATATATTCGGCAAACGCCTTCAACGTTCCGGAAGGCAGTAAAAACTCCCTGGAAGGATCGGACGGCACATCCCCGGAAGCCCACCCGGCCACGCAAAATGCCGCCGCGGCCATAATCCGCCATCTCATGCCCATGCTGCTCCTGTTCTCTTCCTTCCGGCTTCCCCGCACGAGCCGCCATCATGTCATCATCCGGATTTCACGGCCTTTTCTTTTCAACGGGCAACCGCATGAAGGAAAGGAGCTTGCCGGGAACGCGGAGGCGTGGTTGAATGCATGCCTTCTCCATGATTACGGATTTCCGGCTGAAAGTGTTTGAGACCGTCGCGCGGCGCCTGAACTTCACGCGCGCGGCGGAGGAGCTGTTCATCACGCAGCCGGCCGTCACCCGGCATATCAAGGAGCTGGAACGCCTGCTGGACGCCCGCCTGTTCAAAAGGGAAGGCCGCGGCATCGCCCTGACGGCGGAAGGCGTGCGCCTGCTGGTCCATTCCCGCCGCATCCTCAAGGAATATGAAACGCTGGCGGAAGACATGTCTTCCGGCCGGAATACGCCCGTTTCCGGTGAATTGAGCCTGGGAGCCAGCTCCACCATGTCCCAGTACGTCCTGCCTCCGCTGCTGGCCCTGTTCAACCGCCATTATCCGGAAATACGCATACGGCTGAAAAGCGGCAATACGGAGGAAATCGAACAGGCCGTGCAGGATGAAGCCGTGCAGCTCGGCATCGTGGAAGGCACCGCAAGGCGCACGGACCTGCATTACCTGCCCTTCATGGAGGATGAAATCATTCTGGCGGGCGGTTCTCATGCCGCCGCCCCGCGGGAAGGCCTCTCCCTCCCGCAGCTCTCCCATGTTCCCCTGATCATGCGGGAACCGGGGTCCGGCACGCGCCGGGTGGTGGAGGAAGTCCTGAAGAAACACGGAATCGCCGCTTCCGGCCTCCACGTCCTGATGACGCTGGGCAATACGGAAAGCATCAAGATGTATCTGGCGCATTCCCCGGCATGCTCTTTTCTCTCCTCCCTCGCCGTGCGGGAAGAGCTCAAACGCGGGGATTTGAAAAAAATCCATCTCCGCCATCTGGAAATCCGCCGTTCCTTTCACTTTGCCAACGGGCACGGAGACTACAGCAGAATCAATGAATTATTCATCAAATTCTGCCGGAATTATTATAACAAAATCTAATCGCCTATAACAATTTCTGATTAGATTTTATGATGATTGTGGAGTATATCTCCCACGCAGCCGTTCCGGCACGTTCCCCCTCCGGACAAGACGGGCGGCCGCAGCCATCATTCTACAGCCCATGTCCCCCAAACATCTCGCCAATCCGCTCCACGGCATCCTGCTCATCGTCCTGTTCTCCTTTTCCGCCTTCTACATTGCGGACTTTGAATGGGTGAAACACCTCTCCTTCAGCCCGCTGATCGTCGGCATCGTGCTGGGGATGCTTTACGCCAACAGCCTGCGCAACCACCTTCCGGAAGCGTGGGTGCCCGGCATCCAGTTCTGCACCAAGCAGGTGCTGAGAACAGGCATCGTCCTGTACGGGTTCAAGCTGACCTTCCAGAGCGTGATCGACATCGGGGGAGCGGCTCTTCTGATCGACCTCATTGTGGTCTCTCTCACCATTCTGCTGGGCGCGGGACTGGGGCGGCTGCTGAAAATGGACCGGGACACGGCCCTTCTGACCTCCATCGGCAGTTCCATCTGCGGGGCGGCGGCCGTCCTGGGCGCGGAACCCGTCGTGAAAAGCAAGCCTTACAAGGCGGCCGTGGCCGTTTCCACCGTCGTCATCTTCGGCACGCTATCCATGTTCCTGTATCCGGCCCTGTACCGGGCCGGAATGCTGAACCTGACGACGGAACAGATGGGCCTCTTTACCGGAGCCACCCTTCATGAAGTGGCCCACGTGGTGGGCGCCGGCAACGCCATGGGGCAGGCCATCTCCGACCCGGCCATCATCGTCAAGATGATCCGCGTGATGATGCTGGCCCCGGTGCTGGTCATCCTGAGCATCATCCTGGCGCGGCGGGACTCCGCCGCCGGAGGAAACAGCGAAAAACGTAAAATCACCATCCCCTGGTTCGCGTTCCTGTTCCTCGCCGTCATCGGCTTCAATTCCCTGCACCTGCTGCCTGCCGAACTGGTGGACGCCATCAACACCCTGGACACGTTCCTGCTGACCATGGCGATGACGGCTCTGGGCACAGAATCCAGCTTTGAGAAGTTCAAGAAAGCCGGAGCGCGCCCCTTCCTGCTTGCGGGCCTCCTGTACGTCTGGCTCTTCTTCGGCGGCTACTGGCTGGTCAAGCTCATCAGCTTCTAAACTTTAAAGACCTTTCGCCTGCGGGGGAAGCATGCATCCGCGTTTCCTCCCCGTACGGAAGCAAAAAGGCCGTTTCATCCGCAACGGAACGGTTTCCAACAGAGAAACGGCTACTCAACATGAGTTCCTTGAGATAAAAAGCAGCCCCTGATTCCGGATTTATCATTCGTTTCCCGGCGGATCCGGGCAGTAAACCGCTCCTATTCCCGCTGCTGCGGCAGGTTTTCCCAGCCTGCCCCAACAAAAATTCATAGCCAAACCGTTTGGAGACGCTATAGTACACGTACCCAGTTTTTAAAACAAATGGCAACCAAATTATTCATTCCCGGACCCACTGAAGTAGCACCTGAAGTACTTGCCGCCATGAGCGGCCCGATGATGGGGCACCGATCCAAGGCGGCTTCCGCCCTGCAGCGCCGCATTTCCAACAATCTGCGCCGCATTCTGCTGACGGAACAGGAAATCCTGCTCTCCACTTCCTCCGGTACGGGCTTGATGGAAGGCGCCGTGCGTTCCTGCACCGCCAAGCGAGCCGCCATTTTTTCCGTGGGCGCCTTCGGCGACAAATGGTACAAGATTGCCACGGGCAACGGCGTTCCCTCCGACATTTTCAAGAGCGAACTCGGCCAGCCCACCACCCCGGAAATGGTGGACGGCGCCCTCTCCACCGGCAAGTACGACACTATCTGCATCACCCATAATGAAACGTCCACCGGCGTCCAGAACCCGGTGGAGGAAATTGCGGAAGTACTCAAAAAATACCCGGACGTCGTATGGTGCATGGACGCGGTAAGTTCCGCCGCCGGCTCCCGGATTGAAACGGACAGGCTGGGCGTGGACGTGCTGGTGACCTCCACCCAGAAGGCGCTGGCGCTCCCCCCCGGCATGGCTGTCTGCACGCTGTCCCAAAAGGCTTATGAACGCACCGCCTCCGTCCCCAACCGCGGTTGCTACTTTGACCTGCGCTCCATTTACGACACTATCCAGAAAAAGGACTACCAGTACACGAACACCCCCTGCGTCTCCATCATGTACGCCATGGACCTCCAGCTCCAGCGCATCATGCAGGAAGGCGTGGAAAACCGCTTTGCGCGCCATGAAGCCATGGCGGAATTCGTGCGCTCCTGGGCGGATGAATATTTCAGCGTCTTCGCCAACCGGGACCATCTTTCCCGCACCCTGACGGTCATCAGCAACACGAGGGACATTGACATCGCCGCCCTGAACAACGTGCTGATCGAACGCGGCATGCAGCTCGGCAACGGTTACGGGGATTTGAAGAACAAGACCTTCCGCATCGCCCACATGGGTGAGCTGACGATGGACGACATGCGCTCCATCACGTCCAACATCGTGGACATCCTGAAACTCAAGTAAGCGTTTTCCCTTCCCTCTTTTCCGGCCCCGCCCGGGAAAGAGGGAAGAACGCCTCCTCCGGAGAATGAACGGAACAGCCGCCATGAACAAGGTTCTTCACACGGCGCTCCAGGCTCTGTTCATCATCGCCTCCGCCTGCGTCCTGACGGCCCTCATCATCGCCGGAGCCTTGAATGAAGCCATGCGCCCCTGGTCCGGAGCCTTCTTTCTAATGCTTGTTCCGTACTACCTGATCCTGGTGAAAAAACGCCTGGACCGGGAACAGGCGGGGGAAATGGCACGCTCCTGCACATGGAGCATGGCCGCCGCGGCAAGCCTGTTCCTGCTGCTCATCGGGATGCTCCTGCTGTTGAACAGCATTCCGGGAGGCGGAGAGTTTGTCCGGCTTCTCCTGTTCAAGCCCCTGGATTTTCTCAAAGCGGCAGGAGCGCCCATGCGGTACCTGCTGCTGTTCATTGCGGCATGTATTTTGGCGGGGCTTGTCTCCGGCATCCGTGCGCTATATCATTGCACCCTCCGTCATTAACCTTCTGTACTCTCTCATTTTTCCATGTCCACACTCCATCCCTTCCCCGCCCTCCGTCCGCCCCGGGAACTGGCCGCGCGGGTTTCCTCCCTCCCCTATGACGTCATGAACCACCGGGAGGCCAGGGAAATGGCCGCCGGAAACGACGCCTCCTTCCTCCACATCTGCCGCTCCGACATCGACACGAGCGAAACCTCCATCCACGCCCCGGAAACCTATGCCAAGGCGCGGGAAAACCTGGAAGCATTCGTCCGCAAGGGCTACCTCGTCCGGGATGAAAAACCTTCCTTCTACATTTACCGCCAGATCATGTGGGGCCGCGTGCAGACGGGCATCGTCGGCTGCGCCTCCGTGGATGAATACGCCAGCGGCGTCATCAAAAAGCATGAACTGACCCGCAGGGAAAAAGAGCTGGACCGCATTGAGCACTTTGACGCCTGTTCCGCCCAGACGGAACCGGTATTCCTGGCCTACCGCAAGCACGAGGGCCTTTCCGGCATCATCCGGGAATGGATCAAATTCCACAAACCGGAGTACGATTTCACCACGGACGACGGCGTTACCCACATCCTGTGGCCCGTCTCCGATCCCGGCACGGTGGAAGCCATCCGCAAAGGCTTTGAAGAAGTGGATGCTCTTTACATAGCGGACGGCCATCACCGTACGGCGTCCAGCGCCGCCGTTTCCGCCAGGCGGCGCAAGGAGCACCCGGACTACACGGGACAGGAGGAATTCAATTACCTGATGGCCGTCGTCTTCTGTGATGAAGACCTCTTCATCATGGACTACAATCGCGTCGTGCGCGACCTGAACGGCCTGGCCAGGGAAGAATTCCTGGAAAAGCTCCGCGCCTCCTTTGACGTGGCGCCTGCGGACGCCGTTCCCGGAGAAGGCTACGCCCCCCGCGCCAAGCACGAATTCGGCATGTATCTGGACGGCCGGTGGTATTCCCTCACCGCCAAACCGGGAACCTTCCCGGCGGACCATCCCATCGAAAGCCTGGACTGCGCCATTCTCCAGGCGAATGTGCTGGCCCCCATCCTGGGCATTGACGATCCGCGCACAAGCGACCGCATCGACTTCGTAGGCGGCATCCGCGGCCTGGGAGAACTGGAACGCCGCTGCTCCGGAGAAATGGCGCTGGCCTTCTCCCTGTACCCCGTCACCATGGACGACCTCTTCCGCGTGGCGGATGCCGGGGAAATCATGCCCCCCAAGTCCACGTGGTTTGAGCCCAAGCTGCGCAGCGGACTTTTTGTCCATACCATTGAACAATGACATTTTCCACCATACCAACATGAACAAGGTTCTTATTCCCACCAAACTCTCCGACGTAGCGGCCAATACGCTTAAAACGGCCGGCTATGAAGTCGTCCAGGACGCCGACACGCCTCTGGAAGAACAGGCCGCCGCCCATCCGGACACCGTGGCCCTGATCGTCCGCAGTGAAAAAGTCACTCCGGCAATCATGGACGCCCTCCCCTCCCTGAAGCTGGTCATCCGCGCCGGAGCCGGCTACGACAACATTGACATCGTGTACGCCCGCAAGAAGAATGTGGACGTCATGAACACCCCCGGCGCCAACTCCAACGCCGTGGCGGAGGAAGTCATGGCCATGATTCTGGCGTATTACCGCCACATCGTCCAGGCGGACGCCACCACCCGGGAAGGCCTGTGGGAAAAGAAAAAATACATGGGCAGCGAGCTGACCAAAAAAACCGTGGGCATCATCGGCCTGGGCAACATCGGCCGCAACCTCGTCAAGCGCCTCCAGGGATTTGAACCCACCCTGCTGGGCTACGACCACTTTCTGGCCCGCCAGCGCGCCCTGAACATCGGCGTCACCCCCACCAGCATTGAAGACATCTTCTCCCAGTGCGACATCATCACCCTGCACGTTCCGGGCGGTCCCTCCACCCACCACATGGTGAACGCGGAACTTATCGACAGCATGAAGGACGGCGCGGTGCTCATCAATTGCTCCCGCTACGGCGTGGTGGATGAAGAAGCGCTGGCCGCCGCCAAGGCCGCGGGCAAAAACATCGGCTACCTGACGGACGTCCACCCCAAGGACGCGCCCGGAGAAAAACCTTCCGCCGCCGTGGCGGACCTCATCCTTCCCCACCTGGGCGCCAACACCCGGGAAGCCAACACGAAGGCGGCCAAGCGCGCCGCGGAACAGATGGTGGCCTATTTCTCTGACGGAGACACCTCCTGCGTGGTGAACGGGGAATCCCCCAACGGTCTCAATCCGGCCCATCTCCAACTGGCTTTCCTGCTCGCTGCCCTGGCCCGCAAAGCCGGAGGCAACAAGCCTATCCGCCGGGTGGAATGCACCTTCTACGGCAACTTGCGCGTCTTCCGCAAATGGTTCACTGCCCCCATTCTGGAAGGGCTGCTGCCGCACGCGGAAAAGGGCCTCATGCCCGCCGCCGCGGAAGAATCCCTGCGGGAGCACGGCATCGTCTTCAAGGCGCGGGAGCCCAAGGACGACAAGCCCTATGAAGATTCCATCACGCTGGACGTGGTGATGGAAGATGAGGGGGAATATTTCAACACCAGCGTGCGCGGCGTGGTGACGGAAGGCATTCCCATGGTCTCCCGCCTGAACAACTTCAACGGGCTGTATGCGGACCTGCGCGGCACAACGCTGTTCCTGCATTACAAGGACCGTCCCGGCATCATCGCCACCATCGGTTCCGCCCTGTACTCCAACGGCATCAACATTGACAACATCGCCGCTCCGGCCGATCACGCCACGCGGGAAGCCCTGGCCGTCCTCAAGACCAACAAACCCGTTTCCGATGAACTGCTGAACAAGATTGCGGAAGAGATAGATGCCATCTCCGCCTTCTCCCTGAATCTTTAACAGGAATTAGACTCATTTCCGGACTCTTCCGGAACCCGCCTTCCAGGCAGCCCGCTTTCCCTCCATTTCCGGAGGGAGGCGGGTTGCCTTTATTTCTGCCATGTTGACAAGGCACACTCCTTTTTGTACTTTTACCCGAATCGTTGGAACACTCTCATGCGCTATGTACTGCTTCTCCTGACCATTTTAACCGCCGGATTCTCCGTCTGGTACTATCAACACCATATCTCCCCGGAAGGAAAGGAACTGGCCGCCCGGAAAACAGCCATGGAACAGGAGGCCGTAATATTGGAGAAAACCGTCGGCCAGACCCGGAAGAAACTGGATGAAGCCCAGGACGCCACCCGGACGGCGGAAGAGGCCATGGAAAAATTCCGGGAAACCTATCTTGAGCAGAAAAGACAGCAGCAGCAGGAAGCCCAGGTTGCCGCCTACCAAAAAAGCATGGCGGACCAGCAGGAGGAAGTGAAGGAACACGACCAGAGGATTGACCAGTTGCGCCGCCGCATGAGCAGGCAGAGGGAAAACTCCAAGTCCGCCAGGGAAGAACTGCTTCAAAAGAGGGAGGGAATGAAAACCCTGCTTGCGAAGTTGGCCGACAAGCAGAGAAGTATTCAGGCGGAACTGGGGCAGGCCGAACGGGAACTGGCCAAGAACCGGGAGGATGCCAAAGCCAAAAAGAAATTTTCAGGAGCCGCTCCCCAGAAGGAGAACATCTCGGAACTTCAATCGCAAATAGCCTTCATTCGCCTGAAAACCTCCGCCACAAAGAAAAAAATGCAGGCTCTGGACGCCGCCCTGGAAGCCCTGGAAGAAAAAACCGGCAAGCAGCAGCTACTGATGCAGAAAGCGGAGGAAAAACTCACCGAACAGAAAAACAAGGCCTTAACCGACGATGACCGGGAAGAAACCGCCGCCCCGGACCCGGGAGATGACGATTTGCTGGCTACAGCCGGATACAGGGAGCAGTCCAAAGCCGTCCGGAACGCTCTGGAACAAGCCCGGAAAGAAGAGGAACAGGCGTCCCGGACCTATGACGAGGCCCGAGCTGAAATGCGCAAGTCTTCCAGAGAAGAAGTAAAAAAGCTGGAGAAGGAGGAAAAGGACCATGCCTCCTTCCAGAAGCTGTTCACGGGCGCTGCCTCCGTTGTGGGATTCATCCTCCTCCTGTTCACGGTGGGGGCCTTCCGCCGCAGCAACGGCTGAGCGTGTTCCTGAAAACTTGAGGGCACGGAATGAAGAAAAGCTCCTGCGTCCCGTTTGCCGCTCTTCCGGAGCCCTCCGCAGGGAGGCGTTGACGGGCGGCAGGGATATGGTAGTCTCAGGCCTGCCTGATCATGCTCACACTGGCCCAGCTTCACGGACAACCGGAAATTTTCCATTCCATCCAGGGGGAAGGCGTCTCCCAGGGGACTCCCTGCGTCTTTCTGCGCCTGGCAGGCTGCAACCTGGCCTGTTCCTGGTGTGACACGGCGTACTCCTGGAACGGGACAGTTCCCGGAGTGCGGCTCACGCCTGAAAAGGCGGCGGAACTGGCGCTCCGTTATCCATGCCGCCGCCTGGTACTGACCGGGGGAGAACCGCTCATTCAGCAAAAAGCCCTTCCCGCCCTGCTGCGCCTGCTGCCGGACCATGCCGTGGAGCTGGAAACCAACGGCACCATTATGCCGGATGCGGAACTGCTGGAACGCATCACGCAATTCAACGTGTCTCCCAAACTCCCCCACTCCGGCAATGAAACCGCCAGAACATGGAAACCGGACGTCCTGCGCCGTCTGGCTTCCACGGAAAAAGCGTGGTTCAAATTCGTAGTGGCGTGCGAGGAAGATGTAAAAACCGCCCTGCGGCAGGCTTCTGGGGCAGACATTCCCGCAGAACGCATCCTGCTCATGCCACTGGCCTCCACACGGGCAGAGCTGGACGCCATGCGCGCGCAGACGGTGGAATGGTGCCTCCGTTATGGCCTCCGCTTTTCAGACCGCCTGCACATCGCCATTTGGGACAGCAAAAAGGGCGTTTGAAAACGCCCTTGTATAGTCAAAGGAAAATATTCCCTGGCAGGCATCCTGCGTGGAGCTCTTCGCCCCATCATTCCGGCAGCTTATGCCTTCTGCTTCAGGTCCAGTAGCATCTGGGCGTTGCTTGGGTACTTGTTCAGGAAAAACAGGAAGCGTTCCATGGCCTCTACAGGCTTGTGCCCCGCCAGCGCGCGGCGGATCAGGTTCATTTTGTACAGCCACGCTTCCGGCATGATGAGTTCTTCCCGGCGCGTTCCCGATTTCAGGATATCCACGGCCGGGAAGATATACTGCTCCGCAATGCGGCGGTTCAGGACAAGCTCCATGTTGCCCGTACCCTTGAACTCCTGGAAAATCAGGTCATCCATACGGCTGTTGGTTTCCACGAGTGCAGTGGCGATGATGGTCAGGGAACCGGCCTGGCGCGTATTGCGGGCGGCGGCAAAAAGACGGCGGGGCATTTCCAGCGCACGGGCATCAATGCCGCCGGACATGGTGCGGCCGCTCCCCTTGTCCGCGTTATTATAGGCACGGGCAAGGCGCGTGATGGAATCCATCAGCAGGAAGACATGCTGGCCGGCTTCCACAAGCCGCTTGGCGCGCTCAATGCAAAGCTCCGCCATGCGGCAGTGGTCACGCACCCTGCCGTCATTGGAAGAAGCGTATACCTCGGCTCCGGGAAGGGAACGCTTGAACTCCGTCACTTCTTCCGGGCGTTCGTCCACCAGCAGCACCATCAGGTGGATGGAATCCTTGTAATTCTCCAGAATGGCTTCCGCCATGTGCTGCAGCAGCGTCGTCTTCCCCGCGCGGGGCGGAGAAACGATCAGGCCGCGCTGGCCGCGCCCGATCGGCGCAATCAGGTCCAGCGTGCGCGTGGTATAGCGCTCCGGACGGGTTTCAAAGGAAATGCGCTTATTCGGATTGACCGCCTTGAGCTCTTCAAAATGCGGGCTCTTGCGGGCCTTCTCCGGAGCATCTCCGTTGACGGCGGATATCTCCGTCAGAAGAATGCCGCGGTCATGGCGGCAGGCTTGTCCATGCACCCAAACGGCGGGACGCAGGCCGAACTTGCGGATCATGTCCTGCGGAACGTACACGGCTTCCGCAAAAGCGTCAAAATCATTATCCGGCTTCCTTAAAAAGCCGAATCCCTTATTCGTGATTTCCAGCAGGCCGTCCACCGGTTCCGGGGGCGCCAGCTCACGGGGAGCATTATTCTGGGGAGCATTCCCCTCCTGGTGATTATTGTTCCAGCGGTTTTTAACCCGGTCATTGCCGTTCCTGCCATTGCGGCCGTCCTGCCGGTTATTCCGGTTCTTATTGAAACGGTCGTTGTTATTGCGGCGGTTCTGTCTCTCAAAACGCTGCCTTTGCGGTTCATTCGTCCGATGGGATTCTCGCGCGGCATCTCCGGAGAAATCCGTCGCGCCTTCCTGTACCACCTTGATGGACGGAGCGGCAGAATCCGCATCCGGCCCTGTCTCCTGTACCCGCGGTTTTCTCACAAACCTCTGGCGGATCACCTTCGGCCTGCCTCCTTCGGACTGTTCCGGAGCAGAATCCGCAGGACTGGCGGCCGGTTCGGCAGGCGCCATGGAAACGGCAGCGTCCGTTTTGGCGCCCTCTGCGGCATCGTCTTCAGGCACAATGGTCTTGGCGGAACGCCTGCGCACCGGCTTGACGGGAGCTTCCGTTACGGGAACATCAGGGGAACCGGCAGTTTCCGGAACTTCCTCCACGGGCTTCTTGCGGGGACGTCCGCGCCGGGGCTTGGCAGGAGCTTCCTCCGTCCCTTCCGCCGCCGGAATTTCAGCGCTGCTTTTGCGGGCGCTCTTCTTCTGCGGCGCATCCGTGCTCTCCATCCCTTCACCCGCCAATTCCGGAACCTTCTTCCTTGCCGTCCGCTTGCGGGGGGCCGGGGAAGAACCCTGTTCCGTCCCGGAAACTTCCGCAGCGGCGTGGGACTCTGCCGGAGCTTCCGCCGCAGACTTGGCTCTGCGGACAATACGTTTTTTGGGCGATGGCTCCGGAGAAACCTGTTCCGGAGTCAAATCTGGGGGGGTATCAGACATGGAAAAGAAAATTGGACTGCAACAACAGGCGTCTCCTGAAAGACAACGGCGTTAGTCAAGCTGTTCGAGGATTTCTTCCGCCACGTCGAAATTGGAGAAGACGTTCAGCGCGTCATCGTAATCGTCCAGCGCTTCATACAAGCGCAGGGCGGCCTTCGCCGTCTCCAGATCGTTAATTACGGAAACGTTCTGCGCCACGGAAATCAGCTTCATGGAAATCACCGTATGCCCGGCCTCGCGCAGGGCGGCGCACACATTGTTCAATTCCGTCGGGTCCGTAACAAACACCCATTCATTGTCGGAATCACCCTGCTCCACATCGTCCGCGCCGCATTCCAGCGCCAGGTCCATCGCGGAATCCTCCGTCAGGCCTTCCGCCATGATGCGGGCTTCTCCCTTGCGTTCAAACTGGTAGGCCACGGAACCGGGAGTGCCGATGCTGCCCCCGTTCTTGGTAAACAGAGTGCGCAGCTCGGAAGCGGAACGGTTCGTGTTGTCCGTCGCCACTTCAATCAGGAAAGCCGTACCCGCCGGGCCGTAGCCTTCATAAGTAATCTCCTGGATGGTGGCGCCGCCCAGTTCCCCGGTGCCTTTCTTGATGGCGCGTTCAATATTCTCCTTGGGGGTGGACACGGCCTTGGCCCCGTCAATGGCGGCCCTCAGGCGAGGGTTCAGATCAGGATCTCCGCCGCCGCTCTTGGCGGCCAGCATGATTTCATGGGCAAAGCGGGCAAACACCTTGCCCTTCTTGGCATCTTCCTTAGCCTTAACGTACTTGATCTTAGACCATTTATTATGTCCTGACATAGAATTGGGAATAATAGTAAGTGTATGTGAAAAGAGACAAACTAACAAGTGGAACTGTTCTTCAACCCGGGCGAACACATTGTCTTTCGCAAATACCACGCAGGAAGGGAATCAGGGTGCGGCCATCCGTAAATAGGTTACAGGGACCGGATACTCTGCCGGGGAACACGCCGCACTCCCTTAAGGGGCTCCGGCTACCGCTTGGCAGTCACTCTCAACACACGCAAAATAACGTATTCCCCAGCATTGGCAATACTTTTTTAGGTCACGGAAGCATGGAAGCAAACCCCAGGGAACCGGATAAACAATTCCTCCCACAATCTGGAGTAATCATTCTACGGAAAGACTGCCCGTCTTATTTAATTTGATGAAAGCGCGAGCATCTCCAGGAAAAGATGGACGACCGCTTTATCCTCTCTCCGCTAGTCCGCCTCACGCTCTATTATTTCCCCTTCATCCCGGTTGTCGGGCTCATAGCAGGTAATATCTTCGTTTAACATGGAATAATAACTATATGGCTCTTCCTTTTCCAAAGGCCCTTCCCTTGCTTTTTGAAAATGCTTCAATTCCCTGCCATGCTCATCAAAATAACTGATCTGCTGGAATCCATGTTCCGGATAGGAAAAACGGATAATAGCACACTTCATTAAATGATCGGAACTTAACTCTCCGTTTTCGTCGTAATAGCGGATTTCCTTCACGGCGCGGCCTCCTCCCAAATCACTCCCAGGTTCATAATGGTCTGCACAACGCCGGGCCCACCCCTGAAGGCCACGAGTCAACCGGCCAAACTTGTCCGTATATTCCGCTTCAGCTACATCATAAGGGTCCAGATAATACTTTGCTTGAAGCAAATCTTCAGGAAGAAGTAACCGCAATTGATCGATATCGTTCCAATCACCAAATCTTTCTTTTAAATAAAAGGTTTTTCTTGTGGAAGCCGTCAATTCCGCTTCCCATCCTTGATGAACTTCCAGGCAGGCAACGCCCGCCTCCACGGCAGGCGTTGCCTTGTACTGATGGTAACGGATCATTCGTCCTTTCGGAAAAATAGCCGGACGTTCCACATCCACAGGCTCCTGGCTTACGACACTTCTTGAATCATCTCCTTTTCCAAAAAAGGATTCCCTGAAAATGAAAGGACCATTGAGAATCCCTGCCCCTTCCTGGCAAATAACCTCTCCCCGGTGGTAACCATTTGCACAAAGGGCATCTTCTCCCCGTACACCATAAAAAGTGACGCACCTGCGTCCCCTATTCTCTTCCACCACACGCATGTGATAGCCCTGATCGTCAAGGTCACAGATTTTCCCATCCGCGGTGAAATAGGTGTAAATGCACAACGCATATTCCTGAATGTCCGTCCATTCCCGGTCGTTCGTTTCATCATAATCCTTTTTGGGGTAGAATCCGGACAGGAAATTCAAAGCCTCTCCCTGCTTCCGGTTTGTTCCGCGGCGCGCGTCGATCCATTCTTCACAATTAAGAATCAGTTTCCATTGCAGATATTGATGATCATTGAATTCGATCAACTTTTGTTCAATCCATCTTCCATTGACGGGAGGATACTTCCGGTCGGAATAGCCAGGGTTGAGGGGCTCCCATAAATCCATCACAGGATGCCCAACCGGGTCAATCATTCGCCTCGCCCCTTCCGAAAAAGTTATCCCGCCTGAAACTGCTATTAAAAAAATGTATAAAGAACACCTCATAACATGATCCATATCATTACCCTGAATGATGTATCCTAATATGATGTGAAGGATATATCAATTATTTCAATAAACCGAACCCTCTTTATTTGATCTTTTAGAACCATTTTCGGAAAATGTCACGACCATCCGGACGTGGAGCATAACCACTTTTGCCGGCCCCTTCTCCGCCTTTTCCTGACACAGTCCATCAGAGGGAGGACAGGATGGCATTTCCCCTTGTTGAAAGAACCTCCGTAATCATTTTTACACGGGAAAAAAGGATTTCCGCCACACGCCCGGCATGTTCCGGCTTGATTAGAAATCCATTCAAAAAATATTCAAGATAATAATAAACATTAAAAGTATCCGCGATATTCTGTCCCGCATTTTCCCGGGAAAACCTCTATTCCGTCATGGAACGGGACCGAAGTTCAACGCCGTCTGTGTTATCATTGACTAAGAAAGGGAGGCGGGCTTAGATATGCTCCTCTTCCTTTTCTCTGTCTTATGGAACAAGCAGCGCACCAAGAAAAATCACATGCGGCCTTTTCCTCCGTCCTGTGGTCCGCCTTTTTGACGGGCATCAAGCTCTGGGCCGGTATCGTGACGGGCAGCTTGGGCATCATTTCCGAGGCCCTGCACAGCGGCCTGGACCTGATGGCTGCGGCCATGACTTTTTACGCCGTGAAGGTGGCCGCCCGTCCTGCCGACGAGAGCCACCCCTACGGGCATGAGAAGGTGGAGAATCTTTCCGCGCTTGCGGAAACTGCCCTGCTCCTGATTACCTGCGCATGGATTGTATGGGAGGCTGTGGACCGGCTGTTTTACAATGAGGCGGAGATCACCCTCACCTGGTGGGCCTTCGCCGTGGTGGCCGTTTCCCTGCTGGTGGACGTGAACCGCTCCGCCATGCTCCGCCGGGTGGCCAAGAAGCACAAGAGCCAGGCGCTGGAAGCGGACGCCCTTCATTTTACCACGGATATCTGGTCTTCCGCCGTCGTGCTGCTGGGCCTTTTCTGCGTATGGCTGGCGCACCTGGTTCCCGCAGATTCCGTCTGGCACGGCTTGCTGGAGAAGGCGGACGCCATCGCAGCCCTGTTTGTGGCGGCCCTGGTTTGTTCCGTGGCCTTCGGCCTTGCCAAACGTTCCATTCACGCCCTGATGGACGGCGGTTCTTCCGCCCTGACGCAGCAGGTTCTAACCGCCATGAAGAAGAACGCCCCGGATTACCCGGTCAAGCGCATCCGTCTGCGTGACGGCGGCGCCCGCATTTTTGTGGAGCTGGACGTGGAAGCGCCCGCGGAGTTGCACGTGGACGACGCCCATGATGTGGCGGAGTCCATCGAAGGCATTGTCAAGTACGAGCTGCCGGAAGCGGACGTGATCGTCCATATCGAACCGGCCCGTGAGAATTTTTCCAACATGGAGCCGGACACGGTCGTCCACCGGCTGGCCCTGCGCCACCATGTCCGCATCCACGGGTTCTATGCAGGCAGCGGCAAACACGCTCCCTGTTATTTCATGGATGTGGAGATTCCCGCGGACTGGCCTCTGGAGCGCGGCTACCATGTGGTGAAGGCGTTCCGGGATTCCGTCCAGCATGCGCTCAAGCCGGAGAAGGTGATCTGCCGCATTGAGCCGGACTGCCGCGATATGAAGGCGAACGCCATTCCGGAGCACGTTCCGCCGGAGGAAGTCCGCCTGAAGGTGAACCTTATCCTCCAGCAGCACAGGAATATCTGCAAGGTTCTCAAGCTGGACCTGGCACGGGAGGACAATTTCCCCACCCTGACTTGCGTATGCTCCGCGGATGCATCCCTGACCATCCGGGAATGCCACCAGATCGCCTCCCAACTGGAAGACCAGATAGAAAATGCCCTGCACCACCTGGGCCGCGTTACCGTCATTCTGAAACCGGCCAAATAAAACAGCATTTTATTTCCACGCAACGTTCATTTCCTCCCCATCATGAAACAAAACAAGTACGACGATAACGTCTTTTTTCAGAAATACAGTCAAATGGACCGTTCCGTGAAGGGGCTGGAAGGAGCCGGAGAATGGAAAACACTGGAACGGCTGCTGCCGGATTTCCATGACAAGCACGTTCTGGACCTGGGATGCGGATTCGGCTGGCACTGCCGGTATGCGGCGGAGCACGGGGCGGCCTCCGTGCTGGGCGTGGACATTTCCGCAAAGATGATCGCCAAAGCCAGGTCCATGGGAAACGAAGGCATTATCGAGTACCGCTGCATGCCCATGGAGGATATCCTGCTTCCCGAGGCTTCCTTCGACATTGTCCTCAGCTCCCTGGCCTTCCATTACACGCCGGATTTCCAGGCAGTCTGCCGGAATGTCTCCCGCTGGCTCAAGCCGGAAGGCGCCTTTATTTTCTCCGTGGAGCATCCCGTTTTCACCGCCCAGGGAACGCAAGACTGGCATTACGATGAATCCGGCCAGATCATGCACTGGCCCGTGGACGGCTATTTCATGGAAGGACCGCGGCAGGCCGTTTTCCTGGGGGAAGAAGTGACCAAGTATCACAGGACGCTTACTTCCTATCTCGGCGCTCTGGCCGCCGGCGGATTTGAGGTTACCGCCATGGAGGAACCGAAGCCGTCCCGTGAACTTCTGGATTCCGTCCCCGGCATGCAGGAAGAGCTGCGCCGCCCCATGATGCTGATTATCTCCGCCCGCAAGAAGTAGCGCCCCCGGTCATCAGTGCCCCGCGGCGGAAGCTCCGGGCACTTCCCTGTCCAGTTCCGCACGGATGCGCTGGCGTTCGGAAACGATCTGTTCGTCGTCCGCGCCGCCTTCCCGCAGGAAGTATTCCGCCATGGACAGAGCCACTTCCGATTCCGAGGAGAAGACCTGGGAGGCGCCGGCTTCCTTAAGCACGTCCACGTCCCTCATGTACTTGGTGTGGATCATCACGTCAATGTGGGGGTTGAGCTCCAGAGCCACCCCCACGATTTCCTTGGCATCCGGAATGGAGGCGGAGAGAATCAGGCTTTCCGCATATTCAATGCCCGCATGGCGCAGAATTTCACGCTGGCTGGCATCCCCGTAAACGATGTCTCCGCCCTGTTCACGTATGGCGGTGACCGTGTCTATGTTCATCTCCACGATGATGACTTCCACCCCGTTGTCATTCAATATTCTTTTAAGAATGCGCCCCGTAGGGCCGAACCCCACCAGCACCACGCGCCGCGCGTCCGGCGACGGGAGCGCCAGGCTGTTCACTCCGCCCAGATCCGTAAGGCCGATGCCGCGCTTTTGCAGCCACTTGACCACAGGGCCAATCTGGCGGTACAGGATGGGATTCAGGGAAATGGAGACGACGGCCGCCAGAATGATGGCCTGGTTGGCGTCCGGCGGCAGAATGTTGTACATGAGCCCCATCCCGGCTAGGATGAAGGAGAATTCACCCACCTGCGCCAGGGCTACGGATACGCTCAGCGCCAGCGGCAGCGGACGCCGCAGGCACCGCACCACCGCATAGGCCGCCAGCGGCTTGCCGATCATTACCACCCCCAGCGTCGCCAGGGCCAGCGGCCAGCAATCCCCCACGGACATCGGGTCAAACATCATCCCCACGGAAACAAAGAAGAGCACGGCAAAGGCATCCCGCATCAGCATGGCCTCCGCCGCCGCGCGAGCGCAAAAGTCCGACTGCCCCACAACCATCCCCGCCAGGAACGCTCCCAGCACCATGGAAGCGCCGAAGAATTTCGCGGAGCACACCGCTACGCCCAGAGCAATGACCAGCACCGCCAGCGTAAACAGGTCCCGCGCTCCCGTCCGCGCCACGTAGCGCAGCACCAGCGGAATGATTTTTTTTCCGGCAAACAGCGTCAGGGCCACCAGCAGGGACAGCTTGACGAACATCCAGCCCAGTTCGTAGAGAATGCCGCTCCAGTCCCCGGCACCGCTCTGGCGCGCCTCCATCACGGCGGGGATGAGCACCAGCAGCAGAATGGTGAACAGGTCCTCCACCACCAGCCACCCCAGGGCCACATGGCCGCTCGGCGTATGGAGGTTCTGGTTGTCTTCCAGGACTCGTGTAAGCACTACGGTGCTCGCCACGGAGATCGCCATGCCGAACACCAGCCCGGAAATCGTGGACCATCCGAACATCCAGCCCACCAGTACCCCCAGCACCGTAGCCACGGATATCTGCACCACGGCTCCCGGCACCGCGACCCTCTGCACGGCAATCAAATCCTTCAAATGAAAATGGAGCCCCACGCCGAACATCAGCAGAATAACGCCCAGCTCCGCGAACTGCTCCACCGTGTGGGAATCCGCCACAAATCCCGGCGAATACGGCCCTACCACTACCCCGGCCAGCAGGTACCCGACCAGCGGAGACAAATGCAGTTTTCTGGCAATAAGGCCGAAAAGGAGAGCGGCGGTCAATCCGCCGACAAAAGTGAAGATGAGGCTGAAATCGTGATCCATACGCGCGTGACAAGTCTAAGAGGGTATCTTTGACCACCAGGTCGTTCCTACGCTATCGCGTTTGATTTCCCCTCACAAGAACGCATTGCGCCGCACTGGAATGCAGTCGCATTTTTCTTGCCGGGGGGAATCTGCGGCAGGAAAAACGGGGCCTGGCAGGATTCTATCATATTTTTATTTTTATTAAAAACTCCGTTTTTATTGTATTTTCAATCGTTTCTAATTGACTTTACGCATACGGGATTCCTATAAAGCGTGTTGATGAAACTCACCCTATCTATCCTATCCTGTCTGACGGGCCTCTCTACCCTGGCCCCCATGGGCTGGGCAGCCACCCATGAAATCACTACCAAGAACTTCCACATCACGCTCCTCGGCAACGGGGACGGTCCGGCGGACTGGATGGGGACCCGTGACTGGAGTGACGACCAGATAGCCGCCGTCACCACCACCCTCAATATCTGGGACGATACCTTCCGCAACACCGCTTCCCGGAAGATTGAAGCGACCATTTCCTGGGGGGCCCTTGAAGAAGGCGTCCTGGCAGGTTCTTTCTCCAATTACGTCGAATACGACGGGGAAAACTACAATGCGGCCACTTCCACGGAAGTCATCTGGAAAGAAGGGGAAGACGTCGTGCTGGAGGAAGGGGAAATGGATTTCAGGCTCCAATTCAATCCCGTCTACGGTTTCAGCACAGGCAATACCACGCCCCAGAACGCCACAGACTTCATCAGCGTCCTTCTGCATGAAATCGGGCATAACGTCGGCTTCAACTCGCTGAATGATACAGGAACATACGGAGAATACTACACGATCTGGGATTCCCTGATCACGGATGCCCAGGGCAACCATCCGGGAGATGCGGGCTTCAATTACCAGACCGGCGTTTCCTACACGATTGGTTCCGGAGGCCTCACTGTTTACAATCCCTTTGTTTTCGCTCCCGGTTCCAGCATGTCCCACGTGGACGCTGCAAGCGACCCGAACGCCCTGATGCAATATTCCATCGGGGAGGGCATCCAGAGGAGAAACCCCAGCGACCAGGAAAAAGCCCTCCTTGCGGAGATGGGCTGGGTGCTCAAGGATGACCCCACCTATTATGCGTCCGTGGACGGCGCTTCCATCACGGACCAGATTGACCTGAATTTCTTCACTTCCGTTCTCGTCAACCGGAACATGACCATTGATCCGGGTGAAGGCGCTACTATCGTCCTGCCCTCCCTCAGAGGAGACAAGGCGGAATACAACGTCACCATCACTGCGGGGAAAGCGCTGACCGTCAATCTCTCCAACACCGCCATGGACTCCATCTGCGCCGGAGAGGTCATCGGCAATGACGCCAATTTCATCAAGACGGGGGCTAAAAACCTGGTGCTGGGCGGCGGCTTTTCCACCAGCGGAGCTCTGGACGTACAGCAGGGGGGACTGGTGCTTTCCGGCGCTTCCAACACCATCGGGGAGCTGAAGATGAACGGAGGAACCTTCGGCGTGTCCCAGCTTGCCAGGGAGGAAGTCACAGCCGAGGTCGGAAAGCTGACCGGCACCCGGGGCTCCATCAATCTTCTCCATTCCACCCTTACTCTGACCGGAACGGACAATACCATTTCCAGCGGCCTCAAACTGGTAGGCTCCGGCACCGTCGCCCTGGCGGAAGGAAAGTCGCTTGCCTTTGACGGCAGCAACACCATTGGAGACGCCATCTACATTGACGGTACCCGGAACGGTACCCTGCACATCACCCAGGGAACGCTGGCCTTCACCAACCAGGCCCGGATGGAAATAGCTACGCTGGCCCTGGATTCCGCCGCTTCCACCCTGAACGCGGGAGCCACCCGGAACATTGTCATTCATTCCATTACGGGAGACGGTGTTCTGGCCGCCCAGGGCGGCCAAATCACCCTGGATACGGCCAATCCCCTCACGTGGAACGGAACTCTCCAAGGCACGGGCACGCTCAGCAAGAAAGGCGCCGGCGCCCTGACGCTGGGAAGCGCCGGAAACGCGGGGTTCCATCTGGATTCCACCAGCGGAGCCATCATCCTCGCTTCCGAATCCTCCGCCTACGGAGCCATGATGCTGAACGGAGGCGGCATTTCCATCTTCCATGCGTCCTCCACCACCCGTTTCTCCGGGCAGGAAGGCGCTCTAACACTGAATGACGCCACCCTGGAGATGAGCGGAACGGCCAATGTCCTGACGGAAAACGCCTCCATCACCGGCACCGGCATCCTACGGCTGAACGCGGATTCCATGCTGGCCATCCGCAACGGCAACAAGCTGGACACGGACATCACTATTGCCGGTTCCGGCCTGCTGGCCGTCCAGGAAGGAACCTTCACCCTGTCCGGAAATGCCAGGTTTGACGGAGCGGCGGTCGCCGTGGGTCCGGAATCCGCTGCCGCCGCGCTGGACCTGGGCTCCACACGCAATTCCATGGTGGGCGGCCTGCTGGGGAAAGGCTCCGTGATCTTCAACAACGGGGAACTCGCCCTCCATGCGGGAAAATCCTCCGTTTTTTTCCGGCTCCTTCCAGGGGAACGGCACAATCAACAAGGCGGGGAAAGCGGCATGGACCTACACCGGCGCGGGGTCAGACACCCTGAACCTCAACATTACGGAAGGGGAAGTGGCCCTGATCCGTGATTCAGCCAATCCCATTCTGCTCCATTCCCTGACGGTTGATGCCACCGGGACGCTTACGCTCGCCATGGCCTCCGCCGGAGCCGCCCATAATACCACGCTTCTCCTTAACGGAACAAGCCAGTTCATGAACGGTTCCACCATCACGCTCGTGATTAATCCCCTGCTGGCACAGACCAATACTCCCTTCATTTCCACGGAAGACGGAGCCACGCTGACCATTCAGGGAGACCGCAACGGGACCACCCTCAATATTGAATCCAACGTCGCCGCGCCGGAAAGGATGCTGGAACTGGTTCTCTTTGAAGGGAACATGGTGGGCAGCTACCTCAATATCAACGCTTACGGCGCGCTGGGCACCTATTATTCCGAGCTGCATGCGGAAAACCGGGACGGCCAAATCGTGCTGACAGGAACCCGCAAGGCGGACAACGCCCTGCTCGCCACGGCTGATACCTCCAATTCCGCCGCCGGGGCCGTCCTGCTCTGGAACTGCGGGGAGATCAAGGACGGAACGGAGCTGAGCTCCCTGAACCGCGCCGTTTCCAACGCCTGGAACGACGGAGATTACGCGAGGGCCAACCACCTTTTGAGCGCCTCCGCCGGAACGGCCATTCCCGGCATCCTGGCCGCGCAAAGGTCCGGCCTGCGGAGGGAAATGACCTTCATCCGCAACCGCGCGGAAACCATGGGCCTCAATCCCGACTACATTCAGGGAGACCTTCCCCAGGTGAACGGCTGGATTGAAGCCAACGGGGGCAGGGATTCCCTGGACGGTTCCAATGAAGGCAACGGTTTCACCCTTAACTCCTGGGGAGGCACCGCCGGGCTGGACGTCAACTGCTCGGAGAATTTCACTTTGGGCGCGGCCTTCTCCGCCAACTATGGGGATTACTCCTCCGACGGGGCTGATTCCGCCTCCGGCGACCTGGACACCTACTACGTGAGCCTCTTCGGCCACTACCGCCACAGGAAATGGGGCCACTCCCTCATTCTCTCCGGGGGCTGGTCGGATGCGGACATTACCCGCAGCGTACGCCATGAGCTGGGAAGCTACCAGGCCAGCTTCAGCACCACCGGCATGAGTTTCGGAGCCATGTATGAGCTCACTTATGACCTGGCTCTCAACAAACGCCGGACGGCCATCCTTCAGCCGGTCGCCAATGTCAGCGTCATGCACTCCTCCGTGGATGGCTTCAATGAAGCCGGAGCAGGCGGAGCGGGACTCCGCGTGGATGACATGGATATTACCACCGGAAGCGTGGCCGCCGGTCTGCGCCTGAAAGGCGTTCTGGGTTCCAACCTGACCGGGCGTGATATCACGGGAGAATTCCGCGTTCTGGTTTCTCAGGACTTCGGGGAGGACAAGGCACAGGCCAACGTGGCCTACCTGGCCAATCCGGGCCTTGTCCAGACCATCAGGGGAGCCAAGCTCGGCCGCACCGGCGTCCAGCTGGGCGCAGGCCTCAGCATTCCCTGCTCCGACTACGGCGCCGTTTACGTGGACGGCAATGCGGATCTCCGCTCCGGAGACACCTCCATCGGCGGAGCCCTCGGCTACCGCTACAACTTCTGATCCGGCTCAGGCCTGATTTGACAAGCGCCATGCCTGCATGTCCGGGCATGGCGTTTTCATTATCCGCGGCATCCACATCTCAAGCCGTCGTGCACGGGCTTACCACCTCCCAGGCTGTTTTTCCGGACGCAGGTGTTTCTCGTACGCCTTTGCGCCAGGCGGTTACCGTGTTACCGCCCCATCCGCAGGAATTCCTCTCTTTTTCCTCGGATTATTTTGATAAACATTGATAATGATTGTTATTTTATTTGAATTTCATGGTAACATAATTTATATTTATTAAAAATAACCTCTTCCCAAATTCATGGCTGAAAATTCAACATTCGAGGAACAGTGGACCCTTCTCAGGAAGGAAACGGGAATGGAAGACGCTCCCCTCCGGCAAAAGCTGGAACACTTTATTTTCCGGCAATATGGCCGGGTGGTTTTGGTGCATTACGTAAAAGCCTTGTCGGCCCTGGAACTCAGCCATCATTTCTACCTGCGGTTCCGCAGGCGGAGCCGTTCCGTGGCGGAACCTATTCTTTACTGGACCGTCCTTGCGGAAACAACCATCAACATGACGCTTGAAGGAGTAAAGGATGTCCAGCCGTCCATCACTCCTCCTGCACGTGCCGGTGTTGCCTCCCAGCTCGACATGTTAAAAGACTGCTACCTCCTTTATTTGAGGGACCGGCAGCATCCCTGCTGGCCTCCGGCATCCCGCAGAAGCCGCGTTATCCGGGACAAATGGAATGCGCCGGAGCTGGAAGCCTCCTATTTTCCCCGGCTGTGCCTGAAAAACACGGACTGCCACTATGCCAACGTCATGAACATACTGCTGGGGGAAACGCTGCACTTCCTGACTGCCCTCCAGCAAATCAGGGACCACGGAAAAACCCTGCTGGAGCTTAAAAAAGAGCAGCACCCGGACGCTTCCCCGGACGGCGCTCCGTCTTCATCCCCTCGCAGCCCGGAACAACTTCCGTGCGGCAAGCGTTGAAGGCAGCCTGCGCTTCTTCCGCCAGAGGGAAGGAAAGGCCGCCGGAACCCTACAGAATCAGCATGCAATCCCCGTAGGAAAAAAACCTGTACCGTTCCCGGATGGCTTCCAGGTAGGCTTTCATGACCAGCTCCTTGCCGGCAAAGGCGCTGACAAGCATGAGCAGCGTGCTCTGGGGCAGGTGGAAATTCGTGATCAGGGCATCCACCACCTTGTACTTGTAGGGTGGATAAATAAAAATGTTCGTTGACCCGGAGCACTCCTTTAACGGCAGTCCTTCCGCGGTAGCCACATGCTCCAGCACGCGAACGCTGGTGGTGCCCACGGCAATCACCCTCCCGGCCTCATTAATCGCCCTCGCGGTGGCTTCAGGCAGGAAAAAATGTTCCGTGTGCATCTGGTGGTCTTCAATCCTGTCCGCCTTCACGGGACGAAACGTTCCCACGCCCACGTGCAGCGTCAGAAAATCATGGGGAACGGCCGCCAGCAGCTCCGGCGTAAAATGCAGCCCGGCCGTGGGAGCGGCAATCGCCCCTTCATGCCTGGCGTAAACAGTCTGGTAGCGCTCCTTGTCGGACGGGTCGCTCTCCCGGTTCATGTAATGGGGAAGCGCCAGGCGGCCGTACTTTTCCTCATCCACCTCCCGGTCAAACCGGATGAGGCGGTAGCCTTCCCCGTCAATGCCTTCCACGGTGCCCACCGCATCACCGATGGAGACCGTACGCCCCAGCTTCATCTTGCGCCCGGGGCGCACCATGCACTTCCACAGCAGGGGGTTGAGCACCTCTGCACGCACCACTTCAATGGCGCCGTCATTGGAAAAATACCTTGCGGGAACCACCCTGGTATCATTCAGGATAAAATGGTCCCCTTCCCGCACATATTCCGGCAGGTCGCAAAAATGCCTGTGCTCAATCAGGCCGGTATCCCGGTGGATGACCATCATCCGGGAGGCGGCGCGGTCCGGGAGGGGGCGGTCCGCTATCAACTCTTCCGGCAGCGGATAATCAAAATCAATGGTGCGCACGGCCAAGTGCATTGCCACGAATCCGCCGAAAGGTCAATACCTTTAAACCATAGGTAACACAATTATATCTTTACCCTGCTTCGGTTAATATGGTATGGAAGGATACATGAACAATTTGCTGTTAGCAAACATCTCCAACGCCACCGCCTGGGGGACCATCCTGGTGATCGTCCTCGTCATCTTTCTGGTCATCTTCTTCGCCATCATCGCCAAATTCTTCAAGACATGGCTGCGCGCGCGCCTCGCGAAAGCCCCTGTCTCCATGAGCAACATGCTGGGAATGTGGCTCCGCAAAGTGCCCTACCCCCTGGTAGTGGACACCCGCATCACGGCGGCCAAGGCCGGACTGGACATCAGCACGGATGAACTGGAAGCCCACTTCCTGGCCGGCGGCGACATCGTGGACTGCGTCCTCGCCCTGATTGCTGCGGAAAAAGCCGGCATCCCGCTGAGCTATGACCGTGCCTGCGCCATTGACCTGGCCGTGAAAGGCACGTCCAAGACCGTGCTGGAAGCCGTGCGAACCTCCATCAACCCCCGCGTCATCGACTGCCCGAACCCCAGCTCCGGCCAGACGCGCCTGACGGCGGTGGCCCGTGACGGCATTGCCGTGGCAGTGCGTGCCCGCGTGACGGTGCGCACCAACCTGGACCTTTTCGTAGGCGGCGCCACGGAAGAAACGGTGGTCGCCCGCGTCGGGGAAGGCATCGTCTCCGCCGTAGGCTCCGCGCCCTCCTACAAGGATGTTCTGGAAAAGCCGGAGGTAATCTCCCGCACCGTGAGCGACAAGGGCGTAGACGCCGCCACGGCGTTTGAAGTGCTTTCCATTGACATTGCAGACGTGGACGTGGCCGGCAACGTGGGCGCGCGCCTCCAGGCCGAACAGGCGGAAGCGGACAAGCAGATTGCCCAGGCCAAGGCGGAAGTCCGCCGCGCCGCAGCCGTAGCCACGGAACAGGAAATGGCCGCCAAAACGCAGGAAATGCGCGCCAAGGTGGTGGAAGCGGAAGCCCAGATTCCCATGGCCATGGCGGAAGCCTTCCGCAACGGCAACCTGGGAGTGCTGGATTATGCCCGCTACCAGAACGTAGTGGCCGATACCAAGATGAGGGATTCCATTGCCAAGCCGGATGCTTCCCCCTCTTCCATTAAATAAATTCTCAGGCCACCGGAGAGACCGGATTTTCTCTCCGGTGGCCCTTCCTCCTTTATGGATTCACTGGCATACATGCTCGCCTCCGGCGGCGATGACGACAGCCTGAAGCTCTGGTTCTGGCTGATCGTGGGGGCGATCTTTCTCATCAAGAAAGTAATTGAGTTTTTAAAACCAAAAGAAAAAGATGAGGAAACGCCCGTCCTGGACACGGAAGACCATCATGAAAAACGCGTGAAGGAAGTCATTGCGGAAATGCGCCGGACCAATCCGCAGCCGCGGCAGCCACAGCCGGCACGGCCACAGGCTCCGGCGCGCGCTCCGCGCCCCTCCGCCCCACCCGTGGAGCTTCCCACTCCCGCCGTGGCCCGCAAGCGCCGGCCTGAACCGGAACCCAAGCCGGAGTGGACGGCGGAAACCGCCCAGCAAACCGCCCAGAACGTGCTGGAACGCTACGTAAAGGCCACGGAAGAAGCCCGGCAGTCCATGCGTTCCCTGTCTGACGCGGAACAGGCCGCCCTGCATCGTTTGCAGGAAAGGGAAATGAAGGAAAGCCGGCCTGAACCGCTTCCCACGGTCGCCGCGTCCGAACCTCTTTCCCTGAAAAACTCCCTGCGCCGTTCCCAATCCTTGAAAACGGCCATTCTTTATCAGGAAATCCTGGGCAAGCCCAGAGCGCTCCGGGGCATTTCCTTCAGCGGGGAATAATAGAGGGGAGGAGGGGGTTTCTCCCTCCGTCCATTCAAAAACCGGTTTTTCCTGGATTTGAAGGAAAGTTTTCAGAATATTTTTATCGGAAAGGTTGTATGAAGGCCGGGAAACCGGACAAGTCCGGCTGGATGGAAAGCTCATCTTGAAGCCCGCAGGGCGGGTAAATCTGGAAGATGGACGAATCAACCTTTCATTCCCAGTCGGAGGCGCTCGTCCATGCCGCGGCAACTCCTGCCTTTTTCTTCATTCCCCCTTGCCTGGAAAGGAAAGGGGAGGTACCCTTCACCCGCAATGACAGATTCACCTTTGCAGATAGCCGGACGCCAATTCACCTCCCGCCTGATGGTGGGAACGGGAAAGTTTTCTTCCAATGAGAGCATGAAAGAAGCTCTGGAAGCTTCCGGCTCCCAAATTGTGACGGTGGCTCTGCGCCGGGCGGACCTGACGGGCTCCCATGACCCCGCCGCCAATATTCTGGATTTCATCGACCCTGAAAAATACCTTATTCTCCCGAACACCAGCGGAGCGACAACGGCGGAAGAAGCCGTGCGACTGGCGCGACTGGCGGCGGCAGCCGGACTCCCCAACTGGATCAAGCTGGAAATCCATCCGGACGCCCAGTATTTGATGCCGGACCCCATTGAAACGCTGAAAGCGGCGGAAATCCTGGTCAGGGAAGGCTTCACGGTGCTTCCCTACATCAATGCGGACCCCGTGCTGGCCAAACGCCTCCAGGAAGCCGGAGCGGCAGCCGTCATGCCTCTGGGCGCTCCCATAGGCACCAACAAGGGCGTGCTGACCAGGGAGCTGATCAACATCATCATTGAACAGGCCGTCGTGCCCGTAGTGGTGGACGCCGGGCTGGGAGCCCCCAGCCATGCGGCGGAAGCCCTGGAGATGGGGGCGGACGCCGTGCTCGTCAATACGGCCATCGCCGCCGCCGGAGACCCCGCCTCCATGGCGGAAGCGTTCGCGCTGGCCTGCCGCGCCGGGCGCATGGCCCATCTGGCCGGCCTTCCCGCCGTTTCCGTCCGGGCTGCCGCCACCAGCCCCCTCACTTCCTTCCTGCATTAAAAGTGCAACGGGAGGGAAAGCGTTTCTTTCCTAACCCCCACAGCCTAGGAAGCCTTGGAAGCCCCCTTCGCCAGCTTTTTGCGAATGAAAAATTCCAGAATGAAACAGGCGGCCACAAACAGGAGGATCAGCGGAATCAGATAAGGCTGGCTGAAGAACATCTGGTAGAAAAAGGCTCCCAGAATAAACAGCATCAGCAGGAACCCGAGGATGATCAGCAGCGCGTTCCCCTGCGTCTCTTTCCGGAGCCGCCAATGGGCAACGAACACCGCCAGGTAGCTGATCAGGAAACAGGCCCCCGCCAGATTGGCGATGGCTACCAGGTTAAAGGCATTCGTCATCACCAGAATGCCCAGCAGAAGATAGAAAAAGCCTTCCGTGCCGCTGCCCCAGAAAGGCTGCTTGAAGATGGCTCCCAGCTGGCCGTTGCGCGCCAGTGCCCGGGAAATGTCCAGCATGCTGAACATGGTGGCGTTAATGGCTGACGCCGTGGCAATGAGCGCCGCCACGGATACGGCCATGAAGCCCCACACGCCCAGCACGGGATAGGCGGCCTGCGCCACGGCGGTTTCCGTGTGGCTTTCCAGGGAAGTGGCGGGAACGTTGGTCAGCACTACGTAGGAAAGCACCAGGTACAGAACCAGCACGATGCCGATAGCCAGGAAAATGGCCTTGGGCAATGTTTTGGAAGGATTTTTCAGATTGCCCGCCGTATTGGCCATCATGCCGTAGCCGGCAAACGCGAAAAACGTCAGTCCCACGCTCCCCAGCAGCCCGTCCAGTCCTTTCACCGGAATGGGGTCCGCGCCCACTGGCACGGAAGAACCGAAGCTGGCAAGCATCAGAACCGTCAGAATAAGCAGCTTGAACGCCACCATCACCACCTCCGACTTCCCTACGGCCTTGGCTCCTCCCATGTTCAATGCTCCCAGCAGCAGAATGGCCACGCTGGCGAAAAGGGCGGTGGAATAGATGTTGGTTAATTCGTCCGGCAAAAACAGGCGGGACGCATAGGCCCCGAAGGACTTGGCGACCAGGGCCACGGTAATGACCAGCGTTCCCAGGTAAATCAGCGTCAGCGCGCCGGAGAGGGTCTTATGGGAAAAAGCCTCGTTGAAATAATCCATGATTCCTCCGGAACCGGGATAACGGGAACCCAGCTTGGCGTAGGTATAACCGGAAAGCAGGGCCGCGACGCCTCCCAGCAGGAAGGACCAGTACACGTTTTTGCCCGCCATCAGGGTCGCCTGACCCATGAGGGCGAAAATTCCCGCTCCTACCATGGAACCTATTCCCAATGCAATCACGCTCCACAGGGATAAATATTCTTTTGGAGCCTTCCCGTGCATAAGGGAATTAGAGAGCTTACAGGGACGGAACGTTGACCTTTCCATACGAGATGACACGTCCTGCCGGTCCGGAACGCCCCGCAGCGTCATCATGACTATTCAGGCACGGCTTTCCCCTTGAACCGTCCGCAGGCGGCATGTAGGGTACGGCTGATGATCAAAACCGCCATTTTTGATTTTGACGGAACGCTTGCGGATACCATACCCCTGTGCCGGGAAGCCTTCCGCCGCGCCGTCCGGGAACTGGACGGCAGAACGTTGACGGATGAGGAAATCGAACGCCAGTTCGGGCCGGACGACCTGGGCGTCATCCAAAGACTGCTTCCCGGAAAGCCGGAACTGCACGAAAAAGGCAGGGAACTGTTCCTCCGCTATTACCGTGAGCTGCATCCGGAACTGGCGCCCACTCCCTTCCCCGGGGCGGCCGGACTGCTGCACGCCCTGCGCAGCCGCGGCATCCGTCTGGCCATGGTCACCGGCAAACGCCTGGAAAGCGCGGAGATTTCCCTTCAATTTTTCCATCTGGCCGAGTTCTTCCCCATTCTGGAAACAGGCTCCCCTGAGGGCGGCGTGAAGCCGGACCGCATCAGGCGGGCGCTGGACCGCCTGGACTCTTCCGCCGGGGAAGCCATCTACATCGGGGATTCCCCCACGGACGTGGACGCATGCCGCGCCGTTCCCATCCGCATTCTTGCCGCAGGATGGGCCGCGGAGGCGGATGTAAAGGGGCTCGAAGAACGGAAGCCTGACTACCTCCTGACCCGCTTTGAAGACCTGGACCGCTTTTTCCGGGAACATGATGGGAATGAGGGCCTTTAATATTGCAATCCCGCAGGAAATCGGACACCATTACTCACCCCGTTAACACCAATCCTTCCATGACTCCTCAGAAAGAATCCGGAAAAGAGGGCCTGAAAATCCTGCTCATGCTCGCCAGCGTCATCGTCATCACGGCCGGGCTGCAGGCGGGGAAGCCGGTGCTGCTCCCCATCGTCCTGTCCGGCTTTCTGGCGATCGTCAGTTACCCGCTGACCACTTTTTTCAAGGGACGTCTTCGTTTTCCGCACTGGCTGGCGGTAACCTTCACGGTGATCATGGACTTCGGCATTCTTGTGGGCCTGGCCTATCTGGCCCAGTACCTGGGGCAGGACCTGGCCCGGACGGTCACGGTCAAATACCAGCCCCTGATGATGGAGAAAATCCACGAACTCCGCGCCTTCCTCATTGAACGTGACTGGAACAATCTGGCGGACCAGATGCTTCAGGAACTCCCGGACCTGCTCAACGGGCAGCGCATCGTGGCGTTCTCCACGGGGGTGATGGGGCAGCTCGCCTCCATGCTGACCTTCACCACCCTGATTCTGATCCTGATGACCTTCTTCCTGGGAGAAGCCCCCCGCTTCCGGATGAACATCAACAAACTGGGCAACAACAGCGACACGGGCATCCGCAAATTTTCCAAAGCTCTGGCCGGAGTCCAGAAATACCTGATTATCAAGACCTTAATTAGCGCAGCCACCGGACTACTGGCCTTCCTGCTCTGCTATTACATGAAGGTGGACTTCCCGCTGCTGTGGGGCATCGTGGCCTTCGCGCTCAACTTCATCCCCACCTTCGGCTCCATCATCGCGGCCATTCCCCCCACCTTGCTCGCCATGCTCCTGATCAGCCCCACCGCGGGCATCATCGTAGCCGGCGGCTACCTGGTGATCAACACGGTCCTGGGGAGCTGCCTGGAACCCATGCTGCTGGGCCGCCAATTCGGCATCGTGACAAGCATGGTCCTGCTCTCCGTCATCTTCTGGGGCTGGGTATGGGGCCCCATCGGCATGCTGCTGGCCGTCCCCATCACCATGCTGATCAAGCTCGGGCTGGAAAGCTCCAAGGATCTCGCCTGGATCGCCCAGCTCATCGACAACCCCCCTACGCCCAGATTCCCGCTCCCTCCTCTCCATTCCGGGAAAACCAACGAAAGCACAACCAAGGAATAATCCATGCATTCATTCGCATATAAAAACGGCACGCTCTACTGTGAAAATGTCAACCTCCAGGAACTGGCGGACAAGGAAGGCACCCCCCTGTACGTCTATAGCAAGCAGACCATTCTGAACCATTTCCACCGCCTCAGGGAAGCCCTGGCGCCCCTTAACGCGGAAGTGGCCTACGCCGTCAAGGCCAGCTCCAACATCGCCATCCTGAACCTCATGGCCCGCAATGGCGCGGGGTTCGACATCGTTTCCGGCGGAGAACTCTTTCGCGTCCTCAAGGCCGGCGGAGACCCTTCCAAATGCACCTATGCCGGCGTGGGAAAAACAGAGGAGGAAATCCGCTACGCCCTGGAACAGGGCATTTACTGCTTCAATGTGGAATCGGAGGCGGAACTGCGCGCCATTGACGCCATCGCCGCGTCCATGGGAGTGAAAGCTCCGGTAGCCGTGCGCGTCAATCCCAATGTGGAGGCGGGGACGCACAAATACATCACCACCGGGAAGGCTGAAAACAAATTCGGCGTGGACTTTGAACTCATTGAACCTCTTTACGAGATGGCGGCCCGCGAACTTCCGAACCTCCAACTCAAGGGCCTGCAGATGCACATCGGCTCCCAGCTCACCCAGGCGAAACCCTTCCTGGAAGCCGTCAGGAAAGTGGCTCCGCTGGCCGCCGCGCTGAAAGAAAAGCACGGCATCGAATTCTTCTCCATCGGCGGCGGCATCGGCATCGTTTACCAGGATACGCTGGATTCCGGCGTCAAGGAATGGTGGAATGAAGACTGCGCCCAGCTCACGCTGAGCACTTACGCCCAGGCCGTCGTTCCCACCCTCCAGCCTCTGGGCCTGCATATCATCGTGGAACCGGGACGCCTCATCGTGGGAAATGCGGGCGCGCTCATCACCCGCTGCCTGTATGAAAAGACTGGAAAGGCCAAAACCTTTAAAATCGTGGATGCGGGCATGAACGACCTCATCCGCCCCGCCCTCTACCAGGGGTATCATGAAATCATCCCGGTCAGGGAACACCTCTCCGAATCCTGCATCACTACGGACGTCGTGGGCCCCATCTGCGAATCCGGGGACTTCCTGGCCCAGAACAGGGACATGACGGACGTGCGCCAGGGAGAACTCCTGGCCGTGCTGTCCGCCGGCGCCTACGGTTTTTCCATGTCCTCCAACTACAATTCCCGCCCCATGGCGGAAGAAGTGCTGGTGGACGGAAACCAGTGGAACGTCATCCGCAGCCGCCAGACCTGGGAAGACCTCATCCGGGGGGAATCCATTCCGGAATAACCTCCCTCATTTCATCTTTCTCCACTTTCAACAGGGCGTCTCACGAAGGTAAAAACCGGAAGGGGGGGGGCGTCCCTTTTCCTATTATTCCATGTTGACGGAAAAAATCATTTTCCCTTTCCTCCACGCTGTCGCTTCACTTTCATCCTTCCGGCGGCAGCGCCGCCTTCAGTAATACTAATTCGGTTCCACGCCCACCATTGACCCGCTAGGGGAACATGACGGCACGGAAAAGCCTTCAACCCGCCGCGAGACGAGAAAAAACGATATTTTTCCGCCTCCCTGGCCGTATACTGAAAATGAAATACTACCTGCGGACAGCATGCGGCGTCATCCTGGGGGCAATAGCCTGCGTGCAAGGCTTTGGAGCTACGGCCCATCATGACAGCTGCATCCAGGAAGGCTGGAAAGAGGAAATTCCCCAGCCGGTTTACCCTGACAAAGACCTCGTGGACCTTTACCATAAAACATGGGAAATCGCGGCCGGACGGGTAAGAAAAGGCCCTGAGGGCCTTCCCGGGTCGCCCTACATGGATGAAAACTGTTACGAAGACCAAATCTGGATTTGGGATACCTGTTTCATGGTGCTCTTCGCCAAGTATGCGCCGCATTCATTCCCCGGAGAGGGAAGCATGGACAACCTGTACAAGCCCATTTGGGATAAGGAAAAAACTCCGCTCCGCATTCACCTCGTGGACAACCCTCCGTTATTCGCATGGGTTGAAAAGGAATATTACGACTTTACCGGAAACAAAAACCGCATCCATGAAATCCTGAATCGGAAACAGTACCTTCAAAAACATTTTGACTGGTTTGCCAATGCCAAAGCGGGGGAACGTTTCGAATGCTCTCCCCAAAACATCTACCTGAACGCCATCGGTGAAGATGGCTTTACATGGACGGGGGGCGCCAGCGGAATGGACAACACGCCCAGAGGCCGGGACGCAGGCGGCTACAATAAGATTTTATGGATTGACGCCATTTCCCAGCAAGCCCTGAGCGCACGCTGCATGGCCCAATTGGAACAATCACTGGGCAATGCAGACGCAGCCGGGAAATGGGAGGCCATCTACCGCAAGCTGAAAGACAAAATAAACGAACTGTACTGGGATGAGCAGGACGGGTTCTACTATGATGTGGCGATAGAAAACAGGCAGCCCTGCCGCATCAGGACAATGGCCTCCTATTGGCCACTTTTAGCCGGAGTCGCTTCGCCGGCCCAGGCGGAAAAGATGGTAAAATACCTTCTGGACCCGCAGGAATTCGGTGGAGACTACCCGACGCCCACCCTTTCCCGCAGGGATAAGGACTACCATGGCCAAACCGGGGATTACTGGCGCGGCGGCATCTGGCTGCCCACCACGTACATGACCGTCAAGGCGCTTGAAGAATACGGCTACCATGAAGAAGCCGACACGATCGCTGAAAAAATCATCCGCCAGCAGCTTGCCGCTTACCATGGCATCAAACCGCACACGATATGGGAATGCTACAGCCCCAGTTCCAACGAGCCGTCTACCGAACATGGACGCAGGGCCCGGCCGGAATTTTGCGGCTGGTCGGCGCTGGGCCCCATTTCCCTCTTCATTGAAAACGTTCTGGGCTTCCATAAGATTTCTGCACTACGGAATGAAGTCCAGTGGAGATTGAAAAGGGAGAAAGGCAGGCACGGATTAAAAAATCTTCATTTCGGGACGACTACGACTGACATCGTTTTTGACGGCAAAAACACCGTTGGCGTAACAAGCAACAACCCTTATTCCCTAGTGATTAACGGCAAAAAATACGCCATCAAACCCGGCACCACTTCCATCATCCTGAAATAACACATCCTGATGTGCATTCCCGGATTTTCGAAAAAATCCGTGCCCCGGCATCAGCCCTGCGGCTTTCCGGTCCACCCCCGGCACGGGAGGCAGGGCTTCTTTATTCCCTTCAGGGCAAATCCCGTAAAGTTGCCTTGCGGACGCTTCTGGAATATACTATTTACTGTGAAACTTTTTCCTCCCTTTCCCGTCATGTTTTCCAAAAGCCTCCTTCTAGCCGCAGGCCTCCTGTTCGCGTCCGCCGCCTATTCCCTCCCCTCCAGGCCCGTACCGGGTGACCCGGCCATCATCCCCCTTCCATCCGCGCTGGATGTGGAAAAAAACAAGCCGGGATTTCTGGTCAGCAACACGCTGCCTGTTTCCAAAACGGGAGATAAAAGCTGCATTGCCTCTTTCGTGACGGGATTCTCCAACAACCTCCGGCAAATCAAGGTAAGCCCGGCTCCCTCCGCGGCCAATGCCGTGCAGATCCTCCTGAAAAAAGACGCCTCCCTGTCTCCGGAATGGTATTCCATCAAGGTCTCTACGCAGGGCATCGCCGTCTCATGCACGTCCCCCGCCGGAGCTTTCTATGCGGCGCAGACCCTCAAGCAGTCTCTGGAAAAGGATGCCGCCGGCCACTGGGCCCTTCCCTGCATGACCATCACGGACAGTCCGCGCTTCACGTGGCGCGGCATCATGATTGACAGCGGCCGCAATCCCCGTTCCATCGCGGAGCTGAAAACCATCATCGACCTGCTCGCCTGCTACAAGGTAAACACCATCCACTGGCACCTGACGGAAGACCAAGGCTGGCGGCTGGAAATCAAAAAATATCCCAGGCTCACCTCCATCGGCGCCACCCGCCCGGAAAGCCCCATTCCCGGCAACCGCAACAAGGGAGACGGAAAACCCTTCACCTTCTTCTACACCCAGAAGGAAGTAAAGGAGCTGGTGGACTACGCCAAACGCAGGCACATCACCATCGTGCCTGAAATAGAAACGCCGGGACACGCCGCGGCCGCCATCACGGCCTATCCCGAATTCGGCAACAAGGACATTCCCGGCTACAAGCCCCGGGTGGCGACGCGCTGGGGCATTCTCCCCTTCACGTTCAGTCCCACGGAACCCACCTTCAAATTCATTGACGGCATCCTGGAAGAAGTCTGCCAGCTCTTTCCGGATTCCCCCTACATCCACATAGGCGGGGACGAAGCCCCCAAGCAGCAGTGGAAAAACTCCCCCCAGGCCCAGGAGGTGATGAAGAAAAACGGCTTGAAAAACGAACAAGAACTCCAAAGCTACTTCGTCCACCGCGTGGAAAAACTCGTCAACGCGCGCGGCAAACAGATCATCGGCTGGGATGAAATCCGGGAAGGCGGCCTTTCCAAGACGGCCACCCTGATGGTCTGGCATGATCCCGGCATTGCCCGGGAAGCCATCAAGCACGGAAACAAGGTGATCATGACTCCCTTTGAAAGCACGTACCTGATCCGGCAGGAGGGTCCGCATCCGGAAGGCCCCGAATATGAAATGGCGACTTTCTCCACCATTCCGCTGCAAAAAGTCTATAACATGAATCCCGTTCCGAAGGGGCTCACCCCGGAACAGGAAAAAAACATCCTGGGCGTGCAGGGAAGCTGCTGGAGCGAATACATGACCACACTGGCCAAATGGCAGTACATGGTGTTTCCGCGCATGTTCGCCATCGCGGAGCTGGGCTGGACGCAGCCCGGCCGCAAGGACTTCACAGACTTCAAGGAACGCCTGGACAGGCACAAGCCCTTCCTGGATGCGCAGCGCGTCAACTACCGGACGGACTCCGGAGAACCGGCGCAGCCGGAGGCGAAAATGATCCGCGAATGACCATGTCCCGCAAGAGCTCTGCAACCCCTGCGCGCGCCTGAGTTCAGCCTTGCTCTCCCGAAAAAAAACACCTATCATGTCCCCGTTATGCCAATAGCCACACCAGAACAATACATTACCATGCTTGAAACGGCCAAGAAGGAAGGCTATGCCTATCCGGCCGTCAACGTGACCACGATCGAAGTGATCAACGGCGCCCTCCGCGCCTTCTCCGAAGCCAAGAGCGACGGCATCATCCAGGTTTCCATCGGCGGCGGCAAATTCGCCTCCGGCACCTCCATCGGCAGTTCCGCCCTTGGCGCCATTGTTCTGGCGGAAGCCACGCGCCGCCTGGCTGAAAAGCACAACGTGCTTGTAGCCCTGCACACGGACCACTGCCAGCCCGAACACGTGGACACCTTCCTGCGTCCCCTGATCGCCGAATCCCGCCGCCGCGTGGAACGCGGTGAAGCCCCCCTCTTCAACTCCCACATGCTGGACGCCTCCACGCTGCCCATGGCTGAAAACCTCAAGCTTTCCCGTGAACTGCTGAAGGAATGCGCCGAACTGGGCATCGTCCTTGAAATTGAAATCGGCGTCGTGGGCGGCGAAGAAGACGGCGTGGACAACTCCGGCCACCCCGCTGACAAGCTCTACACCTCTCCGGAAGACATGCTGATGACGTACGAAGCCCTGGCCCCCCTCGGCAAATTCATGCTGGCCGCCACCTTCGGCAACGTGCACGGCGTGTACAAGCCCGGCCACGTCAAGCTGAAGCCCAGCATCCTGCGCGACGGCCAGGAAGCCGTAGTCGCCAAGCACGGCGAAGCGGCCCGCATGCCCCTCGTTTTCCACGGCGGTTCCGGTTCCGAACTCTCCGACATCCGCGAAGCCGTTTCCTACGGCGTAGTCAAGATGAACATCGACACCGATACGCAATACGCCTTCACCCGCCCGATCGTCTCCCACATGTGCGAACACATCAACGGAGTGCTCAAGATTGACGGTGAAGTGGGCAACAAGAAGGACTACGATCCCCGTTCCTACCTCGCCAAGGGTGAAAAGGGAGTCGCCGCCCGTCTCCAGGAAGCCGCAGACAACCTCATGTCCGCCGGCAAGACCCTCTTCGGCAAGATATAAACAGCCCTTCAACGGCTTTGATGCAATGCCCGGTTTCCCCAAAGGAACCGGGCATTTTTTTCGCTCTTCGGACTGCGGATAAGAAATCCGCCAACTGGACGACAGCGGAACATTTTCTTTGAACCATCCATTTAATGGGAGGTTTGGAAGAAAAAAAAGCAGGGGCGTTCTTTTCCCATCGCTCTGCAATCCTCCTTTCTCCTGCTGCTACCCTTTCTGCCTCAAAAAAACATGTTGTCTGCGGATTTCTTATTCGTTAATGTTCGTTCGACTTTAAGACTGACTCCTTTTCGACATGAGCAACGAACTCCGCATTTTTCCCCCCGAGGTCCACTCTCCACACAAAACAACGCTGAAAGCGGTCCTCTCCACAGCTGCAGGCCGGGAATTCCATCAATACATGGATATTGAATCCACCGGAAACGTGGACATTGACAAAGACGACTTGGCGGACGCCTGGTGCATCTTCTTCATCCATAAAATGATGGAAACGGGCGGCGAATTCTCCGTTACAGGGCCGGGGCGCCTGTCCCGTTCCCTGCTGGTCAATCTGGACCGCTACGCGGAAGCCTGGAACCGCTGGATGCCCAACGTCTTTCACCGCGTCACCATCCATGCCGCCGAGCGAGACGACTCCGCTGTTCCCCAACGGGACGAAGCCATTTCCTGCTTTTCCGGCGGTCTGGACGCCTGCTTCACCGCCTACCGCCACCGGAAAGGCTTGGCAGGCCCCCAGACCCTTAATCTGACGGCCTGCGTGATGTTCCAGGGAGCGGACATTGCGGAAAACAACCAGGAACACTTTGACAAGGCTTTCTCCAAGGCCAGAGAATTGCTGGAAGACATCGGCATCTGCCAATTCTACCGCATCCGGACCAATTTCCGGAACATGGGGATGGATTACGAAATGACCTACCATACCATGCTGATGGGAGGAATGCGCGTTTTCACCTCCCGCTTCGGTTACTTCATGGCGGGCAGCGAAGGGTCCTATGACTCCTTCTCCTACCCCTGGGCCTCCAATCCCATCACGGACCACTATCTAGGCTCCCACAGCAAGGAAGCCGTCACGGACGGCATGGGGCATGATCGTACGGAAAAAGCCGGACTCATCGCGCAGTGGGATAAGGCCATGGCCCTGCTGAGATGTTGCTGGGAAGGTAAAGACGCGTCCGGCAACTGCGGCGTATGCACCAAATGCCGCCTGACCATCATGAACTTCATGGCCATGGGAGTGCCCAGGGACAAAATAACGTGCATGCCGCGCAACGCCATGAATGAAGATATCTCCCAAATTCAGTTTAACCGCCCTTTCCGCGTCCTCTATGCCCAGGAAATACTCAAGCATGCCAAGGCCAACGGACTGGGGCAGGAGCCCTGGGCGGTCACCTTGGAACGGCGGCTGGCGGAAAGGGATCTTCCGCCAACCGGCATGAGACATAAAATCCGCCAACTCTTCCAACACTCATGATCACGATTAACCATCCATCCGTACAGACAGAGGGAAATGCGGTTACCATCTCCTATCCCATTCTTCAGGACGGCCACGCGCCGCGCACGCTTTCGTTTACGGTAGACTCCCGTTTCCGTGACTTTTTGAATCCCGGCAGGGCGGATGGAGCCCTTGTGGCCCTGCTTCCATGGATTTCCCAGCAGGGCGGTCAGGTTCGCGTTCTTCCCGCCATCTCCGCGCACCTGTACCACTTCGGCATACGGCTCCTCTCCCATATCCTGACAGGAATAGGGCCTTTCCTGAAACCCGTTGAACTGGCGGGAGAAGTTCACGCGGAAGTTCTTTCCCCCATTCCCGGCTGCCGCATTGGTACGGGCGGGTCCCTGGGGGTGGATTCCCTGTGCACTATCGCGGAGCTGGAAAAGGCGGGGACGCCTGTCACCCACCTGTTCCACAATAACTGCGGCTCCCATTGGGGAAACCGGGAACTGCTTGAAGGCAGACGAAAGCTCAGCCGGAATTTTGCTGAAAAAAACGGTATGGAATTCGTCTGGATGGATTCATCCCTGTACGATTTTTATGGCAACGAGGGATATTTGAACTGGTTTCCCTTTTTGGATTCCGGCAGTGTGCTTGTCCTGAATGGATTAATGAATTCATACTGGACTTCCGCCACCTATCATATCAATCATCCGGATTTCACCACCAGGGACCGGAGGGATTACTGTGAATTCCATCTTCAATCCCACATTCTATCCGCGGCGGAAACGGAACAGGTACGTTTCCACCTGCATGGCCTGGATTTGGCAAGGTATGAAAAAACAGCCATCCTTGCCAATTATCCTCCTGCCTGCGACTTCCTCAATGTTTGCCTGGAACGCGCTTTCAACTGCGGCACATGCTTGAAATGCCGCCGTACGATTTCCCAGCTTTATCTGCTTGGTCATTTGCAGGAATTTTCCAAGGTTTTCAACTTGAGGGCTTTTCAAGACAAGCCGCTGCGCTTCCTCGCAAAAACGATTGTTCATTCAGGCCACTTCCAGCAGGAAATGCTTTATCTCTTGAAGCATTCCACAGTCCTTTCCCCATCTGAAAAACGGCAGGTATGGTTCCACTGCATCAGAAAGCAGCCTTCCCTGTTGTCCCGAAGTTCCCAGTAACCCAACCTCCTTCCGATTCCGGTTTCCCATGGCTACTTCCCAGCTCATTCCACAACAACAGGTCGATATTCAACCCAATGGGACTTCCCGCCTGTATTGCGATTTTATTTCTCCCGGTTATAACTGCCGGGTATGGGTAGACCTCGCACCCTTCGACCAGGCCCCCACAGTGGAAAACAATTTTGCAGACGCATGGATCAGGATGCTCATTTTTGAAATGATGCATGTCGGAGGCCGTTTTGAAGTGAAAGGGGCCGTCAGTCTTACTCTGCTTCGGAATTTGGAGCATTTCATGGAAGCCTGGTCGCAAATGCATCCTGAGTATCTTAACGTGGTAGATATCAAGCCGGACCGGATTATAGACGACAGAAACGCGCCGGTGGACGATTCTGCGGTTGCCCTCTTTTCCCAGGGGCTGGATGCGACCTTCGCCTTGTACAGGCATGCATCCCCACATCGGAAACCGCGGTATGATTCCCTGGATGTGAAAGCCTGCCTGCTGGTACAGGGCGGAGACCGGGGACTTTACGAAGAACCCCTGTTCCTGCGCTGTTATGAAAAAGCTCTCTCTACGATTGAGGAACTGGGCATCACGCGCCTTCTGCGCTGCGGAAGCAATTATCCTGAAATTTTCCCTCTGGATACATTCTGGAACAACCAGCTTAACTGGGGATTTCACTGGCAACTGGTTCATCTGGCGGCTTTGACAGGCATGGCATCCTTTTGGCAAAGGGATTATGGCAATGTACTGGTGGGGAGCACCTATCCCTATTCATCCGGCGTAGTGGATTTTGGCTCCAACTTTGTGACGGACCCCCTCCTTTCTTCCCGGCGATTCCGTGTGTATGAAGAAGGCTGGGGATTCACCCGGAGCCAGAAGGCAAAATTGGTCAGCCAATGGGAAAGAGGACTGCGCAACCTGAGAGTATGCTGGCACTCCAATCCGGATCAGGACAATTGCGGAGTATGCGAAAAATGCTTCCGGACCATCCTGAATTTCAAGGCCTCCGGAGCTTTTTATTTACGCGATATATCTTTGGATGAAATTCGCGACAAGGAGATATGGAATGAACACATCTTTTACGAATACCAGACCATTCTGGAAGATGCCGAAAAATGGGGAACTTCTCAGGAACCGTGGGCTCAGGCATTAAAGGAAAGGCTGTCCCTGGGTGTGTACCCGGCGCCCAAGCCATTGACTTTCCCTCAACGGATGGGAAAGAGAATCAAACACTTCCTGTACTATAAAAAAGAAGATGCGGCCAGCGTCCGCATCAAGATTCTTGGCCTTCGGATCTATAAACGTAAAAAAGAGGGTCCCCTGCATCAAAGCCGCGAATGATAAAGCCTGTCGCCATGCAAGCGCGCGGCGGCCATAAATATCCTCAAACCACCCGCTTCTTGCAAATCCGCAAGCCGCAGACCTTGACACGGAGCACTCCGTTCTCCTCCTTGCGGTAATAAAGGTACTTGGACAAAGCGGCGGCTTTCCCTATCTGCCGCGCATGCTTCGCCTTCCTTTCCCGGCAGCGGTCGAGGTCCGGTACAGTCAAAACCTTCTCCAGCCAGGGAAATTCACTCAACTCATTCAACAGATGTACGCGGGGAAAACGCTCCCGCAGGGACAACTCATAAATTCCGGAAATTTTGCCGTAAACATTGTCCATCAGAAAAACCTCCTTGCCCAGAAGAGCTCCGGAAATGCCCAGATGGAGCCTGTCCGTCAAGATGGCGTCAGGCTGGTCCAGCGCCTTCAAAAGCCAGCGGGTATAGGCAAAAGCGTGTTCCACCTCATCAATCACGCGTACGGAATACACGGAAAGGTCCGTATTCAAAGGGAGTTCCTTCAACGCTTGAGCGTGGCCGGTACTTTCCGGATCATCTCGCAGGCAAACGGCAAGCTTTCCGGCGCCGGGCAACGCTACCAAGGAAGTCTTGACATCCCTTTTCATGCGCTTGCCCCACGCCCGTTCCTCCATCTCCAGAAAAGGCAGCCTGACGGGCCGCTTCTTCAGCATCTCGGGCTCCGCGGCCACGGCCATGTCATCCGCCAGCAGGAATCGCGCCTTCCCATTCCTTGACAGGCAGTAGTCATAACTAGCCCGTTCCCGGCAAAACACGGTAAAACGTTCATCCAGCACATCCACCAGTTCATCACAATCCCTGAAGCTCTGGGGCAGGATCACGCACTTCCGGAGGCGCGGATCCGAAAAAAGGCGTACATAATGAGGCAGCATGCCAAAATAGGGGACAAAACCTCCCCCGCCGCCGTAAACCAGCGTTATTTCCTCCTTTCCTGCAGGGAGTTCCGGGCCGCATGAACTGAAATTCAGCTCTTCCCTTTCAAACAGGGCGACCGTGGAAGCGGCAATCAGGGCATCCCCCACATTCCCCTGGTTCATCATGTAATGGAACGGCCCCAGCTCACGCAGAAGCTCCATCATCGCGTGAACAGGGACAGGGGAACAGGAAATCCGGCTACAATCCATCGCCCTGATTCTACCTTACCGGCCATCAGGACGCAACTACATAGGACGGGGTCGCCTCTCCGGCGTTCCGGCACCTCTAGTTGCCAGCTTTGCGGGACTCCCTCACGCGGTCATTGGCGTTCAGGATGCGCTTGCGCAGGCGGATGAAATGGGGGGTGGCTTCCACCAGTTCATCAGGCTCAATGTACTCAATGGCGCGTTCCAGGGAAAAGGCGACGGGAGGGGAAAGCTGGATGCCGTCCCCCTTCGTGGCGGAGCGGATGTTGTTCAGGTGCTTTTCCTTGCACGGATTGACCGGCATATCCATCTGGCGCGGGTTTTCACCAACAATCTGGCCTTCGTAAATATCTTCCTGCGGCCCTACGAACAGACGGCCGCGTTCTTCCAGCGCCACCAGCGCGAACGGCGTGGAAACGCCCGTTTCCATGGAAACCAGGGTACCGGTGGTACGCGTGGTGATGTCCCCGGCGTAGGGGCCGTAATCCCGGAACAGGTGGGAGAAAATGCCGTGGCCGGACGTCAGGTTGACCAGCTCAAACTCAAATCCGATGATGCCACGGGTGGGAATATAGGCCTGGATGAAGGTGTGGCCCGTGCCCTCCTTGGAAATCATGTCTTCCATCTGTCCCTTGCGGGCGTGCAGAAGCTTCATGACGCCGTTGGCGTGCTCATCCGGAACTTCCACGTAAATCGTTTCATACGGCTCCGTAAGACGGTCACCTTCATCCCTCTTCATGATCACGGTGGGACGGGAAACGCACAGTTCGTAATTCTCGCGGCGCATGGTTTCCACCAGCACGGCAATCTGCATGGCCCCGCGGGCGGAAACGGAGAAAACGCCGGCCTTGTCCGTATCCTCCACCTGGATGGAAATATTCGTCCGCATCTCTCTCATCAGGCGGTCGCGAATCACGCGGGAAGTTACATTCTTGCCGTCGCGTCCGCCGAAAGGCCCGTTGTTGATGGAAAACTCCATGGAAATGGTGGGCGGGTCAATCGCCACAAACGGGAGGGGCTCCGTATCCGCGGAACCGCCCAGGGTCTCACCGATGTTCACGTTTTCAAACCCCGCCACGCCTACGATGTTGCCCGCCACGCCGATGGCCGAATCCGTGGTGCCCAGGCCGGAATATTCAAACATGCGGGTCACCTTGCCGGAAATGCAGGTGCCGTCGCTCTGGTGAAGCCATACGGTATCCCCCTTCTTCACGGTGCCGGAGGTGATGCGGCCAATGGCCACGCGGCCCACGTAGTCGTCCCAGTCAATATTGGAAACGAGCATCTTGAACTCCCCTTCCGGATCGGCGTCCTTAGGAGCGGGGATGTGCTCCACAATCTTGAACAGAAGAGGCGTGCAGTCCACAGGAGGTTCCCCCTCCATGGAATTCATGAAATAGCCGTCGCGGGCGGACCCGTACACAAAGGGAGCTTCAAATTGTTCGTCCGTGGCGCCCAGTTCCAGGAAAAGCTCCAGCACCTGGTCATGCACGGCGGCTGGGTCGGCATGGGGGCGGTCGATCTTGTTAATGACCACAATGGGCATCAGCCCTTCCTGAAGGGCCTTGCGAAGCACGAAACGCGTCTGGGCCTGCGGACCTTCAAAAGCGTCCACCACCAGCAGCACGCCGTCCACCATCTTCATCACACGCTCCACTTCCCCGCCGAAGTCCGCGTGGCCGGGGGTATCCACAATGTTGATCGTGTAGCCGTTCCAGAGGATGGAAGTATTCTTGGCCTTGATTGTGATTCCCTTTTCACGTTCCAGGTCCATGGAATCCATGGCGCGTTCCTGCACGGCCTGGTTGGCCCGGTAGGCTCCCCCCGCCTGCAAAAGTTGGTCGACCAGGGTCGTTTTCCCATGGTCAACGTGAGCGATAATGGCGAGGTTGCGGAACTTGGAAGGGTCTGACATTGCGCGCGAGAGCTAAAAGCACTGGAAAATAAATGTCAAGCCTGCTCCATGAATACCTCCATATATTTTTAACGCGCGCGTGCCTCTCCCGTTGCAGGTGACGGAACTTTTGTTCTCTCCGGTGAATTTATAGCTTCCCCCCCTCTTCAAATGGGGCTATCCTGCTCTGGCATAAATAATTTCTAAATTCTAGACAACGATGAAGATTTGGTTAGATGGAAAGCTGGAGGAACAGGAGGAGGCCAAGACCTCCGTTTTTGACCATGGTACGCTCTATGGCGACGGCATTTTTGAAGGTATCCGGTTTTACAACAAGCGCGTCTTCCGCCTGGAAGACCACATGGACCGCCTGTACAACTGCGCCCATTATCTGCTACTGGACATTCCCTATACCCGGGAGGAACTCTCCAACGCGGTATGCGAAACGGCGGCGGCTTCCGGCCTGAGCGACGGCTACATCCGCCTGGTGGTTACCCGCGGCGTTGGCAACCTGGGGCTCAACCCCTTCAACTGCAAACGCCCCAGCGTCTTCATCATTGCGGATAAAATCTCCCTGTACGATCCCGCCGTGTATGAAAACGGGCTGGCCCTGATCACCAGCTCCGTGCGCCGCAACCGTCCGGACGCCCTCTGCCCCCAGGTCAAATCCCTCAACTATCTCAACAACATCCTGGCCAAGATGGAAGCTGTGCGCCAGGGCGTAGCGGAAGCCCTGATGCTGAACGACCTGGGCAACGTGGCCGAATGCACGGGAGACAACATCTTCATCGTAAAAGACGGAGCCGTCTTCACGCCGCCCGTCACGGACGGCTGCCTGGACGGCATCACGCGCCGCGTGGTGCTGGAAATCTGCCGGGAACTGCAAATCCCGGCGGAGGAAAAAACCATGAACCGCTTTACCATCACCTGCGCGGATGAATGCTTCCTGACCGGCACGGCAGCGGAATGCGTCCCCGTCACCAAACTGGACGCCTACCAGCTGGGTTCCGGCAAAATCGGTCCGGTGACCGCCCGCATCCTGGCCCGCTTCCAGGAACTGACCCAGACCACGGGAACAGCCTTCTAAAGCCTGGCATTTCCTTTTTGACAGCAAAAACGGCCCCTCCTGTCCGGCGGGGCCGTTTTTTTTGCGCCACTGCATCAAAATCCGAAAGCGGCGCAACGCCATTCCATGAAATGTTCAGCTTGAAATCCACAGGAGGAGTGAAGCCGGAACATGAACGGATCAAACGCCTGTTTTTACAGTGCGGACCATCAGGAAACACGGTAAAAGAACACATCACCCCGGCATAAACGGAATGCGCTCACCCGGGAATGAAGGCCTCCAGGCCTTTAGGGCATACTCCACTCCAGAGCGAAGCGAAAGGATTCTTTAAAAAGCTGTCTCCGCCTTATCTCCTACGCACAAGGACAAAACCGGACACGTTCCGCTTCTGCCCCCATACCGGAACCGTTCCAGCCAGGAAAAAGGCGGGACTACTTCTTCTTCGGCAATCCGGTTTCCGGATCAAACTGCTTGGCCTGCTGGGCGTGCTCCTTCGTCTGGTAGAAACGGACGTAATCAATCAGGAACTTCACGGGATAACCGTTGCCATCCTTCGGAGCCTTTTCACACCAGTTGCCGCCCACGGCAGAATTGAGAATGAGGTAAAACGGCGTACGGAACGGATTGCCCGCCTCATTGGCATAATTGGTGGTATTCAGATCAATGGATTTCACCAGCTTGTCATCCACCATCAGCTTGATGGAATCCTTGTCCCACTCCATGACATACGTATGAAAATCATCGGAGAGGTTATCAATCTTCACCGTGCCTCCGCGGGAAGCATCCTTCTTGGACACGCCGTCCGGGCTCAAATGGAAGGTGGAATAAACCACATCCGGCTGCTGGGAAATATTCTCCAGCATATCAATCTCCCCATTGACGGGCCAGCCCCACTTGTTCTTGCCAAGCAGCCAGATGGCAGGCCAGATGCCCTTGGTTCTGGGAACCTTGGCCCGAACTTCCAGTCTGCCGAACATGAAATTCTTCGTCTTGATCGTCGTCACGGAACCGGACGTGTAGGGCATGAATTTGGTATTCTTAATCCAGTCCGACGGACTCTTCTTGTAATTGATATTGGCGAATTTCTCAAAATGGGTCTCCAGGACCAGGCAGCCGTCTTCCAGCCTCATGTTCTTGGGCCGTGCTGTATAGGTCTGCTGGGACCCCTGATTGCGTATCACACCCAGCTCCGGCTTCCACTTCTTGGCGTCTATCTTGGACCCGTTGAACTCGTCACCCCAAACATAAACCCATCCGCCGGGAAGGGTCTTCGGAGGCTTGGCGTCTTCTCCCTTTACGGACATGCACAGGCATGCGGCCAACAACACGGCAAACAGGCTCTTCTTCATACGGACCAATACTGTACTTGGAACCGCAGCCTTTCAAACAAAATACGTCCGGACGGGCGCCTTTTCCCTCCCTTCCCTTGCAGGATGGCGGAAATACCCTGTAAAATGGATAGAAACTCTCTTCCGCCGCATGCTATGATTACGGTATGAAGACCACTCCTTCACCCCGTGGCCGGGCCCTTCTTCATCAAACCCCCGTGGGGGCCATCGTCATCGTGGAAAACGGAACGGCCGTCACGCACGTTTTCTTTAGCCGCATGGTGCAACCGGAGCATGTGGAATGGGAGGAAACGCCCCTGCTGCGCCAAACAGCCAGCCAACTGGACGAATACTTTCAAGGTGCCCGCCGCATGTTTGACGTGCCCCTTTCTCCGCAGGGAACGGAATTTGAGCAAACGGTCTGGAAGGCCCTTCAAACCATCCCCCATGGGGAAACCAGAAGCTACGGCGATATCGCCCGGCAAATTGGACAGCCATCAGCCTGCCGGGCCGTGGGGCATGCCAACAACCAGAACCCCATCAGCATCATCATTCCCTGCCACCGGGTCATTGGAGCCAATGGAAAACTGACCGGTTATGCGGGCGGCCTGACTATCAAGCAATATCTGCTGGAACTGGAACAGGGTGCCGTGGCTCCCTTCATGCTGTTCCCGGATGCGGAACGCGCCCGATGGAATACCCCTGCCAGCTCGTGAAAACGGCGGAAAAGCTTGAATTGGCCTACTGCTGCGCGGCGTCCGCCGCCTGCGGAGGCGTCATGGACTTCAAGGCTGCCTTGGGAGACTCAATGCCGAGCCACTGAAGGGGCAGCAATTCTCCCGTCACCTTGTAATGCTTGTAAGTCAACCCGGCAAAAACGGCCAGAAAAAACATCAGGACGGCATACAGGGCCATCCACAAATAATTCTTCCGCGCCGTACGGGTGGCCTCGTCCGCCAATTGCTGCAAATTCCGCATGGCGGCGGAAGGAGCTGCCTCTTCCTCCCCCGCTTCGGTCGGCTCGGGAATGAGTCCCGGAGAAGGCTCTTCGGCAAACCGGAGCCTGGCATCTCCCAGGGCAATTTCGTCGCCATCGTAAAGAGAGGCGGCACCCATGGGCGTGAGCCCGTTGATCTTGATTCCGTTAGTTGAACCCAGGTCTTCCAGAACATACGCGCCCTCCTTGAACTGAAGCAGGGCGTGTTCTCCGGACACGGACTGAAAAGGCAGCACTATTTCACAATGTTCGTCGCGTCCGATGCGGGCGAAATATTCGCCGTTCTTCGGAAGAACGATGGTTTTCTCGGAACCGTCGGGCAATTGGATGGAAAGGCGGGGCATGATTCACGGGCATCATGCCATGCCGACGCTGATTTTCAATCCAAAAGACCGTTTGCCCGGCATGCCCGGGAAAAAAGCGGTTGCATGCGCCTCTCCTTCAGAAGGCGGATTCCATGAAGTTCCATCATGCGGCTCCATTTTTCCAGACTTCTGACCAGCAGGAGTTTCCCAAAAGATATTCTTAATAGATAATTCACACACTTTAAATCTCCTATATAAAACGTTCCTCCGGATAGTGAATTGACATCCCGGACCCGCGGCGGCTAACATCAGGCATGAACGCCACGCAAGCATCAGCTTTCAAGGGATACAATCTGCTGACGGCCGCCAAATCGGTAATTTCCAAATACGCTGTATTTTCCGGGAGGGCTACCCGTTCGGAATATTGGTACTGGGTATTGGGGCAGACTGCCGTCCTGCTCCTGTTGGACATGGCCTTCACCATCTTCATGATCATCCTGTTTGCCTGCCATCATCCGCAGCAAATGTCATCAACTGAAACTTTTACCTATGGCATGGCAGGTGCCGTTCCCCTTCTGCTATGGAGTCTATTTACCGTGATTCCTTCGCTGGCCGTCACATGCAGGCGCCTGCATGACACCAACAAAGGCGGAATTATGCTGCTGCTTTATCTGGTTCCGCTGATAGGGAGCATTATTCTTCTCATTTACTGCTGTGAAGACAGCCAGCGGGGAACGAACCAATACGGACCGTCGGAAAAATACCCGGGGTTGCCGTAATTTTCCGGAATTTCCTTTTGCCAAACAGCTTTCCGGTTCACTGGAAAAGTTAGCGGCACATGCCATGGAAAAGCCGTACAGTCCTGCACTTGTCTTGCGTTTTGGGGGGAAATGCTTCATATTCAGAACATGTTTGTTGACAACATCCGCATATTTGCCAGGGCAGGAAAGGGAGGAAACGGGCTGGTCAGCTTCCGCAGGGCCAAATTCGTGCCCAAGGGCGGTCCGGACGGAGGAGACGGCGGCGATGGCGGAAGCGTCATTCTGGAAGTGGACCCGCACACGAATGACCTGCGCTCCTTTTTCTACGACCCCAAATTGATCGCCACGGATGGAGTAGGCGGACAAAGCGCCAAAAAGCATGGCAAAAACGGCAAATCCGTCATCGGGAAAGTTCCCCCCGGCACCATCATCTACCGCAGCAATGCCTCCTCCATGGCGGAGGCGACCTGGCTGGAACGGGAAGGCGAAGGCATCGAGCTGGAAAAAATTGCGGACCTGACGGAAATCGGCACCCGGTTCACGCTGTGCCAGGGCGGCATCGGCGGAAAGGGCAACTGGCATTTCCGCTCTGCGACCAACCAGGCGCCTACGGAAGCCGAGATGGGAACGGAAGGGGAGGAAGGCGTCTTCTTCATGGAACTGCGCCGCATTGCGGACGCCGGACTGGTGGGCTATCCCAACGCGGGAAAGAGCACCTTGCTGGGAGACATCTCGGAAGCCAAGCCCAAAGTCGCCAACTATCCCTTCACCACGCTCCAGCCCATCATCGGCGTAGTGGAATTCGACAGCTTCCGCCGCTGCGTTGTGGCGGACATTCCCGGCATCATTGAAGGCGCGCACAACAACCGCGGCCTGGGACATGAATTCCTGCGCCACATCACGCGCTGCAAGGTGCTCGTCTTCGTTCTGGACATGGCCGGCAGCGAAGGCCGCGACCCCATTGAAGACCTTCAAAACCTCCGCACGGAAATCAAGCTGTACAGTGAAGATCTGGCCAAACAGCCCTGGTTCGTCGTCGCCAACAAAATGGACCTGGAAGGGGCGGAAGAAAACCTGGCCAACTTCCGCATGCGTTTTCCTAAGGTGGACGTCATCCCCCTTTCCGCGCTCAACGGAGAAGGCATTTCCCGGCTCAAGAGCAAGCTTGACGAACTTGTAGGCTATAAATTCGTCCGTTAAAACCATCCGTCCAACCCTCTCTCCCTTCCACATGACCGCTCCGCTTGCCGCAACGACAGACCCCGACCAGCTCTTGTGCCGTATCGCCGGAATTGGAGACCTCTTCGCCATTGAAGGGGAATTCGTCACCGGCAAGGAAATCCCCAGCGGCCACATCAACACCACTTACAAGGCCACCTACCGCAAAAGCGACGGAACGGAAGACTCCTACATCCTCCAGCGCATCAACGACTATGTCTTCAAGGACCCCAGAGCCGTCATGCGCAATGTGGAGAAAGTCACGCGGCACATCAACTGGAAAGTCCTGCGCCGCCTGAAGGACTCCGCCGGGCAGACCCTCAACCTCTATCCGGCACGCGGCGGCCGCAACTACATCGACATTCCCGGCGACGGCATCTGGCGCTGCTACAATTACCTGGCAGGCACGCATACCTACGACGTGGTGGAAAACACCCGCCAGGCGTACCAGGCCGGATTTGCATTCGGCTCCTTCCAGGACTTGATCAGCGACATGAATCCGGACGACATCGTGGAAACCATTCCCGGATTCCACCACACCCGGAACCGCTTCAACCGCCTGGTGGAAGTGGCGGCGCAGGATCCGCAGGAACGCCTTTCCACCTGCCTTCCGGAACTGGACTTCATCAAGGCGCGCGAGCAGGACGTGGACCGTTTGCTGGACCTCCAGGCCAGCGGCGTGCTTCCCACCCGCATCACCCATAACGACACCAAAATCAACAACGTCATGCTGGACGAGGATACGGACCACGCCGTCTGCGTCATTGACCTGGATACGGTCATGCCCGGCCTTGTGCTGTACGACTTCGGCGACATGGTGCGCACCGTTACCCCGCCTACGGAAGAAGATGAGGAAGACCTGGACAAGGTGCGCATGCGCATGCCGATGTTCCAATCCATTGTGGAAGGGTATCTGGCCGCCGCCCACGGCTTCCTGACCCAGGCGGAAATAGACCAGCTTGCTTTTTCCGGAAAACTCATCACGCTGGAAATCGGCATCCGGTTCCTGACGGACTACCTGGAAGGAGACCAATACTTCAAGGTTTCCCGCCCGGACCACAACCTCATCCGCTGCCGCACGCAGCTCAAGCTGGTGGAATGCATTGAACAGGAACTTCCGTCCATGGAGCAATATGTCAAGCGCGTGGCCAAGGGGATGTCCAGAAAATAGAGTGGGAGCTCTCTCTCCTTCTTTTCCATTCTCTCCGGGACGGCTATGCCGTCCCTTATTATTTATATTATTTGAACACTGCGGCGATTTCCATAATCCAAGAAACATTCCACGCAATCGCCACAGACCATGTTTGAAATACCGGATATTCAACTCAATCAATATGGCAAGCCGGCAAGGATCATGTATCTGGCCCCGTATGCCCCCGACGCTCCCGATTTCTCCAAAAAACCCTACACGGGCAACGGAGGCTATCCCCAGTACCACTACAACATTTACAAGGCCATTCAGGACATCGGCTATGACGTCGTCTCCTCCTCCAAGCCCTATTCCGTGCAATTCGCCAAAGGAAACGTGGACTATGTATTCTCCCTGATGAACAGGTTCGGCATGTCCAAGCCTGAAATATTCATCTCCTCGTACTGCGAATTCATCCAGGTCCCCTATTTGGGCGCCCCGCCCAACATCCGCGCCATTGCGGAAGACAAGCTCCTGACCAAGCTGGTATTCCGCTCCCTGGGCCTGAACATGCCGGAGGGCATCGGGCTTTCCGGGGAAAAAGGCATTCCGGACAAGGCGCCCTTTCCCGGCCCCTACTTCGTCAAAAAACGGTTTGGAGCCGCTTCCGGCAGTATTCGGGAAGACAGCATCTGCGGCTCCTGGGAGGCGGTAGCCGCGTGCGCCCGGCGCCTGATGGAGGAAGGGCATGAAGTGCTCGTGGAACAATACTGCGAAGGCATTGACGTCACGGTTCCCGTGCTGGGGGGTGAAAAACCCGTCATCCTGGGATACGTGCAGCCGAAATCCGACAAACCGGGCAGCATCATCACGGAAGACCTGAAACTGCATGACCACCTGGGCTACCAGACAGTCTCCGTGCACGGCCTGGAACAGGACATCGCCAACGACGTGCAGAAAGTCTGGGACGCCCTGGGGCCGATGGACTATTTCCGCATCGACTACCGGATTGACTTTGAAAAAGGCGAACGGCGCATCCTGGAAATGAACATCTGCTGCCACCTGGGCAAAAGCGGCTCCATCTGCCTGGCGGCCGCAGAACACGGCTACTCCCAGGCGGACCTCCTCAAATACATCATCGCCTACAGCATGAACAGGCAGAAAAACCTCTGCCGATACGGCACGTGGCTTATCTGACCATGTGCGCCAACAGATCATCCACCTATCATGGCGGGGAGAAAGTTGCTAATCCGGTATCCGACTGATTGCTTCAAACACTTCCAGCCAGCTTTCCCTGGACGCTTCCAGCCCTCCCAGCGCCATGCCGCGTTCCCGGGCAGCGGAGGCCATATCCTCCCGGTAATGCGGTTCCCACGCCATCTTGGTGGCGTATGTGATGAAATCCCCGGGGCTTTCGCACAGCCATCCGGTCTTCCCGTGTTCCACCATCTGTTCCCAGCCTCCGCGCTTGTCCACAATAAGCACGCTTCCGCTCGCCATGGCCTCAAAGCCCACGCGCGGCCAATTCTCCGTCGTATCCGTGGGTTGCAGCACGATGTGGCATCTTTGGTAAAACTCCTGCTGGGATAGAGACCTCTGGTCATGGAACGTCTCCACCCAGTCGGGCGGCCTTCCGGTCTTCGCCTCGCTCCGCTGATCAAAGCCAAGAAAAGTTCCTCTCTTCCGGACGGGTGAAGCAAAATGCTCGTAAATGTGCCACGTGTCCTTGCTGAATTTATCCTCATCCTGCCTGGAAATGTGTCCCGCGCCGAACCAGTCCGTAGAACGCTGTGCAATAAAAGGAAAATCGGTTGTGTCAAAATACGGCTTGAACGTCATGAAGCGGATGGACGGATCGGCATTCAAGGCTCTCAGGCGCGGCATCATGTTCTTCCTCACCCGGTCATTCTGGTAAAGAAACAGGGAAATATCTCCCCTCTTCATGGCTTCCTTTTCGCTGCCGAAAAGCCAGGTCATGCAATTGACGAAGACCGTCCTCCTCGTCCGTTTCCGTATTTCCGGCAGTGCTGTCAGGAACTCTTCATTGCAAAAACTGATGACGGGAGCCCCTTCCGGAATGGCTGACCAGTCGTATCCTTCATGTACCGTGACGCCCTGCCCAACCATTTCCGGATAGAGCTCGGCACGGTGCACGTTTTTTTGGGTGGGAATGAGATGAATATCCACACACATGTGCCTCCAAACCTTAATCTGGTGGTAAAGCTCGGCTCCCGCCCCTCCATAGAGGGACGGAAACCCGATGATGTAGAGAGAGTCCATAGTTAGTTATTCCATTGTAGAGGACATATCCCTAAGAATTAACATATGAATTGTTACTTATTCCTTATTGCCATGTCTAATATTTTTAAGGCATTATCACATCCATCAGTAAAATAATTATCCTTATTTTGAAATAATATCCATTTCCTAACGATGCTGAGTTGATCTTTTGTATAGGAATGATATATATAATCTACTTCTTTTTGTACGTAGTCCCGTATTCTTTCTGAAAAACAAATTATAATAAGTTTATTCATCATCCATTCCTCAGTGTCTATCATATAATTATTTGCTCCTGATATTTCCTCCATATAGGAATTCCTGATAATAGAAGGGAAAAAATATGAAAGGGCACAGGTCGATGAAAAATTGATAAACTCTGCATTGTGATACCATTGAATGGCAGGAACATCAATCCAACGTTTATTTAAAAATGGTTTGACACATTCTGTTGCTTCATCATCAGGATAATCCGGATTTCCAATGAGCTCCCGAATGTTGGTTGTCGGAAAAAAAGAATTTCCAAGAGGAAACTCTTTTTCCACTTCCTGAATCATATTATTCAGACTCTCATGGGAATAATAAGCCATATTTATATTAATTTTTTTGCTGCCCTATCTACCAAGTCAAGAGCATGAGTACAACCGGATTCATCGTTGTGCTTTCTATTTTCGAATAAAATCCAATTTCTGACTAAGTCAAGTTGTTTTTTTGTATACGAATGATAGATATCATTTGTAGTTTTTATCCGCCAATGCACTTCTTCTCCCCAAAAATTAATTCCAGTTAGTACATTCATCATCCATTCCCTCGTGTCACTCATGTACCTTTTTTCATTTGCTATTTCCTCAAGATAAGAAAGCCTTATGATTGACGGGAGAAAATAGGCAAGAGCACTACTTGCAGCAAAACTCACAAACTCGGCGTTATAGTACCATTGTATAGCAGGAACATCAATCCAGCGTTGGTTCAAAAACGGTTCGCCGCATTCTCGCCCTTCATCATCCGGATGGTCGGGGTTTTCAATGAGATCGCGAATACTACTTGTTGGAAAAACAGGAGTTTCCAACGGAAATGCTTTTTCCACTTCGTGGATCATATTATTGAGAATCTCGGAAGGATAAATCATAGCCATGTTAATTTACGCTTTTTCTTTATTCTCATGCAATAATAACTCTCCGATTCATGCTAGGGCCAGTTTCCTGCCCACAGTGCAGACTTCCTGCCTAACTATTGGATCCATATTTTGCAGGCAAATGTACTTAATATCATCATATCTCTGCCTAGGGGAAAATAAAAGAACAGGTCTAGCATTGATTGAATTAAACTTTAATCAAACATGTAACAAGCTTATGAACTGTATTCTATAAAGGCTGCTTCCATTCTACTTTAAAGGATAGAAGATAGAAATTATATTTATGTTTAGTACTTAAAACATAATACTTGTTACAGACCTCGAACCAAATCCTGCTTTTTCCGATCCACTTTTTCAAAATGCCATCGATATTCATCAAACCGAAAGCACTGTTCTTCATCAAACGATGTGACTGGTGGGCGATACGGTTGGAAAAACAAATACCATATCCATTCATATTTTCCGTCTTCCCTTTCCTCTGGCCACAGAACAGGATAATACAGATAATCTTTATTATTCCATATATTCAAACCGATCTGCTTTCCCAGCAAATGAAATAAAAATTTCACGCATAATAATTCTGGTCGAGAGAGTTTTCCTACGCCTTCTTCTTCAAAAGATTCTTTCGATTCAAATCCAAGGATACCTAAATCCGATTCACCGATATAACGCGACCAGAAAAATCCGGCCCCATCTGTCACGCCATCTGCAACAAACACCTGTTTAGCCTCTTCTTCCGTGACAATACTTATCACTTTGCGTACATTCACACCCTCATTATTCCACACTATATCGCCTGTTCTAACTGGCAAGCCTTCGGGATAATAAATAGTTTTTTGCATAGAATTATTTTTGTTCTATATTATAAAGGGCCTCCGCCACCAGCGGGATTAGGAGGGGGGAGGGCCATCCGGGGCACTTCCTTCTGGTGGAGTTTGTGTGTTTTCCAAAGTAACAGGACCATTCCAATTGCATATGCATGATGGAAATGGAGCCTGATTCATCGTCCATACTTTAACGTGACCTACAGTATCACACTTGTGAGCTCCTCTTTCTCTGGATCCTGGTTTGGCAATGTCATGCCGTTTCGATCCAGCCGGGGGCTTACAGGGTTTACAGCCTTTCCGGGTAGCGATGACAACAGCCGCAGCCGCAACTCTTGCAGCTCTTCGAGATATATTAGATGATGATGTAATGCCTCGAGTCGCTCTTGCTATATCCGCGAGATAAGAAGGAGAGTTGGTCATCGCAGCATCCGGTGTTTTCACTGGGATACTCCCAGTATAATCGATAAACGTGAAAAGATTATTATAAACCATTCTATATAAATTGAAATTACCATCCTCTCCAATGGGCTCCCTATTCAACCATCTACCGTTTAAAATATTATAATATCTGTAATTATAATATACCAGACCTAATTCATCATCCGCATATTCACTGGAGAAACGGAAGGGATTATCCTTCGCCATATTGCCTTCCATCCTGAGAACATTGCCGTATGGGCCGTATTCATACAGGGCGCGGCATTCTCCCTGGGTATCAAATAGGCCTGTAGTATTTTTCAACAGATCATGCGTATAAAAAAGGTTTTCCACATAGGTACCCGTTTCGTCGAATGTGGTTATTGCCAGGATTCGTGTTGCCGTGGACTCCATAGGATCCCATAGATAGGTTTTCCGAAGAACGGGTTGCACCGTTTCCGTTGCATTGGCTGCATCCAGTTCCGCAAGTTGGAGAAAACCACAGTAAATAAACCGTTTCCGGGACACCAGCATTTCTCCTTCATAGACTGTTTTTTCCACTCTCCTGTTCAGGTAGTCGTAACGGCATTCCACCCGCTTGGCATCCTGCGTGAATCTGACCGCCTGATTCAAGGCGTTATACTTTACCTCCCACTCGCCTGTAGAGGTTTTTACCTTAATCTGGTTGCCGTCTTCGTCGTACTCCCGTATCAAAGGACTTTCTTCTCCGCCGATAATGGAAGTGTATTGGTTGAGACTATTTGTCTCATAGACGATTGTAACTTCTCCCGTTTCTTCCTGTGAGGGTTCCCGATCACCGGAAATGTACTGGTTGAGATTATTTGACAAATAAACGGTGGGAGCCGCTTCCGCTCCTTCCTGTGAGGTCAACCGGTTACCGATATTGTCATAGGAGTAGCTGTACGTTCCGCCCCGGTTCATCACGTCGGCAACCAGTTCGTCCCGGTCATTATACGTGTAAACATGAGTAAGATCGGGATTGGGAGTATTAAAGTAATCCTTCTTTTCCAGGGGGCGCCCCAGTGCATCGTAAGTATAGTCGACTTTAGCTAAATAGTCGGTACTCCCCGGACGCTGGTAGGCTATTTTAGTCAGCAAGTCACGTTTTTCCTCCCGGGCATACCATCTCTTGAGGGCGTTGGGATAGGTGAGCGTTTCCAAAAGTCCATGAACTGCATGATAGCCGTAGGTAAACCGGTCGCCTGCATGCCTGAGGGAAACAGTGCCAAGGCGTTTGTACATATCATAATTCCAAATGGTTTGAAAAACAACATCATCTTTGTATTGCAAACTATAGCCAGGAAATCGTCCCAGACTGTCCCTTTGATAGTCAAGCCGGCTGGCCACCAGACCTGCCGTATTTTCCTGTACCGCTTCATTGTATTGGTTATAGGAAAACGTGCGCGTACCGTAATCATCCGTTACCTGTGTAAGGAGATTGAGATGGTTATATGTGTAGCCTATGGCCGGCGTGGCATCATTGTGAGTGACAGAGAGCAAATTTCCCGTCAACTCATCATAGCCGTAAGTCGTCATAAGATGAGTCCCCTGTTCATCAACCGTCCGGGCTTGTGATTTGGCCACCAGCCTGTTCCACCCGTCATAGGAATAGGTTTCCCCATGCCCGTCAGCATAGGTTTTTGCCGTCATGAGGCCGGAGCCTTCATCATAGCTCCACACGGTGGTATCGCCATCCGTCCGTTCACGCGGATCACCTGCTATGGTTTCTTCCGGAGCCCGGAAAGTCTTGAGTTCTACCAACCTGTCCGCATCGTCGTAAGCAAAAACAGAGGGCTGCGCTGCCGTACCATATTCAGCAGTCTTGCGTCCGCGCAAATCGTAAGCATAGCAAGCCGTTTTCCCCAGTGCGTCCGTGATGCAGGAGGGCAATGCCGTCACCGGATCATAGACAGTCGTAACCGTATTGCCGGCAGCGTCTGTTCTCCCGGTTTCGCGCCCGGCAAGATCAAACATGATCGTGGTTTCATTGCCGCGCGTGTCCGTAAGGATTTCCTTTTTCCCCGTGGCCGTGTAGGAACGCGCCGCAGTCGTAGTCATGTTTGCGAAATCCTTTTTGGAGACTTCATACCCATCAATGACAAGCACTTCTGCAATGACTATGGAATCAGGAACCTGTTTCCTGATTGTACGTTTGCCGGGAGCCGTATATTCCATCCATTCCGGAATTTCATTGCCTCTCGTATCCGAAGAGATGATCTTTTCAGCAACGACTGGAGACAGGAAAGAGACCAGTCTCGCCGTGCTTTTCGAGTAAGGCAGCCCGTAACTATTGTAATTCACCACAGTCTTCACACGGTATATGCCGTCTTCCCTCCGTTCACAGGCATAGGAGTATTCTGTTATATGGGAGTTAGCCGGAGCAGGTTCTTCCGCCAACTTCCAGGTCTCTTTCACCACGTTGCCGAAGGAGTCATAGTCGTAGAGCATCGGAGCCATGCCGTCCGTCCCTTTCCGCAACAGCCTGTTCTTTGTATCAAAACTGTATCGTTCATGGATGAGGCCGCCGCTGGCATTGGCCCGGGAAAGACGGACTACGTTGCCCCAGCCATCCGTTACAGATTGTTCCATAAGGACCGGTTCCCCGGCTTCCTGCGGTATAAGGGTGGAATGGAGAATCCCTTCTTCCGTGCATTCCGTTTGATAAAGCAAATGCCTCTGTCCCGTTCCGCTTTGTTCCAAAATGGTTCCATCCGCATGGCGGCGGGTGACAAGCGTGGCTCCTGCCGGCGTGGTAGCGGTTTTCGTCAATCCATTCTCACTATAGGCATAGGCATGGTCTCTCCCAAGCACGTCCGTTTCACGAACAAGCTGCCCCAGCAGGTTGTATTCCCGCCCTTCACTGGTTGCCATGGGACCGACGTCCCGCCGTATCGCCAGGGCTCTGCCAAAAGCGTCCCGCGTGTAGCTGACAATGGTCTCCGGAGTAGTTTCCGTAGCCGAACGAATGGTTTCCACAAGCTGGCGGGCCGTGTTGTAGGCATACGTAGTCATCACTCCGTCTTCATCCTTTTCCCACAAGGGGCCGCAACACATCATTTCACGTTCCGTCACGCGTCCGTTGCCGCGCGTGCGCTTGATCCATCGCCTCTCCTTGTCATATTCGTAGTCCGCCGTATCTGTCAATGCCCAGGTTCCATCCATCAGAAAAGCGTATTTTTCTATCCGGGTGTTGGTGCCCTGTGCGGACACGTAAGTCAATTTGCGCTTGCTCTGCCCCGGCACAGCTTCTCCCCCAACCCGGGTTTCCGCCGTAATCCTGTACAGGGCGCCGTATTGACTGTCTGCTTCATACTCGTAAGAGGTCTGTACCCCATTGACGGCCTGCCGCATCTTCAACCGGCCCCTTGCATGGACATTGGAAGCTGAGGGCATCCATGTTTCCGTTATTTCCACTTGCTCTCCTTCCGCACCCAGGGCAGCCGTCCGCTTGGTCACACGGCGCACATCATTGGCTTCCTCATAGGTGTAGTGCGTGTCCCTTAACCGTACAGCTTTGATGGTAAGAACGACATATTGGTGGATGATATCCGGATCCGGACGGTCCGAGTACCGGTAATAGGTGTAGGTGCCTTTTCTTTCCCCTCCGGACCAGGGTTCCATGCGAACTGTTTCACGACCAAAAGCGTCGTAGGCCCACGTCTTGACACTCCCGTCGGGAGCAGTTTCCCGTGACAGTTTTCCTATGCTGTTATAATCGTAAGTGGTTTCCCGGGCATAATCAGTGCCGTAGGCTTCAATTCGGCTGGTGCAAAGGTTCCCCTTGGAGGTCTGTTCATAAGTTTCACACACGCGAGAAATGGGTGTTCCTGTTTCTCCGCGCTGAACGGTAGTGATCAATTTCCATGTGGTGGAAGTGACAGTCTGTTTTTCCCGCAGGGTGTAAATGGCGTCTTCTTCTTCACCCTGGGACATGCACCAGGCGCCTCCCGTTCCCTGCCAATAACGGGTGACATATGGGGAACGGCCTTCAGCCTGTTCCGTGACCGTGAGTTTGCTGGTTGCCGTATCTCCGGAAATGGAGAAAGTCTTAAACGGAGTACCCGTGACGGGATAAACGCCATTCGCTTTTTCCCCCACCTGCTCCGGCAGATAAAAGGCAATCACATAGCCGTCAGCCGTCACATGTTCAATGCTGGCAAGGCCATCCCACAGGTTCCATATCTGGCGGATGTTTCCGTCACTCCCCCGCACGATGTCCAGATATTGGGAAAAATCCTGCGCCGTATAGGAAGAACCAAGCTTGGAAACATACCCGGTAGCGTTCTTTAGGGAAGAGAGTGAAGCCCCTCCGTACAAAACGGAATTTCCCCTGTTATTGCTCACGCGCATTTCCGTAGAAAAAAGAGAAGCTGCATTGGCAGTACGGCTGCTCTCTTGGGCGTAAGTCATGGAAACGGAGCCACCCCGTTTCTTGGACCCGCCTATGGAGCCTGCACTGGCCGCGCCAGCATAGCAGTAATAATTGACATTGGTACCCCCATTCCTGATCTGAAAAGCCGTGTCCGCTCTCAAGCTGCCTCCGGGAGGCGGCTGGATACTGCTTGCCATCGGGTGCAGGTATTGAAGAGCGGCGGGCGTCCATAATTTGGAAGAAAAGTTGTAAGCTACAATTTCCAGCATGCCATAAGGCATTCCTTCCATCCCCCGGAAAGCTCCGAAATTGGTGCGCCACACCATGCTGGTTTTCCTGGTCTGAGTGGTTACGCGCTTACCGGCGGAAGAAATGCTGCCGTACAGGGAGGCGGAAGAAAACCTGCTGCGAGCTGTGGGAGGGGGTTCCGCTCCTCCCGTGTTATCCATGCATCCGTCTGAAGAGGAAGGATTGCCCACCGGCTCATCACCGTCTTCATCTCCCCCATTGTTGCCGTCCGGACATGGATTGCTGGAGCTGCTGTTGGGAGAACTGCTGCTCCCTCCGCTGCTGGAACCGCATGGATCGTCTTCGCCTTCGTCGTCATTGTCCACCGGTTCCGTTTGCGTATCCGGAGGGACATAGGAAGAGGAAGAACCAGTCTGATGGTCAGTGACGACCACGTTCATATCAAAGGTAAGCTTGGCAACATTCTTCTTATGGTCTTTGAGGGTAATGTTTTGATATTCCAAATGAGCCTCATGCTTCCCTCCCTCGATGTCAAATGAGGTTTCCTTCGGATCATAGGTACCGCCTCCTTCCGGCCCGCGCGGACCGAGGTTCATGATCTCCTTTTGATCCACCGTCAGCGTCGCCAAATCATCGGCGCCCATGGTGACAAAGCATTTGGCCGTTTCAGAAGGCCCCAGCGGGCGCACCTCAAATTCCCAATTCCAATTCCGGTCAAAAGCATCCGGAGCGCTTTCATCGATGGGCGTCGGTTTTCCTCCGCTGTCGGAACTGCGCGCTCCTGTAGGGAATTGATATCGTCGTTAAATTGTTCTTTCATGGTTGAAATAGATTAATCATTGATTATCAATCATTGATTGATTCCAACACGGGAATGCCAGCAATAACTTTATCAATTCATTACCTATGCCAACTAATTTTTACTCTTCAACACGCCCAAAACGGAATAGACGCTATCCAGGGGCCATAAGAATATCTGCCATTTCATTCACTCTGGCAGCCAAACTACTTCTTTCCCATGAGAAAGAGGGGATTTTCCCCACTACTGAGGAAGCTTCATTGAATACCGGCTGACTTCCCATCGCCCGGAATAATGACCAATCCTCATTCCGGGCATAAACCGGTCCTTTCCCAGCAGAACACAGCACGGGAATCGCTTGAGACGAAAGGGAAGAATAACCTTCCCTCGATACATTTTTATCATTCAGGAGAGCTGCTCCTTCAAGTTCTCTAAAAGGTTGGCGCAGCCGTCCTGGAGCAATTCCACCACATGGTCAAAGCCTTCCTGCCCTCCATAGTAGGGATCCGGCACTTCCTCATCCAGAAAACGGGTGGTGAAAAAGCACATGGGAACAATCTTTCCTTCCCATTGCCCTCTTTTATCCAGCTGTTTCAAATCCCGCAGATTCTCCCGGTCCATTCCCACAACCAGGTCGAACTGCTCCAGATCATCCTTCCGCACGGGGCGTGATTTGACTCCCGGATTCTGATAACCGTATTTTTCCAGGGCCTGGACCATCCTGGCATCCGGAGGACAGCCGCGATGATAGCCGATCATGCCGGCGGAATCGCTTTCAATCAGGCTTTCCAAACCTTGTTCCTTCACCATCTTCTTAAAAATGATTTCCGCCGCAGGAGAACGGCAGATGTTGCCCAGGCAGACAAACAGGACTCGGTAGGGTTCGGAAGCATTCATGAAAGGCATTTCTTTTCTTTCAGGATAGGCAAGACGTTTCCCCGGATCAAGAGGGAAGAGTTTCCTGTACGGAAAACAGACACACGCCGGGACAACGCAGGGAGCAAAGCGCAGAACGCCGCCGTGCCGCCCCAAAATAAGATTCCCCTGTGTTTCGGCTTGCGTCAGAGGGTGTCTGGCTGTAGATTATCGCATGGCAGATCTCCCTCTTGGATTAAGTTTTGATGACGTGCTCCTGCTGCCCCGCCTGAGCGCGATTCTTCCCGGTGATGCGGACATCAGTTCCCAGCTTGTTCCCGGTTTTGACATGAAAATTCCCGTGCTGTCCGCAGCCATGGATACCGTTTCCGAATCGGAACTGGCGATTGCCCTGGCACGGGAAGGCGGCCTGGCCGTCATTCACCGCAATAATCCCATCGACATCCAGGCGGCCATGGTTTCCCGCGTGAAGCGTTTTGAAAACGCGGTCATCCCGAACCCCGTCACGGTGAACAAGGACATGACGCTGGAAGAAGTCCATCAGATCATGATGGACCAGGGTTACTCCGGCTTCCCCGTGGTGGACGCCAACCGCAGGCTGGAAGGCATCGTCACCGGACGCGACATGCGCGGCGTGGACGATTACCAGAACATCCGGGTCAAGGACGTAATGACCCCCCTTTCCCGCCTGGTTACGGCGGCTCCCACCACCACCATTGAGGAAGCGCGCCACATTCTTTACACCCACCGCATTGAAAAGCTTCCCCTGGTGGATGAAAACGGCGTGCTGGCCGGCCTCATCACGGAAACGGACATCCAGAAGCGCGCCATGTTTGCAGACGCTTCCAAAGACGAGCACGGCCACCTGCGCTGCGGCGCCGCCGTGGGCGTGGGCCCTGATTACCTGGACCGCGCCAAGGCGCTGGTTTCCGCCGGAGCGGACGCCCTGTTCATTGACGCTGCCACCGGCCACACCACCCGCGTCATGGACGTGGTTTCCAACCTCCGCAAGCTGACGGACCGCCCCATCGTGGCCGGCAACGTGGTGACGGCGGAAGGAGCCTCCGACCTCATCAAGGCGGGCGTGCAGGCCATCAAGGTGGGCGTGGGCCCCGGCTCCATCTGCACCACCCGCGTCATTTCCGGCGTGGGGATGCCCCAGTTCACCGCCATTCAGGAGGTAGCCTCCGTAGCGCGTCCCGCGGGCGTCACCGTCATTGCAGACGGCGGCATCCGCTATTCCGGGGACATCGTGAAAGCCCTGGCCGCCGGCGCTGACCTGGTGATGCTGGGCGGCCTGCTGGCCGGCACGGAAGAAAGCCCCGGCAAGGTGGTCCACTATCAGGGCCGCCACTTCAAGCAGTACCGCGGCATGGGTTCCCTGGGCGCGATGCGCCGCGGCTCCGGCGACCGCTACGGGCAGAACAGCTCCGGCAAGCTCGTTGCGGAAGGCGTGGAAGCGCGCGTTCCGTACAAGGGCATGCTGGCGGACGTGGTCTTCCAGCTCATGGGCGGCCTGCGTTCCGGCATGGGCTACCTGGGCGCACACAGCCTGACGGAGCTCCGGGACAAGGCCCGGTTCGTCCAAATCACCTCCGGCGGCCTGAAGGAAAGCCATCCCCACGACATCACCATCACGGAAGAACCCATCAACTATTCCTGTTAAACCCTCTCTCACATGGACGACAAGCACCTCGTAGCCGTCATTGACTTCGGCTCCCAATACACCCAGCTCATTGTGCGCCGCGTGCGCGAACTGGGCTACATGGCCAAACTGTACGCGCTGGAAGACCTGGACCAGATTCACGAACCCGGCGCCGTCATCCTTTCCGGAGGCCCCAAAAGCACCACGGACGCAGACGCCCCGGATATTGACTTTGAATGGCTCAAAAGCCTGAACGTCCCCGTCCTGGGCGTGTGCTACGGCATGCAATTGCTGAACATCAAGCACGGCGGTTCCGTCAAGGCCAGCAACAAGCGGGAATACGGCCCCGCCGCCCTGCTTCCGGAAGCCTGCACGGGCCTGTACCGGGACATGTCCCCCTCCTCCCAGGTATGGATGAGCCATTCGGATACGGTGGACCACCTGGCGGAAGGCTGCCAGGTGATCGCCCGCAACGCAGAAGGCGTCCCCGTCTCCCTCCAGTGGGGAGAAGCAACTTTCGGCATCCAGTTCCATCCGGAAGTGACCCATTCCCATGAAGGGCGCACCATCCTGCGCAACTTCCTCTCCTGCGCCGCCAACCTCAAGAAATTCGATATCGGCGACTTCAAAAGGCAGCTCATCCGGGAAATCCGGGAACGCGTGGGCAACAAGCAGGTGGTCTGCGGCGTCTCCGGCGGCGTGGACAGCACCGTGCTGGCCGTCCTGCTGCATGAGGCAGGCGTGAACATGCGCGCCATTTTCGTGGACAACGGTCTGCTTCGCAAGAATGAGGCCGATGAGGTACGCGCCAATTTCGCCCGCATGAACGTGGAAATTGAAACGGTGGACGCTTCCGAACGCTTCCTGACGGCCCTGGCCGGGGAAGGCGACCCGGAAAAGAAGCGCCGCATCATCGGCGGCCTGTTCATCGACGTATTCTGGGACGCTGTGGGAGACGCGGAAATGCTCGCCCAGGGCACCCTTTATCCGGACGTGATTGAAAGCGCCTCCAACGCCAAGTCCAAGGCCTCCGTCATCAAGACACACCACAACCGCGTGGAGCGCGTGCTGGAACTCCAGGCGCAGGGGAAGGTGCTGGAACCCCTAGCGGAATTGTTCAAGGACGAGGTGCGCGAACTGGGCGCCTCCATGGGCATCCCGCACGACATCCTGTGGCGCCACCCCTTCCCCGGCCCCGGCCTGGCCGTGCGCTGCCCCGGCGTAGTCACCAGGGACCGCCTGGACATCATCCGGGAGTGTGACGCCATCTTCATCGGCAACCTGAAGAAATACGGCTGGTATGAAAAGGTCTGGCAGGCCTACGCTGGCCTCATCCCGGTGAAAACGGTGGGCGTGAAGGGAGATGAACGTTCCTATGAATGGGCCACCAACCTGCGCGCCATCGTGTCGGAAGACGCCATGACGGCGGACTGGGTAGAACTGCCCCCGGCCCTGCTGCGTGAAACCAGCAACCGCATCCTCAATGAAGTGAAGGGCATCAACCGCGTCCTTTACGATATTTCCACCAAGCCCCCGGCCTCCATTGAGTGGGAGTAATACTATACCGCTCCTAAAAGGGAGGCTGTAAAGTCCCATGAATACAGGTCTTTCGATCTCTATTGCATGGCGAGAGGATAAACCCAGCGAGGTTAAAGTTTAGTTTATCCTTAACCTTTTGTTTGCCACAAAGCGCAGGCACCGTTCCTTGCCAATGGCAAGGGGCGGTGCACCGCTGCTCCCTGCTGGTAATTTGCAGAATAGCATCGTATATCACTTCCTGCGATGGAGGAGTAAAAAAGGTATTTATAATAACAAGAAGGCAATATTGCATGATTGAAATTGAATCTAACAAGCAGGCTTGGGGTAAAATATCAGAAGAGCATTATCATCACTTTAAAGCTTTACTAAGTGATGATAATCTTCACTTGAACTATTATATACAGGAAGAACTGGGTGACATATCAGGCAAGGAAATAATCCATTTACAGTGTAATACCGGTGCAGATACATTGATACTTGCCAAAACAGCTAAAAGCGTGGTCGGGGTAGATTTAGTTCCTGACAACATATTTTTTGCAAATAAACTTGCCGGCGATCTTAATTTTAAAAACGTAAAATTCATTGAAGCCGACATCATGACTTTATCAAAAGTTCATGGTGAAAAATACGATATTGTCTTTACCTCGGAGGGAGTATTGGGATGGCTTCCCGATTTGAATGTATGGGCGAATACCATTCGCAGCCTTTTAAAGGATAACGGCTATTTGTATGTATTTGATTCACACCCATTTTTTCTTTCCTTTGATGAGAGCAAACTGGACAAGGAAGTTTTCGAGATTAAATACCCCTATTTCAGTAAAATTCCCTCTGTGGATAGTTCCATCGGCGGATACGCCTGTGAACCGAAAGATGGCGTAAAATCCTATTTCTGGATGCATACGGTTTCGGATATTATTAATTCATTGACGAGGGCCGGTCTGCACATTGAATATTTTAATGAACATGCTGAAAACTTTTATGATTCTGGAAATATGCAGGCTTCTTCTTCAAAGAAAGGGCTATATGCGTATAGCTGCAACAGGGACAAGTATCCCATGTCATTTAGCTTGAAAGCATCTGCATACCCTGCAAAATGAGCATTCATTCACGATCGCTCGGCAGAATGGCTGCCACAGTCCATAATCAACAACAAAGGGAAAAAGACAATGACTGAACTGGAAAAATGCATGGCGGGCGAATGGTATGACTGCCATGACCCGGTGTTTCTGGAATTCAAGAGCAAGACCCACCGGCTCCTGATGAAGTACAATTCCCTGCCTTACGACCATAAGGAGGAAAAGCGCCAGGTGTTGAAGGAAATGCTGGGCAGCATCGGCGCCAAAGTATCCATCGGTCATTCCTTCACCTGCGACTACGGGCGCAACATCCACATCGGGAACAACGTCACCGTCAATACGGGCTGCACGTTCGTGGACTGCAACAGGATCACCATCGGCAGCAATGTGCTCATCGCTCCCAATGTGCAGATTTACACCGCTACGCACCCCATTGAGCTGAATGAGCGCCTCACTCCCGTGGAAACGGCGGAGGGCATGGAATACATTCGCCATACCTTCGCCCTTCCGGTGACGATAGAAGACGGCTGCTGGATTGGCGGCGGCGTCATCATCCTGCCGGGAATCACGATCGGAAAAGGCAGCGTCATCGGCGCCGGAAGCGTGGTCACCAAAAACATTCCCCCCGACAGCCTGGCGGCGGGAAACCCCTGCAGGGTTATCCGTAAAATCAACGGGAATCGCGAACAATGATTAAACTGATCGCTTTTGACCTGGACGGGACGATAGGGGAGACGGTCCCCATGTGCATCCGGGCGTTTGAAAAAGCAGTTTCCCCCTACGCGGGCCGTACGCTGAGCGAACGGGAAATTACGCAGACCTTCGGCCTGAATGAAGTAGGAATGATTAAAATGGTCGCCGGGGAAAAATGGCAGGAAGCCCTTCATGATTTTTACCCGGTTTATGAAAAGATGCATGAAGAATGCCCGAAACCGTATGAAGGCATTCGCGAATTGATCAACACCTTGAAAAAGGAGGGAATATTGGTTGCCCTGATTACCGGAAAAGGAGAAAAGAGCTGCCGCATCACGCTTGAACAATTCGGCATGCAGGATCTGTTCTGCTCTGTCAAGACCGGTGCGGAAGACAGGCCGAACAAGGCGGAAGCCATTGGGGAACTGCTGCATGACTGCCACCTGGCAAAGGATGAATTTTATTACGTCGGGGATGCGGTATCGGATGTAACCGCCTGCAGGAAAGCGGGCGTGACCTGCCTGTCCGCCGCCTGGGGAACTACCGCGGACATCCGCGGCCTGGAAGAAGCCAACCCTTCAAAAGTATTTTTCAGCATCAGGGACCTGTCGCATTTCCTGCTCCGGACGCGGGAAAACACATAACCTGTTCCGTTTTTTTATTTGCCTTAATCAATCGCGCCCTGCAATCCTGCCGCCATGGACACCGGTTCCATCATCCTCACTTCCTTCCTCTCCACCATTCCCGTTTATCTTTTCTTCGCCACGGGTTTCTATCTGCGCCACAAGCAGGTCATCCAGGCGGACCATGACGCGCCCATCATGCGCATCGCGATGGATGTGGCCTATCCCTGCCTCGTCTTCCACAGCATCATGAAGTACATGGTGCTCTCCGGGAATGAAACGCTCAGCAGCGTTTCCTTTTCCCTCCAGGCTATTGCAGCCGGAGCGCTGGAACTTCTGCTGGGCATCGCGTCCGCATGGCTGGTCGCCAAAATGCTGCGCATGCGCATCGGCACGGGCCTGCGCACCTTCACCCTGACGGCGGGGGTGCAGAACTACGCCTTTTTCGTCATTCCCATTATCCAGATGCTGTTCACGGCCAGCAATGACCCCACGCTGGGCGTCCTTTTCGTCCACAACGTGGGGTGTGAACTGGTCGTATGGAGCATCGGCGTCATCATCATCGCAGGCGGTCCGGGCAACCTGAACATGGGCGTCTTCTTCCGCGGCCCCCTGCTGGCGGTCATCGTGGGCCTGGCACTCGCCTGGTCTGGCCTGGGAACCTATGTAGCCCAGCCGCCTCTCATGAAAACCTTTGAAATGATCGGCAACTGCGCCACGCCCCTGTGCCTGATCCTGTTCGGCTGTTCCATGAGAGACCTGTGGCACAACATGAAGTGGGAGCCCAAACCCATCATCTGCGGGCTGCTGACGCGCTTGGGACTGGCTCCGGCGCTGCTGCTCCTGATGGCCTATTTCCTGCCGGTGGACGACTATATCAAGCGCGTCATCATCATCCAGGCGGCGATTCCCTCCGCCGTCATCCCGGTCATTCTGGCCAAACGCTTCGGCGGCCATCCCGACCTGGGCACCCAAATCCTGCTGACCACTACCGTGGCTTCCTTCCTTACGCTGCCCTGCTGGCTGGCTCTGGGTTCCTCACTGGTCGTGCCGTTGTATTAAAGGCGGCGCGGCAGCGTCATCGCCCGGCTGGGACACGGGGCAGTCAAACGGGCCAGCTCCGTGCTTCCGGAACCTTTCCCGTTCATGGATGCGGTTCCCTTGTTGGATACTCCATCAGCAGAACCATTCCAGTCCTGGAACGCCTTTATTCTTTCTGGGCCCCACCACATTTCCATGCTGAAGCTTTCCCACCTTTGTGTTGACTCCCCCGGCGGATGTGTATTGAATGGGCTCCATGAAGTTTCCTGCTCCCCTTTGCACTGCCGCCGTACTGCCGGTCCTGTTTTCCTGTGCGGAGCAGGTTTCCCGGATTGAACATGTGCGGGAGGTTCCCTTGAAAACCACGGTGGTTCCTGCAGAAGATGTAGGCATGCACCGCTCCCAGGCTACTTACCTGCTGCATGGCGCCGTCTCCCAGCAACAGCGCCTCCAGCGTCTGGGCCAATACTACTTCGTCACCTGGAATGATGCGAACCCGGAACAGGCGGCCACCCTGGTCATGATGTACCGCCAGGGAAAAACAGGTTCAGCCGTCCTGACGAAATCCATTTCCTACCCTGCCGGGAGAAAGGGAGGCACGCAAAATTCCGTTTTTGAATTCATCGGGGATGAAGCCAAAACAAAAGGGGAGATTCTCGCATGGAAGCTCGTCCTGAAGGACAACCACGGCAAAACAATCTCCGAACGCCATTCCTACCTGTGGGGAGACGACCATTGACCCTCCGGCAAAAACGCCGAAGGGCCAATGAAAAGTAACCAGATATAAAGGATTGGAACTACGGCTTCCGGGTACAATCACCCAAGGCGTACCCCCTGGTCCTTAATCACTAGGAATGTCTTCCGCCAACACCGGAAGACTTACGCTTCCTGCCGTTTGGCACGGCGCTTGCGGACGGCGGCGGCAAGGTTTTCCAGCACTTCCACCGTGGTGTCCCAGCCGATGCACTGGTCCGTGATGCTCTTGCCGTACACCAGGTCGGAGCTCAGCGGCTGGGCCCCTTCCACGATGTTGCTCTCAATCATTACGGCCACCACCTGGTCGGAACCGTCGGAAATCTGTTCCGCGATGCTGGCGGCCACCGCCGGCTGTTTGCGGTAATCCTTGCAGCTGTTGCCGTGGGAGCAGTCCACCATAATGCGGTTGTTGATGCCGGCCTTCTGCAAGGCTTCCGCTGCTTCCTTCACATGTTGGTCATCGAAATTCGGGCCCAGGGAGGAACCGCGCAGAATCAGGTGGCAGGACTTGTTGCCCGTGGTGGAAACGATGGCGGAAACACCCTGCTTGGTCACGGAAAGGAAGCAGTGCGGGCAGGAGGAGGAAATGATGGCGTCCACGGCAATCTGGAGACTGCCGCTGGTGCCGTTCTTGAATCCCACGGGCATGGAAAGCCCGGAGGCCAGTTCACGGTGCACCTGGCTTTCCGTGGTGCGCGCGCCAATGGCTCCCCACGTAATCAGGTCCGCTATATATTGCGGGGTGATGGTGTCCAGGAACTCCGTGGCGGCGGGAATCCCCATGTCACCCAGGCGCAGCAACAGCCCGCGGGCCATGTGGAGGCCGCGGTTAATGTCAAAGGTATGGTTCATGAACGGGTCATTGATGAGGCCCTTCCAGCCCACCGTGGTGCGGGGTTTTTCAAAATACACGCGCATGATGATCACCAGATCCTTTTCAAAGCGCGCCATCTGCTCCTTCAGGCGGGAGGCATAGTCCACTGCGGCCTGGGGATCATGGATGGAGCACGGCCCCACCACCACCAGCAGGCGGTCGTCGTGGCCGGAAATGATGTTCTCCGCATTCTTGCGGGTCGTAGCCACCATTTTGGCGATTTCCGTGGTCGCCGGATAATCCTTGATCAGGATGGCGGGGGAAATCAGGGGCTCGATGTCTTGAATGCGTACGTCGTCTGTTTTGAACCAGTTCATGTCTGGGACTTATTGAGGGGTTTTTGAGAGTGGTTGAAAAGAAAAAAATACGGTTTGGAGGCAATATGCCTGAATATATCGCGGGGCCTCGCGGCCATAAGCCGGAAGCCCCGCAAAATAAATCGGTCCCGTCTCTCAACAGGCGGTCCCGGAATGCGTTACCAGGAAGTCACGTTGTCTTCCGTCATTTCCGGATTGTTGATGTGGCCATCCTCCGTGCTGCCCTGCTTGTCCTTGCCGACGCTGTAAACGGCCACGTTCTTGGTCACCATGCGGGAACCGACCTGGACGCGGGGGGTGCGGTCGTCGGGATTGGCATTCAAAATGATGTGGTAGGGGGATTCCCACGGGTCCATCAGGCCCACGCGGCCGCGGCTTTCAAAGAACAGGCCGGGAGAACCTTCCACATCCGTGGTCGTGGTGTTGAAATAGGCCGTTTTCTTGGGATTCAGCTTCCTATCTTCATCCCCGCGGTCCATGTAGTTGGTCAGGATGCTCATGATGCGGCTGTCGTCATCCACGGCGGTCGTCATGTAATACTGTCCGTCCTTGCGGGCCTGCTTGGCCATTTCCCGTCCGCTCCAGGCTACGGGAACGCGGCCGTTGTCCAGCATGTAGTTCTCAACGGCTGTCTGCAAACCGTTGCAATCGCTCCGCGCCGTGGTAACCCGTGATTTTTCCATCACGCCGTTCACCACCGTCATGGCAATGCCGGCCAGCGTCAGGATAATGGCGATCACCACAAGCAATTCAATCAACGTGAATCCCTTGGATTTACGGTTCAAAAAAGGTGCCTTCATACTTTGCCAAGAGTAGCGCAATTACGGTTCAGGGCAAGCGGAAAACAACCGGAACCGCCAATTTCAAAGCGCGTTTCCGGAGCGGCAAACATGCGGCGCATGACCCCGGCATGCAAACGCCCCGGCTGTCGGAGGACGGCCGGGGCGTTTAAAAAGAACATTCTTTTAATTAGCGGGAGCGGGAGCTTCCGGAGAGACAGGAGCGGGAGCTTCCGGCACAGCGGGAGCCGGAGCCTGTGAAGAAGCGGCTTCCGCCTCAGCGGCGCGCCTGCGCAGCTCCTCCTGCTGGAGTTCTTCCGGCGTCTTGGCGGGAACGGAGGCTTCCTGCTTGGCGGCGGCCTTCATCATTTCCGGGCTCAGCAGACTTTCCGAGCTCTTGACGTGCTGGCGGTTGATCAGCATGCCCAGCACCAGGCAAAGAATCATGAAGGCGGAGCCGAAGTACACCGTAGCTTTTTTCAGCACATCCGTAGTCCGCGCGCCGAAGGCCTGGTCCGTGATGGCGGCGCCGAAAGCGGCTCCCAGCCCTTCCTGCTTGGGTCTCTGCATAAGCACCACGCCCAGGAGGAGAAGTGACACAATCACCAGAACGGCAAAGAGTAACTGAATGCTGATATTAAGTGAATTTGCTAAAAAAAGGTTCATGAACGCGGGGAGTATGTGTGAATTCAGATGGTTTGTAAAGTCTAGGAAATGATTTCGTTATGCTCGTTGCAAACGATTTTCTTGGGAACGATGGGCTTGTCCGACAGGGCAAAGCTCATGATAACCACCCGTTCGCCCGTCTTGATCAAATGGGCCGCGCCGCCGTTCATGATGATGTTCCCCGTACCGGCAGGCCCCTGCAGGGCATACGTTTCCAGACGGTTTCCGGACGTGACGGACGCCACGAGGACCTTTTCTCCGGGCCACAGGTCCACAGCGGCCATCAAATCGGCAGGAATTTCAATACTGCCTTCATATTGAACATCGCCACGGGTAATCATGGCGCGATGGATTTTTGATTTTAACTGCTCAACCAACATGACGTCCGAACAACAAACCCCCGATCGCTCTTTCGGTCAAGCCGTCATCCTCCATTTTACGGTTTTCTGTGTCTTACTCACCCCGTTTCAACACTTCAGCGGCATGGGCGGCGTCCCGGGCAAGCTGGTTTTTCAGTTCTTCCAAAGAGGGGAATTTGGCCTCCGGCCTCAGGAACCGGACCGGCTCCACTTCCATTTCCTGCCCGTAAATGTCCCCCGGCCGGCCGAATAAATGCGTTTCCAGCAACAGTTCCCCCGCATCCCCCTCCACCGTGGGACGCACCCCCAGGTTGGCGACGCCCCCATATTCCGCCCCGTTCACCCGGGCGCGTACGGCGTAAACGCCATGAGGAGGCTGCAACCCGCAGCCGGGCTTCATATTGGCCGTGGGGTAGTCCAGCAGGCGTCCCAATTGGCGTCCATGAATCACCGGGCCCCTCCAGCGGTAGGGACGGCCCAGCATGCCGGCCGCCTGTAAAAAATCCGCCGCACGCACGGCTTCGCGAATCCGGGTGCTGCTCACGCGCTCCCCGTCCCGCAGGATGGGCGGAACGGCCGTCACTCGGAACCCGTAGCGGCCGGACAAAAGGCGCAGGGTTTCCACATCGCCCGCGCGGCCTCGGCCAAAGTGCCAGTCTTCCCCCACGGCAATCTCCGCCACGCGGCAGGAGGCGCAGAGCTCCCTGATGAATTCCTCCGGGCTCATGGAAGCCAGCCGGGAGGAAAATTCCAGCGTCAGCACCATCTTCACCCCCAGCTCTTCCATCAGGGCGAACTTTTCCGCATCCACCGCCATAATGGCAGGCGGCACGCTTTCCGGGCGGACACGGGCCAGCGGATGAGTGCGAAACGTCAGCACGGCGGCAATGCCTCCGTCACGGGCCGCGCCTTCCACCGCTGCGGCAATCACTCCGGCATGCCCCAGGTGCAGCCCGTCAAACATCCCCATGGCCCAGTGCACGGGGGAAGAAACACCCTTCAGTTCCTTGAACTCCCGGTAAATGACCATGCTGCTACCTGGCAATCAGAATGTCCGCCAGCTCCTCCAGGGAAAGCATGGCCCGGAACAGCTCCTCCCTGGGGGCGGTTTTCAGGGTGTCCACCGTAACGGCGCGCTCCAGCGTAAAAGAGCCGGACCTGATGCGCCGGAGGGCGCTCAAATGCGCTCCGCAGCCCAGCGCCTTCCCGATGTCATACGCATAGGAACGCACGTAAAAACCCTTGGAGCATTGAACGGTAAAGTCCACTTCCGGAACGGCCACGCGGGAAATTTGATGGCCGAACACCTCCACGGGCCGCGGCTCCCTCACAACTTCCTGCCCCTTGCGGGCCAGCTTGTACAGCGGGACGCCGTCCTTTTTAATGGCGGAAACCATCGGGGGAATCTGCTCAAAAGCGCCGTCAAACCGGTCAAACGCCTCGCGCACGGCCTGTTCCGTCACGCCGTCCACGGAATACTCCGCCACCACTTCCCCCATGGCGTCCTGGGAAGAGGTCTCCACTCCCAGCGTGAGGGTTCCGGCGTATTCCTTGTGTTCGCACATCAGCTTGTCCTGAAGCTTGGTCGCCTTTCCCACCACCAGCATCAGCAGCCCCGTAGCCATGGGGTCCAGCGTGCCGCAGTGGCCGATCTTCTTAATCCCCAGGGAGCGGCGCGCAATCGCCACCACGTCGTGGGAGGTCATGTCCTGCGCCTTGTCAATCAACAGGACGCCCGAGGGAGCTTGCATGGAATCTGAAGCGTTCATGAAATCTGCTGTTGGAGCACGCGTTCCACTTCCTCCTGCATGGCCTTCAGGATGGTGAGGCGCACTTCTTCAATGGGTCCCCTGATGCGCACTCCGGCGGCCATGGCATGTCCGCCGCCTCCAAAACGGGAGGCAAGCTCCGCCACGGATATTTCAGGGGTCTTGGACCTCAGGGAAATGCGGATACGGGGATCGTCCTCCGCCTCCTCCAGATAAGCGGCCAGCCAGACTCCCTGCACGGAACGCAAAAGGTCGATCAGGCCTTCCGTGTCCTCCGGACGGCTGCCGATCCGTGCCTTCGCCTCATTCGTCAGGCAGAACGTGCAAATCCTGCCGTCCGGCGTCAGCCTCATGCCGTTCAGAGCCTCGCGCATCAGCTGCATCTTCACCCAGGGCTTTTCCTGGTAAAGCTGGCGGTTGATGTCCTGGACGTCAACGCCCATCCGGATCAAATCCGCGGCCAGCTCCATCACGGCCGCCGTCGTCATCTGGTACTGGAAGGAACCCGTATCCGTGCTGACGGCCACGTATAGGGCGTCACGCATTATCGGGGTAACGGGAACGCCCAGATACTTGAAAAAATAATACAGCACCGCACCCGTGGCGCACTCGTCCGGCAGAACGCATTGCACGTCCCCGAACAATTCATTAGTCTGGTGGTGGTCGATGTTCGCCCACACCTTCACTCCCGCCAGGGCCTTCAGACTGCGTTCGCCCAGCCTCTTGAACGCGCCGTTGTCCACGGAAACGGCCACTTCCACGTCCACCGGCTCATCGGGCGTGGGGATGATATTTTCCACGCCCGGCATAAAGGCCAGATTGGAAGGCACGCCGTCCTCGTTCATCATCACCACCTTCTTGCCCATCTGCTTCAGGGCTTCCCCCAGCGCCAGCGTGGAACCGATGGCGTCACCGTCCGGATGCACGTGCGCAATTACCGCAAAGCTGTCATGTCTGCGGAACAGGTCCGCCAAAGGCGCAAATTTGGGACAATGTTTCCAATCTTCCATATGTTCTGCCGCATTTTTATAGAAAAAGCCGCACTTGGACAATCACCAAGTGCGGCTTGAAAAGTCGTACCTAATCCCGGAAGAGGATTACTTCTTGGACTTCATGACCACCGGAGCCACATCCACGGCGGGCTGGTTCAGGTCATTGAACTTGGGAAGGGGGGTCAGGGGGGGAGCACCCTGATCCTGACAGCAGCAGGAAGCCATGATGCTCGCCGCAAAAGCGGCAAGAGCCATAACGGTAATCTTCTTCATATGCGTGGTTAAATGATGGGTGATAAAGGATATGGAAATATCTTGGAGCATAAAAGCATACCATGCGGGCGCCCGTCAATCAAATTTGCTAAAATCTCCCAAGGGGGCGCCTTTCCGCCTGCTTCTCCCCGCAATCGGGCCTTTCTCAAATGGCAAGACGCATAAATCGCTCGCCTGCGGTCCTCAGGAATTATAGTCTCTGCCAAGCCGCTTCCCTTCCATGCCCTTCTCCGTCAGAATACTCCGGCTTTTCGGCACCCTGCTGCTGGGCGTCTGCGCGCTCGGCGTAGCCGGCATTACCTGGGCGTACCTGATAGAACCCAATCTTCTGTTCGTCCGGAAGGTGGACTACCGCGTCCCCCAGTGGAACGGCCGCGGAAAACCCGTTAAAGTCGTCATTGCCGGAGACCTTCACCTGATGCCCACGGCCTTTGATGAAGTGAGGGCGCTGCGCTACGTCCGGAGAATCATGCAGCTTCAGCCGGACTTGATCCTGCTGGTAGGGGATTATGCCCGCGGCGCCAGCAGAAACGCCAGCATGAGCCCCGCCGCGGCCGCCCGGCTGCTGCGGGGGCTGGCAGCGCCCTGCGGCGTCTTCGCCATCCAGGGGAACCATGACTTCACCTTCGGCTGGGACAACTGGCGCAAGGAACTGACCCGGGCCGGCATCACGGTGCTGGAAGACCAAAGCGCGCTTGTCACGTTCAAGGACGGCAGGCAGCTCCAGCTATCCGGAATGCTGGACACCTCGCGCAATTCCAAAAAACGGCTCCCCAAGCGCCAGTCCCCGGATATACCCCATTTCCTGCTTTCCCACCGTCCGGAAGCGGATCACATGCTTTCCCATGGGGACGCGGACATCGTCATCAGCGGCCATACCCACGGCGGCCAGATACGCCTTCCCTTCAATCTCCTGTGGTTTGAAGCCAGCCCGGAACACGCCCAGCCCTACACCTACCCCTGGCATATTTCCGGCGGCAACACCTATCTGATTACCAAGGGGGTGGGAACCAGCACGCTCCCCCTCCGCTTCAACTGCCCTCCGGAGATCTATCTGCTGGAACTGCACTGACGCCGGCAGCCCTTTTCATGCCGGACTAGACGGCGGCGGGAAAAGGATTTTTCTTTGTTTCTTGATTTTTCGCGGCCATGGACCAGCATGGAGAATGGTTCTGCTGTTTTCCATGATGACTACTTCCACCAATACCAAATCCACCCTCAGAAAGAACGCCGTCCTGTTTGGCAACGGTTTGATCCGCACACTGGGAAGCCCAAGCAGCATTGACCTGCTCAAGGAAACCGTCTGCCCTCCCTGCAACGGCGGTGAAGGCTGCAAGCAAGACATCTATTGCCCGTTCAGGGACCAGGGGGATTATCTGCCTTTTCCCCTGATTTACGAGTATTTGATCCTGAAAAAACAAAAACGGCATCCGGAAGCCGACATGGGCAAAGTATCCTCCGATGTGCGTGACCGGCTCAAGAAGAAACTGGAAGAGTTCACCCCGCAGAAATATCCCGGCTCCGTTTTACACCAGCTTGCCGCCCTTCCAATAGACGACTATCTGACCACCAATTACGACACGTTCCTGGTGCAGATCCTGGAATCACAGCATTACAAGACAAGCCAGCGCCGGAATTCGGAAACCAAATACAGCATCCGCCGCCATGTCTGCATGGAGAAGGAACGCCGCTCCCTCCGCATCTGGAACATTCACGGCACCTATAATGAAAAACCCTCCTCCTTCACGATTCAATACGGGTATGAGCACTATTGCGGCTGCATCGGTAAAATTGACAGCTATTTAAAGGGAACCTACACTTACTGGGTCCAAAAACAGAAAAAAGAAATAGCGGGCATCCCGGAAAAGCTGCGCAAGCCGCAGCTTCAACTGGAGGAATCATGGATTGACCTGTTTTTCTTTTCCAACGTTTACATCATGGGGCTGAATCTTTCTTCGGAAGAAATAGACCTGCTGTACATCCTGAACCTCCGGTCACGATGGCTGCGCGATTCAAAAAAGGCGCGCTGCATTCAAAACCGCATCGTTTTCTACGGCCAGCCCGCCAAAGCCATGAAAGCCCTTCTGGAAGAATTTGATGTGGAGGTTTGCTCTTCTTCGCCCACGCCTCCCGGAAAAAACGCGAAAGGTACGGATTACGAGAAGTATTACCGGGCGGTTTTACGTGATATCCAGTCCAGAATAGAACAGGAACATTAACCCGCATCCGGCTTCAGGAGCATGTGCCATCCTCCTTCTCAAACTGCTTTTGAAGCCTGAGAATTTTATTCCTGGTCATCCGGTAAACAGGCCTGTAAAGGTGCTTTTTCAGGATGGCCGGGAGGGTTCTTCCGGGCAGCGGGCCATGCAGCAGCCCGGCTTCACGCATGGCGCGTTCGTAACGTTCCCCTTCATAGCGCCAATTATACCGCCAGGGCTTGTGCACCCCCTGGTAATGCAGAATGCCCGGTTCCAGCGCCGCTTCCACCGCCTGGCGCGGCGTCACTCCTCGCCAGAACCGTTCCCTGGGGTCGTTCTTCAGGATGCGGCGCGTCAGGCCGTCATGCCAGTTCCAGCGCGGATGCAGCGGCACGGTCAGCTCGCACAGGGCGCCGTTCAGCGCGTCCTGGTCCGGGCAGGTCAGCCTGTCCCGGTGGCTGACGGCATAATCCAGCACGGCCCTGACCAGGTTCTTTTCCCGGAATACGTCCACATTCATCAGCAGCACGCCGGAATTGAAATACCCCGTGCAGGTCAGCGGCATCTCCAGGCGTTCGTTGAAATGGGAACCGGGCCTGGAAAAATTCTCAAACACCACTCCCACCGCCTTCCCGGACATATCCGTCCGGAACAGCTCCGTCAAATCCCGGCAAACCAGAACGTCAATATCCAGATACAGGATGTTGCCCCGCTCCTCCTTCAATAACTCCGGGATGAACACGCGGCCCCAGGCGGGCACGGGCCACTGTTCCGTATGGGGAAAGTCGTGCTCCTCCAGAATGCCGGAAACGTCTATGAACTCCAACCGGCACTCAAACGGGGCCGCCAGGCGCTCAATGCTGTTCCGGTTCTCCCCGTCAATGCCGTCGGAAAGGATGTAAATCTTGTAAAAGGTTTCCGGAGCAGCGGTGCTCAGCAGGGAAAACACGGTAACGCTCAAAGGCAGGATGCCCCGGTTGTCACTGGCCAGGACGACGGCAAATTCATTCTTCTTCATCGGTCGATCGTTCGGGTGGTGTCAGCGGCGCAGCAGCCGGGCGCCCGCTTTGCGCATTCTCTTCCAGTAATAGGAAAAGTCCAAGCCGGATTTTCCGGCCAGCCAGGTTTTCAGCAGTTTTTCTTCCCGGCGGGACAGGCGGGAATCCTCCTCTCCGGGACGGTACAGGTTTTCTTCACGGAGCATTCGGGACACTTTCCGGGTGACCTCTTTCTGGACGGCATGGGGGGCGTACTTGCGGATATTCCGCACGCCCATCACCAGCATTTTCAGAAAAGGCGTCCTGTATTCCTCCAGGATTCCGGCTCGTTTCCACTCTTCCAGCACCAGTTGCGCCACCGTCAGGTAATCCAGCGACTGAAGGGAACTGCCGGACGCAAAGCCGCTGGTGATGGACCCGGCGCGCTTGCGGTAAACGTATGCCGCCCTGCTGACCACACACACCCTTCTGCACCGCGGAAAGGCGACATAGTGGAAATACAGGTCCTCGCAGGCAACGCCCTCGGGGAACCGGATGCCATGCTCCTCCACAACGGAACGCCGTATCATCATGCCGCCCGCTCCATGGTGTATTTTACCGATGGTTTCCGGCGTACAGGGAATCCATCCCTTTCCGGGGGGCGCGATGTCCTCCGGCAGGAACCGGTCCTCCCTTCCGGGGTCGGACTCATAATAATACCGGAACCCGCACACCAGCTTGTCGGCGTCCAGCGCCTTCGCACGGCTGTACATCTCCTCCAGCAAATCCGTTTCCAGCCAGTCGTCTGAATCCACCAGCACCAGGTATTCTCCCTGCGCATAGCTCATCGCCAGGTTCCGGGTGCGGGAAAGGCCGCCGTTTTCCGGGGCCTGCACCACTTTCACCCGCTGGTCCCGCTCCGCAAACTCCCGCAGGATGGACAGGGACCCGTCCGTGGAAGCGTCGTCCACGCAAACCACTTCCAGCTCCCGGAGCGTCTGTGCGCAGATGCTTTCCAGGCACTGGGCCAGATACGGTTCCACATTGTAAACCGGAACCAGCACGGAAATTTTCACGGGAGCCGTCATGACGCCTGCGGAGTGGCCGCCATTTTTGCAGGTTCAAGCTCTTCCTGCGGGGGCAGGAAGGGCTCCAGCGTGGACCACGCCTGGTCCACCGTAATTTCCTCAATAGAGCCGGGGGAAATCAGGTTGGAAATGCACCGGGCCGTAATGGCGGACTTGCGCGTCCGGTGGCAGAAAATAGCGGTCACCGGGACCCCGGCATAGGCGCACATGTGCGTAGGCCCCGTATCATTGCCCACACAGGCCAGGGAACGGAGCGCCATCTGGGGAATATCCATCAGGGTGGACTTGCCCAGAAAACTGACGGCCAGGGGGGAGCTGGCGGCAATGGCCTCCACCTCCGCGGCCTCCGCCCGGGTGCCGATCACGACGGAGGAAATGCCCCTTTCCGCCAGGCGCCGAGCCAGGGCGCAAAAATTCTCCACGGGCCAGCGCTTGTAGGGATGGCTGGGGGAACAGCCCGGAATCATCATCACGTAGCGTTCCGGAAGCTCGTCAAAATGCAGCCCTTCCCCGTGCATGAAGGAGAGGTCCGTCAGGACGCGTTCCAGGTGGAACGGCTCCTTCACCACCCTGCCAAACCGGAAGCCGCCTTTTTTCAGCAGCCTTCGCCGTTCCCCGGAATTGCAGGCCACCCAGTCCATGTCATGGTCCAGCAGGAAGCGCACGGCGGGATAATAACGCTTCCTGGTGCGGGAAGATTCCTGGAGGTCGTACACCACGTCAAAATTCCCTTTCACGATGGAACGGATGGCCCCCCACGTGGCGCCCAGCTTCCGGTAGGGCAGGCGGTTGTCCACAATGAAATCGTCAAACACCCCGAGCTGTTCCGCCATGGGAACAAACATCCCCATGGTCATCAGGGTGATATGCGCCTCCGGATGGAGCTCCCGGAGCCGCTTCATCGTCCCCATGGCAAGCACCACGTCGCCAAGGGCGCCGTGCTTGATCATCAGAATGCGCTGTGCGGGCATGGGCGGAAAAAGGAATGCGGGTTAAACGTAGCTGTCCTCCCTGTCCAGATACTTCTGCACGTACTGGCGCACGCCGTCCTCCAGGGAAGTCATGGGAGCTGCATAGCCGGCGGCGCGCAGCCTGGAAAGGTCCGCCTGCGTATAATACTGGTACTTGCCCTTGAGTTCTTCAGGCATCTCCCGGTAGGCGATCTTTTCCTGGAGCCCCAGCGCATTGAACGCCGCCTTCGCCAGATCGTAGAAGGAGCGCGCCTCCCCGGACCCCACATTGAACAATCCGCTCACCTCCGGATGGTCCAGCAGCCAGAGCACCACGTTCACGCAGTCACCCACCCACACGAAGTCCCGGAGCTGCCAGCCGTCCCGGTAGTCGGGATGGTAGGACTTGAACAGCTTCACCGTTTCATTCACCTTCACCTGGGGGAAAATGTGGGCCACCACGCTCTTCTGCCCCCCCTTGTGGTATTCATTGGGGCCGTACACGTTGAAAAACTTGAGCCCGGCGTACTGGGGAGGAACCGGCCGCCCTTCCTTCACCTCCCGGGCCACCTTGCGGTCAAACAGGGCCTTGCTCCAGCCATACGCGTTCAGGGGGCGCAGGGCATTGACGTGCTCCAGGGAGGAGTCATCGTCAAACCCCATGGAGCCGTCCCCGTACGTGGCCGCAGAAGAGGCGTAAATAAACTGCTTGCCGTACAGGGCGCAGAACTCCCACAGGCGCCAGCTCAGCGTGAAATTCGTCCGGATGATCAGATCGGCGTCCGTCTCCGTGGTGGCGGAAATGGCCCCCATGTGAATGACGGCCTCAATTTCCTCCGCATGCGCCTCCATGTAGTCAAGCATGTCCTCCGGAGGAATCACGGCGCACAGCTCTCTCTTGGCGATGTTTTTCCACTTGTCGGAAGAGCCCAGCTCATCCACCACCACAAGATCCTTTTTACCGGCCTTTTCCAGAGCGGCGACAATGTTTGAGCCGATGAAGCCGGCCCCACCCGTGACAATAATCATAAGAGAAGAATAAATGAAGAAGTTGTACGGCCTTTTGTACCACATCCACCCGGCCCTAGGCAACTGCCATTTGAGGCGTTCCCGGACTCCAAATTCTCAACGAATTTACAATCCGGATACTCCAACCCCTGGCCGGACCATGCGGAAAACCGTTGGAACGCAATCCCCGCGCATCCCGCGGAATCCCCGGCCTTCATCCCCTCTTTTCATGCTGACAACGTTAAAAACCTTCGGTAATATTTATCTTGCAAAAATTATCATTGACCACGGATTGTAAATCCGTTACATACATTATAAGCTTATGCGTCCCGACGTTTCCATCATCGTTCCCTGCTACAATGTAGCCGCTTATGTGGACGACTGTCTGGACAGCCTGGTTCGGCAGACCCTCCGGAACATTGAAATCATCTGCATCAATGACGGCTCCATGGACGATACCTGGGCGCACCTGCTCCGCTGGAAGGAAAAGGACGGCAGAATCATCCTTCTGAACCAGCAGAACGCGGGCGTTTCCGCCGCAAGGAACGCGGGGCTGGATGCGGCGCGGGGCCTTTACGTCGGCTTTGCGGACCCGGACGACTACGTGGACCCGGAAATGTACTCCCGCCTTTTTTCCGCGGCCCTGGAACATGATGCGGACATCGTGGAGTGCGGCAACCATGTCTTCGAGGACTCGTCGGACCGGCTCATTGAGGCCAGAAGGAGGTCGCCCTCCTGGCATTTTGAAAAGGACGCCTCCCCGGCCAGCTTCTTCCGGGACTCCATCTGGGGGAAAATGGACATCTGCGTATGGAGCAAGCTGTTCCGGAAAAGCATGCTGGACGCCCACCGCCTCCGCTTCAATGTGAACCTGAAATCCGGCGCGGAGGATGAAACCTTCCGGCTGATGGCCGTCCCCCACGCCTCCCGCCTCCTGTTCATTCCGGACTGCCTGTATTACTACCGCCTCATGCGGAGCGGTTCCCTTTCCCGCCGCTGCAATGACCCCACCTACTTCAAATGCGTGCAGGAATTCCAGCGTCTGCTGTACATCGTGGACTACTGGAAGGAACACGGATGGCAGAATGAAGGCCTGTTCGCCTACGGCGTGCGGAAAATCAGGCCTTTCTTCGTTTCCAAGCATCCTCTTTTCCACCAGATGACCGCCGTTCAGCAACAGTCCCTGCTGGACTGGTGGCACCTGTTCTACCGGAACGCGGAAGGGGCTCGGTTCCTCTCCGTCCTGCCGGGCCGGGACAGGCAACTGGTGGACCTGCTGAACTCGGCGCAGCCGCCATCCAACGGCTGGGGCCGCATCCTGCTGGCGGCCTGTTCCCTGCTTCCCGGACAGAAGGGACGCTATTATTCCTGCAAAAGAATGCTCGCGGAACATTTTTCCCAAGCGCATTCCAACGGTTCCCAAGGGAAAAACGCCTCGCCGGAAGAGCCGTTTGACACATCGCCGCCTTCCCTGTAAATTGCCTTATCCCTACCTTCCGGACAATGAACCGCTTTCTCTCATTCGCAGACTCCCGCATGGCGGCCGCCCTGGAACGGCTGGGCAGGCAGGCGGAAGCGCTGGATTTTTTCGATGAGATCACGCTGTTCACGGAACATGACCTTTCCGCGGAATTCACCGGCCGCATGGGCAAATACCTGACGCCGTCCTGCCGGGGATTCGGGTACTGGTCCTGGAAACCCTGGTCCATCCACCACGTCCTGCAGGACATGCAGGAAGGCGACCGCCTCCTGTACCTGGATGCAGGCTGCCATATCAACATTAACGGAGCGAAGCGTTTCCGGGAATATGTGGACATGCTGGACCGGGACAGCCGCGGCATGCTGGTTTTCACCAACGGGCAGCCGGAATACAAATGGACCAAGGGGGACATCCTGCGCCACTTCGGCGTTTCCGGGGAAGACGTCCATGTCACGCACACCCAGCAAATTGCGGGAGGGCACGTCTTTCTGAAAAAGAACCCGGTCACGGAAAACCTGATCCGGGACTGGCTCCATGTCTTTTACGACCATCTGCACCTGGCGGACAATTCTCCCTCCGCCTCTCCCAACCTGCCGGGCTTTGTAGAAAACCGGTATGACCAGAGCATCTTCTCCATCCTGTGCAAGCTGCAGGGCATCACCGCCCTGGACGGTACGGAAACCTATGCGGAGGACTGGGAACAGCTTTCCTCCTTTCCATTCCAGGACAGGCGCGACATGGGAATCCCGCGGACCGCAAAAAAAGGCTGGCTGCAAAAATGCAGGCAACTTCTTCTTCCCGCCAAAAAGGGCGGATTAGGAATCCGGTAAGGATGCCACAGCTCGGAAAAGCTCTCCTTTTCCCCCCTCCGGGATGGTCCAATTGCCGCTCCATCAACATTCTCCCCATCTCCCTTTCATGGTCGCGTACCTCCCGGGAGCCACGGCCTCCCGGCCCTGATACCTATCGCCTCCGGAACGCAGCAACGGCTATTTAATATTATTTATACTATTATATACAATGAGTTATATCTATTATAGCCAGAAATCTTCCGCTCCCAGGCGCCGAAGCCGCAAAACACCGTCAATCAAAATATCCTTTCACAGCCGCGGCCCCTCCGTGAGCCAGCTTCCCCTGCTTCTTGTTGAAAGAAGAAGCCTCCCTGACATCAGGGCCAGCGTCTGCCGGTTCACGGAATAACGGCAAGCGAAATCTTCCCAAAACGTTTTTCTTTCAGATTTGCAGGCTTGACGCCGGATTCCTAATCCTCATACTCCCCTATGTGACTTCTCCTCAACGCAGGACAGTATTCCAAGTCTCCCACAGCGTATCGGCCAGCTCCGCTCCCTACCGGTTGAATGATGCCCTGAACCGGAATATTTCCGATATGGAATCCGTCCTTCTGCTCAGGAGGCGCAAGGGAATAGACGGCCTGGAAATCAGCAGATCCGCCGCCAGAAGAGCTACGGACGCGCTGCGCCGCCATCTGGCGCATGGATTTGACGCCCTGCTGCCGGAAAGAAGGAGGGACCTGCCCTTCTCCCTGAACGTGCTGGGCATGGGGTTCGACACCGCCCAGATGGAGAAAGCCGACCTGGTGCACCTGCACTGGATAGGCGGCCGAACGGTGGATTTCACGCGGCTGAGCCACATCCGCCGCCCGCTGGTCTATACGCTGCACGACATGTTTGCCTGCACCGCGGGGTGCCACTGCACCATGGACTGCGACCGATTCCGGGACGAATGCCGCGGCAGTTGCCCCCAGCTCGGCACTCCCCGCCTCTTCCGCGGCCTTCCGGCGTGGCTGTTCTCCCGCAAGCGCCGCTCCTTCGCCCGCATACCGTCCCTGACGCTGGTGACGCCCTCCCTCTGGCTGAAAAGGGAAGTGGAAAAAGGCTGCATGTTCCCCGGAAGAAGGATTGTCCAGATTTACAACCCCGTGGATACGGACCTCTTCCGCCCGGCGGAAGACCGGGAGGCCATCCGTGCGGCCCTGGGCATCCCGTCCGGAGCCTTTGTCATTGCCTGCGGCGCAACCGGCCTGTTCAATCCGGTCAAGGGAGGCCATTTCATCCCCCTGGTGCTGGAGGAACTGTACCGGCGCGGGCACAGGAACCTTCATCTGCTGCTCTTCGGCAACCAGGAAAAGAACGTGGAATTCCCCTTCCCCAGCACAAATGCCGGCTTCATTACGGACATGAACAAGCTGGCCGGGCTTTACAGCGCGGCGGACATCTTCCTGAATCCCACGCTTCAGGACGTCCTTTCCAACGTAGCTCTGGAATCCATGGCCTGCAAGACCCCCTCCGTCACCTTCCGGACGGGCGGAGTTCCGGAAGTGGTCCTGGACGGCAGGACGGGGCTGGTGGCTCCCCAGGGAGACCTGAATCAAATGGCAGGCCACTGCGAACGGCTCATCCGGGACGGAAAGCTCCTGCTGGCCCTGGCGGAGGAAGGCCGCCAACACGCCGAACAAACGTTTTCCTACCCCGTCATTGCCGCGCGGCACGCCGCCCTGTATGAAGAAACGCTCCGGGAATACCGTCGCGAAGGGTGAAAAAGGCTGATGTTTAACCGCCGGGCAACCTTCCCCCAACACGCCCGGCCGGCCCCTGCCTTTGTCATTGACAAGAAAGAGCCGCCCCATACACTCTCAACCACTCCGACCCGCCTTCTCCCATGAAAACGCTTAAAATCTCCTTTTTACAGTCCACTCCGGATTTCGGCAGGGAAGGCATTTACCAGCTCCTGAAAGACCGTTACCGCGTGGTGGAAGACGATTCCGACTTCGACTACCTGATCGCCACCCCCTGGTTTTACGTCAACCGGGAAGCGTTTTACGATTTTCTGGAACGGGCCCCCGGCCATATCACCGTCATGTACGGCTGCCATGAAGCCATCGCGCCGGACTTCATGCTGTTTGACTACTACATCGGGCTGGATGCGGTGCCCGGAAGCGACCGCACCGTCAAACTCCCCTTCCTGCGCCACCATTTGCAGGAAGTGCACGGCGGCAAGGCAGGCCTGGACGTCCGCGCCCTCCTGGCCTCCAAAACGGGCTTCTGCAACTTCATTTACGCCAACCGCAAATCCCATCCCAACCGGGACGCCATTTTTCACAAGCTCTCCTCCGTCCGGTTCGTCAACTCCCTGGGGCCCCACCTCAACAACACGCCGGGCGACGGCCACCGGTCGGAAGACTGGTACGCCTCCTCCATCCGGATGAAAAAGCCGTACAAATTCTCCATTGCCTTTGAAAACGCTTGGTACCCCGGCTACACCAGCGAGAAAATCGTCACCAGCATGCTTGCGGGCACCATCCCCATTTACTGGGGCAATCCGGACATCGGAAGGGAATTCAACTCCGCCGCGTTCATCAACTGCCACGACTTCCCCACCCTGGACGACGCCGCGGCCTACGTGAAGAAAGTGGACAAAGACGACGGCCTGTGGTGTGAAATCATGTCCCGCCCCTGGAAAACCCTGGAACAGGAAGCCCTCTTCCTGGAAGAAACGGAACGTGAAACAGCCAAACTCTACCGGATATTCGACCAGTCTCCGGAAGAAGCGCGCCGCAAGGGGGACGGCACATGGATTGCCTACTACCAGCGCTTTTTAAAACGCGGCCACAGGCTGCGCCTGGCATGGCGGCGGCTGAAGAACCGCCTGCGCCACTGACCCAGGCTCCCGGACAGTTCAACTCCATCCCGGCTTCTCTCGCTTCCTCTTCACTTTCTCCCCCATCCCTGTATTTGCCTTCTTTCCGCCTCATGAACAAATGCCTTTCTGAAAACTTTTGTTCACCTTCCCTCCATCAGGCCGGAAATGCCGCCCACGGAACCTACTTTCCGCACATCGACGGCCTGCGCACCTTTGCCGTGCTGGCCGTCGTCCTGTACCATTTGCAGGAATGGATCTGCCCGGGAGGGTACACGGGCGTGGACATCTTCTTCGTCATCTCCGGCTACCTGATCGGCAGCGGCCTTGTCCGCAGCCTGAAGGAAGGGAACTTCTCCCTGTCCTCCTTTTACTACCGGAGAATCAGGCGCATCATGCCCGCCTATTTCTGCCTGATTGCGGTCGTGCTGGCCTTCGGGTGCGTGGTGCTGGCCTGCGACGACCTGCGGACCCTGGGGCGCACCGTGAGGTCAAGCGCCCTCTTCATCACCAACATTTATTTCAGCAGGACCGCAGGAAACTATTTCAGCCCGGCCGCAGAAGAAAACCCGCTGCTGAACCTGTGGTCCCTGAGCGTGGAGGAGCAATTCTACCTGACGATTCCGCTCGCCCTGTGGCTGCTCTGGAAATTCAGGAAAAACGCCGTCAAGCCCGTTCTCTGCGGAGCCCTGGCGCTCTCCCTGTTCGCCGCCGTCTACCACATGGGGAATCTGGAGCATAACAAGGCCTTTTACCTGCTTCACTGCCGCGCCTGGGAACTCCTGGCAGGCTGTCTCCTGGCCCTGGCTCCCGCCGCTACGGAACAGGGCCGGGGAATACGCTGGCTGCGGCTGGCGGGGTGGGCCGGCATTCTGCTCCCCTTTGCCTGTTATTCCTCCTCCACGCCCTTTCCGGGTTATACGGCCATTCCTTCCGTCGCGGGGGCGGCCCTTCTGATCCGCTACGGAAGCCACGGCTGGTCCGGGCGCATCCTCAGGCATCCGCTCAGCACGGGCATCGGCAAAATCTCCTACTCCCTGTACCTGTGGCACTGGCCCGTCATCGTGTACTGGACCTACTTCTGCTTCAATGAATGCGGTCCGCGGGACTATGCGGGCATGTTCCTTCTCTCCCTTCTTCTCGGTTTCCTTTCCTGGAAATTCGTGGAAACCCCCTTCAGGACAGCCGCCGCATGGCGGAAGCCCGCAAAAGCGTTCCTGCTCACGGCGGCAGGGTGCCTCACGCTGGATTTTGCCGGAGAATGGCTCAAATGGACGGACGGCGCACGGGACTACTGGCACGTGGCCGCCAACAACATATCATTCCCGGAATACTGGAAGGGGCCGGCCTTCCCGCCCTCCTTCGGCATCACGCCCCCTGACCGTGCGGTGGTGGAAAAGGGAAACGCCATCCAGCCCCATCATCCGGAGCTGGGAGACGTGACGGACTACCCCTTTGTACTGCTGGGTAAAACCGGGCAGCCCCCTTCCTTCCTGCTTATGGGAGACAGCCATGCCATGGCCAGCTCTCCGGGCTTTGACGACGCCGCCCGGCTCCTCAACCGGTCAGGCCTGTTCTACCGGGCGCGGCTATGCCCCCTGAGCGGCATTTCCGAGTCCGGAGACGCGGATTCCCTCACGCTGCTGCGCATGATGTACCCGCACTGGGAGCACAACATGGACCTGATTCTGGACTGGCTGGAAAACACTCCCCAGATACACACCGTATTCATCCACAACCGCTGGATTGAACTGGTCAACAGCCACCGGGACATGCGCCTGAAACAACTGGTTGCGGACGGCCTGCTCCACACCTGCGCACGCCTTCGCAAGGCCGGCAAGCAAATCGTGCTGCTGGGTCCCGTGCCTGAATGGACCTTCGGCCCGCGCAAACTCATGCGGCGCAATGCGCTGCTGAACGCCAACCGCGCGGACCGCCTGCTGGGCGGAGACTTCATCACGCGGCAGCGCCCCGTATTCGCCCTGCTGGAGCACATGGAATCCACGGGCCTGTGCCGCTTTATCCCGCTGCACGGCGCCTTCCATAAAAACGGGCGGTGGCTGGAAGAAGACGAGGGGCACCTGATGTACTGTGACGACAACCACCTTTCCCCCTACGGTTCCAGGAAAATGGTTTCCGGCATCCTCGACCAGCTTTTTCCGGGGATGGAAAGCACGGTGTCCAACTGACGGAAGCTCCGCACGGAAAAACGCCCAATCCTTTGACATTGACAAGGAAGGAAGGCCCCCTACACTGACGTCATGCAGCGCCGCCGCCGCGATGCTTCCGGACGGGTTGCCCGACGTACGGCGGAAAGCCCGCGCGCCGCTTCAACGCCTCCATTCCCATGACGGATTCCTCCCGCCCCATACGCATCAAGGTCATCAGAAAATCCACCAAGGCCTCCCCGGATAAAACGGAATCCCTGCTGTGGGGCGACTGCCTGTTCTGCACGGACGCCGCCATGACGGACTATGACTGGGTACTAGTATACGATGAATTCCCCAGGAACTCCATAGGCACCATCAAGGATGAAACGGAACCCCTGCTCTGTCCCCCGGACCAGACCATCCTGATCACGGTGGAACCCCCTTCCATTAAAATCTACAGCCGGGCATACACCGGCCAGTTCGGCACCGTGCTGACTACCCACTCCGTCCGGGACCTCCCGCACCCCAACCATACCCTGGGCCGCGGATGCCTGGAATGGCTGTACATCAAGCCCATGCAGGAGATTCTGGACCAGACGGAATTTCCGAAAACCAAGATGCTTTCCACCATCTGTTCCGCCAAGCAGCACACGCATACCATGCATAAAATGCGTTATGACCTCACGCGCTACCTGGCGGACCGCCTGCCGGAGCTGGACTGGTTCGGGCATGGCATTCAGGAAATAGAAAACAAAACCGTCGCCATGGACGGCTACAAGTACCATCTGTGCGTGGAAAACCATCTGGAACCCCATCACTGGACGGAAAAACTGTCCGACGCCTTCGTCGCCATGACCCTTCCCTTTTACGCCGGGGACCCGCTGGCGACGGAATGCTTCCCGCAGGAAAGCTTCATCCCCATCCCCCTGGACGATCCGCAAAAAGCCTTTGAAATTATCCGCAAGGCCATGGACGGCGGGGAATACGAAAAGCGGCTTCCCGCCATTCGCGAGGCTAGACGCCTGGTGCTGGAAAAGTACAACATGTTCGCCCAGACAGCCGCCGTCATCCACAACCACCGGGGAACGGGAACCGTCCGGCCCGGCGCCACGCTGAAAGGGCGCCACGTCCTGCGGAAAAACCCGCTCAACGCCCTCCGGGAGCTGGCGGATACGCTGGCCTATAAAATCAGGTCACGCGGCAGGCGCGGGACCGGAGCCGGAGTGTAGCCCGGCTGCCGTCCCCAGGATAAGGGCCAAAACTCCCCCCCTACCAGTAAATGGAAGTGCTGGACGGCATTTTGCCGATGGCCTTGCGGCAGGCGGACCGGGCCGCCTCCATGCGGTGGAAGGATTCGGAAGGAACGCTTTCCCCCTGGTATTCAGCCAGCTTCCTGCCCGCCAGATTATGCACGGTCACGGTAACCTTCGTCCTGTAGCCGGGCCGCGTATTGGGACCGGGCAGCGTGGTGAAATAATTCCCGTTGCGAATCAGCACATGCTCCTGCGCCGTCTTGCTGACGGTCGCCACGGCTCCGTAGCCGTCTTCTCCGGGGTACATGACCCGGAATCCCTTGGACGAGAGGGAGGCGGCAGCCGTATCCGCCATCTCCCAGTCGGAGCACTGGACCCTGATCTTGCGGTATTTGACCCGGCGTTCGGCGGCGGCCCGCTGATTCTGCTCCATCTCCTTGTTAAACTGGGCCCATTCTTCCGCCGTACATGCAGCCAGGGAGGCAAACACGGCCGCAGCGGCCCATCTGGTCCAAATTCCGTATCTCATCGCTTTAACAGGCATACGTTCTCCCTCCAGCCTGAACCCGGTTCAAGCCGTCTGAAAAACAGATTGTCAACGAAGCCGTAAAACCTTAATCGGATTTGCGGGAGGCGTGCTTCCTGGCCCGTTCCTCCTCCTTCTGCTTCTTCAGGTCCTCCTTCATCTTGGTCTTCTCCTCGGAATCCAGCTTGCCGTCCTTATTGGTATCATACTTTTCAAGGAGGGCGGCCTTCTTTTCCGCGGAAGTCATTCTCTTGGGAGCGTCTTCCTCCGCCATGGAGGGCATGGCGAACGCAGCGGCCATAATAATAAGCAAGTACTTCATCATTAAATGGGGGTTCTTAAACAATCCTCTTCTACTCCCACGCGCTTCCCTTGTCTCTCTTTTTTTAGTAATGCATGTAAATTACACTGCCATGCGCCCTTTCCGCCTCGTGAACGGCTCTCCGGCCTAGGCTTTCACGAACGGGAAAAACAGAGGGATCACCACCACCATGACCAGCCCCATGATCACCTGGAGGGGAACCCCTACCTTCACGTAATCCATGAACGTGTACTTGCCCGCCGGCATGACCAGGGCATTGGGCGGCGTGGAAAAGGGAGAGGCAAAACACATGCTGGTGCCCACGGAAACCGCCAGCAGCAGCGGATAGGGGCTGATGCCCATGCTCACCGCGGATTGCAGGGCGATGGGAGCCAGCAGCACCGCCGTGGCCGTATTGCTGATGAACATGGTCAGCAGGGAGGCCGTGAAATAAACGCCCGCCATCAGGGCGAACGGCCCGAATCCCCCCAGGCCGGCCACCAGGCCGTGGGAGATGACCTCCGAGGTGCCGGTCTTCTCCAGCGCCACGGACATCGGCAGCATGGCGGCAATCAGCACGATGCTCTCCCAGTTGATCGTCCGGTACGCCTCCTCCACGTTGCGCAGGCATCCGCACAGCACCATCAGGACGGCGGCGATCAGCACCGCGGCCACCGCGGGCACCCAGTTGAACACCATGGCCGCAATCATCAGCAGCATGATGCCAGCGGCCAGCGGGGCCTTGTGCGTCAGGGTCACCTTGGACGCCTCCGCCAGCGGCTGGCCCACCACGACCCATTCAAAGGTTTTCTCACTCAGGCGCGCAATATCCGCCCAGGTTCCCTGAATCAGCAGCGTATCCCCGTACTGGAGCTTCACATCCTTCAAATTGTGGAAAATGTAATGGTTGTCCCGCTGGATGGCCAGAATGTTGACCCCGTACTTGGCGCGGAGCCCGGAAGACTTCACGGGCATGTTGATGAGGTCCGAGTTGCGCATGAGCAGCATCTCCGCAATGCCTATCTCGTCAAACTTCAATTTGCTTTTCAGCAGGGAATCCGTATCTTCCGACGTCTTCCGGTTAATCATCACCGCCCCGTATTCCCGGGCGAAACGGTCCACGTCCTCAAACTCCCCCATCACGTAAATGACGTCTCCCCGCGCCACCCGCGTGTCCGAGCCCGCCATGGTCTGGCTGACCGTTTGCAGGAAGGAATGCCGACTGGAATGCCTGCGGCGCACTTCCACGATGTTCACGTGGTAGCGGTCCGGTATCTGGAGGTCGTGCAGGGGGTTCTCCGTCAGGGCGGAATCCTCCAGCACCCGGAGACGGTAAAGATTGCTGATGATCTGGTACTCGTCTATCAACTGGCTGAGGGACTTGCCCTTGGCCTCGTGTTCCGTCTTGTCGTCATGACGGCCCAGGAACTTCCTGCTCAGGGGAATCAGCAGCAGGACGCCCGTCACGATGCAGACGAGGCCGATGGGGGTGAACGAGAAAAAGCCCAGCCCCTCCATTCCCGCCTCCTGAAGCTGGTTGTTGATGACCAGGTTGGGGGGCGTGCCGATCAGCGTCAGCATGCCGCCCATGCTGCTGGCAAACGCCATGGGCATAAGCAGGCGGCTCGTCTGGATGCCGCCGTCCGCGGCCAGGCTCACCAGAATGGGCAGCATCAGCGCCACCGTTCCCGTATTGCTGACAAACGCTCCGATACCCGCCGTGACAAGCATGGTCAGCACCAGCAGGCGCAGCTCGCTCTTGCCGGCCAGCTTCATGATCCTGCCGCCCAGCATCTTGGCCAGTCCCGTCCGGAAAATGGCTCCCCCCACCACGAAAAGCCCCACCATCATGACTACGATGGAGTTGGAAAAGCCGGAAAGCGCCTGCTCCGGGCTTAAAATCCCGAACACGATCAGGCACAGCAGGGAACACAGCGCGACAATATCTGAACGGATTCTCCCCTGGACGAACAAAACGGCGGATACTCCCAGAATGAGCAGCGTGGTCAACATGTCAATAAACGGCAGAGATGAAAAATCGGCAAGAGAGAATATCTAACATGTCCTGCGCGCCTTGTCGATAGGCTGAACAAGTCATCCGCCTCCCCATCCTCCGAGCGCATGCTCGTTTCCTGCTTCTCCTACAGGGCGGCGATTCCCTTTTCCCGTTGAACATCACGAACCCGCAACCGCGGAAACAATAAAAAACGCGTTCTTCCGGAGAACGCGTTATGAAAGTAAAAGTGGTGGGTAGAGAAGGATTCGAACCTTCGAAAGCGAATGCTAACAGATTTACAGTCTGCCCCCTTTGACCGCTCGGGAATCTACCCACTTGAAGTGATGTGCGGCGAATGTATAGGGATTCCGGCGCCTTAGCAAGTTTTTTTTGTAAAAAGTAGGTATGCCCAAGGACCGGAAAATCTTATGCCGCAATCATGCCTCCGGGCGGCAAACCGGAAGACGGTTCCTCAAGCCGCCGCCGCGCCGGATGGCGTGCCCGGGAGGCGGGAAAAGGTCCGGCAGCCGGAAGCGCCGTTCCTACGGCTCTCCCACATACACCGGCGCGCGGCTGTCCGGGGAATCCGCGTCCAGCTGTTCCAGCTGGGGCAGGATGTTCTCCATGCTTTCCCAGACGGCGGGAACAATCTTGATTCCGGTCCCGAACTGGGCCGCAATCATCAGGGCGTCCGACGGGCGGGCGTCCAGCTCCACCAGCTTGTCCATGACCTCGTTGGCGGCCTCCACCGCCACGCGGGCGTAAAAAACTTCATCCTTGCGGCCATTGATGAGCACCAGCCTCACCCGGCACTCCATGGCGGATAAAAAATGGGACAGCAGGGAGGACGTGTCCGGCCGCACCGGGCGTTCCCCGTTCAGGCTGCGCTCCAGCGCCATGCCGTCCGCCAGCTCCATGAAGATAACGCCCGCCTTGCCGGTCAGCGGATCACGCAGGCACACACCTGCCCCGGCCCGGGTATAGAGCAGGGCGTACGGTTCCAGGGTGATCAGCTTTTCATCCGGCATGGCGTGCGGAAATCAAATGTTAAAAACCGGGATTGATGACTCGCTCCGTATACCGGGCAGCGACCTTGACGTATTTCTCCGCCCACTTGCGGTTATTATCCGCGGATTCCGGGCCCAGGTCCTTCACCACTTTGGCGGGGGACCCCAGCACCAGGGAATTGGGCGGAATGACGGTGCCCTTGGTGATCAGCGCGCCCGCGCCCACTACGGATCCCTGGCCGATGACCGCGCCGTCCAGAATGATGGACCCCATGCCGATCAGGCAGTTGTCCTCCACCGTGCAGGCGTGCAGAATCACGCCGTGGCCCACGGTCACGTACTTGCCTACATAGCAGCCGAAGTCGTCCGCCAGATGGATGCAGCTATTATCCTGGATATTGGAGTAATCTCCAATGACGATCTTGTTGATGTCCGCGCGCAGCGTGGTGTGGTACCAGATGCTGGCGTGCTCTCCAATGGTGACATCTCCGATCAGGTCGGCGCTTTCCGCCACAAAAGCGGTATCCGCCACTTTGGGCCAGAAGTTCGCGTAAGGTTCTCTTGCCATATAGGTCATGTATTAGTTGAAGATAAGACAGCATTCCAGCCTAAAAACGTTCATTCCACGGGTATGCCGCAGCCGGAGGCGGCCAGGGCCGCGCGCCTGGGGAAATGATGGGTGGGGCCGCAGGCGGCCTGCCGGGCTATCCCTCCTCCCGGATGCCCTTCTTGCTGTTCTTCTCCCGCTTCTCCGCGTCCTTGCGCAGGGAAGCGGCCTTCTTTTCATTGCCACCCTTTTCATAATATCCGGCTATCTTCCTCTGGATGGCAACCTCCTTCTTCACCTTGAAGTAGTCGTCCGACTTGGTTCGGATATAGCGGTTGTAGGAGGATTCCGCCTCCTTGGCGAGCTGAAGAACGGCCTCCGGCTCCTGGGAGACATACCGGTAATACTGCCCCATCAGCGCCTCGAACACTTCCGCGCGGCGCGCGTAATCCTTCATGGACTTGCGGTACAGGGAAGCCACGCCGGCCTTGTCCCCGTTCTCCATCAGGATGTCCGCCTGCCGCTTGATGGCGGCGGAAGTCAGATCGCTGCGGCCCTCGTCCGTCTCCTTTTCCAGCTTTTTCAGGTCCCGGGCCACATTGCGCTTGTTGGTGGAGGCGTCCCTCATGGGGAAAATGTATTCATCCTCCACGCGGGCGGCCATGGCCAGGTAATCCGGCCGGGAGCGGAACTTGCGCTTGATCATGGTCACCAGCACATCCCATTCCTCCAGCTTCGTGCCGCTTTCCGGACGGCTCATCAGCGCGATCAGGCGTTCCCAGCCCAGAGGGCTTCCGGGGGTGGCCTGCGTGGCGGCTTCCAGCATCACCCGGACGCAATCCGGCTTCTGCATCTCTTCAAACAGGTCCGCCAGGGAAAGGTAATCCAGGGAGGTGTCCAGCCGGGAGCCGTTCACCTTCTTGTCCATGCCCTGTAGAAGAGTGGATTCATGCTTTGACTTGCGGTTGTGCGGATGGGAAAAATGCCCCGTATTGTACCCATACCCGCCATAGGACTGCCAGGTTTCGTCCGTCGTCAGCAGATTGATCCAGGCGTGCGGGCCGCGGTTGCCGTCCCCGGTGACGTAGGCGGAGGGAATGCCGTTGCATTTGGCGGTATTCACGGCAAAATAGGCCTGGTCCATGCAGATGCCGCCTTCATCCAGAATCTCCTGGAAGGTGTAATTCGTGTAAGGATCCTTGCCCAGGGCGGCGCGGTCCATCCGGTAGCGGATCATGGAATAGGCACCGCCCCAGCCCTTCCGGGTAAGGCGCACCTTCTTGCGCGCCCAGTCCATCTCCGACCTCGGCAGGCGCACGTCCACCACGAACAGCAGCTCGGAAGGGCTTAATTTGGTAATATCCGTAAGAAGTTCATGGGCTTCATCCATCTCCACGAAGTACTCGAACACCTGTTCCAGCGTCAGGGGAGTAGTGGAAATGTTGGTGGAAGAAGAGGCCCGCAGCCTGGACGGACTGGAGGCGATGCGGGGGTCCAGCATGGCGCAGGCCAGCGCCAGGGAGGAATACTTGCTCCGGGGCATGGCGGAGGTTTTCATCCAGAACTCCGCCCACTTCCGCAGGATGCCTCCCCATTCCTCCCTGGGAGTCTGTTCCCGCGCCATCGTGCGCAGGAAGAGCCGCAGAGGGTCGGAGGGGTCTGAAAAAAGCCACGGATAAAAATATCTGGGGGAACTCTCCTTGAGCTGCTCCTGAATGGTTTCCGCCCCCACCTTGCTGATGAGCTGGTACAGTTCATTGGCGCGCATGAGATACGGGCTTTGGTCATACATGGACACGTCGAATTTGCCGAATTTAATGACCTTCACGGCGTCACGTTCCAGATTGGACCGCAGGAAACCGGCGTACAAGTCATAGCGGCCCGTCTCCAGGGCCAGATTGAAGGCGTCCGTAAACAGCTTTCTATTGGCGGCGTTATTGGCCTTCAGGCTGACCAGCAAAACGGGCTTTTTGAAAATCTCCAGGCGCGGGTCTTCCTCCCGGACCACGGGCTCTTCCTTCGGCTCTGCGGGAGCCGGCTCCACCGCCTCCGGTTCCTTCTGCTGCCGTTTTCTGGCGGCCTCTTCCGCAGCCAGGCGTTCCGCTTCCAGCCGTGCTTTTTCCGCCGCCTCCGCACGCGCCCGTTCCTCCGCCGCCTTGCGCGCCGCCTCCAGCTCCGCAGCCTTCCGTGCGCGCGCCGCTTTCGCTTCCGCGTCCCTTCTGGCCGCCAGCTCTGCGGCCTCCGCCTCCCGTTGAACGGAAATGCGGTGGTAAACCACTCCGCCGCCGGCAAGAGCCAGCACCAGGATAATGGTCATGACAATTCCCCCGGAGGAGGATTTTTTACGCTTGGGAGAACCGGGACGCAAGGGATTGACAGGATTCATGGGATAAGGCTTGAACGGGTTGGAGCAAATTGGGCAGGGAAGGAAAAAAGATTTCCATCCCTGTTCCGTTTGACATAAAAGCGCAATACCCTCCCAAGGTCAACTTGAAACAACGGTCTTTTCCGGTGAGTCCATCTTCCGGAACCCGTTAAGAATCAAACCAAGGGATTTTTCCTTGTGTTTTCATAGCCATTTTATAGGATTAGGTTTTCACGTGTTCCCAAAAACATGAGAAAAATACAAGTATCCTGCTAATTATTCCATCATCTTTATCCGTCTTTCGCCGCCTATGAATATTTCTCATGCTCTCAGCCCGCTTCTGGCCGTCATTTCGGGAAGCCTCCTCTCCGGAACGGCCCTCAGTGACAACATCGTGCTGCCTCCGCCGGACAAAAAGGGCGGCAGGCCGCTCATGCAGGTCCTGAATGAACGGCATTCCACCAGATCCTTCGCAGACAAGCCCATTCCGATGGAAATCCTGTCTTCCCTGCTCTGGGCGGCTCAAGGCGTCAACCGGGACGATCCTGATTACCGTACGGCGCCGTCCTCCCGGAATTCCAACGAAATAGAAATCTATGCCGTCCTGCCGCAGGGCGCCTATCTTTACAAGCCGGAAACCCACCAGTTGGAGCGAGTGGTTCAGGGCGATATGCGTGCCGCCACGGGAACGCAGGAATTCGCGGCTACCGCGCCGCTGAACCTGGTCTATGTGGTGGACCAGTCCAAACAGCCCGGAGACTTTGACGCCAAAAGAAAACTGGTCACGGCCTGCACGGGCGTGGGATTCATCGGAGAAAACGTCTATCTTTTCTGTACTTCCGCGGGCCTCGGCACCGTCTTCCGCGCCATGATTGACGCCGACTATATCCAGCGGCGCTTGAAACTCCCCGTCTTTAAAAAAGTCCTGTACGCCCAGAGCGTCGGTTACCCGTCCGATTCCTGAAAGAAACCATGAACCGGAACGCTGTGATACTCGCCGTTCTGGCGGCGCCTCTTCCCCTTGCCTGCGCAGAAACCTTGATGGAAACCCCCGCTCCCATCAAGGTAAAAGACGCCAGAAACTGCTACCGCCTCAGCCCGGAGCTGTACCGTTCCGGACAACCCGGCGGCGACGGGTTCAAGGCCCTGGAAAAGCTGGGGCTCAAATCCGTCCTGAACCTGCGGGAATACCACAGCGACGCCGATGAGGCGGAACATACCGGACTGCGCCTGTACCGCATTAAACTGGCGGCAGGGAAAGTGACCCGGGAAGAACTCATGGACTGCCTGCTGGTCATCAGCAGCGCGCCCAAGCCCGTTCTGGTGCACTGCTGGCACGGGTCCGACCGCACCGGCATTGTCTGCGCCGCCTACCGCATCGTCATGCAGGGCTGGACGCCGGAAAAGGCGCTTGAAGAGCTGATGGACGAACGCTTCGGGCACCACCGGTCCTACTACTCCAACCTCGCGGAACTGGTCAGAGACACGGACTGGAAGGCGTTCAAAGAGGAATTCCGGAGAAAAAGACAGGCTCAGGGCGTCTGACACCCAGGCTGCGGCTCCCCCCATGGCGCGGGTTCATGGAAAAAAGCTTTTTCCAGTGACGCGGGCAGAAGACCCGGCGGTTTTACCACTGGTTGTCCAAGTTTTTGGTATCTATCTTTCCAGGCTCCTTGTTGCGCTCCTTCATGCCGCGGATGGGCTTGGGCTCCTTCTCGTGAAGGTCCAGGACATCAATCACATTCTCCCCTTTTTTCAGGAAGGGGGCCGGAACGTACAGCCTTAATTGAGGCCCCACATTCCAATACCGCCCCACATTCACGCCGTTCACCCACACGTATCCCTTGGCATAGCGGGACATGTCCAGGAACGTGTCCTGCGGCTCTTCAATGTTCACGACGGCCCGGAAATGCGCTCCTTCCCGTTTCCGGGAAGGGCCCTTTCCCTTGGGTGCCTGGACAATGGAGTCAGCCTTCAGGGGAAGGGCCCTCACCGTCCAGTTCTTCAACTCGCGCGTTCCCAGCTTCACAGGGCCGTGCAGTCCCTTGCGGTCGCTCTCCATGCTGATGTGGAAATTGATATGTCCCATGGCCTCCACCAGGATTTCCAGCGTTCCCGGCTTCTTGCGCTCCGGCAGCTCCACGCTCTTCTGTCCCAGGCGTCGGTCCAGCGTGCCGACCGGCTCTCCGTTCAGGTACACCTGGGCATAGTCATTGACGTTGGTGAATTCCAGCGTTTCAGGCGGTCCGGCCGGAACGGTGGCGCTGTAAACGGCGATGCCCTGGTTCTGGTTCCACTGTTCGAAATAGGGCGGCTGCGGGAACTTGGACTGGAAGGGCTTGGGCAGGTTCTCCCAAAGGCCGGCATGGACCACGGGCGTGAACTCCGGAATCTCCATGGCCGGGATGTCCGCGGGAGGTTCCGGCACGGCGGCTTCCGGAGGCAGTTTTTCCAGGATGATTTCCCTCATCTGGGCGTAATATTCATTCATCCGGCCCTGTTCGTCCACGGGAGAGCCGTAATCGTAACTCGTCAGGTCCGGCTGGTATTTTCCCGGCCCCCCGTTGTTGGCGCCCGCCGTAAACCCGAAGTTGGTGCCACCGTGGAAAACGAACAGGCTGAAGGAGCGCCCCTTGTCCATAAACCAGCGGACGTGGTTGACAATGCCTGGGGTGGGGGCCCAGTTCCCCTCCCCCCAGTGCCGCAGCCAGCCCGGATACGTTTCCGAGGAAAAAACGGGAACGCCCGGATTGCACTTATTAGCCACCTCCCAGTGGCCGTCGTTCAGCCCCGGGTCCAGTCCCACGGCCACGCCGGGAAGCACCACCCCTTTCAGGAAATGTTCCCCCGCGCCGTCGGACGTGTAAAAGGGGCCGAAGCCCTTCCTGGTCCAGAACGCTTTCAGCCACTCCATGTACTTGCGGTCCTTCCTCTGGTAGCTCCCGTATTCGTTCTCAAGCTGGGTCATCAGGATAGGGCCTCCGTTTTTGACCAAAAAGGGCTCCGCCACACGGGCCACGGCTTCCAGATACCGCGTCTGCGCCTTCATGAATTTGGCGTCTTCCGTAGTCCTCAATTTGGCCTTGGGATCCTTCAGCAGATAATGGGGCAACCCTCCCAGGTCCCATTCCCCGCACACATAGGGACCGGGGCGGAACAGAACCCACATGCCTTCCTCCTGGCATATCTTGAGAAACTCTCCCAGATCGCGGTTGCCCGTCTTGAAGTCAAAGCTGCCGTCCGGCTGTTCATGGTCGTTCCAGAACACGTAAAACGCAATGGTGTTCAAGCCCATGGCCCGGGCAGTCCTGATGCGGTGCCTCCAGTACTCCCTGGGGATGCGCTGGGGATGCATCTCCGCTCCGCGTATCTGGAACGGTTTTCCATTCAGCATGAACTCCTGGTTCCCTTCCCCGCCGAACTTGAACACGGCGGGAGCTCCACCGGAAGGAGCGGGCTTCTGCACATTCCGGACAGCCCCGGGACCGGCCCATGCCAATGCTCCCACTCCGGCGGCCATCAGGGCGGCAGCCCAACTGAAACCATATTGCTTCATCATGCTGAACTGTTAATCCATTTGAAGACGGTTGCCAATCACAATTTTACCCGCCGCCGCCGCACCTGTGAGGCGTCCTTCCCCTCCTCCGGCGGACTGCCGGGGCCGGACGGCAGGAATTTCTCCTGCGGCGGGGAATATTATCACGTCATACGCCTCCATTCCTTTGCGCGAAAGCCGGAGGGCGCCTGTCTAAATTCAGCGATATGAAAACAATTGTTCTTCTGCGCCATGGAGAAAGCACGTGGAACCGTGAAAACAGGTTCACCGGATGGACGGATGTGGACCTGACGGAACTGGGGATAGAGGAAGCGAATCATGCGGGCGACCTGCTGAAAGACAAGGGCATGGCTTTTGACCAGGCTTACACCTCCTACCTCAAGCGCGCCGTGAAGACGCTTAACTGCGTGCTGGACCGTCTGGACCAGGACTGGCTGCCCGTCGCCAAAAGCTGGCGGCTGAATGAAAAGCACTACGGCATGCTCCAGGGGTTGAACAAAAGTGAAACGGCCCAAAAATACGGAGACGAGCAGGTGCTGATCTGGCGGCGCAGCTATGACGTGGCGCCCCCTCCCCTGGCGGAGGACGATCCCGCCAACCCCAAGTGGGACCCCCGCTACAAGGGGGTGCCGGATAACGAACTTCCGCGGACGGAATCCCTGAAGGAGGCCATTGACCGCATGATTCCCTACTGGGAGGGAACCATCCTCCCCTCCCTCCGGACGCTGGACAATATCCTGATCGTGGCCCACGGCAACACGCTGCGCGGCATGATCAAGTACCTGAAAAACATCCCCAACGACCAGCTTCTTTCCCTGAACCTTCCCACCGCCATTCCCTATGTGTTTGAATTTGACGATTCCCTGAACCTGGAGAAAGACTACTTTCTGGGAGATCCGGAAGAAATCCGCAAACGCATGGAAGCCGTCGCCAGCCAGGGAAGCGCGAAAAAAAAACCGCCGATCGCCTAACCCCCCTCCCTTCCGCATGACCGACCATTCCTGCCGCATTGCGTTTTTTGACGCCAAGCCCTACGACCGGGACTCCTTCAACCCGATCAACGAGCGCGAATTCCATTACGACATCCGCTACTTCAAGGGGCACCTCACCCCGGACAGCGTGCCGCTGACCCGCGGCACGGACGTGGCGTGCATCTTCGTCAACGACACGGCAAACCGGGAAGTGATCCGGAGCCTGAAGGAAAACGGCGTCAAACTGCTGGCCCTGCGCTGCGCCGGATTCAACAACGTGGACCTGAAAGCGGCGGAAGAAGCGGACCTGCCCGTCGTCAGGGTCCCCCAATACTCCCCCTATGCGGTGGCGGAACACGCCGTAGCCCTGATGCTCTCCCTGAACCGCAAGATACACCGCGCGTACTGGCGCACCAGGGACGGCAACTTTTCCCTGCACGGGCTGATGGGCTTTGACATGAACGGGAAAACGGCCGGCATCATCGGAACGGGGAAAATCGCCAGAATCCTCATCCGCATCCTCAAGGGGTTCGGCATGAACATCCTGGCCTACGATCCGTACCCCGACCAGCGCTTTGCGGAAGAAGCCGGCATTACGTACACCACGCTGGACGACCTGTACGCCCGGTCCGACATCATTTCCCTGCACTGCCCCCTCACCCCGGAAACGGAATACCTGATTAATGCGGACTCCATCGGCAAAATGAAGGACGGCGTGATGATCATCAACACGGGACGCGGCAAGCTGATTAACACGGAAATGCTGATTGACGGCCTGAAATCAAAAAAAGTGGGGTCCGCCGGCCTGGACGTGTATGAAGAGGAAGGGGAATATTTTTACGAAGACAAGTCCGACCGAATCATTGACGACGACACCCTGGCGCGCCTGCTCTCCTTCAACAACGTCATCCTGACCTCCCACCAGGGCTTTTTCACGAAGGAAGCCCTGCACAACATTGCGGAAGTCACCCTGCACAACATCCGGGACTTCCTGGAAGGCAAGCCGCTGGCCAACCGCGTATCGCTCCAGTCACACTGAACGCACCCGGCACCTGCTTCCGTGAGGGGAATGCGCGCGGCCTCCCATCCGTGTTTTCCCCGCAGGGCCGCCGCACCGGCATCCGTATGCCGGACGGCGCATGAAGTTCATGCGCCAGGGAATGCGCCCCGGCGGAGTGAGCGGAAAAGACGCCGCCGCTTTTCCGCGCTAAAGGACAGGCACGTCATAGGAAACAGTTTCACCCCCCCTGTTTCTCCACTACCTGCCGCCTGACCACGCGCATCACATTCCCTTCATAATCCCAGCTCTCCAGCGACCACCGCACGTTGTAAATGGCCGGAACCCGGTACACGCATTCCACGGAAAGCTCCGGTATCCGGTACGGCGGGAAGCGTGCCTTCCACTCTCTTCAGGTTCTTGAAAGCGGCACGGCAAATTTCATACGCCTTTTCCGGATTCTCATAAGTATTCCCCGGAAGCAGGGCGTCCCGGAGCAGCGCGGCGGGAAGGGAGCCGGAAAACAACAGCCTTGAACCAACTGGGAGAACGGGTTGCCGGGCATCCTGGAACAACTGCCTCCCCAGGGTAATGGAACAGCCGTTCAACTGGAAAAACAATTCGTCGGCAATCCAGTCCGTTCCCGCCTTTCCATTCAGGCCCGGCCATCTGTTTGCGGCCACCTCCACCACTTGCAGCAAGCACGGCACGGACGGCTTTTCCCGTTCCGCCGGCGGAAGGCTCTCCATATAGGCCGCCACAGGCGACAGGCGCGTTTTTTCAGGCAGGATTACGGGCTGTTCAAAAGGTTCCTCGTCAAAGCCGTCCAGGACCTTTTCAGCTTTCAGCGCTCCCGCGCCCATTCCGGACAGGAGGAAAATCAGCAAATAACGTTGCATCATCAATCATCAGGGCAGCCAGGGGGTATTCCGGCCATCGTTGATTAAATGCTCTTGACGCATGGAGAACAAGCAGCTTTTCCTCTTTCTTCCTTCTCAACATACTACTGGAAATTTCCGGAAAATTATCCGGCCCAGCGTCAAGCTTCCCAGCTGTAAAAACTCCCTTGTTAAGTCCCTCCGGAGGCCGGAGAATCGCCGGCCCTCTCGCCATTCCGGAACCATATCCGGAGGGAAGGCACGAAAAATCCTGCCCACTTTTTTATTGACGGCAACAGCGTCTTGAAGGACAAGATGGAATAGATTAACATCTGTCTTTCAACTCCAACCATCCATATCCAACATGAAACTGCTCTTAATGCTGAATGCCTCCCTCCTGCTCTGCGCAGCCGTCCAGGCCAAATTCCCGGCGGACGGACTGATTAAAACGGCAGCCTCCGGCGCCATTCAGGGGAAGACCGTCCTGATGAAGGCTGAAAATGCGGAACTTTCCAAAAGCAAGCTGGCAAAAATACGGTCCGTCAAATTCATCGCCGGCATGGCGGAAAAAGACTCCGGCGCAAGCTGGGAAATCAACGTCGCCCAAGACGGGGAATACATCCTTGAAGCCTGGTACACGTTCCCCTGGACGGCTACCGCTTCCGCCCGCTATGAACTGAAATGCGGCAACAGCGCCCCCTTCCTGTGGAATGTGCCCACTTCCGGCGGCGGTGAGGCCGATGGGGGAATCTACCATCTGGGCCGCATGAACCTGGTTAAGGGAAAACAAACCTTTACGCTCAAGAAAAAAGGGAGGGACGGCATTTACATCCGCTATATCCGGCTCATTCCCGTCTCCATCTTCCCGGTAGTCCAGCCGGCGGCCAGCGGCAAAATCACGCTCTTGCCTGAAAACTGCCTCATCACGCATGCCCTGGCAAAAGATGCGGGAAAATTCAACATCCTGTCCCACTTCAGCTCCGTCAGCTGGGAAATCTTCACCAAAAACGGAGGAACCTATACGGTAACGACGGATTATGCCATTGCCGATCCCGCCTCCACCCTGTTCAAGCTGGGTTATTCCATCAATGACAAGCTGACGGAATTCACTTTTCCGGGAACCGGCGGATGGTCCCGGTTCGTAAAGCACTCCCCCGGCGTCCTTACCCTGCCGCCGGGAAAATGCACCCTGACCGTCAAGGGAATCACCAGCGGCGCGGAAACAAAGTCCATTGTACTTGCCCCCGCGCCGTAGGCGCCGGGCCTCTTTTCCTCCGGAATCCGGCTCTTTAAAGGAAAAAGGGAGAAGGAACAGCCTTCATCATTTTTCTTTACGTCTCACGCCGTCTGTGGAAGATAGGAAACGGCTTGCCTGTCCGCCGGGCAAGCCGTCTCAGTACCAGCCTGTACCGGGACTTTCCCTGCGGAAAAACCCGTTCCGGGGTTCCGCGGCCGCGCACGTAAAATACGCATCGCCCCTTTTTCTGTAAGCACAATCACTTTTCGCCGTACTTATACCATGAGCACTCCGGCCCCTCTCTCTCCCTCCGTTCTGGCTCCCAAACCTCATTATGCCGCCCTGGACGGCCTGCGCGGCGTAGCCGCCGTCATGGTGGTCCTGTTCCACATGTTTGAAGGAAGTGCCAGGGACTTCCAATTCCACACGGACCAGATCATCAACCACGGCTATCTGTCCGTGGACTTCTTCTTCATGCTGTCCGGCTTCGTCATCGGGTATGCCTATGACGACCGCTGGGGAAAGATGAGCCTGTGGAATTTCTGCAAGCGGCGGCTGGTGCGCCTTCAACCCATGGTGGTCATGGGGATGCTGCTGGGTGGAGCCCTCTTTTACTTCCAGGGGTCTGAAATCTTCCCGAACATCGCACAGACCCCCGTATGGAAAATGCTGCTGGTCATGACCGTGGGGTTCACGCTGCTGCCCGTCCCCGTTTCCCTGGATATTCGCGGATGGACGGAAATGCACCCGCTGAACGGTCCGGCCTGGTCCCTCTTCTTCGAATACATCGCCAACATCCTTTACGCCGTGCTCATCAGGAAATTCACCAGCCGGTGGCTGGCGGTCCTGGTCTTCCTGGCGGCCTGCGCCCTCATCCACCAGTGCTACACGCAGGGCAACAACATCGGCGGCTGGACGCTGGACGTGGAACAGTGCCGCGTGGGATTGACGCGGCTCATGTTCCCCTTCTTCGGCGGCCTGCTCCTGTTCCGCCTGTGCAAGCCCGGCCGGGTCAGGCACGGCTTCTGGTGGTGCAGCCTGCTTCTGGTGGGAGCGCTGGCCATGCCGCACGTGGGCGGGGCGGAAAACTTCCATCTGAACGGCCTGTATGACGCCTTCTGCATCATCGTCATCTTCCCTGCGGTGGTCTTTCTGGGAGCCAGCGACATCCCAGGCGATATCTCCTCCCGGGCCAGCCGGTTCCTGGGAAACATCTCCTACCCCCTTTACATCACCCACTACCCCATCGTTTACCTGTACCTGGCCTGGGTGCACGATGCGGAAGTGCCCTTTTCCCGCGCTCTCCCGGTGGCGGTGGGCGTCCTGTTCATCTGCATTGCCGTGGCCTACGGGTGCCTGAAGCTTTATGACGAACCTGTGCGCGCATGGCTTTCCAAACGCGTGCTGGCGCGGCGCGCACCGGAACAGCCCAGGCCGTAAAACGGAGCCCAGGGCATAACGGCGGTTCCGGGGCGCCCGGAAAACAACGGGAGCGCCGGGACAAACATCTGCCTTGCCCCCGGCGCGGCCCAGCCGGATACTGGCGGCGGTCTTCCATGGAAAAACTGCCGACATCCTCCAAAGCGCTGCGCTACCTGCCCTTTCTTGTGGCATCGGCATTCTTCATGCAGATGCTGGATGCCACCATCCTGAACACGGCCATCCCCACCATCGCCCGCAGCTTCAACAGCCACCCGCTGCAGCTTCACTCCCTGGTGACGGCCTACATGCTTACCGTCTGCGTCCTGATACCGGCCTCCGGATGGATATCCGACAAGCTGGGCTCGCGCCGCACTTTTCTCTTCGCCATCTCCGTTTTCTCCGCGGGGTCCCTGCTGTGCGCCCTCTCCACCTCCGTCGCCATGATGACGGCGTGCCGCGTCATCCAGGGAATCGGGGGGGCCTTCCTGATGCCCGTAGGGCGTCTGGTCGTCCTGCGCTCCTATCCGCGCTCCATGTTCGTCAACGTTCTGAACATCGTGACGATTCCGGCGCTGCTGGGGCCTCTCCTGGGGCCGGTGCTGGGCGGCATCATCGTCCAGTACGCCTCCTGGCACTGGATCTTCCTGATCAACATTCCGGTGGGCATCGCAGGCCTGTGGGCCACCTGGAAGCTGATGCCGGACCTGAAAGCGGTCCGGGAACAGAAATTCGACTGGGCGGGCTTCTTCCTCTTCTCCTCCTCCGCCGTGCTGGTCACCATGGGCCTCTCCACCGCAGGAGGCGCAGCCGACAAGACGCGCATGGCCCTGCTCCTGTCCGCCGGAGGCGTGTTCCAGCTCCTGTACTGGGTGCTGGCGTTCCGTTCAAAGGCGCCCATCTTCAGCCCCTCCCTGTTCCGCATCAGGAACTTCGCCATCGGCATCGCCGGCAACATCGTCTGCCGCCTGGGGGGAAGCTGCCTGCCGTACCTGATTCCGCTCTTCTTCCAGGTGGTGCTGGGTTACTCCGCCCTCCAGTCCGGCATGTCCCTGATTCCCCTGGCGCTGAGCAACCTGCTGGCAAAAACGGTCGCGCCGCGCCTGCTCGGCAAATTCGGCTACCGGAACATCATGGTCGTCAATACCTTTACCATCGGGACACTGCTGGCCGCCTTCTACTTCATCAGCCCCGGCACCCACGAACTCACCCTGCTGGGCATGCTCGCCCTGCTGGGCGCGGCCAACTCCATTCAATTCACCTGCATGAACACCCTGACGCTGATTGACCTCCCCAACGCGGACGCCAGCAGCGGCAACTCCCTGCTCTCCACCATCATGCAGCTCTCCATCGCCGTCAGCATTGCCGCGGCCTCCCTGCTGCTGGACAGCTTCGGCGGCCATTCAGCCACCTCCGGAAAGGCTGTGGAAGCCGCCTTCCACGCCACCTTCGTCACCATCGGCGCCATTGCCGCGGCCAGCTCCTTCATCTTTGCCCTGGTGGATAAAAACAAGGGCATCACCCGCAGGCGGAAAAAAGCGGCCTGACGCGCGGGAACGCGGCTCCCGCCTCTGTTCAGGAACAGGAAACGCTGTCCCCTGTTTCAAGGGAGCAGCACTGCGCGAACTGGGCGCGGGACTCTTCCAGGGTAATCGGCTTCTTGTCCGCCCCCAGGGCCACGTAAACCAGCTCCGCCTCCGTAATCTTGGCAATATTATTGCAGAGCTTCGTCAGGCGTTCCGCGTACACCTCCACCTTTACGGTGACGGAGGTGCGCCCCACCTTGATAATCTCCGTATAAAAGGAAACCACATCACCCACCAGCACGGGAGCTTCAAACGTCAGGCTGCTGACTGCACGCGTCACGATGTAGCGGCTCAACGCATAACGCATGGCCGTATTGGCTCCCGCCAGGTCCACCTGGCTCATCACCCAGCCGCCGAACACTTCCCCGCTCTGATTGGTGTCCGCAGGCATCGGTTCCACGCGCAGGGCGGGAATGCGTCCCTCCGGAAGCTGGGTATGGTGGTATGTATTTTCCATAAATAAGAACAATTATAAATTAACGGACTCATGCTCATCTATCCCGGCCCTCTTGTAAAGAGCAAAACGCGGAAACGGAAGGCGGACAGCCCCGGAGGATTCCTCCAAGAAAGGGGAATACGTTTTCGCAGGACAATAAAGTATTGACGATAGATGTGTTATCAGTTTAAAAGGAACCATGCGGATTCCTCCTTCCCCGCCCATTGCCCTCGTCTCCCTTTCCCTGCTGGCCGTGCCGGTTTCCATGGCTGATACAACAGACTCCGGAACCTCCCCTTCCATTCAAAATGAGGGAAAAGAAAAAAAGGCGCCTCAATTCAAATTCACGCTGAGGGAATATACCCATCCCGGCGGAGAAGCTACCTGCGTGTTACGGGACAGTTCCTTCCCTTATCCCAAAGACTACATGCTGCAGGATTACCTGGCGGCCCTGGAGCAATTCCTGGAAGAACAGCAGGCCAGGGGAATGCCGCTGGAAAAAATCACTTGCTTTTCCACGCCTTCCCTAGGGCGGGCAAAGGACGTCCAGGAAAAATTCAAGCAGCTGGCGAGGGAGGGGAAAAGCCGTGTCTCCAAAAAGGACGGCCATTACATGAGCGTCTGCGTGAGGCTGGTACGGGAGGAAAAACTGCTCGCCCCCTACAGGGAAACCTTCAAGCGCTTCGGATTGAAGGTGGACGACACCCTTTTTGGAGAATCCAAAATGGCAAGGGCTCCCTTGGACGTGCCGGGAAGAAAAACTCCCGTCTATTATTTTACGGGAGGGATGGTGAACCTGAAGCTGGCTCCCCTGAAACCGCTGGAACAAAAGGCTCCATAAAAAATAAAAATGCGCCGGGACAAGCCGCTTTTACACCGGACGGTTGAATTTGTGCGTCTTATCCCGGCCTTTTTTACAATGGCCCGCAAGGACGGTTGTCCATTCCTTATGGACCGCGACCATGAACCCAAAATGAAAAAAGTGGACGGGGAGGAACATCCCGCTTCCGACTTCGCCTATGTTCCCGACCCGGAAAAGCCCTCCACCTGGAAACTGCCGATTTTCAACATGCATCATGTAGGGGGCGCCCTGGCCGCCATGACCAGTGACTACCGCGGCAATCCCGTGGAAATCCCGGAAGGAGACCGCCACGCCGTCATGAAAAAAATCCTGGCCCGGAAAGCGGAGCTGGAACAGGAAGAAAGCTGACCCCGGCTTCTTGCATTCCTTTTTTCTTCCGCCTGGAAACAAGCCGGGAAGGATGGTTTTCTCCCCCGGCTCCCTTGATTCTTTGCCATCCGGCAGGGTAAAACCTGCCGGACTTTTTTTGTTCCGCCGCCTGCTGCGCGCCGCGGGAGGCTCCGCAATTGTTCCCCCCCGCTTATAAAAGCGGCAGACCTTCACCTCTTTTCTCCCCTTTATCCATGTAATGGCATGGCCTTCCACCGCCGCCTGTGATAGAATCCCTCCACCCCTTATTCCGGGAAAACGGGAACGGCGCGGCGTTCAGCCGCCTTTTCCCGGACAACGGCTGCCGAATTTCCCGCAAAGGCGGAATACCCGGAACGCCATTCCTTCCTCTTTAAACGCCATGACCGGAGAAAAAGTGAAAAAATGCCTTTGGCTCTTCTGGATCAACCTCTTTATCGGGGCATTCACGTTCGGGGGCGGCTACATTGTCGTGCCGATGATCAATAAATACTTTGTCTGGAAAAAACGGCTGTTTTCCAAAGAGGAGCTTCTCTCCATGGCCGCCATCGCGCAATCCACGCCCGGAGCCATTGCCGTCAACCTCTCCGCGCTGGCGGGGCACCGCACCGCAGGCATGGCCGGAGTCATTTGCAGCTGCCTGGGCGCCATCATCCCGCCGCTGGTCATTCTGTCCATCATCACCGTCTGGTATGACGCCTTCAGTTCCAATACCGCCGTGGAAGCGGTCCTCCGGGGAATGCAGGCAGGCGTGGCGGCCCTCATTGTGGACATAGTCGTGGACATGTGGCAGATGATCCTGCGCAGAAAATCCGCCCTGCTGAACGCGCTGGTTCCGGGCGCGTTCCTCGCCAGCTTCGTCTTTCACGCCAACATCGCCGCCATTCTGGCCGTGTGCTGCCTCCTGAGCCTGTGGCACGTCCGGAAAACGCTGGGAAGGAGGGCCGGATGACTCAGGCATTATGGCAGCTTTTCAGCGTCTTTCTCCAGATCGGAGCGTTCAGCATCGGAGGCGGCTACGCCGTCATCCCGATGATCCGGGACCAGGTGGTCATTCACCAGGGCTGGATTACCCAGAAGGTTTTTACCGATATCATCACGATTTCCCAGATGACGCCAGGCCCTCTGGCCATCAACACCTCTACCTTCGTCGGGCTGCAAATCGCCGGCATTCCCGGCGCCGTGGCGGCCACCCTGGGCTGCATCATTCCCGGCGTGGCGGCGGCGCTGCTGCTGCACCTTTTCTTCCAAAGGCATAAAAAATCCGCTTATGTTTCCGGGGTGCTGGAAGGGCTGAAAGCGGCTTCCGTGGGCCTGATCATGTCCGCGGGCGGCACCATCCTGCTGCTGACCTTCTGCAGCACCTTTGACTGGCACGCCATCGCGGAAGTGGACTTCCCGAGCATTCTCCTGTTCGGCGCGGCCCTGTTCGTCCTGCGGAAATGGAAAATGAACCCCATCCTGCTGATGACCCTGACGGGAGTGGTCGGATACTTCATTTACGGACTGTCCTGAAATCCGGCGCGGACGCGCTGAAAAACGGAGGCAGGTTCCCGCCCTCCCTCGGCGCAAATAGGATGAAAGGATCAAATCATTTGATCATCAAGCGGGTTAATCAGCACAATATAGCGGCTTTTCCCGAAAACGGATTGGAGAAATTCAACAGGATTCAAGGAAGACCAGTGAATGAACGGCTCTATCAGGATCAATGGAAATAACATTCAGAATAATCCTATATAAGTGAATATCAATGACATGCTGAAATAAAAGCATGTCTTCCCTTGAACAGGCCATCCAAATCCCGGTCATCACGGATAGGAAATGCGGAACACCGGAGAAAGGGACGCGGCCAGCTATCTTACGCATGGCGGGCGGCGCCTTCCTTCTCCCGGCAGTTTCACGCCAAAACATGACTGATGAAAAAATGAGCACTAAAGACATTCACGAAATGCAGGACCCGCGCGACGAATTCCGCCAGGAAGGGTATGAAAAACAGCAGCAGAAAGCTCCCGGGCTCCAGTCCGAAATGGAACCCGTGCCGGACGCCGGAGAACAAAGCTATCATGGCTGCGGCAAGCTCCGTGGACGGAAGGCCCTGGTCACGGGGGGAGATTCAGGCATAGGCCGTGCGGCCGCCATTGCGTATGCACGCGAAGGAGCCGACGTAGCCCTGAACTACCTTCCCGAAGAACAGAGCGATGCCGAGGAAGTGGCGGAGCTCATCAGGAAGGAAGGGCGGAACGCCGTTCTGCTGCCGGGCGACCTCAGCGATGAAGCCTTCTGTCAAAAACTCGTCAGGGACGCTCTGGAAAAACTTGGCGGCCTGGACATTCTGGCCCTGGTGGCCGGCAAGCAGGTAGCGGTGGAGGACATTCAGGACATTACCACGGAGCAATTGACCAAGACATTTGAAGTGAATGTTTTCTCCCTGTTCTGGATTGCCAAGGAAGCCCTTCCGCACCTCAAGCCGGGAGCGAGCATCATCACGTGTTCTTCCATCCAGGCCTACCAGCCCGGCAAGAACCTGGTGGACTATGCCTCCACGAAAGCGGCCATCATCGCCTTCAGCCGCGCCCTGGCCAAGCAGGTAGCCTCCAAGGGCATCCGGGTGAACGTGGTAGCTCCCGGCCCCATCTGGACGGCTCTGCAAGTGACCGGAGGCCAGTTGCAGAAGGACCTGCCGGAATTCGGGCAGAAAACGCCCCTCAAGCGGGCCGGACAGCCCGTGGAGCTCTCCGGCCTGTACGTCTTCCTCGCCTCCCAGGAATCCAGCTTCATCACTGCGGAAGTCTTCGGCGTCACCGGCGGCATGCATCTGGCCTGATACGGAAATCCGCGGCCCGGGAAAAGGCTTCATGCTGCCTGCCCGGCAACCCCGGAACCATGGCCCGTTCCCTTTCCGGACTCCCGGAAAGGGAAACTTTTGCCGCCTTCATCCCTCCGCGGAAGCATGAACTCCATTCATCCGTCAGGCAAACCCCAGCAGGCGCGCCGTTCCCGCCACCAGAAGGCACATCACGACGCCGCAGGCCGTCGGAATGGCGAAGGCAAGAACAGCCCACTTCCATTTGCCCGTCTCCTTGCGGACGGTGAGAAGAGCCGTTGAACACGGCCAGTGCATCAGGGAAAACAGCATGGTGCATAACGCCGTCACCCAGGTCCAACCGTTATTGGTCAGGAGGGACTTCAGCTCGTTCATATCGTCCATGTCCATCATGTTGTCGGAAGCCAGGTAACCCATGATGATGAGGGGGAAAACGATTTCATTGGCCGGAATGCCGAGGATGAACGCCATCAGGATCACGCCGTCCAGACCCATCAGCCGCCCGGCGGGGTCCAGCCACTGCGTGCCGTGGACAAGCAGGCTGGAGTCTCCAACGCGGATATTCGCCATCAGCCAGATGACGATTCCCGCCGGAGCCGCCACCATTACCGCGCGCCACAGGACCGCCAGGGTTCTGTCCAGAAAGGAGCGGACGATCACGCGGCCGATCTGGGGCTTGCGGTAGGGGGGCAGTTCCAGGGTAAAGGAAGACGGAGTTCCCTTGAGAATCGTATGGGACAGGAGGGCCGTTATCGCAAACGTCATTCCCACGCCCAGCCCGATCAGCAGCACCAGGCCCGCCACGGAAGCCAGCGGCTGCAACCCGGACGCCACCGTCCCCGCAAAAAACATGGTCATGAGGGCAATCAGCGTCGGGAACCTGCCGTTGCAGGGGACGAAATTATTCGTCAAAATGGCTACGAGCCGCTCCCGGGGGGAATCGATAATCCGGCATCCGGTGATGCCCGCGGCATTGCAGCCGAACCCCATGCACATGGTCAGCGCCTGCTTGCCGCAGCCGCAGCACTTCTGGAACACCTTGTCCATGTTGAACGCCACGCGGGGCAGATAACCGGAATCCTCCAGCAGCGTGAAGAGGGGGAAAAAGATGGCCATGGGCGGCAGCATGACGGACACGACCCACGCCACCACGCGGTAAACGCCCAGCACCAGCACGCCGTGCAGCCATTCCGGAGCATGCGCCAGGCGGAACAGGTCCGTCAGCGCCTCCTGGCCTTTTCCAAGCAGGTCGGCCAGCCATTGGGAAGGATAATTCGCCCCCACGATGGTGATCCAGAAAATCAGCACCATCAGGGCGAACATCAGGGGATAAGCCGTCCACCGCCCCATCAGCACCTTGTCGATGCGCCTGTCGCGCCCCAGCCCCCCTCCGTCCGGCAAAGCGACCACTCCCCTGCACAGGCGTTCCGCCTGTTCCACGAATACCGCCGCCACGCGGTCGCCAAAAGAACTGCCTGAAGAACCGGCCTCCGCGGCGGCGGCCTCACGGAGAATCTCCTGCACCTCCTTCTCCTCTCTCAAACCGGTTCCCGCGTACTGCTCCAGAAGCCGCAACGTTCCCTCGTCCCCTTCCAGCAGCTTGACGGCTGCCCAGCGGGGCGACAAACCGCGCCACGGAAGACGCCCGGCCAACATTTCCAAACGCGCCAGCCACGGTTCCACGTGCTCCCCATAGGGCAGCCGGAGGGGGGGCCGCCTCTCTCCAGACCACGCCATCCGCTGCACCGTATCAGCCAGAACGTCCAGGCCTTCACCTTTCGCCGCCGATGCCGGAACCACGGGAACCCCCAGGCGTTTTTCCAAAAGCGGGCAGTCGATGCGGATGCCCTTCCGCCGGGCCTCATCCATTAAATTGACGCAGACCACTACATTTCCCGTCGTTTCCATCACCTGGAGGGCCAGGTTCAAATCCCGTTCCAGATTGGTGGCGGAACAGACGACAATGACGGCATCCGCGTCACCGAAACAAATGAAATCCCGTGCCGCCTCTTCATCCGAAGAACAGGCCAGCAGGGAATACGTGCCCGGCGTATCCACCAAAAGGTACTCCCGGGGACCACGCCCCACAATGCCTTCCGCGCGGACGACCGTCTTGCCGGGCCAATTCCCGGTATGCTGCCTCAGCCCCGTCAGCGCATTGAACACCGTGCTCTTTCCCACGTTGGGAGCGCCCGCCAGGGCCACGGCGGGCATGCGTTCTTCCGCCGCGCCGGAAGATCCGCCCTTCTCCGTTCCGCTGTCCAGCCTCACCCGTTCTCCTTCCATGGCTGATTTCACGCGGACTTAACGGTAATCATTTTCAGATCGGAAGACCTGAACGCCATGACCGTTCCGCGCACAAGAAAAGCGACGGGGTCTCCGAACGGCCCCCGTTCCAGGCATTCCACCCGGGTGCCGGGAATCATGCCTATATCCATCAACCGCCGTCTCAAACGGCCTTCCATCCCGAGAGACTCAATCCTGGCGGTCTCCCCTTCAGGCAACTGGTTCAATGTCATTGTTAATTTTCTCCTTTCCGTTAATTGTTCATGCAGAAACTTCCACGAGGATGGCGTCAGCGGCGGCGGCAGGCAATTCCAGCCGCTGTCCTTCTTCCGCCTTCACCAGAAACGCTCCGCTGTGCGCTTCCGCCTCCATCAGGGCTACCGTTTCATGAAGATGGATGCCCAGGGAGGTGAGAAGCTCCAGCAGCTCTTTCGATTCGGGAACGCGCCTGATCACGGCCGGAATCCCTGCCGGGATGTCGGACAGGCGGGAAAGCGGCCCTTCCGGCAGCGGCCCGTCCTCCCTCCCCGGAATCCTCCTTCCGTGGGGGCACATTTCCGGATAACCGAGAAAACGGTCCAGTTTTTCCATCAAGCGGGGGGAAGCCGCATGTTCCAGCTTCTCCGCCTCTTCATGAACGTCCCCCCACGAATACCCGAGATGTTCCACCAGGAAAACCTCCCACAGCCGGTGAATGCGCACCAGCTGCATGGCGGCTTCCTCTCCCTTCCGCGTCAGGCGGATGGAGCGTCTTTCCATGCTCTCCACCAGGCCTTCCTTCTCCATCTTCCGGATAATCTCGCTGACGGAAGCGGCAGAAACGCCCAGATAATCAGCAATATGCCTGTTGCCGACCCTCTCCCTGCTCCGCTGGAGCTCGGCGATCGCTTTCAAATAATCTTCACGGCTGCTGGTCATGGCTCTGATGATCTCCTTCGTTATAAGGTATACCTAACAAAATGATATTTCGCTCAAACAAAAAAGCCTCTCCCGTGTCAGCAGAGCCATTTTTTCCATCACGCAAACGGCAGGGAACGGCTTTGAAAAGGAATTAGGCGCATTCCTTCATTTCCCGGTTGTCCCCGCAGAAAGTTCCTGCTTGAATAAGGCATGTCCTTCGGCGGCACTACTCTGTCTTTTCTTCTTTTAACGGCCCTGCTCCTTCCCACGGCGCATGGCGGCCCGCTGGATGCTCCCGTCATCACCCTTGGAGAGAAAAAAAGCCTGTTCGGAGAAAAGGCGCAGGCTAATGAATACGTCAGCTATGCCCTCTACTACTGGCCTGACCCCGCCAATCCGGAAGGCCCCTACAAGCCCATTGACGGCAAAAAGAACCAACAGCTCCGCAGCATGGACGACAGCGGCAAGATGGCCGCTTTTATCGGTACGGTTTGCAGCCTGGGACGCCAGTACGAACTCAACAGGGACCCGCGAGCCGCTTCCCGTGCCGGGGAATGGCTGAGAGCCTGGTTCATTGCTCCGGCAACCCGCATGCAGCCCCACCTGAAATACGCCCAGATCCGCCCCGGACACCGGACGGAAGGCGACGGAGGCGGCATCATAGACCTTTACCGCATGCCTGATTTTCTGGATGCCCTGGCGGCGTTGAAACGCTCCGGGGCCTTGACAAAAGAGGAATGGAAGCGGGTGGACGCGTGGCTGAACCAGTACTACGCATGGCTGGCCACCAGCAGGCAGGGCAGGCATGCGCATACGCGCAGCAACAACCATTACCTGTTCTATGTGGCGCAATGCGCCCATCTGGCTCACTTTCTGGGCCGCGACAACGAAGCGCGCCAATGGCTGGCGGAAGCCTTCGCCAACATGGACCGCCACATTGCCCCCGACGGTTCCCAGCCGGAAGAACTCAAGCGGGCGGAACCATGGCAATACAGTGTTTACACCCTTCAGGCCTGGGGCTACCTCGTGCAAATTGCGGAACGCATGGGAGATAATAACTACCGTTACCGGAAAACGGCCGCCGGGGCTTCCATCCAGAAAGCTGCGGACTACCTCCTGCCGTTCCGTACCCATCCGGAAGCGTGGCCCTGGAAAGGCTCCAGGGCAGGAACCCCGCTTCCCGCCATCTTTGAACCGTCCCGGCCGGATAAGGAAAAACAGGACCGCCCTTGAACAACGACAGCTATTAAAATTGCCTTTGATTCATTGGAAAACCCCTTGTTCGGCATCATCACGGCACCCGGAAAGAGACGTTTTCCCGGGCAACCTATTCAGTAAGGAACTTTCCGGCGGCATCTTCCCTTCTCTTCGCGGCTTTCCATTCCCACGGCGGGATGGGATTCGGCTCCGCCCAAAGGCCTTTTTTGGACTTCCTGGCCTCCGCTTCAAGGGAAGCGAGTTTCCGGCTGGGGGAAAATTTTTTATAGATCCACGCCCATCCATCCTTCACCAACTCCTCATTGACGAACACCTTTCCATACCAGACTTCCCCCAAAATACGGCCGTACCTGTCATGCTGGCTGTACTTGACTGTAACCGTCTCTCCCCAAATCAGATTTTCCAGATACTCCTTGGCTCCTTCATACCCGTTTTGCCCCCTTTCCGGCGTATCAATTCCTTCAAGCCGTATCCGGCAGGTCCGCTTCTGTTCGGGCGTTTTTTCCAGGAGAGTAATGGTATCGCCGTCAATCACGTTAATCACAACTCCCCTGATACTTTCACCAAAAGCCATGCAAGAGCTCATCAGGAAAACCAGCAGCCATCTCATAAAAAAATGATATAATTCAAAAAATTGCAACAAGCAATCATTCTTTGGAGAAAGTCTTTCCCGCACCGTCCGTCCGGTCGCAAATGAAAACAAACATCCATGGCAGCACCGTTGGAACATGAGGTTCCAGAACGTTCATTGCGCTTCCCGGCACACCACACCGCAACCCCTGAACCTATTCCGAACCTGGCCGGAGCATTGATAGGCCAGACTGCATCACTGCTCCGCGCGGAAAAGCCTGCATTCCGCTGCCGGCTTAAGGATAACAGGAAGTTTCATGCAGTTACCCATGAAACCGCTTGAGAAAACCGCGCGTCCAGCAGGGAACCGGATGCCCGGCGGCATTCAGCAGGATGAAACACGGAACCCTGTTCACTTCTTCAATTCCTCGGCAATTCTGCCGAGGTTCTTTTCCGTTGCCTTCCTCAACTTTTCCTGCTGTTTCCAGTTCCAGGCTGTTCTTTCGGATACTCCGGCCTGTTCCGCCAGCCAGCGCACGGCGCCGCTCGTGTCACAGCCCGTTTTCTTCTGGATGACTTCCAGCAGTTGAGTGACATATTTGTTCATGGTTTCCCGGGTTGACGTTATTTCGATTCCCACGCCCGGCTGAATTCGCCGTCCCGGAACAGGGCCGCAATGCCGCTGAGCTGCTTGAGGCGCAACAACTCCTCCGCGTCCATGCCGAGGTTTTTGAGTATCCACGCATCCGACATGCCCGCTTCCGTCAGTTCCTGGATAATGCTGGTCATCAGTCCGATATTGTGAGACCCACGGGCACGGTTGTGCCTAATAGTGGAGGCCATGCGGTTTCCAAGAGGCTTGTCGATAACGGCCACCGGCATCATGCCATCCTCCCGTTCGTAGATGTCGCGGTAAGTTTTCATGATCTGGCAGCGGTGGAAGCCGTCAACGATTTCATAGGTGCCGTCCTCCAGTTGATAGCAGACAATCGGCATCGTGTAGCCGTCCTCCTTGATGCTCTGGTAGAGGAGCTTCATTTCAGGCGGCGCCACACTGTTCGGGTTATAGGCATTGGAGCGGATTTGGTCCAGCGGAACGCGCCGGATTTGATAAACGGGGGATTGATAGGGGGGGGTTCATGAAATGTTGCGGTATTTGTTGACGGCGGCACGGCGCCGGGCAATCGCTCCCTTGGTTGGACTGAATCCGGCATATCTGCAGAAATAGTCATTTTTCATGATGCAGATGCACATGCGCTTGTAAGAGGGCACCTGCCGGAAATTGCTGACGGGCATGTCGTCGGGATAACCCATGAATTGAACGATATCGCGTCCATCGTAGCGGCCCGATTTTCCCGTCACGGCAGCCAGCGGGTAGGCCGCCAGCACTTCATCGGCGGTTCCGGGATCGACGGTTCCCCCCTGCATCCAGTACCTTTTGGATTTTTCCAGGATGTTGTTGTAGTGGGCCGCCGTCCTCGCATCCATCGTGGAAAGCAGGAATTCATAATACGATTTCCAGGTATGGCCGGGCGGCAGCTTGATGGTTTTCCAGCCCATGGCCGTCGTGCCTCCGTACAGGCCCGTAAAATTGACGCCGTTGACCCGGCCGATCATGCGCGCCCAGTTGGAGGGATCGATCACTTTGTAGAGCTTCAGGCTTTCCTGGGCACAGTCGTTGAACGGGCTTGCCACCCGCATCTGCCCGGCAGTAAGGCCCGCCTGGTACAAGAGGTCATAAAGACGGTTGTAGTCAAAACCAAAGCGGGCGGTGGCCGTCCAAATATCGCTGACGCGCCAGTCGTAAAGAGGGTAAACGTTGGCCGTCACGGCACTGGTCTGCGTAATCCACTTCCTGCCCTCGTAGGATCTCCTTTTTTTGCCGCGTGCCACGGCCGCGTACCTGTTGAGGCTTTCATCCGCCCGCAGCCCCACCATGACGGCGGTGGTGCCGCGCTTTTTGGCAAAATGGCGCGAGAGTTTGTCCTGGAATTCGTAGTCCACCATGCCGTGCCGGAACGGAACGTCCAGATTCCCTTCGTGAACCACATAGGGATTTTCCGGCATGGCCCGCACCCACAGTTTTTTTTTGGCGGCGTCCCACGGCGTCCAGTAAGGTTCCCCCAGGGCGCATGCCGACTGGGCCTTGATCGGCACGCAGTACCACATTTTACGAATGCCTGGGAACTGTTCCAGGAACGTCCGGGTCACATACTCGGTCGTCATCTGGTACTGGGCCTCATAATCAAGGTGGTACATGGTCAGCTTGTCCAGCAGACCATGTTCGTTGGCGTAATCGTAGCACAGATTGAGCATGACGCCGCTGTCCTTGCCGCCCGAGAAGGCCACCAGAACATTATCAAACTCCTGGAAGCAATAGGCTATGCGCTCCAGGGCCGCTTCATAGACGTTTTTGTCCAGGTAGGTTTTCACAATTCTTCCAGAGCCTTTCTTCCGTCACCCATCGTCAATTCCCTGCCGGGCGGAAATACGCCGGCACGGATACTATTGACGGAGGACATGTACTTTTTATGAAGTTCTTTTAGTGGCTTGCAGTCGATAGGGATATCCCATGCTTTTCCAAACAGGGCTGCAACGCCTTTATGCCCGCATAAGTAAATAACATCATGTTTTTCCATGTTTTAAAATACGCAGTAGGTGATTGTTCGCTGTTTTCCTGCAACAACGCCAACCTACTCAATTATTATAGCAGGTCAATGCTTTTACTGCAATTATTTCAGTAATTTTATTTCCATTCGACTTCTTCTCAAAATACCTATGCTTTTTAGCGAGTAACGCCATTCCCGACGTTCCGCGCCCATGACGGCATGGCCACCTTCTCTTTTCCGGAGCGTCCGCATCATTTTCAGCATCAATGTTCCGCTATGGGAATCACGGCCCTGAGCCTGGGGATGCAGGAGCAATTACATCCTTGGGCGTCACGTTGAATGGACAAATTCTGCGATGACGGCGTTATGCCCGGTCTCTCGTCACGAACGTTTTTCCCAAGCGCCATCCTGCGTCCGCATTTTTCAGATTGGCGAGGCAGCCTGCTGTTCCCTATTGAAGGAAAGATATCTGGCCTTTCTTTTTCAAAAGCCAGGAAGCCTGGCGGAATACGGCTCTGCCAGTCACGCTTTGAGCAAGTTGCCAAGTTCGCCTTCAGCGTTTCATGATGCCCTCCGGCACGCCAATTTCATGCCAAGACGGAATCAAAATCATGCTTCACTATGATTCACGGCCGATTTCGCATGAATTCCGCCTTTTTCACCCTGAACCGGGCAAAAAACAACCCTCACAATCAGTTGAACTTGTGAGGGTTAGAAAATTAATGGCTCCCCCGGTTGGGCTCGAACCAACGACCTAGTGATTAACAGTCATTCCGAATCGCTTATTCTGTAAGAATTTATTGCCAATGGTCAGAAAAAAGTCAGAAAAAGAGATTCCTTTATGATCCGTTTTGGGTACTGTAATGAGCATGGGAAAGGTCTCGTCATACAAAACAGGTGACATTGCACAGAATATCTATGAGCGAGTAAAAATCCAGATTCCGGGCATCTACATCCTCCACCAACCCAAAAGGAAGAGCCCATGGTATATCCAGATCAAACGGGATCTTCCTGCCGGGGTGAAGAAGAATCATTTTTATCGTACTGTGGATGAAGCCATTGAAGCATACAATCGATTCGCAGATATCGTCGTCAGGCAAGAAGCAGAATTTTTGCTGACTCCAACAGAAAGACAAGCAATTCGCCTTTGGCGCAGACACCGGGAGAAGCGCATGCAGGAAGGTAAGAAATCACAGACGCTGGAGGAGGCTATTCGGTACGCTATGGATGCGGAACATAAACAGGATATAGCCCGGCGAACGATTGAAGACCTGTTCCACGAATATAGCCTTTATAAAGAAAAAGAAGCTGAAACCAGAAAGGCCGATACCGCCGTCAAGCAATGCAGGCGCAACCTGGCCGATACGAAAAGGACGTTGGATTTGTCTGACGCTATTTACATTGATGAACTTGGTTCCGTAGAAGCTCTTGAAGAAGTCGAATCTCTCCTGCGTGATACTGTGGTTGGCAGAGATGGAGGCCTTCCGTCTCAAACGACCATCAAACATTACCGAACAGCCCTGAATACATTCCTGAATTGGTGCGAAAAGCGGGCCTATATCGCGAGGAACCCGATAGTCCTGCTTCCCCCTATTCAGGCAGAAGAACCTACCCGGGAATCCTATGCTCCACAAGAACTCTCATCCCTGCTTCACACAGCCATCGGTGTATGTCCCAAAGCCATTCCCTGGTTGATAACGGCAGCATTTATGGGAGTTCGCCCTAGAGAATTGACTCGTTTGACATGGAGAGAAATAGGGCAAGCCCTTGGAAACGGTTTCCTGAAAATAGAGCATGTTAAATCAAAGACTGGCCAAGACCGGCTTATCCCCGTTAATGAAGCATTCCGTGCCTGGATGACATGGTGGCTTCAGAAAAAAGGCAAACAATCGGGCTACCTGCTGGCGGGGGATACGAGAGAGCAACGGGAATGGAATCAGGGCCGGGATATCATGGCGTTAAAAGAAGCAGGCATTGAATGGAAAAAAGATGGGCTACGGCATTCTTACGGAACCTACATGTGTGCCATTGAACCGAATACTTCAGTTGTTGCCAAAGCCATGGGCAACAGCGTGGAGATTTTGCTTAAGCACTATGTCCAAGCGAGAACAGACAAGGAGGGAGAAGGCTATTTTGCTATTCGGCCCCAAAATCAACAATAGAAGCTATTCATGAGTGACAACGATACAAGGCCATCACTAGAATCGATCTTATTTCCTTGCCCAGAACAGAACGGCGGAGGGAGATTAAGACTAAGAGAATGTGATGTGGTAATGGGGCAAAGCTCCGGCAGGATTGAATTGCTTTATAATCATAACCTTAACATCCAAGCCAAGTTCGAAGATTCTTCGACTCGACAGTCTCCTCAAAAAGGAAAGCGTATCCTCAAAGTATCAATACCTTCTATCTCATCACATCAACTTGTTGTACACATCTGTTGCCGTCATTATACTCGTATTCAAAGAAGCAAAAAACCGAGCCGTTTGCCTTCTGAAATAAAATCTCCTCCAGGAACACTTGAATTTATTTTCCATAAAAGCGATAATGGCAGATACGATATTAAAGTTCGATTTATAGATGCAAGTGTTTTCAAGCAAGATCCTATTTATTTTTGGTATGGCGAAGCATACAATTTATATTCAATGGGTATTTGGTCACCTCGTCATGGTTGGAACAATGCCTTTCTAGAATATGTATGGAGCCATGCAGAATTGTTCGGTATGCGCCCAGAATCGGTATATCGACGTCAACTATATGATCAAGAAGGATATGAGCCAGATGAAGCTGATCTAGCTATTAATAACTGGTTGCAGCTTGAAAATCTACATCAACAGACGATCAAACTACAACATGAACACGAGATAGCTTCCGATATTTTGTCTGACACTCTTTTCTGGCTAATGTTAAAGTACTGCAAAGAGCCACTTGATAAAGAGATAAAAGATATAAGGCAAATGATCAAAGGTCTTAGTCCAAGAAAACCTATATCCCCTGTATGGGAATATTCCATAAAGGAATTTATTGTATTTAATAAATTTGATTCTGAATCGTTCTTAAAGAGAATCCCGTGGTTTGCTCCTTGGACTTATATTCAAAAATGGCATGAAATAAGTCGTCCAGGGTTGAGGTGGCTTCTGGATCGAATTAAGGAAGTAATGTCAGTGTATATGGATTACCCTCTACGTCCGAAACAAATGGAGAATATGGAAAAGATTCTTACATTTTTACACAATCACACTCAAATGAATCCCTCTGAGAAAAAAATCACAATCCCATGGCCTCGTGCAGGAGATATAGGGGGAACTCCACGTTCCCTGACGGATGCGGGAATGGGCTGGCTTGTGTGTGGACGAGGTAAGCGCGCAACATGCTAGTTCCAGAGCATGCTTCGGGATATCTACAATAGTCCTGATCTGCTTACTTCCATTATAACGCTTGTGCCATTTTATCAGATCGGATTTTTTGGTACTTTTCCAAGCAGGCAAGTTCGGTTGTTTTCGGAGCACTTCTCACTGATCTCCTCCGCCAGTAGGACGAATCCTATCCAAGCACCGAGAAAATGTGGTGTCGATTCCCGCGTGACTACCTGAGAGATTACAGTATGACAAAATCAGCATATTCATCACAAGTATTTCATAATGTTCATTATACGTAATTAAACGCATATTCTATTAATACATCCCATTATGTTCACTTTTTGCTCAGAAATCGAGGATATTCCTCGCTGTAAAAGGCCTAATAAACCCTACTATTTCTTAATTAAACGCAATATATAAACATTGCAAACGTCTTATTATTAGCAGTATATGACGTGTTGACATTCTGCAGAGAAAATTCAATTCTCCGCACATGTCACCGACAAAACCACAGAGACAACTTCGAGATTTGGGCGGCATTGCCCATATCATGGATAGGGCCGAACTGGCTCAACACTTGAAGATCTCGACCAAGAAGGTAGACGAACTCGTAAAATGCGGACTTCCCTACTTTTTGGTCCAGAACAACCGCCGTGGTGGAATCAAAAGGTTCCGCCTTTTGGATGTCCACGCATGGCTTGACCGCCAAACCGAATTGGCAAAATAAGAAACCCCGCCCGCGCATGCTGCGATCAGGCGGAGTTCCAAGGATGGGTATCCTCGAATATCCTACCAAATCACAGCTGCCGGGCAACCACAAAGAACACAATGTTTATTGACTATCAAAACATCAAGAAAGACCTGACAGCATTCAACGCTACCTTGGCTCACATCTATAAAGAAAGAGGGCGTAGTCTGTACCTCAACGAACTCTATAGTAATCACCCAGGGCATCAGCAGACCGTTTGTTGTCCCATTCATAACGATCATAATCCATCCTGCTCTTTCAGCGTCACGGAGGACGGAACTATTCTGTTCAACTGCTTTGCTTGCGATGCAGCAGGAACAATTTTCGACCTGGTGTGCGCTCACAAGCAATGGACGATGCAGGAGAATTATTCCGACATCATCCATTTCATCAAGGAAAGTATGCAGTCGGATAACGATTTCTCCGCAATTCCTGAGTTACAACCCGCAGTTAAGGCTGTCATATCCAAGGAAACACAGCCTCTAACCAATATTGAGGAAATGGGATGTGAAAGCCTTCGTATGGCTATTTTCCTAGAACACCTCAAGGTCCAGCGAATGGCGCTTATTCTTGGTTTTGCTGAAGAAACCCTGATGTACATGGCCGCCAGGCCATGGTATGCGTTAGGCTTAAGCCCGGAAGGAGGGCTTTGCTTCCTCTATACAGACGAGAATGGAAAGTATATCGGGGTCAAAGCTCGCTTGAAAGAACCCTGGGCCACCCGATTTGGATTCAGTATGAATGGGAATCCTTACACCATTCCCGGTCCTACTGACAGCCCTTTCATGAAAGTTTGCGGGACAGTAACCATGTGGGGCATTCATGCCATCCCTGGGTCTACCCACTGCATTATTACGGAGGGAGAAACCGATGCCATCGCTGCCATGGATGCCATTCTTCACTCGGGCATGCCTGAAAAAGAGTTCCCTGCTATCGTCTCCATTAACGGTGTGAAGAGTTTTAATCCTGAACGGGCGGAATATTTTCGAGGTAAGCATGTCCTTTTGGCCTTTGATGCAGACGAGGCAGGAGAAGAAGGGAAAGCCAAGGCGACGAGTCTCCTGGCAGGTATTGCCGCTTCTGTTCACGCTTTAATATTGCCCAACGGTAAAAAGGATGTTCGAGAGGCCAATATAAGCCACCAGAACTATTTGATCGGGGAGATTCTTTCTTTCACGGCTATCGGAAAGGAGGTCATCTGATCATGCAACAGCTCATTCCGCCCTGTGAACCACAGCGACCCGATATTTCGTTCCCAACGGAACTATTGCCGGAAGTTCTGAAAAGAACCGTACAAAATGTTGTCGAGGCCTTTCGAGTACCGGAAAACATTGTAGGAGTTCAGGTTCTTGGCCTGCTCTCGGGATGTCTCGGGAAAGTCTACTCCCTGCAATTCAACGGAAACAGGGTCCGATCCAATCTGTTTTTACTGATTGTTGAAGGCTCTGGAGTAGGGAAATCGCGTCCTATGGATTACCTGAGAAAAGTCATCACAGAAATAGAAACAGCCAGGGAGTATTCCCTGGCGACACAAAAATCTCTGTGGAAACGGGAAAAAAAGAGGCTCGATGAACAATACCGCAAACTGGGGGACTCAATGCCACGACCATCTCCGGATTTACAGGAAGAGGCAATGCAAGAAAGAGCCGACCTGTTACTCAAAATTCATTCTCTGGAGCGGCGGCTTGCCTGCCATGGTGATATTACCATTGAAGACATTACCCCGGAGGCTTTAGTCCAAAAATTATCCGATTCACCAGACCAATCCTTATTGTCAGCTTCATCCGAAGCTCGTGAACAAGTCAAGAAAGTCATGGTGGGGTATGGCGGTAACAATCTGTCAGGAGAAAAACCATATCTGGCCGGCTTCAGCGGCGATGCGATCAAAACAGACCGTATCGGGCGATCTGGAGACCGGGTCAACAGTCCATGTCTTGCCCTGGTATGGGCAACCCAATATGACTCCAGGGAACAAGTCCTGGGGGATAAAGGAATGCTTCAATCCGGTTTCATGGCCCGTTGCCTGGTCTCATCAAGCTTTCGGGACCTGGAACGGGGGCAAATCGTTACCTATGAACCAGACAAAAATCCGGACCCCGACCTTAACGGATGGAACGCCCTGATCAAAAATATTTTAGCCCGTCGACCCATAATGATTGATGAATCGGATACGATTTCTTTTGTAGAAGCTAAAGTAGATAACCCAGAACTGGTACTAAATGCAATTTGTAATCTGAAAGCCCTGTGTGTGACGTATCATGCTGAAGTAGAACATGAGGCGCGAATCATGGAAATAGCTTACCGCTTGTTGCTTGTGTTGGCTGTGGCAGATCACCCGGATCAACCTGTCGTAACAATCGACCATGCTCGTTGTGTTCGTGAACTTGTCAGACACTTTCTCTCATGCAGTAGCCGTTTGACAGGAGACTCCTTCCATGACCGGCTACGTACATTACTGGGATACATTTACAAGGAGGCTCAGAAGAAAAACTGGCCTTTGAATGGAAAGGCTCCCATACGCAGCGGACAGATTACACGCTCACGCAAGGTTAAACTCGACGACATCAAGGAAATGGCCCGTTTGTTCCCAGGTGACTTGCGCATCGAAGAAACGGATCGTTGCGATTCCTTTCTGGTGTACCTCCTCCAGAAGGAACTCCGGGGTTGTTGAAACGGAAAAATATGACATAACAAGCTATGAATGAATAACTACAATACTCCGTTTACTACAAGGGAGATACCATCTATTATATTATTTCATATACTAAATATGAATTTATCCAGGTTCCCCCTTCGTAGTTCAGGGAGTTCTGTAGTTATTCATTATCAATAATCAAGAAAGACAGCAATATTTCTGAAGGTTGGACGGTGTTTCTTAAAAAACGCCGTCCAACCTTCCATTTACATTCAGGAAAGCCCGAAAGGCATATAACGGGGGAACTCCCGTTCCAGCTCTTCCGGCACCGTGATCCTGAAATCAGGAACGTACATTCCCGGTGTGTGCAGAGAATATATGCTGTTCGACAGGGCTTTCCGGACAACCGAGTCCCGGGTACAAGCCCATGCCCAATCCCGCGACACCTTGGAGGCAAGGTAGAAGAACCAGCGCTTGACCTTTTCCCTCTGGCAGCATTCCAGGACCTGCCCCAGATCATCCATGTCCATTTCTTCCAGTTGCTCCATGGCCCGGATGATGATACGGCAATCATCAAGATTCCTGATCATGTCAATGCTCTCAAGCAATGCCCGGGCGGGAGTAGACCAGTACAGTCCGTCACGTTCGATGATACCGCAGCATTCATCAAAAAAGTATTCGTCGTTGAATATTCTGTATGGAACTGTATGAATCCGCCCCGAAAAATTAAAAACATCTGGATATTTTCCCGTTTCCCGGCGATCAAACAATTGTATTCGTTCCGGTTCGGGAGCTCCGAGCAGAAGGTGCAGAATGGTCCGTCCACCTATGTGGCCGCTCTGCGATTCTTTCTGGAATGTTTTCAGCGCTTCATACAGACAGAGAGGAACGTGACGAGCCCAAACTCCGTACCCGCAATGGACAAGAACACCTTCTTTCCCGGCACGGGTCAGATCCTGGTTGGTAAAGCCTCGCTGCCTGAGTTCCTTCGTCGTCATCACGGCATTGACAGGCAGCTGGTTCATTTTCTGCATTTTCGTCATCTTCATTATTGTTCGTGGTTGGAGGTGAGGGGAACCGGTTCCCGGGGGATGTCGTTCATGTTGCGGTTCAGGGATTCCACTTTGTTCCGGGCAAGTTGTTCCAGCTCCTGCTTCATCGTATCCCCGAGGCTGATCAGTTGACCAAATCCATCGGGCTTGACCTGATGCGCTGCATTGACGGCGACCTGTCTGATGACAGGACCCAGGGGATGCCGGGAGCTGTTGGCTATGCCCATTCCGGTTGCCATGGCGGCCCGCTCCAGCATGTCCCGGCAGATCCGGTCTGTTTTCTCGGCATTGTTTCCCTGGGCATAGGGGCTGGCCATTTGCAGCCCGGCAAGGAAGGCCGTCTGCCTGACGGTACTGTTGAATCCAGTCCGGAGAAGCAATTCCCTGTTGCCCGCTGCGTCGAAATAATCTGGACGCAGTTCGTCGATTCTTCCATTGGGGTAGACAATGCCGGAGAGGTAAGTTTGTTCATCCCGGCGATCCCTGACGTTGAAGAAGAGTTCTTCGTGAGCACGAATAACCTCCTGTGGAATTCCGCTGATCCGACTGATTTCGTCGTAATTACATCCGTCATTCAGGAGGAGGGCGTGAATAAGATTGCATGCCCCTGCTGCCATCTCGCCTGAAAGAGCGATGGCTTCCATCAGGACGGCATTGTTTTCTTTACCCATGAGGAGTTTGATTGTTCTGCGTATTGTCTGTTCCTTGAACCAGGCTGGCGGCATGATTTCTTCCCGGGCATATGACTTGGCGATGATCCACCCGGCATCGGGACGTCCCAGCAAGGTCTGAATCCTCCTGATTCTATTCGCCATCGCCAAAGGGATAACCCGAAGAACAGAGTCGTCATGATCCGGGGAAAGCCATGTATCGGGATGAGGGACCAGTGGGGCGATTCTTTCGATGATTGCGCGTTTCATGAAGGAATTTTAAATTCAGCGCCTGCAAAAAGCAACACATTGATATTCAGATTGAAAACAAAGGATTTTTCATGACTGACAGCTAAAAAACAGCTCTCCTTCATGATGAAGAAGAGCTGCTGAATGGAGGCCTTATCCGTCCTTGGCTTCCAGCGTCCTGACAATGGCCTGAGCCCCTCGTTTGTACACGGTCACGGCCAACAGCTCTCCGTCTTGAAAGACGGCCCAGAAGCGGGTGCCCTTGTACTTTTCAATCGTCAGCATCAGGCAACACCTCCTTTCCGGGATGATGGCGGGACTTGAGCAGATGTCTCAGTACGGCCCCGATATTGGCCTCATACATGTCCCGTGTGTGCTTGTTGCAGGCGACGGCATACAGATACCGGACATCAAGAATGTCGATGGCTTCACCGCAGAGCCGGATGCAGCTTTCAAGGGTAGCCAGCTCCGCCTCCGGAATCGGCGAATCCAGCAGGATGCTTTCGTCGTCGTCCAGAGACTTCTGCTGTTCTTCCGTCAGTTCCGGGAGATTCACCAGAGCCGTCATGGACGGCCCGTGAATCGTCAGCGTGCTCAGCCCCAGCGATGGATCGTTCTGATGACTGCTGCAAAGCGACACTGCCTTCCCGATCCGGGCCAATAGCTCCGTATCCACTTCCAGATACGTCCGTATCGGATCCGCTCGTGGAACGCAGTTGCGCGATGATGGGCATCGTCTTCATGTCTCGTTCTCTTCCTTTCCTGTCGGAGTTACTTGCAGAAGAAGGCGATGACGCCCATGAGCAACAGCACGGCTAGCAGGTACGGTGCTACGGCCACCAGAGCCGACAGGACGCCGACGACAATCGGTCCCAGCAGACACAGCAGTACGAGCGCCACCAGGGCGATCATGATGCCTTTCATGTTCATGACGTGCCTCATGCGGGAATTCTTGTCCGGGATGATCGACGAACCGGAGCGGCAGCGGACACCCATTGCCTGAGCGCCTGCCGTCCGGCATAGGTAATCAGCCAGCAATCGGACCGAAGCAGAAATTCCTCTTCCTTTGTGCGGATGATGAACTCCCGCCCGGCCAGACCTCGGACGGAATGCCTGACGCTTTCCTGCTTGATGCCATGGCATTCCGCCATGATCTCCTTGTCACTGCGTTCAAAGTCGCCGTGAAGGTACAGGAGAATGGACAGCTCCAGTCCGGTCAGGGACGGAGCCCGCCCCAGACGTTTCAACCGTAGATGTTGTTTTCTTCTCATGGTCGTTTCAGATCAGTTGTTCAGGGTATAGCTGTCGGCCAGATCCCAGAGCTCCCGGTTCAGGCGTGTGTTTCCGTCAATGCCATTGAGCGCACGCAGGGAGCGGCGACGATATACGCCGTCCGTCTGCGGTTTTAAAGGAACGCCTCCCCGGATCAGGTTTTCCTGAACCCGGTTGAAGCACTGCCAGACGGTAGCTGGTCCTCCCGCCGTAAAGCCGATGTCGTTCCAGCGCCGGGGCGACAGAAGGGCTTCGGGACGTATTTTGTCTTCGTAGTCGTCTCCCATTCGCAGCTGTGCCGCTTCATGAACGAAGTCCACCTGACGCTTGTAGGGTAGTTCGACTCCCTGCATGCGGTGAATGTCGTCCATGATCCGGGGCGTTTCAGAGGCCAGCCGGAGACTGGCGGCGATCACCTCTTCTCCGGTATGACCCATGTGACGAATGTTGATCGCGGCAATACGCGCCCCGACAATCAGACCGTTGGTACACACCAGCCGGAAGATACCGGCCATGAGCTGGTAGGAGCAGCTGCCGTTGTGACTGTTGATCATGACCACTTCGATGCGCTGCTCACGGTTGCGATAGAGTTCACGAGTGGATGTATGAGTATTCATATTCATTGATGATTGGTTTGTTGCAACAAAAAGGCCGCCTCCCGGAACAAGGCCGGGAGGCGGGCACAGGCAGGAAGCAGAGAAAGCTACTTCCTCAGGGATATATGACGTGAGAAGAGAGTGATTTTCAGGATGTCAGCAACTCTTTGTAAATATATGAATGCAATGATACATATTTTATATGTACAAGAGCATATCCGTGTGTATAATACTGTTATGAGTATGTGGGAACCTTGGCAAAAAATCTGGATCAGGCTGTTCCATGAGTCCCTTCAGATAGAACTTGTTGATGGAGCAAAGCTGCCTTTGTCCCTCATCAAGCGTTTCCAATATGCCTACGCTTCTTGCCGGGGTAACAGGTTTTTGGCCGCTATGGACATGGATGTTGCAACTCCCAATCTTTACAGGCAGAACCTTCAACAGTTGGAAACTCTTTTCAAGCTTCCTGTTGTTTTTTTCCTGACCCGGACCCCGTCTTACCAGCGTAGCCGTATGATCAAGGCTAATGTCCCGTTCATGACCATGGACGGGTACGCGTATATGCCGCAGTTTTACATTCACTTGAAGACATGGGAACAGCATAAAAAAATTGAAAAGGAACCTCGTGAATTTCTCTCTCCCGTGGCTCAAGTCCTTGTGCTACGTCATATTCTTTTCCATGATATTCACGACCAGAATCTGCGACAAATAGGTTCCAGATTACCTTATTCGGCCATGTCGCTCAGTAATGCCAAAAATGAACTCGTCACCCATGGTCTGTGTCATTACGACGGGGTAACCACCAGGGGGCGCTTCAATATGAATCTTCCTGGTAATGTCTTGTGGGAAAAGGTGCTTCCCTTGCTGAGAAGCCCTGTTCAAAAACAACTTCACGTTCGTTTGCTTCCATTTCAGAGACGATTGCCTTTGGCGGGAGAGTCGGCGTTGAGCAGGCAGACTCTCCTTGTTGACGGAAACATCCCTACATATGCTGTGGGCAAACAGTCGATTCGGGAACTCTTTCTTCCCGGAGATCATCCGGAATCCGAACACGAGGAGGCTCAGGCCATCATCCAGCAATGGATGTATCCACCGGAAATACTCATGCAGCCGGGTGGCAAGTGGGTGGATCCTCTTTCGCTTTACCTTTCCCTTCGGGATTCATCGGACGATCGCGTCATTCAGGAACTCAATAAACTGCCCCTCTCATGCTTCGAAAAATAGAACATTTCTGCCACTACTTCGCCGAGTACAGTAATGCCTATGCGCTCATCGGAGGCGCGGCATGTACAGCATGGTACTCCGATCATATTCCTTCCTTTCGAGGGACGGAGGATTTGGACATTGTCCTGATTCTTGAATACATGGATATCCAGTTTACGGAAACGTTCCACGACTATATCAATCGGTCAGGATACAAAATACGTGAACGGATTGACCTCGAACAAGATGGAGTTTCCCGTAAAATCCTGTATCGTTTTTCCGAGCCGGAAGATACGGGAGCCCCTGCTCAGTTGGAGCTTCTCAGCCGCAAGGGAGATGCGCTACATCTGGTTCCCGGGCAACGGATTGTACCAGTAAAAGCACAGGATCAGTATACGGGGCTCTCCTGCATCGTTCTGGATGATACATACTACCATTTCTTCAGAGAGCACATCAGCCGGGACAAAGGCATTCCTCGTCCGACCATTCCCGTTCTCATGATCCTGAAGATAAAAGCTTGTCTGAACCTGTTTCACCAGTGGCAACAGGGAGAAGCACACGGTTCCGACAGTAGTCGGAACAACATCAGAAAGCATCGCAACGATGTCTTCTTCATGCTTTTTGATGTCGTCCAGGAAACGGATGCATTGCATCTTCCGGAAGCAATTCAGGACGATGTTCGAGAGTTCCTGAGAGAATATCAAGCCACCTCTCCCGACTGGCAGGGTATCTTTGATCATTTACGTAAGCGACGAGGATCGGGAGCAACGACAGGGTTGACTTCGGAAGATCTTCTTCATGCCTTGACTGGTCTTTTCTATCTTTGATAAAAAGAGTGTCTCTCCATTCAAGGTGATTAAAAAGAAGGCTCCTCACGGTATCCCTTTACCTTTTACACATTCGGAAGACTCCCTCCTATACTAATCCCTGAAACATTGCATTCTGGATTGTGGATGGAATCGCTCGGAGGTGGCGTCTTCATCGACTAACCCTGTCAAAGCAACGATGCATGACCAGCATGGCTCGTCTATCAGTAAGAGGAGCATTCGAGTAATTTATGATCGTGTCATAGCGACAAAGAGAACACCGCGACGATCTCGCTCCAGATTCGATTTACAAAAAACCAATTGAAGAGATCGGCGAAGTCGCCGACCAATTTGAAATGAGCCGCTCCGAAATTATCCGTCTCTCCTATTCTTTTGGGTTATTGGTCCTCAAAAACTTACTCCGGAAGGGCTTAAAAAAGCCGTTTCCCGATTGCTGACAGAAGAGTAGATCATATAGGCTTCCCTTCCTTTTCGGATTTGGTGAGAACCTTCTCCTCTTCCTGTTCGAGGAGTACTTCTACGAGGGCGGACGCTTTCAGGCCGGTGGCCTTCTTGAGCCATTCCTGCGTCTTCGGTTTCGGGTGGGCTATGATCGTGTTCATTGTTGTAATTCATAACTTATGATTTATTTTCATTACTTTTCGCAACGTTATCAACAAAGAGATTACTTTTTTTATTTCTTGCAAAAAAAAATATTACTTTGTCATAACAGGCACATGAACGAACAATTCCGTGAAGAGCTACGTAAATGCTTGAAGTCAAAGGAATCAGCCGGAAAACTTTGGCCGATGAATCAGGATACAACGTCGTATACATCAACGGCTTGCTTACCTCTCGCGCCATCTCTCCGAAGGCAGAGCGCAACCTCCGTGCCGCCATGAAGCGTATTGAGGAAGACCCCGACGAAGACCTTGGCAACATCCTCGTCAAACTCCCCGTCGAGACGGCGGAGAAAATCCAGCACGCCGCGGAAAAGCTCAAGATGGACATTGACGAGTTCGTCGCCATGGTGCTTGGGGAGAAAAAGTAGTTCATACGGCTTTCTTCGGGTTCGGGGTTTCGGTCTCATGTTCGCTATGGGCCATTTCGTAAGTCATGCGGGCAAAGAGGGAACTAACGATCTTCTCTCTACTCACTCCGGCAGCCATCCGTAGCCACTTGGCCGATTTGGCGGACACGTCAATCGTGATACGTTCTTTCGTGTGCATGAGAAAGAATTACCGAGCTTCTCGGTATAGTCCAAAAATATACCGAAAAAAACCGTTAAAAAGATATAAAAAAGCGTTGCTAATACCGGAAAAGTCCGTATTATTAACGCATGAAACCTACGAAAAAAGACATAAAAAAATGGCTCAAAGATATTGGAAAAGATAGGGTCTGGCTCGGAAAACAGTGTGGAGGAGCATCAAAAAGAACAGTTGATGACTGGCTCTCTACAGGAAGAGAGGTTCCAGCCAAGGCCATCTTAATCATTCAAGGGCTTATGAATAGAGGGCAAGATCCGCAAGACGAGGGCCGCAATTTTCAGCGAGTAGATACCATCACTCTCCAATTCTCAAAATCCGAATGGGAAGACATCCTTGCCTACCAAAAAATGAACCCCGGTAAAAACCTCGCCGAACTCGCAGAGGAATTCATTCTCAAACTGACAGACGACATTGAGAATGAAGCCAAATACAAGGATGATGACTATGCCCTCCCTGTCATTGGCAACATCGTTGCTGACAGATTCATGGCCGGCGACACTATCCCGTGGAAAGTCAAACCACGAAAAAAATACCCAAGTGACTATTTTGGCCTTCGTGTCTACGGAAACTCCATGGAGCCGCTTGTCAGTAATGACCAGATCGCCGTCATTCGTCCCTGGGATGATCCTGATATGCCCGACGTTGGCGACATTGTCGTTTACTCAGATGGGCGTGGTGTAATGCTCAAGCAACTTGCTCTCCGGGATGGAAAATATGTCCTCTCATCCCTCAATCCTCTTTACAAAGACATCACTCCAATCGACGGAGAAGGAAGAATCACGGGAATCTACGTTGACAAACTCGACGATTTCCGCAAGGCATAATCAAGCAAGCAACACCCACACGCCACCCAAATACCACGAAATCCTCACAGACTGCAGTAACGTCTGAATCCTTCACCACGCCATGAAAATCCCCATCCTCCCGCACATCCTAAAATACATGGGCTCCAAGCGGGAAATTCTCTCCTTCGTCATCGACACAATCCAAAAAACAGGAGTAGAAAGCAACTACTTCTGCGACCTTTTTGCAGGAACAGCACTCGTAGGATCAGCCTTCAAACATCAATACCGCGTCCACATCAACGATATACAATCCTATTCATCCATCTTCGCTCAAGCCTACCTCTACAACCTAAAAACATCAGCCCCTCTGGGAGTCATCGAAAACATCCACGAAAAAGCCCTCTCATACGTAAACGACCTCACAGCACACACCCCTGAACTAATTGCCGATTATTCAAAAATCACCCACCTCGACAATCTGCAAAGACTGGAAGAGCAACAGCGTGAACTACTCCATTCAGATATCCACACAGGCTTCCACCTATTCACCAAATACTACTCCGGCACCTATTGGAGCTACGAACAATGCGCCTGGATCGATTCCATCCGGGCAGCTGCAGAAACCTACCGCAATACACTCATCTATGGCGCTATCCTATCAGCCCTCGTATACGCCATGTCCTACACATCTCAGGGAACAGGCCACTTTGCTCAATACCGAGACATCACAGCCGCCAACATGCAAGACGTCCTCATCTATAGGACAAAACAAATATGGCCACTCTTCGAGAAAAAATTTCACGAACTCATCACCACCATCGATTCAGACCCGCTCCATACCCCCCACCTCACCAGCCTCAACTACATCGACTGTCTCAAAATAGTCGAACCCAAAAGCATCATTTACGCAGATCCTCCCTACAGCGCCGTCCACTATTCCAGATTCTACCACGCCATCGAAACCCTCGTCAAATACGACTACCCGGACATTCGCTACAAAGCTCGTTACCGCTGTGACCGCCACCAATCCCCATTCTGCACAAAAACTCAAGTCCACCAAGCATTCCGGGATTTATTCCACTGTACACACGAACGCAACTCCCACCTCTTCCTCAGCTACAGCAACAGCGGCATGATTTCCATTGAAGAATTGCAACAAATTGCCAATACTATCCTCGGCAGCAAGTACAAACAAAAAGTATTCGTTATGAACCACATGCATAGCAGAATGGGAAGTGCCGACACATACGGCTCCTATGTCAAAGAATACATCCTAGCCTTCACACAGTCATAACCTACAGCCATGGCACAATCTCGCTCCTTCAGCAATCTTAAGACATCCTGGACAAAATACTCCATCGTCCAAGTCCTTGATGTACTCAAAAGCAAAGATATTCTCGAAGCATATCTCAATGGCCAAGAAGGAATAAAAATCAACCAACCCAACTTGAAAAGCTTCCTGGGCATCAAAAATACGCATGACGAAATACCGAAATTCTGGGAAAAGCTTTATAACTATCCTCAAGAAAAAATGCTCTTTGGTATGATGGCTTTAATCCTTACCCATCATGAAATCATAGAGGCATTTATAGAATTTTCTTCCGGCGAAATGGACATGAAAGGAATTTTCATATGCGATGAAGAAAAAAACACAATAATCAAGTACAAAGAACAAACAAACGCGCGCAGTGCATTAGTCGAATCAGGCGCATCTTCATCAGAATACCGCCGAGCATCGAATGTCCCCTATGACTTTTCTGCAGTATTTCAGAATCCGGAACTAGGCCCTCTATTCAAAGAGCTCATCATCAACAGGTTCATTCGATGCGGATGGACGGAAGAAGAAATAGAGCAGAATATGCCTCAAATATGTAGAGAAAATAAAATAGCTGAAATCTTCAATGTAGAACCGAATTTTTTCCAAATATGGCTCACTAGCGCAAAGCCCGGAAACTACATACAGAAATTAAATATCAGTGAATTCATCGCAATGAAAAATATTGTGATGGATTTCTCCAATTCTAAAGAAATTTATTTTCTGGGTGAAAACGGCGACGGAAAAACACTCCTTCTCATGGCACTATTTCTCGCATTCCGTAAAGGCTACCTGGATCAACAGGAAGAAATAGGTGACTTTGCTAGAATATTAGACATCTTCAGGAAAAACCCATCCTTCGAAATATCAGGTAATGATGAACAGGGAGGAATATACTCCACCAAAAACAAAGCATACCTTCCGAGAATATACGCCTATGGCCCCCAACGAGCCAGAACAGACGTAGAAACTGCCGACCCCCACGGATTCAGAACACTATTCAACTCCTATTTCGATAACAACATCCAGCTCATTTCGCCAGAAGCCTGGTTAAAAGACTTAAAGGGAAAAGAAAGCACAAAAACCCTTACAAATCAACAATCAGGAATGGAAAGGGGTCAATCAGATGAAGCATCTTCCACAAATATATCTCTCCATAAAGACAGACTCAGCTTGATTTCCACAACATCATTGGAAGAAGTTTTATCTGACATTCTTGAAAAAAATATCACAATAACATGGGTCGGGAACGAACCACAATTCAAAGAACATGACACACCAATCTCATTCGACTGCCTTTCCGAAGGCTATAAAAGCATCATCATCTTTGTTGTCGATTTAATCTACAGACTCGTACACGACGATAATGATGACGAAGAAACCAAGGTGCTCGAAAAAAAAGCAATAGTCCTTGTTGATGAAATAGAACTTCATATCCATCCAAGATGGCAAATGAATCTTGTCAAAAAGCTGAGAAACAACTTTCCAAACATTCAATTTTTCTTCACAACACACAGCCCAACAATCATTCAAGCTGCTTCAGATGAAGCAATCATTTATCGAATATTCAGAGAAGAAGGTACCACATCCATAAGCCCATCATTTAAAAGGAAAGACCTAAATCGTTTAACAATCAATACACTTGCCACCTCTTCCCTGTTTGATCTGGATACCGCTCTCTTAAACCCCGTAACAGACGACTATACGACAGCAGATACATATGCGCTAGACCGCCTCAATACCAAGCTGGAACATCTACTGAAACAACAGCGCAAACTAGGCAAAAAGTTCTTAACTGATAACGACATAGATCAAATTATTGACACCATTTTGAAAAAATATGTTTAAAATCGACAAAGACCTGAATAACATCCCCAGCTCTCTTCTCTCACTGCCAACCCACCAAAAACGTCAAAAACATATAGCCGCTAAAAAATACATCACAGGCTCGCGATACAACGAATCCTACAAGGAAAAAGATATCAAGGAAACTCTCGAAAAAATCCACTATAACAAATGTGTTTATTGTGAAGTTTGGGTAGAAGAATACCATATCGAACATTTCAGGCCAAAATCAATATACTATTGGCTCGCCTACAGTTGGGACAACCTATTGCTCGCCTGTCCAACTTGCAATAGAAGCAAGTTGGATCAATTCCCTTGTAAGAATGCCAATTGCACAACCCTTCCCCAAGACATCGATCCAACTGATACATCCGAAGAAAATATAAAAAAAATCAACCTTCTCTCCGAGGAATTAAACCGCCAGGAACAACCATTACTTATAAATCCCGAACTAGAATCCCCTATTGGTAAATTGCAGTTTGAAGAAAACGGCACCATTAAATCATCTGACGAACGATATACTGAGACCATCAACGTCTGCAAGTTGAACAGAAACAAACTCACGCTGCTAAGAAAAAAAATATTTGACGATTTGATTAACAAGATAAAAGCCGAACTTGTTACTAGTGACAGCATTCAAGAACAATGCAAGAACATATCCAAATTATTTAATGAAATCAAAAGAAAATCATTGGATAGATCAGAATGTTTATTAACATTGTTGGTTTACATTTCCGAAAACTTCCATGAAATAGTAAGTAAAAATATACTAAAATGAATTTAAATATTGCATGCTGATTTTTGTATTCAACACGTCATCTCCTGCAAGAAACCACCTTTTCCTAAAATTTTGTTACATCTAACAAAATGATCTTACATCTCATCCATCCCAATCCTCCAGTACCTGTCAGCCGCTTCTCTGTACACCCGTGCTCTGTAATGTCTCAACCAATAGAAAACTTATAGGTGTGAAGCATAAAGCACTTCTAAGTGTTTAATAAGCCTCGACTAAAAAGAAACCCCTCATTATGACGGGTTTCTGAATAAACGCCTTTCCTCATCCTTTGCACCACCCGAAGCATTCCTTCTTGTACTGGCACCAGGAACATTGCATCCCGGACTGGGGATGGAAACGTTTGGTGGTGATGCCTTCACAGGCGATCTTGTACAGGTCGGCGGCGCGTTGCTTTCGCTGTTCGTTGGCTGGCGGGATTTTGACTCGGACCACTTGCGGTGTCTTCGTCTTGGCCAGGTAGATCAGATCCAGTGACGGAGGAGTGTCTCCCGTGGCTTCTTCGATCATCATCTGGTAAGTGACCAGCTGGAGTTCATGATCGAAGGTTGCATGCCCGGTGTCCGGTTTGGCGGCAGCGGATTTGTAGTCCACTGCCGTCAGGTCGCGCTGGACGAGGTCGATGACGCCTCGCACGGGAACCGGCAGGCCGGGGATGGCGGCAGACAAGCCGACTTCCACTCCCAGGGGCATTTGTGAAGCAACCTCGTTGGAGGCCATGTAGGCTTTGATCGTATTCCAGGCACAGGAACGTATCTTCTGTCTCGTTTCTTCGTCGACGTAGTCCACCGGGCCTTCCGTCTTCTCCAACTCCAGAAAGTGGGCGGAGAAGGCTTCTTCCATGGCCGTCTCACTACTGTCCTCTTCCCGCCATCGGGCGAGGTTGAAGGACTGGAGTGTGGCGTGGATGGCCTTGCCGACATGCGGGGCAACCGTCGTCGGCTTCCGTATCTGTGCTACCCTCTCGAAGAAGAAGCGCAGAGAACACGACAGATACGATTTGACCGAGGAGGGAGACAGGTAGTCCGGGCGGATGGCAGAAGGAGAAGAAGCCTCCGAAGGAAATTTGTTCACCAATGCGATAGCCGGGTGCAGGGAGGATGAACGTATGGGACAGGTTACGGGAGCAATCATAGGTCAGTACGGGTTGGAGTTACCGGCATAGGTCGTAGCGGGACGGCGGGTGTAGTTGTTCCTGCCTGATGCCGAACGTTTGGATGTCGCACCGGAGCGGTTCATCAGTTCGTCGATTAACCCGGAGGCTTCCATGCGGTTGAGCATGGCAACGGACTTGTTGAATCTCCGGGAAGCCAGTTCGTTCAGGGCAGAGTCATCCAACCCGGCCTTCCCGGCCAGTTCCAGGATGAGAGACTGTTGCTTCTCCGAGAACTTCCATGTGGGAACGGTTGCAACAGAGGTCTCGGGAGCGCTTGCAGGCGGTGTTTGTTTCACGGATGATGTGGATATCATCTGTGAGCAGGAAGCCCCAAGGGCAGGCCTTTGCGTGACCTGTGAGCCGTAATGTTCGTCAGGAACGAACCCGACCTGTTGGATCCGGGCGTCGACGGCAGTCTGAAGGGAGCCGTAGAGCCGCTCGGTTTCCGCAGCCAGTTCGGATGTGTGGGTGATTTCGGTTTCGATGGAGACCTCGAACTGGTGGGAGGAATATCCCGGCAGTCCGAGTCGTTTGCTGTAGTTGGCGATGAGTTTGATAGCCATGATGGTGGTTCTTTCGTTGTTGATGGATGGATACAGAAAAACCGCCATGCCCCGGGATGGGACCATGGCGGCTCTTCGAAGGATGACAGGCAGGTAAATCCCTGTGTCTGGTATATATGACGGGAGGGAAGGTGTTATTTCAGATGAGAAAGAGCTTCATATCCCGTTGTCCCGGGAAAGTGGACATGAACTTGTCGTACCCGGAACCATGAATCGTAGTAGCTGTCTTGGTCAGCTGATGCCAGTAGGAAGATCGCATGAACAGTATTTACGAGCCAGGTAAAGACACGAAGTTAAATCAGAATTGGCGCAGCCTTCTCCCGGAGATACTGTGGATCCACAGTTAAAGAGAAGGATCATCTCCATTTGGCAAATGGACGGAAGTTTTCTTTGATACCTGACCGGAGAACATGGAAACTAAATCCATTACCCGCGGATTCTGTTTTCCCTTGAGCCAAACCGCCCAGAGTTCAAAATTCAACCGCTCACGGGGGTCAGACAGTTCCTTATATAAAATTTGGTTCCTTACCGGTGCCGAAAATTCACGAGGCAACAGAGTCATGCCGGAACCGGAACCTACCAGCAACAGCATTTCCGCCATATTTGTAACTCCCCTGAATTTCAAAGTTTCCAGAACGTCTTCCGGAAGAAAATTCCGTATTTCCTGATAATGCAGTCCGCCTTTTCTGTTCCCCATATACAGGAAGGTTTCCCCGGATATATCCTTGCTGGTTAATGATCTCTTGCGAGCCAAGGGGAGCTCCTTTCCTAAAAAAAGTTTCATGGGAGATGAAAAAATCCGTCGGGTCTTGAACCTGGGATGGGAAGGAACGTTATGCGCTATGACAAAACCAATCTGGATTTTTCCCTGAAGAAGCGCGTCCAGTTGCTGAATATCCGGTATATCAGCAAGCTCAAATTTGAGTCCGGGATGTTTTTTGCAAAAGGCGGATATTGTTTCCATCAGGGTAGCTATTCCAAATGGTCCCGGTGTTCCAATAGTAATTATCTTGGTCTCATCCGAAATAGTTCTGGCCCTGGCTACCATCTCTTCTGCTTTCAGCAGAAGATTCCTTGCATCATCCAAAAAAGCCTCTCCCGCAGGAGTCAGCCGAACGCCCGCCGTATTCCGCTTGAGCAGAATCACTCCTATGGAATCTTCCAGATCCCTGATCTGCTTGCTTAATGCAGGATGGCTGACATGCAGCTTATCTCCGGCCCTGCGGAAATTCAATTCTTCGGCCACCGTGATGAAGTATTTTAAATGGCGGATTTCCATGGTCGTTTCTCTGGTAAGTTGCAGTTACCAACACGGTAATATCAAAGTCATTCCCGATTTTCGAACAAAACGATACTTTACAGCCATGAGAAATTCTCCACCCAATCTGCCGTCACTTCTGTCCCGGTTCCAACGGCAAGCCAAGGCATGCGCGTCTGCACCGGCAACCGTATTGGCCGTGGCCTTGATGCTGCTGACCGGCTGTACTCCATCCGAGGAAAAAGCGGATGGGGCTGGCGACCCCATGCGGAATAGCCCTCTGGAAGTCGGGACACTCACGTTGGACACAGAGGAAGTCGTCATCACGCAAGAACTTCCTGCCCGCATTTCTTCGCTCCGCGTTGCCGAGGTCCGTTCCCGCGTTGACGGCATCGTCCAGAAGTGCTGCTTCGAAGAGGGCGCCTTCGTAAAAGAAGGAGAACTTTTGTATCAAATCGACGATGCTTCATATAGAGCGGCAGCCAACAGGGCCAAAGCGGCGCTAGCCAAAGCCCGATCTAATCTGGAATCCGCCGAACTGAAAGAAAAACGTTACAAGGCCTTGCTCGGAAACCGTGTCGCCAGTCAACAGGAGTATGAAGATGCCAAGGCTTCCCTGCTTGCCTGCCAGGCCGATGTCATGTCGGCCGAGGCTGATTTGGAATCAGCATTGATCGATCTCAATTATACCCGCGTAACAGCCCCTGTAAGTGGCCAAATAGGGAAATCGGAAATCACGGAAGGAGCTTATGTCCGCAAGGACGAAGCCACTCTCATGGCTACTGTGCGACAAAATGATCCGGTTTATGTGGACATGACCCAGTCCAGCGCTAATCTGGTACAGCTTAAACAAGCTCTTCACAGCAATGAACTTCACCGGGCCGATTCGTCGGATACGGCAAGAGTCACTCTGGCCCTGGAAAACGGCGCCGACTACGATCAGGAAGGGATATGGAAATTTACCGACACCGTCACCAACGCCAATACAAGTTCCGTCACCATCAGGGCGGTATTCCCCAACCCGGACAACTACCTGCTTCCTGGGATGTTCGTTAAGGCCTTCATTGTAGAGGCCAGAAAGGAAAACGCCATTCTCATTCCGCAGGCGGTTGTCATGCGTGATACCAAAGGAGAACCATATGTTTATATTGCAGGCAAAAACGGAACCGCTGAACAAAAAAGCATCGAGATATCCCGTTCCATGGGAAATCGGTGGCTGGTCAATTCCGGACTCAACAAAGGCGACAGGATCATTGTCGATCATCTGCAAAAAATGGCCGATGGCGTGCCAATTGTTGTTGTCGATGTTTCCGGCCAGGAAAAAGGCTCCGGGGAACATTCATCAAATGCCACGGACTGTTAACTTGATGCATTGACTGTATGATGTCCCGTTTTTTCATCGACCGTCCTGTCTTTGCGTGGGCGCTTGCCATTGCCGTCATGACAATAGGGCTTGTCTCACTGCTGCAAATGCCCATTGAACAATACCCTCGCGTCGCTCCTCCCAGCGTCACCATTGAAGCAACCTATCCCGGCGCCTCCGCACAAACTGTTGAAGACAGCGTTGTTCAGGTTATCGAACAACAGCTCACCGGACTCGATTACCTGCGCTATATTGAATCGGAAAGCGATTCCACCGGCAATGCGAGCATTACCCTGACCTTCAATTCGGAGGCTGACCCCGACATTGCCCAGGTTCAAGTGCAGAACAAGGTTCAGAGCGCTACTTCCATGTTGCCTCAAGCTGTACAAAATCAAGGACTCACCGTCAAGAAGGCCTCCGGCAACTTCCTGATCATTATTGGATTTTATTCCGATGACGCTTCGCTTTCCGCAGAAGAGATTGACGATTACGTCATGAGTCATCTGAAAGATCCGCTTAGCCGTATTCAAGGCGTAGGTAACATCACGACATTCGGCGCCCAGTATTCCATCCGCGTCTGGTTTGATCCCTACAAACTGGTTCAATACAATCTTACTACTTCAGAGATCATTGACGCCATCAAATCACAGAATGCCCAGATATCCGTCGGTTTGCTCGGTGCCCGGCCTGCCATGGAAGGGCAGCCCCTTGACATTACACTGGCTACCCGTGGACGTCTGCATACAGCAGACGAGTTCAAAGATATCGTCGTACGGGCCGATGCCGATGGATCCCAAGTAAGGCTTGGCGATGTGGCCCGGATTGAACTGGGTAGTGAAAGCTATTCCACGATAGCTCGTTTCAACGGCAAACCAGCTTCCGGACTAGCCATCATGCCGGCGGAAGGAGCGAATGCGCTGGAAACCGTCGCGGCCATCAAGGCGAAAGTTGCGGAACTGTCCGAGTTTTTCCCGAAGAGCCTCAAGGTGTCTTACCCGATGGATTCGACGCCATTCGTACAGCATTCCATCAAGGAAGTGATCAAGACTCTATTTGAAGCCATGATCCTTGTCTTTTTCGTCATGTACCTGTTTTTGGGCAGTATCCGGGCCACTCTTGTGCCGACTTTGGCCATCCCCGTTGTTCTGCTCGGCACGTTCGCTGTTTTGGCGGCGGCGGGTTTCACATTGAATACGATGACTCTGTTCGGCATGGTTCTGGCCATCGGTCTTCTCGTGGATGATGCCATTGTCGTTGTAGAAAACGTGGAACGAGTCATGGAAGAGGAAGGGCTTTCCCCGCGCGAAGCCACGCGTAAATCCATGAATCAAATTTCGGGAGCGCTCGTCGGAATAGGTCTCGTCATCTGTGCTGTCTTTATTCCGATGGCGTTTTTCGGAGGTTCCAGCGGCATCATTTATCGTCAATTTGCGATGACCATTGCCATCTCAGTCGCTCTGTCCGTCGCCGTGGCTCTCACATTCTCACCCGCATTGTGCGCGAGCCTTTTGAAACCGGCCCAACAAGGAGGACTACAAGCCCGCCGAGGATTCTTCAGCTGGTTTAACCGTATGTTCAACCGGGGCGCAGACAAATACGCGGGCGTGATGCAGAAGGTTCTGTCCCGGGGAGCAAGAGTGACAGCCATCTGCGGTTTGTTCGTCATTCCGGTTATTGCCCACATGTACAATAATTTGCCGACCAGCTTCCTGCCTCTGGAAGACAAAGGGTTTCTGCTGGCGATGTCTCAGCTGCCCGCGGGAGCGACCAGCGAACAGTCCCTGCGTGTTGCAAACAAGATTACGGAAGGTTTTTTGACGGAAATGCCCGATTCCGTGGAGGACGTGTTTGCAACGGTAGGATTCGGTTTTGGCGGTTCGGGCCAGAACCAGCTCGCCTGTTTCATTAAACTCAAAGATTGGGAACAGCGCAAAAATCCGGGGCAAAGCGCGAGCGGCATTCAGGGTCGGGCGATGGCCATTTTTTCCAGGATTCGTGAAGCAAGTACATTTGTCATGGTTCCGCCTCCGATTCAAGAGCTGGCCAACTCCAGCGGATTTGAACTTTACCTGATTGATAACGGCAATCTTGGTCACGACGGTCTTGTCGCGGCCCAGCAGCAGCTGATCGCCCTTGCCGCAAAACACCCCTCCCTGCGTTCTGTCCGAAGCGGTACGCTTGATGATAAAACCGATCTGCGGCTCGATATCGACTACGAGAAAGCCGGGGTCCTGGGAGTATCGGCGGAGACCATCAACAACGAATTGTCCCATATCTTTGGAAGCACCTATCTGGATGATTTCATCGACCGTGGACGAGTGAAAAAGGTCTACGCTCAGGGTGACGCTCCCTTCCGGATGCAGCCTGAAGACATCACCAACTGGTATGTGCGCAATGAAGACGGTGATATGGTGTCCTTTTCTTCTTTCATCACGGCGCAATGGCAGGCGGGGTCTCCAAAATTGACGCGTTTCAATGGGGTTTCCTCCATGTCCGTCGCAGGAGAAGCAGCCCCCGGATACAGCACGGGGCAGGCCATGGACGCAATGGAAGAACTGATCCGTCAGCTCCCGGCAGGCATCGGTTATTCCTGGATTGACAGTTCCTATGAAGAACGGCTGGCTGGCTCCAACACCATGGCTCTTTACGGCCTGGCGCTCCTTTTTGTCTTCCTCTGCCTCGCTTCTCTTTATGAAAATTGGGCCATCCCCGTTTCCGTTCTGCTCATCATGCCCTTCGGAGCATTCGGCGTACTGGCGGCATGCGGCTTGTTCGATTTGCCCAACGACGTCTATTTCCAGGTGGCTCTTATTACTATTATCGGCCTTACGGCCAAAAATGCCATTCTGATCGTGGAATTTGCCAAGGAAGAATACGATCAGGGTAAAAACCTCATTGCCGCAACCGTCCATGCCCTGCGCCAACGTGTGCGGCCCGTGCTGATGACTTCGCTCGCCTTCGGTCTTGGTGTTCTCCCCCTGGCCGTCAGCAGCGGCCCAGGTTCCGAAACCCAGAACGCTGTCGGCATCGGGGTTGTCGGAGGAGTGCTTGCCACAACGATTCTTGGCCTGTTTTTCATCCCCGCCTATTTTGTCAGCATCCTTCAATTATTCCGCGTAAAACCCAGACAACTCCCCGGAGAGGCATCGGATTCTGCATCCGTTTCCGAATCTTCCTCCAGCCACGGAAAGGAGACTGCCCATGTGTAAGAAATTGCCACATCTATTATCGGCCGGGATTGCGGTCTCCCTCATGGGTGGCTGCTCATTTATCCCGGAGTATGAACGCCCGGAATCTCCCGTACCCGGAACATATCCGGGAAGCGGAACTTTGTCTGAACATGTGTCTCCGGTAAGCTGGCGGCAGTTTTTCCTGGATTCCCGCTTGAGACAATACATAGCTGATTCCCTTGACAACAACCGCGACCTCCAAATTGCCGCCTTGAAAGTAGAACAGGCACACGCTCAATACCGTATTGAAAAGTCCGCCTTGCTGCCATCCGTTAATGGATCAGGAGCCTTTACCCGGGAACGCGCCAACAATTCCACCGGAAACCGGTACAATGCTTCAGTGAACCTGACTTCCTATGAAGTTGATTTGTTTGGCAAAATCAGGAGCAGTGCACAAGCCGCCCTGGAAGATTACTTTGCTCTGGAAGAAACGCGCCGCAGTACGCAGATTGCGTTGATTGCACAGGTTGCCGTCCAGTACTTTGCCTATCTGGAGTATGCCGAACAACTGGATCTTTCCCGCAAAACGCTTGATACTGTACAAAATTATGCAGACATGACAAAGCGGAAAGTCCAGTTTGGGAAAGACCCGGAAAGCAACTTGGCCATGATGGATGTCCAGATTGAAACGGCCCGCGCCAGCGTACATGCTTACAGCCGTCTCATGACCCAGGCGGCCCATGCCCTTGAAGAACTGACGAGCAAGCCGATTGTCGGAGAAAAAATGGCAAGCCGTTCCCTGGAAAGACGTTACCTCGTTGCCGATATTCCGGCGGGACTTCCTTCGAATTTGATCACGCGCAGACCCGATATTCTGGCCGCCGAACATGCGCTGCGGGCGGCCAATGCCAATATCGGGGCGTCCCGGGCCGCATTCTTCCCCAGCATTACGCTCACCGGCAGTATGGGTGGGGAAAGTTCCGAACTTTCCAGGCTTTTCGACAAACCAGGACGTGCATGGTCTTTTTCCCCGCAGGTTTCTCTCCCCATTTTCACAGGAGGCAGAAACAAGGCCTCGCTGGATGCTTCCAGAATCGGCAAACGCATTGAAATCGCCAATTACGAAAAAACAATTCAGACCGCCTTCCGGGAAGTGTCGGATGCTCTGGTAGCCCGGCGTGAATACCGGAAGCAGCTTGAAGCGCAACAGGCGCTTGTTGCTACGCAACAGAGGAGGTTGGAATTCTCCCAGATTAAATACAACAACGGCATCACTGGATACCTTGACGTACTCACGGCTCAGCAGGATCTTTTTTCCGCCCAACAGGATCTGATTTCCATTCGTTCCGCCCAACTCCAAAATCTCGTGATGCTATACAAAGCTTTGGGGGGAGGATGTGAATAACACACTCCTTCCAAATTAGGATAAATATCTTATTTACAAATCTTTCGAGAAAGGCTTTTGATATTTTCTACCCTGTACCTGTCAGATGCCATCCGGGGGAGAGGAGTCAACGATACCCCGTCGCCTGGCATGGACATGCTGAGTCCATTTTTTAGCTCTGCGGTATTTGCGGACGGCATCGCCGATGATATTGAGTTGTCCCTTCATGTAATGAAGGTGTTACAATATCAGGATAACTTTCAGTAGAGGGAACGATACTGTTACATTCAATAGAGGCTTCAGACGGGTTATAGAAAAATTTCCAGTTCAACTGCTCCATGAATCTACCCATTGAGTCTGTAGGAAACCTGAAAGAGAGCGAATCGCTATTTTAGAAAAACAGATGAACTTAAAATAAGCGGTCCGGCTATTTTAGGTTAATCATAACCGTATGAACAAGAATCATACGGGAGATTATGAATTTACGACAACTGATTTCCTGGCGATTCTGTCGTAACTAAAAGAAAGCCCCCATGAGAGAGACTTTCTGATTTTACCTGTCCTACACCTGCCACACATCCTCCGGGGGAGGAGTCAGAGATACCCCGTCACCCGGCATAGACATACTGACCATTCGGACGCTGCGGCTCAGCCATGCGAACAGTTCCGTGAACTTCTGATCGTTGATTTGCATGGGAGGCCGTCCCGGGCTGATGAAGGAAAGCTCCGACAGGTCAGCGCGGCCAATACCGAAGACGAACACGCTGAGCTTGCGGCTGGCCGACAGTTCTTTCAGATGTTCCTGCAATTCCCGGTGCCGGGCGCTGGTTGGTACTCCGTCCGTCATCACGACAAGCCAGGGCTGGTAGTATTCGACCCCGTGTTCCTGGTAAGTTCTCTTGCGACTGTCAAGTTCGGTCAGAGCCAGCTCGACGGCTTCGCCAAGGAGTGTTTCGTTTTCTCGGGATGTGGTGATTTTAAGATCTGAGTCCGATTCACGGATCGGGCCGAATTCTTTCACTGTCGTCGTTGTCCAAGCGAATGTGATCACCGCTACGTCAGCGGCCAGTTTTGCCAGAGGATCGGCAAGAATGTCGCTGATGAACCACTGAAGGCCAGTATTGAGTTCGTCCATCCGGGTGACAATGTTGTCTCCCGTGACGATATTCCAGTTGATCCCGTCAGAATACTCCTGACGGACGATGTGTTGGTTGTCGCCCCGGACGATGCCGTTCATACTGCTGCTGGCATCCAGCAGGAAGAGAACGGGAAGCCGGGCGTTGGTGTTGTTACCGAACTCGCGCATGGCGGCGAGCTGTTCCTGTTTGTTTGGTTGTGTCGATGATGATATAGACATAGTTTATTCAAGTTAATGGTTGGTGGTTGGATTCCGGGTTGCCTGATTCAATGCGCTACGACGCCGTATGCAGAGCTTGCATAAAGATTTGGCATGAGATTGCCGTAAACGCCGTGCGACATCGTCAGGAGCCTCCCGGAAGAGAATCCCGCAGTCTGTACAGACATTGGGTGTCATCTGCACCAGCAGACTGTGGGGCGGACAGGGACGGTCATGCAGAAGATCCCGGTACATGGGATGATCCCTTCCGCCTCCCGGTTCCATATCCCTGAGGTATTGCTGCAAACAACGCGCCAGATACCCCGGCATGACGCGTGGACGCAAATCGCGACGCTGGACACAGGTAAGATTGTGACCGAGAGCATCGCGGAGCTTGCGGGGGAGATACGACCAGACATAGCGTCCGGGGGTATCGGGCGGGTAGAATCCCGCCGGAGGCTTGTACGAAGCAAACGGGTACGGCAGTATGCCCTTTCCGGCGGCTTCCCGCATGTCTCCTTCTCCCCCTTGCCGGGCAAAGGGAGACAGGCCGAGAGCCAATGTCATGAAGAGCAGGACGGACAGGGCGTAGGCATCGTGGCTGCGGGCACGGAGGAAGTCTCCGTAGTTACCTCTAAGTTCCGGTGCCCGGAACCGTTCCGTGCCGACGGAACAGGGATAGTCCTCGACCTGAAAACTGTCGGCATCCACCCAGCAGATGGAGCCATCAGGAGAAACCAGCACATTGCCGGGATGCAGATCGCCCAGGACGACACCGCAACGGTGCAGCGTATGGACTGATTCCGACAGGTTCAGGCATAGCCTGGTCAGATCGTAACGGGTCCATGAGGGGAACTGGTTCGTCAGCAGTTCCGCATGAAACGCGAATGCCCCGAGCGGAACACCGTCCGCCCGGGGCATCAGCACGCCGACAAAGCGCCGCAGTTCGTCGTACAGGATCTCGCGCGGCCACGCCACGCACGGGGAACGAATGGGGCGGGAACACATCAGCCGAAGCTTCTGCTCACGCCAACGCATCCGTTGCGTTGGATGATAGAGCTTGGCTACGAGTGGCGATCCTAATGCCGAATGGGCAGTAAAGACCGATCCTTCACCGCCTTCCGCAATGGGTTTTCCCAGAACGATTCGTTTCCCCTCACCTGAAAACAGAACATCTCCGGTCGGATACTTCCCGCCATTGCCGCAGAGTTCTTCATCCAGCCGCCTCACCTGATGGCGGAGTGCATAGAATGGAGTCATGAGAACATGACGGCGGATAATGAAGCCGTCACATATAGATGACGCTGTCAACAGCGTTATTTCATCGTTTCCGCAGCCTGAAAAAGACATCTCAGAAATGCCATATATACTTGCTATGAGTATATTATATCATTCACAACAATGTCCTCCTGTTATTGCCTGCATTCTCTCAATTGAATGTTCCGGACTAATAGGAGATGCCCCTTACGCTTATGTAGAAATGCAGAATCTGCATATGGATTCCCTTTCATCCGTCCGATTGAAAGTCATCCTTCTTGATTCTCTTCCACTTTTAAGAGGAAAGAATTCTGGTAGGATACTCCGTAAGCAGGGCAGCCTTCTTCTTGACAGCCCTTTATCAAAACGTGACCTCAAGAAGTTGGTCTCTCCTGGGCAAGTAGAACATGCCGTGCTGAAAGTCAGTCACAAGAAAATCATATTAACGGCACGAAGTGTACGTGGGGATGATTCCTACTGGGGAGACCTCACCTATGCCCTTAGTCAGAAATATTTCCCTGACCACTGATTTCAGGGAATCACATCAACATCATCGCAGGGGTAACTCTACGGTGATGTTTTTTATCTGCTACCAGACTACTGAATAGAAATGGTATCTATTGTCAGAAAATAGTCAGAAAAATATATTCCTTTTTGTGCCGTTTTAGGCGCTTTTCAGGGTAGCGAACAGATATGGAAGAAGGCTGATACAGATAAAAGAAAAGAGCCTCAATCCTTTCGGAATGAGGCTCTTATTAATGGCTCCCCCGGTTGGGCTCGAACCAACGACCTAGTGATTAACAGTCACCCGCTCTACCGCTGAGCTACAGGGGAGTTTGCGTTCCATGGAGCGCGGAGGGATTTTTACTGGAGGCACAGGCGTTTGGCAAGTACTTTTTTGTTTCTGTAGGCTTTTTGACGCAAAAAGGCTTCCGCGGCGTGGGCATGCCAACGGTGCTTCTTGACCTTTGAGGGGAGAATGCCCAGACTTTCAGCGACATGAGTGAACATCACCATCATATTGCTGTTCTGGCCGGCGACGGCATCGGGCCCGAGGTCATGGCGGAGGCCCTGAAAGTTCTGGACGCCGTAAGTGCCAAGTTTGGATTTACCGTGAGCCGCAAGGAGGCTTTTGTGGGCGGCGCGGGCATCGACCATTGCGGCAAGGCCCTTCCGGAAGAGACCATCCGCGCCTGTGAAGAGGCGGACGCCGTCCTGTTCGGCTCCGTAGGCGGTCCCAAGTGGGAGCACCTTCCCGCCAATGAACAGCCGGAGCGCGGCGCCCTGCTGCCGCTGAGAAAGCATTTCGGCCTGTACGCCAACCTGCGCCCGGGCGTATGCCTGCCTGCCCTGACCCACGCCTCTCCCATCAAGAATGAACTGATCGAGGGCGGTTTTGACATTTTATGCGTCCGGGAACTGACCGGCGGCCTGTACTTCGGCCAGCCCCGTTTCCGCGAACAGGAGGGGGACGACGAAGTCGTCGTGGATACCATGCGCTACCACAAGAGCGAGATGGTGCGCATCGCCAAAGTGGCGTTCGAGGCCGCGCGAGGGCGCCGCAAGCGCGTCACCAGCGTGGACAAGGCCAACGTGCTGACCAATTCCCTGCTGTGGCGCGAGACGATGATTGAGGTTTCCAGGGATTATCCGGACGTGGAACTGCTCCACATGTACGTGGACAATGCCGCCATGCAGCTGGTGCGCAATCCCCGCCAGTTTGACGTGCTGGTGACGGAGAACCTGTTCGGAGATATTCTTTCCGATGAAATGGCCATGATTTGCGGCTCCCTGGGCATGCTGCCCAGCGCCAGCCTGTGCCAGGGCGCGCAGGACAACGGCCTGTTCTTCGGCCTTTACGAGCCCTCCGGCGGTTCCGCCCCGGACATTGCCGGCAAGGGCATTGCGAACCCGATCGCCCAGATTCTTTCCCTCTCCATGCTGCTGCGCTACTCCCTGGGAGAAAAAGCCGCGGCAGACGCCATTGACGCCGCCGTCCGCCGCGTGATTGACCAGGGCTGCCGCACGGGCGACCTGGCTACGGGCGCTCCCGGAGAAATCCGCGTGAATACGGCGGAAATGGGGGATGCCATCATCGCAGCCCTGTAAAAGGGCCGTTTTTCCAGCTCCGCAGGCGCTTCCATCCCCTGCGGGGCATTTTTCCTTCCGGAGGAAGGCTGGACTGTTCCTCTGTTTTTTCCTCACTTCCGGATTTCTCCGGTTCTTCATCCACCTATCATGAACGTTCTTATCATTGGCCAGGGAATCGCCGGCAGCTGCCTGGCGTGGGAGTTGAAACGCCGCGGCGCGGATTTCACGATTGCGGACCGCCCCATCGCGGAAACGGCCTCCCGGGTGGCGGCTGGATTGGTGAATCCCCTGACGGGCCGGGCCTTCCGCCCCGGCTGGCGGCAGGAGGAATGCCTGTCCGCAGCGGAGGCCTTTTATCCGGAGACGGAACGGGAACTGGGCGGCTCCTGGTGGCAGAAGACCCCTATTTTCCGGGAACTGGAAACGGAGGACCAACTGGAAGTCTGGCAGGAACGCCAGACGGCCCCGGAGTCCTGCGCCTATGCGGGCCCCCTTTTCCCATGGCCTGAACACTGGGAAGGCCGCGGAAAAGCCGCCTATACGCGCGGCTCCGCCGTGCTGCACGTGGAGGACATGGTCAACGCCATGCGGAGGTTTTTCACGGAACAGGGCCGTTTTGTGGAAGCGGACGTGTCCCCTGCGGATATCCGTCCGGATGAAAACGGCCTTTTCCATTGGAACGGCCAGACGTTTTCCCATATAGCCTGGTGCACCGGCTGGGAAGCCGGATGCCACCCGGACATGGCTCCCTTGAAGGGACGCCCTTCCAAGGGCACTATTCTGGACCTGGACCTGAAGGAGCTGGACTGGCACGCCGGCATCCTGCATTTCGGCCACTGGCTGGTTCACAACGGTTCTTTCTGGCGCTTCGGCGCCACTTACGCGTGGGCGTGGGACGCTCCCGGCATTCCGGAAGCCCCCGCCGTCCAGGAATTGATGCTGGACCTCGTCAAACGCTATTCCGGGGAGACGGGCTTCCTCCGCGCCCGAGCCGCCGTGCGCCCCATCATCCGGCGCAGCCAGCCCGTCGCCGGGCCCATTCCCGGCCTGAACGGCCAGTTCGTCTTCTCCGGACTGGGCAGCAAGGGAGTGACCACTTCCCCGTGGGCCGCGGCCCAGCTGGCGGAACATCTTGTGCACGGGGCGGAACTGCCGCCGGACCTGCTGCCCGCCGCGCTATGGAAATAATGCGGCGCGGTTCCCGTACTTCCTTGAACGGGACAGCTATTTTCCTTGTCAAAACGCCCTGAACACGATTACATGCGGCCTTATATGCGAGCGGAGAACGAGAACTGGGGAGATACGGTACGGGAGCATTTGTTTGACCAGCGCGGCGCCGTGATGGTGCACTGGCTGATCCTGCTCAATGTGGTCGTCTTTATCCTCGGGTTTTTCTTCCAGGTGGATATTCCACGGGATATTTACCCGCCGGGCCGTCTGGACCTGATCCAGCTTTACGGGGCCTACAGTGAATACACGTGCTTTCATGAAGGGGAATTGTGGCGATTGTTCACCTACCAGTTCCTGCACGCCAATCTGGGGCACATTATGTTCAACATGATCGCCCTGTGGTTTTTCGGGCCGGTCGTGGAGGAACGCTTCGGCCATCTGCGCTTCCTGCTGTATTATCTTTTCTGCGGCGTGGCGGCGGCCCTGTTTTCCTCCCTGCTGGGGTACATGGGGTTCTTTGATCCGGAATGGCGCTTCATTCCCATGGTGGGGGCCTCCGGCTCCATTTACGGCATCATGGCCGCGTGCGCGGTGCTTTTTCCGCGCGCCCGGGTGCAGCTTCTGTTCCCTCCGGTCAATTTGAGCGTGCGCCAGTTCGCCCTGGCCGTCCTCGGCATCGCCTGCGCCGTCATTATTTTCCAGTGGAACAACGCGGGCGGGGAAGCCGGACACCTGGGCGGCATGTTCGCCGGGTTCATCCTGACATTGCTGATCCTGTGGAAGGAAAAACTGTCCTCTCCCAGGCGGCGGGTCGTTTCTTCCTCCCACCATTCCACCTCGCACTCCGCACGCCGCCCCGCCGGTAACCATCCCTCCGAAGAGGAGGTGGATGAAATCATGGAAAAAATATCCCGCTCCGGCCTGTCCAGCCTGACGGAAGAGGAACGGGAAGTTCTCCGGCGCGCCTCCCGCCGTTGAATTATTTGTTAGATATTCCCCGTATTTTTGTTATTTTTCTTTCTTTTTTATTATTTCCTCCTAGCATGGAGGAATGATGACGCGGCTGTATTCCTCCACCGTTCTGGGCGTGGATGGCGTAGAAGTGGAGGTGGAAGTGGATTTTCGCCCCATGGCGGAAAAACGCACCTTTATCGTGGGGCTGCCTGATGCGGCCGTGAAGGAGAGCGGGCAGCGCGTGGATACGGCCATCCAGAACAGCGGGCTGCCCTTCCAGCAGGGCGTTTTCGTCGTCAATCTGGCTCCGGCGGATTTAAGGAAGCAGGGACCGGGGTTTGACCTCCCCATCGCCCTGGGAATGGTCGCCGGAGCGGCGGAAAGGGACATGGACGCTTCTTCCTGGTGCATCGTGGGGGAATTGGCCCTGGATGGCGCCGTACGCCCCGTGCAGGGCATCCTGCCGCAGATTATGGAGGCGCGGCGCATGGGCAGGAAGCGCATCATGCTGCCACGTGCTAACGCACACGAAGGAACGCCCGTGCAGGGCGTGGAGATTTACCCCGTGGCTTCTTTGAAGGAGGCGTGGGCACTCCTTACCTCCTCCGTTCTGCCCCCTCCCTTCACGGCTTCCGGAAGAGAGGACCGGGAGGCCGAAGACAAGGAGACTGCCGTTGACTTCGACGAGATCAAGGGGCAGCCCTATGCGCGCCGCGCCATGGAGATTGCGGCGGCAGGCGGCCATAACATCCTTCTCTGCGGTTCTCCGGGTTCGGGCAAGTCCATGCTGGCGCAGAGGCTCCCGACCATTCTCCCTCCGCTGAATCCGGAGGAAGCTCTGGAAACCAGTAAAATCCATTCCGTATGCGGACTGCTGAAACGGGGGAACGGCCTGGTGGCCCGGCGTCCGTTCCGGGCTCCGCACCATACCATTTCCGATGCCGGGCTGATGGGCGGAGGAGCGAATATCACGCCGGGGGAAGTGTCCCTGGCCCACAACGGCGTGCTCTTTCTGGACGAATTGCCGGAGTTCCGCCGCGCCGCGCTGGAAACTCTGCGGCAACCGCTGGAATCCGGCCAGGTGGTCATTTCCCGCGCTTCCGGCACCATGACGTTTCCGTGCCGCTTCATGCTGGCAGCCGCCATGAATCCGTGCCCCTGCGGCTATCTGGGCGACAGGAGAAGAACCTGCACCTGTCCCCCGGCGCAGGTCGCACGCTACCGCCGCAAGATTTCAGGACCGCTTCTGGACCGGTTCGACTTGCTGATGGAAGTTCCCGCCGTGGACCCCTCTATTCTGGCCTCCGCACCCGCCGGGGAATGTTCCGCCGGCATCAGGGAACGCGTGATGGCCGCCCGGCAGCTCCAGTGCAGCAGATATGCGGGCACTCCCTTCCGCAGCAATGCGGCACTTTCCGGAAAAGCGCTCCAGAGGCATTGCCGCCTGCTGCCGGAAAGCCGCGCCATCCTGCTCCGCGCCGTGGAAGAACTGGCCCTTTCCGCCAGAGCCTACGACCGCATTCTGAAGGTGGCCCGCACCATAGCGGATCTGGAGGGCAGCCCTGATATTCAGGATTCCCATTTGTATGAGGCCGTGCAGTACCGGGCCTTTGAACATTCTCTCCGGGAATGAACCATTCCGGAATGCCGCGTTACGCCATGCCAAAGCGTGCCTTTTCCGACCGGAAAAAGGAAAGGAGGCGTTTTTCAGGCCGCCTCCTTCCCGATTGAAAAGTTTACCGCTCACCGGTTCCGGGAACGCCGGAAGACGAGGGCTCCCAGGCCAAGCATTCCCAGAGATGCGGTAGCCGGTTCCGGAACGGTTTCATAGGATACCTGGATGTTGGCAAGCGTATAGGGGGAGGTGGCGCCGCCCGCGCCGCCGCGCACTCCGGCAACCAGCTTGTATCCTTCCCCCCACGCCAGGGGAGAATCCGCCATGTCCAGGGAAACGGTCGTCGTTCTTGAAGTGGAATCAAAGGTAAAGCTTTCCACGGTGGAAAGGTTCCGGACCAACGTTCCGGCGGAGTCGTAAATCGCCAGCACCATGGTGTAGCTCGTGATGACGGAGGTGGGCGTGTCACAGGAAAAGATGATGGAGGAAACAAGCTCTCCCTGCCGGGGGCCGCCCAGCACCATGGCAAAGGAGTCTCCGGCCACGCCGCTTCTGCCGCACAGGATGATGGAACCGACGTCATCATGGTTGACCCAGGTTCCCTCCCCATTCTGGGGCCAGTTGGCCAGGCTGTTGTTATTGCCTCCCGCATAGACGCCAAATTCACGGCCTTTTACTTTATCCAGCAGCTGGTTTCCCGTTTGCGGCGCCATGGTCGCGGTTTGCGACAGATTGGCTGATTCGGGCAGTTCGGCAATGATGGTAGCAGCATTTGCAGCCAGCACACTGGCGCAACTTATTAATACAGCACAATATCTATTTTTCATAAGTTACACACCATAATAAATTTATTATGGTGTGTCAATTTACATTTAAGAAGAAAAGTCTTTGAATTTTCCGCTTTTTCTGAAATCTGGCGCATCTTCTTGAGGTTGAATGGCCGAGCCGTTCCCCGTAATTCGCCGTTGCTGGATTTTTCTTTATAACCCTATTAAAATACCTGTTTTACGTGGAATTAAACTTTGGAATAAGGAGAACATGAAATGAAGTTATTTTTCTGCGGAGTTTCCGCAGGTTTTTACAGGAGCCGGGAGGCCCCTGCTCCCGGAAACGGTCTTTCCCCAGCGGGAGCATATGCCTCGCCCTCCCGTCTGCCGGCGCTCTTTTCCGGAAACGTTCAATACGCCGGGCCATCCCGGCTTTTTCACCCGTCACCCACGCAGAACAGCCGCTCCGCGGACATGCGCGGAACGGCTGTTCGCACGAGAAAGGAAAGACCGGTTTAACGGATGGCTTCCAGAGCCTGCTTGAGGTCCGCAATGATGTCTTCCACGGCTTCCGTTCCCACGGAGAACCGGATGAGGTCCGGCCGGACGCCCGCCTCCATGAGCTGCTCATCCGTCAACTGGCGGTGCGTATGGCTGGCGGGATGGAGGACGCAGGTGCGGGAATCCGCCACATGGGTAACGATGGCGGCCAGTTTCAGGCTGTCCATGAACTTGATGGCGCGTTCACGGCCGCCCTTGATGCCGAAGGTCACTACGCCGCAGGATTGCCCGTTGCGGAATTGCTTCTGCGCCAGGTCATGGTATTTGTTGGACGGCAGGCCCGGATAGTTGATCCAGGCCACATCCTCCTGCCCTTGCAGGAATTCCGCCACCTTTTGCGCGTTTTCACAGTGCCGCGGCACGCGCAGGTGGAGGGTTTCCAGGCCCAGGTTGAGCAGGAAGGCATTCTGCGGGGATTGAATGGAACCCAGGTCGCGCATGAGCTGGACGGTCGCCTTGGTGATGTAGGCGCCCTTGCCGAAGCTCTTGCTGTAAGAAAGCCCGTGATAGGAAGGGTCCGGCTCCGTCAGGCCCGGGAATTTGTCCCTGTGGGCTTCCCAGTCAAAGTTGCCGCTGTCCACGATCACGCCGCCCACCGCCGCGGCATGGCCGTCCATGTACTTGGTGGTGGAGTGGGTGACGATATCCGCCCCCCATTCAAAGGGGCGGCAGTTGATGGGGGTGGCGAAGGTGTTGTCCACGATCAGGGGGACGCCGTGCGCATGGGCGATGTCCGCCATTTTGCGGATGTCCAGCACGCAAAGCGTGGGGTTGGAGATGGTTTCCGCAAAGAGGGCCTTCGTATTGGGACGGAAGGCTTTGGCGATTTCCTCCGCCGGGGCGTCCTGGTCCACAAAGGTGACCTCAATGCCCATTTTCCGGAACGTGACGGCAAAAAGGTTGTACGTGCCTCCGTAAATGGACGCGGTGCTGACGATGTGGTCCCCCGCCTCGCAGATGTTGAAGACGGCAAAGAAGGAGGCCGCCTGCCCGGAAGAGGTCAGAATGGCGGCCACGCCGCCTTCCAGTTCGGCGATTTTTCTGGCAACCGCCTCATTGGTGGGGTTCTGGAGGCGCGTATAGAAGAATCCGGCTTCCTCCAGATCGAACAGTTTGGCCATTTGTTCGCTGGTTTCATACTTGAACGTGGTGCTCTGGTAAATGGGCAATACGCGGGGTTCACCCTTTCTGGGGGTCCAACCCGCCTGCACGCACAGGGTTTCCGGTCTCAATTCCTGACTCATGATGCAGGGATGCTATGCCATGCCGCCTCCCTTGTAAAGCAGGGAAAGGAGGCATTTCCAGCCGCTCCCTGCCTCCCCGCCTTCGCGGTTACAATCAGCCGCGTTCAAGTGCCGGGAGGCTCTTGTTCCCAAAGACGGCCTGAGAAATATGCCACCGTATTTGGAGCTTCTTCCGGAGAAGGGAACAGCCTGCGGATTTTACCTGATTTCCGGCAGAGGGGTGGAAATTTCCTCTTCCGTCAGGTAGCAGCCGGGGTCGGACCCGTACCAGTGCCCGTTGGCAAACGCGGCGCGCGTGCGGAAGCCACCGCCGCACAGGGCAAAGTGCACGCAGCGGCCGCAGCGGCCTTCAATTTTTTTCTGCCGTTCCAGGGGATTGTCGGACCCGCGCAACTCAGGCAGCATCTCCGCCGCGGCCCCCGCCTTGGCGTCCCACAGATCGGAAAACAGGTTGTTCTTCACATTGCCCAGCGTGACGGATTGCCAGAATTGGTCCGGGTGCACCACGCCCTGCGTGTCAATGTTGGCGATGCCGCGGCCGGAGCTGTTCGCCCCGCCGCCGTTCCATTGAAGAAGGTTCAGGGTTTCCTTCGCCAGCGGGGAGCCTTCCCGGAGCTGGCGCAGCAGCAGGTAAATGCCGTCCGCTGGCTGGGTGACGGTCAGCACTTCACGGTTTTTGCCTTCCGCCTTCCATTCCTCCACGCGGGCAATCAGCGTATCCATGGCGTTCCGCGCTTCCTCCTGCGTCAACGTCTGCACTTCCACGCCGCGGCCCGTGGGGACCAGATGGTAGAAGCAGACGCGCTGGATGTCATTGGCGTCAATGAAGTCCAGAATCTCTTCCATGCACTGAACGTTGTTACGAGTCAGCGTCAGGCGCAGGCCCGTCTTCTGCCCCACTTCACTGCAGAGCTTGAAACCGCGCACCGCCTGTTCAAAGGAGCCTTCCACTCCGCGGAACTTGTCATGCACGGCGCCGATGCCGTCCAGGGAAATGCCCACGTACGCCACGCCCAGTTCCTTGAACCGCGCGGCGGCCTCCGGCGTAATGCGGGTGCCGTTCGTGGAGATGGTCACCTTCAGCCCCTTCCCGGTGGCGCGTTCCAGCAGCTCCATGAAGCGCGGATGCACCAGCGGCTCCCCGCCGGAAAACAGCAGGGCGTTTACCTTGTAGTCCGCCAGATCGTCAATGACCGCGCAGCACTGGTCCCAGTCCAGCTCCCCTTCAAATTTCCGGGCGGAGGCATCCGCGTAGCAGTGCACGCACTTGAGGTTGCAGGTGCGCGTGATGTTCCAGACCACAATGGGCTTGCGGACGCGGGACGAAGCCGGGGCGCAGGATTCCACGGCGCCTCCCGCAGAGCGGCCGTGCCCGTGGCCCTGCCCGTATCTTAAATGGTCCGCGGGCTGTTCCGCCCCTGTCCAAAGTCTGGTAATATTAATCATGGTGTTGTGAAAGCCTGGGCTGGTAGGGGCAGAGGTTGTCTTCCGCCATCATGTCTCCGTAAACGGCATAGGCGCGGGAACGGGAGCCGCCGCATACGGTGCGGTACTCGCACCGGCCGCATTTGCCTTCCAGAGCATTGTCGTCCCGGAGTTTGAGGAAAAGGGGGTGCGTGCGGTAAATTTCCCCCGGATCATCCGTTCGCACGTTTCCCGCCGCAATGGGCAGGAAGCCGGAAGGCTGGATTTCCCCGGTATGGGAGATGAACATGATTCCCTTGCCGTCCCGGGTGGGAACGGCGCGGCGCGCGGGCTTGCTCCCCTGCGCGCGGGCTTCCTGAAGCGCCACGCGGCGGTAATGGTGCCCTTCCGTGGTCTTGACGCCGAAGGGGACTTCACGGCTTACCTTGCTGAGTTTTTCCCAGACGGCCTCCACTTCTTCCGCCGTGGGCATTTCATCCATGGCGGCCCGGCCCGTAGGCACCAGCAGGAACACGCTCCACATGCCCGGCTCCATCTTCTTCATCAGCTCCACAAAGTCGTCAAACTCGCCCAGGGTGCTTTTGGTGATGGTGGTGTTGATTTGCAGGTGCATGCCCGCTTCCTTCGCCATTTCCGCCGCGCGCAGGGTCCGCTCATACGTGTGGGGAACGCCGCGGAAGGCGTCATGGGTGGCCTCATGCGCACCGTCCAGGCTCAGGGACATGCTTTGAACTCCGGCCTCCTTCAAGGCATGAAAGTCCGCATGCAGCAGCCGGGCTGTAGCGGCGGGGCTTAACGCCACGTGCAGCCCCTTGCCGGCGGCCGCGCGGATCAATTCCAGAATGTCCGGCCTCATGACGGGGTCTCCGCCCGTCAGCACCAGCATGGGGGGGCCGCAGCTCCGCCAGCTGGTCAATCAGGCGCAGGGCTTCCTCATGGGTCAGTTCATCAGGATGGGGCCGCGGCTGGGCTACGGCGCGGCAATGCTTGCACGCCAGCGCGCAGGCGCGCGTCACTTCCCAGAAAACCAGGAAGGGGCGTTCATTGAGATCTGTTTCACTAAAAATCGGTCGCATTCCTCAGGACAGCCACTTTAGAACAATTATAATTTTTGACCAGTCCAAAAGAGGGGCATTCCCCCAAAAAGTTCACTTGGCCGCCTCTTCACGGATTTTCTGAACTTCCTTGGGCAGTTCGGAAAGGGAATTCAGGGCCTCCTTCAAATTCCTGGAGGCATCCGGAGAGAGCATGATGGCCGTCACATGCTTGACGATGGGCTGCATCATTTCCACAAGCTGCTGCTGCACTCCCGTCAGCTTGGCCTGCTGGTTGCGGGTGAGGGGCGGCAGGGCGGCCTGTTTCTTGGCGATGTCCAGCAGGGCGGCCCGGTAATGCCCTATCTGGTCCACAGCGGCCTTGCTGGTTTCCTCATCCTTCACCCTGGACAGGGATTCATCCAGGTTTTTGACTTCATCCACGGTTTTTGCCAGCAGGGTTTCATGCGTGTTGCCCTCCGCATCCTTCGGGAACGGCTCCGCCTGCGCGGCCTTGTCCTGGGAAGCCTGCGCCAGTTCCGTCTGCACGGACTGCAAATCCATCAGGGCCTTCTGCAAATCGGGCGTGAGCAGACCTTCCTTTTTCAAGCGCGCAAGGGATTTCACCAATTCACCGGAAATTTTCTGCACTTCCGTCATCTGGGCGGAAATCTGCGCCTGCTCCTGCGGCGTGGCGCCGGGAAGTTCAAGCTGCCTTTTTCCGAGGTCCACCAGCTTTTCACGCACCTTTTTGACCGTTTTCACGGCGTCCGCCGCTCCGGGCTCGTCCGTCACCTTGTCCAGCGCCGCCGTGATTTCATGCATGCTGGCAACGCTCTCCTTGGTCAGGGAAAGATGGGTGTCCTGGGCAAATGCGGGGGCCGTCATGCAGACGGCAGCGCCCAGGCCGATGAAAGCAACTGTTTTATTCATGATGGGAAAGCCTTTCCGGTACGGAAGAATACGTTTTCCCCCTTTTCCCGTCAATGGCGGCTATTGTCAAGACCACTCAACCGCACCATAATAAAAAGGGCTGTCTGCTTCATTACAGACAGCCCTTTTGAAATTTTTAACAGTGACTTAGTCGCGCTGCTGGCGGGAGTACTTGTAGTAGCTCTGGAAGCTGAGTTCCGCAGGGAATTCGCTCAGGCCGCCGTTGGGATTGTATTCCTTAAGGCCGCTCATGCCGCAACGTCCCTGATAGGGGGGCTTGTACGTGCACTTGTAGGTGGGAGCCCAGAACGTGACAAGTTCATAGATGCCGTAGCCCATGCGTTCAAGCATGGTGGTGGTGCCATCAACAATGCCCACGGAAAAACCGGCATAGTCACCTTCGCGGCTCGTCCAGTTGATGATTCCCAGGGGAATTTCTTCAACGGAGTAAATGATGTTGGCGATGGCGCGGCCCAGCTTGCGGGTGGGGGTGTATTCGGAAGCGGGTGGAGCCTGAATGTCCGCACTGGCGACACCGATGGCGCCGGCGGCAAAAAGAGCTGAGATGATGGCACGTTTCATACTGATTGTTTATATAGTATAATTTGTCGAGGGAAAGCAACTCAAAAAAACAAAAAATCAATCTAATTCCGGACGGGGGTCCCGCGTCATGAGTTCCACAAGCGCTTCCATGGGCGGCTTGGATTCATAAAGAACGGAATAGACGGCGTCAATCAGCGGCGTCCTCACTCCCAGCTTCCGCGCAATTTCATAGACGGAGAGCGTGTTGGGCACCCCTTCCGCCACCATGCCCAGGACGTCCAGAATTTCCTGGAGGCTTTTTCCTTCCGCCAGCCTCCGCCCCACCGTCTGGTTGCGGGAGTGGCGGGAATAGCAGGTGACGATGAGATCGCCCACGCCGGAAAGGCCCATGAAGGTTTCCCTGCGGCCTCCGCTGGCTACGCCGATGCGCGTCATTTCCGCCAGGCCGCGGGTCAGCAGGGCGGCCTGGGCGTTATCTCCCAGGTTCAGCCCCTCGCACAGTCCGGCCCCGATGGCAAAGACGTTCTTGATGGTTCCCCCCAGCTGCATGCCGATGATGTCCGTAGCGGAATAAACGCGGAAGGTCTTGGAGGCGAATATCTGCTGCACCCAGTCCGCATATTTCGGATCCTCAAACCCGATCAGGGAGGCGGACGGGAGGCCCAGGCAGATGTCTTCCGCATGGTTGGGGCCGGAGAGCACGCCTATGGGATTGGAGGGCAGATATTCCTGAAGGATTTCCGTCATTCTTTTATGGGAGCCCTGTTCAATGCCCTTGGTGCAGGAGACGATGACGGCGTCCGGCCTCACCGGCAGGTCACGCAGCCGCTGCGCTACGGAACGCATGGCTACGGAAGGCACCACCACCACGATGAGCTCCGCGTCCTTCACCTGGTCCAGGTCGCAAGTGGGATGGATGTTGGGGGCCAGGGGCGCGGCGGTTTCCGACAGGACCGGGCTGCGCCTGGTTTCAGCAAGCTGCCGGGCCTGCGCTTCTTCCGGCGTCCACAGGACGACTTCACATTCCCGGGTCGCCAGGACCATGGAGAGGGCCGTACCCCAGGAACCGGCGCCGATGACTGCTATTTTATGTAACCGATTCATCATCTTACTTGGACTTTTTGGAATAGAAGGAGTGTTCCGTTCCGTTGAGGAGCCTCACGATGTTGGAACGGTGCTTGAGAATGACCAGAGCCCCCACCACCGTGAAAAAGGCAATGTAAAGTATCTGGGGAGAAACGGCCCCGCCCTGGCAAAGCGGGTAGAACCACCATCCGGCGGCGATCATCGCCACGGCAGCCACCAGGCTGGACAGCGACACGATGCCGGAGATTCCCATGAATACCAGCCACGCACCCAGGGCCACGCAGGCCACCACCGGATTGAGGGCAAACAAGACGCCCGCAGTCGTCGCCACGCCCTTTCCGCCCCTGAACCCAAGGAAACAGGTATAGGTATGGCCGAGCACCACGGCGAAACAGACGAGGACGACTACGGCGTTGAAGTCCCAGCCGCCCGCATCCCCCGTCAGGAACGGCAGCCAGTTCAGGGCGCCGAACACGGGCACGAACCCCTTTAAAAAATCCAGCGCAAAAACGGAGAGGCCCCACTTCCAGCCCAGCACGCGCCATGCATTGGTAGCGCCTATGTTGCAGGAACCCTCCCGCCTCAGGTCAAGGCCCCTGATCCTGCCGGCAAGGTAGCCGAACGGAACCGCTCCAACCAGGTAGGAGGCTGCAATATAGAGAACTATCCAGGCAATCATGTCGTGCGGAGGGTATTCTACCCCCCCGCCCGTCAAATGACAATGGGGAAATCGTCTCCGGGACGCTTCTTTCCGGCGGCCTGCTCCCGCGGAACAGCGGAACGTTCAACGGCCTTCCCCGGCACCGGATTTCCAGAAGGCTTCCTGCACCGCCCCCGTCCGGAGGAAAGGCCCTCTTTTAAAAAGCGACGCAGTAAAAACGGCACAGGCTCGCCCCGCGCTCGTGGGGAAGATGCCCCCGGTCTTATTTTTCCTTTTCCGGAACGGGTTTATTTACCGTCCGTGCAGGGTTTCCGCATCACGGCGGCCCAGACGGAGGCATTGTCCTGCTGCGGTTCCAGCATGTCCTTCACCTGCTCCATGATGGTTCCCACCAGCTCCCGGCTGGAACAGTCCCTGGCCTTTTGGAGAGCCAGGAAAGAAGGCTCCCTCAGCAGTTCGCTCCAGACCTGCAAGCCGTCCGAGCAGGCCAGCACCGCATCCCCCGGATGCAGAAGCAGGGGCATGGCGCTGATGTCCACCAGTTCCATGGCCCCCCCCATGACGGCGGACCGCAGAACGCAGCGCTGGCGCAGAGCGCCCTGGAGGGACATTTCCCCCTTCCGGTAGAGGCAATCCGCAATGGGCCTCATGGAGTGGTCTTCATTCAGGCGGTCCATGCGGAAGCTGTCCGCTCCGCTCCATAAGTACAGGGGGGGAATCCCCCACGCTGATCCACCACAGGGAGTGGCCGCGGATGAAGACGGCCAGCAGCGTGGTTCCGGATTCCTCCGGCTCCTTCTGGATGGCGGCCAGCGCCCGGTTGGCGGCATGCAGCGCTTCCGTCAGACGCTCCGGAATATCCTCCACGCCGCTTTCCGCAAATACTGCGGCAAATTCCTGCGCCACCACGCAGGAGGCGCAGTCTCCGCGGAGATGGCCCCCCATGCCGTCGCACACGATGCCCAGCATCCCGCCGGCGGCGGGAAGGCTTTTAACCACGTCTTCCTGCTCACGGCGTTTGCCGATCCATTGGGCGGAAGCGCAGTCCAGGGTATCCGGGGTGGGGGGGGCCATGCGGCTGGGGGGCTGAATTAACTGTCCTTCCGTTTCAGTTGCGGGAAGAGCAGGACGTCGCGGATGGAAGAGGCGCCCGTCAGCATCATGATGACGCGGTCAATGCCGATGCCGATGCCGCCTGCGGAGGGCATGCCGTATTCCAGCGTTTCAATGAAGTCGTAGTCCACGCGCTGGGTTTCCCCGGCGGCCTGGTGTTCCAGGCGCTCTTTCTGCACGTCCGGATCGTTCAGCTCCGAGTAACCGGGGGAAATTTCCTGCCCGTTGATTACCAGTTCATACACGTCCACCACGTCCGGGTTTTCTTTGTTCAGCTTGGCGAGGGGAACCAGGTCCTTGGCCACATGGGTGACGAAGCAGGGATTCATGGTTTTTTCCTCCACCAGCTTTTCATAAACCTGCTGGGAAACGTCCACATCCTTCATGTCCGGGCTGATTTCCACATCCAGCTCCTCACAGCGGGCGCGGCGCGCCTCGGGAGAAATGTCAAACCAGTCCTGCCCGGCCACGGCGCGGATCAGGTCCTGGTAGTCGGCGCGCTTCCAGGGGCGGCTGAGGTCGATCGTGTAAAGCACGTTGCCTTCTGCATCCTTGTGGTCTATCTGGAGGCCTCCGCAGAATTTTTCCGCCAGGTGGCAGATGAGTTCTTCCACCATGTTCGCCATGGTTTCAAAATCCCCGCAGGCGCAGTAGGCTTCCAGCATCGTGAATTCCGGATTGTGGCGGCGGTCGATGCCTTCATTACGGAAGCTGCGGTTGAGTTCAAAAATCTTGGTGAAGCCGCCTACCATCAGTCGCTTGAGGAAGAGTTCCGGAGCAATGCGCAGCGTCAGCGGCATGTCCAGCGCGTTATGGTACGTTTCAAACGGCTTGGCGGCGGCGCCTCCGGCCACGTCCTGAAGCATGGGGGTTTCCACTTCCAGATAGCCGCGTTCCTGGAGAAAGCGGCGGATTTCCGCAATCATGAGGGAGCGCGTGACGAACAGGGACGCGCTTTCCTCATTGGAAATGAGGTCCAGATGGCGCTTGCGGTAGGTGACCTCCTTGTCCGCCAGGCCATGCCATTTGTCCGGCAGGGGACGGAGGCTCTTGGAAAGAATGGTCAGGCCGGAGACCTTCACGGTGGGTTCTCCGGTACGGGTCAGGAAGGTGGTTCCTTCCATGCCGATCCAGTCTCCGCGGTCCAGGAGCTTCCACAGCTTCCAGGTGGTTTCATCCACTTCATTCCTGTGCAGGAACCCCTGGATTTTGCCACGTACATCTCCAATGACGAAAAACTGGGATTTGCCCATGTCGCGAATAGCCAGCAGGCGGCCGGCCACGGCTACCTGTTTGTCTTCCTGGAAATCGGCTTTCAATCCGGCGGGGGTGGTGGTCACGTCAAATCTTGCGCCGTAGGGATCAATCCCCAGCTCGCGGATTTTGGCGAGCTTGTCGCGGCGCACGGCAATAAGTTCGGATTCCGTCGTATTCGGATGTGCCTGCTGTTGTTCGGACATAGTGCGGGGATTTTAAAGGCTTGCCTCCGTTTTGGCTAGTGCATTGTCAGGCAGGGGGCATTTTTGGCGGCCTGTCCGGAACCGGGGACCTTTTTGCCCTCCTTTCCGGAGTCCAAGCGCCGGGGGACGCACCCGCGGGGGTGGATGCCCGTCCGCAGCCTCTGTAAAAAGGAGCGGGAGAACCACGCAAGGCACGATATTCAAAGGAATTGAAAAGAAACTGGTCTTATTATTAAAAAATAGCCGTCAAAACCCCACATACGCATAATTGCTTTTACCTTCGGCGTCAGACATGTTATAAATAACTCCGTTAAGGCGCACCTTATTTATCAATTATATACTATCCGTGCAGACTTATGAGTGATCAGACAACCGTAACTTACAGCACGATTGACGCTAACGAAGCCGTAGCCTCCGTAGCCTATCGTTTTTCTGAAGTCATTGCCATTTACCCCATTACACCGTCCTCTCCGATGGGTGAATCAGCCGAAAGCTGGGCCGCTGTCAACCGGAAGAACCTGTGGGGCACCGTTCCCTCCGTGGTGGAAATGCAGAGTGAAGGCGGCGCGGCAGGCACCGTTCACGGCGCCCTCCAGACCGGAGCCATGGCAACTACCTTCACCGCATCCCAGGGCCTCCTGCTGATGATCCCGAACATGTTCAAGATCGCAGGGGAACTGACTCCGGCCGTGTTCCATGTGGCCGCCCGTTCCCTGGCCTACCAGGGCCTCTCCATTTTCGGCGACCACAGCGACGTGATGAGCGCCCGCTCCTGCGGCTGGGCCATGCTGTGCGGCTCCTCCACGCAGGAAGCCGCGGACTTTGCCGCCATTTCCCACGCCGCCACGCTGGAATCCCGCGTTCCGTTCATGAACTTCTTTGACGGCTTCCGCACGTCCCATGAAATCGGCAAGATTGCAGATATCACGGACGATACGCTCAACGGCATGATCAAGCAGGAATGGGCGGACTCCTTCCGCGAACGCGCCCTGACGCCTGACGCTCCCGTGCTGCGCGGCACCGCCCAGAACCCGGACGTTTACTTCCAGGGCCGTGAAACGGTCAACCAGTTCTATGAAGCCACCCCCGCCATCGTGCAGAAGGCCATGGACAGGTTTGCGGACCTCACGGGCCGTTCCTACCATCTGGTGGACTACTCCGGCGCCCCGGACGCTGAACGCGTGATCATCCTGATGGGTTCCGGCGCGGAAGCTGTGGAAGAAACGGTGGAAGCCATGATCGCCCGTGAAAACGCCAAGGTGGGCGTGCTCAAGGTGCGCCTGTTCCGCCCCTTCCCCGCCGCGGAACTGATCAAGGCGCTCCCCGCCACGGTCAGGAAGATCGCCGTGCTGGACCGCACCAAGGAACCCGGCTCCCAGGGCGAACCGCTCCACCAGGACGTCATCCAGGCCCTCTTTGACGCCCAAGGCTCCGGCACGCTCCCCTTCACCAACGGCATGCCCAAGGTGGTAGGCGGCCGCTACGGCCTCTCCTCCAAGGAATTCACTCCCGCCATGGTCAAGGGCGTCTATGACAGCCTGGAACAGGACGCTCCCAAGAACCACTTCACCATCGGCATCAACGACGACGTGCTGGGCACCAGCCTTCCGTATGATGAAGATTACTCCACGGAAGCGGACGACGTGACGCGCGCCATGTTCTTCGGCCTCGGTTCCGACGGCACCGTGGGCGCCAACAAGGACGCCATCAAGATCATCGGCCAGCACACGGACCTGTACGTTCAGGGCTACTTCGTGTACGACTCCAAGAAGGCCGGTTCCTCCACCATCTCCCACCTGCGCTTCGGCCCGCGCCCGATCAAGTCCACGTACCTGATCACCAAGGCGAACTTCCTGGCGCTGCACCAGCCCACGCTGCTGAACCTGTTTGACTTCCTGAAGAACGCCGCCAACGGCGCCACCTTCCTGATGAACAGCCCGCACCCCGCGGACAAGCTGTGGGACACGCTGCCCGCCCGCATGCAGCAGCAGATTCTGGACAAGAACCTCAAGCTTTACACGATTGACGCCTTCTCCGTGGCCCGGAAAACGGGCATGGGCGGCCGCATCAACATGATCATGCAGACCTGCTTCTTCAAGCTGGCCGGCGTGATTCCCGCTGATGAAGCCATCGGCTACATCAAGAAAGCCATCGCCAAGACCTACGCCAAGAAGGGCCAGGAAGTGGTGGACAAGAACATCGCCGCCGTGGACGCCACGCTGGAAAACCTCCACCAGGTGGACACCACCGGCAAGACCATCACCGGCCATGCCATTCCGCCCGTCATGTCCGCTGACGCTCCGGACTACGTCCAGAACGTCCTCGGCAAGATGATGTGCGGCGAAGGGGACAGCATCCCCGTCAGCCAGATGCCCGTGGACGGCACGTTCCCGAACGGCACTTCCCAGTACGAAAAGCGCAACCTGGCCCTGGACCTCCCGGAATGGGATCCCGCCCTCTGCATCCAGTGCGGCAAGTGCACGGCCGTTTGCCCGCACGCCGCCATCCGCAGCAAGTTCTTCTCTCCGGACGCCCTCTCCGGCGCGCCGGAAGGCTTTGAATGCCTGGATGCCAAGCATCCGGACTGGAAGGGTGAAAAATTCGTCATCCAGGTCTCCCCGAACGACTGCACGGGCTGCACGCTCTGCTCCGACGTCTGCCCGGCCAAGAGCAAGACGGACCCCACCCACAAGGCCCTGACCATGGTGCCCACCCTGAAGATTCACGACAAGGAGGAAGCCAACTGGGACTTCTTCATGAGCCTTCCGGACGTGGACCGCACCAAGGTAAGGACGGACAACATCCGCTCCATGCAGGTGCTGCGCCCGCTGTTTGAATTCTCCGGCGCCTGCGCCGGCTGCGGTGAAACCCCGTACGTGAAAATGCTCTCCCAGCTCTTCGGCAACCGCCTAGTGGTCGCCAACGCTACGGGCTGCTCCTCCATCTACGGCGGCAACCTGCCCACCACCCCGTGGTCCCATGACTCCGAAGGGCGCGGACCGGCCTGGTCCAACTCCCTGTTTGAAGACAACGCCGAATTCGGCCTTGGCTTCCGCGTCTCCCTGGACAAGCAGATGGAACACGCCATTGAGCTCCTCCATGAAGCCGCCGGCATCGTGGGCCAGGAACTGGTGGACCAGATCCTGACCAACCCGCAGAAGGATGAGGCGGACATCGCGCAGCAGCGTGAAAACGTCGCCGAACTCAAGAAGAGAATCACCGGCAAGCCGGAATGCGCACGCCTCCTGACCATGGCGGACAAACTCGTCCGCAAGAGCGTCTGGATCCTCGGCGGCGACGGCTGGGCCTACGACATCGGCTACGGCGGCCTGGACCACATCCTGGCCAGCGGCAGGAACGTGAAGGTGCTGGTCATGGATACGGAAGTGTACTCCAACACCGGCGGCCAGTGCTCCAAGTCCACCCCGCGCGCTGCCGTGGCCAAGTTCGCCACGACCGGCAAGCCCGGCGTGAAAAAGGACCTGGGCCTCATGGCCATGACCTACGGGAACGTGTACGTGGCTTCCGTCGCCCTCGGCGCGAAGGACGAACATACGCTGAAAGCCTTTGTGGAAGCGGAAGCCTATGACGGCCCCGCCATCATCATCGCCTACTCCCACTGCATCTCTCACGGCATCAACATGGCCAAGGGCCTGCAGCAGCAGAAGGCATGGGTGGATTCCGGCCGCATCCTGCTCTACCGCTACAATCCGGACCTGGCCCTCCAGGGCAAGAATCCGCTGATCGTGGAAGGCAAGGGACCGAAGGGCGACCTTCGCGACGTGCTTCTCAGCGAAAACCGCTTCAAGCTTCTGGCGAAGACCAACAAGGAAGGATTTGAAAAACTCCTTGAAGAAGCCCAGAAGGACGTCTGGCACCGCTGGAACCTGTACCAGAGCATTGCCAACATGGGCGCCGACAAGTCCGCGGAATAAAGCGTACAGCCGCTGAATTTCAACGCCCCTGCACGGTTCGTCCGGCAGGGGCGTTTTTATTCATTCAACAGGAGAGAGCTCTTTTCTGCGCGCCGGATACGGGCGCCTTCCGCGCAGGTTCACAGAACCCTTTTCTTCCACAGCTTCAGTCCCACGGCATGTCCGGCCACAAGACCCGCGCAGGCCGCCAGGCATCCGAGCGCGTCCGTCCACAGCCACCCGTTCTTCCAGTCCCGGAACAGCAGCAGGTGCACCGCCTGCCCCGCGGTGACAGCCGCGAGAAACCACGCCAGAAAGTAGCCGCAGCTCCATGCGCCACGGAACAGCAGAAACCTTTTCAGGGAAGGTCTTTCACATCTGCGGCCTTTCCACGGATTCCCGCACTGGATGAAAATCATCACCAGCTGGAAACAGAAGCACCCCGCAAACAGCAGGGAATCCATGATCAAATACCCCTTCGCGGAAAAGCAATGAGCAGCGTCCGGCTCCACCCCTGGAACGATGGATGACAGCAGAAACAACGCAAGCAAAACAATATTTCCGTACATGGGACTTGTCTGAATGCATCAAGCATAGGTGCAGCCTTTCCTCCCCGCAAGAAATAAACCAATCCCGGCATGCTATCCGCCGGGAAGAAAAACGGTCCCAGGCATCTCCTTCCCCAGGCGCGGCCCGCGTGAAGGCAGACCGCGCCTGGGGAAAAACCGGAAGAACGCTCCCGGAGCAGGAATACTGCTCAGGACTCCTGGAAATGGTGCATGCCGGAGGAAGAACATACCATTCCGGAAGCCGTATCCGGGAAGTGCACCACATCGGGCATGAAGCGGGTACCGACATCCGGAGAGAGCGCATCCCCTTCTTCAGATTCTTTTCACCCTCCGGAGTACGCACGGCGGCATGGTCCCTGATGATGTAAAATACTTCTTCACTTACTTCATGATAACGGTGGCCGCAGGCAAACTGCACCGGTTGCACTGCCACGAACCCGGGCGCGCATTTGCGCTTCATGGAAGAAAATGGCCTGCTTACGTGGAAAGTGCATGCGGAAGTACCTCTTAACTCTGTGCGCGGAATGTACCCATTCTGGCCCCATGTCCCCGCTGGGGAAAGCCTATCAGCAAATGAACACGCCAAGCCCGCAGATCAAGGACATTTCTGTTTTACGGTTCTTCCCCGCCCATGGGACTGCCCGGCGGCGTTTTATCATCTTTCAATGCGGTTTCAGCCGGAGATTGGAATAAGGGACAATTTTTTACCCCTTGGGGATTCTTCACGTTAAGAAACGCATCCATAGCCTGCACGGCTTCTTTCTGATTCCATTTCCGGGATTGCTCAAGGGCAGGACCGGAAATTTTCCTCCATTCTTTTTCCGCCTCTTTTAAAGAAACCGCCTTAAAACATTTCCACTGGGGAGCATCCTGTGTAAGAAGTTCAAAGAGGGACACAACCCAAACCGTTTCAGAGGGCATGTCCTCTGCCAATTTTTCCTGTTCAGGTGATGCAGGCGATTTTGTCTTTTCTTTTACTATTGTTTCAAACGGATCTTCACCCTCGGTTTCCTGGGAAAGAGGCACCCGGCGGCTGCCTGGGGAAAGGGAGCATGTTTTCTTAATGACGCCCGTATTTACATAAACGCTTTCCGTCTGCTCCATGCCGCTTTTCCAGCGGGTTCCATCTTTGGGATTGGTCTCTTCACAGCCGCTCCATTCCAATACCCTGCCATACTGTCCCGTCAGTTCCCATTGCTTCCATCCATAGGTAAAGCGATACCTGTTAACATACCTGTCAGGACAAAAATAATAAGCTTCTTCACCACGAAAAACACTGCCGATTTTCTTCCCGTGCAGGCAAAAGGAAGGAACCGTATAAAGATAAGAGTTATCCGCATTGCAGATAAACCTTACATGTTCATCCTGCGGGGGAGGAGTTCCAGCTATTTCAGGGTTCCGGTACAGGAAAATTCTTTCTTTTCCATGGTCTCCCACAAGATCAATTTCCTGCATAAAAACAAGGCCGCCGTTGGGGCCGTCTGAATTCTTTAATGCAGGATTCCAGCCCGTCCATGATTCAATAAGATCGCCCTGTCCGGAAACCTGTTTGCGAATATTCCACTGGAGAAAAGAAGGAAGCTGGGAAAAATGAAGGGAAAAAACAGGCGGCTGCTCTGCCGCCTTTAACAAGGCGGCAGAGCAGCATAAAAAGCATAATCCTGTGATTAAAGCATTCATTCTAAATTTGATTTACCCTGGACAGAACCCTGTCCACATAATCAAAATTATTGCTATTATATCTGGAAATGCACCATTGTCTAGAAGTATTCATCCAGGCGCAGTAGTGGCCGCTTTTTCCGGGATCATAAAGAAAACCGGGGGAGCGTACCTTGGTGCCGGGTTCGTTAATCTGCCGGGAACATTTGGAAGCTCCGTTATATGCCTTAAGCGTGCAAAGCTGGGCGATGGTACAGGCCGTTCCTTCCGCAAATGAATAATCATACGGAACCCCCTGGCCTGGATTGGTATCGGCCGCACGATAAACCGGGAGAGCACTTTCAGGCGCTTCCGCCTGCTGCTGCTGGAGTTGACGGAGCATCCACCTGTGCGCCTCATTGTATTTGACAAGGATGATTTGAAGGGCTGCCTGGATGTTTTTCTGCCAGTTCCATATTTGCTCCCTTGGGATGGCGGTATATATGCCGTCTCCCCCTGCCGTTCCCGTCACTTGAAAAATGCCGTAACCGCCGGCGCCGGCGGTATCCTGGCTATGAAGCGGAATTCCTTCCGCCCCGGGCTCCCTCCGGTACTTGCCGCCTCCGGCCAAAAATTGATTGTACAAGGATGACGGGGCATTACTCCAGGAGAAGGGGTAATAAACCGCCTCGCCGCCATATCCAAATGATTCGCTTTTGCCTACGGCGGGAAGACACCATTCCATGGAGGCCAAAGTATCCGGATACATTTGCAGCACGTAGGACTGAATATACCGGGTGCACATTTGATCGTCCGGATTCTGCCCTCCGATGCGGAAACGATAGATATCCGCTCCTGTATAGGAGGAGTGGCCGTTTTTGGATTTAATTTCAAATTCCAGACTGGCATTTCCTCCAAAAAAGCCTTCATTCACCTCTTCAAGCCAATCCGTATCCTCCGCAATATTCCATAAGGACACTGGCTGTTCTTTCCAATTTTCCGGAATGGAAGGGATATGTACTGTATCTTTAGCCAAAACGGCCCGGTTGCGATCCCGGGTTCCGGCAGGGGCATCTGCATATTGGATCGCCGGGCGGCTGTAGCTTACCGTCAGCCTGGTTTTCCAGGAAAAACGCCCGGCATCCAACCCTTTTATTTCAAAATGCAAACAGGGCATTCTAGGGCTGCTTTCCTGGCCGGAACCTGTCTCTGCATAATCAATCCATGCAATCGTGTCAGTATTCCTGCCGTCCACATATCCCAGCGTATCGGAATGATCATCTTCCTGTGGTACGACCAATCTCTCCAATACTCCAAACAGCGGAGCCGGAAAAGCTTTCAAGGTGACGGGATGAATATCCACTTCCGTAATCAAAGTTCCAAAAGTTCCGCCTTCCTCACATTCCATGGAGAGCCATATGTCCTCCCTTCCCGTATTGAATTCCTGGGAACGCTTGAGGCGCATCAGCAAGCATCTGTCTCTCCATTCCCCCGGGATAATTTCACCCTCCTTGACATTCAACGAGGCGATTACTTCTCCGGTATTTTGCGACGGGTCTCCCAGCGTGACTTTAACATGGTAACTATTGTTAACCTTGTTGCCATCATCACCGCGCCTGCCCCGGTCCTTCCACGAAATTACATAAAATCCCGCGGCATAATCCGGAGTGTCAAACGAGTCCCTGTCTTCAAAGAACATGATCCTTTGTTTGATGCCTCCGGAAGTTTTGTCAGAATCCAGTTCTGCACATGTAACATGATCACTTTCTACGGACCAGTATTCTATTTTTGTTCCGCGGAGGGCATACCATTTCCGGATTCTGGAAGCACGGTCGGAAGTTCCTTCCGTGGAAGAAATGAATCCATATTTAAATTCGACGCCTTCCGCATATCCCTGATCGTGTTTCTGATTTAATGCTCCCGTTGAGCCCATCTTCCCGTTTTCAATCTTTATTTCATGCCGGGAATTACCGTTATTTACTGAAATTGCGTTATTCATTGCATTTAGTATTTTTATGGAATGTCATCGTAAATATCGGTTTTTTGGGATTCAACCATTACTTGACGAATTAAACACGGATGATACGTGCCTCTACTCCCTCCTGTTGAAAATAAGCAAATTCCATAAATGCTGCCACTACGGGTGGAAAGTCCAGAGGACTGCCCAAACTGCTCGCTCCCAGAGGCGGAAGAACAATAAATAAAGCTTGCCCGTTGTCCCCCAGCAACCTGAAAGACAAGGACAAGCTTTTTATAAAAATAAAGAATCGAAAACGCGGAAGCTATAAAATCATCTAGCGGCTTCCGTCGTTTTACGGATGATTTCACGGGCCTTGCGCACGTCGTCCTCATGGGAATCGCCGCGGCTTCTTTCCACGGTGAAGAGCTTGGAAAGCTCCTCATCCATGCGGGCCACGGCGGCTTTCGCCTTCGGGTTCTTCGCGGCGCGGGCGCGCAGGATATTGACCTTTTCAAATTCTTCCAGCCCGTCTCGGAGTTTTTCAAACCGCAGGGAACTGAGGTTGCCGGGATAAACCAGGTAGCAGTCTCCCGCGGGCCAGTTGCCGAAGTCCGTCTTTTCAAACGGATTGCGGTTCCAGGAGTTGTAGGCCCACCTCAAAAAGCCGTCCAGATGGTTGGCGGCGGCAAAGAGGGGCAGCCATTCCGCCTCCGCCAGCGGGGAGATGGTGAAGGTGTTGGGCTTTTTGGGATGGACGCAAACATAGAACGTCGTCTTCTTCCCCTCTTTCTTGCGCTGCGCCAGGAGATCGCCCGTGACCGTGTCCGCATGGTCGAGCACGGGAGAGACATCATACACGTCCCGGGTCATGGCGGTAGGCCGGTTGACGGCGGAGACGATCTTGAATTCCGGAGCATACTTGTCCAGCACGTTCTTGGCCGCCTTTACCATGGAGTCCGGCCGTTCATCCAGCCCGATGCAGGTCTTGTCCAGCCATCCCTTGCTCTTGACGTGCTTGCGGAAATCCGTCAGGAAAGGCCCCCAGATGGCTTCGTAGGAAGGGTCGTTCGGCTTGAGGTCCAGGAACTTGTATTTTCCGGTAGCTTCATCCAGATAACGGACTTTCATGTTCCACGGAATCATGGTGTAGCAGGATATCTGGCCCTTGACGCCCACCTCGTTGATCATGAAGGAAACCCATTTGTCAAAGTTGGCGTAGTTCCAGCGCATGGTTCCGTTCTTGCCCTTGATCCATTCGATCATGGGGGGGAACCAATCGTAGGTCTGGGCGTTCCAGGCTTCATCAATCAGGGAGCAGGTAATGGCCTTCTGCCCGGCATCCGCCAGCCTTTTCATCACCGGCTTCATCAGCGCGAAATGTTCCGGGGACCACGGTTCCACATCATGCCAGCGCGCCACGGCCTGCGGATGCTGCCAAAGGTCCAGGTGAACCTGCCAATTGGCGGGCGCAGGCAGAGATTCCGGAGCCACTTCCAGAACTACGGGAACGCTCACGGGAGAGCCGCTTTCCGCGGAAACCACTATTTTTCCCTTGTACACGCCGGGTTTGGCGGACGGGGGAATGTTAACTTCCACCCAGACGGGACGCACGCCCCCGGCCTGCAGGTCACAGCTGTTTTCACTGCCGATGATATCTGAAATGAGCCTGTTGCCTCCCTTGGTGTAGCGTATCATGGAGGTCCGGACGGGAATGACCTGTCCGGCAGCATTTTTTACCCCGGCGCAGGTAGCGGATAACTGGGGCTGCGCCTGGGAAGACCAGACGGCAATCTGTCCGGCGGCGCGTTCGCCCCTCCAGCCGGACAGGCGCACGGAATCCTGAAGCATTTCCTGCCTGGGAGCGCCGCTGTAAGGGATGCGGTCATAATCCTTCACCGCCGCGGCTTGCAGGTTCAGGGCGGCATCAGGGCCGTAGCCCTTGATTTCCACCAGGTGCCCTCCCTTGTCATTGCCGGCGTTGTTGCCCAGGAAGGTGATTTTGACGTACCGGACCGTCTGGGGATTGAATTTGAAGGGGACGCCTTCCGAGGTGGCCGCAATGCTGTTGGAAGACTGGTCCGCCAGCATTTTCCAATTTTTGCCGTCTTCAGAGCCTTCTATTTTATATTTGTAAATACGTCCCCCCTCCCAATACGGCCAGACATGCAGGGCGGAAAGCGCGCGGGGCTTCCCCATGTCTATTTGAAGCCAGACGGGAATGCCCTCACAGCCCCAGTATTTGCCGGCGTTGCTCGCCTGGCCGTCCACGGCCAGTTCCGGACGGTCGTTGCCGTAATGCCCGGAAGCGGTGACTTTGGCCCCGGCAAACAGATTGCCCGCATCACCCGGCGCTCCAGCGGAAACCAGGGCGGGTTCGTACAGAGGGTGCCTGTCCGGCGACTGGGCCTGAACAAAAGACGTTAAGGCAATAACGGAACACAGAGGAAAAAGAAAACGGCGCATGCGTACATTACGTACCGGAATTCCATTTTCTCTCAAGAAAAAAGAGCGTTTCCGCTATTCCGCCAACGGACGCACCGGAATACCCCTGGAGGCAAAGTAGGTTTTGGCTTCCGGCACCGTGTATTCGCCGAAGTGGAAGATGGAAGCCGCCAGCACGGCGTCCGCCTTGCCCTCCACCAGCACGTCCACCATGTGGTCCAGGCTGCCCGCTCCTCCGCTGGCGATCACGGGAATGCGCACCGCCTCGCTGACGGCGCGGGTCAGTTCAATATCGTACCCGGTTTTGGCCCCGTCCGCATCCATGCTGGTCAGCAGGATTTCCCCGGCACCGCGGCGTTCCGCCTCCACGGCCCATTCCACGGCATCCAGCCCCACGAATTTACGGCCGCCATGAGTGGAAACGCCCCATTTGCCGGGCGCCTGCCTCTTGGCGTCAATGGCTACGACGATGCACTGGCTGCCGAAGGCCGCCGCGCCTTCATTGATCAGTTCCGGACGGTTGATGGCCGCCGTATTCAGGGACACCTTGTCCGCGCCCGCCAGAAGCATTTCACGCATGTCCATTACGGAACGGATGCCTCCTCCCACGGTCAGCGGCATGAAGCAGCAGGCCGCCGTGCGGCGCACCACGTCCACCATGGTGGCGCGGCCGTCGGAAGAAGCGGTGATGTCCAGAAAAACAAGCTCGTCCGCCTGCTGGGCATCATATGCCCTGGCGCATTCCACCGGGTCACCGGCATCCCTCAGGTTGACGAAATTGGTCCCCTTGACGACTCTGCCGTCCGTTACGTCCAGACATGGAATGATTCTTTTTGCCAGCACGGCCTTATCAAGCCATCACCGCCAGCAAAGGGGAAGCCTAAAATACGGCTTGCCGCAGGATGCCTATGATGGGAAAAAACGTCTCTTTCCTACAAATATCCCGTTGCAGGCTTTCTTTGTCACCTCCATCAAATTTGAAGACAATTCCTTGAATTTCAATAAATGGATAAATGTATAGAAAGCATTTTACACACGCTTTCCTCCTCCTGTTCAATAAATGTCTGCGGATTAAGAATCCGCAAACAATAAAAAATATTAACAATTAATTTACTGTACATTTTAATGCATTGAAAATACTATCATTATAGTATTCCTGGTCTTTTTTGAATTCATCCTTTCCATACTTGCTCCGCAAGTTATACAAAATTTGTATTTCACATAAAAAAACCGGATTCTTAATCCGGTAAACGGGTAGAAATACTTCCTTCCAGTATTTTTTACTCAAAAGTTTAATAAAATGAAGAAAACACTTTCTCTTCTGGCCGTCACGCTTCTCGGCATTTCCGGCGGCCAGGCCGCCGTCACCCTGGTTTCCGGATTTTCCCGGTTTGACCAGACTTCACCGGACAGCGGCACCGCTGTTTCCGACCTGGGAACGAAGTCCCTCAGCTGGACGCTTAACGACGCTCTCTGGAATAACGACGGAACATGGACGTCCAATGCGACCAATTCAAAGAAAAACGGGCTTGACGTTTCCTCCCTTCAGCTTTCCGGAGCTGCCGGCTATACGGTGAACATTAACTTCTCCAGCGCCGCCAGCCTGGACAACACGGATTCCCTCTTCTGCGCTTCCATTGGCGGAACCGGTCTTAATTCCATTGTAGGACGCTATGAAAGCGGCAAGATAGGCATCGCCAACAATGGCAGCAGCTCGGGACGTCCCGCAAGCGGCTTAAGCAGCACCGCCATTGACTTCAACAGCCCGTTTTCACTGACTCTCTCCGTTCAGGCAGGGGGAGCCTACAGCGTGTTCATTACGCAGAATGGCACCACTCAGACCGTGTCCTGGCCCAACATGGCCCAAGCCGGAAATCTGGACCAGCTCTATATCGGCTGCTGGGCAACCTTGAACGGGAACCAGAGTTCCCCAACGGTATCCGGCCTCAGCTTCTGGGAAGGCGCGGCAACGCAGGATGACCTGGCAGCCATCATCAACGTTCCGGAACCGGCCACTGCCTCCCTGAGCCTTCTGGGGCTGGGCGCATTGCTCCTGCGCCGCCGGAGAAAGTAAAATTTCCTCTTGTCGGGCCGCTGGCGGTTTCATGCAGCCAGCGGCTTTTGTTTTTTATCCCTTTGAATCCAACTGCCATGAAATTTTCATCACTTTACCGCAGTCTGCTGTTCATCCCCATAACGGCGGCTTTCATCGGCGCGGCAGAAGCCAAGACGCTTCAATTATACATCCTGACAGGACAATCCAATTCCCTGGGAGCCGTCAAGGGGTCTCCGGCGTCCGCGGAGCTGCTGGAACAGTACAGGTCCGATGGAAGCACCAAATTCTGGCACAATAATTTCAACAAGATCACCGGCAGTTCCGTAGACTGCAATCCGCCAGCTTCCTCTTCCTGGGGTTCTGTCGTACCCCAGGTGTGCGGAACGGAGTCAAGCAATTACAACTGCATGGGGCCGGAGTACGGCTTTGCCGCCATGATGGAGCGCAAGGGATGGTCCCTGGGCGGCCCTGGCTCCGGACATGCGGACATGGGAATCGTCAAGGCCGCTCTGGACGGAGGAGGCAATTCCTATTGGAACAAAGGCACGAACGCCTATAATGCCATAGTGGAGACCGTCAGGAAGGCCTGTGAAAACGCCCTGGCCAACGGTTACGACAAGGTGGAGATCATGGGCGTAATGTACCTTCAGGGAGAGTCCAATACAGTCACTGACAGCAGTAATGCCGCCAATTCATTTTTAACGTTTCTGGACAACTTGCAGGGGGACCTTGCCCGGGATGGAGTGGACACCGGCCCTCTGGCGGCACATCAGGCCATTCTGGGAGAACAGGCCAAGTGGGGCACAACCAACGTCACAAATGCTGAAACGGGGGACGTCACAGGAGGATTCAACGGCAATGAAGGTTCTTCCGGAACAACCCGCGACCAGCAGGAAGCCCTGGCCCGGGCAAACGACAACATGGGCTGGGTTCCGACACGGGACCTCGCCAAAATCACCTCCGGCGACAGCATGGGCGTCCATTACGACGGAAAGTCCCAGATCACCATCGGAGCGCGGTATGCCTATGAGGCGGCCAGGCTGGCCGGGTATGATACGGGTACGGTCCGCAGCGGAAATTACGACGCCGCTCTCTCTTCCACGGAAGCCTGGATGAACGGCAAGCTTCCCGTGGACAGCACGGCCGTCTGGGACGCAGCCTCCTCCGCCAAGGATAACATGGTGAGTTCCGCCGCCGGAACCAACGCCGCGCTTTACGGCATCAGGATTGAAGATACATACCTGAACACCATCACCATCCGGGGCGTGGCCGTTGACGGCAGTTCCGCTCCCTCCATGCAGGACGGCCATTTGATCCTGGGGAGCGGCGGCATCGACATCGCAACCGGAAAAAACCTGAACATCGCTTCCGTGCTGGAGCTTCAGGGCGACCAGCAATGGAACATTGCGGGAGGAAGCACCCTGTCCATCCGGGGGAGCAGTTCTTCCGGCAACCATCAGCTCACGTTCATCACGGGAACGGGAGACGTCGCCATCCGCAATTCCACCCTTGCGGCTGATCCCTCCGGAATCGCCAGAGTGGAGGTCAGCGCCTACGTCAATACGGATGCCGCCGCTTTTACGGGAAACTGGACCGTCGGTCCCGGCGTGGAATTAACAATGAACGGCACGGATACCAAGACCGCCGGCTCCGGCTGGGGAACGGGCTCCGTCACGCTCCAGGGGGCAACCGTCCTTGCCGGCTGGGAACACGTGACGTCCAATACGTGGAGCAACCGTTTCATTCTGGAGGAAGGCACCGTTTCCTCCTTCGGGAGCTCCACCAACGCCACCGGAAAAGTCCTGACCCTGTCCGGCGGGATTTCCGGAAATGGGGCCTTGTCCAAGACCACCGGCAATACGCTGGTTCTGGCCCATGCCAATACCTATGCGGGAGGCACCCAAATCCGGGGAGGCACTTTGCGGCTCGGAGACAGAAACGCCCTGGGCACGGGAACGGCGGCCGTTCACATGGGAGGAACGCTGGATTTGAACCGTTATGACGTTTCCAACACCATCCGCTTGTCCGGAGGGGAGGTGCTGAACTGGGGCACCGTTGCACGGGTAGAAATCGGCCACCAGGTGGTCTGGGCGGACCAGCACCTGGAGGGAACGCTCGCCTTGTCCGACGGCTCCCGTATCCTGGCCGGCAATTCCATGACGCTGGGAACGGCCGACAGCCTGGCGGCGGGGAATTTTACCGTGGAGCTTTCATCCACGAATCTGGTGGAAGGAGGCGAAGGGTTGGCCGCCATCATCATGACGGGAGGCGCCTTGAACCTGCTGGACGGCCTGACTCTGGACGTCAGCGGCATCCTTGCTCGCGCCGGCACCATGTCCTTCAGAATTACGGACATTTCAGGGGGTACCCTGGAAGGGCTTTCCTCTGCGGAAGATTTTTCCCTGGCAGAGGCCGCCCATGGCTGGAATGTGCTGGATTACGACGCTTCCACGGGAATCGTGACGCTTTCCGTCCCCGAACCGTCCTGTGCCCTGCTGGGGCTCCTGGGCATGGCGGCTCTGCTGGCAATGCGCCGCAGGGCCTGACTTTTTCCCCCTGCTCCCGAAGCCAGCAGGAGCGCCGCCAGCCTTTGCGGCGCTCCGTGACCGGACCTGAACAGCCCGGGGATTTAACTGGAAGTTATGCCTTCCTCCCCCCAGCCGCCTTTCCTCTGCGCGCGTTGGAAATAACCGGAGTAAACAGGGCGAAATGGGGCAAACGGCTTAATAGCTTTTCTTTCCATGTCCAGGTGCTAGACTCCGCGCAAGGCATCTCCACCCATGACAACCACACGCTCGGGATTTACCAAACTTGCAGCTATCTGCATTGCCATCCTTCTGGGGGCCGTCATCTGGGAGCTGGGGTGGCCCCTGACGCATGCGGAGCATGAATGGTCGCGCCTGATTGCGGCCGTCGCCACGCTGGGCCATTTGACGGGCGTGCTGGGCTCCTTCTTCCGGAAGGAGATCAACCACCCTTCCCTGAGGCTGCTGATTTTCCAGATTATCTGCTGCCTGCTGATCTTCCTGCTGATCGCCAGGGAGCAGCAGGAGGACAGTTACATGAGGTTTACGGAGCTTTCCCGCCTGGTGATTACGGCAGGGCTGATCGCCATCCCCACGCTGATGTCCCTGACCAGGATTTTTGAATGGCTGCTGGGCAAGCAGAAAAAAGGGCGCCCGCTGATGGCTCCCGCCATGCAGTTTGTGACCTCCCTGGGGGTGGTCATCCTGGCGGGCACCGGGCTGCTTCTGCTCCCCAATTCCACGTATCCCGGCATCACGCTGAGCTTTACGGACGCCCTGTTCACCAGCACCAGCGCCGTGTGCGTCACCGGGCTGAACGCCGTGGACTTCGCCAGCACTTTCACCCCGCTGGGGGAAATGTTCACGCTTGCCCTCATCCAGATCGGCGGGTTCGGCATCATGACGTTCGCCTACTTCGTGGCCATGGTGGCGGGCCAGGGCTTTTCCCTGCGTGACCGCGTGCTGCTGACGGACCTGCTGGACGAAGGGAACCTGGGGTCCGTGGTCTCCTTCATCACCACCATCGTAGTCAGCACGCTGTTCATTGAACTGTGCGGGGCCGTCCTCCTGTACTTTTCCTGGGAAGGAAAGGATATCAACCTGATGGGGGAACCCCTGTGGTGGCACTCCCTCTTCCACTCCGTTTCCGCCTTCTGCAACGCGGGTTTTTCCACGTTCCCGATGAATCTGATGGAGCCGGGCATCCGCCTGTGCTACAGCGGGCAGGCCGTCATCATGGCGCTGATCGTATGCGGCGGCCTGGGATTCGGCATTTACAAGGAAATCAACTCCCGCCTGGTCAACCGCTTTCTGGCCAAGCACCGCCGCCTGCGCATGCAGTGGACCCCGTATTTCAAACTGGTGATGATCGCCACGGGCATTCTGCTGGCTGGGGGCGCCCTGTCCATTTTCGCCGTTTCCGCCCCCCACACTTCCGAACCGTTGGGGCAGCACCTCTGGAGCTGCCTTTTTGACAGCGTCACGGCCCGCACGGCGGGATTCAATATCAGCGACTACAGCCGCTACCTGCCCGCGGCCAGCCTCATCATGTGCGGCCTGATGGTGGTGGGCGGCAGCCCCGGCGGCACGGCGGGCGGCATGAGAACCACCACCTGCGCCATTGCGGGCGCGGAAATCCTGCGCATCCTCCGCGGCCGGGACCACGTGGAATTCTTCCACCGCCGCATTGACCAGCGCACCGTGGCGCGGTGCGTGATCACGGTGGTGGTCTCCTGCGCCTGGATCGGCTGTTTCACCATTCTTATTTGCAGCCTGGAGCCCGCCATGAGCTCACTGGATATCTTCTTTGAAAACTGCAGCGCTTTTGCTACGGTAGGCGTGTCGCGGGGAATCACGCCCAATCTGAGCGACCCTTCCAAGTATCTTCTCATCATCAACATGCTCGCCGGCCGCGTGGGGCTTTTCGCCTTCCTCATCGCGCTGGCCGGCACCCCTACCCCGCGGCATTACCGCTATCCATCCGTCAAAATTCCGTTAACCTGAACATACCATCATGAGATATACCGTTATCGGCCTGGGCCAGTTTGGACAGGAGCTCTGCACGGAGCTTTCCGCCCGCAACATTGAAGTAGTGGCCGTCGCCTCCACGGATGAAGAACTGGAGCAGATCAAGGACCTGGTGACTTACGCCGTGGTAACGGATTATACCAATCCGGCCGCCCTGCGGGAACTGGAGCTGGACGACCAGTCCGCCGTCATCGTCGCCATCGGGGACAGCTTTGAAGAAAACCTCCTCGTCGTCACGCACCTCCAGAAAATGGGCGTGCGCTACATCTACGCCCGCGTGATGAGCCCGGTGCACGAGCACATTTTAAGCCAAATGAACGTGTACGCGCTCATCAACCTGTCGCGCGTGGCCTCCAAGCAACTCGCCAGCCAGCTGGAATCCCCGGAATTCCTGCGCGTCTCCCCCATGGATGAGAACCACAGCATCGTGGAAATAGCCGTGCCGCGCATCTGGGTGGGCAAACGCCTCCGGGACGTGGGCCTGCGCACGGAGCACCATCTCAACCTGCTCACCATCCGCCGCGGAGAAGCCCAGACCCCGCAGGGGCGCCGGGAAATTCTTTCCATCCCGCGCATTCCCGTCATTGGCACCCCTTCCCCGGACCTCGTCTTTGAAGACCACGACATCCTGATCCTGTTCGGCAAGGAGACGAACCTGATTGAATTCGCCCAGTTGTCCAAGGGCCTGTAAACCCGGACCAGTCCCATTCCGGAAACCGGGCTTTCAGGACAGCTCTTCAAAAGCGGTCATCAAGCGCTTTTCAGAGATACGGCCCTTGACGGAGATAGCGGGGGCGAAGACGGCCAGGCGGTATTCTTCCAGCAGATAGCCGTACTGCGTCCAGCGCGGGTCGCCGTCATGTTCCGGCAGGGCCTGATGCCAGGGGAGGTACACGCGTTCAAAGAGGTCCAGGCGTTCCAGCTCCCTGGCCAGGGGCTGCTGGCCGATGCGCCTGATGCGTTCCGCGATGCCCTGCATGTACCGTTTCAGGTCCGGCAGGCGTTCCGCTCCATGCGCCCACAGGAAGCGGGAGCGGAGCAGCCAGTCAAGCTGGCGCCGGAGATCAGCCGTGATGCGCTCCGTATGGCGCACGCCCTGCTGCGCGGCCATAAAGTCCCTGGCGGCATGCTCCGTGGCCGCTATCAACTCCCAGACGTCCGCCACGCTGTGGGCGGCGTCAAAGAGGTTCTGGCGCAGGCTCATTTCCGCAGCGGCGAATTGTTCCGCCGTGCGCGGGAGGGGGCGGCCCATGGCGATCTCCGCGGAGACGTCCACCAGGTCGTCCGCATTGGTGGACGGGTCCCTGCCCAGCATGTGCAGGGAAAGCTTCCCTTCCAGTTTCAGCGGGAATTTCTTGCGGAGGTGGTTGAGCTGGTCCGTCTGGCGCAGGCGCATGAAGCGCAGGCAGCCTCTCCGGTGGGCTTCTTCCGCGCGCAGTTCATCCTCAAAAACGCGGACGCCTACAGACGGGCCTTCATCCACCAGGGCTACGTAACCCGGCCTTCCCGCCACGTCCACCGTGCGCTCCAAATCTCCGCAGGTCCATTCCTTCATTCCGGTTACGGATACGATGTCCGCCGCTGTTTCCCGGAACCGGCGGGAGAGCTTTTTGCCCAGCCGCGCATTCAGCTCCGCAACGTCCGTACCCATGGCAAGCTCTTCTCCTTCGTCGTCGCAGACCCAGATTTTCGTGACCAGCTCCGCCGGAATGCGGTTCATGTCAAAGAAGGAGGGAGCGCAGAAACGCCCGGTTTCCGCTTCCACGAATTCCGCCAGCTTCTGCGCCAGCGGCCCGTCCGGATCCAGGCCATGCCGCAGCTCTGCGAAGTATGCGGCCTTCTGGCTGATGGGCTGGAGAAAGACGCGCAGGTCCTTGGGAAGGGTGCGCAGCAGGCATTCCGCCCGCTGGGCCAAATGGCCCGGGACGCCCCATTCCGGCAGCCATTCCGGCACGTCCGGCAACTGGTCGATATGGACGCCCAGCGTCACGCCGTCATCTTCCGCGCCGGGGTCATTCTGGTAATACACGGCGTATTCCGCGCCGCCGCAGGAAATTTCATCCGGAAAGCCGTCCAGAAGGTCCCTGCCCCAGAAATCATACATGGCCTCCTGCGGCGGAACGTGCAGGGCTTCCGGGTTGTCTTTTTCCATGCTTCCGGCCCAGCGCAGAAAGGCCCTGGCCGTGCAACAGTCCTGCGGAATGAGCCTGTCAAAGAATTCAAAAACGCCTTCCTCGCACCAGACCTGGTCCGGGCGGCGCAGCTTCAGTTCTATCTGCCGCACTTCCTCCCGGAGCGTTTCCAGATGCCTGATGCATCCGGGTTTCGTACGGAAACCGCCGCCCAGCAGCCCTTCACGGATCATGATTTCCCGCGCATGGGCGGGATTGATGCGGCCATAGTGCACGCGCCTGTTGTCAATGATGCGCAGACCGCCGCACACCACGCGCTCCACGGCGTAAACCGCGCCCTGCTCTTTGTCCCACCGGGCTCCGGAATAATGGGATTCACAGAGATGGGGAGCCACCTGTTCCACCCATTCCGGCTCCAGCCGGGCGGCGCGGCGCATCCACAGGCGCGTGGTGTCCACCAGCTCCACGCCCATCACCCATTCGCTCCGCTTCTTGCGGCGGAACAGGCCGGAACCGGGAAAGATGCCGAAAGAGCGTCCCCCGGCGCCGCGGTATTCCCGGTTGTCCGCATCCCAGAGGCCGAACTGGCGCGGAACGCCCGCCAGGATGCTCCGGTGAATCATGGCGAAGGAAGCCTGCCGTTCCACTTCCGCCTCCAGGGGGGGGATCCTGCATTTCAAGGTCTCCTTCAGCAGCCGGGAAAGGTCTTCCCACAGGTTGAACCATTCCATCATGCGGTTGAAATTGAGGAAGTTTTTCCCGCACCATTTCCGGAGCTGGTTTTTGTGCCAGCGCCGGCCTTCCCGGAACTGCCACGCAGCCTTCCACAGTTTGAGCAGGGACAGGAAATCGCTGTCTTCATCCTTCCACTGCGCGTGGGCCTGGTCCGCCTTCTGCGCGGCATCCGCCGGACGTTCCCGGGGATCCATGATGCCCAGGCCGGCCACAATCACCAGCATCTCCGGCAAGGCCTGTTCATGCTGCGCTTCCAGCAGCATGCGGCCCAGCCGCGGGTCAATGGGCAGCCGCGCCAGCTTCCTGCCCACGGGCGTGAGCTGCCGGGCCTTGTCCAGGGCGCCGATTTCCCGCAGGGTGCGGTAGCCCTCCGTGACCAGCTTGGAGGAAGGAGGGTCCGGAAGGGGGAATTCCGGCATTTCCGGAAGACCCAGGTCCTTCATCCGGAGAAGAGCCCCGGCCAGCGCGCTGCGCCTGATTTCCGGGTCCGTGAAGTCCGGCCTGTCCTCCCAGTCCTCCTCACTGTACAGGCGGATGCAGACGCCCTCGCACACGCGGCCGCAGCGGCCAGCACGCTGGCGCGCGCTGGCCTTGGAGACGGGTTCTATCTGAAGCCGCTGCACCTGCCGCGCCGGACTGTAGCGGCTGACGCGCGCCAGGCCGGAGTCAATGACGTAAATGATGCCGGGAATGGTCAGGGATGTTTCCGCCACGTTGGTCGCCAGCACGATGCGGCGGCAGCCGCGTTCCGGATGAAAAATCCTTTGCTGGTCTCCAAGGCCCAGCCTGGCAAAGAGGGGGAGGATGCGCGTATTCCTCAAATTCCGGCCTTCCAGCTTTTCCGCCACTTCACGTATTTCACGCTCTCCGGGGAGGAAGACGAGCACGTCCCCGCGGTCGTCCAGGGTGTCCAGCCAGTCCACGGCGCGCGCCACATGGGCGGGGAGCTCTTCATCATCACGCAGAGGCGGCAGGTAATGAAGGTCCACCGGATAGGTACGGCCTTCCACCTGGACGATGGGGGCGCCCCCGAAGAACTCGGAAAAGCCACCCGCATCCAGCGTAGCGGAGCTGATGACCAGCCGCAGATCCTTCCGCCTGTCCAGCAGAAGCTTCAGGTAGCCCAGCAGAAAGTCGATGTTGAGGCTGCGTTCATGGGCTTCATCCAGAATCAGGGTATGATACTGGCGCAGGTCCGGATCATGCTGCGTTTCCGCCAGCAGAATGCCGTCCGTCATGAACTTCAACCGCGTATCCGGCCCGGCTTTTTCCTCAAAGCGCACCTGGTAGCCCACCAGGCCGCCCAGTTCGCAATTCAGTTCTTCCGCCACACGGCGGGAAACGGAAGCCGCGGCCAGCCTTCTGGGCTGGGTGCACCCCACCCTGCCCCGCGCCTCCCCGGCAAGCTCCATGGCCATTTTGGGAAGCTGGGTGGTCTTGCCGGACCCGGTTTCACCCACCACCACAATGACCTGATGCTCCCGCATCGCCGCCAGAATGTCGTCCCGGCGGCGGGAAATGGGGAGGTCCGGATAAGTGATGTTCATGATGGAGGGGAGAAAAAAACCCTGCAAGAACGTCCTGCAGGGTTGATGGAAAAGCCGGAAAGGATTTCTTTACTGCCGGGGTTTGGGAAGGGCGATGCGGCCGCTCCGGGTCAGCATCTGCACGTCGTAATCCTCAATGAGAGACAGGAAGCGGTCAATCTTGTGCTCACCGCCCGTCACTTCAATGGTCAGGGCGTCCCGCGTGACGTCCACGATGCTGGCGCCCAGGATCTGGCAGAATTCAATGACTTCATGCCGCGAAGCGGAATCCACGCCGATGCGGGTCAATACCGTCTCCCGGTACACGTTGTCCGTGTTGCGGAAATCCACTACTTCCACCGTGTTGACGAGTTTTTCCAGATGCTTGATGATCTGGTCCAGAACATCCTCCTTTTCGCGTACGACGATGGTCATCCGTGAAAAGCGCGGGTCCTGGCTAGGGGCAACGTTCAACGAATGAATATTGTAGCCCCGTCCACTGAACAAACCGGCAATGCGGGCAAGCACGCCAAATTTGTTTTCAACAAGTACGGAGATAGTATGACGAGTCATAAGTTTAATTTCTTAAAGGTGATGCATTATAGGCGCTTTTGACTGCCAGTCAAGCCCGCGGCATAAGGATGCCGGAAAACGCTTCTCCGGATGCGGTCTTCCGCAGACGCCGCACAGGCGGAATTCAAAGCTCCCGCGGCATGATGGCGTTGCTCTTCGTCGCCGTGGGAATGCGGGGCAGCAGCGTCTTTTCGGAAACCGGGCGGGCATCCACTTTCACGTTGAACTGCTGCCCGTCACGGGAAACGGTCAGCAGGGCCGGCCCCTCCCTCAAAGCCCTGACCAGTGCATCCATAGTGCTGACGCTCTGATGATTCACGGCAAAGACCATGTCCCCGGCCTGGAGGATCTGCCCCACGGATTTCTTCGGATTCACCTGGATGACCAGCAATCCCCGCGCGCCGATGGACTGTTCCTCAGCGGTGAGTTCACGCAGGTGCATGCCCACTCCTTCCATAAAGTCCTCCCACGGAGAAGGAACGTTCTTTAAAATGCTGTCCCCCACTTTCAGGGTGACGTTCATTTTTTGTCCCTTGCGCCAGATTTTCAGCCGGAATTTGTCGCCGATGGAAAGATTTTCAATGTGGTCCTTCACATCCTTGTCGGTCTGGATGGGAACTTCATTGAAGCTCAGCATCACGTCTCCCGTCTGAAGGCCCGCCTGCTCCGCCGGGGAACCGGGCTTCACGATGTTGACTACTGCGCCGCCTGCTTCATGGTAGTCCAGGAAACTGCGGAGCGGGGGAGTATTGCGCACAATGTCCAGCCCCAGGTATCCTCTCATGGGGCGTCCATGCCTGCAAATCTGCTCAAAGCTGTGCACCACCAGATTGGAGGGAATGGCAAAGCCAATGCCAGCGTAGTTTTTCTCCACATTGGGAAGCACCGATTTGTTGATGCCGATGATTTCACCGCGGATGTTGATGAGAGGCCCTCCGGAATTGCCGGGAAAGATGCTGGCATCCGTCTGGATCAGGTCCAGGCCGGAATCCACCAGCTTGCGTTCACGGGCGCTGATGATGCCGCGGGAAACCGTCGTCCCCAGTCCATAGGGGTTGCCGCAGGCCAGGACGATCATGCCGGGTGCAATCTCGTCACTGTTGCCGAACGGAAGAGGCGTGAAGGCCATCGGGTTTTCCACCTGCAGCACGGCGATGTCCAGCTCCGGATCCACCCCTACCAGGCGCACGGAAACGCTTTTCCCGTTGCTCAGCGTGACGCGCAGCGCATGCTTGTTCTGAATGACATGGTAGGCGGTAATGATATGCCCCTCTTCCGTGACGATGACGCCGGAACCCAGGCCATGGACCGCCAGCCTTTTTTCAATCATGGATTCGCCGTCTTCGGAAGGCTGCGGCACGCTGGTCACGCCCGTGGTGTCTATGCTGACCAGCACCCGTTCCACCAGCCGGGCGACGCGTGAATATTCTTCATTGAGCTGGTGCAGGATGGGAACGTCCTCCTCTTTGAGTTCGGACTGCTGCGCCATCGTAAACACCTCAGACCGGAAGGAAACGTTCTTCTCCGTAACGCGGCTGTTCCACCTCCAATAGGCAACGGAGACGACGGTCATCATAACCGTCATCATGATGACAAGTAAAGCCCGTGTCCATATAGTCGATCTCATGGAAATGCCCTGCCGTAGTAACGATCAAACGGTTTGCGGCTTGATCACGAGGAGATGCCTGAAAAATGGACCTGGAAGACTCCAGCCGCTTTTTGACATTCCGGTTCTATTGATACTATTTAAGCCTATTCTCTTCAAATGAAAAAACTTTCAAATGACAAATACGTCTTTTAACGAGGCATATTTTATGATACCGTATGGGTACGGTTTTATGGGTACCAGCACTTTACAACAACAAGCCATTCACCTCGTTTTCGGTACGGACGAAGGAATGGTGCGTGAAAAGGCTTCCGGCATCTTTGCCGCCCTGACGGAAGGCACGAATGAATTTTCCCATGAAATCCTGGAAGCGGCCTGCGGCGATTCCGATGAAGCGGACCAGGTGACGCGCCAGGTCATGGAAGCCCTGCGCACGCTGCCGTTTTTTCCGGGCCGCAAGGTGGTCTGGATGAAGAACTGCAATTTTCTGGGGGATTCCGTCACGGGGCGTTCCTCCACCACGGAAGCGGCTCTGGACTCTCTCAGGCATCTGCTGGAAGGGGGACTGGGACCGGACGTCCTGCTGCTCATCTCCGCCACCGAATTTGACAAGCGCCGTTCCTTTAACAAATTCCTGCTCCAATCCTCCGCCGCGGAGGAACTGAACAAGCCGGACATCACCAAGGCCGGCTGGGAAGGCAGCCTGATGCCCCTTATCAACAAGGAGGCAGGCGCGCGGGGCATGAACTTCGATTCCGCCGCTCTGGAGTTATTCATTCACCGCGTCAGCGAATCCTCCCGCCAGATTATTTCCGAAATTGAAAAACTGGATCTTTATCTGGGCGCGGACAGGCGCACCGTGATGCCGGAGGATGTGGAGCGCATGGTTCCGCTGACGCGCACGGGCGTTATTTTTGAAATTTCACGTGCTCTGGAAAACAAGAAGAGCGATGCGGCCATCTCCCTGATTGACTTTCAACTGGAACGCGGTGAAAACGCCGTCACGATCATGCGCGCAGCGTTCATCCCCACGCTGAGAAATCTGCTGGCCGCCAGGCTTTTATGTGACGCGTTCAATCTGAAGCCCACCAACTTCAAGGAATTTACGGCCCGCATCTCCTCCCTGCCCTCCTATGCCGCCGCGCTGATTCCCCTGAAAAAAGACGGCACTCCCAATGCGTACCCGCTTTTCCTGGCGGCGCAGAACGCTTCCAAATTCAAGACGGAACGGTTGAAGCAGACTTTAAAGGAATGCATGAAGGCGGACAAGGCCCTGGTATCTTCTTCGCTTGATCCGCGGCTGATTCTGCACCGTCTTGCCATTTGCTCCGCATCCTGATGAATTCCTCTCCTTCCCCCGCCTCCCCCCTGTTCGACGTCCTCGTCGTCGGCGCCGGGCACGCAGGCATTGAAGCGGCGTTGGCCGCCTCCCGCCTGGGGTGCTCCGTCGCCGTTCTGACCCACAACCTGGATACCATCGGGCAAATGTCCTGCAACCCGGCCATCGGGGGGCTTGCCAAAGGCCACATTGTCCGGGAAATAGACGCCCTGGGAGGGGCCATGGGACTGAATACGGACGCCACCGCCATCCAGTTCCGGATGCTGAACGCCTCCAAGGGGCCCAGCGTGCGCGCACCCCGCGCCCAATGCGACAAAACGGCCTACCGCGCACGAATGAAAATGGTTCTGGAAACCGCCCCGGGCATACGCCTGTTCCAGGGTGACGTGGTCAAACTGCTCGTCAACGGGGAGCAGCAGGTGACGGGAGCCGTCACTTCCCTGGACTACACCATCTGCGCGCGCAGCGTGGTCATCTGCTCCGGAACATTCATGCAGGGGCTGCTGCACGTGGGCCTTCAGCACATAACGGGAGGCCGCATGGGCTGCGCTCCTTCCAGCCTTTCCACCGACCTCGCCGCGCTTGGCTTTCAAGTGGAACGGCTTAAAACGGGCACTTCCCCGCGCGTCAATGGAAGATCCATTGACTTTTCCATTTGTGAAATGCAGCCCGGAGACGCGCCGGAGGCTCTGTTCAGTTACCGTTCCCGCGACGTACTGAAACGCGCTTCCGAACCTTTCTGCACCCTGAACACATGGGGAGACGAAGACTTCCGCATGAAGCAAATGCCGTGCTGGATTACCTACACCAATCAGACCACCCACGACATCATCCGGGACAATTTAAAATTCAGCCCTCTCTATAGCGGCATCATTGAGGGCATAGGCCCCCGGTACTGTCCTTCCATTGAAGACAAAATCGTGCGCTTTGCGGAAAAAACCAGCCACCAGGTCTTCCTGGAGCCGGAAGGCCGCAGTACGGAGGAATTCTACCTCAATGGCGTTTCCACCTCCCTGCCCTACTCCGCGCAATGCGATTTCATCCACACCATTCCCGGCCTGGAAAACGCCCAACTGATTCGTCCGGGATATGCGGTGGAATATGATTTCTGCCCTCCCACGCAGCTGCACCCTACTCTGGAAACCAAGCTGGTGGAAAACCTGTACTTTGCAGGACAAATCAACGGCACCTCCGGTTATGAAGAAGCCGCCGCGCAAGGTCTGATGGCGGGAACAAACGCCGCTCTGAAAACTCTGGGCAAGCCCTCCCTGGTGCTGCGCCGCGACCAGGCCTACATCGGCGTCATGATAGACGACCTTGTCACCAAGGGAACGGACGAACCGTACCGCATGTTCACCAGCCGGGCGGAATTCCGGCTGCTGCTGCGCCAGGACAACGCGGACCTGCGCCTGGCCCCCCTGGCTTTTGAAACGGGCCTCATCACCCGCGAAACGTTCAGGAAAACGGAAGACAGGCAAAACGCCATTGAGGAAGGAATAGCAAAAGCAGCTTTGCTTAAACATGAAGGCGTTTCCCTTTCCACCTGGCTCAAGAGGCCAGGCAATGACTGGACCCTGCTGCCTGAAGAACTGAAAAAAATGTTCCACGTGGAACATTTGGATGCCATTGCCACGGATATCCAGTACGAAGGCCACATTGAAAGACAGAAAAAACAGGCGGAAAAAATCACCCGGATGGAAAGTAAAATCATTCCTGCCGACATTGATTACGAACGCGTTCACGCCCTGAAAAAAGAAGCGGTCATCAAGCTGGGCAGCATACGTCCTGCCACTATCGGGCAGGCTTCCCGCATTCCGGGCATTACTCCGGCGGACATTGCCCTGCTGCTTGTTCATTTGCAAAAGCGCGGCAGGCAGCAGGCATGAAAGCCTGCGCCGTTTTCATGCCGGGGCTTTAAATTTGAATACGGCCCGGCTCCTGAATGCTGAAAACTTGCATGCACGGTAAAAGCCTCATGCTCTCCCTATGACCCGTTTTCCACTCCCTGCAGGCTCCGGTTTATAAACGAGGGGGAGGTCTTTTTCCTGAATATTTTCCCCTGTATGACCGATACGCTTCCGGCTCGGTTCATGCCATCCGGCTTGTCTTAAAAAAGGGACACGAACAGAGAGGATGCACAATGATGAGAAAAACCGCCGAATGGCAGGCTCATCGGTAATTAAAGATGCTTTCCCGGTTTAAAAACATCCGGAAGGCGAATGAATAATTGGCTGTGCCCGTTACCGGTAGCTTACGTCGCCCCGGATGCACACATCGCTTCCAAAGATGCTCACAACCGGCTGCTCAAGAAAGGCTTCACGTTCCAGGAATGAACCGCCCGTCACGCCGTCTGCGCCGCCGCCCGTTATGATGGGCGCGTAAAATCCCACCCATTCATCCACCAGGCCGGCTTTCAGGAATTCCCGGACCAGGCAGCCTCCCGCTTCCAGCAGGACAGTCCCTGTTTTTCTTTCATTATACAGATTTTTTAATAATTCCAAATAACTTGAAACGTTCTCTATAATCAGGGTCCGGTCACGGAATTCATCCGTCAGGCAAACGGAATCCGCAGGAATGGATGCGGCGTTGTGAGTCAGGATAATGCGCCAGGGCTGTTCCTTAAGGGAAGAAACGGGACGGTCCGGTTTTCTGATGGTCAGGGACGGATTGTCCAGGCGCATGGTATTTCCTCCGGTAAGAATCGCATCGCACTCAGCCCGCAGGGTATGTACGAAAGACCTGGATTTTTCATTCGTCAGCCACTGGGACCGTTCCGGACTGCGTGAAATGCGGCCGTCCAGGGACATGGCGCTCTTTGCGATCACCCATGGGCGCCCCTCCAGCATGTTCAGCCTGAATCCCCGGATTAAATGATCGCATTCCTTTTCCAGAATTCCGCGGGTGACCTGGATGCCTGCTCTCCCAAGAATGTCAGCCGCGGCGCCGCGGTGTCTGGGGTTGGGGTCTTGAGAGCCATAAACCACCCGTTTGAAATGGTGTTCCAGAATGGCTTCCGTACAGGGTGGCGTTTTTCCGGTGGTGCTGCACGGCTCCAGAGTAACGTACAGAGTGGAATCCGCAAACAGGGCGGCGTTGCCTCTGGCCGTTCCATCGGCAATAGCCTTCCTTTCCGCATGGGGCAGGCCGGCTTTTTCATGAAAACCGGAGCCGATCACCTGGTCTTCATGCACGATGACCGCTCCCACGCAGGGATTAGGACTTGTCAGCCCGACCCCTTTTTCGGCCAGTTTTACGGCCATGTTCATCCAGCGCGTATCCTGATCCTCCGTGTTCATGCCGACCTTGTAGCACGAATGCGCGAGAAAGGACAATCACGTTGTGTGATTGAAGAATATTAGATTTAACAATATTAAATTCCTTCTTCTTCTACCCTGTGCCCAGTGTGAACAACGTTTTTAACTCCTGGGAATGAATGGATTGAAACCATCTGCCAGTGTGAATAAATTCGGTTCATAAAAATGTGGATAACATCTGAATAACTTATTCACACCATACTCACAGTTAATTGACTTATCCTTTCACAGGGTTATTGGCAGGTGGAACCGTGAAACAGAGCCGCACGTTCCGTCTTGCGGAAGCGCCGTAAGAAAGCATACCATTCCTCCATGAGGGTTGCCAGATTGATTTACATTCCGGAAAGGGACCATACCTTTCCCGCAACGAGCCCTGAGAGGCCTTTCCGCAGCTTTTCCGTGGCCGGGGTGAGCATAGCCGCCTATTGTGCCTCCCGGCTCCGGGAAGCGGGCTTTGAGGCGGTTTTTAATCCAGAAGCCGCCGTTACGGAAAGTGCGGCGGAAGTGGTAGAGGTGTCCATGCATGATTTTTCCCCGGAAGCTGCCGCATGGCTTGCTTCCTGCGGGACAGGGGAAGTACGGAATGAAGAAGGGCGGCTGCTGGCCCGGAAAGGGCCGGGGAACGGACTGTCACGTGTTTTTTCCGGGCGGGAGGCGGCTGTGGAGCGCCTCGTCTATCCCTGGGACCTGCTGGACTGGCAGAAGAGAGTGATGGAGGGAATGGAGGGAGACGATTTTTCCGGGCGGCCGGGCGTTTACGTCCTGGGCAGTCTCCGTGTGGGAAAGGGCACCGTGGTGATGCCCGGCGTGGTGGTTGAGGGCTCCGCATGGGTGGGGGACGGCTGCCGCCTTGGGCCCAACTGCCATTTGAGGGGATATGTGTCCATGGGAAACGGCTGTGTAGCGGGGCAGGGGGTGGAACTGAAGAACTGCATCATCGGAGACGGGACGTTTATTCCCCATCTGAGCTATGCGGGTGATTCCATCATTGGCAGCGACGTCAATTTCGGGGCTGGAACGGTGTGTTCCAATTTCCGCCATGACGGCGGGGAGCACAGGATGATGGCGGCCGGAAGGCTGGAAATTACCGGAAGGAACAAGCTGGGAGCCGTCATTGGGGATCATGTGCGCCTGGGCGCCAATACCGTTGTTTTGCCGGGCAGGGTGGTTCCGCCCGGCGCCTGGACCATGCCGGGGGAAACATTCACGGGAACATGAATTCCGGGACGGAAGTGCCGGAATACGGAAAAGGCCGCATGCGGGGGAACCCTTCCCGGCATGCGGCCTCTTGCTGGATAACGGCAAATGCTTAGCAGCTCCGGCGGCGGCGCATCAGCAGGGCGGCCAGGCCCAGCAGCCCCAGGGAAGCAGTGGCCGCTTCCGGAACAGGAAGCACAACGCCGTCGTAAAATTTGATGTTGTTGACATCTATGGTTCCGTTCATGGGACGGGTGTTTCCAAAGGAAGATCCAAATTGGGAGCCTGTCAGGGCAGGGGAGGACGGATTCCAGCCGGTGATCGTACCTGCCAGGGCACCGTTGACGTACACGGAGAGAGTCTGGGAGGAAAGATCGGAAACGATGCTCAGATTGTTCCAGTTGTCCTGCTGGAGGTCCGTCCAGGTCAGGCCTGTATTGATGTTTCCGCCGGATTGGCCTCCAAATCCCTTGTTGTAAAAATAAAGTTCCCCGGAGGCATTGAATTCCAGTACCATGCTGTTGGATTCTCCGGAAACCGTTCCATTGGAATACAGGCTGAAAACGTCTTTCCAGGCGTTGTTGGTGGAACTCAGGTTTTTCAGGTCGAAGCTGACGGTGAAACTGCCTGAAATTCCCGCTATGCCAGAGTTGTAGGGCGTGCCTCCGCCGGAGCCGCTGCCGAAAGTGGCATAATCGTTGCCGGTTGTATAATTGAATGAACCGTTCCAGCCGGGAGCAGTTATTTGCGTTCCTTCAGTGGTCCACTCCCAGGAATAAATGGGAGAAGCCGCATGGGCCATGCCTCCCGCAACCAGTAAAGACAAAATAATGAATGAACGTTTCACAGAAATTCTGAAAGTCTTTGTTGTTTAAAATCGCCGAAGCTTGGCTGAAAAGTAGCGGATTTCGAATCCGGATGCCGTTCTTTTTCCTCTGGAAAGCGGCAAATTCATTGAACATATACACGATCCGGAAGAAACGCTGTTTATGTTTCCTTTCATGCTTTTATTTTTCCGTGATCTTTCTTTTTGTTAACCGGCTTGTTCTTAAAAAAATAATTTGACCCCGGATTCGAAATCCGCGTGCGCGTCAACCGGGAATTGTTCGCCGGAGAACGGACTTTTAAGAATACTTAAATAATTTGAAAAACCGTTTCATGCAAGATATGCCCGGAGAAATAGCATATTACTACATATGGTATGCTTTTAAAAAAATACTGCCAAATATTAGGGTTTGACGGAGAAATGGCTTGAATCACAGGAGGCACTTGTGAGAGGATGCGAGGCAGATAAAAGCACAGACACATGAAGTTTACCATTTCCAAGCAAGTATTTCTCGACGGTCTGAGACAGGTTGCCAGCGTGGTGTCTTCCAAGACGACGCTGCCCATTCTTTCCAACGTCAAGATTGAAGCTGAAAACGGCCAGGTACGTTTTACGGCTACGGATCTTGACGTATGCATCACCGGCGTAGTTCCCGCGAACGTGTTGCGCGAGGGCACCGTGACTCTTCCCGCCAAAAAGCTGGTGAGCATCATCAGCGAGCTTCCTGAAGCAGAAGTCCAGGTGGACGTCAACCAGCGCAACCAGGCGACTGTGGAATGCGGCCGCTCCCAGTTCAAGCTGAATGGCCTTCCGGCGGACGAATTCCCTGAACTGCCGTCCTTTGAACAGGCGACCGTGTACCAGGTGGACCAGAATTTGCTGCGCGACTGCATCCGCCGCACGGAATACGCCATCTCTACGGATACGACCCGCTACGTGCTGAACGGCATTTCCCTTTCCTTCCGCAACGGCAAGATGACTCTGGTGGCTACGGACGGCCGCCGCCTGGCCCTGGCGGAAACCGCCCTGGAATTCCCGGAAGAACAGCAACTGGACGCCATTCTGCCCACCAAGGCCGTTGGTGAACTCCGCCGCCTTCTGGATGAAGTAGGGACCGTCACCGTACGGTTCACCCGCAACCAGGCCGCTTTTGAAATCAATGACACGCTGCTGATCAGCAAGCTGATTGACGGCAATTACCCGAACTATCGCCAGGTAATCCCGACGGACTGCAAGGAAAGCATTGAACTGCCCTGCGGGGAACTGCTGGAAACGGTGCGCCGCGTGTCCCTCCTTTCCGTGGACAAAAGCACGAACATCAAGCTGAACTTCCGTGAAAACGAACTCGAAGTGGCTTCCAGCGCGGAAGGCGTGGGTGAAGCCCATGAATCCATGACGATCACTTATGCCGGAAGGCCGCTTTCCATTTCCTTCAACCCGGATTTCTTCATGGCTCCCCTGAAGACGATGGCCGGGGATACGATCATCACGTTAAACCTCATTGATGAAATGAGCCCGGGCGTATTGAAGATAGGTGATGAGTTCCTGTACGTGCTCATGCCAATGAGATCTCCCAACTGATTTTGATGGTACAAAATCATTCATACGAGAACAGGCGCCGTGCTGTCACGGCGCCTGTTTTTTATTGATTGAAAATGAAAGTGATGACTGGATTATTCACATGAATGTTCTACGTGGAACATTTTTCATTTTCCACCGTCGTCAATAAACCGGACGGTGGTTTCCGGGGGAGGGATAAAAAACAGGCGTGCCGGCATGGCACCGGAAAAAACGCGTATAAACACCTTCCGGCGCCGGGAACGTGCGGTTCAGGCGCAAGGGAAGGCACGGAGTGCCGCAGCGGGTCTAAGGAAGCTCCGCCGCGTCATTCGCTCAACAACCCCGGATCGGCGAACAAATCCGGAGCAAGATGGAAAGGATAGGAACCGGAGGCTTGCAGAATGGCTTCCCGTACGGGAGGCAGGGAACCGAAGCAGGAGGATTCCACATCCAGAATACGGCCGTCTTTCAGTTCAATCATCAGTCCGGGTTCAGATTCATGATCGGGCGTACATCCTATGCGCTCAATCAGTTCCCATGGAATTTCCTTGCGTGAAATGCTGTTGCCCCAGGAGATGGAGGAGGAAGTGATTGTGAGAAAATAAGGTCTCCCCAGAATGACGGGAAGCCACAGGAACAAGAGAAGAGCGCCGAGGAGAAAGCTCCACCATCCGGACCCGAAGAATGCCCAGGCCAGGCCGCACCCCAGGGTGCCGAGGAGTCTCCCTCCCAGCCGGTAGCTGCGGTAGGAATAATAAGTGTTCATGAATTGCGAAGTCAATGAAACGTCAGGCCGGCCAGGGAACGCGAAGCCCCCAGCCGTACTCTGTACGATACTCCTTCATTCCTGCAAAGACAAGATGATAAGTCAGGAAATCCAGTCCAGCATGTCCGGCGGCAGGGAACCGCGGGAGCGGATCAGGGAAAGGAAAGCTTCCTCCATTTCCGGAGGCGGCGGAAAAATGCCCGGCATGGCGCGGCCTGCGGCAAGCTCCACGGCGCCCAGGTTATGGAGCGCCAGGGGAGGGTCTATGTAGCACATTTGCGTAGGGTCCGGCAGAATGAAATTAAGGGGGCGGCCTCCGTTCAGCAGGCGGTTCTTCGGGATCTCCGGCCCCCATTCGTCCTCCACGCCCATATTGGCCAGCAGAACGCCGGAGGAGCGGGTCACAGCGGGGTCAATCACTCCTGACAGGGCATGCCGCCGCCCTGTGGCCGTGACGGCGCAAAAGGCATGACTGACTGCATTGGTAAGAGCTTCTCCATCCGTTGCGCGCACGAATGAGGCGGAGGACAGAGGGAGAGGTTTTTCCTCCACATCCGCCACGATAACGTTCAAGCCCCGCCTGAGCGCGTGCAGAACGATTCCGCGGCCCACTTTTCCGTACCCGATGACTACCAGGGTCCGTCCCGGGCCACTCTCAATTCCCAGCGCTTCCAGCGCGCGGAAAAAGCTTTCCCCGGTTCCCAGGCAGGTTTCTATCTGCTTGATTTTTCCGGCGTCCACCATCCACACGGGCTGCGTGCAGCGCGTATAATGCTGCGCTCCGGACCGGGTCAGTTCCACATACCCGCAGCGGCTGGGAACATGGCTGAGCGCCCCGGCGCAGTCCATCACCACATCATAGGGTCCGTCCGCCCGTTCCGCCTCCACCACGGGTATTCCATACCTGCCCAGCAGCGCGACCGTTTCCGGATCGTGGGGCATCACCGGAGAGACTGCTGCCGTCAACTCCGCTCCCGCCGCCAGCAGGGCGGCGTATTTGGCGCAGGTATTCCGGAATACGGGGGAGGCGTCAATCACCCGGCATCCCTCCAACGGACGGCTTTCCGCCCACGTTTCACACTGGTGCAGAAGCACGGGAAATTCTTCCTGCCGGTAGAAGGGGGACAAATCTTCTAGAATGCGCGCCGGAGATACAGGCATGGCAAAAATTGTAAGGGTTCTACGGATGGAGGGCAATCTTTCTCCTCCCGTTTTCATAGAAAAACTTCGGAAAAGATGTATTTTTTGTTTAAGGGTTTTCAGAAGTTGCGGCAAATTCGAAAAGACAAACTACTGAATCATCAACCATTCTTTCTCCATGAGAGAGACATTTTTTACAGGAATTTGACTGGCGCCAAGCAGGAATGACATCCTATTGTGGATTTTTTCTAACAAATAGATAATATTGATGTCTGTAAAAGGAAGGTACTGAGCGTAATAATTATTATATTATTTTTTGATGGAAAAAATCGTTATGTTTCATAGGCAAACAAAAATTTGCAAATAAACTTTATTGACACTGGCTCTGGATCATGCTACTGGGAAAATGATCATGGAGGATTGCTCTCCTCTAATTTCATCATCAATCCCAGTTCTTTAATGCCTTATGAATACTCCAACTACTTCTTCTGCCGGCACCCCTTCTTCCATCCCCGCTTACCGCAAATGGTACTTTGGCTCTACGGCCAAACCCATGCCGCGTGGCATGCGCGCCTCTCCGGAGCCCGATCCGCTACCGTTCGAGGAAATCCACGAACACGATGAAATTACCGTGGGACCGCCCAGTACGTCGGCGGATGGACACAGTGCTCACGGTTACTTTACCATTCCGGAAGGAGCGGACGGTAAAAAGCTCTACGGCACCTGTTCGCTCTTCCTGGGGGTGGACGACTGGGGCAGCCTGGAAGTGAAGGACTCCAGCGGCAGCGTGGTGGCGCAGGTGGACCTGAAGAAAGACTCGCAGACGGCAGGCAAGCAGGGCGGCCATAAATACCACACGGGGACCGGCGGGGCGCAGCTGCCCTCCGGCTCCTACATTTGGGAAGTCAACCAGACCAACATCGACTACAAGCCTGAAAAAGACAACGTCTCCATCTGCAACTACAGCATCGACGTGGTGCCGACGGAGCCGGGAGGCAAGGAGGAGCCCGAGAAGTGCCCGTGCGAGGGAGACACGTGTGATAACAGCGGCGGAACGCCGCCTTCCCCGTCGCTGGCCCGGTCGGGCTCCGCGGTGGGGAATAGCACGCTGGGAAACTACTCCTCCGCAGGGTGCAGTGTGAGTGCGGAAAGCACGGCCACCCTGATGTACTGGTCCTGCAACTTCGGAATGTTCCGGGGACTAGGAGGGATTCCTGCGGGCCTTGTGGAACTGAGGGCTGAGGAAAGTGTCTCCGGCCTGGAAAGCCCCTCCTCACTGGCCTACAACCATCCGTTGAACAGCCGCCTGGACGTGCCCGAAGGGGGAATTGTACCCGGAGTGCGTTTTGATCTGGTGCAGGGAGACCGGGTGATTGCCATGCGCTGCTATATGAACGGGTCCGTGCTGCCCGTTGGCGTGGACACGTCGGGCGGAGGACGGGCAACGCTGGACACGGTGGAAGGACAATCCTGCCTCCGCTGGATCGTGGAAGACGGCAGCCAATACCTCTTCTCGGCGGAAACAGGAATGCTCCTCTCCTACACCACCACCGACAAGCAGGTCATCTCCAACGCGTCATCCTACCTGGACGTCAAGCATGCCGAAGACGGCTCGCTGAGGCAAATCTGGAACCTGTGGGACGGCCTGCTCAACGTGGAAAACGTCACCTCCACGGGTTACACCATCGCTCTCTATACCCCCGGCCAAATCACCGGAACGGACGAACAGGGATTTTATACCGTTACGGGTGCTCCCTTCAAAACGTTTGTCCTCTCCCTGTCTGCGGACGGCCACTTCACCGTCACGGAGCAGACGCCGGGCAGGCAGCCCCATACCGTCACCTGGTGGAAAAACGGCCTGGCGTGGAACATGCGGAGGGGAACGGGGGAAGACGCCGTCACGACCATCCGCACGCGCACGGAGCTGGAACCGGAAGACTCGGTCTGGCAGCTGGTGACGGAAATCTCCAAAGGAGGTATCGTGGCAGAGCGCACCTGCTCCATCTATCAAACGACGGACGTAGGCGATCTGCTGCTCACTCAAGTGGAAGGCTATCAAAGCCCGGAAGCCCAGACCACGCAATACGCCTACGACCAGTGCGGACGGCTCAAGACGGAAACGGCCCCGGACGGCAGCCAAATTCATTACGCGTATGACCTCTACGGACGCCTGCTCTCCCGCGACGAACCGTGGGCGGAAAGCGGCAGGCGCATCACGCGCTACACCTATGCGCATTCGGGAGAAGCCGACTTCAACGACGAACCCGCCACGGAAACGGTAGACCTGCTTCCGCTGGAAGGGCACATCAAGACGCTGACCACCACGGCCTACAAGTACACGACAGCCAACCACGTCAAAAGGACGGAAAAGAGGGTCACCGGACTGGGAGTAACGGGCTCGCGCCTGACGGCCACGGAACAATGGCTGGCCGGCGCGCCCGACGTCTATGCCCGCGGACGCACCCGGATGACCCGGGACCTCACCGGCGTGCAAACCTGGCACGACTACGCGGCCACGACGGAGCACGGCGCCCTCTACACGGAAACGGTGGAAACGCGCGTCAACGGGGAAACCGTGCCGGGACAGAGCACGCGCACCACGACCTGGATCACGGCGGAAGGGCAGCGCGTCAGGGAAGAAAGCTACGCCCTGCTCACCGGCGGGGAATGGACGCTCACGGACAGCGCCTCCTATGAATTTGACACGCAGAACAGGTGGGTGAAGCGGACGGCGGGCAATGGCCGAATAACGGAGCGCGAGCTGATGTGCGACGGGCGCCTGTTGTGGGACATTGATGAAAATGGTGTAAGAATGGACTATGCCTACGACACGGCGCGCCAACTGGTAGAAACGACCCGCTCGGCGGTGATGGACGGAGAGAAGGTCATCACGCCGGAAACCATCACCACCTACACCCTGGATGCGGCGGGGCGCATCCTCTCTACGCGCCGGGATACGGGGGCCATGATGACCAGCGAAAGCTCGGAGTACGACTTGCTGGGGAGGATAACTTCCTCTACGGACGTCCTGGGCCGGGTCACCGCCTACGCCTACAGCCAGGATGGCTTGACGACGACGCAGACCATCCCCTCGGGAGCCACGTTCGTCACGCGCAACGCGCCGGACGGAACGGTCCTGGAAGAATCCGGCACGGGACAGCGGCATATCATCTATTCCCTCGACTTGGTTGCCGACGGCGTTCGGACCTTCACGAAAGCCGTCTCCGGGGAAACGGAAACCGAACTGCAGCGCAGCGTCGTCAACGGTGCCGGGGAAATTCTGCGCACGGGCCGGCCCAACACCATCGGGGGAGTCATTTACACGAGGAACACCTATAACGCCAAGGGACAGCTGACCAAGGAACAGACAGATGCGGAAACCGCAGCTACGACGATGGCGCCGACCCTGTGGGAATACGACGACTTCGGCAATAAGGTCAAGGAAACCTGGAAGCTTGCCGATCCGGCCACCGTGTCCAACTCGCGCATCACCACGTGGAGCTACGGCGTGGAACAGGCGCAGGACGGCGTCTACCGCGTCGTCACGGCGACCAGGAACAACGGCCAGGGGACTACCTATGGCGAAACGCAGAAGACGCTGGTTTCCTCCCTCTCGTCCACGCTGGAAAGCAAAACGATCTCCATTGATCCCAGAGGAAATATATCCACGCAATGGAGCGAATACGGAACAGGCGCCCTGCGGACGCAAAAAAGCACCGTACCAACCTCCGACATCACGGCCACCGCTACCGTCATCGACGGCTTCGTTACTACGCAAACGGACTACGCGGGTATTACTTCCACGCAGACCCGCGCCTATGCGGAAACCGGCATCATCTACACTAACACGGACGGACGGGGCAACACCATTACGACACGTACCGACATCGCCGGGCGCACTGTTTCCGTTACTGACGCGGCGGGCAACACGGCTTCTACCGCCTACGATCCCTGGTTTGACCAGCCTTCCGCCGTCACCAACGCCCTCGGGAACACGGCCTGCTACGGCTACGACCTCCGGGGCCGAAAGACCGCCGAATGGGGTACGGCCATCCAGCCCCTGCTCTTCGGCTACGACGAAGCCGACAGAATGGTCAGCCTTACCACCTTCCGGGAGGACGCGGGCGACATCACCACCGACCCCACGGGACGCACGGACGGAGACGTCACCACCTGGAGCTATGATGAAGCCACAGGCCTCGTCACCCGCAAAACCTACGCGGACGGAACGCATGAGGACACCGCCTACAATGCCCTGAACCTCAGATCCACGCTCACGGACGCGCAGGGGGTGGTCACCACCTGGGGCTACAATCTGAAGAAAGGGGTCAACACCTCCGTCTCCTACAGCGACTCCACGCCCGGCATCCAGTACGCCTACAACTGCCTCAACCAGCTGACCCGGGTCACGGACGCCTCAGGCTCTCGCACCATCACTTACACCCCCTACAACGAACCGGACACCGATAGCATCACCATAGGAGGCGCCTCCTGCCAGATCCAGGAAAACTACGATGCCTACGGCCGGTCCTCCGGCTATACCCTGAAACAGGGAACCGACGTCCTCCAGGAAGCAAGCCAGGGCTATGAAGCCAACGGGAGGCTTGCCGGCGCCGGAATCGTGCACGGAGGAGAAGAGCAAACCTTCGCCTACGGCTACCTGGCGGGAAGCAGCCTGCCCTCCAGCCTCGCGATGCCCAACGGCATCGTCCGGGAACTTGCCTATGAAGAACACCGCGACCTGGCAGTGGCCATAAGCTGCCGTCTGGGGGAAACCGCGCTGGTCACCCGCAGCCAGAGCTACGACGCATTGGGACGCCCGGTCACCCGCACCCAGCAGCGGGGAACCGAAGCAACTCGTACTGACAGCTTCAGCTACAACGGCAGAAACGAACTCACCGGGGCTACTCTGGGAACAGACCCCTACGGTTACAGCTACGACAACATCGGCAACCGCAAGACGGCGCGGGAACTGGCCGAGGAACTCACCTACGCGGCCAACGAGCTTAACCAGTACACAAGCATCGAAGAAAAAGCGGAGGCGCCTTTTGTGCCGACATACGACGCCTCGGGCAACCAGACCCTCATCAAAACCTCGACGGGCATTTGGACAGTAGTCTACAACGCGGCCAACCGCGCGGTGAGCTTCACCAGCCAGGACGGCAGTACGGTGGTGGAATGCGGCTACGACTACCAGGGACGCCGCTACATGAAGAAGGTCACCGTCAACGGAACGGTCGCCAGCCATGAACGCTACCTGTACCGTGGCTACCTGCAACTAGCGGCGTTGGACATGCTGGACAACCGGAACGTGCTTCAGACACTGCTGTGGGATCCACTGGAACCGGTGGCAACGCGTCCCCTGGCCCTGGCGCGGGAAAATGCCCTTTACTGCTATGGAGTTGACTTTAACAAGAATGTGACGGAAGTCTTCGACGCACGGGGAACGCTCGCGGCAACTTACGACTACTCGCCCTATGGGACCGTGACCGGCACGGGCAGTCTCGTCCAGCCCGTCCAATGGTCCAGCGAGATGAACGACGAAGAACTCGCCCTGGTCTATTACAACTACCGTTATTACAATCCTGCAGACGGCAGGTGGATCAATCGCGATCCAATCGCTGCAGAAGGAGGATGGAATTTGTATGGGTTTGTTGGGAATAATTCTGAAAAAAATATTGATTCATTGGGTTTAATATTTGGAAGTAAAGGAGAATTCAATATAGGTGGTAATATTATTTTTGAAGAAAGCATTGCTGATACTTTTGTGGGATCATACAAGGCGCAATGTAGTGATAATGGAAAACCAACTATGGATCGAGAAAGTTTTAGAATTGGTTTCACGGGGATTTTTTCTAAACATTCTAAATATTATTTAGATTCCCAAGAAAAATATCATGATAATGATCATAAAGTGGATTATATTATAGTACTCACAGCAGTGGGATTAAAAGAGTCTATTTTGAATGCTCCTCTCAAGGTTGCAGGAGTAGTTATCACTGTAGCAAGTTTCTTTGCGGGACCAGGGGGAAAAGCAATTACTATTGCTCTGAATATAATTGGTGGAGGTGTAACAGCTCTTGGAATTTTTGGACCTAAAGATGAGATATTTTCGAAACAAATTAAAATAAAATTGACATTAGCATGTGAATGTGAGGAAGCTGAGATTCCTGTCTCTGGTTATCCTATCACCATGAAAGGGGAAGCATGGTTCCCGAAACGTGATTCATTTTCTTTTGAAAAATAATTAGCATAAAATAGATGAAATCATGAATTATATATTATATTTATTAATTAGTGTTGTATGTATAAATTATTCTTTAGGAAATATCCAAGAAACAAAAAGTGTTCCTGAAGTCCAAGTGAAATATAGTGGCCTAAAATTTTATCAAGATACATTAGAAATTACAATAGATATTACAGATTCAGAAAAAAATCGGAAAATGTTTAGTCTTGGAAAAAAAATAATACTTTATGATCATCAAGAGCCAGTTCCATGTAATGCTATTGGTTCATTTTCTTTTCTATTTTCTGAAGATGGCAGTATAGCTCAAGTAAAGTTATTTTTTAAAACAGGATTGGAAAAAGTATTAAATGGGACTTTGACTGTATTAACATCGCAAAAGACAGTTCCATTAAAAGAAAAAATAATAAAAATAAAAAAGAATGAAGAATTTAATTTAGATGAAACTTTAGTAAAAATAACATCAGTAAAAGAGTTAAAGGACGGTTATAAAATTTCTTTTTCTTTTAAAGATTTAATCGGAATTTCTAAATTTGAATTTAAAACATTAGATGGCGTGCAACTCAAATCAAAACAAGAACGTTTGATAAGTTTTGGATTAGGCGGAACACAAGTATCTTCATATCATGTATTTACTACAAAAGAAAGTGAACAATTAAAGTTAATTATTACGCCTTATAAATGGATTGAAATAAAATGCCTCCATATTCCTTTATTTATTAATCTGCCTATTTTGAGTAAGTAAAAGTATGATTTTATTTACAATTCTTGGATAATTGTATAAGTTCAATGATCATGTGTAATATATTAATAGGTCGATGAGCTTCACCAGCCGGGACGGCAGTACGGTGGTGGAATGCGACTACGACTACTAGGGACGCCGCTACATGAAGAAGGTGACGGTGAACGGAACGGTCGTCAGCTATGAACGCTACCTGTACCGCGGCTACCTGCAACTAGCGGCGTTGGACATGCTGGACAACCGGAACGTGCTTCGGACACTGTTGTGGGATCCACTGGAACCGGTGGCCACGCGTCCCCTGGCCCTGGTGGAGGCCGCCTCTCTTTACTGCTATGGATGGGACTTCAACAAGAATGTGACGGAAGTTTTTGATAGAGAGGGAGCTGTTGCGGCAACTTACGACTACTCGCCCTATGGGATAGTTGGCAGCACAGGCAACCTAGCCCAGCCCGTCCAATGGTCCAGCGAGATGAACGATGGCAAATTGGCTCTGGTCTATTACAACTATCGTTATTATAATCCTGCAGACGGCAGGTGGATTAACAGAGATCCTATCGCTGAAGAAGGGGGATGGAATTTGTATGGGTTTGTTGATAATGAAGTGGTATTCTCTATTGATTATCTCGGCAATGACTATCCCTGCGGGTTACATACCCATTCTTCTTATTATTGAGGGAAGTATATCAATAGAAAAAAAGAAAAATTGTGTATGCATTGAAGCAAAATTACGAACAGATGTTGGTATAGGTGTAGCATAAGACTTAAAATTAAACAAAAATGGTTGCCTATTCTGCCTGATATTGAATATTCTTTACGAACTATGGTTGCTGGATTAAGTAATGAAAAAATACTTAAAATTGACAATTGTAATGGTAAAACTTCAACATCCTATCGGGAAGAATTATTAGGATTGTCTCATAGAATTGATGCGGGTATTACATTATCATCTTATATACAAGCATCTTATTCTATTGATTTTAAGATAAGTGCTGGGTTAACTTTGAATGCAAAACCAATATCTTTAACTTTAGATGCAACGGGGTATGTTAAGATTGCCGCTACTTTGAAAATTCCATTTGTTATAGATCAAACTGAAGAAATCGCTAACAAATCTTTTAATGAAAATAAAAAAATATGGTCTAAATAATGAACACGATATAATTAGTCATCTTTATTATGATTTACCCTGAATCTCCTTTAACTGGATATGAATATTTCGAATTAGTTTGTGGATGTATTTTTGTAATCCTATTTTTAAGAATCCTTGTTTGGATCAAAAAAAATACTCTTAATTTTTCATTTAATAACTTCCCTTTTTCAATTATCAAACTTACAATTTATTTATTTCTGATCTCTGGAATAAGTGGAGTTTTGTCAACAATGTATCATGGTATAAATCTATTATGGGAAAACTTTTCGAATGAACTTTTAATATCATATACAGCATTAATTTTTTCTTATCTTATTATAGTCATTGAGTGTTTCAGAATAATAGATGTTTTGAAGAAAATCAAAAATAAATCTGCTTCCAATTGAAATAATCATGAAAAAATGTTTTCAGACTTGTTTTATAAGAAGCTAGCGTATTACAAAGAACACAGGAAGAGAATTGAATCGGAACATTTTCCTAGAGCTATATGGTATGGAAGAAATAGAACATAAACGAAACGCAAAAAAAGCAGTAAAAAAAATTGTAACATTTGATATCCTTTCTCAAGATAAGAAAGGAAAAATGGGCAATTCTATTGTAAACTATATTATTTTCATGATATTGATTGTTCGGTGATGTATTATTTTCTTCCGAGAAAAATAGGATGTAATTATGATACGTTGCTAACAGTGTCACTCGGGATTCTAATATGGATGATATCTTTCTTTAATATTTTCGTCATATATGAAAAATCAAAAATTTTATTCATCATCTTTTATTTATTTCCAATTTGTGGAGTTATAATTTCATGGATATTCCGTTAATTCCTTATGGAAGAATATGAAATAACTATCAATTAGATTTAATGGCTAATTTAATATTGGAAGGTGCTTCTTATAGCTACGCCGGATGAAATGCTGAAAAGCAGTGTCAAGACGTCTCGTGTTGTTCAGAAAGAAACAACTGTAGGCTAAAAGCCCATGTGACTTGTTATGCCAGCCGAGGCTTTATTCCTTTTTTGGGACTTCCGGAAGGAGGTTCTGATATTGGTTGGAATATGTTACTTAATGATTCTCAATGCAACTAATATACAACATAATTCATATCATATTAATTTGCGGGGTTGCTCCTTGGCTTATTGGCGCCGGATATTCCATGTGTTTATCTAATTTTCACCATGCCGTCATGGCTGGATTTTCAATGATTGTATTTTCATTTCCAGTAACATTTATATTGGCTGTAATTGGCTGGGTAATCTGGCGTATTTTCCCTAGTGAAATAAATCAACTGGTAGCTTGTTTTTTAGGACTGATTATCGGACTCATTATGGGCGCTATGCTGGACCGTATCTTATGCGATGAACATCATTATTTTTTTATATTGTCAGGAGCGGTTGGATTAATGGTAGGATATATTGAATTTTATCTATTTAAATTATATAATGATGAAATAGAGGAATAGTTCTATTACACTCGCCATCCAAATTAAGGGGTGTTGTGTGGATAAACAGAATATCCTTTCCATTAAATTAAGAAGCCGAAAGAAGAAACTACTGCCATCGAGGAATGTAGTTATTAACTACGTGGAACAGAAACGTCCGCGCCGACAGCTTCACTTATGATGCCAGAAGTGAACTCACTAGAGCCGCCTTGGGAACAGTCACGTCAACATCGGCAATCGCAAGGCGGCGCGGGAGATAGCGGAAGAACTCACTTACGCAGTCAACGAACTCAACCAGTACACCCGCATGGAAGAAAGTGGGAAACGCCCTTTGTGCTGCAATATGACGCTTCAGGCAACCAAAAAACATTGATCAAGACCGCAACGGGCGTGTGGACAGCTATGTACAACGCAACCAACCATGCGGTAAGCTTCACCAGCGAGGACGACGCATAGTAGTGGAATGCGGGTACAACTCCATGGGACGCCGCTACATGAAGAAAGTCACCGTCAACGGGACGGTCGCCAGCCATGAACTCTACCTGTACCGTGGCTACCTGCAACTAGCGGCGTTGGACATGCTGGACAACTGGAACGTGCTTCGGACACTGTTGTGGGATCCCCTGGAACCGGTGGCTACGCGTCCCCTGGCCCTGGTGCAGGCCGCCTCTCTTTACTGCTATGGAACGGACTTCAACAAGAATGTGACGGAAGTTTTTGATGGGCAGGGAACGATCGCGGCAACTTACGACTACTCCCCTTATGGGATAGTTGGCAGCACAGGAAACCTCGTCCAGCCGGTGCAATGGTCCAGCGAGATGAACGATGGCAAATTGGCTCTGGGTCTATTACAACTACTGTTATTACAATCATGCAGACGGCAGGTGAATTAACAGGGATCCGCTAAAGGAAGAGAATTTTTTAGAAATATATTTGAAAAAGACTGTCCGGTAAAAGTCGTTTTTGCTGTAGCAGGATTCTGTCTGTTTGTTACTGTACAGCAGGGGCTTTCTGAGCTTCCGGCACGGGCAGGGGCGTTCTCTGGATGGTGACGGGCGTTCCTACGCTGGTTTGCTTGTAGAGAATTTCCGCAACGTTCCGCGGCAGGCGCACGCAGCCATGGGAGATGGGGTGGCGCCGCACCTTACCCACGTGCAGGCCCAGGCCCGCGTTGGTAAGCCGCTGCCAGTAGGGCATGGGGGAACCGTCAAAGCGGCCGCCTTCCGGAACGGGGTCCGTGGCTTCCGCATTGTAGTTGATGCATTTGCCTTCGGCATCATACATCTTGCCGTAAAGGTTGGAGGCGTGGTCCTCCTTTTTGGAGATGACGGTGTAGTCTCCCGTTTTGGTCGGGTAGGCCTTGACGCCGGAGGAGAGGGGAAAGTCCATGGCGATCAGGCCGTCCACCAGGTACTGGCCCCGCTGCTCGTCCAGGCAGACGAAGATTTTACGGGATTTCTTCGGCTTGCGGTTCAGCAGGGTATCATCCTTGTAGACGTCATACGTTTTCCGGTAGTCCTTGCGGGCTACAAAGTGGGCATACGTGGAGGGATGGAACGGGTTTTTATACTCCGGGACGGATTTGTCCACAGCGCGCGGATCCGGCAGGGCCGTATGGCCCTTGCCGGAGTGGGTGCAGGACGTCCACCCCATGAGAACCACGGGGAGGACGGCCAGAAGAAAGAGATGCTTCATAAGCGGTGAAACCGGGAAGGGCCCCCCGGATTACTTGGAACGCGGAATCGTGAGCTTCTGGTTGATGTGAATCATGTCGGACTTGAGGCCGTTGGCTCTCTTCAGCGCCTTGACGGAGGTGCCGTTCCTGCGGGCGATGGCTCCCAGCGTATCGCCCTTTTTCACGGTGTAGGTGCGTGCCTTGGGAGCGGGCTTGCGCGTGGTGCTCTTTCTGGCGCTCGTGCTGCGGGAGGATTTGCTGCTGGCCGTGGTTTTCCGCGTGGGGGATTTCTTGCTGACGGAAGGCTTGGCGGGCGGATTATAAGCGTAACTGGAAGAGCTGGAGGAGCTCTTCACCGGGCTGTAATGGCCGGATTCATAAGCGGGATCAGAGCTTTCCGCAATCCACGGCGGGATTTCGCCGCTGGCCGGTTCCGCAGTGTCATAGCCGGCCGTGGAGGAATTCTGGGTGGAGCAGGAAGAGAAGGGGAGCACCAGCGCGGCAGCGCAGGCGCAGGTAAAAATGAATGGCGCTTTCATGTGTGCCCTGTTCATACTAATTTATGATTTCGGTTTCAAGGCGCTAGCGCGGATTGCCGGGATTTTTTTTCAGCCCTTGTCCAGATTATAAAAGGTTTCCGCATTTTGCGTCGTTACGCGGGCCAGCTCATCCAGTTCCATGCCTCTGGAAGCGGCGATGAAACGGGCCGTATGGATGAGGTGGGCGGGTTCGTTCATACGGCCCCGGAGGGGTTCCGGGCTGAGGTAGGGGGAGTCCGTTTCCAGCATGATGCGGTCTTCCGGGCACCAGCGCGCGGTTTCCGCCACCACGGGGGCGTTTTTAAAGGTGGCCACCCCGGTGAAGGAGACCATGCCGTCCAGTTCGTCAAAAATTCGAGCGGCCTGGGCCGTGTCTCCGATGAAGCAGTGGAACACGGGGCGCACGCGGCCCGCGTGATTCCGGGCAATCGCCAAGGCGTCTTCAAAGCTTCCGGACCCTTTCCGGTCCCGCGTGTGCAGGACGATGTTGAGGTTCAGGCGCGCCGCCAGGTCAAAGTGCTGTTCCAGCAGGTTCTGCTGAAGGCGTCGGAAGCTGTCAGGCTCCCAGCCGCGGGGGGCTCCGTGGAAGTAGTCCAGCCCCGTTTCCCCGATGGCGGCCAGGGGAACGTCCTGCGCCATCCGGAAAAGGCGGTCCGCCCAGCCCTCCGGCGCTTCATGGGCGTCGTCCGGATGGATGCCCAGCGCGCAAAAGACCACGCCCGGGAATTGGCGCGCCCACGCCGTGTTCGCCTCCCAGTCATCCGGGCGGGCTCCCAGCGTAATCATGCGGTCGATGCCTTCCCGGAGGGCATGCTCCACATAGGCTTCCCGGCGGGACTGGTCAAATTGCGTGGAAGCCAGATGGCAGTGCGTGTCAATAATCATGGCGTAAAAACCCTGGCAGGGCAGGGGAAGTCTGTGGATATTTCCCGGTTTTGAAAAGCGCAAACGCAGGGCATGCCTGATTTTTCCTTGCCACGCGGAAGTGAAACGCACAAACTGCCGCGCATGAATTGTACGGCTTTGTGCATGTGCGCCGGCCTGTTGTCGGTGGCTTCCCTTCAGGCAGGAACCCAGCAGATAGAAGCGCCGCAGGAGGGCCCTGTCATCAGTTTCCATCTGGAAAACGACATGTTCGTGGGGGATGACGATAATTATACCAACGGCGTCCGCTTTGCCTGGATGTCCGGCACCACATCCCGGAGCCACACCTTTTCCGGCATGCTGGGAACGGTGCTGGGGGACACGAACGCTTCCGCTTCCTGGCGGCGTTTCATGGGCATGAACGGTTCCCCCAATCTGCGCCAGCAGTGGGGGCTGGACCTGACCCAGCTCATGTACACCCCGGAGCAGAAGGCTACCTACCCCATTTATAACCAGCATCCCTACGTGGGCAACCTGACGCTGGGCCTCACCTCCCTGGTGAAGAATGAAGACAGGGCCAATTCCCTGGAATTGCAGCTGGGCACCACGGGCACGAATTCCCTGGCGAAAGGCTCCCAGCATTTTATTCATAAGCTGTGGGGCATGGAACAATGGCCCGGCTGGTCCAACCAGCTCCCTGGAGAGATGACGGCCAATCTGTTTTTCAAGCGTTACTACCGCCTGCGCGGACTGGAAAAGCGCTACAGTTCCGGCTTTGAAACGGACGCCCTGGCCTACTGGCATGCGGACGCCGGCACGGTGAAGGTGCAGGCGGGCGGCGGCATGTCCTTCCGCTTCGGCTACAATCTGGGCAATACGTCTCCGGAAAACAGCATCCGCGGGGCCACCAGCGCCGCGCCGCCCTTCGTTTACAACAGGACGAACGTCGCCAACTGGGGGTATTACGGCTATCTTCACGCCGCCGTGCGCGCCGTGGCCCATGACCTGTACCTGGACGGCACGGTGTTCCGCTCTTCTCCGGAGTACGTGAACAAGTATCCCGTGGTGGGGGAATGGGGTTACGGCTTCGGCCTCCGGTACAAGCGCACGGAACTGCTGTTCGGCCTGCACTACATCACCAAGGAGTACACGCAGCAGGAATCCATGCAGTGCGTGGGCGTTCTCCAGTTAAAGCATACTTTTTAACGGCTGCGTTCTTCGCAGGCGGTTCATAAACGCAACGGCAGCTTGCAAAGGTGAAGTTTGCTGTTAGAATTAGAATTGCGGATTCGTATGTAACAGGACAATCCGTTTTTGCATACCAACGTTGACACATACTTACTTCATGAGAACGACCAGATCCTGGCTTTTATCCTGTACCGCGCTGGCGGTAGGCTCCGCCATGTGCGGCCTGGGAGCCCCGGGCGATTCCTCCCCCGCGCCCGCCCCCACAGGGCTGGAATGGGAACAGGAACAGAACCTGCATTTGAACAAGGAGGCCCCCACGGCCTTTTTTGCGTCTTTCAGCGATTTGCAGTCCGCCCTGAAAGTGCTGCCTGAAAACAGCAAGTGGCGCAAGTCCCTGAACGGCCAGTGGAAGTTCCACTGGGCCAAGGATCCCCAGAGCCGCCCGGCCGATTTTTACAAGCCGGATTACGACGTGAAGGACTGGAAGGAAATCAAGGTGCCCGCCTCCTGGCAGACGCAGGGCTACGGCACCCCCATTTATTCCAACCAGCCGTACCCCTTTGAACGCTCCTGGCCCTATGTGATGAAGGAGCCCTCCAACAAGAATTACACGTCCTACAAGGAACGGAATCCCGTAGGCTCCTACCGCCGCACGTTTGAAGTGCCCGCGGACTGGGACGGCAGGGAGGTGTACATGCAGTTTGACGGCGTGGATTCCTTCTTCTACCTCTGGATCAACGGGCAGTACGTGGGCTTTTCCAAGGATTCCCGCAATCCGGCCCGCTTTGACATCAGCCCCTACCTCAAGAAGGGGGAGAACGTGGTGGCCGCGGAGGTGTACCGCCATTCCGACGGCGCGTACCTGGAATGCCAGGACATGTTCCGCCTGTCCGGCATTTTCCGCAACGTCTCCATTTTTGCGGTGCCCAAGGTCCACATCCGCGACTTTTTCGCGCAGACCAACCCGGTGGACCAGCGGGACTGGGCCCTGAACATTGATCATGCCAAGCCCGGCACCATGAACGGGGACTGGCGCCTCCAGGTGGACGTGGACGTGCGCAACCTGTTCCCGGCGACCGAGAAGCTGGAAGGGTGTACCGTATCCATGGCCCTGTATGACGCTTCCGGCAAGCTGGTGGAGCCCGTCAAGCCCAAGGACGCCCCGTATGACGGCGTGCTGGAAAAGCCCCTGCGCATCACCGGCATGAAGGATTTCAAAACTTCCCTGCTGGGCATTTACGCCAAGCCCAAACTGTGGTCCGCGGAGGACCCCAACCTGTACACGCTGGTGCTGACGCTGAAGCGTGACGGCAAGACGGAGGAGATGGTTTCCTCCCGCGTGGGCTTCCGCAACGTGGTGATTAAGGACAGCGTGTTCCTGGTGAACGGCCAGCCGGTCAAGGTGAAGGGCGTGAACCGCCATGAAAGCCACCCGGAAACCGGGCACTACGTGACTCCGGAACAGATGGAGGAGGAAGTGCAGATGATGAAACGCGCCAATATCAACCATGTGCGCTGCTCCCATTATCCCGCGGACCCCTATTTCTACTACCTCTGCGACAAGTACGGCATTTACGTGCAGGATGAGGCCAACATCGAGTCCCACGGCTACTATTACGGCAAGGAGTCCCTTTCCCACCCCATCGAATGGATGCCGGCCCACGTGGACCGCATCATGGCGATGGTGGAGCGCAACAAGAACCACCCCAGCGTGATCATGTGGTCCCTGGGGAATGAGGCAGGGCCCGGCCAGAATTTCCGCAGCGCGGAAAAGATCGTGAAGGCCAGGGACATGTCCCGCCCCACCCACTATGAGCGCAACAACGACATCGTGGACCTGGGTTCCAACCAGTACCCCTCCGTGGACTGGACGCGCTCCATGGCGGCCAACAAGAACTTCCCGAAGCCCTACTACATTTCAGAGTACGCGCACAACATGATGAACGCCATGGGCAACCTGGCGGACTACTGGGAGGCTATTGAATCTTCCGACCGCATCATGGGCGGCGCCATCTGGGACTGGGTGGACCAGGGCCTGTACAAGACCCTGCCGAACGGGGAGAGGATGCTCGCCTACGGCGGCGACTTCAACGACCATCCCAACAGCGGCCAGTTCGTATTCAACGGCACCATCCTGGCGGACCGCACGCCGGAACCGGGCTACTTTGAAGTGAAGCACGTTTATCAGAATATCTCCACGTCCCTGACGGACGACGGCAGGATTTCCATCTTCAACAAGAACTTCTTTACGGACCTGTCTCCGTACGACATCACCTGGACTCTGACGGAGAACGGGAATGTGGTGGCGGAAGGCAAGCTGGATACGCCGCCGGCCGGACCCCGGGAAAAGATCGTGGTGCCCGTACCGGACATTCCGCAGCTGAAAAACCGTAAGCCGGGAGCGGAATACGCCCTGCGCATAGGCTACAAGCTGAAGAAGGACAAGGACTGGGCCAAGAAGGGCTATGAACTGGCCTTTGACCAGCTCCAACTTCCCGTGCAGGGAGACCTGCCCATGTTCAAGGCTCCTGCCGGCAAGGTAACCCTCAGCGCGGACAAGCACACCGTGTCCGGCAAGGATTTCTCCGTTCAGTTTGACGCGGCCACCGGGGAACTGGCCCAGTTCACCGTGAACGGCAAGCCCCTGTTCAAGACGCCCATGGCGGTGAACGCCCTGCGCGCCGCTTCCAGCAATGAGCCGGGCGTCATGGCCAAGAGCATGGCCAACGGCCTCCGTGAGCTGAAGCATGAACTGCTCAGTTATGAAGCCGTGGACAACGGCAGCAGCGTCACCGTCAAGCAGTCCGTCAAGGTAAGCGGCAAGCAGGCTGAAAACATCAGCGGCTATGGAGACACCAAGACCTCCATCACGCCCAAAAAGCAGCCCCTGAATGACACGAACACCCATTTCATCAACAATCTGGAATGGACTATCTACCCGGATGGAACCGTCGTCTGCCAGTCCGTGCTGCTGCCGCGCGGCAATCCCCTGGAGCTGCTGCGCCTGGGGTATGAACTCCAGTTGCCGGCGAACATGGGCAACGTGACCTACTACGGCCGCGGGCCGGAGGAAAACTATGCGGACCGCAAGAGCGGCATGCCTCTGGGCGTGTACAAGACGACGGCCCGGGATTCCTTCTTCCCGTACGGCAGGCCGCAGGACTGCGGCAACCATGAAGACACCCGCTGGGTGGCCGTCACAGATGACAAGGGGCAGGGCCTGCTCTTCGGTTCCGTGGGCGCTCCGTTTGCCTTCTCAGCCATTCCCTACACCACGACGGACCTGATTCTGGCCAACCACCCCGTGGAGCTGCCCAAGACGACGGACAAAACCGTGCTGGTCCTCTCCTCCGCCACGCGCGGCCTGGGGGGCGCCTCCTGCGGCCCCGGCCCCATGAGCAGGGACATCATCAAGGCCAACAAGCCCTACCCGCTGTCCTTCTTCATGCGTCCCGTCACCTCCAAGTCCTACAAGGGTGAAATCCGCGTGCCCGCGGCCCAGCTGGACATGACCATGCTGACCCGTACGGACAAATACACGGTCAAGAGCGTGACCAGCCAGGAGCAGGGCGAGGCGGACGCCGAGTTCGCCATTGACGGGGACCCCGGCACCTTCTGGCACTCCGAGTACAACAAGACCGTGACCAAGCACCCGCACGTGCTGGCCGTGGACCTGGGCAAGGAGCGGGAGTTCTCCGGCATTACCTACCTGCCCCGCCAGGACGGAAGCGGTAACGGCCGCGTGAAGGATTATTCCGTGGAAGTGAGCACGGACGGTGAAAAATGGCAGCCTGCCGCCAAGGGCGCCTTCCCGGACAGCGCGGATCTTCAGGAAGTGAAGTTCCAGGCGCCCGTCAAGGCGCGCTATTTCCGCTTCTCCGCCCTCAGTGAAACGCAGGGCCGGGATTACGCCGCCGTAGCGGAGCTGGATATCATTCCCGTTAAAAAGTAACTCCTGCGGTTTCCACCGCTTGAACAGACGCCCCGCCGCTCTTCGGAGTGCGCGGGGCGTTTTATTTGCCGCAATGCCGTTTGGAACCTGGTTGGAGCGCCGCAAGCCCTTGCGCCAACTAAAGATGAACCTGGGCGCCAGCGGGCGCATTTTCTGAAAACCAGTGCGGCTGCCAGCCGCATGATGAATCGGTTGCCGCAGAGGCTCGCGGCGCTCCTCCGGCGGCGGGATGTGATGAAGGAGGGCCTGGAGTGCGGCTGCCGTCTGCCTGCAAAAAAGCCTCCGCACAGGCATTCCCGTGCGGAGGCTTTAACAGTGGGAAAAGCTCTTTTAGCGCCGTCTGCGCATCATCAGCGTCGCCAGGCCGAGGAGGCTCAGCGTAGCGGTGGCGGGTTCGGGAACCAGATTGAAGTTGTCGTTAAAGAGAGGGATGGCATACCACTCATAACCCTCGGTAATGGCATCCGCCTGCGACCCGAAGAAAAACGTCATGTCGTTCCCCACCACTCCCGGGTATTTGGCCAGTTCGCCCGTATCCACGTTCCGGAACGTAAACATGGAGAATTCGCCGGGAGAATCGTCGTTGTTGATCAGGAGGACAATGGGCTTTCCTTCCAGACCGGAGGCCAGCGTGCCGGAAAGTGAAAACTGGCCGCCATTGGTAGTGGCGCCGGGATATTCCGGAGAAACGGCGGAAAGGCTGGTGGTGAAGCTTTGCCTGATTTCCGCCATTTGGCTGTAGCTCAACTGGCCTGCGGGCGTGCTGTTTTTGGACCATTCAATTTTGCCGTCAACCAGGTCGAAAGACCAGGTACTGTCTTGAAGGTATCCGAGCATGGCGGAGCCGTTTTGCAGGGAATGGCCGGAGGCGTCAAGAATGGGCGTAATAGGGGCAGTCCCATATTCGTCTTCATTGTAAACGGTGAGCGTAGTGGCAGAGGCTGCTCCCGCGATCATCAGTCCGGCGGCTGCGTACAGCAGGAAGGAATGTTTCATCATGGTATCACTTGTTAAGTTGTTATTGAGGAGTAGGTAATGTATTGGTCTGGACAGTTGTGTAAGCGGGAAGCCTGGTGCCGGAAAGGATGTTCAGGATGCCTTCCACCGCCGTGGAGGATACGTTTTCACCCGTGTCCCTGTTTTTCCACTGTCCGGAGGAAGAATCATAATAACAGGGCTCCAGAGGGCCGCCGGGTGTGAGAGGCACGTAAACCACGTCACTGGAAGGATCGGGCAGGGCGGTGTGGAGGGAGGTGCTGAGAAGCGTCTGGGGAACAGGCAGCCCCGTATGAAGGAGCGTGCTTTCCTGGGAGAGCTGGAGCCTCTGGTGCTTCTGCGCCACTTCCCCGATAACGAAGGCCTGCACGCCATTGCCGGCTTTCCGGACGATTTTAAGGGGTTCATGATTGAAGACGGGGAGAAGGCCCATGTCGTCCCGGGAACCGCGGCGCATCCATTTGTTTTCCGTAGCGGAGTGGTAAACCGGAATCTGGATGGAGGGGGAGGTGGAGATATAAACGGCATCCGCAGTGCCGGAAGTGCCGCTTTTCAGGCTGAACGTATTGTCGCCTCCCAGAACATCGTTCAGGGTGCGCGCCTTGCGCAGCACGTAGGAAACCGGCTTGCTGTTTTTAATCAGGTCCGCTGCGCTTTTGTCATCCACCGTTATTTTATTCGCCGTCCAGGAAGGGGCGGGCTTTTTCCACGCGTCCCTGTTGAGGGGAAGGGCCATCGCCTCGTCTCCGAAAATGAGTTCCAGAACATAGGCGGAATCCGTCTCCATCAGGTCGGTAAAATTGACGTCCGGGTCCGTGATGGTGATTTTGCTGCCGGAAACGGTGATGTTGTTTTCCTCAAGCGTATGCTGCATCAGGGCTTCCGGATGCACTCCCAGGCCCAGATAGCCCGTTGTTTTGGCATTCAGATCCGTCTGGATGTAGCCGCAGGGCGTGCTGTACGCTGTTTCCGCATGCAGGGAGGCGGCTGTTGCCGACAACAACACGCATGTGAAGAGGGCCGCTGGCAGACAATATACCGGATTCATAAACATTAAATCATTAAGAGGAAAGGGCATGGTTTGTCAATTAAGAAAGGAAAAAACGTTCCGATTTTTTAATTTTATTTGTTAGACGGTCTTTTGCGAACGCAGAAAAACAAGGGGATTCCTGCGGTTGGCCGCGGACACGGCAAGAGTGAAATTTACCGGGTTCAAGTGCGTTTCCGGCATTTTCCGCTTTTAGTGCGGAGTGCAGTTCATCCGGAAAAAATGGCGGCATGGCATCTGGTTCCTTCTCCAATATCGGAAAAGGATGGGCTGAGGGAAAAAGGCTTTTTTTCCCTTGCCGGAAGATTCCCGGTGCCGCGTGCTTGTTTTGCCCTTAAAGCGGGCTTTCCCCTTCACGGGAAATTTTCAGGCGCAGGAATCTTCGCCGGGGACTTTCCGCGTTCATGGGCACGGCATCCCGGAAAGTGGCGGAGCTTTTGCCTTCCGTTTCCACTTCCGCCGTCTCCGTCCAGGTCTGGAGGTCTTCCGAGGCTTCCACTGCGTGCCTGATTCCGGTGGCTTCCGGGTTGACGGGCCAGCCCAGTACCAGGCAGGCGTCTCCGCCCGCTTCCTCCGCGGTGACCTGCACGACGCTACCGCAGGGTTTGAGGGGATCCAATCCTGTGGCGTATTTCAACAGGTTGGGGATGCCGTCCCCGGCCGGGGAATCATTGGGGCCTGTCTGGTCCGTGTCCGGGTCCCGGGAGGTGATTTCATCCTCCTTCCATTCATTCCACGTGCGTTTCTGCCCCCGCTGAGTCACGGTGGCGGAGCGGACGGTTCCAAAGGAGGAAAAGGAAAGCTGCGCCGTACGGGAGCCTTCCGCGGCATTGGCCTCTGCGGCAATGGATACGGTTCCATTGCCCGTTTCCGCTCCCTGCATGCCGGTGATGTTTATCCAGTCCGCCGTTTTGGAGACATTCCAGGCGGCGTCGCAGGTGACGGAGAAGACCGCCGTTCCCCCGTTTTTGGGAAGCACCAGCGCAGCGGGGGAAACCGCCAGCGCAGGGGCCCTGCCGGACTGGATGACAGTGACGGAGACCGGCTGGACGCCAGGAACGGCAACCGTGATGGTTCCGGTGCGTTCGCCCGCGCCTTCCCAGCGGTCCACGCTGTAGGTGACGGAGCCGTTTCCGGAGCCGGAAGAGGGAGAGACGGTGATCCAGCCAGCGGAAGAGGACGCCGTCCAGGAATCGTCGCTGGAGACGGTGAACGTGGCTGCCGTCACGCCTTCCGGTCCCACGCGGACGGGCGCCCCGGCGGCGGGAACGTCCAGGGAAGGAAGGAATTCATCATACGGAATGCGCAGGAAGAAGATATTTTCGTCCCCGTTGAGCCCTTCATACAGCACGCCGATGTGGCCGTCTCCCGTTTCACAGATGTCGGAATAGCCGCAGCAGGGGCGGGAATCGTAAAGAACCTGGCGGCTGGAGGGCCATGTGGCGCCTTCGTCAAAGGAGGCTTTGAGGGTCATTCGGGCGCGGGGGGCGGAAGTTTTATCAGGGTTGGAGAAAAGGAGGGCCCTGCTGATGTTCGCGGAGTTTTCCACGGCGAGCTGGCTGGCCTGGCAGGCGGCGGGCTCCGGCAGGGCTTTCAGGTTGGTGGCATGAGCCGTCCACGTCTTCCCCATGTCGTCCGTCGTGAAGACCTTACGGTACCCGCTCCTGCTTTCATTGCGGGCATTGAGCATCAGGCGCCCGTCGCTGAGCTCCGTGACTGCGCATTCGCTGGAGCCGGCTCCGATGCCGGGCGTGCCGGATTTGCCGATGTCCTCGCTGATCCAGGTCTGGCCGCGGTCCAGAGAATAAATGATGCAGGACTGGGGAGTTCCCGCGCCGCTGGCGCCCGTCCATATCTGGGAAGGAAAGACAATGGGGCGCACGCCATTGACCGTCTTCTTCATCGTAATGCCGTGGCCCGGACCCTGGAAAAAGGATTTCCAGGCCCTGTTCTTGATGTCCTTGTTGATGCTCCGGGGTTTCATTTTTACGAACTCCCCCGTGCCGGGGTCCGCGGAACCCCATGTCCGGCCGTTGTCCGTGCTGTACGCTACCACATACTGGGCGGTTTCCAGGCTTTCCACGTCCACGTTGGCCTTGGAGGAGGCCAGCCCGTGCCTGGCGATGCCTGCCACCCACAGGGTACCGTTGACTTCATCCAGAAGGATGCAGGGGTCGCTGACGCCGTAGCCGGAATGGTAGTCGTTGGCGGAATCGCCCGTGGGGTTGAAGTTGACGGCCACGTTGACGGGCGTCCAGGTGCGTCCGTTGTCCGTGGAACGGCTGCATCCCGTATCGATGTTGGCCTGCATGTCGTTCCGGCCGTCGTAGCGGATGTCGAAAACGGAGACCAGATCCCCGTTCCTGGCGCGCACGATGCCCGGAATGCGGAATTTCCTGGAGGCCTTTCCTTCCAAGGGGCCTCCATAAACCGGATCGTTCGCCTTGGCGACGGCATAGCCTATCCGCTGCCTGGCCGTCACTCCATCGGCAACATCAGTCGTTTGCCCGTCCACGGTGACGGAGGTGATTCTGGCGCCCACCTTGTGGTCCATGCTGGCGGAGTTCTTGAGCTTGACGCTGACCCAGAAGTAGTATTGCCGTCCGTTCGTGAGAACCCCCGGAGTGACGGGGAATGTCATGACGGGAGCCGGCGGCTGGGCCGGGCTGGCAAGGACGCCCGTGGTGCTCATGGCGCCGTGGCCGCTGCTGCCGTAGGCGGGCGCGGAATAGATGCCGTCCGCGTCACCGGTGTAAAGGGAAACGCTTTCAATGTCACCCAGGTCGTCGGACGGGCTCATGTCCACCGTGACGGCTATGCCGTCATACGCAGCGGGGAGTTCCGTCAGGGAAAAGCGGAGGATGCCGTTGGCCTCCATGCGGATCATGGCTGGCCATGCTTCCGCGGTGCTGGAGAGGGGGTTGAATTCGGAAAAGACCAGATCGTCGAAAAGAACGCCCTTATTGGCGGGGGCCTCGCAGCGGAAGATGAGGCGCGCGGTGCCGGAAGGGATGGCGCCCCTCACCTGCTGGGTCATGGGATTGCTGCCCGTTTTCAGGGAGGAGCCGTCCGCGACCAGTGTTTCATTCCCTTCCCCGTCCGCGGCGTGGATGGTGAAGGAAAAGGGGCTGTCGGACGTCCAGCGTTCCCCGGTCAGGGCAAGCGTCTTTTTGACGGCGAGGGGAGCGGGCAGCATCAGCGTGGCCGTGCTTTTCGTCCCGGCGCCCAGGCCGATGAGCCGCATGCAGTTGGGCTGGGAGGAACAGCGGTTGCTGGCGATGGCGGCATGCCCGCTTTCCGCCGTCATGGTCCCCAGAGCGGTTTCCAGGGAGGTGAAGCTACCCGTCGGAAAGGAGTCGAAGTTTTCAGAAGCGGCTTCCTCCGCTCCCCGCGCCAGGGCGGTTCCCAGGAGCAGGAGAAACAGGACTGCGGAGGAGGAGACGGTGCGGCGAATGGTCTGGAAAGCGTTCATTGTGAAAAGGAAAGGGGGAAATTTAAAAATGCTTGATAACGAAAAGAAGAAAGAATGGAAACAAAAATGGGGAAGGGGGGTGGAATTTAATAAAATTTTAACGTTTTTTCTGGTCTGTTTTATTTGCACCCTGAACGGTCTTCCATTAGGTTAATTCTAACATTCAAGCCGGATACCATTACGGTTCCCTTTTTTCATGTTTTCAGAAACGCATTCGGACAGCCAGCGGGCAGACAGGATTCTGGCCTCCATCCGGAGGGAGGAATCCCGCCCCGGCCGCGGCCTGCTGAAAATCTTCTTCGGCATGGCGCCGGGAGTGGGCAAGACGTACGCCATGCTGGAGGCCGCCATCCAGGCGGCGGGCAAGGGCGTGCAGGTCATGATCGGCGTGGCGGAATCCCATGGCCGGGAGGATACGATGCGCCTTATCGGCAGGCTGCCGCGCCTTCCCATGAAGAAAATGGCTTACCGGGGCGTGCAGATGGAGGAGTTCGACCTGGAGGAGGCGCTGCGCGTGAAGCCCCAGCTCATTCTGGTGGACGAGCTGGCGCATACGAACGTTCCCGGAATGCGTCACAGGAAGCGCTACCAGGATGTGGAGGATTTGCTGGCCGCAGGGATAGACGTTTACACCACGCTGAACGTGCAGCATCTGGAAAGCCGTTCCGATACCGTTCATGACATTACCGCCGCTCCCGTACAGGAAACCGTGCCGGATTCCGTGCTGGCGGAGGCGGACTGCATCCAGTTGGTGGACATCACGCCGGAGCAGTTGCGGACGCGTCTTCAGGAAGGGAAGGTATACAGCGCTCCCCAGGCTTCCGCCGCGCTGGACCATTTTTTCAAGGAGTCCAACCTTACGGCCCTCCGGGAACTGGCCCTGCGCATCATGGCGGAGAAGGTGGACCATGAGCTGACGGAGGTGCGCACCATCTCCGGGGACCGCTCCATCTGGCGCAGCGGGGAACGGCTGATGGTAGCCGTGGGGCCCAGCCCGTTTTCCGCCCGGCTGGTGCGCTGGACGCGGCGCATGGCTTACGCCCTGAACGCTCCGTGGATTGCCCTTTCCGTGGATACGGGCGTGCCGCTGTCCCCCGAACAGCAGCAGCGGCTGGACGCCAACCTGGAGCTGGCGCGGCGGCTGGGTGCGGAAGTGATCGTGATGCCCGGTTCCGACCTGGCGGAGACGCTGCTCCGCATGGCCTTTTTGAGAAATGTCAGCCAGATTGTGGTGGGCAAGCCGCAGGAGGCTTACCTGTGGGGGCTGGTGCGGCCCATGTCCCTGGTGGACAAACTGGTAAAGGGGAGCGACCAGATTGACATTTACGTAGTTCCCGCCGCTCCCGGTCCGGTCCGGAACCGGTGGAAGAGCTGGCACCGGGAAACGGAAAAATATGGCCGGGACTACTGGCTGGCCGCAGGCGTGACGGCGGCCGTTACGGGAATCGGCCTGTTGATTTCCGCGTTTACCGGTTATTTCGCTCCCGGCTTCCTGTATCTGGCGGGAGTAGTGGGCCTGGGCTTTTTCATCCGTTCCCGCTGGGCCATGCTGATGGCCGCTGCGCTGAGCGCCCTGCTGTGGAACCTGCTGTTCATTCCCCCGGTGATGACATTCAAGATAGAACGGCTGGAGGATGCCCTGATGTGCCTTTTCTTCTTTCTGGTGGCTCTCTCCACGGGGCGGCTCACTTCCCGCCTGAGGGTCCGCGAGCAGGAGGAGCGGGAACGGGAAAAAAAGACGAATGCCCTGTTCCTGTATTCGCGGGCCATTGGGTCCGCCTCGGACGTGCCTTCCCTGATTTCCGTCGCCGCAGGGCAGATCAGCCAGATTATGGGGGTGCGCCTGGCGGTCATGACGCCGGAAGGCAGCGGCCGCAGGCTGAAGCTTTGGGAATCCGGGGGGGCTTTTTCCATGGATGACAAGGAATGGAGCGTGGCTGCCTGGTGCCTGGAGCACCGCCGGCCCGCAGGCAGGTTTACGGATACGCTCCCGGTGGCGGAAGGGTTTTACCTCCCCATGATGTCCGGGGAACGCTGCATGGGCGTGCTGGGCGTGAGGCCGGAGGAAGGGGAGCGCCTTACGGCAGGGCAGAAGGATTTGCTGGAAAGCATGGGCGCGCAGCTGGCCATGGCGCTGGAACGTGAAGAGCTGCGGGCGGAACGGGCGCGTACGCGGCTCATGGAGGAATCCGAAAAACTGCACCGCTCCCTGCTGGACAGCGTTTCCCATGAGTTCAAGACGCCTCTGGCCGTGATTGAGGGCGGCTGTGAGAAGCTGGCCGGGCGCGCCGCGTCCGCGCCGGAGGAACGGGAGGAGTATGGGGAAATCCTGCTGGCCGCACGCCGCCTGCGCCGCCTGGTGAAAAATTTGCTGGACGTGAGCCGCCTGGAATCCGGCGCCCTGAAGCCCAAACTGGACTGGTGCGACCTGGGGGATGTGATTGAAGGGGCTCTGGCCGCCACCAGGGAGGCGCGCCGGGACCATCCCGTGTCTGTCGCCCTGCCGCCGGATTATCCGCTGGTGAAGGCGGATTTCTCCCTGATGGAGCAGGTGCTGGTCAATCTGCTGCTGAATGCCTGCGTGCATACTCCTGCGGGAACCCCCATGACGCTGAAGGGCGGCGCCGATCCCGTGCGCGGCCAGGTCTGGCTGGATGTCCATGACCTGGGGCCGGGCATTCCCCCCGAACGGGCGGAAACCATTTTTGAGCGTTTCCGGACGACGCGGCCCGGCGGCCTGGGCCTGGGGCTTTCCATCGTGCGCGGTTTCATGGAGGCGCAGCGGGGAGCCGTTACCCTGGTTGCCGTTCCCGCCGGAACCTGTTTCCGTCTTGTCCTTCCCCTGGTGGAGCATGATCATGTTCCTGAAGAATAAACCTTCCTTCCCCGTGTTATGAGCGACCTTCCCGCAGATATCCTGGTTATTGATGACGAACGGCAGATACGCCGTCTCCTGAACCTGACGCTGACCGGCGCAGGCTACCATGTCCGCGAGTGTGAAAACGGGCAGCTCGGCCTGAGCGAGACCGCTCTGAAACGGCCGGACGCCATTATTCTGGACCTGGGCCTTCCGGACATCAACGGACTGGAAGTGCTCAAACAGCTCCGGGAATGGACGCAGGTTCCCATTCTGATCCTGACGGCCTGGGACAGGGAGGATGAGAAGGTGGACGCCCTGGACGCCGGGGCGGACGATTACCTGACCAAGCCGTTCAGCGGCCGGGAACTGCTGGCGCGCCTGCGCGTGATGCTGCGGCGCAACCGGCCGGACAGGGAGCCCTCCGTATTCCGGCTGGGATCCATCATTGTGGACCTGAGCTCCCGGCGCGTGGAGAAGGGGAAGGAGGAAATCCATCTGACCTCCAAGGAATACGGCATTCTGCGCCTTCTGCTGCTCCATCAGGGCAAGGTGATGACCCACCGCCAGCTTCTCCGTGAAATCTGGGGCCCCCAGCATGAGGAAGATACGCACTACCTGCGGGTGCACATCGCCCACCTGCGCCAGAAGCTGGGGGATTCCGATCCGGAAAACCGCATCATCCGCGCGGAATCCGGCCTGGGATACAGAATTGTGGCGGACGGAGCTGAATAAATCTTTTTCCCATTTCCGCGGGCCGGGAAAGGCTGTGGCCTTCCACCCGTGGAAGCCGGGAAATATATTTTTTCATAACGGTTGCAGGGCATGGCTTAACTTCACGAAGGTCAATATGCTGTGTAGGATTTAGGACGTATTCGATACGTCTTTATGAAGATTACATACACCGCAAGAAACATAGGGGCCGCAGTTCTGGGCTGCGCCATGATGGCAGGAACCGTCTGCATGGGCGGGGAAACGGCCTCTCCCTCCTCTCCCTCCCTGGCCAACGCGCAGGAGGCCGCCATCCCTTCTACGGACACGGACTGGGCTTTCTCCCTTTCCGCGGGCTGGTCCAGCAAATACGTGACGGAAGGGCTGGACTGCCTGCCGGGCAGCGGCATCTGGGAAGTGGCTCCGAGCATCTCCTGGAAAGACCTTACGCTCAGCGCCTGGTACGCCGGGGGGGATTCCTCCAATTATGACGAGCTGGACCTGGTTCTGGGTTACGCCTGGAAGCTGGGGAAGTGGACCGTCAATCCCTGGTATGAGCACCAGTTCTATTTCACGCAGGACTACAACGTAGCCAATCCGGCCCTGACCGTCTCCTATGCCGTGACGGACTGGCTGACCGTGGGGGCGGAAACCCAGGTGAAGGTGGAACACCAGGATTTTGAAGCCTATTACAGCGCCTTTGTGCAACTGGAATGGTCCCCCGTGGAGAACGTGACGGTAACGCCCATGGCCAGGTACGGATACAACGGCGGTTATAACGTGGACTATGACGACGGCTCCAACTGCATTGACTGGAGCCTGGGCGTGACGTGGCGGTTTGCGGAACATTATTCCCTTTCCGGCTCCGTCAATTATTCCCAGGCGGCTACGGTGCTGCGCCGCAGGGACGCCGGGGACGAGTTCTGGGTGGGCTTCCGCCTGGGCGTGGAATTCTAACGGCGTACTGGCGTCATGAAAAACGGGCTTCCAAAGGGAAATTAACAATTTCTTAATGTCCGGCAGCCCCTTGTTAACTACCCGGAATTTCCGGAACATGTATAAAGTTGCGTTATGTCCTCACACGACTTGTTAATCATTGTCCTATTCATAGGCATACTGGTCGCCTTCACTCCGTTGCTCGGGAAGTGGCTGGCGAATGTTTTACAGGGAAAGCGGAGCTGGCTTTCCCCGGTTCTTGGTCCCGTGGAGCGCTGCACCTACCGTGTGGCCGGCGTGGACCCCTCCCGCGAAATGGACTGGAAAAAGTATCTGACGGCCGTTCTTCTGTTCAACGCCGCCGGATTCCTCATCCTGTTCCTTTCCCTGCTGTGCCAGAAATGGCTGCCGCTGAATCCCGCCGGCACGGAAAACATGCGGTGGGACATTGCCCTGAATACGGCCATCAGCTTCATGACCAACACGAACTGGCAGTTCTACTCCGGCGAAGGGCCGGAAGGCATCAGCTACTTTGTCCAGATGACCGGGCTGGGCGTGCAGAACTTCGTCAGCGCCGCCACGGGGATTGCCGTCATGGCCGCCCTGATCCGCGGTCTGAAAAGGAAATGCGCCTCCACTCTGGGCAACTTCTGGGCGGACCTGACGCGCAGTACCTTGTACTTTCTGATTCCGATTTCCGTGGTCGTCGCGCTTCTGCTGGTCTCCCAGGGGGTGGTGCAGTCCTTTGACGGACCCGCCACCGTACCGGGCATGGACGGCGTGGAGCAGGTGATTCCCAACGGTCCGGCGGCCTCCCAGGTGGCCATCAAGCAGCTTGGGACGAACGGCGGCGGCTTCTTCGGGAACAACAGCACGCACCCCTTTGAAAACCCCACGCCGTTCAGCAACATGGTTGAAATGCTCTCCCTGCTCCTGATCGGCTGCGCCTGCCCGTATGCCTACGGCGTGATGATCGGGAAAAAAAGGCAGGGCTGGATCATCTTCGGCGCCATGATGCTTCTGCTTGTGACGACCATCGGGCTTTCCCAGTGGGCGGAACACACGGGGAACCCGCTGTTCCCCGGCATGGAAATGCTGGAAGGCAAGGAAGTGCGCCTGGGCGTGACGAACAGCTCCCTCTGGTCCGTGGCTACGACGGCCTCCTCCAACGGCTCCGTGAACTGCATGCACTGCAGCATGTCCCCGCTGGGCGGCGGCATTGCCCTGTTCAACATGCTGCTGGGTGAAGTGATCTTCGGCGGTCTGGGCTGCGGCCTGTACGGCATGCTGATGTTCGCCATGATCACCGTCTTCCTGTGCGGGCTGATGGTGGGGCGTACTCCCGAATTCCTGGGCAAAAAAATTGAAGCGCGGGAAGTGCGCTGGTCCATGGTGGGCGTTCTGCTGCCCGGCATAACCGTCCTGCTTATGAGCGGACTGGCCGCCGCTACGGAAGTGGGGCGTGAATCCATCTGCAATGCCGGACCCCACGGGCTGACGGAAATCCTGTACTGCTTCGGTTCCCAGGCCGGGAACAACGGCAGCGCCTTTGCCGGCCTGGCTGTGGGGGATACGCCTTTCTATTCCGTGCTGGGCGGCCTGGCGATGCTGCTGGCCCGCTTCGGAGCCATCATTCCGGTGATGATCATTGCGGGCAGCATGGTATCCAAGAAAACCGCGCCTCCGGCCCAGGGCACCATGGCGACGGACAACCTGATGTTCATGGTTCTGCTGGTGGCCGTGGTGCTGATTGTAGGCGCCCTCACCTTCTTCCCGGCCCTGGCCCTGGGGCCCATTCTGGAGCATCTGCTCCTGTATTCGGGAACCATGCTGTAAGTAGCATTCACCAACAATCCAGATTTTACGATGATGAAAGAAGAAAAAAAGAATCAATCCTGGTGCAACGGGGCCATGCTGAAAACGGCCTTCCGGGACGCGCTGCGCAAATTTGACCCGCGTGCTTTATCCAAAAACTTCGTGATATTCGTCACGGCCATCGGTGCCCTGGTTGCCACGGTCGTCCTTATCCGGGATGCCGCCGCCGGGCAGCCTTTCGGCTTTACCCTGCAAGTCACGCTCTGGCTCTGGTTCACCGTCCTGTTCGCCAACTTTGCGGAAGCATTGGCGGAAGGCCGTGGAAAGGCCCAGGCGGACGCTCTGAAAAAAATGCGCGTCTATGTGAACGCCCGTCTGCTGACGGACAAGGGGACGGAGGAAATAGTCTCCGTTTCCGAGCTGCGCAAGGGGCAAAAAGTGCTGTGCGAGGCCGGGGACATCATTCCTCTTGACGGCGAGGTGATTGAAGGCATCGCCAGCGTGGACGAATCCGCCATTACCGGGGAATCCGCCCCGGTCATCCGTGAAAGCGGGGGAGACCGCAGCGCCGTAACGGGGGGCACCCGCGTGATCAGCGACGGCATCGTCATCCGCATCACGGCGGAACCGGGCAATACCTTCCTGGACCGCATGATCGCCATGGTGGAGGGCGCCAGCCGGCAGAAGACGCCCAATGAAATCGCGCTGGGCATCCTGCTCGTGGCGCTGACCATCGTCTTCATTGCCGTAGTGCTTTCCCTCCCAGCCATGGCCGGATACATTGAAGATTCCGCCCGGGCGTTGGGCTTCAGGGCGGATGGCCATATCTCCCTGCCCGTTCTGGTCTCCCTGCTGGTGTGCCTGATTCCGACGACGATCGGCGGCCTGCTGAGTGCCATCGGCATCAGCGGCATTGACCGGCTGGTGCGCCGGAACGTGCTGGCTACGTCCGGCCGTGCCGTGGAAGCGGCCGGGGACATTGATGTGCTGATGCTGGACAAGACCGGAACCATCACCTTCGGCAACCGCATGGCGAATGAATTCCTGCCTGCGCCCGGCGTGGAGGACCAGCAGCTGGCGGAAGCCGCCCAGCTCGCCTCCCTGTCCGATGAAACGCCGGAAGGGCGCAGCATCGTAGTACTGGCCAAAAAGCAATTTGGAATCCGGGGCCGCCACATGGACGCGGACCACATCACCTTTGTTCCGTTCTCCGCTTCCACCCGCATGAGCGGCGTGGACATTGCGGCGCACGACGGCCAGCCGGCCGTTTCCATCCGGAAAGGCGCTGCGGAAAGCGTGGCGCAGTGGGTGAAGGACCAGGGCGGAGCCTTCCCGCAGGAGGTGGAAATGACCGTGCAGAACGTCGCGCGTGCCGGCGGCACGCCGCTGGTGGTGGCCCGGGGAAGGGACGTGCTGGGCGTCATTTACCTGAAAGACATCGTCAAGGGCGGCATTAAGGAACGCTTCGCCCGGCTCCGGGCCATGGGCATCCGCACCGTCATGGTGACAGGGGACAATGCCCTGACTGCCGCATCCATTGCGGCGGAGGCCGGAGTGGATGACTTCATTGCGGAAGCCACGCCGGAAATGAAGCTGGCGCGCATCCGTGAAGAACAGGCGGAAGGCCATCTGGTGGCCATGACCGGGGACGGCACCAACGACGCTCCCGCCCTGGCCCAGGCCGATGTGGGCGTGGCGATGAACACCGGCACGCAGGCCGCCCGGGAGGCGGGCAACATGGTAGACCTGGACAGCAACCCGACCAAGCTGATTGAAATCGTGGAAATCGGCAAGCAAATGCTGATCACCCGCGGCGCGCTGACCACCTTCTCCTTCGCCAATGACGTGGCCAAGTACTTCGCCATCATTCCCGCCATGTTTGCGGGCCTCTTTGTGGCTGACGGCATGGCCCGGGGCCCGCTTTCCGCCCTGAACGTGATGGGACTGCACTCCCCGCAGAGCGCCATCCTCAGCGCGGTGATCTTCAACGCCCTCATTATCGTGGCGCTTATTCCACTGGCCTTGAAGGGGGTTTCCTACCGACCGGCGGGAGCAGCCTCCCTGCTGAAGCGCAACATCCTCATTTACGGGGTAGGCGGCCTGATTGCGCCGTTCATCGGCATCAAGCTCATCGACATGGCCGTCACCGCCCTGCACCTCGTCTGAACAATTAAAAATCAACCTGCTGAATCATTATGAAATGGACATTTCCCAATCTGCGCCTGTTTCTGGCGCTGGCCGTCGTCACCGGCGGCATTTATCCCCTGGCTGTCACGCTTGTCAGCCTGATTCTGTTCCCCCATCAGGCGCACGGCTCCCTGATCCGGAATGAACGGGGGGAAGTCATCGCCTCGGAGCTCATCGCCCAGCCCTTCACTTCCGCCAGGTACTTCTGGCCCAGGCCCTCCGCCGGGGACTACGCCACCATGCCTTCCGGTGCCAGCAACCTCTCCTGGACCTCCGGAGAACTGGTCAGGACGGTGGCGGAGCGCAAGGCGGCCCTGCTGAAAGCCCACAACCTGCCGCAGGAAACGCCTGTTCCGGCAGATCTCCTGTTCGCTTCCGGAAGCGGTCTGGAATCCTGCATTTCCCCGGAAGCGGCGGAATTCCAGGCGGCCCGCGTGGCGGCGGCCCGCAAGCTGCCACTGGAAAAAGTAAGGCGATTGGTGGCGGAACACCTCATTCCGGGCGACATCCTGGGGGAAAACGTAATCAACGTGATGACGCTGAACGCCGCCCTGGATACATTGCCCCCCAGTTAGTGGTATATAGTTGACCGTCCCGGTCCGGGGAATACCCTGGCGGAAAAATCGTCCGGCAGTTGTCCGGTGCCTTGGTTCCGCATCTTTCTCCGGTCGCCGGGGCGGATTTTATGAATGAAAGGGAGGAACTCTCCTCCAGAACCATGGGGCTATCTTTTGCCTTCCAGAAGAAACAGGGCCGCTCCGTGGGGATTGAGCCGCACCTTCATTTCCCGGCTTGCCGTTCCGGCGTTTTCCTGCTTCCACAGGTCGCGCGCGTTTTGCGGAGACTTCAGCTTGAGGCGGGAAAGGGGGACATGAATGATCTGGCCTTTATTGCTTTTATTGAAAAAGCCGACGGCGGTACGGCCTTCCCCCAGCGGTTTGATCCATACTTCTCCATCATCTTGGGACAGGACTTTTTCCGAAGGGCCGCGAAACGTCTGGTTGACGGCGATCACTTCCCGGTTGCACAGGATGCCCCGCGTGAAATCGTCCAGATGCTCCAGATCGCATGAAATAATCAGGGGGGCGGATATTATGGCCCAGAAGGACATCTGGAAATACTGCTCGTCCGGAGTCAGCCGGGTGGGGGAGAATGTGGTATTCGCCTTTCCGACCTTGCCCAGGCGGCCGATTTGAAGCATGTCCGGATCATTCCAGTGCCCCGGTCCGGCATAGGGCTGCCATTTCTCCTGGGAGGAAGCGATCTTCTTCAAACTGCCCCAGTGGTCTTCGATATCTCCCGTCGTGCGCCAGACGTTGGCCGTTTTGCTGATGGGGCCGGCAATCTCGAACGGGGTGGAATTGGAAACGCTCAGCACAATGTCCCTGCCGCTTTTTTTCAAATCCGCCGCGATTCTTTCCGTGCTGGGCACGTCGATCAGGTACCAGTCCATCTTGACGTAATCAAACCCCCATTCCGCCCACTGCCTGGCATCCTGGGTAATCATCCATACGGGGCCTGTTTTGGCGGCTCCCAGCCGCTGGGAACCCGGACAGCTCCCGAACAATTGATCGGGCTGCGGGCGTTTGCTTTCAGGAAGGGCCAGGGAGGAATAATCTCCCTGCGGATTGGGGGAAGTGCCTCCCATGTAGCCGGCGTAAGTTCCCATCCACGGGGTTGAGTAAATCCCCGCTTTCAGTCCCAGGCTGTGGATTTCACGGCACATGGACTTCATATCCGGAAAACGCTTGTTGGGCTGGATGGCGCGGTACTTGCCGCCTCTGGCGCCTTGCCAGCAATCGTCAATGTTGACATAGCGGTAGCCGTATTGGGCCAGCCCGGAAGTGATGAGCAGCCGGGCGGTTTTCAGGATATTTTCCTGGCTCACGCCGCCGCTGTAGGAATACCAGCTGCTCCAGCCCATGGGGGGAGTCAGGCACATCTCCTGCCCGATGCGGACAGTGATGGTCCCGTTCGCTTTGCCGTGGCTGTTGCTTATCTGCACGGGAAAAGCATAAGTTCCCGGACGGCTGATTTTACCGGTGATGACGCCGGTTTCCCTGTCCAGCTTCACGCCGGGGGGCAATTTGGCGGCGGCAAAGCTCATGGGGCGTTCTCCGCTGGCGCAGATGGCGAACTGGATGGGGGAGCCGGGACGTGCGCCGAAAAGCCGCGGTTCGTTCAGCACGGGAGCCGGCGATTCCGGCGGTGTCAGGCGGACGCCGGGTTCCGGAGCGGGATAGGGGGAAGGCATCTCCTTGCCGGAGGCTCCCGTTTGAACCAGGAGCAGGGCGGAGCATAGGAACGGAAGAAAAGAAAGACGGATCATTTTGGTAAAAAAACTGGAGACAGGAAAAAAGAAAAGGCCGGTAAAATGCTGGTTCTGTAAAATACGCCGGATGCACTACAATATTACAAGGAATTCGGAGGGTCAAAAAAATTTGGATAACGGCAAAAATCCTGCTTTCCCATTCAACGGTTGGAGATATTCTTATGTCTAAATTACCAACATACCATGCTTAACAATCTAACAACAAAATTTCAGGAAGCGCTGATGCAGGCGCAGCAGACGGCAGGGCGGCTCGGAAAGCCGGAAATTTCCTCCCTGGACGTTCTGGTGGCGTTGCTGGAGCAGGACGGCGGAATTCTTTCCCCTATTCTCCGGAAGGCCTCTTGTGATCCGGGCCTGCTGTTGCAGGCCGCCCAGAGGGAAGTATCCCATGAACCCACCCAGAGCGGTGCTACCACGCAGCCCCAGATGGGCCGTGACCTGGCTACGGTGATGCACGCTGCCGAGGATGAACGCAAAAAGCTCAAGGATGACTACCTCAGCGTGGAGCACTTCATGCTGGGGGCTCTGGACACGCAGAACAAGGTGCACCAGTTGACGGACACCTTTGGACTGTCCAAGGACAACTATCTGGCCGCCATGAAGGAAGTGCGCGGCAACCAGCGCGTGACGGACGACAACCCGGAAGGCAAATACCAGACGCTGGAAAAATACGGCACGGACCTGACGGCCCGCGCCCGCGCCGGCAAGATTGACCCCGTTATCGGCCGTGATACGGAAATCCGCCGCGTCCTCCAGATCCTTTCCCGCCGGACCAAGAACAACCCCGTGCTCATCGGGGAGCCCGGCGTGGGCAAGACCGCCATTGCAGAAGGCCTGGCGCGGCGCATTGTCAACGGTGACGTGCCGGAAAGCATGCGCAACAAGCGCATTGTGTCCCTCAACATCGGGTCCATGCTCGCGGGGGCCAAATACCGCGGCGAATTTGAAGAACGCTTGAAATCCTTCCTCAAGGAAGTGACGGACTCCAACGGTGAAATCATCCTGTTCATTGACGAACTGCACACCATCGTGGGCGCGGGCGCCAGTGAAGGGGCGGTGGACGCCTCCAACCTGCTTAAGCCCGCTCTGGCCCGTGGCGAACTGCGGACCATCGGCGCGACGACGCTGGACGAATACCGCAAATACATTGAAAAGGATGCGGCCCTGGAACGACGGTTTCAGCCTGTCATGGTGTCTGAACCCAGCGTGGAGGACACCATCGCCATTCTGCGCGGCCTGAAGGAACGTTATGAAGTTCACCACGGCGTGCGCATTACGGACGCCGCCATCGTGGCTGCCGCCACTCTTTCCGACCGTTATATCTCTGACCGTTTCCTGCCTGACAAGGCGGTGGACCTGGTGGACGAAGCAGCGGCCCGGCTCAAGATTGAGCTGGACTCCATGCCTACGGAAATCGACCAGATCGAACGTGAAGCCATGCAGCTTGAAATGGAACGGCAGGCCCTGGTGAAGGAAGAGGATGCCGACAGCAAGGCGCGTCTGGAAAAAATCACCAAGGATCTGGCGGACCTGAAGGAAAAATCCGGCTCCATGATTGCCAAGTGGAAAAGTGAAAAAGACGTTCTGGACGCCGTCCGCAGGGAACAGGAAAAAATAGAGGCCCTCAAGCTGGAAAGCGAAAGGGCCAAGAGAATGGGGGATCTGACCCGCGCTTCCGAAATCACGTACGGTGAACTTCCGGAAGCGGAACGCGCCCTGATGGAAGGCAAGGAAAAGCTCAACAAAATGCAGAAGGAGGACGGAGGCCTGCTCAAGGAGGAAGTCACGGAAGGGGACATCGCCAAGGTGGTGGCCACCTGGACCGGCATTCCCGCCGCGCGCCTGCAGGAAGGGGAGCGCGCCAAGCTGGTGCACATGGAAGAACGCCTGGGCGCCCGCGTGATCGGGCAGAAGCAGGCCGTCAAGGCCGTGTCCGACGCCGTGCGGCGCGCCCGCGCGGGATTGCAGGATGAAAACAGACCCATCGGCTCCTTCCTGTTCCTGGGCCCCACGGGCGTGGGCAAGACGGAGCTCAGCAAGGCGCTGGCGGAATTCCTCTTTGACAATGAAAACGCCATCGTGCGCATTGACATGTCCGAATACATGGAAAAGCACTCCGTGGCGCGCCTCATCGGGGCGCCTCCCGGATATGTGGGTTATGAAGAAGGCGGCCAGCTCTCTGAAGCCGTGCGCCGCCGTCCGTACTGCGTGGTCCTCTTTGATGAAATTGAAAAAGCCCATCCAGACGTCTTCAACGTGCTGCTCCAGGTATTGGATGACGGCCGCATCACGGACGGCCAGGGGCGTACGGTGGACTTCCGGAATACTGTCATCATCATGACCTCCAACATCGGCAGCCAGTACATCCTCAATGAATCCAACGCGGAACAGCGGGAAGCCAAGGCGATGGAAGCCCTGCGCGGCCACTTCCGCCCGGAATTCCTGAACCGCATTGATGAAATCATCATCTTTGACCGTCTGACGGCGGAGGAACTCAAAGGCATTGTGGACATCCAGCTCCAGCGCGTCCGCAAGCGCCTGGAAGCCAAGGGCCTGTTCCTGCGCATGACTCCGGAGGCTACGGCCCTGGTGGCGGACCATGGCTTTGACCCCGTCTATGGAGCGCGTCCCCTCAAGCGGGCCATTCAGCATGACCTGCTGGACCCCCTCAGCCTCAAGCTCCTGGAGGGCGACTTCCCGGAAGGGACGGAAATCGTGGTGCGGGAAAAGGGCGGCAAGCTGGACTTTACCAAGGAAAAGAAATAACTGAAAAGGCTGCTTTTCCGGTGTGCCGCCGGGAAAAACCATGAAGGGCGTTCCCTGGCAGGAACGCCCTTCTGCTACCAATCCACTCCCTGGCGGCTAAAGGAAACTGCCGTCTGGCCGACGTGAAAGGAAAATCCGGGAGAGGAAACCGTCAGCAGCGGCGTCTTCGTAAAGCGAGCACGGCCAGCCCCAGCAGGGAAAGCGTGGAGGTGCCGGGCTCCGGAACCATCTTCCAGCCCATGGAACGCATCAATTCCATTTCTCCATCCGTCAGGGTACGGTGGTAGGTATCCGGCGAAATGGAATACTGCATGAGGGCGTCCGGATCGCTCGCGCTGTCGATGTGGGCCATGCTGGACCCTTGCTGCCAGGTGGCGGGGTTATAGGCGGTGAGCCCCGTATCGCCCAGGGACAGGGTTTCTCCAAGTGTAAATGCCGTATTCCCGTTTCCGGCCTTATTCACGATGGATTGGCCTTCCTGGTTGGTTAACAGGGAATCATACCTGGTGTACAGCATGGTGCTGTAAGCTGCTGAAGCATTCCCGGACTGGACCTGGAAGGTACCGGTTTGTGTCGCCAGGGAAAGAAACCCTGCGGCATGCCCTATCTCATGGGTCAGGATGCTTTGAAAATCATATTTTCCCGTATGCTCCGCCGGTAAGGCGACCTCGTAATAAAGAGAATTCAAATGAGAGGTATTGCACTGGATGTAAATATCGTAACCCGTTGCAGTCCTCGTGCTCCCATCGCGCCAGACGGACTCCACCAGGGTGGAAACCTGTTGCGGTCCATTTGACTGGTAGTAGAAATAAGGGGAATAGGCGGAGGCCAGAGTGGAGGAATTGGCTCCGTCGTACCAGGTGAGGCCAACAGTAAGTGTTCTGCCCGGGGTGGAATTGATCAAGCTATCCCATGTGGTCAACGCCCGCATGGCAGCGTCTATCTGGCCTTGGTCCCATGTATGGGTGCTTGATGAATCAAAAAATCCCTGGTCCCCGGAATCCAGGAAGGTGCAGGAAAAAGTGGAGCCTATACTGGCTGTTTGTACAGCGGATGAGGAAGGAATGTTTCCCAGGCAGCAGGCAGCGCAGATAGTTCCAATCCAGAATGATCTTTTCATAGATGGCAAAATAATAAAAACTTCCTATAGATAGCAGAAAAAATCCTTTCCGTCCATGGGAAAACAAAATGGTTCAGTCTCCTTTTCAAGGGAAGGAATGCAATGGAGGTGGGCGGAGGAAGCACCTGCGTTCAATAGCCCTTTTTTTCGTCCTGGCAGGGGGCAAAAAAGAGGAACTGTAGTTATTGCGGAAACATCACGGGAGAAAATGTTCAAAAAAATGGCACGAGGGAGGGGGAGTATGACAAAAGCCTAACTATTTTATAAATTGGAAGTTATGAATGGACGTGACAAAATGGGTGAAAGACTCTCACAAAAAACGACTCGAAAAAAATTGACAAGGGAGGTGAAAATGGTAGACTTCTCGGCACGCCAACACGGCGACGGGATGAAAAGCCCGGCGGCAGGAGGGACTCGGAAGAGGGCCTGAATGAAGCCGGGGCCGGCCACCCGGAAGAGCCTCATTAAAGGGGCCGATAAGAAGATTTCAAGGGAATGACTACCGAACCCGCCGAGGGTTTTCCTGAATGCGTCGAGAGACGTGTGAGGGAGAAAAAACCCGAAGGAGCGACCTAGCTCCGAGAGGGGCGGATTGGTAGAAGCAAGGGGAAAGAAAAAAGGTCGTGACGCGCGCCGTGCTTGGCAGAGCGAAGAGGACCTCAAGAGACACAACTTGAGGGAAGAGCTGACTGAAGCATGGCGCAGATGAAATCGAAAGATTCCATTTGGTCCAGCAATTTCAAAAATTATATTTGATGGAGAGTTTGATTCTGGCTCAGAACGAACGCTGGCGGCGTGGATAAGACATGCAAGTCGAACGAGAGAATTGCTAGCTTGCTAATAATTCTCTAGTGGCGCACGGGTGAGTAACACGTGAGTAACCTGCCCCCAAGAGTGGGATAGCCCCGGGAAACTGGGATTAATACCGCATAAAATCGCAAGATTAAAGCAGCAATGCGCTTGGGGATGGGCTCGCGTCCTATTAGTTAGTTGGTGAGGTAACGGCTCACCAAGGCGATGACGGGTAGCCGGTCTGAGAGGATGTCCGGCCACACTGGAACTGAGACACGGTCCAGACACCTACGGGTGGCAGCAGTCGAGAATCATTCACAATGGGGGAAACCCTGATGGTGCGACGCCGCGTGGGGGAATGAAGGTCTTCGGATTGTAAACCCCTGTCATGTGGGAGCAAATTAAAAAGATAGTACCACAAGAGGAAGAGACGGCTAACTCTGTGCCAGCAGCCGCGGTAATACAGAGGTCTCAAGCGTTGTTCGGAATCACTGGGCGTAAAGCGTGCGTAGGCGGTTTCGTAAGTCGTGTGTGAAAGGCGGGGGCTCAACCCCCGGACTGCACATGATACTGCGAGACTAGAGTAATGGAGGGGGAACCGGAATTCTCGGTGTAGCAGTGAAATGCGTAGATATCGAGAGGAACACTCGTGGCGAAGGCGGGTTCCTGGACATTAACTGACGCTGAGGCACGAAGGCCAGGGGAGCGAAAGGGATTAGATACCCCTGTAGTCCTGGCAGTAAACGGTGCACGCTTGGTGTGCGGGGAATCGACCCCCTGCGTGCCGGAGCTAACGCGTTAAGCGTGCCGCCTGGGGAGTACGGTCGCAAGATTAAAACTCAAAGAAATTGACGGGGACCCGCACAAGCGGTGGAGTATGTGGCTTAATTCGATGCAACGCGAAGAACCTTACCTGGGCTTGACATGTAATGAACAACATGTGAAAGCATGCGACTCTTCGGAGGCGTTACACAGGTGCTGCATGGCCGTCGTCAGCTCGTGTCGTGAGATGTTTGGTTAAGTCCAGCAACGAGCGCAACCCCTGTTGCCAGTTACCAGCACGTAAAGGTGGGGACTCTGGCGAGACTGCCCAGATCAACTGGGAGGAAGGTGGGGACGACGTCAGGTCAGTATGGCCCTTATGCCCAGGGCTGCACACGTACTACAATGCCCAGTACAGAGGGGGCCGAAGCCGCGAGGCGGAGGAAATCCTAAAAACTGGGCCCAGTTCGGACTGTAGGCTGCAACCCGCCTACACGAAGCCGGAATCGCTAGTAATGGCGCATCAGCTACGGCGCCGTGAATACGTTCCCGGGTCTTGTACACACCGCCCGTCACATCATGGAAGCCGGTCGCACCCGAAGTATCTGAAGCCAACCGCAAGGAGGCAGGGTCCTAAGGTGAGACTGGTAACTGGGATGAAGTCGTAACAAGGTAGCCGTAGGGGAACCTGCGGCTGGATCACCTCCTTTCTATGGAGAAAGTGCATGAAAAATGCACAGGTCGGATCTCTTCCCGAGGGAAGAGAGAGCGAAACCCGCGAGGGCCCGCAACGAACCAAAGATGTGTAAACAGCCAGTTCGCTTGGAGCGAAACTAGGCACGACGTGCGTGACGACCTTTTTTCAAAAAGAACCGCAACTGGGGGTATAGCTCAGTTGGTAGAGCGCCAGCTTTGCAAGCTGGATGTCCGGGGTTCGAGTCCCCGTGCCTCCACCAGTTTCGGTAAGAAGGCGGCAACGGAGAACGATAAATGGCTATTAACTATTGCCTGTTCACTGTTAACTGCCTCTGCGAGACCCAAAACCGGGCCTGTAGCTCAGTTGGTTAGAGCACGCGCTTGATAAGCGCGGGGTCACAGGTTCAAGTCCTGTCAGGCCCACCAAAAAAATCGATTATTGAGGGAAAGCGAAAATTGACATCTGCGTGGCAAAGAAAACAATTGCTGAGAAGCAATTGCTTTCCAACAAAGTGGGTAGTTGAAAAACAACTACAATACACAATTTAAAACATGCATACCAAGAAATAAGACAATACAGTAAGTCACGAAAGGGCTTTGTGGTATTGTGGAAGTGGTAAAAAACTTTTGCAATATGATGAAGTAAGTAAGGGCGTACGGTGAATGCCTTGGTGCCAACAGGCGAAGAAGGACGCGGCAAGCTGCGAAAATCCTCGGGAAGCTGCAAGCAAGCGATGATCCGGGGGTATCCGAATGGGGTAACCTGATCGAGGCAATACTCGATCGTTCATACCTGAATACATAGGGTATGAAACGCGAAACCCGCTGAAGTGAAACATCTCAGTAAGCGGAGGAAAAGAAAGAGAAATCGATTCCGTAAGTAGTGGCGAGCGAAAGCGGATGGAGCCCAAACCGAAGGTACTCCTTCGGGGTTGTAGGACCACGAGATATTCGACCATACTGGATAGTAGAACAGCCTGGAAAGGCTGGCCGTAGAAGGTGAAAGCCCTGTAGACGAAATCCAGCGTGGGAATTAGTGGGATCCTGAGTAATACATCACACGTGGAACGATGTATGAATCAGCGCGGACCACCGCGCAAGGCTAAATACTAGTTGGCGACCGATAGTGAACAAGTACCGCGAGGGAAAGGTGAAAAGAACCGCTGTGAGCGGAGTGAAATAGAACCTGAAACCGTATGTCTACAAAGTGTCAGAGCAGAGCAATCTGCGATGGCGTGCCTTTTGTTTAATGAGTCTGCGAGTCAGTGTTTGTGGCAAGACTAAGGGCTTCCGGCCCGGAGTCGCAGCGAAAGCAAGTCCGAATAGGGCGAATTAAGTCGCAGGTACTGGACCCGAAGCGGAGGTGACCTACCCTTGGCCAGGTTGAAGCATGGGTAAAACCATGTGGAGGACCGAACAGGTGAACGTTGAAAAGTTCTCTGATGAGCTGAGGGTAGGAGTGAAAGGCTAATCAAACCCCGTGATAGCTGGTTCTCTTCGAAATGCATTTAGGTGCAGCGTCACGTGCTGATGCGCGGGGGTAGAGCACTGACAAGGCTAGGGGGCACACCCGCTTACCAAACCTTATCAAACTCCGAATACCGTGCAATGGAACGTGGCAGTGAGACAGTGGGGGATAAGCTTCATTGTCGAGAGGGAAACAACCCAGACCAGCAGCTAAGGTGCCTAAATAACGCTCAGTGGAAAGGATGTGGGATTACACAGACAGTGAGGATGTTGGCTTAGAAGCAGCCACCATTTAAAAAATGCGTAATAGCTTACTCATCGAGTGATCCTGCGCCGAAAATGATTGGCGATCAAGCGTTATACCGAAGCTCTGGACTTTACCTTACGGTAGAGTGGTAGAAGAGCGTTGCATGCGCGTTGAAGGGTGATGGCGACTGACCCTGGAGCACATGCAAGTGAGTATGCAGACATGAGTAACGTAAAGCCGGGTGAAATCCCCGGCCGCCGTAAACCCGAGGTTTCCAGGGCAACGTGTTTCGTCCCTGGGTTAGCCGGGACCTAAGCCGAGGCCGAGAGGCGTAGGCGATGGATATCAGGTTAATAATCCTGAGCTCGCGACCCTTAAACTGGGGGGACGCATGAGAAAAGATGACTAGGTTATTGAATTCCGAGTTGAGTCCACGGACTCAGCGCATCATTGGATCGAGTGCCAAGAAAAGCCCCAGCGTATGCTAAGCGACCCGTACCGCAAACCGACACAGGTGGGTGGGTAGAATATACCAAGGCGTAAGAGTGAAACCTGGTTAAGGAACTCGGCAAATTAGCCCCGTAACTTCGGAAGAAGGGGTGCCTGCAGCGATGCAGGCCGCAGAGAAATGGCCCAACCGACTGTTTATCAAAAACACAGCACTCTGCAAAGACGCAAGTCGAAGTATAGGGTGTGACACGTGACCAATGCCGAAAGATTAAGGCAAGGGGTTAGCCGCAAGGCGAAGCTCTGAACCCAAGTCCCGGTGAATGTCGGCCGTAACTATAACGGTCCTAAGGTAGCGAAATTCCTTGTCGGGTAAGTTCCGACCTGCACGAATCGTGAAACGAGTTGGGCACTGTCTCAACCAGGCGCTCAGTGAAATTGTAGTGGCGGTGAAGATGCCGCCTACCCGCAGAAGGACGGAAAGACCCTATAGACCTTAACTGTAAGCTGTCATTGTTTCTTCGGTTTTAATGCTCAGAGTAAGTGGGAGACGCTGAAGACGCCCTTTAGGGGGCGTCGGAGTCATCAATGAGACACCACCCTTTGAAACTGGAGGATCTAACCCTGAGCCGTGAATCCGGCCAGAGGACCGTGTCAGCCGGTCAGTTTTACTGGGGCGGTATCCTCCCAAAGAGTAACGGAGGAGCGCGAAGGTGGGCTCAGCCCGGTTGGCAACCGGGTGTCGAGTGCATGGGCATAAGCCCGCCTAACTGTGAGACCAACAAGTCGAGCAGATGCGAAAGCAGGCCCAAGTGATCCGGCGGTAGAAAGTGGAATTGCCGTCGCTCAACGGATAAAAGGTACCTTAGGGATAACAGGCTGATCACGCCCAAGAGTTCATATCGACGGCGTGGTTTGGCACCTCGATGTCGGCTCGTCGCATCCTGGGGCTGGAGAAGGTCCCAAGGGTCCGGCTGTTCGCCGGTTAAAGCGGCACGCGAGCTGGGTTCAGAACGTCGCGAGACAGTTCGGTCCTCTATCCTCTGTGGGCGTTGGAAAATTGAGGGGTTCAGACCTTAGTACGAGAGGACCGGGTCTGACGCACCACTGGTGCATCGGTTGTACTGTCAAGTGCATGGCCGAGTAGCTAAGTGCGGACGGGATAAGCGCTGAAAGCATCTAAGCGCCAAGCCCATCCCAAGATGAGTTTTCCCTATAGGTTCGTGGAAGACCACCACGTTGATAGGTCGCAGGTGTAAGTGCAGCAATGTATTGAGCCAAGCGATACTAATCACCAATAGACTTCATCATATTACATCACTCCCGTTCGTGAATAACAACTTGCTGTTGTCTTGTTCATTGGATGTATGTTTAAAAGTAACACCACCAGCCACGCAGATGTCAGTTTACGCTGATTCCTTCCCCTCGTAACGAGAGGAAATCTTCTTAGCCACACACACAACAACCCTTAAAAAATCCCCCTCAAAGCCCCCCAAGGGCTCCCGGGCAGGCAGGATGAAGAGAAAAAAAGCCCTCTTCCCCCTGAAGCCCGGTGGCCAGAGCGCAGTGGTCCCACCCGGTCCCGTTCCGAACCCGGAAGTGAAACGCTGCCGCGCCAATGGTAGTCGGACGATAGGTCCCGCAAGAGTAGGTCGCCGCCGGGATTTTTTTTCATCAGGCCCCGCCAGTTCCTCAACTGGCGGGGCTTGTTCGTTTTCTTGATGGCGCGATCTTCCTTCCTCCGGCTAAGTGGAACATTTGGTACATGCCGCCTGTCCGAGCCGTCGCGCCTTTGCCTCCTCCAAGCTCTTCGGTAGAAAATCAATAAGGGGGCTATGCTGCCCATCGGGAGCATAGAAGAAGAACTGGTCTTTTCCTTTTCCTCCTCCTTCCGGCTCCCATATCTGGCAGTTGACGATTGAAAAGGAAAATTCCGGCAGTTATAGTTGTGTTCCTGCAATTGTAACTCAAATGACCTATCTGCTGTCCTTCCTGTTCCTGTGCCTTGTTTCGGTATGCTCCGCAAAAGAATTGAAGATTTTTTTGCTGACGGGCCAATCCAATTCCCTGGGAGCCGTGAAGGGCAGTCCCGCTTCTCCGGAGTTGTTGAAGAAGTATGAGCCGAAGAAGACGTTGTACTGGCATGAAAACTTCGGCCAGAGGGAAGGGGTGTTTCCCGGGGCCTCCACGTCCTGGGAGCAGGTACGGCCCGCCATGCCGCGCTATAACGGCAATTTGTGCATGGGTCCGGAATACGGGTTTGCCTTTACCCTGGAGAAGAACGGATGGTTCAGGGATGCGGATGTGGCCATTGTGAAAGCCTCCCGCGACGGCGGCGGCAATTCCCACTGGCAAAAGAACGGCCAGGCTTACAAGGCGCTGGTGCAGGCCGTCAAAAACGCCTGTGCCACGGTAGGCAAGTCCAAATACTCCAAAGTGGAGTTTGCCGGGCTGCTGTATTTGCAGGGGGAAAGCAATATCGGCGCTTCCGTTCCGGAAAGCGCTTCCCGTTTTCTGGAGCTTCTGGGCAATCTGGCGGCGGACTTGAAACCGTACGGGGATACGTCCGCCCTGGCCGTACAGAGAGCCGTCATTGGCGAGAATGCCAACTGGGCCGGAAAGAATGAAAGCGATCCGGAGACGGGCAATGTCACCGGAGGCCTGAAGGGGAATGATACCGAAGTTCAGGGAAAAACGACCCACCAGGTGATGAAGGAGCTGGCCGCCTCCCGTCCGTCCCTGGGCTATGCCCCTACCAGGGACCTTCCCAAGCTGACTGCCGGCGACCAGATGGGGGTGCATTACAACGGCCAGTCCCAGATCAGCATCGGCGCGCGCTTTGCCTATGAAGCCGCCCGTCTGGCCGGGAAGGATACCGGTTCCGTCCGCAGCGGCCGCTATGAGGCTCCTCTCGGTTCTCCGGATGCCTGGATGAACCGGAAGATGCCGGGGAAAAACGTGGGCGTGTGGAACTTGGCTTCTTCCGTAAAACCCAGCATTGTATCGGGCGTGGTGAAGCTGTTCGGCATCCGTGTGGAGGACCCCGCCGTTAATACCGTGATTATTCAGAGCAAAGGAGGGGGCTCCGGCGACCGTTTGGCGCTTGGGCCGGGAGGCATCCGCCTGGCGGAGGGGAAAAATTTGCAGTTGGAGACAAATGTACAGCTTGCGGGCCGTCAGGCCTGGAATATTCCGGGAGGCTCCACCGTGGAACTCAAGCCCTCGCCGGTCCAGGACAAAGCCCACCCCGTCCGCTTGTCCGGACAGGCGGAAGTGCAGGTGGTTCGTGCGGAAGGCGGAGGGGGAGCGGAGGGAATGGCCCGCGTCGTGTTGAAACGGGTGCTGCCCGCTTCCTTGAAATGTTCCTGGATCTTGTCCGGAAAGGTGGAAATGTCCCTGGAAGGAATGGAGGGACAGGCCCTGAATCTGGGCAGAGTCCTCGTCAAAGACGGCGCTGTATTGAATCTGAATGGCGCCAGGCTGGCTGCGGGCAGTATCGTCAATCAAGGCGGAACGGTGAACCCGTAACGGACGGCCATGAACGACCCTGGCGCGGACCGGAATCCTCCCGGTTTTTATTCCGGTGGGAGGAGAGCATAAAAAATGTGTCTTCACACCCGGAGTACATGGAAGCTCGCCTGCCTCTTATTCACAATTCCGGCATCTCCGTCAATCCGTGCGGAAACGCGGACGGGAGTGTTTTTGTCCCCGGCTTATTCACAGGAAGTGTTGGTTGGGAGATGCTGACCATTAAGGCCTCTGTACTATATTTGGCGTACTTTTTCCTTTATGGATGCGTTATGTAGTAGTATGGTCGTGCCATGAGATGCGTTCAGTGCGGTCATTTGGAGGATAAGGTCATTGACTCCCGTATGTCCAAGGACGGGACGACCATCCGCCGCCGCCGCGTGTGCCTGAGGTGCGATTACCGTTACACGACCTATGAGCAGATTGAACGTACGGAGCTGCGCGTTGTAAAAAGAGACAACCTGCGGGAGGCCCTGAACCGCGAGAAGATTTTGCGCGGCTTGGTGAAGGCCTGTGAAAAGAGGCCCGTGAGCATGGACCGCTTGGACCGCGCCGTGGAAGAAATTATTTCCGAATTGCACCGCGACCATTTGCGCGAAGTTCCCTCCAGCGAGATCGGCAAGAAAGTGATTGAAAAACTTTACGCCATCGATCCCGTCGCCTACATCCGCTACGTGTCCGTGTACCGCCAGTTTTCCAATGTGGAGGAGTTCATCCAGGAGATCACGCAGATGCGCCACCAGACGCTGATTGATCCTCTCCAGCGCAAGCTTCCCATCCTTTAAATTTTCCCCTTTTCCCTGTTCCATGATCGGCTTCCGAAACAACAGACCGCTGCTCAAGCTTGGTGATTGCCTGATCACCGAGTACGGGGAACAGTGGCTGGCGGATGCCCTGGAACATGCCGCCCGGCGCGCCGGAACCACCCTGCCGTTCAAGGATGACCTGCTGGCCTCCGTTCGCTATTATCTGGAGCATGAGTGCGACCTGTCCGTCATGCAGGTGTCCGAGCTGTATGAACGCCTGCGCCGCATGCTTACGGAGGTAGGCCTGGCGCACCTGGCAAGGGAGCTGAAGGAGGAAACGCCCCCCATGACGGTCAGCGTGGCGGAGATTGCCCGCAGCGTGCCGTTCTGGCTGTTTTTTGCCTGTGAGCTGAAAAAGCAGGTGGAAGAATTGCAGGTGCACGGCATTACCAAATACTGTTTTACCGGGAGAAAGGAATGCGTGATGGCGCTCCAGGGCAGGAAGCGGTGGGACCGTTCCTGCCAGACCCTGCTGGAAGACCTGGATTTCCTCCTTTCCCGCTATGAGGAGCAGGAAGCGGACCGTTGACGGGGAAGCTTACCGGAACCTGATTTTACGGCGCTTCCGTTCCGGCATGCGTTTGAGCTGTACGGTGGGCGTCCCCAGCACAAGGGCCTGATGGACCGCGTGGCCTTTCGGCAAATCCAGGGCGCGGAGAAGCGGCTTGTACTTGAAAACCCTGCATCCCAGGACCAGGCCGCCCATGTAGCAGCTCCCCAGCCCCAGCGCGGTCAGGGCCATCATGATATTATGGGAGAGGACCGTAGCGTCTTCCCGCGCGGTTTGTGACGCCGGGCCGGTCAGCAGGAGCAGGGCCGGGGCGCCGTACAGTACGGGGTCTTCCCCCCGTTCCTCCGCCTGCCTGCGCAGGGGTTGCGTAGCGGTTTCAGAGATGACGGCGTGGTAATCCTGCGGGGAGAGGGCTAGCCGGGCGGCCAGGCGGGTGACGGGGAAGGCGGCCAGCCTTTCCAGCTTGTCGTACATGCGGAGCAGGGCCTTTCTGATGCCGGAGAGGGTATCCGGGTCTTCCACCGCCGTCAGGCGGATGCTCTGGGCGTTCAGGCCGGACTGGGAGTATTCCGCCGCGCGGCGCAGGACGTTCCACGTTTCCCGGCTGACGGGGTCCGGTTTGAAGTGCCGCACGCTCCTGGTTTTCATCAGCAGGTTCAGCACTTCCGCTTCGCCCGGAACGGGGCCTATGGGTTCCGTGCTTTTTACTCCGGAGTGGGTAATGGCCTGCCGCGGGCAGACGGCTACGCAATGGCCGCAGCCGATGCAGTATTGTTCCGCAGCTCCTTCCAGGGAATCGAAGCCGCAGAAGCGGGTCAGGAAGCAGGCTTTTTCACATAAATGGCAGTGGATGCACTTGTCTTGGTCGATGGTCAGTTTCATGGCTGTGTGGATTGGAATTCCCGCCAGCATAGAGAGACAGGGAGTTTTTGACAAGTAGGCACTATTTTGTAATATAGTGTCAAAAAAGATACTGTAACGATGAAAAAGCCTTCATCCTCCTACCGTTGCCCCTGCGGCGTCACGCTTTCCCTGATCGGCGGGAAGTACAAGATTGTCATCCTCTGGCATCTTTACCAGAAGGCTCCCGTGAGGTTTAACGAGCTGCACCGCCTGATCCCGGAGGCCACCACCAAGATGTTCACCCAGCAGCTCCGGGAACTGGAGGCGGACGGATTAGTGGAACGCAAGGCGTACCCCGTCATTCCGCCCAGGGTGGAGTATTCCCTGACGGCCTTCGGCAGGAGCGTGCTGCCCGTACTGGAAGCCATGAATGAATGGGGCGCGGCCTACCTGGCCGCACGGGGGGAGTAGCCGCCGTTACAGGTGTTTTGGCGCGGGACCGTTGATGATCTTGCGGGCGCGGTTCAGGGCGGCGTCAATATTCTCGCAGATGTTGTAGCGTTTCAGCTCCCGGTAAAAGGGCGCGTGGCGGATGACGTCCAGAGGTTGCGGCTGCACGCCGCAGACCAGCAGGGTGGAGCCGTGCTCCCGGCACTGATGGCAGAAGTCGGAAAGAACATTCAGTCCGGTGGCGTCCAGCGCGGGAACCAGGCGCATGCGCAGAATGACTACCTTGGTATCGTGCTCCAGCGTTTCCAGCACCTGGTCCTTGAACTGTTCCACGGCGCCGAAAAAGAAGGGGCCCTTCACGTCAAAAACTTCCACGCCTTCCGGAATGCTGAGTTTGGCCGTAGAACGGTCTTCGTCGTCTTCCTCGTCGTTATCCAGCAGCTCGTTTTTAATGGCGGAAACGTCGCTGATCTGGGCCATGCGGCCCATGAAGAGCAGGGCGGCGAGCACCACACCCACCTCCACGGCCACGACCAGGTCCACAAAGACGGTCAGCAGGAAGGTGATCACCAGCACCGCCGCATCCTGCCGCGGCCCTTTCAGCAGGCGGCTGAACGTGTGCATTTCACTCATGTTGTAGCACACCACCGTCAGGATGCCCGCCAGCACGGCCAGAGGAATCTGCTGGGCGTACTGGGCAAAGGCCATCAGGATGGCAAGAAGGGTCACCGCGTGAATCATGCCGGAAACCGGGCTTTTGGCCCCCGCCTTGATGTTGGTAGCGGTGCGGGCGATGGCCCCGGTGGCCGGAATGCCGCCGAACAGGGCGGACCCGATGTTGCCGATTCCTTGGGCAATGAGTTCCATATTGGGTTTGTGGCGTCCTCCCGTCATGCCGTCCGCCACGGAGGCGCTCAGCAGGGATTCAATCGCCGCCAGCAGGGCGATGGTGAAGGCCGGAGCCGTCAGCGCCCCCAGGTTGTGCCATTCAATGTGGGGCAGTGAAGGGAGGGGAAGCGTGTTCGGAAGGCTGCCGAAGGCCTGCCCGATGGTGGTTACGGGCAGGGAGAAGGCTACGGAAACGGCGGTCATGCCCAGCATGCCCACCAGCATGGCCGGCACCCTGGGCCAGAAGCGGCGGCTCAGCAGGGTAATGGCGACGGTGCCGACGGCCAGCGCCAGCGCCGCCCAGTTGATGGTGTGGAAGTAGTTGAAGTAGCACGCCCATTTTTCAATGAAGTCGCCGGGGATTTTTTCCGTGATGGTGAGGCCGAAGATGTCCTTGATCTGCGTGGAGAAAATCACCACGGCAATGCCGGAGGTAAATCCCGTGGTGACGGGGAATGGAATGAAGCGGATAAGCGCCCCCATGCGGCAGAAGCCCAGGATAATGAGAAAGAGGCCCGCCATCAGCGTGCAGACCAGCAGTCCGGACGCGTGGTACTGTTCCAGCACGCCCATGATGATGATGACGAAGGCGCCGGTGGGACCGCCTATCTGATACTTGCTTCCGCTGAACAGGGAAATGAGGAAGCCGGCTACGATGGCGGTGACGAGGCCCTGGGTGGGGGAGAGCCCGCATGCAATCGCAAAGGCCATCGCCAGCGGGATGGCCACCACGCCGACGGTGAGCCCCGCGAAGAGGTCCGCCAGAAAAGTTTGCTTGGTATAGGTCTTGAGAGAGGAAAGGAGAGCAGGTCTGAACATGGCTGCCGGGATGTTGGCCGGCTGCGGTGGAATGCCGCCGCCGGAGGGGTGTAAAACGTCCCCTTCCTGCACCCGGAGGCGCGCCGCGGAGACGGACGGCAGGTTCCCCGTTCCGTCCGCTCCCCGCAGGCAGTGTTATTTGGAAAGAATGTCTTCCCAGTAGGCGATGCGGCGGCGGGTATTCTCGGAATTGGGAGCCCCCGGGTTGGTACGCTGGGCGAAGGCTTTTGTCAATTCAAATACGTCGCGCGCGGCGGTTCCGTACGCGTCTGAAATGGAGGCGAACTGTTCGTCGCTCAACTGGTTGAGGGGCGTACCTGTGGAAATGCTCATGGCGACGGCTTTTCCGACCAGTTCGTGAGCCTTCCGGAAGGGAACGCCGCGGCGAACCAGGTAGTCCGCCAGGTCCGTAGCCAGCAGCATGGGATCGGAAGCCGCTTCCAGAGCCCGGGCCGTGTTGACCGTCATGGCGGCCATCATCTCCGCATTGACGTCCAGGGCCAGCTTGATCGTGTCAATGGAATCGAAGAGGGGTTCCTTGTCTTCCTGGAGATCGCGGTTGTAGGTCAGGGGCAGCCCCTTGACGGCCACCATCACGGCGGTAAGGTTGCCGTACAGGCGTCCCGTCTTGCCGCGGGTAAGTTCGGCGACGTCCGGATTTTTCTTCTGGGGCATCAGGGAGGAGCCCGTGGTATGGGCGTCCGACAGGGTGGCGAAGCCGAATTCCGCCGTGCACCACAGGATGACGTCCTCGCTCATGCGGGAGAGGTGGGCGCCGATCACGGCCAGGTCAAAGAGGGTTTCCATGATGTAATCCCGGTCGGCAATGGCATCCATGGAATTCTCCGTCACGGCGTCAAAGCCCAGTTCTGCGGCAATCCCGCGGCGGTCCAGGCAGATGGTGGAACCGGCAATAGCTCCGGAACCCAGCGGGGAAACGTTCAGGCGCCTGCGGCAGTCCGTGAGGCGGTCCGCGTCCCGGTTCAGCATTTCCACGTAAGCCAGCAAATGGTGGCCCATCGTGACGGGCTGGGCGCGCTGCAGGTGGGTATAGCCCGGCATCATGGCGTCCGCGTACTCCTTCGCCTTCATGACCAGCGCACGCTGCAAATGGCGCACTTTTTCCAGGATTTCATCAATCTCCGCCCGGCAGTAAAGCCGTGTGTCCGTAGCCACCTGGTCGTTGCGGGAGCGTGCGGTATGCAGCTTGGCACCCGGCGCGCCGATGCGTCGGGTCAGCTCGCTTTCAATGTTCATGTGCACGTCTTCCAGCTCCCGGCTCCACGTGAAGCTGCCTGCCTCAATGTCCTTCAGAATGTCCTTCAGGCCGGATTCAATGGCGCTGAATTCCTCCTGCGAAAGCAGGCCTGCCTTGAGCTGTGCCCGCGCATGGGCGATGGATCCGGCAATGTCCTGGCGGAAGAGCCTCCAGTCGTAGGAGACGGATTCGCCGTAGCGTTGAACCAGATCAGCGGTGGGTTTAGAAAATCTGCCTTTCCACATGACCCACATGTTGTGCCTGAAGCCATGTTGTTTTGAAAGCTTGAAATAGGTAATGTGGACGGATTTGGAATGGAGTTTTTATTCTACCTAGTTCTATTAAATTCTAGATAGAACTAGGTAGAACTAGGTAAGAAGAGGTAAGAAGAGGTAAGAAGAGGTAAGAAGAGGTAAGAAGAGGTAAGAAGAGGTAAGAAGGTCTAGTAAGTTCTACTTGAAAAGCCTTAGAAGTATACTTACTATAACGGGCTATATTATGGATGAAATAAAAAATCCCTTTTCACCAGGTGCTGGCTCTCCTCCTCCCGAGTTGGTAGGGAGGTCCAGCATTCTTAGACAAACAGAGATTTTATTAGGGCGTACTTTGAATAGGAGACCAGAAAAAAGCATGCTTCTAACTGGTTTGAGAGGAGTAGGGAAAACGGTTCTACTCAATGAAATGGAACGATTGGCGCAACAACATGGATATCATACGATCTCGATTGAAGCACATGAAAATAAATCTTTAGGTGCCAGTCTTGCTCCATATTTGAGGAGGTTGTTTTTTGAATTGAACAGATTGGCCGGAACAGGTGATAAAGTTAAAAGGGGGCTGATTGCTCTTAGAAATTTTATTGGAACTATCAGAATTAACTATGGAGATTTGGGATTGGACTTGGATCCGTTACCGGGTGTAGCGGACAGCGGAGACCTTGAAAATGATTTGCCTGAGCTTTTTCAGGCATTGTCGGAGGCAGCCATGGAAAAACAATCCGCTGTTGCCATTCTTATTGATGAAATCCAATATTTTAAAGAGAAGGAATTAAGTGCATTGATTATGGCAATGCATAGAATTCAACAGAAACAGAGTCCTATTGTCTTATTAGGTGCCGGGCTTCCTATTTTGCCGGGTTTGGCCGGAGATTCTAAATCCTATGCTGAACGCTTATTCAGTTTTCCTGATGTTGGAGCTTTATCCCAGGAAGATGTTGCTCGCGCATTGCAGGAACCGGCCAGAAGGGAGGGAGCTGTATTTGCAAATGATGCTCTTGATAAAATATATGAACTTACTCATGGATATCCGTATTTTTTACAAGAATGGGGATATCAGGCTTGGAAACAGGCGCAAACTGAAAATATTACATTGGATGTAATTAATCGGGCAACGGAGAAGGTTATAGAGAGATTGGATCAAAATTTTTTCCGTGTAAGATTTGATCGGCTTACTCCGGGAGAAAAAAGATTCCTGAGAACCATGGCAGAATTAAGATCTGAAAGGATGCGAGCCGGAGAAATTGCACATGCTCTGGGAGTTACTGTGAACAAGATAGGTCCAACCCGGGCCCATTTAATGAAAAAGGGAATGATATATAGTCCTTCTTATGGAGAATTGGCATTCACGGTACCTTTATTTGGAGATTTCATGCTGAGAACAGTTCCTAAAGAACATTAGTGAATGATTCATAAGCCGTTCTTTATGGAATAAAAGGTAAAATATCATATGTGTGAAAATGATGGCATGCCCCTGAAACGGGCGGATTTGCGGAAACGCGCGGAGGAGAAGGCGGCGGAACTGGCCGCGGAGGGGATAGAGCTGCATCCCGTGACGGCTTCCGGGCGAAATCTGGCGAAAAAGTTCTGGGGAAAGGAATGGATGAAGAGCCTGGCCGCGTGCGAGGTGTACGGCATGCGGCTGGCCCCCGGGCGTACTTATTTGCGCTATGGCTGCGTTCTGGACGTGAAAGCGGCTCCCGGCCGCATTGACGCGCTGGTGATGGGGGAGCATTTGTATGAGGTCCGCGTGCATGCCGCCCCTCCGGATGAAGAGGCGCTTGCCCGGCTGCGTGCGCGGTGCGCCGGGCATATCGGTTCCTGGATTGACTTGCTGAAGGGGAACCTCTCCCCGGAGCTGCTGGAAATCCTGTGCGATCCGGAGGGCGGCCTGTTCCCCGCGCCGGAAGAGTGGCGTTTTTCCTGTTCCTGCCCGGACTGGGCGGATTTGTGCAAGCATGCGTCCGCGGTCCTGTACGCCTTCGGCGTGATACTGGACGAACAGCCGGAACTGCTGTTTACCCTGCGCGGAATGGACGCCTCCGCCCTGATTCCGAAGGCTCCGGAAGCCGTTCCCGGCGGAGAAGACGCGCTGGACAAGGATGCCGGGTCCCTGTCGGACATGTTCGGCATCAGGCTGGATTGATTCCCGCCGCCGTGACGTTATGGCCTTGTTCCGGTCTTGAACAGCCAGGCGGGGAGGGGATGGCCGTCCTTTTTGACGAATTGGCGGCAGACGGGGTCTTTCCGGCGGTCAAGCATGCCGCCGTGCGCCGTCAGCTGATGCTCCTGCATAGTGCTTGCCCGGGTGGAGAACGTACCCGCTTTTTCCATCATGCATTGCAGGGACGGAAGGGCCGTGCAGGCCAGGTAAAGAATCAGGAGTGTCCGGTATTTCGTGCCCCCCTGGCGGAAGGCATGGAGAAAGAGCAGGGAGAGGAAGGGATAGAGGACCGCCGGGGCTTTAAAGAGAAGTTCATTATTCATGATGCCCGTGCGGAAAAAGAGGCTGCCTGCCATCATCCCCAGCGTGATGTAGTACAGCGGATTCCTCCGGCATGCTTGGAAGAGCAGCGCACCCGGCAGCAGAACGCCCAGGGCCAGAGCCAGCAGGAAACTGGCGTATTTGACGGAGCCGGGATAGAGCAGCAGCCGCTGCTGGCCGTAGTGGTAGATTTCCGCATACTTCCCGGCAAAAAGGCAGGAAAACTGCCCCCCACCGTCCAGATGGGCATAAAAGACGGCCATGACCGCCGCGCACAGGAAGGCAACCCAGAAAGCCGGCTGGAGCAGGAGGGACCGGAGCCGGGAAGGAGAAGCCTGCTCCGTTGGGCGGCAGAACAGGGTTTCATACACTATGTACGGAAGGAGCAGAAGAGCGCCCAGCGGGGAGGACGGCAGCAGCAATGCCCCCATGAAATAATATCCCGCGGCAGGCAGGGAGCGGGTCAGAATAAGCACGGCGCACAACAGCGCCGGAACGGCATGGTTGAACGTGTTGAAGAGTTGGGCGGGCATGCCGATGAACAGCACCATCTGGGCATTGTATTCCGCGAACAGGGAGGGGAGGGGCATTCCCAGGCAGTCCAGCGCCGCTGCCGGAGATCCCAGGCAGAAGAGAACCAGCGCCCACCAGGCCGTTTGCCGGACGCCCCAGCGGGAGGCAGCTGCCAGCAACGCCAGTTCCAGCCCCAGGAAGGTCCACAGGGCCAGCAGCCAGGGAGCCCATGCATCCGGACAGCAGGAGGTGGCCAGCGCGGGAGGCAGCCAATGGCCCAGGTAGTAGATGAAGTGGCGCCCGTCTGCCATGACGAGGGGCCAGGAGCCTGCCGCGAGCTGTTCGTAAACGGCGTTGCGGACCGCAAAGTCCGCGTGCTGCTGGCAGTGGCCCGTGAAGCCGCACAGCAGCACCAGCAGCAGGCAGAAGGCGGACAGAAAGCCCAGCACGGCCAGTCCGCGGGCTTTCAGAGGAAGCCGCTGTTCCGGAAGATTCCGGGTGCAGGCGTAAAATCCATACGCCAGTGCGGCGCAAAGCGGAACGGAGAAGGCGGGATGCAGCCATCCCCACAGGAAGAGGCCCAGAGGAAGCGCCAGGTACGCCAGTGCCGCGCACAGCAGGGGGCGTGTGGGCAGGGAAAGGCTGGGAGACATGGCGCGGAACGGAGATGGGGCTTTTTGGCAATGCGGAATCCGAAAGCCCAGCATTGCATATTTTGTCCCAAAGAAAAGGATGCAATTACCCCGGAGAATGAAAAATCCCCGCGCCGCCTCACGACGACCGGGGATTTGGGTTGCTTTATACCAGTTCCGGCAAAAGGGGTCAGAACAGGCCGAATCCGTTGCCGTAGCGGGCAGATTCCCCCAGTTCCTCCTCAATCCGGAGAAGGCGGTTGTATTTGGCCATGCGGTCGGAACGGCTCAGGGAGCCGGTCTTGATCTGGCCGGCGTTGGTCCCCACGGCGATGTCCGCGATGGTGGCGTCTTCCGTTTCCCCGGAGCGGTGGGAAATAACGGCAGTGTAGCGGTTGCCCATGGCCAACTCCACGGCATCCAGCGTCTCCGTCAGGGAGCCGATCTGGTTTACCTTCACCAGAATGGAGTTGCCCACGCCCAGATGAATGCCTTTTCTGAGGAATTCAACGTTGGTGACGAAGAGGTCGTCCCCGACGAGCTGGGTGCTTTTGCCCAGTTTTTCCGTCAGGATTTTCCAGCCGTCCCAGTCGTTTTCCGCACAGCCGTCCTCAATGGAGACGATGGGGTATTTCTTCTTCAGTTCCACGTAGTAATCCGTCAGTTCCGCGGCGGTTCTGCGGCTGCCGTCGGACTTCTTGAAAACGTACAGTCCGGATTCCGGATCGTAGAATTCGGAGGAAGCCACGTCCAGGGCAATGGAAATGTCCTCCCCGAACCGGTAGCCGGCCTTGTCCACGGCCTGGGCGATGCAGTCCAGCGCGTCTTCCGCGGAGTTCAGCCTGGGAGCGAAGCCGCCTTCATCACCCACGGCGGTGGAAAGGCCGCGGCTGTGCAGGACGGATTTCAGGGCATGAAAGACTTCCGCGCCATAGCGCAGGGCTTCCCGGAAAGTAGGCGCGCCGGACGGAACGATCATGAATTCCTGGAAGTCGATGGGCGCGTCGGAGTGGGCGCCGCCGTTGATGATGTTCATCATGGGGACGGGCAGAACCTTGGCGTTCGGGCCTCCCAGGTAACGGTACAGGGGCTGTTGCAGCTGGGCCGCCGCCGCCTTGGCAAGCGCCAGGGAAACGCCCAGAATGGCGTTGGCTCCCAGTTTGGCCTTGTTGAAGGTGCCGTCCAGAGAGCTCATGAGGGCGTCCGCCGTGGTTTGTTCCGTCGCTTCCAGGCCGATCAGGGCCGGGGCGATGACGTTGCGGATATTGTCCACAGCTTTGGTGACGCTCTTGCCCTGGTACCGGGCCATATCGCCGTCCCTGAGTTCCCAGGCTTCATGTTCCCCGGTGGAAGCTCCGCTGGGGACGCCCGCCGTGCCTGTGGCTCCGCCTTCCAGATAAACGTCCGCCTCAATGGTGGGGTTGCCGCGTGAATCCAGAATTTCACGCCCTGTTATTTTTGCGATGCGCATTTCTTTCATAAAAGCCGGATGGGTTCTGCCTTGAAAAGCAGATATTGGAATTAGTTTAAACTAATTTATAGGCCTTGTGTATACCGTATCCGGGGCGGGTGCAAGCTTTTTCTCCGGAAGAAGGGCCGGCTTCCAGACGGTACGGGGCTGCCGTTGGGGCAGGTCAGCCGCGGTAATGTTCTTTCAGCCAGGCTATTTCCTCGCCGTGCCCGGCGTCGTCCCGGGGCGTTTCCAGGAAAAAGGGCACTTCCCGGAGGGAAGGATGGTTGATGATGTTGATGAAGGCCTGTTCTCCCAGGCTCCCCTTGCCGATGGTTTCATGGCGGTCCTTGAAGGAGGAGAAAGGCGTCATGCTGTCGTTCAGGTGGATGGCGTTCAGGCGTTCCAGGCCCAGCACGGAGTCGAACTGTTCCAGCACGGCGTCCAGGCTGTTGACGATGTCGTACCCGGCGGAATAAACGTGGCAGGTGTCCAGGCAGACGCCCAGCTTTTCTTTCAGGTCCACGCGCTCAATGATGGCGGCCAGTTCTTCAAAGGTCTTGCCGAGCTCGCTTCCCTTGCCGGACATGGTTTCCAGCAGAACGGTGGTTTTTTGGTCCGGAGCAAGCACGCCGTTCAGTTGGTCCGCCACCAGTTCAATGCCTTTTTCCACTCCCTGTCCCACGTGGCTGCCGGGATGGAAGTTGTAAAGGTTGCCCGGCAGATACTCCATGAGCTCCAGGTCTTCCCTCAGCACCTGGGCCGCAAAGCGGGTGACTTTGGGGTCAGCGGAGCAGGGGTTCAGCGTATAAGGGGCGTGCGCCAGCAGCGTGCCGAAGCCGTTGTCTTCCGCCAGCTTCAGAAAACGGGCAATGTCCGGTTCGTCAATGGCCTTGGCCTTGCTTCCGCGCGGATTGCGGGAGAAGAACTGGAAGGTGTTGGCTCCGATGGAAAGGGCAACCCTGCCCATGGCTTCGTAACCTTTTGCGGAGGAGAGGTGGCATCCGATGTACAGCATGGCGGTAAAGGTGTGTAAACGAGCATATCGGAAGGGAATTGCCGTGTCCAGCATGGGGGGTGATTTCAAGCGGCTGCCGCATGGCTCCGTGCCTGTGTGGTGTGCCATGACCGTGGCGGGAAAACAGATTGACATTTTTACGATTTTAAAAATAATAAATCCATTGCTTATGTCCGATTGCTCCTGCACCTCTTCATCCCGTCCGGTTCACTCCGTCAAGGAGCTGGAACCTCTTGCCGGTGTTTTCAAGGCGCTGGGGCATCCCGTGCGCCTCATGATTGTGGAGATGCTTCTGGATGGAGAACGCTGCGTCTGCGAACTGCAGAAGGATTCCGGACGTGACATGTCTACCGTTTCCAGCCATTTGAACGTGTTGAAGAACAGCCGGATAGTGTCCTGTGAGCAGCGGGGGAAAAATGTGTATTATTCCCTGTGCTGCCCCTGCCTCAGCAGCGTGCTTTCGTGTTTGCAGGAAAGCCCGGCGTTAAAGGGGTAACGGTATTGGTATTCAGTTTGTTCAGTATTTTTTATTCATACATTTTGATATTCTTAAAAATATAAATCAATAATTACATGAAGAGGATAGTAATTTACGGACCGGGGTGCGCCAAATGTACGGCATTGGCGCAGGTGACGGAGCAGGTCATGCGGGAACTCTGCCTGGAACCGCTTCCGGAAAAGGTGACGGATGCCGCGCAACTTGCCGCCGCCGGAGTGCTGGAAACCCCGGCTCTTGAGGTGGACGGCAGGATTCTTGTTTCCGGCACGGTACCCTCCCGGGATGAAATCAGGAGGATGCTCCAAAAAGCGCTTCAAGCGGATTCTCCGGAGAAGGGTTGCTGTAGCGGAAGGCCGGAGGATTCAAGGGCAGTAAAGGGGAATGTTCCCCATCCGGAGGCAGGTTCCTGCGGGTGCGGAGGAGGGGGCTGCTGCGGCAGCGCTTCCTCCAGGCGAAAGGGCGGATGGAAAAGGGCTGCCGTCTGGGCTGCGGCGCTGCTCATTCTGCTGGCGGTGGTTAAGATGATGAATCACCGGGAACGTTCCGGGGGCGGGGAACCTCCCCGCCCGGCTGTTTCCGCAGAGCGGTAGGAGAATTCTTCCCGGTTATGATTCAGGATTTTGCCGACTGGCTGGTTTACGGGGTGTTGGAGTTCACACCCCATACCCGTCTGGGGGAGGCGGTCAACTTCTTCGTGTACGACACGGTGAAGATCCTCTTCCTGCTGTACGCGATCAGTCTTTTCATGGGCGTGGTGAACGCCTATTTCCCGGTGGAACGCATCCGCGTGTTTTTGACGACAAAGAAGCTCTACGGGTTTCAGTATTTTTTCGCCGCCCTGTTCGGGGCGGTCACGCCGTTTTGTTCATGTTCCTCCATTCCCCTGTTTATCGGCTTTGTGAAAGGAGGGATTCCGCTGGGCGTGACGTTTGCCTTCCTGATCACATCGCCTCTGGTGAATGAGGTTGCCATCGCCCTGTTCCTGGGGGCGTTCGGGTTCAAGATCACGGTGATTTATGCGGTCTCCGGCATTTTGCTGGGGATGATGGGAGGGGCTGTGCTGGAGAGGTTCAGGCTGGAACGCTATCTGTCCCCCTGGATACGGGGGCTGCTTGTCCAGTCCGGGGAGGAAAGCGGCGCGTGGGAGCGGAAGGGGACGCCGTTCCGGAAGAGATGGGCCGTCATCATGCATGATGCGTGGGAAATCGTAAAGGGAGTGGCGCTGTATGTGGTGATCGGCATCGCCATGGGAGCGGCGGTGCACGGCTATGTGCCGGAGGGATTTTTTGAAGCGTCCATGAGCCGGGAGCATTGGTGGGCGGTGCCGGTTGCGGTAATTTGCGCGGTTCCGATGTATGCGAATGCGGCGGCGATAGTTCCGGTGATCCAGGTGTTTGTGGCGAAAGGCGTTCCTATCGGCACGGCGATAGCGTTCATGATGGCGACGGTAGGGCTTTCCGTGCCGGAGGCGGCCCTTCTGAAGAAGGTGATGACCTGGAAGCTGATCTGGATTTTCTTCGGAACAGTGACGGCGTTTATCATTCTGTCCGGATACGTGTTCAATATATTGATTGCTCCATAATCCCTGATGGGCGGAAAAGGAAAAAAGCGCAGGCGCCCCGTTTCTCCCGCGATTGCGGGAAACAGGCCATCTTCAGCGGGCGGTACGGCTTTAACTCGTAGAGTTGTCTGAAAGAACGGGATGCCCGGAGCGTACATAGTTCCGAACGTTAGTTATGCATTTGATGAGAAGATTGAATCAGTTGGCCCCTGTCCTTATGGGAACCTGCATGCTGGCCGCCGGGTTGGCGGAAGCGGGAGTGAAGAATGGGGTTTCCCCGTTGAAGCCTGTTCCTTCTCCGGCTCAACTGGCATGGCACGACATGGAGATGTATGCCTTCATCCATTTCACCATCAATACCTTTACCGGGAAGGAATGGGGTTATGGCGACGAAAAGCCGGAGCTGTTCAATCCTTCCGATTTCAATGCGGACGAAATTGTAAAGACGCTGGCGGACGCCGGGTTCAAGGGAGTGGTGCTGACCTGCAAGCACCATGACGGCTTCTGCCTGTGGCCCACGAAGACCACCCGGCACAGCGTGGCGGCCTCCCCGTGGAAGCAGGGGAAGGGCGATGTAGTGAAGGAAATTTCCCGCGCGTGCAAAAAGTACGGCGTCAGGTTCGGCATTTACCTGTCTCCGTGGGACCGCAATGCCCCCTCCTACGGAACGCCGGAATATATCAAAATGTACCGTGAGCAGTTGAAGGAATTGTCCACGGGATACGGCCCAGTTTTCCTGGCGTGGTTTGACGGAGCGAACGGAGGGGACGGCTATTACGGTGGAACGCGGGAGAAGCGCTCCATTGACCGGAGCACGTATTACGACTGGAAGACGACGTGGGGGGAACTGAAGAAACGGCAGCCCGGAGCGGTGATTTTTTCCGACGTGGGGCCGGGCGCCCGCTGGGTGGGGAACGAAAGCGGTTATGCGGGCTATCCCTGCTGGGCCACGTACACCCCCGTTCCGCTGCAAGCCGGGACGGAACCCGCGCCCGGCACCGTGCGCTACCAGTTGGGCACGGAAGGCACCGTGGACGGCAAGTACTGGATTCCCGCGGAAGTGGATGTTTCCATCCGTCCGGGCTGGTTCTGGCATGAGCATGAGAATTCCCGCGTCCGGACGCCGGAGAATCTGCTGAAGCTGTACTTTGACAGCGTGGGCAGAGGGGCCAACCTGAATCTGAACGTGCCGCCGGACCGCCGCGGCCGCATTCATGAAGAGGATAAAAAGTCCCTGGCGGGGTTCCGTGCGCTGCTGAATGAACTGTATTCCCGCAACTTCGCTTCCGGGGCACGGGCGGATTCCTCCTCCTCATGGAAGGGGCACGGCCCGGAACAAGTTCTGGACCGGAAGCGGGCGACGTACTGGGCGGCCGCTCCGGAAGATAAAAATCCCTGCCTGGCGTTGAAATTGCCGGAACCTGCGGCATTTGACGTCATCCGGCTGGCGGAACCCGTCCAACTGGGGCAGAGGGTGCGCAAGTTCCGCGTGGAGGTGCGTGAAAACGGCCGCTGGAGCAAATGGACGGAAGGTTCCAGCATAGGAGCCAGGGTTCTTTTGAAGGGCAGGCCCGTGACGGCGGATGAAGTGCGCGTGGTGCTGGAAGAATCCCGGGCCGTTCCGGCCTTATGCGAGGTTTCCCTGTGGAAGTACCCTGTTATCCTGAATGCTCCGGCAGTGAATTACGACCGCGATGGCCGGGTGACCCTGGCATCCGCGGAGGGCGTGGTGACCAGGTACACCACGGACGGAACGGACCCCGGCCCGCAGTCCGCCGTGTACAGGGAGCCTTTCCTTCTCCCTGCCGGGGGGACGGTGAAGGCGGTAAGCGAATACCGCGGCAGAAGGTCTTCCGTAACCGCGCAGATCATCCCCGTCCCTACGCGGGACTGGAAGGTGGCGGCCGGGGAAAGAAGCGCCGCCGCTCCGGAGCTGGCCATTGACGGCAACCCCTCCACCCTCTGGCATACGCATGCCGCCCAGGGGGAAATAGCTCCTCCGCAGGCGCTGGAAATCGACATGGGGCGTCCGGTCAACGTTGCCGCCGTCATCTACACGCCCCGCAAGGATTCCGCAAAGGGGACGGTTGACCGCTACGCCATCTACCTGAGTGCGGACGGAAACGATTGGGGAGCTCCCGCCGCGGAGGGAGAGTTTTCCAATATCCGCGCCAATCCCGTTCCGCAGCGGATTGACCTGGAGACGCCCGTGAAAGCCCGTTACCTGCGTTTTGTAGGCAAGCGGGTAGTGGAAGGCAGCCATGTTGCCGTTGCCGAGTTGGGAGTATTGGAAAAATAAGCGGTTTCCTTTTTTTATCATCGTAGTCCTCCGGCGTTTTCTTGACGGATGGAGGGAAGCGGGGCAAGATGGCCCGCATGGAACAAGTCAGTCTCATGGAGTTGGGCAAGCTGGCCGCGGAGGGCCAGGTGGAAGCGGAAGTTTTTGCCCAGATCGCCCAGTGCGCGCAGAAGATGACCAAGAGCAACAAGCCGTATCTGGACGTGTCTTTTGCCGATGCGGAAGGGACGATGGGACTGAAGGTGTGGGAGGACAAGCCCTGGTTCCGCACGCTGGCCTCCCTGCCTCTCCGCAGTTTCGTGAGCCTGCGCGGCCAGTGGACGAAGGGGGGCTTCGGCATGGAAGCGGCCGATCTGGAAGTGCGCCCCCTGGACGAACAGGAGAAGGAAAGCTTCCTGGCCGGGTCCGGAACCTTGAAGAAGAAGCAGGAGGCGGACCTGAAGGAGATTTGCGTGCTCATCAAGGGCATGAATGATCCGCGCATTCGCGCCCTGTGCATTGAATTCATCGAACAGTTCGGGGAACGCCTCCAGCGCGCCGCCGCCGCCCGCACTTACCATCACGCCCGGCGCGGCGGACTGGTGGAGCATGTGGCGGGAATGATGCGCACGGCCTCTGCCGTCTGCCAGGCGAATCCGGAGCTGAACCGCGACCTCCTGCTGGCCGGATGCCTGTTTCACGACTGCGGGAAGCTGTGGGAAAACTGCTACCCGAAGGAGGATTTCACGATGCCCTATTCGGAAGCCGGGGAACTGCTGGGCCACATTCCGCTGGGCATTGAACTGGTCAACAATCTGTGGAAGCGCATCATGGCCCTTCCGGAAGCGGAATCCTGGAAGACGCTGGATCCCGCCTCCCCGGACGTGCGCATGCACCTGCTGCACCTGATCGCCTCCCACCACGGGGAACTGGCCTTCGGCTCCCCCGTGTTCCCCAAGACCCCGGAGGCGGTGGCCCTGCATTACATTGACAATCTGGACGCCAAGCTGGAGATGTTCCGCGGCGCCTATGAGACGAGCGAGGCGCTGGCTCCCAAGGTGCTCCAGCGCAAGGCCCCCCTGCCTGCCAACGTCGTTCTTCCGCTGCCTTCCGTTCTTCCCCTGGAACGGGACGGCGCGGACGCCATGCAGTAAGCTTTTCCCCGGATGGAACAGGAGCGCCACCTGCGGCGGCCGTGGCCGGAACGGACCATGGCCGCGGCTCCCCTGCTGGCTCCCGCTCTCGCCATGCTGTGCGCATGCGCGGCGGTGGACGTTTCCCCCTGGTTCTGGGGCCTCTGCCTCTGCTGGGCGCTATTGCCCTGCCTGTTCCGGGCTCCTTCCATGAGCCTGCTGGCCATTGCCCTGGCGGTGTGGGCGGCCATGCATCTGCTGGCGTATGACCGGGAATACGGGAATGTTCCCGTAGAGGCGGGAAGGACTGTCGCCATGGAGGGTTCCGTTAACGCCGTTTCCGGAAAGTCCGTGCTGTTCCGCCCGGACGGTGCCCGGTGGCTGTACGCAGTTTCCTCCCGTGGCGGGGAATGCCCCCTGGCAGTAGGAGAACGGTACCGGATTGAGGGAGAGACATATCCGCTCCAGGCCCCGTGCGGCCCCGGCATCTTTGATCGGGAGCGGTGGGGATACCTGCACGGCATTATTGCCGGGATTCGGCTGGATGGCGCCTGCCGGGTGGGGCCGGGCGACTGGTGCAGCCGCCTCCGGGCGTTTTCCCTGCGGCTCCGGGAGGGGGCCGCAGGCCTGCTGAGGGAAGGCGCGCCGGCGGATGACGAGGCCCGGCAGGTGATGGTTTCCGCCGTGCTGGGGGACAAGACGGACGCGAAGCCGGAAACGATGGCGAAGTTTCTGGAAAGCGGCTGCATGCACGTGTTCGCCGTCAGCGGCATGCATGTGGGGGTGGCGGCCATGCTGGTTCTGGGAATGCTGAGGCTGTTGTACGTGCGCCCCCGTGCGGCGCGGCTGGCCTGCATTCCGTTGCTGGCGGTGTACGTGTTTGTGACCGGGATGTCCGCCTCCGCCCTGCGGGCCTTCATCATGGCGGCGGTCTGGCTGTTGGCGTCCGTGCTGCGCCGGAAGGGGCATCCGGCCAATATTCTGGCGCTGGCTTTCATTCTCCTTTGCCTGATGGACCCGCTCCAGGTTTTCCAGCCGGGGTTCCAGCTCTCCTTCTGCGTCTTCGCCGTGATTGTCTGCCTGGCAGGATGGAGCATCCGGGAAAGGCCCCTGTGGGCTCCGGACCCGTTCATTCCTTCCCGGATTTACAATGCGCGGGAAAAAGGCCTTGTGCGTCTGGAAAAAGCGTTCCGCGGCGCGCTGCTCATCTCCGTGGGGGCGTGGCTGATGTCCATTCCCCTGACGGCATGGCACTTCGGCACCTGGAACCTGTACGCTCCCCTGACCAATTTGTGCTTGAGCGTGCTCGTTTTTCCGCTCATGGGCGTCTCCCTGTTCGGGCTGGTGTTCGCGTGGTGCCCGTGGATTTTATGCGTCTGCAATACGGCGGCTTCCTGGATGGCCTCCGTCATGCTGGCGGTAGCCGGGGGAGTGGCTTCCCTGCCGTGCAGCTATCTTTCTTCCGCACCTCCTGCCGGGGAAAATGAAGCGGTCATCGTTCCGTTGCAGAAGGACGCCTGGTCCGCGGTCATCTCCAATCCCGCGCTGGTCGTGGCCGCAGGAACGGAAAATGCGGTCCGGTACACCCTTCTTCCCGTATTGAAGGCGCGTGGTATCCGGCCTTCCGGCGTGCTGGCTTCCGGGAACGGCAGGGCGGAGCGCGCCGGAGTGGAAGCGCTGGCGAAGGAATATCCCGGAATCCGGAACTGGGGCGCAGCGGATGCGGAATGTTCCGTTCGGAAATGGCGGGTTCGCCCTGGAAATGAACTTGTTCTGGAAGATTTTCCCGTGCCGTTGTCCACGGGAATCCATCAGGACCGGAGCCGGGTGCTGTCGTGGAAATGCCGCAGGCGGTTCGTCCTGATGATAGGGAATGCCGGGTTTTCCTCCCTGGCGCGGGCGGCAATGACGCCGCGGGCTGATGTGCTGGTCATCGGGCACCATCCGCGCGATCCGGTGGACAGCGCCGCGTGGATCAGGGCCACGGGCGCCCGCGCGGTCATTTTCACCACGGAGCATGAATGCCCCGTGCCGGAGGGAACGGCCGTGTACCGTCTCCCGGAAACCGGAGCCATCTATTTGCGGGTGGAAGAGGAAGGCGTGCAAATCATCCCCTGGAAGGGCATGGGACGCCGTACAGGGTAAACCCCGTGCTTTCTTCAATGCGGATGGGCAGAAGCTCTCCCGCCAGGTCCGGGGCGGCATCCACCATCACGGGCTTGTTCTGGGAGGTGCGTCCGGAGAGGCGCGCTTCATTCGTTTTGGACGGCCCTTCCAGAAGGACTTCCTGAACGGTGCCGACCAGTTCCCGGTTTTTCCGGATGGCTATTTCATTGACCACGGCCAGCAGGTCCTGGTTGCGCGCTTCCTTCACTTCCTCCGGAATTTGTTCCTCCATGGCGGCGGCGGGAGTGCCGCGGCGCGGGGAGTAGCGGAAAATGAAGGCGTTGTCAAACTGGACCCGTTCCACGGCCTGCCGGGTCAGCAGGTAGTCTTCCTCCGTTTCTCCGGGGAAGCCTACGATGATGTCCGTGGTGATGGACAAATCCGGGCGCGCCTGCTTCATCCGGGCGCAAAGGTCCAGGTAGGTTTCATTCCTGTACGGCCTGCGCATCATTTTCAGGATGCGGTCACTGCCGCTCTGCATCGGGAAATGGATGTGGCTGCACAGCTTGGGCAGGTAGGTGAATGCCTGCACCAGATCCTGCCGGAAGCCGATGGGATGGGGGGAAACGAAGCGGATGCGCCGGAGGCCTTCCACCTCATGCACGGCTTCCAGCAATTGGACAAAGCCGCCCTTGCCGTCCGCCGTTTCCATCTGCCTGCCGTACCGGTTGACGATCTGGCCCAGCAGGGTGACTTCCTTCACGCCGGCGTCCACCAGCATCTTCACCTCGTCCACCACGTCCCGGATGGGGCGGCTGCGTTCCGTGCCCCGGGTGTAGGGGACGATGCAGTAGGCACACTTCATTTCACACCCCTGCATGATGGAGACATACGCCGTGGAGCGCGCGCCGGGATTCAGGTGGTCCCGGATGCGGTTCTGGGAATCCTCCTCTTCCGCCACGTCGCACACGTGAGTGCCGGAAAAGACGGTCTGCAATTCATCCATGCGGCGTTCCTGGCGCGCGCGCAGAATGCCGTCCACATGCTCAAACACGCGGTGGTACTTCTGGGTGCCTATCACTAGGTCCAGGCGCGGCAGTTCCTTGAATAATTCATCCTTCCTGCTCTGGGCCATGCAGCCCATCATGCCGTACACCACGTGCGGACGGTGCCGCTGCTGCTTGGCCAGAAGGCCCATCTTCCCCAGTGCCTTCTGTTCCGCCTGTTCCCGGATGGAACAGGAATTGAACAGGATCACGTCCGCCTCATCCTCGCGGTCCGTCATGGTATAGCCTTTCTGCACGAACATGCGGGCCACCTGCTCGGAGTCCCGCTCGTTCATCTGGCACCCGTAGGTTTTGATGTAAAGCTTGGGCATAGGGAAAATCAGATGTTCTTTTTCAGGGTAGTTACCATATTTCAAATGTGCAGAAAATGGATTTATAATTCGAGAAAGGGTAGTCTGGACAGAGATAATGGCACGAATATGGTATTTGGTCGGAATTATATATTTTAATATAAATTAGGAGGTCTTCCCTTATTTTCAGAAACATTTCTTACATATCCTTCCCATTTTCCAATAAGTTGCCTCCATTCTTCACTGTTTAAATATCCAGGTACAGAATTTTCTAAATTGAATTCCGGCAAATATGTTCCTGTAACTCCCTTTTCCAGTATACCTTCTGCAATCACTCCTTTTTCTCTTAATATCAAAATAGGTAAACCCAGTTGAAATGCCATGGCAGGCTCAATCTGGCAATAAGGACTAGTTAACCAAGTCTTTGTAAATTCATAAGAAGACTGTCCAATATCACTATCAGGTTTACTTATTCCACACTTTATCAGGTTTCTCCGAAAGGCAATAGTAATTAAACCATTAGATTCTAACATAAGCCTTCTTATAGCCGCCAAAGGTTCGTTTATATCATAATCTGTAACTCCTAGAGTTCTTGGTTCAAAACCTCTGTCTCTTAAATAGTCAATGATTAAACAAACAAAATCTTTTTGCCTTTTTAAATAGGGTTGAGGGTAACTTAAGAAAACAGATGTTCTCATATTTATCCTTATTATAATTTTTTAGTGATTGTTGCGACACATTCCAGGTGCTTGGTCTGGGGAAACAGGTCAAAGGGCTGGACGGCGGTGACGGCGTACCCGGCCTTGTCAAACTCCGCCAGGTCCCTTATCTGCGTAGCGGGATTGCAGGAAACGTACACCACTTTTCCGGGGCCGAAGGCGAACAACTGGGTCAGGAACTCCATGCTGCATCCCTTGCGGGGCGGGTCGATTACCACGGCGGTTTTTTCCGCGGGGAAATCCACCTGGGCGAAAATGGCTCCGGCGTCCGCCGCTAGGAATTCCGCATGTTCAATCCCGTTGCTGCGGGCATTGCTGCGCGCCCAGTCCGCGGAAGTCTCGCTGACCTCCACGCCCAGCACCTTCCTGAACTTATTCGCCAGGCTCAAGGCAAACAGGCCGGAACCGCAATAGGCGTCCACCAGGAACTCCTCCCCGTCCATGCTCGCCTGCTGGGCCACGTAATCCGTAAACAGCGGAAGAATGAAAGGATTGTTCTGGAAAAAGTCTCCCGCCAGGAAGTGGAATTCCAGACCGCCCACGCGCTCGCAGGCCACGGCGTTGTTATTGGTGATGACGGTCCCTTCCGAGGCGCGGAGCAGGATGGTGGCGCCCCGCTTGAAACGGGCCGCTGCCTGGTAAACGCTCTTGCGGGCCAGAGGCAGGGCCTCGTTGATGCACTCCATGGCAATCGGGCACTGCGGCACGTCCACCACTTCCCTTCTGGAGCCTGCCTTCAGGAAGCCGATGGCCGGCTTGCCTCCTTCCCTGGGCTTGTCAAAATGGGGCGTAATCTTGGAACGGTAGTTGTATTGGCGGGGGGAGGCAATGGCCGGATTGACGGGCAGTTCCAGCCCTGCCTGCAAGCGGAGCAGGTCCGCCACCTGCCGGGTTTTCCAGAGAAGCTGGCGGTCGTAGGAAAAATGCTGGTACTGGCAGCCGCCGCAGGTGCCGAACAGGCGGCAGCCGGGCTCCACGCGGTCCGGGCTGGGGTGAAGCACTTCCACCAGGTCCGCGGAGGAATAATTCTTGTCGTTGCGCCACACGCGGGCCTTCACGCGGTCTCCCGGCAGGGCGAAGGGGACGAAAACCACCCAGCCGTCCACGCGACCGATGCCGTCGCCCGCATTGGAAAGGGCGTCAATGTCCAGTTCAAGCTCCTGGTGGTAGGAAAAAGGTTCCGGGTGGAAGCCCTTGGGAATGGTAGCAGTCATGGTGAAGGAAAAGAAAAGGGTTACGGCGCGGAGGGGGTGATCAGTTTGCCGTCCAGATCATACAGCAGGGTTTCCGGCAGCCGGGGGGTGCGCAGCCCGGGGCGGAAGTCGCCAGGCAATACGGCTGGCCCCGGCACGGACTCCTCGTTCTCATCCTCCGGAAGAATGGCCGGTTTCACCGGGGCCGGGGCCCAGGGGGCGGGGCGGTCCGCTGCGGTGGTTTGTTCCGGCTGAACGGCTGGGGCGGGAGCGGGTTCCTGAGGCGCCGTTTCCTTGTTGGAGGAGCAGGAAGCGGTCCAGGCCAGCCCGGCAATCAGACAGGAGCGGATCAGGAGCTTTTTCATGGCGCGGATTCTTACAGCTTCATCCGCGCTTGGCAATCGAATTTCCGCTTTATTCCCCTTCTTCCCGTGTACGGGGAACGGAATAAGGGAAAAAGGCTTCCGTACCATGCGGCTCAAATGCGCTCGCTCGTTTTTGTCCGCGGATGGCGGAAGTGGGGGATGCGGTGCGCCTGCCTCCGCTTCCTGCGCATGTGGCGGAGCATGCGGAAGAAAATGAACCCTCCGGCGGAAAGAAGCAGCGTGACGCTCCACCAGTCCCAGCCCACAGGAGCGTCCGGCAGCCCTATGCGCCCGATCATCGGAAGTTTAAGGGCGGGGCGCAACAGGTCAAAGCCTGCGTTCAGGCCCAGCAGGCTGACTTCCGCCCCTTCCGCCAGCCCCAGGCTGAACCCGGCGAGACCCCATAAATTGATGCGGATGCCCGTGCCGCTTTCCGTCCGTCCGGCAATGCCGCCGGGCAGATAATCCTTCCCCACCGCATGAGGCGGAAGCTCCACCGTCAGATCCGGCACTTCCCTCATCAGCGCGGCGGTGAACGTGTTGCTGTTGGGGCCGGGAATGATCCAGTAGGTATCGGCATAGGGGTAATCCTGCGCCGTGCGGCTGATGACGGGAATGGCCTTTTCCGCCGCTGCTCCGCGCAATTCCTGAATCAATTCCGGTTCCGCGCCGAACCATTTGCGGTCCGGAATGTCCCGCGTGATGGAAACGCTGGTTCCCCGGGAGGGAAGCTGGTAGCCCATGACCTGGTACACGGTGTAAAAGCCGGCATTCTTCTCCTTCACGGCTATCCAGGTGTGCACGGCGAAATACCTGCGCCAGCCGAAGGCGCGTGCCGAATAAACCTGGACGACGGCTTCCGGTTCTTCAGCGGGTAGAGGGGCCAGGCCGCTGCTGCTGCGGTCCGCAGTTTTCCAGTCTTCCGCGGGGTGGAAATAAACCAGGGCTGCGCCCAGGAGCAGGAACGCCATGAACAGCCAGAAAACAAAGCGCCATTTATTCCGTGAGGGGTGCCTGCGGTTATAGGGGTTGGAATGGCGCATGGCGAATGTATATACCTTGAACGGCAAATGATGGCAATGGCGGAATCTTGAAGTTTGACTTCTGCGCAGGGAGACTTATGGTTACTGTAATATGATCAAGTTTGCCGTTTCCGTGCTTTGCGCCGCCGCCGTGGCAGGCATGCTGGCTCCCGCTTCCGCCCTGGCGCAGCAGGCTCCCGTTCCAGCCGTGAATGAATCGGGCAGTCCCGCCTTTGACAAGCTGCGCAATGAGGCCATCGCCAAGAAGGTTCCCCTGGTCATCTACCTGACGGGGTCTTCCTGGTGCGTGTATTGCAACATTTTTACGGACAAGCATATCAAGGAGCGGACTTTCAAGAGGGCCTCCGGCAAAAAATTCATCTTCTGGATGGTGGATACCAGGCAGGCCCCGGGAAGGACACCGGGTTCCTTTACCTTCCAGTTCGTTCCGGAGGAAGCGGGCAAAGTAGTAGGATGCATAGGCTCCAAGGCCCCCTATGTCGTTTTCGGGCCTCCCGCCGTCATCATCCTGGACCCCGTTTCCGGAAAAATGATTAAGAAAATGGTAAGCCAGGGGGATATGGACAAGGAAGGCAAGTCCCTGCCCGCGGTTATCGAGGAATGCTGGAAAAACTTCCAGAAGGAAGGTCAAAAGACCGCCTGAGCATTCGGACCCCTCCCATGAAGAAAGGAGTGAATCCGGAATGTTCATTTCCCGGGCGTTTTTCCCGCAACTGTTTTCTTTACGTCAAAAACGGTAAATGAAGCGTAGCCATGGGCGCGGCGTGCCGGAATAATAGGGATGCCACCGGTGTCCGGGATGGTGCATGGTGCGGCCCCATTCATCCTGGTGGCGTGCCTGCGGCGCATAGGTGAGTTGCCGCCATTCCCGGCAGGGAAAGGAGGAAGGCTCCGTGCATGAGGCGCAAGGCGTCAGAAATGCCTGGAGGGCGCTGGAAGAACAGCAGTAATAGGGAACATTGAACCGGGGCGCCAATCCGAGCGCCAGCAGAAGCCATATCCATATCCGGAGACGGGGATGCCGCGCCCAGGTGGAGGCCAGAAAGGCGAGCAGGCAGGCCATCGCCGGAACGCTCCCCTTGCAGAGCAGGTCGTTGACGTCTCCGTTGACGTAAAAGAAGGGCAGCAGCAGTCCGGTTGCCAGCGTACAGATAAAGAGGGAATTCCGCCGGAAATCCCGCCAGCAGAACAGGGCGTACAGCAGGAAGGAGGTCCCTGCCAGCAGAAAATCCCCCGGCCGCGTATAAAAAGGCCGCCAGCCCATATGGGAGGACGGCGCGTTTACCGCCGCATAATAAAGAAGGAAGCACGCCCCCAGCATGACGGCTGCCGGAAAGGAGGGATGAAGCAGGCTGCGCCGGGGGGAGCGGCTGCCTTTCCATTGCCGGAGCCACTGGCAGACCGCCAGGGGCAGCCCCCCCAGGGCCGCGAGGGGAGAATAAAAGGCCGTGGCCGCGAATAAAAGGGGCATCCAGTGCGGGGGCATGCGTCCCGAAGCCAGGAAGATGAAAAAAAGCATGACAGGGATGGAGGCGTTTGCGCTGCACATGACCTGTTCCGCCGTGCCGAAGTAATGCAGGCGGAACAGATCCAGCCCCAGCCAGCATTGGAAATTCAGAAGGGAGCCGAACATCACCATCAGCAGGGCGAGCAGCAGGGAACGGCGGCCGGAGAAAACGCAGAGCCACAGCCAGGCAAGAAACAGGCCCCATGCACCCCATAGCACGACAAATGCCCGGGCAACTCCCAGCCCAGCCACTTTGCCTGCCAGGGCCGGAACCAGCCAGAACCCTGTGTTGTAGATCAAGACGTCTCCGTCCGGAAAAACGACGGGCCACGGGCTGGCGACCAATTCACGAAGGCAGGCGTTCCTGACGATGTGGTCCGGGTGCTGATTGACCCATTCCCCCCATCCGGACAGGACCATCAAGGCGATGAATGCGCCCAGGACAAGAAACGAGGACCGGTTGAACAGGGGAAAAGAGGGGAGGGATTCCCTTTCCGGTAGTTCCTTGCGCCTTCCGGGAGCCAGTCCCGCGGCCATCAGGGCCGCGAGGGGGATAGAGACATACCAGTGCATCCACCAGGCCATGAACACCAGGACGGGCAGCAGAAGCCAGGCGCAGGTATTCCATTTCAACGCGGTCACGTTGAAAGCTTGTTCCGGGAATGGAGCACCGGCGGCGGGGGAAGGCATCTTCCCTGAACCTTAATGGGTCCGCCGGAGGGGGGCAAGGATGAAACTTGCAGCCCGGAACGGAAGGGCATCCCCGTATGGGGCTGGTGGCAGGAATGCCTGCGCCCCTTCTCCGCTTTACCGGGAGAACGGGGCATATCATGCTGGGCGGCCTATGAATAAAACACAATTCGTCAGGGAACTTCAGCGGGAGCTGGGGGACGGCGTTACCCCCAGGCAGGCGGAACGTGCGCTGGACGCGGTTCTGGACACGATTGCCCGGTCGGTCCTGAGGCGCTCACTGGTCAAATTCCGCGGCTTTGGTTCGTTCAGCATCAAGCGGCGGCGTGCCCGCGTGGTACGCCATCCGGAAAACGGCAGCAAACTGTTTGTGCATGAATCAAGCACCATGAAATTCCGGCCTTCCTCCCGTTTGTGGAAAAAGTAGGAGAAACGCCCGGGCTCTCCTGCCATTTTGCCATTGACTTCCCTGTCCGGGGCAGGGATTAATGGACAAGGCAGGGGCGGCCGTGCGCCTGCCCGGAAAAAATGACCTACCCTTTCCCCATTTGCCGACCATGACTCCGGATTCCGTTCATTTGCTGACCCGTTCCTCCCAGATGACCCTGTTCAGGGATGAACAGGGCCGCGTGCGCCGCGCCTATTACGGACCGCGGCTGCGTGAACCGGAGGATGCCCTGGAAAGCGCCGCGGATGCGCCTCTTCTGTATTCCGCCCTGGCGGACTCCGTGACGGGGCTTCCCAATGCGTCGGATGAATACTGCATTTGCGCGACCCAGGCGGACGGAACTCTTTCCCTGCGCCTGGAATGCCAGGGATGGGAAGTGCTGGAACTGGATGACGACCGGGAAGAAGCCGTCTTCTATGGGAAAGACCCTTCCTACCCCGTGCGGGTGGAAATTCATGTTCGCTCCCACCGGGAATCGGACGCCTTCCTTCAATGGGCGGTGATACGGAACGAGGGGAGGGAAGGCATCCGCCTGCACCGCGCGGCGTCCGCGCAACTGAATTTGCGAGCGGAACGTTACTTTGTCACCAGCTTCCGCGGCACATGGGGCGGGGAATCCCTGATGAGCGAGGAGGAAGTGGCGCGGGGGCATGAACTTGCCCTGGTTTCCGGCACCGGAACCCGCGCCGCCCAGGAGGGAAGCCCCGGCTTCGTCATCTCCCTGGATGGTCCGGCGCGGGAGGACTCCGGGGAAGTGGTGCTGGGAGCGCTGGCGTGGCCCGGCAACTACCGGATATGGTTCCGCCACAGCCCGTATCACTACCTCTTTGCGGGAGCGGGGCTGGACGTGGCCCCCGCTCCCTATCTGCTGGACGGCGGCGGAGTGTTTGAAACGCCTCCCCTCATTCTGGCGCACAGTGGAAACGGCAAGGGGGAAGCCTCCCGGCGCATCCACCGCTGGGCGCGCCGCTACGGCCTGCGCGGCGGCGGCACGGAGCGGCTGACCTTGCTGAACTCATGGGAGGGAGTGTACTTTACCTTCACGGAAAAAGTGCTGCACGGCATGATGAAACGTGCGGCGGACTTGGGAATAGAACTTTTCGTGCTGGATGACGGCTGGTTTGGCGGACAATTCCCGCGCAATGACGCCCGGGCCGGTCTGGGGGACTGGCAGGTAAACCGTGCTAAACTGCCCCATGGGCTGGAAGGCCTAATCCGCCAGGCGGAAAAGCTGGGGATACGCTTCGGCATCTGGGTGGAGCCGGAAATGGTGAACCCCTGCTCGGAACTTTATCAGAAGCATCCGGAATGGGTCATCGGCCTCCCGCACCGGGAAAACAGGCTGGAACGCAGCCAGTACCTGCTGGACTTGAGCAATCCGGACGTGCGCGCATACATTCTTGAAGTCATGCGGAAACTGTTGGGAGAACATCCGGGCATTTCCTACGTGAAATGGGACTGCAACCGCAAGATTTCCGATCCCGGCTCCCCCTGGCTGGACGCCAGCCATCAGGGGAACCTGTCCATTGACTACGTGCGCGGCTATGAAGCCATTCTTGATGCGCTGGCGGCTGAATTCCCGGGCGTGACGTTCCAAGCCTGCTCCTCCGGCGGAGGCCGCGCCGACTACGGGACCATGCGGAGGCATCATGAATTCTGGACGTCCGACAATACGGACGCCTGTGAACGCGTGTTCATGCAGTGGGGCATAGGCCATTTGTTCCCGGCCATCACCATGGCCGCCCATGTGACGGCCTCCCCCAACCATCAGACGAAGCGCGTCACGCCGCTCAAATTCCGTTTTGACGTCGCCATGTCGGGCCGTCTGGGATTCGAGCTTCAGCCCTGTGACATGACGAAGGAGGAAGTAGAATTTTCCAAACGGGCGCTGGCGGAATACAAGCGCATCCGCCCCGTGGTCCAGTTCGGGGACCTGTACCGCCTGTCCTCCCCGTATGAAAGCCGGGTGGCCGCCCTGATGTACGTTCATGAGAAACGGGCCGTCGTCTTCGCCTGGCTAATGGACAAATGGCTGGCGGATTCCCCGCCGCCCCTGCGCCTGAAAGGCTTGAATCCTGCCGCCAGATACCTGGTCAGGGAGATCAACCTGGATGAAAACGGCCCCCTGGCCAACGTCCATGAACGGGTGCTTGGTGGTGATTACCTGATGGACTTCGGAATCCGCATCAACTGGAAAAATGCCTTCCAGTCCGTCTGCATGGAAGTGACGGAAACGGGGTCTTAAACTTCCGGCTGGTGGCAAGGAGGTAAACGGCGCTGATCCGCAATCGATATTCCTTTTTCCGTGAAGCATGGCGCCCGGAGAGAACCGCCGGAGACGCGGTCTTTCCGGGTGGTGAAGTTTGCGCCTTGGGCTAAACGCCCACCACGCCGCCGATGGTCTGGATGATGACCTTCGCAATGATGGTCATCAGGATGAGGGCCACGGGGTAGGCGGTGGCGTAGCTGACCACGGGGGCCTGGGAGTCCGTCTTGCTGGCGATGGCGCCCAGGGCCGGGGTGGAGGTCATGCCGCCGCAGATGCCGCCCAGGCATTCCAGGATGTTCATCTTGAAGACCTTCATGCCCACGAAGTACCCGGCGAACATGCCGGAGCAGGTGACGATGACGCCCATGATGAAGACGGCCGCGCCATGCGTCGCCACGGTGGTGACCAGGTCCGCGCCGCCCTTGATTCCGGCGTCAGCCAGGAAGAAGACCAAGCCCAGGTCCTGCAAAAGAAGGCGGGTGGGGCGCGGGATGTATCCCACGATGGGGCCCAGGCGGCCGAAGTGGCCGAGCAGCAGGGCCACGATGAGGGGGCCGCCGGCAATCCCCAGGGAGATGCCCAGGCCGTTGCCCAGGCTGAAGTTGACCAGCCCCAGAATGATGCCGAGCGAGAGGCCGAACCCGAGGGAAAGAAGGTCCGTCTGGTTCATGTCCTGGCTGCGGTGGCCGATTTTGTCCCCGTATTTGGTGAGGTTTTCCGGGGAACCCACCACGGTCAGCACGTCGTTTCGTTCCAGCGTGGTGTCCCCCGTGGGGACGAAGGTGAAGCCCAGGCGGGAGATGCGGGAGATGATCACGCCGTCCGTTCGCAGGGTTTTCAGTTCGCGGAGCTTACGCCCGGCGTAGCTCTTGTTCGTCAGGATCAGCTTGCGGCGCTCCTTCTGGGAGTCCATGGGGTAGGGGTTGTCGCATATTTCCCCCAGGAAGGCGATGTCGTGCGGCATCGTGTCGCTGTTGCCCACGATGAGGACTTCCGTTCCCTCCCGGAACGTGTCTTCCGGCGTCAGGGGCATGAGCCTGTCATTGCGCACCACGCGGGTGACCATGCAGTGCAGGCCGTCCAGCAGCTTGCAGTCCGCAATGTTCTGGCCGACCAGGTTGGGCTGCGTGACGCGGACAAGGCGGGAAATGATGCTGGCCTCCTGCCTGGAGTGCATGGCTTTGGCCTCCTTGTTCAGGTCAAAGTGCAGCAGGCGCGGCAGAAGCTGGACGAAGAGGACCACGCCCACCACGCCGAACGGGTAGGCAATGCCGTAGCCGATGCTGACGCCGCTGCCGGAGGCTCCCGGCAGGCTTTCCGTGGCTGCCGCCAGGGCCGGGGTGCTGGTGCACGCGCCGGCGAAGATGCCGGAGGAGATTCCTGCGGGGACATTGAACCAGATGCCGAAGAGGCAGGTGAAGAGGGCTGAAACGCCTACAATCACGGCGGACATGACCGCGAGCTTGCTTCCCTGCTTGGCGATGGCGGAGAAGAAGCGGTTGCCCGCGCTGAGGCCCACGCAGTACACAAAGAGCGCCAGGCCCAGCTGGCCCACGCCGTTGGGGATGGCCAGGCGGTAGTGGCCGGCGGCCAGCGCTACGAAGAGAACGCCGGAGAGGCCGAGGTTCAGGCCGTATATTTTAATGCTGCCGAGGGCGATGCCGAAGAAGATGATTCCAAAGAGAACCAGGGTGTTGTGATTGAGCAGGATGTCGAACATGGTCGGCTGGGTCAGTCTTTGCCCGGAGCGAACTCGAAGTTGCGGAAACGGACGGGGATGGAGGCCGGCTCCAGCCTGGTCCGGTCAAACAACCGGCTCGGCGCGGGGAGAGAGTTGAGTGTTTGTTTGGTCAGGTAGAAATTTTGCACGAAGTAGTTGCCCCCATACCCGCGCTTTGTCAAGTCGCGTATGATGTTGTTGACGTGATCTTCCGTCAATAAATCGGGATGGACGGTGGTTCTGACTTCAAAGGCGGTTTGGGAGGCGATCAGGTAGTCCAGAGTTGCGGAAAAGGAGGGGAAAAGGTCGGGCCTGCCGGTGACGGCGCCGTATTGTTCGGGGGGCGCCTTGTAGTCCAGGGCGATGTAGTCGCAAAGCCCCTCTTCCACCAGCGCTTTCACCACGCCGGGCCTCGTGCCGTTGGTGTCTATTTTAATCGCGAAGCCTAGCTGCCGTATCTCGCGGCAGATGGGGATAAGGTCGGGACACAGCGTGCACTCGCCGCCGGACAGGACTACCCCGTCCAGAAATCCCACCCGATCTCTGAGGAAATCAAGGTAGTCCGTCCGGTCTCCGGCAGGAGAGCCCGTTCCTCTGACCAGGGAGACGTTGTAACAGTACTGACAAAACAAGTTACAGCCTCTCAGCCAGAAGATGCAGGCCACCTTGTTTGGAAAATCCAGCAAGGTGAGCGGCGTGATGTCCGCTATGCCCCGGCCCGTTCCCATTGACTTCGCATATGTTATTGGGAAAATTACCGCGGCTGTTCCGTTTGGGCGGAGCAGGAGCAGGGACGGCCCGGTTCCACGAAGTGGACGCGGTCGTGGAATTCGCCCTGTTTGCCGGCGTTGAAGGTTTCCACAGGGCGGTGGTAGCCCATGACGCGCGTATAAACGGTGCAGCGGGTACGGTCCTGTGCGTATTTGCTTAATATTTCCTGTTTGGTCATTGTCGTGCTGATGGTTGGGTTTTGAAACGAGGCGGTTGGTTGAAGAGGGTTATTCGTGCCTGTGGATGTGGAGCAGCTCTTCATCACAGAAGGGGCAGTATTCATGCTCCCCGCGCAGGTAGCCGTGCTTGTCGCAGACGGAGAAGAGCGGGGTGACCGTCAGATACGGCATGCGGAAACGGGTTAGCACCTTGCGGACGATGTCCCGGCAGGCTTCCGGGGAGCTGATGGCTTCATTCATGTACATGTGGAAGACGGTTCCACCCGTGTAGCAGCACTGGAGTTCGTCCTGGAGCTGGAGCGCACGGAACAGGTCGCTCGTGTGGTCCACGGGGAGCTGGGAGCTGTTCGTGTAGTAACGCTGCCCCACGGGGCCGGCCTGGAGGATTTCCGGATAGCGTTTCTGGTCCTCGCGGGCGAAGCGGTGCGTAGTGCCCTCCGCGGGCGTGGCTTCCAGGTTGTACAGGTTGCCGGTTTCCTCCTGGTACTCCTGCATGCGCACGCGGATGAATTCCAGGATTTCTTCAGCAAAGGTCCTGCCTTCCTCGGAGGTGATGTCCATCGAGTCGTTGGAGAAGTTGCGCAGCAGTTCGTTCATGCCGTTGACCCCGATGGTGGAGAAGTGGTTGCGGAAGGTGGGCAGGTAGCGCCTGGTGTAGGGGTACAGGCCGCGGTCGTACATTTCCTGGACGAAGGCCCTTTTCTTTTCCAGGCAGGATTTGGCCAGGTCCAGCAGTTCCCCCAGCCGGGCGAACAGGGCTTCCCGGTTCTGCTTGAACAGGTAGCCCAGCCGGGCCAGGTTGATGGTCACCACGCCGATGGAGCCGGTCATTTCCGCGGAGCCGAAGAGGCCGCCGCCGCGCTTGAGCAGCTCCCGCAGGTCCAGCTGGAGGCGGCAGCACATGGAGCGCACGGCGTCCGGCTTGTAGGCCCGTTCGTCCGGCACGCGTTCCCCGTTTTCATTCACGGTGTACTGGCTGCCGATGAAGTTCTGGAAGTAGGAGGAGCCTATCTTGGCGGCGTTTTCAAACAGGAGCGGCACGTTTTCCCCTTCCCAGTCAAAGTCTTCCGTGATGTTGACGGTGGGGATGGGGAAGGTGAAGGGCTGCCCGGTGCTGTCCCCTTCCGTGAGCACCTCGTAAAAGGCCTTGTTGATCAGGTTCATTTCCTTCTGGAAATGCTTGTAGGTCAGCTCTGTCAGCTTGTTCACGCCGCGTTCCCGCGCCAGGGAGAGCAGGCCCGGGTCCTCCACCCCTTCAAAGAGGTGCTCCCCGCCGCTGAAGGGGGCCTGGTCCCGCAGGTCCCGCGGCACGGTCCAGTCGATCGTGACGTTGGTGAAGGGGGACTGCCCCCAGCGGGAGGGCACGTTCAGGTTGTAGACGAAGCTGCGGATGTCCTTCTTGATGCGCGTGAAATCCGCCTGGTCCTTAAAGGCGTAAGGCGCCAGGAAGGTGTCAAAGGAGCTGAAGGCCTGGGCTCCGGCCCATTCGCTTTGCAGAATGCCCAGGAAGTTGGCCATCTGGCCCAGTGCTTCCCGGAAGTGGCGCGGCGGCCTGCTGTTCACGCGGCTGCGCACGCCGTTGAATCCTTCGTTGAGCAGGTTGCGGAGGCTCCACCCGGCGCAGTACCCGGTCAGGCAGTCCAGGTCATGGATGTGGTAGTCCCCTTCCCGGTGGGCGGCCCCCTCCCGTGCGGAATAAACCTGGTCCAGCCAGTAGTTGGCAATCACCTTGCCTGCCGTGTTGTTGATGAGGCCGGCGTTGGAATACGTGGTGTTGGAGTTGGCGGCGATGCGCCAGTCGCTCTGGCCGATGTATTCCTCCACCGTCTGCTTGCAGTCCACGTACGTATTGCCGGAATAGAGGCCCCCGAGCTGTTCGCGCTGCATTTTGTGCAGGAAGCGGTAGGTGATGAAGGTCTTGGCCGTGTCAAAGTATCCGCAGCGGAACAGGGCGCGTTCTATCATGTCCTGGATTTCTTCCACATGCGCGCAGTCCTGATGGCTCAGCTTGGCTTCCACTTCTTCGTAAATGGAGCGGTTGTAGGCGGTGCCGGAGCTGTGGAACGCGTTCTTGACGGCTTCCTCAATTTTGTAGCCCTGGTATTGTTCCTTTTTTCCGGAACGCTTGATGATGCTTGTTGCCATAGTGGGTGTCTCGCTTGGAAGGGATGATGACCGCTCATCCGCGAGCCTGGGCAAAAGCCTGGAAAAATCATAGGCAGGGGCCGCCGCATGCGTGCATTACTGTAACAAGGGGCACGATGAGGACCTGTGCGTATGTTCATCCTGTCCGCGGGATGGGATACGGGGGCATCAGGTCGTCTTCTGGCTTCCGGTGCGACATGTGATGGGGACTTCCCGACTGCTGGCAGTCAGTGTCCGGTCCATCGTCTACCGGTTACAGCGGCGCGTCCGCGACGGATTTTCACCGTCTTCCGTTACCTGCGCTGAAACGCAATGAACCACAGAAAGAGAACCCCCGCAAGGAAAATGTATAAATAATGTATTAAATATTTATAATGATACAATATGTTGTATATATGCTGCGGGGAATGGTTGATAACGCGGCATTCCCTTCCGTCATGGCACCATATGTGCCCTTGCCTCCCCTTTCCGGGAACCGGGGGAAAACGGGACAGGCCGAAAAGGGAAGATTCATTCCTCACGGAGAAATTTCAGCGCGGCTTTTTCCGTACCAGTCAAATGAATTTCTTTTCCTTTTCAAAAAACGGATGGCGTAAATCCTTCCTTCTGCTGGTTCTTCCCGCGCTTTCTGCGGGGAGCCCCGCTTCCGGCGCTCCCGCGGACTGGAATGAAAAGACCATCCGGGATAATCTCCGACTGGTGGCGAAATGGCAGGCGGAGCATCCCAGAAAACGCTCGCCGCTGCACTGGACCTACGGCGCCTTTTATTCCGGCCTGGTGCAGTATGGCCTGGCCGTCCCGGAAGGGCCGGGATTGCCGCTGCTGAGGAAAACAGGAGGGGAACAGGAATGGAGAACCCTGAAACGGCATTACCATGCGGACGATCACGCCGTGGGCCACGCCTGGATGGAGATGGCGATGGAAGACGGAAATACCGCCGCGGCGGAGAAAATACGCGCCGTGCTGGACGGGGTGATGAACCGGCCCTCCTCCGCTTCCCTCCAGTTCGGGACTCCCGGCTGCCAGGACCGCTGGAGCTGGTCGGACGCCCTGTTCATGTCACCTCCCGTGTTCGTGAAGCTGGCGGCCTATACCGGAGACCGCCGGTATCTGGAATTCATGGACAGGGAATACAAGCTCACCTACGGCTATCTTTTTGACCGGAAGGAAGGGCTGTTTTTCCGTGATTCCCGTTACTTCACCATTCCGGCGGCTAATGGGAAAAAGATGTTCTGGAGCCGGGGCAACGGCTGGGTGATTGCCGGACTGCCGCTTATTCTTCAGGACATGCCCGCGGACTGGCCTTCCCGCCCCTTTTATGAGGATCTGCTCAAGCGTATGGCGGCATCCCTGAAAAAATGCCAGTCGCCCGACGGTTCCTGGCACGCCAGCCTGCTGGACCCGGAAGAACCCCCCTTGAAGGAGATGAGCGGCACCCTCTTTATCATGTACGGGATGCTGTGGGGGGTGAACCAGGGGTATCTGGATGCGGATGAATATCTTCCCGTCATCCGCAGGGCGTGGAAGGCCGCCTGTGATTCCGTCAACGCGGAAGGCGCGCTGGGCTGGGTGCAGCCCATTGCCGACAAGCCGGGCCATTATTCCGGGGAGGATACGGAAGCATACGGCGCGGGCGCCTACCTGATGGCCGGCACCGAACTGCGCAAATACGTCATTGGCCGGGACCATCCGCAGAGAAAGACTGTAACCGTCACGAACCCACTGGCCAAGTTCCGTCCTGCTGAAACCGTGTCGGTGCCCTGGACGTCCGGAACTTCCGGGAATGCCGCCGCCCTTCGCGTGTTTGACGTCCGCCACGGGCGCGTCATCCCGCACCAACTGGCGGATACGGATGGAGATGGAAGGACGGATACTCTTTTGTTCCAGAGCAATTTCCGGCCCGGAACGGCCCGTGATTTCTGGATTCTGAACGATTCCTCCCTGAAGGCGGCTCCTTCCGCGGACGTCTGTTTCAGCCGCCTGGTCCCGGAACGCCTGGATGATTTCGCGTGGGAGAACGATCTTACGGCGCACCGGATTTACGGTCCGGCCGTTGCCAGGCCGGCCCCTGAGGGGGAGGGCCTGGTTTCCAGCGGAACGGATGTATGGAGCAAGCGCGCGGGTGCTCCCGTCATCAATGAATTCTACAAGCGGGGGGATTACCACCGGGATCATGGCAGGGGACTGGACATGTACAACGTAGGGCCGGGACGGGGCTGCGGCGGCATTGCCGTGTTCAGGGATGGGAAACCGCATGTATCCGGAAACTGGGCCAGCGCGCGGACATTGTACAACGGTCCGGTCCAGACCGCCTTTGAAGTGGGTTATGCGCCGTGGGACGTGGGCGGCGGCGTACGCGTGGCGGAGACGCGGAGGGTGGCTCTGGACGCAGGAAGCCGTTTTTCCAAAGTCCGCAGCACCTTGACCATCCGGGGGGCGGAAACGGTGAAGGCCGGCGTGGGAATGGATACCGGAAAGGGCAGGAATGATTATGAAACGGTCACGAAGGACCGGGAGGACGGCGGCTTGATGACGGCATGGAGCAGGCCCCGGAAGAATGACGGATGCCTGGGAACCGCCGTGATAGTTCCCTGGGGTCCGGAAGGCGGGGCAGTGGACTCGGAAGGCTGTACCTACTGGATCAGGGAGGCGGCGAACGGAAAGCCCTTTGAGTGGTACATGGGGGCGGTTTGGGACAAGGCTTCTCCGTTCAAATCCTCTGCCGCCTGGGAGGCGGAGGCGCGCCGCGTCCGGGAGTGCGTCAGGCATCCACTGCAAGTCCGGGTACGGTGAGTTCGTCCTACCTCCAGCCGTTTCCCGCAGAGGATGACGGCAGCTTCCATCTTTTTTACGGAAGCGGCTGCGGCGGTGCGGGAGCGGCCAGCCATTCCGCCAGCACTTCCGGCTGGAGGGGGGCCGGGGTTTCCCGGGCGTCCGGAGAGGCCAGATTCAGGCCGTTCCGGACGACTTCCGACCGGATGGAGGCCAGGGAAAGGAGGGTGTGGAAAATGTGGTCGTGGGAAACGGCTTTCAGGCGGTTGGCCTTCAGCGCGCGCACCATGTCCGGGTAGCGTGAGGCGAAGGCGTCCGAATACCACACGAACATCGCGGGACGGTAAACAGGCGGCAGAACATGCCCCTGGAACATTTTTCCTTCCTCGCCCAGCGCCACGCCATGGTCGGAGCAGTAAAAATAAATGGCCGGCCTGTCCTTCAACAGTGCAATCATGCGGTGGACGGAGGCGTCCAGGTCCACGATGGAATTGTCATACGCATTGACGGTTTCTTCCAGACGGGCCTTGGGGTCGTCCATGTTGCAGGACGCCGGGGTAAAGCGTTCCGCCTGTGCGGGGTAGCTGAACGCCATGTGGCTGCCGTTGTTGTAAATGACGTAAAGCTGTTTTTCCCGGCCGTGCCGTTTCAGGGATTCCTCCATGACCAGGGAGGTGCGTTCCTGCATCATTCCGGGCGTTTCGTGCATGGGCGGCGTCTGCTTCCGTTCCCGGCAGTTCCGGGTCAGGATGCCCAGGGAATAGTCATGGATGGAGTCTCCGCACAGGTCCATGATCCGGACGGTGCGGAAACCGTGCTTGTTGAACAGGTCAATGAAGGAGGAATGGGCGGGACGGCGGCGGGACAGTTCCGCATCCGTAAACATGCCGATGGCGGAAATCCTGGTCACGATGCCGAAGGAGGTGGCGTGGGGGAAGGAAACGACGTTGGGTTCCCGGGAAAGCAGGGGCATCGTGTTCCGGTGGTAGCCGTTGAGGGAAAGGTGGTCCGCGCGCACGCTCTCGCCCATGTGGAAGACCACGGCCAGGTCGTCCGGAGCATCGCATCCGGAGAGGGGTTCCGCGCAGGACGGCAGGTTCCGGAGTTCATTGAAACGGCTTGCGTCCTGGGTGACGTATTCGTCCGCCAGCTTGTACGCCATCACGAAGTCCACGAGGGGCCAGCCCTTGGCCTTGTCAGAGGTGTAGTAAAGGTAAAGGGGTTCCGAGCTGTAGGAGGTGGCCGGAATGCCCAGCAGCAGAAAGATTCCGTACAGGCTCCAGATGCACGCCAGCGCGCCCCACGTGGCCTTCTGGCGCAGGGAACGGCGGCTCCAGTAAATGGCCAGGTAAATGAAGGCCGCCAGCAGCAGGGCCCCGGTGGCGGAGGCGGCGGTGCAGAAGGCGCAGGCTTCCCGGAAGTTGGTCTCCGCCATGCTGGAAAGGACGGAGAGGTTCAGCGTCAGCCCGTACCGCATCTGCATCATGTACAGGCCCGCGTTGAACAGGATGATGGCCGGAAGGACGACGTAGGCGGTAAAGCGGTATTTCAGGCAGAGAAGGATGGTGCCGCAGAGCAGGGAGGCGGAACAGGCGATGCCCATGCAGCTCATCAGCACGCTCTGGCCGTCATTGAGCACATAAGGATTGACCACCAGAGCCGCCGCGAGTCCGGCTGCCCACAGGCAGCGCATGCGGCGCGGAAAGAACGCGGCGCGAAGAGCCTGGAAGACGGCGGAAAGAGCGCCTGGCCGGCCCGCGTACCGTTCTGCGGAACGGGTGGATGCATGGGGAGAGGTCATCGCAAAGAAAGGATAAAGTATTCTTCCTGCTTGAAGGGGTGAGCCATTGTAAGGGTTTCACGGTGATGCTCAAGCAGAATGTGGCGGAACGCCTTTTCATGGAAGGGCCCGGGCAGGAAAAGGGAACCGCCGTTGAAACGGCTGTGCTGATAGCATATGCCGTTTTTTGCGCTTGGGGCTTGGTGCGGATGGCGGCGCAGGCAATTGGCTGTGGGGCATCCCGTCCGGCATGTGGGGTTAACGGAAAGAGGGGAATTTCCGGTTGTAGTTGACAGGCCCGGTTTTGGGAGGGTATAGGGAAGCTTATGGAAAATCAGCCCGTTGTGCTGCAATGTCCCCAAGCTGTGAAAGGAGCCGCCTGTATTTGTGTCGTGGGGGCCGTGTCATTGCCCTGGGTCGCAGCGGCTTCCGGCCTGGGGCTTGTTCCCGGAACCGTGCTGGGCGCAGCCGGGATTTTGCTGGGGGTGGCTTCCGTTGCCTGCGCCGTTGTCGCCTTGTGCAGAAAATCCGTCGCATTCGGCATCATCATGATTTTAATCGGGATGCTCGCCTGCGCCGTAGCCGGAACGGAATGCATGTATTTAATGTTTTAAATGAACAAGTCCATCAATCCGGGCATTCAAAAAAGGTCCGGGGCCGGATGCACGTGGGAGGAGAGGACCAGGGCCACCCGGACAGTCGGAAGTGGAGAAAAGTCTTGAAGTCCGGAAAAGGGCCGGAACACGGTTCTGGAACGGCGCTTGCGGAATGACCGGAAGGGAAAACCCGGCGATGCTTCTTCTCTGGCCGCTTCCCCAGATGGCAGCGGTTTCCGGCCTGTAAAAACCCGCCCGGAATGTTCCGGGCGGGTTTTGTGTGCCATGGATGGCCTCCGGTGCTCAGACGGAGTTTACCCGATGACGAGGAATTTTTCAGCCTTGGTGCCGCAGAGGGGGCAGGCGTCCACGCCTTCCAGAGATTTGAAGGTGTCCCCGCACACCAGGCATACCCAGTATTGCCTGGGCAGGGCGCTGGTGTCTCCGCTTTCCAGGGCCTTGAGGGCGGCGGCATAAAAATCGGCGTGTTCCTTTTCCGCTTCCGTGGCCCACGTGAAGGAGCGGACGGCGGCCTTCTGGCCTTCCTCTTCCGCCACGGCGATGAATTCCGGATACATGCTTTCGAATTCGTGGGTTTCCCCGGCGATGGCGGCTTTCAGGTTTTCCGCGGTGGTTCCTACATGAATCTGGATATCGATGGGGTCCATCGTTGCGCCCAGCTTTTCCAGAACCTTGTTGTGGTTGGCGGCGTGGACGGATTCCGCCTTGGAGGCGGCTTCAAACAATTTCTGAATGAGGGGCTGCCCTTCCTGGGCGGCTTTGGCGGCATAGGCTGCGTAAGTGGCGGAGGCGGTGCTTTCGCCCGTAATGGCGGCTTTCAGGTTTTCTATGGTTTTAGTCATCGGGAATGAATTTATAATAATTCTAAAAAGATGCAACTGAAAAAATCCTCCAAGGGAAGAAAAAACGCAAATTCCCCTTTCTGCGGCATCACGGGGAGCCGTTACACAATGATTCATTGACGCATGCATGGCGAGCCTGTACAACGGAAACGTTATGAAGAGCATTGTAACAATTAGTTCGGCATGTGCCCTGGCATTTGCAGGTATGGCTTCCGCCCAGGATGCCCCGGCTCCGGCACCCGCCCCGGCCGCTGAAACCCCTGCCGCGCCCACCGCGCCGGCCGCTGAAGTTTCCAAGGAAGCGAAGGAAGCCGCTGACCAGATGCTGGCTTTGATGAAGGAAATGTCCGCCACGCTCAGCACGGTGAAGGACAAGGCCACCGCAGACGCGGCTGCTGAAAAGATGGCGAAGATCAATGAAAAGGGCGAAGCCCTTTCCAAGAGCGCCCAGAAGGTCCAGGCTGAAATGGATGCCGCCATGCAGGCGCGCCAGGCCGAACTCCTGCCCATTTTCATGGGCATGATGACCGACATGCAGCGCTTGCAGCAGGCCGACTTCTTCGGAAGCCAGGCCCTGAAGGACGCCATGAAGCAGACCGGAGCTTCCGGTCCCGAAGAAGGCGTTGAAGTGGAGGAAGAAGTGGAAGTGGAAGCCGTTCCGGCCCCCGCTCCCGCTTCGAAGGAAGCTCCCGCTCCCGCCGCCAAGTAACTTTCTTTTTCAGGATTGATCCTCCTCCGGCATCTCTGGGTGCCGGAGGATTTTTTATGGGGAGGCCGTCCTGAAAAGCCTCCGTGGCGTGCCTCAGGCCTCTGCGGCAGCTGAAACGCATGCGTCCGACAGGATGCCCTGCTTCAGGGAACAGAGTTCACTGCCGCTCAATTTCAGGTTTGACTGGCGCAAGGGGCTGCGGCACTTCTTGACGGGACGGAGCAACGCCGCGGGCGTATTGCGCGGAACGCTTGAAGACGTCCGGAAACAGGCAGGCCGCCTCCGTTTCCGGGGCGGCCTGCGGGTGAGTGATCGGTTGGCGCCGGGGCTTTTATTTGGCCTTTTTCTTCCTGGCGGCGGCTTTGGCCGGCTTGGCTGCCGTTTTGGATGCCTTGGCGGGTTTTTCTGCCGGGCATTCGTTGACGGAGTTCCAGGACCAGTCCCATTTGTCCACGTTCATGGCGCAGGCGGTCAGGAGCGCTACGGAAGCGTCCAGGTCATCCTTGTGCGCCATTTCAATGACCTGGTGAACGTTGCGGGTGGGAACGGAGATGGCCCCGGCAATGGAGCCGCCCGGAACAAACTTCTGCATGGCTCCGGCGTCCGTGCCGCCTGCCGGCAGCATTTCCACCTGCCATTTGATCTTGTGGGCGTCCGCCATGGCCTTCATGAACTTCACCATGCGGCGGTCCGCAATGACGGAGCCGTCATACAGCTTGATGGCGGCACCTGCGCCCAGGTGGGAGACCTGGTCGTGCGCCGGGGTGCCGGGAATGTCGCAGGCGATGGTGACGTCCAGGGCGATGGAGAAGTCCGGCTGGATGTCCAGCGTGCCGGCCTGCGCGCCCCTCAGCCCCACTTCCTCCTGAACGGTGAAGGCGGCCACGAAGTTGCAGGAGGGCTTCTTTTTGGAAGCCTTGATGGCGCGGAGGGCTTCAATCAGCACGTAGCATCCGGCGCGGTTGTCCAGGGACTTCACGTTCACGCAGTCCCCCATTTCCACCAAGTCGCGTTCACGGGTGACGGAGTCGCCCACGGAGACGTATTTTTCCACTTCCTCCTTGCTCATGCCCAGGTCGATGAAGAAATCGGTCACTTCCGGCAGCTTGGCGCGTTCCGCCGGGGACATCACGTGGATGGGCTTCACGCCCATGACGCCGATGAGGTCTTTTTTGCCGTGGACGATGACGCGCTGGGCCGTCAGCGTCTTGGCGTCAAAGCCGCCCAGGGGGAGGAATTTGATGAACCCTTTGTCGTCAATGTGACGGACCATGAAGCCGATTTCGTCCATGTGGGCGGCGGCCATCATGGTTTTTTCCGTATCCTTGCCTTCCACGATGGCAATCACGCTGCCCAGGTTGTCCACCCGCACGGCGTCCACCAGAGGGGCCACTTCCTGAATGATGAAATCACGGATTTTGTCTTCAAACCCCGGAGCGCCCGGAGTCACGCAAACCTGACGAAGCAGTTCCAAATTCATAATGCCGCCAATGTAATGGTTTTCGTGAAGGTTGGCTAGCCCATAATGCGGCCTCCGGAAGGAGGCTGCGCGGGGGCCTTCCCTCCGTATTTACCGGCGTTCCCGGGTAATGACGGCGTCCGGCTGCGCGGGGGCCCCGTTGTCCGGCCTCTTGTAGTTGACGCCATGGGCGTCCAGGAAGGGAAGCTGGCGGTCGAGGCGTTTGCGGAAGTCTTTCTCGTTTTTCAGCTCCTTGGGGGTCCAGGCTACTTCCGCCAGCGCCAGGGCGCGGGGAAAGGCATGGTATTCCCATTTCGGCAGGTTGGGGATGTACTCCGTCCAGATGTTCGCCTGGCAGCCCAGCACCTGTTTTTCCTGTTCCCGGGGCGTTCCCTGCGGGACGGGCTCCAGCCCATAGACGCGCTGCCAGGTCAGGTTGTCGTCGTTGATGGTTTCATACTCCGGGGCGGAGGGTTTGCCGGGGCCCTGGTCATAGTCGAAGTACAGGTGGCTGTTGGGCGTCATCACCACGTCGTTGCCCTGTTCCAGGGCATGCCGCGCGCTGTTCGGCATCCAGCTCCGCCAGACCATCATGGTGGCGGTGGGGGAGAGGCCTCCTTCCTGGATTTCATCCCAGCCGATGAGCCTCTTGCCGTGGCTGTTGATCATTTTTTCCACGCGCCGGATAAAGTAGCTCTGGAGTTCGTTCTCGTTGGCGAGGCCGTTGTCCTTCATGACCTGCTGCGCCGCGGCGGACTGCTTCCACTGGTCCTTGGGAGCCTCATCCCCGCCGATGTGGATATAGGGGCTGTCCGGGAACAGGGCGCACACTTCATCAATAACGTCTTCCAGAAAACGGAAGGTTTTTTCCGTGGGGGCGAAGGTGTAGGGAAGCACGCCCCAGGTTTCCTGCACCTTGGGCGCAAAGCCCGGAATGTCCGTGTTGCCCAGTTCCGGATACGCGGCGATGGCGGCGGAGGCGTGGCCCGGCAGTTCCACCTCCGGAATGACGGTAATGCCGCGGTCTTTGGCGTACTGGACCACTTCCCGGATTTCATCCGCAGTGTAATGGCCGGAGTACGGGGTGCCGTCCGCCTTGTTGCGGCTGCCGATGACGGGGGACTGCGCCCGGGTACCTCCCACAGCCGTCAGCCTGGGGTACTTGGCGATGGGGAGCCTCCACCCCTGGTCGTCCGTCAGGTGCCAGTGCAGGGTGTTGAATTTGTACCTCTCCATCAGGTCCAGGATCTTTTTGACGTCCCGCACGGGCATCATGTGGCGGCAACTGTCCATCATCAGGCCGCGCCATGAAAAACGGGGCTGGTCCTTCACGTCCAGCCGGGGCAGGGCCGGAGCTCCGTTCACGTCGGAAGCGACGCTTTGCACAAGGGATTGAAGGGCGTACAAAGCGCCGTTCACGGAACCGGAGGCAATGGAAATGGAATCCGGCGTTACGGCAAGGCGGTAGCCTTCCCTGCCCAGGGACGCGTCTTCCGTAAAGATGAGGTCCGCTCCGGTTTCAACCAGCGCCGTTTTGATCCCGTTGTCGCGGAAAATCCGTTCCGCCTGTTTGGAAAGGGGATTTCCTTCCGGGAGCCGGACGCCGTCTTTCAGGGAAAATCCGGCTTCTCCGGTTTTAACGCGCATGGCGGCGGGCTGGGGAATGATGTGGGGCGTCCCGGGAACCGGAGCGGACGGGGCGCCCCAGCAGAGGGAGGATAAGCTGAAAGCCATGGCAGGGAAAAGGTGTCTGGAAATCATAGCGTAACTACGTGGTATTTCCCGAAAAAATTCTGTTCCGGCGATTGTTTTTTTCAAATGCCGGGAAAGGCCGGCGGATAAAAATAGCGGTTGCTCCGCCTGTGCACCTGTGAGAGTATCCCCGCCCTATGAGTGAAGCCGCTTCCCCCCGCATCAGGAAGACGATGGTTTTTGTGCTGCTGGCTCTCTTTCTGGGCCAGTTCGGAAGCGGCGTGTATGATCTCATTTTCAGCAACTTCCTGCGTGACGCCCAGCATCTGGACGTGGAGATGCGCGGGTTCATTGAACTCCCCAGGGAACTGCCCGGCATCCTGTCCCTTTTTGTGGTCAGCCTGCTTTTCATGTTCAATGAGGTGCGCATGGCCGGGGTGGCGTGCCTGCTGATGTTCGGCGGCATGTACGCGCTGGCCTTCTGCGGCGCCGGAACCAGCCTGTGGGCGCTGTCTGCGTGGATTCTGACGGTGAGCCTGGGGCAGCACATTCTGATGGGCATGATTGATACCATCGTCATCCATACGGCGAGGCCGGAGAACCGTAGCCTGAGGCTCGGCCAGATGAAGGCGCTGGGGACGGCGGCCGCGCTGCTGGGCGCGCTGTGCGTATGGATCAAGTGGAAATTCAACCAGTCTTTTGCCGTGGACTTTTTCGTTACGGGCGGCGTGTGCCTGCTGGCGTTCCTGTTCCTGAGCCGGGTGAAAACGCCCGTCTTTCCGCAGCGGCGCGGCTGGCGGCAGTGCTTCGTCTTCAAGCACAGGTATGCCGTTTATTACGGGCTGGAAATCCTGCACGGCATCCGCAAGCAGCTTTATCTGACCTTCGGCTTCTGGCTGATGGTCAGCACGCTGGGCCAGCCGCCCGGATACATCGGAAAAACCCTGCTCATTGCCGGCGTCATCGGGCTGGCCACGCAGCCCCTCATCGGCTGGAGCATCAAGCGGTATGGGGAACGGAAGGTAACGATTTTCGACAGCATTGCGCTGTCCCTCCTGTGCCTGGCGTATGCCTTCGCCCCGGAGCTGCTCCCCCTGCACTGGGCCGTGGGCGTGGTGACCGCCTGCTTCGTGCTGGACAACCTGCTGTTCGCCCTGGGCATGGCCCGCAGCACTTATGTGGCCCGCATCTGCGAGAAGCCGGAGGACATCACGCCGAGCATTTACACCGGGCTGGCCATCAACCATGTGGCTTCCATCACTTACGGCGTGCTGGGCGGCGTGATCTGGATGAATACGGGCGGTCCGCAGGCGGTGTTCCTGATAGGCGGCCTGGCTACCGCCGGGGCCGGGCTGGTGGCGCGGCACATGGATGAGCAGGGGCGGAACGGAGCCTGACAGAAGTTCTAACGCCCGGGTGCGGGTTTGACCGTCCCTTTTTTGAAGGCCTTCATGATCTTGTGGAAGATGTCCGTATTTTCGTAAATGCCGGTGAACGCGCCGCTTCCCGCGCCGAAGGCGTACACCGGAACGGCCATGCCGTCGTGATTGCCGGAGCCGAACTGGGCGTTTATTTCCCCTTTCTCCCGGTTGCCGCCTGTGAGTGCGAACGCGCCCGTGTTATGGTCCGCCGTGATGACGACCAGGGTGCCGGGGTGTTTTGAAGCCCAGTCCAGCACGGCTCCCGCGGTCCGGTCGAAGTCGAGAAGCTCCTCCATCATTTCTTCCAGGTTGTTGCGGTGGGCGGCCTTGTCGATGTTGGAGCCTTCCACCATCAGGAAAAATCCCTCGGGATTACGGGATAGGGTATCCAGCGCCTTCAGCGTGGCCCGGCGCAGAACGTCTCCCCGCCTGGAGGGCGGGGGAAGATTCCCCGGAGCGGTGACGGCCAGCGTTTTTCCGGGCGGCAGTGCGGCGGCTTCCTCCCAGCTGCGGGCGATCCGGTAGCCCTGCGCCTGCATCTCCTTGAAAATGTCCCTCCCGTCCGGCCTTTGCGTGAAATACTTGCCGCCGCCGCCGAAAATGAAGTCGGCGCGGGAACGGGGGTAATCCCCGATGATGCCGTAGGAATCCGACCTTTTTTCATTATTGGCGCAGAAGGCGGCCGGGGTGGCGTCGTTCAGCTCGCAGGTGGCGATCACGCCGGTGGATTTGCCCATGTCCGCCGCCTTGTCCACCAGGGAGTCCAGCTTGTTGCCCCTGGGGCACACGGCCACCCTCTTGTAGAGCGTCTTGGTACCCGTCGCCATGGCGGTGCCTGCGGCGGCGGAATCCGTCACCAGCTTGTCCGCGCACCATGTTTTGGAGATGCCCGTTACCGGGCAGTTTTCAATGAACAGGCGCCCGCGGTTGGCCGCCCAGGCCGCGGAAAGGTGATGGATGCCCATGCCGTCCCCAATCATCAGGATGACGTTGGTGGCAGGGAGGTTCCGGTCAGGCTCCGGAATTTCCGCCACCTGGTAGGGGCGTTCCAGAACGAAGCGCTGGGTCTCCGCCGCCGGAAGCAGGGACGGCGCAAGCAGCAGGGCACAGGCAAGGGAGCGCAGGAGGAAATTCATGCTGCCACTTTCCCGCCCGCGGCGGAACAAGTAAAGAGGAAAAATGTGCCGGTTCAGCGGGAAACCGGCACAAATGCTGTTGGCGGCCTTATTTGACGTCCGCCTGTTTTTGCAGGATGTCCCGGATCTGTTCCAGCAGAACGACGTCATCCGGCTTGGGCGCGGGGGCTGCGGGCGTTTCTTCGCTCTTGCGCCTCAGTGAGCCGATGAGCTTGATGGCCACGAAGATGGAGAAGGCGATGATGATGAAGTCGATGGTCGCCTGAAGCAATTCCCCGTATTTCAATTCCACGTCCCCCAGTTTCAGGGTCAGGTACGCCAGGTTCACGCCGGAGGTGAGGTAGCCGATGATGGGGGTGATGATGCTGGAGACGAAGACGGAAACGATTTTGTTGAACGCGCCGCCGATGACGACCGCCACCGCCAGGTCAATGACGTTTCCTTTAAGGGCGAATGCCTTGAATTCCTCCAGAAAACCTTTGGGATTGAAAAAATGTGCCATGATGGATTGCTGCTGGTTGTAGATTTATTCTGGCGGCAAAAGGATAAAAGAAAAGAAAAATGAAATGCCGCCGAACAGAGATATGACTACTCGCCGGGATAAAATGTGAGAATCATGACGTGGCTCCCAAAAAAATCATTTACAGACGGGGCCAGAAGCGCAAACTACACGCGTATTACCTTAGCTTATGAACACAGAAGAAAAACTCAACCGGTACGTACTCCATTCCTATGGCCGTTATCCCATGGCTGCCGTCCGCGGGGAAGGCTCCCGACTGTGGGACAGCACGGGGAAGTGCTATCTGGACTTCTGTGCCGGCATTGCCACCTGCGTGCTGGGGCATTGCCATCCCGTGGTAACGCAGGCCCTGCAAAAGCAGGCGGCCACGCTGGTGCACTGCTCCAACCTGTACCAGATTCCCCAGCAGGCGGATCTGGCGGAATTCATCGTGACCAAATGCGTGGAGCGTCCGGGGAAGGTCTTTTTCTCCAACAGCGGCGCGGAATCCAATGACGGCTTGATCAAGGTGGCGCGCCGCTACGGCCACCGGAAGCCCCAGGCGGACGGCAAACCCCGTTATGAAGTGCTTACGTTCAACAAATCCTTCCACGGAAGAACGCTGGGCAGCATGTCCGCCACGGGGCAGGATAAAATCAAGATAGGCTTTGACCCCATGCTGCCGGGATTTCGCCATCTGCCTTTCAATGACCTGGAAACGGCCCGCGAAGCCATCAGGCCGGAAACAGTAGCCTTCATGCTGGAAACCATCCAGGGGGAAGGAGGCGTCAACTGCGTGACTCCGGAATTCCTGCGCGGCCTGGCACAATTGTGCAAGGAGCACGATCTTCTCCTGCTGATGGATGAAGTGCAGTGCGGCTTTGGCCGTTGCGGCGACATCATGGGATGGCGCGCCGTGGCTCCGGACGTGGAGCCGGACGGCGTTTCCTGGGCCAAGGCTCTTGGCGGCGGTTTTCCCATCGGCGGCTTCTGGATTTCCGACCGCGCCATTGACGACCAGGGCACGGAGCTTGCCTCCATCATGGACCCCGGCTCCCATGGCTCCACGTATGGCGGCAATCCGCTCGGCACCACGGTCGGCTTGGCCGTGCTGCGGGAAATCGTCTCCCAGGGGCTCCCGGAACGGGCGCGGCGCCTGGGCGCGGAAATCCGCGCGGAAATAGAATCCTGGAACCTGCCCGTGATCCAGGGCGTGCGCGGCCTGGGCCTGTTGCTGGGCATCGGCCTCAATCCGGAGATGGTGGACGCGCCGGAAGGCAAGACGGTTGCCGCCGTGGTGGTGGAGGCTCTGCGGCAGGAGGGCCTGCTTTCCGTTCCCGCCGGGCCGGAAACCGTTCGCCTGCTGCCTCCGCTGAACGTGAGTGAAGAGGAAGTCCAGCAGGCGCTTGCCATCATCAGGCGCGTGCTTAAGACATACGTTAAATAGAACTCAACCCCGTTTGCTTTATTGTCATGAAGGAAGAAGCCATCAAAGCCCCCGGCAGTACGATAAGGCAATATTCCATCATGCTCCAGAACCGGGTGGGGGCGCTGTCCGCCCTCCTCGGCCTGCTGGACATGCACGGCATCTTCTGCCTGGGGTTCAGCATGCACGACTGCCATGAGGCGACCATTGCGCGCCTGATTGTCAGCGATCCGGAACGAACGTCGGAAATCTTTCTGGAAAAGGGCATCTGCTATACGGAGTCCGAGGTTCTGGTGGCGGTTCTCCGCCATGGCCCCGCGGACCTCAAGAAGTGCCTGGATGTGCTGTATGCCGCGGAAATGAACGTCAACTTCCTGTACCCCCTGATGCCCTGCATGGCGCGGGGCTCCCTGGTCGCCCTCCATGTGGATGACCTCAACTTCGGGCGCACCGTGCTGAATTCCAGCGGCATCAAGGTCCTGTTCCAGCAGGATCTCAGCCGGTAGGAACGATGGTTTTTCCGGCCTTTCCGGTCACCCGGCCAAAGGCGTTTTCTCCAAGCGCATCAAGGGTTTGGCGCGTTTTTTCGGCTTGACGGGAGGGGAAAACATGGTATGGTACGGGCCGCATGGCAAAAGTACCCGTAATCAATCTTCGCAAGGGACACGCGGTTAATCATAACAATGACGTTTGCGTCGTGGTCAGCATGGAGCACAAGTGCCCCCCCCGCATGGCCTCCTACGTGCAAATGAGCATCCGCAGCATTTCCACCAAGAAGGTATATAACCTTCGCCTGACTTCCAATGAATCCCTGGAAGGCGTGAACCTCGCCCGTGAGGAATATGAGTTCAGCTACATTGACGGCATGGGCTACCACTTCATGAACCCCGATACGTACGAAGACATTACCGTGTCTCCGGACATCGTGGAACCCGTCAAGGATTACCTGATGGAAGGCAACATCTACATTCTGCTTTTCACGGATGAGACGGTTGTTTCCGTGGAACTCCCCGCCGCCATCACCATGGAAGTGGCGGAAGCTCCGGAAGGCGTCAAGGGCGACAGCGCGAACAACGTTTACAAGTCCGCCACGATGACCACCGGCCTGGTGGTGCAGGTGCCCCTTTTCATCAAGCCCGGCGAAAAGATTTCCGTAAAGACGGAAGACGGCTCCTACCTGGGCCGCGTGAATTAAACGTTCCCTTTTCCTGTTATTTGAAGAGTCCCGTCCGGGTTTTATCCGGCCGGGGCTTTTTCATGAGGGGACGGCGCGGAAAAAGACCAGAAGACGGGCCGGAGTACGGGCTTTACATTTGAAGCCGCGTCCAGTAAGCCATTCTCATTGTAATATTTTACTCCATGAAAAAGTTTATTGTCTTGTTGTGGATAGGGTTGCTGGCCGCTTTTCTGCCGGCGGATTGTGCCGCCGCAGTGAAGCTGGCCTGTCTGGGGGACAGCATCACCGCCGGGATGGGGGTTAAAAAGGAAGACTGCTGGGTATCCCGGATTGCGAAGACCCTGGACAGGAAGGCGGAAGTAGGAAACTTCGGCGTATCGGCGCGCTGCCTGCTGTTCAAGGGGGACCGCCCCATCACGCGGGAGAAGGCTTATCAGGACGCGCTGGCGTTCAAGCCTGACATGCTGTTGATAGGCCTGGGCACCAATGACAGCAAAAAAGTGAATTGGAGCCACAAGGATGATTTTGTAAACAATTACAAGGAGATCATTACGGAATTCCGCAAGCAGAATCCCAAATTGAAGGTATACTGCCTGCTGCCCATCCCCTCCCAGGAGGCCAGGGAAGGGGGGATCAGCAGGGAATGCATTGAAAAGGAAATCATTCCGCTCATCCGGCAGGTGGCCAAGAGCACCAAATCCAGGGTGATCGACCTCAACAAGGTGATGAAGGACAAGGGCGCCCTGCTGGTGGACGGCGTGCACCCCAATGCGGAAGGGCACGCCCTCATGGCGGAACACATTCTCCTGGTGCTCAAGGGGAAGGCTGCCGAGTAACAGGCCGCCCCCGTTCCCGAAGGCAGGGACTTTTATATGAATTGGAAGGGGTTAAAGAAACTGGATGGACCTTACGGATACGGCGAAGCCGGAATTCTCTTTTTGCTCTATCCGTTCCATGCGCCCCTGGCCGTTCACGTTTCCCTATTCGTCTAGCGCTTTCTGAAGGCGGGACAGTTCCACGGGAGCATCCTTTTTCTTCTCTGTCCGGTAGGGAATGGTGCCCTTGTGGGGGGAATCCTTCTTCTGGTATATGCGGACGTAATCTATTTCATACTTCTGGGGCAGGGGCAGTTTATTCAGATCGCCTCCTGTGGCGCCCATGGCCAGGTTCAGGATGATGAAATGGGGCTGACGGAAGGGATTGGCGACTTCCTTGTAAACGGCGTTGACGGTGTTGTCCAGGGGCGTCCTGTTCAGCAGGATGTCGTCCGCATACAGGCGCACTTCCTTTTCATCCCAGTCCATGCGGAAGACATGGAAGCTGTCCGCCCAGTCCGCATGCCTTTCCTGGAGCCATTTGAGCGGCGTGTAGGTAGTGCTCCATTTGCCCACGTGTTTTTTGGGGGAGGCCCAGCAGAGGTTGGCCAGGTAGGTGGACTGGTAGTACTCCATGATGTCTATTTCCCCGCACATGGGCCATCCTTCCTTGACGCCCATGGTCCAGAAGGCGGGCCACATGCCCTCCCGCGGGCTGAATCTGGCCCGGATTTCAAACCGCCCGTACAGCCAGGAAAACTTGCCGCGCGTGGTCAGGGAGGCGGAGGTGTAATCCGCTTCCTTGCGCGTCGTCTGCCAATTCTTTCCCGCCGGGTCATAATGGGGATTGGCGTGTTTTTCCTTTTTGCCTTCAATAATCAGCATGCCGTCCTCGCACCGGGCGTTTTCCGGCTGGTACCACTGTTCCTCCTTGTTGCGGACGAATCCGTGTTCGTAATTCCACTTGGCGGGGTCCGGGCGGCCGTCCTTGTCGAACTCGTCGTGCCAGACGAGTTCGTAATCGGAATAATCCGCTTTTTCCACCACCCTCTCGGTTTTTTTGACGCCGTCCCCGTGCAGGGTGTAAAGCTGGGCATGGAGGGGGGCGGACAACAGGGCCGTGCAGGCCAGGACTCGGAACAGGGTGGGAGCGGTCATCATGAAGGGATGAAGGTGTTTGTTACTGTTACGGGGCCGCGGGCGTTTTTTTGTCATTTTTTATTGGAAAAGGGTGAAGCCGCGAAAGCGGCTTGAGAAACGGGATTGATGGGATTAGTTTCACCTAACAACATGGGAGCCTTCTTTGGTCCCGGAAAATCAAACACTCCGTTTTAACGACAATGGAAGAAAAGAACTATCTTGTTTCCGGCATGCATTGCGCCGGTTGTGCTGCCAAGGTGGAGCGCGCCGTGGAGGGATTGGAGGGGGTGGAGCGCGTAGAGCTGAATTTGCTGACGGGGCGGATGACCGTTCTGTTTGAAAAGCCCGATTCGCCCGCCAGGGGGCGCATTGCGTCCGTAGTGGAGAAAGCCGGCTTCCACCTGGCGGACTGGCGGGAGGAACCGTTTTCCGGTGCGGATGGGGAGGAAAGCCAGGGGCAGGAGGAAACGGGAGGCTCCCGTCTCGTTTGGTCCGTTCTGCTGCTGGCGCCTCTGATGTATCTGTCCATGGGGCCCATGTGGCACTGGCCCGTTCCGGGAGGGGGCTGGGGGCTCTGGATGAATTTGTGGGCGCAGTGCATTCTGGCGGCCGCGATTCTGTGGCTGAACCGGCATTATTTAATCAACGGCGTGCGCCAGCTTGCCGCGCTGTCTCCCAATATGGATTCCCTGATCGCCATCGGCTCCGGTTCCGCCTTCCTGTACGGGCTGTATCTGTTGATTGCGGCGCTGTGGCAGGGCGCCAACGTGGACGGAATGGAACTGTATTTTGAATCCGCGGCCATGATCGTCACCCTGATTTCCCTGGGGAAATATCTTGAACGCCGTTCCTACCGCAAGACGAACGCCGCCGTGAAAGGGCTGGTGAAGCTGGTTCCCCAGGAGGCCCTGGTTTGGCATGACGGCGCGGAGCGCGCCGTCCCGCTGGATGAACTTCATTCCGGGGACCTGGTGGTGGTGAAAACCGGGCAGAGGATTCCGGTGGACGGCGTCATTGAAGAAGGGCAGGCCGCGCTGGATGAATCGGACCTGACGGGGGAAAGCATGCCGGTGGACAAGACGGCGGGAGACCGGGTGATCAGCGGCACGTTCAACCGGGCCGGGTATCTCAAGGTACGTGCGGAACGCGTGGGCAGGGACTCCACGCTGGCCCGCATGATCCGCCTGGTGGAGGAGGCCAGCCAGTCCAAGGCTCCGATTGCACGGCTGGCGGACCGGGTGTGTTATTTCTTTGTCCCTGCGGTGATTGCCATTGCCCTGGTGTCGTTGGTTGCGTGGCTGGCTGCCGGGGAGGGATTTTCCTTCGCCCTTGCCAGGGCGATTGCGGTGCTGGTGATTTCCTGCCCCTGTGTTCTGGGGCTTGCCACGCCCATCGCCATCATGGTAGGGACGGGCAGGGGCGCGCGGCTGGGCATCCTGTGCAAGTCCGCCGGAGCTTTGGAGGCTTTGAGCCGCGTGGATACCGTCGTTTTTGACAAGACGGGCACCCTGACGGAAGGGGAGCCCCGTGTGGTGGCCGTTCTGCCGGAGCCGGGCATGAATGCGGATGAACTGGTGGAAATGGCGGCGGCTTTGGAGCAGGGATCGGAACATCCGGTAGGGAAAGCCGTTTATGAACACGCCAGGCTGCTGGAACTCCCCATCCGCGCCGTGGCGGATTTGTCCGTTGTGCCGGGCCGCGGCATTTCCGGCGTAGTGGACGGCGTGCCCTATGCGGTGGGCAATCCCGGCTTCATGCAGGACAAGGGCATCTCCTGGAAGGAGGAGGAAGGCCGCCTCCGGGAGTTCATGCGGCAGGGCGCGTCCCCGCTGTATGTAGGGAGGGGAGACCGCCCTGCGGGAGTGATCATGGTGGCGGATTCCCTGAAACCGGACAGCCGGGCGGCGGTGGATTATCTGAAGCGGATGAACCTGCGCGTGGTCATGCTGACGGGGGACAATGCCGCCACGGCGCGGCACATGGCCGGGGAACTGCATATTGATGAAGTGATTTCCGACGTGCTTCCGGATGAGAAGGCCTCCCATGTGATGAAGATGGAGGAACGCGGGGACAAGGTGGCGATGGTGGGGGACGGCGTGAACGACGCCCCGGCGCTGGCCTGCGCCCGGGTGGGCATCTCCATGAAGTCCGGAACGGAGCTGGCGATGGAGTCCTCCGACATCGTGCTGATGAAGAGCAATCCCGTGGGCGTGGCGGAAGCCCTTCAACTGGGCCGCACCACCCTGCACATCATCAGGCAGAACCTCTTCTGGGCCTTCTTTTACAACATCATCGGCATTCCGCTGGCCGCCGGGTGCCTGTATCCGGCCTTCGGCCTTACGCTGAATCCCATGATTGCCGCCGGGGCCATGAGTTTAAGCTCCCTGTGCGTGGTGTTCAATTCCCTGCGGCTGCGCGGCTTCAAGCCCCGTCTGGAAAAATAAGGCGGCCTCTTCCTTTTTGGCGCCCTCCGTTCAGGAGGGCTGCAGCAGGGCCTGGGCCAGCGTGCGGGCGTGGTCCCCGCCGCCGCCCAGCATGCGGACCAGCTCGTCTATCCGGTCTTCATGGCTCACCTCCCGCAAGCAGGAGATGGTGCGGTTGCCCGCGGAAGCCTTCTGGACCAGGTAGTGATGGGAGGCCAGGGCCGCCACCTGCGGAAAGTGCGTGATGGAGATGACCTGGTGCCTGTTCCCGAGCTGCTGCATCTTGAAGCCGACGGCCCGCGCCACTTCCCCGCCCACATTGGCGTCTATTTCGTCAAATACCAGCAGGGGGGTGGAGTCCTTGTGCGCCAGGGCGCTTTTAATCGCCAGCATGATGCGCGCCAGCTCCCCGCTGGAGGCAATCAGCCGGAGAGGCTTGGAGGGTTCGCCCGGATTGGGGCCGAACAGGAATTCCACCGTTTCCATTCCCTGGGAGCCGGGTTCCTGGAGGGGGGAGAGCCCTACTTCAAAGACGGCCTGGCGGAAGCCCAGTTCCCGGGAGTGCCTGACGATGGAGGAGGCCAGTTTGGGCGCGGATGCCTGCCGCGCTTTGGTCAGGGCCTGTCCGGCGGCGTCCACCTGCTTGCGCAGGACGGCCATGGAGGTCCGCAGTTCTTCCAGGCGTTCCGTGCGGTGCTCGATGCGGTCCAGGCGGTGGGCCGCCTCCTCCCTCCGGGCGCAGACGTCTTCAAAGGAAGGGCCGTATTTCATTTTCAGGGATTCCAGCAGGTTGATGCGCTCCTCCAGTTGGAAGAGCTCCCGGGGATCACAATCCAGCTCGGAGGAATAATCCGCCAGGCGTCCTTCAATTTCCTTAAGCTCCAGATTCACTTCCGCCAGCGGGGCCAGCCACGCGGCTGTGGAGGCGTCCATGCGTTCCAGTTCGTGCGCCGCCCGGGTCAGTTCCCTCAACTGGGAACCCAGGCCGGGCACGTCCGTTTCCTCCAGCATGGCAAGCATTCTGGAAACCTGTTCCTGAAGCCTGGTGCCGTTGCGGGCGCGCTGCCAGCGTTCTTCCAGCGTGAGCACTTCCTCCGGCGTAAAGGCGGCGGCGTCTATCTCGTCCACCTGGTGGCGCAGCAGCTCTATTTCCCGCGCGGTGGCCGCTTCCGCATGCTCCAGGTCGTCATAGGCCCGGCGCGCGTCCTGCCATTGCCGCCACGCGTCCGCGTAGGCGTGCAGCAGGGGGGCGTGCTCCCCAAAGGCGTCCAGCAGGGAAAGCTGTCTCTCCTGGGAGATCAGGGAGCGGTGGTCGCTGGGGCCGTGCATGTCCACCAGGCAGGCGCCCGCCTCCCGCAGCAGGTTCAGGGTGCACGGGCTGTCATTCAGGAACTGGCGGTTGGCCGTGGAGGAAATAATGCGCTTGATAATCAGGTTGCCGTCTTCACAGGGCGGCACGCCGTGTTCGTTCAGAATGCCGTGCACGGGGGAGGATTCCGGCAGATGGAACACGGCTTCCACGCTGCATTGCTGTTCTCCGGACCGGATGAGCGTTTTGTCCGCGCGTTCCCCCAGCGCCAGCCGTATGGCGCCGATGATGACGGATTTGCCCGCCCCCGTTTCCCCCGTGATGCAGATGAAACCGGAGCTGGGTTCCCAGAGCAGCTGGTCCACGAGGGCCAGGTTTCTAATTTTCAGCAATGTAAGCATTCGGGCTTTGGATTTTGAATGCATTATGGCATCATTTGCTCTAAACGCAATCATGACCTCTGTGATGAACATTCTCTTTCTGGGCACCGGAACGTCCACCGGAGTTCCGCAGATAGGTTGCTCCTGTGCGGTCTGCACGTCCCCGGACCCCAGAAACAAGCGGTTGCGTTCTTCAGTTTACGTGGAGGCCGCGGGCACCCGCATTCTGCTGGATTCCTCCCCGGATCTGCGTCAGCAGGCCCTGCGGGAAAACATCACGGACGTGGACGCCGTGCTGTACACGCACGCCCATGTGGACCACGTGGGCGGCTTTGACGATCTGCGCGCCTTCTGCTGGCGCAGGTCCGGCGGCTTGCCCCTGTACGCCTCACCGCAGACGATGGAAGCCCTGCGGACCATGTACGGCTGGGCGTTTGAACCCAAAACGGCCCGGAGCGGCTATGTCAGGCCGGAACCTCACGAGGTGACGGAGCCGTTCCGTGTAGGGAATGTGCTGGTGACGCCTCTTCCCGTAATGCATGCCGGAGTGGAGACTTATGCCTACGTGCTGGAGGCGGAAGGGCAGCGGCTGGCGTACATGCCGGATGTGAAAAGCATCCCGGAGGCCTCCCTGGAGGCCATGAAAGGGGTTGACCTGCTGATTATTGACGGGCTGCGCTATCATCTGCACCCCACGCACCTGTGCCTGAAGGAATCCCTGGCCGCCATTGCCGCCATCCGGCCCAGGCGCGCCGTGCTGACCCATATGTCCCACGACATGGATTACGAGATTCTTTCCGGCAAGCTGCCGGAGAACGTCATGCCTGCCTACGACGGGCTGAGGCTGTCCCTGCCGTGATTTTCACCCTTCATTTCCATCAGGCCATGACTGCTGCAAACAATCCTGACCAGCCCGGCGCGCGGATGCCGTGCGAGACCAGAAAGGTGTTCGGCTTTTCCGTGGCCGTCAGCTCCGTGGAGGAAATGAGCTCTGCCCTGGCGGAACGTGCCCTGGAAGCGCAGGCCCCGTGCCTGGTGGCCGCCGCGGACGCGCACGTGATAACCCTCGGCGTTCATGACCGGGGTTATGGGGCCGTGCTGGAACGGATGGACGTGGTTTGCCCGGACGGAATGCCTGTGGTGTGGAAGCTGAACAGGGGCCTTCCCGCAGGGGAAAGGAGCGCCGAACGCGTGAGCGGGCCGGACCTGATGGAAGCCCTGGTGCGGGCGAATGCGGAGTATCCGGGTCTGCGCCATTTTTTGCTGGGCGGAGATGAAGGGACGCTGGAGACCCTGGCGTCCGCATTGAAGGAGAAGTACCCGGCTTTTCATCTGGCCGGCGTGCATTCCCCGCCATTCCGTTCCTGGACGGAGGAAGACCGGAGGGAGATGCGGGAGGCGGTTGCCTCAAGCGGGGCCAATGTGGTGTGGGTGGGCCTGGGCTGCCCCAAGCAGGAGCGGTGGATGGCGGAGCAGAAGGAGCTGCTGCCTCCCGCGGTTTATGTGGGCGTGGGAGCGGCCTTCGCCTTCCATGCCGGAACGGTGAAGCGCGCGCCCCGGTGGATGCAGAAAAACGGCCTGGAATGGCTATACCGCATTTACCGGGAGCCGGGCAGGCTGCTCAAGCGGTACGTGAAGCATAACAGCCTGTTCGTGTGGTATGTGCTGACGGGGAGGTAAAAACTCTTTTCCCGATGCGGGCGCCCCGGACATGGGGCGCAGGTTATTTTGGCCTTGTACCGTTCCCGTGCGGATTTATCATGGCTTGGCCGGGTTCTGCACGCCCGCAGGGGCGCAGCTGGCGTTTTCCATCCTTCCATCTCCTTTAACTTCTTTTCCTCATGTTCTTTCGCCGCATTCCCCGGAAAAGCTGGTATGAGAAAGCCGTGGAACGCGTTTTCAGGGACAGGAGGTTGTGTGAGGAAAAATTGCCTCCCTTCGGCTGCGTTCGCGGGGAAAATGGTTTTCTGTACCGGACAAAGCTGCTGAACGGGCAGCTCTGTATGGAATTTGAAATACATGCGGAGGGTTCCGTCAGCGTAACGGTGCGTGATGCGGACGGGAAGAGTATTCCTCATCTTGCTCAGGGAGAGGCGGACAGGTTGCGGGAGAGGGCGCTCCGCAGGGAATATGAGGAAGAGCTGTGGCATGTGGCGGAGTGCTGCTTTGAACCTGATTTCTTCAAGGGCGATCCTGCCCGGAGCCTCGTCGCGCACGTCCGGGAGGCTTACGGGGATGAATTGGAATTCCTGTGGAGGAAGTCGCCGGGAAGCGCTGTCGTGCGGCGGAAGGACACGGAAAAATGGTATGCCGTTTTTCTGGCTGTGCCGCGGTTGAAACTGGGCGGCAGTTCCAGGGAAAGGGTGGAGGTGCTGAATCTGCGGGTCCGCCCTGGGGAGCTCGAGGGCCTTGTGGACCATCACAGCCGTTTTCCGGCCTACCACATGAATAAGAAAAGCTGGGTGAGCCTTTGCCTGGACGGGACCGTCCCCTTTGAGGAGCTGGCTGCGCGCCTGGAGACCAGCCGCCGGCTTGCCGGGAAGTAAACGCCGCTGCCGGCGGTTTTCCGGAGGGGTTATGTTTTCCTCACCCGGAATACGGCGGCGGAGTTTGCAGGTGGTAAGGCGGGACGGGGCTCTTGACCCGGAAGGGGGCCGGGCCTACAGTGGGGGCATGAACGTTGAAGAAAAGGCGCTGTCCACCTTCCGCACGGAACCCTGGCGCCACAATTGCGCCCAGGCCGTTTGCGCAGCCCTGGGAAGGGAGGATTTGCTGGAAGCCGTCTCCGCGTGCGGCACGGGAAGAGCGCCTGACGGGGTATGCGGCGCCTTGTATGGAGCGCTCCTGTGCACGCCCGTGCAGTCAAGGGAGGAGCTGAAGCGGCGGTTTGTGGAGAAGCTGGGTTATTCCCATTGCAGGGAGCTGAAAAAAGAAGGCTGCGTTCCGTGCCGGGACTGCGTTGCCTCCGCGGCGTTTATGGCTTTTGATTTGCAGGAGTGAACGCAGAATGACACGACTGTATTCATAGATTTTCATGAAGAAAGAGTCTATTGGAATGAATCCAAATAGAACAACGTCATGAAAAAATTGATATATGCTATAGCAGCGGTAGCCGTTGCAGTTCCGGTAGTGGCCCTGGCGCAGAGCGCCTGCAACAGCGGTTCCTGCACCAAGGGTGACAAGGACATGGCTGAAGCCAAGGAACACATGAAAAAGGGCGCCAAAGCCGCCAAGGACGCCGCTTCCGAAAAAATGAAGGAAGGCAAGCAAGCGGCGAAGGACGCCTACGAAAAGAGCAAGGAAGCCGTCAAGGATACTTACCAAGACAGCAAGGAAGCCGTGGACCATGCGGCGGACAGGGCTGCCGATAAGGCCGAAGCCATTGGCGACGCTGCGAAAAACGGTTAACTCAAACGATTAAAATACAAACCATTTATTTATTATGTGTGACTCCAAAGATCATATGAACCATATGCATGAAGGCTGTGGATGCTCGAAAGATGCCGCTTCCGGCAAGATGGAAGAAGGCAAGAAGGCAATGAAAGACGCCTACGAAAAGAGCAAGGAAGGCGTCAAGGATATGGCTTCCGGGGTAAGTGACAAGGCCAAGTCCATGATGGACAAGGACAAAAACGCTTAATTCCGGCGGTTGAATAAGCCGTTTTCTATTCTGCATCCCGTATGCGGCATGATTTCCCCTTGTCCGGGTTTCCGGACGAGGGGATTTTTATTGGGCGGGATTTTCCGGTTGAGGGCAGCCCTCCCCGGAAGCGTCCATGGCATGCAGGCTGATTTTGTGCCTTTTGCACAGTTCCGCCACCCGGTCACGCTCCAGCAGAATGGTTTTGCCCGCTTCCAGGGCGATTTGCCTGACGCCGCATTCCGCGCACGTCTCAATGGTGACGGGGCCGATCGTAGGAATGTCGAAGCGCATGTCATGCCCCAGGCGCGCCACTTTTGCCAGTGTGGCGGGTTTGCCGTTGCCCAGCTCGCCGCTGCGGCGTATGCAGTTGTTGGTGCCTTCAATGGCTTCCACGGCAACTACGGTGCCTCCGTGCACGACGACGGACTGCCCGATGTGAAGGCGGCTGATTTCCTTGGCCATCTGCATGCCGAAAACGGCGTCCTCCCATTGTTCGGTCGAGGGACGCGGTCCGGCGATGTGGCCCGGCTGCGGCATGTGCTCTTCCATGTAGGTGAAGGCGGGGAGGATGGTGAAGCCTTCTTTTTCCGCCTCCGTGATGACGGCCCCCAGCAGGGAGTCCGCGTTTTTCTCCGGCATGCGCATCAGCACGGAAAGGGCGCGGAGGTCCGGACGGAGGGAGAGAATGTTCTTCGGGTTGATGCCTCCCGCCATGATGACGTTCCGCACGCCGTGCTTTTTCAGGAAGGAGAACGGCTTGCTGATCTGGCCCACGCTGAATTCCTGGTAAGCGTCGCACAGGGGAATGACGGCGGGATTGGTCTCCCCCTTGAAGCCCACGGCCACGATGCGCAGCTCCGGCGTCCGGCGGCGCGCCCCCCGGACGATGTATTCCGGGTAGACGCCGTCTCCGGCTACCAGGCCTAGTACGGGTGGGTCTGTCGTCATGCGGCGTAAAGCGTGTGGGAACGGAGCGGGTTACAGGTATTCCGGGCGCTGGAGCAGTTCCGCCACGCGCTTGAGCAGGCGGCCGATGTCCGCGCCGTCCACCACGCGGTGGTCCCCCGTAGCCACGATGTTGGCCTTGGAGATGGGAATGAACGCCTCCACCTCGTCGCTCCAGACCGGGGTCTTGGTGACGGCTCCCACCCCCAGGATGATGGATTCGCTGGGCATGGGCATGGGGGCGGCAAAGGTGAGCCCGAAGCCGCCGAAGTTGGTGACTGTGGCGATGCCGCCCGTGCTGTCTTCCGGGGCCAGCCTGCGGCGGCGCGCCTGGGCGATCAGCCTGTTGTAGTCTTCCAGCAGTTCTTCCATCGTCCGTTCGTTCACGCGGCGCAGCACGGGAACCATCACTCCGTCTGCCACCTGGGCGGCGATGCCGATGTCAATGGTTTTGGGGGAAAGGATGTTTTCCCCCACCAGGTAGCCGGCGCATTCCGGGCTTTCCGCCAGGGCCAGGGCCAGGGCGCGGGCAAAGTACAGGGTGATGCCGGGCCGCAGCGGGGAATGCTGCCTGTGCTTGATGAGGGGGTCCATGAACACGGGGCGCCCGGCGGAGGCCAGGGGGCGCGTCCAGCTCCGGCGCATGGCGTCCGCCACGGCCAGCCGCATGGAGGAGGCCTTGCGGTGCGGCCACTGGCTCACGTATTCCAGGAATTCCTCCAGGTCGTCAATGGTGACCCGTCCTCCGGCTCCGGAGCCGGAGATGAAAGCGATGTCCGAGGCGCTCATGCCTAGTTCATCCATGCGCGCCTTCATCCGGGGGGACATGTAGTGCGCGCCTTTCATGCCGGCGGGCACCGGCAGGCCGCGCACGCTGGGCTGGACTTTCAGGTCCGTGCCGTTTTCCTGGTAGGATTCCCCCGTCAGGCCAAAGTGGACCCCGGCGGGCTTTTCCTCCCGGGCGGAAGCGTCCGGGACGCGCTGGGGCACGGATTCCGGGCTGGCCGGAAGGGAAGGCTGGGTGGAGTCACCGGCCGGGGTGGCCCCGGAACGCTCAATTTCCTCTTCCGTGGCGTCAATCATGGCCATGCAGGCGCCGACCACGATGGATTCCCCTTCCTTGATAAACACGTCGCTCAGGACGCCGCCGCACATGGTGGTGACGCCCATGGTGGCCTTGTTGGTCTCTACCTCAAAGATTTCCTGGTCGGCTTCTACGGTGTCGCCCGGGGCCGCCAGCAGGCGCAGCACGGTGGCTTCCGCAATGGAATCCCCGAGCTGGGGCATCAGAATGGGTACTTTAGGCATGGTGGAAACTGGGTTGAATCAGATGGATAAAAGATGGCGGATGGAGGCGGCGATGGATTCCAGCGTAGGGCGGTGCGCCTTCCACAGGTTGGGATGCTGGGGGATGGGGGTGTCCCTGGCGTTGAGCCGCTGGGGCGGAGCGTCCAGCAGATGGAAGCCTTCCGCCACGATGCGGGAAACGACTTCCGACGTGACGCCCCCCCACGGGAAGTCTTCCCCGACGACCAGGACGCGGCCAGTGCGCGCTACGGAGGCGATGACGGTGTCCATGTCCAGCGGGCGCACCGTGCGGAGGTCCACTACTTCCACTTCATAACCGCTCTCCTTCGCCAGCAGGTCCGCCGCGCGCACGGCTTCCGGCACCATGGCGCTGTACGCCACTACGGTGGCGTGCTTTCCGGTGCGGGCGATCCGGGCCATGCCGAAGGGAATCACCGGGGCTTCCCGGTAGTTGTCCTCCGCCTTCAGCCAGCGGTACAGGAACTTGTGTTCCAGGAAGATGACGGGATCGGGCACTTCCACGGCCTGGCGCAGCATCCAGTAGGCGTCCGCCACGGTGGCCGGGGTCATGACGTGCAGGCCCGGATAGTGGGCGAACAGGGCTTCCAGGCTCTGGCTGTGGAAGGGACCCGTGCCGGGCGTTCCCCCGCAGGGCAGCCGCACCGTGATGTTGGCGGGAATGCCCGTGCGGTAGTAATGGGTGGCCGCCATGTTGACGATCTGGTTGAAAGCAATGGTGCTGAAGTCGGCAAACTGGACTTCCATGATGGGCTTCTTGCCCATGACGGCGGCTCCGGTGACCATGCCGGCCATGGCGTCCTCACTGATGGGGGCGTCAATCACGCGGTCCGGGAACAGCTCCTTGAGGCCCTTGGTCGCTTTGAAAGCGCCGCCGAAAACGCCTATGTCCTGTCCGTACAGGAAGACGTCCTTGTCTTCCGCAAGCAGGTCTTTCTGGGCGTCGTGAATGGCATCAATGTATGTTACGCTCATGGGAATATTCCGTTTGCAGGCTTAATAAGGTCTCCACACCGTGGCGTTCCAGTCCTCCCGGAAGGGGTCCGGCTCCGGTTCCCTCTGCGCAGTAGCCACGGCCAGCTGGACTTCATCGGCATACTGCTTTTTCAGGTCCGCCACTTCTTCCGGCGTCAGCCAGCCGGCTTCCAGCAGTTGCCGTTCCGCGACGGTGACGGGGTCTTTTTTGTCGTACTCATCCTTCAATTCCCTGGGGATGTAGGAGGCGTCGTCATGTTCCCCGTGGCCGCACATGCGCAGGGTCTTGGCCAGCACCCACTGGGGGCCCCTGCCTTCCCTCGCGTTGTTGACGGCGGTGCGGAAGGCTTCCAGCGTAGCCATGAAGTCCGTGCCGTCCGTTTCATGCACGGTGAAGCCGTAGCCGCGGCCCCTGTCCGCCAGGGAGGCTTCCCCGAATTCACGGACATTGGGAGTGGAATAGGCGAATTGATTGTTGGTCACCACGAGCACCAGCGGCAGTTGTTCCACGTTCGCCATGTTGGCGGCTTCGTGAAAGGCGCCTGTGGACGTGGTGCCGTCTCCGCAGAAGGCCACGCCTACGGGGCCGGGAAGCTTGCCGTCCAGCCGCTTGGCAAAAAGGCAGCCGATGACGAAGGCCACCGTGCTGCCCAGATGGCTGATGGGCGCCATGTAGCCTTCCGCCGGCAGTCCGCGGTGGACGTTCCCGTCCCGTCCCTTCATATAGCCCAGGGCAGAGCCCAGGTAGGAGCGGGCCGCTTCAATGATCGGTTCCCCCCAGGTGATGCGCGCCGCCTGTTCCCGGATGAACGGGGCGATCACGTCATACCCGGCGGTCAGGAAAACGCCGCCGCAGGCGGCAATCGCTTCATGCCCGCGGCCCAGGTAAACGCCGCCCGTGATTTTGCCCGCTTTATACAGGCTGGAAATTTTGGTGTCAAAGGCCCGCGCCAGCAACATGGCCTTGTAAGCCTTGACGGCGCTTTCCTTCAAGTCCGGTTGTGTAGTGTCGCAATGTGCCACCCCATTATTTTATATGCTGCATGGGGAAATGCAATGCCATTTCATGAAACTTCCGGAGACTTCATGCCTGCGGGCCTGAACGGACGTTCCGGCTGCACCGCAGGGCGGCAGGGGCGCGGACGGGGAACTCCGGTTCCCGAAAGGCGTTTTTTACATCCTCTTCACCCATTGCCTGTTCCGGAAAAAATCCCCCGGTTCACTTCCCTTCCGGCGGAAGGGAGCATCTCAGTTCGAATTTGGGATGCACCACATCGTAGTCTCCGGAAAACAATTCCGTTTCCATGATGATTTTATCATACTCCTGCGCAAAAAGTTCGGGAAAGACCAGGGGGGCCTTCCCGATATCGCTTTCCTTCCTGATGGAGCAGAGGAAGGAGGCGGCAGGCAGGCGCACGACTTCCTTTAACTGCCGGGCGTCCCTTTTGGTCGCTTCCACCTCCACATACAGGAACCTTTCCGTTCCGGAGCTCCGGTGGAAGGAAAGGAGTCCGGCTTCCGCGCCCAGCCTCAGCTCATTGCGGTTAATGTCATCAAACATGTTGGTGATGAGTACATTGTAATCCGTGCTGTGCTGTTTTCCGGCATAGGGAGCCGTCCAGCAATATTTTTCCGGCAGGGCGTGGACGGTCTGCCCCTCATGGCGCCGGAGGCCTTCCATCCGGTCCATCTGCTTCTGGAATTTTTCCAGCAGGTGCAGTTTCTCCTGAATGTCCCTGATTTTCTGGTGCGCCAGCATGGTGCCGTGGGAAATCAGCTTCTTGTAATGGATTCTCTGCTGGTCCTCGGTCAGAAAGGAGGTGAACTCCTTCAGGGGAATGTCCAGGAAGGTGCAGGCGCGGATGGCGTCCACCACGGGAATCTGGGAGAGGGTGTAATAACGGTAGCCTGTATCCGGGTCCGTATGGGCCGGGCGCAGAATCCCCAGCTGCTCGTAATACCGGAGTGATTTAATATGTACGCCGGTCTGTTTGGACAGATTGCCTATGGTTAGTAAATTCTGCTTGTCCATCCTGTATTGCGGTTGGCGTGGAAACTGATTTTTTCCCGCCGGAGGCGCGCCCGGCGGAAACGGCTGCTGCATGCAAGAGAAATCTTCCTGAAGACGAAATCGTCGCGTCATTCATTTGATTCTTGTTGCCAGCAGCTTACAACAAATGATAAAAAGCCGCTCCACTTAATCTTTTCATTGCCTCTTGACTCTCCCATTATGGGATACTTTACATCTTATGGCAATTGAAAAATCCCCGGTCTTGTCGGAAGCGTGGTTCCGGGGTTTCTTGAGGTCTTATAAAGCATGATTACTGATGAAAACAACTAGTCTCCTTCTTCTCTGCACCACCCTTTTGGCAGCTCTCTCCTCCTGCCGGCAGGGGGATGAAAATCCGGCCGCCGGTTCTCCCGGAGAAATCGTGCCGGAAGTGGCCGTTCTCACGGTGCACGGCACCCAGGTTCCCGTAACCGCCAACCTTCCCGGCCGCATGGAGGCGTACCTCCAGGCGGAAGTGCGCGCCCGCGTGACGGGAATCATTCAGGAACGCTGCTACCAGGAAGGGCAGACGGTCCGCCCGGGCGACCTTCTCTTCAAGATAGATCCGGCTCCGCTCCAGGCCGTGCTGGACGAATGCAAGGCCACGGTAGCGCGCGCCAAGGCCGTGCTGGCGGATGCGGAGGACAAGGCCGCCCGCTATTCCTCCCTGGTGGCCAAGGGCGCCGTCAGCGTGCGGGAGCACAAGCAGGCCATGGCGGAGGAAGACCGGGCCAGGGCGGAATATGCCGCCGCCGCCGCGTCTCTGGAGCAGGCCCGCCTGAATCTGGAATACACCAGGGTGGAAGCGCCCATCTCCGGCCGCGTGCGCCGCGCGCTGGTGACGGAAGGGGCATTTGCCAACCAGAACGAATTCACGCACCTGACCACCATTGAGCAGATAGACCCCATCTATGTCCGCTTCTGCCAGCCGGCCTCCCAGTACAGCAGCCTGCGCCGCGCCGTGGTGTCCGGCCTGTGGAAGGGAGTGCCGCTGGGTGAAATCAAGGTGCGCCTGCTGCTCTCCAATGGGGAGGAATACCCCCATTCCGGCAAGATCATCTTTTCCGACATGGCGGTGGACCCGAATACGGACACCATTGAAATGCGGGCCCAGTTCCCCAATCCGGACTATGAGCTTCTGCCCGGCGCCTATGTGCGCGTGGTATTTGAGAAGGCGGTGCGGGACAACGTGTTCGCCATTCCCCGGGACGCCGTCATCCGCACCGCGCAGGGGGCTTCCGTCTTTGTCGTGGGCCCGGAAGGCGTGCTGGAAATGCGCCCCGTGAAGGCGGATACGCTGAACGGCCGGGAATGGCTGGTTTCGGAAGGCCTCAAGGACGGGGACAAGGTGGCCGTCAGCCACATCATGTCCCTCCGGCCCGGCATGAAGGTCCGCAGCGCCGCGCCCCAGCCGCAATCCAACGCCCAGCAATAACCCGTTATGCCTGATTTCTTTATACGCCGCCCCATTTTTGCCTGGGTAGTCGCCCTCCTGATTTCCCTGATCGGGCTGCTGGCCATTCCCAGCCTGCCTATTGCCCAGTACCCGGACATCGCTCCGCCGGTCATTACCCTGCGCACTACGTATCCGGGGGCCTCCGCCCAGGATACGGAGGAAGCCGTCACCGCCGTGATTGAAAAGGAAATCAACGGAGCTCCCGGCCTGATGTACATGTCCGCCACCAGCAGTTCCGACGGCGCGGTGGAAATCGCCGCCACGTTCACGCAGGGCACGGACCCGGACATTGCCGCCGTGGAAGTGCAGAACAGGCTGAAAATCGTGGAATCCCGCCTGCCGGAATCTGTCCGGAAGGAAGGAGTGTTCGTGGAAAAATCCTCCAACAACATTCAGGCGATGATCTCCCTTTCCTCCACGGGGAACCTGAATGATACGGAACTGGGGGAATGGGCTTCCGCGCGCATCATCCCTGAATTGAAGCGTGTGAAAGGCGTCGGGCGCGTGGAGCTCTTCGGCGCGGAAACGTCCATGCGCATCTGGCCCGATCCGGAAAAGCTGGAAGCGCTGGGGCTGACGCCCACGGACATCGTGAATGCCGTGGCCGCCCAGAGCGAGCGCATCATCATCGGTGACATCGGGGGGGCGGCCGTTTCCAAATCCGCCCCCATCAACGCCAGCGTGGTGGCGGAGGAAGCCTTCCGCACGCCGGAGGAATTCGCCTCCATTGCGCTGAGAACGCTTTCAGACGGTTCCTCCGTCAAGCTGGGGGACGTGGCGCGGGTGGAGCTGGGCTCCAACAGCTACGCGTTCTTCTCCCGCTGCAACGGGCAGACCGCCACCGGCATGGCTATCAAGATGGCTCCCGGCTCCAACGCCGTGGAAACCATGGGCCTGCTCAAGGCCAAGATGGATGAGCTGGCCAGGGACTTCCCGCCCGGCGTCACCTACCAGATTCCGTATGAAACCACCCATTTCGTGGAAATCTCCATCCAGAAAGTCATTTCAACCCTGCTGGAAGCCATTCTGCTGGTATTCCTGGTCATGTTCCTGTTCCTGCAGAACTTCCGGGCCACCCTGATTCCCACGCTCGTCGTCCCCGTGGCCCTGCTGGGCACCTTTGCGGTGATGTGGCTCTCCGGGTTCTCCATCAACATGCTCACCATGTTCGCCATGGTGCTCAGCATCGGCATTCTGGTGGACGACGCCATTGTGGTGGTGGAAAATGTGGAACGCATCATGATGGAGGAGGGGCTGGACGCCCGGCGCGCTACGGTAAAAGCCATGAAGCAGATCGGAGGCGCCATCGTGGGCATCACCGCCGTGCTCGTGGCCGTGTTCGTGCCCATGGCCTTTTTCAGCGGAGCGGTGGGGAACATCTACCGGCAATTTGCCGTGACCCTCATTGTATCCATCTCCTTCTCCGCGTTTCTGGCCCTTTCCCTGACTCCGGCTCTGTGCGCCGCCATGCTTAAAGCCTCCTCCGTGGAGCATCAGGAAAAGAAAGGATTCTTCGGATGGTTCAACAGGACCATCCACCGGTCCACGGACCGGTACGGCAATGCCGTATCCGGAATCATCCGCCGCCCCGTACGCTCCCTGTTCCTGTATGTGCTTATCATTGCGGGGGCCGGCTACCTGTACCTCACGCTTCCCACCTCCTTCCTTCCGGAAGAAGACCAGGGCAACTTCATGGCGATGGTTGCCCTGCCTGCCGGGACCTTGCAGGAGGAAACCAGCACCCGGCTGCGGGAGGTGGAGGATTACCTGATGCAGCATGAACCGGTGGAATACGCCTACTCCGTGGGCGGCTTCAGCTTCATGGGCACCGGCACCAACATGGCGATGCTGTTTGTCGGCCTGAAAAACTGGGACGAGCGTTCCGGAGAGGACAACTCCGCCCAGGCGATCATTGACCGGGTCAACGCCCGTTTTGGCGGGGACCGCCAGATGATGGTCATGGCCCTGAACATGCCGTCCCTGCCGGAACTGGGCAGCACGTCCGGCTTCGACTTCCGCCTCCAGGACAAGGGCGGCCTGGGGTATGCCCGCATGGTGGAAGCCCGGGACGAACTCCTGGCCCGCGCCAATGCGGACCCCAACCTGACGGGCGTCTACTTCTCCGGACAGGCGGACACGCCGCGGCTGCACGTCTCCATTGACCGGGAAAAAGCCTTCTCCATGGGAGTGCCCATTACGGAAATCAGCAATTCGCTGGCGGTCATGTTCGGGTCCAGCTATGTGGGGGACTTCATGCATGACAGCCAGGTGCGCCGCATCATTGTGCAGGCGGACGGAAAAAGCCGCCTGAACGGCAATGACATTGAAGACCTGCATGTCCGCAATGACCAGGGGAAGCTTCTGCCTCTCTCCTCCTTCGTCCGGCTGGACTGGACGGCCGGCCCCCCGCAGCTCACGCGCTACAACAACTACCCCTCCTTCACCATCAACGGCTCCTCCGCGCCCGGCAAGAGCAGCGGGGACGCCATGAACGCCCTGGAGCAGATTACCGCCACCCTGCCGCAGGGCGTGGGATTTGAATGGACGGGACAGTCCTATGAAGAAAAGCTTGCCGGGTCCCAGGCCACGCTGCTCTTCGGCCTGTCCATCCTGATCGTCTTCCTGGTGCTGGCGGCCCTGTATGAAAGCTGGTCCATTCCGCTGGCGGTCATCCTGGTGGTGCCCCTGGGCCTGCTCGGAGCCCTGCTGGCCGTCTTCCTGCGCGACATGCCCAACGACATCTACTTCAAGGTGGGCCTGATTACGACCATCGGTCTTTCCGCCAAGAATGCCATCCTGATTGTGGAAGTGGCCAAGGAATTCTACCGGGAAGGCATGGATGTGATGGAAGCTGCCGTTGCCGCCGCCAAACTGCGCCTGAGGCCCATCCTGATGACCTCCCTGGCGTTCGGCGCCGGGGTGGTTCCGCTGGCCTTCGCCCACGGGGCGGCGGCGGGCGCGCAGCGCGCCGTAGGCACGGGGGTGCTGGGCGGCATCATTACGGCCACCCTGCTGGCGATCTTCCTGGTTCCCCTCTTCTTCCGCCTGACAGCCGGAAAGAGGAAACAGGAACACCCGGAAGAAGCATAGGGCACGAGGCTGGAACGGAAACGCCTGGAATACCCCTGCCGCGGAAGGCGCGGGAAGACGGACCCCTGCATGGGACCGCTGCCCGCGCCTGATGCGTTAAAAAAGAGGAGCACGTTTCCGTGCTCCCCGTCTTTCGGGAAAAAGGCTGAAAGAGGTTTTCCTGCGGAGGGAGGGCCTGAAAAGCCTCGTTCTCCGCATGGGCTGGAACCCCGTATGCCGCTGCGCCCGTGCCCCGGGTTATTCCCTGCCGCGCGCGTTCAGGAAGATGAACACGTAATACAGCAGCATGGCCAGGGAGGAAAGCGCGCCCACCACATAGGTCATGGCCGCCCAGAACAGGGCGCTCTTGGCCTTTCCGTGGTCGAAGTAATTCATCAGGTGGGAACGGTCCAGCCATTTCAGAGCTCTGGCGGAAGCGTCAAACTCCACCGGAAGCGTGATGAAGGCGAAGATGGTGGTCATGGCAAACAGGCCGATGCCCAGCCCCAGCACCCACGGGGAACCGCCCATGGCCAGCAGGATAATGCCGATGATCAGCACGATGCTCACCAGATTGGAGGAGAACTGGACGATGGGAACCAGCGCGGACCGCAGGCCCAGCCAGTGATAGGCCTGGGCGTGCTGTACGGCATGCCCCACTTCATGGGCCGCCACCGCCGCGGCGGCAATGCTGTTGGAATTGTAAACGGACTCGCTCAGGTTGACGGTCTTGTCCGCCGGATTGTAATGGTCCGTCAGGTGGCCGGGGGTGGAAATCACCTTCACGTCCGTGATGTGGTTGTCCTTCAGCATCTGTTCCGCCACTTCCCGCCCGGTCACCGGAATGGGAATCTGGGAATATTCGCTGAAACGGCTCTTCATGCGCGCGCTGACCAGCCAGCTCAGAAGCATGGAGCCCAGCAGAATCATCCAGTAAATGGTATAGGAATGCTGCGGGGCGGTTTCCGCCGCCTGGGCCGTGTAGGAAAGGAAGTCGGTATTGAATAATTCAATCATTGCAAGTTTGACCTTATATCATAAGGCTTTGTTGAATCCAGAGGGCGCCGTGTCAGCCGCCGGGGGAGGTTCCCCCGGCTTCTGTCATACGGAAACATGCGGAAGAACGGTGCATTCAATCGTCCGCCTTCTGGGAAAGAAGTTTGCCGTCCGGGGCATAGTAAAGCTCCAGTTTGCGGACGGCGGTGGTTTCTGACCGGCAGTCCACCCGGTACTTCAGGGCTCCCCTGGCGGTGATCTGCTTGGCGCGGCGGGGAGCGTACCCCGGGAAATCGCGGGCGATGGCCGCCGTAACGGGGGCGGGCAGATCCTGAAGGCGCATGTCCGCCTTAATCAGGCAGACGGTGCCGTCCGGATAAAGCTTGACGTCGTATTCCAGGCCGTTGAGGTGGAATTCCGCCTCGTAAACGTCTTCGTCGTTGTCGAAATCCCATTCGATGGCGCCGGCGTTCGGATACTGCTTCTGCACCTGTTCCTTCACGGGGGCGGGAACTCGGGAGGCCGGAATATCCGCCAAAGCCGGAAGGGTGAATGCGGCAGCGAGAGTGGTCGTAAGTATACGTGAAATATTCATAAATACGTGATAATTGTATTTATTCAAAAAACAAGAATCTTTTGTGGATGTCTTGTGACAATTCTGCCATCAATGGAATGAATCCGGGCATGGCGGGGTTTATTGTCGCCAAAAAGCGGGTGATGGAGTTGAATGACAGCATGCAACAGGGTATTGTTTATTTGCTTGGAGCGGGTCCGGGGGATCCCGGCCTGATGACCGTCCGCGGGCGGGAACTGGTGGAAGCGGCGGAAGTGCTGGTATATGATGCGCTGAGCTCGGCGGAACTGTTGAACTGGGCTCCTGCCGCCTGTGAAAGGATTTTTGTGGGCAAGCGGGCTTCCCGCCACGCCCTGCCGCAGGAGGAAATCAATGCCCTGCTGGTCAAGCTGGGACGCGCCGGGAAAAAAGTGGTGCGCCTGAAAGGCGGCGATCCCTACGTCTTCGGGCGCGGGGGGGAGGAAGCGGACGCCCTGCATGAAGCGGGCGTGCCGTTTGAAGTCATTCCGGGCATTACCTCCGCCATTGCGGGGCCGGCCTATGCGGGCATTCCGGTGACGCACCGCAAGTACTGCACGCAATTTACCGTATTCACGGGCCATGAAGACGTGAACAAGAAGGAATCTTCCCTGGACCTGAAAGGAATCGCCGGAGCGCAGGGCACGAAAATCATGCTGATGGGCATGCAGAAGCTGGCGGACGTCTGCGAAGCCCTGACCGGATACGGGCAGGAGCCGTCCACGCCGGCCGCCGCCATCCAGTGGGCCACCACGGGCATTCAGCGCACGGTCACGGGCACTGTCCGGACGCTGCCCGCCAAGGTTCAAAAGGCCGGGCTGGGCGCCCCTGCGGTGGTCGTGATCGGGGATGTGGTGAAGGAACGCGACAGCCTGGACTGGTTTGAAAAACTGCCCCTGTTCGGCAAGCGCATCGTGGTGACGCGCACCCGCGCCCAGGCCGGGGAATTGAGCGTGCGCCTGCGCCGTCTGGGTGCGGAAGTGCTGGAAATGCCCACTATCCGCATGGCACCCCCCTCCAACAAGCGGGAATTTGCGGAAGGCGTGGTGCACGCCCATACCTATGACTGGCTGGTGTTCTCCAGCCCCAACGGGGTGGAACGCTTCTTCCAGGCGTTTTTTGCCGTGTACCAGGACATCCGGAGCATCGGAGGCGCCAGGATTGCGGCCATCGGGCCCGGAACGGAGGCGAAGCTCCGGGAATATGGGCTGGCCGTGGATATCATGCCTAAAAAATTCGTGGCGGAAGGACTCGTCAAGGCCTTCAAGGACGCCCGCGAGGAAATCGGAACCATTGAGCACAGCACGTTCCTGTGGGTGCGCGGGGAGGAAGCGCGGCGCGTGATTTACGACGGCCTGACCGCTCTGGGAGCTATTGTGGACGAATGCATCGCCTACAGGACGGAAGCGGAAACGGAGGACGTGGCGGGAGCCCAGGCGGCTTTCCGGGAGCGGGGGGCGGATATCGTGACGTTCACCAGCTCCTCCACGGCGGAAAACTTTTTCAAGCTGGGGCTTCCATGGCCGGACGGCTGCAAGGCCGCCAGCATCGGGCCCGTGACCACGGCAACCCTCAAGGAGCTGGGGCGCGCACCCTCGATTACCGCGAAAACGCACGACATCAACGGCCTGGTGGAGGCCATCGTCAAGGCCGCCGGCAAATAGGAAAAACGGTGCGCCCCGCGGGAGATGCCGGGGCGGAACGGATGGAAAAGCGTTATCCGGGGAAATGCCGTTTAAAAGCCATTGACGGCTTCCCAGCCGATGACCTTTCCATTTTCAAACAGGACATTATAGGAAACGGGCGGACGGCTGCCCAGGGGCATCGTGACGCCTATCCCGGTGCCTACCCCGGAATCCCTGCTGCGGAATCCGCCTCCGCCCAGGCCCACGGACCAGCCCGTGCCGCTCCGCGTGTAAATCCACCGTTCCGTATTCTTCCCGTTCATCCGGCCTGCCATCTTCTGTTCAGGTTCCCCCCATGCCAGCAGGACCGCCATGGGGGACATGCCCTTTTCCAGCTCTCCGCGCGCCACTTTGGCCTGCTGCTCCTTCGGAAGCTGTTCATAGGCCTGCATATTCTTCGCGATGCGGTCGGACGGCGTGGGGGAACAGGCCCCCAGCAGCGCGAGGCAGGCGGGAAGCAGGACGAAAGGAAGGCTCGTTTTCATCATCCCACAAATAGCATGGCGTAAGATGGCTGGCAAGGTGCCAGCGCGGCTTTTCCGGAAAATGGAGGCGGGAAAATCCGTTATTCTGACATAAAAGCTCGCTTTTCCCGTAAATACATAATTGGTTATTGACAAGCATGGGGGGTAGGGGAGTAGGAATTCACCTCCAAATGCAACGCGCCGCAGATGCGGGAAAGGTTGCCGCCACTGTTTACCACTTCTATTTTTCCGAGCCGCCGATATGTCCAAAACGTTAATTATAGCAGAAAAGCCGAGCGTCGCCACTGATCTGGCGAGAGTCCTCGGCAAGGAGCTTGGGAAATTCACCCGGGACAAATCCGGCGCGTTTTACCAGAATGACCGGGCCATCATCACGTCCGCCGTGGGCCACCTGCTGGAACAGAAGAAGCCCATGACGGAGGGCGGCAAGTCCCTGCCATGGAAGTTCGACTATCTGCCCGTCATCCCCAGGACGTTTGAACTGGAACCCATCAAGCAGTCGGAAGACCGCCTGAAAAAGGTTCTCCAGCTCGCCAAAAGCAAGGACGTGACGGAAATCGTCAACGCATGCGATGCCGGGCGCGAAGGAGAGCTCATTTTCCACAACCTGGTGCGTTACGGAAAATGGACCAAGCCTGCGCGCCGCCTGTGGATGCAGTCCATGACGGATGAAGCCATCCTGAATGCGTGGCACAGCATGCGGAGCGAGACCGACATGCAGCCCCTGACGAACGCCGCCGTGTGCCGTTCCGAATCAGACTGGCTGGTGGGCCTGAACAGCACCCGCGCCCTTACCATCCTGCAATCCCGCGGAGGCTTCAACGTCACCCCCGCCGGACGCGTGCAGACTCCCACGCTGGCTATTCTGACGCAGAGGGAACTGGAAATCCAGGCGTTTGAACCGGTGCCCTATTCGGAAGTGTGGGCGGAATTCGGCGTGCAGTCCGGCTCCTACTCCGGCCGCTGGATTGACCGGGACTGGAAAAAGGACGACAACCCGCAGTCCCGCGCGGAACGCATCTGGGACCCGGAACAGGCGACCGTCATCCGCGACCGCTGCCGCGGCAAATCCGGCACGGTGACGGAGGAAAAGAAACCCGTCACAACCATCGCCCCGCTGTTGTATGACCTGACCTCCCTCCAGAGGGAAGCCGCCAACCGCTACGGCTTTTCCGCCAAGCGCACGCTGCAGCTGGCCCAGGAGTGCTATGAAAAGCACAAGGTGCTCACCTATCCCCGTACGGACTCCCGCTACCTGCCGGAGGACTATCTGGGCAAGGTTTACGGCATCGTGGGCACGGTGGCGGAACAGGACCCGGAATTCGCCACTTTTGCGAAGGACATCCTGGACAACAAGCGCATCAAGCCCAACCGGCGCGTGTTTGACACGAAAAAGGTAAGCGACCACTTCGCCATCATCCCGACCGGCAAGATGGAAAAGCTCACCGGAGACGCGCAGAAACTCTTTGAAATGGTCATGGCCCGCTTCCTGGCCGTCTTTTTCCCCCCCGCCGTGTTTGAGGACACGCGCAGAACCACGCTCATTGCCCACCAGGGCGGCGTGACGGACGCCTTCCTCACCACGGGGCGCGTGCTGGTGGAACCGGGCTGGCAGGCCGTCTACGGACGCAAGGCGGGCAGTTCCTCCAAGGAAGAGCTGGTGCCCGTCCATGACGGGGAACAGGCTGCCGTGCGTGAAATTGAAATCCGCAACGCCATGACCAAGCCGCCCGCACGGTATAATGAAGCCACGCTGCTGGCCGCCATGGAAGGCGCCGGAAAGCTGGTGCATGACGAAGAACTGGCCGCCGCCATGAGCGAACGCGGCCTGGGCACCCCCGCCACCCGCGCCTCCATCATTGAAGGCCTGATTTCCCAGGAATACATTGTCCGTGACGGCCGCGAGCTTCTGGCGACGCGCCGCGGGATTGAACTGATCGCCCTGCTGGAACGCATCGGGCTGAAAACGCTTACCTCCCCCAGCCTCACCGGGGAATGGGAATACAAGCTCAAGCAGATGGAGCAGGCCGCCCTGCCGAGGGACTCCTTCATGGAAGGCATCAAGACTCTGACCGGGGAAATCGTGAAGAGGGTGAAAGACTTCCGGGAAGCCCAGCAGCAGGTGGAACTGCCGGAAATGGAACTGGACTGCCCGTCCTGCCATGCCCACGGCCTGAAAAACACGCTGGACGCCGTTTCCTGCCGTTCCTGCAAGTTCAGCATCCGCAAGGTCATCTCCGGCCGCGACATGACGGATGAAGAGCTGAAAACCCTCATTGTGGACGGCAAGACGGGAATCCTCCACGGATTCACCTCCCGGTTCGGCAAACCCTTTGAAGCGGGGCTGGAGCTCAACGACAAGTTCCGCGCCACGCTCTACTTCCCGGCACGGGAGGAGGACGAAGCCGCCGGGACGGAGGAAGCCGTGAAAGTGGCCTCCGTCACCATCCCGGACATGGGGGAACACGATGTGATGGAAACGGCCAAGGCCTGGAAAGTCCCTTCCCTGGCCATTGGAAAGGAAAATGCCGCCGTCTCCGTTTCCCGCACCATCCTGGGCCGTGAAATCCCGCTGGACCAGGTGTTGAAGATTCTGGCGAAAGGAAAGTCCGACCTGATGAAGGGCTTCATCTCCCAGCGCACCAAGCGCCCGTTTGACGCTTATCTGGTCTTCAATGCGAAGACGGGCAAGATCGGCTTTGAATTCCCGCCCCGGGAAAAGAAATATCCGGCTAAAAAAGCTGCGGCCAAGTCGGAAGACAAGGAAAAAGCTTCGGCTTCCAAAACGGCCAGGACGCCCAAAACTGCCGGGAAAGGCGCGGGAAGAAGCGCTAAAACGGCAGAGGCGGCTCCTAAAAAAGGGAAGAAGCAATAACTGCGGTCCGAGGATTTTCTCCGGATGCGCGGTCAGGGAGGCATGAGGCCCCTGGTTGGCGGGAATGATGAGGGGCGGGAGACCCTCACTCCCGGGTAAGCCAAATTCAGTTTCCCCTGCTTCTTCCAATTCCCCCCCGGTTTGTCACGGTCTCCCGCCCGGGAAAAAGGGCCTTCCGGCCCTTATCGGCCCTGCATGGCCTCCGGATGACATGTGATGAGGCCGTTTTCTCCTTTCTTGTTCCGGGTTCCCGATGCAGCGGCGGTCAATTAAAAGCTTTTATCCGGCCGGCCCTGTTGTTAGGGTTGCAGTTGCAACCCTGTGTCCCTGACGATGAAACTCCTTCTGCTTGCTGTGCTGGTATGGTGCGGCGCGGTTTGTGCGCCGGCTGATGAATATGCCTTTCCGGGCGAACGGGAATGGATATCCAAGCTCGGAGACGTGGTAAAAGGCAGTTTTCAATCCTGCACGGGTTCCAGATTGGCGCTTAAAACGGGGCGGAAACGTGTGGAAATTCCGCTGAACCGCCTGGATGAGGAAGACGCGGCGCTGGCGGCTTCCCTGACGGGCACGGCGGCGCGCCGGGACCTGAAGCTGGCCGCGATGCTCTGGCCGTTCCTGATGAAGGAGCTGGAAAAAACAACGTGGACGCCGGTGGAAAAAGACATCACTCCCCGGTATAATGAAGCGGCCCGGAAAAACCCCACCAGAACCTTGACGGGAACCAGGAAGGTGGACGGGCTGGTCTGTACCACCTCCCTTTCCGCCATCAAGGGCCCTCCGTTCCGAATTCAGGAATACTGCCGCCCGCAGGCGCGCCCGGAAAGCGGGAGGGGGCAGAAAAACTTTGACATGGTTCTGGACCAGGGAAGCCTTTACGCCTATTACGATACCGGAAAAGGACTGCTCATTCCCTCCAAGTACATGCCTGAGGAACGGACGGAAATGCGCGCTCCCGTTTCCTCCCTGCTTCCTCCGGGCGAACGACTCGCCGCAAGGGAGACAAAATCCTACAGCAATGCGGACTACTCCCTGTCCATGGAAAGCCGCCCCGTCAAGGGAGCCTATGAAACGTGCAAGCCCAATTCCCTGGGAAAAAAGAAGCTGGTGATGTACTGGAATACGGAGGGCAAAATGGTCTGCGGCATCATGAAGCTGGACTACGACAACATGCGCGTTGCCGCCCTGTTTGACGACCAGCGGAAGCTGATGAACGCTCCGGGGCTGGGGTATGCCGTGATTCTTTCCCGTCTGGATAAAAAAGGCCGGGACTCCAGGGAGGACGGCCGTTACTGCCATGTGGCGCTGGCTGCGGACGGGCTGCCCGTGTACCACCATGAAGGCCCGGAGGACGAGGCCGCCATGAACCCGCTGCTTTACGGGAAACTCCGTGATTCCGAAAAGAAAGCGGCGCTGGCGGAGGAAAGAAAACGCGAACAGGCATTCCGTGCCAGGCAGGAAGCTCGTCAACGCCTGGTGGAATCCGCCAGGAAGCGGAGAGAATAGTCCGTCCTTGAATCTTTTCTGGAAAGATTACTCCTCGGAAAGATGGTCCGGGTGAATGGAGTAGTGCCCGGGGGCGTCCAGCGTGTCAATAAGGGCCATGTCTTCTCCGTCCAGGGAGAAGCCGAAAATGTCCAGGTTGGCTTTGATTCTGTCCGCATGCACGGATTTGGGGAGGGGCACGATGCCGCGCTGGAGTTCCCAGCGGAGGCATATCTGGGCTACGGATTTTTTATGCTTGTCCGCGATGCGGCGCAGGACGGGTTCCTCCAGGACGCCTCCGCGGGCCAGGGGGCCCCATGATTCCACCAGAATGCCGTGTTCCCGGCAGAAGGCGACCGCTTCCGTCTGGTGGTACCTGGGATTGATTTCCAGCTGGTTCACCATGGGGATGGTATCGGCTTGTTCCATCAGGGCTTCCAAATGGCGGGGAAGGAAGTTGCTGACGCCGATGGCCCTTGCCTGGCCCTCCTTGTAAAGGCGCTCCATAGCTTTCCAGGTTTCCCTGTTCAGCTCTTTGTAGTCCTTCTCATATCCGGCGGGGATGGGCCAGTGGATCAGGTACAGGTCCAGATAATCCGTTTCGAGGCGGTTCAGGGAGGCGTCAAAAGCGCTCAGGGTGCTTTCATAACCCTGGTCCGTGTTCCAGACTTTGCTGGTGATGAAGATTTCCTCCCGCGGAATGGAGCTTTCCCTGACGGCGCGTCCCACCGTTTTTTCATTGCCGTATACGCTGGCTGTGTCAATGAGGCGGTAGCCTGCTTCCAGCGCGTCAAGAATGCTCCGGGTTCCCGACGTGTCGTCCGGGGCCAGGTAGGTTCCGTAACCGATGCCGGGAATGGGGAGGCCGTTGCTCAGCCGCTGCGTATCTCCGGGGGAAGTGATGATTTTCATACTCTTCATGAAGCACCCTCCGCCGGAAACGGTAAAGAGAACGCCTTGTCATGAGTGCGGCATGCGCGGCAGAAAGGGGGAGGGATTATTTCCCGGCCTGGAGGCAGCGGTAGTAATAGTCCACGCGGGAGATGAACCAGCTCCATTTATAGCCGGGGCGGCCGTTGGTCATCAGCGGGGCGGGGCAGTTCTTGCCGGACCAGTAGTTGTGGGGCACCACGTTGCGCAGGGGGACGTTGTAGCGCATCATCAGCAGGGCCGCCAGCTTGGCTGTCTTGTTGTAGATGACGACGGGATTGTGCGTGGTGCATTCGCACATTTCAATGGCTACGGAGTATTGGTCGCCCGGGCCGGAGTGGTCCGCATGGTGGCCCGTTTCCGTCGTGGGAATGTGCTGGTACGCGCCGAACTGGTCCACCGTGAAGTGCCAGTTCAGGCTGCGGGATTTGCCACTGTTCAGGTAGCGGGAATGGGCGTTGGCGTCTCCCTTGGGGTTGGCGGTGCTGTGGATGGTGATGAAGCGGGGGCGCATGGAGGCCGCATGCCTGCGGGCATACGTGCTTTTGGGCATGTAGGAGACGCGGATGCCCACCTCACGGCCCATCTGGTTGGACGTGCGGGGGGACTACCGGGGCTTTTTGAATTTTGAAGGAGACGGCCGGCGGTCTCATTTTATCGTTCTGCGAGCAGCTGCAGAACGCCAGGGCGGCGAATACGGCAAGAAAGCCCGTCCAGACAGATCTATATTCCATGTGTTTGTTCTAGAAACAGCCCGGAAGGATTGCAAGCAGAATTTGGAATTAGTTCAAGTGAACTAATCAAGCCGTGTCATGGAGCTGCGGGTGCTCCCGGAGAGGAAGGCGCCAGACGGGCCGCGCCTTCGGGGGGAAGGGCGGCCCGCCTGGAAAGGATGCGGCGCCGGAAAAGCCCGGCCAAGCCGCGTTATTTGAGGATTTGAGTGAGGACGTATTGCAGGATGCCGCCCGCCAGGTAGTATTCCTTTTCAATGGGCGTATCAATGCGGACGATGACGGGCACGTCAAACGCCTCCGCGTTTGCGGGCTGCACGCGCAGCGTGACCTGCTGGCGCGGGGCGATGCCGTTGTCCAGCCCCAGGATGGAGAAGGTGGCGTCCTTCAACGGGGCGATGCGGTCGTAGTCCGCCTTGTCGGCGAAGTTGAGGGGCAGCACGCCCATGCCGATGAGGTTGGAACGGTGGATGCGTTCAAAGCTCTTGGTGATGACGGCCTTGACGCCCAGCAGGTTCGTGCCCTTGGCCGCCCAGTCGCGGGAGGAGCCCATGCCGTAGTCTTCTCCGCCGATGACGATGAGCGGAACACCGTCCTGCGCGTAGGCCATGGCTGCATCATAGATGAAGGCGGGGGCTCCGGCGGCAGAGGTTATTTTCTTGTCCGGGGCGGGAATGGAGCGGTTGCCGAAGTACAGCGTATAGCCGCCTTCCGTGCCGTCCACCATCAGGTTTTTGATGCGGACGTTGGCGAAGGTGCCGCGGGCCATCACGCGGTCGTTGCCGCGGCGGGAGCCGAAGGAGTTGAAGTCTTTTCTGTCCACCCCCATGCCTTGCAGGTACAGCCCGGCGGGGCCCGTTTCCCGGATGGCTCCGGCGGGGGAGATATGGTCCGTAGTCACGGAGTCGCCAAAGATGCCCAGGGGGCGGGCGTCCCGGATGTCCGCCAGCGTGCGGGGCTGGCCGTTGAAGCCGCAGAAGAAGGGCGGGTCCTGGATGTAGGTGGAGTTTTCATTCCACTGGAAGACGGAGCCCTCCGGCGCATACACGGCGGCCCAGCGCGGATTTTTGTCCGGCGTGATGGTGTATAGTTCCCGGTACGCTTCCGGATTGCGGGATTTGGCGACGGCTTCCGCGATTTCCCCGGAGCTGGGCCAGAGGTCTTTCAGGAAGACGGGCTTCCCGCTGCGGTCCGTGCCCAGCGGTTCCGTCTGGAAGTCGATGTCCACGCGTCCGGCCAGCGCGAAGGCGACGACCAGCGGAGGGGACATCAGGAAGTTGGTTTTGATGGAAGGATGAATGCGCGCTTCAAAGTTGCGGTTGCCGGAGAGGACGGAGGCGGCCACGATGTCATTGTTCCTGACCGCCTGTTCCAGTTCCGGATTCAGCGGTCCGGAGTTGCCGATGCAGGTGGTGCAGCCGTAGCCGACGGTTTCAAAGCCCAGGGCGTCCAGGGATTCCTGGAGCTGGTTGGCCGCAAAGTAGTCTGAAGCGATGCGGGAGCCCGGCGCAATGGACGTTTTTACGTGCGGCGGCACTTGCAGGCCCAGCGCGACCGCTTTTTTGGCGAGCAGCCCGGCGGCGAGCATCAGGCCCGGATTGGAGGTGTTGGTGCAGGAGGTGATGGCGGCAATGAGGATGCTGCCGTCTTTCAATTCCGCCTCCTGGCTGAAGCCTTCCACCGGAACGGGAACGCCAGCCGGAGAGTGCATGGTGACCTTCACCGCCGGGGATTCCTTTTTGCCGTAACCGCCTTCCGCCGCGGGCATGCCGGCGAGCTTGCGGAAGCTGTCCTTGATGGAGGCCAGGCGGATGTGGTCCTGCGGGCGCCTGGGTCCGGAAACGGCGGGTTCCACGGTGGACAGGTCCAGTTCCAGCTGAACCGTGTAGTCCAGTTCTCCATTGCGGGGCATTCCCCACAGGTCCTGGGCCTTGAAGTAGTTTTCGTACGTGGCGATGGCTTCCTCGCTCCTGCCTGTCTGGCGCAGGTAGTCGGAGCAGCGTTCGTCCATGGGGAAGAAGCCCATGGTGGCGCCGTATTCCGGGGCCATGTTCGCTACGGTGGCGCGGTCCGCCAGCGGGAGGGCCGCCGCTCCTTCCCCGAAGAATTCCACAAATTTGCCTACCACGCCGTGGCTGCGCAGCATCTGGGTGACATGGAGCGCCAGGTCCGTGGCGGTCACTCCTTCACGGAGTTCCCCCGTCATGTGGACGCCCACTACTTCCGGCACCAGGAAGGTGACCGGCTGGCCGAGCATGCCGGCTTCCGCCTCAATGCCGCCCACGCCCCAGCCCACGACGCCGATGCCGTTGATCATCGTGGTGTGGGAGTCCGTCCCTACCAGGGTGTCCGGGAAATAAACGCCGTCCTTTTCCATGACGCCCTGCGCCAGGTATTCCAGATTCACCTGGTGGACAATGCCCACGGAAGGGGGCACTACGGAAAAGGTCTGGAAAGCCTGCTGGCCCCATTTGAGGAATTCGTAGCGTTCCGCATTGCGCTGGAACTCGATGTCGAGGTTCTTTTCCAGGGCGTCCGTGCGGCCTGCCCAGTCCACCTGGACGGAGTGGTCCACCACCAGGTCCACGGGAACCAGCGGTTCAATGACGGAAGCGTCTTTTCCCAGTCCGGCCACGGCGGAGCGCATGGCGGCCAGGTCCACCAGCAGCGGAACGCCCGTCAGGTCCTGGAGGACGATGCGGGCCACCGTAAACGGGATTTCATAGGAACCGGGATTTTTGGCGTTCCAGGAGGCCAGGTTGTCCACATCCTTTTCCGTTACCTTCAGGCCGTCGCAATTGCGGAGCAGGGATTCCAGAACGATCCGGATGGAAACGGGAAGACGGTTCAGGCGGGGATAGCCGTTTTCCGACAGGGCTGGCAGTGAATAAAACTGTCCCGGGGTTCCGGTTCCCGTGGTGAACGTGCTCTTGGCAATCTTGGTCATGATGCGGAATAGAGGGTTAACTGTAAACAGGCGGCTGCCCTCCTGGCAGTCGCGGGTACTATACAGGCCAAATATGATAAGGCAAGGACTCTGTGTGACGGGGGGAGGATTTTTCCCCCTCTCCCGCAAGCGTGGAAATTCCTTTTTGCACGCGTGCTGCCGGTTTTTTCCGGCGTTTTTGCCTGTAAGACGCGCAGGAACTGACAACAGAACCAGGAAAAACTTGTAGAAGCACGGCATTTTGTTTAGATGGCAAGGATTTGCGTCTGGCATCCTGCTATGCGCACCCCAATAAAAATCAAACTGGATTAAAGAATATGTCTGAGTTAGAAAGACCAAACAATACGCTTGCCATTTGTGCCCTCGTCTTTGCCGTTTTATGCAGCCTCGTAGGCCTCATTCTGGGCATCATAGGCCTCAACAAATACCCCGACAAGAGCAACGGCAAGACGATGAGCCTTATTGCCGTGATTCTCAGCATCGTCCTGATGCTGGTCGGCGGCTGGACTGCCTGGCGCAACTGATAAAAGGCTTCACCAGGCTCGTGAATCCAAGGCTTGCGGAGAACCGAAGATCCGCAGGCCTTTTTCATGGAATGAAACTGTTTTTCCTGTATCTGGCGCTGCTGGCTGCGGCATGCGCGGTGCTCCTGCTGGTGGATGACCCTTCCCGGTCCGGCTGGCTGCCGGAGTGCCTTTTCTATAAAACCACGGGTTATCTTTGCTACGGCTGCGGTTCCACCAGGGCCCTGCATGCCCTGCTTCATGGCCATTGGCTTGATTCCCTGCGGTACAACGTGCTGCTGGTTCCCACGCTCATCTGGCTGGGAACGCTGTTTTTCATCAGGGACAAGACCGTATTCCTGAGGGTGCTGACCGCCGGCGTGGCCGTACTTGCCCTGTTTACCGTGGCGCGCAATATTCCGCTGTCGTGACGGCCGCTTTTTTCCGGTTTCCGCCTTTTGCGTGCATGCCGGAATTTTGATAGAGTGCGTCATGAAACATTGAAAATAAGTTCGCGGCATTGTCCAATCCTCTGAAAGGGTTAAAGATGATGAACGCAAAAAAAACCTTATCAATTATTGCAGGAGCGGCAGCGGGAGCGCTGGCGCTGGCAGCCTGTTCAGGGCCGCAGGAAGAGAATTTGCGCATGGTGCCCCTGACCGTGCCTACGACCATGCCCATGACTTCTTACGGGCCGAATACGAGAGTGGTGGTGGCCGGGGTGGATTATACGGAGGTGCATGACGAGTGGATGAACCAGGACATTATGAAAAAAGCCACTCCCGGCAATACGCGGGTGGTGATCAGCCGCGGAAGCCAGAGGGGCCAGCTGATGGTGGGGGATGAAGTAGCCATGGATTTTCCCGTCTGTCTGGGGACCGCTTCCCACCGCACGCCCGTGGGCCATTTCCGCATTACGGAAAAGGCGGTGCACCACGTCTCCAACTTATATGATGCCTCCATGCCCTATTTCATGCGGCTGACGGACAGCGGCATCGGCATGCACGTGGGACCCGTTTTCCAGACGCCCCAGTCACATGGATGCATCCGCATGACCCGCTCCTCCTGTGTGCCGCTTTTCAAGACCGTTAAAGTAGGTACTCCCGTCACGATCGTGCAGTGACGCGGAGGAGAAGGCGGATACCGTTGGCGGAGAAGAGCTCCTTGCCTCCCTCTTGTGGCAGGTGAGGGGAATCCGGCACTGGCAGAAAATGGTTTTTATTTTTATGATATGTTCATGGTCAAAGAATCGGGACGATTTCAATAGATGGATGAAAGCGTTGAAAATAAAAAACTCATTTTTTTAACACAAAACGCGCCTGGCCGTCGCTATTTCAATGAACGGCATGAAGATAAACGGCATTTGCTGCAAGTCGTATTGCCCCAACAACCCAAATCCTCCATGGCCTGCTGCCGATTGCCCACTCTCCATTCATCGGCAGCGGCATGGATGGAGGGTGTCTTTTTTCAAACGCAGGCGTACCGGAATTGATTGACTGCCTGCGGCCCGGGAAGGAGCCCTCATGAATCTTCTTCCGGAGTACTACTTTATCCCTTTCCGGAATCTCTTATGCATGGGACGCCGCATCCAGCATCTTTGTTTCCTGTCTCCCGTCTTACGGCATAAGTGCGCATGGAATCTTGCATGGAGCCGAGAGCCGGTTCTTTATCCGGCCACACTTCGTCCTCCTGATTTTTAACGGATTGATGGATTGGTGAGGTTCGCCTTCCGTTTTTTCCGTGAGCTACTTTTCCGCGGATTTTCTGTCCGCTGCCTCCCGGCGAAGCTGGGGCAGGTATTTTCCATACCCCTGCGCTTCCATATCCTGTTCAGGAATGAATTTCAGGGAAGCGCTGTTGATGCAGTAGCGCAGGCCGCCGCGGTCCTTCGGGCCGTCCGTGAAGACATGCCCCAGATGGGCGTCCCCCGTTTTGCTGCGGACTTCCGTACGGCGCATGCCGTGGGAAAGATCCTGTTTTTCCTGAATCAGTTCTTCCTTGATGGGCCGGGAGAAGCTGGGCCAGCCGCAGCCGGAATCAAACTTGTCCGTGGAAAGAAACAGGGGTTCCCCCGTCGTAACGTCCACATAAATGCCGGGCTTGTCGTTATTGAAATATTCGTTGCGGAAGGGAGGTTCCGTCGCATTGTTCCGCGTAACTGCAAATTGCTCGGGCGTCAGGCTGCGGCGCAGCTCGTCATCCGGTTTTTTCCGGTAGACGGGAGCGGCTTCCCTGGCCTGGGCCGCCTCCTGGAACTTGCCGGGCGGAATATGGCAGTAGCCGCCGGGGTTGTTGTCCAGATAGCGCTGGTGGTATTTTTCCGCCCGTGAAAATTGACGCAGCGGTTGAACTTCAATCGCCACGGGCTGTTTGAAGTGCTGCTGGAGCCGTTTCAGGGAGGCTTCTATAATCGGCTTGTCCTTCTCATCCGTATAATAAATGCCCGTGCGGTATTGAACTCCCCTGTCGTTTCCCTGCTTGTTGACGGAAACGGGATCAATGATGGAATAGTATTGTTCCAGCAGGAACGGGAGGCTGAGTTCTTCCGGATCAAATACCACTTTTACCGTTTCCGCGTGGCCCGTGCGTCCGCTGCAGACTTCCTCATACGTGGGGGAGGCAGTGGAACCGTTGGCATACCCCACTTCCGTTTCCTTGACTCCGTGAATCAGGGAGAAGTACTTTTCCACTCCCCAGAAACAGCCTCCTGCCAGATAAATCGTTTTTAAATCCTTGTTGTCCATATGATGTCTGTTTTTGTTGCCTGCCTGTCCGTTTTCTCCGCAGGAGAACAGGGAAAGCATGGCTACTGCGGCCAGAATGGCGCATGCCAGTCCGGCCAGGGTCCATGGTCCGTGGTAAATACGTTTCATAAACGCTGTATGGGGTCGTCTTCCGGTGCGGATGCAGTTGCTCCCTTGGCTGAAGAACCTGCCGTTCCACAGCTTTTCCGGGAAGATGAAGGATTAGACAACGCCGAGCCTGTTCCGTTCGATGCCTGTGTCAACGTCCCCCCGATTCCTCCGGCTCTTCCGGTTGCATCATGTTTTTCAGCCACTGGTAAACCGCCCGGTCGGCAGCGTCCGGTTTTCTGCTCGTCTGCATGCTGAACCCGTACCTGGTGTGGAAATTGAAAATCGCCAGGGAAGGGCTCAGGCCGATGGAGAGCCCGTCCATCCGTATTTCCACTTCCTGCGGGTCATGGGTGGTGAAGTCAAGGCGCCCGGCATTGCTGACGGACCCCGCATAATGTTCCAGGAAGGGCTGGATGCCGGCCAGGAAGGAGGAGTCCAGGGCCATGGGATGATTTTCCGGGGAAGAAGCTTTCCTGATAAGAATTGCGGGAGGCGCTGTGGCGGAATGAGCGGCTCTCAGCGTATTCAGCGGAACGTTCCACAAAAAGGAGAACAGTCCCGTGCCCAGGAGAAAGAGGGGAACGGCCAGGACGGCAATCCATTTGCCCGGCTTGTTTCCTGATTGATGACGGGACCGTCTTCCGTTCATGAAGGATAACATGGCATAATGTTCCGTGGGGGTCCATGAAAGAATTGGACCGTGGAGCAGAGGAAAAATCCCGTCCTTGCATCAGGGGATTTTGCGCCATCACAGGGATAACATGAAAAACGCACGCTGGAAATCATGTATAGTATCATCAGGGCCCAGTACTATTTATGAAAAGAGAGCTGATTTTATCTCCGTTTTTTTTATTTTTCATTTTTTTAATGTTTGCCGCGAATTTGTCCCTTGCGGAAAAATATCCTTCACTGGACGTTCCGGAGGACATCCCTCTTCAAGTAAGGGAGGCTTCTTCCCCTCAGTCCCCCTACTCAGGAGGCCATTCCGTAAAGCAGGCTGTGGACGGTTCTCTGGAATCCGCCAACTGGCATGTTCCCGGAGCGCGGCATGTGGAGGGGGAATTTGTATTTGAAGTGCCGGACACCATTCATTACATCACCTTTTCCGGAGCCAATTTCAATGAAGTTTCCGTGTCCGCCATGTCCGGCTCGTCGTGGAAGAACCTTGGAAAGTTTGATATAGGCGGCTCCAAAATGATCAGGTTTAAAAACCCTCTTCAGAAAGTTCAAAAAATCAAGGTGGAGGTTGATTACCCTGAAGGAGCTTCCCCGGCGTTTACCGTACGGGAGATCAGTTTTTACAAAAAGGCGGAATCCACGCTCAACCGGCAATTGCTGAAAGTGTTCAGAGACACGAGCTGTTCCTCCATCAATCCCAGGTGCACCCTGGCAGACCTCAAGGCGCTGCCGGAGTTTTTGCAGCTCATTGCGCGGAAAGTGAAATCCGGCGCCTATGAAGACAAGGAATTCCGCATTGCGTCCTACAAGGCTTACAGCCATCCGGAGTTTGCCGCCAAGGTGAGAAATATCAACGCCCTGAACAAATTTGACAATCCCACCGGAATTGCTGCGGAGAAAGGAGATGAAATCCTTGTATTCGTGGGTCCCACTCATGGAGAGGATATTGCGCTGGCTTCCGTTTCCCCGGCGGGAATCGAATCTTCCACCTATCCCCTGAATGAAGGAGTAAACAAAATCAAAATCAACCGTTCGGGATTGCTTTATGTGATGTACCACACCGATATCAGCACGCCCAAGAAGCCTGTGAAGGTGCACATCCCCGTGGGCAGCGGGACGGTGAACGGATATTTTGACGTGACGAGGCACACGGACAAGGACTGGAAGCGGATGATCGGCAAGGCCCCCCACAGCATGTTCGACATCGTGGGGCGGTATTCCATGATGATCCTTCACACGGAATATCTGAAGGCTTACAGCCCGGATTCCATCACGAAATCCGTCAGGGTGTGGGATGAGAGCGTCAGGGCCATGTGGAAAATCATGGGCTTTGACAAATATCCCCAGCCGCATAACAACCGGCAGCTTGGAGTTTCCGTAGAAGGCGGAGCCCATATGTTCGCCACCTGGTATTACTGCGGCTACAGCGTCGGGGATCAGGGAAATACGCTGAAAAATGAAGTGCTCGCCCCCGGCGTTCTTCAGGGGAACCGCCTCTGGGGATTCGGGCATGAAGTCGGCCACTGCTACCAGCATCCGTTCAACTGGCGCAGCATGTCTGAAAGCTCCAATAACTTCTTCGCCCAGTTGATCCTGGACCAGGTGACCAACCCCATTAACGGCAATGAACTGGCCTCCGACATGGAAAACCCGTGCAAGTACCTGCTGTCAGAGGCGGTAAAGGGGCTGCCGTTCCATGATCTGAACGGCTGGGCCAAGTGGGGTTTTGCCCAATATTCCTTCTACCTGTATTTCCATAAGCTGGGCATCAACCCGGAATTTTACCCTGCGCTGTTTGAATCATTGCGCCGCAAGCCGCTTTCCAGGCAGGCGTATGAGGTTTCCGAGGCCCATCTGGCCCTGTATGAACGCATCTGCAATGTCAGCAGGACGGACTTTACTGATGACTTTGAAATTTTCAATTGGTTCGTCCCGATTGACCACAAAGGGAACCAGTATGGGGAATACAGCTTCAAGATGACGGAGGAAATGGCCCGCGCCTCCAAGGCCCGGATCGCCGCCAGGCGGTATCCCAAGCCGAAATTCCGCATCGCCTTCCTGCACCAGCATGGGAAAACGGTCGATTTGTGGGGACAGAACCTGCATGGTTCCCAGCTCAACGGGTATTGGACCAAATACAAGCAGAACGCGAAGCTCAGCCCGTCCGTGAGCGCCTCCAAAAAGGACAGCATGATTATCGTGCGGAATGGGGAGAATGCGGCCGCTTTCTGCGTAGTGACCAACGGAAAGGTGGTGGGTTATTATGACCGCCAGAAGTTTGACGTTTCCGGCGTGGAATGGAATGATACCTCCAAGGTGTACGCCATTCCGATTCAGACTGCGGAACCCTATAAGCTGATTTATTCCGCCACGCGCTCCTGACTTGGTTCCGAAAATTAGGAAAGACCCCTCCCGGGAAATTATTCCGGGAGGGGCCGGGTGTTGGGGCGTCCTGTTATTCGGGCGCCTTGAAGTTGTACACGGGCCTGATGCGTTCCACGATTTCCGCCGTTTCATGGATGTTGCCCAGCACGCTTTCTCCATCCTTGTAGGCCATCGGCGCTTCATCCAGCGTAGCGCGGGAGACGCAGGTGGAGAAAATGCCCTGCATGGAAGCTTCGAATTCCTCCAGGGAAAGGTTGGCTTTGGCCTTTTTGCGGGACATGCTGCGGCCTGCGCCGTGCGGGGAGGAGGAATTGAATTCCTCGTTCCCCCTGCCAATGCAGATGACGGAGCCGTCCCGCATGTTCAGGGGAACGATGAGCTTTTCTCCAAGTCCGGCCCGGACGGCCCCCTTGCGGATGACGTTGTCTTCCGCAATGTAGTTGTGCACGGTGTCGAAGATTTCCAGGTCCGCGGCATCGTCCAGCAGCTCATGCAGCATCACGCGGCGGTTCAGGGCGGCGAAGCGCTGGGCCACCTTCATGTCCCGCATGTAGTTCAGCGTATCTTCTCCCTGCAGGTAGCAAAGGCCTTTCTTGCGTTCCTTGAGATAGGCGTCCGGGCAAGTGGCCACGGCGATCTTCTGGTAGCGCTCCGCAATCTTCAAGCCGAAGTTGCGGGAACCGGAGTGGATGCACAGAAAGGCGTCTTCCGTTCCCTGCGCTATTTCAATGAAGTGGTTGCCGCCGCCCAGGGACCCCACGGAACGGCGGTGCCTGTCTTTCTCCGTTCTCAGCACATCCACGCAGATGCGGGAGATTTCATCATCCAGTTCCGGATCATCCAGCAGGGCCTGGTGGACGGCGGAACGGGTGTTCCAGCCGAACGGGACGCGTTCGCGCAGGCGTTCGTCAAACCGGGAGAAATCCGGCATTCCGGGCAGTCTGGCCGTGAGCACTCCGCAGCCGATGTCCACGCCGATCAGGTTGGGAATCACCTTGTCCGTTTTCAGTTCAGCGGTGAAGCCGATGACGCAGCCGGCTCCGGCATGCACGTCCGGCATGATGCGCACCCGGCTTCCTTCAAAGGCGGGGTGGTTGCAGACGTCCCTGATCTGGGTGCGGGCCAGGTCTTCCAGTTCATCCGTGAACACGCGGGCTTCCGTGTATTTTCCGTCGATGGTGATCATGGTTTTATTTTCTTTTGGTTGAAGGGCGGGGGCCGCGGAAAGCGGCGCTGCGCCCTGTGACTCCGTTACCATAGCGCATTTACTGACTCTTGCATTATGCAAGTATTCATATAATATGACTTTAAAGTTATGTTTGAGCACCTTTTCGCAGAACGGGGGCTGTCCCTGGACCGCCTGAAAACCCTGATAGAAGTGGCCAAGGCGGGGAGCATTGCCGCCGCCGCGCGCGGGGACAGCGCACGGCAAAGCCTGTATTCCCGCCAGATCAAGGAACTGGAGGAATTCTTCGGCGTGGAGCTGGCGGCCCGCCGCGGGAAAGTGCTGGCGCTTACCAGGTCCGGATGGGAACTGGTGCGACTGGCCAGCGAAAGCCTGTGCCTGCTGGACGATTTCAAAAGCCGGAGCCGGAACCTGCCCTACCGGTTCACCATCGGCGCCGGAGACAGCCTGCACGCGTGGGTGGTTGCTCCCGTGCTTGCGGACATCCAGCAGCGCGGCCTGCCGTGGCTGTTTGCGCTGGAGAACCTCCGCAACAGTGAAATTCCCCTCAAGCTTCAGAACATGGATGTGGACTTCGGCATCGTGCGCACCAGCGCGCTGGCGGCGGAAGGGCTGGAAAGCCGGGCCATTTGCTCCATGGATTATGCGCTGTACGTGCCCGCGGCCCTGGCCGGAAAAAAGGTGCGGGGAAGGGAGGAGGATTTTTCACGCCTGCTGGGCATGTTCCCCCTGGCTACGCTGGGGAGCGGTTCCGGCTTCCATGCCTCGCTGAAACGGAATTGCGCGGAATTCGGCATCAGGCTGCGGGTGCAGTGTGAAACGCAGTCCTTCCCGTTTGCGGCGCGCATGCTGAAAAGCGGGGCGTTCATGGCGGTTCTCCCCTGCATGGTGGAGGCGGAGCTGGGCGGGGGATTCGTCAAGGTCACCCATCCTGCGCTGGACAGGCTGTCCCGCAGTATTTCCCTGGCCTGGAATCCCCGCCTGCTGCGCGTGAGGCCTTCCGCCCGGCGCGTGATTGACGTTTTTTCCGCTCCGGAACGGGAATAGCGGAAGGAAAATCAATCCGAATCCACGCCAAGCTTGTTCTTCCGGTAGTGGTCCAGGGAAATGCGGTAGAAGTACACGATCGCCAGCAGATTCAGCAGCGCGCCTGCGCCGAAGGCCCAGTTCAGGTTCAGGTAAGCGTAAATCTTGCCCCCGAAAAACATGCCCGTGCCCACCCCGATGTCAAAGGCGGTGAAAAACGTGGAATTGACGGCGCCCCGGTGGCCGCGGTCCGCCATGTTCAGCTTCATGGTCTGGAAGGTGGGGATGAAGATGCCGAAGCCGAAGCCGATGAGGATGGCGGAGGTATAATAGACCCATTCCAGCGGCGCAAACGCCAGCGCGCCGAAGCTGACAGTCAGGATGCCCAGCGAGATGACGGAAAGTTCCGCCACGCGCCCGCGGTCGATCTGCCGGCCCACCATGAACCGGGAGACCAGCATGCCCAGCCCCATCAGCGCATAAAACAGCCCGGCATACTTGAAACCGTACATTTTCCCGTACAGGGCGGAATACACAGCCACAACGCCGTAGGAGAAAGAGGCGATCATCACATTCACCGCCAGCGGAATGCCCACGCGCAGCACCAGGCGGTCCAGCACCTTTTTGGGCGTTTCATACACGGACTCCTGAACGGGGCGCCTGGGGGCGCGGATGAGGGAGGCGATGCCCGCCCCAGCCAGGCACAGGACCAGGGAGCTCCACGTAATCACGTAAAAACCGTACTGCTGGTATATCTGGAGGCCGATGACGGGTCCTAGGCACATGCCCAGCGTCATCGTCATGCCGAAAAAGCCCAGGCCCTCCCCGCGGCGGGAAGGGGGGATGATATCCACGGCCATCGTCGGACCGGAGGTGGTCATGCCGCCCCAGATCAGGCCCTGCACAAAGCGCGTCAGGAAAAACGCCAGGGCGGTGGCGGCCACGGCATACCCTGAAAAGGACAGGGCCAGCAGGATGTAAACCGTGATGTAAATCTTCTTGCGGTCCCCGGTATCCACCCGGTGCGCGAACCAGGGGCGGGAAATGATGGCGGCCAGCACGTAAATGGACATGATCCAGCCCAGCCAGCCGGAGGAAACCTGCAACTGCCCCGTCAAGTACAGTGGGAGAACGGGCACCAGTTCGAAGAAGGCCAGCCCCATCATCAGGTTGGCGCAGCAGGCCAGGATGTAGTCCCGCGTCCAGAGAGGCACTTTGACGGGCGGTGCGGTTTCCGCCGCCAATTCATCTCTGGTCCGGGTCATGCAGGGGTTGTACAGCCATCGGAAAAAGTTTCAAACGGTTGACGTGTCATGGCGCAGTTCCTGCCCTGGAAAGGAATGGCACAAGATATTTTAACCACAATGGACAAAATCCCCGGGTGATTGGGTACTGGGAACAGGGCCAGCGGATGGACGGCTGTCCGGAACATCGAATTTGCGCCGTTGGCGAGGTGGGATGCCTTCTTTTTTGCGTGCAGGGCCGCGCAGGCATGGTAGGGTACAGGGTATGAGCGTGATCACCAAGCGTGGAGACAGCGGAGAAACGGACCTGATGTTCGGCAAACGGAGCCCCAAGACGGCCCCGCGCATTGAAGCTTATGGAACGGTGGATGAATTGAATTCCCTGATTGGCGTAGTGCGCCATTCCGGAGTAAGCCCCCGGACGGTGGAAATGCTGGACGGCGTTCAGGCGCGCCTGGTGGGGGCCATGGGGGAACTGGCTACGCTGGAGGAGGATTTGCCCAAGTATGACGCCAAGGGTTATGCCCGCATTACGGCGGAGGACGTAGCATGGTTGGAGGAACAGGCCCATCTGCTGGAGAAGGAATGCGACATCCGCTTCAAGGGGTGGGCGCGCCCCGGCAAGGAAGGTTCCCTGGGAGCGGCCCAGCTTGATTTGGCCCGTTCCGTCTGCCGCCGTGCGGAACGCCGGGTGGTGGCGCTGAGGCTGGATAACGCCCTGAGCAACGTCAACACGGCCCTGTTCCTCAACCGCCTTTCCGATCTTTGCTGGGTTCTGGCCCGCTTTGAAACGCTGGATGCGGAAGAAAAGAAAGAAGATCAAAAATAATGCCTCATCATGATTTCTGCTTTGAGAGACTATGGAGGCTTATTCCATTTTTGAACAGCCTTATGCTGGAACCCCCCTTTTATTCTGAAACGGAACTATATAGGGTAATCTTGTAAGGCCGTTTTTATCAGTCATCGAGGGAATTTGGATGGCAACAATGAAAGGCTGGCGCTGTTCATCAAGAATTCGGAAAAAGTAAAACAAAGAGAGCGATTTCCACAAGACTAAAGGGAATAATTCTGTTTGAAAAATATGAACTAACTCTTAACATTATTCATTTGGAATTGTTTTTATTGCACCTGTTGTTGAATGGGAGGTTTTTTTGATTTTTTAGAGATTCGATTTTCCCTGTTGTGTAATTTTTTTAACATATTATTTTCTCCAAGCATATTAATTGCTAAACTCCATTAAGAAGATGTAGAATAAAATCAGGGTATTGTTAATAGGATTAAGGGTTTGGAGCAAAGAAAAATCAAATTGTGCGATTATGTATGTCTTGAATATGCTTCCTTGAAGGTGAATTACTTAGATCTTTAAAAATATTTGTAGCATTTGGCGTAATAATTTCAAAAAATAATTTATCTATTTAGATTGTCTCTATGGGATTTTTCAAGATTACCAATAACGAATTTCATCTTCAGTCAGTACAGGACGCCGATCAAAAATAAACAATGTATGGCCGTTCTTCAGAATGAGGGCGGTGATGTAATAATGATCATAGGGAAGTCCTTCTTTTTCTTTCCAATCTGTATCCTGCCACCAGGCTTCTATATCTTCCGGATTAATAACTGGATAATTCAGAGAGTTATATACGGAATTAATTCTTTTTAAGACATGGCTGATATTCTCTGTAAGATGATGATTTTTTTGAATTGTGTTCAATTCAATATTTTTCTTGGATGGCAAGATGCGATCAATAGAATGTGCAAAAACTCCTTTCACCTTTTCTTTGATTTCAGGATGCTTAGTCCGTATGGAATATCCTAGCCGTCTTGAACTTATATTGCTTTCCTCCAAGGATGTTAATTCTTTATCAATCCAAATTTTGGAGGAAGCTGGGAAATGATGAAGCTCTGGATGAGAGCTTAATATAGTCACTGTTTCCCTAATATGCTTAGCAGGTTCTTCCAATTTTTCTTTTGAATTTATGGTATGTTCTTTGCATGCAGTTGTAAACGTGCTCATAGCTAGCAGAGGAACGAGTATTACTTTCATTTCTTTTTCTTGGATATTAGTTTAATTTTATAAATTATATTATCTGATGAATCACCTTTTTTCAACAATATTCTATTTCCATACTTCCTTTAATATCAAATTCTTTTGAAATTTTCTGACGGTGAAGACGTGATAAAGCCCCATCTTCCGTGATGAGACTTCCGAAGGGAGCATACTCGTAGCGGGCTTGTTGTTTCTGCTGACCGTCGAAGATGGAAGTGACATTCTTCAAGGCATCGTGCATGAAGCAGAGATGCTCTTTTACTTTCATTCCGTTTTCCTGCCAGCATGTCATCATCAGGACGCGCGTTGCCGTCGGTTCCGTTGGATCTCACAGGTAGCTCTTTACCAGCACAGGTTCAGGATGCCTTAATCCAGCTCGGCTACCTGCAGGTAGTCCCGGTACAGGAATCAGGAGTGGCTGGATACTGTTCCATTGATGACCACTTTCTTCTCAAAGCGCCTTCCCCGGTAGTCGTAGCCGCAGGTAACGATGGTCCGTCCATCCTGGCTGGTGAAAACGACGGGGCGGTTATTGGCGTCGTAGGACACTTCCCAGATGCCTGTGGAAGTCTTGATTTTGGTTTGGTTGCCGTCGGCATCGAAGACAGGCCTAAAATCTTCTTCTTCCCCGGTAATCTCCGTGTACTGGTTGAGCGGGTTGGATTCGTAGGCTATTTCCTTCTCCAGTTCCTGGGCGGTCTTGCGGTTGCCGATGTTGTCGTATTGGTAGCTAAAACTTCCTTCTCGGTTGATGCGGTCCTCCACCAGCTCGTTGCGGTCATTATAGGTAAAATCTCTTACCTCTGGAGTAGTACTGCTATCCCAGGAGTCTCGTCGCTGAATGGGACGCATTAGGGCGTCGTAGTCGTATTCATGGCAGGTTGCCAATTCCTCCTCCTCTCCCTTTCTGTAACCGATGGCGGCTACGAGGTTGAGCTTGGGGTGGTAGGCGTTATTGCGGACCATGCCGTTGGGGTAAGTGAGATGGTTGAGGAGGCCGATGGTTTGATCGTACTCCCAGGTAAAGGGAGACTTTAGACCTTCCAGATTTATCCCAATCATGCCGCCTTTGGAGTCATAGTCAAGGTGGGAGTGCTGCACGGTACGGGTTCCAAGCATCAGGCGGCAGCCGGCCGAACGGCCAAAGGGATCGTATTCTTCCTGAAGAGAGCTTTCCACGGTTCCAAAGGAAGTGTCCTGAATCATGTTGCCGTAAACATCGTAGGAGCATTCCCTGATGCCGGAGGCATCCCGGACGTAGGTCATTTGTCCGATGTGGTTGTAGGTGAACTTCCATCCTGGCGTATCATCACTGTGGGAGACGGAGATAAGTTCTCCGGTGAGAGGAGCATAGGCGTAGGTAGTGACGATTCCTCTGGCTTTGGTCAGCGTCTCCAGACGGTTAAATTTGTCGTAAGTCTTGCTTGTGAATGAACCGTCGGCATAAGTCTTTTTCAATTCCAACCCCGTGGCCTCGTCATAGAGCCACGCGGTGGTGTCTCCGTCGGTTCGGTTGGAAGGATCGGAAGTAATGTCGCCTTCGCCGTCGCTGAAGGTAGTCAGCGAGATCATACGGTCGGCTTCGTCGTAGGCGAAGCAGGCCGGCTGAATGGCGGTGCCGTACTCGGCCGTCTTTCTGCTGTGTCCTGACGCGCTGATACCCGGAACTGGAGCAAATGCACTGATCGACTACAAGGTGCGCGTGCTCATTGAATCTTCGGACGGCGGCGCTACCTGGACCACGGTGGGCGTTTCCTACAGCATCATTGAGGCCAGCCTGGAAGCCCTGGCGGACGCCGTCACGTGCAAGCTCTACAAGACGGAGCAGGCCAGATGGCGCGCGGAATGCTGATAAACGGCCCCCTGAAGAACTGACCTCTTGACGATCGTTATATTCTCTCTGAAGCGCAAGGCGGCTTCCGCCAGGAAGAGAAGGCGTGCTCCAGGTAAAATTCATTTAAATTTTACTTCATCCGGTGTTGGCATGTTTTCCGGAAGATCAAAGGGAGGGATTGTGGGACAATGGTAATGAAGTATATGGGGAGCCTGTTTCGTGGTCAGGGGATGGCTTTTAGGTTTAAAGTGAAATACTTGAACGGTACCTGGAGATTCATTGGCATAACAATGGTTTTCAACGTCGTACATCAATGTCCAGTTGACGGTTGAAAAAATGCCGTACCGTTTGTCCCTTCCATGTTGGTCCCTTCTGGTGTATTCGCCCAACTGGGCGATTCCCTGGACAACCACGCATAAATAAGGGCGGCTTCCCAGGCTTACAGGCTGTTGCCGACCATTGTGGAAAATGAGTTCCTGGTTGAATGGAATGATCAAAACCGGAAGCCATCCGCGGGAGCAGGGCCATTCCGGGAACATAGATAGGTATTTCCATTCCTTTTGTACGACCGGCAGTTGATTTCTCGTGACCATCCATAAATAATCACGGCAAAGAGGCTGTCTCAACATCATCCATAATAGAGGGGGAGGCATCGTATTGCGGTTGTAGGCCTGTATACATTCCTCCCCGCAGCCAAGTATAAAACTCAATCCCCAAAGCTGGGAGTCCAAGTCAAAGCTCCGTTCCTCTTCACACCATCCCACTAACTGCCGGTAGCTGTAGATGCAACTGACTGCCTCCGGATTGATTTTCACCAATACCGTTTTGTTATTCGGAGACGGCATATGGAATAAATCGACACTGGCATGGAGCGACTGAAGTGGTAGTAATCCCATAAGTATGCAATAAATGAAAATACTGAAACAGTTAGCAAATATCTTTTTCATTTTTTTTCTTTCTTTTTCCACTCTTCGAGAATCTCCTCTCTTGATTTATTCATTTTGATCATATTCGGATTTAATGTTTTGAGTTCATGGTGTCCCGTTGATGTTCTAAGAATTGTAATATCAGAAGTAAAAAAATGAATAAAATTACATTCTTTATTCCCTGTCTTTACTCTGAATATTCTCCTAAGTGGAGACAAAATATAAACGGATTTTATATGTCCTGTTTCATGAAAACAAGCAATCGTTTTAATATTTTTATTCGCTAGAATTTTTTCCATTAAGGGATGTATTGTTACTCCATTTTGTCCCGCAAAAATTGGAGCTCTTGTTTCTCCCTTTCCGTGTGAAATCATTACGGCAAATTGTAATGCATCAGGTTTATTCTGTTGAGAAGCTTTTGTTGCTGCTTTAAAAGCCTCCTCCGGAGATATTTGATTATTCAAAGAGGTTTTTGAATCGTCATTAAAATAATTTATTAAAGTGTTAACATCTCCTTCATAAATATCCCCATTAAAATAAATTCTTTTCTTTTTTATTTGTGTGGTTAGATGAGTTTTATAGGCTTGTATAAATTTTTCTATTTTATTTGATTCTTTTACTATATTTTCTCTATCTTTAGTAAATGTTATTAATTGTGTTTCATCATTATGAAAAGATGTTACAATAAATAATTTTTTCCCCAATATATCTATACAGTTTATTACTCTATTATCAATGAACCCATACAAATTCCATCCACCTTGTTCGGCGATAGGATCGCGATTGATCCACCTGCCGTCTGCGGGATTAAGGTGGCGGTAATTGTAGTAGACGAGTCCCAATTCGTCATCCGAGAACTCGCAGGAAAACCTGAACTTGTTCTCCCGGGCCATATCTCCTTCTTCCGTGATAGGACTTCCGAAGGGAGCATACTCGTAGCGGGCTTGTTGTTTCTGCTGACCGTCGAAGATGGAAGTGACGTTCTTCAAGGCATCGTGCATGAAGTAGAGATGCTCTTTTACTTTCATTCCGTTTTCCTGCCAGCATGTCATCATCAGGACGCGCGTTGCCTCAGGTTCCGTCGGATCCCACAGGTAGCTCTTTACAAGCACAGGTTCAGGATGTCTCAAATCCAGTTCAGCTACCTGCAGGTAGTCCCGGTACAGGAACCGGCAATGGCTGGATACTGCCCCATTGACGGAGACCTTCTTCTCGAAACGCCTTCCCCGGTAGTCGTAGGAGCAGGTAATCACGGTTCTTCCGTCTTCTTGAGTGAAGATCACGGGGCGGTCGTTGGCGTCGTAGCTCACCTCCCAGATGCCCGTTGAGGTCATGATGCGGGTCTGGTTGCCGTCGGCATCGTAGGCGGGGGTAAAATCTTCTCCTTCCCCGGCAATCTCCGTGTACTGGTTGAGCGGGTTGGATTCGTAGGCTACTTCCTTCTCCAGTTCACGGGCGGCCTTGCGGTTGCCAAGGTTGTCGTATTGATAGTTGAAGCTTCCTCCCCGGCCGATACGGTCTTCCACCAGCTCGCTGCGGCCATTGTAGGTAAAATCCCTTACTGTTTCAGGGGTTGTTTTATCCCAGGAATCCCGGCGTTGGACAGGGCGTATCAGAGCGTCGTAGTCGTATTCATGGCAGGTTGCCAATTCATCCTCCTCTCCCTTCCTGTAGCCGATGGCGGTTACAAGGTTCAGTGTGGGGTGGTAGGCGTTATTGCGGACCATGCCGTTGGGGTAGGTGAGATGGTTGAGGAAGCCGCTGGTTTGATCGTACTCCCAGGTAAAGGGAGACTTTAGACCTTCCAGATTTATCCCAATCATGCCGCCTTTGGAGTCATAGTCAAGGTGGGAGTGCTGCACGGTGCGTGTGCCGACCATCAGGCGGCAGCCGGCCGAACGACCAAAGGTATCGTATTCTTCCTGAATGCAGCTTTCCACGGTTCCAAAGGAAGTGTCCTGTTGCGTTCTTCCATAGGCATCATAAGAAAATGCCCTGATGCCGGAGGCGTCCCGGACTGAGATCATCTGCCCAAGATGGTTGTAGGTGAACTCCCATCCTGGCGTACCGTCATTGTGGGAGGCGGAGACAAGTTCTCCGGTAAGGGAAGCATATGTATATATTGTCACAACGCCTCGTGCTTTGGCCAATGTCTTCAGACGATTAAGCTCGTCATAGGTTTTGGAGATGCGGGAGCCGTCGGCATAGGTCTTTTTCAATTCCAACCCCGTGGCCTCGTCATAGAGCCACGCGGTGGTGTCTCCGTCGGTTCGGTTGGAAGGATCGGAAGTAATGTCTTCTTCGTTCGACCGGAAGGTAGTCAACGCCACCATGTGATCGGCTTCGTCGTAGGCGAAGCAGGCCGGCTGAATGGCGGTGCCGTACTCGGCCGTCTTTCTGCCGCGGATGTCGTAGGAATAGCAAACTGTTCCCCCCAGGGCGTCGGTGATGCAGGCGGGATTGTCACAGCAGGGCAAGTAGCTGGTGGTAGTCACGTTGCCTGCAGAATCGGTAGTTTGGACAGGACGTCCCGCAAGGTCGGTTTCCGTGGTGGTGACATTACCTCTGGAGTCCGTCTGCTTGAGAACCATGCCCGTGGAGGCGTAGGAACGAGTTTGTGAGGAACGGATTCCGGAGTGGTCGGTCTGGCTTACGGTAAAGCCGTCCACGACAAGAGACTCGGCTACCATGTTTGAAGTGGGAATGCGGCTGAACTGGGTGCGCTTGGTTGGGGCAATATACTCCGTCCATTGTACGCTCTGCTGACCGTAGATGTCCGTGGTGATGGATTTGTTTTCCAGTACAGCACTGAGTCTGGAGACCATGTTTTCCGTGGTCTGGGTGAGGGGGAGTCCATCGGCATTGTAGGTGGTGGAAGCCTGCACCTGGTAGACGCCGTCTTCCCGGAACCGGTAACAGGAGGAGTGCTCAGTGATTCTGTTTTTAGCAGGGTTATCAGGATGTAACTCGTCCGGCAGGACGGTTTTCTTCATGGCCTGCCCCAGTTCGTTGTATTCTGTGATAATAGGAGCAAGGTCCTCCGTTTGAGAGCAGACGGATTGCCCCTTGCCGTTGTATAAGTTCCTGGTGACGATAAAGCTGCCCTTGGTATTGGGTTGTTCCTGCCGGGTAATTTGGCCAAAACCGTTTTTCAGATTGCGTGAGAGAATGACTCCCTTGGACAAGGTAGTGGTCAGTATGCCTTCTTCGGTCAATTCAAGTTGAGTTTCAATTCCCCGCTGTCCCGTGCCGCCGTGGAACAGGTCAATGCCATCGTAGTACTTTTTGGTGATCAGGGTAGCGCCTGCCGGAGTGGTGACGGTAGTGGTGAGTCCGTCCTCGCTGTACTCGGTTCGCGTGACACGTCCGAGCACGTCCGTGGAAGAAATGACCCGTCCCAGATCGTCATACTCTGTACTTTCCACCGTGGTCATGGCTCCTATGTCGCGGCGCGTGGCAATCGTCCTTCCCGCCGCATCATAGCTGTAGGAAGTAATCGTTTCAGGCGTGGTTTCCGTCGCCGAGCGGATGGTTTCCACCAGCTGCTTGGCCGAGTTGTACCCGTAGCTGGTGGTGATGCCGTCTTCATCGGTTTCCCTCAACGGGCCACAACACATCCATTCCGTCGTGCTGGTGCGCCCGTTGCCCTTCGTCGTCTTGACGAGCCTCTGCTCGTCGTCGTACTCGTAGTCCTCCGAGGCAATCAGCGACCAGTCTTTCCCGGTGTGAACGTATTGTTCTTTCCTGGTGGTGGCGCCGTTTTCAGCGATGTACTCTACGTTCCTGGTGCTTTGTCCTGGAACGATGCTTCCGTTGGCCTGCACGGTCTCCGTCACCTGGTGAATGGCTCCGTATTCCGCGGCTGCTTCATAGGAATAGACCGTCTGGACGCCATTGACGCCCTGGCTCATCTTCCGCCTGCCCCGGGCGTAGGGATACTCCGCCATTTCCCCGTAAGTCTCCTCTACACTCGTATGGACCTGGTTGGAACCCAGAGCGGTTTCCGTCACGGTCGTGCGGCCGACTTGCGGGCTGTCTTCATACGTGTAAGTGCGCTTGAGAAGCTGGGTTTCTTCTCCATCCTCCGCAATGATCACTTCGGTTTCTGTAGCGGGTCTGAAGTCGTTGAAGCGCAGGTCGGCGTAAGTGGTTCGGGTCCCTCTCTCCCCGCCACCGGCCCAGGGAGCAGCGGAAAGCACGGTTCTGCCCTGCTCGTCGTACTCGTAGCGCGTGTAACCGCCATTGGGTTTGAGTTCCAGGGACACTCGGAACTGGTCGTTGTAGGTATAGAGGGTGGTTCTGGCCAGAGGGGTCTTGTATCCCTCCGTCCGGCTGATGGTCAGCCAGCCGCCGTCGGTGTACTTCTTCACTGTCCGGGTACAGGAGGCGGGCGCTTCCTCGTTGATGCCCTGGACCCTTTCGATGCGCTCCCACTTGGAATCGGGCAGGGCGTTGCGTTCAATGGTGCGAACGATGCGCTCCTCTCCCTCCCCCTTGACGATGGTCACCTTGTTGCCTTCCTCGCGGCGTTCGATGAAATGCGGCTCCTGACCGGCGCGCCGGTTGGTGATATGGGTGACCTTGACTCCGTTTTCAAGCGAGGTTTCATAGACGGCCGTCTTGTAGGGCTCTCCGGCAACGGTGAACCCGCCTTCCCCGTCCGGGACGGTCTTGCCGGGAGCAAACCACTCCAGGGTGAGCCTGTCGCCTTCGGGAATGCTTCTCATCAGCCCCTGGGCGCGGGAATAAACACTGGCAAGGGAGCCGTTTTGATGGTAAGTGACCTGGACCTTGCTGAAGTACTCCTCGGCAGAGGTCACATGGCCCGAAGAGCTGGTGACCGACACGACCTCTCCGGTGGAGGAAGAGAAGCGCAGGACCATGCCGCCGGGAAGAACCATGTCCATGAAAGCGGGAGTACCCTGGAGGTTGGGAGTAAGATCTTCGTTGAGAAGCCTCACACGGTAGTCGCTCTTCCTGGAAGAGCCGATGGGAGAAGCGTCGCTGCTTCCCTCCTGGGCCTTGAAATAGAGATGGCTTCCGGAGGGGCGCTTGACGGTGACGCGGCGCTCGTCAGCCGAGAAGGAAGCGCTCCAGGCCATGGGGTGGTTGTAGCGCATGGAAAAGCCGCTGGAAGCCGCGGAATTAGTGGTGGAAGAGCGTGCCGTCCGCATGAACCTGGCGGGAACCGGAGGCGTGGGTCCTCCCGGGGAGGGAGGGTTGATGCAGGCGTTGCCCTGGCAATCCTGCTCTCCCTCGGGATCCCCCGGAGTGGGGTGTGTCTGGACACAATGTTCGTCCCCTTCTTCATTGCACTCACATTCACAGGGGCAGGGTTCCTCTTCCTGGTCTGGCTCGCTGGAAGAAGAGGAAAGGGAACTGGAACTGCTGCTACTGGAAGAAGACGAAGAACTCGATGAGCTTGACGAGGACCAGGAAGAACTGCTTGACGAAGAAGAACTGGAACTGCTGCTGGACGACGAGCTGGAAGACGGAGCGCTGCTGGAGGAATCCGGCTCCTGGGGCTCCAAAGAACTGCTGTGGAAACTGGAAGACGACCAGCTGCTGGAGGAACTGGACGAGGAAGAACTCGAACTGCTGGAAGACGACGAACTGGAACAAGAAGGCGGTGCGCTGCTGGAGGAATCAGGAGGCTCGGGAGCCGAAGAACTCGGCTGGAAACTGGATGAAGACGAAGAGCTGCTGGAAGACGAACTGCTCGAGGAGGAAGAGCTCGAACTGCTGCTTGGCTTGGGGTCAAACTCAAACGAATCTCCTCCCCCTGCCGAACTGCTCGACGAATCTCCTTCTTCCATCTCCTGGTACAGGTTGACCAGAGTCAGGACGGTTTCTCCCTCCTTGCCGGCGGGAGTGTTTTCCGCCAGCAGGTAATAATCCAGGTCGGGCTCTCCTTCCTTGTCGCACATTAAGGCAATGCAGAACTCCTGTTGGTCCTCCGCGGCAGGCTGGTGTTGGTGGACGATATGGCACCAGTAGTATCCCTGGTCAAACTGGATCTGGCGGCGGAGAGGGGTGGAAGAACTCGGCTCCGTGGAGAGTTCCAGATCCTTGGCGGGAATGGAAAGGGAGATGGAAGAGTGGGCGTGGAGGTGGAGAAAACAGGTGGAGGGAGCCATGACCTTGAGGTATCCGAACCATTCGTGGCGGGTGGGGGAGGAAGCAGTTCGTTTGGGGATAAGGACGGGAGCGGAGAGGCCGTTGACCAGGAAGTCGCCCTGTGGCTGCCCGTTGGGGTACATGGGAATGAAGGGGTAGACGGTGTCCATGGCGCCGATGTTGAAAGTGTTGTTCATGGTAATGAAATGATGTTTGTTCAATGGTTGCGACTACCATGAATCAAAAACTAACAACGTAAACACGCCGGGAACGTTATGATATTTGGTGAGTTTTTGAGGCGGATGGCAACGTGGGAAAAGGGAGGGGATTCTTCTCCGGTGGCACATATTTCTTTGCCATATTTTCAAAATTTACCCATTGCCAGGGTAAAAGACAGCGTGCAGGAAGAGAAATACTAGCAAAAGGTAAAGGAGATTTTTCTCTGATGAACCAAGTTTCCCGCGTTCCATTGGAGTTATTGCATTTAAAAATTACCGGTTGGATTCATGACCGCACTACCATCCTAGTGAGCATAAGAAAGGAGTTTTTATAGAACATTATTCAAGGTACAAAAGAAACTTCATCAAGTGGTAACGACTTTTATCTCTATTTTTTGCCGCTTGCGGATTTTCTGCTTGTGTTGAAGACTTAAAAAGAGGAGAAGATGGGTACATAGAATTACCCTCCTCCCATGAAAACCTGTTCTTTTGCTATTGGCTGCTTCTTAGGAATTTGCGGTATTTTTCCATCCATTGCCGACACTACGGTGCGCTATCCGTCTTCCTCTCCGTCCCATCTGGAAAAAGGGAAGCCGTTTCAACTGGTGTTTGACAAGGCCGTGGTGCCCGCTTCCGAGGTGGGAAAACCGGCGGACCCGGAACTGATGTCCTTTTCCCCGGAGAAGAAACCGGTGGAACTGGCGCTGGGCAACGGCGCAGGGACGGCCATGCCGGAAGGCGCGAAGCTGATGTTCGTTCCCCCTTCCTTGAAGTTTTCTTCCAAATGGATTACCCCCAACGTGCTGGAGTGCGTTCCGCAGGAGGAGGTTCCCTTCCGGTCCTCCTATCTATGGAAACCGGCGGAGAATGTCCGTTTTCTGGACGGTTCCCTGGTGCCGTCCGTTCCGCTGCGTCTGACGGGGCGCACGACCTGGAATTTCTTCCTGTCTTCCATGGACAGGGGCTGGCAGGGCAGTGAAGTTTACCCGTGGGAGAGTTTTTTCCTGGTGGTTCCCGACGCAGTTCCGGACAGGGGCAATCCTGCGAATGGCTTGTATCGCGACGGCAAGGGGTTCCTGATGCTTCCCGGTTATTGCTCATGGAAGGAGGCATTGGAAAAGAACCTCCGTTTTGCCGGCGTTTCAGATGAAGAGCAGTTGAAGTCCGCAGGTTTTATGAAGCGGCTCAAGGCGGGCGCCGGGGGGAACGATGCGGGGTTCCGGCTAAGGCCTGCCACGTTGAAGGAGGTGAGAGACGCCAAATCCTACCGTGTGAGAAATATTGCGGGGGAGGGAAGGTTCAGAGGCCGTCCGGACGGCATGGTTGTTCCCGGCGTGTATGTCATTCAGCCAGAAGGAATGTTCCGGTATGGCAGGAATTATTGCCTGGTCAGTTTGGATGCTTCCTTCCTGTCCTCCCGGGGAGGAGGGCAGAAAACCGGATGGGAAGAAATCAAACTGGGGGCCGTGCCCCGTTTTTCCGCCTCCGGTTATTACCATGCGTTTTCCGGGAACGGAGGCCGGTTTACTCTGGAATGGACTCTCCCTGTCCGGATTGAGGATTTGGAACGGTTCTGCCGGGACCATGTGGAGTTTTTCGTGGAGGGCGGCGGGAAGCCGATGGCTTACGGTGATCAGGAGGGAGGCTTTACGACATCCCTTGACGGAGAGGATGCGGAAACGGCCGGAAAAATAGCAATCCGCCTGGACAGGGAACGGCTGGCGGAGATGAAGCATGCCCGGTCCCAGTGGTATACGTCCCTGCCTTTTCTGGTGAGCGCAGACGAGGCCGTTTTTAAACTGCAATGGAGGCTGAAGGGCGTCCGGTCCGTGGATGATCAGGAATTGGCGCGAAAGAATGCGGAAGGTTCCGTGGAAGTGGAGCCGGAGGATCCGTGCCTGTATCTGGATGCGGGCAACAACGGCGTCATGTACGCCGGAGCCCGCAAGTTGAAAGCCTCCGTGAGCAATTTGAAGGATTTGACGGTGCGCGGCTACCGGATCAGGGACGGCCACCGGCACCAGACGCTGGCGGCCTACCGGAAGATTTATGAACGGGACCAGTCCGCGCCCCTTTCCCGTACCGTGACGGACCGCGACCAAAGACATTTTCTGCCTGCGGAGCTTCTTGCGGCGGATAAGACGGGCGCGCTGATACTGGACGTGCGCGGCAAAACGGAAGCGGCCATCAGCCTGGACGGCCTGTTTGGCGGAGCCGTGGAGCCAGGCATGTATTTCATTGAGGTGGAAGGCCGTGTCAGTGATCCGGTGCTGGAGGCGTACAGGCTGTTTGGCGTGCCGTCGGAAAACGGAGGCAGAAGGAAGTTCGATGGAAAGGAGGCATCCTACGCCGCGCAGGCCGTCGTGCAGGTGACGGATTTGGGCGTTCTGCATAAAAAGACGGCGGATACCATGTTTGCTTACGTGTATTCCCTTTCCACCGGAAAAGCGGTGGAAAAAGCGCAGGTCCAATTGCTGGATGCGAACGGCTCCGTTCTGGCTTCCGTTCCCGTGGAGCACGGTTCCGTGATTTTGCCCATGGCCGGGATGAACGGAAAGGCCGCCTATGTTCGCGTCCTGTCCGGGGTGGACAGTTACCTGAGCCCCCTGGAGGATTGGCCGGGGCAGGTGAGGATGTGGTCCTTTGGCGTGAAGACGCTGCCCTACGAATGGGAAGCCCTGGGGCTGAATCCCGCCACTACCGCGGAAACGAGGGTGTTCATGTTTTCGGACAGGAACCTGTACCGCCCGGCGGAGACCATGCATTTGAAGGGAATCGTGCGCTCCCTGCTGGACAACAGGCTGGGCCTCGCTCCCGTGGAGGAGGTCAAGCTGACGGTCAGGGACGGACGGGACCGGGAAGTAGCCGTCAAGCAGGTGAAGTTGTCCGATGTGGGAACCTTTGACCTGGATTTCACGTTTCCCGGGGAAGAGACGGGAACTTACAGCGTCCTTGCCAGCCTGCGGCTGAAAGGGGATTCCGCGGAAGAGGAAAAAGAAGGGGCAGAGGATGATTCCTCCGACGAATACGATTACAAGAAGTATTACCGGAAGGAGTTTGACAAGAATAACCGGGAGTTCCGGTATGAGGTGGAAGTAGCCGAGTTCAAGCGGAACGAGTTTGAAGTGGAGGAGAAGATTCATGAATTGAAGCCCGGCGCTCATCTCCTGAAGGCGGATGTGAAGGCCACGAATTTTACCGGCACGCCTGTTTCAGGCGGCAAGGTGAACTGGTCCCTGCGCAGTACTCCCTCCAACTTTTATCCTGCCGGATACAAGGATTACCGTTTCGGGGATTACCGTGATGACGATGGGGGCTACTGGGAGGCCTATTACGGTTATTCCAGCAGCCGTTCCTCCTCCCACATGAAGCAGCAGTCCTCCGTGCTGGACGGGGAAGGCAGGAATACCGTGGAGTTCTCCCTGGACGGGCAGTCCTTCCCGCGGGTCAGGAGGCTGTCCCTCCAGGCTTCCGTGGTAAACGGGAATGAGCAGTTGGTCAAGGTTTCCCGAGGCGCCGTCTGGAATCCGGCTTCCGTGTTTGTGGGCGTGAAGAACAGTTCTTCCATCTGCCGCCAGGGAACGCCCCTGGATTTGCGCCTGATTGCCCTGGGGCTGGACGGCAAGCCCTATGCGGGCAGCGGCCTTGATCTCAACATGACCGTGACGCGCACCGCTTTCCGTCCCGCGCGCTACGAGAGCGGAGATGCCACCACCGTGCGCAATGACGAGGTAAGGAGCACGGTGCTGGAAAAGGCCCTGACGCTTGCCCCGGCGGATTCCGCGGATGTCCGTACGGGAGGAAAAGCCGTCTCCGTTCCCACCCCGCAGGACGGTATTTACGAGGTGGCTTTTTCCGGCAGGGACGCGGAAGGACGGGAATTCCGCACTGCCGTAAAGTACTGGGTTTACGGCAGCGACGTTTCCCCGTGGGAGTACCATGACGGCCTGAAGGTGAAGATCATCCCTGACAAGCAGTTGTACAAGCCGGGAGAGACGGCCCGTCTCTTGATCCAGACGCCCATTGAGGGGGAGGTGATGGTGACGGTGGAGCGGGAAAAGGTGCTCCGGAGTTTTGCCAGAAAGCTGACGCTGGACAATCCCGTGATTGAGGTGCCTCTGGAAGAGGCGGACGCGCCGAATGTCTATATTTCCGTTTTCCTGGTGAAGGGGGCGGACCTGAGCAGCCGCAAGGTCCGCAATCCCCAGTTGAAGCTGGGATATGCCGCGCTGAAGGTTCAGCCTGTCCAGCATACCCTGAATGTAAAGGTGTTTCCCCCCGCCGGGATGTCCCGGCCCGGTTCCCCCGCCGTGGTCAGCGGCGTGGTGACGGATTATTCCGGCAGGCCGGTTCGGAATGCGGAGGTATGCCTGTTTGCGGAGGATGAAGGCACCTTACAGGTCATCGGGTACCAGACTCCCCGTCCCATCCGGTACTTCTATGCGGACCGCCCCCTGTCCGTGGGCACGTGGACGACGCTGGAACAAATTCTGGATGAAGACTGGGGTGGCCGCTCCACGGACAACAAAGGAGTTTTCATCGGCGGCGGAGATTCCTCCGACGGCTCCCGCAAAGCGCCGGAGAACCTGGATTTAAGGAAGAATTTCAACCCGTGCGCCGTGTGGCTGGCCTCCCTCCGTACGGACGGGGAGGGCCGTTTCAAGACCGAGTACAGGAATCCGGATACGCTGACCCGCTACCGGGTGATGGCGGTCGCCCTGGCGGGAGCTGCCGATTTCGGAACCGGGGAAAGCGCCTATGTGGTAAACAAGCCCGTGATGCTGGAACCCGCTCCCCCCTTTACCGCAACGGAGGGTGATTCCCTGGACATTCCGGTGACGGTCAGCCAGACGGGGGACAGGAAGGGCCCGTGGGTGGTCACGCTGAAATCCGGGACCGCTGCGGCTTCGGTGCCCCAGCCCGTCCAGACGCTGACTTTGAACGGGAACCAGCCGAAAACGCTGGTGTTCAACGTAAAATTCACGCAGCCGGGGGAAGCCCGGCTGACCTGGGAAATCCGCGCCGCAGACGGCAGCGGCACGCCTTATTCCTCCGGCGTTTATTCCTTGCTGAAGGATTCCGTGGAGCACACGTTTGAGGTGGTGCCTCCCTTCCCGGAGCTGAGGGAGCTGCGCTGCTTCTCGCTTTCCTCCGGCCGGACGCTGGATCTGCCGGGGTTGCTGGCGACTCCCTTCCTGAAAGGCACCCCCATCCGGGTGACGCTGGGCACGTCCCCCCTGCTGTATGCGGACGGCAGCGTGAATTACCTGCTGCGTTATCCGTACGGATGCCTGGAACAGCTTTCCTCCTCCACGCTGCCCTGGATTTATGAACCGCTCCTGGCCAAATATCTCCCCGGTTTCAAGGGAAAATCGCCGGAGGACCGTTCCAGGGCCCTCCGGAGCGGCGTTTACAAAATCATGAAAAACCAGCTTTCTTCCGGCGCCCTGTCCTACTGGCAGGGAGGCACGGAGGTGAGCGAGTACTGCGCGTATGCCGCTCTGGTGCTGACCCTGGCGCGGGAGCAGGGGGTTTACATTCCGGAACAGGGCCTCAACAAGCTGTACGCCTATCTGGGGCGTTCTCTGTCCGCCCGCCCGCGGGAGGGGCTCCTGGGGGCATGGGTGCTGGCCAGGGCGGGGCTCATGCCCGCGTCCCTGCTCAACCGCCTGCTGGACCATGCCGCTGAATTGAGGGCGGAAGACCGCCTGTACGTGGCTCTGGCGGCGGCCCTCTCTTCCCGTGCGGAGGCAAAGGCGCAGGCCCGGAGCCTGATGAATGTTTCCGGGGAGGAAATGAAACAGCCCCGCTGCCGTCTTCTGCTGGCGCTGGCGGAGATGGCGCAGGCCCCCGGTGACCGGGCTGTCCGGGAAAGGCTGGAACGCCTGATCGTGGACAGGACGTCCGGATCTTTCGGAGGAAGGGCCCCCTATTCCACCTGGACTTCCGGCTGGGATGTGATTCTGCTGGGGGAATACCTGGAAGGATTGCAGGAGGCGCCCCTTTCCGCCGCCTTCCGCGTGGACCGCGGCGGCCGGACGTTTGACGGGATATGCTCCGTGTCTTCCCCGTCCCGGTTCCTGACCGCGGTTGGGGAGAAGGCCGTGCTCAGCCTTCCGGAAGCGGGAACCCGGGTATACGGCATGGCGGAGGCCCGCGGACGCAGCAAAACGCAGCAGGACGGAGCCGCCGTCAACAGGGGCTTTGCCGTTTCCCGCGTTTATGAAAGGCTTTCTCCGGAAGGAACCTGGACGCCTGCGGCGGAGTTTGCCGTGGGGGACCTGGTGAGGATTACGCTGCACGTGGACAAGTCCGCTGACCCGCTGACGTATGTGGTGATGGAGGATTACCTGCCCTCCGCTTTTGAAGCCGTCAATCCGGCGCTGCTTTCCCAGATACCGGGAGGCCGGGAGAGCGAGACGGCGGATGCAGGAAACCGCTGGTTCTACTGGAGCTGGTGGGTTTCCCACCGTGAATTCCTGAAGGACCGGGTGCGCTTTTTCGCCGATTCCTGGTCGGGAGGCCGCTTTACGGCACGCTACCTGGCGAGGGTGACCAAGTCCGGCTCCGTTATCGCCCCGTCCGCCAAGGCGGAGCTGATGTACAAGCCGGAAACCTACGGATTGAGCATTCCCCAGAAACTGACCGTCTCCGCGGGGAAGTAAGTGCAGTGTTTTCATGATGCGGCGCAGATCTATGAACAGGGCGGTTTTCAAAAAGCTCCTTCAACGGAAAACCCTTCTTTGGACTGCCGGAGGGCTGGCCGCCGCGTGGCTGCTTGCATGGTATGCCGTGCCCTGGCTGGTTCCCCTGCCGGAAGGGCTGCTCCATCCGGAAGAGCGGGGCGCCGTGGTCCTGGACAGGGACGGCGGCAGAATCGCCACATTGCCGGGACCGGATTATTACCACACGGAGCCTGTCCGGCTCCGGGAGGTTCCGGACATGCTTCTTAAGGCTACGCTGGCGGCGGAAGACAAACGCTTTTTCAGCCACGGAGGGGCGGATTTCCTGGCGCTGGCCCGCGCCGCGGCGGCGAATGCCGCAGGCGGGGAGGTTGTGTCCGGAGCGTCCACCATCACCCAGCAGCTCGCCAAGAATGCCAATCCTCCCGCACGCAGGAACCTGTGGACCAAGGCCCGGGAGTTTTTTCAGGCCCGGCGCATGGAGATGAGCATGAGCAAGGAGGAAATTCTGGAGTCCTATTTCAACCTCCTGGATTACGGCAATCTGCGCCGGGGGCCCGCCGCGGCGGCGCGTTTCTACTTTGGCCGGGAGATGTCCCGCCTGTCCCTGGCGGAATGCGCCCTGCTGGCGGGGTTGCCGCAGGGGCCGTCCTTTCTGAACCCCCTCCGGCATCCGGAACGTGCGCTGGAACGGCGGAACCGCGTTCTGCGTCGCCTGGAGGAGGAAGGCATGTTCCCGGCGGACATGGTGAACAGGGCCTTGCAGGAACCCCTGTTCAGCGCCGGAACGGAAGAAGGGCGGCAGCCGGCGGCTCCCCATGTAACAGCCGCCCTGATGCACGCAGGACGGACGGGGGAGGTGCGCACGACGCTGGACGCCTCCCTGCAGCGCAGCGCGCTGGAAATCGTGAGGAGGGAGCTGGAACGCTTGAAAGGCCATCATGTGACACAGGCCGCCGTAATTGTGGTGGAAAACGCCACGGGGAACATTCTTTGCCTGGTCGGTTCCGCGGACCGGAAGCATCCGGCGGGAGGGCTGATGGACGGGACTTCCCTGCCGCGCTCCCCCGGTTCCGCCCTGAAGCCTTTCGTGTACGCCCAGGCATTTGTCCTGGGGGCCTATCCGGGAACCGTTCTTCCGGACGTTCCCACCACGTACCGGAGCGCGCACGGGCTGGAAGCGCCGCAGAATTACAACAGGGCCTACATGGGTCCCGTTTCCGTCAGGCAGGCCCTGGCCTGTTCCCAGAATATCCCGGCCATGAGGGTTCTGGATACCTTCGGCGGCCCGTCACGGCTACTGAAACTGCTGGAAAACCTGGGTATCCGGGGCATCCAGGGAGACGCCGCGCATTACGGCCTGGGCCTCGCCATCGGCAATGCGGAGGTGACCTTGCGGGATTTGACCGGGGCTTATGCGTGCCTGGCGCGCGGAGGCTCCTTCCTCCCCCTGAAGCTGGAGCAGGGTGCTTCCGTTCCGGAACGGCCCGTACTGCCTGCGGAAGCCTGCTTCATGGCGGCGGACATTCTGGCGGACCGGGAAGCCCGGATGGCGGCGTTCCATGACCGGGAGCTGATGAACCTTCCCTTCCGGTATGCGTGCAAGACGGGCACTTCCTCCGATTTCCGCGACAACTGGTGCGTGGGCTTCACCCGTGAAATCACGGTTGGCGTCTGGGTGGGCAATTTTGACGCCTCCCCCATGAAGCAGGTGGGGGGCATGGATGGAGCGGCCCCCATTTTTGCCGGGGTCATGAGGCTGGCTCACCGCAATCTTGCCCCTTCCTTCCCCGGTCCCCCTCCCGGCATGGTGCGCATCCGCATTGATTCCCGCACCGGAAAGAGGGCGGAGGGGCTGGATCTGCCGCAAGCCCATGTCCGGGAGGAATGGGCTTCCCCGGAAACGATGCCGCAGCCGGCCTCCCCGGCGGATTACGATGCCGTGGGACGGGCATATCTGGACAGCCGTTATACGGAGTGGTTTACCAGTCCTTCCTGCACGGTGGGGAATACCTTCTGCCTGCTTCCGCGGGCGTGGTCCGGGGAGGCTCCCCGCATCCTGGTTCCGGCAGACGGCTCGCGCCTGGCGCTGGATCCGGAACTGCCCGGCGGGGGACGCAGGCTCAAACTGCGCTCCAACCTGCCGGCGGGGGCGGTGTGGTCATCCCCCACCCTGACCGTCGTGCAGTATGGAGAAGAGGCCTCCGTGCTGCTGGAACCGGGAGCGCACGTCATTACCGTGCGCCATCCGGAGCTGAACCTGGAGCAGCGTTCGTCAATTACCGTCAGGGAACTGTAACAAGAAGCCGGGAGTTTTCCTCCCGTGCGCACGTGGAAAAAGCGTTCCGCTCAGTCCAGCGGCAGGATGGAGGTGACCAGCATCTTGAACCGTTCCTGCGCAATGACGGAATGAGGCACTCCGGCGGGAATCAGGAGAGTCTTGCCCTGCGGAAGGTTGACCTCTTCATTGCCCACGGTAAAATACGCCGTCCCGTCCAGAATCTGCACCAGGGCGGGGCCGGGCGTCTGGTGGGTGGGGAGGAGCTGCTCGTCGTCAAAAGCCAGGATGGTCATGTTGACGCCTTTGGAACGCACAAGGGCCAGGCTGGTGATTTGCCCTTCGCGGTATTCAATCAGGTCAGCGTAATTGAAAGGCGCCCGTTCGGGGATATGCTGAATTGCTGTCATGCAGGTTGGACACACTCATTTCCCCTTCCCGTTTCCGCCATGACAGGCTTCCGGGAAAAAGGTCCGCTCCAGACCCGGGAGCGGACCTTGGCATTCAGCATTCATATGGTGCTTACTTACGGGTTCAACGTCCTGAGTTCATAGGCGTGGGGTCGGGTTCACAAGTAAACAGCAACCATTTTATACATGAAAAGTACAATTTGCTTCAAGAAAATTTTGGTGAAAAAATACAGATTTGATTCTGCTGCAAGGAGAACCGGATTTAACGCCCGCATGTGGCCGTTCCCGCCTGCGGGCGTGTGCCGTCAGCGGTTCCGCCGCCTGCGGCCGGGCGTGCGCTTCTCCTTTCTGCCTGGGGAGGCTGTCTTTTCCGGCTGCCGCCGTTCCTCCCGTGAGGCGATGGTAAAATCCGCCCACTGCTGTTCCCGGTCCACTTTCACGGGAATGACGGGAATGCGCAGCCCTGCGCACAGCACGGAGCCGTGGTCGCTCTTCCAGCGGTTGGCGAATGCCTCGTACACCCAGCGGCCGCCGGGAAGCTTGTCCGGCTTGATCAGCCCCTTGATCTGGAGGCGCGGGATTTCCAGCAGCACGCCGAAGTGGCGCGTTTCCGTAATCAGGGCCTCGTGCACTTCCGGATGGTCCGCATAGCACTGGCCTTCCAGCCATTCGAAAAGCTTCATCCGGTTGGCGTCCTTTTCCGCACTGGCGGAAGTGCGCTCCGTCTCTGAAATGTGTTCCGCGTCCTCCTCCAGCCTGCCTACGCTGCCGGCGCCTTTGGCCCCCTTGGGGGGATTGGCCAGCAGGGGATTCAGGGAGCGGTGAACCACCAGGTCCGCGTAACGGCGGATGGGGCTGGTGAAGTGGCAGTAATTGGCGGTGGCCAGGCCGTAATGGCCCAGGGGCTCCGTGTCGTACCTGGCCCGCATCAGGCTTTTCAGGAGCGCCAGCTTGAGCAATTGCTCGTCCGGGGAACCCTTGATGGACTTCATCAGCTCATTAAGGTACTGGCGCTGGCCGATGTCGTGGACGGGGTGCCCGTACAGTTTGCACAACTGGCCGAATTCAAAGAGCTTGGCGGAATCCGGTTCTTCATGGACACGGTAGATGGTGGGGCGGTTCCTGTTTTTCAGCGTCAGGGCCACGGCCTCGTTGGCGGCCAGCATGCACTCCTCAATGAGCTGGTGGCTCTCATCGTACTCTTCCGTGATGATGTCCGTCACGTGGCCGTCCTTGTCCATGACGGCGCGCACTTCCGGGAAGTCCAGGTCCAGGGCTCCCTTGGCGTAGCGGTTGCGGCGCAGGATGGAGGCCAGCTTCCAGGCTTCACGGACCATGGAGGAAACTTCCCCCTTGTCATGCCCTTTCAGCATGGTGAAGGCCTCCTGGTAGGTCAGGCGCGCCTTGCTGCGGATGAAGGCGTCCGCGAAGCGGGCGTGGAGCATCTTCCCCTTTTTATCAAACTTCATTTCGCATACCTTCGTCAGGCGCACGACGTCCGGCCGCAGGCTGCACAAATCATCGGAAAGGCGGGGAGGCAGCATCGGAAGGACGCGGTCCGGCAGGTAGGTGGAGTTGCCGCGGCGCAGGGCTTCCTCATCCAGCGCGCCGCCGGGCTTCACAAAATGGGAGACATCCGCGATGTGGACGGCCAGCGTCCAGCCGGATGGAGTGGCCGTGATGGAGATGGCGTCGTCAAAATCCCTGGCGCTTGCCGGGTCAATGGTGATGACGGTGCGGTCCGTCCAGTCCTCCCGGCGGCCCAGTTCCGCGGAAGAAGGGTTTTTCCGGAAAGATTCCACCTCCTGAAGCACGGAGGCGGGGAATTCCACGGGCAGGTCATACTTTCTGATGACGGCTTCCATGTCCACGTGGGGATCGTCCGGGTAGCCGAGCACCTCCACGATTTTCCCGCGCGGGGCCTTCTTTTCTTCCCCGCGGGACACGGGTTCCACGGAAACCAGTTGGCCGGGAAGCACCTCCATGGCGGGTTTTTCCACCAGTTCAATGTATTCCGGAGAGCCTACGCCGTCCCCGAGCACGCGGCCCAGCTTGTTCTTTCCGGCGCGGAAAACGCCCAGCCAGCGGGAGCGCGCGCGTTCCGTCACTTCCTCCACGCGGGCTTTCATGCCGGTATCCGGAGAAGAAAAGCGGTCCCTGCGGACGTTTCTCCGGCCCTTGGCCGCCTTGCGTTCCACGCGCACGGCCACGCGGTCCCCGTCCAGGGCGGTTCCCAGGTGGTTGGGCTTGAGCTCCAGCTCCGGAATGGCCTCCAGATCCCACCCCAGGTCCGCCGCGGCGGGATCCCCCTTTTTGGGGAGAAAAAGAATCTTGCCGGAGCGCAGAATGCGGATCATGCCGTGCACCAGGTTCCGGCGTTCCCGTTTCAGGGCGTATCTCCCCTTTTGCAGCCGCACGAGCCTGCCTTCCTCCTCCAGCTGGTCCACAATGGCGCGGAAGTCCTGCTTCTGCCGGGAATCCACGTTCAGGGCGCGGGCCAGTTCTGATTTGCTCTGGGGTTCGTAATGTCCGTCTTCCATGTGACGGACCAGGCGGTCTTTAAGGGAATTATTCATCTTGCGGAAGTTCCGGGAAAGGAGTCTTCCATTCCCATTGATGCCATCATAAGGCGGTTTTTGCGCCGCTTCAAGGCGCGGGCGGTGCATTCTTTGTCCGCCTTTCTCCTTGCCAGGCCCGGGCTTGCGTTATCTGGGCCGGAGCGTGCCTTCCGTGGTGCCGAGCTGTTCCGCGACGTCCAGTTCCCGGATGAGCCGGGCCGCAGTGCAGGAGCCGTCCAGCAATTCCCGGTAGCGGGATACCAGAAGGCGTGCTTTTTCCGGAGAATCGTCCAGCAGTTCTACGCGGAAGCGGGAAAGGCCCTGATGGCGGAAGCCCCGGAAAAAGCCGGCTCCCGTCTGCGCGCGGCCGTTGAACAGGGTGTTCCGGCACCCGGCGTCCGCCAGCAGGGGATGGAGCTGCCCCACGCGGTCCCGCAGCTGCACGTGGTACCGTTCACAGGGGCGGCCGCAGTTCTTATAGCTGGAGCCGTCCGACAGGAAGGTGCAGAACACGCAGTGCTCCATGTGGAACATGGGCATGTGCTGGTGCAGAGTCAGTTCAAACCATTCCGGCGGCGCGGCGCGGAGCAGGTCCTCCACCTGTCCGGCGTTCAGGTCATAGGAAATGGTGAGATAATCCAGGTTCCCCCGTTCCTTCAGGATGGCCGCGCTGTACGGATTGGCGACATTCAGGGAAAAATCCCCGATGCGGTGCAGGGGGGAATGGCGGAAGTACTGCGCCGCGCCCAGGTTGCGGATGAGGACGCCGTCCGGCTCCGCCCGTTCCATGAGCTTGAAGTAACCGGTTTCCGACGGCTTCTGGATGCGGGGCGTCGCCAGAAAGACGGGGATGCTTTTCGTGTGCCGCCGGACCGCTTCCACTCCCGCCGCATAGTCCCGGAGGTCTTCAAAGTCCAGATAGACGGCGTCCGCTCCGGCATCCAGAACGGAAAGTATCTGTTCCGGCCTGCGGCACAGCACGGACAGGTGAGGCGGCGCGTCCGGCGTTGCCGCACCCGCCGGAAGCGCGGGAAGGACGAAAGGTTCCGGAAGACGGGAGGGAACGGAGATTTCTTTTTCCTGACGGGCCGTTTGAATTTGTTCCACGAGGGCGCGCCTTGTCTGGTTGAGGATGCTGAGCGGGAGCATCAGGCCCTCCGGCAGGCAGCATTCGCAGGAAGCCAGGCGGAACCCCGTTCCTCCCAGCCTGCCGAGCTGCTGTTCCAGAACTTCAGGAGTCAGTGGGCGTTTTTCCGCCGTTTGCAGGGGCTGTGCGGACTGCACGGAACACCCGTATTCCGGGCAGGAAACCGTCAGAGGCTCCCCGGCGGATCCGGTGCATGCCAAATGGAGGGGAAGGACGGCCTCCGGCAGGTGCTCCCGCATTTTTTTCAGCTCGGCGTTCAGGGCCGGATCATCCGTTTTCCAGAGCTTCTGCCCCGGCCTGACCTTGCTCCAGTCAATGCCGGAGGCTTTTCCGTGGAAGAAAAGGCGGTTTCTCTGCACTTTCCAGATGCGGCCGCCCTGTTCTTCATTGCGGTCCTCCCCGGCGTCAATGACGAAGCCGTCGCCGGGAGCGAGCGGAACGTTCCCTTCCGGCCTGATGTCCAGCCAGCCCTGGCCGCTGTCCACAATGGCGCCTGCATAGGCGCCGCGCTTCTTGCCGTGGCGGCCGTGGGTCAGGCGCGGGTGGTCCGTGCCGTCCAGCCAGCCGGTGGAAAAGCCGCGTGAAAATACCATTTGCAGTGCATAACGGTCGCGTGCGGTCACCAATTCATCCACGGGTATTCCGGCGCAGGCGGCGTCCAGGGCCTTTCTGTAGGCCGCCGTTACCGCCGCAACGTATTCCGGGCTTTTCAGCCGCCCCTCTATCTTGTAGCTCTTCACGCCCATGCGGACCAGGTCCGGAATGCGGTCAAGGGCGCACAGATCCTGCGGGCTGAGCAGATAGCGCCTTTCTCCCAGCGGAACGGCCTTGCCGTCCACGACCAGGGTATAGGGCAGGCGGCAGGCCTGTGCGCATTCTCCGCGGTTGGCGCTGCGCTGGCCCAGGCTTTCCGACGTGAGGCACTGGCCGGAGTAAGCCACGCAGAGCGCCCCGTGCACAAACACCTCCAGGGGAATATCCGTATGGCGTATGCATTGCCCGATTTCCTCCAGGCTCAATTCCCGCGCCAGCACGGCCTGCTTCAAGTCCAGGAAACCGGCGGCGAATTCCAGGCCGTCCGGGGAGGAAAGCGTCATCTGGGTGGAGGCGTGCAGCTCCAGCTTCATGGCGGGATCCTGCCTTCCCCACTCTGTCAGGCAGCGGGCAAGCCCGATATCCTGCACGATCACGCCGTCCACGCCGGCGGCATTCAAATGGCCCAGGTAGGTGAGGGCGTCCGCCAGCTCGGAGGTGAAAAGGAGCGTGTTCATCGTCACGTATCCCCTCACGCCGTGCGCGTGGAGGAAGCGCATCAGTTCCGGCAGGGAATCCAGCGTAAAATTATTCGCGCGCAAGCGGGCGTTGAAACGGTCCAGGCCAAAATAAATGGCGTCTGCGCCATTGGCTACGGCGGCGCGGGCGCAGTCCATGTCCCCGGCGGGAGTCAGCAATTCGGGGCGCAGGTCTCCGGGCCGGAGGGAGGAAAGGGTCATGTCGTCGGAAATCACGGGGAAAAACAAAAAGGATGGAGGGGTTACTGGGCGGTGCAGCGTTTTTCCGCATGGCGGAGCAGCGCTTTCAAATCCCCCAGAAGGAACAGGGAGCCTGCCGCCAGGGCCGGAAGCGGGGAGGCCAGGGCCGCATGCAGCCCGTCCGGAAGGGTGGAATGGATAAAGACGGGGCCGGTTTCCAGTCCGGCCAGCAGGACGGCCAATTCTTCCGCCGGCATGATGCGGGGGGAAGTGCAGGGAACCAGGTGCCATTCTCCGGTGATTTCCCGCAAAACGGGGATCATCTCCCGGATGTGCTTGTCTGCGGATGCGGCAAAAACCAGAGCCGCCTTCCGCCCGGGGAATTCCTCCTTCCATGTGGCCGCGAGCACGCGCGCCGCATGTTCGTTATGGGCGCCGTCCAGCACCAGCGGTGGCGTTTCAAGGCGTTCAAACCTTCCGGGCCACTGCACCTTTGCCAGGGCAGCGGCGGCTGCGGAAGGGGAGGGGAGGGCGTGGAGCTGCCTCATGGTTTCCAGCGCCAGGGCGGCATTTTCCCGCTGATGGGCTCCGGGCAGGGATGGCCGGGGCGTTTCCCCGTCCGCCCGGGCGACCGTAAGGGGGGAACGGCGGTTCCGTGCCGTCTGTTCAATGACGGCCATGGCTTCCGGGCTCTGCACGGCGGTCACGGCCGGTTTGCCGGGGGAGATGATGGCCGCCTTTTCCGCGGCGATCTCTTCCAGGGTGTCTCCCAGGTACTGCTGGTGGTCCAGGCCGATGGGGGCCAGCACGGCGATGTCCTTGGGCACGGCGTTGGTGGCGTCCAGCCTGCCGCCCAGGCCCGTTTCCAGAATGATGAAGTTCACGCCGCTTTTGCGGAAGTGGCGCAGGGCGACGGCAAGCGCCAGCTCAAAAAAGGTGGGCGGCTGTTCCCAGCCTTCCGCCAGTTGTTTCAGGAAGAAAATTTCTTCCGCCAGCGCCTCCGGGGGAATCATATTCCCGTTCACGCGGATGCGTTCGGAAAACTCCACCAGATGGGGGGAGGTGAACAGGCCGGTCACATACCCCTGTGCCCTGGCCAGGGCCTCAATCATGGCGCAGGTGGAGCCTTTCCCGTTGGTGCCAGCCACGTGGACCACTGTGGCATCCGTCCGGTCCGCATCGGCTGCCGCCAGCAGCTTCCCGGTATTGTCAAGCCCCAGCTTGATCCCGAAGAATTGGGTGGAAAAAAGCCAGTCAAGGGCGGCGGACACGTTCATGGGCGGTATTCTACCACGGGAAGGCTCCCGTTCAATCCCGGTATGGAAGGGGGCGTCAATAAAATACCGCCGGGAACGGACGCGGCAAACACGAACAAGCTACCGTTGCTACCTCTCGGTCCTGGCGGGGTTTGCCAGTCGTGCCTCCACGGGGTTCCCGGCGGCCCAGACAGTAAACTAGGTTTGCGGTGCAGTGTCAACCTTCAAAGGCATCATCTCCTTCTGGTAAAGGAGAGCAAAATGGAGATTAGCAGAACCACGCCGATGACGGCGGCGGCCGTGAAGAAAATCTCTTCCTCCTGCCTGAGCTGGCTGCGCTCCCCTTCAATTTTCCCGTCCCTGATGCGCTGCAGCCCGTGCAGGACCTTGGCCTGCTCCTCCACGTCCGCCTCCGTCCGCATGACAAGCGTTTCCTCATGGCTGACGGCCTGGTCGTAAGGGGCGATCATGGTGCGGAACTCGGGGTCTTCCGAAAGGATTTCCGTCTCATCATACTCTTCCGCCAGGGGGGAGTTCATGGCATCCCGGAGACTGGCGATCTGTCTGTCCACCTTGTTCTGGAACAGGGCCAGCTCCCTTTTGGCCTTCTCGTAGGCCGCCGTCTGGTCACTCAGCATGGCTTCCCCCTTGCGGGTGATGCGGTCCAGCTCCTGCGGCAGGCTGGCCTGGAGCTTGAGCAGGTCCGCCCGACTCTCCGTCACCTTGAAATCCTTGCTCTTCGTATTGGACGCCTCCGCGCGCTGGATGCGGTTGATGTCCAGCCGGGTTTCCACCTGGCGTATTTGTTCCTGGAGCCGGTTCCGGGCGTTGTCCAACTGCTGCCTGGTGGTGTCCCGCTTGCCTTTGAGCTCCTCCACGTCCGCGACGCGGCGGTCATATTGTTCCAGGAGATTGGCTATCCGGGCTTCCGCGCTCCGGGCATTGGGCCTTCCCTTCACGGCGGGCACGGACTTTTTCCCGGCGTTTGCCTGGTCGATCTTCTCCATCTGGGCATCCCAATACTTGCGGATGGCCTCTTCCTTCCTCTGGATGGCCGCCTGGAGGCGTGCCGCCTGCTGTTCGTGAAGTTCCGCCGCCTCGTCAAAACGGGCCTGGGCCGCATCCAGCTCCGGATAAGGCTCCTGCTCCATGGCTTTGATGGCTTCATGCCTGGGCACGAGGCCGGTTTGGTAATAATCCCAGCCGTAATAGCCGCCGGCGAGCAACAGGATAAGAAGAAGGTAACGCATAAATTGAAGGTGGTTAGAGGCAGAAGTTTATCTCATAGTGGAAGTTCCGCCGGATTTTGCAAACCTTAAAATCAGCCATCCGGAGCTTTTTTCCTCCGGGACGGGAATGATGATAAATCCGCGGCACGGGAGGCGTAATCTTCCTTGAAGCCATACTTTCAAATCATGTCTATTTTTTCATCACGCAGACAATTTCTCAAATCCCTGGGGCTCGCGGCCGGAGCGGCTGCCGCCGGAAACGTTCTCCCCGGGCAGGCCCTGGAAATCCCTGCCGGGGACAGCCTCTGGAAATCCGGCGCCCAGGCGTCTCCGCGGCCTTCCGGCTCCATGTACATGGGGGGCTTCAAGGCTCCCGGGCTGGCCCGCATCAGGCTTGCCTTCATCGGCGTGGGCGGCCGCGGCTTTTCCCATCTGGCTCAAATGTGCGTGATGGACGGGGTGGAAATCGTGGGCGTATGTGATTTGAAGGAAGACCTGGCCAAGCGCGGCGTGGACCGCGTGCTTTCCAAGATGGGGAAAAGCCCGCTGAGTTATTCCGGCGGGGACACGGAATACCTGACCATGCTGAAGGAGCTGAAACCGGACGCTGTCATCATCAGCACGGACTGGAGTACCCATGCCGGAATCGCCTGCGACAGCATGAAGCACGGCGCGCACGCCTTTGTGGAAGTTCCGCTGGCCGTCTCCCTGGAAGAACTCTGGAATCTGGTGGACACCAGCGAGGCCACCCGGAAGCACTGCATGATGATGGAAAACGTCAACTACGGCCGGGACGAGCTTATGTTCCTGAACATGGTCCGGCAGGGGGTCATCGGCGATCTGCTCCACGGGGAGGCCGCATATATCCACTGCCTGGTGACGCAGTTGGGGGACACGCGCGGGGAAGGGGCCTGGCGGCCTGAATACCATACCCGGATCAACGGCAACCTGTACCCCACCCATGGACTGGGCCCCGTGGCGCAGTACATGAACCTGGCGCGCGGAGAAGACCATTTCAGCCGGGTGGCTGCGTTCGCCTCCCCTGCGCTCGGGCGCAATGCCTACGCCAAAAAACACCTTCCCGCGGACCACCGCTGGAACAATACCCCCTTCATCTGCGGGGACATGAACACGGCCATCGTCAAGACGCAACTGGGGCGCACTATTGTCGTCCAACTGGATGAAACGTCCCCCCGGCCCTATTCCCGCGCCAACCTGATCCAGGGAACCGAAGGCACCCTGGCCGGCTTCCCGACCCGCGTGGCGGGTGAAAAGCTGGGCAACGGCAACTATCACGAATGGATTGAAGGCCGGGAGAAGCTGGCCGCCATTTACGAGAAATACGACCATCCGCTCTGGAAACGCATCGGGAATCTGGCTACGAAAATGGGCGGCCACGGCGGCATGGACTTCGTGATGCTTTCCCGCATCGTGGAATGCCTCCGGAACGGAGAGCCGATGGACCAGAATATTTACGAAGGAGCCGCCTGGTCTTCCCTGCTGCCGTTGACGGCTCATTCCATCGCGCAGGGCGGCATGCCCGTGGAGTTCCCGGACTTTACCCGCGGAGACTGGAAAACCACCGCGCCGCTGGCCGTGGTTTCCTGAGAAGGAAGATAGCAGAAGACGCTGGAAAAGCAGATGTACAGGGTTTGACTCGCAGGCATCATGGAAATGATGCCTGCGAGTCGCATTCCTGAAAAAACAAAACTACGGCTTATCAGAAAATACAGGCTCTATATTTAACAAGCCAGCGCGCGGAGTCATTCCAGTAAAAAATCCCTCACGATGGAAATAGAAAGGGATTAAAATGAAAACCGGGGCCAGACGGCATTTATCTTATTTTCCGGTTTTTTCCGTCGTCCCCCGTTCCAGTTTTTCCATGAGTTCCTTTTCACTCATGGGGTGGTGATTATTCTTCAATTCCTTTATTTTCTCGCGCGTCTGCCTGTCTTTTGATTTGCCTAATTTCTTATACGCATCAGTCATGTCGAAATAGACCAGCTTAAGATTGTTTACCTTGTTTTCGTCCTCATCATTCGTCAAGCTGACGGTAAGGATGTAGCGGCCTCCAATCATGGTGAATCCTTCACCCAGAACACGGTAACCGTCGTAATGTTTTCTGAGGTATTCATCTCGCGCCGATTCCAGCATGCTGTAATCCTTGACCCCTTTAAGATCAAGCACGGCGGGATTTTTATAGGAACCGGCAGGAAACTGGACGGCCCCGGCGGCCTGTTTTTGTGCTTCGTCCGCTCCAAATGATGGATTGATGGCCAGCATGGCGCTGCATCCTATGGTCAAAATGGTTATTTTTAATAATATTTTCATCTTCATTTCCCTATGTTATTGTTAATGTGTATGGTTATTGTGTTACCGCCATTATTTGCTGCATCCGTTGTCTCTGCATAATTCCATTCTTCTGGAAAGGGCTTTTTGGTGTAAAAGAAGAATCGCCTTTTCTTTTGCTCTCTCATTCCAGGGCAGGTCTTCCGAGACATCCACGACAACAGTGGCACCCTGATCCAGATTCACGATCTCTGAAACAGTGGAGCCGTCCTTGTGAGTGTAAGTTGCCATGGCAGTCGCATGAACCTTGAATTTCATTGATTTTCCCTTAACCGGTTCAACCAGCTCTGCTGTCGGCTCTGAAATATTTATGAGCTCATAGCCGCATTTTGCTTGTTTGGCATGTGCCGCTCCAACGAGGATGCCCAAAACAAGCGAAAAACAGCACAATATTTTTGGAATCATCATCATATTATCACCTATGAAATTGAAATGATAAATTGTCAATGAAAATTGATAATCCCGGTAGATGTTTTGCCGTTATTCCATCGTAAAGGAATTGGGTGGTAAAAATATTTTTCTAATTCATAATAAATAAATTATAAGCTTTACTGCTAGATAAGGCATTCCTGGAAGCTCGCGAATCAGTTTCCCCGGTGCAACTTTGCATGGCTAATATGGGTGAGACACAATGGACGCGGAATGCACGGTGAAAGATTTCGTCATGGGATTGTTCCAAGGCTGCCGCAAACAGGTGGAATGCCGTGATGGTGTACGCCCCTGTTTTTATGATTTCCGGCAAATTCTCCGGCATGGGCGGCCGGATGCCAAAAACAGGGCTCATCAAGAAAACCGGATTTTCTGACTTTCCCTCGTCAGAGAGGAAAAAATGCGTGTTAATGCATTTTTCTGTTCCCTTTCTTATCTCCCCGTTGAATTGATTTTCATCAACCGCTCCTTCAGGAGATGAAATTGGTTCAGCTCTTGCAAAGAACGTCCTTAAGTTCTTCTGCGCTCATGTTCATGAGCCACTGTTCCGGGCCGCCGGAGAACAGGTCGTCCGCCATGCGGCGCTTTTCCGTCAGCATGGCGTCAATGCGGTCCTCAATGGTGCCGCGGCAGATCAGGCGGTGCACCAGCACGTTCCGGTGCTGGCCGATGCGGTAGGCCCGGTCCGTCGCCTGGTTTTCCACGGCGGGGTTCCACCAGCGGTCCACATGGATGACGTGGGAGGCCTGGGTCAGAGTCAGTCCGGTCCCGGCGGCCTTCAGGGACAGGATGCAGAAGGGAGGCCCGGATTCCTTCTGGAAGGCGGTGACGATGCCCTGGCGTTCCGGAATGGGCGTGCCTCCGTGCAGGGTAAGCCCGGAACGGCCGAAGACCCCGGAAAGCAAGTCGTGCAGATGGGGAATGATGGAACGGAACTGCGTGAAGAGGATGGCTTTTTCCTGCCGGGCGGCGATGGAGGCGCACAATTCCTGAAGACGCAGGAACTTTCCGGAGCGTTCCGGGGCGTAGTCGTCCGTGCCCTGGAACTGCGCCGGATGGTTGCAGATTTGCTTGAGGCGCGCCAGGACGGGCAGGATCAGCATGAGGCGGGCGGCCGGGTCCGGTTCGTCCAGCATGGCGTGCAGCGTATCTATCTGCGTCTGGTACAGGGCGGCCTGTTCCGGCGTGAGGGGGCAGTAGGCGGGTATTTCCGTCTTGTCCGGCAGGTCGGGGACCAGGGCCGGATCCGTCTTCATCCTGCGCAGGATGAAAGGGCGCACCAGGCGGCGCAGCGGGGCATAGCCTCGTTCCAGGGAGCGGGTGAAGGCTTCAAAGCTTTTTCTGCCGCCAAGCAGGCCCGGATTCAGGAATTCCATCAGGCTCCATAATTCATTCAGGTTGTTTTCCACCGGCGTGCCGGACAGGGCGGCGCGCCTCTCCCCGTGCAGGGAGCGGATGGCGCGGGAACGTGCGGAACCTGCGTTTTTAATGGCCTGGGCTTCATCCAGAATGATGGCCGGGAAATGCAGCCCGGCCAGCGCAGGCGTGCGCGCGGCCATGCCGTAGGTAGTAATGACGGCGTGGCAGCCTTCCCGGCGCGGGATTTCCTCCGGCTGCCATGAATCCGGGGCGGAGGGGTGCATGATGCGCAGGGCGAGCTCCGGCGCGAAGCGTTCCGCTTCCTCCTTCCAGTTGGACAGGAGGGACGCCGGGGCCACGATCAGGGCCGGGAGGCCTTCCAGCCGGCCTTCCCTCCGCAGCGCATCCAGCCATGCGATGGCCTGAAGGGTTTTCCCCAGCCCCATGTCGTCCGCCAGGCAGGCGCCGAAGCCCCGTTCCGTAACCCGGTACAGGAAGGAAAAGCCCTCTTTCTGGTAAGGGCGCATCAGTGCGTTCAACCGGGGCGCAAGCTCCGGCACGGAGACGGGAACCTCACCCGCCAGGATATCCAGAGCCTGCCGGAGATCCCGGCCCGGTTCCATCACGCAGTCTTCATCCGGTTCCGGGAGCTGCGCAAGCTGGTCGGAAGGGCCGTTGACCAGCAGCCTCAGCCCCTGAACCAGGGGAATGCCCAGGGAACTCATCATGCGCGCCGCCTTGGTCCACCGGTCCATCAGGTCCCGGACTTTTTGAGCGTCCACGCGCACCCATTCCCCCTTGAAGCGTATCAGGCCGTCTCCGTTGCTGAGCAGTTCCTCCAGTTCCTCCGGGGCCAGGTCCCTGCCTCCCAGCGTGGCGGCTACGGAAAACCGCAGCAGGCTGTGGACGGAAAGCCCGGAGGAATGAGCCGTTTTTTCACTGCCGGGAGCGTCCGCCGTGACTTTTACCTGTAATTTGGGAGGGGATTTTCTCCACAGGTTCACCATGCGCACGATGATGCCTGCATGTTCATAGGCTGGCGTGTCCTGTAAAAAGTCCCGGGCTTCCGCAGCGCTCCAGGCCAGCGGGGCGTAAATCTTTCCATTGTCCAGCAGTCGCTGCAGCAGGGAGCTTTCCCGTGCCGCTTCCTTCAAGGGCTGGAGCACGGCCAGCAGGGCAGTGTAGTTCCCTTCATGAAGTTTCAGGGCGGTGGAAAGGGGAAGGTGGCGCACCTGGTTGTCCGCCGCGCTTTGATGCGCAAAGGTAGCCATGAAGGCAAAGGGCCGGGAGCCCGTGGCGTCATCCCGGTTTTCCGCAAGGTGGAAGAATACCTTCCCAATCTGGTTCCAGGGGGCGCCCAGCCCGTTCAGCCACGCGGCGGGAGTGATGCCGCGGGTGCCGACTTCCTTTTTCACCAGCCTCCGGAAATCCTCAAGCCATCCGGCGATGACGCCCGGAGTGACGTATTCCGCCCCCGGCACGGGAGGGAACTGTTCCGCCAGGGCCGCTCTTTCCGCCGTGGAGGCCAGCAGGTGGTCCAGGACGGTGTCCACCTCATCCGGCCTTTCCGCGGCGGCGTGCGCCATGCGGGTGAGCGCCTGGCGCGCCATGTTCTTGATAAAAAAGGCGCCCGGGTCAGGCGCGGTTTCCCAGTTGGAGACCGCGAGGGCATATAATCCGTTTCCGGCCCCCTCTTCAAACAGGCGGTCGAAGGGGGGAGTGTCCGTCACCGGCGCTCCGGATGGAAGGATGCGGAAACCGCTGAAGTTCCGTTCCTCTTCCGGCGCTGCGTGATGGGATTCCGGCTGCATGGCTGGAAGGAATGTAGCATGGCCGCCCAGCTTGTTCAATCCATCCCGCCGCCCTGCGGCATGCGGTTCCCGTGCCGCTTACAGGGCGAACGTCGTATCTTTGATGATGGGCAGTTTGGGCGGCGGCGGATTGAAAAGCTCCTTGATTTGTTTCAGATATTCGATCAGGGCTGAACGGACGCTTATTCCCGTCGGTTTGCCGTTTCCCTTTTGAGGGAATTTGAAATTGTTGCACAGGTAGTCGCCCATCGCGACAGTGTAAATGACGCCGTTTTTCAAGGTGCTGGTGATGCTTGGCGTAACGCCGTCCATAATCTGGTAGGAGAAACCGGAGCAGTAAACTTCCAGAATGCCTCCTTCGTCATCGGACGGGGACATGAATTTGGACAGAATCAGTTGTTCAATGTCCGCCATTGCTCATGGAGCAGGTGACGACCTTTTCCCGGAAGGGCTCCATTTCATAAATATCCTTGATCTTAATGGGGCCCTTGCAGAGATGGCTTCTGGCCCGTACGCCGCCGCGGTTGTAAATGGCAATGTCCGAATGGGAGGCCTGCTGGATGGCTTTGCAGAAAAAGGTGCCTACGGTGACGTGCGTGATATCCTCCCCGGCGACGCCCACCTGCTGGTTGAAGAACGGGTTTCCGGTGAACTGCTGGACAATCTTCTCTACTTCCGGGTCGCTGGGAATCCTTTCGTCCAGGGAAACGGCCTTCGTGGACTTGGAAAGGATGGAGGCGGGTTTTTCCGTGGAGAAGGTGATTTCCGTAACGCCTGCATGGCTCAGTCTGTGGCCTGTGTGGCTGAGCAGCGTTCCGGTTCTGAGATGGCCGTGCGGAAGCATCACATGAGTATGGCCACCCAGAATGACGTCGATATTCGGAGAATACTTCATCATTTTCAGATCGTGGTCGTATTCCAGGTGGCTGAGGATGACATTGATGGTGTTATGGTGCAGGCGGAACCTGTCCGTGATGCCCTTGTAATCCTCTTCATCCGGCAGTTTCCATGAAATGCCGCTCATCCTGCGGACGTCCGTGGTCTGCAGGTCCACCAGGCCGATGAACCCTATGGAAATCGGCGTGCCCTTGATGGGGATGCTGGCATACGGGGAAAAACAATTTTCCAGCGTGGGGGAGGGATTGACGTTGGTAACGACAAACTTGGTGCCGGGCATCCCCTTAATGTGGTCCCGCAGGGCTTCCTGCCCGTAATCCAGGTCATGGTTCCCGATGGTCACGATGTCGTACTTAAGCTTGTTCATCAGGACAGTCAGGGGTTCGCCCCGTTTTTCCCAGTCGTCCACATAGGGGTTGCCCATGAAATAATCTCCGGAATCCACCAGCAGCACGTGCGGGTACTTGGCGCGGTACTGTTTTACCAGCGTGGCCAGTTTGGGGAATTTTTCCAGATTGCCGTGCATATCGCTGGTGGAAATGATGATCAGCGTTTTGTGGGGATCCGATTTGAGCTTCTGAGCCAGGGTGAACGGGCACAGGCATGCCAGGCCGGCAAGGAGAATGCGGGGCGGAATCATGGATGGAGAAAGTAGAGATACGGGAAATGATAAAAGGGATTAACGGGCGAAAACCTCGTACGGGCCGTCACCCACTGAAATGACTTCCAGACGGACCTTGGATACGCCGCGGCTGTGCAGGCCGATGCGGCTTGCGGCGGACGCGGTCAGGTCTATCAGGCGGTTGCTGTGAAAGGGGCCTCGGTTGTTGATCCTGACGACGGCTGATTTGCCCGTTGCCAGGCAGGTGACTTTCACCTTGCACGGCATCGGCAGGGTTTTGTGGGCCGCCGTCATGGACCGCTGGGGATTGATGTACTCTCCGGAGGATGTCTTCATGCTGCGTCCTTTCCCGCCATACCAGGAGGCATAGCCGGTTTCACTGTATTGCAGGGCGTCTGCGACGCTCATGGGAGTATATCTTTTCCCCCTCACCCGGTAGGGCGCATTTTTTACATGCGCCTCTGTCGCCTGTACGGCCGGGGCCGTTTTCTGGCCGCACTTCTCCGTAGTGGAGCAGCCCGGCATCAGAAAAAGCAGCAGGACGGGGAGGGACCAATTCACGCTTTTTATCTTTAACACATGTTTATAATCTTGTATAACAAAAAAGAAACAGGAATTGAAATTTAATGGATAGGGATGCCCGGAAGGAATCTTTCCCCCTGCCGTGGTTTACCAGTTGAGCGGCGCGGGAAAATGCAGTATGCTTGCCCGCATGAATCCTTCCAAGGTAATCGGCCTGGTCGCGTTGGCGGAAAAACCGGGACTGGGGGAAGCGCTGCGCATCATGCGCCGCGAGCTTTCCCGCCACGGGCTGGGGTCCTGCGTCATTGAGACGCCGGATGCCCTGGAACAGGCCATCGTCCGGTGCAGCATGCTGGTAACCTTCGGCGGGGACGGCACCATGCTGACCGTCTCCTCTCTGGCGGCTGCGCACCACGTGCCCCTGGCGGGCGTGAACCTGGGGCGCCTGGGATTCATGACCACCTGTTCCGTACAGGAGCTGCCGCTGCTGGCGTACGCGCTCCAGGAGGGTTCTTTCCTGACGGACGAGCGCTCCATGCTGGAGGTGGTCCGGATGGGCGTGGACGGTATCGCAGTCCCTCCCCGCAAGCTGGCGCTGAATGAAGTCTCCCTCATCCGCGCCCAGTCCGGCAAGATGGTGGACCTGGATGCCGAGATAGACGGAGAACTGCTGAACCGCTACCATGCGGACGGCGTTCTGGTCTCCACCCCCACTGGCTCCACGGCGTACTCCCTTTCCGCCGGAGGGCCGCTGGTATGGCCCATGTCCCGCGTAGTGTGCGTCACCCCCATCTGCCCGCACAGCCTGACCAACCGTTCCGTGGTGCTTCCGGACACCATGACCATACGCTTGCGGCCCCGCGAGCGCCGCGGCCGCTTTGATTCCATGGTTTATTCCCTGGACGGCCGTTCCGCCTATCCCATTGAAGTGGGAGAAAGCCTCGTGATCCGGAAAGCTCCGGAAACCCTCTCCCTGGTTCATCTCCGCAAACAGAACTTCGGCGCTCTCTTGAGGGCCAAGCTGCGCTGGCAGGGAGCGGAGATTCCTACGGATGATGAATAAAACCGTTCCGGCGGTTCGGAAACCGGGCCCGGCGTCTTTTGCAGGCCGGGGCGCTTCTCCATTGATCGTTCCGCATTGGCGCAGGGGCGGTAAAACGATTTTTTTAGGATGCGGGCTTGACGAAAAGGCCTATCCTATAATACTCTTCCTGCCCTACCACCAAGGGGGTGGTAGATCTTAATCGCATAAACGCGTAAGAAATAGTCATATATGAAGACCCACGTGAAAAAAGGTGATGAAGTAGAAATCATCGCCGGACGTAACCACAAGGGCAAGCGCGGCACCGTTCTCGCCGTGAATGCTTCCAAAGGTACTGTCATCGTAGAAGGCGTCCGCACCCTGAAAAAGGCTGTGCGCCCGACGGAACAGAACCCGGAAGGCGGCATTCAGGAGATTAACGGCCCGATTCACATCTCCAACGTGAAAAAAGTAGGCTAGGCCTCCGGCCTGACCCTGCGCTTAAGCCACATAAATCATTAATAAAGAGCTGACCCGCTAAAACAATGAGTACACCAACACTGCAAACATACTACCGTGAAAAGGTCGTTCCCGGCCTTCAAGCGAAGCATGCATACAAGAACGTGCATCAGATTCCCCGCCTGGAGAAGATCGTTGTCACCTCCTGCATGGGCAAGCACCCGGACCGCAAACAGGCCGTGGAAGATGCCGTCAATGAAATCGCTAAAATTACCGGACAAAAGCCGTCCGTCACCTTCGCCCGCAAGAGCGTGGCCAACTTCAAGGTGCGTGAAGGCGAACCTCTGGGAGCCCGCGTAACGCTGCGCGGCGCCCGCATGTGGGAATTCCTGGACCGCTTCATCAACGTGACGGCTCCGAACATCCGCGACTTCCGCGGCCTTCCCTACAAGTCCTTTGACGGCAACGGGAACTATGCCATCGGTATCTCCGACCAGTCCATCTTCCCCGAAATCGAACTTGACCAGATCAAGCGTCAGATCGGCTTCGACATCATTTTCGTGACTTCCGCTCCTACGGACGATGAAGGCCGCGACCTGCTTCGCGGTCTGGGCGTTCCCATGCGTGAACCGAAGAAGGCCGAAGAAACTCAAACCGCTAACGCCTAACTATTTCTTACCATGGCCGTATTAAGTGACCCCATTTCCGACTTCCTCACCCGCCTGAAAAACGCCAGCCTGGCCGGCAACGAGGAATTTACCGCTCCCTGCTCCAACATCAAGGTGGAAATCGCCCGGATTCTGCAGGAAGAAGGCTACATCTGGAACTATGAAGTGACCGGTGAAGGAACCAAGAAGCAAATCAAGGTGAAGACCAAATTTACCCCCCAGGGCAAGCCGGTCGTCACCGACGTGAAGCGCAGCTCCAAGCCGGGCCGCCGCCAGTACGTTTCTTCCGAGGACATTCCCCGCGTTCTCAGTGGGCTTGGCATTGCCATCGTCTCCACCTCCCGTGGTGTGATGACCGGTGCGCAGGCGCGCAAGCAGAGCATCGGCGGCGAACTTCTCGCCCTTGTATGGTAACCATTAACATTTCCTAAACATATGTCCCGAGTTGGTAAAAAATCCATCACATTGCCGGACAAGGTAACGGTAAAGGTTAACGGCTCTTCCGTTCAGGTGGAAGGCCCCAAAGGCAAGCTTTCCTGGACGCTTCCGGAAGGCATCACCGCCTCCGTTGAAGGCAATCAGCTTTCCGTTGACCGCGCTGGCGAAAGCCGCCAGCTTCGCGCCCTGCACGGCACGAACCGTTCCCTGTTGAACAACATGGTCATCGGCGTTTCCGAAGGCTTCGTCAAAAACCTTGAAATCGTCGGCGTCGGTTTCCGCGCCGCCGTGAAGGGCAACATCCTGGACCTGAACCTGGGCAAGTCCCATCCGATCAACCAGGTGATTCCCGAAGGCCTCAAGGTGACCGTGACCGAAAACACGAAAGTGACGGTCGAAGGCATCGACAAACAGGTCGTAGGCCAGTTTGCCGCTGAAGTCCGTGCGTACTATCCCCCGGAACCCTACAAGGGCAAGGGCGTGCGCTTCGCCGGTGAAGTTATCCGCCGCAAGGAAGGCAAGAGCGTCGGTAAGTAATTCAGGTAATAACTATTACAACATATTTATACACGATGAGTACTATCAATCGCAAAGCCATCCGCTCCAAGGTTCGCCGCCGCATCCGCAGAAAGCTCTCCGGAACGGCTTCCCGCCCCCGCCTGGCTGTCTATTTCTCCAACCGTCACGTCTATGCCCAGATCATCGACGATACGGTGGGCAAGACCATCTGCTCCGCTTCCACGGCCGATGCATCCATCGCCGATCCTTCCAAGCTCGCCAACCGCGCCTCTGCCACCAAGGTAGGCAACCTGATTGGTGAACGTGCGAAGGCCGCCAATGTCACTGAAGTCGTCTTCGACCGCGGTGGCTTCAAGTTCTGCGGCAAGGTGAAGGCCCTGGCCGATGCCGCCCGCGAAACTGGTTTGAAATTCTAATTGAAAGATTCCCTAAATGAATAACGAAACGGAAAACACTGCTCCTGCTACGGAAGCCGCCGCTCCCGCTCAAGCGCAGCAACCCGCACAGGGCGGCCGCGACTTCCGCGGCCCCCGCGGACCCCGCCGTGACGGCCAGAATGGCCGCGGACCCCGTGGTCCCCGCCGTGACGGACGCCGTGGCCTCCAGGCTGAAGCTCCCGTGGAAGAAGGCCCCCAGCTCGCTGAAAAGGTTGTGTTCATCAACCGTTGCGCCAAGGTCGTCAAGGGCGGCCGCCGCTTCTCCTTCTCCGCCCTCGTCGTGAGCGGCGACATGGAAGGCCGCGTAGGCTTCGGCTTCGGCAAGGCCAATGAAGTGGCAGACGCCATCCGCAAGGCTACGGAAGCCGCCAAGCGCCAGCTTCGCCCGGTCTCCATCGCCAACGGCACGATTCCGCATGAAGTCTACTCCGAATTCGGCGGCGGCAAGGTGCTCCTGAAGCCCGCCTCCCCCGGTACCGGCCTCATTGCCGGCAACACCATCCGTGCCGTGCTGGAAGCAGCCGGCGTGCGTGACATCGTTGCCAAATCCCTCGGTTCCTCCAACCATGCCAACGTGGTGAAGGCTACCCTGCAGGCTCTCGCTTCCCTGCGCACGAGCGACCAGGTCCTTGCCGACCGCGGCAAGAAGAAGGAAAAGGCCATCTAATCTGACCAGGAGGCGGCCGCCCCGTGCCGCCGCCTCCACGAAATCCAACCATTGTAAATAACATGTTACAGCTTCATACGATTAAGCCCAATCCGGGAGCCAAGCACCGCAGGAAGCGCCTCGGCAACGGGGAAAGCTCCGGTCTCGGCAAGACCTGCGGCAAAGGCAACAAGGGCCAGAAGGCCCGTTCCGGCGGCTCCATCCGCCCGGGATTTGAAGGCGGCCAGATGCCCCTTCACCGCCGTCTGCCCAAGAAGGGGTTCAACAACACCCGCTTCCAGGACAAAATCCTCATCGTCAACCTCTCCCAGCTCGAACGCGTGTTTGAAGCCGGCGCTACGGTTGATGAAAACACCCTGCGTGCAGCCAAGCTCGTTCAAGGTCCCTGTGACGCCGTGAAACTTCTCGGCAACGGCACCCTGACCAAAAGCCTGAACGTAGTCGTGGACTTCGTGAGCGCCAGCGCCCGCGAAAAGGTGACTCAGGCCGGTGGCACCGTCACCGTGCTCAGCGAAGCCTAATCACATTTGGCGAACCGGGTCATGCAGCTTGACCCGGTTCGCATCATTGTGTTTACTGTTGCGGTCCCCATGGATGCCCCGGGTACAAGCCGCCGTGACATGCAAGCCAAGCTGCGCGACAACTTCTATATTACAGGACCATGATATCCGCATTTGCAAACTCCATGAAAGTACCGGAGCTCAGGCACCGGATTTTGTTCACACTGGCGATGATCGTCGTCGTCCGCCTGGGGGTACAGATACCCCTGCCGGGCATTGACGTCATGGAGCTGCAGAAAGTGATTGAAGCCTCCGCGAATGCCAGCGGCCCCGGTGCGGGCCTGGCTACCGTGCTGACCATCTTTTCCGGCGGCGGCCTGCAGCAGTGCGGCATTTTTGCGCTGGGCATCATGCCCTACATCTCCGCTTCCATCATGACCCAGCTCCTTTCCGCGGTGGTTCCCCAGTGGGCCAAGATGGTGCGGGAAGAGGGCGGCCGCCAGAAGATGACCAAATGGACGCGCGCCATTGCCATCGTCATCGCCATTGTGCAGGGCTGGTTCCTGGTCGGTACATTGGAACATCCGGACCGTTTGAAAGCCGTGGGCCTCAATATCCCTCCGGACTGCCAGCTCGTCATTGACCCAGGCATGCAGTTTGCCCTGATGACGGTGCTCATCATGGTGGCGGGCACCATGTTCCTGATGTGGATAGGCGACCAGATTACGGAGCGCGGCGTCGGCAACGGCGTCTCCCTCATTATTTCCGTCAACATTATCCATGCCCTTCCGGGCGCGGTGACCCTGGCCTGGAAAACGCTGGTGTACAAGGACGGCGCGGTCGTCCCGATGGGCGCCATGCTGCTCGTGGCCCTGATCGCCTTCCTGATTATCGTGGTGGCGCTCGTCGTCACGGTAACGCAGGCCCAGCGGCGCATACCCGTGCAATACGCCAAACGGGTCATGGGCAATAAAATGTTCAACGGCGCCACTCAGTACCTGCCGCTCAAGCTCAACTACTCCGGCGTGATGCCCGTCATCTTCGCCACGGCCATCCTGTCCCTTCCGCAGGTGCTCTTCTCCCAGATCGCCCACTACAACACCACGCTGCAGTGGATCGCCACCAAGATGAATGACTGGATGAACCCCGCTTCCTCCGGCTACTACATCATTTCCGGCCTCATGATCTTCTTCTTCTCCTACTTCTGGGTGGCTACCATGTTCCAGCCCTCCCAGATCGCGGAAGACCTGAAGCGCAACGGCGGCTACATCCCCGGCATCCGCCCCGGACCTCCCACCGCCCTTTTCCTGGACCAGACCATGCAGAGGCTGACCTTTGCCGGTTCCGCATTCCTGACCCTCATCTACTTCCTGCCTTCCCTGCTGAACATCGGGGGCAGCATCCCCTACCTGGTCACCCAATTCTTCGGGGGCACCAGCCTTCTGATTCTGGTTGGCGTGCTGCTTGACATGATGCGCCAGGTGGAAACCACTCTTCTCTCCCGCAACTACGACGGCTTCCTGAAAAAAGGCAAGCTCAAGGGCAAATACGGTCACATCCAGGGTACCGGAGCCGCCGCAGGCAGCCGCACGGTCACCGTCATGTGGGTCGTCATCGCCCTGCTGGTGCTGGCTGGTGCCATCGCCTACAATGCCATGCAGTAAGGAACGCCATTCCCTCTTCCGAAAGTAAAGACATGAAGGATCTCAAGCATTTCATCCTGGTTGGGCCTCCCGCATCCGGCAAAGGAACCCAGGGCCGGTTTCTGGCTGATACTTTCAACCTGAACTCCCTGAGCACCGGCTCCCTGCTGCGGCGGGAAGTGGAATCCTGCACGGAGCTGGGACGGAAAGCCCTGGGCTATATGGACAAGGCCATGCTGGTTCCGGACGAGATCGTCAACGACATGGTGCGCGGCTGGCTTTCGGAAATGGACAATGACGCGTGGCTGCTGGACGGCTATCCCCGCACGGTTGCGCAGGCGGAAGCCCTGGACCATTTCCTGACCCAGCGCGGAACCTCCGTGGACGTGGTCGTCTGGATGGACGTAGCCCGGGAACTCATTGAACAGCGCATCATGCACCGCCGGGAATGCTCCACGTGCGGCCATGTGGTGCAGACGTCGGAAGAGGAATGCTCCAAATGCGGAGGCAAAATGGTCTCCCGCAAGGATGACAACATGGAGGCCTTCGCCCGCCGCTGGAAAGACTTTGAAGCCATGACGCTGCCCGTAGCCAGGTACTACGAAGCCCGCGGCCTGGTGGTTAAAATGACGGTAACCGAGGAACGGGAACCTGCCGAGGTTTCCCGCGACCTGGCCCGCAAGCTGGAAGAATACCGGCAATAGAAAGACGAATTCCATGGCAGAACGAATCCACATCAAGTCTCCCGGCGAGGTTGCCAAGATGCAAAAGGCCGGAGCTGTAACGGCGGAAATCTTGATGGAGATCGGAGCCGAGGTCCAGGCGGGCCGCACCACGCGGGAAATAGACGACATCGCGCGTGAAATCTTCAAGAAGCACAAGGTAGGCAACTCCTTCTACCAGTACCGCGGGTTCCCCGGCCAGCTCTGCATTTCCATCAATGAGGAAGTGGTGCACGGCAGCGGCGGTCCGCGCCGCATCCAGAACGGGGATATCGTGAGCCTGGACGTGGGCGCCATTGTGGACGGCTGGCATGGAGACAACGCCATGACCGTGCCCGTGGGCATGGTGGACCCGGAAAAGCTGCGCCTGCTGGCCGTGACGGAGGAATCCCTGTTCCGTGCCATTGAACTGGTGAGGCCCGGCGCGCTGCTGGCGGACGTCTGCGCGGCTGTGGAGGGCTTTGTGCGTCCCCGCGGGTACACCGTGGTCAGGGACTTTGTAGGCCATGGCATAGGCCGCCATCTGCATGAAGAGCCCCAGGTTCCCAACTACCGCCCCCATTACAAGCTTCCGCGCCTGAAAAAGGGCATGGCGCTGGCTATCGAACCGATGGTGAACGCCGGCAGGCCTTCAGTCAAGATTCTGGATGACGGCTGGACGGTCGTCACGGCGGACGGCAAGCCATCCGCCCACTTTGAACACACGGTCATCGTGACGGACGGGGCTCCCCTGATTGTGACGGAGCGTCCCCGCATCGCGTTGCCGGAGCAGCTCGGCATCGCCCCTTTGTAACTCCAGCCCCGCAAGGGAATGACGCCGCCGGACGCCCAGATTCCCGCTCCCGTAATTCTGGAGAGGACGGCCACGCACCGGATGGTGTGGGTGGATGTGGCCCGTGTGATTGCCTGCATCCTGATTATTGCAAACCACATGGCCTTCTATTCGGCGGAGCTTTACCGGTGGATATGGGCGGAATTCCTGGCGGCGCGCACTCCCTTTTTCCTGCTGGCGGCGGGTTACTTTGTGGGGCGCGGTTCGTTCGGTCCGCTGGACGGGGGGCGCCTTTTCCTGTGGAAGCGGAGCTGGTTTCTTCTCCGCCCGTACCTGGTGTGGGGGCTGGCGGCGGCCGTTCTGATCGGCTGGTCCCCCCTTCATGAATACTACGCCTCCTACCAGCCCATGTATGCATGGCTGAAGGGGGAGGCGGGCAGCGGCTTCTGGTCCGCCCTCGCGGCGTTCGGCCGCTGCCTGGGCATTGCCGGGCACCCGGTGGACGCCCCCATGTGGTTTCTGCGCGACATCATCATTTATACCGCTGTAGCGCCCCTCCTGCACCGCATGGGGAACTACATGCTCTGGGTGGGAATCATCATGCTCTCCCTGAACTACTTTGCGCTGGACCTGGCGGATCATGACTATCCTATCGCCAACAGCCTGGGCTTTTTCCTGGTGGGGATGTACGTATCCCGTTACTCCCTTCCGTTCCTGACGGAATCCGTGCGCCGGTATGCGGTGCCGTTCCTGCTTGCCACGCTCGCGCTCACCTGGTGGCTGGTGGGCCACCGGGACCAGCACAACTCCATGCTTATTGCGCTGGGAATGCTGGGGCTGATGTCCCTGGCCATCCTGTTCACGGAGTGGTTTCCGCGCGCGGCCAGATGGGTGGCGGGGCTGGCCCCGGCGTGCTTCTTCATCTTCGGCACGCACTACATCGTCATCATCCTGCTGCGTGAAAGCGGCTGGATTACGTGGAAGGGGGAGGCCTGGGACGTCCTGTGGCTCTGCCTGGTTCCGGTCATCTTCGCCGTGCTGGCGGGGCTCTTCTTCTGCATGAAAAGGTTTGCCCCGCGCCTGGTTCCCCTACTGGGAGCCTACGGGAAATAGCCGCCCTGCAGGGCCGTTCCTCCGGACCGGAAAAGGAGCCGCGCTTATCTCTTGCCGTCAAAAGGCAAATTCCTTATTCTGCCCCTTGCTGGAACGGGCGGGGATGGCGCTTTTGTCACGCCGCCATTCTTGCTCCACGGCTGGGAAACAATACATGGTATGGCAATGATTCAAGGCGAGCAGGTTCAGGATTCGGAATTATCAACGCAGGCGGTGATCTACCTGGGGCCGGGCTCCATGAGCCTGATGGTGGCTGAGGTGGTTCAGGACAGGATTCGCCTGCTGGACTTTCTCCAGCAGCCCGTGCCCATGGCGCGGGACATCTTCCGTTTCCACCGCATTTCCCGGCATACCATGGACCGCTGCGTGCAAATCATCGGAGACTATCTGGAAATTCTCAAGGAATACGGAACCGGCAGCAGGCTTTCCGTCCGGCTCATGATCTCCAACATCATTTCCGAGGCGGACAATGTGGACGTGTTCGTCAACCGCATGCACGTGGCCCACGGCCTGCGGGGACGCCGGATTGACGACGGCAAGATGACGCGCCTCATTTACGTGAAGGTGCAGGAAACGCTGGCACAATACCCGGGATTCAGCAAGAAAAAGGTGCTCGTGGTCCATACGGGGCCGGGCAATACCCGCGTGCTCCTGTTCCAGAAGGGGCGCATCGTGCGCTATTCCTGCTACCGGCTGGGGACGCACCGCACGGGCGAGGCCGTCGGAGAAATAGAATACGGGGACGATGTGGCGGAACTTTCCCTGCTGCGGGAGCACATGCGCGGGCAGGTGGACCAGATTTGCCTGGATTACGGCGGCGTCAAGGGCCTCGCGGGGCTTATCGTCATCGGCCAGGAGATGCAGCAGCTCCGTGACCGCCTGGACCCCACGCCGGAAGGCAAGGTGGCGTGTTCCGCCCTGGTGGCGGAAGCGGAACGGATGTCCCGCACCACCCTGGAGCAGCGCATGAACGTTTACGGGGCGGACTTTGCCGGGGTGGATTCCCTTCTGCCCGCCGTACTGATGACGGAGATGATTGCCCGCAGCCTGAACCTGAATGACGTGATCATCCCCGGAAGCGGCTATGACGAGGAATTCTCAAGCAGCCTGATCCGGGCGGAACAGCATCCGGGGGACCTGGAGGCGGAGGTGCTCCACTTCGCCGGGATTCTAGCGGACAGGTACAAGGCGGACAAGGGGCACCGCGAGCATGTGGCGCGCCTGTGCATGGAAATGTTTGACCAGCTCCAGGACCTGCACCGCCTTTCCGAGCACGACCGGCTGCTGCTGGAGGTGGCCTCCATCCTGCATGAGGTGGGGTCTTTCATCAGCCAGCAGGACCACCAGCTCCATTCCCAGTACATCATCCTGAACAGTGAAATCTTCGGCCTTTCCCGGGACGACGTGGAAACGATCGCCCTGCTGGCCCGCTACCACCGGCATGAGGTGCCCGCCAATTCCGACCCCATGTACGGGGAGCTGGAGCTGACGGACCGCATGCGCGTAGCCAAGATGGCTGCCATCCTGCGCGTGGCGGACGCCCTGGAACGCGGCCATGCCCAGCGCGTGAACGGCGTCCGGGCGCGCATCCGGGGCCGGATGCTGGAGCTGGAGCTCCAGGGCGTGCGTGAAACCGCCGTGGAAGACCTGGCGCTGCGGCTGAAGGGCGACCTGTTTGCGGACATCTTCGGTTATGACGTCATGCTGGTGCCCCAGCGGTAGGCCGATTCAAGAAACTTCCATCCCTTATTTTCTCCATGTCTAACGAATACATCAACAGAGAGCTCTCCTGGCTGGAATTCAACCAGCGCGTGCTGGACCAGGCCGTGAGAACGGACCTTCCCCTGCTGGAACGCCTGAAGTTCCTGGCTATTACCGCCTCCAACCTGGACGAGTTCTTCATGGTGCGCGTGGGCGGCCTCCAGATGCTGCGGCATTCCGGCTCCCGCGTGAAGGACATTTCCGGGCTGACCCCAACCCGCCAGCTCAAGGACATCCGCACCCGCGTGGGCCGCATGATTGAGGACCAGTACCGCCTGTTTCATGAAGAAATCCTGCCGTGGATGGAAATCAACGGCATCAATCCGCTGGCCATGGAGGACCTCAGCACTTCCCAGAAGCTGACGCTGGAGCAATACTTCAACAACCAGATATTCCCGCTGCTGACGCCGCTGGACATGGATGCGCCGGAGGCTCCCGCGCTGCCGTCCCTCAAGCTGCTGATGGGCGTGGAACTGCGGGACAATGAAACCGGGGAGGTCCGCGCCAGCGTAGTGGCCCTGCCGGACGGCCTGCCGCGGCGCGTGCCCGTCCCTTCTGCGGAAACGGAACGCTACGTGATGCTGGAGGACCTGGTCCGGGAATGCATCGGCACCGTTTTTCCCGGTGAAATCGTTCTCTCCGCCGCGGTATTCCGCGTCACGCGCAATGGGGACATTGCCGTGCAGGAGGAGGACGCCCTGGACCTGGCGGATGAAATGGAGGAAGTGCTTGTGGCCCGCAAATTCTCCGAATGCGTGAGGCTGGAAATAGAATCCTCCGCTCCCGTCCCCCTGCATGACAGGATCATGCAGATCGTCGGCGCGGGGAAGGAGGAAACGTATGACCTCAAGGGCCCCCTGATGCTTTCCGACTTCATGGAAATGGCCTTTGCCCCCGGCAATGACCAATTGAAAGTGGAGCAATGGTCCCCGCAGCCGTCACCCTCCGTGGACCCTGCCGTCAGCATCTTTGAAAACATCGCCAACGGAGACATCCTGCTCAACCATCCCTATGAAAGCTTTGAACCCGTCCTGCGCCTGGTGGAGGAAGCCGCGGAAGACCCGGACGTCATCGCCATCAAGCAGGTCCTGTACCGGACCGCCAAAAACTCCCGCATCGTAGCCGCCTTGAAAAAGGCGGCGGAAAGCGGCAAGCAAGTGACGGCGCTGGTGGAACTGAAAGCCCGGTTTGACGAAGCCCGCAACCTGGAAAAGGCGGAGGAACTGCAGCGTTCCGGCGTGCAGGTGGTCTACGGCGTCAAGGGCCTGAAAACCCATGCCAAGATATGCCTGGTGGTGCGCCGGGAGCAGGGCATGCTGCGGCGTTACTGCCACTTCGGCACGGGGAACTACAATGAAACAACCGCCAAGATTTACACGGACATTTCCTACCTCACCTGCGACGACCAGCTGGGGGCGGACGCCTCCCAGTTCTTCAACTCCGTAACGGGACGTACCAAGCTCATGCGCTTCCGCAAGCTGTACCCCTCGCCGGTGCTGATGAAGGCTCGCCTCATTGAACTCATTGAAGGGGAGGCGGAGCGCGCACGGCAGGGGGAACCGGCCCGCATCTCCGCCAAGATGAACAGCCTTCAGGATGTGGAAATCATTGACGCCCTGTACAGGGCCGCGGACGCCGGGGTGGACATTGAACTGAACGTGCGCGGCATCTGCTGCCTGAAAACGGGCCCCCGGCCCAACGGCAAGGTGATCCGCGTGGTCAGCATTGTGGACCGCTATCTGGAGCACGCGCGCATCTTCTTCTTCCACCACGGCGGCAATCACCAGCTCTTCATCGCCAGCGCGGACTGGATGACCCGCAATCTGGACAAGAGGGTGGAGCTCATGGTGCCCGTCACCAACGGGAAGCTGGCGCGCCGCCTCAAATCCATCCTGGACGCCTGTTTCAGGGACAACGTGCAGGCCTGCAATATTTTGCCTGACGGCACTTCCGAGCACGTCGTTCGGAAAAAGGGCCAGAAAGCCTTCCGTTTGCAGCAGTACCTGACCAAGGAGGCCCGCCGCCTGGCCAAGGACAAGGAACGGGAACGCCAGCAGATGCTGGAGCCCCACACGCCGCATTAACCCGGTCCGGAGCATTGGGCCGCATGCGTGGCATCCTCCGGCATACCTTCAACACGTAGGGGTCCGGAACATGTCTTTTCATGAGACATGTTTGCCCGCGTATGCTGTTTTTTCCTGATCGCGCTGGCTGGGGGGTACGGCTCTGTATGGGCGGAAGGTTCGGCATGGCAGGCGTCCGGGCCTGCGGGCCCCGGAGCCTCCGTAAGGGCTCCTTCCCATCCGGCGGAGGATGGCCTGTACTCCCGTCTGAAGAAGATGCCCTATCTCTACGACAACAAGGACGCGGAGTTCCTGAACCAGTTCAAGCTGCTGCTGACGGGGCAGTACCAGGGGGCTCAGGTCTCCCCTTCCGGAGCCAACCGGTTCCGCAAGGGCTCTCATGGCAGGGAAAACGAATGGCGGAGGCTCCAGATAGGGTTTGAAGCCGTTTTCTTCAAAAACCGCCTGACGCTGCACAGTTTGACCAACATGGGGGAGCTGGACGGCATGTACAAGGTGGAGGATGGCCGCTGGAGAAGAACGAAGACGGACTGGAGCATCTTTGAACTCTACCTGAAATACAAGGTCAATCCCTCCTTCTTTGCGCGCGTCGGGAAAATCACTTCCAAGATGACGGCGGAATTCCGGGAGACGGCCAGTGAACTCAAGACCCTAGAACGGTCCGACCTGGTCAACCAGCTCGGGACCATCTCCAGTTGGGGCGTTGTGCTGGAAAACCCGCGGCAGGACGTGCCCGTGGGGTGGGAGGCTTCCGTCTTCCTGAACGACACCAGCGACAGCCTGGCGCATGAAATCAGGTTTAATACGGCGGACAATGCCTTTGCCAAGGCCTCCGTCCATCTGGACGCCCGCGGCTTTCTGCCGGGGGAGAAAAGCCGCGTCTGGCTGACGTATGCCCACAACTTCACCCATTACGCGGGACGCTCCCTGCCGGAGGATTCCTATTACTCCGGGCTTGGCGCCCGGGATGTGGCGGCGGTGGACTGGGTCATGTCCCGGGGGAAATTTTCCATGGTGACGGAACTCATGTCCGGCTTCCGCGTGGTGGGGACCTCTCTGGGAGAGAATGTTTACGGCCTGGCGGTATTGCCTTCCTACAGGTTTTCCCCGCATCTGGAAGGCGTGTTCCGCTACCAGCTCTCCCATGGGCGGGACGCCGTGAAAATGTACGCCCGCTATGTTCCCGCGGTGACCACCTATCCCAAATGGGTCAGCACGATGAACTCCTTTTACTTCGGCCTGAATTATTATTTTTTCCCGGAAGACCCGGACATGCTGAAATTGATGGCAGGGGGGGAATATACGACGACCAGCGGAGCGCCGGAAGGCGCCAGGTGCTTCAGCGGATGGACCTGGTTTGCCGCCGTCAGGTTCCACTTTTGAACGGGGAAGGGCAGATTCCTTTCCTCCCGGGGGATTGGCCCTTTTGCGGGCAATCATGCGGGAGCCGTTTACAACAAATAGTTTGCCCTGGACTGTGCCTTGTGGTAGGAAGGGAGGGAGATGGGAAAACCCGCCTTTTCCCATCTCTCCCCAACCCCCCCTAGAATGATGAAATTTACATATTCTCTCTGCCTGTGCATTCTTGCCTGCTGCGTTTCTCTGGCCCAGACGGCTTCCTTGCGTTCCGTTGTTCTCCCTCCTCCTTCCATGAAAGTGGAATGCCGCGCGGATGAGAGCCCCGTTTCCATTTCCCGGGCGGAAATCAAGTCTCGCGTGATGGATTTCCTGGCGGAAACGGAAGTGACGCTGGTTTTTCACAACCCCAACACGCGTGTGATGGAAGGGGAATTGGTGTACCCTCTCCCGGCTGGAGCCATCGTACAGGGGTATGCGCTGGACATCAACGGCCGCATGGTGGATGGCGTGCCGGTACCCAGGCAAAAGGCGCGCGTGGCGTTTGAAGAAGAGGTGCGCAAACAGGTTGATCCCGGACTGGTGGAATGGTCCGGCGGCAACATGTTCAAGACGCGCGTATATCCCATTCCTGCGGGAGGAACCCGCACTGTGCGGCTGCGCTATTCCACGGTTCTTCCCGTGGATGCCGCAGGAGCGCCGTCCCTGCAGCTTCCGATGAATTTCAAGGAGAAACTGGATTCCCTCAAGCTGAGGGTGGAAGTGTTCGCCGGCCGGAAGCCCGTTGTCGTTTCCTCCCCGCTGGACAACGTGGAATTCAAGGATTGGCGCAGCGCCTTCCTGGCGGAAAAGGAATGGAAGGGTCTGTCCCTGACGGAAGACCTGTTCATCTCCCTGCCGCGTGCGCAGGGAAAAGATGCGGGGAGAGCGAAGGTATTTGTGGAGTCCTTTGACGGCAGGGACTATGCCGCCGTGATTATTCCCCGGCCTGAGCGGACGGACGGAAAGAGCGGCGTGGAAGCCGCGCCCACGATAGAGCTGCTTTGGGACGCTTCCGGTTCCATGAAAGGAGCGGATGTCCGGAAATTCCTGGATTTTCTGAAACGATATCTTGCTTGCGGCAGAACGCAGGGGCGGCAAACCCGCATCAACCTGACTGTCTTCCGGGACCGGATCATGCCTTCAAAAACGTTCGAGGTCGCTCCGGACAATCTGGACGAGCTGGCCCGCGAACTGCTGGCTCTGGACTATGACGGGGCCACGTGTGACTGGAGCGCTGTTCGGGAAAAGCTGAGCGCTTGTTCCGGGGCGTCGGACTGCCTGGTTGTCAGTGATGGATTTATCAATTTCAGCCCCGTGCCGGAAAAGCGGGAGACTAGCTCCGCTAAAACCTTCGCCCTGATGGTGACACCGCGCAAGGATGCGAATACGTTCATCCGGATGGGCATTCCTGTGATTGACCTGGCCAGTCAAACGGCGGAGCAGGCGATGGAGCGCCTCGTCAGGGGGGAAATTTCCATCCGTTACATTATTGACAGGGGGAATATGCCCTGGAGGGCGTTTTCAAGGTATGAAATTCCTGGAATGCCATCGGATTCCGTCCTTTTGCTGGCGGAACTGGAGCCGGGTTCTTACCGCGGGACGGTGGAGGTTGCCGGAGTGGAAATTCCCGTGGCGGCGGATGCCTCCGGGGGGACGCCCGGAACCATGCTGAGGGCCTTATATGCCCAGGCAAGGCTCCAGGAACTTCTCTGCCGTCCACCCTCTGCCGTGACGGATGAAGCTGTGGGGAACCTGGGAATGGAATATGGAATCGTGACGCCCGGTACCTCTCTGCTGGTGCTGGACTCCCTGGAGCAATACCTGAAATATGGTGTGCGTCCTCCCGCTTCCGCTTCAGAATTGCGGGCGGAATATGACAAGAGGATGCTGAAACGCGGACGGAAGGAGGACATGGCTGAAGAGACCGCAAGATTAAACCGCTTGAAAGCGTGCCTTGCTTCCTGGAAAGAAATGCAGAAATGGTACGCAAAGGAATTTTTCAATCCGGAAGAGATGGAAAGCGTCTTGAAAGATGACCGGTTGAAACAGGCCTTGATTCATACGTGCCGGGGCAATGACCGGGAGGCGCTGGAAATCTACCGGAAAGTATTGAAGGATGAGCGTAATAACCGGACGGCCTTGAAGGGCGTCACGGTCATGGAAAGGCGCCTCCGGGAAAAAGAAGCACAGGCTGAAAAAGCCTCTGGGGAAAACGCTGCCCGTGACAGGGAGCTGGCTGAGGCAAGAGCAAACTTGAACAGGGAACTGGACAGGGAGCCTGCGGACATAGCGGGAAGCCTCCGCCTGGCCTACGGCTTTTATGACCTTGGGGATTACGATAAGGCCCTTTCCCTGTTTAACAGGATATTGGAAAAGGCTCCGGAAAATGTTTCGGCAAGAAGGGGTGCGGAGACTGTGGCCCGCAGAAAAACTGCCTATTACTCCGCCGCTTATGATGAAAGAAGAAGCGCCATGCTGGCGGAAGTGGATTCTCTCTGGGAGCGTCCGGCCGGATCCTCTCCGGAGGATGAAAATTCGGGGGAATCCGCTCCGGCGCCTGTTATAGTTCAAGGTAACAATATATCCGGAGATTCCGGTGCTGTCATCAGGGCGTCCGGAAGTTTTAATGCAGAAGCCGGTAGTTCTCCGGACTCCGCCTCCCCGGATCTGCTGGGGAACGAGAATTCCGCTCCGGAAAATCAAGAGGTGGTAGGGTCCCTGTTCCTGGGAGGGGGAGAAACATTAAATGGACTAAAGGCGCGGGAACGGGATGCCGGTTCTTCCCCCGTCATGAACGTGAAGGCGTGGGACTCCAAGGCTCCGTATCTGGCGGCTCTGGATGCGGCTGACCGGCCTTTTGCGGTCTATATGAAACTCAAGGAAAAGTATGGGGACAGCCCCGGTTTTTACATGGACTGCTCTGACTGGTTTGCCGGGAAGGGGGACAAGGCGCTGGCTGTCCAGATTCTGTCCAACCTGGCGGAGCTGGAACTGGAAAACCGTTCCCTGCTGCGCATGCTGGGCTACAAGCTGCGTTACATGGGAGAACTCCGGCAAGCCAGGTTCATTTTTGAAACCGTAAAAACGCTGTTTCCGGAAGAACCCCAGTCCTACCGGGATCTGGCGCTGGTGCTGGATGAACTGGGGGAAGCCCAAAAGGCGTTCGACATGTACCGGGAGGTGCTGGAACGCCCGATGCCCCGCCGCTTCACCGGCGTGGAGCAGATTGTGCTGGTGGAACTGAACCGGCTCGTTTCCCGGAGCAGGGCGGCGGGAGTGAAGCTGGATACCGGGGGGCTGGACCCTGCCTTTCTCCAGCCGGTGGAGGCTGATTTGCGTGTGGTCATCAACTGGGACACGGATGCGTCTGACATGGACCTTTGGGTCACGGACATCACCGGAGAAAAATGCTATTACTCCCATCGGCTGACCACTCATGGCGGCCATTTGTCCCGTGACGTGACGCAGGGCTACGGGCCGGAAGAATACCTGGTGCGCAAGGCTCTTCCCGGTCCCTATCTGATCCAGACGCATTATTACGGCACCCGGTCGCAGAAAATGCTGGCTCCCGTTACTCTGTACGCGGAAGTGTACACGGATTACGGCCGTCCGCAGGAAAAGCGGAAAACGCTGGTATTCCGCCTGAATGGCCGGGACCAGGTGGTGAATGTAGGGAAAATGGCGTACGTACAGGCGTGCCCGGCAGAAGGAGCGCGGGATTACCAGGTGAAGGCCGGGGAAACCCGGGCGTCCATCGCTGAAAGCCGGTTGAAGGACGGAAAGCGCGCCGGGGAAATTATCCGCCTGAATCCGGCTCTGAAAGACCGGGAACCTAAAACGGGGGAAATCATCAAACTGCCGGAGTGATTGGAAACTGCGGCTCTTCTCGAACGCCTGTTGCCGCCGGCGGGGCTATACGCCTTCAAAGACGCGCAGCAGGCGTTTCAGCAGGTTGATTCTGGCCTTGCGTTTCCGGAAGCCGTTCCCGAAGGAGAACGGCAGGTGCCATTGATTGTGGCGCAATTGCCGTCGCGTCCATTGCGTGAATTCCTCCAGCAATTGGGACAGATGGGGCCGAAGGGAGGCCGTTTCCATGGCCGGCTTCCACCAGACGGCCGCAGACACGATATATTCCTCTGATTTTTCCGGGAACAGCCAGGGCTTTTTGGAGCCGATCATGTGGAAAAGCTTCCAGGAGCATGTGGCGTGGATGTTGGAAACCCCGGCGAATTCCGTGCCTGCGCAGGCCTCTTCCAGTCCGTTTTTCCCCAGTTCAAATTGGAAATGGTAGTTCCATTCAACAGGCAGCGGAAAAATCTGCCGGTGGAAGACGATATTCAGCGCGTCCTGGTCCGGATGTTCCAGGAGCTCATTGTGTTCTTCAATGACGTGGAGCAGGCGGACTTCCGCATCCTCCTCCCTCATTCGGTCCAGGTCCAGGACCAGCACGCCGGAGTTGAAATAGTGGAAGGGATCGTGCAGGCCCAAAGGTTGAAGTTTCCGGAGCTGGCGCCGCGGATACCCCGCCACCAGGCTGCTCAGCACCGCCGTATCCCGTACGGCGCCCACGGCCGCCCCGCAGAGGTCCGTATCGTAAAGCTCCGCTACGTCCGCATACAGGACCGTATCCGCATCCAGATAGACAATCCGGGAATGCCGGGGGAACAGGCTGGGTGCCAGCAGGCGCGCGTAGGCCAGGGCGGAAAAGCGTTTCACGTCCCTCCGGCGCAGCATCTGTTCCAGCTTGCCGGGAATGGTCATGAACTGAAGGGTTGCGTTCGGATAACCGGAAACGGCCTTGTCCAGTTCCTGCATGTTTTCTTCTTCCAGCCCGTCATGGACCACCCACAGCCTGTAGTTCCGTTCCGGGTTGGAATGGCGTGCCAGGGAATGCAGGGTGACGGCCAGGCACACGGTCCAGGCGGAGGTGACGGCAAACATGACGTCTATGGCAGGAGGCGCAGCGGCAGCATGGAAGACTGCGGGCGGTGCGGCGGAGAGGGAGGAGGGCATGATGTTAAAGGATGGGATGGAATCAGGGCCATGAGCCGTCAAACACGGCCAGTTGGCGTTGAAGGGTTTTGATTTTCTCCCGGCGTTTCCGGAAATTCCGGCCCGGAGAGACGGGGAGGCTCCATTGGTGGTGGCGCAGCCGGGAACGGAAGGCGCGCGTGAATTGCCGGTACAGGGCGCGCAGCTCCCTGCGGAAAGCCGGAGTTTGCCGGGCAAGGGGCCACCAGAGGGCGAGATACAGGCGGTGGTAGATTTTTTCCATATCCGGCGGCAGCCACGGCTTGTAATCACCCACCAGGTGGAAAAGCTTCCAGGAACGGCTTTCAAACAGGGCCGGGGCTTCTTCAAACTCGGTGCCGGAGATGAGGTCCGCCATTCCCGCATGGTGCAGCTCAAACTGGAAGTGGTAATTCCAGCGGAGGGGCAGCGGAGCAATGCGGCCGTGAAAGACAATGTTGATAATGTCCTGGTCCACGTACGGAAAGGAATCCGGATGGGCCTCAAGCAGCCTCAGCAGCCTGTCTTCCGTTTCCTGCTCCCTCATCTGGACCAGGTCCATGACCATGACCCCGGTATTGCAGTACAGGCGCGGATTCGTTACCCCCATGCCGCTGATGTATTCCAGATGGTCGGGAAGGCGGCCCGTACTGATGCTTTGCAGGACGGCGCAGTCCCGGACGGCGCCTATCGGCGCGCCGTGCAGGTCCGCATCGTAAAGTTCGGCCACGTCTCCATTCAGCAGCACGTCCACGTCCAGGTAAACCACCCTGTCGTGCCGGGGGAACAGGGCGGCGGCCAGCAGGCGTCCATACGTGAGAGGGGAGAACCGTCCGCAATCCCTGTGCTGCAGAATGCGAAGCAGCCTCTCCGGAAGCCTGCAAAACTCCAGCGAGACGCGGGGATAGCCGGAAACGGCTTTTCCCAGTTCCTTCATCTGTTCTTCCTCCAATCCATGATGAACGATGTAGAGTTCATAATTCCGCCGCGGATCGGAATGCACGCAAAGGGAGCGTATCGCCACGGCCAGCGGGATGAGCCAGGAGGAAGTGACGGCGAACATGACGGAAACGGGAGGTTCCGCCATGCCGGATAAGGGAGAGATAGTCGGCATAAAAGGAATTCAACAGGTCATGAAGAAGAATGGGAAAAGCTGAAAGCGTTTCCGGTGCCTGCCGGGAATTCCGGTATAAAGGTAGTTGGGAGAAAGGTCTTGTTTTTCATGGCGGAGATGAATTCCGGAAGAGCTGTTGAAACAGGGAAAACGGGCATCCCTGTTCCGGCGTTCCGTTATTCTCTGCATGGGACATTCCCGGCGGTGAAAACGCTCATATTTTGTTTGGGCATCATACGAATTTCAAATCCGTCATGGATTAATATGGAATGATTCCCGTACCGTTTGGAGTGCCGTAAACGCTTGCGGCTTCCGGAAGCCAAACCGGGAGGCAGCGAACTCTCTTTCCTGAAAGCCAGTGCGTCCTGACGGAATGCATGCATTTCAACGGCTGAGAGGCTTGCCGCGGTCCAGGTTTCCGTTGCGTAATTCCGGAAGGCTTTTTCCAGGGGAAAACGGTTTCCCCTCGAGGAAGGGCCACGCAACGTAAGCTCCTTGGTATGAAAATCGGCCCTTGACCCCGGATTTGAAATCCGTTTACATAGGGTTTTCTTGGTATGAGCGCGGCTGTTTCCATCATCGTCCCCTGTTATAATGTAGCTCCTTATCTGGATAAATGCATGGAAAGCCTAACTCTCCAGACGCTGGGGGACCTTGAGATCATTTGCGTGAATGACGGTTCCGGGGACGATACCCCAGCCATCCTGCGCGCATGGGCTGAAAGGGATGGCCGCATCCGGGTGGTGGATCGGGAAAACGGCGGCCTTTCTGCGGCGCGCAATACCGGCATGGCCCTGGCTGGCGGGGAATATATCGGCTTTGTGGACCCGGATGATTACGTGGAACACTCCATGTATGGCCGCCTGCTGGAAAAAGCCCGCAGGAGTGATGCGGATGTGACGGCCTGCGGCTATACCGGTTTTTCCGACCGTGACGGTTCCATACTGGAAAAATGGAGCCTGTCACCGGAAGAAGGAGTGGAAGAGAATGTACAGGCATGCGTTTTTCAGGAAAATGCCGTATGGAGAAGGATGGCCGCCGTGGCATGGAACAAGCTTTACAAGAGGGAATTCCTGGAAAGGAACAGCCTCCGCTTTGAGCCCCGCTTCCGGCAGGGGGAGGACGATGCCTTCTGGCTGATGGTGCTGGCCCACGCCTCCCGTCTGGCCGTCATTCCGGACCGGCTCTATTGGTACCGCCGCCAGAGAGAAGGGGCTATTTCCCTGCCATGGGAGGAAGAAGGTTGTCCGCTGCCTCTTGTGGCGGACCGCCTTCTATATGCCACGGCGTACTGGAAAAAATGCGGCTGGCTGGAATCCGGCCTGGAACGCGGCTGGGTTCTGCACGCCCTGTGGTACTACCTGCTGGTGCATCTGGTGCCGGCGCACAAGCCGCTTCCGCGCCTGAATGCGGAGGAATGGGCCCGGCTGCACGGAAAATTCCGGGAATGGTTCTCCCTGGTGGGAGGGGCGGACCGGTTGCGGGGCCTGGACAAATGGGAAAAGTCCTTCTGCCGCCTGCTGGAACAGCCTGCGGAACGTCCCGGCTGGCTGCGCCGCCGCTGGTGGAAGCGTCTTTCCCTCCGCAGGGGGCGCCGAGGGCGCTATTCCGCTCTTCGCTTGCTCCTGGCTTCCGCCGGAGAAAAAAACCATTCCTGACGCCCCATGTCCGTTTCCATCGTCGTTCCCTGTTATAACGTAGCTCCGTATGTGGAGGAGTGCCTGGAAAGCCTGGTGAACCAGAGCTTGCAGGACCTTGAAATCATCTGTGTGAACGACGGTTCCACGGACGCTACCCCGGCGCTTCTGGATGCGTGGGCGCGGAGGGATGGCCGCATCCGCGTCATTCACCGTGAAAATGGAGGGCAGGCCTCCGCGCGCAACGTCGGGATGGATACGGCTGCGGGTGAATATGTGGGCTTTGTGGACCCGGACGACTATGTGGAGCATGCCATGTTTGCCCGTCTGGTGGAGGAATCCCGCAGGCATGGCGCGGACGTCACGGCTTGCGGTTACACCAGTTTTTCCGACGGTGACGGTTCCGTGCTGGAGGAATTGAGCTGGTCCCCCGCTGCGGGCGTGGAAAAGGAAGTGCAGTCAAGTATGGCCCGCGCGGGTTCCGTTTGGGAGCGGATGGACGTGGTGACGTGCAACAAACTGTACCGGAGGGATTTTCTGAACCGGCACGGCCTGCGTTTTGAAACCTCGTTCCGGTCCATGGAGGACGACGTGTTATGGCTGATGGCGCTGGCTCATGCCTCCTGCCTGGCCGTCATTCCGGACCGTCTGTACTGGTACCGCCGCCGGAGGCGCGGTTCCGTCTCCCAGATGCTGGAAGCGCAGGAACGTCCCCTCCTGCTGGTGGCGGAACGGCTGCTGCATGCTACGGAGTATTGGAAAAAATGCGGCTGGCTGGAATCCGGCCTGGAGCGCGGCTGGGTACTCCGGGCTCTGAGGCATTATCTTCTGGTCCGGCTGCTGAATCCGGGGCAGCCCCTGCCGCAGTTGAGTGAAGAGGAATGGGGGCGCCTGCGCGGCAAATGCCGGGAATGGTTTGCCCTGGCGGGGGAAGCGGAGGCGTTCCGGACTCTCGGCAAATGGGACTTTGCGCTGTGCCGGATGCTGGCTTCTCCGCCGGAACATCCCGGCTTCCTGTCCCGTGCGTGGTGGAAGCTTCTCTCCCGCTGCCGCGGACGGCGGGGACGTTACTACAGGCTTAAAGGGAAGCTTTCCTCTTGCGGCGGTGGGAAATAGCTTCCCGGCGGACTGGTTCTTAACATTCTGCGCATCGTTGGGACTTGCGGGAACGCCCGTGTTGAAGTAAGGTAGCCGTTGCGGGAAAAGGCGCGGGCATCATGAATCATGGTTTCCGCTGGTTTTTCCCATGAAAAACTGAATGATACTCACGATTTCTCTATGGATGGTACTGTTTCCATTATTTTGCCCTGCTACAACGTTGCTCCTTATCTGGATGAATGCCTGGAAAGCCTGGTCCGGCAGACCTGGGAAGACTTGGAAATCATCTGCGTCAACGACGGCTCCACGGACGATACGCCGGACGTGCTGCGCGGATGGGCTGAAAAGGACGCCCGCATCCGGGTGATTCACCAGGAAAACGGGGGCGCCTTTTCCGCGCGCAATGCGGGGCTGGATGCGGCGGCGGGTGAATACATCGGCTTTGTGGATCCGGATGATTACGTGGATACCTCCATGTATGCCCGGCTGGTGGAAACCGCGCAGCGGCATGGTGCGGAGGTGGCGGCCTGCGGATATACCTCCTTTTCCGAAGAAGACGGCACGGTGATGGAAGACGCCGGGCACGCGCCGGAACCCGGATTTGAACCTGATGCCAAAAAATCCTGTTTCAGCGGTGAGTCCGTGTGGCTCCGGATGGACGTGGTGGTATGGAACAAGGTGTACAGGCGTTCCTTTTTTGAAGAAAACGGCCTGCGCATGAAACCGGGGTTCCGCGGCGGGGAAGATGACATTTTCTGGCTGACGGCGCTTCCCCACGCGTCACGGCTCGCGGTCATTCAGGATCAATTATACTTTTACCGCAGGAAAAGGGCCGGATCCCTTTCCGACGTCTGGGACCGGGACGGATGGTTTTACTCCATGAACATGGACCGTCTGGAATATGTGACGGCCTACTGGGAAAAAATCGGCTGGCTGGAATCTGCCGTCAGGCAGGGCTGGCTGGCCCATATCATGAAGCGTTATCTGCTGGCTCACGTCACCTCCGCAGAGGAAATCTTCCGGCGGCTGGATGAAGAGGAACGCAGGGGACTGGCGGCGCGTTACCGCAAATGGTTGAAAGGCGTGGAAATCGGGCCCGGCTTTGCAGGCCTGAACAAGTGGGACCGCGCGTTCTGCCGCCTGCTGGGTGCGGAACCGGTAAAGCTCGGTCCCGGCGCGCGTCTTCACAGTACCCTGATGTCGGCATGCAGCGGAAGAAAAGGACGGTACCACCGTCTTAAGCTCCTGTTATCCGGATTATCATGAAAACTGCCGTTTCCGTCATTGTCCCCTGTTACAACGTAGCGCCCTACGTGGACGAATGCATGTCCGGCCTGGCGGAGCAGACGCTGGGTCCCATGGAAATCATCTGCGTGGATGACGGCTCCACGGACGGGACGCTGGAGCTTCTGTACAGGTGGCGGGAAAAAGACAATCGCCTCCGGGTTATCAGCCAGTCCAACGCCGGAGTGTCCGCGGCCCGGAATGCCGGGCTGGATGCCGCGGAGGGAAAATACGTGGGCTTTGTGGACCCGGATGACCGGGTGGACCGGAGGATGTTCTCGCGCCTGCTTGGCGCCGCTGAAAAGAATGATGCGGATGTCGTGGTGTGCGGTTGCCGGGAATTCGTGGAAAAAGACGGTGTGGCCGTCCATGAGGGCGGCTGGTCCCCGGATGATGAATTTTATCCGGAGGAACGGGTGGAGCAATTCCGCCGCGGTTCCGCCTGGTGCCGGTGCGTGGGTCCCGTGTACAACAAACTGGTCCGCAGAAGCCTGGTGGAAGAACATTCCCTCCGTTTTGTGGTAGGCTTGAAGGAAGGGGAGGATCTGGCCTTCCTGCTGATGCTGCTGCCCTTCGCTCCCCGGCTCCGGACCCTGTCGGACCGTTTTTACCATTACCGCAGGGAACGTCCCGGCTCCGCCACGTATGGACGGGATTTGCTGCTGGGCGACTTCCGTATGGACCTGCTGGGCATGGACCGGGTGGCCCGTTTCTGGCAGCGGCACGGCCTGCTGGATTCCCCCGCTGTCTTCGGGCTGGTGGACTACTACATGGAATTCATCCGCAGGCACTTCATCATGAAAGAAGGGGCCTTCTTCAAGGCGCCGCCGGAAGACCGGGAAATCCTCCTGTCCGGGTGGAAAGAATGGTTGGAACTGGTGGGCGGGGAGAAAGCCCTCTCCTGGCTGGACCGGTGGGACCAGGCGTTTTGCCGCCTTCTGCTGGACTACCCTTTTCAGGGCAATTTCTTTTCTTCCCTGCGTGCCCGCCTGATGTCATCCCGCAAAGGACGCCGGGGGGCTTATTATACCCTGAAAAGGCACCTGGCGAGGTGAGAGGGAAAACCCTTCTTCCCTCGGTTTTTTGGTGTGGTATGAGACCGTGAAGGAGCCGGAATGCTTTCCGGAATCCTACAGGCCCGTGTAGCACATCTGCTCCTTGAGCTGGGCTACCTGGAGGTCTTCTCCAAGGTATTCCCCGATGCAGTAGCCGAAGAGCATGGCGGCTCCGGGACCGTTGGCGGTGAGCATATTGCCGTCCAGCACCACGTTTTCATCCTTCACGATGTGGGCTCCGGCTTCATTGAGTTCCCGGTAGACGTCCTGGGCCGGGTAGGCCGTGACGTTCCTGTCCTTCACCAGGCCGGCTTTCGCCAGAGCGATGGGGGCGGCGCAGATGGCGGCCACCAGCTTGCCCGCGGCATGCATCTTTTTGACCAGGTGGATGACTTCCGGCGTGTCGCGGAGCACCCAGGCGCCTGCGCCGCCGGGCAGGATCAGGGCGTCCAGCTTGTCGGCATGGAGCTTGTCCAGCATGGTGTCCGTGGTGACGGTCACGTCATGGGTGCTGACCACCTTGTCGGACTGCACGCCGGCGAGGAGCACGTCAAAGTTCAGGCGGCGCAGGATGTCCAGCGGAGCCATGAGTTCGATTTCTTCAAATCCGGGGGCGGCGAGGATGGCGGCTTTTTTCATGGTTAATGAGACAGGGGGAAGGAAGGGAACGTTCAAGGAAAAGAGCGGACCATGCCGGTAGCCCTACAGGAGAAGCAGGACCGGATTTTCCAGCAGCGTCTTGAATTCGGCGGCGATTCTGGACGCCTTGCATTCCGGCAGGATGTTGGCGTTCACGTACAGGGTGACGGGCAGGATGAGCTTGGACACAGGGCGTCCCGCTTCTATGCCCGTTTTCGGCGTGGTGCCGCCGATGCTGATGATGCTGTGGGGCATTTCCGGGAGCACGGTGCGCTGGGCTTCCACGTTCACGCCGCTGTCGCAGAGCAGGATGTTGGGCGTGATGCTGCCCGCGGGGGGCGGCCCTGCCGCGGGGGCGGCCAGCCGTTCCATGGCGATGTTGTAAATCGTCTTGCCGGAGGCGTTTTCAATGAAGACGTATTTTTCCCCCTTGTCCAGCACCATGAGCAGTTCTGCGGCGGAGTCTCCCGCCAGCCATTCCGGCTCGCTGATGCACGCTTTCACCGCGGCGCGCACCACGTAGTCAAAGAGGCTGTAGCGGCCGCCGATGAGTTTTTCGCACTGGACGGCGATGGGCGTGCTGATGGCGGCCAGGTAGGCCATGTTCGCCTCCAGGGAGTACAGGTAGAAATTATCCACGCGCGTGGCGTGGCGCGTGTCGCGGGGCGCCAGCGGGGTCTGCACCCGGCGGGCGGGGCCGTCTGCGGGGCGTATGGAGGCGCGCACGTCCGCGGCCATGATCTTGCCGCGTGGTCCGGTGCCGCGCAGGGTTCCGGCGTTCAGCCCGGCTTCCGCGGCCAGCCTGGCGGCCAGCGGGCTGCATTTGACGGGCGGGCACGGAGGGCAGTCGCAGGAGGCGGCGCCGAATTCCGACTGAAGCAGCGCAATGGGAGCGCCCACCGCGGCGGAACCGCCTTCCGGCACCAGGATTTCCATCAGGGTTCCGTCCTCGCATGCCTGGAGTTCCACGTGGGCCTTGTCCGTCTCGATGTCGGCCAGATGGTCGCCGACTTCTACGAAGTCTCCTATCTTTTTGACCCATCTCAGGACGATTCCTTCGTGCATGGAGTCGGACAGGCGGGGCATTTCAATGGTAATAGCCATGGAGGTGAATGTTGAACGTTGGAATACGATAAGAGGGGGATGGCGCGCCGGAAGGGTTTCCGTCCCGTCCGGCGCGCGGGTGCGCGGTTACGCGCTGTATTTTTCCACGCCGTCGATGAACACCTTGCAGGTGTTGAAGTCATCGTCCAGCAGAACCATGTCCGCCGTGAAGCCGGGGGCGATCTTGCCCAGGCCTTCCAGGCCCAGGGACTGCGCCTGGTTCCAGGAGGTGGCTTTCACCAGGTCGCTGAGGGGCTTGCCGGTCAGGCGGTGCACGTTTTTCAGGCCGTGGGCGTATTTGAGGGTGCTGCCGGCCAGCGCGCCGGATTCCTGCAGGCGCGCCACGCCGTCCTTCACGATGATGGGCAGGCCGCCCAGGTCTCCGGGGCCGTCCGGCATCCAGGAGCAGGCCAGGGAATCCGTAATCATCATCATCTGGTCCGTTTCCTTGTTCTTGAACACGGTCTTGAGCATGTCCGCGCAGAGGTGGATGGTGTCGCAGATGATTTCAATCTTGATTTCCCTGTCCAGCAGGCCGGAGCCCACCAGGCCGATTTCACGGTGGTGCAGGGGGGACATCTGGTTGCAGTAGTGGGTCAGGTGCACCAAGCCCGCGGATTTCGCCTTGTTGAAGTCCGCATGGGTGGCCGCGCTGTGCCCGGCGGAGCAACGGATGCCGCTGGCCGTGGCTTTTTCAATGAATTCCACGGCTCCGGGCATTTCCGGCGCCAGGGAGACCAGCAGAACCTTGGCGATGGAGTTCAGGTTGGCTACTTCATCATAGTCCGGCTGGCGGACAAAGGCGGGGTTCTGCGCGCCGCAGCACTTGGGATTGATGAACGGCCCTTCCAGATGGATGCCGGGCGTCTTGGCGAATTCCTGGTTCTTCATGTATTCCGCCACGGAGGCGCACACGTCTTCCAGCACCTTGGGAGACAGGGTGAGGGTGGTCGGCAGCCAGGAGGTGACGCCTTCCTTCATCTTGCATTCCGCAATGGTGCGGAGGCTTTCCAGCTTGGCGTCGCAGGTGTCGCAGCCGCCGGCGCCGTGGCTGTGGATGTCAATGAAACCGGGAAGGAGCATGCGGCCTTCCGCATCCACCACCTTGTCTGCGGCGGGGAGTTCGCTCCCGGCGGGATAGACGGCGGTGATGGTCTTGCCTTCAATTTCCACGGCAGCCCCGGGCAGGTCAATGCCGGGGGAGATGATGCGTGCGTTTTTAATGAGTGTTTTCATAAAAATGAATGGTTGGTGGATGGATTTTTAGAGTCGCTTGATGATGAATACGGGGTTGTTTCACGCCGTTTTTCCGGAAATGACGAGCCACGACCATTTGCGGCAGCGGGGACAGCGGCCAAAGTTCCTTTTCCTGCCTGCCGATTTGTAAAGGATGCCGTATTTCCCGAAGGGTTCCTCCAGGCCGCAGCGGTTGCAGCGGATGGTCCATCCGGGCGCTCTTTTTTCCCATTTGGCGACGTTCTCCGGCGTGGCCTCCACTTCCTGCGGAGTGAAGACCTGGTTGATGAACCGCCTGAGAATATTCATGCCGTTGATTGCTCCCGGTTTATTTGGCGGCGTCCAGCGCCTTGTTCCACTGGGCCACGCGGGCGGCTTCCGCCTTCAGCACGGCGGCCGCGGCGTTCTTGTCCAGAATGCGGATGTCCTTGATCTTGTCTCCCCGGACGATGGAGTTGACGATGGCCTGGCCTTTCAGCACCTTCCCGAAGACCGTATGGCGGCCGTCCAGATGAGGCGTGGCAACGTGGGTGATGAAGAATTGGGAGCCGTTGGTGCCGGGTCCCGCGTTCGCCATGGAAAGCACGCCGGGGCCATCATGCTTGAGGTCCGGGGAAAACTCGTCTTCAAAGCTGTAGCCGGGGCCTCCCATGCCCGTGCCGGTGGGGTCGCCGCCCTGGATCATGAAGTCCGGAATCACGCGGTGGAAGGAGATTCCCTTGTAGTAGCCCCTGTTGATGAGGTTCAGGAAATTGGCTACGGTGACGGGCGCCTTGGAGGGGTAAAGGGCCAGTTCAATGTCCCCCTTGGTGGTGGAGATGACGATATTGACGTCCTTGAGGCTGGCGGTGGATGCTGCAGAGGCGGTGAAGCCCGCCAGGGCGCACAGGGAGCACAACAGAAGGGTAAGATACTTTTTCATGGCTTCTTGTTTTCCCCCCTATGTTGCCCGAATAAAAGCGGGTTTGCAAGTAAATCGCGCGCCCTGACGGGAGAATGGCGCAGGGTGCGCGGAAGGAGGGAAAGGTTTTTCTTTAAAAGGAGGATTTTTAAAGATTACTGCCTGATTGCCAGTACATTTTATCTTGCGCCCGGCGCCACGCGGGAAAAACGGAAGATCACCCACGCCATGCCGAGGCTCAGGATTCCCATGACGACGAATTGCCAGGAGGGGGGAATCACCAGCATCATGGCGTATTGGAATCCGACGGCCATCAGTCCCAGCACGCAGTCCACTAGGTTGCCGGCGGCAATCATGTCCCCGCGCTTGTCGTTGTCCGCCCGGTCCTGGAAGAAGGCGTTCAGCGGCACCAGGAACAGTGCGGCGGAGATGCCCGCCGCCATCAGCAGGGCATAAAAGACCGTGGAAGTCATGGAGACCGTAGAGAGGGCCACGCAGCTCAGCGCCATCAGCGCGCCTCCCGCCACGGAGACGTTCATCCGGATGTGGCGGCGGCAGATCAGGGAGGCCAGGATGCCCCCCAGCACGGTTCCTCCGCTCATCCAGGCCATCAGCACGGCTCCCACGGAGCTGAAATCGTCGCTGCCGCCGGAGATTTCCTTGGCCATCTGGATGGTCATCAGCATGATCGTGCCGCCGAAGAACCAGAAGTAGCCGATGCCCATCTCGCTGACGCGCAGGTTGCGGTTTTTCCACAGCTTGCCCAGTTGGTGGAAGTGTTCGTAAAACAGGGACCAGGAGAAGGGCCGGAAACCCTCCGGAGCGTACCGGGGCAGGTAGAAGCTGGAAATCGCCACGGGAACGGCCATCAGCAGGAACACCAGGCAGGGGAAGGAGGCGGCATACCAGCCGTCGTTGAGGCCGGAGGGTTTCAGCCAGGCGTCAAACCACTGGAAGAAGCCTTCCCCCAGCCAGTGGTGCCAGACGGTATCCGTGGAAGGCTCCAGCAGGTAGCGGAACCAGACGAAAACGCCGATCTGGCCGATGAGCAGGCTGAGGATGGAAGCCATTTCCACAATGCCGCTGGCGAACCCCATGCGGGAGGTGCCCACGATGTCCTTGACGATGCCCTTCTTGGACGGGCTGAAGATGGTGGCCTGCACGGCAAAGACGCAGAACCACAGGATGGCCCCGTCCAGGTTATGGGTACGCAGGCTCCAGTACATGCCCGCCAGCACGCAGATCTGGAGCAGCGCCATGGACTGGATGATGCGCGCCTTGCAGAAACGGTCCGAGAGCCAGCCGACGAACGGGGAAAACAGGATGAAGGGCAGCACGATGATGGCCCCAAGCGGGTATTCCAGGTCTCCCTGCGTGCCGTACAGCCAGACGCCCAGGGGAATGAGCAGGAATTGCGCCCCCTTTTCATTAAAGGAATTCTGCGCCTGGATCAGCACGAGCCGCCAGAAGGCTCCCCATGGAACCTTGCGGGCGTGTCCGGGCGTATGGGGGCTGGGGTTCATGAAATTACAGGTTGGGCTCCTCCGCTTTTTCCAGTCCGGAGCCGCGGAACAGGCACAGCACGCCGATGACGGCCACGAGCAGGACGCTGCAGACCAGGGAAGCTTCATAACTGAACCCGCACATTTCCGGGCTGGAGAACAGGTACTGGAGCACCACCAGGCTCAGGAAGGCGGCGGGAACGGCGGCCGTCCAGCAGCAGCGGTTTTTGCTGCGCAGGTAAATGGAGACGGCCCAGAGGGTGGCGGCGGCCAGGAGCTGGTTGGCCCAGCCGAAGTACTGCCAGATGATGGCGTAGTCCATGCTGCTTACGGCAATGGCTGCGGCAAAGAGGGGGATGGCGATCATCAGGCGGCGGCTCAGTTGCTCCTGGTTCAGCTTGAAGCAATCCGCAATCATCAGGCGCGTGACCCGCAGGGCGCCGTCCCCCGTGCTGATGGGGAGGATGACCACGCCGACCATGACCAGGATGGAGCCGACGTGGCCCATCCAGGATTCGGAAATCATCTGGATGGCCAGCGCCGGGGCCTTTCCGTTGGCGGTAGCCGCTCCCAGGGCTTCCGGGGTGCCGTAGAAGGTCAGCGCGGCGGCCGCCCATATGAAGGCGATGATTCCTTCCGTAATCATGGCTCCGCCGAAGACGGGCAGTCCTTCCTGCTCCGTTTTCAGGCAGCGCGCCATCAGCGGGGACTGCGTGGCGTGGAAGCCGCTCACCGCTCCGCAGGCGATGGTGATGAACATCACGGGGAAGAGCGGGAAATCCGCCGGGTGGCGGTTATGGAAGAAGTCCAGGTCCGGGAGCACTTCCATAGAAGGAATGTGCATCCAGTACGGCATGAATTCCGCAAAGGGAGCCAGGAGCATCACGCCCAGAATGCCCACGACCATGATGATCAGGGCGACGGAGAAAAGGGGATACACCTTTCCCATGATGGCTTGGATGGGAAGGATGGTCGCCAGAAAGTAGTAGCCGAAGATGATCCACACCCATGCAGAAACGCTCCAGCCCGTCATGGGGGCCAGGATGGCGGCGGGGCCCACGGCGAAGACGACGCCCACCAGCACGCTGAACACGATGCAGACGGCGCGGCTGATCCACTGGGCCTGGCTGCCCAGGTAGCGGCCCAGGATTTCCGGCAGGTTTTCCCCCTTGTGGCGCAGGGAAATCATGCCGGAAAAGTAATCGTGCACCATTCCGCCGAAGATGCAGCCGATGACGATCCACAGGAGCGCGGCCGGCCCGTACAGCACGCCCATGACGGCGCCGAAGATAGGGCCCAGCCCCGCAATGTTCAGCAACTGAATCAGGAACACGCGCCAGCGCGGCATCACCACGTAATCCACGCCGTCCGTGCAGGCCACGGCGGGAGTCTGCCGCGAGGCGTCCGGCCGGAAAATCTTTTCCAGCACCCGCCCGTAGGTGAAATAACCGGCCGCCAGGATCAATATCCCCAGAATGAAGTAGCAGTAACCGTTCATGTTGGAAAAAGGTCCAGCCATCTCATGGACAGGCTGTCCGTTCGGGGAACTTAACTGTTCTCCTCTCTTCTGGCAAGCCGTTAGTGAAAGAGAAAAAAATACGGAACGGATTGCCAATCCGAAAAAGAAATCCGATGTGCCATTTTTATGCAGATAAAAATCGGCATGAGGAATTTTACAACGAGTTTTAAAATTCCCGAAAAAAGAAACTCTCATCAGTAAAAACGCCCCTGGGCGTTTATCTTCCTAAACATCTTGTTTTTATCATTTATTGTTGACTTCGGATTGGCAATCCGCTAAGGGATAAAGGTTGCTTTCATCCAACCTCTCCTAGTTATGAAGAAATCATTGATAATCATTGCCTCCCTGACTTTTGGAACAGCAGTTTCCCAGGCTGCGGTGTTGTGTTCCACTACTTTTAACCGGACCGGCACTTCCCTGGATACCGTCACGGTGAACACGACATCCGATGTAGGGCTCACTTCCTCCACCTCGATCAGTTCTGACGATTTCAGCAAGAGCACCTCGGGCAATGACCTCCTGGCCTCAGGTTCCATTCCGGCCTCCGTGTTTTCTCCCAATGCCAATGTGGGAGGCGCCGGAAACAATACATGGAGCGTTTCCTTCACATTCACCAATACCGGTTCCCACGACATGCTGATATCTTCCATTGACTTGTCCATGGTCGGGTTCACGGGTGCGGGGGCTGCCCAGAATGGCGGTGGCGGTATAGCCAATAATGGTTATGTGGGCGGATATGAAGGCAATTTCAACAAACCTGTCGATATGACTCTCTCCATTGACGGGCAGCCGGACCAGACGCTGACCTATAACGGTTCCACCGCCGCCAATGGTTCCACCGGCGCATGGACCGGCATTCATACGGGAAGCCACACGTACGATGATTTTCTGCTGAAAGCCGGGGAATCCCTGACCATCACCATCACGGCTTCCAATAACAGCGCTTATAACAAGGGCTGCTTTGCCGGGCTTTCGGGAATTCAGATTAACGGTGATTTGGTGGTTCCCGAACCTGCCACGGCCTCCCTGGGTCTTCTGGGGCTGGCTGCGCTGATGATGCGCCGCCGCAGACTTTAAGTCCATGCTCCTGAAACATTTGATCAAGCCGTCCGTTTTTTGAAATTGGCGGCTTTTTTATTTTCAGTTAGCAGAATCTAACACTTTTTAATATTTAATATCAGTAATCAACATGATTCCTCAGGCAGTTTGTTCTTTAGCCTGATGCCTTTTGAATCACTTTTCCGCCAGCTTGCCATGTTCCTGTACCGTTTCTTATCTGTTCTTGTTCCTTCTTTATTATTTCTCGCGCCAGCCAGGTCTGCCGCCGATGAATATGTCTGGAAAGGGGCGGCGTCTCCCTGGTCGAACTTGTCAAACTGGGCTCTGAACGGAAGCGCGCCGTCGGCTGCTCCCGGCGCGTCGGCCTCCGCCTACACGCATTGGATGGTCACGAACGGGACGGATTCGGCTGGCATGACCAATATAGGCGGGTTGGGGTCCGGAGGACGGTATTTGAAAGGAATCCGGGTGGCGGGAGTTAACAATCAGCCGGGAGGAAAGATCCAGCTCTTCGTGTTGAATACTTCTTCCGGCGTATATCTGCGCGTGGAGACGGGCGGCATTACCGTGGAAAACACGAGCACGGGCGGTTATAATGCGGATTTCGGGATTGCACAGCTGCGCGTAGCCGCCGACCAGGAGTGGAATGTGGCGGAAGGCCGCTGTTTTTATGTGGGGCAGGACGATGGAGCTCCCTCCGGAGGATTGTATTCCCTGACTTCTGAAAACGATGCTCCGCGGCGCGTGACGGTGACGGGAGGGGGAGCCGTGCGCATTGGAGAAGGAATGCTGCTGAATAATATTTCCGGCCTCATCGGTTTTGTAATGAGTGCCGGGAAGGGAATGCCCACGCTGGATCTGGCGGACCGGGGCATGAGCAATACGATTACGGTGGAAGACGCCGGGCGGCTGGAGGGCATGTCCCTGTACCAGGGCTCCCTGGTGACGCAGGAGAAGGCCGCCGTGACTTTTTCCGGAACCTCTGTCAAGGCGTCCGGCCAATGGAACATCGGCGCGAACACGGAATTTGCGCTGGAAAATTCCACGCTGGACCTGGCGGAAACTGGAGTGGACGGGAATGTGACGCTTTCCGGCTCATCCGGCATTACCGGTGACAAGGGGACGCTGAAACAGACGATTCTGGATGACGCCCGGGTGACTTATACGGACCGGCACGTCAAGGCGGGGGAAATCCGGAACGTGGGCAAGAATGTAACGATTACGCTGAACAACTCCTCCATCCATTTTGACGGGGAGATTCCGGCGGTGGACCTGGTGGTGCAGGGGAGCTGCGCGCTGGGCGGCAGCGGCACGTTTCCGGGGACGATCACTTATGCGCCCGGAGGCGCTCTTTCCGTGGAGGGGGACATTTCCCTGCCCAGCTCTTCCCTGACGCTGGGGCGCGTCCATGTATCCGTGCTGGACGGCGTGCCGCAAAAGTCAGCCGTACAGCCGGAGAGCCCCTCCCTGCAAGCGCGGGAATACGTTGTCCTGTTTGATTCCTCTTTTGAAGATCTCATTGCCGCGTGGCCGGGCAGGCATACGCTGGGCGTGCAGTTCAAGCCGGAAACGACCGCCTCCATCACCGTGAAGGAACTGCCGAAAGGGGCGGTTTCATGGAATTATGATGAGGCGGCCAAATTGCTGACGCTTCAGACGGATGTGGCGGAAAAGCCGGCCATGCCGGGGCATGTTTCCGGGGCCAGGCCCAATATCATCTTCGTGCTGGTGGATGACATGGGCTGGGGCGACCTGGAAGAAAACTGGAACCATCAGGACAAGAACGGAAGAACGGTGACGCGGCGCAACAGCTTCAAGACGCCGCAGCTGAATTCCATGGCGACGGAAGGGATGCAATTGCGGCGCCATTACAGCGCGGCGCCCGTTTGCGCTCCGGCCCGCGCCTCCCTGCTGCTGGGGGTGCACCAGGGCCATTCCCGCGTTATCCGCAACAACAGCTTTGATTATCCCATAGAAAACTCCCACACGCTGGCCACGGTGCTGAAAGGCGCCGGGTACCATACGGCGGCTGTCGGCAAATGGGGCATCGGCGGCTACGGACAGGGGCCGTCCGGCTTGTATGCCCGCCCCAACGAACGCGGATTCGATTACTTTTACGGGATTATGGAGCACCTGACGGGGCACTACCACTACATCACGGAATCCAAGAACATTTACGAATACAATGACGGCGCCTCTTCCCCCGCCTTCGCCAATGTGACGAACAAGGTTCCGGATACGGCTTATGACACGGACCTGTTCGGCGCGCGCGCCAAGCAGTGGATCGTGGACCACCATGCCAAATCGGCCACCCAGCCCTTCTTCCTGTACCTGGCCTTCCCCGCTCCGCACGGTTCCCTGGCGGTGCCCGCGTGCGCCTATCCCCCCAAACCGGGCCTCAAGGGAGGCTTGCAGTGGGTGGCCGGGAATGAGGACGGGTATGAAGCCTCCAACACGGCTACGGCGCAGCGGGCGGCAGCGGCCGGGGTGGAAGGAACCTTCTCCAAGGATACCTACATCCATCCGGACAATGAGGGAATCAATGACGCTTCCCCCAACCAGACGGAGAAACGCCACGCCACCATGATCAGGCGCGTGGATGATGTGATGGGGGATTTGATTCAAACGCTCAAGGATTTGGGAATTGATGACAACACGATGATCGTCTTTACCTCCGACAACGGACCTCATAATGAAAGCGGTTCGGACGGGCAGCACCAGCGGGGCGCGCAGAATCCCGCCTTCTTCCAAAGCTACGGCATGATGGACGGCATCAAGCGCGACTGCTGGGAGGGCGGCATGCGCGTGCCCACCCTGGTGCGCTGGCCCGGCGTGATTCCTGCCAACGGCATCAGCCTGAATGCCTGCCAGTTCCATGACTGGATGGCTACCTTTGCGGATGCGGCGGGCGTGGCGGTTCCTGCGCGCTGCGACGGCGTTTCCCTGCTGCCGACGCTGGCCGGCGTGCCGGAACGCCAGAAGGAGAGCCTGATTTATTCCGAATATAACTATGGCGGCAATGGCGCCTCCTATCAGGACTTCCTGTCGCACCACAAAAGCTCTCCCCGCGGTTTGCAGCAGGTCGTGTTTGTGGATGGCCTTAAAGGCGTGCGTTTCAACATTTCCGGGACGGATCAGGACTTCCAGATTTATGATACTGAAAAAGACCCGCAGGAAGCTTCCAATCTCGCCTCCTCCCGTCCGGACTTGCAGGCGAAGATGAAGGCCCGGGCCTTGTCTGTGCGGCGCTCCCTGCCTTCCACGAATGGAACTCTGAATGCCGGTGACGTGCCCGCTGCAACGGCTCCGGCCAATCTCCGGCAAGGTCTGAAAATGCGCTGCTGGAACCGTGGTTTTGACTGGGTGCCCGACTTCCGCCAGATGGAAGAGGCGCCCTCTGTCACAGGCGCTGTGGCTTCTCTCAGCGTGAATGCCGGTTCCGCCGCTCAAAAGGGGGTGGAACTCACGGGCTACCTTACCGTTCCCGTTACAGGGGAGTACAAATTCTACCTTCAGACGGATTCCAACGCGGGATCCAAAGCCTTCGTACACCTGCACGGCATGCAGCTCATTGATGCGGACTACGCCTATACGCCGGGCACGGAAGCCAACTCCAATGCCCGGCAGGGTTCGGAAGTCACGCCCAATGCGGTACAGGCCGTCCGGCTTGCGGCGGGGGTGCATCCCATCCGCATCGGTTATGTGGGCCACGCCTCCGGCTCTGCCCTCACCATGCAATGGGAGGGGCCGGGAATAAGCAAGCAGGAGATTCCCGCCAGCGCCTTCAGCTATGAATACGTAAACCCCGTCAATATCGACAAAACGGAGGAAACCGTAGGGTTTGCCGCTGCCTCCACCACGCTGACCGTGCAGACGCAGCTTCCATGGACGGCATCCTGTGACCAGGCCTGCGTCACGGTCCGGCCGGCTTCAGGCTCCGGAACTGCCACGCTGGACATTCAAATGGAAGCCAACGCCCAGCAAACGGAACGGGTGGCCGTGGTCACCGTCCAGTGCGGCGGCGAGGAAAGAACGTTCACGCTGACCCAGTCCGCGGCTCCGGCCCCGGCAGGGTACGATAAGTGGAAAAAGGACAACTTCGGGGACGGAACGCCGGAGGACCAGATGGCTCCGGATGCCTGTCCTGCCGGAGACGGGGTCACCAACCTGATGAAGTATGCAACGGGCCTGGACCCCAACAAACCGTGCGGAAGCGTGACGGGGCTGGCGATCCGGGAGGAAGGGGGCAAAAAATACCTCGTGCTTTCCTGGCCGGTAAATCCGGAAGCGGCGGATGTGGCGTTCAGTGTGGAAAGTTCGTCCGACTTGAAGGAATGGTCCGATGAAGGAATCGTCACTCCGGCCGGTGTCCGCGGGGAATTCCGTGATACGGCGGCTCTGGAGGAAAGCGCCCCGGCACGCCGGTTCCTGAGGTTGAAGGTGACGAGGTAAGGAAGAAATAAATTCCACCCCGTTTCCCGGTAACGGTTCCTCTGGGAACAAGGGCCTCCCGGCCCTTGTATCTGTTACAGAATTTCCCCTGAAAAAATCATCCTGCCAATTCCACTTCGCCGTTTTGCCGGTCCGTAAACACGGCACGGCGATTGCCTCCGTGCTTTTGGCCGGAAAAAGAAATCCTTGTCTTGCAAAAAGACAAGGAGGATTTTTTACTGTTCAGCAGGGTTTTATTCCTCGCCGTTTTCCGGATCGGCCGGAGGGGCTTTGGGAAGGTTTTTATCAATGTCTTCCAGGAGGTTGACCAGGTCAACGCCGCGCTGGGCGGAGTCGTCCAGCCGGAACGACAGGCGCGGCGTGTTGCGCAGCACCACGCGCTTGGCTACGGCGGACTGGATGAGGCCATGCCTGGAGTTCAGTTTTTCCAGCACCTGGGCGGGGGACATTTTTCCTACGACGCCTACCCATACTTTTCCTTCTTTCAAGTCGTCCGTCACTTCCACTTCAATAACGGTGACAATCGTTCCGGGGAATTCAAAGTCCCGCTGGATGGTGGTGCCTATTTCACGGCGGAGGAGTTCATTTACCTTGTCAGTGCGTCTGCTCATATGAAGGGATAGAGTGATGGATGGACCGATTGGTTCAATCGGAGAAGGAAGAATGGGGGAGAAAGGACAGGGATGGAGCTTCTTTGAACGCCCGGAGGGGCGTGAAAGGGGCGTCCATCCCTGTTATATGATTCCTGCTTGGGGTTACAGCGTTTGCTGGATTTTTTCCAGCGTGTAGCATTCGATGATGTCGCCTGCCTCGTATTCGTTGAAGTCGCCCAGGCGGATGCCGCATTCCAGGCCGGCCTTGACTTCTTCCACTTCATCCTGGAAGCGGCGCAGGGTGGACATTTTACCGTCAAAGACGGGAGTCTTGTCGCGGATGACGCGCGCTTCACAGCTGCGGAGGATTTTTCCGTCCTCCACCATGCAGCCCGCCGCGCGGCCCTTGTTGAGTTTGAAGACCTGGAGCACTTTGGCGTGGCCGATGATGGTTTCACGCGTTTCCGGTTCCAGAAGACCCAGCATGGCATCCCTCACCTGGTCGATGAGTTCGTAAACGATGGAGTAAAGCTTTACCTGCACGCCTTCCCGCTTGAGCAGTTTCACGGCGTTGGCTTCCACCTTGACGTTGAAGCCCAGGATGACGGCGTCCGAGGAGGAGGCCAGCAGCACGTCCGATTCCGAGATGGGGCCGGCGGAGGCGTTCAGGAAGACGCATTCCACCTTGTCCGACTGGATGTCCATAATGGCCTTCTTGATGGCTTCCACGGAGCCCTGCACGTCCCCCTTGAGAAGGATCTTGAGCTGGGCTTTCTGGGTGCCGTCGCCCATCATGGCGAGCAGTTCTTCCATGCGGGCCTTGCGGGGCTGGGCCAGGCGCTGCTTGCGCAGTTCCTCCTGGCGTTCTTCGCCCAGCTTCTTGGCGGCGCGTTCGTTTTCCATTTCCACCAGTTCGTCGCCCACGTTCGGGGTTTCGGAAAAGCCGGTAATTTCCACGGGCATGCCGGGCCCCACTTTTTTGACGCGTTCGCCGTGGTCGTTGACCAGGGCGCGCACCTTGCCGGCGTACGGGCCGCAGATGAAGGGCATGCCTACGCGGATGGTGCCGCTTTCCACGATGGCCGTGGCGGAGCTGCCCGTGCCGGGTTCCACGCGGGCCTCAATGATGGAGGCGCGGCAGTTGGCCTTGGGATTGGCCTGGAGTTCGAGCACTTCCGACTGGAGGACGAGAAGGCCGAGAAGGTCGTCGATGCCGTCGCCGGTCAGGGCGGAGACTTCCACGCATTCCACGTTGCCGCCGAAGTCCGTGGGAACCAGCCCTTCCTCCATCAGGCCGCTCTTGGTCTTGACGGGGTCTGCGGCCGGAAGGTCGCATTTGTTGATGGCCACGATGATGGTTTTGCCGGCCGCCTTGGAGTGGGCGATGGCTTCCCTCGTCTGGGGCATGATGCCGTCATTGGCGGCCACTACCAGTACCACGATGTCCGTCACGTCCGCGCCGCGGGCGCGCATTTCCGTGAAGATGGCGTGTCCCGGGGTATCCAGGAAGGTGAGGGTGCTGCCGTTGTATTCCACCGTATAGGCGCCGATGTGCTGGGTGATGCCCCCGGCTTCCCCCTTGGCTACGCGCGCCTTGCGGATGTAGTCCAGCAGGGAGGTTTTGCCGTGGTCCACATGGCCCATGACGGTGATGATGGGTGTGCGCAGGATGAGGGTGGCCTTGGGTTCTTCCACCACCGGCACGGGTTCCGGTTCCTTGACCGGTTCCTGCTGGGCCTTGACGCCGCCGCCCTTTTCCCGTTTTTCACGGGCGAAGGTGTAGCCGTGCAGGTCGCAGATGGCGCTGACGGCGTCCGCGTCCAGCGGCGTATTCGGGTTGGCGAAGATGCCCATGCCCATCAGGTCCTTGATGATCTGGAAGGGCTTGGCTTGCAGCATGCCTGCCAGCTCGGAGACGGAGACGGGCGGCTTGAGGTTGATGATTTTATCGTCTGCGGAGTCCGTTTCCTGGGGGGCAGGCGCGGCAGATTCTGCGGCGGGTGCGGCCTGGGCAGGGGCGGTAGCCGGCTCGGAGGGAGCGGAGACGGACGCTTTTTTCTTGGGGCCGGAAAGCAAGTCGAGAGCTTCTTTCTTGACCGGGGCAGGACGGGATGGCGCCGGTGCGGGTTCCGGCTGGGGTGCGCGTTTCTTTTTGGGAGATCCGCCGATCAGATCCAACACTTCCTTTTTGGGTTCGTTCTCTTCTTGTTTATTAGGCATCTTAATTTAAGTTTGTTAGATATTGAGCGCCGCGCTCAACGGTTATTGGGAGATGAGGTCCCGGGCCTTGTCCAGAATCTGGGCGGCTTCCTCTGCGGGAATGCCCATGCTTTCCGCGATGTCGGAAGCTTCAAATCCGGTGAGGGCCACCAGGTCCGTCCCACCCATGGTCACCAGGCCCATGGCGGTTTCTTCCGGGATTTCCAGTTGTTCGCTGAGGGTCTTTGCGGCGGCCTGGCATTGGCGCATCACTTCCTCGGCCGCGGCCTGGTTCTGGCGTTTTTCCGCTTCCTGGACGTCAAAGACGCGCACCTGGACGTCCCAGCCCATCAGGCGGGAGGTGAGGCGGGCGTTCTGGCCCCTGCGGCCGATGGCCTTGGAGAGGTCCTTGTCGTCCTGGACGATGACGAAGATTTTTTTGGCTTCCTCGTCCACGGTGATTTCCCGCGGTTCCACGGGGCTGAGGGCCTCCCGGACGAAGATGACGGGGTCCTCCGTCCATTCCAGGATGTCCACTTTTTCGTTGTTGAGCTCCCGGACGATGTTCTTGACGCGGGCTCCGCGCATGCCTACGCATGCGCCCACCGGGTCCACCTTGTCGTCATGGCTGATGACGGCCACCTTGGTGCGGTAGCCCGCTTCACGGGCGATGCCGTGGATTTCTACGGTCTGGTCGCCTATTTCCACCACTTCCGATTCAAAGAGGCGGCGCACCAGATTCGGATGGCTGCGGGAGAGGATGACTTCCGGTCCGCGGGCTTCCGTGCGCACTTCCACCACGTAGAAGCGCATGCGGTCGCCGACGCTGTAGTCTTCATTCGGCACGCGTTCGCGGGAGGTCATGACGCCCTCGAATTTGCCGAGGTCCACAAAGATGTCCCCCTTTTCAAAGCGGCGGATGGTGCCCGTCACCAGATCGCCGGCGCGGTCCTTGAACTCGTCGTAAAGCATTTCCTTTTCCGCATCCAGCAGCTTCTGGAGCATGGTCTGGCGGGCAGTCTGTACCGCGATGCGGCCAAAGCCCTTCGGCGTGATGTTGGTGGGCAGCAGGTCGTGCAGGACGGCGTTCCGGTCCAGCTTGACGGCCAGGGAGAGGGGGATTTGGTTGAACTTGTCGGAGTATTCTTCATCCGGCACCACTTCCAGATCCGCAAAGATGCGCACCTTCCCCTTGTCCACGTTGATTTCAGCCCTCAGGTAGTTGATGCTGCCGGAGCCGGGAACCATCTTGCGGTAGGCGGAGAGAAAAGCGGATTCCAGAGCGAGAAGAATTTTTTCACGGGAGAGCCCTTTTTCCCTCTCGTAGTAGTCAATTAAAGCTTTGATATCGTTTGTCATGAGTGTGGAGGAGTGTGATGGATAGACAAAAAAGAGCGGGTCGACAGACCCACTCTCGAGTGTCTCTCGGGGTGTTTGCCTATCTAAGTAAGCATGAGGGGGCGGTCCTGGCAAGAAAAAACGCTTGTTCTATGCGGCATGCAAAAGACTGGGGATGATTCCGGAAGAAGGGTTTTCAGCGGTCCCCCGGAAGGGTGCGGGGCGGGGGTGTTTGAGGGCTTGACGGAGCCGGCAAAAACGGGAAGTATGCGTGCATGAAACTCGTCTCATGGAATGTGAACGGATTGCGGGCGATCCTCGGCAAGGGAATGGGGGATGCCGTGGAGGCGCTGGAGCCGGACGTCCTCTGCCTTCAGGAGATCAAGGCGCGTCCAGAACAGGTGAATGACCTGTGGATTTCCTCCTGGCCGCACCAGCTCTGGAATCCGGCGGAGAAGGCCGGTTATTCCGGCGTGCTGATCCTCAGCCGTGTGCAGCCCCTTTCCACGTCCACCGGAATCGGCTGGCCGGAGCATGACCGGGAGGGGCGCGTGTGCACGATGGAGTTTGAACAGTTTTACCTGGTCAACTGCTATACCCCCAATTCCCAGAACGAGCTGGTGCGCCTCCCGTACCGAGAACAGTGGGATGCTGCGTTCCGCAAGTATGTGGCGGCCTTGGCGGAAACCAAGCCGGTCGTCTTCTGCGGGGATTTGAATGTAGCCCATGAGGAGATCGACATCGCCCGCCCCAGGGAGAACCGTTTTTCCGCCGGGTTCAGCGACCAGGAGCGCGCCGGGTTCACGCTGCTGCTTGAGGCCGGGTTCACGGATACCTTCCGCGCCCTGCATCCGGAGGAACCGGGCTGGTACAGCTGGTGGTCCTACCGCGCAGGCGCCCGCGCCCGGAACGTCGGATGGCGCATTGACTACTTCTGCGTTTCCAATCCGCTGGCTCCCAGGGTGAAGGGCGCCGCCATCCATCCGGACGTGACGGGGTCCGACCACTGCCCCGTCAGCCTGGAAATTGACTGCTGAACGCGGTCTTCCATACGGTTTTCAACTGCAAAAAATTCATGATGATGGAACAAGAATTGCCTCTGCTGGTGGTTGCCACGCGCAACGCCCACAAGACCGGGGAAATCCGCGCCATGCTGGCCGGAGAATGGGAAGTGAAGGACCTTTCCGACTACCCCCAGGCTCCGCCCGTGGATGAAACGGGAGTCACGTTTACGGAGAACGCCACGCTCAAGGCGCTTTCCGCCTCCAGGTGCATTCCCGGCGTCCTGCTGGCGGATGATTCCGGGCTGGAGGTGGATGTGCTGGGCGGCCGTCCCGGCGTCTGGTCCTCCTCCTTCGGCGGGGAGGAAGGGAACCACGCGCGGAACAACCTCCGTATGATGGAGGAACTGCGGCGCGCCGGAGTCAAGCCGGGGGACAAGCCCTCCGCACGGTTCCGCTGCGTGATGGTGCTTGCCAGGAATGGCAGCGTGCTGGCGGAGTTTTCCGGTTCCGTGGAAGGCCACATGCTGACGAAACCGGCCGGGGAAGGGGGGTTCGGCTATGATCCGCTGTTTGTCCCGGAAGGCCATGAACTGAGTTTTGCCCAGCTTCCCATGGAGGTGAAGAATTCCATGTCGCACCGCGCCCGGGCTCTGGCGCAGGTGGTGGAATGGATGAAGGAATGCCGGGACTGATGGTTTTTCCGGGCATTTGATGGTGAACTGGCCTTGTTCCCGTATTTTTACGGGGAAGGTCAGTCCAGCCTGAACGCGCAGATCTGGAAGGGGGCCGGAGTTCCGGTATTCAGGAGCTGGTATTTGCCGGTGCGCCAGGAATGGTGCGGCAGGCGGGAAAGGAAATCCTCCACGGCTTCCGCTTCCGCATCCCCGCCTTCGTGGCCGGGATAGCACATGACGCTGAGAAGGCCGTTCGGGGCGATGAGGGCGGCGGCCTGTTCCAGCGCCGCCAGGGTGCAGCCCGTTCTGGTGACCGTTTTTTTATCCCCGCCCGGCAGGTAGCCCAGGTTGAAGACGACGGCCTTCACGGGACCGGTGACCAGTTCCGCCAGGCGGTCATGGCTGGCCAGATGGAGGTGGACGGCGGAGGTGAGCAGCCCTTCTTTCTCCAGACGCTCCCTGGTGGCGCGAATGGCTTCCTCCTGCACGTCAAAGGCGTGCACCTGGCCGGAAGGGCCGGCCAGACGGGCCAGGAAAACCGTGTCGTGTCCGTTGCCTGCCGTGGCGTCCACGACCGTATCCCCGGGCAGGACGACGCGGCTGATCCAGTCATGCGTGCAGGTCATGGGACGGCTGAGCAGGGAACATTTCATGACCGGGTTTTATAGGAGCCGCCCCTGTATGACAATTCGTTTGTAAAAATTCCCGTGCAGGAATGATGACAGGTTGTTTTTCAGCAACGCGTATGTTAGGAAGAGGCATAAAACCTTGTACATGCCTTTGCATGCGGGGATAAACCACTGACTTTGCAACGAAGATGACTGACAGACGCACTTTTCTAAAAGGGACTGCCGCCGTAGGGGCGCTGGCAGCCATATCGGACATGGATTCCCTGTTCGCCCAGGAGGCCGGAGCTTCGGCAGCTTCCGGCATTCCGGACCTGGTGGCCGTCCGCAACGGAACCCGTGCGGAAATGGTCAGGAAGGCCGTGGATACGCTGGGAGGCATGAAGGCATTCGTCAAGCCGGGCCAGACCGTCGTGATCAAGCCCAACATCGGCTGGAACAAGGCTCCGGAATTCGGCTCCAACACCCATCCTGAAACCGTCGCCACGCTGGTGGAGCTGTGCAAGCAGGCGGGGGCGAAGGAAGTCAGGGTATTCGACCACTGCTGCCACAACGGCGCCTATGAAGGCAGCGGCGTGAAAGAGGCCGTGGAAAAAGCCGGGGGCGTGATGGTGGACGGCGGCAATGAAGGGCAGTACGTGCAGACGGAAAACCCGAAGGCCAAAAAATTCACCTCCGCCAAGGTGCACAAGGCCGTGCTGGAAGCGGACGTTTATATCACCTGCCCCCCGCTCAAGCACCACAGCGGTTCCGAGATGACCGCCTGCATGAAAAACGTGATGGGCACCGTCTGGGACCGTGGAGCCATGCATAAGAACGACCTGCACCAGTGCATCGCGGACGCCGTGTATTTCCGCAAGCCGGACCTGTGCGTGCTGGACGCCTACATGCCCATGGTGCGCAACGGCCCCGTGGGGAAGGACACGAATGACCTGGTGGAGCGCAAAACCCTTCTGGCTTCCCGTGACATCGTAGCCATTGACGCCGCAGGCGCGGCCCTGCTGAACAAGGCCGGAAAGATCCGCCACGTGCAGCTTGGGGAAGAAATGGGGCTGGGCACCGCCGACCTTTCCAAGCTCAATATCCGCCGCATCAGCATGGCCTGACGCGGCGCCCCCTCCTGCGGATGACGCGAAGGGGGCCAACTTTCCGCCTCCGGCGGGTTTAAAATAAATATGTCAGTCATCAAAGCCTTTTTCGTCAGTCCGCTGAAGTGGCTCCGCGTGACGGTGGCCGTCATCTTCTTCCTCGGGATTGCGTACGCTTTCCTGCACCATATCCCCGCGTGGAACGTGCCGAACATGACGGGCGGCGGAGAGGGCATGGAAGACTCCTTTTTCCTGGCTCAGTGGCAATTCATTCCATCCGTGCTCGGGACTCTGGACGGGGTGGCCGTTTCCGCCGTGATTCTGGCGGTTCTGCTGCTGCTTACGCTGCTGTTCGGGAGGGTGTACTGCTCCTTCCTCTGTCCGCTGGGGATTCTCCAGGACATCGTTTTCAGAATCCGCCGCTGGATTGCGCCGAAGCGCTTCTTGAAGTTTGCGCGCCCCGTGCCGTGGGTGCGGTATGTGGTTCTGGTTTTGCTGGCCGCCTGCTGCGTGACGGGACTGGCCGGACTTTCCCTGAACTGGCTGGACCCGTACAGCATTTTCGGGCGCATCATGTATGTGCTGGCGTGGCCTGCCGCCATCTGGAGCAATAACCTGCTGGCGGCTGACAGTTCTTCCGCGGACCTGGTCCGGATGAATTATTTTCCCGTGGCTCTCCCGGCTCTGCTGGCTTCTGCCGGCATGCTCGGCCTGGTGGTCGCCATGAGCGCCTGGAAAGGGCGGTTGTACTGCAATACGGTATGCCCCGTCGGTACTCTGCTGGGGCTGCTTTCCCGCGTTTCCCTCTTCCGGCTGGGCTTTGATCCCGTCTCCTGCAAGAAATGCGGCAAATGCGTCAAATCATGCAAGGCCCAGTGCCTGAACCTCAAGGAATACAAAATAGACGCCTCCCGCTGCGTAGCATGCTATGACTGCGTGCGTTCGTGCAGCGAGGGGGGGATACGCTACCGCTGGTTTGCCAAAACCCGCCGCCTGATTCCCGCCAGGAAGAAAAAAACCGCTCCGGCGCCCGCTCCCGCTTCTTCTGCCGCGGTTCCCTTCATTGCCGGGAGCTCCCGCCGCCAGTTCCTGGGGGCTACGGCGGCCGGCCTGGCTACGGCGGCTCTTTCCGGATGCCGGGGCGACGCCGCCCAGAGGCTGGACCCCACCCAGTGCGTTCTTCCTCCCGGAGCCGGTTCCCTGGAACGTTTTCTGGATGTTTGCACCGGCTGCCAGATGTGCATTGCCAACTGCCCTACCCATGTGCTCCAGCCCGCCTATTTGCAGCTTGGGCTGAAAGGGTTCATGAAGCCCCGGATGGATTTTTCCACCAAGTATTGTCTGTACGACTGCCACCGCTGCGCGGAAGTCTGCCCCACAGGAGCCATTCGCAGGCTGCCCATTACTGCGGAGAGGGATACCGCGGAAATTACGAAGGATACCACGCGCATCGCCGTAGCCCGGTTTTACGTCTGCCGCTGCCTGGTTGCCCGGGAGGACATGGACTGCGGCGCCTGTACGGAGCATTGCCCCACCAAGGCCCTTTATACGGTGCCCTACATCGGGCGGGACGGCCAGGAACACCGCCTGCCCAGGCTGGACCCCTCCCTGTGCATCGGCTGCGGCGCGTGCGAACATGCCTGCCCCGTCACCACGGAACGGCCTGAGGAACGCGCGCGCCTGAATACCTGCAACCTGTGCGAGGAAAAGTGCGAGTTCAAAAAGCGCCGGGAAATGCCGCCCCGCGCGCTCGTCGTCCGCGCCGTGAATCCCCAGCAGAAAGCCGTGAAGAAGTTTGAGGAAAAGGCCGTGGACCCGGTGGGCGATGCGGACTTCCCGTTCTGAATAGGGTCCGTGAAGGCCGGGATGCCTGTTTTGTCCACGCCATGGGCGGCCCCATTCCCCTGTGTTGCCTGATGCCCGCGCTGCCGGGAACAAGGGCCTCCGGGCCCTTGAAAAACCCTTTCATCATGAAAAACTCCGACCATTCTTTTACTTGCATGTGCAGGTAAATCATTGATGGTCAAATTGCGGTAAAAAAGTTAAGTCTATGTGGGAATGGATGGAAAGTGAAATTCTTGAATTCGTGATGGACAGGCTGGCGGATGCCTTCAGCCTATCGCCCCTCTATCCGGAGGAATGGATCCTGATACGGTTCATCAATGCTTTTCTATTGGTGTGCGCCGTGGCGTTTCTGCTGGCTGCGGGGGCGCTGGGATGGTCTCCCTTCCTGATTGCGGCGGCTCTTCTGCTGATAGGCTCCATCACCCGGCTGGCGGTGTGGAAGCTGATGAAATGAGGGCTTCCGGCGGCCTCACGCTTTCTTTTCCAGAAACACCGTGGTCATCCCTCCGGCCTCTTTCCGGTACAGTTCCGTATAGCCCAGTTTGAGGTACAGATACAGGGTTTCAGGAGTATCTGCCGAAGTGAACAGAAGGTAGGCGGCTGCCTGTCCGCGGAAGTGTTCTTCCAGGGCAAGCATGAGTTGCTGGCCGATTCCCCTGTTCCGGCGGGCCGGGTCCACAACCAGCTTGCCGACATGGCAGACGTTTTTGCCGTCCAGACAGCCCCTGACGGAGCCGACGATGCGGCTGTTTTCCGTATACTTGAAGAAGACGCTGTTCCGCGCCTCTTCCCGCAAATGTTCCAGGGTTTGTTCCAGAGGCGGGATGCTGGCGAGTCCAAGCCGCTCCGCCACTTCTCCGAAGGCGAGTAATTGAAGCTTCAGGATTGCCGGAAAATCTTCCCGGGACGCTTGCCGGATCATGCCTCCATCATGGTTCCGTAACAGGACGGAAGCCATGAAAAAAAGCGGAATGTCATTTTTCCGGAGGGTCCGGGACGATGCCTCCCAGCCCGATGCGCATGTTCAGGGGGTGGCGTATGACGGTTGGACGGCCAATGTATTTTACACAGCAGCTTAAAGTAGCGGGAGAGTGCGGAAAGGAATAGGTGATGAGCTGCGCGGTTTCATCCTCCGGATCCTTGTTGGACATGATCTGCATGCCCCCTTCCACATGGAAGCCGCTGAAATGCGGATTTCCATGGTGACCCTTCAACTTGAAGGTGGCCCGGAATTCCTTTGCTGAGGGCTTGATGCTGAGGAGGGTGGCCTGAACCTGGAAGGGAGGATAATCTCCGGATGCCCCCGGAACGTCGATCGCCCATTGTTTGCCCGGTTCTGCGGGAATCGTCCGGGCCGGAGTTGTCCGGACCTCTCCGGCCGGCACGCGGAGCTCCCCGGTCAGCAGCCATCCCTTGTCGCCGGGAGGCAGTGAACGGGGAAGAGGGAAAAAGAGCATATTGTAGGTGGAAGTGCCCCATGTGGGGGGATGAACCCGGCAGTGAACGGCTGTTTTTCCGCCGGGGGTGGAAAGGTTGATGTAACTGGCGCCCTGCTGTTCCATATCATTAAGCAGGGTGTGGTTTTTATCCGTATGAATGTAAATGCCGAGGAAGACGGGTTCATGGCCTTCTTTATGGAAAACCCAATTGTATAATTTTACCTGAAGAGCCGGTGACGGTTGTGCGGAGAGGCCGGATTCATGGTTGTTCACCGCTTCCCGGGGAGTGGAAGGCGGAGAGGGGGAAGGGTTCACGGCCAGGTCAATGGGAACATCCAGTGAATGTTTGCGGGGAAGGTAAACGACGCCGAGATTCAATTCACGGGGAAGGGAAGGGGATGGTTTTCCCGCTCCTTCTTCCATTTCATGCAGGCAGGAAATGCTGGTTTTACCATCTTTATGTTCTGTGATTTCCGGCGTATGGGCGCGCCGCAGGCCCGGTATGGGGAGTCCGGAGGAATCCAGAATGGCAAAGCCTTGAATGGAAGCGGAAGAGGGGAATTCCGCCTCGCAGGAGAGGGCGGTCCGCTCTTCGTTGGTTTTCAGCTGAATGGAAGCAGTGTTGCTGGCGGAATCGGCCCGGGCGATGTCGCTGTCCTCCCGGACGTTCGGTTCCGGAAGGTCCAGATAAAAAGTCTGGGGTTCTTCCGCCGGTTTGACCGTTTGCTTCAGCATCAGCCGCTGCGGTTCCGGGCAGAACTGGACGGTCCAGGTCCCGCGGATGCGCAGCCATTCCGATTGAGGGGCCGGAAGCTCCCTGAATCCGCAGGAGAATTGCAGGGTTTTGTAGGGTGAACCGGGAGAGGATGATGAGTTGGACCCGATGACATGGGAAGGATTGAGCTTGCCGGGCGTTCCCCATGGCTGATAGGGATTGCAGGGTATTTCTTTTCCGGTTGAATCCTGCATGACCAGGCGCGTGAGCTGCCCTTCCCCGGAAGAAGGAATGACAAAGGTTCCTTTGCCTTGCAGCATGATGGAGATTCCGAGATGGACATGGCCGGGTTCGTCCATATAGGAAATGCGCCAATCATCCAGGACGGCGGTAAAACGGGGTTGGTCCGCGGATGGAGGCCGGGCGGCGGCCGCCAGGGGGGCCAGCAAGGCGGCTAAAGCAAGAATGCGGGGGAAAACCATTTGATTTTAATTGGGGAAATGCCTTAAAGGGAAAGTTTTTGAATAACATATTCTTCGTTTACGGCAAGATAAAACACTGATGCCCGATTTTCCTTGATGATGCGGAAGTTGATACGCTAGAGTAAAAGAACCATGTTGCAGGCGGACGGCATTACATATGAAATAGAAACACCGGATGGTCCTTTGAAATTATTGGACAATGTTAGTTTTAATGTGCCTCGCGGGCATTTTATGGCTGTTGTTGGCCCTTCCGGTTGTGGAAAGACCACCTTGTTAAAGGCGATTGCGGGCATGATTGCGGAAACGGACGGACGTTTTTTCTGGAACGGCCATGATTTGGCGGAAGAGGACTTCGAGCCGTCGGAAATCGGGTTCGTTCCCCAGTTCAGCATTGCCTATGACCAGTTGAGCGTGGATGAGAACGTGGAGAGCGCCGCCAGGCTCCGCTGCCGGTTCGATTCCGTGGACGATTTGGACGACAGCATTGACAATGCCCTGGAGGTAACGGGGATGGAGGGGATTGCGGACCGGGATGTGAAGATTCTTTCCGGCGGCCAGAAGCGCCGCCTGGCGCTGGCCATGGAGCTGGTGTCCAATCCGCGTCTGCTGATTTGCGATGAGGTGACGTCCGGCCTGGACCCGAGGTCCGAGCACGATATTGTGGACCTCCTGCATGAAATCTCCCGTTCGGAAGGCCGCATCGTCATTTCCGTCACGCACAGCCTTTCCCACCTGGACATGTATGATTCCATCCTGGTCATGCACCAGGGCTGCGTGGCCTATCACGGTTCTCCGAAGACGATGCTGCATTACTTCGGCGTTTCCTCGCTGGAAGAGATTTATCCGAAGCTTCAGGACCGTGAAGGACCCTCCTGGTGCCGTTCGTGGGGCAAGCACCGGGATTCCTATTATTCCCGCCTGGAACAGGAAAGGGAGAAGAAGATTCTTTCCGGAGAATTGCCGGACCCTGATGCCGTCCGCAGCAATGTGGAGGCGGAGAAGGCTCCCGAGGAACCCGGAACGGAAAAGGGGGACGCCGTGCGGAGCGATTCCGGGGAAACTGCGCCTGCGGAAGGGAACGGGAATTCCCCGGAGGCCGCGGCGGAAGCCATTCCGGAGGTTCCGGGATTCTTCACGCAGTTCTTCTGCCTGCTGGGACGGCGCTGGCGCATCTTTTTCCGCGACCGTTCCCAGTTGGTTCTTCAACTGGTGATGGTGCTGCTGTTCCCGGTGCTGGTAGCCATGTTCACGGACAAGGGGACCGGGCAGATCGTGGGCCTTTCCGCCACGCAGGACGTCCAGACCATCCAGAAGGACATGGAAGCCCAGCAGTTGAACATGAAGACGGGTTCCGCTGTCTCCGGCATCATCATGTTCGAGGTGATTCTGCTGGGCCTGATGGGTTCCAACAATGCCGCCCGGGAGGTGGCCGGAGAACGGGCCATCATGGAAAAGGAGAAATACGCGGGAATGAGGCCCTCCGCGTACCTGGGGAGCAAGCTGGCCTACTTGAGCGTTCTGGTGCTGGTGCAGTCCGTCTGGATGTTCGCCTTTGTGGACTTCTTCTGGGACCGCGGCGGGGGCCTGACGCACCTGCTGTTCCTGATTCTGGCGGATGCCGCCATGACCTTTGTATGCCTGGGCATTTCCTCCCTGGCCCGGAGTGCGGACCAGGCCTCCCTCCTGAGCATTTACCTGGTGGGCTTCCAGCTTCCCCTTTCCGGAGCGGTGCTGGCCCTTCCGGAACAGGTGGAGGGCTTCATACGGCCCTTCATTTCCGCATACTGGGCGTGGTCCGGCAGCATCTCCGCCCTGAAATCTGACGTGTACAACGCCGTCAAGAATGTGCTGGATACGGACCTGACGCCCGCGCTGACCTGTTACATTGTTCTGGGCGTGCATGTTGCATGCGGCATTGCGGCTTCCTACGCGGGAATCCGACGCTCGCGCTGGGAGCTGTAATTTAATGCGTGCACTTGCACGGAGTTCGTTATATACTTTTTCCATCAAAAGTTATGGCGAGACGACGTGCAGCAAAAAAGAAGAGTTCCTCATCATCCACGCCGATGCTGATGGCCGGCGCGGCTGTTCTTGTGCTGGCCGTCATCGTGGCGTTTGTCGTGTTCCGTGCTAGGGAGAAGCCGCAGGCGGGGTCGGATATTCCGCTGGATATCCTGGCGGCGAACGCCTCCCAGCTTTCCAATAACAACTATGCGCTGGACGGAACGGTGATCGACCGTTTTCCGCGCGGCGAGTCCGAGCTGATTTCCTTTTTGTACAGGGACGCTTCCGGTCGTGAGTACATTATTCCCGTCTGTGTTTCTGCGGAAGCCAGGAACGGACTGAACATCAACCGGGACCAGCAATACAGAATAGAGTTCCGGGTGGAAGACGTCAATCCGAAGGTGCGCGGCGTATGCGTAGCCACATCCATTCAGCCTAAATGAACAACCTTCCCCGCCCCATGAAAAGCTGCTTTCTCCTGACCCTGGCCTGCGCGGTTCCCGCATTGGGGCAGATGATGTACAATCCCCCCGCTTCCGGCGGCGGTGCGCCTGCCGCGCCCCCTTCCTCCCCGCCTGCCGCGCAGCCGAATGCCTACCAGCCTTCCCGGCAGGGAGATGCCAAGTCCCTGTACGGCAATGAAATTCCTTTCCTGAATCCCCAGGACGGCACCGTGACCATCAACGGAACAACGCTGAACATGGGCAGTTTCCGGGAAATTGAGGCGCGCTTCAATAAGTACCTGAGCCAGCCGGAGGAAAGCACGGAGGATGCGAAGGAATACCAGAAGATTTTTGAAAAGCTTCATGAGACGCTTTCCATGCGCAAGGAAAAGCTGATGGCGGACAACGTGGTGCGGCAGGTGGTGGACCTGCTGACCGCCGCCTCCAGCAATCCGCTGGACGGTGGCGTTTCCGATGCCCTCTGCCAGGCTATCTACACCGCATGGCAGGCCAAGAGCAATGGAAAGAACAAGGGGAAGATGCTTGAAGCGATGGAGAGGGAAATACGCAGCAATGCCCAGAAAATGAGCCTCATGGAGAGCGGCGTGACCACCAGCTCCGGCTCTCCCTCCAACCAGAAGGGCGGGAAAAAGGGCACTTCTGCCAATAATCCGGCCAAGAACAACCCACGCTACAAGTACCTGGAAAAGCGCATGGTGGAAATGGAGGCCCGCAAGCTGAAGCTGGAGAGTGAACAGGTGCTGACGGTGACGGAAGCGAAGATCGTTTTCCAGTCCACGCTGGTTCAGTTATTCGCTCAGCGGCGCTTTGACCATGTTTCCATAGGCTGCGGCATTTACAGCCGCCTGTTCAATGACGGGGATACCAAGCTGCGGCTGGACAAGAATTCGGACGCCGCCAAGATGTTCAGCGGAACGCTGGGCACCCCGCCCACCGTCGCCATTCTGGACAACCTTTCCCGGGAGCTGGCCCGTGATTCCGACCGCCACATGAAGGCCGTGAACAACCTGGTTGATTCCCATCATTACGTGGATGCCCTGGAACGGTTGAATGAGGCGCTGCTGATCGGGGAGTTCATGCCCGCCGTGAACACGTTCCCGTATGAAAAGAAGCAGAAGCTGTACGCCTTCAAGCGGGACGTGGAGAAGCTGTTTGAGCTGATGAACGGCAAGGATTACGAGGAAGCCCTCACCCTGGTGGAAAACCTCAAGAAGACCTCCCGGGATTTCAGCACGGGCCGTGCGGAATCCGCCATCAGCGCCGCCGTGTTCGCCAGTGACGCCTATATCGCCCAGGGCCAGGAAGCCCTCGCCAGAGGTGACCGGGCCAAGCTGGAGGAATGCCTGAAGAGCGCCATTGAAATCTGGCCCAAGAACCCCCGCCTTCTTCCGCTGCGGAACGCCATGATGGCCGCCGGTCAGCAGTCCCACGCGCTGGAGGACTTCAAGCGCTTCCACAAGAATAAGAATTACCGCCGCATCTTTGACAACCAGCATGAATTCGCCGTTCTGGTGAAGGATGATCCGGAACTCCAGAAGCAGTTTGTGGAAGACCTTGGCAAGATGGCCGTTATTGAACGGGCTCTGGGCGCGGCGCGCCAGCGCGAAGCCATGCAGGACGTGTACGGCGCCTGGGAGGAACTCCAGCAGCTCCGTTCCAAGGACCAGGAGCTGTTCATCAATGACCAGGAATTGAACGCCCAGTATCTGGACCTGACGACGAAGGCGAGTACCCTGGTGAACCTGCTGAATGATGCGGAAAAGTGCAGGAACGCGGGAGAAGTAGGTTCCGCCCTGGGCAAGTACATGGAGGCCAAAAAGCTGTACCTGTATTCCCGCTTTGCCAAGGAAGGCATCGAATCCCTGTTGAACGAGGTTCTTCCGCTGAACTAGGGAAGTTTTCCGTTCAGCGGTGCGGCTGCGGAGACGGAGTATTTGCTTTTTTTCCGGAGCGGCGCCGTTATGCTACGGCCCATGAAGGCAGTATACCTGTGTTTGTGCATGCTGGCGGCGTTCTGTTTTTCGGCCGCGGCTCTTCCCGCGGATTGCAGCCAGGTGATTGTGGGTTCCGCGGACGGCTGGAACAGCTCCCATGTGCAATTGAGCCTTCTGGAGAAGGGGCCGCGCGGCTGGGTGATGGTGAAAGGTCCGTTTCCGGCGCGTCTGGGAAAGTCCGGTCTGGTGTGGGGCAGGGGCGTCAGCATGCCTCCCTCCGGCGGTCCGGTGAAGAAGGAGGGGGACTTGCGCTCTCCCGCCGGCATCTTTGAGCTGGGGGGCGTGTATGGCACCGTTCCCGTTCCGCAGAAGAAGCGTTCCATGCCGTACCGCCGCATCACGCCGCGGGACATGTGGGTGGATGATCCCGCTTCTCCACTGTACAACCAGCACTTCGTGCTGAAGCATGACCCCGTCACGCCGTGGGAGTTCAAGCAGCAGATGAAGCTGAACGATTACGCCCACAGCCTGAAACTGTTCATCCGGCATAATGCCGCATCCGGACGGGAAAAACCCGTGCCGGGGGCCGGTTCCTCCATCTTCTTCCATATCTGGCGCAGGGATGGAGGAGCTCCCACGGCGGGGTGCACCGCCATGAGCGAGGAAAATTTGAGAGCCATGATCGCATGGCTGGACCCCTCCCGGCATCCCCTTTACATCCTGTTGCCCGCCAAGGAATACCTGCGCCTGCGCGGAGCCTGGGGATTGCCGTGACGGTCATGGTCCTTTTCTCATTCCGTCGCCGGGAAGGGGGACACGGGGCTTCAAGTTTTTCCAGTCCGTGGCGGCATAGGCGCAAGCGTGTGGGCTGCATGGTTTTGCACGTTTTTGACCGGGGCGAGGCCGAAGGTTTTCCGGAAAGAGAAGGCGGAGGGCGAAAGAGGATTTTGTGAAAGAGGGATAAAACGCGTCGTCCTGTAAACGCAAGAAGCCGGCCTTTTTCCAAAGGCCGGCTTCTGCATGATAAAACGGTTATTGTTCCTGGGCCTGGGGAGCGGAAGCTTCCGGCTGGAGCAGGGGAGTGGAGGTTTCCTTCACTTCCTCCATGGAAACCTGTTCTTCCTGGGGCTCGCGGGTTTCGCGGGGCTGCCGGGACTGTTCCTGGCGTTCATTGGCGCCGCTGACCAGCAGGTTCCTGCCCATGAAGGGCTGGTTGTGGAGGATGTCCACGGAACGGACGGCATCTTCCATCTTCTTCATTTCCACAAAGGCATAGCCCTTGGACTTGTGGGTGCGGGGGTTGTAAATGATTTCCACGGAGCTGACTTCCCCGATGCCCTTGAACACGTCTTCAAGGTCGCTTTCCGTCGCTTCATAGGAAAGGTTGCCCACGTAAAGCCTGCGGTTGGAGACGGGCTGCTTGGGAGCGGAAACGCGCTCCTGCCTGTTACGGGCCACGCGGGTATTGGTTTTGGCGGCGGCTTTATCCCTGGCGGCGGGTTTGTTGTTCTTGGCCGGGCGGATGCCGAAGAGGCCCAGGAAACGCTGCCACAAGGAGAGTTTGGCAGGTGCTTCTTTTTTATACTTGGGACGGTAGCCGCTGGAATCCCGGCGGTCATTGCCATAGGAGCGTCCGCCCTTGTTATAGCGGCGACGGGCTCCCTGGCCCTGTCTTCCCTGTGTGTTGTGCTGTGACATACTTATATTCTAAGTTGATGATTATGTTGGTGTCATGCCGGATTTATCGCTGTACGCAGTAAGTTCCATCCGGAAAATCGCCGGGACGTTCCGCTACCATGAGAAAAGCCAGGAGTAAGGATGCCCCGTGCCCCGATCAACGGTCCATGCGTGGTCTGATAGGGGGGCGATCAGGCTAGGTGCGGTACCAGTCCGGTCGATTGACGCGTATACCAATGCACAGGGAGCCGGATTCTTGCAAGCCGGTATACCGTCATTTTGGGCTTTCCGCCCGTCCGGAGACAGGAAGACCGTCCGGAAGGGCGCATTATTCCGGGCGGAAAGCGGCAGGGTGAGCATGCAACTTGACAAAAAGACCGGGACAGCGCACTTTAAGTGCCGACTAACTTACACTCTCTCTCGATGCTGATTCAAAATGCAGACCGTACTACCTACGGGATCAATAAAATTGTCGTTTCCATCCTCGCATTCGTCATCTTCTTCGTTGTCGGGTTCGTTTCGTGGCAATGGATGGGGGTGGCTCCGGAACCGTGGCGGCTGCGCACGCTGGTGCTGACGCCGCTGACGATGTCCCTGCTGCTGTATGTCTGCTGTGACCAGCTGGGCGTTTACTACCGGTGCATGACGCTGGGCGGAAGCATCCGGCGGTTTGTCATGGCGTACGCCTGTTTTGTGGTGTTGAGCGTAGTGACGTGGAAGTACTTTGTTCCCTTTTCCGCGAACATTATTGTCCAGACCCTGGCCTATCTGCTCACGTTCCTGGGCGCCCTCTGGCTGCGCATCAGCCGGTTCCGGGCGGAAAAGAGGCTGGTGGAGGAGGCCCCCACGCTGGTGGTGGGCATTCCGGACCATGTGAAGGAGTTCCGCAAGATGCTGGAAAGCGACCATGTGGACTTCAAGGATGAACTGCTGGTGATGGCTCCGGAAGAGGTGGACCGCGCGGAGGTCAGGAATTTGCTGATCAAGGGCTGCATCAGCAAGGTGGTGTTTCTTCCGGAGGAGGTGGACTCCGCCGTGGCGCGGTGCCTGGTGGAGCTGTGCGGCAAGATGGGAGTGGATTTTTACGCGAGCATGGTAGTGAGCATGCCCGACGTGCATAAAACCTATTTTGGCGTGCTGGGAGGAACCAGAATGCTGGTGTACAAGTCCACCCCCATTCCCTACACCACCTCCTGGCAGTTGAAAAAGATACTGGACTGGGTGGGCGCGCTCCTGCTTCTGGTGGGCACGTTCCCCCTGTGGGTGCTGGCGGCCGTAGGCATCAAGCTGTCTGACCGCGGTCCCGTCTTCTACCGCCAGAAGCGTTCCGGCCTGTATGGCCGGGAATTCGGCATGTGGAAATTCCGCACCATGTACCGGGATGCGGACAAGAGGCTGGATGAGGTGAAGGCCAGTTACGGCAACGACATGAACGGCCCCATCTTCAAGCTGGAGCATGACCCTCGCATCTTCCCCTTCGGCCGCTTCCTGCGCAAATTCAGCATAGACGAACTTCCCCAGCTCATCAACGTGCTGAAAGGGGAAATGAGCCTGGTGGGGCCGCGGCCGCTCCCCGTTTATGAGACGGAGGCCTTTACCAGTGACGCCCACCGCCGCAGGCTGAGCGTTTTGCCCGGGGTGACGGGGTACTGGCAGATAGCCGGGCGCAGCAACATCCGGGAATTTGAAAAACTGGTGGAGCTGGACATGGAGTACATTGACAACTGGTCCCTGTGGCTGGATGTCAAACTGCTCCTGAAAACTGTCCCGGCGGTGCTGTTCGCCCGCGGGGCGAAGTGACGCTCCGCCTTTCCCCGCATCCCTGAAATGCAAGCCGGAGGCCGTCGTTTGCAACGGGATTTGGAGGGGGCTGGCGCCTCGTGGCAGGCCGGTGCAGGCCCGTTTTTGAAAGGAATGCGGACGGCTGGCAACGGGTGCTTGGAATATTTGGTTGAAAATGAAGAAAATTGTTGCGGGGCGGAGACTTTAACCTTGAGGTGCGGAAAGGGATGGGGCAGAATCAGCCCACTATGGATTTAGTTCAGCGAGAAATCTCTAAAGAAACGGTGACTCCGTATTTCATCGAGTATTTCGGTCAGGAGCCGACTCACGTGGCTGCGGCGCCGGGGCGTGTGAACCTCATCGGTGAGCACACGGATTATAATAATGGCTTTGTGATGCCCATGGCGCTTGATAACCACTGTGTTGTGGCTGTGGCTCCCTCCCCCGTGGGCAAGCACCGCTTCTGCGGCTCCCTGGGCGACCAGATCCATGAAATTGCGGTGGAGGACGCCCTGGTTCCCGGCGATCCGTTCTGGTCCAACTACGTCCGCGGCGTCCTGGCCAACCTGCACAGGCGCGGCATAGAAATCGGGCCGGTGGACATGCTGATTGACAGCAACGTGCCCCGCGGCGGCGGCCTTTCCTCCAGCGCCGCTCTTGAAGTTTCCGTCTGCACGGCGCTTGCCGCCTTCGCCGGGGTTGAAATTGATCCCAAGGAAGTGGCCTTGATCGGCCAGGCCGTGGAACATGAATTCGTGAACGTTCCCTGCGGTATCATGGACCAGTTTATTTCCGCCAACGGAAAGAAGGGCATGGCCCTCAAGCTGGACTGCGCCACGCTGGAATATGAACTGGTGCCGATGAACAACGAGTCCGTCTCCGTGCTGGTGCTGGACAGCGCCGTGAAGCACTCCCTGGCGGACGGAGCCTACGGCCAGCGCCGCAAGCAGTGCGAGGAAGCCTCCGCCATCATGGGCGTGCCCTCCCTGCGGGAAGCCACGCTGGAGCTGCTGGAATCCTTCAAGGAACAGCTTGGCGACGTGCGCTACCGCCGCGCCCGCCACGTCATTGGTGAAAACGCCCGCGTAAACGCCTTTGCGAACGCCCTTGCCCGCGGCGACTGGGATGAAGCCGGCGTAGCCATGCGCGGCAGCCACGCCTCCCTGCGTGACGATTATGAAGTTTCCTGCGCGGAAGTGGATACCCTGGTTTCCCTCTGCGACCGCATTCCTTCCGCATCCTCCATTTACGGCGCGCGCATGACGGGCGGCGGCTTCGGCGGGTGCATCGTGGCCCTGGTGAAGACGGAAGACGTGGACAAGGTGGCCCGCGAGCTTCTGGACGGCTACTGTCAGGAAACGGGCATTGAAACCACTTACCTTGTGACCTGTGCCGGAGAAGGCGCCCGTGTCCTGTACCAAGCTTAATCCATACTGATTATGAGAACACTAGCAACCATATTCGGGGCTCTGGCCCTGATGACGTGGGGCGTTTCCGCCCAGGAGGGCTCCGTGCCCGCACCGGCGGCTGATGCGCAGCCCGCCCTGGCCGCTCCGGCCGTGACCCCCGCTGCGGAAGCACAGCCGGCTGCGGAACTTCAGCCGGCGGCCCCCGCCGCCGTCGCCTCCCAGACAGCTCCGGAAGCCTCCGCTGAACCCAAGACAGCCCCCCTTTCCATAACGGAAGTCATCCTGTTCTGTGTGGTTGTGGTGGGCGTAATCGCCCTGGGCATCTGGAAAAGCCGTGATCCTGAGGAAACGGAGGAAGAAAAGAAGACCAAAGGCGCTTCAGACTACTTCCTGGCCGGCCGCGGCCTGACCTGGTGGCTGGTAGGCTTCTCCCTGATCGCCGCCAACATTTCCACGGAACAGTTTGTGGGGATGTCCGGCAAGGCCGCCAACTGGGTTGGCATGGCGATCGCCGGGTATGAATGGCTGGCCGCCATCACGCTGGTAGTCGTGGCCTTCTGCTTCCTTCCCAAGCTGCTGAAGGGCGGTGTATACACCATTCCCGAATTCCTGGAATACCGCTATAATACGCTGGCGCGTTCCCTCATGGCCATTGCTACGCTGCTGATTCTGGTGGGCGTGCCGACTGCGGGCGTGATTTACGCCGGCGCCAAGGTTATCTCCGTGTTCTTTACGGGGTACACTGCCATGGGCATTGACTTCGGCAACATCACCGTGGGCTGCATCATCATTGCCTTCTGTGCTACGGTATACGTGTTCGTGGGCGGTTTGAAAGCCTGCGCCTGGACGGACCTGTTCTGGGGCGCCGCCCTGATTGTAGGCGGCGGCGTGGTGGCATATTTTGCCCTGATGGCGCTGAGCGGTGCGGACCCGAACCATCTGGTGCAGTCTGCCGCCGCCAATTCCGGCGCAACGGTCGCTTCCCTGGGAAATCCCTCGGACAGCCTCTGGCACGGGGTGACGCGCTTCTTTGAACTCAACTCCGGCGATGCGGCCAGCGGCGTGAATACCGTGGGCGGCAAGCTCCACATGATCCGCCCTGCTGACGATGCGGAAATCCCGTGGACGGCCCTTTGCCTGGGTCTCTGGATTCCCAACTTCTTCTACTGGGGCCTGAACCAGTACATCATGCAGCGTACGCTGGCTTCCAAGTCTCTGGCGGAAGGCCAGATGGGCATCGTGTTCGCCGCGTTCCTCAAGCTCATCATTCCGTTTGTGGTGGTGGTTCCCGGCATTCTGGCCTACAACCTGTACCGCAATGACCTGAAGGAACAGGCAGAAGTGAAGTATGCGGCGGAAATCCGCAAGGCGGAAAATCCCGAGGCCGTCAAGGGCCGTCCCGTCATCTACAAGCTTACGGACAGCTTCCTGGTGGAAAACGTGGAAGAAGGCTGCGCCCACGCCCTGCATAACGCGGAGGTGATGAAGGTTGGCGGCGAGGTCATGGCCGAATTGAAACAGGCCTGCGCCGATCTGAAGGCGGATGCCGCCAATGACCAGACTACTCTGGCGGAACGCGCTCCGTTCGTGGAAAAGATCGCCTCGCTTAACAGCAAGATCATCAAGCCGGCCGTAGACAACTCGGACAACTATTATTTGACGGATACCCTGGTGGGCTTTGACTATGACTCCGCCTTCGGCACGCTGATCAGGAAGCTGCTGCCCGGCACGGGCTGGACGTGGTTTGTGCTTGCCGCACTCTTCGGCGCGGTGGTGTCTTCCCTGGCGTCCATGCTGAACTCCGCCTCCACCATCTTTACGATGGACATTTACAACAAGCTGCGCAGGAACGCGAAGCCCACGGAGCTTGTTACTGTTGGCAAGATCGGCCTGCTGGTGTGCGCCGTGATTGCGCTGTGCATTGCGCCGTTCCTGGACAGCCCGGCTTTCGGAGGAATCTTCAACTTCATCCAGGAATTCCAGGGCTTCCTGAGTCCTGGCGCCCTGTGTGTGTTCCTCTTCGGCTTCTTCGTGCCCAAGTGCCCGCGCATCTTCGGCTGGCTGGGTATTGTCATCAATGCCCTCCTGTACGGAGCCTTGAAGATATGGCAGCCGGAAATGGCCTTCCTGAACCGCATGGCCGTGTGCTTTATTACGGTGGTGATCATCGGCTTCATCTTCACGGCAGTGAACGCCGCCCGCGGCGGACAGTCCATCGTGCTGCCCGATAGAGGCGTGGTGGCCCTCCAGTCCTCTTCACGCGCCAAGATATTCGGCTGGTTCGTGATTGCCGCGACGGTTGCCCTGTACATCATCTTCTGGTAACGGGCAGGGGCGTTAAGCCTGTGTTTTTCAATCCCTCCGGTCCGGACCGGGGGGGATTTTTTGTGCCCGGAAAGGAGGATGAACCTGCCCTGAAGCCCTTGGAGCGGAAAAGGATGTCAAAACGGATGACAAATGCTTTCTTGTTGTATCTAAACGAATTGCGTGTGAAATTGAAAAAATGGGACTTTTTTTTCATCTATCGTGTGAACCTGGGAGGCGGGTTCGAGTCAAATCCCTTGTTGATCGTCAATCAAAGGAAAGACGTCAACAGGATATAAGCAAACGGAAAAACTCCATCTCTGTTGATGATATGAAAATGCGTTTATGTATAATGTCGCTCCTTGCTCTCCTGTGCTCCGCACCGGGATGGGGGAAAACGACAATGGTTTCGTTCGGCGAAAGTTCGAACACCTATTCCGCTCCGTGGAATTTGGCAAGCGGTACAATGACAAGTGGCAACCGCACGACCGGCAATTCCATGAAAGCTACGGACGGTACGGCGTCCGCGATTCAGGTTACGTATAACATCTCCGGCGGTCTGCTCGGAGGAGTGCAGGCTACCAACAGCAACATGTACGGTACGCACACGATCGGGACCGGCGGCCTGAACATGTGGAAGCAGGCTTACGGCTATGACCTGGATGCCGCCAAGACCACCCGCGGGTGGAATGAGACCCTGGTTCTTGGGGTGGGAGGCCTCGTCGCCCCCGGTGACGTTAGCGTCACCGGATTTCAGGCCAATAGTTCCTATACGATGTCTTCCGTGTTCACCATAAGCGGCTTGGCAAATGTGGCCACGTGGGGAACGAACAGCCCCGTGAACCTGACCGGTACCGGTATCAACGTCAAGAATATCTATCTGGCCGGCTCCAACGGGCAGGTAGTGGATCTGCTTCATATCAGCGGCGGTAGCCTGGCTACCCTGCTTTCCAGCGGTACGTTCATGCTGACCTGGCAGTTTGAAACCAATTCTTCTTTCAATCCCAGCTCTTCGGTCACGATGGACTTCTCCGACAGCCTGCTTTCCCTGGCCGGCGACTACGGAATGTCCGCCCTGGCAGTCAGGGACGGAATGCCGAGCCTGGCTGTTCCGGAACCGGCCACGGCTTCCCTCAGCCTTTTTGGACTGGCGGCCCTGCTGATGCGCCGCCGCCGTTCCCGTTAAACCTGTCCCGGTAAAAAATAACTCATGGTTTAAAGGCAGCCGGTGAAACACCCGGCTGTCTTTTATTCATCTTCCAGAAGCATGCTGCGGAGGGAGTCGAAAAAGTTTCCGGACTCCTCTTCCGTCGCTTCCGCATTCATGAGATCCTCCCATTTGGAATAATCCATCAGGTGGGGAGGAATTTCACTCAGGAAGGAGGAACGCTGGCAGGGCATGCGGTCCCCGTAGCGCAGGCGCGTGGCGCAATAGGTCAGCATGAGTTTTTCCTGGGCGCGCGTGATGCCCACGTAAAGCAGGCGGCGTTCTTCGTCACAGTTGCCGTCTTCCAGGGAACGCTTGTGAGGCAGGATGCCTTCTTCCAGCCCCACGAGGTACACCACCGGGAATTCCAGCCCCTTGGCGGCGTGCATGGTAATCAGGCACACGCCGGGCTTGTTCTCCACGTCGTCGTCATTGTCCTCCTTGTCCAGAGTGACCTGGGCCAGATAGTCCCGGAGGGTTTTTCCGGGCTGCCAGAAGTTGCGGAGGGAGGCTTTCACGTCCCCGATGGATACCAGCCGCTTCTGGATTTCTGCCTCCGTCTTGCACAGGCGCGTGACGTACTCGCTGAATCCGGTTTCTTCAATGAGCTGTTCCAGGGCGTCTCCAAAATCGGTCTCCTTATCCTGGAAAAGGTCGATGTATCTGGCAATCAGGTCGTTGAACTCCAGCACGCTGTTGCGGGCGCGGGTGGAGAGTGTGGCCAGGAATTCGTCGTCCTGCAGGGCGGCCCATACGCTGTTGCCGTGTTCCCGGCTCCAGTCGATGGCCAGGTGGCTGGTCAGCTCGCTGATGCCGCGCGGGGGCGTATTGAGGATGCGCAGCAGGTATTCGTCAGCCTGCGGGTTTTCGATGGTCGCCAGGTAGGAAATGAGGTCCTTCACCTCCTTGCGGTCAAAGAAGCTCTGCGCCCCCACCATGCGGTAGGGAATCTTGTGCTCCCGGAGCGTCTGTTCAATAATGCGGCTCTGGGTGTTGGCCCGGAACAGGATGGCGAAATCCTCCCAGGGGCGCTCCTCCTGCCTGCGGACGTTTTCAATGTCCGTGATGATGAACTCCGCTTCCTCCGCGTCTCCGGGCATGGAAATCAGCCTCACTGCTTCTCCGCCGCCCTTGTGGGCGCGCAGCGTCTTGTCCCTCCGGCCCAGGTTGTGGCGGATCAGGGCGTTGGCCGCGTCCAGGATGGGGGCGGTGCAGCGGTAATTCTCCTCCAGCTTGATGACGGCGGGGTTCGGGAAAAAGCGTTCGAACTCCAGGATGTTGCTGATCTGGGCGCCGCGCCAGCCGTAGATGGACTGGTCGTCGTCGCCTACCACGCAGACGTTGTGCGCGGGCCCCACCAAATGTCCCAGCAGGCTCATCTGGAGGCTGTTGGTATCCTGGAACTCATCCACGGTGATATAGCGGAAGCGCTGCTGCCACGCCTCCCTGACGTCCCGGTGCTCCTTCAGCAGCTTGTCCGCCAGAATCAGCAGGTCGTCAAAATCCACGGAATTCTGCGCCTGAAGCTCCCGCTGGTAGGAGGCGGCGATGTTGGCCGTCAGGTTGTCTTCAATGGAATCCAGGCCCAGGCCGCTATTCTTCATCCGGCTCATGGCGGACAGCACGTCCTTGGGGGTGATTTTTTCCGTGATGCCGCCGTGGCGTACGATCAGGCGCCGGATCAGTCCGCTCTGCTCGGAACCGCTGTAAATGGTGAAATTGGTCTTGTACCCCAGCCGGCCTATGTCCTCCCGCAGGATGCGCACGCAGAGGGAATGGAAGGTGCTCACCATGATCTGGCGCGCCGCCTTCCGTTCCACCATCTGGCCTACGCGCTCCCTCATTTCCAGGGCGGCCTTGTTCGTGAACGTCACGGCCAGGATGCTTTTGGGGCTGATGCCGCGGTCCACCATGTGGGCGATGCGGCAGGTGACGGTGCGCGTCTTGCCCGTTCCGGCCCCGGCTAGGATCAGCACGGGCCCCTGCAGGGTCTGTACGGCCTTCCTCTGGGCCGCGTTCAGGCTCTCCATGGAAAAGGACTTGGCCATTTACACGTCAAAATGGATGTCTTTCAAATTCGGGTGGCCGGCGATGAGCTGGGAGATGTTCATGCGCGTACTTCCTTCAAGCTGGACGTTCGTCACCAGCAGGCCGCCGCTTCCGCAGGCGATCAGCAGCCCCTGTTCTCCGGCGGAAAGCACCTGGCCCGGTTTCCCTTCCGCCTCCGGAACGATGGAGAAGCCGGGAAAGATTTTCATGTTGCGGATACGCTTCTTGCGGTTCCAGTAATTGGTGAAGGTGCCGGGCCACGGGTCATACGCCCGGATCATGCGTCCGATTTCCTCTGCGGGGCGCGTCCAGTCAATCTTTCCGTCCGCACGCAGGAGCTTGGGAGCGTACGTCGCCAGGAATTCCTTCTGGGGGACGCGTGTGGCGGTTCCCTTTTCAATGGCGTGGATGGCTGGGAGCAATACGTCCGGCGTCATCTGGGCCAGCTTGTCGTGCAGGGAGCCGCCGGTTTCCGTGCCTTCCAGCGGGGTGCTGATCTGGGCGATGATGTCCCCGGCGTCCAGCTTTTTGACGATGTGCATGATGGTGATTCCCGTCTCGGAATCGCCGGACTTGATGGCGGACTGGATGCAGGCCGCTCCGCGGTGGCGCGGCAGCAGGGAGGCATGGGCGTTGATGCAGCCCATGGGCGCCATGTCAATCACCTCCTGGCTCAGGATCTGCCCGTACGCCATGACCGCGATCAGGTCCGGATTCAGCCTTTTAAGGTTGATCAGCGCGTCCGGAGTCCGCAGGGAGTGCGGCTGGAGCACGGGAATGCCCGCTTCTCTGGCAATGTTCTTGATAGCGGGAGCCGTAAGCACCTGGTGCCTGCCGACGGGGCGGTCAGGCTGCGTGACCAGGCCTACCAGGTCCGAGTTACGGACCAGGCTGCGGAAGGCGGGAATGGCAATGTCGCCTGTGCCCATGAAGACGATGCGCATGGCTGAAAGCTTGCCCTGACGGCCTGCGCAGGTCAATGTTAAATCCGGATTCGGGAGGGGAATAATGGTGTGCAAATGCTGTTTTGCGGTCCTTTTCCGTCCGCGGGCCGCAGGGGCCTTTCGGCCCTTGCAGACAAAACCTCTTCGATTCATTCCGGATTGGATCCAATGATGAAGGCCGGGAGGCCTTCATTCCCGGCAGGGCGTTTTCACGCAGTCCGCGGGAAGGTGTTTTTCCGTGTTTCCCGCTGGCTGCCCCGCCGGGAACAAGGCTCTTCCGGCCCCTGCCGTCAAGGCAGGCGCTGCGCCGGATCTGCCGGAAGAAGCTCTGCGGGCGTGCCCGTCTTCCTGCAAGAAGTTCTTTCCGATTGACTGGAATACTGGTATATCCTGTCCCATGGAGAAGAGAAGGCTGCCGCGAATTCTGATCGTGACTGCGGGATACGGGGAAGGGCACAATTCCGCCGCCAGGGGTGTGCGGGATGCCCTCGCAGGGCGCGCGGAAGTCCGCGTGACGGACCTGTGCGCGGAGGCGATGCCCCGGATGTTCCGCCTGACGCGCGCCGCCTACCTGTGGATTATTTCCCGCCTGCCCCGCCTCTGGAAGCTGATGTACGAGGTGAGCGACAAGCGCAACCTGGCGGAAAAACCCGTCAAGGGGCTCGCTCCCGTGGAGCGTTTTCTGGAACGGCTGCTGCGGGATTGGAAGCCGGACGCCGTGGTCTGCACGTACATGGTGTATCCCTACATGCTGGATTCCCTGGCGGCCCGCACGGGGAACGCGGTGCCGTACTTGACCGTTGTGACGGATTCCTTCGTCATCAATAAGTCCTGGCTGTGTTCGGAGTCCCCCCTGTGGGCCGTGACGGACCCCTGGACGCGGGAAATCATGGTGGAGAAGGGGCTTCCTCCGGACAGGGTGCGCGTCACGGGATTCCCCGTCAATCCCGGCCTGGGGGCGCTGGCGCGGGAGTGCCCCGTTTCCTGGAAGGCGGGCGAGCCGTTCCGGGTGCTTTATTTTGCCCAGCGTTCCGCACGGCATGCGCGCGCGGAGCTGGAGGCCATGCTGGAGGCGGACCCCTCCATACGCGTCACCTGCATCCTGGGCCGCCGGTTCAGGCGCATTTACCCCCATATCCGGGATTTGCGCGCCAGATACGGGCATAGGCTGGCCGTGCGCGGCTGGACGCGCCGCGTGCCCTTCTATCTCGCCGCCAGCCATGTGGTGGTTGGGAAAGCGGGAGGGGCCACCGTGCATGAGGTGCTGGCGTCTGCACGGCCCATGCTGGTAAACTTTCTTCTTCCGGGCCAGGAGGAGGGCAACGCCCGCCTGCTGGAAAAACTGGGCGGCGGCCGCCATGTGCCGGACGCCCGTGCCCTGGCTGCCGCCTTGCGGGAGATGGTAGAGGAAGGCGGTGCGCCGTGGAGGCGCATGCATGAAAATTTGGTGAAGGCGGAGATGACCGGGGGAAGCGGCAAGATAGCGGATTTGGTCTTGAAACTGGCGGAGGAACGTACTAACTGATTTCCGTGACTTATCTGCTGATCGACAATTCCAATACGCGCACCAAGTTCGTGCTTTCCACGCCGGACGCCCTGCTGCCGGAACGGTACATGATTCCCACCCGGGAGGTGAGCGAGGAACGGCTGGATGAAGTGCTGGCCGGCGTCCATTACGATGCCGCCGTGGTGTGCTCCGTAGTGCCGCGCGTGGGGGAGGTGCTGAAAAACTGGATAGGCAAGCCGTGCCATTTCCTTTCCTGCGATTCCCGGCTGGGCGTGGGCATCGACTACCCCCACCCGCGCCAGATAGGAGCCGACAGGCTGGCGAACGCCGTGGGCGCCGCGGCCTATTACGGCTGCCCGTGCGTCGTGGTGGACTTCGGCACTGCGGTGACCTTTGACGTGATCGGCCCCCAATGCACCTATCTGGGCGGCGTCATTGCTCCAGGGCTTGCCAGCATGGGGGATTACCTGGAGCGCAATACCGCCCTTCTTCCCGCCATCGACCCGCAGGAGCCCGCCCATGCCATCGGAACCAGTACGGTGGAGGCCATGCAGTCCGGCGCCGTGTACGGCTACCGGGGGCTGGTGAAGGAAATCCTGGCCCGGCTGGAGGAGGAGCTGGGCACGCGCCCGGCCGTGGTGGCTACGGGCGGGGACGCCGCGCTGATCGCCAGGGGCGTGGAGCGCATCGACCATGTGGACCCGGATATTACGCTGAACGGTTTGCGGATAGCTGCCGTGCTTAATCTTTGAAGAACGGGCAACGGCCTGGCCGGGAGCTTGTTACTTCCGGCGAGGGGGCCGGATGACACGTAAAAACTCATAAATAGGTGTTGCAAATTGCGTATACCCCATGTAGTATCCATGAACCTTAACAATAAATATCATGTCTGACAACAGCATCGAAGAAAAAGTAAGAAGTATCATCGTTGAGCAACTTGGCGTTGAATCCGATAAAGTGACTGCTGATGCGAAATTCATCGAGGATCTCGGTGCTGATTCGCTGGATACCGTTGAACTCGTGATGGCTTTCGAAGAAAACTTTGACATCGAAGTACCCGACGAAGAAGCTGAAAAGCTTCAGTCCGTTGCCGATGTCGTTGCTTACATCGAAAAGGTTCAGGGTTAAGTTGAACTGCTAAAAATCCTTTATTACAAAAGCGGCTTCCCTGTCCAAGGCAAGGAAGCCGCTTTTTCATGGAAAGCTCCCGGCTTCTTCTTCCATGAGTGATCTGCCCTCCTTCTCCCGTGACGATATCCGCTATGCGGCGGAAATGACCCGGGTGGTTTATGAACCGGACCGTCGCATTGATACCTTTGGCGATACCAGGTTCAATTTCCTTCTCCTCAGCGAGCTGATGGATGAAGCGGGCGTGGTGCGCGTGCGCAGCGGCTGGGTGGAGGCGGAAAAGCCGAAGATCATACGCCCTTCCGTTTACAATGAAGTCAGTACGGAGGGCTTTTCCGGAGAGGCCAAGCGCTTCTTTGACTGGCTTTCCAAGAACGGACCGGGCTTTTTGACGCTGCTGGAATACGGCTTCAGGTTCAAGAGGTCGGAAGTGAATGAGGAAATTCTGCATGAACCCCTTGATGCCGTGCGCGGCCGTCTGCTGGACCAGGTGCGCAACGGAGAGGATACGTTCATGGCCCTCATTGAAGGGGTGGATGACGCATGGGAGGTCTCCCTCTTGAAATTCACCGTGGAAATGATACAAAAATCCCATGAGATCAATATCTTTGACTTCAAGCGCAAGGGTCTTCTTTAGCCTTCTGGCGGCGGCCTGCTGCGCCCAGGGAGTTTTTGCGGACGGGGAAAACTATTCCCTCTGGCCGCGCCGTCCGGAAGCCCTGGCGGAAGCCCGGCGCCTGATGGACCGGGGGAGCCTGCCGCAGGCTCTGGAGCTGTTGCAGCCCCTGGTGGAGCAGGGCGGCGTGGTGGGGAGGGAAGCGAAGGATCTCATCGGCAGCCTGCGCATCCGGCAATTGCTGGACCCCAACGGGCCGGACGTGAAGAAGTACACCGTACGGAGAGGGGATTCCTGGATACGCATGGTCAGGAAGCTGGACTGCTCCCAGGCCATGGTGATGCACCTCAACGGCCTGATGGACATTCCCGTTCTGCATGCGGGGGATGTGCTCAAGTACCGTCCCCTGGATTTTCATGTAGTGGTGAACGTGCCGGAGAAGGAAGTCTGCCTGTACGACGGGACGAATTTTGTGAAGGGCTATCCCATTCTCTCCATGAAGGACGGAGGAAAAAAGAATTTGGAGACGTCCGTCAAGGACGAGCAGGCCCCTGTTTCCATTTACAGCAAGCAGTTTCCCTCTGCGGACAAAACGCTGGTGCTGGCGGCGGGGGGCTATGTCATTGACGTTTCCCGCGGAGCTCCCCGTTCACCGGGCTTTTATTTGAGCCGGCAGGACTGCAATGAGCTGGCCATGCTGACCCGTGCGGGCACGAAGGTGACCATTCTGAGGGAGAAGGGAGCGGCGCAGTGAGGCTGGTCATTCAACGCGTCACGGAGGCTGCCGTGCACATCGGCGGCGTCTGTGCGGGAAGCACGGGTCCGGGCCTGATGATTCTGGCGGGCATTGAAGAGGCGGATACGGAAGAGGATGTGCGCTGGCTTGCCAAAAAGGCGGCGGACATGCGTATTTTTTCCGATGCGGAGGGGAAGATGAATCTTTCCGTGAAGGAAATGGGGGGGAGTGTTCTGGTGGTGAGCCAGTTTACGCTGCACGCCTCCACCAGGAAGGGCAACAGGCCCTCCTTCATCCGCGCTGCAAGGCCGGAGCAGGCCGTTCCCCTGTATGAACTGTTCAAGAGGGAACTGGCGTCCTTGCTGGAAGGCAGGGTGGAAAGCGGCGAATTTGGCGCGGATATGCAGGTTTCCCTGGTCAACGACGGTCCGGTGACCATTTTCATGGATTCCCGTAACAGGGAGTGACGGGAGGGGTGAGAGTGGAGAGTGGAGAGTGGAGAGGCCTTGCGGAATGGGGACTGCCTCCATCCGGAAGTGACAGGGCCAATAAAGGGAAGCCGTACCGCTTTTGCGTTTGGCGCGTATAAGGCGCGCTGTGACCAGCCATGAATACTTGAAAAGGGTTGAAATTGGTTGAGGAAGCTTGAAAATACAGGCTTCCGCTCCAGAATGGAAGGGCCACGGGGCAATTGAAGAAATAAATGCCTGAAAGGGGCCGTCTTGAATAATTGAAAGGGGCATTTGTCCCATTGGGGACACTTCACCCTTTTCTTTCCCCTTCCTGATCTTTTCAGCCATTTAAGGGCCTATTCTTCCGTCCATTTATGGTTGGTTGCAGCGCCGTCTTGCGGAAAGCGGGAATGCTTCACTTGCCCCGGTTTCTGTCTGTTGCGCAGGTTTGCGGCGTTTCCCGGAGCAATAAAAAACTCCCGGCGGGCACGAGCGCCGCCGGGAGTTCTGATTAACGTTTTGAAAAGGGGGCCCGCCTTAGTAGGCGAGGCCTTCCTTGGTGTTGGCCACGATGAAGTCGCGGTTGAGGCGGGCAATGTTGTCCACGCTGATGCCCTTCGGGCAGGCGGCCTCACATTCATACTGGTTCGTGCAGTTGCCGAAGCCTTCCGCTTCCATCTGCTTCATCATGGCCAGGACGCGCTTGGTGCGTTCCGGCTGGCCCTGCGGCAGCAGATTGAGGTGGGCGATCTTGGCGGACGTGAACAGCATGGCAGAGGCATTTTTGCAGGAGGCCACGCAGGCGCCGCAGCCGATGCAGGCGGCAGCGTCAAAGGCGGCTTCCGCCTTCACTTTTTCCACGGCGATGTTGTTGGCGTTCGGCGCGGAGCCGGTGCGCACGTCGATGTAGCCGCCGGAGGCGATGATGCGGTCCAGGGCGGAGCGGTCCACCATCAGGTCCCGCAGGATCGGGAAGGCTTTCGCGCGGAAGGGTTCGATCCAGATGGTATCGCCGTCCTTGAACTTGCGCATGTGGAGCTGGCAGGTGGTCACCTGGCGTTCCGGGCCGTGTGGGATGCCGTTGATGGTCAGGGAGCACATGCCGCAGATGCCTTCCCGGCAGTCGTGGTCAAAGTGGATCGGATCCTTGCCTTCCTTGACCAGGCCTTCATTGACGATGTCCAGCATTTCCAGGAAGGAGGCGTCCACCGGAATGTCCTTGGCGGCATAGGTCTCAATGCGGCCCTTGGCTTCCCGGTTTTCCTGGCGCCAGACCTTGAGAGTGAGATTGAGTGTTTTAGCCATGTTATAATCTTTCTTTTAAGTGTTAATGTATTGGCTATCTTTACTTGTAGCTGCGGATGGCAAGGTGCACGTTCTCGAAGGTCAGCGGTTCCTTGTGAAGAATGGGCAGGCTGTCCACGCCGGTGTATTCCCAGGCGGCCACGTAGGCGTATTCTTCGTCGTTGCGCTTGGCTTCGCCGTCCGGCAGCTGGTATTCCACGCGGAAGTGGGCGCCGCAGGATTCCTGGCGGTTCAGGGCGTCATAGCAGAGCAGCTGGGCGAATTCCAGGAAGTCCGCCACGCGGCAGGCTTTTTCCAGTTCCGCATTGATGCCGTCCGCCGTTCCGGTCACACGCACGTTTTCCCAGAATTCCTTGCGGAGCTGGGGAATGCGTTCGATGGCGTTCATGAGGCTTTCTTCCGTACGGGCCATGCCGCAGTCTTCCCACATGATGAGGCCCAGTTCCCGGTGGAAGGAGTCCACCGTCTTGGTGCCCTTCACGTTCAGGAGCTTGTTGATGCGTTCCTTCACTTCGTCTTCCGCGGCCTTGAATTCCGGGGAGGCGGTGGTGACGGAGCCGGGCTTGATGGTCGTGAGGTAGGCGGGCAGCGTGGCGGGAATGACGAAGTAGCCGTCGGACAGGCCCTGCATCAGGGCGGAAGCGCCCAGGCGGTTGGCGCCGTGGTCGGAGAAGTTGGCTTCACCGAGGACGTGCAGGCCCTTCACGCTGGACATGAGGTTGTAGTCCACCCACAGGCCGCCCATCGTGTAGTGGGAGGCGGGATAGATCATCATGGGCGTTTCATGGGGATCGTCGTCCGTGATTTCCTCGTACATGTCGAACAGGTTGCCGTACTGGCCGTCAATCCATTCGCGGCCCATGCGCTTGATTTCATCCGCAAAGTCCAGGAAGACGCCCTTGCCGGTGATGGCTACGCCGCGGCCGTCGTCGCAGGCTTCCTTGGCGGCGCGGGAGGAGATGTCGCGCGGAGCCAGGTTGCCGAAGGAGGGGTACTTGCGTTCCAGGTAGTAGTCGCGTTCTTCTTCGGGAACGTCGGAAGGCTTGATTTCCTTCTTGCGGATTTTTTCCGCGGTTTCACGGGACTTGGGCACCCAGATGCGGCCGCTGTTGCGGAGGGATTCCGACATCAGCGTCAGCTTGGACTGGTAGTCGCCCTTGACCGGAATGCAGGTGGGGTGAATCTGCGTGAAGCAGGGGTTGGCGAAGAAGGCGCCGCGCTTGTAGGCCTTGTAGGCGGCGGTGACGTTGCAACCCATCGCGTTGGTGGACAGGAAGAAGACGTTGCCGTAGCCGCCCGTGCAGAGCAGGACGGTGTCCCCTGCGTAGGACTGGATTTCGCCGGTGATCAGGTTGCGGGTGACAATGCCCCTGGCTTCGCCGTCCACCAGCACCAGATCCATCATTTCATGGCGGGAGAACATTTCAATGTGTCCCTTGGCCACTTCCTTTTCCAGGGCCTGGTAGGCGCCCAGCAGGAGCTGCTGGCCCGTCTGGCCGCGTGCGTAGAAGGTGCGCTTGAGCTGGGCGCCGCCGAAGGAGCGGTTGTCCAGCAGGCCGCCGTATTCACGGCCGAAGGGAACGCCCTGGGCCACGCACTGGTCAATGATGTTGGAGGAAACTTCCGCCAGGCGGTAGACGTTGGCTTCACGGGCGCGGAAGTCGCCGCCCTTCACGGTATCATAGAACAGGCGGTAGACGGAGTCGCCGTCGTTCTGGTAGTTCTTGGCCGCGTTGATGCCGCCCTGGGCCGCAATGGAGTGGGCGCGGCGGGGGCTGTCCTGGTAGCAGAAGCACTTGACGTTGTAGCCAAGCTCGGCAAGCGTGGCGGCGGCGGAGGCGCCGGCCAGGCCGGACCCTACCACGAGCACGGTGTACTTGCGCTTGTTGTTCGGGTTGATCAGTTTGGACTCAAGCTTGTACTTGGACCATTTGTCCTGAATCGGGCCGGAAGGAATCTTGGCATCCGGCATCCAGTCGCTTACGGGAAAATTAATCATGACTTTGAGAGGAGTTGATGGTTATTTGATGATACCCAGAAGAACCGAGACCGGCACGGAAATGAAGCCCAGGCAGATCACTGCGCCGTAGGCGATGGCGACAAAGTTGTAGAAGGGCCGGATTTTGCGGGAATCAGCGCCCACCGTCTGGAAGATGGACTGCACGCCGTGGCGCAGGTGGCTGAACAGCATCAGGATGGCCAGGATGTAGAAGGCGGAGCACCATACGTTGGAGAATCCGGCCACGATCATCTTGTACACGTCAAAGGTTTCCACCTTGCCGTCGGAAATGAAGGCGGTGTACTGGGCGGGATCGTAACCCACGCGCAGGGTGTACTGGTACAGGTGGTAGATCAGGAACACCAGGATAGTCAGGCCGGTGTAGATCATGTAGCGGGAGGAGAGCGTTGCCTTGATCGTGTTCTTGAACACGTAGGGTTCGCGGGCGGCGTGGTTTTCCAGCTTCAGCTGGATGGTCAGCCAGACGTGGATGATGAAGATCACCGCAAGCCCCGCGCGGATGCCCCAGAGGGCTGCTTCCGGCATGGAGTGCAGGCCGTGGGCGTAGGTGTTGATCCATTCAGGGCCTCCGAAGATAAGAAGGTTGCCTGCCAGGTGTCCCGCGAGGAACAAGACCAAACATAACCCCGTCAGAGCCACAATGATTTTGCGGCCGATGGAGGATGTCACGAATGTACATATGGTTTTTACTAGTGCATTCATAGGCGCTCTAATGAAATAAATGCGTCTCCACAGGATGCCCGGTTCAAACCCGGATGGCAAGCCTCTTCTTGAATTCCCGGCGCTTTTTGGATTTTTGAAAAGACGTGAAAAGACGTTGCAGTTCACTAGTTTGGAATAGTTATAATTTTGTTACCTGTTCCGGCTTGACGAGGCTTTCCGCATGGGCGTATCGTCTGCGTATGAAAAGGAGTAAAAAAGAGGTATTGGACGCCGATTTTGCGGCGGCGCGCGCCGGGGTGCTGGACATAGCCGCGTTTCTGGACCGGGTGGACCGGGGGGAAGGGGAGGCGGATTTCCGCTACCGCGCCCTGATGGAAGCGCTCCCCCTCCTGTCCGCCTCCGGCGCCGGGCGCGTCCGGGCCATTCTGGAAGCCCTTTCCTACCGGGATGACGCCGTGCCGGAAACCGCCGCCGCCAAGGCGGCCTGCGGAGCCCCGAACTTCAGCAAATAAGAATCATGGCTTTCATAGAACCTCATATACACATGGTGTGCCGCACCACGGACGAATACCGGGCCATGGCGCAGGCAGGCTGCCTGGCGGTAGGAGAACCGGCGTTCTGGGCCGGCTATGACCGTTCCTCCGCGGACGGTTTCCGGGATTACTTCGTGCAGCTTACGGAATGCGAACCGGCCAGGGCGGCCAAGTTCGGCATGGACCATTACACGTGGCTGTGCATCAACCCTAAGGAGGCGCAGGACGTGGCCTTTGCCCGGGAAGTGATGAAGCTCATCCCGGAATTCATTGACCGTCCGAATGTCCTCGGCATCGGGGAGATCGGGCTGAACCGGAATACCTCCCATGAAATGACTATTTTTGAAGAGCATCTGGACATGGCAATACGCCTGAACCAGCTTGTCCTGATTCACACCCCCCATCTGGAAGACAAGCTGAAAGGGACCAGAATGATTCTTTCCGCCCTGAAAAACCGTCCGGAGCTGGACCCCGGCCGGGTGCTGGTGGACCATTGCGAGGAGCACACCTTCCCGCTGGTGAAGGAGGCCGGCTACTGGGCCGGGCTGACCCTTTACCCCACCAGCAAGCTGAACCCCAAGCGGGCGGCGGATATTCTGGAGCTGTACGGAATGGATCGCGTCTGGGCCAATTCCGCGGCGGACTGGGGAGATTCCGACCCCCTGGCGCTTACGGCCCTGGCCTGCGAGCTTTACAAGCGCGGTTTTTCCCGGCAGGAGGCGGAGAAGCTTCTTTTAGGCAATCCGGAGGCGTTCATGGGACAGTCCCCGAAGTTCCGGAAGGTATCGTCCGTCTAGCCGCATCCCTGGCCGCGGGCCGCTAGTCCCCGTCCGGAAAGAAGACGGTGAAGACGGCTCCCAGGATGACTGCGGCGTCATCCAGGAGACCCAGCTTGCCGATTCCGTCAAACAGGAATTCGTCAGGAGTCAGGATGTAGGCGGCGGCAATGGCGAGCAGCCATATATTCCGCTTGTTGAAAAACCGCGGTTCTCCTTTTTTGCTTTTGAAATACCGGAAAAGGCGCAGGAGCAATTGCTGTTTCTGGAGATTCATGATCAGGATGTGGGGTATGCAGGTTAAAAACGTTTCCCCCTTTCAGGCGGAAGGAGCAGCTTGAAACAGGCGCCCTTCCCGGAACGTGGGGGTGTGCTGCTCCCGGCAGAGCCTGAATGGCCGGTCTGCGCAGGGGTAGGACGGCTGCAAGGATGAGGCGCGCCGCCCGCAGAGGGAAGACGGTTTTTTCCGTATCCGGTTCCGGCTGTTCCGGCGTGGGGGAAAAGGATTTGTGCGGAAGGTGGGGTGACACGGACGCCCCGTGAAGCGTTTCAGCCGGAGGCTGCCTTGAACATCGTTTTTCAGGGGAGGGAAGGAAGAAGTATCTGCCTCCGGTAGGGTAGGCGCGTTGTGCGGATGCAGAAAGGGCCGCCTCACGGAGTCGCGAGGCAGCCCTGAAAGAAAAACGGAGAACCGGTGCGGTTTTATGCCCTGCGGCGGCGCATCATCAGCGCGGCCAGTCCCAGCAGGCCCAGGGTTGCCGTTGCGGGTTCCGGAACGCTGGCGATTTCACTCATCAACTGGCCGATCTGCTCCTGGGAAAGAGCGGAGTCATGAACGTAGAGCTGTTCAACGGCGTCAGCCAGTCCCGCGTCAATCAGAATCTGGGTGATATCCACGCCGCCGAATTTCAGGCCGCTGGCAGTATGGTACGTGGCACTGTCGCCCAGGTAGATGCGGGTGCCGAATTCCCCGGTGACCACGGAAATGGTCAGGGTGCCTTCCGTGCCCAGAGCGGAGGTGGTAGGGCCGCCGCTGTATGCGGCATTGTTCCATAATCCCTGGAGAGTACGGTCCGTATTCAGGCCCGCACCCCAGCTGGTACTTCCTCCCTTGGCGTTAAACAGGGCGGTATAGGCTTCCGGAGTGTTGATTTTGGACAGATCCAGAACCATGGTCACGGTCATGTTGTTGCGCGTGTTTCCCCCGGAAACGGGCTGGCTAAAGGTCGTGCCGGACAACACCAGATTGCCGCCATCGGTCGTGATGGCAACGGAATCCTTCTGGGTGCCGAAATCCGCCAGACGGGAGGCGAAGTCGGAATACCCTACGATGGAGCTGTCCAGAAGCGTGGTCGCCGCGGTGGCGCTCAGGCTCATGCCGGCTGCAAGCATTAAGGCGTATAGTATTTTCTTCATAATCAATGTTCTGGGGTGAACGGTACGCATGCGCATGCACAAGCAGGGCTTCTGCGTAAATAACTAAATAACGGATTTGGAATCCGGATTTGGAATCCGGCAAGTATGAAAAAGAGGCCAAAGCAATAGGGAAATCAATGAATAACAAAGACCGCTCCACCACGTTAATAAAAGAACCAGAGGCATCAAAAAATCATTATTTCCAACGAATTATGAATGCAATATATTAACCTTTAATATTTTTAATTGTTTGCGGATTCCAAATCCGCTACAAAGCCTAAAAGGAACAGGACAATAGACATGAAGAAAACACTAACAATTTTAGCCGCACTTGGAACCTTCGCCGTTTCCTCAGAAGCCGCGACTGTTTTTAATTATTACACTCCTGGAGCAGACAATTACAACAGCACCATTCATGGGTTCTATCTGGGGCTGGATTCTTCCGCCCTGGCCCCCGTCTCTGGTTCCGGCTCTCCCGCCTCCCTGTCCGGAGATATCCGGCTGGACAGTTTTACTCTGCGCGGGCCCAGCGGCAATACGGGCGCTAACGTCACTTACGGTTTTCTGGTGCTGAACGCTTCCGACAATTCGGTCATCGGCCTGAGCACCAATATGGGAACCTCCGGCAACGGGGTCAATCTGACGTTCAATTTCTCAGCTGTGGACGGTTCTTCCCTGATTCTTGACGCCGGCACGACGTACCGCTACCTGACCGTAAGCCAGGCCGTGATGGATATGATCAACGGAGATACGTCAAAAACGTACTTGTATGCTGCGGGAGGGACAGGCGCGCCTACTTCTTCCACGGATGGAGATACGGTAACCATCAGCAACGGATTGACTGCTCCCGGCATTCGCGGCCATCATGACAGCGCGGGAGCGCCCGATGATTCCATTGTCATTACAGGAGCCAATGGAACCAATACCTTCGCTCAATTATCCCCCATTTTTACGGAGATCCGCGGGGAAGTGGTTCCGGAACCCGCTACGGCCACGCTGAGCCTGCTGGGGCTGGCTGCCCTGATGATGCGCCGCCGCAGGGCCTGAGCCCTTGATGACAGGCTTTTGACGGATAAGGGCTGTTCTCATGGAACGGCCCTTATTTTTTACCCCTGGAAAAAAGGGCTGCGAATGTAACGTATCCGGATGCGGGATTCATGACATCCGGAGGGTGCAAGGATTTCCGGTTTCAGGTTCCCGTATCCGCTTTTCTCCGCATGGCGGCAATTTTCTCAAAGCGCTTTTGCGACGGAGTTCCGGAGACCATCTCCTTTGCCGGAAAATGCAGGTCAAATTCGGCGGCGCACTTTTCATCAAGATCATACACGGCAGCTTCCACGTAACGGCCTTTCATGCCGGATAAGGCCTCTTCCTGCAGTTCGCAGACCTGGAGGGCTGCCGCGTACATGTCATCCGCCGTTCTGATGCCCAGCGTTTCCGCGGCCACGAACCCGTGGCGTGAATAGTAGTCCGGGTCGCCGTACAACAGAATGGCCCGGAACCCCATTTCACGGGCCTTCATTTTGGTATGTTCGATCATTTGCCGTCCAATTCCCCGGCGCTGGTATTCCGGAAGAACGGAAATGGGCCCCATGCCCAGCACCTCGCATTCCTTCCCGCCATCTGTCCTGATGACGGATTTTGCATAAACGATGTTCCCGACAATGCGGCCGCCGTGGACGGCGACCACATCCAGTTCCGGGATGAAGGAGGGGCTGCCGCGCATGATATGGAGCAGGTAATGCTCATTGCAGCCGGGGGAATAATGGTTCCAGAACGCTTCCCGCGTGACATGTTCCGTTTCGGCATAGTCTGCGGGCTGTTCCGTTCTTAATTTGATGGTCATAGAAGGTCTCTCTTCACGGCTCCCCCTTGGAGAAGTTCCAGAGGCGGTGCATGGTGATGACGTCCGGAATGTTCATGGGGCGTACCACGCGGAAGCCGATCATGCCGCCGTCCGTCAGGTACCAGATGCTTTTGGGGTTCTGGGGATCCTGCCGATTCCAGGCGGGGGAGCTGGCGCGGCGCGCGGCGCTCCGCAGGCGGTCCGGATCGTCTTCCCAGGAGCCGCCGCGAACGACGTGGGGAGCCTTGGGCGCGATGACCAGGGGGTCTTTGGCGGGCTGGCCGTCCCGCTTGCCGTAGGCATCCGGAAGGTAGGAATCCAGAACCCATTCCGCCACGTTTCCGTGCATGTCCCGGAGGCCCCACTTATTCGGCTTTTTGGAGCCTGTTTTTTGGTAGCGGTCGTTGGAATTGTCCCAGTACCAGGCGTACTGGTCCAGGGCTTCCTCCCCGTTTCCGTAAGAGTAGGCTCCGGGGTTCCCGGCACGGCAGGCGTATTCCCATTCCGCTTCCGTCGGCAGGCGGTAGTAATGCCCGGTCTGGGCGCTCAGCCATTCGCAGAATTTGCTGGCGGCGTGATGGGACATGGAGATGGCCGGCAGGCCGTGTTCATAGCCGTGGCCCATGCCCAGGTTCATGGCGGTGTAGGGGGCTGTGGGCTGCGTGACGGAGTCCCACAGTTCATCGTCCGGCTGTTCCTCCAGAAGCTGGCCGTCCTTGGCGCGCGGGCGTCCGTTTTCCATGAAGGCCGTATAGAGTTCCCAGGGAATTTCCGTTTCCGAGATCCAGAACGGAGAAACGTTCACTTCATGCCGCGGACCTTCGTCCGGCTTGCGGCCCGGCTCCTCCGCAGGGCTCCCCATGAGAAAGGTTCCGCCGGGAATGGCGGCCATGCGCAGGGAAGCCCCCGCTGCGGGCACCGCTTCCGTATAGGATTCAAAACGTGAGGGGATCCCGGAGGCTTCAATGAGCTGGTGGATTTGGCGTGTGGTGCCGACCAGCTCCCGGGCGGGCAGATCGTCCGGAATAGGGAGGGCGGGTCCGGCGGCGCGGTCCAGCTCCCGTTTTTGCAGTGCGGAGCGGCTCTCTCCCCACTGGCGCGCGCCGGTAATGCGCGCGGCATCCTCCGTGGCCGGGCGGGGGGAGCCGTCGTCCCGGCACCCGGCCAGCAGGGCGCTTCCTCCCAGAAAGCAGGAAACAAGGAAAATGCCGCGCATGGGATGGTGAAGACCGGGAAAGCCTTACATCGTCATGCCCCCGTCACAGGCGATGACCTGTCCGGTGATGTAACGGGCATCGTCAGAGGCGAGGAAGGCCGTCAGGGCGGCGATGTCTTCCACGGAGCCCTGTTCCTTCAGGGGAATTTTCTTGACGATTTCTTCCTTGAGGTTGTCCGGAATGGCATTGGACATTTCCGTGGAAATGAAGCCGGGGGCAATGGCGTTGCACGTCACCTTGCGCGGGGCGAATTCCAGGGCCAGGGATTTGGTGAAACCGATGAGGCCCGCCTTGGAGGCGGCGTAGTTGGCCTGCCCGATGTTGCCCACGAGGCCGATGACGGAACTCATGTTAATGATGCGTCCGGCAGGGGACTTCATCAGCACGCGCTGCAGGGCTTTCACCGTATTGAACGCGCTTTTCAGGTTGGTATCCATGACGGCGTCCCAGTCTTCCTCCTTCATGCGAAGCATCAGGGAGTCACGGGTAATGCCGGCGTTGTTCACCAGAATGTCGATCTGCGGAAAGTCCTTCAGGATGGCGGAAACGGTTTCCTGAACGGCGGCGTAATCCGCCACGTCGCAGGGGTAGGCCTTGCAGGAGTCCGGAAATTCCTTGTTGATTTCTTCTGCGGCTCCCCCGCAGCTGGAAGGACTGCGGCTGATCAGGATGACCCTGGCTCCTTCTGAAGCGAAGCGGCGGGCGATGGCATTGCCGATGCCGCGGCCTGCCCCGGTAACGATGGCTGTTTTACCTGCTAACTTTTGCATGCTGCCCACAGTAAACCCGTTTTTCACGGTTCCGGCAAGCTTGAAATGGAAGCGGGAAAGGGCGGTTGTTCTCCACGGCTTTTCCTGTATGGGCATCTTTTTCCGGTCAATTCGGCGGGAGGAGGTCTTCAGGGTTGGGAGAAAGAACGTTTCCGGCTGGGGCTGGCGTATTGTCCTCCTCCGGTTCCGCCACATCTTCATCCGGCTCGACGAGATCGCTGAATTCATCCGAGTTTTCCAGGATGTCCTTCAGGGCGGCGGAGCCGTAATAGCGGGCTTCCAGCAGCCGCTGGCCCTCCTTTTCACAGCGTTCGCTCAGCATGTCCATCCGTTCCTCCATTTTTTCTGACAGGGCGTCCATTTTTTCCTTTTCCGCCTCGCTCAATTTTTCCCGTAAGTCCATGAGGCGCTGAATGTCCTTCTGAATGCCCTGCAGCTTCTTGACGGCCTTGTCCCCGCTTTCCTTGTCCTGTACTGCCGCCAGCGTTTGCTGGACATCAATGGCTACGGAAAAGGCCTGGTTAAGGAGGGAATCCGCTGACGGAGTTTTTTCCGCAGGGGCTGCCGGCGCGGGTGAAGCCGCCGGGGTGGCCGTTTCACCAAAGGCGAGCGGAACTCCGGCCACCAGGGCGGAGGCCAGGACGGGGACAAGGAAAGTCTTCATCCTGTCTTTCTAAGGCAGGATGAGACCCAAGGCAAGGAGAAAAGGGAAGCTGAAAAGGGGAGGACGGTTATTCCGCCGTGATGCCGCCTTTTTCGTCGTCCAGAATGCCTGACTTTTCCAGGTAATAATCGTACCCGCCCGCATAGGTGGTGATGGTTCCCCGGTTCACGTGCAGGGTTTTTTTCCGCCAAGGAGCGGATGAAGTGCACGTCGTGGGAGATGAAGACCAGGGTCCCCTCATAATGTTTCAGGGCCTGCACCAGGGCTTCCACGGACAGGAGGTCCAGGTGGGTGGTCGGTTCGTCCATCAGCAGGAGGTTGGGCGGATCCACCAGGAACTTGACCAGGCTGAGCCGTGATTTTTCTCCGCCGGAAAGCACGCTGACGCGTTTTTCCACATCCAGCCTCCGGAACAGGAAGGAGCCCAGGATGGATCGGGCCTCCTCCTCCCGGATTTCAGCGTTGCACTTCATGATTTCCTCCAGGACGGTGTTTTCCGTATTCAGGTTTTCCGTGCGTGCCTGGGAGAAGTAGCCGATGCGCGTGGTGGTGCCGGGAGTGCGTTTTCCCGAGTCAATGGGGATGATGCCCGCCAGGATTTTCAGCAGGGTGGACTTGCCCGCGCCGTTGGGGCCCACCAGCACGGTGCGTTCTCCCCGTTCCACCAGCAGGTCCAGGTTTTCATAAACCTTGTGGTCGCCGTAGGACTGGCAGATTTTTTCCAGCTCAATGACCTTCTGGGTGCTGCGCGGAGGCTGGGGAAAGTTGAATTTGAACACCTTCCTGCGGGCCACGGGTTTTTGGATGAGCTTCATCTTTTCCAGTTGCTTGATGCGGCTCTGGACCTGCCCGGCCTTGGAGTTGATGGAGCGGAAGCGGTCGATGAATTCCTGGATGTGCGCGATTTCCTTCTGCTGGTTGCGGTAGGCGGCCTGAAGCTGTTCAAAGCGCATGTCCCTTTGTTTCAGGAAATCCGAGTAGTTGCCGCGGTATTCCACCAGTTCCTCGTTGTCGATGTCGTACACGCTTTCCACCAGTTCGTCCATGAAATCCCAGTCGTGGGAAATCATCAGGATGGCGCCGGGGTAGTTTTTCAGGTAGCGCTGGAGCCACAGCAGGGAAAGGAGGTCCAGGTGGTTGGTGGGTTCGTCCAGCATCAGGAGGTCCGGTTCCAGGACGAGCAGTTTGGCCAGGTACGCGCGCATGATCCAGCCGCCGGACATTTCCCGCGCGGGGCGGTGGAAGTCGCTTTCCCGGAAGGCCAGCCCCTTGAGGATTTTCTTGGCCTTGGGTTCCAGCTGGTAGCCGTTGGCGGCGTTAAAGGTGTCAATGGCCTCCGCATACTCCGGCGTATCCGTCTTGTTGGCGTTTTCCGCCGTCCGGATGACGTGGATGGCGCGTTCCATTTCCGGCGTGATGCCCATGGCTATTTCCAGCACGGTTTCATCCTTCGGTTCGCTGGCCTCCTGCGGAAGATAGCCCACCATGGCGTATTCATCCATGTTGATAGAGCCTTCGTCCGGCGTATCTTCTCCCAGAATCATGCGGAACAGGGTGGACTTGCCCGCGCCGTTGGGGCCTACCAGGGCAACCCTTTCCCCCCAGTTAATGGTCATTTCCGTTTCCCGGAACAGGGTGCGTCCGGCGTGGGATTTCGTGAGGTTTTTGATCGTCAGCATGGTGAAGAGGGGCGGCATTCTACCGGGGAGGGAGGGGGAAGGCAAGAGCCGTCAGGGCAGGGACGGTCATTTTTGAAAGCTTTGCTGGATTTTTACGTGTAATCTGCTAGCTTTGGCGCGCCATGCCGACCATGCAGACATTCAGGCTTTTGCTTGCTGCCGCCCTCCTGTGCGGATGGAGTTCCTGCTGCACTCCTCCGGCTGAGGATTATATACAGAGACCTTACGTGCAGCAGCAGATGTCCGGATTGGCGAATGCTTTCCTGGGGCTGCTGCCGCCGGAGAAGGCCGCTCTTCCCGCCGCCAGGGCGGAAGCCAAGTGGCTGGCGGACACGGCGGTAGTCCAGTCCGCGGCGATTGCCCGGAATAACAGGATTGTGCTGTTCGGCTGGCTGAACAACATCCTGGTCAATTCCAACCTGCGTGACAGGGGGCTCTGCTGGCAGGTGCAGCAGGATTTGTACCGTGACATGCGCCGCCGCCCCGTGAAGTTTTTCCGTGTGGGGCTGACCATCCGCGACCATGGAACGGGCAGGGAGCACAGCTGCGTGTACGTGAACGCCGCCGGAGGGGGATTGCAGGGTTCCATCGTCCTGGACGCCTGGAAGAACTGCGGGCATCTGGTGGTGCTGACCCAGAAGGACCGGGAAGGGGGCAAATGGGAGGAGGACTGGCGGGAACCGTTCGTGTCCAAGGCCTTTCCTGAAGGGCATTCCTACGGAATGGACCATCACCTAGTCTGGCCCGGATGGGCCAGGAAACGCCCCCTGCTGATCCAGAGGATGTTCCAGTCCGGTCAGCAGGAGGAGGCGAAGGCAAGCGGTTCCGCTGCTGCCCATAAAGAGGCTGGCGCTTCCGGCGGCGGAGCTTCCAAGGCTGCCTGAATGTAAAAGGCCGTTTAACGAGGCCGGAGCTTGTGTACGTCTCTGCTTGATGGCGGGTGACGCCTGCATGTGCGGGGAATGCCTGCGTTTGCTACGGCGTCCGCCGTTTTTAAGGAAAATCCCGGTGAACCGGCAAATGACGGCTGAAAACCGGGTTCCGGGCAAATAAAAACGCACTCAGTGCGTACACCGAGTGCGGATTAATTGGATGATTTGCTAATGTTGCAGGGCGAGGCCCTGCTGCAAACTTACTTGCCCTTGGCCTGCACAACCGGAGCGGGAGCAGGAGCGGTGGTTTGCTGTTGCTGCTGCTGCTGGGAGCAAGAAGCGACCAGGCAAGCGGCGCCGGCGATGGCGAGGATAGCGATGTTCTTCATAATTCGAATTAAATACAGTGTTTGTTAACTACTGGAACCTCCGCATCCACGGAGGTTTGCTGGGACCAATGTAAATGGTGGCAAGTAGAAATCAAGAGATTTTCTTGTTCCATGTCACGGCATTACAGAAAAGAGCAGGACCCCCGGTTTCAGGAGTCCTGCTCTTTTTGATGCGTTATGGAAAACGGTTTGTTTCAAAACCGTTTTTTACGGTCACAGGCTGGTGCCTAGTTCAATAATGGAGTAGTCCCCGTCCGGCCTCCGGTACACGATCTGGAGCACGTCGCGTCGCGCATTCCTGTAGAGCACGAAGGGCTTGTCGGAAAGTTCCAGTTCCATGATGGCTTCCTCCTTGTAAAGCTTCTTGAGATTGTAGCTTTCTCTGTGAATGAGGAGGGGTTCCGGGTCTTCCTTGGAATCTCCGGGGTAATCCAGTACGGAATCGTCATATACCGTTTCATCCAGCTTGCGGATGGTTTCCTGGTGATGGGGGCGGAAATTTTTCATCAGGCGCGTCTTGTGCTTGCGCATGCGGCGCATGATTTTGGTGATCGTTTCGTCGATGCAGGCGTACATGTCCGTCCCTTCCGTGGAAGCGTCAATGGTGATGTGGTCCGAGCAGAACAGAATCACCTGGGAAATCTTGCGGTCGCGTTGCACATCAAGCAATACTTTAACCTCCATAATGCGTGGGAAGTCCAGGCGGATCCCCTCAATCTTTTTCGTTACGAATTCCCGAATCGCGTCTGTGACTTCCACGTGGCGCCCCGTGATCGTAATGGGTGTGTTTACGTTTACCTTTTGCATTGTCGTACCTCTTTCTAGTTGATGTTAATGCGCGGAACCCAGTCCGCACCTTTCAAGATATACAGATTTGACAATGTTTGTCGAGGAATCCTTTCTTTTTTTCCGTGTGCGGGGAAGGGGATTTTTCCGCTCTTGTTCCCTCATGCCGGGGCCGGGCAACTCTCCTACCTGTTGTGAGCCAAGCCGCCGGAAGGGGCCTGCGTTTTTCCTTTCCCTTCCGCCGCCCCCGGAAAGCGTTTCCGGACCTCTGTCATACGGTCGCAGCCATGAAAATTTTTATTTGAAAGTACTTGACATGCTGCGGAAGTAGGTTATAACAATTCCGCACTCCTCTACGGATGCTCTTTAAATCGCGGGATGGAGCAGCCAGGTAGCTCGTCAGGCTCATAACCTGAAGGTCGCAGGTTCAAATCCTGCTCCCGTAACCATTTGAAAGCCCTGCAAGTCAAAAGCTTGCAGGGCTTTTTCGTGCCCCTGCGCCATGGGGCGGAAGTAATTCTTTTAAAAAGGTCATCCTTGAAAGGGAAGTGGCTGTGAACGGGTATTTTATGGCCGTGTGGAGCAATGGTGCGCCGTTACTGCCGTCTTTGGCCTTGTGGCGATTACGGACAAAGGGTATGGTGCAGCAAGATAATCTGCGCCACTGGACGGCATGACGAAGGAAAACGGCCCGTTGCCCGGCCGGAAACGATCGTTTGCATCCCTTCCGTGGCGCCGCTCCGGCTGAATAATATAAAACACTACAATAATGGGAAACTCAATTGACCATGGCATGTTCCGGAAGTCCGTCCTGCTGGCTTTCGGATTGTCTTTTTCCTTCTCCGGTCTCGCCGTTGCCGCATCGGGAGAACTGACCCCGGAACAACAGGTCCAGCCCGTTGAAGGCGCCCGGAAAATCAACCCTGCCGCCGTGGAAGTGCTGCTTGGCAAGAACCACCGGATGACATTCGATTTTTACGGGGACAACGTTTTCCGGATTTTCCGGGATGACAAGGGCGGCATTATCCGCGACCCCAAGGCGGAGCCGGAAGCCCGCATCCTGGCGGACAACCCCCGGAAGCCGGTTTCCCGCCTGGACGTGGACCAGCAGGGAGATGTGGTCACCATCACCACAGGGAAGATCAGGATTGAAATAGACAAAAAGACCTCTCTTCTCAAGATCATCAACCTGAAGGACAATTCCGTGGTGGTGGAGCAGGCGGCCCCCGTCCTTTTTGAAAAGGGCAGCACCAGCTTTTCCCTGAAAGCGAAGCCGGATGAATATTTCTACGGCGGCGGCGTGCAGAACGGCCGTTTTTCCCACAAGGGGAAGGTGATTTCCATTGAGAACCAGAACAGCTGGACGGATGGCGGCGTGGCTTCCCCCACTCCCTTCTACTGGTCCACCGGCGGCTACGGCGTCATGTGGCATACCTTCAAGAAGGGCCAGTATGATTTCGGCTCCAGGGAGAAGAACCTGGTCAGCCTTTCGCATGATGAAAATTACCTGGACGTCTTTTTCATGGTCAACGACGGGCCCGTCAGCCTGCTGGGGGATTTCTACCAGCTTACCGGCGCCCCCGTCCTGCTGCCCAAGTTCGCCTTTTACCAGGGCCACCTGAACGCCTACAACCGGGATTACTGGAAGGAAGACGAGAAGGGCATCCTGTTTGAGGACGGAAAACGGTACAAGGAAAGCCAGAAGGATAACGGAGGCATTAAGGAATCCCTGAACGGGGAGTTGAACAATTACCAGTTTTCCGGCCGCGCCGTGGTGGACCGCTACAAGGCCCATGACATGCCGCTGGGATGGCTCCTGCCGAACGATGGCTACGGAGCCGGCTACGGCCAGACGGATACCCTGGACGGCAATATCGCGAATTTGAAGAACCTGGCGGACTACGCCAGGAAGAACGGCGTGGAAATAGGCCTGTGGACCCAGTCCGACCTGCATCCCAAGCCGGAAATCAGCGCCCTGCTCCAGCGCGACATCGTGAAGGAGGTGAGGGACGCCGGAGTGCGCGTGCTGAAGACGGACGTCGCCTGGGTGGGCGCCGGCTATTCCTTCGGCCTGAACGGCATTACGGACGTGGCCCAGATCATGACCTATTACGGTAACAACAGCCGACCGTTCATCATTTCCCTGGACGGCTGGGCCGGAACCCAGCGTTATGCCGGCATCTGGTCGGGCGACCAGACGGGCGGCGTCTGGGAGTACATCCGTTTCCATATTCCCACCTACATCGGCTCCGGCCTCTCCGGCCAGCCCAACATCTGTTCGGACATGGACGGCATTTTCGGCGGGAAGAATCCGCTGGTGAACGTCCGCGATTTCCAGTGGAAGACCTTCACTCCCATGGAGCTGAACATGGACGGCTGGGGAGCCAATGAAAAGTATCCCCACGCCTTCGGGGAACCCTATACCTCCATCAACCGGTGGTACCTCAAGCTCAAGTCGGAATTGCTTCCGTACGCCTACAGCATCGCGGAGGAATCCGTTTCCGGCCTGCCCATGATCCGGGCCATGTTCCTGGAATACCCCAATCCCTACACGCTGGGGAAGGCCACGCAGTACCAGTTCCTGTACGGCCCCTATTTTCTGGTGGCGCCCGTTTACCAGGAAACCAGGGCGGACAAGGAGGGGAATGACGTGCGCCACGGCATTTACCTGCCGGAAGGACAATGGATCGATTATTTCACCGGGGATTTGTATGAAGGCGGCAAGATTTACAATGACGTTGACGCTCCCCTGTGGAAACTGCCCGTGTTCGTCAAGAACGGCGCGATCATTCCCATGGCCAATCCGAGCAACAATGTCTCGGAAATCAATCCTAACCTGCGCATTTACGAGCTTTACCCGCACGGCAGCACTTCCTTTACCGCGTATGACGACGACGGCGTGACGGAGGAATACAGGGCCGGCAAGGGTGTCCGCACCCTGGTTGAATCCCGGGCGGACGACAAGAACAACGTGACCGTCACCGTTCATCCGGCGGTGGGGGATTTCAACGGCTTCCAGAAGAAGAAGGCCACGGAGTTCCGCATCAATGTGACGCAGAAGCCGTCCAGCGTTTCCGCCAAAGTCGGGGAAAACAGCGTCAACCTGGCGGAAGCGAATTCCATGGAGGATTTCAAGTCCCGGGAGAACGTGTATTTCTATGACCAGGCTCCCAACCTGAACAGGTTTGCGACCAAGGGAAGCGATTTTGAGAAGAAGGTGATTGCCAAAAACCCGCAGCTGCTGGTGAAGCTGGCCCCGGCGGATATTACGGCTGTCCCCACCGTGCTTTCCGTGGAAGGCTTCCGCTTTGAACCCGCGGAAAAATACCGTGTCTCTTCCGGCGCCCTGACCGCTCCCGCTAATGCCAGGGTGACGGAGGAAAACGCGGCCGCATATACCTTGACTCCTTCATGGGATGCTGTTCCGAACGCTGATTTTTATGAAATCGAATTCGGCGGAATGCTGTATACCACCATCAAGGGGACGGAGTTCCTGTTTGAGGATTTGGAGGCGGAAACGCCCTATTCCTTCAATGTACGCGCCGTCAACAAGGACGGCCATTCCGCCTGGACGGCCATCAGCGCGAAGACCAAGGCCAACCCGCTTGAGTTCGCCATTCCGGGAATCGAAGGTGAAACGAGCGTGGAAAACCAGGGCAATTCCCTGACGAAACTCTTTGACTTCAAGGAAAAGGACGCGTGGCACACGAAGTACAACGAGAAGGCCGTGCCGTTTGACCTGGTTCTGGACCTGAAGACCATCAACAAGCTTGAGAAGTTCCATTACGTTCCGCGTGAGGACGGCGGCAACGGAACGCTCCTGAAGGGCTCCGTTTCCTACAGCATGGACCGGGAAAACTGGACGAAGGCCGGAACGTTCCAGTGGGACAAGAATGGCGACGTGAAGATCTTCAACTTCAAGGACGCCCCCACGGCGCGCTACATCAAGCTGAATGTCACGGAAGGCGTGGGCGACTACGGCTCCGGCAGGGAAATCTACGTCTTCAAGGTGCCGGGCACGGAAAGCTATCTGCCGGGCGACATCAATAATGACGGCAAGATCGACCGGAACGACCTGACCTCCTACATCAACTACACGGGCCTGCGGAAAGGCGATTCCGACTTTGAAGGCTACATCAGCAACGGAGACATCAACAAGAATGGCCTTATTGACGCTTACGATATTTCCGTGGTAGCCACCCAGCTGGAAGACGAAGCCGACCAGCCGCAGGAAGAAGCCGCCAGGAAGGACGAGGAAGGGGATAAGAAGGAAGGGGACGGCGAGAAGAAGAAAGCCGCCGAGGAGGCAAAGAAGAAAGCCCGCTTGGACGGAAAGCTCCTGCTCAGCGCCGATAAGAAGAGGTACGCCAAGGGAGACGCCGTCAAGGTGACCGTGAAGGGCCGGAACCTCCGGCTGGTGAATGCCCTGAGCTTTGCCCTCCCGTACGATCCCAAGGATTTGGAATTCGTGGGCGTGGAGGTTAAGAACATGAAGAAGATGGAGAACCTGACGAACGACAGGCTTCATACGAACGGAACCAAGGCCCTGTATCCCACCTTCGTCAATATCGGGGACAAGGAACCTGTGGAGGGAACCTCCGAGCTGTTTGTGCTGAAGTTCAAGGCCCGTCGCGACGTGAAGTTCCAGCCGAAGCTCACGGACGGCATGGTGGTGGATAAAAAGCTGAACACCAGGAAATTGTAATTTTAACATCCTGATGCGGCTCCATGCGCGGCTGGACAGCGTCCACGCATGGAGGCCGCCGTTTCCGGCGGGGCGCCCCCGCGGCTTTCGCCGCCGTGGAACGGCGCCCTTCCGCATGTTCCGGAGGCTTCCGGACGGAGCGGCGGAGGGGTGACGCAATGAGGCTCCCTTCACGGGCGGATGAACCGTTTTTTTCTGGAGCGCCCGGTCTTTTCACTTATGTTGGGGGTGCCAGACAGGCGCCCACGATGCCATGACCGGCCCCGGACTCATCTCCTTGTTCTGCTTTCTGATGACGGCCGCCCATTTTTTGCGCGGCGGGATGCATGCGGGCGTCATTTTGTGCATGGGGCTGGCGGCGCTTTCGTTTTCCCGGCGCGGCTGGCTCCGCAGGAGCGTCACGTTCCTGCTGCTGGCCTCCCTGCTTTTCTGGGGGGCGGAAACCTGGCATCTGGCCAGGCTGCGGATGATGGAGGGACTGCCGTTTCTGCGGCTGGCCGCCATTCTGGCGGGCGTGCTGCTGCTTCATGCGGCGGCTATCCTGTGGCGCAGGCGCGGGGAGAAGGATTTGCCTGTTCCGGAGCTGGCGCGCAGCCGCGTGTTTTCCGCCTCCGTGCTATTTCTGTTTCTGCTGGATGCGCTGGCCCCTTTCCGCCTGCTGCTGGGAGAGCGTGTTCTGCCGTGGCAGGGCGTCAACGGACTCGTGATTCTTCTTCTGGCCTGGTGGGGAGGCTATTGTGCGGAGGGGCTGCTGAATCCGCAGGCGTCTCCCCGCAGGCGGCGGCTGATGTGGACCGTATTCGCCTCCGTGTTTTTTCTTCAGTTTCTGCTGGGCGTGACGGTGGCTTCCTCCCTGCTGATGACGGGCAGGCTGCATGTTCCCGTGCCGTTCATGATGATTTCCGGCCCGGTTTACCGGGGAGAAGGCATCTTCATGCTGGCGCTGTTCAGCGTATCCGTCCTTCTGGCCGGGAGCGCGTGGTGCAGCCATCTGTGCTACTTCGGGGTGTGGGACTGCCTGTCCGCCGCCTCCTCCCGCAGAAAGGGGCGTCCGGTGAAGGGAGGCAAGGGCCTCCGGGACTGGAGATGGGCGGCCCTCGCCGCAGCGGTGGGAACGCCGCTGCTCCTGTCCCTGTGGGGACTCCCGGTGGAATACGCCCTGGCGGTTGCGCTTGCCGCGGCTTTCCTGGCTCCCCTGGCCTGGAGAATGAGCGCCGCGGGCGGCGTGAGGGAATATTGCAGCAGGTTTTGCCCCATGGGGCTGGCCGCCGGTTTGCTGGGCAGGCTGTCCCCCTGGCGCATGCGCGTGAAGGAGACGTGCACCGGGTGCATGCAGTGCGCCGCCGCCTGCCGTGACCTCGCCATCTCGCGCGAGGGCGGGGCCTGCCGCATTTCCAGGCGCTGCACCCTTTGCCGGGACTGCATTTCCCGGTGTTCCCACGGCGCTCTGGGCCTCGGCATGGCCGGTCCCTTCTCCTCTGTGCCGTCCGCGCGGGCGGACATGTATTTTGTAACGCTGGTTTCCGTCATGCACGTGGTGTTCCTGGCGACGGCGCGAGTCTGATTTTATTCATCATGAGAAATACCTACACCATGGAATATCCGTTTTGCGGAGGATGGATGGAACCCGCCCAGTGGCAGGCCGTTCTGGACGCCGTGGACGGCGGATGCCGCCTTGTTTCCTTTTCCACCCTGTCCATTCCTCTGGACGGGGTGGATGAGCGGGAATGCGTGGAGAAGGGCATTGCCCTGGCGGAAAAGCTTTCCCGCCTGGTTCCCTATACGGAACAGGCCGTGGATGTAGGTTCCTCCCTCTGCTGGGGGGAAAACCGGGACGCATGGCTGGAGTTCGCCGGAAAGTTGAACAGGTTTTCCGCTCCCGTTTCCTTCCCCGCGTATGAAATACGCAAAAACCGCGAACGTCTTTTTTCCTCGGACCCGCAGCCTGAAGAACGTTTTTCCGCCCTGCACAAGCGCGCCCGTATTTGTCTGGAAGAGGCTCCGCACCATGAATTCGGGCTGTTTTCCTGTGACCTGGGCTTTGTGGTTCCCAAGGGAGGCCATCCGGAGGGCGGCGTGCATTTGTTTGCCGGAGGCGGGGGCGGCATTCAGGGGGGCAGTGCGGCCCTGGCGCCGCGGGCGGCATCCTGGCTGGGGCGGTATTCCCTGCCGGAGGCCGTGAAGGCGGCGGGGGTGCTGACGGCCCTGAATGAACAGTTCGGGGAACCGGACAATCCGCGCAAGAGGAGATTGAAGTCGCTGTTCGCCTCCCGCAGCCTGGACTGGGTTCTGAATGAATTGAAAAACGCCGGCTTGTACCCGGGAGAGGGGGAGCAACCTGAGTTTTCCTCTTCCGGGGAGTGGAGCCGCAATGATTTCTATAACGGGCTGCTGGTGGCGCTCCCTTCCGGCAGTCTGGAGGATACGCCGGAATATGCCGTGGCGTCGGCATGGCGGCGCGTGGTCCCTTTTTTGACTTCTCCGGTGCGCATCACGCCGCGGGGCAATTTGAGGCTTCATCCGGCGGACAGGTGCGTGGCGGAACGCATCAAGGTACTGCTGCGCGGGTCCAGGCATTTTTCCCCGCTCTCCATTGAATCCTGCTCCTGCCGCGGCTTGCCGGGCTGCCGCCGCGCCCGCGCCGCTTCTTCCCTGGTCCACCGGGAGCTCAACGGATGGCTGGAAGAAATTCTGCATGAATTCGGGCTGGATGACGAACCCGTGGTGTTCCGGATTTCCGGCTGTCCCAACGGCTGTTCCCGCCCCCTGTTTGCAGAGCTGGCCATGGTGGGCCGCAGCGAGGGCGTTTACGATGTTTTTGCCGGAGGGCGCGCCCAGGGCGACAGGACGGCGTTCCTGCTGCGCCGCGCCGTTCCCCTTGGCGAAGTGAGGGAGCTGTTCCGGGAACTCTTCCGGCAGTTCGCCCTTGCCAAAGGGGAGAATGAGGAATGGACGTTCGGGGAGTGGGTCTTTGAGGAAATTATGTCCGGAGAAACAGGCGGAATTTTGAATCAATTATGATTGGGAGGATTACTCTCATTCTTATATCTGTGGATTAGTAAAAAGTTAGCGATGGAGTCATTCTTCATTTGCTGTCTATTCTAATTTCTTAACGGGAAAATTATTACTACACATAATGGTTGATTTTTATGTAAAATAGGGTTTTTATTCTATTGTAATGTGTCAAAAGGGAAAAATTAATAATTCTTCTGCCGAGAAAAATGGGCGGAAAAAAACTGTGTTTCTCAAAGATGGGAAATATACATTTTTTTGGACTATTTCGGTCATTGTAATTTTGGTTTTGTCATTAGGAATATTCTGCTTGCCGGGGTGTAGGAGAGAGGAGACACATGAGAGGCAAAAGAACAAGATGGTGTCCAAAATACAGGAGATCGAACGGCAAATAGACGCTGAACACGGGTTATATGGTGCTCTGAGGTGGCAATACAACCATGCTCCAGAAGAGAGTTCTCGGCAAAAGGTGGAAATTTACAAGGAGCTTTCTAATAGGATGTCTAAAATCCTTGATCTCCAAAAGCGCCGGGATTCCTTAATTCAATTAAAGGACCATTTTGGGAATGAAAGCATCCAGCTTGAAAACAACTGGAACGGAAGGAACTTGTTGTTGACACATTTGCAGGATTATGTGGATAGAGTTCAAAAAGGTGCGGACCGCGCAGATGAGGCTTCTTGGCGTTTCATGACATTCATTTTGACGGGTGGAACCCTTTTTGTTGCCATGCTGGGGGTTTGGACATGGAGCAAGAAAAGAGATTTTGATAAGGAATGTCAAAAAAACATAAATGATTTTCAAAACCAGGCGCGGAAACAATCTGAAGTACTTCAAAGAGCGGAAGCTTTTTCTAAATGCATTGCCATGCATTTGGATGGTGACATGTTCCGTTTGCGCAATGTTTGTGACAGAGCACAGGAGAAGTATAGAAAGGCCTTGGAGTTATTAAAACAGCTATTAAAGGAAGGAGAGATTAATGATCAATATATTCATGAACAAACAATTATTTTGAACAAGCTTGGCGATATTAGCATGGGGTATGGGTTGTTCAAGGAAGCATCCGGTTATTATCAGCGTTCAAGAGAAGCAGCGCAGGCCCTGGTTTGTAAGGATTCGAATAACGTGGAATGGCAGCGTGATTTAATTTTAGCCTATCGGAAGATTGGTGATGTTGCTTTTCAACAAGGTATTTTTGGAGAGGCAGAAGGATGGTATAAAGAATCTATCAGTACACTCCATTCTCTTATGGAAGGAAGAAAAAATAATACCCAGCTTCAGCACGATTTGAGTACAGCGTTACGTTGTTTGGGTGATGTAAAAATAAAACAGGGATTGTTGGAAAATGCGATGGAGCAGTATCAAGAGGCAGAGAAAATTGTTGAAAACTTGTCCTCTAATCCCTATAAACATATAAAACATAGAAGAGATAAACTGTTAACTTTAAAGGGAATATCTGTGATTTTAAAGACACAGGGGAAGTTGGAAGAAGCTGTAAAGTATGGCAATATGTCAATGCGAATTGCAGAGCAGTTACTGGGCGAAGATAGTGAAAATACAGAAAGACGAGTTGATCTAGGAGAAATTTTATTTCTAATGGGAAAAATACATGAATTACAAGGAAATATAAAAAATTCCGTTACATTTTATAATAAGTATAAAGAAATTGTCGGGCGTCTTGTAACAATCGATGGTTATAATGTAAAATGGACACAAGAGCTAAACGAAGCTAATACTTGCCTTGGAGATGTGTTGAGTATTCAAGGAAATTTGCAAGAGGCAGAAGTATTATATCAAAAAAGTCTGGAAGACCGGCGAGAATTGGTAACTCGAGATGGAAGCAACGCGGGCTGGAAGAGGGATTTGACCGTATCCTTGAACCGGATGGGGGACCTGCGGAGGGTTCAGGGGAGGAAGGATGAGGCCGAATCGTTATATCGCGAGATATTGGATATCATGCGGGAGCTGGTGGCCCGCGACGAAAGCAACGCGGGCTGGAGGAGGGATTTGACCGTATCCTTGGACCGGATGGGAGACTTGCGGATGTCGCAGGGAAAAGAAGGAGAGGCTGAAGAATTGTACCGGGAGGGCCTGGGTATCATGCGGGAGCTGGTGGCCCGCGACGGAAGCAACGCGGGCTGGAGGAGGGATTTGACCGTATCCTTGAACCGGATGGGAGACTTGCGGATGTCGCAGGGAAAAGAAGGAGAGGCTGAAGAATTGTACCGGGAGGGCCTGGGTATCATGCGGGAGCTGGTGGACAGTGACGGAAGCAACGCGGGCTGGAAGAGGGATTTGACCGTATCCTTGAACCGGATGGGAGACTTGCGGATGTCGCAGGGAAAAGAAGGAGAGGCTGAGGAATTGTACTGGGAAAGCCTGGGTATCATGCGGGAGCTGGTGGACAGTGACGGAAGCAACGCGGGCTGGAAGAGGGATTTGACCGTATTCTTGAACCGGATGGGAGACTTGCGGATGTCGCAGGGAAAAGAAGGAGAGGCTGAGGAATTGTACCGGGAGGGCCTGGGTATCATGCGGGAACTGGTGACCCGCGACGGAAGCAACGCGGGCTGGAAAAGGGATTTAACCGTCTCGCTGGACCGGATGGGGGATCTACGGCTGTCCGAAGGAAGGAAAGCAGAGGCGGAGGAATATTTCCGGGAGAGCCTGTGCATCATGAGGGAGCTGGTGGAGAGGGACGGAAGCAACGCGGGTTGGAAGAAAGATTTGATCATATCCCTACAACGAATGGCGAACTTGCGGATGCTCCAAGGGCAGGAGGAAGAGGCGGAAAAATTGTATAAAGAAGCGCGAGACATCCGGCATGAGCTAGAATGATTCAAGAAATACAGTTGGGATAGGACAAAATATAAGCGTGATGTTATAAAACAGGTTTCTTGTGTGGCGATTTTTTGACCTGAAAATGGTTCAGGCGATTTCCGGAACGGCTATGGTGGGGAATCATGTCCCTAGCCTCTTTTTTCTATGCCGCCTGTTTTGGCTGCGCCGCCGGCTTTGCGTGTGGCGCGGAAGGTTTTTCCTCCTGGAACGGAACGGCGGGCGGCGTGTCCTCCCTGTCCGGACTCTGGGCGCAAAGCTACGGAGCCCATCCCGGCAACGTGCATTTGTACAGGAATGGCGAGAATCCGTGGCTTCAGGAGTTCAACGTGTCCCTGCGGGCCCAGTACCAGGCGGCGGCCGTGGCTCCCAACGGTTCTGAAACGTACCCCGGCTCCCACGGGCGCACGGAGGAATGGCGGCGGCTGAGGCTGGGCTGGAACGCCAGGGTGCTCCGGGACCTGAAAGTGGCTAATATCTGGAACATGGGCGGCGTGGACAGTCTGGGCTATTACAAGGGCGGACGCTGGAACAACCACAAAATGACCCGCGGCAACCTTTATGAGGCCAATCTGGAATATTCCCTGCCGGGCGCTGTTGTGGGTGCGGGGAAGGTGCTTCCCGTCATTCTGGCGGAGAACCGCATTTCCAGTTCCAAGTATAAGCTGCCGGAGATTTCCGCCGTGGAAAACATGCTGGTCAGCGACAGTTCCTTCGGCGTCTGGAGCTATAATGACGAAAAGAAGGAGCCGCTGGGGTATTACGCGGGCCTGTGGTCCAACACGGACGAGAGGAGCCGCGGAACCTGGGGCACTTGGGAGTCCGTGAACATGAGCCTGGGCCTGTCCGCGCGCGCGGACGGCCTGCTGCTGAAGGAAGGGCGGCTGTACTGCGACTGGATTTACAATTGGGGGGACATGAAGGACCGCCCCTACGACGGCAATTACACGGGCACCGGGGCGCGGAACGTGCTGGCGCTGTATTATTACGGAAAGCAGGGCGCATTTGAGCTGATGGCCCAGGCGGTTTGGGCTTCCCGGCTGCGGGAATATTCCTCCGGCGGCGGCGTGATAGCTCCGTCCGGCCTGGCGGGGCTGACCGTCATGCCGTCCTTCAACCTGACGGGGCATGTGCAGGCGGTCGCCCGCTACCAGCTCGCATTCGGTCCGGACGCCGTGAAGCCGAATAAGCGCTATGCCTCCCTGGCGGAAAGGGGAGGGAACCGCGTGGATTGCTACCAGGCCGTGGCCGCCGGGTTGAATTTCTTTGTGTACCGGGACGATCCCGCGCGGCTGAAGATCATGACGATGGCGGAGTACGGGCATTCCCGCGGAGGCCGTTCCGCCGGGTTTACGGGGTGGACGTTTATCTGCGGCGCGTACACGAATTTCTGACCGTGTCCGGCGCCGTTTATGTGACAACATTGCAACCAGGCGGCTCTTGTCCGGCGGCGGGGAAGGTTTTAGGTTGGCTCTGTTCCCGGAGGAAAGCCGCCGCTGCTGCTCCTTCAACGACCAGACATTACAGATTATGAATAAAGTCAGTTGCATCATCATGGATTGGGCCGGTACGGCCGTGGACTTCGGCTGTTTCGCCCCTTTGAACGTTTTTTTGAGCGTGTTCAGGGAAAAGGGCCTGGATATCACCTACAGGCAGGCGCGGGAACCCATGGGGTTGCTGAAAGTGGACCACATCCGCGCCATTCTGGAAATGGATCCGGTTCGCGAACAGTTTGAACGGAAGTATGGCCGTTCCTGGAATGAGGCCGACGTGCGGGAGCTTTACGCCGGGTTTGAAACGCACCTGTTCGCCTCCCTGAAGGATTTCACCACACCCATTCCCGGCGTGGTGGAAACGCTGGAGGGGCTGAAGGCCCGGGGCATCAAAGTCGGGTCCACCACGGGCTACACGGCGGAGATGATGGACATCGTGCGTCCCGGGGCTGCCGCCCGGGGTTATGTGGTGGACAACCTGGTGACGCCGGATGAAGTTCCCGCGGGCCGTCCCGCGCCGTACATGGTTTACCGGAACATGATTGACCTGGAGATCCCCTCCGTGGACCAGGTGGTGAAGGTGGGCGATACGATGGCGGATATCCGGGAAGGATTGAGTGCGAAAGTGCACACCGTGGGCATCATCACGGGCAGCAATGAACTGGGCCTGAGCGAGGAGGAATATGAGGCCATGCCCGCCGCAGAATTGAACAGAATGAAGGAGGAAGTGCGCCGCCGCATGCTGGACGCGGGAGCGCATTACGTGCTGGATTCCATTCGTGAACTGCCCGCCTGCATTGAGGAGATCAACGCCTCCATGAACCGCTAGCCTTTCAACCATTCATCTGCCATGAGAAATTACCTTCTTCTTACCCCCGGCCCGCTGAGCACTTCCGAATCCGTCCGCCAGGCCATGCTTCAGGACTGGTGCACCTGGGACAAGGATTACAACGAGGGCGTGGTCACCGTCATCCGGGAACAGCTTTTGAAGCTGGCCGGACTGGACGGCGAATACACCACCGTTCTTTTACAGGGAAGCGGCACCTATGCCGTGGAAGCCACGCTGAGCTGCGCCGTCAGGCCGCAGGACAAGCTGCTGATCGTCGCCAACGGTGCGTACGGCAAGCGCATGGGGGACATCGCCCGCCGCCATGGCCTGAATCACGTCCTCGTTTCCCTGAAGGAGACGGTGCCCGTAACGCCGGAGGCCGTGCGGCGCGCGCTGGAGGAACACCCGGACATCTCCCACCTGGCCATGGTGCACTGCGAGACCACCACCGGCATTCTGAATCCGGTGGAGGCCGTCGCCAGGGCGATCCGCGGTCGCGGCCTGACGTTCATCGTGGACGCCATGAGCAGCTTCGGCGGCATTCCCATTGACATCCGCAAGCTGGGAATCGACTTCCTGGTCAGCAGCGCGAACAAGTGCATCCAGGGCGTTCCGGGTTTCGGCTTCGTCATTGCCAGACGCTCCTCCCTGTCCCGGTGCGAGGGGGTCTCCCGTTCCCTGTCCTTGGATTTGTACGACCAGTGGGCGGAGATGGAAAAGGGCCATGGCAAGTGGCGCTTTACCTCTCCCACGCATGTGGTGCGCGCCTTCTTCCAGGCCGTGAAGGAGCTGGAAGAGGAGGGCGGCATAGAAGCCCGCCATGCCCGGTACCGGGAAAACCATGCGGCGCTGGTGGAGGGAATGCGCCGGAGCGGGTTCCGGACCTTGCTTCCGGACGAGCTCCAGTCCCCCATCATCACGTCCTTCCTGTACCCGGAGGAGGATTTTGATTTCCAGAAGTTTTACGAGGCCTTGAAGGAACGGGGCTTCGTCATTTACCCCGGCAAGATTTCGGAAGCCCCTACCTTCCGCATCGGCAATATCGGGGACGTATTCCCGGACGATTTCCGCCGCCTGGCGGAGGCCGTGGCGGATATCCGCCGGAACAAATAGTTCCCTTCCCATCCATCAATCCCAGCGGGCCGCTGCGGCGGCCAGGAGTTTACCATGCTACAGTTGAAAAATATCAAGAAAGTCTATAACGGAGTTCCCATTCTGAACGGCATCAGCCTGGACATCCGGAAAGGGGAGATCGTCTCCATCCTGGGGCCGTCCGGCAGCGGAAAGACTACGCTGCTGAACGTCATCCTGGGGCTGGCGGAACTGGACGGCGGCCAGATCCTTTTTGACGGGGAGGACGTGAGCGGCACGCCCATGCAGCGGCGCGGTTTCAACATCGTGTTCCAGGATTACGCCCTGTTCCCCAACCTGAACGCCTACCGGAACATCACGTACGGCCTGAAGAACAAGCCGGGGGCCAGCTCCCCCCGTGAGGTGCGGGAGCTGGTGGAGCTGCTGGGCCTGAGCGAACATCTGGACAAGCGCATCGACCAGCTTTCCGGCGGCCAGAAGCAGCGCGTGGCCCTGGCCCGCACGCTGGTGATGAAACCCCGCATCCTGCTGCTGGACGAACCTCTGAGCGCCCTGGACGGCGTCATCAAGGAGTCCATCAAGTCCCGCATCAAGACGATTGCCCGGGAGTACAACCTGACCACGATCATCGTGACGCATGACCCGGAGGAGGCCCTTACCCTGTCCGACCGGGTGCTGATCCTGAACGAAGGAGGCATTTCCCAGTATTCCACGCCGCGGGAAATCATTTCCAGCCCCAGCAACAGCTTTGTGAAGCAGTTCATCCTGAACCAGCTGGAGATCAAGAGGAATAACATTCTTTCCCTCTTTGAGGGTTCCTATGCATAAAACCCAGATAGAAATCCGGGGCGTGTTCTGGGCGGTTGCCCTGGTGTTCTCCGTCTTCCTGGTCCTGCCCATGGCGCTGCTGCTGGGCAAGTCCTTCCTGGTAGGCGGGGAATCCGGCCTGGGGAATTACACGGCCATGCTGGCCAGCCCGGCATTCCTGGAATCCTTCCGGAACAGTTTTCTGATTTCCGGGGTTTCCGCGGCGCTGACCACCGCGCTGGCCTTTTTCCTGGCGTATGCCGTGAACAATACGGGGCTGCTGCCCTTGTTCCGCAAGTTCATCGCGGGAATGACGGTGGCGCCCATGTTCCTGCCCACCATCACGTACGGCTTCGTCATCATCTACTCCTTCGGCAGGGAAGGGCTGCTGACGCGGCTGCTGGGGTTCCAGATGCTGGACATTTACGGGTTCCAGGGAATGCTGCTGGGCTACACCATTTACACGCTGCCGATCGCCTTCCTGCTGATTAACAACACCTTCAAGTATGTAGACAAGAACTTCGCCATCGTTTCCAAGGTGATGGGGGACGGCCCCGTTCGCACTTTCCTGGGAACGGCCGTGAGGCCGCTGGTGGGTACGCTGGGGGCGGCGTTGATCCAGTCGTTCACGCTGAGTTTTACGGACTTCGGCATTCCCGCCTCCATCGGAGGCAGTTTTGACGTGGTGGCCATCCATTTGTACAATGAAATGCTGGGGGCCATCCCGAACTTCGGCGGCGGCGCGGCGGTCGCCGTTTCCATGCTGCTGCCGTCCATCATCAGCATCCTGCTGATCAATTACCTGGAACGGTACAATTTCCGGTACAACAGGATTTGCCGCCAGGACATCGTCAAAAGCCGCCTGAGGGACGCCGTGTGCGGTGCCGGGTCCCTGGCCGTCATCGGAACCATTGCGGCGGTTTTTGCGGTCATGTTCGTGGTGCCTTTCGTCAGAAACTGGCCTTATGAGGTGGAATTTTCCATGGACCGGTTCACCCGCATCCTCTCTTCCCGCGGCCTGCTCTCCATTTACGGCAATTCCCTGTGGGTGGCCCTGCTGACCGCTCTGCTGGGCACCCTGCTTTCCTACGGCGCGGCGCTGGCCTCCGCGCGCTCCGGCCTGGGGAGGGTGGCCCGCGGCGCGGTTGATGGGATATCCGTGGTGACCAACACCATTCCCGGCATGGTGCTCGGCCTGGCGTTCCTGTTCGCCTTCACGGGAACCAGCCTGCAAAACACCTTCCTGATTCTGGTGCTCTGCAACGTGGTCCATTTCTTTACCACGCCCTACCTGATGGGCAAGAGTTCGCTGGAGAAAATGAACAAGGGCTGGGAGGCCACGGCCGCCCTGATGGGTGATTCCTGGCTGAAAACCCTGTGCCGGGTTGTGGTGCCCAATTCGCTGGGAACCGTGCTGGAAATGTTCAGCTATTACTTCATCAACAGCATGATCACGATCAGCGCCGTCATCTTCCTGGTGGGCGCCAGAACGGCCGTGCTGACCACCAAGATCAAGGAATTGCAGCATTACGCGCAGTTTGATTCCATCTTTGTGATGTCCCTCCTGATTCTGGCCACGAATATCCTGGCCAGGGTCATTCTGGGCGGCATTGCCGCCAGATGCACCAAAAAACAATAAAATACCGTCATGAAAAAACAGTCCACCATGATTGCCTGCGCGCTTGCCGTCGTTTCCGGAGTCCTTCTGTGCCTGGGCGGCTGCAATCAAGGCCCGGAGGTAGTGATTTACTCCAACGCGGACGAAGAATCCCGGCTAGCCATGCAGGACGCCCTGGACAGGGCCGGATTTTCCGGACAGTACATTTTTTCCTCCTTCAGCACCTCGGAGCTGGGCGGAAAGATCATGGCGGAGGGCAGCAACATTGAGGCGGATGTGATTACCGCCTCCACCTACTACCTGGAAAGCGCCCAGCAGGCCCACCGGATGTTCGCCCCCCTCTCCTTCACGTTCCATGCCCTGGAAAAGACGCCCGGTTTCTGCGCGCCCCTTACGGCGCAGGAAGGGGCCATTTTCATCAATACGAGGGCGCTTCAGGAGAACGGGCTGCCCCGGCCCGCCTCCCTGAAAGACCTTGCAAGTCCGGCGTACAAGGGCTTCATCTCCATCCCCAATATCCGCAGTTCCTCCACGGCATGGCTGATGGTCCAGGCCCTGGTCAGCGCGTACGGGGAACAGGAGGCGGGGCGCCTGCTGCACGGCATGATGGAGAACGCGGGGCCCCATCTGGAAAATTCCGGTTCCGGACCGCTGAAAAAGGTGCGCGCCGGGGAGGTGGCGATTGCCTTCGGCCTGCGCCACCAGGCCGTAGCGGACAGGAAGGCCGGCCTCCCCATTGATTACGTGGACCCGGCGGAAGGCAATTTCATGCTAACGGAGTCCGTCTGCGTGACGGACAAGGGCGCGGGGGGCAATCCCCTGGCGATGAAGATGGCGGAGACGCTTGTCCGGACCGCCCGCCCCGGCATCCTCAAGGTCTACCCCGTGCCGCTGTATGAGGGGGAAAACTTTAGGGAGGATGCCAGGTCGTCCAACGTGAAGGCCTTTCCCGAACCGCTGACGGTGGAATTGCTGAAAAGGCACCAGGCGCTGATGAATTAGGTTTTTTCCCGGCAGAGACGGGTGCCATTCAGGCCGCGGAATACGGTTTCCGCGGCCTGAATGCGTTGGTAAGGCACGGTTTCCAATGGCCGTTCAGAAGAGATAAATTTGGTTTCAGAAGGTCATTTCTGCTGTTCATTGATGAATTTATTGAGTATTTAAAGTTTTTGCTATGATTTTTGAATGACCATTAAATTTATTAAAGTCACTAAAAAAGATAGGATCTGTTATGCCCCGGCGCCGGAACCGGTGGAGCACGGAGACAAGCTGGAAATCATGGAAATGAAGGATGACTCCCTTACGCCGCTGTTGGGGAGGCCCGCCGGATTTTCCCTGTCCAGAAACCCCATGGTGTTCGTCAAAATGAACGACGGGTTCCAGCGCATCCTGATGAAGCATATCCTGTATGTGGAGGCGGGGGGAAGCTACTGCACGCTGCACGTGCACGGCATGTCGTCCATTCTGGTATCCGCCCCGCTGGCGCGGGTGGCCGAGCACCTGGACGGGGAATATTTCATCCGCGTGCACCGTTCCTATCTGGTTAATAAATTACACATAGAGTCCATTGCGGGTAATTTCCTTCAGGTGGGGAATGTTTCCATCCCCGTCAGCAAGTTCATGAAAAAGAAAGTGCTGGGAAGCCTGAACATGCTGTCGTTTTCCAAATAGACCCCGGCCATGGCCGCCGGCGCCGCGGGAAAGTGGAACAGTTCTTCCGGACAGGCGGGATAGAAAAAGCGCCGGAATGACCCCATGATCACAACGTCGCCAAAAGGCGGCACCTCATATTAACCTCAACCAGAAAATAAAATAATATGGCAATTGACAAATCAGCAGCAGATGTGGCGACCTCCTCCCTCAAGTCGCTGCCTTTCGGCAACATCATCGGCGGTCCCCTGGTCGCCTGTGTGGAAGCCCAGGCCCAGGCGGCCCGGACCTCCTGGGAATTCATCCAAAATGTGGGTCTGTACACGGAAGGAGAAGAGAAGAAGACGGTGAATGTCTCCTTCCAGTTCATCAAGGACGGCCACATGGCCCAGATTACGGTTCCCCTTCTGACCATCGTTCCCATTCCCTACATCGCCATCAACTCCATTGACATCAACTTCAAGGCGAATATCAGCGCTTCCGCCGCCAGTACGGAGACGGAGAATTCCTCCAGCTCCGTAGATACCAGTGTTTCCGCCTCTGCAAGATGCTTCTGGGCGCGCGGCAGCATGAACGCCAGCTATTCCAGCAAGAAGGACTCCTCCGCCACGAAGGACTCCAAGTACAGCGTGGAGTACACGATGGACGTGGCCGTTCATGCCGGACAGGACAGCATGCCCGCCGGGATGGCCAAGGTGCTGGAAATGCTGAACAACAGCATTTCCGTGGTATCTCCCACTGGTTCCCTGGAGGTTCAGCATGCCATCCAGGACGATGGAAGCGTGAAGCTGATGACCTCCTACAAGAACAAGGAAGGCCTGTTTGAGCCGGATGCTATCACTCTCCGGATAGGGGACGCCACGGACCCGTTTGATAACGGTGCGGGGAATGAAGCCAAGATTGTGAAAACGGATTCCGGCAAGGAATACACGATTTCCAAGGAAGACGCCAGGAACTGCACGGTGAGCGCCGGAGAGCTCAAGAGGAAGGTGGCCGTGGCCGCTACGCCTGCACAATAACCGGAGCATAACGATTTCTCTTCCATCCCAGAGCCATGTCTCGTCTGAATCTGATTGTCGAATCCCTGCTTAGGGACATTATCGAAGCGCAGCACGCGGCGAACTGCCATGCGGCGGGGCTGGCACGCCAGTACGGGAAGCACGGTGGTGTGCGTGGCTTCCAGCTTCCCAGCGCCCAGATAGGGTCCCTGGAATTCGATTTGAAGTATGCGGTGACGGGAACCTCCGGGGTGGAGGAGAGGCAGGTGCTGGATGCGGAGCAGTGCAGCCTGTTCCAGCAGGAACTGGCGGAGCGGGTGCCTGCGTATGCCATCCGTTCCATTGTGATGGCCGTGGTGCACTCCAATCTCCCGGCGGATGAGGCGAGAAGTGATTTTTCCTCCCTGCTTGCCAGGGAGGAACAGTGGAAAAGGAATTTCTGCCTCTACCTGGGGAAGAAGATCACTGCGGCTGTTTCCGGCCATGAGGGGGCCCTCCTGCGGGCGGACTCCGGACTGGACAAGGGATTGCTGGCGGAGCTTCTGGCGGATGTGGCGGAGAAGGAATTCATGGACAATCCCGATCTGGCCGACCTGTTTCAGGGTGCCCAGGGGGATGCCCTCAGGCAGGAGTGCCGCACGAACCTCCGGGAAGGCCTCTCCTCCTTCATTGACGTGCTTGCGGAAAAGTATGCGTTCACCCGGCAGGTAAGCAATGTAGTGGTGGACGTGGAGGTGGAGACGGAAAAGCTGAAAAAGATGCCGGAGAACTCCATCCAGACGCTTCACCTCAACATCGCGCCCGCCGCCGTTCCCGCCGTCCTGGCGGAGCAGAATGACGTTTCCGGACTGGCCGCACAATAGTGATATTATTATGAGTGATTCTACAAACAACAAGGTGAACGGGCACATCATGAGCCTGCAGCAGTTGATCTCGGCCCCGCTGGTCGCGACGATTGATGCGGACGCGATGTCCACGGAACGCTACATGAAGCATTTCATGTCCCTGGCTTTTGAGTCCTACAATCCTGCGGACGGTTCCACGGGGGCGCTGAGGCTCATCAGCTTTAATTTTACGGACAGCGACGCTTCCGGCGGAGCGGAGAAGAAAGTAAGCGTGCCGCTCATCAGCCTGGTGACGCTGCCGCTGCTGCAAATCAAGCAGGCGGACTTTGACTTTGACATCAATATCATTGACGCAGTCGCCTCCGCTCCGGACGAACGTTTTTCCCTGAACAAGGGGGAGGTGGATTCCCCCGCCGGGAAAGGGCAGGATGACGGCCTGAACTTCCGCGCTTCCCTGGCGCCCCAGTCCGGGAGGGGGTCCTCCTCTTCCTCCCTGCAGGCGAACATGAAAATCCATGTCACCATGCAGCAGGCGGACATGCCTTCCGGCTTGTCCCAATTCCTCCAGCTGACCTCCAGGCCGCATTATGAAGATTCTCCCTCCCAGGAGAAAAAATAACTAATTGAAAGAAAAAAACATGGACCAGAAAACCACTTATTCCTACCAGCGCACTCCGGGGCTTGACTGTCCCAAATGCGGAGTGTATTTCCCCACGACCATTCCGGACCTGTTGTCCGGCGGCATTGAATGCCCCCACTGCGGGTTGAAGCTTTCCATTGACCGGAAGGCTTCCGACCACGCCATGCAGGCCCTGGAAAAGTTCCAGGCTACCATTAACAAGCAACTCCCCGCCGCCTCCCTGTCATGAAGAGACTATTGATCATGCTGTCCGCCGTGCTTTGCATGGCTCTGCCCCCTCTTTCCCGGGCGGAGATGCAGCAGAGGGAACCGGGCCAGCTGGCCGCCGCGTGGCGGGACGTGAAGAAGCAAATTTCAGGCGACGGCCAGACCATCCGTGTGAGGGACGGCGCCAGGGCGCTTGAACTGCTGGGAAAGCTGGGCGTTTTCTCCGTTCCGGAGGATGGCGTGAAGCTGTCCCGCGGCAGCCTGACCATTACCGTCACGCGCGGGAAGAAGGAGGACCGGGTGTTTTATGTGCTGGCCGTCACGGAAGAGGACGGGACAAGGCGGGAAGTGAAGCTCGTTCCCCCCTCCTGATGACGCAGGAAGAATGCGTTCCTTCCGGAGGGAAAGTTATTCGCTCTCAAAATCCCACACGCGGCGGCGGGCGTTTTTCTTCGTCCGTCCGCCGTTGGCTTTGCGGAAGGGGTCAAAAAGCGGGTCCAGCCCGTTACCCTTCAGCAGCAGGCACTGTTCCATCAGGCGGCCAAGTTTTCCCTTGGGAAAGCCCTTGGCCTGGAACCACGCTAGGTATTCCTGGGGTACGTCCATCAGCGGGCAGCCCTTGGGAGGGTACTTGGCGGGGCCGTACATGCCGAAGGGGATGTGTGTCTGCGCGATTTCCTCCACCAGTTGTCTCAAATCTTCCGCGTCCGGTATTTTGGGATCGTTCATGGGTTTTGCAGGATGAATTGTTGAAGGCTTTCCGCCAGCCGCGCCGGAGCTTCCAGGGGAAGGCGGTGGCCGGCGCGGGGGATGATGACGGCTTGTTCCCCCGCCGCACGACGGGCCAGGGCAGTGAATTTGGGATCACGCTCCCCGGCTATCCATAACTGGGGAACAGGGGACTGCTTCAGGAGCGGGGCCAGGTTTTCCTGGGCGCCCACGGACCAGTCGATGAAAGCGCGGGAGATGGATTTGCGCCACGGTTTCAGGGAAGAACGGTCCGGAGGCGGCGGGCCGCCTTCAAATACGCCCTGCGCGTCCCATTCCTTTAAAAAATCCTCCCACGGAGCGGAGAGGCATTTGACGGCCCATTCCGCATCCTTTGCGCGGCGCGCGGCTTTTTCCGCTTCATCCTCCAGCCCGGGATTGGCACTGACAAATACGGCGCCTTTCCAGAGAGGGGGATGGGCCAGAACGGCCTGCATGGCCAGCCTGCCTCCCAGGGAATAACCGCAGAGCCAGGGATGCTTGTCCTGGGCGGCTATTTCAGAGCACAGCACGCGCCCCATCTCCTCCAGGCTCTTGGGGCAGCATTCCAGATACTTCCACAGGTTCAGGGCGCGGGCTTCTATTCCTCCGGCGCGCAGGGCTTCCATGGCGGGCTTCCAGTCCGCCGGAGATCCCAGGTTACCGTGCAGGAGCCAAAGCATGGTGAAAGCCCTTTCCTATTTTACGCCATATCCGGCGAGGCCGTTCATAAACATCTGGACGGAAATCATGATAAGCACCATGCCCATCATCCGTTCCAGGGCGATCGTCCCTTTTTCCCCCAGCAGGCGCAGGAACTTCTGCGCGATGAAAAGCACCAGTCCGGAGAGGAACCAGGCAGTCACGATGGCGCCGGCATAGGTCATCTGGGAGATGCTGTCCGGGCTCTGGGAGGCGTGCAGCATGATGATGGCCAGGGAGGAGGGGCCGGCCATCAGGGGCATGGCGATGGGAACGATGAAAGGTTCGTCCTGTCCGGTCGTGCGTCCGGCGGAAGAGAGCATGTCCTTGGCGGGAAAGACCATGCCCAGCGCCACGAGGAACAGCAGGATGCCCCCGGAAATATTCAGGGTGGACGGTTCCAGCCCCAGCAGGTCCAGCAGGAATTTCCCGGAGAAGAAGAACAGGAGCAGCAGGCTCAGGGCAAACACAAGCTCCCGCATCAGAATGGCCTTCTGCTGGGCGGGCGAATATTTCTTCAGCATTCCCTGAATCATCGGGGCCAGTCCCACGGGATCAATGACGATGAACAGGAGAATAACGGTGGAAAGGAAGTCCTGCATGGAGTAAACCCGTTGTAAACGATACGGGCGTGCACGTCAAAGGGAACCGTCGGCAGCGGAAATTTTCCCCGTCCGGATGGCCGTTTTCTCCACCAGTTCCGGGGCCAGGTAGAAGGTTTGGAAACTCTGCCTTCCGTTCCGGATGGAGACTGGAAAGACCGGGGGAGGCACAGCCATGGCCGGAAGAGAAAAGGCTTTATAACAGTGGGGGCCGGGGCAGCGCGGCGTTCCTACGGTTCCGGTGTCCGGTGTTCCCGTTTACGGAGAAAACCGGTTTTCAGGAAGGCGGATTCGGGACGGGGAGGAAAGAAATCCGGTTTGCCCGGCGAAGAGTTTCCGCTCCCTGGGCCGGGAACGAAGAATGCTTCCGTTTCCGGAGTTACAGAAGGAGGTCCTGGATGTTGTCCGAGGAGATGACGCCCGTTTCCGTGGAGGACAGCACGCAGAGAGCGTCCACCAGGTTTTCCTGGCCCAGAGCCAGGCCGGCTTCTTCCACCAGCACATCGTCAATGTTCAGGGTGGCGATGGAGAGGGGAGCCGTTTCCGGAGCAGAGGGTTCCATCAGGGCTGCAATGCCGATGACGGCAGCCACCAGGGCCGCCGCCGCGGCGCCCCAGATGCGGAAGGAGTTCCGCTTGAAGTGGTGGATGGATTCCACCGGAACGGCGGTGGCGTGTTCTTCCCCGGCAATACGCATCATGACCCTGCGGGCAAAATCATCCCCCGGCGCAGGCTGGGAGGCATGGCCCAGAATCTGCCAGAGTTTTGTATCGTCCTGTTCGTTCATTGTGGTGTTTCTGCTGAGGTTTCCATGAATAAAAACACCGGAAAGCGGGTCCGGTTTCTTGGCGGCGTCATTTTTTCCGTTCCGCGGCCTGCCTGATGACGGGGGCCAGCACGGCGGCGATGCGCTCATAGCCGGCCGCGGAGGGATGCAGCCCGTCGCTGGAGAGTTTTTCCGGAACGTGTCCTGCGGCGTCCGCCATGACGCGGCCCGGTTCCGTGTACAGGAAGCCCTGTTCTGCGGCCAGACGGTTCAGGAGGAGATTGATGGCGGCAATGCGTTCCGCGGTATCTTTACGGGCGCTGTTGCGCGGGTAGAAGCCCTGGAGGATGATGACGGCCTTTTTCAGCCTTCCGGTAATTTCCCCGCAGACGGCGCGGATGCCCTGGAGGATTTCCCCGTCCGTGTTTTCCGCGAGGTTGTTCGTGCCAAGAAGCACCACGCAGACGGCATCGTCCGCCGCTCCGTCCAGTTCGCCGTGGCGGAGCCGCCACAGGGCGTTTTCCACCCGGTCATAGCCGAAGCCCAGATTGACCGCCCTCATTCCCTCCGTGCACAGGCTCCAGGTTTCCGGAGATTTCTGGAGGATGTCCCGGTGCGGTTCGTCCACGGGAGGCCCTCCCCAGAAATGCGTGATGGAGTCTCCGATGAAGAGGAGGTCCGGATGCGTTTTCCTCACCGCGCGGCAAGCGGCTTCGTGCCGGGCCGCCCAGTCGTAAATCATGAAGTCCCTGTTCTGGGTGCAGGGAATCAGCGCGGAAGGAACGGGCTGGGCGGGAAGAGCTCCGGGCATGATGAAGGTTTCCGGGGCCGTCAGACCGCGCTTCCCCTGGAACAGGCGGAAGCGGATGCGCGTGCCGGGCGGGGCCTGCACCGGAGCCAGGTAGCGGCCCTGCGTGCAGAGCATGCGGGGGGAAGCCGCATTAACGTCCATCCGGATGACGGCTCCCGCAGGGGCGTTCACCATGGTGAGTTCCAGTTCTCCCGCGCCGTTCAGGGCGGCGCGGATGCCGGGGGTTGGAGATGGTTCTGTCATGAGACGTCGCGCATGTGCTGGCGCATCTGCCTGCGGCCGATGGAGTCCGGTCCACGGCCGTCCTGCATGCAGTAGTTTACGGGACGGCTCTGGGAGGCGCCGTGCGGAGCGCCCAGGCGCTTGTCCGGTTCTGACGGCAGCAGACGCACCACTCTTTTGTTTTTCCAGACCAGCCAGAGCGCCACTACGGCCACCAGTGCGGAGGCGTGCAGGATGATGCCGGCTACATTGGCCAGGGCAAAGGACATCCAGGCCTTCATCATGGCGTGCAGATGGGATTCACGCGCTTCCTCCGGCTCCTGGATGGTGATGTTGGCTTCCGGGATGCTGGCGGGGTTGTCCGGGTCCAGCGCGGGCAGGGAAGGCTTGGGGGCGGAGGCCATGTCCGCCTCTGTCCTCCGCGCCAGGGAAATCATGGCTTCAACAAGCTCGTCCTGCGGGTTGGTGAACCGGGAGGCGTCCTGCTTCACCTGGTACAGGAGGTCCCGCCGCCCCGCATCCCCGAGCTGGGCGCTCAACTCCGGATCCAGCGCGATCTGGGCGCTTTTAATGTCCCCCATGTGGAAGTGGAGGAGCAGGTTCCGTTCCTTGTTTTTGAATATCTGGCGGGCGATTGTGGGGGCGTTGACGGAAGGGGGGACTTTCTGCCCGGCCGCGAAGATGCTGACGAACAGGTTGACGTTGTAACGGGATTTGATGAGCTTGATGAGTTCAATGACGTCATTGCTCTCCACTTCCGTGAGAAGCTTCTGGGGGTCGATCAGGCCCGTGGAGGTGCGGATGTAGTCCGGAAGGAAGTATTCGTTGACGTCCGTGAAATCCTCCGGAACAGGGTCCACAGCGGGGGAGTCTGCATTGGCGGAGGGTTCCGGGACGGAGGCGGAAGGGGCCACAGCCGCATCCACAGGGGGCAGAAGGGGTGCGTTGGCCTCCCACCAGGTGCCCTTCATCAGGGATTGCTGGTCACGGGCGTTCCATTTAAGGGCGGGGAGTTCCTGCGCCGGGGCCAAGCACATGGCCGCCGCCAGCATGAAGGGGAACAGCAGGAATCTCATAGGCCGCCTCCTTTCCGGTTTGCGGGGGGAGGGGGCGTCAACCCGTAGCGCATGGGGTGCCTGACCTTGGAGCGCGCCTTCCGGGCCACGAGCTGGACGGCGTCTTTCATGATGGAGCCCACGGCCTGGAGCAGCATGCTTTCCCGCAGGGGGATGCGGGCCTTCATGATGGATTTGTTGATCAGGTCCGGCTCTACGTAGGGATCCAGTTCATACCCCCACATGAAGCAGGCCGTGTCCGTCCGCACGTCCAATACCAGAATCAGGAGCCACTGGGGGTCCAGCGGGCCCTGGTGGTTGGGGAAGCCGGCTTCGTCCACCGTCAGGTGGTTCATCATCCAGAAGCTGTGGGGAATGAGGGAAAAGGGCTCCAGGATGTTGGGGAAATAGACGGAAAGGAGGACGGGGGGAATGCGGCGCTCCAGTTTTTCCAGCAGGGCGTTCAGCTTTACGCGGTCCTGCTGCCGCAGGGCGCCGGCGTTGTCGCATACGCGGCGGTAGGGGATGGAGTCCCTGCCGTATTTCTTGTCCAGGTTTTCCAGGGAAAAGCCGCAGTGAGGGCACAATGATTCCGCCCCGCGGTGGAAATTATGTAAACACTTCGGACAAGTCGGCACGGGGAAAGTTTAAGCACGAAATTCGCTGCCGAAAAGGCTAATTGTCAGAAAGAAATCATGTATGTCTCAATCTTCCAGATTTTCTTTCGTCACACGGTAAATGGCGGCGCACCTGGGGCAGGTGACTTCCAGCGCCTCTTCCCCCTGGAACAGGTCTTCCTCCCTTTCCTGAAGCGCCTTGAGCGTCGGCAGGATGCGGTCCAGCGTGCAGCCGCAGTAAAAGCGGAACCGGCGCGTTTCCAGTACTCGGGTATCTTCATCTTCTTCCAGATGGGCCATTTTTTCCCGGGTTAGAGAATTCAGCCATTCTTCATCCGCGTCCGGCTGGGCCGTCACCATGGTGTAGCATTCATCCGGCAGTTCAATGCAGCGCGCGTTTCTCTGTTCGCTCTGCTTGTAGAATTCCTCCACCCACCGGGCGGGGGAGGTTCCCGGAATGGGGACGACGGAGTACCGCGGTTCAAAGCCCTTGCGGAGCAGGGTGGAGTACAGCGTGTTTTCCTCAGGCTCCTTGATGTCCTGCGTGAAGATGCGCCCCACTACGGATTCCGTCAGGGAGGAGCCCGTAACGAACAGGTTGGCTACGGCGGGCGTTCTGAGGTTGACCGTCCAGGCGTGCTGTTCCGCCCAGGGCCGCGCGACCATGTAGAGGGTGAAGTAGGCCATCAGCTCTTTCAGCAGGCTGTCGTAGGGTTCCTCGTTACGCAGGCCGTACTGCATGAGATGAAGGTAGTAGTCTGTGAACAGGGGAGAGAATTTCGCCTTCAGCGTCAGGCAGTTGCGCCCACGGACAAAGATGGATTCAACCGTAACGAATTCTTCTACCAATTCTTCGCTCATATCATTCAAATTCGGCCCTTTCCGGTAGAAAATCAACCGTTCCTCCTGTCATTAGGGCCCGTCATGACAGGTAGGCGCCGCGGGGGCGGCCTCCTTGCCCGGCATGGAAAAGGAGGAAAAGAGGCTGGCGGGGAAATGGGGGCGCAGGCCCGGCGGCAGCACGCAATACAGTCTTTACCATGCCTTTCCGCGCGTTTAACATGCACCCATGGCAACTGACAAGAATATCACCATCCACACTTCCAAGGGCGACATCAAGCTGACGGTATTCGCTTCCAAGACGCCCGTGACGGCGGCTTCCTTTCTGAACCTGGCTTCCAGGGGCTTCTATGACGGCCTCAAGTTCCACCGCGTGATTCCGAATTTCATGATCCAGGGCGGCGACCCCACCGGCACGGGCATGGGAGGCCCCGGCTACCGTTTTGAGGACGAGTGCCGCCCGGACCTCAAGCATGACGGCCCCGGCGTGCTTTCCATGGCGAACGCGGGCCCCGGCACCAACGGTTCCCAGTTCTTCATCACGCATGTACCTACCGACTGGCTGAACGGCAAGCACACCGTCTTCGGCAAGGTGACGGAAGGCCAGGACGTGGTGGATTCCATCGGGCAGGGGGATACCATTTCCGGTATCACGATTGAAGATGGCGCGGATGATCTGTTCACGGAGCAGGCCGACCGCATCGCCGCGTGGAACAAGGTTCTGGACAAATAAGCTTATCCGGCTTTTCCTGGCGGCGGAACAGGCGATGCAACGCCGCGTTCCGCCGCCTTCCTCTCTCTACTCATTCGGTACATGGTTCTGGCCGTTCAAAATCTGCGCGTGCAGTACGGCGCGCGCGTCCTGTTCAATGATCTTTCCTTCACGGTGGAGGATGGGGAAAGAATTGCCCTGGCGGGGCATAACGGCGCGGGCAAGTCCACGCTGATGAAGTGCATGGCCGGCCTGAATGAGCCGGATTCCGGCTCCATCATCAAGTCCAGGCACTCCCAGGTGGGCTATCTGCCCCAGGAGGGCATCCATGTCCGCGGGCGCAGGCTGATTGACGAGGCCATGTCCGCCTTTGCGGACCTGATGGACCTCCAGGAGCGCATTGACGCCCTGACGCAGGAGATGGAGAAACTGGACCCCCGTTCCGCCGCCTATTCCGAAGTGCTCAACGAGATCGGGGAACTGGAGCTGGTGCTGCACGCCCATGATTCCGCCCGGCTGCGCCCCCGCACGGAGTCCATCCTGCGCGGCCTGGGGTTCAAGGACCGGGACTTTGACCGGGACTGCGGGGAATTTTCCGGCGGCTGGCAGATGCGCATTGCGCTGGCCAAGCTGCTGCTCCGGGAACCGGAAGTGCTGCTGCTGGACGAACCCACGAACCACCTGGACATTCAATCCCAGCGGTGGATGGAACAGTACCTGCGCACCTACCGGGGGGCCATCATCCTCATTTCCCACGACGTCGCGCTGCTGGATTCCCTGGTTTCCCGAACGATTGCCTTTTACCACGGGCGCGCGGAGGAGTACGCGGGCAATTTTTCCTATTTCCTGAAGGAAAGCGTGCTGCGGAAGGAGATTCTGCTGCGCCAGAAAAAGGCCCAGGAACGGGAAATCGCCAAGACGAAGGAGTTCATCGACCGGTTCCGCTACAAGGCTACCAAGGCCTCCCTGGTGCAGTCCCGCATCAAGCAGTTGGAGAAGGTGGAGCTGATTGAGGTGGAGGAGGATGACGCCGTGATGAATTTTCATTTTCCCACCCCGCCTGCCGGCGCGCATTCCGTGGTCAGGCTGGAAAAGGTTTCCAAGCGGTACGGCTCCATTTCCGTCTTTGAGGATGTGGATTTTGAAATCGTAAAGGGGGACCGCATCGCCATTGTGGGGGTGAACGGAGCGGGCAAGTCCACGTTTTCCCGCCTCATTTCCGGCGGGGAGGAGCCCAGCTCCGGGAGCGTGACGATGGGGCGCCACACGCAGATCGCTTTTTTCTCCCAGACGCATGCCGATGACCTGGACCCGGAAAAAACGGTCCTGGAATGCGTGGAGGCGGCCGCTACGCGGGAATCCGCGCCCATGGTGCGGAACCTGCTGGGCTGCTTCCTGTTCCGGGGGGACGACGTGCACAAGCGCGTGGGCGTGCTCTCCGGGGGGGAACGCTCCCGCGTGGCGCTGGTGTGCATGCTGCTGCATCCGGCCAATTTCCTGATTCTGGACGAGCCGACGAACCACCTGGACATCCAGTCCCAGCAGGTGCTTCAGCAGGCGCTGTCCGAATATCCGGGTTCCTACTGCATCGTTTCCCACAACCGCAGCTTCCTGGACCCCATTGTGACGAAGGTGCTGGAATTCGTGCCGGGAGAGAAACCGCGCGTTTACATAGGCAACGTTTCCGATTATCTGGAGAAGGTGGAGCGGGACCAGGCTCTGGCTTCCTCCGCTGCGTCTGCCGTCTCCGGAGCGGCTGACCCGGGAGCCGGGGCGGACCGCAAGGCGCGCAGGCGCATGGAGGCGGAAATCCGCCAGAAAAAGGCGCGCCTGCTCCGTCCCCTCCAGGAAAAACTGGAACAGTTGGAAGCGGAGATAGCGCGTCTGGAAACGGAAAAGACGGAGATCGCCTCCCAGTTGGAACGTCCGGAGGTGGCGGCTGATACGGAGGCCGTCATGGAGCTCACCACCCGGTTCCAGCAGGCGGACCGCCAGTTGGAAACCTGTTTTACGCAGTGGGCCGATCTTTCAGAAAAGATTGAAGAGACGGAAGCCCGTATTGAAGAAGAGGCGGAAAGAAACGTTTCCGGAAATTGAGCGGATTTTTATTTAAAAAAACAGGACCGTTTCCCGGTGGGGGACGGTCCTGTTTTAGTAAAGGAATAAAGCAGAGATTAAATGATGCTCCCGCTTATACGCGGCGGCGCAGGAGCAGGGCGGCCAGTCCGAGCAGTCCGAGGGAGGCTGTGGCCGGTTCCGGCACTGCGTCCCCGTGGAGGGCCAGTTGGGAAAGCCCCAGGAAGGTGCCCCCGGTGTTGGGTGCCTTGGCGTTCACGGTGAGGGTAAAGGTTTCTCCCGCCTTGACCGTGACCGGGGTATTGAAGGAGGCTTGCTGGATGTCCGCTGTCGGCGTGCCGTTCTTGTCGGCCTGGACGCGTTCGAAGCTCAGATCAGCCGTGGCAGAGGAATCTCCGGCGGCCAGCGTGACGGTAGCGGTTCCCGTTTTGGAATCTGTGTTTCCGTGCCGTGTTCCGGTACCGGTGACGAATTGGAAGCCCAGGTTCAGGGAAGAGATGATGATGTCCTGCGTAGCCGTGAAGGAAAAGGTAACGGTCCATCCGGCGTTGTTATTCTGCATTTGGACATTGGGGACAAGGAGGTCCGCGGCCAAATTGCCGGAAAGGGATGTGGAAGGATTGGTGAGCGAGACGGAAGCGCCGTCCAGAAAGTCACTGTCCACATTGATGGCGGTCTGGCGGAACTGGGTTTCATACAATGTCGTTGCCGCCTGTACCCCGGAAATGCACAGTAAAAAAGCTGGGATGGAAAGGAGCTTTTTCATGCGCGCCATACTAGCGGATTAGATATCCGGTAACGGAGAAGGGAAAATGGAAGTGAATGATGGAACACATCCTCAATGATTCATGAATACGGAACTTCATTGCATCTTGAACGTATTTCTGATTATTCCCCTTTGCCCGCGGTGAAACTCGTTTTTTTTCAAAAAATTTTGTTGTCTGCGGATATCTAATCCGCTAACAGCCATCCTCTGGGGGCGGAAAGCGTTGCAACGCCGGAGGCATTCCGTCCGGGAATATTCGCCAGCCGTTTTTCTTCCTGGAAAAAACAGCATGATTCCGGAAAGCAGGGGGAATCAGCCTTTTTGCAGAACGGGCTTTTCTCCCTTTTCTCTGACGCTCTTCCGCGTTTTTTTCCTGTACTCGGAAATCGTGACGCCGCAGAGGGTCAGGAGAATCCCCGTCAGGGATATCCAGGTCAGGCGTTCCCCCAGGATGATGGCGGAGGCCACTACGGCCACGACCGGAACCATGTAAATGTACACGCTGGATTTGACGGCTCCCAGGATTTCCACCACGCGGTTCCAGGAGAGGAAGCACAGGGCGGAGGCAAACAGGCCCAGGTACAGCAGATTGAGGGCGTTGACGGGCTTCACCATCAGATGCCAGTCCATGTTCACCGGAAGGACGAACAGGGCCGGAATCATCAGCACGATGCCGTAAAAGAAGATGCGGCGCGTGCAGATGATCATGTTGGACGTGTTGACGCCGATTTTTTTCATCAGGATGGAATAGACCGCCCAGACGAAGGCCGCGCCCAGAGCCAGCACGTCCCCCGCCGGGTTCAGTTCCAGCACGAAGGCGCCGTTCGCCATGATGAGGAAGATGCCTGTGAAGGCGGCGGCGAACCCCAGGAAGAAGCGGCGGGAGAAGCCCTCCCCTTTCAGCAGGAAGTGGGCCAGAAGAGCCGTGAAGAAAGGCACCACGGCCACGATGATGCCCACATTGGAGGCGAATGTGTACGTCAGGGCGATGTTTTCCAGCAGGAAGTACAGGGTGACGCCGGTGAGGCCCGCTCCCGCGAACAGGAGTTCCTTTTTCCAGCCGGAGAGCGGAAGCAGGCGCGGCCTCAGGCACCAGAGGAAGGCGTACCCGATCACGAAGCGGGTGAAGAGCACCGTGACGGGGGTAAAGTCCCGGAGAAGCACCTTGGTGGACACGAAGGTGGTCCCCCAGATCAGGATGGTCATCAGGGCGGCGGCATGGCCCAGCGTGCGTTGGCGGGAGTTCATCGGGTTGTAGGTAGTTGGGGGGGAGCGGGCGGCTTCCAGCGTAAGGCCTACGATTTCCGCCGGTTCCGCGCTCCTGTTCCAGACGGCATGACGGACGCCGCCGGGCACGAGCAGGGATTCATGCTCACGGACCGTTTTTTCCTCTTCGTCAAGCAGGATGACGACCGTTCCGCGGGTGACGATGAATAAATGGGCGTGGGCGTGGCGGTGCGGGGAAAGAGGGCCGCCGCCTCCGGGTTCCATGTTGGCGAAGGCTCCGTCCTTCAGGGTTCCCTGCGCATCCGTGAACAGGCTCCTGGCCGTGAAGCCCGTGTGGTTGGGAATAGGGGAGAAAGCGTCCATGCCGTTCAGTTGCGCGCCAGGTCGTACCCGTCCTTGCGGTCCTTGATGGTCCAGCCCAGCGCCGTTACTTCCGCCCGCAGGCGGTCGGCTTCCGCCCAGTCCCGGTTCTGCCTGGCCTGCCAGCGCTGTTCCGCCAGGGTGCGCACGTCCTCCGGCGCTTCCGCCTGTTCCTCTTCCGGCAGAAGAATGCCGAAAGCGGCCAGAATGAAGTGGAAGGCGTTCCGCATGCGGCGCGCTTCCTCCGGAGTCAGGGAGGGAACATCCGCCTTCCTGATGGCGCTGAAGACGTGGCCCAGGGCTTCCGGAGTGTTCAAGTCATCATTCAGGCTGTCCCAGGCCGGCTGGAAGATGCCCGGTTCCGGGGGGGGCTGCGCAGAATTCCTCATAGGACGGAACGGAGTCCGTTCCGGAGGCGTTCCGGAGCTGCGCGTCGAATTTGGACAGGCGGTTCAGCGCGGCTTTGGCGTCCTCCAGGGAGGAAAGGGTGAAGTTCAGCGGGCGGCGGTAATAGCCCCCCGCCAGCACGTACCGGACGGCTGACGGCTTGTGGCCCAATTTGTCCAGGTCCGCCAGGGTGTACATGTTGCCCAGGGATTTGGACATCTTGCCGCCGTCCACCAGCAGGTGCGTGATATGGAACCACAGGCGCGCAAAACCGCCGCCGCAGGCGCAGCGGGACTGGGCAACCTCGTTTTCATGGTGCGGGAACACCAGATCCACGCCGCCGGAATGGAGATCGAAGTCATTGCCGAAGTATTTATGGATCATGGCGGAGCATTCCAGGTGCCAGCCGGGGCGGCCTTCTCCCCAGGGAGAGGGCCAGAAGTTGTCGCCGTCTTCCGGCCTGCGGCTCTTCCATAGCACGAAGTCTGCCACGGAATCCTTTTCATATTCGTCCGCGTTGGACCGGGTATTGGCGGTTTTTCCTAAATCCAGTTCACGTTCGTCCAGGTGGGAAAGCCTTCCGTATTCCGGGAAGGAAGAAATTCTGAAATACACGGAACCATCTTCCGAGACATAGGCATGCCCCTTTTCCACCAGTATTTGGACCATTCGTATCTGTTCGGGAATGTGGCCCACGGCGGAGGGTTCCGCATGGGGTGGCAGGCAATTAAGTGCGGCGCAGTCCCGGTGGAACAGGTCCGCCCAGCCAGCGGTGAATTCCGCCAGGGAAACGCCGGCCTTTTGAGAATCCCGGATAGTTTTGTCGTCCACATCCGTCAGATTGCGAATGTGCGTGGTGGGAACCCCCCCCAGCTCCAGGACGCGGCGGAAGACGTCCTGCATCACGAAAGTGCGGAAATTGCCGATGTGGGCCGGGCCGTACACCGTGGGGCCGCAACAGTAAAAGCGCAGTGTTTTTCCATCCATGGGGGAAATGGCCTGGGCCGTTCTGGTGCGGGTATCGTAAAGGTGTAACATGGCGGAACGATTAGAAGGGAAGAGGGCTTTCCGGTCAAGCGGGAAAAGAAAGCCGGGGATCCGCGGTTGTCCGCGTCCCCGGCTTTGAAGAAATCAGAGGATGGCGAGAGAAAAGGAAACGCTATTTGTCCGCGTTTTGCTGGCCCTTTTTATAATTCTCGTTAATACGTTCGATTTCCTCCTGGGTGATGAATTTTTCCCGGTAGGGTTTGTTTTCCACAGTGCGTTCCAGAGTATAGCCGAAACGCTTCTGGAAATGTTTCTTGTGGGTTTCCATTTTCTTTTCAAACTCTTCCAGGCTTGGACGGTTCTTGTGGCTGCCCCACGCGGTTTCGGAAACAGCCATGGCGCGGGGGTAGGTCATGTACATCAGCAATTCGCCGGAGGGAATCCATTCCGCCCACATGCAGAGGTTGATTCCCTTGATGTGCTTGACGTCATTCTTGTCCCGTCCGTTGCGGGGATCGAAGTTGTAGCAGTCTTTCAGCAGGATGGGAGCTCCGCCGGGCCGGGCACGCACGTCGTCCGCCGGGAATTTCATCTGGGTACGCGCCAGGTAGTACTTGAACTGGGGGGTGACGATGAGGTCGATGCCCTGTTCCTTCGTCTTATCAATGCAACGCGGGAATTCTCCCGGCAGCCAGGACATGACGGTTTCCCCCTTGTGGTAATAGCTCTTGTTGATGTCATACCAAAGGATGGGCTTTTTCCGGTGCTTGGAGAGCATGGCCGTCAGGCTTTTCGTGAAATCGCTCATCTGGACTTCCACATTATCCCCCTGGCCCTTTTTGGCTCGGGCGGCCTGGCAGTCCGGGCATTTCTTCCAGTCTCCCATGGGGCATTCGTCACCGCCGATGTGGATGTACGGGAAAGGGAATATCTGCTGGACGGTATTGAAGGTATCCTTAAGAAACTTTTTGGTGGCCGGTTTCTGCGGGCAAATCAGCTTGGAGGAAACGCCGCCGTGCGTCCATACCTGGGCCCGTTTGGTGTTGCAGCAGAATTCGGGATAGGACGCGGCCAGGGCCATATTGTGGCCCGGCATTTCCACTTCCGGCAGCACCTGGATACCGCGCGCTTTGCAGTAGGCTACCAGGTCCTGGAGTTCCTTTTTGGTATACATGCCTTCATTGGCCAGCAGGGAATTGTTCTGGTTTTCCGGAGCGGAAGGGCGGACGGCGCCGATGGTGCGGAGCTTGTCGTAGCCCGGCACGGGGAGACGCCAGCCCTGGTCTTCCGTCAGATGGAGATGCAGGACGTTGTATTTGTAATAATGCATGGCGTCCACAAAATTGTAGATCTCCTTCATGGGATAGTGGTAGCGGCCTACGTCTACCATCATGCCGCGCCAGCCGAAGTCGGGGGAATCCTGGATGCTGCCGCAGGGAAGGCCCTCAGGAGTATCCGAAAGCTGGTCCTGGAGCTGGAACAGGGTCGCCATGGCCATGGCCTTCCCGTTGGGCGTGGTATAACGGAGTTCCACGCCGCCGGGCGTCAGTTTCATGGCATACCCTTCATTGCCCAGTCCGGCGACTTTTTGCTCATGGATGATTTTGATGTTTTTGGTAGTTCCGGAAGTTGTCGTCACGTTGACGGGCTCCGGAATAATGTTGTAGGGATTGGTTCCGGCCCAGCAGAGGGAACCCAGGAACGCTGCGGCTAGCAAAATTGATTTCATGCGGCGCCGTATAGTAATGGTTGTTGTTTGTGTGAGGATTTAAACCCTGTCCCTCCGTCGTCAATGGCGTGTTCCGGACAACCTGTTTCGGGAGGAACGGTGAATGGCGGCGTCAATCTCTGGAGGGAGCGCAGTCCCACTGCGGCTTGACGGCCAGTTTGCCGGTGGCCCCGGGGAAGCCTTCCGGTACCTGGTAGTCTTTGCGGAGCTTGCCGTACAGGGTTTTGAGTTCTTTCACGGTTTCCGCATATTCCGGTTTGTTGATGACGTTGTGCATTTGGGCCGGGTCCTTCTGGTTGTCAAAGAGCATCCATTCGTCGCTGGTCCAGATATAGGACAGCGTGTAGCGGTCCGTGCGCAGGCCGTCATGGCGCGGAGCGTTGTGTTCACCCGGATTTTCGTAAAAAGCGTAGTAAAGAGAACGGTTTTTGAAATCCTGATGTTCTCCGGTCTTGAACAGGGGAGTGAGGCTGCGGCCCTGGAAGGTATTCATATTTTCCTTGGTATTTACCCCGGCCACGTCGCAGAAAGTGGGAGCATAATCCAGTTCCTGCACCATGGCGGAGGAGCGCACGCCCGGCCTGATGTGGCCAGGCCATCTCATGATGAGGGGCATGCGGAAGGATTCTTCAAAAATCCAGCGCTTGTCGTACAGGCCGTGTTCGCCCATGTAGAATCCCTGGTCTCCGCAGTAGAGCACCAGCGTATTCCTGTCCAGGCCGTTCTGTTTCAGATAGTCCATGATCTGGCCGATGCTTTCGTCCACGGAAAGAACGGTGCCCAGATAGTCTTCCATATAATGGCGCCAGCGGCGCAGCAAAATGTCGCGCTGCGTTTTGATTTTCCCGTTTTTAATATCTTTGACAAGCTGTACAGTACGGGCCTTGTGGTAGTTGTACCAGGCTTCCTTCTGCTGCGGGTCCATGCGCACCCATTCCGGCATTTCCCAGTCATACTGAGTATGCAGGGTCTTGGATTCCGGGCAGGAAAGCATTTTCTGGATGTCTTCCGGGACCACCTCCTTGATCAGGTGCTCGTCAGACCATACGTTGAAATGGTTGAGCAGGGTTTGTTCCGTCATTTTCAGGAATTCCGGGCGGTCTGCAAAATCGTCTTCCAGATTGGCGGGCGGGTCAATGGCGTCCGCATACTGTTTGGCGCGGCCCAGATTCTGAATGGAGGGGCACCAGCAACGGTGGGGTGCCTTGTGGCCCACGACGAGCATGAAGGGTTTGTCCTTGTCCCTCTGGTCCAGCCATTTGAGGCTTTTTTGCGTGACCAGTTCCGTGGCATAGCCGGGTTCCGTTTTCACCACGCGTTTGCCGTCCTTGCCGGGAGTGATGAAATCCGGATTGAAATAGTTGCCCTGGCCGGGGAAAATTTCCCAGTAATCGAATCCGGTGGGGTCGGATTCATATTTGGACGTATCTCCCTTGGCGCCCGGCGGGATGGCTTCCAGGTGCCACTTGCCGACAATGGCCGTCTGGTAACCGGCCTTTTGGAGCATTTTCGGGAAAGTGGGCTGGGAACCGTCAAAGGGAGCCGCATGTTCGTTGAAGAGGTACCCGTTCATATGGGAGTGGCGGCCAGTGTAGATACAAGCCCGCGAAGGTCCGCACAGGGAGTTGGCGCAGTAGCTCCGGTCAAAGACCATGCCTTCGTCCGCCAGTTTGCGGAAGTTTGGATAAGGCATGGGAGAATCCTTTTCACAGGTGCCCAGGGTCTGGTAGGAATGGTCGTCGGTGACAATGACCACGATGTTGGGGCGCTGGTCCGGCGTCTGCTTTTGAGGCTGGTCCGCGGAAGCGGACAGGGGACAGGCCGCAAGCATCAGGGCGGTGGCGGCATGACGGTTCATTGTTAAAATCATGAATTAAACAGGCAATGGTTGGAGAGGGGGAAGCGGCGGAATTTGTCCGCAAGGGCATTCCTGCCGGTACGGAAAAGACCACATCCCCGAAAGAAAAAATGCTGGAAGAGAGTTTTAGGAAAAATAAAACATCAGTTTCATATTTCAATACAAAAATGGGGATGGAGCGGAAGCCCATGAATAAACCGTTCCGCAGCCGGACGGCAGGGGAAAAGCCGTTCAGGTGCCACGTGGGCCGGAGCGCTTGTTCCGGCCGTTGTTTTCATGGGATTCTTTCTGTTCCAGGAGCCATGTTCTGTCTTCAAGGCTGAGCTTTTTCAGGGATGTTCTGCTCTGGTGTCCGTCCAGCTCCTGAAGCCAGAGGGTCTGGGTCTTTTCCGAATAACGGGAAAGTTTGGCGAAGACGGTATTTCCGTTGACTCCTGTCCAGACCCGGTAGCCTTTGGGAATCAGCGTTTTTTTAAACTCTTCATATTGCTGCTTCGCCAGTTTGACGCTGTTCTTGATCTGGTCAAAATAAAGGGCGTTTTGTCCGGTATAATAACCGCGCAACGTATCCACTTTGGAGCCGTCCGGAGACATGACCAGAAGCACGGGCGTTCCTCTCACGCCAAACAGGGAGGGAGCCTTTTTCACATACTCCAGCATCTTCTGGCGCTTCCTGTAAACAGGTTCGCTTTCAAATTTTTCCGCCTGGTCGTAACAGACGCGGACGACATTCCTTTTCGCCCAGTCTTCAAATTCCTTCGTATGGAGGAGTTCTGCCCCCAGCTTTTTGCTGGGAGGGCTGCCCACGGAATGGTGGAACCAGATGAGAATGGGTTTTCCGGTACTCTGGGCTTCCCGGAGGGCGGTGGGATAGCTTTGGATCCAGCGTTCGTTTTCCTTACGCTGGGCGAAAGCTTCTTCCAGCCCGGGGATGGGGGCGTCTGGGTCATGAGCGTCCGTGTAATAGACGGCCCCGCTGTCTGCCCTGGTCATTTCCTCCTGTGTGGTGGCGGTAAGATGGGTGGCCTGTTGCTGATTCGGAGTAGTGCTCAACAGCCCCGTCGGCACATTGGCGATGGAATTGGTCTTGTTATCCTGCATGTATTCCGAAAGGCTTTTTTTTACCTTCGGTTCTTCCTGTTCCGGAGAGGTTCCCACGCAGGAACAGAGAGCCGCGGACGCAAACAGGAGCATGGACAGCCTGGGCAGACTCATGACTGACCTGATAGCATAACAGGGAAAAATGCGCAACCGGGAATTGTTCAACGTCCGCGGCGGTTTCAGTATTTCCTGGCTTCCTGTTCCTTCTGCTTCCGGTCCCGTATGGCGATATCCAGGGGATGCATGTAGCGGTCGTTGATGTGGCTCACCCTGCCGGAGCGCAGCTTCTTTTCGTACCGTTTGCCCCGGTTTCCCCTGAACAGGAATTCGGACCCCGGAACGCGGCCCACGGTCCGGTAGATCAGCTCGTCGATTTCCTCCTCTTCCCGGTAGCCGGCCAGCCTGATGTAGCATTCCTCCTCCCGGGGATGGTTGGGGAAGTAGTGCAGGAGGTGTTTCATGGCCCATATTCAAACGGAAAAATGTATAAATCCGGGAAGGGAACGGAAGACCCCGTTTGGATGCCTTGAGGGAAGAAAATGGGTTAATCCCCCGTTTTCAGCACCTTGATGAACGCTTCCTGCGGAATGTTGATTTTTCCGATGGCCTTCATGCGCTTTTTGCCCTCCTTCTGCTTTTCCAGAAGTTTGCGCTTGCGGGTGACGTCCCCGCCGTAGCATTTGGCCGTCACGTCCTTGCGCATGGGGGAGATGCTTTCCCGGGCAATAATCTTTCCGCCAATGCAGGCCTGGATGGCGACGGTGAAGAGCTGGCGGGGAATGACGTTTTTCAGGCGTTCCGCCAGTTCCCTGCCGCGGGAGGCTGCCTTGTCCTGGTGAACGATCATGGAGAAGGCATCCACCGGTTCCCCGGCGATGAGCATGTCCATTTTAATGAGCTTGGCGGCCTGATAGCCGGCGTATTCATAATCCATGGAGCCGTAGCCTCGCGTCATGGATTTGAGCTTGTCGTTGAAATCCACCAGAATTTCCGCCAGAGGAACGGTGCAGGTGAGCATTACGCGCATATCGTCAATGGTCTCCGTATTGTCCACGCTGCCGCGTTTTTCCAGGACAAGCTGCATGATATCCCCGATGTATTCCCCAGGAAGCATAATGAACACCTTGACGATAGGTTCCCGGATTTCCTGAATTTCCTGCGGTTCCGGGAGCAGGCTGGGATTGTCCACATTGATTTCCTCTCCATTGGTCTTGGTGACCTCATAAATCACGGAGGGGTAGGTGGAGATGATATCCATGTTGAATTCCCGGCGCAGACGCTCCTGGATGATTTCCATATGGAGCAGGCCGAGGAAGCCGCAACGGAACCCGAAGCCCAGAGCTACGGAAGATTCCGCCTGGAAGGAGAAAGCGGCGTCATTAATCTGAAGCTTCGCCATGGCCGCTTTCAGGGCTTCAAAATCGGAGGAATCCACCGGATAAATGCCGGAAAAGACCATGGGGCGGATTTCCTTGAAACCGGGCAGGGGGGATGGGCAGGGGCGCATGTAATCCGTATACGTGTCCCCGATTTTGACATCCGCCGCGGATTTCATGTTGGCGATGATGTAGCCTACGTCGCCGGCTTCCAGGGAATCCGTTCGGGTCATTTTGGGGGTGAAGATACCCACTTCCTTCACTTCATACACTTCGTCCGTTGCGAAAAGTTTGACTTTCATGCCGCGGTGCACGCTGCCGGAAATGACGCGCACATAGGAGACTACGCCGCGGTAGGCGTCGTAAACGGAATCGAACACCAGGGCGCGCAGAAGGCCGTCCTGTTCCGTTTCAGGCGGAGGGATGCGCTGAACAACGGCTTCCAGAATATCATCAATGCCGATGCCCATCTTGGCGGAGGCATGGATGGCTTCCTCATGGGGGATGCAGACGATGTCCTCCAGCTGGCGGTATACTTTGGGCAGGTTGGCGCTGGGAAGGTCAATCTTATTGATGACGGGGATAATGGCCAGGTTCAGATCCATGGCCAGGTGCATGTTGGCAAGTGTCTGGGCTTCCACTCCCTGGGCCGCGTCCACAATAAGAAGGGCTCCCTCGCATGCCGCCAGGGAACGGGACACTTCATAGGAGAAATCCACATGGCCCGGCGTATCCAGAAGATTGAGCTTGTAAGTCTTTCCGTCCCCGGCCTTGTAGAAAATGGTAACGGGGTGGGACTTGATGGTGATGCCCTTTTCCCGCTCCAGATCCATGGCGTCCAGAAGCTGATCCTGCTTCTCCCGTTCGGAAATGGTATTCGTCTTTTCCAGCAGCCGGTCGGAAAGGGTGGTCTTTCCGTGGTCGATGTGAGCGATAATGGAGAAATTGCGAGTCAGTTCAATGGACATGGTGGTCTCTACCCTTCTAACATGAGTGCCCTGTGCGCGGGGAGGGTAACATAGCCCATGCGGCGGTCAAGACTTGAACATGACTGCCTCCCGTTCCCTGCCGCGTCGGCTTCATTCGCTCCGGGAAAACCGTCATTCATGACAGGGGCTGCGCCGGGAGATTGAACGTGAGGGAAGAAGGAAGGCTCTCAACTGGTACAGGCACGCGAACCTTTTCCCGTGCGGCCATTTCTTACCCAGCCAGCATATGAAATCTTTTTTAGCAGCCATTTTAAGCCTATTTATTCCCGGCCTCGGCCAGTTGTACAAGGGCCACTTTGTCCAGGCCATTCTCTGGTTCCTGGTGGTAGGTGCGGCTTACGGCCTCCTGTATTGGTTCATCTTTGCACTCGTTCCTATTGTCCTGCATATCATTTGTATTTTGCAGGCCTATTTCATGGACAATGAATGATGCCTGCCGTTTCGGCTTCACGGCCAGGATGGCCGAAAGAGCAGAGCATCCTGCGCACCGGCAGCGGCATTCATTCCCTGAGGTTGCGGAAGGAATGCGCCGTTCATAGCGGCGTCATTCTTCTTGATACCGGTATTTGCAATGTTAACGGGTTTGTTGGTGCCAGTGGAATCCGCGGATTCTTTTTTAACGGACTTCGATTTGTTTACAGGGGAAACGTCAGCACAACTGTTTTGAATTTGTTAATGACCCCGTCTGTCTTGAAAAATCGGATCGGATGGGAGACGTTGATTCTTCAACAAATAGGATTTTGAATCCGGTATCAATAAAAAAAATTGGTGGTAAGAAAATTATAGAAATCAATATTTTGTTCTTACCGATATTCTATCTATAATTTTTGATATATTATTTATTGTAATTTTTTAACAATAAATATTTTATCGATAAATTCGGATTCAAAATCCGCTATCTCCGTTTTATAGTTACTAACATTAGTAAACGATGAAAAAAATACTGGGAACCACAATTGTATTGCTGGGGGCTGCCGCTCTTTCCGCAACGGCCGCAACCGTCCAGATTGATCTGTCAGGGTATGATTCAGGAAGCGATGTTAATTCTTCCTTCCAAGCCTACCGTGGCGATCCTTCCGCCATGGCGAATCACTTGAATGAGTGGTTGGCGAATTCTTCCGGATGGTGCGGATCTAAAGCCAATACATCTTCTGAAACCTCAAGTTATTTTAAAAGCGCTGTTGGGAACGAAGACGGTTCTGTAACGGTGACCTATACCAATAGGCAGGGATATGGCGGTTCCGGCGTAGGCCTCAAAGTTTCCCTGGATGCTGCGGGGTATTCTGCTGATGCTTTTTCTTCTCTGACATTCACAGTGGATTTGGCTACCTCCACCGGCGGCACTTATCGGGTTTATCTGGCCTACCAGACGGAAAATGGCTGGCAGGCGGTAGAGTCGCAGGCGACGTCCGGCACGATTACTGTGACGGCAGATCTTTCCGGAAACAAACTGACTTCTGAAAACGTTTATGTATTCGTTGAGTCAAATCAGGGAAGGGGTAATGATTCTACATTCACGGCTTCCATGACGGGAGAATTGGCTTCAGTGCCGGAACCTGCCACGGCTTCCCTGGGACTGCTGGGACTGGTCGCACTGATGATGCGCCGTCGCCGGTCTTAAGGCATCCTGCCGGCAGACAAATTAATCATAGGACGGTCTCCGCATGGAGGCCGTCTTTTTTATTTTTACTGGAGGGGGATAACAGAATGCAATGTACCGGGAATCGAGTATTCCCGGCTATGGAAAGAAAAACTGCCCGGAAAATTATTTTTCGCCATGCTTCAGGTTTATTCTTCCAAATAGAGAGGCCGGGATGTTTTTGTTCTTCATCCGGATGTTATCTTTGTTTCTGGAAATTTTTTTACAGAGCAGGTTTCCTCTGGAAATGAATGAGAAATTGTTTCCTAATTGATCATCTGCCGGATACAATGGTTTCCGCAACAGAAATGTTGATATCTTGGCCGTTTGTTCTTGTAAAACGTCATTTGAATTAATCATCCTTTTTGGAAACAGGCCAAAGGAATAATCTTCCGATAAACAAAAACTCAGAGCCGTTCCGGAATTATTCCGGAACGGCTCTGGAGGGCCAGGAGGAAGGCTTTTCGGGGGTAGGAGGGGTGCCCTCTCCTTGGGTTTTCCTTCTTTTAGAAGTCGTAGCGGTAGCCGACGCTTCCGTTGACCGAGCTGGACCCGTCACGGATGTCCGCGTTCCCGTTCACGTAGATGGTTCCCTTCGTTCCCACCGGCACGCTTAACCCCGCTCCCAGCTGCAGCGCCGTCGTTCCCACTTTCGCCCCCCTCACGCTTTGCGCGAAGCCGGGGTTGCCCAGCAGGGAGACGTTCGTTTCCCCTCTCCGGTCTCCCAGGTCCTGCGCCGCGTTGACCCGGATTTCCGCCAGCGCTTCTCGTCCGAAGATGTTGCTGCCTACCAGGCCCATCCACCGGCCGCCCAGCGCCAGCGTCCCCGTCGTCCAGTCCTGTCTGCCGACGTTCAGGCCCGCGTTGCCCGCTCCCGTTTCCTCATAGCCGTCCATCCGCGTCGTCACCACCGAGGCGTTGAACAGCGGCTGCAGCACGCTGCTGCGGTTTTCGTTGAGGTATACGTCGTAGGTGAGTTCATACATCGCTCCAAAGCCCCACCCGCTGGTGCTTCCCTGCGTCCCGTAGCTTCCTTCCCCATAGTTGACCGTACGGTTGAGTTTCGCGTCGTTCCACCCTCCCGTCAGGATGAGCGTGTGCGCCCAGCGCCTGTCCTGGTAGCGGCCGAAGAGGCTGGCGTAGTAGCTGTCCAGGTGCCCGTCGGCGCTGTCCGCCGCGCCGGCCGTCAGGTCGCCGTAGCCGGCCGTGAAGGCCGCTCCCACCGTGAGGCGGTCGCTGAGGTCCGCGTCCACGCCTACCGTGCCTCCCCAGGTGGTGAGCTGGTAGCCGCTTTCATCCCCGCGGGTGTCGAGTTTGGCGTAGGAGCCCGTGCCTTCCATCCACATGTGGAAGCGGGGGAGGTCGTCGTTGACGTAGGCCGGGTTGACGCCCATGAGGGTGGTCCGGTTCCTGATCCAGCCCATCTGGTCGCGCAGGGCGTCCCTCTGTGCCGTCCCAAGCGCGTTGACCGTGCTCCCAGCCGCCGCCGCCATGGCGCGGGAGGCTCCGGAGAGGTTGCCGTCATTGATCATGGTGCTGACGCCGTTCATGAATTGGGCCAGCTGGGAGTCGGGGTCCAGGTTTTTGCGGGCTTCCCAGAGCAGGCCGGCTCCGGCGGCGGAGTTCCACGTGTCGGCCGCGGAGGCGAAGAGGTTTTCCTGCCGGAGTGTGGCATTGAGCAGGATGTCGTTTCCGTCGCGGCTCAGTGTGGCGTCCTGGTAGTAGACGGCGAAGAGGCCGGATATCCGGGCGGCGAGGCTCTGCCCGTCTTCCAGGCCGCTGATGCTGCCGGTAGCGCTCATCAGGACGACGTCATGGAGGTCGCTCCCCGCGTTCATGGCGGCGTTTCCTTTCATGTTGGAGAGGAGGAAGCCGGCTCCGTCCTGCACGGTGATGGTGCCCGCCGTCAGCATGGGGGCGCCAAAGGGGGCGTCCTGGTTGAAGTTGTAGATCAGTTCCGTCGTGGAGCCGTTCTGGAAGGTGATGTTTTTCACGTTGAGCGTGGTGTTGGCGCTGCCCTGGGCGTCCCCGGTGGCTTCAATACGCAGGGTGCCGTTGTTTCCGGCGGTGATGCTGTTGTAGTTCAGCGTGGGGGCGTCCGCGGTGCCTTTCAGGACCAGGACGCCTCCGTCACGGACGGCGAGGTCGTAGTCCTTATTGCCGGTTTGCAGGTATTGGGTGGCTTGCCCGGAGATGTCCAGGGTGCCGCTGCCTGCCAGCGTGCCGGAGAAGGTTCCGGAGGAGGTTGTCGCCGAGGAGATGGAGAGGCTGCCTCCGTTCATGGACAGGGCGCCGCTTCCGGAGAGGCCGCTGATGGCGCCGGATTCCGTTCCGGTGAGGGTCAGCGTGCCGTCGGCGGTGACTGAGGTTCCGTCCAGCCGGGCTTCTCCGCCCAGGGCCAGTTCCGCTCCTTCCCGGATGCGGAGGGAGCCGGTTCCGGTGATGGCTCCGTTGTTGATGCTGCTTGTTCCGGTCAGGTCAAGAGTTCCCTGAATGGCCAGGGTTCCTCCGGCTTCCGTGCCGGTGATGGTTTCGATTTCGGCGTTGCCGCTGATGGTCAGGCCTCCTCCTTCCAGCGTGAGGGTGTCCAGGGAGTTTTCCGTGCCGTTGAGGATGATGTTTCCTTCTCGCAGGGCGAGGGTTTCCACGTCCATCGTTCCTCCGACCGTCAGCGTCCCGGTTCCTTCCTTGATGAAGGTGACGTTGCTGCCGCCCGTGATGCTGCCGCCCATGACGGTGTCCTGGCCGGCCGGGTCGATGTCGTCTTCTCCCGTCGTCATTTGTTTGTTGTTGAGGATGACGACGGCCGTGCCGTCTCCGGTGTTGTTGACGGCCAGGCTGCTGCCCGTGGCTCCCATCAGGTTGTTGATTTTAGCTCCCTGTCCGTCGGCTTCGCCCGGGGCTCCGGCCAGGTTGACCGTCAGGGTCTGGCCGCCGCCGATGACGACGCCGGCGTAGCCGGAGAGCGTTTGATAGGAGTTGACTTCATGGGCGTTTCCTCCTTCCTCCTGCACGCGGTAGAGGCCGGTGGCCGCTCCGCTGAGCACCAGGCTGCCTCCGTCCGTTCCGGTGATCCGGATGCCGTAGTTGGACAGAAGGTCGGTAGTGAAGGCGATGTCGCCCAGGTTGCCGACGGTCAGCGTTCCGCTGGTCAGGGTCAGGTAGCTGGAGGAGTCGTCGGTTTTGTGATCCAACAGGAGGTTGACGACGGCGTCGTTGCTCAGGTCCAGCGTCAGCCCTTTCCCCTCGATGGACAGGTTCGGGTCGCTTCCCGTTCCGCTGCCGTTGCTGATGACGGCGACAGACGCCTGCGTGTCCTGGCCGATGTTTTCCGTTCCCAGGGCAATGGACAGACTGTCCAGACCGTTTTCCCCACCCACGGTGACGGTTCCGCTGACTCCGGTGAGGCGGGAGCCGGAGGCGATGTTCCACGTTCCTTTCATATGGCTGCCGCCGGCTCCGGAGAGGTTCAGGCTGCCTTCCGTGATGGTGATTCCTTCCGTGGTTCCGTCAAGGATGGTTTCCGCTCCTGCCGCGTCCGCCCCGAGTGTCAGGGTTCCCGCTCCCGTTTTGGTCAGGGACGGGCTGTCGGTCAGCGCCCAGATGGTGGCCGAGGATCCTTCCTGCGCGATATTGATTTCATCAAACCGGGTGAAGGTGACGTTTTGGAAGTCTCCGTCTCCAAAGGTTCCCTTGAGCTCCAGCGTCCTGTTTCCTTCTACCGCCGCTCCGGCGCTTCCGCCGATGGTGATGCCGCTTTGTTTCCCTTCCGCCCCGAAGACGCTTCCTCCCGTCAGGGAGACGAGGACGTCGCCTCCTGCCGTGCCTTTATTTCCTGCTCCATAAATGTTTCCCCGGTAGGTGCCTGTTCCGAGTTCTACCGTGATATTGCCTGCAGTGGTCATGGTGCTGCCTGTGTTTCCTGGCACTTTGGAGTAGGAGCCACCGTAGATGTTGCCGGTGAAGGTGGAGCCTCCGCTAATGGAGATGGAGGATTTTCCTCCAATCGTGTATTGGGCCTGGCCTGAATTTTCAAAGGAACCCCCAATGATGTCCCCCGTGAAGGTGATTCCTTCCCTGCCGATGATGGAAACGGAGGTGTCTCCGTTGATGTTGTTGACCGTTCCGGCGTTGTTTACATTGCCATAACTGCCGCCAATGATTGTTTTGACGAAGCTGTTGTGTTCCTCTGTTCCGGAAAGCGTGATTCCGTTCAGGTTGATTGTAGCCGACGTGCTGCCTTGAATCGTTGTTCCGGAAGTGGTATTGCTTGACCAGGAGCTTCCTCCGATGATGTATGAGTTGGAGAGTCCCCCATTCAGGTTCCGGGCCGTGTTGGAATATTGGACATTGGTTACCAGCACGCTCGTGTTGCCCGTGATGGTGGTGACGGCGTTGTGGGCGGAGGTGCTCCCGCCGATGATGGCTCCCGCCACGATGGCGTTATCCTTGACGGTAACGTTGGTGTTTCCCGTTAATGTTGTAGACGCTCCCTTGTTGTTCCCGCCGATGACGTGTTCCGCCGTGGCTTTTCCGGAAAGCTGCACATGGGTGTCCCCAGTCAGCGTGCTGGTCTGGAGGTTGGTGCTCCATTCATTGGTGACACCTCCGGAGATGATGCCGAATGCTCCTCCGCTGATGTCCATCCAGATGTCCCCCCGGTAGTTGAGGTTGCCGGACGGCAGCGTCTTCCCTCTGTTGTATACCCCGTTCAGGTTGATTTTGGTTCCGCCGGTGTTGGTGATTTGATAGACTTTGTCCCCGCTCGTCGTCAGCGTACCGTTCAGATAGCCCAGGCTGACGTTGTCCGCACTTCTCTCCCCAAGAGCCAGCGTAAAGGCATTCTTGACCGTTTCTTCCAATGCCCCTCCCGCTCCCGCAGATACCCACGTCACACGGGATATCGCCACGTCTTTTATCATCAGCACGCGGCCTTCTATACTATATTGCTCTCTCTCTAAGCCCAATACGGTAAAATTCGTATCAAGGTTGTTCCCTAAATCAAACGTGTATCCCTGCTCTCCCTCTACCAGGCTGTCAAGCGCGCCGCCGATGTCAATGGTGCCTGAAGTGAAAGTTACATTTTCCTTGGTAAAGGAGGAACCGGATTCCGTATAGGTTAGCTTGGCTCCGTCAATGGCTGCGTTTTTCAATATGCCGGTGCCGTTCATGTTCAGAACGGAATTTGCCCCCAGAGTGGCGGAGGTGAAATCCAGCGTTCCTCCCGCCATGGTGATTATTCCGGAATAGGCCAGGGAAGAATTGTTGATTTTCAAGGTGCCACCTTGGGCCGTAATATTCGCGTTGATGACGGTTCCCGTCAGGTTTTGCGTGCCTGTTCCGGCCATAATCAGATTTATTCCTCCCGTGGGAGTAGTGTTGCCGTTTTCTCCGGAATGCTGCGTGGTTGCCCCGATATTTCCCCCATACGCGTAATTTCCGTTGCCCGTCAGGGTAAGATTCGCTCTGGAGGAATTAGCCGACTGGACGCGCCCCTTATGTGTTCCGTTGAAGCCGTCGGCATCATTTAAACCGGCCAGAGAGGCGGCATTGGAAATTTGCAACGTCAGGGCGCTGGAACTTTGATTGATTGAGCCTGACAAATCTACCGTTGCGTTGGCGAGAGCCGTTCCCGTAATCTGGAGAATGGCGCCGCCGGGCTGCGTCCCCTTCTGGGAAAGGATAATGTTCCCGGAAAAACTGCTTTCCTGGGAACCAAGCACAAACTTGGAGGCATAGCCGGCATTGCCGTTAGCCGCTACCAGCATTAAATTTCCTTCTCCGGCAAATGCCCCGTTCAAATTGATGGTACAGGCGCCGTTCACATTCTGATTAATGGTAAACGAGGAGCCTGCTCCGATATAAAGTCCTGTGGAATAATTGTTGTTTCCTGAATTTACATCAAGGTTGACGGATTGGCTCCCAGTAACTGAATACTCATTGGCGGGCTCATTGTTATTAAAGGTGGAGTTCGCTCCCCATGCGGGGGATTCAGATGTTGGGACGGCCAGGGAAACACTGGTGTAACAAGCCAGAACAGCCGCCAGCAGGGTAATAGGCAGATGGAGACGCATTGCAAAAATATTAGATGTTAATTTTTTATGTATATAACGGATTGAAAATTCGATGTCAAGTTGAAAATACCAGTTCCCGGATTCTAATACTTTTACTGTAAGTGCATTATGATTTTTTAAATTTCTAAAATGGGATTTTCACCTTTTCATTTACCTCCCCCCTTGAAGCAAGGGGAGGCATACTATAAGACTTTCATTTTGAATATAAAATATCAAATTTTATATTGCATGGGCCAATATTGGAATCATCGCCGAATTTTCAATCCGCTTTTCCTCTTTTCGTGAAATAACGCGGAGAAGACATAAAAAAGACCGCCCCCCGGAAACGGGGAGCGGCCCTTGAAGTGTGGGTGGAGAGAACAGGTTAGCGTTCGTTGTCGAAGTTGATGGTATCGTTCAACATGTTTTCGGCAAGTTCCGCCGCTTCCTCTTCTTCGCTGGCCGACGCGATTTCTTCTGCGCCCTCTGCGGGTTCCACTTCAATCTTGCTGTAACGGGAGAATCCGGTGCCGGCGGGAATGAGGTGGCCCATGATGACGTTTTCCTTGAAGCCTTCCAGCGTATCGGTCTTGCCGAGGGTGGATGCTTCCGTCAGAACGCGCGTGGTATCCTGGAAGGATGCCGCGGAAATGAAGGATTCCGTTTCCAGGGAGGCCTTCGTGATGCCGAGCAGAACGGGCTTGGCTGCGGCCGGTTGGCCTCCCTGGGCTACGGTTTGTTCATTGATGCGGTCGAACGTAGTCTTGTCCACCTGGTCTCCCCACAGGAATTCGGTATTGCCGGGTTCCGTGATGACTACCTTGCGAAGCATCTGGCGCACGATGATTTCCACATGCTTGTCGTTGATTTCCACACCCTGGAGGCGGTACACTTCCTGAACTTCGTTGACGAGGTGTTCCTGAAGGCGTTCCTTGCCGCAGACATCCAGAATTTCTTCCGGAGAGACGGGGCCTTCCGTAAGCTGGTCGCCCAGATGCACATGGTCGTCTTCATGAACGATAACGTGCTTGTTCATCGGAACCAGATGATCCACCAGTTCGCCCGTGGGTGTTTCAATGGTAATGACCTTCTTGCCGCGGGAGGTATTCTTGCTGCTGAGGCGCACAATGCCCTCCACGCGTGCAATGGTGCAGGCGTCCTTGGGCTTGCGGGCTTCGAACAATTCCGCCACGCGGGGCAGACCGCCGGTGATGTCCTTCGTCTTGGCTACCTTGCGGGGCGTCTTGGCCACCATCGTGCCGGCGGAGATGGTTTCCCCGTCCTTCACGGTGAGGTTGGCGCCTGCGGGAATGGCATGATGAGCCAGAACTTCACGGGTCTTGGCATCGCGGATGACCACCTGCGGGTGAAGTTCCTGCTTGTGTTCCATCACGACAAGAGAGGAGGCGCCGGTTTCCCGGTCCGTTTCCTTGGAAACGGTGATGCCGACGATCATATCCTTGAATTCGACGATGCCGCCCTTTTCTGCAATCACGGGCACGTTGTACGGATCCCAGGTGGCGAGGGTTTCATCCTTCTTGATAGCGCCGCCGTTGGGCACGTACAGGATGGTGCCGATGACGGGCTGGTAGGATTCCAGTTCGCGGCCCTGTTCGTTTTCGATGCGGACGGAGCAGTTTTTATTCAGGACGACGAAGTTGCCGTCTGCGTTTTCCACCGTGCGGAGATCTTCCGTGTAGATGACGCGGCCGTCGTTCTTGGCTTTCACAATGGGCTGCTTGAACGCCGTGGTGGCCGTTCCGCCCACGTGGAACGTACGCATGGTGAGCTGCGTGCCGGGTTCGCCGATGGACTGGGCGGCAATAATGCCGACCGCTTCCCCGATCTTCACTTCCTGTCCGGTGGCCAGGTTCAGGCCGTAGCACTTGGCGCAGCAGCCTTTCTTGAGTTCGCAGGTGAGCACGGAACGGATTTTCAGCCGTTCAATGCCGATTTTTTCCAGTTGTTCCGCCTGCTTTTCGTTAATGAGGTCGTTGATGTCCACGATAACCTCGCCGCTGACGGGGTCAACGATGCGTTCGCAGGAAGTCCGGCCGTAGATACGGGAGGCAAGGGACGCCACTTCTTCGTCGCCGTCATAAATGGCGTGAACGGTGATGCCGTTGCTGGTGCCGCAGTCTTCCGCATGGACGATGACATCCTGGGCCACGTCCACGAGTTTGCGGGTCATGTAGCCGGAGTCCGCCGTTTTCAGGGCGGTATCCGCCAGACCCTTGCGAGCGCCGTGGGTGGAGATGAAGTATTCCAGCACGGAAAGGCCTTCACGGAAGTTGGCCGTGATGGGGCGTTCGATAATTTCGCCGCTGGGTTTCGCCATCAAACCGCGCATGCCGGAGAGCTGCTTGATCTGCGCCTTGTTGCCTCGGGCGCCGGAGTCCACCATCATGAAGAGCGGGCTGGCCATCTTGGAGCCTTCGTTGTGTTCCAGCTTGCGGTACAGAGCCGCCTGGATGACATCCGTAGTCTGAGTCCAGATGTCCACCACCTTCTGATAGCGTTCCCCATCCGTGATGATACCGTTCTTATACTGGCGGGTCACCTTGTCCAGTTCTGCATAGGCTTTTTCAATTTCCGTCTTTTTCTGGGAGGGAACCACCATGTCCACGATGCCGATGGAGCAGCCGGAACGGGTTGCTTCCTTGAAGCCCAGGTTTTTCAGGGCGTCCAGGGTCTGCACGGTACGTTCCTTGCCGACGGTCTGGTAGCAGCGCCAGATAATGTCGCCCATCTGTTTCTTGCCTACGTTACGGTTAATGTAACCGAGTTCCCGGGGCCAGATTTCATTGAAACGCACGCGTCCGGCAGTAGTGATGATAACCTTCTTGGTGACATCCCCATACACCACTTCGGAAGGCTTCTTGCCGTAGTCCGGGTTGTGCAGGCGGATCCAGTCATGGTAGCCGATCTTGCGGGCGGCAATGGCGTATTCCACCTCGTCGATGGATTCGAAGAGGGGAAGATGGTGATGATTATCCTGATTGTTCTGTACTTCCGCAGCACGGGTGTGTGTCAGGAAGTACGCGCCCAGAATGATGTCCTGCGTGGGTGTGGCAATGGGCTTGCCGGAGGCAGGCGAGAAAATATTATTGGGCGCCAGCATGAGCTGGCGGGCTTCCATCTGCGCTTCCACGGACAGAGGCACGTGCACAGCCATCTGGTCGCCGTCGAAGTCCGCGTTGTACGCATTACAGACGAGCGGGTGCAGACGGATGGCGGAGCCTTCAATCAGAACCGGTTCAAAAGCCTGGATGGAGAGGCGGTGCAGGGTGGGCGCGCGGTTGAGCATGACCGGGTGGCCCTTGGTCACTTCTTCCAGGATATCCCACACCTCCGGCGTCTTGCGGTCAATGAGCTTCTTGGCGGAGCGCACCGTGTGCACGTAGCCCAGCTCTTTCAGACGGTGGATGATGAAGGGCTCAAACAGAATGAGCGCCATCTTCTTGGGAAGACCGCACTGGTTGAGTTTCAATTCCGGACCGATAACGATAACGGAGCGGCCGGAGTAGTCCACGCGCTTGCCGAGCAGGTTCTGGCGGAAACGGCCTCCCTTGCCCTTCAGCATGTCGGAGAGGGATTTGAGGGGGCGGTTGCCGGCGCCGGTGACGGCACGACCGTGGCGGCCGTTGTCAAACAGGGCATCCACGGCTTCCTGAAGCATGCGTTTTTCATTACGGATGATGACTTCCGGAGTTTTGAGGCTCAGGAGGGTTTTCAGGCGGTTGTTGCGGTTGATGACGCGGCGGTACAGGTCATTCAGGTCAGACGTTGCGAAACGGCCGCCTTCCAGGGGAACCAGCGGGCGCAGGTCCGGAGGAATGACGGGCAGAACGTTCAAAATCATCCATTCCGGGCGCGTGTTGGACTGAAGGAACCCCTGGGCCAGTTTCAGACGCTTGGCAATCTTGCGCTTGTTCTGTTTGGAGTTGGTATTGTCCAGCTGTTCCTGAAGATCCGCGACGAGGGTGGGCAGATCAATGGCCGCCAGCATTTTCTGGATGGCTTCCGCGCCCATGCCGGCTTCAAAGCTGTCATAGCCGTATTCGTCTTCCGCATTGCGGAATTCTTCTTCCGTCAGGATGGCCCCCTTTTCCAGAGGGGTACTGCCGGGATCTACCACGATGTAGTCTTCATAGTAAATCACGCGTTCCAAATGGCGGGCTGTCATGTCCAGCATAAGGCCAATGCGGCTGGGCATGCATTTGTAAAACCAGATATGGGAAACCGGAACGGCCAGTTCAATATGGCCCATTCGTTCGCGGCGCACGCGCGCGTTGGTTACTTCCACGCCGCAGCGGTCGCAGGTGATGCCCTTATGCTTGATGCGCTTGTACTTGCCGCAGGCGCATTCCATGTCTCGGGTGGGCCCGAAGATGCGTTCGCAGAACAGGCCGCCTTTTTCCGGCTTGAACGTGCGGTAGTTGATGGTTTCCGGGTTGACGACTTCACCGAATGACCAGCTGCGGATGGTATCCGGATCCGCCACGGTGATGGCAACCTGGTCAAAGGTCCGGGGCTTGTCGCTCAGGCCGTGCATTTCCCTGATGGTGGGGGTGTCAGACATATATTGAAAGTTTAAAGGATGTTTGGTGCCCGCCCCCGCGTTTTGCGGCACGGGGGCGGAATGCGGTGGATATTAGAATTTGAGGTCGGAGAAGTCGACGTCCGCCAGGCCGGCCATGTCGTCGCTGTCAAAGCCTTCCGTCATGCCGTCCACGGGAGTGAGATCCGTGCCGCCGAGTTGCAGGGAGGGTTGTTCATCCTTGCTGCCGGGGCGTACGTTCAGCCCCAGGGACTGCATTTCCTTCATCAGAACGTTGAAAGATTCCGGAGTTCCGGCTTCCAGGGTATTATCCCCCTTCACGATGGATTCGTAAATGCGGGTACGGCCCTGAACGTCGTCGGACTTGACGGTGAGAAGTTCCTGGAGGGTATAGGCGGCGCCATAGGCTTCCAGCGCCCACACTTCCATTTCCCCGAAACGCTGACCGCCGTATTGGGCCTTGCCGCCCAGAGGCTGCTGCGTGACCAGGCTGTACGGACCCACGGCGCGGGCGTGAATCTTGTCCGCCACCAGGTGGTTCAGTTTGAGCATGTAGGTCTGGCCTACCACCACCGGGTTATGGAAAGGTTCGCCGGTCAGGCCGTCATAAAGGGTACTCTTCCCTCCCACGGTGCCGTCCTTGCCGTCACCGATCCAGGTGAAACCGTCCACCTTCTTGGCTTCGGACATGTAATTCCAGATGGTTTCTTCACTGATCCCGTCGAACACCGGGGTAGCCACCTTGAAGCCAAGGGCCCTGGCAGCGATGCCGAGGTGGGCTTCAAGCACCTGCCCCACATTCATTCGGGAAGGCACGCCCAAGGGGTTCAGAACGATATCCACCGGAGTACCGTCCGCGAGGAAGGGCATATCCTGTTCCGGGACGATTTTGGCAACGACGCCTTTGTTGCCGTGGCGACCGGCCATCTTGTCACCCACGCCGAGCTTGCGCTTGGCGGCGATATATACTTTAACTTCCTTCAGTCCGCCGGGTTCGGATTCGTCCCCGGATTCCATCTGATCCAGCCTGTGTTCCCGTTCGTCATCCAGTTCCGTAAAGCGGCCTTCAAACGAAGTGATGATTTCCAGAATCTTGTTGCGAATCGGGCTGGGTTCGATTTCGATGTGGTCGTGAACCAGGGCCAGTTTACGCAACAGGGTCTTGGTGATTTTCCTGTTGGCCGGGATGATGATTTCACCGGTCTGTTCATTGACGACGTCCAGCGGGATTTTTTCACCCAGAAGAATATCGGAGAGCTTCTTGGTCAACTGGTCAATGAGCTGCTCCTTCTTCTTTTTATGTTCGTCGTTGATTTTCTTGAACTGCTTTTTCTTTTCCGCGCTGTCTACGACGAGGTCGCCGCGGTGGTGGCCGGAGCCTGTGGAAGAAATGCGCACATCCATCACGATGCCGGTGCAGCCGGAGGGGACACGGAGTGAGGTATCTTTCACTTCTGCGGCCTTTTCACCGAAAATGGCGCGGAGGAGACGTTCTTCCGGAGCCAGTTCCGTTTCCGATTTGGGGGTGATTTTGCCGACGAGGATGTCGCCGGGCTTCACTTCCGCGCCGATGCGGATGACGCCGTCATGATCCAGGTTTTTCAGGGCTTCATCACCGGCGTTCGGGATATCACGGGTGATTTCTTCCGGACCCAGCTTGGTGTCACGGGCCTGAACTTCAAACTCGGAGATATGAATGGAAGTGAAGGTGTCTTCCTTCACGGTTTTTTCGGAGATAACAATAGCGTCTTCGAAGTTGTAACCGTTCCACGGCATATAGGCCACCAGAACATTGCGGCCGAGAGCCAGTTCGCCCTGGTCCGTGTTCGGGCCGTCCGCCAGCACGTCGCCGGTTTTGATTTTGTCGCCGCGGCGCACGATCGGACGCTGGTTGATGCAGGTTCCGGCATTGGAACGCATGAACTTGCGCAGGGGATAGACGTAAACGCCATTGTCGCGGTCCGTGCGCACACTGTCGGGATCGGACAGGAATACTTCCGGACGCACGGGCAGTTCCCCGTCTTTCGTGGTGATGATGACTTCAGCCGTGGCGGAGGCCACGATGCCGTCCGCTTCCGCCAGAACGACGGAACGGGAGTCCCTGGCGCACTTTCCTTCGATGCCGGTTCCCACGTATGGAGATTCCGCTACCATCAGAGGCACGCCCTGGCGCTGCATGTTGGAGCCCATCAGGGCGCGGTTGGCATCGTCATGTTCCAGGAAGGGGATAAGACCGGCGGCGATGGAAACGAGCTGCTTGGGAGAAACGTCCATGTAATGCACGTCTGCCGGATCCACTTCGATGAATTCGCCTTTTTCACGGGCGGTTACGCGGGAGGTCGTGAAGTTGCCCTGTTCGTCCAGCGGGTTATTGGCCTGGGCGATGAGATAGCCTTCTTCCTGATCGGCGGTGACGTATTCGATGGTGTTGGTGACCCGGCCATTTTCCACCTTGCGGTAGGGCGTTTCAATGAATCCGAATTCATTGATGCGGGCGTAGGTGCACATGGAGTTGATCAGACCGATGTTGGGGCCTTCCGGCGTTTCAATCGGGCAGATACGGCCGTAGTGGGAGGGATGCACGTCTCGCACTTCGAATCCGGCGCGGTCGCGGTTCAGGCCGCCGGGCCCCAGGGCGGAGAGGCGGCGCTTGTGCGTCAGTTCCGCAAGGGGGTTGATCTGGTCCATGAACTGGGAGAGCTGGGAACGGCCGAAGAAGTCGCGCACGACGGCGCTGAGGGCCTTCGGGTTGATGAGCTTGCTGGGCGTCACGCCTTCAATGTTCTGGTCAATGAGGGTCATGCGTTCCTTCACCAGGCGTTCCGTGCGGGCGAGGCCCACGCGGCACTGGTTGGCCATGAGTTCGCCCACGGCGCGCACGCGGCGGCTGCCCAGGTGGTCGATGTCGTCCACCATGCCTTCGCCCTTCTTGAGGCGCAGGAGGTACTTGAGGGCGGCCAGGAAGTCTTCCGCCGTCATCAGGCGCTGGTCCAGGCTGGTGTCCAGACCGAGCTTCTGGTTGATCTTGTAGCGGCCCACGCGGGTGAGGTCGTATTTCTTGGGATCGTCAAAGAGCCGCTTGAGCAGCGTGCGGGCCTGGGCGGCCGTGGCGGGATCGCCGGGACGCAGGCGCTTGTAGATTTCCTTGAGGGCGGATTCCTCGTCATGGGCGGGATCCTTCTTCAGGGTCTTGATCAGCACGTCGTCCTCGCTCTGGTCGATGACGTCGATTTCCTTGATGCCGAACTGGAGGAGCTGGCGAACCACGCCCATGTTGAGCTGTTCGAAAGCCTTGGCAAGAACGAGATCCTTGTCCTTGATCGTGTCCACGGCCACGAGGTTGTGCAGGTCTTCCTCCGTCATGTCTTCGCTCAGGGGAAGCGTGCGGATGTCGTAGAACTGGCTGACGATGTCGCGGTCCGTCTTGAAGCCCAGATAACGCATGAACGTCGTCGCAAGGAACTTGCGGCGGCGGCGGCGGCGGTCAAGGTAGACGTAGAGCAGGTCGTTGGTGTCAAACTGGACTTCCAGCCAGGAGCCGCGGTCCGGAATGATGCGGAAGGAGTGGAGCAGTTTGCCGTTCAGGTGCTGGGCGCTTTCAAAGCAGATGCCCGGAGAACGGTGGAGCTGGGACACGATGACGCGTTCGGCGCCGTTGATTACAAAGGTGCCGCGGTTGGTCATCATGGGGAGTTCACCCATGTAGACCGTTTCTTCCTTGGATTCGTTGTCGGACTTGAGCTTGAAGGTGACCTGGAGGGCGGCGCTGTAGGTTTCCCCGGCGCGGATAGCCTCGTAATCGCTCATCTTCGGCTGTTCGATGTCGTAGGAGACGAAGTCGAGCTCAATGTTTTCGTCATAGCTCTTGATAGGAAAGATTTCCTTCAGAACGCCGTGTAACCCGATGTTTTTCCTGGCCGCGGCCGGGGTGTCCTGTTGTAGAAAATCGAAGTATGATTGAAGTTGAATCTCAATAAGGTTCGGAGGTTCGATGACTTCCTTGATATTCCCGAAGTAGAGTCGCTTTGACATGGGCTGCTGTGGCGGAGATGTTATGGGTTTGCATCCTGAAAACCCGGATGCTGGGTTGATTGGTTCCTTCCTTGGGAGACGGAACCGACTGGAAGCGTTTTGACGGGTAAAAAGCCTCTAGTCGGTCACGCGGGATGTGAAGACGAGGAAGCGCAACAGGAGAAAAACGGGTCTTCTCCTGTTGCGCGGGAAGTAAAAAGCTTACTTGACGTCCACCTTGGCGCCAGCTTCTTCCAGCTTGGCTTTGGCGGCGTTAGCTTCGTCCTTGGAGACGGCTTCCAGGATGACGGCGGGGGTGCCTTCAACCAGTTTCTTGGCGTCCACCAAGCCGAGACCGGTCTTCACTTCGCGGACGGCCTTAATCACGGCGATCTTGTTGGCGCCGGCTTCCGTCAGAACGACGTTGAATTCGGTCTTTTCTTCTTCAGCTTCGGCAGGAGCGGCAGCGGCAGCGGCGGCTACGGGAGCAGCGGCGGAAACGCCCCACTTTTCTTCTAGAAGCTTGACGAGGTCGGCAGCTTCCAGGATGGTGAGGGTACCGAGTTCTTCAGCGATTTTGTTAATATCAGCCATTGTATTGTTTTCTAGTTTGGTTTCGAGTCGCGCCAAGAGCCAACTTGGCATTTCAGTTCTCCGGCTGGAGTTCCGACAAGGAACCTGTAGGAGAGTCGGGCCCGGTTTTCACACATTTGGCTAGAGTGCAACCGGGCCGTCCGGTCAAGGGGTTAGTATTAGGCGGCGGGTTCTTCGCTGCCGCCGTTTTCTTTGTCCACATATGCCTGAAGAACTCGGGCAAGAGCGGAGCCGGCCGCGTTGATGGTGCCAAGGAGCTTGGCAAGCAGCTGGTCGCGGGGAGGCAGTTCACCGATGGCGCGGATGTCGTCCGCGGAGAGGATGGCTCCGTCCAGGATCGCCACCTTGTATTCGGCCTTCTTGGAGGCCTTCGCAAAGGTATTGATGGCCTTGGCGGCGGCGGCCACGTCGGACGCGCCGGTCACGAAGGCGGTCTGGCCGACGAGGTGTTCCCCGATGTCGGGAAGGCCTGCATCCGTCAGGGCCGTACGCATGAAGTTGTTCTTGGCTACGTGGCACTGGGCGCCGCAGGCGGCCAGGGCGGAACGCAGGTTGGTGAACTCAGGCACGGTGATCGAGGTGTAGTCCACGACGATCAGGAACGGGGAGGCGTTGACGCGGGCGGTCAGGTCGTCAATGATGATACGCTTGTCAGGATTCATGGTGTGCTAAATCGGTTCGGGTTACAGTTTGGCGATGGAAGCGGTGTCAACCGGCAGACCGGGGCACATGGCGCATGAAACGGTGACGGATTCGATGTAGGCGCCCTTGGCGGAAGCCGGGCGGGCCTTGACGACGGAATCAATCAGAGCAACGATGTTTTCAGTGATGCCTTCGTTGGAGAAGGACAGCTTGCCTACAGCGGCGGAGATGTTGGCGTTCTTGTCAACCTTGTAGTCAACGCGGCCGGCCTTCACTTCCTTCACGGCCTTGGCCGTATCATCCGTAACGGTGCCGGTTTTCGGGTTGGGCATCAGGCCGCGCGGACCCAGCACACGGGCAACCTTGCGAACCTCCGTCATGGCGTCGGGGGTGGCAATGGCCGTGTCAAAGTCGACGAATCCTTCCTGGACCTTCTTGATGAGGTCTTCAAAACCCACGAATTCGGCTCCGGCTTCCTGGGCGGCCTTGGCGGCATCACCCTGGGCGAAGACGAGGACGCGGACGTTCTTACCCGTGCCGTTGGGCAGGGAGACGCTGCCGCGGACCATCTGGTCGGATTTGCGGGGGTCCACGGTCAGGTGGAAGGAAACGGTGACAGTCGGGTCAAATTTCGGGGCCGGGAAAGATTTCATGGTTTCCACGGCTTCCGTGATGCTGTAGTTCTTGTTAGGGGTAACAAGCTTGGCTGCTTCTTGATATCGCTTGCTGCGTTTGGTAGACATGTGTGTATTTGGCAGTGCGTTCGGATTGGTTAATCCTCCTGCGGTGAGTGTTACATACCTTCAACTTCAATGCCCATCTGGCGGGCCTGGCCGGCAAGGATGCGGGCGGCGCGTTCGGGGTCTTTCGTGTTGAGGTCCGGGAGTTTGGTGTTGACGACTTCCATCAGCTTGGCCTTGGAAAGAGTGGCGACCTTCTTTTTGTTCGGTTCGCCGGAGCCGGAGGCGATGCCGGCGGCCTTCTTGAGAAGCAGGCTGCCCGGGGGCTGCTTGGTGATGAAAGAGAATGATTTGTCCTTGTAAACGGTGATGACGGTCGGCAGGAGGTCGCCGGCCTGCTTTTGCGTGGCGGCGTTGAACTCCTTGCAGAATGCCATGATGTTTACACCGGCCTGACCAAGTGCCGGACCCACGGGCGGGGAGGGGTTAGCGGCTCCGGCATTGATCTGGAGCTTGATGATTTTGGTTATTTCTTTTGCCATGGTTTTGCTTTGTTAGCGGAGAAAATGAACGGGAGAAGCTTGCTGCCTGCCGGCGAATGGGGCTCAGGCTTTTTCCACCTGCCAGTATTCCAGGTCCACCGGAGTGGCGCGGCCAAAGATGGAGACGCTGACGCGCAGTTTGCCTTTTTCGGGGTCGATTTCTTCGATGGTGCCTTCCTGGCTCTGGAACGGGCCTTCGCAGACGCGCACGGGATCGCCGACGGCGAATTCCACCTTGGGACGGGCGGCGACGGCTTCCGCGTCCAGCAGGGGCAGAAGATCCTCCACCTCGCGCTTGCGCATGGGCAGGGGAGCGTTGCGGGAACCGGCGATGCTAATGACGCCGTCAATCTGCTGGATGAAGTACCAGAGGTCCTTGTTCAGGGTGCCGTCCGCTTCCAGCAGGTACATGTTGGCATAGACGTACCCGGGGAAGAGTTTGCTGTGGCGTTCCGTCTTTTTGCCGTTGCGCACTTCGGAGATGAGTTCCGTGGGGACTTCCACCCGGTAGATGAAGTCGGAAAGTTCGGCGTCCTTCGCCTTGCGGATAATGCGGTCACGAACGCTGTTTTCCTGTCCGGAGAGGACGTGAAGAACATACCATTGTTCGTGAGGCTCTGGGGTACTGGGCATGATCGGAGAAAGAAAGTGGGAGTAAAACTAGATTGCCAACTGGATGAGGTAGTTGACCACGCTGTGAAGGAAGATGTCGAACGATGCAACAAACGCGCCAAGGAAGACCATGGCAATCAGTACGACGAGAGTGGAACCCCAGAGTTCGCGGAATTTTTTAAAACCTTTCACCTTGGGATCGCTTTCCCAGGGCCAGGTGGTCTTCTTAAGTTCGCCCTTAACTTCGGCGATGAATTGAGAAATCTTGCGAAACATGCTTCAAGGTGGGGTGATGTATTTGGAAAGAAGTGGCAGGTCAGGAGGGACTCGAACCCCCAACTTTTGGTTTTGGAGACCAACGCTCTACCAATTGAACTACTGACCTGTTGGTGTCTCTTCTTTCGTGGGAAATGAGGGGGCCTGCGGGGGAGGCCCCCTCATTAAACCTATGTAGATTCCTCTACAAGTTCCAGGGGAACTTAGTCAAGGATTTCGCTGATACGACCGGCACCCACGGTGCGGCCGCCTTCGCGGATAGCGAATCGCATGGCTTTTTCCATGGCGATCGGAGTGATGAGCTGGACTTCCAGGTTGACGTTGTCGCCGGGCATCACCATTTCCACGCCTTCGGGAAGGGTGCAGCAGCCGGTCACGTCCGTCGTGCGGAAGTAGAACTGCGGGCGGTAGTTGTTGAAGAACGGGGTGTGACGGCCGCCTTCTTCCTTGGTCAGGACGTAAACTTCAGCCTTGAAGTTCTTGTGGGGCTTCACGGTGCCGGGCTTGATGATCACCTGGCCGCGTTCGATGTCTTCCTTCTTCAGGCCGCGGAGGAGCAGGCCAACGTTGTCACCGGCCTGGCCTTCGTCAAGCAGCTTGCGGAACATTTCGATGTCCGTAACGGCGGTCTTCTGGGTGTCCTTGATGCCGATGATTTCGACTTCTTCCATCTTCTTGACGATGCCGCGTTCGATACGGCCGGTAGCCACGGTGCCGCGGCCGGAGATGGAGAACACGTCTTCCACGGGCATGAGGAAGGGCTGGTCCACGGGGCGTTCGGGCTGCGGGATGTAGGAGTCAACGGCAGCCATGAGTTCCATGATGGAGTCTTCAGCGGCGGCGTCGCCTTCCAGAGCCTTAACGGCGGAACCCTTGATGATGGGGGTGTCGTCGCCCGGGAATTCGTATTCGTTGAGAAGTTCGCGGATTTCCATTTCCACGAGTTCGATCAGGTCGGGGTCGTCAACCAGGTCGCACTTGTTCATGTAAACGACGATGGCGGGGACGCCCACCTGGCGGGCAAGGAGGATGTGTTCGCGGGTCTGCGGCATCGGGCCGTCGGAAGCGGCAACCACGAGGATGGCACCGTCCATCTGGGCAGCGCCGGTGATCATGTTCTTCACATAGTCGGCGTGTCCGGGGCAGTCAACGTGGGCATAGTGACGGTTTTCCGTTTCGTATTCAACGTGGGCCGTGGAGATGGTAATGCCGCGTTCGCGTTCTTCGGGAGCGGCGTCGATCTGGTCATAGCCGCGTGCTTCGGCGAAACCCTTCTTAGCGAGCACTGAAGTAATGGCGGCGGTAAGGGAGGTTTTGCCGTGGTCAACGTGACCGATGGTGCCCACGTTCACGTGGGGCTTGTTGCGCTGGAATTGCTCTTTAGCCATAATGTTTTGTTTAGGTTTGGGCTGCTATGGGTCTAGCTTGAAGATGGAGCTTCTGGCGGGAATTGAACCCGCGACCTCATCCTTACCAAGGATGCGCTCTACCCCTGAGCTACAGAAGCATAGACTTCTTCCGCCTTTCGCTGCTCTTAGAGAGTTGTAAATCCGCCCAAACCTGCGGTTCTAGCGGATAAATAGCATCCTCCCGTGTTGCCTGACGAAAAGCGGACGCTATGTTACGTTTTTAAATACGGGATGTCAATGAAAACATGAACATTTTTTTATCATTATGCCGCAAATACGGGGTGTTCATGTGTAATATCTTTATCAGGAATGCGTTGAATATTTGGATCTGTTCAGATCCTCCGTCAATTTGAGATTGGGGTCAACGTCTTCATCCAGAGAGTGGAACAGTCCCCTGCGGGCTTTAAGGCAGGTGACATAGGCGATCATGGCGGCATTGTCCGTCGTCAGGTCAAAGTCCGGCAGGACCAGTTCCACGTTTTCACGGTCGCAGGCGGCTTTCAGGCGGGAGCGCAGTTCCCCGTTGCAGGAGACGCCGCCGGAAACGGAAAGGGTGCGGTGGCCGGAAACGCGCAGGGCATGCAGCGCCTTGTGAATCAGTACGTCCGTCACGGCACGCTGGAAGGAGGCGCAGAGATCGCGCAGGGTCTGTTCCGGCAGGTCGTGAGGGTCGCCGCTTGCCGTCAGCCTGGGGAGGGTGTAGAGAACGGCCGTTTTCAGGCCGGAGAAGGAGACATTGGCCGTGTGCTCCTTCATCAGGGCGCGGGGGAAGGAGAAGGCCTGCGGGTCGCCGTGCGCCGCCATGCGGTCGATTTCCGGGCCGCCGGGGTAGGGGAGGCCGAGCATTTTTCCCACCTTGTCAAAGGCTTCCCCTGCGGCGTCGTCCAGGGAACGGCCCAGGAGGCGGTAGTCCCCCACGCCGCGCACATCCACAAAGAGGGTATGGCCGCCGGAGACGACCATGCCCAGATGGGGAACGGGGCCTCCGGGACGTTTAAGGAAGGGGGAGAGCAAATGGCCTTCCAGATGGTTGACGGAGACGAAGGGCTTTCCCGTCGCCAGCGCCAGCGCCTTGGCCGTGCTGTTGCCCACCAGCAGGGCGGCTACCAGGCCGGGGCCGCCCGTGGCGCCGAAGACATCGATGTCCGCCGGGGTCACGCCGGCTTCACGGCACGCGGCCCGGATGACTCCGGGAAGGTCCGCCGAGTGGTTGCGGGAAGCCAGCTCCGGCACCACGCCGCCGTGCCGGCGGTGGATGGCGATCTGGGAGGAGATGATGGAGGAGAGTATTTCCGGCGCTTTTTCCTCCCCGGCGGAACGCAGGATGGCGACCGCCGTTTCATCACAGGAGGATTCTATTCCCAGAACGGTGAGGGATTCCGGCATGGCGGAGAAGCGGGGGAGTTAGGAGGCCTGGCGGATTTGCGCCGGTTTTTTGTCGGTAACCGTTTCCCTGGTGATGGTGACGGAGTCCGCGTCTTCCATGCTGGGCACCTTGTACATGACGTCCAGCATGAGGGTTTCAAAGATGGAACGCAGGGCGCGGGCTCCCGTGCCGCGTTCCATGGCTTCCGCGGCCATGGCTTTCAGGGCGTCCGGCTGCACATCCAGCCTGGCGCCGTACATGGCGAGCAGTTTGGAGTATTGCTTGACCAGGGCGTTTTTAGGTTCCGTGAGCAGGCGGACGAGCTGGCCTTCATCCAGCTTGGAGAGCGGGCAGAAGATGGGCAGGCGTCCTACGAGCTCCGGAATCATGCCGAAGGAGAAGAGGTCTTCCGGCATCGCCTGGGCCAGGATTTCCTCTTCCGAGTATTCCTTGCGGTCGCGCTGTTCCGTGATGGCTCCGAACCCCATCTGGGTGGCGCCGAGGCGTTTGCGGATGATGTCTTCCAGTCCGACGAAGGCTCCGCCCACGATGAAGAGGATTTTTTCCGTGTTGACGCGGATGTATTCCTGCTGCGGGTGTTTGCGGCCCCCGGTGGGCGGAACGTTGCAGATGGTGCCTTCAATGATTTTCAGCAGGGCCTGCTGCACGCCTTCCCCGGAGACGTCCCGCGTGACGGAGACGTTCTGGGTCTTGCGGCCGATCTTGTCGATTTCATCCACATAGATGATGCCCTGTTCCGCCTTGGCTACGTCAAAGTTCGCGGCCTGGAGAAGGCGCAGGATGATGTTTTCCACGTCTTCCCCCACGTAGCCGGCTTCCGTCAGCGTGGTGGCGTCCACAATGCAGAAGGGGACGTTGAGCATTTTCGCCAGCGTTTTCGCCAGCAGGGTTTTTCCGGAGCCGGTAGGGCCGGCCAGCAGGATGTTGGATTTTTCAATTTCCACGTCGTCCAGGGATTCGTCCTCCAGCATCACGGCGCTCTGGCGCAGACGCATGTAGTGGTTGTACACGGCTACGGAGAGCACTTTTTTGGCGTAATCCTGGCCAATGACGTACTGGTTGAGCGTGGCGCACATTTCTTCCGGCGTGGGCAGCGGTCCTTCGTAGGAGGCCGGGGCTCCCGGCGTTTCCTTGAGCATATCCGCGGCAGCGGCCTTGCGGGCCTCCGCCTGGCACATGGCATAGGCGGAGGGCTCCATGCTCAGAATGCCGCGGATGAAGCGGGTCGCCAGCGGCAGGCCGGTATCCTTCACAATCATGTTGACGCAAATTTCAACGCAATTGTTGCAGATATAGAAGTCTTCTGCTATCTGGATGAGCTTGTCCACCTTGTTCCCGGGCTTGCCGCAGCAGGAACAGGCAGGAATATGAGGGTTGGAACCGGACATGGTTTTTCAGGGAGAGAGAAATGGGGGAGGCAGGGGTCAGGCCTTGGCCTTTTTCTTGTCGTCCCGTCCGTCGGAATGATGCGTCAGCACCTTGTCCACCAGGCCGTAGGCCGCGGCTTCCTCAGCGGTCATGTAGTTGTCGCGGTCGGCGTCCTTTTCAATCTGCTTTTCCGTTTTGCCGGTGTGCTTGGCCAGAATGCCGTTGAGGCGCTTCTTGAGGTTGAACATGAAGCCGATGGTGCGTTCCACGTCGGAGGCGGTGCCCTGGGCGCCGCCGGAAACCTGGTGGATCATCACATGGGAGTTCGGCAGGCAGAAGCGCTTGCCGGGCGTGCCCGCCGCCAGAAGGACGGACCCCATGGAGGCGGCGATGCCCAGGCAGTACGTGTTCACGTCACAGGAGACGAACTGCATCGTGTCGTAAATCGCCAGGCCCGCGGTGACGGAGCCGCCGGGGGAGTTGATGTACACGTGGATGTCTTTTTTCGGGTCGGCCATCTGGAGGAACAGAAGCTGGGCAATCACGGAGTTCGCCACATCGTCGTCAATGGCGGAACCGATGAAGATGACGCGGTCCTTCAGGAGGCGGGAGTAAATGTCAAAGGCTCGTTCGCCGCGGCCGTCTTGCTCCACCACCATGGGGACGTAGTAGGCGTTCATGGGGCTTGATTTGGAAGATTGGTCTTGAAACATGTTTGTTGAAGATGGGATGTTGTTTTATTTAATGTATGCTACCCGTCTGCAGGATGCAAAACGGGGGAGTCGGGCATGTGCGCGCCAACTCCCCCTGGTAAGGTGTCTTGTGCAGAGGAGGGTTATTGCTCGTCTACCGTTACTTTGGCCTCTTTTGTCAGGAAGTCCAGAACCTTGGCTGTCAGCAGGCTCATTCTGATGCCATGCACGCGGCCTTCGCGCTGAAGTTCGCGGATGTAGGACTTGAGGTTCTTTTTCTGCTGGCGGGCCTGGCGGGCCACTTCATTGTAGAGTTCCATTTCCGTGACGGCGATTTTTTCCACCTGGGCCACTTCCTGGAGCATGAAGAAGACCTTGAGGTTGCGCTTGGCTTCCTTTCTGGCTTCTTCGCGGGCTTCCTCCACAAACTTGTCCATGTCCGCCGGGGCGTTCCCGCTGTACATGGCCTGCTGCATCTTCTGCTGGAGGATGCCGTACACTTCGCGTTCCACGACGGCTTCCGGCAGGTTGAAGTCAAGCATGTCCGCCAGCTTTTCCGTGATCTGGTCGGCCTTGGCTTCGTCAATCTGCATGGTCTTGCGCTGGGCCAGGTTTTCCTTCAGGGCGGTTTTCAGTTCTTCCAGGTTCTTGCCGGGAAGCACCTTTTCCGCAAAGGCGTCATCCATGGCCGGGAGCTGCTTTTCACGCACTTCCTTCACGGTGGTGTGGAACACGAGTTCCTTGCCGCGCAGTTCCGCAATCGGGAAGGTATCCGGAATGGTGACGGTGATATCCTTGCTGTCGCCGGCCTTCAAGCCTTCCAGGGCGGAGGCGAAGCCGGGCAGGAACTGGTCTTCCTCCACCTTCATCCACTGGCCGTCGCGGCCTTCCAGGAAGCCTACGGGCTTGCCCGCGGCTTCCGCTACGGGCTTGCCGTCCAGGGTGGTCTTGAAATCAATGATCGCCACGTCATCCTTCTTCGCGGCGCGGTCCACGGGGGTAAATTCCGCAATCTGTTCGGCCAGGGAGTTCAGGGCTTCCTCCACGTCCGCTTCCGTCACTTCGGAGGAGGGGACCTTGACTTCGATGCCCTTGTATTCCGGCAGTTCGAATTCGGGAACCACGGTCATCGCGCTGGTGGCGGTGTAATTTCCCTGGTCGTCGAGGGATTGTTCCGGCTTGCCGAAGTTGAGCACTTTCAATTTGGGATTTTCTTCCAGAGCGGCGGAGCAGGCCGTTTCAAAAAGAGTGTCCAGCAGTTCTTCTTCAATTTCCTTCTTGAAACGTTTTTCAATGATGGACTTGGGCGTTTTGCCGGGGCGGAAGCCGGGCAGCTTGGCTTTGCCGGCGTAGGAATCCACAATAGAGGCGCGGCGCGCGGCCGTGGTTTCTGCGGGGATGGAAGCTTTCAGCGTGGCTGTGCAGTCCGGTTGAATATCAACGTTGATTTCCATAAATAATACGGTCAGTGTTAATTGAAAGTGGTTCTGTCTCGGCTCCGGTATGGCGGCAGCGGTCAAAACACGAGCGGCAATAAATGTAATGAGCGGGTATCTGGAGTGCAAGCTATTGCACGGGAATGACACAATTGCCTTTCTCAGGCGCACATGCGCGCGCAACATAAGAAATGCAGGGCAACTGCGTTCTACGCGGAATCACGTCTTGACTATGCGGACGGAAAAGTCCTTTATATCCCAAGCATTAAGTTCAGCTCTCATGATTCGTCCCGTTTTTTTGTGTGTTTCCTTTCCCCTGATAGCATGTTCGGCTGCTTTGGCCCAGGATAAGACTTCCCTTAACAGAGGCGGCTACGGTTCCGTAATGACCCCGGAACAGGTGGTGCGGGAACTCGGTCCGGAAACGGGGCTTCTGCCCGGTGACCAGGCGTATGAGGGGCGTCCCGTGAAAAGCGTCTCCGTGCGTTATAGAAGCACCGGCAAGACCGTGTCCGAAGACCGCCTGAAAAACCTGCTGGCTACCCAGCCGGGCACCAATTATTCCCCGGAAGTGGTGAACAAGGACTTGGAACGGCTGCTGGAAAGCGGCCTGGTAGGCGGCAATACGACGGTGGCTGTGGAACCTTCCGGCGACGGCGTGACCGTGGTGTTTGAAATGGCGGCCCAGAACCTGCTGGGCGGCGTGGGCTTCCGCGGCAACACCGCGTTCGACAACCGGGATCTTTCCGAGGAATGCGGCTTGAAGGGAGGGGAAGCCCTCAGCGACAAGGCCCTCAGCAGCGCCATCTCCAAGCTGCGCACCTATTATCAGGAAGCCCGGTATCCGGATGTGCGCGTTTCCTATTTTTACCAGAAGACGGAGCGCCCCGGCTTTGTGGACGTGGTTTTTGACATCAATGAAGGCAAGAAGGCCAATATCATCAACATCGATTTTGTAGGCAACGACCACATCAGCGCCAAGGACCTCCGCCAGGTGATGAAGACCAAGGAGAAGGGCTGGCTGACCTGGATTACCAAGTCCGGCCGCATTGACCGCGAGCAATTGGAGGATGATCTGGCGGAACTGGTGACTTATTACCGCAACAAGGGCTACCTGCGCGTCAAGCTGGACAAGGTGGAATACTTTGACGCCGGCAAGGGCAACGAGCAGAAGCTGACGATGAGGATCACGCTTACCGAAGGGCGGCGCTACAAGGTCAATCAGGTCGCCTTCGGCCCCACCAAGGTGTTTACGGCCCAGGAGCTGATTCCCGGCTTGAGCATGTACAACGGGGATACCTATTCCGCCCAGAAGGTGGCCGACGACGTGACGATGATTCGCCGTTATTACGGCTCCCGCGGGTATGCGGACGCCGCCGTGCGCCCGGACATCCAGGAAGTGGGCATTGATCCCAGGACCGGCTACGGGCAGATCAACATTGTTTACCATGTGACGGAAGGTAGCCCCTACCGCGTAGGCAACATCCGCCTGACCGGGAACAACCGCACCAAGGATTACGTCATCCGCCAGGAACTTCCCCTCCAGTCCAACGACCCCATGAATTCCGTGGACCTGGATACCGCCCAGAAGCGTCTCCAGAACCTGAACTATTTTGACATGGTGGACGTGGCCCAGGTGGGTTCCACGCGGCCCGGCTACCGTGACATCAACATTGAAGTGGCGGAAAAACGCACCGGTTCCCTGAACATTGGCGTGGCGTTCTCCTCCATTGAAAGCGTGTACCTCTTCGCGGGCATCACCCAGTCCAACTTCGACATGTATGACTGGTCCTCCTTCGTGGGCGGCGGCCAGCGCTTCGCCATCAATACCCGCGTGGGTTTTGAAACGCAGGATGCCAGCATCTCCTGGGTGGACCCGTGGTTCCTGCACCGCAAGCTGGCCTTCGGCACGGAAATCTTCTACAGCAATTCCACGTACTTCTCCGACTATTACGACCAGCAGAACTACGGCTTTGCCGTTTCCCTGCGCAAACCGATCGGGGAACTGGATTACGTGAAGCTGGAATACCGCCTGGAACAGTACCAGATTGACGCCAAGGGTAACGCCCCCATCTTCTTCTGGCTGCAGGACGGCGATTACCTGCGCAGCCACGTGGAACTTTCCTACACCATTGATACCCGTGACGCGCAAATCTTCCCCCGCAAGGGCGGCAAGTTTGAAGTGCTGGCCGGTTATTCCGGCCTGGGCGGCGATGTGAAGACTTACAACTTCGGCATCAACGGCTCTTATTACTGGAACTTGCGCGGAGACACCATTTTCAGCATCAATGCCGGTGCGGCCACCGTGGATTCCTACGGCGACCATGACGTACCCATTTTTGAACGCCTCTACCTCGGCGGCCCGTACAACATGCGCGGCTTCCGCTTCCGGGACGTGGCTCCGTACAATCCGGCTTTGAGCGGTGATGAAACGATGGGCGGCCGTTCCTCCTTCTTCTGCCAGTTTGAATATTCCATTCCGGTGATTGAAGAAGTGCGCGTCGCCGTGTTCTACGACATCGGCTTCGTCAACGGGGACGCCTTTGACTTCAGCGCATCCAAGATCGTTTCCGACTACGGGATCGGCCTGCGCCTGAACCTGCCCATCGGTCCTCTGGCGGTGGACTATGCCATTCCGATTCAGAAGAACAACGCCATCGACCGCGGAGGACAATTCCAGTTCTATCTCAACTATTCCTACTAATTTTATTCAATAATCCCTCTACCATTTGACGACATGAGCAATTTCCGCATCCTTATTCTGGTGTTCCTGGTGGTGGTGCTGGCCGTTCTGGGAATGATCTATGTGAACATTTCCTCAAGGATGGATGTGATTCAACAGCAGCAGATAGCCCCCGTGCCCGCTCCGGCAGCCGTCAATCCCTCTCCTTACCTTCCCATGCCCACCCAGACGCCCGGCACCGCCGTTCAGCCGGTAGTCGTGGCGGACCCGGTGGTGAGCGAGGAGCTGGCCCATGCCACGGCCGAGCTGGAACGGATGAAGAAGGAGAATGAAGATTTGAAGAAGCGCCACGCCATGGCGGAGGAGGAACGCGCCCTGCTGGAACGCCGGAGCATTGAAAAGGGAGACCCCCGCCTGCAATGGCTCAATGAGATCAAGGACGCCGAACAGGTGGGACGCGTGACGGAATACTACCGTGACGCCAACCTTGTCCTGTTCCAGTCCATTGGCCAGCCTGACCTGAAAGTGGGGCAGGAACTGGGCATCCGCAGGCGCGGAAGCATCTTTGTCTCCCTGATTATCGACGGAGTTGACCCGGACGGGAAGGTGTTCCAGTCCTACGTGAAGCGCAACACGCTTTTTGACAACAATGACAAGGAGCCCATCAAGCCGGGGGATGAAGTGATTGTCCCGCCCGCAAGCTGGCAGGAAAACATGATGGGAGAAGGCGAGCCCGGCGCGGCCCCGTCTGCCGCTCCCGCTCCTGCGTCGGCTCCCCAGCCGGTGATGATTCCCATGGAGCCGTAATGCGGGTCCGGATAGAGCCAAGCCAAATAAAGAAAAAGTGCATCTGAGAGAAAGATTGCAGTCGGGCGCAGGCCCCAGTCTGTCCTTTGAATTTTTCCCGCCCAAGAACGAGCAGGCTGCGGCGGCCCTGTACCAGACCATTCGTGAACTGGAACCGTACCATCCCAGTTTTGTCAGCGTGACGTACGGCGCGGGCGGCTCCACCCGTGAGCTTACCCGGGAGGTGGTGCTGCGCATCCAGCATGAATCCCGCATTCCCACGGTGCCCCACCTTACTTGCGTAGGCCATAGCCGGGAGGAAGTATGGAGCATTCTGGACCAGTACGCCCAGGCAGGGGTGCGGGCCGTTCTGGCCCTGCGGGGAGATCCCCCGCGCGGCACGGAAAATTACAACCGTGATGCGGATGCCTTCCGCCATGCGGCGGAACTGGTGGCTTTTATTCGTGAATATAACGAATCCGGACGCCATCCTGATCCGGACGGGTTCGCCATAGGCGTGGCCGGCTTCCCTGAAGGCCATCCGTCCACGCCCAACCGCCTGCGCGAGATGGATTTTCTGAAAGCGAAGGTGGATGCCGGCGCGGATTATATCTGCACCCAGTTGTTTTTTGACAACCATTCTTTTCTGGATTACCGGGAACGTTGCCTGCTGGCCGGCATCAAGGTGCCCATTCTGGCCGGAATCATGCCCGTAACCAGCCTGTCCGGCATGAACCGCATGGCGGAGCTTTCCGGGGGCACGTGTTTTCCGGCCCGGCTGCTCAAGGCGCTGAAACGCGCCGGCTCCAATCCGGACGCCGTTCAGGAGGTAGGCATCCAGTACGCCTCCAGCCAATGTGCGGAGCTGCTGGATTCCGGCGTGGACGGCATTCATTTTTATACGCTCAACCAGAGCCGCGCCACGCGGCAGATCTACAGGAACCTGGGCCTGAAGGATTCCCTCCAGCTTCTGGAACATGGCGAAGATAAGTAAAAAGCTGATTGATTTGGCCGGGACAACACGATAGAAACCTCTTCAACATATTATGGATATCAAGGATATTAAACGGGCCATGGACAACATGCCGATGGGCGACGGAAGCGCGTTTGCGGAAATCTCCGTCGGTCCGGCCAAGCATGAACAGTTTTTGGATGAACACTACGGAAAGGTTGCGCTGGTCGTGCTGCTGTGCGTTCTCGGAGCCGCCGGATGGATCATTTACAACGGCATGCAGGATTCCATGGAAAGAAAGGCAGGCGCCGCGCTGGTGGCCGCCATGCCGGAATCCCCCGCTACCGGGGAAATCTCCCTGAATGAACAGGGGCTTCAGCAGGTGGTGGCGGATTTTGACGATTCCCGCGCCGCCGTCACCGCCACCTATCTTCAGGCGGTCGCCCTGTGGAACGCCGGCAAGGAGGATGAAGGCGTAGCCAGGATGAAAGCTTTTATTGATTCCGCTCCCACGGAGGAATGGAAGGCCCAGGCTTCCGTTACCCTGGCATGCCGCCTGATGAACCGCGGGAAGGCGGATGAGGCGGATGGCCTGTTCCGTTCCGTGGTGGACGCGGGGGATCCCACTTTTTCCGGTTTTGCCACCATGTGCCTGGGGGACATTGCCCGGGCGAAGAAGGACAATGCCGCCGCGGGAGCCTTTTACCGTGAATTGGCGGAAAAGTTCCCGTCCAGCGCGTTTGTCCTCCAGCGCGGAGGCTACCTGTTGCGCAAGAGCCTGTTTGATATTCAGAGCCCCGTCCGCATCGAACCCGCTGCGGAGCAGAAATAATCCGGGCGGACTTTTCCGGAGCTTTCCGGAAGATGAACGCTTTCTACATCCGCATGTCTGTTCTTTTGCAGCGCATGCGGATTTTCGTGTCCAGGAGCGCCGGAACAGGGCGTTCCAAAGGGTCCGCTGTGCATAACAGGCGTCATGATTCCGGGAATTTCTCTCCGGGCTGTGACATGCTTAAACAAATCATGCGGGCACGCCGCGCTTACTGGATGTAAGCCGGGCTGCCGGCATTACCAATATTTCACACCATGAACAAGCATATCAAATCCCTCTGGCTCCTTCCCCTGGCCGGGCTGTCTCTTTCCCTGATGCCGTCCTGCACGACGGACAGTTACGGAAACAGCACCGTGACGCCTGGCGGGGCCGCCGCCATCGGCGTGGGCGCGCTGGCCGCCGGGGCTGCCATCGGCGCGGCGGTCCAGCATGACCGCGACAAGGACAGGTATCGCAATGACTGGCATCACCACAATCCTCCGCCTCCGCCGCCCCGTCCGCCCCACCGCCCCCATTGGAGGCGGTAAGGGAAAGCCCATGGCCCGCAAATCCTGCGGCGCTCCAGCTTTGCGGGAAGAGCGCGGCGCAACGTGGTATTTCCGGAGTCCGGTGAGTTCTCAGGACTGGCGGATGCCGCGGAGCGCCCAGGTCATGCGCTGCCTGGCGCTTTCCGGGTCATTGAGGATGGAGCCCAGCAGATCCAGCACGGGCCGCACGGCATTCGGGTCGTGCACCTGGAGTTGTCCGGAAAGGATAAAAGGAGCCCCGCCGCAGCAGACGAGGTAGATGAGGATGTTCATGGGGTCTCCCTGGAGCACGGAACCTTCCTCCTGGGCTTCCCGTATGGTTTCCAGCAGGACGAGGGGGTGGCGCGTATGGATTCCTGAAATGAAGCGGATGGCCGCCCGTTCTCCCGCCAGGGCGTCCAGCACCAGCTGAGCAATGAACTGGCCGTGGCGCAGCAGGAACTCCATGACGTCTTCCAGGATGGCTTCCAGTTTTTCAAAGGCCGGAAGATGAATGTTGGCGTGGGTTCTGACGCCGGTGAACAACGGTTCGTACCAGCGTTCCAGCAGTTCGTTCAGAAAAGCTTCCCGGTTGCCGAAGTGATAGACAAAGCTCCCCGTATTGGTGCCGGCGCGCAGAGACAGGCCGCGGATGGTGAGAGCGCGGAGCCCGGATTCCCCGACGATCATGGCTCCCGTATTGAGCAGGTGCTCTCTGGTGGATTTCCGTTTGGGCATGACGGTGAAGCTTAAGCACCCATGTGTGCTCCTTATCGGCCCGGAAGGCAAGGACTTGTTACGTCTGTCATTGTAAAAGGCGGAACCGGGGCCTCGTCCTTCCCCGGTTCCGCCGCTGGAATCCCGAATGGATCAGGAGGTTGCTTCCAATTCTTTCCGGCGGGAGGAAATCCAGCGGGAGAAGAGTTTGGCTGTGGCCGGAATGATGAGCAGGTTCAGGATGGTGGCTGAAACCAGTCCGCCGAACTGGACGATGGCCAGCGGCCCGAGCAGTTCGCCCCCGGGCTTGTCAATGGCCCAGATCAGGGGGAGCAGGCCGAGCACCGTTGTAAGGGAGGTCATGATGATGGGAACCACGCGTTCCAGCGAACCTTCCCGGATGGCTTCCGCCGGGTTCATGCCCTTGTGTTCCAGCGCCCGGTACCTGTTAAGCAGGATCAGGCCGCTGCGGATGGCAAAGCCGATGACCGTCACGAAGCCCACGATGGAAGCCACGGAGAGGATGGGCGGAATGTACGCGGCGCCGAACAGGGAGGACAGCGTGCCGGGAGAAGCCAGGAACACGGCTACGATGCCGCCCACCAGGCACAGCGGAATGTTCACCAGCGTCAGCATGGCGCGGCGGACGCTCCCCAGCGCAGAGGAGAGAAGCAGCACAATGAGCACCATGACGATGGCCCCCAGCACGTAAAGCCGCTCGGAGGCAGATTCCCGCGCCTTGATGGTGCCGTCATAATCCACCGTGCAGCCCATGGCGTTCATCACCGGGTCCAATTGCTCCCGGCAGGCTTTCGCCAGGTCCCCCAGGTTGGAATTGGGGGAGGGGTTGCAGGAGATCATGGCCTTCCGCATGGTGTTGTCCCTCAGGATGAGGTTGGAGACCTCCTCCCGGTACACCTGCGCCACGTCGGCCAGGCGCACGGTCTTTTTATTGGGGGAAATGAGTTCCAGGTTCTTGATGTCTTCAATGGACGTCTTCAGCCTGGGATCAATGCGCAGGACAATGTTCCAGTGGTCCTGGTTCTTGATCACTTCCCCCAGCTTCTGGCCGTTCATGGCCGTGGAAACCTGTTCCGCGGCGTTCGCCATGGTCAGGCCGTGGGAGGCCAGGGCTTCCTGGTTGTACTGCACGCGGATGGTATCCACCATGATTTCCCGGTTGGCGCGCGCGTCCGCCACTTCCGGCATCTTTGCCAGAATCTCCTTGGCCTTCTGGGCCGCCAGGCGGAGCTGGGGCAGCTCCGTGCCGTAAATATTGATGGCGATTTCCGAGTTGGAGCCGGAGAGGGCGGAGCTGATGCGGTGCGCCAGCGGATAGCCGATCATGGAGCTGGTGCCGGGAATATCGTCAATGCACTTCTTGATGGCGGCGCGCAGTTCCTTCTGGTCCTTCTCCAGGTCTACGCGCACGAGCAGTTCGGAGGCGCTGACGGGTTCCGCGTGTTCGTCGTTTTCCGCGCGTCCCGTGCGCTGGGTGACGCTGAGAACGCCCGGAATGCGTTCAATGTCCTTCATCACCGTCCGGGAGATGCGCTCCGTTTCATCCAGGGAAGTGCCCGGCACCGTGCTGACGAAGACCGTGTAGCAGTCCTCGTTGAACGGCGGCAGGAAGCTGGTTCCGAAGGTGGACCCCAGCCACAGCGCCAGCAGCGTGATGGCCGCCATGATGGCGCAGACCGTCTTGGAGAAGCGCAGGCAGAACTCAAGGATAGGCGCATAAATGCGCTTGATAAGGCGGGAGCTGAAGGAATCCCCGCTTTCCAGCGTGGCGGCGTTTTTACTCTTCTTGAACCACATGTAGCAGAGCACCGGGGTAATGGTGACGGCTACGATGAGGGAGGAGAGCAGGGCCAGCATGTAGGAGATGCCCAGGGGGCGGAAGAACTGGCCTTCCAGCCCGGACAGGAAGAGCACCGGCGTGAACACCAGCAGGATGATGACGGAGGAGAAGGAGATGGAACCCACGATTTCCCCCTTGGCCTCCATCAGCACCTCATACTTGCTCTTGCGCCTGTCCTCCGGCAGGGCGGCGTTCCGGTTCAGGTGCCGCCAGGCTATTTCCACGAAAATGATGGCGTTGTCCACCACGTCCCCCACGGCTACGGCCAGGCCGCCCAGGGTCATGATGTTGATGGCCAGCCCGAAGACGGGGAACATCATCATCCCGAACAGGACGGACAGGGGCATGGAAATCAGCGTGATGATGGCCGTGCGCAGGTTCAGCAGCGTCAGGAAGATGACGATCATGACCACTGCTCCCGCAATGAGCAGGGTCTCCGTGCCGTTGTCCAGGGACATTTCAATGAAATCCGCCTGGCGGTAGGCGGTCGTATGCAGTTTCATGCCCTTGGGAAGCTGGCTCTGGCTGAACTCCTTGACGGCTGCGTCCACAGCCTGCGTCAGGGCCAGCGTATTGGCTCCCGGCACCTTCTGCACGGAAAGCACCACGGCGTCTTCCCCCATGAACCCGGCGTCGCCCCGTCGCGGCGCGCCGTCTATCTTGACCTCCGCTACGTCCTGAAGCCGGAGAATGCCGGAGGCGTGGTCCGGAACCAGGGCGCGGTTCAGCTGTTCAATATTGGCGGTGCGGGTATCCTGCTGAATGGGGAGCTCCTGCCCGGCCACGTCCTCCAGGTACCCGGCGGGCACGGAAGACTGGGATTCCTCAATGGCCGTTTTCAGGCTGGAAAGGTCCACCCCTGCCAGCTTGAGCTTGTTGGGATCGTAAACCACCTGGTATTCCGGCAGGCGGCCGCCCAGCACCGTGACCTGTCCTACGCCGGGGATGGCCAGCAGGCGCGTGCGCAGCTTGTATTCCGCCAATTGCCGCATGTCCAGCGTGGAGGTGTCCTTGTCCCCCGTCAGGGCGATCAGCATGATTTCCCCCGTTACGGAGACGATGGGCGCCAGCTCCGGGGACGTGCCTTCCGGCAGGGACTCCCGGACCGCTCCCAGGCGTTCCGTCACGATTTGGCGCGCCTGGTAGATATCCTTGTCCCAGTCAAAGTCCACCCATACGAAGGAGAGGCCGCTGCCGGAGGAGGAGCGCACGCCCTTGACCCCGGCGGTGCCGTTCATGGCGGACTCAATGGGAATGGTGATGTACTGCTCCACTTCCTCCGCGGTGAGGCCGGGGGCCTCCGTCTGGATGGTGACGCGCGGAACCTTCAGTTCCGGAAACACGTCCACGGGAATATTTTTCACCACGAAAATGCTGATGACCGCCAGCGCGAGCGTCAGCAGAATCACGGTAATCCTGTTATTCAGGCAGAATGAAATTAGAAAATTCATCGAATTCCTGTTTCTATTAACTGTTTTCTAATCACGTTGAGCTGAAAATCAGTGTTCTCCTTCGTGGAACTGGCCGTCCGCATGGAAATGCCCGGCCGCCTTCTTGCTCCCGGCGTCTCCCGTGGGCAGGATGTATTTCAATTCATAGCCGCCTTTGGTCACGATGGTTTGTCCCGGCGTCAACCCTTTGACGGGCGTTTTTCCCTGCCGTGCGGGCAGTGTTTCCACCTTCTTCATGACGAAGGTATCGTCCGCCGCCTTGATGAAGACCACGTCGTTCACCCCCACCTTGACGACGGCGCTGTTGGGAACGGGAATAAAGCCGTCCGTAGCGGCGTCATGGGAATACAGGTCCAGCCGGGCAAGCTGTCCGGCATGCGTCCCTTCCGGCATGCGGTCCGGAACGAAGTACAGGGCACGGGACTGCGTGGCGGGGTCCACCTGGTCCGCCACCCGCAGGGTGCCGTCCAGCACTTCCGTATTTTTTCCGCTGGTCAGGGCCAGCTGGGCCTTCGCATAATGGACGGGGTCAGCCCCGTAAATGGTGGTGGCGAATTCCAGTTCCCCCTTGTTGGTCATGACGAGGGCGGGCGCGCCCTGTTCCCCCCAGGAACCCTGGGTCATGTTCACGGACTGGACGGAGCCGTCCGCCGCGGCGTACACGTAAAGGAGGTTGTTTTTCAAAGCTCCGGAATCCGTCACCAGCTTCAGTTTATTATTGCTGGCATCCAGGGCGGCGCGGAGGCTGTGGATTTCTGCCTCCTTGAATTGAATGGAAGTATTCAGCTCACTGTTACGGGTGCCGATTTTTTCCAGTTGGGCCCGGCGTTCCTTGAGGGTATTGAGTTCCGCCGCGGCGCGGTCAAGGGCAGCCTGCGCCTGGGAGGCGTTTCCTTCCATCTCCACGATGTCCGGTGAGGCCAGCGTGTACAGCAGTTCCCCCTTGCGTACCTGCTGGGCGGACTTGACGTTGAAGGTGACGCGCCCGGCGGCGGGAAGGGCGTACGTCGTTACCGCATGGGGAGGAATAACCATCTGGCCGTGAAGGGTCTTTTCCGCGCCGTGAGTGGCTTCCGTCACCTTTTCAAAGCGCATGTCCAGGGAATGGCGCGCCTTTTCATCCACATGCACGGGAATCATGTCCCCCGGCTGGCCGGAACCTTTCTCCGCGGCCTCTTCATGTTCGTGGTCGCCCGTGCAGGCTTCCCCCTCTGCATGCTGGTGGCCCTCAGGCTCGTGGTCGCCTGTGCAGACGGAGCCGTCCGCGTGCTTGTGTTCCTCATGGGCGTGGCCCTCGGCGCAGGTTTCCCCTTCCTTGTGCTGGTGGCCTTCATGGCCGTGGTCCGCCGTGCAGGCGGTGCCGTCCTCGTGTTTGTGTTCCGTAGGTGCCGGCTGCTCTCCGCGTGCGGGATTGAGGCTGAAAACGGGAGTCAGGCCCAGGATGATGGAAAAATAGAGACGTTTCATGTTCGTTAAAATGATGAAGATTTTTATTTGGATTGAAGGTTGGCGTGGGTGAGGTAGCGCAGCTGGGCCTGAATGGCCAGCAGCTTGTCCAGATTGTCCAGGAAAGCCAGACGGCTTTCATAAAGCTGGTGGCGGTTTTCCGCCAGCTCCAGCAGGGAGGCTTCCCCGATGCCGTGCAGTTTTTCCATGGTCCGGACGGAGGAGGCGAAGGACTCCATGCGCTGAAGCTCCGTCCGGCAGTGGCGGAGCACCATCTGCTGGCTGGCGTCAAGCTGTCGGGCGTTGAACAACTCCGTTTTCCAAAGCTGGATGGTTTCCTGCCTGGACAGGTTCCGTGTGCCGCGCGCTTCCGCAATGGCCTTGCGGTTGCGGTTCCAGAGGGGAAGATTGAACCCTATTTCTCCGCCCACTTCCTTTTCCCCGTCGTCACGGGTGAAGGAGGGCCCGAGCTCCAGTTCCGGGTACTGCCGGCGGATCTCCGTCTTGAACAGGGTTTCCGTGGTGGCGTAGGTTGCCAGTTGGGCCTTGATTTTCGGGGCTGAGGCCAGGGCGGCGGGGCCGGGGGCCGGAACGGCGGCAGGCAGTTGGAAGCCCTGTCCCGTCAGGAAGCCGAGCTTCCGTGCCGCGGAGGGATGCAGCCCCATCAGCCTGACCAGCTCCATCTTCTGCTCCAGTTCCGTTTCCGTCACGGTCTGGAGTTCCCGGATGGCGTCGTTCATGCGCTGGGAAGCCACTTGGCGGGAGGAAAATTCCACTTCCCCTGCGCCAATGAGTTTTTCAATCACGCCGTTTTCCTGCCGCACCGCATCCAGGCGTTCCCGGATGACGGCCTTGCGGCGCTGGGTAACGGCCAGCTTGCTCCAGGCCTGGTCCAGGGAACTGAGAAAATCCAGTTCCGCCTGGCGGAGGGTCCAGAAGTCCGCCTCCTTGTACTGCTCCGCCACCTTTTTTTCCAGGGCGGGAAGACCCGTCACGGGAATGGTGAAGCCCAGGCTGCCGGACATGTTGAGCGTATTTTCCTGGAGGACTTGTTCAATATCCCAGGAAAAGGACGGATCGTTCCACCAGCCCGATTGTTTGGCTGCTTCATTGCTGGAAGCCAGTTTCAGGCGTGCCTTGTTCAGATCCGGATTCATGACCAGGCCGATCTGGCGTGCCTGGTTCCGGGTAACGGAGATGTGTGTGTCCACGCGGGATGCCTCTTTCCAGGAGGCTTCCTCCGCATTCAGGTCGATGGGTGCGCTGTGATAGACGCTGCATGAACTGAGGAAGGCGGTCAGGCCTAGCCCAGCGAAAAATGGTATGGATTTCATGATGAAAAAGAGAATAGAAATAGTTCGGTCCAATCAGGTTTGGACAATGCGGCAAATAATTCCGCGGAAACAAATAAGGCCGGACGCAATCAACAAGTAGCGTTCAGCCGGAAACGTCCCTGGGACGTTTCTGAAAAAGGGCCGTTAAATCAGCAGGGGAAGTTGAAAGCCTTCATGTATCGGGCCGTCGTCCCTGAAGGGGTCAGGGGGGGCGGGTATTGCGGAATCCGATGTTTGGCTTGTTAAAAGAAGAGACTGTGCCAGATGATGGAAATCCGGGAAGGTCTGCCAGATAATGCAGGGCTGGGGAAGCGGCGCATGAAGAACGGGCAGCGTCAGGTCGTCAATCTCCAGACGCTGGTGTTCGCAGAGGTGCCCGGCCAGCGGGCTGGAAGTGCTGCTGCCGGGACCGTGGTCCCCACGGCATCCGCAGGGTGCGGCATCGTGATGGCAGGAGCAGGAAAAGAGGAAGACCTCCTGATGGCAGGGGCATACGGAAACCATGCCCGTTCCGCCTACAATGACCAGCAGAAGGGTGAGCAGCATGATGCCGTTGCGCAATGCTCTAACCATGGTATGCCGTGAATCCTAGAAAGGAGCCGTGAAAGCGTCAAGAGCAAAGTGGCGGATGTCGGAACCTTGAAGAAACCGGGCTGTTATTTCCCAGCCGCTTTACGGAGCAGGTCCACGGTGTGTTCAAAGGCTACGCCGCGCACGTCAATGATCTGGGAGTTTTCCGCTACGGCCCCGGTGATTTCCTCCTTGAATTTTCCGGCCTGTTCCTCCGTGAGCAGGTTTTTGGAGATCAGGGAGCGCGTAATGAGCTGGAGAACGTACTCCGTTTCCACAAAGGACTGGCGGCCTACCGCCTTTTTCATGGCTTCCATGAATTCGGGGGCGTGTTCAGGCGAGAGAGCCCCAACGGCTTTTTCATAAGCCTGTGCAAAGGTGTTCACCGGGGCCTTGGAAACTTCCGTCTTGGTCAGGTCAAAGCTGGATTGGTAGGCAAGGGCCCCTTCCTCCGCCAGTTGAAGGGCGTTCTTGCCGAATTTGTTGACGGCATTCATGTCCGCCCCTTTTTCCAGCAGCAGGGCCGCCACCTGGAAGTTGCCGCGCATGGCCGCCAGCATCAGCGGCGTAAAGCCGTTGCCTTCCCGGTTGTTGATGTCCGCCTTCTTTTCAATCAGCATGTCGGACAAGCGGTCCAGGCCGCTCCAGGACGCCCAGTGCAGGGCGGTCCATCCGTCCTTGTCCTTCTGGTCGATTTCCACGCGGGGGTCTTCCAGCAGGCGTCCCAGGTAGGGCGCGCGCTTGGCTTCCAGCTTCAGCGTGGTTTCAATGTTGTTGTAGTTGGCGTAGCACACCCACATGACGGGCGTTCTGCCGTGGGGGTCCGTCATGTTGACGAAGGCTTTTCCTTCCTTCGCCGCCAGTTGTTCCCCTTCTTCCAGAGTTTGGTCGAATTCCTTCATCCCCTTGACTCTGGCTTCCTGTTCCTCCTGTTCGGAAGACGCATTGACTTCCTTGGCCTCCGCTTTTTTCATCACGGTGATGAGGTCCAGGGCCGGATTGGGGTCTCCGGAGAAGGATTTGGAAACCACCAGGCTGATCCCGCCCAGAATGGAACTGAAAGCCACCAGGATGAGGGAGTCCACAATGATGTTGCGCGTGTGCTGGTTCATCGTCTTGAGAGGTTAGGAGTTGGCTTCCGTGAGTTCTTCCGCCGTAACGGCGGGGTCCATTTCCGTTTCAATGGCCGCAATGGGCGGGGAGTCCGCGTCTTCCTCCGGATGGTCGGAGGTGATGGTCTTGCGGGTCATGATGATGGCGATGGGGCTGATGACGGCCATGGCCAGGTAAATGGTCCACATGAATTCGGGTGAATCCCAGAAGCCGATGTGCCCGGTATCCATCTTGGCGCAGATGCCGTCGTAGCAGAGGTAGGCGACCAGCAGGCCGCCGATGATGCCGTTGATGGGCTTGGCAATGAACATGGGCAATGCCGCCAGGGACATGTAGGAGGCCACCTTGTCCTTGGGGGCCACACGGGCCACATATTCCGAGAAACGGGGGGAGAACAGCAGTTCCCCGAACGCGAACACCAGAATCTGCGTCACAATGGCTACCAGATACGCCTGGGAGCGCGTTTCAATGCCGGGCACCACATAGTACCATTCAATGGGAATGGCCATGAAGACAAGGGAGAAAGCGGAAATGGACATGCCCACGATCATGAGGCTGACGGTGGAGAAGCGTCCCAGCACCGGAATGAGCAGGATAAGCCCGGAAACGATGATGGCCGGGTTGATGGCATTGATGGAGCCGATGGCAAAGTCATCATACAGGGTGCGCACGTAGTATTTGGGCATGACCAGGAATTGCAGCGTGAAGACGATGCGCACGCCCATGGTCAGCACCAGGAAGAGGATGAGCTTGCGGAAGGCGGATTCCTTCCACACTTCCCGGAAAAGCTGCAGGGGCCGGCGGAGGGGCGCTTTCAGGTTGGCCTCCTTTTCACTGGGTTCCGCGTAGTTGTCTTCGTCAATGAAGCGGGTGGTGATGCAGCCCAGCAGCACCATCAGCGTGCCGAAGTTGATGATCCAGTAGCCGCCGTCCACGGCGCCGAAGTGCTTGCGGAAGAATTCAATCAGGAATACGTTCGCGATCACGGCGGCGATGTTCATCAGCAGATAATAAATATTGAACCCCGTGGCGCGCGCATTCAGCGGGGCGAAGCGCCGGATGGAGGTCTGGATGACGGGGGACATGAACGCCGTGCCGAAGGACATGATCAGAATCCCTGTCATGACCACCAGCCTCCCGGAGTCCACGGTGGGGCTGAGGTCCGGCCCGAAGCCCATGATGAGACGCCCGGCGATGAGGATGATGAAGCCGATCAGGTACGTGCGCCGTATGCCGATGATGTCGCAGATGGAACCCACCGCAAAGACGAAGGCGGAGATGAACAGGGTATACAGCCCCACCCACAGGGCCGCGTCCGCATCGTTGAAACTGCAGTAATCCGTCAGGTAGAGGACAAAAACCGTAATCAGGGAGAAGTAGGCCATGCCGTCGAAGAACTGTACGACGTTGGTGAGCCAGAAATCTTTGGATACGGTTTTTAGGATTTTGAACTCGGAAAAGTACTTGATGATAGGGTTGGCGGACTCGTTCATGCAGAAGAGAGTAAATTTTGACGACGGTGGAAGAGTGGGTTACCCGCACCCCCGTTTCAAGTTTTTTTCTCTCAAAAGCCGGATTAACCGGAAAAATGCGCGCCTCCGTCACGGCGCATCCCCTATCTGGGAAGAATGCGCCGGAAGCCCGCCACATTGCACCATGACAATGCTTTCAGGCATTGTTCCACGGCCATGGCGTCTGAGGGCAGCAGGGGCCACAATCCGGCTTCCTTCAGCCCGGATTTGGCTATTTCCGCTGCCTTCCATTCACGGAACTGGGTGGGAAGGGCGGAGAAGGTGAAGAAGGCCCAGCAGGCCAGCCCGATAGCCAGCGCAATCTGGAACTTCAACAGCCCGGTGGCCAGCATCCCCAGCAGGATGAGGGCTGTGAAGAAGGGAATCATCATGGCGCGGGCTGCGGCGGTTTTGCGGGCTTTGGCCGCAGCAGGGTCTTCCCGGACCAGGCTGCTCATGGCCCAGGTGTGGGCCACGCAGGCCAGGCGTCCCGCAGTCACCTTGCCCTCCCAGGCGGGGGGGAAGGCTGATGAGCCCGTTTTCATCCACGCCGGGAAAACGGGCCTCCGCCAGTTTCCGCTGGCGTTTTTCCGCGCCGTCCAGGCGGTGAATCAGCCCCGCCGGACCCGGAAATCCCGGCAATTCCCGCGATTCGTAGGTACGCAGCGGAATGACGCCCTTGGTGAAGCGCAACGCGGCAATGACGCCGAGCACGACCACGGAAAGGAAAATCACTACTGCGAATAGCATAGACCGCTTTTTCTCATACAGCCGCCTGTCCGTCAATCTCCCCGGATGGCATGACCCGCGCTCTGGCGGTTCTCCGGGTGCGGATGGCCCTCTCCTCCGGGAAACGCTGGATTTGGATTGCTTTTACGGCTTTTTTCATGTAATTGCTGACCGCAATGGTCCATATCCGGGAATGCATGAGGAAGTGGCTGCCGTTTGTTCTGATGGCGGCGGCTCTCGGAGTGTCTCCGGCCCAGGATGTGGCGAGTCCGGATGCCGCAGAGCTGGACCTGGACCTGGTTAAATTGAAGAAGGGGCCCAAGGGCAGGCAGAGGGAAGCCATGCGGAAGGCCCTTCTGCTCGTACATTTGAAGCAGAAGGAAACGTGGCTGGCGGAGTCCACGGGGGAAGCCGCCCTTCACCTGAAAGCGGAGATTTCCTTCCGGCGGTATCTTGCCGCGGTAGATTTGGCCGGCTGCCCGGAGGAATTCAAACGCGCGTTCCGCCGTTATGCCGGACTGCTGAATTCCTTTGAAGAAAAAGATTTGAAAAGCGTGCGGGATTTTCCGTCCGTTCCCTTGCAGAAGGCCGGAAGGGAGCTTTTCCGGGTATTGCTGAACTACCGTCTGGAGCCGGAGCATCTTCTGGAGGAAATGAAAGCGCTGGTGGATGAAGAGGTGGAAGGTAAAGAGGAGCTGTCTCCGGAGCAGATGATGGACATTGTCCGGGAAGTGCGGGAGGCCCTCCAATCCGGCAAACGCCCCTTTCCTGCGGAAAGGGCTCCGGAGGACAGGGAATGAGGCATGGCCTGTTTTTCACCTGTAGTTTTGTTGAATCCATTCAACAGCTTTCGGGTTTTGCGGCAGGTAGGTTTTTAAAACTTCCCTGATACGCTCCCTGGATTGACGGTTCGCGGGGACCTCTCCGTCCATGGCGGCAGGCATGATCGGGAACGCTTTCTGCCGCTGTGCCTGTTGAAGATAGCGGGCATAGGCGTCCGGGTGCCGTTCCGCTTCCTCCCTGGACGGAATTTCCAGTTTTCCCATCAGGTAGAGCAGGTAAAGGGCCTCCGGGTTATTCAGCGCGGCGGCTTTTTGGTAAAACTCCATGGCTTTCCGTTCATCCCGCATGATGCCGTATTCTTCGTCTCCGCAGGCATACAGCCGTCCCAGTTCCAGGGAGGCGGGTGCGTAAGACTGCCTGTCCGCCTGTATCAGATAAGCGAGGACCTCGGAAGGGTTTTCGGAAATGCATTCCGTGAAAGCTTCATACTGGGCCTGCGGGCTTCCATGGTCCGTCGCTTTTTTAATCCAGTAATTGTATTCATCGACTTTGAGATCGTTTTTGGAGATGAAGTTATGATCCGCCATTTGGCGCATGGCGGGAATGCAGCCAGCCTGCGCCGCTTTTTTCAACAGTTTCTCCTTCTGGTCAAATTGCTCAAAGGGGGAAAGCTGCATGTATTGCCGGTACAGTTCCTCGGGACAGGCTTCCCTCGGGGCGGCTATCCAGTAAATGCCCAGGGCGGCAGCGAGGATGGCGCCTGAAATGATTAATGCGGATTTAATGCTCACAATAGGTGAGCGGTTGCCCGGCAGAATTTTGTCTGAAAAAACGGTTGGAAAAAGGAGTGGGGCGCCTTCCGGTTACGGTTTCCAGGCGGCGGCCATCAGGGTCTGGAAATGGGGAGGTTCCGGTTCCCTGTCCACAATGTCCGTATGGATGTTCCGGAAGCCGGCTTCCTTGAGCATGCTTTCCAGAGCGGCGGGCGTGAAGCCCAGCCAGCGGTCCGCATAGAGTTCGCGGGCTTCCTCCTGCCCGTGCTGGAGCAGGTCCAGAACGACCAGGCAGCCTCCGGGTTTCAGGATGTTCCAGGCGGCTTCCAGGGCCTTGACCGGCTTTTGGGCATGGTGCAGGGCCTGGCTGAGCAGGGCCAGGTCCACGGTGCCGGGATCAATGGGCGGCGTTTCAATGTCGCCCAGGCGGTATTCCAGATTGTCCAGCCCGTGCTTGCGCGCCAGTTCCTGCCCCAGTTCCACCATGCTGGGGGAGTTGTCCACGGCGATCACCTGCTTGGCGCTGGGGGAAATGAGCTGGGAGACGAAGCCTTCCCCGGCGCCCAGGTCCGCCACCACGTCATAATTCAGGATGCGGAGCAGGGCTCCGGCCAGCGCCTTCCAGGAACGGCCCGGAGCGTAGTTCTTGCCCAGGCGGCAAACGACTTCATCAAAGTAGGCCTGCGTGCGGTTCTTGCGCTTGTCCAGAATGACCTGGAGGGCTTTTTTGTCCGTTTCCGCCTCCAGCAGTTCCTCGCAGGCTTTCAGGGCCACGTTGTGCAGGTCGTTGGCCAGGGAGAGGGTGTAAAAAACGTTTTTCCCGGAGCGGGTGTCCTCCACCACTCCTTCCTGCCGGAGCTGGGCAAGCTGCGTGGAGATGCGGCTCTGCCCCATGCCGAGAATTTCCTGGAGCTCCGCAACGCTCAGGGATTCTTCATTCAGAACGTTGATGATGCGCAGGCGGGTGGGGTCCGTCAGGAGTTTGAGCGTTTTTAGGATTGACTTCATGGTAGAATAATATATCAACGCATCGAGATTTATCGATATGAGTAAAAACAACCCTCACATCTTCACGTCGGAATCCGTTGGAGAAGGCCATCCGGACAAGGTGGCCGACTACATTTCCGACTCTATTTTAGACGCCTGCCTGGCTCAAGACAAAACTAGCCGCGTCGCGTGCGAAACTTTGGTGAAGAGCAACATGGTCATCATCGCCGGAGAGCTGACGACCAAGGCGGTAATCAATCCGGAAAAGATCGCCCGCCAGGCCATCCGGGAGATCGGGTACTGCAACCGGCAGGACGACGACGTGTTCCATGCGGATACCGTCTTTTTCACGAACCTGCTCACGGAACAGTCTCCGGACATCGCCCAGGGCGTGGACGCGCGGGAAGCGGAGGGCAAGGGCCACGCGGAGCAGGGCGCCGGGGACCAGGGCATCATGTTCGGCTTCGCGACGAACGAGACGCCGGAGCTGCTGCCGGCCCCCATCGTGTTCGCCCACAAACTGCTCATTGAACTGGCCAAGCGCCGCAAGCGCGGGCATGTGGACTGGCTGCGACCGGATTGCAAGTCCCAGGTGGCCGTGGCCTATGATGAGGCCGGACGCCCCGTGCATATTGAGAACGTGGTTATCTCCACCCAGCACACGGAGGAAGTGGACCATGATACGATTTACAATTACTGCGTCAGACTCATTAAGACCGTGCTTCCTGCGGAACTGCTGGATGACAGGACGGAGTACTTCATCAATCCCACGGGGAAATTCGTGGTGGGCGGCCCCCACGGGGATTCCGGCCTGACGGGCCGCAAGATCATTGTGGATACGTACGGCGGCATGGGCCGCCACGGCGGCGGCGCCTTCTCCGGGAAGGACCCGTCCAAGGTGGACCGTTCCGCGGCGTACATGTGCCGCTGGGTCGCCAAACACATCGTAGCCGCCGGGCTGGCGGACAAGTGTGAATTGCAGGTGGCCTACGCCATCGGCTACCCCACCCCCGTTTCCATCCGGGTGGATACCTTCGGCACCGGAAAGGTGGAGGAAAAAGCCATTGAAAGCGCGCTGGAAGGCATTTTCTCCTTCAAGCCTGCGGACATGGTGGACCAGCTCGACCTGCTGCGACCCATTTACCGGAAGACGACGCACTACGGGCATTTCACCAATCCGGAGCTTCCCTGGGAACAACTGGACGAAACGCGCCTGGCCTCCCTGAAACAACTTCTTCATTAATCCAACGACAACGTTTACAGACATGTTTTCAGAAACGGAACAATACAAGGTGCGCGATATCAGCCTGGCGGATTTCGGACGCAAGGAACTGGACATTGCGGAACATGAAATGCCCGGCCTGATGGCCGTGCGTGAAAAGTACGCGGCCGCCAGGCCCCTGAAGGGCGTGCGCATCATGGGCTCCCTGCACATGACGGTGCAGACGGCCGTGCTGATTGAAACGCTGACGGCCCTGGGCGCCTCCGTCCGCTGGGCAAGCTGCAATATTTTCTCCACCCAGGACCACGCCGCCGCCGCCATTGCCAAATCCGGCACGCCCGTGTTCGCCTGGAAGGGGGAAACGCTCCGGGAATACTGGGACTGCACCTGGAAGGCCATGAACTTTCTGGAAGGCCTGGGACCGCAATTGATTGTGGACGACGGCGGAGACGCCACCCTGCTCATTCACCGCGGGTATGAGATGGAGGAAGGTTCCGGCTGGGTGAACACCCCGTCGGAGTCGGAAGAAGAGGAAGTCATCAAGGACCTCCTGAAAAAGATCGCCGCGGAAACGCCCGGCATTTTCCACCGCTGGCTGCCCGAGCTGAAGGGCGTTTCCGAGGAAACGACTACCGGCGTGCACCGCCTGTACCAGATGCAGGCCGCGGGACGCCTGCTGATTCCGGCCATCAACGTGAACGATTCCGTGACCAAGTCCAAGTTTGACAACCTGTACGGCTGCCGCGAGTCCCTGGTGGACGGCATCAAGCGCGCCACGGACGTGATGATCGCCGGGAAGGTGGCCGTGGTCTGCGGCTACGGGGACGTGGGCAAGGGCTGCGCCCAGTCCCTGCGCGGCATGGGCGCCCAGGTGGTCGTGACGGAAATAGACCCCATCTGCGCGCTCCAGGCCGCCATGGAAGGCTACCGCGTGCTGACGGTGGAGGACACGCTGGGCTGGGCGGACATTTACGTAACCACCACGGGGAACTGCGGCATCATCCGCATTGAGCACATGGAAAAGATGAAGGACCAGGCCATTGTGTGCAACATCGGCCACTTCGACAATGAAATCCAGGTGCACAAGCTCCAGACCTATCCCGGCATCAAGCACCTGAACATCAAGCCGCAGGTGGACCGTTACACGTTCCCGTCCGGCAACAGCCTGTACTTGCTGGCGGAAGGCCGCCTAGTCAACCTGGGCTGCGCCACGGGGCACCCCAGCTTCGTGATGTCCAACAGCTTCGCCAACCAGGTTCTGGCGCAGCTGGAACTGTGGAATACCCGTGAAAACCGCCCCGTGGGCGTGGAAGTGCTTCCCAAGGTGCTGGATGAGGAGGTGGCGCGCCTGCACCTCGGCAAGATCGGCTGCAAGCTTACCGTCCTGCGTCCGGAACAGGCGGACTACATCGGCGTTCCGGTGGAAGGCCCGTACAAGCCGGACTTTTACAGGTATTGATCCGGCGGGGGGCTCCGTTTTCCGGCTGTTTCATCGGGAAGCTTTCCCGGTGGAACGGCTTTTTCCATTTTCGCGGCGGAGCAGGGGAGGGAATTCAGGTGTGCCCACTGTTTTTTCCGTGAAAAGATAAGAGGGGAGAAAATGCTTTCCGGCATCGGCCATTGTTGAAGGAGCGGGAAAATGAAGTCCGTTTCCGGCGCAGAATGGGGTTTTGGTTCCGCGCCCTGGATGGAGGGAATGAAAGAAATATTCTTCCGGAGTGAGCTTCATGTTTTGCTTTCCTGTTATATCAGCCAGTATTCCAACTCAACGTTTCCCCTTGAACACACCACTGCCGGAGAAAAGAAGAAGCCGGTTCCGGAACGCAGGGAGGAATTCGGGAAAATTAAAGTAGCACCGGCTTGTTTCCTGCTGGTATCATGCGGCTTGCTTGCAGGCTTAAAACAGCCCTGTTTCACGGGCGGGTTTGAAATCCGGTGAGACTCTGCAGTCCGGAAAAGTTATGCTCCGGGATGGTGGGCGCAAATCCTGAATCAACGCTCCATCAGTTCTTTTTCACGGGTGCATGTCGCCTGGGAGCCAGGGCCTCCCGGGCCTGATGGACATTCCCTCCGGAGCGCAGAGACGGTTATGCAAGCAAAGAGCTTACGCCATGCTCCGGAAGGGGTTTCAGCCACGAGAGGCCGGAATCTTCCGTTCCCGGGAGCCGGAGCCGCAGCTTCGCCGTTCATCACCGTCGCGCCGTTCCCGTTCCTGCCTGCGCCATTTTTTTGTGTTATACCCTCCCGGCTTTTTTGAAATGAAAAGAAAGCTTATTTACGTCAAGAACGGCCTCTGTCGATGCCGGAGTATTGGCAAACGGAATTTTCCGAAAATGTTTTTCTTTCAAATGTGCAGGCTTGACCCCGGATTTCAAATCCGTAATGTATTCATGAAGCCGTTTTAATGGCGCATGCTCCCAGGGTGCAATCCATGTTTTTCCAATGCCTTCCGTTGAAGGGCGAGGGTTGCTCCCCTACATCAAACGTACCATGGATACTTCTTCCCGGAAAACGGCTCTCGTTGTGTTGTTCAACCACCAGTATGACCGCAACATTCCGGTAATCAGGGAGATTTATTCAAGGCGTTTTTCCGGGCTGCTTCAATTAATGCCCTATTACAGGGGGGACGCTCCGGACGTATGTTCCGTATTCGGCAATTCATTCCAGTTTTATAATTATATTTTACAGGCCCGGGAAAGAATCAGGAATCTGGATGGCGATTATATTCTCATCATCGGAGACGACCTGCTCCTGAATCCCCGGTTTGACGAGTTTTCCACGCCGTCCCTGCTGGGAATCCATGGGGAGGATACGTGCTACCTGGACGGTTTTGTGGATGTCTCCCTGCCGGTGTGCTACCGTGGAACGGTGGAGGCCCACCGTTTTTCCACGGCTCCCGCCGGCATTGATGCGGACAGCGTCAACAAGAATGTTCCGCCGTACGGGGAAGCCCGTCAGATTTTGAAATCCAGGAACCTCATGCAGCATGACGAGCTGTCCCGCGTGCGCATGTTCCTGCCCAAGTGGAATCCCGGCGGCGGCATCCATGCCAACTGGAAGGTGCTGAAGGGCAGAATCTGGCATCTGCTGAACCACTGGAAGCACCGGATCAAAAAGTACCGGTATTCCTATCCCGTCGTCTTCGGTTATTCGGACATCGTGTGCATTCCGAAAGGGAAGTTTGACGATTTTTGCCGCATCCTTGAGGTATTTTCCGCATGGAACATGTTTGTGGAGCTTGCTATTCCCACAGCCTTGCAGCTCCTTCCCGGAACGCGGCTGGCTACGCTGGAAGACACGCAGTACAAGTCCGGAAACGTCTGGTTCCCGCAGGATCCGGAACATTTTGAGGCCATGAATGCCGTCATTGATGGGCTGGTGTCCTCTTCCGGCGGAGACCTGGGCAAATTGCTTGCCTCCTTTCCGCAGGAATACCTGTACCTCCATCCCGTGAAATTGTCCAAATTCGGTGCGCGTGGTCTTTAATCCATTGATTTTCTTTATTCCATGATGAAATATGCTGTGATCGGAGCCGGAGTTTCCGGATTGTCCATGGCCGGAATGCTCTTGAAAAAGGGGTATGAGGTGGTGGTTTACGAGAAGGACAGCCGCCCCGGCGGCCTAGTCAAGTGCGCGGAGGTGCAGGGCAATTTGTACCACCTGGTAGGCGGTCATGTGTTCAATTCCCGGCGGCAGGAGGTATTGGACTGGTTCTGGTCCCGGTTTGACAAGGAGCGTGATTTTGTTTCCGCCCGCCGCCGTGCCGTCATTTCCCTGGAGGGCGGGGCTGTGGTGGATTATCCCATTGAGAACCATCTCGACCAGTTTCCGGAGGCCGTCCGTTCCTCCATTGTCCATGAACTGCTGGAGCTTTACAGGAATCCCCCTGCGAAACCCAGTTTCCTGGGAGAATTTTTCCGGAACCGTTTCGGGAAGACCCTGAACGACCTTTATTTCACGCCCTACAACAACAAGGTGTGGCGGCAGGACATCAACGGAATCGCCATGGACTGGCTGGAAGACAAGCTGCCCATGCCGACCGTGGCGGAAATCCTGTTGAATAACATTGGTCGCGTCAATGAAAGCGCCATGGTGCACAGCTCCTTCTTTTATGCAAAGCGCGGCGGCTCCCAGTTCCTGGCGGATACGCTGGCGCGCGGCCTGAAGGTCAGGTACCGGGCGGAGGCTGCGGACATCCGTGCGCAGGATGGAAAATGGCTCGTGCAGGGAGAATTGTTTGACCGGGTTGTTTTTACAGGGAATGCCAGGCAGCTTGCGGACTGCTTTCCCGGCGTGGATGAACTCCGTCCGTTCCTTCCCCAAATTTCGGCATTGCGCTCCCACGGCACCACCTCCGTGCTGTGCCGGATTGACCCCAACGGCTATAGCTGGATTTACATGCCCTCCCCGGACCACCGTTCCCACCGCATCATCTGCACGGGGAATTTTTCCAGGAACAACAATAACGGAGACATTACCACCGCCACCATTGAGTTTTCCGAGCAAATGACGGAAGAGGAAATCAGGCGGCAGTTGGAGCTTATTCCCTTTTCACCCTCCTACCTGGCCCATCACTGGGAGGAATACACCTATCCCGTGCAGGATGCGTCCAGCCGCGCCCTGATCCGGGAGCTGAAGGAGCGCCTGGAACCCAGGGGCATTTACCTGCTGGGGCGTTTTGCGGAGTGGGAATATTACAACATGGATGCGGCCATCGGCGCCGCCATGGACCTGGACAAGAGGCTGGACGCGGAGCTTCAGCCATAAGGGCGCCCCCCGCGGACGCGGGAATATAAGAAAGACTTTTATCGGCAAGTATCCGGCCAACGCTGTGGATTGTTAATCCGCTGTCAATGGAAAATTTTAACGGAGAACGAATTCCAGATATTTGACGTGTAATAAAAAAGATTTTCCATCATCCCCGTAGGATGGCCTGAACAGACAACTTTTTCAGGGTTATATTTTTACAGGTCCTCTTTTATTTTCTCCAAACAAGCGGATTAACAACTCGCTAGAAAGGGCGTGCAGAAAGCATGGCCCATGTTCTACCCGGCCATGCGTTTACCCGGAATCAACGCGCATGGCTATTCGTTATTGTTCTTTCGCGACACGCGGCTACCGCTGGCGGCAGTGGATGCGGATGACAAGTTTAAAGCTGGCGGAGCCTTCCGTGGAATTGTCTTTCTGGAATCTTGGCCGCCTGCTGTCCGCAGGCATCAGGCGCGAAGTGCCCTGGTTTGACCCTCATTTGCATGGGGCTGGTTACTGGTGCTGGAAACCCTTCATCATGCTCAGGGAACTGGAAAGCCTGCAGGAAGGGGACTATTTGCTTTACACGGATGCGGGGCGTCCGCCGGGAACGCTTTTCCGCCATTCAGTACAGCCTCTTGTCCAATGGCTGGAGGAGAAGGGGCAGGATATCCTGCCGGGAGTGAATATCTCCTATTACACGGGAGATTTGTCAAGGTGGTGCAAGCAGAGCGTTTTTGACGCATTGAATCTGGATATCAGGGATTTCGAGCATAGCCCCCTGATTCAGCCGACTCCGTGTTTCCTGAAAAAATCGGAAGAAAGCGTCCGGATTCTTCGTGAATGGATGGAACTATGCCGGCAGTTCAGCCTGGTGTCTTCCCCGACTCCGGAGGAAAAAAGCCGCTGCCGTGACAATTTTGCGGACCATACGCATGACCAGACGCTGTGGTCGCTTGTTGCGGCCATGAACCATCTGGATTGCCTTTATTCCGGGAAGGGAGTCATCCATCTTGACGGGAGGCAGCCCTTTTTACGGCACCCCGGATTTGATGATAAGGATCCGGACTTCTTTTTGGGAGAGCTTGGAGCGGAGAGGGTGGAAAGGCCTTTGCTTACCTTTCTCTCCGGCGTTCACCAGGGGATTGCTTTTTGCGAGAAGGCCGTGAATAAATTGTCCAAGATCGCCGGATTGGGGCCCCTCAAAGGTTTTTACGGGTAAGGCCGGGGTGGAATAGCCGTTACCGGGGCGGGATACGCAGGGAATAAAAAGGCGCCGGAATCTTCCGGCGCCTGGGAAAAGTTCCGCTGGAACGGCTTCCTACCAGGAAGCGTCAAATTTGGGGATGGGCGTTCCCTTTCCTCCGGGGCAGTTTTCCGGTACCTTGTACGCCTTGCGGAGTTCGTTGTAGCGCTTCTTGAGCTGTTCCACGGTGGACTTGTAGGCGGGATCGTCAATGACGTTCTTCATCTGCATGGGGTCCTTCTTCATGTCAAAGAGCATCCATTCGTCACTGGTCCAGATGTAGGAGAGCGTGTAGCGGTCCGTCCGGATGCCGTCGTGGCGCGGGGCGTTGTGTTCGCCGGGATTCTCGTAGAAACAGTAGTAGATGGCGTCCCTCCAGTTGTCCGGCTTCTTGCCCGTGAAGGCCGTGGGAAGCAGGGAAACGCCCTGGAAGGTGCTCATGTTTTCCGGGGTGTCTGCTCCTGCCGCGGAAACGATGGTGGGAGCGTAGTCGATGTTCTGCACCATGGTGGTGTTGCGGATGCCCGCGGGAATTTTGCCGGGCCATCTCATGATGAGGGGCATGCGGAGCGATTCCTCAAAAATCCAGCGCTTGTCGTACATGCCGTGTTCGCCCATGTAGAAGCCCTGGTCGCCGCAGTAGATGACCAGCGTGTCTTTGGAAAGGCCTTCCTTGTCCAGGTATTTCATGAGGCGTCCGATGCTGTCGTCCACGGAAAGCAGGCAGCCCAGGTAGTCTTCCATGTAGGCGTGCCATTTCCATTCCGCGAAGGCTTTCGGGTCTTTCAGCTTCCCGGATTTCATGCCGTCCACCAGGGACTTGGTGCGCTTGGCGTAGTAGTTCGTCCAGGTTTTCTTTTCTTCCGGGGTCATACGGTTCAGTTCGCCCAGGTCCCAGCCGTAGCCGGGGGAGACGATGCTCTTGCGCATGTCTTCCGGCACCTGGTCCTTGAGCACCTTGAGGTCAGAATAAATCGCCATGTGCCTGGCTACGGTCTGCTGGTTTTTCTTCAGGAATTCCGGGCGGTTGGCGTAGTCATCATGGAAGTTGGCGGGCGGCGTCAGCTTGGACGTGTTTACCTTGCCCAGATGGCGCAGGGCGGGGCACCAGGCGCGGTGAGGAGCCTTGTGGCCTACGACGAGAAGGAAAGGCTTGTCCTTGTCCCGGTTTTCCAGCCATTGGATGGATTTGTCCGTGACCACGTCCGTGGCGTAGCCGGGGAAGCGCTTCGTCTGGCGCTTCCCGTTCGGCTTGAGGCTGATGAAATCCGGATTGTAGTAACTGCCCTGGCCGGGGAAGATTTCCCACGTGTCAAAGCCGGTGGGGTCTGATTCCAGATGCCATTTGCCGAACAGGCCCGTCTGGTAGCCGGCTTTTTGCAGCATCTTCGGGTAGGTGGGCTGGGAGCCGTCCAGCGGCCTCTGGCCGTTGAAGACGAAGCCGTTCATGTGGGAGTGTCTTCCGGTCAGGATGCAGGCGCGGGAGGGTCCGCACAGGGAGTTGGCGCAGTAGCTGCGGTCAAAGACCATGCCTTGCCTGCCCAGCTTGTTGAAGTTGGGCAGCGAGACGGGGGAATCGTTCTTGGAGGTGCCCAGCGTCTGGTAGGCGTGGTCGTCCGTGATGATGAAAAGGATGTTCGGCTTTTTATTCCCCGCAGCCTTGGTCTGGGCTGTGAGGGGAGCTGCCGCCAGCAGGACCAGAGTTCCGGCAATGATGGTTTTCAAAGGTCTCATATTGCATGGAGGATATAGGATGAAGCCACCGTGTCAATGTCATAGGATTCCTTTTGCCGGGATTTTCCGTTATGATATCATTTTCCCATGCATTCCTCCCCGTTGGAAGACACGCTGCGTTTGTTCGGCAAGGAGCGGTTCCGCCCCATGCAGCGGGAGCTGATGGAGTGCGCGCTGGCGGGCCGGTCCTGCATCGGCATTTTGCCTACGGGTTCCGGCAAGAGCCTTTGTTACCAGATTCCGGCAGTGCTGGGAGACGGGGTGACGGTGGTGGTTTCCCCGCTGATCGCCCTGATGCGAGACCAGGTGGCCGGGCTGGAAAAGCTGGGCGTGGCCGCGGCCAGGTATGATTCCTCCCTGGCGGAGGAAGAGAAGGGCGCCCTGCTGGACAGCCTGAAGTCCGGGGCCGTCCGCCTGCTGTTCGCCGCGCCGGAGTCTCTGGAATCCCCGTGGATGCGGCAGGCCATGGAGTTTGTTTCTCCCGGCTTGTTCGTGGTGGATGAGGCGCACTGCCTCTCGGAGTGGGGGCACAGTTTCCGCCCGGATTACCTGGGGCTTCCCGTTTTTTTTAAAAAGCATGGGTTCCGGAGCGTTATGGCCCTGACGGCCACGGCTACGGAACGGGTGTGCCGCGACCTGGCCGCCCTGTTTGACGTGCAGGAGGACTGCATCTTCCGCGCCGCGCCTTACCGGGCGAATATTTTCCGCCAGGCGGAAGTGCTGAAGGAGCAGGATAAAACCGCGCGGCTGGTGCAGTTTTTGAAAGAGGACGGCCAGCGTTCCTCTTCCTCCAGGGCGGTGCGCAGCGTTTCCGCCAGCGCGTCCGCGGAAGGTTCCCGGGCAATCCAGCCGTTCCGGCCGTGGCTGATGAGCTCCGGCAGGCCGCCGCGGGGGGTGACGATGACGGGCGTGCCGTGGAGCCATGATTCCAGGACGACCATGCCGAAGGTTTCCTCCCACAGGGAGGGCGCCACGGCCAGTCCGCAGGCGGCGCGCACGGCGCCCTGTTCCTCATGGGGAATGAACCCGGTCAGGCGGATGGATTCAAGGCGGCGGGAAGCGACGTAGCGCTCCAGTTCCCCGCGCAGGGGGCCGTCCCCCATCAGGTAGAGGGTGCGGCCGGGAGGGGCAAGGCGTTCCCACGCCTGAACCAGTGGGAGGACGCCTTTTTCCTGCGTAAGGCGTCCGGCGTAAAGAACGTCCCGGCGGGGGGTGGTTCGGCGGGGGGTGGTTCGGCGGGGGGTGGTTCGGCGGGGGGTGGTTCGGCGGGGGGTGGTTTTTTGCCGGATGAAGTGGGGGATGACCCTGATTTTGTCCTCCGGTATTCCGGTTTGGATGAGGAGCTCCCGCTGGCGGCGGCTGACGGCGATGTAGGAGGAAAGGCGGTTCCAGGTGCCCATGCGGCGCGTTTTATATAGCGTAGCGGCCGCCAGGGCGGAATAGGCCGCGCTGCCGCGCCAGCAGGCGTGCAGGACGCCGGGAAGGTAGTTGCCGTTTTTACAGGAGAAGCAGGGGAAGCCGTCCCGGTAGAATACCCCGTTGAGGCATCCGGCGCGGTAGTTGTGCAGGTAGTGGATGACGGGAACGGATTGCTCCAGGGCCAGCCCGTAGACGCAGGGGGACATGGCCGGGAACGTGTTGTGGATGATCCACGCGTCATAGCGGTCTCTGCGCAGGCATTCGCGCAGCTTTTCCTCCACGTCCCTGTTGCGGAGCATGTAGCGCATTTTCGTCAGCGCGCCGTGGGGGCTCTGGAACAGCTCCGCGGTGGAATAGACAAAGGGGGTGACGTCCGCCACGGCACGCAGCTCTTCCGTGATGGCGCGGAAGCAGACTTCCTCCCCCCCCACGTCGCCGTAGCGGCTGAAAATATGTAGAATGCGTGGACGTTGCATGGCCGCGGCGGAACGGACTATCCCTGGAGTTCCCTCCTGAGCTTCTGGGGATCCTTCAACAGCTCCCTCTGGATGGCTTCCTGCTGCTGGCGCAGGCGGTCTTCCCGGGACTGGAGGGCTTTTCTCCCGGGGCCTACTTCGGAATTGACGAAGGGGTTGTTATCCCCCCATTTGGACCAGGGGCCGCGGGGGATGCGGTAGAATTCCACAAAGCGCCAGTGGACGACGGCCGTTCCGCCGGTGATGCCCAGGTAGTCGCGCACGGCGGGGGAGATGTCGATGCCCGCTCCCTTGTTCTGGGTGTTGACGGGGGGCTTGTCGCCGAAGACATAGGGCCAGTCTTCCGTGGTGAAGGGGCCGCAGTCCTCCCACTGGGCAAAGCAGGAGCGCTTGTTGTAGACGATCTGCACCCACCTGCCTTTGCAGACGGATTGCCCTTTCCCCGTGTATTCCCGGCGGAACCACGGGATGACGCGTGACGCCTCCGTCTTGTGCTCTCCCTTGCAAACGTCATTGTAGGGCAGCGCCACGTAAAAAGGATTTTGCCGGGGGACGAACGTTTTCGGGCGGAAGTCCACGGTGCGGCACACGGGGTCCGGATTGTCGAAACCGCCGAAGTTTTCCCGCCAGGCGGAGTCCCACGAGCTCTTGTGGTTGGCTACCGGGTTGCGCTCCGTGGAATCCTCCCCCACCCAGAAGACCGTGGCGGTGATATTGAGCCGCCAGGGATAGGTGCCGGGGCTCTGTCTGGCCGTCCTGGGAAGGATGCGGGGCTGGGGTGCCGGGCGTTTGCCGCCCGCGGCCGCGGCGGGCGATTTGACGATGACCCTGGGCAGCGGGTCCCGCTGCGTGGGGGTGATGATGACGGGGCCTTTGGGCCGTCCGGAGCTGTCCGCCAGGGCGCGGGTTGCGCTCCGGCCCGTCTGGATGTCCGCCCTGGCGGCCCCTGCCGGAGCCAGGGCCAGCAACGCAAGCAGGCATGCGGAAAGGAAGGAGTTCCCAGCGGAACCCTTCCGGAATGCCTGTTGACGTTGCCAGTGTTTTACCATCGGTGCAGTTGAGTGACGAAGCGGTGATCCAGCTTGCCGGGATAATCCGTGTTGAAGTGGAGCCCGCGGCTTTCATTGCGCCGCATGGCGCAGTCCACGATCAGGGAGGCCACCGCCACCAGGTTGCGCAGTTCCAGGATGTCCGGCGTGATGCGGTACCCCCAGTAGAAGTCCTTCACCTCCCGGTGAAGCATCCGGAGGCGCGTGGCCGCGCGGTCCAGCCTTTTGTTGGTCCGCACGATGGAGACATAATCCCACATCAGGCGGCGGATTTCATCCCAATTGTGATAGATGACGGAAAGTTCGTCCGGCAGGGCGGTATCCCCGTGGTGCCACGCGGGGATGTCGTAAGAAGTGGGGGCATCCTTTCTCAGCGGCTGGAGGGAGAGCATGGAGTCCAGCGCGCGCTTGGCGACCACCACGCATTCCAGCAGGGAGTTGGAGGCCAGGCGGTTGGCGCCGTGGAGGCCCGTGCACCCGGTTTCCCCGGCGGCGTAAAGGCCATCCAGGCTGGTCTGGCCGTTGACGTCCGTCAGGACGCCGCCGCACTGGAAGTGCGCTGCGGGAACGACCGGAATGGGCTCCCTGGCGGGGTTGATGCCGTAGCGGCTGCAGGTCTCGTAAATCAGGGGGAAGCGCTCCTGGACGAAGCCCTCCGGCTTATGGGAGATATCCAGATAGACGCACATGCTGCCCGTCCTCTTCATTTCCGAGTCCACGGCGCGGGCGGTAATGTCGCGCGGGGCCAGGGATTTGCGGGGATCGTACTTGTGCATGAATTCCTTCCCGTCCGCTCCGATCAGTACGCCGCCTTCGCCCCGCACGGCCTCGGAGATGAGGAAGGAGCGCGCTTCCGCTCCTTCCGCGCGGGTGTTGAAGAAGCAGGTGGGGTGGAACTGCACGAATTCCATGTTGGCGATGGTGGCTCCCGCGCGCCAGGCCATGGCTACGCCGTCCCCCGTGGCGGAATCATTGTTGGTGGTGTACAGGTACACGCGTCCGCAGCCGCCGGTGGCGAGCAGCACGCGGTCTGACCGGAAAATTTCCACTTCCCCGGAGGCGCGGTCCAGCACGTAGGCCCCAAGCACGCGGTCTTCCGTGACCAGACCTAGTTTGGTCGTCGTAATCAGGTCGATGGCGAAGTGGTCTTCCAGCAGTTGGATGTTGGGGTGGAGCTTGGCCGCCTCCAGCAGCTTGGAGGTGATTTCCAGGCCGGTGGCGTCCTTGGCGTGGAGGATGCGCCGCTTGGTATGGCCTCCCTCCCGGGCCAGTTCGTAATCCTCCCCCTGGTTGCCGGGGTCAAAATTGACGCCCCATTCCAGCAGTTCCCGGATGGCGCCGGGGCCTTCCTCCACAATGGTGCGTACGGCCTGTTCGTTGCAGAGGCCCGCGCCGGCGTCCAGCGTGTCCGCAATGTGGTCTTCAAAGGAGTCGTTGCGGTCCCAAACGGCGGCTATGCCGCCCTGCGCCTTGGCGGAACTGCAATCCAGAAATTTGCCTTTTGTAATGACGGCAACCTTGCCGTGTTCCGCCGCTCTCAAGGCGAAACTCAATCCGGCAACACCTGCCCCAATGACTAAAAAGTCGCTCGTCTTCATCTTGAATGGTACGGAACTGTAGCATAACGGAGACCCTCAAGTCACGCCCAATGATGGGGCGGCGGGGCATATTTGTCTGGAAAAGAAGCGTGAAACACGCTAATTCATGGGCATGAGACCCCAAGGGAACGAACAGGAGGCGCGCCGGAACAAGCATGTGCGCAGCGCTCCGGCCAAAATTGCCGTGAAGGCGCTGGGAGAGGATGTGCTGGACGGGATTCTGGACAAGTCCCCCAACCCCCTGCTGCTGATTCTGGACTGCGTGCAGGACCCCCACAACCTGGGAGCCATTCTGCGGACGGCGGACGGCGCGGGCGTGGATGCCGTAATCGCTCCGCGTGACAAGTCCGTGGGCATTACGGAGACCGTGCTGCGCGTCTCCGTGGGGGCGGCGGAAAAGGTGCCTTTCATCCAGGTGACCAACCTGGCGCGCACCATGAAGCAGCTCCAGGGCCGCGGCATCTGGATATTCGGCACCTCGGACAAGGGGGACCGCGACCTGTATGAAACGGATTTCACGGGGCCGGCCGCGCTGGTGATGGGCGCGGAAGGGGAAGGCATGAGGCGGCTGACGGAAGAGAATTGCGACTTCCTGATCAGGATTCCCATGAAGGGGAGCGTTCCGTGCCTGAACGTGTCCGTAGCTACGGGCGTGTGCCTGTATGAGATGGTGCGGCAGCGGCTGCGCTCCTGATTCCATGGTTGTTTTCCTCCTCCCCCGCCCTTATGATTCAGGAACTTGACCTTGCTCCGGGAGAACGTGCCCGGTTCATTTCAGACGTCCACTTCGGCCATGCCAAGGCGCTGGCCCGGGAGCCGGAGGAGCTGGCTTTCCTGCTGGAGGGGTGCACTCATCTGGTGGTGTGCGGGGACCTCAGTGAAACCCGTGAAAGCCCCTGCCAGGCGGAAGGGCTGGAAAAACGCGCCCGTTTCCTGCAAATGTGCCGGGATGCCGGAGTGCAGCCCGTGCTGCTGGCTGGCAACCATGACCCGGATGAGAAGGCCGGACTGCTGAAATTGCAGGGGGGACGCGTCTGCGCCCTGCACGGTCATGCCCTGTTCAAGGAGGTGGCCCCGTGGGGATGGGAATATTTGAAAAACAAGCAGGCCTCCCGTGAGCTGATTGCCGCGTTCCCGGAGGCGGATACGGATTTGCGGCGGCGGCTGGAACTGGCGCGCGCCATGAGCGTGCTGGTTCCCCCCATTTACACGCGTTCCGGGGCGTGCCGGAACAAGCTGGTGCGTTTTCTGGCGCATTCCGCCTGGCCGCCGGAGCGGCCCGCGCAGATTCTTCTGGCATGGCTGACGATGATGCGGCGCATGCGGAAATTCACGGAACGCTTTTTCCCGGAAGCGGAAGTCGTCATCTTCGGCCATCTGCACCGCCGTGCGGTGACCGGGAAAAGGGGAGGGCGGCTGTACGTCAATCTGGGCGCCTGCTTCCACCATGCCGAGTGCTGGGCGGCGGACGTGACGGCGGAGGGGGGCGTCTCCATCCGCAGCTATACGCCTGAAGGGTATGACGGTCCGGCGGTGGTTCTCCGCTGACCGCGGCCCGCAGAGGAAAAAAGGGAAGGGGAACGCGCCCGTGTTTAGGCGATAATGTGTTAGAGCACCGGATGACTAGTCCATACAGTTTGTGGACGCGTTCCCCAAGGAGTTTGGCCGCGCCTGTTTTCCCTTGTTGCCGGAGGGACAATTTTTCCCGGAGCATTTCAGGGCGCAGCCCCGGCAGCAGCAGGGGCGCGAGGCGGGAAAGAACCTGGAGAAGAAGGACTCCGTTCTGGCGGGAACGCCGCCGGAGCATTTTCTTCCGTTGTTTCTTTCCGGGTTTGGGCTGACCATGAATGAAAGTTAGTGCAATCTAACTTGTCTTGCAAGAAAAAAGTTTGTCTCATCTAATATTTTTCAAGAAGAGGTTGACTTGGCCGGAGCTTGGGTTATTGTTTTTGTTAGTTAAACCTAATAAGCATCAGTCATGATACGCAAAAACTTTCCCTCCCTGGAGCTGAGCAACAGCCTGGAGGATTACATTGAGGCCGTCCGCAACATCGAGCTGGAAAAAGGGTGCGCCGCCGTAGGAGAGATCGCGGAGGCGCTGAACGTGAAAAAGCCTTCCGTCTCCCTGGCCATGAAGCAGTTGAAGGAACGCGGCCTGGTTGAATATACGCAGTATTCCCCCATTGTGCTGACCCGGGAGGGCCGTTATTACGCGGACCGGGTTATTTCCTGCCACACCATGGTGAAAGAATTCCTGATCACGGTGCTGAAGATGGAGGAGAAGCGCGCGGACGAAGTGGCCTGCGGCATTGAACACATCATGACGCTGGAGGAAATTTCACGGTTCCAGCTCCTGACGGAGCATTGCCGGAAGAGCGGAGAATAGGAAGGCTCAGCACGTTTTTCAAAGGGATGGTTCATTTCCACATGAACCATCCCTTTCCTTTTACTGCGGAGTGCCGACCGGGGGCAGGCAGCGGCGCGTGCTGCGCGCGCTGACGTACACCGTGGAGGCATTGTGGAGGAACGCGGAAAGGGCCGGGGTAATCAGCCCGAACATGCCCAGCAGAATCAGGGAGGTGTTGAACCCGACGATGAAGCGGTAGTTGCGCTCTATTTTTTCAAGGACGGCGCAGCTCAGTTCCCTTAAAACCGCCAGTTCACTCAGGGAGCTGGACAGCAGGGAAATGTCCGCCACTTCACGGGCGATGTCGGAAGAATCCTTCATGGAGACGGAGACGTCCGCGCAGGAAAGGGCGGGGGAATCGTTGATGCCGTCACCCACCATGCACACCGTTCTTCCGGACTGCTTCAACTGCTGGATGAAGCGCGCCTTGTCCTCCGGCAGAACCTGGGAGCGGTATTCCGTGATGCCCAGCTGGCGGCTGATGGCGCGGGCGGCGGACTCGCTGTCTCCGGTGAGCATGATGATGGAGGAAATGCCCTGCCGCTTCAGCCGGGCGATCGTTTCCCTGGCTTCCGGCCTGGGAGGATCGCTGACGCCGATCATGCCGATCGCCCTGCGGCCTATGGCCAGGAAGATGTTGGATTTGCCCCTGGCGTGGCTGCGGATGGTCTGCCGCTGTTCTTCCGTGAGGAGGATGCCTTCATCTTCAAAAAGGAAGTGGTAGCTGCCCACGAGGACCTTCTTCCCATGCAGGCGGGAGGAGATGCCGTGGGCCACGATGTATTCCACCTCCGCGTGCTCTTCCTCATGGTGCAGGCCTTCCTCCAGCGCCTTGCGCACGACGGCCCGCGCCACGCTGTGAGGGAAGTGCTCTTCCAGGCAGGCGGCCGTTTTCAGGATGTATTCCCGGCTGCAGTCGCTCAGGGGGACAATCTGCGTCACCTGGGGGCAGGCGGAGGTCAGCGTGCCCGTCTTGTCAAAGACGATGGTGTCCGCCCTGGCGAACAGCTCCATGAATTTTCCGCCCTTGATCATGATCTTGCGCGCGGAAGCTTCCTTCATGGCGGAGATGACGGAAATGGGTGTGGCGAGCTTGATGGCGCAGGAATAATCCACCATCAGCACGGAGAGCGCCTTGGAGATGTTCCGGGTGAACAGGAACAGCACCCCCGCCGTGAGCAGGGTGAGTGGAACGATGGAATCCGCGAGTTTTTCCGCCCGGCTCTGGATGCGGGCCTTCAATTCCTCCGAATGGTCAATCAGGGCGATGATGTTGTTGATGCGGGACTGGTCGCCCATGGCGTCCACCCGGATGACGAGGGAGCCTGTTTCCAGCGTGGTCCCGGCGAAGACGACGGAGCCTTCCTGCTTGGCTGCCGCTTCCGATTCTCCCGTCATGGCGGCCTGGTTCACTTCCGCCTCCCCGGACAGGACGGCGCCGTCCACGGGGATGACGTTGCCGGCGTCCACTCGGATCTTGTCCCCGGGCCGGATTTGTTCCATGGGAACCTGGCGCATGCCGTCCTTTTCCACCCTCCAGACCTGGTCCACGTTGATGCTCAGGCTGGCCGCAAGCGCCGCCCGGGTCTTCTTCCGCGTGTAATTTTCCAGCAGGTCTGAAATGGAAAGAAGGAACATGATGGAATTGGCCGTTCCGTAGGCCCTGGTGCCGATGGAGACCCCGATGGATACGGCGTCCAGAACCGCCACATTGAGCCTGCCGCTGCCCAGGCCTGCCATTCCGCGCCGGAAATAGGAGCCGTAGTTCCAGAAAGCCTTGGCCATTCTGAGAGGGGGCGGCAGGAATAATTTGCAGAGCAGGAAGGAAGAAACTTTCCCGGCTATCTTAAGGGAAAAGGATTGGCCCAGTTTCCTGGCTTCCGCTCGTTCTTCCGGTTCATGGCTGCGGAGCGTTTCCGGCCTGAGCCTGTCCAGCGCGCGGAAAATGGTCTGGGGATTCGCCCCTTCGTACAGGATGAACACCCCCCCGTTGCAGGGAGTGGCCTTGACGGAGCTGACCCCTTTCAGCTTCAGGAGCCTGCATTCAATGCCGCAGGCCTGGTCATGGTTGAACATGCCGCGGCCGCAGCGCACCCGGAGCCTGCCGGGCGTATGGTGGATAACCTGATAGTGCATCGGTTTGGAAAAATGAAAAAGGGGGAAACGCCCTTCTCCGTGCGTTTCCCCCGTTGGAGGCTGCCCGTTCCGCCGGCGGAGAAGGAAACGGGCTGCCCCAGTATGATGATGAACAATGAGATTGTTACTGTTCCGGCTTGCGGTTTTCAGCGGCGGCCTCGTGGCACAAGTCCTGCGCTTCTTCACGGATATTGGCCAGTTGCTCCATGGCCTTCTGCTGGATGAGCATGGCTTTGGAAAGCCCCTGGACGGCCAATTTCCTGGTAGCGGGGCTTTTAACCACTTTCGTGCCGATGGCGGCGGCGATGACTCCGCCGACGAAGCCCCAGAGGCCCTTGTTGTTGATGTAACTCATGGTAATGTTTTTTGTTGGGTTCAGCCGGCCTTGGCGGCATGCAGCCGTTTCTTTCCCGGAAGGGTTGGATGATCTCCAATAGGCCTGCTTTTTTGTAACGTTCCGCAGGTTTCAGGTCAAGTTGAATTAGTTTCAACTAATTTTTTTACGGTACGTAAAATTATTTTAAAGATTTTTCAATACATTGATCATAAAAGAGGTATGAAACGTGCTTCATGGAAGGAGTTCCAAATTGGAAAAGGGCTAAGGGAGAAAAAGTGTTGACTCAATAGTTAGTTCTATCTAACTTTGCCGCGTTGCATGAACTTGACCCATACAGGACTTCACCGTTTCTTCCGCCGGATTTGCCGGTACCGGAAACTGGCCGGGCTTCTCGTCCGGCGTCCCAGATACCGCCTGCTCTGCGGGGACTGTGAGTTCTGTATGGGCGCATGCGGCAAAGCCGTGGATGCGCAGTCCGCCGCAGGCCGGGAGCAGGAATGCTCCTCCGCCATGGAAGGCTGAACATCCGCGATTGACGAGGAAGACTCAAGATACAGCATTACTATGAAGAAACGCTACATGATACCCGCCCTGCTGGCCTGCTCCGGCTTCTGCATGGCCGGTACGGCATCCGTAGCCACTACCGCCGCCGCTCCGGCTGCGGAAGAGGCTGAAGGCAAAGGTTCCATTCTGGACGACATCGACCTGTTCGGGGACGAATACGGCGATGAAAGCACGCCCATTCCGAACGATCTTCTGACCAGGGCCCTGACGGATCTGCATAAAGGCGCTTACGAGAAAGCCGGCTTCCAGTTCCTGGTGGAGCAGGCGTTCCTCTATACCAAGGGCCACCATGCGGCCGCGAACGAAGAGACTGCCGGTTCCAGCCAGAGCTGGTACAAATTCCACGCCCAGGCCGGGCTGCAGCTGTTCAAATCCAGCCGCAACCAGGGCACCTGGATCAAGAGCGAGCTTTCCGGCTCCGTGGCCCTGAACAAGCATACGCACCGCACCACGCTGGACGACTCCTGGGGCGCGAGCGGCCCCGCCAACTGCGACGTTTTTGAAGACGGCTACTTCTACCTGCCGGAACTCCTCCTTTCCCAGGGATTCATGGACGGCCAGCTCGTCATCATGGGCGGCATGATCAACCAGACGAACTATTTTGACGCCAATACGTATGCCAACACCACCTTCGGACAGTTCGGCGGCGCTCCCTTCGTCAACAACCAGGTGCTTCCGCTGGGGGACTCCAACTTCGGGTTCGTGGGGCAGTACCAGTTCAATGAAAACTGGTTCATCCAGGTGGGCGGCAACATGATGGACAATGAACCCCGCCGCAACCCGTTCCACCACACGACCGGAAAATCCTTCAACCTGCTCGGTGAAATCGGCTGGACGCATGAAAAGGCCTTCGGCATCGGCACGGGCACGTACCGCCTGCAGCCGTTCATGTTCCATGCGGACGGCAAGAACCATGGAGGCGTGGCGTTCAACCTGGAACAGGACCTGGGCAGCAGCCCGTTCGCCCTGTTCGCCCGCGCCGGCTGGAGCAGCGCCGAATCAGGCAACATCTGCGGAGCGGAAGCCCAGGCGTCCGCCGGGGTCATTTTCAAGAAACCTCTGGAAGTCATGACCGGCTTGAAAGAAGCGGACGGCAACTTCTTCGGCGTAGGCTTCTCCGTGAGCAAGCCGGATGCCGACACGCTGGCGGAAACGCGGCCCGGGCATGACCGGGAAATGATTCTGGAATGCACGTACAGCTTCTCCATTACGCCGTACTGCCTCATCCAGCCTTCCTACCAGTATGTGAAGAATCCTTCCGGGCGGGATGACGTCAACTCCGCCAATATCTTCTCCGTACAATGCGTCGTCACGTTCTAGGCGGGAAATGTCCCGAATCTGTGGAAGCGCAATAATAATCAAGTCTTCCTTGTCCGTCTGCATGCAGAGAGCGGAATCCTGCGTGCAAGGACATTGAAGGGGTCTGCATGACCTGACGGCAACGTCGCATTCTCGATCAGGTAGGGGGTGCGGCGTTGCTTATTCTTTATCTCAAAGGAAGCGAGAGGCGCTTGAAACGCCTGTGTTCCTGAACCCCGTCATTCCGTTGTCCGGACTGGGGCGCTGCGGAAGAGGCCTGTACGGAGGAGGCCGGCGCCGTATTCCGCACCGGTTCCCTGCGGGCCGTATCCGCCTGACAGGAGGCTGCCAGCAGGCAGGCGGCTCCTATCATGATACATGTGTACTTGTTCATCATCTTATGTTGTGCGGCTGGTTGTAGCCGCTGATGGTTAGATTAGCACTTCTTCCCATCTGTTGAAAGTTCTTTGGTTTGACTAACAACAAGTTAGGTGAATTAAACACGAAGAAGAACGTTAAGATCAGCGCCTTGCACGCTGCCGGATTTATGACAATTGATGACATTTCCGGCGTCAGGAAACATTTAAAACCATGTTGACTTGGATGGGAACTGTCTTAAACTGACAGAATGAGTAAGGTTCAATGGGAAATTTCAAATGATGAAGTGACCGACCGTGATACTGCTCTGCGCCGCTTGCAGGAGGGAACGACTGGCCATGTGGTATGCGCCCGCGACGGCGCGTGCCTCCAGTCCTACAAGGAAGCGGACGGCATCTACCACTGTGAAATCGTGTTCAAGACGGGCTCATGCTGCCCGCCGGTATTCGCCGCTCCGGAAGGGGTGACGGGGCAGGAGCTGGAAACGCTGTACGACCGTTTTGCCAGCGGTGACGACTTCTCCTTTGTGGAAAAGGAATGGGAGCCCCTGATGGCCGTGGAGTACCGCCACCGCCACAATGTGATGTGGTTCATCTTCCTGTTTATCGCGCTGGTGATTGCGGCCATGGCGGCGTACCAGCACGGCTGGATCGGTTAAGGAGGGAGCGCATGCGGCATGCGCAGAAGGAAAGAACCTGCAAACCGCGGGCGGTCTGCAGGTTCTGAAAGAAAGGGCTGAGACTGGGCTCAGTCCTGTTTTTCTTGCTCGTCGTCGTGATGGTGGCCTCCGCAGCAACCGCCGCCGCTGCCGCAGCAGCTATCGCCGCCGTTGCCGCACCCGTCACAGTTGCCGCAGCACTTGCCGCGCTTGCTGAACGTTTTATACAGCGCGTAGGCCAGGGCCAGGAAAAGGAGGGTGGCAATGATATATGTTCCCATGTTGGTGAGGGGGTTAGGAGTGGGTATGAGGGTTATTTGGAGGGTACGGAGGGTTTCTTCACCACCAGGTAAATGAGGCCCAGCAGGAGCAATACGGCGAGCCCCTGCCCGATGCCGAAGGAAGCTTCCGCATAAAGCCATGCTCCCATCTGGTAAATCAGGAAGGCCAGGCAGTACGCCAGGGCGCACATGTAGCCGATGGCGAAGAAAGTCCATTTGGCGCTGTTCATTTCCCTTCTGATGGCTCCCATGGCGGCAAAGCAGGGGGCGCAGAGAAGGTTGAAAATCATGAAGGAGAAGGCGCTCAGGAACGTGAAGGCTCCCGCCTGGACCAGGCGGTCCCCGGTTTCCCTGATTTCAGCGTCTTCATCTTCCTCCTCTTCAGCGGCGGCTTCCTCGGCGGCAGCTTCTTCAGAGGCGCCCTCCAGGGATGCCTGGAGCTCCTGGCCGGCGGGGGACATTTCCTGCGTTTCGGCGGGTTCTTCCTCCGCCTCTTCCCCGGAACTGCCGTCCGCATACAGAACGCCGAAGGTGCCGACCACGTTTTCCTTGGCAATCAGTCCGGTGATGGTGGCCATGGTAGGTTTCCATTCGCCCCAGCCCAGCGGCTGGAAGACGGGTGCGGCCACGTTGCCGATGGAGGCCAGCATGCTGTCATTCTGCTCCACGGAATCAACCTTCCAGTTGTAGCTGGAAAGGAACCAGATCAGGGCGCTGGACACGAAGATAACCGTCCCGGCTTTTTGCACGAAGGCCTTGCAGCGTTCCCACGCGTGGATGATGACGTTCTTCCAGGCGGGAACGTGGTAAATGGGAAGTTCCATGACGAAGGGGGTGGGATCCCCGGAGAACATGGCGGTCTTTTTCAGAATGAGGCCGGAAAGGATGATGGCGCCCACCCCGATGAAGTAGGCTCCCGGGGCCACCCAGGAATTTTCCGGGAAGAAGGCGCCTGCAATCAGGGCGATGATGGGCGTTTTAGCTCCGCATGGAATGAACGTGGTGGTCATGATGGTCATGCGCCTGTCCTTTTCATTCTCAATAGTGCGGGTGGCCATGATGCCCGGAACGCCGCAGCCCATGGAAACGAGCATGGGGATGAAGGACTTCCCGGAAAGGCCGAATTTGCGGAAAATGCGGTCCATGATGAAGGCCACGCGGGCCATGTAGCCGCAATCTTCCAGAATACCCAGGCACAGGAACAGCACCGCCATCTGCGGCAGGAAGCCCAGGACGGCCCCCACGCCGGCAATCACGCCGTCCTGAATCAGGCTTTCCAGCCACGGGGCGCAGTTGGCGCTTTCCAGCAGGCCGCCCACCCATTCCGGAACCCATTCCCCGAAGAAGGTGTCATTGGCCCAGTCCGTTCCCCATGCGCCCACCGTCTGGATGGAAATGTAATACACCGCCCACATGACGACGGCAAAGATGGGGAGGCCCAGCCAGCGGTTGGTGATGATGCGGTCGATCCTGTCGCTTCCCGTCAGGCTGCCGATACCGGCCTTGACGACGGAATCCGCGGTAATGCGTGAAATGGAATTGTAGCGCTCGTTGGTGATGATGGATTCGCTGTCGTCATCCATCTCCTGTTCCATGGCTTCAATGATCCCGTTGATGCGGGACTGCTCCTCAGGGGTGAGCGCGAGCTGGTCCGCGACTTTCTGGTCCCTTTCAAAAACCTTGACGGCAAACCATTTTTTCTGCTGGTCCAGGCATTTGCCGGTGATTATTTCACCTATTTCCCCGATGGCTTTTTCCAGACGGTCCGGGAAGTGCACGGCGCGCGGGGCCCGGGCATCCTCCGAGGTGGCCGTTTTTACGACGGCGTCCACCAGTTCACGGATTCCGGTCCCTTTCAGGGCGCTGATTTCCAGCACCCGGCAGCCGAGATCCCGGGAAAGCTTTTCCGTGTCAATGCGGTCGCCGCGCTTCCGGACAATGTCCATCATGTTCAGGGCGATGATGACGGGAACGCCCAGCTCGCAAAGCTGGGTGGTGAGGTAAAGATTGCGTTCCAGGTTGCTGCCGTCAACCAGGTTCAGGATGAGGGAGGGATGGTCCGTGACCAGGTAATTCCGGCTGACGACTTCCTCCAGGGTGTAGGGGGAAAGGGAATAAATGCCCGGAAGGTCTTCAATGATGATGTTCTTGTGGCCTTTCAGGCGGCCTTCCTTTTTTTCCACAGTAACGCCGGGCCAGTTCCCGACGTACTGGCTGGAGCCTGTCAGGGCGTTGAAGAGAGTGGTTTTTCCGCAGTTGGGATTGCCCGCCAGGGCGATGGTAATGTTGCTCATGGATGTTTCCTTGTCTTGATGTATGGGTGCGCCGTCTTGCTGTCAGGTCAGGAAACGTGCGGTAATAAGGGCGGAATCAATGGATATGGATGTTCTCGGCTTCCGATTTGCGGATGGAGAGTTCGTAGCCGCGGACAGTGACTTCAATGGGATCTCCCAGGGGGGCGACTTTGCGGATGAAAATCTGCGTTCCCTTGGTGACTCCCATGTCCATGATGCGCCTTCTGACCGGGCCTTCCCCCGCCAGTTTCCCGACGGTCACGGTTTCCCCGATCAGGGCGTCTCTTAATGTACGGTGTTTGGTCATAGAATGATGGCTGATTGTTGGATGAGAAGGTTCAGGCCACGAATATCTTGCAGGCAAGAGCCTTGCTGAGAGCTATCCGGGACCCCTTGACATTGACGATGAAGTTTCCGCCGTTTTCAGAAACGATGGAAACCGTGCTGCCGGCAACGAAGCCCAGGCTTTCCAGAAAACGCCGGGTTTCATCCCTGCCATGAATTTTGTTAACCTGGCGAATATCGCCGATGTTGAGCATGGAGAGTGGCATGGTGTGTGTATGAATCAAATCCGGGAGAAAGTTAGTTTCATCAAACTAGTAAGTCAATGATATTATGCGCCTGTGTTTTCAATTTGGATAAAAATTATTCATCATGAATCATTTACCCATTAGTTTAATCTAAGTATGACGCGGAGGAAAAGCCGGAAACGGGGGTTTTCCGGCAATAAGCCGGAAGGGGGAATACAAAAAAGCCGCGCCATGAAGGTTCATGGCGCGGCTGGAAAAAATGCTTTCCTCTGGCTCAGGAGGCGGGGCAGACTTCGCCCTGGACGGGCTTGCCGTTGTATTCCCCGGTCAGGGTTTTCAGGAAGGCCACCAGCAGGCTCACCTCCTTCTTGTCCAATTTGTCGTAGCCGAGCTGGTAGTGGTACATCTTGGTGATGGCTTCCTCCAGCGTCTGGGCGGAGGCGTCATGCATGTACGGCCAAGTAAGCTCCACGTTGCGGAGGGTGGGAACGCGGAACCTGTGCCTGTCTGATTCCTTCTTGGAAAAGTTCATCAGGCCGTTGTCGTCATTGGTCTTGGCGCGTCCGGCAAAGAAGTCTCCCTTGAGGTCGGCGTATTCAAAGGACTGGCCGCCCATGGCGGGGCCGGTGTGGCAGGTCTGGCAACCGAGCTTGAGGAAGAGCCTGTAGCCCTTCTTGGCATTCTCGCTGATGGCGTTTTCATCACCCTTCAAATAACGGTCGAACGGGCTGTTCGGCGTGATGAGGGTCTTTTCATATTCCGCGATGGCGTTTGTGATGGTTTCTCCGTTGAAGCCCTGGGGATAAACCTTCCTGAATTCCGCGGCAAACGCGGTGTCCTGGTTCAGCTTGGCGGCGATCTGGTTCCAGTCGTCCGGATGTTCGTAACCCATTTCCACCGGGTTCAGGGGAGGTCCGCCCGCCTGTTCCTGGAGGCTGGCGGCGCGTCCGTCCCAGAACTGCTTGGTGTGGAAGGCGGCGTTGAAGACGGTGGGGGCGTTGATGCCTCCCTTCTGGCCGCGGACTCCGGTGGAGGTGGCCAGGTTGTCCGTGCCGGCCTTCTCCAGGGAGTGGCAGGAAGCGCAGGAAACGGTATTGTCCGTGGAGAGGCGCACGTCATGGAACAGCTTATAGCCTAGGGCCACCTTGGCCGGATCCGTGGGAAGGGCGTCTGGAATGGGGGAGATGGCGGTGATGGCGTACTCCTTGCCCACCATGTCGCCGAAGATTTTCAGGCGTTCATCCTTGACCCACTGGAGCATGGCTGCTTTTTCCGGAAGGGTGAGCGTGCTGCCCCAGTGCACCATGGTGTAGGAGGTGGGTGGCATGGAATTGATCTGGAGCACGTGTTCCAGTTTGGAAAGGGTCACGGCAGTGGGCGGTTCATCCATGTTGTAGCTGCGCTGTCCGTCCCGGATGTGGCGCGCCAGCAGGCCGCCGGAAAGGGTGTTCACCAATTCGGAAATGTGGGTGCCGGGCTTATGGCAGTCCGCACACTTGGAGTTCATGGTATGTGCGGTGATTTCCGCCGCCTGGGCGGATGTCAGGGGCTTGATATTCTGGTTCGGCAGGAACAGGGGCGCGACTGCCGCCGTCACGATGACCGTGCCACCCAGAATGGCCCCGGCCGTGATGAAGGAACGTGTTTTGCTCATGAGATTCTCAATGACGTGGAATTGCCTGTATGGTAAAAGGGAAGGGTTAATATATCAAGATTTATTCTAAAGTTCGCCGGCCTTTCTCAAATCTTCGTTAATGGCCTCCAGCACGTCCGCTTCCGGGGTGAAATTGGCGGCATGGTAGGAGCTGCGGACCAGCGGCCCGGACGCCACGTGCCTGAAGCCCTTGGCTCGCGCGACCTCCTCATAACGGACGAAGTCGTCCGGATGGATGTATTTGACCACCGGCAGGTGGTTGCGGGAGGGGCGCAGGTACTGCCCCAGCGTCAGCACCGTGACGCCGTGTTCCAGCAGGTCGTCCATGGACCGGAAAAGCTCGTCTTCCGTCTCTCCCAGGCCCAGCATGATGCCGCTTTTGGTGGAAACCTTGCCGTCCACGCAGTCCAGCGCCATCCGGAGGACGCGCAGGGAGCGCTGGTACTGGGCGCGGAAGCGCACGATGGGCGTCAGGCGTTCCACCGTTTCCAGATTGTGGCCGAAGATGTGGGGACGTGCCGCCATCAGCGTCCGGATGGAGGAGGGCTTCTCATTCAGGTCCGAGGCCAGCACCTCAATGATGGTGGAGGGACTGGCTTTTCTGACGGCCCGGATTACTTGGGCGAAGTGGGCGGCGGCTCCGTCCGGAAGGTCGTCCCGGGTGACCATGGTAATGACGGCGTGGCGCAGCTTCATGTGCACGACGGCGTCCGCCACGTGCTGCGGCTCCTCCGGGTCCAGCGGAAAGGGCTTGGCGGTTTTTACGGCGCAATAGGCGCAGGCGCGCGTGCACCGCTCCCCGGCGATCATGAAAGTGGCCGTGCCCTGGTTCCAGCATTCGTAGCGGTTGGGGCAGTGGGCTTCTTCACAGACGGTGAACAGGTGCTTGCCTTCCACAAGCTGCTTGACGTCCCAGAATTCCCGGCCGTTGGGCAGGCGCACCTTGATCCAGGACGGCTTGCGTTCCGTCCCTTCCGCAGTCTCGTTGTCGTTCCGGTGTTCCATAGCCCCGCTAGCTTGCCGTGAGTCCGCTGCTTTGGCAAATGCAAAGTGCTTTATTCGGGGCCGTCTTCCCCGTTTTCATCCGGAATTGCGGGGGAGTCCGCAGCCAGCTTCTTCCGTTCTTTGGCCGCCAGCCGCGCCGCACGGAAAAATTCCTGGAGGTGGTGCAGGCATTCGTCCCCCAGAACGCCGGGACGCACCTCGCACTTGTGGTTGAGGGGAGGGTTGGAATCCAGCAGGTTGATCCAGCCTCCCGCGGCTCCGGTCCTGGCGTCCGGACAGCCGAAGACCACCCTGTCCGGGCGGCAGTGGACGATGGCCCCCGCGCACATGGGGCACGGTTCCTTGGTGACGTATAAGGTGCAGCCTTCCAGCCGCCAGTCGCCCAGCGCCTCCTGGGCTGCCGTCAGGGCGATCATCTCCGCATGGGCCGTGGCGTCCTTGAGGGCCTCCACCTGGTTCCAGCCACGGCCGATCACGCGGCCGTCTTTCACCACGATGGCCCCGATGGGCACCTCCCCCTTCACCAGGGCTTTTCTGGATTCTTTCATGGCTTGGCGCATGAACCATTCGTCCGAACCGGGCATTTCCATCATCACGGCGCCTATCATGGACTGGACGGCGCATCCCTGGCAAGCCCTTTCTGGAGGATATTTATTGTATTTTATACAAGAAGTTCGGCATGCCGCGGAAAGGGATGGGTGTGAATGCGTTTTTGCGTTGATTCCAGGGGGTGCGTGGCATAAGTATGAACCATGAGCTTTTCAGAACCCTGCGCATTGGCCGTGGACTTCGGCGGTACGAGCATCAAAATGGGCGTGACGGCGGGGGACCGTATTCTGGCGACGGCGGACCGCATCCCCACCGCCATGTTTGAAAGTCCCCAGGCGATTATTGAGGCCATGATTGCGGCGGCCCTGAACCTGCGCGGGCAATTCCCGTCCGCCTGCGTGATGGGCATGGGGATGCCGGGATGGTGCGATTACTACAGGGGGACTCTTTACCAGCTTACCAATGTCCGGGTATGGGACCATGAAGTTCCGGTGAAGGAGCTGATGGAGCAGGCGCTGGGCCTCCCCGTCGTGCTGGACAATGACGCCAACTGCATGGCGTATGCGGAATGGAAGCTGGGCGCCGGGCGCGGCATGTCCAGCCTGGTGTGCCTGACCATGGGGACGGGCATTGGCGGCGGCATTGTGGTGAATGACCGCATCCTCCGGGGGAAACGGCTTTCCACCGGGGAGCTGGGCCAGACGAGCATCCATTACCAGGGCAAGCCCGGCCCGTTCGGCAACCGGGGAGCCATTGAAGAATATATCGGCAACAACGAACTGGCGGCGGAGGCGGTCAAACGGTATGCCGGGGCGGGAATCGTCAAAACCGTGAACGAATGCACGCCCAGGGACCTGGACGAAGCCGCCCGCGCGGGCTGTCCCATCGCCCTTCAGCTATGGGAGGACACGGCGGAAATGCTGGCCTGTCTCATCATGAACCTGATGTACACGCTGGTGCCGGACGCCTTCATCATTGGCGGGGGGGTTGCCAAGGCCGGAGACCTGCTCATGAAGCCCCTGCTGAAGAACCTCAGGGAGCAATTGTTCCCCATGCACATGGAGGAGCTAAAAATCCTGCCCGCCAGATTTGGCGCGGAAGCGGGGCTGCTGGGCGCCGGCGCCATGGCGATGGACGAATTCCTGGGGCAGGGAGTTCTGGAACGTTTTAAGAAAGAAGAAGTAGCAAAAGCTCTTTGTTAGATTGAACTAACATAGGGCTTGCCATAGCGTAGACGCAGGCGTACAAGCGGAACAGGTCATGAGTATGGAACATTCCCACGAACATTTTTCACAAGGAGCTTCCTGCTGCGCCGGAGGGTGCTGTTCAGGAAGCTGCTGCGGCTCTGGAGACGCCATCAGGCCCGTGCCCGCCGTGCTGGGCATCGCCCTGTTTGTCGCCGCCCTGGTGATGGGAAGCGATTCCTGGAGCGGCATGGCTGCATATGCGGCGGCCTACCTGCTGATAGGCTGGGATGTATTGAAGGCGGCTTTTTTGGGGTTGAGGCACGGGCGTGCCATGGATGAAAATTTCCTGATGAGCATTGCCTCCCTGGGAGCGATGTTCCTGGGGGATTATTCCGAAGCCGTCGGGGTGATGCTTTTCTACCGCGTGGGAGAATATCTCCAGGAGCGCGCGGTGGGCAGTTCCCGCCGGTCCGTGAGCGAACTGATGAACCTGAGGCCTGAATCCGTCCATGTGAGGGAGGGCGGCACTGTCCGTGACGTTCCTCCCGCGGAGGTCCGGCCCGGTTCCGTGATTGAAGTGCGCCCCGGAGAGCGTGTCCCGCTGGACGGCACGGTGACGGAAGGGAATTCCGTCCTGGATACCTCCGCCATGACCGGTGAATCCCTTCCGGTGGAGGCCGGGGCCGGAAGCACCGTGCTGGCCGGGTACATCAACGGACAGGGCGTGCTGGAGGTGCGCACGGACCGGGACTGGCGGCATTCCGCCCTGGCGAGGGTCCAGGAACTGGTGGAAGCCGCTTCCGGCCATAAATCCCCCCTGGAAGGAAGGCTGTCCACGTTTTCACGCATTTATACGCCTCTGGTGATCTCCATTGCCGTTCTGGTGTTCCTGCTTTATCCCTTCGTCACGGGCGGAAGCTGGACGGACGGCCTGTTCCGCGCGCTGGTGCTGCTGGTGATCTCCTGCCCCTGTGCGCTGGTGCTGTCCATCCCGCTGGGCTTCTTTGCCGGGATAGGGCGGGCGGCGAGGCAGGGAATTCTGCTGAAAGGGAGCAACTACCTGGATGCCCTGCGGAAAGTGAAGACGGTGGTGTTTGACAAGACCGGAACCTTGACGGAGGGCGTCTTTTCCGTGGATGAAGTGCTTCCACGTGACGGAGTAACGCCGGAGGAACTGCTGTACTGGGCGGCGCACGCGGAAAGCTCCGCCTCCCACCCGCTGGGGCGTTCCATCGTAAAGGCGTATGAAGGCAGCCTGTTCCCGGACCGTGTGGCGGAGCTGGTGGAAGTAACGGGGGGCGGCGTTTCCGCCCGTGTGGAAGGGAAGGCCGTGCTGGTGGGGAAAAAGGCTTTTCTTCAGGAGGCGGGGGTAGAGGCAGGGGAGGAAGAGGATCGCGGCGTAACCATTTACGTGGCTCTGGACGGCGTTCCGCTGGGGCGCTTGCGCCTGTCTGACCGGATCAAGCCGGGGGCGGAACAGGCGGTGCGGGAATTGAGGGCGCTGGGCGTTTCCAACCTGGTGATGCTGACGGGGGATTCCTCCTCCGCCGGTGCGGAGGTGGGGCGCAAGCTGGGGCTGGACGAGGTGTTCAGCGGGCTGATGCCGGCCGGCAAGCTGGAGCACGTGCGACGGCTGAAGCCGGAAGAAGGCCTGCTCGCCTTTGTGGGGGACGGCATGAATGACGCTCCTTCCCTGGCTGCCGCGGACATTGGCATAGCCATGGGCGGCGTAGGGTCTGATACGGCTCTCCAGGCTGCGGACGTGGTGGTGATGAAAGGAGATCCCGTTGCCGTTCCGCAGGGGATGGTTCTGTCACGGGCGACGGAGCGCATTATCGTGCAGAACATTGTTCTCATCCTGGGCGTCAAACTGCTGGTGATGGTGCTGGGTATTCTGGGGCTGGCCGGTATGTGGGCCGCCGTCATGGCGGATGTAGGCGTCTGCCTGCTTGCGGTGGGCAACTCCATGCGTATTTTCCGGGTAAAACTGGACGCGTGACGGAGGAGAATCCGTTCACTCCACCCCCTTGTTCCGGGCGGAGCGGCTCCCGGCAAACATGCTATCCATGCTATCCATGATGTCCATGATGTCCATGATGTCCATGATGTCCATGATGTCCATGATGTCCATGATGTCCATGATGTCCATGATGTCCATGATATTGCCGCGGAACCCGGAAATGACGGGGAACATCTCCATAAAAAACCTCCGTCCCGGTGAGGGAACGGAGGCGGTAAAGACGGAAAAAGGGAGGTGAACCTTAACGCAACCCTGTCAGCAGGAGTTCCGCATTGTTCTGTGTCTTGGAGATATTTTGCAGGAGGGCCTGGAGGCCTTCCCAGCCCGGCTTCATGGCGAGCTGGCGGCGAAGCTGCATGATCTTGACGAACTCCTGTTCGTTGTACAGCCTGTCGTCATTGCGGGTGCCGCTCTGGGAAAGGGAGATGGCCGGATAAATGCGCCGTTCGGAAAGCTCCCGGTCCAGCCGGATTTCCAAATTGCCCGTTCCCTTGAATTCTTCAAAAATCACTTCATCCATTCTGGACTCCGTATCCACCAGGCACGTGGCGATGATGGTCAGGCTGCCGCCTTCCTCCACGTTGCGCGCGGCGGAAAAGAACTTGCGCGGTTTTTCCAGCGCATTGGAACCCAGGCCGCCGGACATGATGCGTCCTCCCGTCTGGTTGGCGTTGTAGCCGCGGGCCAGCCGGGTAAGGGAGTCCAGCAGGATGACGACGTCCTTGCCCATTTCCACCAGCCGCTTGGCTCTCTCAATGACCAGGTCGGAAACCTGGGCGTGGCGGCGGGAAGGCTCGTCAAAGGTGGAGGCGTACACCGGAGCATCCACGGTTTCTTCAAAATCCGTTACTTCCTCCGGGCGTTCGTCCAGCAGCAGCACGATCAATTCCACTTCCGGATAATTGGCCCTGATGGAACGGGCGATTGTTTTCAGAAGAACGGTTTTGCCGCCGCGCGGGGGCGCCACGATCAGGCCGCGCTGGCCTTTGCCGAAGGGGGTCATGAGGTCCAGCACGCGCATGGCGGCGGAATTGACCTCCTTGTTTTCCAGAAGGAGGCGTTCCTTCGGGAAGAGGGGGGTGAGGCGTTCAAAGTCACTGCGCGCCCGGTACTCTTCTGCGGGGATGCCTTCCACGCTGATGACGGAAGAGGCGGAAAGGTACTTGTCATGGGGACGCAGCTTGCGCAGCCTGACCTTGATCTGCTGGCCTACGCGGAGGTGCAGGGGCTTGATGAGGTTGCCGCCCAGGTAAATATCATCCGGAGAGGTGCGGAAGCTTTTGACCGGATCCCTCAGCATGGCGTAATTGTCCTTGGCCTGTTCCATGACTCCGGAGACGACTACTTCATGGCCCTTTGCCAGAAGCTGCTTTCCCAGCTCAAAAATCAGTTGGGACTTGGTGAGGGAGGCCGCGTTCCGGATAGGGAGGCTTTCCGCCATCTCCTGAAGATCGTTCAGGGGGCGTTCCCGCAGTTCATTGATGTCAATCTGTTCCGGAACGGGAGCGGCGGCTTCCTCCGCCCGGGCCGGGACTGCCGGAGCGCAGGCCGTATCCCCTGCGTTTTCCTCCGGAGCGGCAGCCGGATGTTCCTCAGAAATCCCTTCCGGTGCGGGAAGGGGCTTGGGGGGAGCCGCCTGCGGATCCTCTCCGGAGGGGAGGGGCTTGTTGTCGAGTTCTTCAGTCATGAAAAAAATGTTGGTAGAGTCTTTGGATTTGCTGGCGGAGCAGGTCCGGCGGTCCTTCGTTCCAGAGGACGAAATCGGCCGCGGCCACTTTTTCCATGATAGGACGCTGGGCCGCCAGAATGGCTTCAATCATGTCCTCACGGAATCCGTTCCTGAGAGCCAGGCGGGTCTTCTGCGTTTCCCGGGAAACGGCCACCACGCACACGGCATCCTGGTGGTAGCGCGCCGATGTTTCAAAAAACAGGGGCACGTCAATGACAAACCCGGCTACCGCCGCATTCTGACGCGCCGCCCGCATTTGCGCAAGACATTCTTGGTGCAGCAGGGGGTGAATGATTCCTTCCAGCGTCCTGCGGCTTTCCGGATTCCGGAAGACAAGCTCCCGCAGGAAGTTCCTGTCCGCGCGGCCGTCTTCATCCACGCTGGCGGGTCCGAAGGCGCGGGAGAGCCTCTCCCTGAGCCTGCCGCCGTCCAGCAGCCTGCCTGCCTCCGCATCACAGTCAAAAAGGCGCAGGCGCGGCCCCCCCTCCTCCATCAGCAGGCGGATGGCGGTGGACTTTCCGGTGGCGATTCCGCCGGTCACGATCAGCGTCTTCATGAGGGAAGGGAAAAACCGGGTATGTATGGGACATAAAGAGCGGGTGAAAGGTTCACCCTTTCACCCGCTCCAATATGGACGTTATGCACGCCGCCTACATGGGAGGCAGCAGGCCTTCGGAAGCAGGCAGTGCGCTTTCCGGAGCGGCCGCGGTGGGAAGGGCGTTGCCGCGTACGGGCTGGCCCGTGGCGTCAATGATCTGTCCCGTCACGAAGATCATCAGATTCTTCTTGATGTGGTTGTCGGAGTTGCTGCGGAAGAAGCGTCCGATGAGAGGCAGGTCACCGAAGATCGGCACCTTGTCTTCCACCGTCTGCACGTTTTCCGTGATCAAACCACCGATTGCCACGGTGTGGCCGTCGTAGATGAACAGGGACGTTTCAACGGAACGCTTGGAGAAGATGGGCTGCTCAATGCGGTTTTCCGTCAGAGTCAGGGACATCGGCTTGCCGTTGGAACCAACGCCGGTGGACTGGATCGGGCTGCCGTAGTTCACGAAGCCTTCAAATTCCACGATGCTGGGCTTGAAGTTGAGGTCAATGATGTACTTGTTGTCACCAATGGTGGGCACAACTTCCAGGGTCACGCCGACGGGCTTCATTTCAAACACGCCGGGAGTGGCGGGAGTGACGGGGAAGCTGGTGACCTGGGCCTGGTTTTCGGTGCCTACAAGGTCATCCAGAACGTTGTTCCGGTTATTGTAGTTGCCGCCGCCCCAGCTGCTCACGTTGTTGGGAAGTTCCGGGGGTTCGTATTCGGTGGGGTACCAGAATTCGCGGATGATTTCAATCTTGGCGGTTTCACCGGACTTGGCGGTCACGCTGGGAGCGGTGAGAACGTCGGAACCCTTCTTCTGGGACAGGCCGCGCATCAGCATCTGGAAGGCGCCTTCGTCATAGATGCCCGTCAGGGACATGATGCCGGGAGCCGGATTCTTCTTGGTGGCTTCAGTGCGGCTGGTGCTGTTCAGCAGGTTGTCCACGGAGTTCTTGGCAATGGCGTAGTCGCCCGTGCGGTTGCCGCCGGTGGCGAGGCCGTTGATCAGGCCGTTGCCGTCCGTATTGGTGCTGTTGTTGTTCACGGGCCAGCCGCTTACGCCGCCAGGGGACTGGGTGAAGTCATCAGGAACGAGGCCGGTGCCGTAGTTCGTGCCGCCGCCCAGGAAGGTGCTGCGGTCGTTGCTGACGGAGAACGGCGTAACGATCCAGTCAAAGCCGAGTTCTTCCGTGTTTTCCTGGGTCACTTCCACGAACTTGGTCATGATGCGCACCTGCTGGGATTCGCCGCGGGTGTTTTCAATGAGCTGTTCGATCAGGTCCAGGTTGCCGGAGGTATTGCGGACGACCAGGGAGGAGTTGCCGTTGACAAGGAATGCCGTGGCGCCTTCCGGGAAGCTGATGCCGCTCTTTTGCAGCAGGCTGCGGATGGAGGGCATGGGCTTGAGGCCGGAGGAGCTTTCACCGCCGCCGCCGAAGGGGTCTTCGCTGACGTCGCCGCCGCCGTCGCCGACGGTGGTGCGGAGAGCGGACTGGAAGCCCGGAGGCACGGAGAAGGTGCGCTGGTAGAGATCCACGTCATTGCCGCCGGCAGGAAGGATGGTGACGGCATAGTCTTCCACCTTCTGGCGCAGGCCGGCGTTGCTGCAGATGAAGCGGAGCACTTCCAGCATGGGAACGTTGGTCAGCTTGAGCTGGCCGATCTTGCGGGTGCGGATGCTTTCCTGCGGAGCGGCAACCGGAGCGACTTCCGTGACGTCCGTTGATTCCTCGCCGAAGCCGCCGTCGTCAGCTGCGGGAGCTGTCGGAGTAACGGCTGCGGGCTGGGAGTCGTTGATAACAAAGTTGATGCCGCGTTCGCCGTTCGGGCCTACCGTACGGTCCAGTTCGATGGACTTCTTGCGCAGGTAGTCGATGGCGTCTTCCACGGTGGTGTCTTCAAAGGAGACGGAGGGGATGATGATGCTCTTGAGCTTCATCAGGTTGGCCGTGGCGCCGTTGACATCCGTGATCGGGGCGTTGTCCGCTCCGTCGGCTCCCGTCGGGACTTCCATCGGAATGGGGCGTTCCCACATTTTGTCTACTTCCGCAAGCATGGTGCTGCGGGTCTCGTCGTAGGCGGCCGCATAATAGGCCATTCTGCGGCGGTTGACCGTTTCCTGTCCGCGGCGGGCTGCCACGTTGTACGGGTCAATGGAAAGAACCTTGTTGAATTCGGCGATGGCTTTGTCGTAGTCGCCGAGGTCATAGTAACCATAGGCCATGTGAAGGAGGGTGTTCACCTTTTCCACGTTCTTGACGTGTTCGGGTGTAAGCGCCGGATTCGTGCGAATCGGGTCCTTCATGTATTCGAGCGTCTGCTTGGCAAGCTTGGCGCTCCGGGGATTGAGCTTGATGGCGTCCTGGAGAAGCTTGTCGGCTTCGTCATAGCGGCCCACTTTGATGTATTCCTGAGCAACGGCGATGCTGGCGTCGCCAATGTGGTTGGCGATGGCTTCCTTGCGCTGGTCGTTGATCGGCGCGGAGGGCAGCATGTTGTAAGCGGCATTGTATTTGTCCAGGGCTTCCTTGTACTTGCCTTCGCGGTACAGGTTGCGGCCTTCTGCAAGGAGCTGCATGGCTTCCTGGGTCTGCGCTTCGCGGCGGGCCATGGCTATGCGCGCTGCATCGGACTGGTAGTAACTGCCCGGTCCGGCGTAGGACGATCCCAAGGCACTGGAGGTTCCGACGGCGCCGCCATCACCAGCCTGCGCAAACGGGCAGGAGGCAGCAATGGCCATCAGCGCGATCAGGGAACGCTTCGGTTGATAAAGTGGTGCGTGGTCCATAGTTAGGTTCTTCTTTTTACATGTTTTTCGGATTTGTGAAGCTTTTTTTTCAGAAAAGTTTAAATCCGGGTCTATTTTTTCTTGCTCAGTGTTGTTTGTTCTCCAGTGGTTTTGTTGGCAATGGTTACGGTCTGCGTAGCATTATCAACGGTTTTCAGCGTATAGGTCTGTTTGGTGTCTCCCGGGATCTGGAAGTCGGCGCCTTCCTCCACTTCAAAGCTGGTATCTCGTTCGGGGCCGGCGGCGATAGTAAGGTTTACTTTCTTATCAATGATTGGAATGACGTATTTTGTGCCGCGCCTGATGGTGTAGGTTTGGCCGTTTTTGGTCGGCTTTAAATCCTTGACGACGGCTTCCTCGTCCGTTTCCACCATGTCCAGGCTGGGGTTCTTGAATTCCTTGCTGGCGACGCTGACAAGCTCGAACCTGGGTTCGTCTTTCGTGTTCTTGCGGGTGCCGAACTTGCCGTTGGGCTGGACAATGTTTCTCCAAAGCTCCTGCCTGGCGCGGTTCATGCCCTTGAAGGTGAAGTCATTGCCGTCCGACTGCGTGAAGGCCAGGTAAAAGCCGAACTGCTTGATTTCGTCCACAAAGAGCTTGTTGACGAGGGGTGGGTGGCTGTTCGGATCATTGGGATGCGTTTTAGCCTCATATTCCTCCTGTACGGTGAATCCGTCGTTGTCAGGGTCCCGGGTGAGGACGTCCGAGTAAACGAACTCATTTTCCAGACCGTTGTCCAGGAACCATTTGTTCGGGATGTTGCCGTGGATGGGAGGTCCTGAAATAATGTCAAAGGGTTCCATTCCCCCTTCCTTGATCCAGAGATTGGGAGCTACGAAGCCCACGTACTGCTGCGTTTCCTGCGCAATGGGCTTGAGCTCATGGGAGGCGGAAAGCTCCTGATTGACTTCCGCGGCTTTCTTGATGCCGGGAGGAGGTTCAATCGCCTTTTCCGAAACCTGCGTGGTGAACTTGTACTTGTCATTCAGTCCCAGAAGGGTCACCGTACCATAGACGGCTACCCCCAGGCCCAGGACGATGCCGGAGGCCAGCAGGATTTTGTCGTAGTTTTGTTTTTCAGACATGTTGAAAGTATTTGCTGCGGTTGGTTGCCGTAATTAATCTTCAGACGGTTCCTGTGCCTTGGGCTGGTTGAAGTGGACCAGGTTGAGGGAGACCTGGACAAAGATTTGCTCCTTGCCCATGTAAGGTTTGATGAGTTGCTGGATGGCCGGTGCTGCGGGCGCAGCCGCTTCATCAGCCGGCGTCAGGGATGCCGCTCCCGCAGCGGGCTGGGCGGCGGCAGGTTTGGCCGCTGCCGGATTGGCGATGGGGGGAGGCATCATACGCTCGTTGCGGATCCGGATGGAATTAACCGTGAACAGGTAATCCTGGGAGTCCGTAATAGCGTTCATGGCTTTCAGCACGCTTTCCCGGTTGCCCTGGAAGGCGATTTCCAGGGGCATGGGAGTCCAGGGTGCCTGGTTGGGCTCGTCAGCGTCCTCTTCCGGATTGTTCGCCGGATTTTCAATGGGGAGCTGGGGACGGTACACCTTGATGAATTTGGACAGTCCGCAGTCCGTCAGCTTGTTGACGAGGCTGTTGACGGCTTTCAATTCAAAGCCCAGCGTGGAGGCCGCCTGCACGGACGGAGCCTGGGTGCTGTAAACCTGGAAGCCAAGCCAGGAGGAAGTGTCCGTGATCAGGATGTTCTTTTTCTTGCAGGAGGCGATCAGGGCGTCCCTGAACGTTTTCAGTTCATTCTGGAATGCCGTGGGCGTGGTGGGAACCAGCGCGGAGGAAGCAAGGAAGGGCTTGTATGCCGTTTCCAGGCTGGTGACCGCCTTAGCATAGCGGTTCAGTTCCTTTTCCAGCTCCTCATTGGATGCGCGGCTCGGCGTGATTTCAGCGGCGTTGGCGGATTTGATCTCCTTGGAGGCGACGCTGATTTTCTTGTCCAGCTCGCTGCGTTTGGAATTGACGATGTACCCAGTTACGGATAACCCCAGGAATAAGAGAAGCCCCACGCCCGCCACCATGGCGGCGGGCTTGTTGTCTGTAATCCAATTGCTCATAAAATATGTCTTGTTCGGGTTGGGTAATCTTATTTGTTAAAGTTCACGGGAATGGGAGTTTTTAACGGAAGCACCAGCTTGAAGGGGACAAAGGCCCCTGCCGCTGCGTCTACCTTGGCGTCCTTGGCTCCCAGCTCCATGATCTGGCGGGCTTCCAGCTTTACGTCTCCGGGCTTGAAGGTGAACAGGGATTCCTTGTTCCCGTCTATTTTTGCCTGAAGGTCCTGGATGATTCTCTGGCCGCCCAGACTGCGCCGGACAAACCCGGTCAGGCGCACGGCGTTAACGCTGTAAACGGACGGTTCATCTTCACTGGAGGTGTTCGCGGAGGATTCCATCCTGATGTCGTCCACCAGGGACGTGTTTTTATCCGACGTGAAGGAATCCTTGATAACGGAGTAGCCTGTGATCTGGGTGGTATCCTCCGGATTGAAGTGGGCCAGCGGTTCGAAGTCCGTGAACCAGTAGGGATAATCCTTGTGTTCCGACTGTTCCAGCAGGTGCTTGATGATGTCCGCATATCCGTAGCGCTGTAGTGTGAGCTGTTGGTAGGAGGCCAGGGTGGCGTCCAGTTTTTTCAGCTCCTGTTCCTTCTGGCGCAGGGCGGATTGCTCCGACTTGATGGAGGTGACGGTGGGGTGCACGCCGGCGAGGGTTTCCTCCGCCTTCTGCACGCCCATATATCCGGTGACGGCATAGGCTGCGGCGCCGAGAACGGCGATGGCGGCTCCGGCGATGATGGCGGGCATCTTCTTCTGGTTGGCGCGCTTTTTGGCAATTGCCGTGGGTTCCAGGTCAATGTTGAGGGAAGCCCTGCCGATGGCGTTGACGGCGGTGCCGATCAGGCCGCCCAGGATAAAGGCTTCACGGGAGATGGTGTTCACGTCCACGCCGGAACCCACGCCCACGTTGTGCATGGGGTTGAAGAAGGAAATCGGAATGCCCAGCTTGTCTTCCAGGAATTCCTTGGTGTAGGGCAGGGACGCGCCGCCGCCGCACAGGTAGGCCTTCACGGGAGCGCTTCCGTTCATCTGGGCGCGGTAATGGTTGGTGGTGCGCTGGATTTCGGAAGCCAGCCTGGTCATGGCCGTGCGGATGACGGTAGCCAGGTTGGCCGTGGCGGGATCCAGCCCCTCCGTCTGTCCGTTGCTCATGGAAACGAGGCCGCTGGTGGTCTTCAGGCGTTCCGCCTCCATGAAGGGAACGTTGAATTCCCGGGCGATGGCGGAAGTGACGAAGATGCCGCCCGCGGAAATGCTGCGGGTGAAGAAGCGGCCCTGTTCGCTGTAAATCAGGTCCGTGGACTTGGCGCCGATGTCGATGAGCATCACCGGCTCTTTTTCATCCGGGTAGCTGTCCACATACGCGTTGTACAGGGAGGTCAGCGCGCAGTCCACCTTGCCGGTGGAAAGGTTGTGGGAGACGATTTCGTCATTAAGGGAATCCAGATCTTCCGCCTTGATGGCTACAAGGACGGCTTCCCGTTCCAGGCCCTTGGCGGGGAGGAGGTGGTAGTCCCACACCACTTCATCCAGCGGGAAGGGGACGTGCTGCTGGGCTTCAAAGCGGATGAGCTGTTCCACATCGGTATCGTCCAGGGCCGGAAGCTTGACGAAGCGGATGAAAACGGATTGCCCGGAAACGGAATAGTTGGCAACGCTGCCTTTGACATTGAGTTCCTGGACGAGGTCGGCGATTGCCTCCCCTATTTTCGTCAGGCGCAAGCCTTCCGCCGACGGGTCCAGCACTACGAGGCGCGTAGCATAGCGGTCCAGGATAAGGGCGTCTTTGGAGGTCTTGGAAAAGACGCCCATTGAAACTCTCTGGGAACCTACGTTTAATGCGACGATTTGTCGTGAATTAGCCATGGGTGATTTCTGTTAAATAAAAAATGAGATGAGAAAAATGTTGATGGGGCTTTATTCGCCGTCCGCAGCCGGAGCTTCCGTGGGCGTGCCGAACGGGGCCGGGCTGGGAGCCGCCTGCTGGCTGTTGGGCCTCATGATTTCCGGATAACGGTCATACCAGTACACGGAGAAGGGCGTTTCATCCTTGTTCAGGAGGGGATAATAGGAGGTTTCCACGATGCTGGGGGACTGGATGGTCCACCATTTTTCCATCTTGCCGCGTTCGGAGGAATAAGTGGCGACGATTTTGCCATTGTATTCCACCACCACGCCCTGGTACTTCACCCACTTGCCCCTGCCGCCTTCCGAACCGGTGATGCGCTTGACGGAAGAAGGGGAGAGATAGACGGAGGCATACGTGGCTTCCCCTACCGGAACATTGACGTATTTTACTTCCTTGTACAGTTTCAGGTACTGGCGGGCACGGTCCGGGTTGACTACGGCAATATAGAATTTGAACGTCAGGGAATCAATGTAGCCGGACTTGGGCACGGGAGCGGCTTCCACCTTGAAGGGCATTTCAAAATCCGCCCATCTCTTCGGCTTCGGGAGCGGCCGGGGGTCGTCCTGGGTCATGACATTGGGGGACTGGCGCATGTACAGGGACAGCTTTTCCAACGTGACCTTCACCTGCATTCTGGGATTGCTGGTGGTTTGCGCCGATGCCGCAGGAATGAAAAGCACCGCAGCCAGCATGGCCGTGATAGTGTTAAGGATGGATTTCATAGCACAATTCGATTCCCTGATTAGTTACACCAAAAACCGAACTGTGGCTAGCAAAAATCTCTTGTTTCTTTCCATGTAACGGGTGTTGCGCAGGATGAGGCTCAATCCGGAGGTTCCCCCCGTGCGGTCAAGAAAAAATCATGCGGCATGGCTGCGGGCTTGACCTGGAAGGGGTGTTTTCACATGCTCGGCCCATGGCGATTGATTCGGATCTGCTGAAAAAGTTTTCAGAAGCCCACGGTATTTCAGGGCATGAGGATGAAGTACGGAACCTTGTGGCGCAGGAACTTGAAGGATGCGGGGAATTTTCCTCCGACGGTTCGGGAAGCCTGTTCTGCACCAATGGCGATTCAGGCCCCCGCGTGATGCTGGCCGCCCACATGGATGAAATCGGGTTCCTGGTACAGAACATCACGGCAAACGGCTTTCTTCAACTGGTGGGGATAGGCGGCTGGTGGCCGCATACCCTGTTGAGCCAGCGTGTTCTGGTGAAAACGCGTTCAGGCCGCAGCGTTCAGGGGGTGATCGGTTCCAAGCCTCCCCATTTTCTGCCGGAAGGCCAGCGCAACAGCGTCATGAGCATGGAAGCCCTGTTTGTGGACGTGGGCGCTGAAAGCGCGGAACAGGTGAAAAATGAATTCGGCATTCATCTGGGTGATCCCGTGGTGCCGGACGCGGCATTCTCGCCTCTGGAAAATCCGTTCCGGGTCATGGGCAAGGCCTTTGACAACCGTGCCGGCCTTTCCGTGATGATAGAGGCCTTCAAGACATTGTGCCGGGAAGGACACCCCAATACACTGATTGCCGCCGCCACGGTGCAGGAGGAAGTGGGGACGCGTGGCGCGAAGACGGCCGGAGTCGCCATGCGCCCGGATTGCGTGATCGTGCTGGAAGGCCCCCCCGCGGACGATACCCCCGGTTTTACCGTGGCGGATTCCCAGGGTGCCCTGGGCGGCGGCGTGCAGATCAGGTTGTTTGACCCTACGGCCATCACCAATCCCCGTCTGGCCGCCCTGGCCGAGAAAACGGCGGCGGATGCAGGCATCCCCTTCCAGCTGACGGTGCGCCGTTCCGGTGGAACGGATGCGGCGGCCCTTCATCTCTCCGGCAGGGGAGTTCCCACGATCGTGCTGGGAATACCCACCCGGTACATTCATGCCCATAACGGCGTGCTGGACCTGCGGGACTACCGCGCGGCGGTGGAACTGACGGTGGCGCTGGTGCGCGCCCTGGACCGTGAAGCCGTGGAAGCCCTTACCCATTATCTGCCCTGAAAGGAACGCCCATGAATTTGACCGCTTACGTACACGACCTGGACCCCGTCATCTGGCAGGTGACGGACTCCATTGCCCTGCGCTGGTATGGCGTGGCCTACCTGATGGGTTTCATCGGCGGATACTTTCTGCTCTCCTGGCTGTCCCGCCGGAAGCTGTATCCCATTCCGCAGGACAGGCTGGCGGACTTTGTCACCTATGTGGCGATCTTCGGCGTCCTGATCGGCGGACGGCTGGGATACGTGCTCTTTTACCAGATACCCAACCACGGCTGGTCCCAGTTCCTGGCGGACCCGCTCATGGCCCTGCGGGTATGGGAAGGGGGCATGGCCAGCCACGGAGGAATGATCGGCGTGGGGCTGTACACGTTCTACTACGCGTGGAAGCACCGCGTCAAGTGGGTGGCCCTGCTGGACGGGCTGGCCATTGTGGCCCCCGTAGGGCTCTTCTTCGGGCGCATGGCCAACTTCATCAATGGGGAACTGTACGGGCGCATTGTATCGCCCGGATCCGCCCAGGGAATGATCTTTCCGGCGGAACTGTCCCAGGACCCGGACTTGTTCGTCCGCGTGGCCTCCCGCATCTATGAAACGCCCGGATTGCTGGACAAGCTTTCCCTCTCCGGAATAACCGTGCCGGACCGCATGACTGCCGCCTGGGTGACCGACCGGGTGAGGGATACGCCCGCCATCAAGGAAATCGTGGGGCAGATGATGCAGGACCATGCGCGCTATCCTTCCCAGTTGTATGAAGCATTTGCGGAAGGAGTGCTTCTCTTTGCCGTTCTGTGGTTCATCCGGGTGAAATTCCCGCGTGCCTGGAATGGCGTGTTCTGCGGCATCTTTGCCATTCTCTATGCTGTCGGGAGAATCGTTTGCGAGGAATACCGGGAACCGGACTCCCCCTTCTCCATGGGATTGACCCGCGGGCAGTTCCTCTCCGTCTTCCTCGTGCTGGTGGGCGTCGCCTTCTTCGTCTATGCCTTTAAAACCAGGCAGACGGTGCAGGAATGCACCTTCTATGATCCTGAAAAAAAGAACAAGGAGGAATCAGCCGGAAAAGCCGCTTAAAACGGGTCCAGGTCAACTTCCCCCGTCTTGGGAATATAACTGGAAGGTCCGCCCTTGAAAATGGCGGAAATTCCGCTGGCGAAAAGCTGCAAATTCTGCTGGTCAAAGGCGAAGCGCTCGAACTCCTTCACGGAAAACAGCGTGATGGGGTCCGTATTGTAGGCCTTGAACTCCATGATGCTGGTGCCCGTGCGCATGTCTGACAGGCGCCCTTCAATGCCTACGTCCCCGCTCATGAAATTGCCGAGGATCAGGGAAGTGCCCGGAAGGGGGGACGCCAGGGAAACCAGGTCGGACATGATATTGCCGCCTACGTCCGTAGGCTTCAGCTTGACCATGGCGATGTAAAGAGTCACGCCGCCCGGTGCGGGGCGGTCAACCAGCTGCCACTTGATCCTTCCTCCGGTCTGTTTGGATTTATTCTCCAGCACCCTGCGGATATCTTTCTGAAGCTCCGTCCTGAACTGTTCCGCCAGGGCCGGGGCCTCCTTCGGGAATCTGGCCTTGATATAATCAATATTGATGGGGGCCACATACACCTTCAGGCGCGGGGAATTCCAGATGGCCTGCTCTGTGGGGTTGTACCAGACGCCCTGGAAGCAGCTCTGTTTGGAATCCGCATGAAGAGGATGGGTAATCAAGGGGGAAACGGGCATGTGCTGGGAACTGGAACAGGAAAAAACCAATCCCGTTCCCAGCGCCAGCAGGAGCCGTGAAATAGCACCGTACATGCAGGATAAGACGGCGCCCGCATGTCCGGTGTTCGAGTCATGACCCGATTGTCATCAAGAGTTTTCCCCGCCGGGGGGAAATCAGGAATGGGAAGGGTCCTCCTCCAGAATTTCCGCAATCTGCCGGGCAAAACGGTCCAGGTTGTACTTGTCGCAGGCGAACTCCTCAAAACTGTTGCAGGAAAAAATATTGATGGGATCCCTGTTGCGCCCGTAAAATTCCTTCAAGATCGTCCCGTTGTCCAGGGAAACGATGTTGCCTTCAATCCCTACCGCTCCAGAGGCGAAATGATTGATAATGAAGGAAACGCCCGGAATCGGCGAGACGATTCCCACGCCCAGGGCCACGACTTTTCCCCCAACGTCCGTGGGCTTTAATTGGACGATCGCCAGGGAAACCTTCACGCCGGGCGTGCGCGGGCGGTCGCTCAGCACCCAGCGGACATGATTGCCGGGCTTCTCATTATTGCGGTCAATCAAGAGGCGAACCTCCTTTTGCAGGGAATCCCGGAATTCGCGCGCCAGGTAGGGGGAAGCCTCCGGGAACTGCTGCCGGATGGAGCTGATTTCCACGGGAGTAATGTAAACGTACTGCCGCCTTTGCTGTTTCCAGAGGAATTGCCCGGCGGAGGGATGGCACCAGACGCCGCCGAGGTTGCCGCGCGCCTCCTTCAGCTCCGCAGCATGAGTAATGAGCGGGGAAACGGGCCGGTAAGGACCGGAGGAGCAGGAAACGCCCGTGAAAAGAATAGCTGCGGCGGAAAAAACAGCACGGAAAAGCATAAAGCCCAGAATGAACAAAAGAATGCCGGGCCGCAAGAACTTAATATGAACCGCAGGAAGGCCGTTTCGTGTCCGGATGCATGATTGACAAGCTGGAAAAGCGGAGCATGCTGTCGGTATGAGATACGAGCCGCTACCTTCCTCCTTTTTTGCCGGCAATCGTGCGGAACTGGCTTCCCGCCTGCCCGCCGGCAGTATGCTGATCCTGCATGCCAACGACGTGTTCCCCACGAATGCGGACGGCACCTTCGCCCTGCACCAGAATGCCAACCTTTTTTACCTCACCGGGATTGACCAGGAGGAAACCGTCCTCATCATGACCATCCGGGAGGACGGCTGGGATGAAATCCTGCTGTTGCGTGAAACGAATGAACAGATCGCCATCTGGGAAGGAGCCCGTCTCACGCAGGATCAGGCGAGGGAATTGAGCGGCATCCGGGACGTGCGTTGGACCAATGAATATGATACGCTGCTGGATACCCTGGTTCCGGCCGCCACCATGGTCTTTGTGGAAGCCAACCAGCATCCGCGCTGCACCTGCCCGGTGGAAACGCGCAATGCCCGCATGACCAAGGAACTGAAGGAAAAATTCCCGGATGCGGTTCTGAAAAACGTTTATGAAATCATGGCGGAGATGCGCCAGATCAAAAAGCCGGAGGAAATCAAGGCGCTCAGGAAGGCTTGTGACATTACCAATGAAGGCTTCCGGGCGCTGCTCCGGTTCATCAGGCCGGGGGTGGGGGAATGGCAGATCGAGGGCTTTCTGGCTAACGAATTCATCAGCCGGGGGCCGCGCAAATTCTCCTTCCTTCCTATCATTGCCTCCGGAAAGGACACCTGCGTGCTGCACTACATCCAGAACGACAAGAGGTGCGAAGACGGCGGCCTGGTACTCATGGACATAGGCACGGAATACGGAAACTACAACTCCGACATGACCCGCACCGTTCCCGTGAACGGAAAATTCACCCCACGCCAGCGCGCCGTGTATGAAAGCGTGCTGAACATGATGACCTATGCCAAAAGCGTCCTGAGGCCCGGCATCTTGAAATCGGAATATGAGCGCCTGGTGCGCGTCTTCGCTGCCGGAGAACTCGTCAAGCTGGGGCTTGTCACGCCCGCGCAGGTGGCGGAAAAACCGTCCGATCCTCCCATCGTGCGGAAATACTACATGCACGGCTGCTCCCACTTCCTGGGGCTGGACGTGCACGACGTGGGGGAAACCAACCCCGTCGTGCTGCCGGGCATGGTCTTCACCATTGAGCCGGGCATCTACATAGCGGAGGAAGGCATCGGCATCCGCCTGGAAAACGACATCCTGATCGGGGAAAAGGAAAACATTGACCTGTTGGGGGACGTGCCGCTGCTGCCTGATGACATTGAACGGCTCATGGCCCGGTAAAATGGGCCGGATTCGGTTCTAAACTTGACAATGAGGCCCGCGTGGGTTTTCATTCCCGTCCCATCATGTCGAAGAAACTCAAAATAGCACTTCCCAAAGGCAGTTTGCAGGACTCCACCGTGGAATTGTTCCGCAAGGCCGGCTACAATGTATACGTGTCCAGCCGCGGGTACCGCCCGACCTGTGACGACGACGATCTGGAACTCTTCCTGATCCGCGCCCAGGAAATCGGCCGTTACGTCAATGACGGTTTCATCGACTGCGGCATCACCGGACGCGACTGGATTTATGAAAACCGCGCGGACGTGGAAGTGCTGACGGACCTTCAATACTCCAAGGCCACCTCCAAGCCCACCCGCTGGGTGCTGGTGGTTCCGGAAAACTCCCCTATCACCTGCGCGGAAGACCTGCAGGGCAAGCGCATCGCCACGGAAGGCGTGGGCATCACGGAACGCTGGCTTCAGGAAAAGGGCATCAAGGCCCATGTGGAATTCTCCTGGGGCGCTACGGAAGTGAAAGTGCCGGAGCTGGTGGACGCCATTGTGGACATCACGGAAACGGGCAGCTCCATCAAGGCCAACAAGCTCCGCATCGTGGACACCTTGATGACCTCCTATCCCCAGTTCATCGCGAACCGGGAAACGATGCAGGACGAATGGAAAAAGCAGAAGCTGGAAAGCTTGGTCATGATGCTCAGGGGCGCTCTGGAAGCCCGCCGGAAAGTGGGTCTGAAAATGAACCTCCCCGCCGCTTCCCTCAATGGTCTCGTGGAAGCCCTGCCGTCCCTGCGCCGCCCCACCATCTCCCACCTGGCGGAAGAAGGCTGGCTGGCCGTGGAAACGGTCATTGACGAATCCGTCGTCCGGGATATCATTCCGCAGCTCAAGGCCCTCGGCGCGGAAGGCATCATTGAATACCCGCTCAACAAGCTGGTCTATTAACTTTTTTCTCACCACAGTAAAACAACAAACGAACCACAATCATGGGATCGCTCAAAAAACGCCGTAAAGCAAAAATCAACAAGCATAAGCGCAGCAAGCGCATGCGTCAGAACCGTCACAAGAAGCGTTTGCGTTACAAGTCCTAAGGTTTGTGCGCTTCGCTGCTCAAACTGGCAGTCTATCCGATTTCCGGAAAATCCCGGCGTCCTCCGTCCAGCGGAAGGACGCCGTTTTTCTTTTCAATGGAATCAGCGTTGGCTAAAAGGAAACTTTCCAACACAAAAACAATATCTTTAGTGAAGAGAAAAAGACAGCATGTGTCTTTATTCCATTGTTTTGTGATGCGGGTTGATGGTGCTCTGCATAAGGGAATAAAAGGACAGGTCAAGATGATGAAGCGATGCTGGTGTCGTCTCCCTCCCAATCCGTAAAAGAAGGTTTTCCGCTCATCCCCCGCACTCCATTCCCCTTCGCACGATTGCTGTCAGATTATATCGTTCCGAAGTGAAAGATTAGATGTGGAACTGAGCATGGGAAATTCGGAGAAAGTCTAGTTCACTTTGAGCAACTCCTAACATAAACGCAAACATCTAAAGAAAGTAATAGAGTTCAGTAAAGAACAAATCTTTTCTTTTTCTTTAAACAAATGAAAATAGAGTTATCTAGTCTAATTTAGGAGTTTAAACGTAGCAAATCATTTTAGGAAAAGAAATTGTAATGCTTTGTTGGAGAAATATAGGAGAGATTCAATGAACTGCCAAACGCTCTCTGTCATGCTGTCAATTTATTTAGAATTGAGCTTATCAATATCGTAATCAAGCGGATTGAGATGGGGTTTTGCGGATTGCTTAATGTGGGCATCATATTCTTCAGCCTAAGGTAATCTCCTTTTTCTCGTCCCCATATTCCTGGCGAATCCAATATTGTCTCAATTTTATTCTAAAATCATTGACTTTTTGCCTGAATTCTGATTTTTTTGTATACGTATTACAACCTATACTTCTATGAAACGGTCAGGACAGTTATTCATGTGGGGAAATTTTTTCTTCATGGCAATTGGAGCATTTTCTTTAGGGTTTGCAGAAGATGGAGATTTAGAGGACGAAGGGAGGGATTTATATATCAGTTCGAAGACACGCAAGTATTCTGCTGAATGTATGATCTTTGATCTGGATAGAGAGGAAGATCAAAAACGAGAAGATATTGGAATTGGAGAAGAAGCGGATTTAGAGTTGGAGGGAAAATTACTTTCTCTTGTTAATAAGGATGAGATAGAATGGAAACTTTCCGAACAAAGTGAAAAATGGGCAATACTAACAATTAATGAAAAGGATAAATTTAAAGCTGTTTTAACGGCTAAAAAGGATCCTGTTATCAAAGGAGAGGTAAGTGTGGAAGTTAAAACTAATTTGGACGATAAGCCCAAGCCAAAAAAATTTAATGTTCTGGTACCAAACAAAATAGAAGGGATAAATCTTTCTGAACGGAGTCCTGATGGTCCCCGTGATGGGAAAGTGAATGAAGTTGGGGCTTCCACTCATTTAGCTTTAGTCTTTCAGCCGCGGACGGTGAGCTTTTCAAATATAAACTTTATAGAAAGATCATTGGATAAACCTGAGGATCTTACTGACGGATTGGCTCCTCATATGCCTAATCCAAATCCACAACGAATTGATGAGTATAATGGACATATGAGTGATTTAATTGGAGTATATCCACCGAAGGAACATCGGGAAAATTCAATATTATTATTCCAAAATCTTCCATTGCCATTATTTTATTTTTGGCGTTGCGGGTTTTACACTGTTGTCAATGGGAAAGATTGTTGTTTAATCGGTGATGTAGTGTATATTCAAACATTTGATGAAAGTTATGATGGGAATCGTATAGATGGGTTGAAAAATTTCAAAGTTAAAATTTGTAAATTTGGATGTTCTGTTGAAAGAAGTACAGGAGGGGACGCCATTCATATAGATACAGGAACGAGAGATGATTGATCTGTAAGTATAATAATTCAGTTAGTCAAACAATCTGTTATGAAAGTAATATATATATTATCATGTTTTATTTTAGTTTTTTCGACTGTAAGCGAGGCCAAAATATTTGATAGTTCTTTAAAAAAACCTCTCCTTCATGAAACTAATGAAAAATTATATCTCCTACTATCAAACGCTGAAAAATCAGCCCTGCAGGGGGATATTTTTAAATTTTATGAACAAGCTAATAAAATACTGCCTGATATAAAAAATGATTTGCAAAAAGGGATGTGGCTTTTTTATTTGGTTGCCGCAGTTCCCTTTATTGATGACACTGTAGAAGGTAACGGAGAATGGCTATGCGAAAATTCTGATCTTGATTATGAAGTGAAGGAAAAAATGATTTTATCATTTTTTCCGAAAGAAATTAGAAAATCTAACGGAACAAAACTTCATGACGAGGCACTTGTGATGAGAGAATTGTTTCTGTTATATTCATCCATGATATTGAATCAATTTCGACAAGAATTGAATCCTCTTTTTCTTTATACATATAAATATAATAGATTTTTATATTTATATAACATGGATCTTAGGCAGGATAGAGATAGATTTACAAAATATTGTAATTACATGAATGTTAGAATTGGGAGACAAAGAAAATTGAATTCAATCATCAATAATATGGAAGAGGATTTTGTAGGAATGTTAGTCCAATTTTATCCGACTAAAGCTGTACAGGTGAAAAGATATCTTAAATTGGCGGGATATGGTGATGATGAAATTCCTGATTTATTGGATAGAACAATTGGACGAGTTCCTCAAGCTTCCTACTTGTACAAGGGTTTTCCCAAGCGCAGAAAATAATTGGTAAAAAATATCCTCATAGATAGTTTTCTTATTTAGCCTATTTATGTTTAAACTCTTATTCCTCTATTTGTTCTTCTTGCCAGCGGTTGTTGCTGGAGATTTGTCCCATCAGCGCCTGGCATGGCAGGTGGAAGGAGGGGATGTGCGGAATATTGCCGGGCTGTGCCGGCAATATGTTCAAAAGAAATTGGAGGCGGAAAAAACGTTTTCCGTGGAATCTCTGTTGAAGGACCGGGAGGTGGCGCAGGCTTGCTACATGGCCCATTTTTTTGCGTTGGTGGGGAAGGAAAGGACTTACATCCTTCATGAATTGAAGGACAAGGAATTTGTGCAATGGTTGCTGAATCACCCGGAGGTGTTTGAAAAACTGGCGTTTGCCAAGGCCTCGGGAAAGAATACGCTGGCTGTATTGCGGAATATCTGGGTGAAGGAAGGGAAAGAGCTTTCCGGAGTTGGTCTCAACATGGCATTGGGTGCGGCGTTGGTTTCTACGTCCCGGGAGCCGGAGGCATGCGAAGCCCGGTATGATTTTTACAAAAAGTCTTTTGCGGAGAAAAAACTGTTTCCGCAGTTCATTACGCTGGAACCGTGGGAATTCGGCATTCTTTTCCGGGGCAGGGAAAGTATTGAGGAGCTTGCCTGGGCACAGGATTACCTGGCTGGCAAAAAGAAGATCAAGGCGGGGAACGCAGGGTATGCCTGTTGCGGTCTGATCCCCTACCGGATGAAGAATAAGCAGGGAATCAGCGTGCATGCCGGTGGAGCGTTCTACGATCATAAACCTATTTCTTTGCAAATTTACGTGGAGTATGGGGGTGTGTGCGGCGCCGTTTCCAAAGGGGCGGCCGGGTTTGTGAAGACGAAGGGGATTCCTTCCTACACGATCGGCCAGCCAGGGCATTGCGCCTTTGTGTGGAAGGGGGCAGACGGAGAATGGAAGATAGGAAATAACATTTATGGCTGGATATGGTCGGAAGGCGGGTCCGGAGGACCGTGGAAAGGTTCCGTTTCCACGATTACAGAGCTCCCCCGTTTTTGGAAGGGGAAGGATGCCGCTGCATCCAATCTCTGTTATTATTTATCCCTGCTGGCTGCCGATCCACAGAAGGCGGAAGCACTGCTGAAAGAGGCATTAAGACGGAATGCCTCCAATTATCCCGCATGGCAGGCCTTGATGAGAAGGAATGTCCGCCTGGCGGAGAAAGATAAATTGGCTTTGCTGGAACAATTCAAGGAGGCTTTTCCCGGAAATCCCACTCTGTGGGAGTATTTCATGAAGAATGAACTGGGGCTTGATTGGAAAAAGGCGAATGGCTATGCCGTTTATCCAAGATTGCTGGCGCAAAATGAATCATGGGATTCTGTAGACGCGTATATGCGCAATTTCTGCGCTTTAGCCCGGAAAGATATTCCGGATATGGCTGGAAAGTTGCCTTATGGGGTGAAAACCAAGAGAATCTTTTTCAAAAACTGGTTAAAGTTTTACCAGCAGAATAAGGTGGACCGGAAGGTGAGGGTGCAGACCTGCGCCGTATTGGAAAAGGCGCTTCCTCCGTTATTGAGCCATGAAAAAACGGCCCTCCAATTTCTCGGATTTTATGGTCAGGTGCTTGACTTGTGGAAAGACAAACAGCTGTCTGCGCGGGCTGATGCTTGCCTGACTGCATGGCTGAAAGAGGCGGACAAGGCTTCAGTACGCAAGAAGATGGCGGAAATAGGTCTGAAAGTGGCCGCCCAGCTGGGAAATAAAAAATCGCTGGAACGTTACGCGGAGGCTCATGCTGAGCATTAAATAGAGAAATTGGGAAACGATAGTCTATTTCTCTTAGACTAGGAAATGGGTCAAAGATTTTGTAATTATTAACTTGTCTTCCGAATTTGAAGTCAAATATTTTTGACTGTGCTTTTATTATACCTTTGCTTCTTCCCGGAACCGTTTCAGAGGAATGGTGATGGTGAAGACGGTTTCCCGGTGGGGGGTGCTGGAGACGGTGATGGCGCCGTCGTGAGCCTCCACGGCGCGTTTCACGATGGAAAGGCCCAGGCCCGTTCCCTTGATTTCCGAGGAGTGGTGGGTTTCCACCCGGTAGAAGCGGTTAAAGAGGAAGGGAAGGCTTTCCGCGGGGATGCCTACGCCCGTGTCCGTGACGGTGATCACGCAGGCTTCCGGTGTTCTGGCTGCGGCCACAGTGACGGAAAGGCCCGGTTCCGTGTTTTGCTTGAGGGCGTTTTCCACCAGGTTGAACAGAACCTGCGTCCAGTAGAAGGGATCCCCGTAGAGTTCCCAGTCCGGCGGAATGTCCATGTGCAGGGCGGCCTGTTTTTTCTCCCGGATGGAGTCCAGGCGGGAGAAGACATCATCTACGCAGGAGGTGAGGTGGAACCATTGTTCCTTCAGGATGGCCTTGTGGCCTGATTCCAGCTTGGAGATCATGAGCATGTCTTCAATGATGTTCATGAGCCGCTGGCTGTTCTGGTGCATGACGCCGATGAATTTGCGCGCCAGTCCGGGGCTTTCCTCCATCAGATTGTCTTCCATCAGGTTTTCCAGATATCCCACGATGATGGTGAGCGGGGTGCGCAGCTCGTGGGAGGCGTTCGCCACGAAGTCCCGGCGCATCTGGTTGGTGAGGTAGTTTTGCGTGACGTTGCGCAGCAGGATGCGTTTTTCCTTGATCGGGGTGTCCGTGATGGCGCTGTCCAAGTGCCACGCCGTGATGCCGTTTTGCACTCCGCCGGGGGAGTTGGCGGCGCTCAGCGTAAATTCCTTGGTGACGGGGCCATCCGTGTCAAAGGCTTCCTGAACATGCCCCAGCAGTTCCTGGTTGCACACCAGGGCTCCCACTTTGCGTCCTTCCAGCCTTTCTTCCTGAAAGAGCTCTTTGGCCAGCGTATTGGCCAGCACGATGTGCCCGGCGGGACCGATGAGCAGGAAGGCCTCACCCAGAGCTTCCAGAAAGCGCCGTTTGTCCACGATGGCCTGTTCCTGGGCTTCCTCTCCGCGTTTCAGCAGGCGTTGGGCGTCCCGCAAGGCCTTTTTCCGGGCTTTCATGGCGGACCGACATACCTGGACCAGGTGCCAGTTCAGGTACAGGGAGGCCAGAACAAGGATGATGAGGATGTAGTCGATGGCCGACATGGAACCGGAGCGTTAGACCTCTTCCTCCGGGGGACGCCGCCCCGGCAGGGTAAAGCGGTAGCCGATGCTGCGGACGGTTTCAATGCAGTCCGCATAGGGTGCCAGTTTCTGGCGCAGCCGTTTCATGTGCGTGTCCAGCGTGCGGCTCTGGGCCTGGTGGCTGTATCCCCACACGCAGCTGAGCAGGTCGTTGCGGTTCAGGGTCTGGCCTTCCCGTTCAATCATGTAGATCATGAGCTTGAATTCCGTGGCCGTCAGGTCCACTTCCTCCTTGTCGATGTAGAATTTGAGGGCGTTTTTGTCAAACGTGAAGGGCCCGTATTCCGCGATGACGCTGCCCGGCGTGTGTTCGCACCGTTTCAGCACGCTGCCTACGCGCAGCACGAGTTCCTTGGGGCTGAATGGCTTGGTCACATAGTCGTCCGCTCCCAGCTCCAGTCCCTGGATGCGGTCTTCCGCCTGGGCCTTGGCGGTCAGGAAGATGACGGGAATGTTCTGCGTGCGGCTGTCCCGGCGCAGCTCTCTCAGTACGCCGTGGCCGTCCATGCCCGGCATCATCTGGTCCAGCAGAATCAGTTCCGGCCTGTCCCTGCGCGCCACTTCCAGCGCGGTCAGGCCGTCATAGGCCGCCAGGGGCGTGTGGCCTGCGCGTTCCAGGTTGTAGGCCACGAGGTCTGAGATGGCGTGATCGTCTTCAGCGATAAGAATGGTTGCCATGGCTGTTTTTTACGATGAAGGAAGGGGCGGTGTCCCGATATTAGATGTGACGATTCGTTCACATTTCCCCGTCCGGAAGGGTGTTCCGGACAGCTAAAGTCTTTCCTTATGCAAACAGACTGTAACGGAGGCGTTTCCGTTTTGCAAGACTGGCCTAGATTCAACTTCTCTTCCCTGCGTCATGTGATACACTTGCACTGCAACAGTTGTATTGTTATGCGAAGCGATAGAGTTAAAGCAGGGTTCGAGCGTGCGCCGCACCGCAGTCTGATGCGTGCCACGGGGATGACGGATGAGGATTTAAGCCGTCCCTTCATTGCCATTTGCAATTCCTTTAATGAGGTGATTCCGGGCCATGTCCACCTGAACAAGGTAGCCGCCCTCATCAAGGAGGAAGTGCGCAAGGCCGGAGGAACTCCCGTGGAGTTCAACCTGCCCGGCGTTTGTGACGGCATTGCCATGGGCCACGGCGGCATGAAGTTTTCCCTGGCCAGCCGTGAGTTGATCGCGGACAGCGTGGAGACGATGCTGAGCGCCCACGCGTTTGACGCCATGATCTGCATTCCGAATTGCGACAAGATTGTTCCCGGCATGATCATGGGCGCCCTGCGCTGCAATATTCCCACTATTTTCTGCAGCGGCGGCCCGATGGCCGCCGGCATGGCGGAGGACGGCACCGTACTGGACCTGAACAGCGTGTTTGAGGCCGTCGCCCGCTTCAAGGCAGGCAAAATCAATGCGGAGGAACTCCATTCCCTGGAATGCCGCGCCTGCCCCGGCGCCGGTTCCTGTTCCGGCATGTTTACGGCCAATTCCATGAATTGCCTGAGCGAGGTAATCGGCCTGGCCCTTCCCGGCAACGGTTCCCTGCTGGCTACTTCCGAGGAACGCAAGGAGTTCTGGAAGCAGACCGCGCGCCGCGCCGTGGAGATGGCGAAGGCGGACGGTCCCCTGCCGCGCGACATCGTGAACCGTGACGCCATCGACAATGCCTTTGCGATCGATATGGCGATGGGCGGCAGCTCCAATACCGTGCTTCATACGCTGGCTATCGCCCGGGAAGCCGGCGTGGAGTATGACCTCCAGCGCATCAATGACATTTCCAAACGCACCCCGAATATCTGCAAGGTGGCCCCCTCTTCCCGCTTCCACATGCAGGATGTCCTGCGCGCCGGCGGCGTGAGCGCCATCATTCATGAGATCGCCAGGATTCCCGGGGCTCTCCACCTGGATTCCATGACCGTGAGCGGAAAGACGCTGGGTGAAACGGTTGAAGGATGCGGCATTACGGATGAAACGGTAATCCATCCGCTGGAAAAGGCTTATTCCCGTGACGGCGGCCTGGCGATCCTGTTCGGCAACCTGGCCCAGGAAGGCGCCGTAGTGAAGAAGGCCGGCGTGCATCCGGACATGATGAGCTTCCGCGGACCCGCCGTGATTTTCGAGTCCCAGGAGGAAGCCTGCGAAGGCATCCTTGCCGGGAAGGTGAAGTCCGGCGATGTGGTCGTCATCCGCAATGAGGGACCCAAGGGCGGCCCCGGCATGCAGGAGATGCTGGCCCCCACGTCCTATATCATGGGGCAGGGCCTTGGCGCGGAAGTGGCGCTTATCACGGACGGCCGTTTTTCCGGAGCCACCCACGGAGCCTGCATCGGCCATATTTCCCCGGAAGCGGCGGAAGGCGGCCTGATCGGCCTGTTGCGGAACGGGGATATTATTGAGTATTCCATTCCGGACCGTACGCTGAACGCCCATTTGAGCGAGGATGAGATTGCACGCCGCCGTGCGGAGTGGCAGCCCACGTACAACAAGGTTTCCTCCTCCTGGCTGAGCCGTTACCGCCACCTCGCCACGAATGCCAGCAATGGCGCCGTTCTCCGGCGCGGGGAATAATGGCTCCCTTTTAAATGGCAGCCGCTTTCCCTGGTGGGAAAGCGGTTTTTTTATGCCTGCCTCCGGTTCACAGACGGCTGGCAAGCGGTATGGCCGGATTAGCCTGCCCGGCAGGAATGAGCGGACGCCGGTACATTCATGCCGGAGGCGACCGCCATAAAAGGTCTGTCCGGTTAAAGCGGAACCGCTTCCCTCAACAGGAAGCGGTTCCTAATCAACAATTCATACTTTCCCGGGAAATTTTTCTATTTGGAGATTTTGAAGGGGCCGCCCATTCCTTCCGGGGAGAGAACGGTGGATTCATATTTGGTTGCCGAGTAGTAGCCCTCCGTTGCGGAAGTAAAGGTCATTTCTCCGGAGCTGGTGATGGTGGAGGGATGTTCCCCTCCGTCAGTCAGCGTCATGGAGAACCGGGCGGAAGCCGGACCCGGCGCATAGGAGTACGTTCCGGAAAAGCGGCCGTTCCCCGTTTCCAGCGTAGTGGGGGAGATGATTTTGTAGGAGACTCCATGGCCGTCCGTCATGCTGATGACGGAGCCTGTTTCCAGTGTTTGCGGGGGCTGGACTCCGGAGGAGTCCGATTTGCCGGAGCTGCCGCCGCAGGAGGCCAGCAGGACCGCACAGCCCAGCGTCAGGATGGGGCGGATTATTGTTGAAGAAGGCATGAAGAGAAGGGTTGAGGATTGCCTCCCCGGTCCCGTGGGGAACCGGGGAGACTGGAATAGGAACGCCCGTTAGAATGAGTAACTGACGGAGCCGTTGATTCCCTGGGCCGTCAGCCCGGCCCTGCTTTCCAGGGAGTACCCGATGCGGGCTCCCCATCTGCTGCCGAAGGCGGCGCTTACCCCTGCGTTGACGCGCAGGGCGGTGCGGCCTACGTTAACGCCGCGCGCCGTCCAGGTTCCCAGCTCACTGCTGACGGTTCCCTTGGGGTTGAGGCGGCTGAGGTCCTGCGCCACGGCAACCGTCACGCTGGGCGTCAGCGTGGTTTTGGCGCCTGCCGCATAGGTGCGGGAGAGAGTGACGCCTACGGGCAGCGTCCAGTTCTGGGCGCGTGCTCCGCTGAAGGTCCGGGCCAGGTCTCCGTGTTCGGAGAAGCTGTCCGTCTTCCCGGTCATGAATTCCAGCCCGGCAAACGGCGCGATGACCAGTTTGCTGCGGAGCTGTTCCGTCCAAGTGGCATAGACGGCGGCTCCGAAGGAGTCGGAATCAAATTTCCCGCTGGCGGAGGTGTCCGCCATGCGGGCCTTTCCGTCAAAGGACGTGGTGCCGAAGGCGGCATAACCGTCCAGGGCCAGCTTGGAAGCCCCTGCGGGCGTGTAGCGGCCGTAAAGCATGGCCATGAAGGAGTCCGCGTCATAGCTGGACAACCCTCCCTTGTCCTGGAAGGTTCCGTAGGACTGGCCGATGGCTACCCCAGCCAGGGCGGAGGAGGAGAGCTTGCAGTCCGCGCCCACGGCATAGCCGCCTGCGTCGTATTTGTAGCCGTCGATGCCGCTCCGTGCGCTCTGGTTCGTCCAGGAACCCAGTCCGCCCACCCATACGGAGCCGCGGCCTGAGGCCACCGGCGCCATGGCGATGGGGGAGCCCTTCGCGTCTGCGGACTGGATCGGCTTCGCCGCCGGAGCGTTCAGCCCCTGTGCGGCGGAAATGGCTCCCTGCGTCCTGCCCAGGGCGGCAAAGCCCTTGAGGGCGTCATTGGAGGCCCACGCCGCGTTGACCACGGTTTCACCGCTGACGGATTGAATCATGGCTGCCGCCGCGTCCGCGCTGGAGGTTCCCAGGAGGGTTTCAAAGAACCTGTGTGCGGCTGAACCGTCCCGGACTCCCGTCCGGGCCTGTTCCATGCCGGCTGCCGCGCCGGAGACGTTTCCGGAATATCCCTGCATGGGGGCGGCTACTCCGTGCATGTTCTGCGTCAACCGGATGGTTCCGTCTTCATGAAGTGCGGCGTTAGTGGAGACAAAGGCGGAGTTGAACAGGGGCAGTTCGCTGACATCGGCTCCGGTGATGGTGATGTTGCCCACGGAAGAAGTTCCGGCTGCGGTGTGGGTGAGGTCCCTTCCGTTGCCCGTTTCACCGGCATTCCAGAGCTTGATGGAGGAATGGCCGTTGAACGTGATGCCATTGAGGAGGAGGGAAGAGCCCTCGCCCATTTCAATCACGGCGTTTCCGTTGAGTTCCAGCGTGTCGCCGGCCAGGGTGGAATCTTCCGTCAGAATAACTCCTCCTCCGTTGATTTCATAGTCCGTCAGGCCTTCAACGCCCAGTTGCGCGCCTTCCATGACCAGGGTGCCATCCACTTCAGCCAGATGGCCCACGATCAGGGAACCGGCTCCGGAATCCTGGATGAATGTTCCTCCGAATCCGTTGTCTTCCGTGTCCCGGCCGCCGTAGAGCAGGCCGCCGCTGCCCGTTTGCACCAGCGTGGCGGAACCGCGCGTCCACGGACCGTCGTCAAGGGAGTAGTAGTCCGCGTCGGAAATCCCGCTGTTGATGATGGTGACATCGTCCGCGGCGGAGTCCACCAGGATGACGGAGCCGTCTTCGGCAAAAATGTCGTTGGCTTCTTCCCCGGCCATATTGCCGTCAAAGAAGGCTCCGGAGCCAATCAGAAGAAGACGGTCTTCCATCAGATGGATGGCCCCTCCCAGTCCGGCGGCGGTGTTGTCCGTGAAGGTGACATTTTTGCCTATCCAGATATTGGCGCCTTCATTTTCAAATAAGTCGTCCACATTATCGCCCTCCTGCATTGCAAGATTGGTCGTCAGCTCGGAGGCGATGGCTCCGCCGTTGGCCCCGGCCGTGTTGCCGGAGAAGACGGAACCGTTCCCTACCGTGATATCCAGCACTTCCGTGGTCAGTTTGGAGGTGCGTTCCCCGTTTTCATAGGTGATGGCCTCGGCAATGTTGTTCTGGGCGAAGACGGCTCCGCCGGACCCGGCGGCCGTATTGCCGATGAAGCGGTTGTTTTCTCCAATGAGAATGTCTCCGTGCGCGTAGAGGGCGCCCCCTCTGGAAATATCCATGGTGGCGGACCTGCCCGGGGCCTTGCTGTTCATGAACGTGTTGCTGCGGCCCGTGGTGATTTTGTTTTCACGTTCCGTAACGGTAACGGTTCCGTTGAGGATGTCTCCGTTTTCATCCGTGTCAATGATGCTGGCGTGGACGAGGCTGTTATCCGCATCGCTGAAGGCGCTCATGTGGTAGACGGACGCTTCTTCCGTTCCCTGATAGGTCACGTTGTCCCCTAGTATGATGGTGTTTTCCGCGGCTACGGTGGCCATGGTCAGCGTAGCGTTGTCGCCAATGACTACGTTCCCGCCATAAGTTCCTTCCGTGTATTCGCCGGAGGCCAGCACATAGTCGCCGTCCGCGTTCTGCTTGAGCGTTCCTTCAAAGGAGATGGTTCCGCGGGAGGAGGCGCCTTCGTCGTCAATGGCTCCCACCGTATCCCCGGCCCAGATATCGGCCATCTGGCTGCCGGAAAGGTCGTTGTCCCCGGTGATTTCAGTATTGCTGCCGATGTAGATGTCTCCGCCTTCCGCATAGATATCCACGTCGTCCAGCGTGGAATTGGCCCCGATGGAAACGGTGGCCTGGTCTCCTACTGCGGTGGTTATGCGGACGGTACGGGTTCCGTCTTCCCCTTCAGCCATGGAGAAGGAATTCAGTTCCACGGATACGGCATCCAGCGTGACGGATGCCAGCTTTGCCCCTTCTCCGATGAAGATGGAGCCTTTCGCGTCCATGTCATAATTTTCAATGGAGCTGCCGCTGCCGATGGCGATGTCGCCATACAGCCCCATGGATTCTTCCGTGCTGGTTCCCGGCAGGTAGGCCCCGTCTTCATCTTTTCTGGTAATGCCATGGGAAAGGACGAGGGCTCCCGTCGTAATTTCCGCCCGGTCCGTGGCTTTCAGGATGCTGTTGTTTCCCAGCAGTATTTCGCCGCCCGTGAACCGGTCTCCATCGCCTGCGGTGCTCAGATCGGTATCCGTCATCGTCACGGCTCCCGCGCTGAAGTCAATTCCTCCGCGGGCGCCCACGGATTCCGACTGGCCGATCAGAGTGCCGGACTCTTCGTTTTCGTAAACGGACGTGGTGTTGACGGCGCCTGTGGAGACGAGGGTGGAATCAGCCAGGGCAATATCTCCATGGGAGACAATTTGGCCGCGGACTCCGTCATTCATGGATAAATCCATTTCATTGATTTGGACGTCTTTTCCCAGCTCCATGGCAATTTCTCCCGGTGTGATAGTGACCACCGTGGAGATAAAGGCCCCTGTTTCTGGGTCCAGTCTGGTTTCTATGGAGGTGGCGTGGCTGGTGACGACGTCGTTCCGGTTGAGAATGGCTCCGTCTCCCGCCACCAGCTTGTTGTTTTCCAGGACAAGCCATGTGCCGTCCAGGGTGGAGCCGTCTTCTATGGAAAGGGTGTTTCCGGCGTCGCTCCGCCCGCTGAGCATTCCTTCCGTCATGCTGCCCACGCGGACGGTTCCTTCACCGTCCACATTTAGATCCTGCATCTCCACGGCGGACATGTCCTTGTAGTTGAAGTTGGAGATTTTTCCATGCCCGTCTGATTTGAGGACGATGGCAGCGTCTGCGGGCAATGCGCTCAATTCTATTCCTTCAAAATCGATGGAGCCGGTAATGTTCAGCGTGTCTCCATTGGCCATCTGGTTCCAGGCGGCCTGGAATTCTTCCAGGGTGGAAGCTGTATATTCGGCGGCGAAGGCCTGGCTTCCAAGGACGCACATGGCTGCCAGCAGAGCCCGGCGCAGCGGGAGGGGTAAACGAAGATTCATGATTTGTTATATTCAGATTAATTTAAGGAAAAGTGGAAATGGGTGCCTTTTCCCTGCTGAATTTCTATGTACAGGATTGTTAATCCTGTGCGTCTGAATATATTCCGTCCGTTTTCCCGCCTCCGGCGCATGAACGGCGCGTTGTGCGGCGGAAGATTGAATCCACGGCTTATCTAACAAATAGATTTTTATTTGTACATAAGAAATTGGCCGTTAAAAGGGATTAATAGATGAAAATATTGTAATTTTTTTCTTGCTAACAGGATTAACAATCCTGTGATGTATCATGCATTAATATCAAAAACATGGTGTTCGGAATGGCGAAACATGGAGAAAACCGGAATAAATATTTGGCGGCGGAAATGTTGTTGAAAGGAAGCGGTTTGAATATGCTGGATGCAGCCAGTCTGGCCGTGGAATTGCTGAGCCTGTGCGGGGGGCGCCGCAGCATGCGCCGGGCCAGAAAGGCAATTTTCCTGGGAGCGGAGGAATTGAGGAAAGGGGAAAAGACGGTTTCCTTTTCCGCCGCCGTGGAGGAGACGCTGAGGGCGAAGCGCGGGCTTCGTCCCACAACGCTGCGTGATATCAGGTATTTCACCGGAGCCTTGATGCGGAGGTGTCCGGAATTGAAGGATTTTCCGGTCCGGAAACTGACGCCGGAGCATTGCGCGCGTTTTTTGGAAACTGCGTTTTCCTCCCGCAGACAGCGTTACAAGGGCCGTGCAGTGATGAGCGGCGTGCTGTCCCTTTCCCTGCGGCGCGGCTGGTGCGGGGAAAATCCCATTGTCCGGGTGGAACCTCCTGCGTTCCGTGAACGGACCATCGCCGTTCTGGTCCCGGAAGAAATAAAAAGCCTCCGGGATGTGGTGGAAATTCCTGAATTCCGTGACTGCGCTCCGGCGGTCTGGGTCATGCTGTATGCCGGCATCAGGCCGGGGGAAGTGATGCGTCTCCGCTGGAATGACGTGGATATGGAAGAACGGGTCATTTCCGTAAGGTCCGTAGCCAGTAAGACGGGGGGAGCCCGGCACGTCACCATTCATGCCGTGCTCCGGCGGCTTCTGGCGGAATACGGGGCAGGGGAGCGGGATGGCTTGCTATGCCCTCCCAACTGGCCGGTGCGCTGGAGGCTGCTCCGGAAAAAGGCCGGGTGGGGCGTGCATCACCGCTTCGGGGAATGGAGCGCGGATGCTCTGAGGCATACCTATGCTTCCTATCATGCCAAGTGGTTCCGGGATTTTCCCCTGCTTCAGATGGAGATGGGGCACCGCTCCTCCTCCCTGCTGCGGGCGCGGTACCTGAACATGGAGGGAGTGAGCCGCGACAGGGCACGCCTGTTCTGGGAAGTGCCGGAACACGGAAGGAAAAAGCGGATCGTGCATTGCTGAAAAGGGAACGGACCGTTCCGCAGGTTTTCCATGAAAAAACAGCCGTTCAGCTACCGTGGCGGGAGAAGGGCGGCATGCAGGAATTCCCGGTTTTATTCCCTGGGCAGGAAGTAGCCGCGCTGTTTTTCCGAGATGGGCATGCCTAGGCGTTCCATGACGGCCAGCATGTCTTCCCAGACCTTGCGTTTTTCCCGCGGGCTGTCTGATCTCAACAGGTAGCTGGGATGGTAGGTAACGCGCACGGGAATGCCATTGAGGTCGTGGAACCTGCCGCGCATGGAGCTGACGGAACCCTGTATCCCCAGCAGCCCCACGGCGGCTGTCCCGCCCAGGGCTACGATCATCTTCGGCTGGATGACCTGGATTTCATTCATGATGATGGGCAGGCAGGCTTCAATTTCTTCCGGCGTGGGGGCGCGGTTGTTGGTCCGCTGGTTAGGCAGCGCAGGACGGAATTTGACGATGTTGGAGATGTAGACCATGTCTCGGGAGAGTCCCATGGCCTTCAATATCTGGTTGAGTTTTTCCCCGGCGCGGCCCACAAAGGGCTCCTGCTGCACTTCTTCATAATAGCCCGGCGCTTCCCCGATGAGCATGAGCTCCGTATGGGGATTGCCCGTGGCAAAGACCATGGTGTCCCGCAGGGAATTGAGCTCCCGCGCCGGCTGCCAGTTCTGCGCCAGATCCCGCAGGTATTGCAGCTTGTCTTCCATCGTCCCTTCCGGGAGAGCGACGGTGGAGGCCGGTTCCCGGCTCTCCGGAAAGAGCTCCGGCGGTTCCGGTGCCCCGGAAGATACGGAGGCCGGGGCAGGTTCCGCCTGGGGCGGCGGTTCAGGAGAAACGGGGGGAGAGGGTGGAGCTGCGGGAACGGCAGCGGCGGGGCGGCTTCCCTGTTTGGCGGTCACGTACCACGTCCTGAGAACGTTTCTGGCTTCATCCGTCAGGCTCGTGCGCGTTGTTCCCTGCTGGATCAGGGAATCGAGATAATGGCGGAAAAGGCTGTTCGGCGTGGCGGTCATGGGAGGATAAGGCCAGATTAGTCCATGAGAGGCCGTCTGTCACGACGATTTGCAGGGGCCCTTCTTTCCTCATGGAGCGCTCCGCTCCGGGAAATGACACGGTAAAAGATGGAATCCTTTGTGAGGGAAGAGGCAAATTGGGCTTCTCCGGTTCAGGCGTGGAAATGGCCTTGGGCAGCCGGCTCTCTCAAATTTTATTTAATCTTCCTATGTCCTTTTCTGAAGAATTAAACGGTCTGATGGACCATCCCTCTTCCCTGGTGCGCCGCTTCATGGCATTGCTGGAACCGGTGGACGACGCCCGCCTGGAGGCGATGGCGCAGGAGAGCCGCCGCCTGACGCGCCTGCATTTCGGCCGGACCATCCGTCTCTTTGCCCCCATTTACCTGTCCAACGAATGCATCAATAATTGCAAGTACTGCGGTTTTTCCCGGGACAACCCCATCATCCGCACCACCCTTACGGTGGATGAAGTGGTGCAGGAGGCCCGCTACCTGCACGGGCTGGGCCTGCGCAGCATCCTGCTGGTGGCCGGGGAGCATCCCAAGTTCGTTTCAGACGGGTACATGCAGGAATGCCTGGACGCGCTGCATTCCTTTATCCCCTCGCTGGGGCTGGAAATAGGACCGCTTCCGGACGACCGCTATGCGGAAATCGTCCACCATGGGGCGGAACAACTGGCCGTGTACCAGGAGACCTACAACCGGGAGGTGTATGAAACCCTGCATACGGCGGGCATGAAGAAGAATTTCAACTGGCGGCTGGATTGCCCGGAACGCGCCTACCAGGGCGGCTTCCGCCGCATTCAGATAGGCGCCCTGTTCGGCCTGTCCCCCTGGCGGCGGGAGGCCATGGCGCTCGCCGCCCATCTGGACTATTTGCAGAAGCATTGCTGGAAGTCCGCGCTTTCCGTGGCGTTCCCGCGCATGCGTCCCTACGCCGGGAATTACGAGTATGAACCCGATCCGGAACTGATGCTGGACGACCGCCATTTTGTCCAGCTTATGGCCGCCCTGCGCATCTGCTTCCCCAGGATAGGCATGTCCGTCAGCACCCGTGAACCCGCGCCGATGAGGGATGCCCTGATGCATCTGGGCATGACCCACATGTCCGCCATTGCCCGTACGGAACCGGGGGGCTACACGGGGGTGGGAACGGCCACCGCCCATTTGACGGTGCGGGGAAACCAGGTGGACCTTCCCGAGGACCGGAAAGGGCGCTGCAAGGCAACGGAGCAGTTTGAGATTTCCGACCAGCGCACTCCGGAACAGGTGGTCGGCGCCATCCGGAATGCGGGCCTGGAGCCTGTCTGGAAGGACTGGGACGCCGCGCTGGATGTGGTGTAAAGGGAGTCCGGATGCCCGGCGGCCGCTCTGCGGAATGACAGCCATACTTGCGTGATGCTGTGATGGAGCATTGACGGCATGCCCCGTCTGTCATATTTCCGGGGACGATGATTCGTTATTATTGGGGGAGGTTTTGGCCGTTCCTCCTGCTCGCGTTCGGTATTGAGGCGGTGGAAAACCTGTTTACGGTGTTTTTTGAATACCGCAACATGGATTTCGGGGTCATTCCCCTTCTGAAGACGGCATACATTTTCGTGACGGAGTTTTCCATCACCATGTGCTACTGGCTCATCCCTTATGCCGTTTATTTGTGGATTCTGCCGCGCGGTAGGGCGGGGGGAAAGGCGGACCGGTGGATCACCTGCGCATGGTTTTTCCTGTTTGTGCTCGCCAACCTGTTTGAGGACGTGGCGGAAGCCTTCTTCTGGAATGAGTTTGAAGCCAGCTTCAATTTCATTGCGGTGGATTACCTGATTTATACCAAGGAGGTGATCGGGAATATTTATGAATCCTACCCCATCATCCCGATTCTTATCGCCATTCTGGCTGTATCCGTCCTGGCCGTCTGGGGGATGAAGCGTTTTCTGGTTCCCCGCCATGGGGAAGCTCCCGCGGGGTGGAAGCGGGGCTGCGTGGTGCTGTTCCTGCTGGCGTGCATAACGGGAGGGTATTGGCTGGTGGACATCAAGGATGCGGATGCCGTGAACAACCGCTATAACTCGGAAATGGCCAAGGACGGCCTTTACAGCCTGTTCAGCGCCTTTCTCAAGAATGAACTGGACTACCGCGATTATTACAAGACGCTGCCGGACGCGGATGCGGCGGTGTTTCTGGCCCGGGAATTCACGGCGGATGACACGTCCGTGCCTGACGCCGCATCAGGCAGCGTGAAGAGGCGGGTGCGCCCCTCCGGGGAAGCCATCCGGCCCAACGTCGTGGTTGTGGTCATGGAGAGCATGGGGGCGGAGTTTTTAAACGAGTGCCGGGAGGACGGCGCGAATGTCACGCCGTGCCTGAGCCGTCTGGGCAAAGAGGGCATTTTCTTCCCGAATACCTATGCCACGGGCACCCGCTCCGTGCGCGGGCTGGAGGCGGTCAGCACGTCCATACCGCCTCTGCCCGGCATGTCCATCCTCCGCCAGGAGGGGAATGAGCATTTGCAGACCATCGGGTCCATATTCAGGGACAAGGGGTATGACCTCAAGTGGATCTACGGCGGCTACGGGTATTTTGACAACATGAATTACTTCTTCGGGAACAACGGCTTCCAGGTTCTGGACCGCAATTCCATGGATGATTCAGAGGTGACCCATTCCACCATCTGGGGCGTCTGTGATGAAGACCTGTTCCGCCGCGCCGTGCGTGAGGCGGATGAGTCCTTCAAAAGCGGCTCTCCTTTTTTACAGGTGGTGTTCACCACGTCCAACCACCGCCCCTATACCTATCCGGAAGGGCGCATAGACATTCCTTCCCATACCGGGCGCATGGGCGCCGTCAAGTACGCGGATTATGCCGTGGGGGCCTTTGTGGAGGAGGCCAGGAGCAAACCGTGGTTTGAGAATACGCTGTTCGTGTTTGTGGCGGACCATGGCGCGGGCAGCGCCGGGAAACAGACGCTTAATCCGGAAACGCACCGCATTTTCTCCATTTTCTACGCTCCGGCCCTGCTGAAGCCGGAACGGATTGAGACGCCTGTCAGCCAGATTGACGTGCTGCCCACCCTGCTCGGCCTGCTGAAATGGCCGTATGATGCGGCGTTTTATGGAAAGGACGCCTTGAAACCCTCCTACCAGTCCCGGTATTTCGTGAGCAATTACCAGTACATCGGCTACTTGAAGGGAAGGGACATGGTGGTGCTTAAACCACAGCGCGGCGCGGAGTTTTTCCGTGACGGGGAGCCTGTGAAGCCGGATGCCCGGATGAAGGAGCTGGAAAAGGAGGCGGTTTATTATTATCAGCACGCTTCCGGCTGGCGCACCAGTTTGAAGGAATAAGCCCTTTCCCGTGATGCGGATGCCGCCGTCTCCGCGGCAATCCGCCAAGGGAGGGGAACCGGTTCAGGATTTGGGTTCGTCCCTGTAATCCTGGAGGGCGTCCCAGTGGAACGTGAAATGCTTCTGCATGTGCAGCCCGTTGGCGAGGATGAACATGAGGGAAATGCGGAATTCGTTGTTGGTCAGCCCGTCCAGTTCCTTCTTGTCAATCTTCATGGAAAACTTGCCGCTCTTTTTCCCCAGGCGCTGGGAGAAGGAAACGGCGTCATAGTCCTGGTTGACCGCATAGGGCGGGTCCTGGACGTAGACGTTCAGCGCCTTGACGGTCTGGGGGCTCTTGTAGCTTCCGGAGATGAGAATCTGGTCTCCCTTGAAGGAAATGGCCGTGTCCTTGATTTCCACTTCCGGCCTGCCTTCATAGAATTTCTGTGCCGGAGTGACGGAGAACACTTCACAGGCGTCCAGCAGGGCGCAGCTGGCGGGGGTCAGGAAGGTGGGACTGGTGCCGAACGTGTAGTTTCCCGCGCCCATCAGGGCCGTGCCGTACTTTTTGCCGTCCGAGGCGGTCTGGTGGTTATGGGGCAGGTTGAGGCCGTGGCCCAGCTCGTGGGCCAGGCCGCCGTACCATTTGGTCAGCAGCTGCCCTTCCCTGGTTTTCTGGCCCAGGTGCTTGATGTCAAAGGCCGGATAATCCAGGGCAAAGCAATTGCGGCCCATGCCGTAGAAGGGAACGCCGCCGGGATTGTCGGGGCCGTTCTTTTCATCGTTCCAGGTAGGCATGATGACCAGGGTGTGCTGGCTTTTTTTCCTGTCCGGATTGGCCTTGAAAAATTCTTCAAGCTCCTGCGCGGCCTTCCAGCCGCCGCCGTTTTCATACGGATAGTGCGCCGCCGGGTTCTTGGCCTTGTATTCAATGATGTTCACGCGGCCGGGGGATTTGATGTCCAGGCCGAAGGAGCGCGCGCCGTAGCCGTGCCGCTGCATTTCCCTGCCGTAAAACTGCTGGAGGTAAAGCAGCAGTTCGCTGAGGCGCCGTTCGTAATCCGGAACGGGTTCCGTGTCACTGCCCAGAAAGTAAACGACGTTGAGCTGCTGGGCCGTTTTTTTCAGGGCAATCCGGTCTTTCAGAACGTCCGGAACGGTGACCCCGGCAAAAGATATTCCGGAAGCCGTCCCGAGAAGGGCGAAGGAAAAAAATGCGGAGAGAAGTCGTTTAAACATGCTTGCCTACGGTAGGCGTGCGCCCCTCAAAGACAAGGAAATTTACTGTCCGCGCTACCATTTGCGGAACAGGCGCCGGGTCAGGAGGAAGAACGGCGGAAAGGGGTGCGTCATGCCGTGAGGGTAAGTTGAAAAGGCTGAAAGATAGAGATTGCGGCGGCAGTAAATATATGACATCCTCATTAAAGCATGCATCTCCAATCTCTATTTCTATCTGCCGTTGCGGTGAGCTCCGTTTCTCTGGGTTGGGGGGCCCTGGACAAGCCTTCCGCCTCCAACCTGATCTGGTCTGATGAACCGGCCGTAGTTGTTTATCCGCAGGAGGACAAGAACCCCGACGGTAATTTCGGCAAATACAAGAAGCCTTCCGCCGTTTGGGAAGCGGAAGGGTATCCCATCGGCAACGGACGCGTGGGGGCCATGATTTTCAGCGCGCCCAACCGCGAGCGGTTCGCCCTGAATGAAATCAGCCTGTGGTCCGGCGGCCCCAATCCCGGCGGTGGGTATGGTTACGGGCTCAATGCCGGGACGAACCAGTTCGGCAACTACCTGCCTTTCGGCGATTTGTTCGTAGACTTTAAAAAGGGGGACCAGCCAGCCTCCGTTTCCGTGGAGGATTTTACGCGCGCCCTGGATTTGCGGGACGGCATCCACAAGGTGAATTACAAGGCGGATGGCGTGACGTATGACCGCGAAGCGTTCGCCAGCACGCCCGCCAATGTGCTGGTGCTGGAGTACAAGGCCAGCAAGCCCGGCCAGTTCAGCGCGGATTTTTCCATCAACAGCCAGCTTGAATCGGCTATTTCCGCCAAGGGCCCCGTCATCACCTGGAAGGGAACCCTGAAAAACGGCATGAATTATGAAGGCCGCGTCCTGATCCGTCCCAAAGGCGGTACGCTTTCCACTGCGGACGATAAGATTTCCGTGAAGAACGCGGATTCCTGCATGGTCGTCATCGCCATGGAGACGGATTACCTGATGGACTATAAGAAGGACTGGAAGGGAGAGGCCCCCGCCAAAAAGCTGGACCGTTATGCGGCCAAGGCGGCCTCTGCGGATTATGCCGCCCTGAAACAGGCGCACATCGCCCAGTACAAGTCCATGTTTGACCGGGTAAAGGTCAACTTCGGCAAGACGGAGGCGGATGTAGCCAAACTGCCTATTCCAAAGCGGCTGGAAGCCTATAAGAAGAATCCGGTTGATCCCGATCTGGAAGAAACCATGTTCCAGTATGGCCGTTACCTGCTCCTGTCCAGCTCCCGGCCCGGCACGCTTCCGGCCAACCTCCAGGGGCTCTGGAATGTTTATCTCAATCCGCCCTGGGCCTGTGACTACCATAACAACATCAACGTGCAGATGGCGTACTGGGGTGCGGAACCCGCCAATCTTTCCGAATGCCATGAGGCGCTGATCAATTACGTGGAAGCGATGGCGCCCGGCTGCCGGGACGTCTCCCAGGCCAACAAGGGTTTCAATACCAAGGACGGCAAGCCCGTGCGCGGCTGGACGGTGCGTACCTCCCAGAACATCTTCGGCGGCAACGGCTGGCAGTGGAACATTCCCGGCGCGGCGTGGTATGCGCTGCATGTCTGGGAACATTACGCGTTCACCGGGGACAGGAAATATCTGGAAAAGCAGGCCTATCCCCTCATGAAGGAAATCTGCCATTTCTGGGAAGACCATTTGAAGGAGCTGGGCGCCAGGGGCGAAGGCTTCAAGACGAACGGCAAGGATCCGAACGAAGAGGAGAAGAAGGACCTGGCTGACGTAAAGGCCGGCACCCTGGTGGCCCCCAACGGCTGGTCTCCCGAGCACGGCCCGCGTGAAGACGGCGTGATGCACGACCAGCAGCTCATCGCGGAACTCTTCACCAACACCATCAAGGCCGCCCGCATCCTGGGCAAGGACGCCTCCTGGGCCAAGAGCCTGGAAGGCAAGCTGAAGAGGCTGGCCGGCAACAAGATAGGCAAGGAAGGGAACCTTCAGGAATGGATGATTGACCGCATCCCCAAGACGGACCACCGCCACACGTCCCACCTCTTTGCCGTTTTCCCCGGCAACCAGATCAGCAAGCTCAAGACGCCCAAGCTGGCGGAAGCCGCCCGCCTCTCCCTGGAATGGCGCGGCACGACCGGAGACAGCCGCCGTTCCTGGACGTGGCCGTGGCGCACCGCCCTGTGGGCCCGCCTGGGCGACGGGAACAAGGCTCATGAAATGGTGCAGGGACTTCTGAAATTCAACACCCTGCCGAACATGCTGACCACACACCCGCCCATGCAGATGGACGGCAACTTCGGGATTGTGGGCGGCATTTGTGAAATGCTGGTGCAATCCCATGCCGGCGGCCTGGACATCATGCCCTCCCCTGTGGAGGCGTGGCCTGAAGGCTCCGTGAAGGGACTAAAAGCCCGCGGCAACGTCACGGTGGACTTCTCCTGGAAGAACGGCAAGGTGAGCAACGTGAAGCTGTATTCCGACCAGCCCAAGGTGCTGCCCGTGCGCGTCAACGGAAAGATGACCCGCATGAAAACCCTGCCGCTGAAACCCGGTGCGGAAGCTCCGCAGGCTGCTGCCAGGTAAAAGGAGGCGATTCCGTACCCGGTTTCAACTCCGGCAGGAAAATGACCATGGCTTCCAGCTCCCTCTTTATGGGGGCTGGAAGTTTTTTATTTTTCCGGCTTCACTGCGGGAAGAAACCGGCGTTTGGTTCAAAAAAGAGCGGAAAGGCACGGAAATGAGTACTGCCCGGAGAAAGGATTTTTTCTCTTAACGGAAAGACGGCGGGAGACATTCCGGGGAATATCCGGAGAAATTGGCGTGCCTGCTTATGGAAAGAGGCGCAAGACGCTCATTTCTTTCCCATGCGCCCGATCAGCGAGCAGACGGTGCAGGAATGGAGGGAGCACAGGTCCTCGTGAATTTGAAGCAGGGCCTGGTGGTGCCACGCCTTCGCAAGAAAGGCTTTCGCGTCCGGCCTGCCGCCCAGCAGGGATTGGTGGACGGAGAGCACTTTTGTTCCCGCCTGTCCGGCCCGGAGGGAGAGGTAATGCAGCCACGCATGTTCGTCTCCTTTCGCCGGGAAAAGGTGGTTGACGGTAAAGTCCAGAATTCTGTCCCGGCCCATCAGGGCCATGGGGCGGGGGGACGGTGCGGAAGGCAGCGTCACATGGGTGCTCCAGTAGGGGTGCCTGAGGGAGGAAAGATAGTCCGCCAGTTCTTCCGCAGGGCCGGAATGGCAAAGACGCTTGAACGTGGCAAAATCCGCTGCGATGACGGCCAGCGCCCCCGCGCGCCTCTGCGGATGGTTGGCCGGCCTGCTGCCGGAGAACGTCCAGGGGAAGGAGCGCTCCGGCGCCAGTTCAAACTGTTCCCGCAGGGGCCACCATTGGGTCCAGAGTTTTTTATGATGAGCCACGGCTTCCGCCGTGCAGGAATCCGGCAGGACGGGGAGCAGGAATCCCGCCGTGCCGAAGAGGAGGGCCTCCGGGCATTCCCGGATGGCGCGCAGGGGGGCGCGCAAAGCCAGGTGCAGCATGGCGTCCTTGTTGGCATGGTAGCCCAGCGTTTCCGCCAGGCTTTCAAAAAGGGTTTGCTCTTCTCCTGCGTATTTGGCGCGTTCCGCATGGCGGCGGTGCTTGTTCCGGAACCGGTAGGCCGCTGCCGACTCAAGGAGGGTTTCCAGAAGCTCCGGAGGCATGGAGGTTAACAGGTCGGCGTGGCGGCAGTGGCGCACCGGGGCATTGCCGGAAGGGGCCGTTTTTGCCCGCGCCAGCGCAGCGGGAGGAATGACGGCCAGGGGGATGCGCTTGTGCCTGGCGTTGCGGGTGAACCATTCCCTGCGGCTGGGCGCGCAGGCGAGATGCAGGATGACGCCGCTGAATGCCGGGTTGGAGCCGTGCCCGTGGCGTTCCCAGTCTTCCGGAGCGGGGTCCAGTTCAATGTCTCCCGCCTGCGGAACGCCGTTGATGCGGATCCTGGCGTTTAGAAAATCCGGTCCGGCGGATTTGTTCCAGTCACCGAAGTCCAGAATGCGGACCTCCCTGCCCAGGTCATCCGTAAAGGAGGTTCCAAATGCGCCTTCCAGCAGGAGAAGCTGGAGCGTTCTCTCGTCCGGAAGCCCGGCAGGGAGGGAAAAGTCGGATTCCCTGACGGCGCCTTCCCCTTCCTCCATTGCTGCGGAACGGGCGTCTCCGTACAGGGAGGCCATGGAGCGCATGTCCATGTTGGATGGGGGAAGGTTATTTATCCTTCTGCCGTTCCAGTTCTTCCTTCAGGCAGTCGGTCACGTTGCGGAATTTTTCTTCGTTCTCTTCGCTCAATTCGCTCAGGGTCAGATGGGAGTTGAGAACGTGCAGAGTCTGGTCCTTGGCATCCAGATGAACGGTGGGAGCGTTCTCCGAGCCCAGGCTGGCGCGTATCTGGTCCACTTTCCCCCTCCAGGGGGCTGTAGGCGGTTCAATGCTGAGCAGGGCGTCCAGTCCCAGGCTTTCCAGCGCGCTCAGGCAGCGTTCGCTGGGGGAGGCGATCTGGACGGAGCCGCCGATGGGCAGCAGCCGGCGCGACAGTCCCGCAAGAGTGCCCATGAAGGTGGAGTCAATGCCGGAGCAGGTTTCCAGGTCAATGACGATCAGGCGTCCTCCGGAAGCGATGTAATCATCCCCCAGGGATTTGACGGTCGGGCTGTTGGCGAAACTTCCGCGTCCGGAGCACCGGATCCAAAGAAATTCGTCAAAAAGGCCGAAAAGGATGGAAGAATTGTTATTCACGTCGTTGGAAAATGGAAACCGTATGAATAACAAGAGAAGACGCCGCGGTCAAGTCAGGATTTAACATGCGCGCCGCCGGAAGAAGGCGTATCCCCCGTGTGCGGGGCCTGCCTCCGGCGGCTCTCTTCCCGTTGTGTGGAGGGAGCGCCGTGCGGTTCAGAAATTCCTGGCGCCTTCCCCCGTGCCGGGGAGGAAGCGGTAATACACCTCCAGCATCAGCGTAGCCAGGCACTGGCGGTAAATTCTATCGTTGGCATGCCGGTTCTGGCTGGTCTGCACCACTCCGCCGGGACCTCCGAAGCCGTTGGGCATAAAGCTCCCGTCGGAGGCCTGGGCGCCGAGGGTGGAATCACGGAAGGCCCTGTTGTAAGCCTTCCAGACGTCACCGCCGCGGTTCATGGCCGCCTGCACCCCGTAGTAATGCTGGTAGAGATTGGAGGAAGTGTTGTTGGCCTTCCAGTTGAACGGCTGGTTGGTATTCTTGAGCATCCAGTCCAGCCCCTTGCGTGCCGTGCTGTCCGAGCCGCTGCCGCACATTTGCAGGGAAAGCACGCCCACGCCCACCAGGGAGGCCCGTGGTTCCCGGCCGTTTTCCTGGTAGGAAAAGAGGCCGTCCGGAAGGGCGGTTTTGCGGCAGTACATGGCCGCCTTCCGCAGGGCCGCGCGTATCTCTCCCCTGGAAGGTTTGATGCCGCCGTGTTCGGCTGCCTTCAGGGCCTGCACGTTCCAGCCGGTGACGGAAAGGTCCGTGTGGGCTCCGGGCTGGGTGTTGTAATTGTAGGCCCAGCCGCCGTTGGCATTCTGCCCCTTCATAATCTGGTCCACGGCCTTGGTGACGACTTGCTCCAGGTTGGCGATGGAGGGAATGTCCATTTGCTTGCAGAAGGTGTAGGCCTCGCACAGGGCATAGGTGGCGATGGCGTGGTCATAGCTGACCTCGTTCATTTGCGGCACCAGGGAGATGACGGGGGATTTCATTCCCTGGTCCACCAGGAAGGAGATGCCCTTCAGGACAGTATCGCCGAAGTCCTCGGAAAGAGGTGTTTCGCAGTGGGCCAGATAGGAGAGCAGGGAGAGCCCGGTCATGGCGCACTTGTAATTCTGGGGGCCGTCCCCCCAGGAGCCGTCCCTGTTCTGCTGCTTCTGGAGCCACTTGAGGGATTTGACCACGGCTTCCTCGCACTGCGGGGTGCCTCCGTTTTCCGTGATGCGCTTCATGCGGTCGTTCAGGTCGCAGCGCTTGGAAAGGACGTCTGTATCCGGTTTGTCCCATCCCGGGCCTTCTCCGTCGTCGAACGCGATTCCGTCTCCGATTTCAATACCTGTGAAAAACTCTTCCGTGGGAGCATCCTGTTCCAAATCCGGAATGGGCACGGCAATATGCAGGGGGGTGCTGGAGGCAATGACTTTCACCTGCTGGCCGGCAGGTGAATTGGAAGGGCGTGTGGCTTTCCTGACGAGTTCGGGTGTGTCGGGTTCCTCCGGTCCCTGGTTTTCCAATGGATAGGTAATGATGGAAGGCGGTTCCGGAAGGAACGTGATGATATTTGCCAGGTAGAGCAGGAGGCCCGTCATGGCGACGCCGAGGGCGGAGACGGAGACCGCCGCGGCCAGGTTTTTAACGCGCTGTTGTTTCAGTGCCGCAAGGGCTTCTTCTGTACTTTCAATATGCAGGCTCATGGAAGGAATGGGGTTTGATTAGGATTCCACCATCTCCCCAAGAGTGCGCAGGTACAAGTTTAAAATTTATAATATACTTATATTTAGCATGTTGTTATTAAAATGTTACTTAAGAAGGCTTGGAAATACCCTTGGCGGAAGAAAAGCGGCCTCCCGTTCCGCGCGAGGGATATGAAAAGCCCCCTTTCCCGGGAAGGAAAGAGGGCTGCGAAAAAGCCGGTGAATTTCGTCAGGAATTCTTGGTGCCTTCACCCGTACCGGGCAGGAAGCGGTAATAGGTTTCCAGCATCAGCGTAGCCAGGCACTGGCGGTAGATGTTTTCAGACTTGCCGGTCATGCCGGAAACGTAACCCACATCGTTCTTCCGGAAGCTGCCGTCCGCATTCTGGCCGCTGAGCACGGCGTCCCGGAACGCTTTGTTGTAGGAGGTCCAGACGTCTCCGCCGCGGTTCATGGCCGCCTGCACGCAGTAGTAGTGCATGTAAAGGTTGCTCTTGACGTTTTCCGTGCCGCTGCCCTGGCCCCACTGGAGGGTCTTGACGTTGTTCTTGATCCAGTCCAGCCCCTTGCGGGCGGCGCTGTCAGAACCGTTGCCCGTCATTTGCAGGGAAAGCACGCCCACGCCTACCAGGGAGGAGCGGGGCATGTTGCCGTTTTCCTTGTAGGCGAACTTGCCGTCCGGCATCACATTCTTGCGCACGTAGCTTGAGGCCTTGCGCAGCGTGGAGCGGATATCCCCCTTGGTGGGCTTGATGCCGCCGTGCTCCGCGGCCTTCAGGGCCTGCACGTTCCAGCCGGTGACGGAAAGGTCGATGTCCGGATTGATCTTATTGTTGTAGCTGTAGGCCCAGCCTCCGTTGGGGCACTGGGCGTCAATGATCCTGTCCACGGCCTTGATGACGACTTTTTCCAGATTGGCGATGGAGGGAATGTCCATCTGCTTGCAGAAGGTGTAGGCCTCGCACAGGGCGTAGGTGGCTACGGCGTGGTCATAGCAGATTTCCTTCAAGGCGGGCTGTTCCGAGATGACGGGATTTTTCATTCCCAGGTCTACCAGGAAGGAGATGCCCTTCAGGACGTTTTCCCCGAATTCCTCGGAAAGGGGGGTCTCGCAGTGGGCCAGGTAGGCCAGCAGGGAGATGCCGGTCATGGAGGCGCGGAACTGGCCTTCACCCCAGGAGCCGTTGCCGTTCTGCTGTTTTTTAAGCCAGCGGAGGGACTTGACCACGGCTTCCTCGCACTGCGGGGTGCCGCCGTTTTCCGCGATGCGCTTCATGCGGTCGTTCAAGTCGCAGCGCTTGGAAAGAATGCCGGGAATGCCGCCCCCGTCCCCGTCGCCCGTGCCGGTCCCGAAGCCGTCGCCGATGTCGATGCCCATGGAAAGCTCTTCCGAGGGGACGTCCACTTCAATGTCCGGGTTGACCACCGCGACGTCCGCCGTGGCTACGGCGGCAATCACTTTCACCTGCGCGGCAGTGGAGGAGCTGCTGGGGCGCTGGGTGGTCTGGGTGACTTCCGGGGTGTCGATATCCGGATTGTCGCCTTCCTGGGTGGCGTAGGCCACCATGGGGGGATCTTCCGGAATGGCGACGATGATATGCACCAAATAAAGGAGAAGGCCCATGAGGGCGACGCCGAGGAAGGAGACGGAAATGGCGGCGGTCAGCGTCTTGACGCGCTGTTTCTTCAATTCCGCAAGGGCGTCTTCGGTACTTTCAATGTGGAGACTCATAGAGGGACGTGTCTGGTTGGTGCAACGGCAAAAGCTCCCGCATCCTTGAAAAATGGGGAGAATTGCCCGGTTGCAGGTAGATGCTGCTGGCCTGCCTGTTTACGAGGCTGGCAGCATACTAAAACCAGACGCGCCGGTCTGTCAATCAGATTAGGAATTCTTGGTGCCTTCTCCCGTCCCGGGGAGAAAGCGGTAATACACCTCCAGCATCAGCGTGGCGAGGCACTGGCGGTAAATCTTGTCGTTGATGCTGCCCCCGTTGGTGTTCACGAGGCCCCCCGGCCCGGGGAAGCCGTTCGGGGCAAAGCTCCCGTCGGAGGCCTGGGCGCCGAGGGTGGAGTCACGGAAGGCCCTGTTGTAAGCCTTCCAGACGTCGCCGCCGCGGTTCATGGCCGCCTGCACCCCGTAGTAATGCTGGTAGAGGTTGGAGGAAGTGTTGTTGGCCTTCCAGTTGAACGGCTGGTTGGTATTCTTGAGCATCCAGTCCAGCCCCTTGCGCGCCGTGCTGTCCGAGCCGTTGCCGCACATTTGCAGGGAAAGCACGCCCACGCCCACCAGGGAGGGGCGGGCCGTAGCGTCTTCCCGGCCTTCCTGCATATAGGTGAAGAGGCCGTCGGGCTTGCCGCACTTGCGGCAATAGGAGGCCGCCTTGCGCAGGGCCGTGCGTATTTCCCCCTTGGTGGGGCGGATGCCGCCGTGCTCCGCGGCCTTCAGGGCCTGCACGTTCCAGCCGGTGACGGAAAGGTCCGTGTGGGCGCCTGCCTTCGTGTTGTAATTGTAGGCCCAGCCGCCATCGACGTTCTGGTTGTCCAGAATCTTGTCCACGGCCTTGATGACGACTTTTTCCAGGTTGGCGATGGAGGGAATGTCCATCTGCTTGCAGAAGGTGTAGGCCTCGCACAGGGCGTAGGTGGCTACGGCGTGGTCATAGCTGACCTCGTTTCTCTGGGGCACCAGGGAAATGACGGGATTCTTCACGCCCTGGTCCACGAGGAAGGAGATGCCCTTCAGGACGGTCTCCCCGAAGTCTTCCGAAAGAGGGGTCTCGCAGTGGGCCAGGTAGGAGAGCAGGGCCAGGCCCGTCATGGCGCACTTGTAATTCTGGGGAGTCCCGCCCCAGGAGCCGTCCTTGTTCTGCTGCTTCTGGAGCCACTTGAGGGATTTGACCACGGCTTCCTCGCACTGGGGAGTGCCCCCGTTTTCCGTGATGCGCTTCATGCGGTCGTTCAGGTCGCAGCGCTTGGAGATGATGCCGGGAATGCCGCCCCCGTCCCCGTCGCCCGTGCCGGTCCCGAAGCCGTCGCCGATGTCGATGCCCATGGAAAGCTCTTCCGAGGGGACGTCCACTTCAATGTCCGGGTTGACCACCGCGACGTCCGCCGTGGCTACGGCGGCAATCACTTTCACCTGCGCGGCAGTGGAGGAGCTGCTGGGGCGCTGGGTGGTCTGGGTGACTTCCGGGGTGTCGATATCCGGATTGTCGCCTTCCTGGGTGGCGTAGGCCACCATGGGGGGATCTTCCGGAATGGCGACGATGATATGCACCAAATAAAGGAGAAGGCCCATGAGGGCGACGCCGAGGAAGGAGACGGAAATGGCGGCGGTCAGCGTCTTGACGCGCTGTTTCTTCAATTCCGCAAGGGCGTCTTCGGTACTTTCAATGTGCAGACTCATGCAGTAAGGGAGGTTCCTGAGAATAATATAACGTTTTTTCCGTTGGGGCGAGTGCAAAGATGTTAATATTCCTCTGGTCTGCATGATGACCAGATATGAATAAAACGGTGTTTTATGGTGAGCGGTTTACGAGTTTTATGGGAGTCGTCCGGGCTGGGGAGGAGCGTTTCCTGGTTTTGTTTGCGGGCCGGAGCATGGGCTGTCCCGGGTGCGGATGAAGAAGGCTGGGGAATACGGAAGGAATGTCCCGCATGTTCAGGCGCGTGTTTTCCCTGCACAGGCTGACCATGGAAAAAGCCGGATGCCGTTCGTTTTGCGAAAAAAGCCCTGCCATGGGCTGCATGGCAGGGCGGAAAGGGAATGATCCTTTAAGGCAGGAAAGGGAATCAATAGTGGCCGTGGCGCGGACCGGTCATCCACTTCCAGGCTGTTTCCACGATGGCTCCGGCGTCCTTGCACCGGGCTTCCCAGCCGAGGATTTCCCTGGCCTTCTTGGGATTGGCAATCAGGCGGGGCGGGTCTCCTTCGCGGCGCGGACCGTAGCGGACGGGGATTTTCCTGCCGGTGACTTTTTCAGCCGTTTCCAGGATTTCCCGGACGGAAAGCCCCAGGCCGGTTCCCAGATTGAAGCATTCCGTGGAGCCACCCTTCATCAGGTAGTCCACCGCTCTCAGGTGGGCGTCCGCCAAGTCGTTGACGTGGATGTAGTCGCGGATGCAGGTGCCGTCCGGCGTATCGTAATCCGTGCCGAAGACTTCGATGTATTCCTTTTCCCCGGTCAGCGTGAGCAGGATGTTGGGGATGAGGTGGGTTTCCGGGTCGTGGTCTTCACCGATCAGGCCGTCCTCGCTGCAGCCGGAGGCATTGAAATAGCGCAGGAAAACGCTTTTGAGGCCCCAGGCGCGGTCGCAATCCTTGCAGACTTTTTCCAGCATGTACTTGGAGCTGCCGTAAGGATTGATGGGATCCTGCTTTTCCGTTTCCGGGATCGGAATCTGGGTGGGGACGCCGTACGTGGCGCAGGTGGAGGAGAAGACGAAGCGCTTGACGCCGGCGGCCTGCATGGCTCCCAGGAGGACGAGGGGACGGGCGATGTTGTTCATGTAGTACTTGAGGGGGTCCTGGACGGACTCGCCTACGTTGATGAAGGCGGCAAAGTGAATCACGGCGTCAAAGCCGCCCTTCATCAGGAGGGGATACACGACGGAGGCGTCTCCCAGGTCGCCCTTGACCAGTTTCACCTCCGGGTCCACGAGGGCTCCGATGTGGCCGTACACCATGTTGTCCAGCACAGTCACGTCAGCGCCGATTTTGACGAGCTGGCGCACCGTGTGGGAACCAATATATCCGGCGCCGCCGGTTACAAGTACTTTCATGATCTTATCAAATTGCTGTTGGGCCGGTTCAACCTTTTCTCCGGCAAGGGTGTCCGTACGCGCCGGAACCTGCGGAAACTTCCGGTTTGCGGCAGGCTGCGTCACTGTTCTGGACACCTGTAAAAGTGACATGTTTTCCCCTTTTTGTCAATTTGTGATACGTCTGCCGCCGCTCATGCGCAGGATGCCGGACGCATGGGGCGGCAACGCTCCCGTTCCGGTGCGCAAGGGGCAAGGCTCCTTTGCATGGTCCGGGCGCTTTCCTCTGGCGGCGTGCGGGCCGCCCTCCGTTTTCATGCCGGAAACTGCCCCGCTTTTTACTGGCTCCTGATGTGCATTTTTGAGAACATCCCCTTATTATGAAACCGTCCGAGATCAGGAATGTTCTGGAAGATCACGAAGTGCGCCCCAGCAAATCCCTGGGACAGAACTTCCTGACGGATGAAAATGTGGCGCGCTGGATTGTGGGCCAGCTTGAAATTCAGCCACAGGACTGCGTGGTGGAAGTAGGGCCCGGAACCGGAGCCCTGACGGAGCACGCCGCCCCTCTTTGCCGCAAATTGATTCTGGTGGAATTCGACTCCCGCCTGGCGGAATACCAGAAAGAGCGCTGGGCCGGAGACCCCCATGTGGAGGTTCACCATGCGGACGGCGCGTCCTGGGACCCGCGGGGATTGTTTGCGGAAGCTCCCGTCAAGTTCCTGGGCAACCTTCCCTATTCCGCGGGAGGCGCCATTCTCCAGAACTTCCTGTCCAGGCCCAGCGCCGTGGAACGGGCCGTGGTGATGCTCCAGAAGGAATTCATCGACCGCATTCTGGCGACTCCGGATGACGACGCCTTCGGGCTGTTGTCCCTGCGCATCCAGAAAAACTGGATTCCCCGCGCCCTGAAAACTATTCCCCCGGAAGCGTTCCATCCCCGGCCCCGGATTGATTCCACCGTGATGCTGCTCACGCCGCGCCCCGTCCGCGACCTGCCCCCGTATGACGACCGGCTGATGGACGAGCTGATGCGCAAGGCTTTCTCCCAGAGGCGCAAGCAGTTGAAAAAACAGCTTCCGGCGTCCCCTCCGTGGGAGGAAGTAGCCGCCTCCCTGGGACTTTCCCCTTCCGCCAGGGCCGAGGAACTGAATTTGGCCCAGTGGGTGGAGCTGGCGCGGGCTTACGACGCCAACCCCCTCAAGGACGTGGCGCAGAGCGGGGACGAATTGTTTGACGTGGTGGACGAACTCAACCAGATGACGGGGCAGGGCACGCGCCGGGAAATCCATGAAGGGAACCTTCTCCACCGCGCCGTGCACATGTTCCTGGTCAACAAGCATGGGGCTGTGCTCCTCCAGAAAAGATCGCTGTGGAAGGACAGGCAGCCGGGCAAGTGGGATTCCTCCGCTGCCGGGCATCTGGATGCCGGGGAAAGCTATGGGGAGGCCGCGGCGCGGGAGCTGAAGGAGGAACTGGGCATCTCCGGCTGCGAGCTGCGGAAAATTGCGGACTTTGACGCAGGTGAAAACAACGGCTGGGAATTCATCGCGCTCTATGAAGGGCGGTACTCCGGGAAAGTTCGTTTTCCCGCGGCGGAAGTGGATAGCGTGCAGTGGTTTACGCCGGAACAAATCCAGGCATGGGTGGAGCGCCGCCCGCAGGACTTCTCCCCCGCGTTCATTCCGTGCTGGAATGCATGGCTGGCCGCGAACAAAAAGGCATCATTCTAACTCAAATACATATCATGATTAACCCTGATCAATTATCTCCGGAGCAGGTCCGGTCCATCCGGGACTGGGCGGAAGAAGGGCTGGATTTAAACGCCATCCAGAAGAGGCTGCATGAAGACCTGGGCATCAAGCTGACATTCATGGATACCAGGTTCCTGCTTCAGGACCTGGATATTCAAATCAGGCAGCCGGAACCGGAACCCCAGGCCGAGCAGCCGGCGGAGCTTTCCGGAGCGGCGGCTCCCCCCGCCTCTCTGCTGGGTAAAACCCAGGTAACCGTGGATGAGATAACGCCTCCCCATGCCCTGATGGCCGGCAAGATTCTGTTCAGGAGCGGAGCCCAGGGCGTGTGGGACATCGACCGCACGGGCCGCATCAACTGGGACGCCACGCTCGGGGAACCCACGGCGGATGACCTGAGGGAATTTGAAACGGAGCTGCAATCCGTCATCCGCAGCCGCATGGGCGCCATGTAGGGAAAACAGCAGGCATCCCTGTGGAAATGGAACGGAGCAGCAACCCGGAACATCAGCCATGTTGCGATAAAAAAACCGGGAGGGAATCGAAAGTGAGATGACGGTAAATAAGCCGCAATAAAAATGAAATTCAAGATAACAAGCGATTTAAGGCAGGCAAAAAACATCGGGGCGGCTATAAAAGAATGCCTTAATGAAATCGGTGTGTTCACCTTGGCTGATCTTGAGAAAATGACTTCCGTTGAGGCATTTAAAAAAATATGCGGTAACTATCCTGACAAGACGGTGCCTGTATGTTATTACCTGTATTCTCTGGAAGGGGCGTTGCTGAACTTGCACTGGAATGACATTCCCTCTGAATTGAAAGAAGAATTAAAGGCAAAAATCGAGGATTGATCATTGGAATCAAATTATTGAAAAAATTAATATTACCTTTACGGAGCCGGCATCCTGGCAGCGCAATTCAGGGGCGGACAGGGGAAAATTCTCCTGAACTTCGTTAGGGTAATCCAAACAGCAGAAGGAAAATCTTATGGAAATACCGGATGAAATGATTGAAACGCTGGTGCCTGCCGTGCGGGAGCAGCTGGAAGCGCCGGACACTGCCTATGTCAAGGCCTGCCTGGAGCGCCTGACAGGCCGGGAAAAACTGGAAGAGCAGGAAGCCCTGGAACTGATGGCGCAGGCCCTTGCCATCACCATTAATGAGATGGTGGTGGGCGGCCGCCCCTTTGATTCGGGAAAGTACAAGGCGCTTTTGAAAGATTTGCCGGCCCTTCCGGATGAGGCTCCGTGATAAATCTCGACAATCTCCGGAATTGATTCATAATCCTTTCTTTCACTTGAAATTTTATGGCAAAAAAACCATTAGAAACAGGTGCTCCGGAAGCGTCCGCAGCCAAAAAAATGGCTGCCCGCAAAACGGCTGCCAAAAAGACGGCCTCTACGACCAAGAAGGCCGCCGCGGCTGAAAAGAAGCCCGCTGCTGACGCCGCTTCCGTAGAAGCGCCCAAAACCAAAATCAAAACGGTCAAGTCCGCCCCGAAAACCGCGGCCAAGGCAAAAACCGTGAAACCCGCCAAAAAGGCGGCTGACAAGAAGGCCCCCGCCGCTGAAGCGCCGGCTCCTTCCGTGACTCCGGCTCCCGCCGCTCCCGTTGAAAAAAATACCGCTCCCGAGGCTTCCCAAAGGCCCCAGGCTGCCGCTCCGGTCAAGGTCAAGCGCGAATCCTTCCGCCCCAACCGCAACCCGGAACAGCAGGAACGCCATGAACAGCATGGCGGAGACTCCTTTGCCCAGCCGGAAACCGTGGGCGGAGCTTCTGAAGGTTCCTTCAACAAGCGCAAGCGTCGCCGCCGCAATAAAAAGGGCAACGGCTCAGAAGACCGCCAGCCCATGCAGGACTCCGCTTCCTTCAAGCAGCTGGATGGCAAGAAAGTGGCCTCCCGCGCCTGGAAAATGTTCCTGGCGGAAGTGTCTGAAGAAGGGCTTGCCCTGATGGACGACCAGACGGCGCGTGAAGCCGCGCGCCGTGCCTTCCGTTGCGCGGAATTCTTCATGATGGAAGAATCCCGCCGCAAGCACGCCCAGAAGGCCGCCCCCCAGCAGCAGGAAAAAGCTTCCTCTCCGGAGGAAGACCGTGATTCCGAAGAGGATTCCGGCGAAGAATAATCCCGGCCTGTTCCGTTTTTGCCCTGCGGCTTGTGCCGCGGGGCTTTTTTATGCCCTTGGGAAAGACCTCTGAAAGGTGGCGGTGCTCTCCTAGGAAAGGCCGTTCCGGAAATGCGCTGGCGTCGTTTTCCCCTGATTTGCAGAATGGAAAACCCCTGTTTCACGCTTAAAGGTTCTTCCTGAATGGGAGCGAATCGATCTATTCTTCCGGCGTCTGTGAATGGCCGGACTTTTTTATCCGGGACATGGATGAGGGAAACGGGTTGAACCCGGTTGGCTTGACTGGGGCGGAATGGACACTCCTCCATCCATGCCGCTCTCATCAAGGAACGTCATGGGCATGGATGGATGCCGCCGCCTTTTACGGTGGAAAAAAGCAGGGAAGGGTTGCGTTTTTGCCGTATTCCTGTTTATACCTTCTTGCCGCGCCATTTTCCGCTCTTCAGGTACCACCACGCCAGTGCTATCAGGGCAATGCCGTAAACGTGTTCGGAGAACCAGCAGAGAGCCACGTCAGGCTTGAGCCTGATGACGATGTAATAAACGGCGGCGGTGTAAACAGTCAGGGAAATCATCTCCATGATGAAGCCCGCCTTCGTGTTGCCCGTGCCGGATACGGCATTAAACAGGATGAATGCCGGAGCCATGATCAGGGTGGAGGTGGACATCACATAAACGGAATTAATGCTGGCGGCAATCAGGGACGGATTATCCGTGAAAACTCTGAGAACGGGTTCCGGGAACAGGCACAGGATGACAAGCAGCGGAACCAGGATGGCATACGTCAGGTTAAGCGTCATCCCGCAGGTTCTGAACAGATAGCGCTGTTCCCCCGCGCCGATCTGGTTGCTGATGAGGGCTCCCGCCGTGGTGGCGAAGGCGCTGATCACCATGATGAGCAGCGCGGAAATATTGCGCACGATGTTGGTCACGGCCAGGGGGCGTTCCCCCAGATGTTCAATCGCCAGGAAAAAGATGAACCAGATGGAGACGGAAATGAAGGATTGCACCATGGTCCAGCCGGAAATGGACAGCATGCCTTTCAGCAGATGGGGACGGAACGTGAACGCCCGGCGGAAGCCGTACTTCCGCTTGTCTGCCGTCGTGCCCGTGTAAATGATGAAAAAGAGGAGGGAAACGGCCTCCGACACGCTGGAGGCAATGGCCGCCCCGGCGATGCCCATGACGGGAAAGCCGCCTTTCCCGAAAATGAGGCAGTAATTCAGCACCACGTTGCTCAGGAGCATCACGACGGAGTTGATCGTCAGAATCTTCGTTTGGGTAATCCCCACGTAATAGGCGCGGAACATCACGCAGAGGAAGGAGAAAAAGATGCCGTAGGTGCGCCAGTGCAGGTAATCCGCCGTGGCGTCGTAAACCTGCGGGGACTCGATGATATCCCGCAGGATGATGGGGGAAAAATATTGGGAGGCGGTGAACAGAACCACCGCCAGGGCCAGCATGAAATAACAGCCCTGGATCATGGTGGGTCCAATGCGGTTGTAACGGCGTTCCCCGTTGCGGCGCGCAATGATGATCTGCGCCCCGAAGCCGAAGCCGAAAGCCAGCATGAACATGGCCATGTAATACACGCCGCCCAGGGCGCACGCTCCCAGCGCCACATCCCCCACGCGGCCCAGGAAAATGGCGTCCGTCAGGCCGATCATGTGCTCAATGATCAGGCTGATCATGAGGGGATACGACATGAGCCATATCTTTTGATAGGAAATAAAGGAGGGATTATTCATAACAAGGGCGTTCCGCGGGCATGATCTGCCGGGAGCAGGCGCTAAAGGTCCGGCATTCTTGGCTCAAACCGTTTTCATGCAAGAAAGAAATGCGTTTGTCTCCATGTATGTCATGAAAAACGGAGAAAAACCGCGGGTCAGCTGAGGGGAAGCCTGGTTTCCGGATACCGCAGCGGAGACTTGCTGGGCTGTTTCATGAACGCCAGCACGAATGCCACCATGCCCACGCGGCCCACGATCATGTTAAACACGATAATCCATTTGCCCGCATCGCTGAGTTCCGGCGTGACATTCCAGGAAAAACCTACCGTGGCGAAGGAGCTGACCACCTCGAAAAACAGGCGTTCCAGGCTCAGTCCCGGTTCCGCAAAACACATGACCGTGGTCATCATGCCTACCCAGGCCCCGGCCAGGATAACGGTGATGACGGCGCGCTCCACCACGCTGCGGGCAATCCGGCGCTTGTGCATCACCACGTCCTGCTTGCCCTGCAAGATGCGCGCCACCTCCCCGCAGGAAACGGCGAACGCGGTGGTATGGACGCCCCCCGTCGTGGAACCGGGATTGCCGCCGATGAACATGAGCGCCCCCAGGAACAGGGCGTACGGGACGCTGTTGAGCGCCATGTCTGAAATATTGAACCCGGCGGTGCGCGCCGTGGCGTTGAACAGGCTTTCCCACAGAATCCAGTACCAGGGATCGGCAGAAGTGAACAGGCTGCCGTCAATCGCCTTGATCAGGAACAGGATCAATCCGCCGCCCAGCACCAGCGCGGCGGTCATGCGCACGACCAGCCAGCTGTACGTGGACCAGTGGCGGCTGATAGTGTTCCGGCTGTCCCAGCCCAGGGCCACCCTGGCGCGGCGGACGATCTCTAGGTACATCGCAAACCCCAGACTGCCGCAGAGCACCATCACCATGATGGTAATCTGGCCGCCCATATTGTAGGCCACATCCGGCGTAGCCAGGTTGTCCGCAAACAGGCTGAACCCTGCGTTGCAGAAGCCGGAAACGGAATGGAACACGGCGTACCACCAGAGCGTGTCCCCCTCCAGCCCCGGTACGTTCCTCCAGGAAAAATAAAGGGCTATGGCTCCCAGCGCCTCCACCCCGAACGTGACGGCAATGATGTTCTTGATGAACCGGTCCACCTGGGCGATGCCCTCTTCATCCAGCAGGTTGCTGATGGTCACCTTGGAACGCAGGCTCAGGCCCTGGCCCACCATCAGGGAGACGAAATAAGTGAACGTCATGATGCCGAAAGCGCCTACCTGGAAAAGCACCAGCAAAATGGTCTGCCCGTAATTGGTGAAATGCTCATGGACGTTCAGGGGCACCAGCCCCGTGACGCAGACGGCGCTGGTGCTGATGAAATAAGCGTCCGTAGGGGAAAGAATGATGCCGTCCTTGGTAGCGCCGGGCGACATGAGGAGGGTTCCCCCCAGCGTAATGAAGGCAATCAGCGTGAGCAGGAAAAGCAGGGCCGGGCGGATGCGCGGCAGGTGGAACCCCCGGTTCCGGCGGGCCAGGCGGAAAAAATACTCCTTCAGGTTCAGCAGGGGAGCCGCTCCGTAGCAGAGGCAGAGGGCGCGGAAAATATTCTGAAGCTCTATTCTGGAAATAAAGGTGGAATTGAAAAAATTCCCGGCCAGCATGACCAGGATAAGGAGGCCCAGCCCCAGCTCCATCCACCGCGGGTTCCGGATGGACCTGGCAAGCCACTTCTCCCGCAGGATGCCGAGAACTCCGGTAAGCTGGCCGAGCACCAGCAGGGACAGGATTTCCCGGAAATAACGCAGGGAAAGCTGGTCCTCATGAATCTCGCCGAAGCCGTTCCACCACAGCAGCCACATCAGGGCAGCCAGCGTACACAGGCCGAACCCCATTTCCATGACCTCAAAACGGTTCAATAGCGGTTTTTCCCTCGTCTCATTCACAAGCCTGAAATGGTGGTGCCTCTGATGCTGAGGGGAGACTACTGCATACGGAAGGATTTGAGAAGCCCTTATATCGTTTCCATGCCGTCCCGGTTGCCGGGGGGGGAAAGAGGCCCTGGAAAATATTTTCTTTCATGTGCAGGAAAATAGTTGCCAATCCGCCGCCGCTGTGCATAATAACCCCCGTTCTTACCAAACCATGTGCGCTCGTGGCGGAATTGGTAGACGCGCTAGATTCAGGTTCTAGTGGGGGTTCCCCCGTGAAGGTTCGAGTCCTTTCGGGCGCACCAAACAAGGCCGTGCAAGTTAACTGCTTGCACGGCCTTACTGGTTTCTTGGGGATAACGGTTTCCATTCAAAATGGCATCAGGTGCGGGAAAACGGGGCATTTTTTTGCAAATGACGGGAGTGGTGCTGCGAGGAAAGCTGCGCCCGCGGGGAATGAACGCGGAGCGCCTCAGTATTGTCTTGCAGTCAATAGAGAGATTAAAATCCCATGTTCCCCGTTAAATGTTTTTTCTTTTCCGCTTCCGTTGTTTTATTCCTCATGTGCGCGTTTGCTCCGGCCGGGCGTGCGGAGGCGAAGATTGAGGACGTCGCCTCGTTCAAGGGGGCGCAGGTGACCGGAGTGACGGTGTCGGACAAGGGCAGGATTTTTGTCAATTTTCCCCGCTGGCAGGAGCAGATTCCGTGCTCCGTGGCGGAGGTCCGCAAGGACGGCAGCTATACCCCTTATCCGGATGAGAAAACCAACCGGTGGGAGAAGGGAATGCCCGGAGACGGAGATGCGTTTGTGTGCGTGCAGTCCGTGGTTGCGGACGGAGACAGGCTTTATGTGATTGATACGAAGAATCCCATGATCGGCAAGACTGTCGCCGTTCCTGCATTGTACGTGTATGACCTCAATACGGACAAGCTTGTCAGGAAGTATCCCCTGGCGGAATCCACCAGCCCGGATTCCTATGTTAATGACCTGCGCGTGGACCGTGAGCATGGCAAAATTTATTTTACGGATTCCAACGATCCGGGGTTGATCGTCCTGGACATGAAGAGCGGAGAGAATTATCGAATGCTGGACCATCACCCCTATACGACGGCGGAACAGGACCATGTCACCGTTGAGGGGAAGAGGCATGACGGAAAAGTCCATGCCGACGGGATTGCCCTGGACCGGAAGAACGGCATCCTGTATTTCCACGCCCTGACGGGTAAAACCCTGTATGGAATACCCACCCGCCAACTGATTGACCGGAAGGTGGATGAAAGCAGGATTTTTTCCATGAAAACGCCTTCCCCGGACGGCATGATCATGGACGACCGGGGCAACCTTTACATGGGGGACCTGGAAGAGAACCGCATTGTCTATCTCACTCCGGACCGCAAGGAGATCAAGGTTCTGGCTTCCGGGGACGGAATCAGCTGGCCGGACACGTTCAGCATTCATGACGGGTACCTGTATTTCACCAATTCCCGCATTCAGGAAGCCAGCGGGGATATTTCCAAGATGGAGTTTACGCTGAAAAGGGTGAAGCTGCCGGAATAAGCGGCCTGGGCGGAGCGGAGGATGGCTGAGCCTCCGGCATCTGTGCCGTGAAACCGCTTGCGCCCTGCCGCCCTCCGCCGGAACCGCGACGTGGCTTGCCCCTGTTCCGGAGGTATTCTTCATCTTCCTTTACATGACAGGCGCCCCGGGCTACAGTCCCCGCGTTTTTCAGGAAGGCAATGATTCTTTTCAACTGTGACTACAGTGAAGGCGCCCATGCGGATATTCTCCGCAGGCTGGCGGAAACGAATATGGAACAGACAGCCGGGTATGGGGAGGACCCCTATTGCGACCGGGCCCGGGAGCTGATCGCTAATTTGTGCGGCAGAACGGACCTGGACATTCATTTCCTCATTGGAGGAACCCAGACCAATTTCACGGTGATTGCGGCGGCCTTGCGCCCCCATCAATGCGTGCTGTGCGCGGATGCAGGCCATATCAACGTCCATGAGTCGGGAGCGGTGGAGGCGTGCGGCCACAAGGTTTCCGCCATTCCATCCCTGGACGGGAAGCTGACGGCCCGGCAGATTGAGGATGCGTGGCACGCCCATTGGGACGACGAAACCCATGAACACATGCCTCAGCCCCGGATGGTTTATATTTCCCAGCCGACGGAGCTGGGGACCATTTATTCCCGGAGGGAACTTCAGGAGATTTCCGAAGTCTGCCGCCGCCGGGGGCTGTACCTGTATATGGACGGCGCGCGCCTCGGCTACGGCTTGTGCGATGAAGGCAATGATCTGGATCTGCCGGCAATTGCCTCCCTCTGCGACGCCTTTTACATCGGCGGCACGAAGGTCGGCGCCCTGTTCGGGGAAGCCCTGGTGCTGCGCCATGATGCCCTGAAGGAGGATTTCCGCTACATTGCCAAGCAGAAGGGCGGCCGGCTCGCGAAAGGGAGGCTTCTGGGCATCCAGTTTCTGGAGCTGTTCCGTGACGGCCTTTATTTCCGCCTGGGGGCCCACGCGGACCGTCTGGCCGTGATGCTCCGGGATTTCTGCCGCGCCAGGGGACTGGCGCTCCCCGTTGCCAGCGGGACGAACCAGCAGTTCGTCACGATGCCCGATTCCGTCCTGGATGAGTTGGGGAAGAAGTACGGCTTTGCCTACCTGCGCCGGGAGGATCCCTCCCACAGTACCGTGCGTTTCTGCACGAGCTGGGCCACGCGGGAGGAAGACGTGCGGGAGTTGATGGCAGATATCGGCCGTTTGTGCTGAGGTGTTCCCGTTTCCAGAGAGCGCCGGGGTACCTGCACCGGGTTTCATTGTCTGCCGGGGCAGGGGGAAGAGCGTTCTCCGGCTCATCTCTGGGAAGCGGTATTGAGCTTTCCGGAATGCGGAAGGGCGGGGATGGCACGGATATGTCCTTGACCGCGCAGCAACCATGGCCGGGGGGACGCGTCCGCCGCCCGGCATGGAATAAATTTTCCGGAAGGATGCTCCGGCTGCGATTTTGGCTGTAAAAGGCTTTTTCATGGTGTATAGGTGACTTCTGTTGAAACAGAGGCGTTCCGTACGCCGTATTATCATAGCCATGGAACCCTTACTCTCTCCCGACAGCAAACGCATTTATGTGGTGGACGCCCTGCGCGGTTTTGCCGTGATGGCAATCATGCTGCTGCATTTCCTGGAACATTTCATCTACAATTCCTATCCCGTGGCTTCCTCCCCGGTGATGGAGGCGGCCAACCAGCAGTTCAAGGACGCTTTTTTCTTCCTGTTTGCCGGAAAGTCCTACACCATTTTCGCCCTGTTGTTCGGGTTCACCTTTGCCATCCAGTACCGCAACCAGGCCCGGAAGGGCCGTGACTTTGCGGGCAGGTTTGTCTGGCGCATGTGCCTGCTGGCGGTGTTCGCCTGCATGAATGCGGTGTTTTTTCCGGGCGGAGACGTGCTGCTGACCTTCGCCATCGCAGGGCTGCTCCTGGTGCCGTGCCGCCAGCTGAAGACTTCCACTCTGGTGGTATTATCCCTGTTCTTCCTGGCCCAGCCCCTGGAATGGGCGTATGCGGCAGCGCAGTGGGTGAATCCGGGCTGGGCGCCTCCCTCCCTGGCTGTTGCGGAATCGTACGCTGCCCTGAAAACGGCTGTGGATACGGGCAATTTCTGGCTGATGGCGTGGGAGAACCTGACGGTGGGGCAGTGGGCAAGCCTGGCCTGGGGCATTGAGGCGGGGCGCCTGATGCAGGCTCCGGGACTGTTTCTGCTGGGGTTCGTGCTGGGGCGGCAGGATTTCTTTTTGCAGAATGACCGGAATGCCATGTTCTGGACCCGGGGGATGCTTCTTTCCCTGGCCGGAGCCGTGGCGTTTTATGTGGTGATGTCCCTGCCGGATTTGCCTGCCCCGGTGCACACCGTGTTCACCATGTGGCACAATGTCTGCTTTACCGGCGTGTGGGTAGCCGGGTTCGTCCTGTTGTACCGGCTGGAATATTTCAGGAAAGTGACGGTTCCTCTGCTGACTTATGGACGCATGAGCCTGACCAACTATGTCTCCCAGTCCCTGATAGGCTCCCTGATTTTCTTCCCGTACGCGCTGGGGCTGGCTCCTTATTGCGGGTATCTGGCCAGCTTTGCAATCGGCTGCGCCGCCATGGCCGGGCAGATATGGTTCTGCCGCTGGTGGCTGGAGCGGCACCGTTACGGGGTGCTGGAAGGGCTGTGGCACCGGGCAACCTGGATGGGCGCCGGAAAGGCGGCCAAGCCGGAAGCCCGGTAGAAACGGTGATTTTCTCCGGTACAGGTTATTTTGCCGGTACCTGGTCGTAAAAGACGAGGGATGCTTTTTCCAGCGTGTGCTGCCAGAGCTGGAAGCCTACCTGGGCGGCCGGGGTATCCGGAGCCACGGGCAGGGATGCCGTATCCAGCGCATAAACGGTGACCAGGTACAGGTGCCACCCGTGGCCCGGGGGAGGGAAGCTGCCGCTGTAGCCCGTGAATCCGGCGTCATTGCGAATTTGGACCGCCTGCTCCGGCATCAGGCGGGTGGCCGGATTTCCGGCATCCGCGTGCAGTTCCCTGACGGAGGCGGGAATGTTGACGGCCAGCCAGTGCCAGAATCCGCTTCCGGTAGGCGCGTCCCGGTCATGGATGGTAACGGCAAAGCTTTTTGTTCCTTCCGGCGGATTGGTCCAGAAGAGCTCGGGGGACTGATTGCCGCCGCCTATGCTGGTGTGCCGGTGGACAGGCGTGGCAACGCCGCCCAGGTCCTTGCTGTGGAGTGTAAATGATGAAGGCATAAGGTCAGGATTTTATTTCAGTGTTGTTCGTTCAAAATGAGGGGAAGGGATCAGGAGATTGTGTGGAAGGGCTTGCTGCCGGGCTGTCCGGCGGCTTTCTCCCGGATGCTCCAGATTCATTCCTTGTTGATTTTTTCCTTCCAGTCGTGTTCGGTTGGTTCCCTGGTACGGGAAAGGGTGCCGTTCCAGATGGCTCTTTCCTTTGTAAGGGAGATGTAGTATTGCGTGACGTATGGAAGGGCGGACGGACATCGGCGGCTTTTTCGGCCTGGAATTGCCGGAATACGGCAATTTCCCTCAGTGGCATCACGGCCGGAGCGTGGCCGTGAATTCCGGCAGGCGCGCTTTGGAGTATATCCTGCGCCGCCTGGGGGACGTGCGCCGTGTCCACGTGCCCCTTTATACATGTGGAACGGTGCTGGAACCGATGGAACGGCTTCACATTCCCGTTATTCCTTACCGCATTGACGGGCATCTGGAACCGGAAGAATTGCCGGAGCTGGAGGAAGGAGAATTCCTGCTGTATACAAACTACTTCGGCATCAAGGAGAAGTACGTGGACCGGCTGGCCTCCCGGTATGGCGGCAGGCTGGTTGTGGACAATGCGCTGGCCTTGTATTCTCCCGCCCGTCCCGGCGTGGCGTCCCTGTACAGTCCGCGCAAGTTTTCCGGCCTTCCGGACGGGGGAATCGCCGTCATGGATGCAGACCAGCCGCTGCCGGAACCGGAGGAACGGGATGAGTCCCTGCCGGATGCCGCCTTTCTGCTGGGATGCCTGGAACGTGGGCCGGAAAGGGCTTCCGCCGCCTGCGGACGGAACGAACGGAGGCTGGAAAACGCCCCCCTGCGTAAGATGTCCCGTCTGACGGAGCGGTTAATGCGCGGAATTGATTACGAGCAGGCGCGATTGCGCCGCATGGACAATTTCCTGTTTCTGCACGAAAGGCTGGGACATCTGAACCGCCTTTCCGTGGAGCCGGATTCCTTGTCCGCTCCATTTTGCTATCCGTTTTGGACGGCTTTTCCCGAGCTGAGGAATGTGCTGATTGATGAACGCATCCTGGTTCCCCTGCTGTGGCCGGAGGTGCTGGAACAGGCCCCGGAGGGCAGCCTGGAACGGAAGCTGGCGCTGCATCTTCTGCCGCTTCCCGTGGACCAGCGCTGCGGGCCGCAGGACATGGAGCGCGTCGTCCGGACCGTGGAGAATTTTTATTCCTGAAACAAGGAGGAACTATTTTGTTAGAGCGGCAATAAGGCGTTGACGGTGTGAACGGACTGCTCTAACATTTTTGAATGTCCGACTATCTCTCTTCTCTGGGCTATCCTTTCCGTGGAAGGCCCATGGTTTTTGCCTTTGCCGTCCTCATTGTATGGGCCATGTTCCTGGCGGCCTGGGCGCCCCTCATCGGCTGGATTGCCATTTTTTGTTTCCTGCAACCGTTCATGTGCGCCTTTTTCATGAAGATGGTGCAGCGGTCCGCCATGGGGGAGGAGGAAATCTGCCTCTTTCCGGAGTTGGAGGAATGGCTGGACGATCTGATGATGCCTTACATCCGGCTGGTAATGTGCATGGCAGTCTCCTTCCTGCCTCTGGTCATTTATCTGGGAGTGATGGACTGGGACATGGACAGCCCCCTTATCTGGCTGTTCATTGCGGCGGGTGCAGCTTATTTCCCGGGCGTTTTCATGAGGACTTCCGTGCTGGAAAGTTTTTCCGGGCTTTCTCCCGCGGGCTGGTGGGGGCTTGTCAGAAAGGCGCCTCTTCCCTATGCCGGGCTGCTCGGCGCCATCTGCGCGGGGGGATGGGTGATTCTGAGCCTTCCTTCCGGGTTTCTGATGGATTTTGCCATGGCGCCCGTGAAGCTGTATGTCGCCTGCGTGCTGATGAACATGTGCGGCTTGTTCATGCTCAAGCATGAATTTGCCGGGGAAGAGGAGGATGGCGGTTTTTCCATCTCCGGTTCCGCCGCTTCATGACTGTCGCCGTTCCGGCAGCGCCGGGGAAAGTGAGGCTTATTTGGCGGACTCCCTGTCCAGATTGAGGATGCCCAGCACGGACATGTTCCCTTCCGCATCCTTGCCGGAGGGAAGATAGACCTTGGCATTGTTCAGCATGTTTTCAAAGGCCTTGGCGCGGAGCACGTTCGGCCCCATGGCCTTTTCCTTCAGCGCCAGCCCCGCCGCTTCCGCCCTGGCGGCTTCCAGGGAAGCTTCCGCGCGCGCTTTCCCCTGCATGACGATGACTTTGGCTTCCGCCTCGCCGCGTGCCAGATTAGCGTTCGCTTCCTGGCGCGCTATTTCCATTTTCATGGCTCCTTCCGCCTCCCCGCGTGCGCGCTGGATGGCGATGTCCTTCCGGGCGATTTGCAGCTCCGTCTCCTTCCGTTCATTTTCCTGGGTGGTCTGCACTTTCTTCACGACGGATTCAATGATGGCCTGCGGAGGATTGGTTTCTCCCACGGCTACGGAATCCACGATGAAGGGGGTGCCGTCCAGTCGCTTGCTCAACTGCGTGTAAACGTTGTCGGAAATCTTTTGCAGGCTGCCGGAGGCGTCCAGGGCGTTGTACTGGCTCAATTCCGCCCGTACGGCGGTGCGGAAGGGCTGCTGGATGAAATTCTTGTAGGCAAAGAGCATGATCTCGTCCGCCACTTCGTCGTCATTGCGGCCGGAGCTCTGCGCGATGCCGCCGTAATCCTCCATGAATTCCTTCACTCGGGACGGGTCCAGGCGGTAAACCAGGGAGGCCTTGCAGGAGATGGGCAGTTTGTCCTTGCCCAGGATGGCGCCGCCGTTGCGGGCATCGAATTCCTCCACCGTGGTATCCGGCGTGATGGAAACCTTGCTGACTTCCCTCCGCCATACCCATCCCGTGGAGGATGGCCCGATCAGGATGCCCTCAAACTTGTTCTGGCCGAAAATGGGCTTGGAATAGACGTAGCCGGCAAAACCGGACAGCACGCGCTTGTTGCTGAAATTGTAAAAGGAGAAGGCCGCCGCACCCGCAGCAATGATGACAATGGCGGGAATGAGCAGGGAAAGGAAAGTTCTGGGAGTTTTATTCATGAGAGAGTAGTGGTTGTGACGGTTTCCAACATAAAAGGCACCCGGTGAAAATCAAGTTCTCTTTTTCCGTCCGGCCGCAGGGGAAATTCCGGTGAAGAGCGCGTTTCAGGAAAAGGAAGGCGGCAAAGTATGTCCTCCGCTGAACGGAGGAGAGAGGTGGAAATGTCTTATCCGGTAAAGGTTGTCCGTTCCCGTGCGGGATATTTCCAGCAGTGTTCCGGAGCGCCCTCCGCGGAGACGGGCCGCCATCTGATTTACAGTCATGAATGTAGCCATTACGGGTTCCAGCGGATTTATAGGCAGCCACTTGTCCAGCCGTCTTGCGGTGTTCGGGCATCAGGTGACGCCTTTGTGGCGCTATCTGTTCACGCAGGACAGCGTGGATTGCCTGGCGGAGGCTCTGGCGGGATGCCACGCTGTCATCAATCTGGCCGGGGCGCCCATCGACCGGCGGTGGACGGACGCTTACAAGCAGGAACTGGTGGAGAGCCGCATTATGACCACCCGCAAGCTGGTGGAAGCGGTCAATCGCCTGCACGAACCTCCGGAAGTGATGATTTCCACTTCCGCCGTCGGGTATTACAGCCCGGCCGGCGGCTGCCATGGCGAACAGGACGATCCGGCGGCGGATTCCTTTCTGGCGGAATTGTGCGTGGCCTGGGAAAAGGAGGCGGAACTGGTGAACGACTCCGTGCGGCTGGTCCGCACCCGGTTTGGCGTAGTCCTTTCCCCGGATGGAGGAGCACTCCCCAGAATGGTGCGCCCGGCCCGGTTCGGCATCACGGCGGCGGTAGGGAACCCGGACCATCCCTTTTCCTGGGTGGCGCTGGAGGACCTGGTGGATGCCCTGATTTTCATCATGGGGAAGGAGGACATTTCCGGCCCGGTCAATGTAACGGCTCCGGAACGCACCACCAACCGGGAATTTTACAAGGCTGCCGCAGAACATTTCCACACCCGCCTGTCCATCCATGTTCCGGACGCCGTCCTGCGCCTGCTGATGGGGGAAGCCTCCCAGGTGATTACCAACGGGCAGTGCGCCATTCCGGAGACGCTGATGCGGGAGGGATTTGAGTTTCAATATCCGGATATCCGCACCTTTTTTAACAAAGCATTCCCTGTCAAATCATGAGTATCATACAGACCATCGTTACTTCCCTGTTTCACGGCCATTCCGTCAAAACCGACCCCATGCCGGATTTCAATCTGGAACGTTATCTGGGGGAATGGCACGAAATCGCGCGCCTGGAAAATTGGTTTGAGCGCGGGCTTCGCAAGGTGCTTGCCCGGTATGACCATGGAGAGAACGGTACCATTTCCGTTACCAACAGCGGTTATGACGTCCGTACCGGGGAACGGAAGGAGGCTCATGCGAAGGCTGTGGTGGGAGACGCCCCCAATCATTTGAAAGTGTACTTCGTGCCGCTGGTGTACGGCCGGTATGAAGTGGCCTTTCTGGATGAGGATTACAGCCGCGCCGTGGTTTCCGGCGGTTCCCTGAATTACCTGTGGCTGCTGGCCCGGACGCCGCAGTTGAGGGATGAAGAGCTTCAGCCGATGCTCCATTGCGCGGAGGAACTGGGGTATGATACCTCCCAGCTGATTTACTCCAATTCCCTGGCTTCCACGGATAATGGCATTGGGCGGGATCTGTGAGGGATACCGTTCTTGAAATGGGAGTGCGGGGTAGGGATAACGGCTTTATGGAAGAGCCAAGCTCCTTTGTGGAAAAACGCCTTTACTGCCAGGGATGTTTTCACCCAGTTCGGGGGAAGGCGTATTTTCTCCGTGTTTCCCGCTGGGCATCCGCCAGGAACAAGGGCCTTCCGGCCCTTGTAAAAATGCCTCCGCTGTATTCCGGAACAGGTTCATCCATGAAGGCTGCCCGGCCGCAAAGCGGTTTCATGGCCCTTGTCAGGAATATCCCGTAAGCGCCCCCATGGGCTCCTTCCTTTCTTCATTCTCCTGCTTTCAAGCTCTTCCCTCCAGCGGGCCCGTCTCCATGCACATAATTTAAAAAACGCAGCCATTCGTTGAAAAGCGCTTGCAATCGGGCGGCGGATGGCTATGTTCTCATTCATCCAAACATTGGATGTTTGGATGAATTACTTAAAGAAGGAGTAACAATGGATATTATTCATGACAACGCCGCTGATCTCAGCGCATTGAACGGCAAGACCGTTGCCGTGATCGGATATGGCGCCCAGGGCCGCGCCCAGGCACTTTGCATGCGTGACTCCGGTGTGAACGTGATTATCGGCGTTCGCCCCGGCAAGTCTTTTGACGCCGCCACCCAGGACGGGTTCCAGGTGATGACCGTAGCGGAAGCCGCGGACAAGGCGGACATCATCCACATTCTGCTGCCGGATGAAAGCCACGGCTCCGTGTATGAAGCTGAAATCAAGCCCCACCTGAAGGCCGGCAAGACGCTTTGCTGCTCCCACGGCTTTGCCTACGTGTTCAACACCATCGTCCCCCCCGCGGACGTGGACGTGATCATGGTGGCTCCCAAGGGACCGGGCACGGAAGTGCGCCGCGTGTTTGAAGAAGGCTTCGGCTGCCCCGGCCTCATCGCCGTGCACCAGAATCCCTCCGGCAAGGCCCGCGACGTGGCTCTCGCCATGGCCAAGGCTGAGGGTCTGACCCGCGGCGGCGTGCTGGAATGCACCATGGCCCAGGAAACGTACGAAGACCTGTTCGGCGAACAGAACGTGCTGTGCGGCGGCCTGGTGGACCTGATGAAGTACGGCTTTGAAACCCTGACGGAAGCCGGTTATCCGCCGGAAATGGCCTACTTTGAATGCGTGCATGAAGCCAAGCTCATCGTGGACCTGATTTACAACGGCGGCATCCAGAAGATGAACTCCGTGATTTCCAACACCGCTGAATTCGGCGAGTACTACAACGGCCCGCAGATTCTGCCCGCCGACGTGAAGGAACGCATGAAGGAATCTCTCAAGCGCATTGAATCCGGCAAGTTCGCCAAGGACTGGCTGGAAGAAGCCGCCAAGGGCGCTCCCAGCCTCAAGGCCAAGCGTGAAGCCCTGGGCCAGCACCCGGTGGAAATCGTGGGCGCCAAGATTCGCAGCTTGTTTGAAAGAAACTAAGGTTTCTTTTACGTTGATCACGGGCCGTTCCGCCGTATCCCGGAGGAACGGCCCGGACACTCCCGGGCTTTCCGCGGAAGCCCGCTATTTTTTCAGTTTATGGACAATTCCTTGCCGGCCGTCAATGTGGAGAATGCCAGGGTATACCTGGGCGGCCACGAAATCCTGCACAATATTTCCTGGCAGGTGCAGCGCGGAGAACGCTGCTTCATCCTGGGCGCGAACGGTGCCGGAAAGACGACGCTGGTCAAGGTGCTGATGGGGTTTGCATGGCCTCTTTTCGGCGCCAGAGTACAGGTGCTGGGCAAGACCTTCGGGCACGTTAATCTGCTGGAACTGCGCAAGTCCATCGCGTGGGTGAGCCCGTTCATGCACAAATGGCTGGAGGACGGCGCCTGGAACGGGCGCGACATGGTGCTTTCCGGCCCTGACGGCACTATTGGCCTTCTGCGGGAGCCGACGCCGGAAGAGGAAGAGAAAGCCGCCGGGATCATGAAATCCCTGAAGGCGCAGCATTTGATGGACAGGCCCGTGGTGGCCATGTCTTCCGGAGAACAGGTCAAGGTGCTCATTGCACGGGCGCTGATGACGAACCCGGAGCTGATGATCCTGGACGAACCCAGCGTTTACCTGGACCTGGCGGGACGCGAATTTTTACTGAAAACCATTGAGGAACTGGCGGAGACGCGGCCTGACCTGACCATCGTGTTCATTACCCAGCGTATTGAAGACATCCTCCCCGTATTCAACCGCGGCATGATTTTAAAGTCCGGTGAGATCGTGGCCCACGGAAGCCGGGACGAGGTGTTGACGGAGGAAAATCTAAAGGACGCCTTTGAACTGGATATCCAGTTGATCAAGACGGAGAAGGGACGCCTCTGGACTGTTATTCGCTAACTTTTCATGAAGAAATCCAAGACAATGGAGTTGAAGAAGCCTGTAAGAGTGTCCCTGTCCCGCCAGGTGCTCACCGCCATGGAATCCATGATACGGTCCGGCAAGTGGAAGGTGGGGGACCGCATTCCCGCGGAGGCGGAACTGGCCCGGGCTTTTTCCGTCAGCCACAACACCATCCGCGAGGCCCTTCAATCCCTGATTCACATGGGGATGCTGGAGGCCCGGCCCGGCGACGGCACGTATGTGATGGCATCAGACCGCTTTGCCGTTGCGGTGAGCAACCGCCTCAAGGAATCCGAACTGCCCCAGATTCTGGAAGCGCGGCTGGCTTTGGAAAAGGAGATTGCGCGGCTGGCCGCCGTTAAAAGGACGGAGGAGGATTTGAAGGAGCTGGAAAGCGCCCTGAAGGACTGCCATGCCAGGGTAAGGCCGGGCATTGAGGACGACATGCTGTTTCACGCTGCCGTGGCCCGTGCCACGCATAACCCGGTGCTTGCGGAATTGTACAACGTGGTGATCCGCCATGTGCAGGAGAATCTGGAAGGCCTGCTGCAGGAGAAGCAGTATGACGCCGGGGCCATGAAGCTGCATGACGACCTGCTGGATGCCATCCGGCAGCGGGAGGCGGACACGGCGGAAAACATTATTGTGAAGATCGTGGAGTTTGATACGGTCAGCATAGGCGGCCAATTCAGCGCCTGATATTCGGGTGTTGGGATGCTTGAACCGGCAGTTTGTCCGGTAACCGGAACGTTCCGGCGTCCTCCGCATGGCGGAAGCCGCCGTTTTTTGCGGAAAAGAGAATGGCGTTCCGGGAAAAATAGGGGAAATAGCTTGGTAATTCATGGAGTACGATTAGTATTTTCAACTTTTTCTTTACATCTTCAAATAAATAAATTACCCGGATAAGGCAACGATATGCCAACTTCCCCTCCTTGCCATGTTGTCTCTATTTCAAATACGTTCTATCGGCCTGATATTGATGGGCCACTGGTTTGGCGCTTTTGCCCAGGCCGGAGAAGATGTTCCTGATGAAGTACAGGCACTGGAAATAAAATCGGAAACGACGTTGTGTTCTGCCGATTTCTATATTGCCAAAGAGCAGGGAAAGGATGTGGATGAGAAGACGGACAAGGAGCGCAAAAAACTCGGCATGGGGGAAGATGTTTTGTTGACTTTGACCGGAAAGCCCAAGGGGGATGTTTCTCAGTTGCAGTGGAAGATTACCAAAGGAGAAGCTCTTGCCTCTCTTCCCGAAAAAACCGAGGGGCTCGAAGAGGTTACATTGACGGTGAATAAGAGAATACAAAAGAAGGGAGAGGTGGAAGTCACCGTCACCACGAGTGAAGGCCTGGAAAAAACCATTGCCTTTGAGATTCTTGTACCGACAAAGCTGACGGCAGTTGTTCCCGTCAAGGCCGATCTTCCCAGTGATCACAATATCATTATTGTGGCTGCTGATGTTAAATTGACGGTGGAACCTACGGAGGTGAATTTTGGAAATATCCAACTGATTGAACGCGATGGAGGATTGACCTATGTCATGCCGACCCCTCCTCCCGATCCGCAAAAACATGAAATAAAATTGGGCGTCCCGCATACGGAGCATGGATGCGATGACCCCAGGAGCATTGAACAAAATAATTCATTCATTGACCGGGTGATATATATGGCAAATTATAACGCCATACATGGAGCTAAGTTGCCGCAGGAATGGTTTTGGACTTGCGATTGGAAAGTCCATGATGGGAAAGGCGGCAAAGAGTCGACCAGTGACGATATCCTCAAAGTGGAAACCGTGGAGCAGAGGTTCAAGGTTGAGTATGTGAAATTCGAAGGAATGGAAGGAGAATTTGAAGAAGTCCAAATTGCCATCAGGAAATTCGGTCGCGCCATATCCTATGATTTATGCTATCATCTAATGAATTATGAATATGTTTGGAAATAATCCAATGAAAGTGTTTACCTTTCTCGCCATGCTATGCTGTATGGTAGGGCTGGGACATGCCCTGCCTTCCCCGGTGTGCCTGGACCCGTTTAAATCTCCCCCTGCGGAGCTGTCCGGCTTGCGGGAGAAGCTGGCGCAAGGGCGGCTGGGGGAGTTTTATACAGAGGCACGCTCCGTGCTGGGCCAATGCGCTTCTGTTAGCAATAAGCAGATCACGCGGGAGGAGCTGGCGTTGCAGCTCTGGCTGTTCTATTATATCGCGGAAACTCCCCTTTATCCCGCCGACTACGACAAGGCGACGCCGGAGAGCATTTTTGACAATAATGATCATGCCGTCAAACATGACATGTTTTCCTTCCTCTACGTGATGAGCCGTGACGCCTCTCCGATGGCGCGCCGCCTCCATCTCCGGGGCAAGACGCTGTCCGACTTGCTGGCCACTTATGCGGCTTCCATCTATGCGCAGTTCCGGAACCGTTACGATCCGGATTTGGAGGAGAAGCACGAGGCTCTGAAAAAATCGTTCGTTCCGTTAAACCGGAAGTATTTGGAAGAAGAACTCAAGAAACGTGATATCGTTTGCAATGTCAATCCCCAGTATTACGTCTTTCTCAACAAGCTGGCAGTAAACAATATCAGGAATAAAAGGTTAAAAAATTATATTTCCGTTCCCAGAATGAAGTATTTTGTGGAAATGCTGGTGAACCTGTTTCCGGGCCAGAGCGGGGCGGTAAAGAACTACCTCCGGATGGCGGGCTATGCGGACAAGGAAATCCCGGACTTGATCAACCGGACGGTGGGGCGTACTCCGGCCACGGAATTTTTGTACAAGGGAATGCCTAAGGATGCGCAGAAGGTAAAGCCGTGAAGCAGGACAAACGCTTAAGGACAGCAGTTTCCCAAGGCAGACGGAATTTCCTTTCCGGACAACTTAAAGCCGTCTATCCCTTGTTCCCGGAAAAACGGTATTTTTGTGAAGGATGGAGAGGCCGGTAACGCTGTGATTTTTATGCTTTTCTGAACATAAAAGTTTGTTAGAATTCCGGGCATGACTACCCCTGTTGAATTGAAGTGTCCGATGTGCGGCGCGTTGCTGGCGATGGAAGATGTGAATATGGCCACGGATATGGCTTTATGCCGCGCCTGCAACAAGATAAGCAGGTTTTCAGAGCTTGTTCAGGAGGAAAGGGATGAGGAAATCCTTGATTCCATTCCCCGGCGCATGAGCGTGACAAAAACGGCACGGGGATTGGAAGTAACGTACAGGAAGCCCAAGGGAGCCGGATTTTTCCTGTTGCTGTTTGCACTGATTTGGAATGCTATTACATACGCCGCCATATTTGTGATGATGGGGAAAATGGCCCATGAGAGTTTATTCGGGCAATTGTTCCTGATTCCTTTCGTTCTGGTCGGGTTCGGTACGTTTTTGGGTGCCGTTTATGTGTTGTTCGGCCGTATGACGCTGACCCTGTCGCCCGGAACGGGAGAGCTGTTCCGCGGGGTTGGGAGCCTGGGCCGCCGCCAGCAGTTTCTTCTGGCGAAGGATTCCCGCATTTCCATTGAGGCGAGTAATATACAGCAGAATAATAAGGTGCTGAACAAGATTGTAGTGGAACAACCGGACGGCAAGCCGTTCGAGTTCGGTACAGGTATTGCGGAGAAGGAAGCCCAGCAGTATGTGGCGGCCCTTCTGCGGCAGATGAGAGGGTAGGGCTGCTGTTCCGGCATTCCAGGGAAGGTGAAGGAATGACAGGGGGAGCCGGCCTTTATTGCCGCCGGATTGGAAACGCCTTGATGGAGCTGTTTCTCCGGCAGCAGGAGGGCGTCTGTCCGTGGGAGCGGCGCGGAAGGAAAGGCTTCGTATCCATTTCCGGGAAATAATTGGATGGGCAAATCGTCCTGTTTTTAGCAAATTCGTTGTTAAAGAGTCATGGATGCCGCTTGCAGGATTGCCCCGGAAATTTCAGAATTAATATTTTGATTGATATGGCAGGCAAGCCGCGTAAATTAACGTATGATGAAGAAAGCGCATCTATTGTTGATTCTGTGCAGTTTGCTTTGCGGGGCGGCGGGGGCGCAGAGCCGCCCGGCCACTCCGCCGAATATGGTGGTCATTCTGGCGGACGACCTGGGGTACGGGGATTTGGGCTGCACGGGGTCCAGGCAGATTAAAACGCCTTCCCTTGACCGGCTGGCGAAGGAGGGCGTGTTCTGCTCCCGGGCGTATGTAACGGCGCCGATGTGCTCCCCTTCCCGCATGGGGCTGCTGACGGGCCGTTTTCCGAAGCGCTACGGCATTACTACGAATCCCAATATCCAGGTGGATTACCTTCCGGAGTCCCATTACGGGCTGCCCCAGACGGAGAAGCTGATTCCGGAGTATTTGAAGCCTTGCGGGTACCGGAGCGCGGTGTTCGGCAAGTGGCATCTGGGCCACACGCAGGGGTATACGCCGCCGGAACGCGGCTTCACGCGCTGGTGGGGGTTCCTGGGAGGTTCCCGGTCTTATTTTCCCGTGAAGAAGGAGGCTGAAGGCCTGAATCCCTCCATGATTGTGTCCAATTTTACGGATAAGACGGATATTACCTACCTGACGGACGATATTACGGACAGGGCGGTTGAGTTCCTCCAGGAGTCCAACAAGGATAAAAAGCCGTTTTTCATGTTCGTTTCCTACAATGCTCCCCATTGGCCCAACGAAGCCAAACCGGAGGACATCGCCAAATTCAAGAACGTGCAGGACAAGGAACGCCGGATTTATTGCGCCATGGTGTATGCGATGGACAAGGGAATAGGCCGCATTCTGGATGCCTTGAAGAAGGACGGTCTGGAAAAGGACACGATTGTCGTGTTCCTGTCGGACAACGGCGGCGCTCCGGAAGCGTCTTCCTGCAACGCTCCTTTCCGGGGTGCCAAGAGGCAGCATTTTGAGGGGGGCGTGCGCGTGCCTTTCATCATCAGGTATCCGGCGGACAAGCGGCTGATTCCCGGAAGCGTCTGCAAGCAGCCCGTTTCCACCGTGGACCTGCTTCCGGCCCTGCTGAAGGCAAACGGACGTCAAATCCCCAAGAAACTGGACGGCATGGATATTCTGGAGCTGGTGGCGAACAGGGGAACGCCTGTTCCGCGCACGTTGTTCTGGTGCACGGATTATACGTCCGCCGTGCTGGACGGGGATATGAAGTACCTGCTGGTGCCGGACCGCGCTCCGCAGTTTTACAGCGTTACGGATGACCCCCAGGAGCAGAAGGATTTATATTTTTCCAGGCACCAGGATGCGGATTCCCTGGCCAGGAAGCTGGGAACGTACCTGACCACGACGCCCGCGTGCCGTTTCCCGGACAGCATCAGCTGGTCCGCCAAGCTGATGAGGGAGTACGACAAGGCCACGCCGGACAAACAGCCTGAATGAGGCCGCATTGGGTCTCGCCAGGGGCCCTGCGCTGCGGTCAATACGCAGCGGCGCCTGCCGGCAGGGTAGCGGGGATGCGGAACCGTCCCTTTCCGCCGCGCGGCATGGTTGCCATTCCCGTGGCTGCCCCTATCCCGCTGCGGATAACCGGGCTGGATGGAGGCCGGGTGGGATCAAACGCCCTGGTTTGGACTGGAACGTTCCGTTGACCGGTACGGGACATGGTTTTCATGGTCCCGTTTTTTCGTTAAAAAAGCGCCTTATTTCAGGCGCTTGGGTTCCGCGATGCGGAGGATATGTTCACCGGGAAGGGCCAGGTTGCCCTTGTCCCGAGCGATCATTTCAAAATAATGGGGGTCCTGGGAAATCCAGATGAATTCGTTTTTAGCCTGTTCCATCTGCTCCCTGGATTTTTCCAGATGCGCCTGGAGGAAGGAACGCTCATGCTCCAGGGAGCGCAGGTCCTTCCATGGCTTGAAACACACCAGGGAAAGCAGCATGGTCAGGCACAAGGCCAGGACGATGGCAAAGAGGCGGAGAGCCCTCTGGACGATCAGGGCACGTTTCTCCCGGCGGATTTCAAGCTCCGCCAAGGTAAAACGATGGTAATAGCGGCGTCTCCAGAGCATTCTTTGCAGTTAAACAAAACATTTTTGATCATAAAATGTGGATTTTGCCACCATAAACTGCGTCATCTCCCAGTTCCTCTTCAATTCTAAGGAGCTGGTTGTATTTGGCCATGCGGTCGGAACGGCTCAGGGAGCCGGTTTTGATTTGCCCGGCATTGGTCGCTACGGCAATGTCCGCAATGGTGGCGTCTTCCGTTTCCCCGGAGCGGTGGGAGATGATGGCGGAGTATTTGTTGTCCTTGGCCAGTTCCACCGTGTCCAGCGTTTCCGTCAGAGAGCCGATCTGGTTGACCTTCACCAGCACGGCGTTCGCCACATGGCGGGAAATGCCCTGGTTCAGGAATTCCACGTTCGTTACGAAGAGGTCGTCCCCCACCAATTGGGTATTGTGGCCCATGGCTTTGGTGAGCTGTTCCCAGCCCAGCCAGTCGTTTTCCGCGCAGCCGTCCTCAATGGAGATGATGGGGTATTTTTTCTGGAGCTCCTGGTAGTAGGCCGTCAGTTCCTCCGCCGTTCTGCCGCGGCCGTCCGATTTCTTGAAGACGTACAGGTTCTGGGAAGGGTCGTAGAATTCGGAGGAAGCCACGTCCAGGGCAATGAAGATGTCCGTGCCCAGCGTGTAGCCGGCGCGTTTCACGGCCTGGGCGATGCATTCCAGGGCGTCATCAGCGGATTTCAGGGAAGGGGCAAAGCCGCCTTCATCCCCCACGGCGGTGGACAGGCCGCGGTCGTGCAGCACGTCCTTGAGCGCATGGAAGACTTCCGCGCCGTAGCGCAGGGCTTCCCGGAAGGTGGGCGCGCCTTTGGGCATGATCATGAATTCCTGGAAGTCAATGGGGGAGTCCGAATGAGCGCCTCCGTTGATGATGTTCATCATCGGGACGGGAAGCACCTTGGCGTTCGGGCCGCCCAGGTATTTGAAGAGGGGAAGATTGAGCTGGATGGCGGCGGCCTTCGCCACGGCCAGGGAAACACCCAGGATGGCGTTGGCCCCCAGGCGGGACTTGTTGGGCGTGCCGTCCAGGTCGAGCATGATTTTGTCAATGGCCGGCTGGAGGGTGGCATCGTGCCCGGAGACTTCCGGCGCGATGATCTTGTTGATGTTTTCCACGGCCTTGAGAACGCCCTTGCCGCCGTAGCGCTTGGCGTCCCCGTCCCTGAGCTCCCAGGCTTCATGCTCCCCGGTGGAGGCTCCGCTGGGGACGGACGCGCGTCCGATGGCTCCGCCGGCCAGGGCCACGTCCACTTCCACGGTGGGATTGCCCCGCGAATCGATAATTTCGCGGCCGCGGACGTCGATGATTTCCAGTTCGTTCATGATCATAAGATTTTTTATTGTCTTTTTTGGACCATGGAACGGCTTTTTTCGTTCCAGGGAACCACGTCATGACCGTGAAAATTCCGGGTTCAGGCGCGAAACTGACGCAGAACGGCGGCGATGTATTCAAGAGTCTCCGGGTCTGAAATGCCGCCGGAAAAGTAAAACGGCCTTCCGGAAGGCTGGGGCACGGAGATGCGGCAATAGTCCGTCTTTTCCCCTCCCTTGCGCTCCATCATGATCGGGGCCTGCGCGGGAAGGAGAAAAGCCCATGTGCTCCCCACCGGACCAATGCCCCGGAAAAGGGACGCTTTACCCGGTTCCACCCGGAGAACGGCTTTTCCCAGCATCATGTCAACGCAGAGGAAGATGATGAAGGCTTCCGTGACGGCAAAGAAGGTGGTGAAGACGGGCAGCGCGAAGTCCGTTTTCCCCGGCCCGAAGGACAGGAGGACGAGCACCAGGGTGATGATGCCCCAAACCACGGCCAGTCCCGTGTAAAGAAGTATTTTGGCAAAGGAATGCCTGTAGGTGAGCGTGACTTTTCCATGGGCGGATGTTACCGTCAGATGCCTGGAAGGGGCCGCAGGCACATCATGGAATTCATGCTCCCGGACCAGGGACGTCCAGGGGGTGGAAAGTCCGCAGCTGCTGCAGGTGACCGTGTCCCGGCGGTTGTCCACATCCGCCGCGGAAAAGGGAGTGCCGCATCCGGGACATTTGAATTGTTGAAGGCTGGAGGGCATAGGGGACGGCTTGCTGCCTGTCCGCAGGCTACCACAGAAGACGGGAAGCCGCCAATTCCTTTTTAGGCGCGTCTCCGGAAGGGCCTTCCAAGGGGGATTCCGCATGGGTTCCGCCGCCTCTCATACGGGAATTCCCCCTTGTGCGGCGCATAGCCTCCATGTAGGATGGCGCCCATGATTGAGAGCAGGCGGCAGTTGAGGGAAAGGATTGAGGCGTTGGCGGAACCGGAGTTTCAGAAGTTCTCCGCTTCCCTGATTCCCGGCGTCAACCGTCTGCTGGGCGTTCGTCTCCCCGTTCTCCGGAACCTTGCCCGCGAGGTGGCGGGGGGGAATTGGCGGGAGCTGCTGGAAAATCCAGCCGTTGACCCGTATGCGGAGGAAGTGATGCTGGACGGCATGCTGATAGCGCTGGCGCGCATGGAGCCGGAAGAGCGCCTGGAACAGGCCGCGCGCTTCGTGCCCCGCATGGATAACTGGGCTGTCTGCGATACTTTCTGCACCAGCCTGAAGTTTTGTAAAAAGCATCCTGCACTGGTCTGGGAGTTCATCCAGCCGTATTTAACGTCCGCACGGGTCTATGATGTCCGCTTTGCCGTGGTGATGATGCTGGCCCATTTCATTACGGAGGATTACGTGGAGCAGGTGCTGGCCCTGCTGGATGGCGTGCGGCATGAGGATTATTACGTGGGCATGGCGGTGGCCTGGGCGGTTTCCGTCTGTTATGTGAAGTTCCCAGCATTGACGCTGGAGTATTTGAGGAATTCGTCCCTGTCCGATTTCACTTACAACAGGGCTTTGCAAAAAATTATTGAATCCCTGCGTGTTAGCCGGGAAGACAAGAGTTTGATGCGGAGCATGAAACGCAAATAGGCAGCGGCTCCATGTCCGCGCGGAGGGAACCGCAGGAAAAGGGGTGTGCGGAGATAGTGACGCAGGGAGGGGAGCCATGCCGGAACGGGGCCTTGATTCCTTCCCGTGGAGGGTATGGAATGAGACACTTACTATTAAAACCATGCCTAATATTAACGATAACTTCCTCAAGCTGCAGGCGGGATATTTGTTCCCGGAAATAGGGCGCCGCGTGAATGCGTTTGCCGAGTCCCATCCGGAGGCGGCCAAAAGGCTGATCCGCTGCGGCATCGGAGACGTGACGGAACCTCTGCCCATGGCGGCCATTGAAGCCATGCACGAGGCGGTGGACGATTTGTCCACCCATGAGCGCTTTCACGGCTACGGTCCGGAGCAGGGCTATTTCTGGCTGAGGGAGGCTATCGCCAAAAAGGCCTACCAGGTCCACGGCGTGCATGTGGAAGTGGATGAGATTTACGTGTCTGACGGCGCCAAGTGCGATACGGGCAACATTCTGGACATTTTCGGGCCGGGCAACAGGATCGCCGTGCCGGACCCGGTTTATCCCGTGTATGTGGATACCAATGTGATGGCCGGGAATACCGGGGATTCCAGCGCGGACGGTTCGTATGAGGGACTGGTGTACCTCCCCTGCACGCCGGAGAACAATTTTGTGCCGCAATTGCCGGATGAGCATGTGGATTTGATTTACCTGTGCTTCCCGAACAACCCTACCGGGGCCGTGGCTTCCCGGAATGAATTGCTGAAATGGGTGGAGTATGCCCGGGCGAACCACGCCATTATTTTGTACGATTCCGCGTATGAGGCATTTATACAGGATTCCGCCGTTCCCAAGTCCATTTTTGAAATTCCCGGCGCGCGGGATTGCGCCATTGAGTTCCGCTCCTTTTCCAAGCAGGGGGGCTTCACGGGGGTGCGCTGCGGCTACGTGGTGATTCCCAAGGAGCTGCACGGCCATGATTCCGGGGGGAACAAGGTTCTCATCAGCCAGCTGTGGAGCCGCCGCACCAGCACGAAGTTCAACGGAGCTTCCTACATCGTCCAGCGGGGAGCCGCGGCCCTGTTTACGCTGGAAGGCATGGCGCAGACCGCCGTGCTGATCAGCCATTACCTGGGGAATGCCGCGCTGCTGCTGAATGCCTGCCGCCAGGCGGGCATGCGCGTGTGGGGAGGGGAAAACGCCCCGTATGTCTGGGTGCAGTGTCCGGACGGCCTGGATAGCTGGCAGATGTTTGACAAGATGCTGTATGAGGCTAATGTGGTCATTACGCCCGGTTCCGGCTTTGGTTCCAGGGGGGAAGGGTTCTTCCGCATTTCCGCATTCAATTCACGGGAGAACGTGGATGAGGTCTGCCGCCGCATCCATGCCCTGTTTGCCAGATAAGGAGGCGTTCCCGGGCAGATTTTGTCAGGCCGCAGTGCGGGAAGCACTGCGGCTGCGCGCATGATTGTGATGGGGAAAGCCGCATGGAGGCTGTTCCTGCCTAGGATGGCGTAATCCGTCCGGTTTCAGAGGAAAGCCGCCCGGCGCCCGGAAGCGGAGCTTGTTAAGGTCGGCGGAAACGCTCGCCAGGGCGGAGAAAATGAGAGAACTGCATGAGCTCCTCTGGCGTTGCAGGGAACGCCCCGCGCCGGAGTGCCTGTGTTCATGGGAGAAGAAGGAGAGCATTCTGGTTCAATGGCCCGGATAGACCTGTTTCCAGGTTTTGCCTTCGTCCGTGCTTTCATAGATGCCTTTTTCCGCGTACAGGGTAATGTGCCTGTTGTTCGCGGTGTCAATCAGCAGGTTGAAGGCGGCTCCCCAGTCTTCCTTGTCGGAACGCTTCTGCCAGTTTCTGGCGTTGCGTTCGCTGGAGTACACGCCCTTGCCGTCCAGCGGGACGGCGAGCATGAAGGTATCGTCCAGGCGGCGCCTGTCGATCGCCAGCGTGGGCTGTGTGACGGGCAGCCCCTGGAGCACACGGTTCATGGTGCGGCAGTCATTGAAGGAGGTGTAAACGCCCTGGGTGGAGAAGACGTAGAGCTGGTCTGCGGCGCGGGTGTCGTACACCAGTCTCAGGAATCCCGCTCCCTGCACTTCGTTTTTCTGGTTCCATTTCTTCCCGTTGTTGGTGGAGATGAAGATTTTGCTGGTGTTGGCCTTGCGGTCCGCCGTCACGGCTCCAATCCTGGCCTGGGCGGTCGTATGGAAGCCGACGTTGGTGACGGGTTCCCCCACCAGGCCCACGTTGTTCCAGGTGTCTCCGCCGTCCGTGCTCATGAAGAGTCCGGCGCGGTCCGAACCGACGATGATTTCCCGCGGATTCCGGGGATTGACGGAGATGAGCTCCCCGGCAATGAAGGAGATGGGGGACGGGTCCACTTTTACATCCGGGTTGGCGACGGTCCACGTTTTACCCATATCCTTGCTGCTGAACAGGGCTCCTCCCTGGGAGGTGGGGGCCAGCAGGAACATTTTGTCCCCGGCAAGCGCCATGGAACGGACGGTTTTGACGCCCCTGGGCAGTGTGAGGGGCTTGCGGGCGTAGGTTCCGTTTTTGCGTTCCAGCAGGTCCGCTCCGGAACGGTAGCGCACCACCGCCAGATCCGGGGAGAGCAGGGAGTAGCCGATGATTTTTCCGGCAGGCATGGCGGCGGTTATCTTGTGCGGCTGGAGTTTGACGGGTTTGATGGAGATTCCGTCCATGGCGGCGGAGAAGATGCCCTTGCCCTTGCCCGGAATGGTCCTGAACGTGATGCCGGCGATGGCTTCCTCCTTCATCGGGATGATGCGCTGCATGCCCATTTCCCATTTTTTCATGTCCGGGGAGGTGAAGCAGGTGAATTCATTGCCGCGCCGCATGATGCGCACCCAGGAGTGGTCCTTGTTCAGGGTGAAGGTGGATTGGCGCCCCGTTCCGTAGTCGCTGAAGTCCGCGCTGCACCGGAGGCCGCGGCCCACAGTCCGGAAGACGGCGATTTCATCGTCGTAGTTGGTGGCTCCCGTGTCCTTGCGCACCATGATGCCGGCCCAGCAGTCGTCCCCGGTGTCCAGCGCCTTGTCGCTGATGGAGCTGATGTGGGCCGTCAGCATGAAGTCACCCTTGATTTTTTTGCTGACCAGGTATTCCCCTTCCCCCACGAAGCGAAAGGCGTTTCCCGCGCCGCTGATGGAGTGGGGCAGCCCCGGTTCCCCGCGCAGCATGGCTTCCCAGCCGGGGGTGATGCGGCTCTGGGAATGGACGGGGACGACGGGGGTGTCCACCGTATGGGAACCGTTGTAGAAGACGCGCGCCCACAGTTTGTTTTCTCCGTCAAAGAGCATGAGGGGAGCGGTGAAGGGGGCTGCGTCCGCGGCGGCGGCCAGCTTGGCGCCGTTGTAGTATTCCACCTTGTTCACCCGTCCGGAGGAGATGGCTGTTTTCAGCACGCGTTCCGGTCCCTTGCCGCCCACTTCCAGCCTGGCTTCCGGTATGTCCGCCCGTTTGGGGCGCATGAGGCTGGCGAGCGGTATTTCCTCCATGGGGCGGTTGCCATACTGCCAGCCCACCCACGCCACGGTGAATTCGTGTTCCGGCTTTTTCTTGAAGTAGGTCAGCTTGATGGGAGTGACGCCTTTTTCCAGAAAGACGGAGGCGCGCCTTTCCGACGTGCTGTGCAGTCCGTCGTTGTCAATAACGGTTTTTCCGCCGACGTCCAGGCGGCTTCCGTCACAGGTTTGGAGGGCGAAGGTGTAGGCCCCCGTCTGGGGGACGACCAGGAAGCCTTCATATTCAAAGGCGAATCGTCCTTCCCTGGCTCCGCGCAGGGCCGTGTCAAATCCATGGGAGACGCCGGTCCGCAACGGCTTGGAGAAGTCCAGTTCCGCCAGTTTGGACCATCCGTCCTTGTTTTCCAGGTATTTGTATTCCAGTCCGCTGGACAGGTCTTTTTTGCCGGGCAGCCTTTTGAGGGGAGTTTCCGCAGCGGCCTTGGCGAGTTTCAGGGTTTTCTGCTGGTCAAAGATGTCCGTGATGGTGAGCCTGACGAAGCATTGGGGGATGTCCCGGGGGAGCGCGACAGCTTTGGTGCGTACGTGCGGGATTTGTTCCTCCACCGTGTAAATGGGAGTTCCGGAGTATTGCGGATTGTCAAAGACCTCTATCTTGTACCCGAACTGCGGGGAGGACGTTTCCGCCAGCGTCCAGTCCACGATCACCTGGCTGCCGTCGTGGCGCGCGTTGCCTTCCGCCGCGATGGCGTCCATCACGGGCTTGTCCGGCTGGTTCAGCTTGAACGTGTGCTTGCGGCCCGGCTCCAGGTTTCTGGGAAATTGCCTGTTTTCCGTATAGGACATGGTCAGGATGGAGTCGTTTTCCGTCTGGTGGACCGTCCAGCCGCTGTATTTCATGCCTCCTTCCTTGGGAACGTTGATGGAAACGGTATCACATTTTTCCCACGCGCCGTTGTGCCTGTAGAAGCCCTTGCCGCGCCACAGTTCCCTCTGCTTGCGGCCCCCGTGCCCGAAGTCCTCCAGAAAGCCGCCGTTCCCCTTGAAGCCGGTGGCCGCATAGGGAATGCGGAAGGTGGCGATGTGGTGCCACCGGTTGCCGGCCTGGTCTTTCATCCACCAGCCGGCGTAGCATTCCTTCCTGGCTTCGTCCGCGCCCCAGGTCCGCATGAGCATGGTGTACCACTGCTTGGTCTTGATCCACGGGACGTCGCGCCCCCCGGCCTTTCCGGAAGCTCCTTCACCCACGTATTGCTGGGCGTAGACGTGCGGATTGACGTACACGTTGCGCACCTGCCGCCCTTCGTAAACGGGAGCGGGCCAGAAGGACCATACGGTGGAGGGGCGGTAGGTTTCCAGGTTCGTGTTGTCGTTGGCGTTGGCCGCCACGCCGGCATAGAAGTAGCCGCCCTTGGGGAACATGTCCAGGTTCCAGCAGGAAAAGTAGGTGGATTCCGGCCAGTAGGGGTAGAGCAGGTCCACCATGATGATGTCGGAACCGGCTTTTACTTCGTCACCGTACCAGCTGGCGGAAACGGGAAGCGTTAAAAGAAGCCACAGGGAGAGCAGGAATCTGGTCATGACGATGAAGAGGGGAAAATTTGCAAGAACGTGGAACCGTTCCATTTATCATGAAAAGGGGGGCGTGCGCCAGCTTCAAATGAAATAACGTCATCCCGGTTTTGTCAGCGGATGGGATGACGGCGTCTCCATGGCGCACTCGGTCCTTGCTCCTGTTTGTTTGTGCGGAGTAGGTTTTGGAACATGATCCCGCAGGTGCGCATGAGTTCTTTTTTCCGGCTGGCCGTTGTTTCTGCGTGCTGTTCCTGCCTGCTGGCTGCTGCGGGGACAAGCCGGGGGCAGGAGAGGGAAACGGCTTCCGCCCCGCCGGAGCCGCTTTCCTGCGTTCATGCTCCGGATGGAAGGGTAACGGTGCGGGGTACGGCCATGGGAACGGTGTTTACGGTGCGCGCCTATCCCGGGCACGGGATGGATGCGGCGCAGACGGAGAAGGCCTGCATGGAGTCTCTTGCCTGCGCCGTCCGCTGGGAGAAGGTGATGTCCGCCATGGATGCGGGGAGCGGTCTGGCCCGGTTGAATGCCGCGGAAAACGGCGTTTCCGTCCCCGTTTCCCTGGAGCTGGAAAAGGCTCTTCTGCTGGCCCTGGATTATGCCCGGCTGACAAAGGGCGCCTTTGACCCCACGCTCGGTCCCTGTATCCGCCTGTGGAAGAAGAGCCGCCGCCACGGCGTTCTCCCGTCCGGCGGGGAACTGGAACGTGCGCGCCGGGCGTCCGGATGGGAAAAGCTGTACGTTGGCAAGGGGGCCGCGGTCAAAACGGTTCCCGGAATGAGGGTGGACCTGGGAGGCATGGGCAAGGGGTTTGCCGTGGACCGGATGGCGGAGATTTTGAGAAAAAGAGGAATCCGTTCCTTCTTTATTGACAGCACCAGCGACGTTATGGCCGGCGCCCCCCCACCGGGGGAGCGGGGATGGCGGCTGCTGGTGGATGAAGGTAATGGGAAGAATACGGTGCTGCTGTTGAGCCATGCCGCCGTCTCCACCTCCGGGAGCGCCCGCCAGATGGCGAAGATCGGCGGTGCGGAGTATTCCCATGTGCTGGACCCCCGCACGGGGCTGGGCATGACGGAGGGCAGGCAGGTGAGCGTGCAGGCGCCTTCCGCGGCGCTGGCGGATGCCCTGGCGACGGCGGGGAACGTGATGCGTGAAGAGGATTTCCGCTCCCTGGCGGCACGGTTGCCGGGAGTGTCCGTCCCGGCTTTTTTCCGGAGTTCCTCACGTTTTGCGGAAGGAACGCAGGAACAGGATGGCGCACGGAGGCCGAGATAGACAGCATGATGAAAGAAACGGGGGAGCGGACGCGTTTTTTAAGGTACACCTCCATAGACCATTTATGAAATTGTACCGTTTTTTCCTGCCTGCCGTGCTTGGCGCCGCCGTATCCTCATCATTTGGCACGGAGTTCCCGAATCCTTATCCGGCTCCCCCTCCCGGCGTGCGCCTGACTCCTGAAACCCCGCTTTCCCCCTCCGTCAACGGCGCCCGCATTGTTGGCGCCACTCCCGGCGCGCGGGTGCTGTTCCAGGTTCCCGTTTCCGGGGAGCGTCCCATGAAGATTCAGGCGGCTGGGCTTCCCTCCGGCCTGAGGATGGATTCGCGCGGGCTGGTGACGGGTACCGCCCCGGCGAAGAAGGGGGAATACAAGGTGAAGATCCAGGCTTCCAACAGGCATGGAAAAGATGCGAAGGAGTGGATTCTGAAGGTGGGGGATGAGTTGTGCCTGACCCCGCCCATGGGTTGGAGCAGCTGGTATTCCTACAGTGAGGCCGTGGGGCAGGAGAATGTGCTGAAGACGGCCCGGCTTTTTGTGGAGCGGGGGCTTGTCAACCATGGCTGGACCTATATCAATATTGACGATTGCTGGCAGGGCGAGCGAGGCGGACGGAATTTCTCCATCCAGCCTAACAAGCGCTTTCCGGACATGAAGGCCATGTGCGATTCCATTCATGCCATGGGGATGAAGGCGGGCATTTATTCCACGCCCTGGATGGGGACGTATGCCGGGTTCATCGGAGGAAGCTCGCCCAATGCGAAGGCGGATTACGGGGAAATGGCCATTCCGGAGAAGGACCGCAAGCAGAAGAATCAAATTTTCGGGAGTTACCCCGGCGTGCATCGCAGGAAGGCGGACCGTGTAGGCGCCGTCTGGCTGTTTGACCGTGACGCCAGGCAATGGGCGGACTGGGGGTTCGATTACGTGAAGGTGGACTGGAACCCCAATGACGTGCCGACGACGGAACGCATCCGCCAGGCTCTGGACGATTCCGGGCGGGATATTGTGCTCAGCATATCCAATGCCGCCCCGTATAAACAGGTGGAAGAGCTGGGGAAGCTGGCCAATTTGTGGAGGACGACGGGGGATATCCAGGACCACTGGGGCAGCGTCAGCGGCATCGGCTTTTCCCAGGAACGCTGGCAGAAGCACATGCGCCCGGGCCACTGGAATGATCCGGACATTCTCCAGATCGGGAAGCTGGGCAAGCCCAACCAGCCCAATACCACGTTTGTCCAGACGCAGCTGACGCCGGATGAACAGTACACCCATGTGACCTTGTGGTGCCTCCTGTCCGCCCCGCTCATCATTTCCTGTGACCTGGAGCATATCGATTCATTCACGATGGGGCTCCTGACCAACGACGAGGTGATTGCCGTGGACCAGGACCCTGCCGCCCGTCCCGCCCGCAAGGCGTGGCACCGGGGGGATTTCCAGGTCTGGACGAAGGAGCTGTCCGACGGTTCCGTAGCGGCGGGGTTTTTCAATACCGGGAAAGAGAAGGGCGTAGTGAAGGTGAACCTGAGGGAGCTGGGGCTCTCCGGCGCGTATGAAGCCAGGGACCTCTGGAAACGCGCCGACCAGGGAACGGTGAAGGGAGATATGGCCGTGGAGTTGAACAGCCATGGAGCGGCCATGTTCCGGTTCAGCAAAAAGAATTGACGGCAGGGGCAGGAATGGATGCTTTCAAGGACGGCATCTTTTTTTGCCGGCCAGCGGGTCCGTGAATGCCGCGTTTCACCGCCTGTCCATTATTATAGGAATAAAGGGTGAAATGGATAGCCGGCTTTGCAAGAATAGCCTGGCGGGGCGGCGGCTTTAAGAAACGGGCTGTTTCAGCCTTGTTTGCAGGGGGCTTGTGTTGCGGCAAATCCGCTGCCGCCCTTTCCGAGTGAAAGTCTTTATTTTTTCCATAAAAAAGAACCGTTCCGGTTAACCGGAACGGTTCTTATAAAGAGATTGATGTGACTTGCCTTAATCTCTCCGTACAGCTTCCTTAAGCGGCGATGCCGAAGTGCTGCTGGATGGAGGCGAAAATCTTGTCGCGGCGGGCGCGGGCTTTTTCGATGTCACGGGTCTTCAGAGAGAATCTCAGGCGTTCCGCCGTGGAGTCAGGCTTGTGAACCGTGACGTGGCACCACCAAACTCCCCTGTTGTTCCACAGGTGATGGTTGGGGTTGTCATCATTAATTCTAAGAGCGATTTTGGTTTGGGCTTTCATCTGTGTGATCTTTTTCCAGTAGGGGACGTCTTATTTACGTCCGTTGGTATATTAATGTTTCAATAAAACCTTCAACTTGGAGGCGCCTCACTTAAGCAGATGATCCCTTGTCTTTTTGGACATCTTTTTCTGCCAGTTGCTCACCTCGTTGAAGCCTTAGAGTTCAAGTGGTGTAACAACGTTCAAAAAAAAGAATCTTTTTTACAGGAGACCTACCTTTTTAAGAGTGTTGTAAGCACCGTTCTTGTTGATCGTACGCAGGGCCTTGGCGGAAATCTTCATTTTCACGAATTGACCGAGTTCGGGAACCCAGATGCGCTTTTCCTGAAGGTTGGGGAAAACGGTACGATTGACAGTCTTAGTGACGTGACGACCAATACCGCCCTTTTTCTTGGCAAGACCGGAGCGATGGATACGACGACCTTTGTGAGGCATGGTACCTCTGATGATGCAAATTCGGGACATGGCAATCGAAGTTATTTGTTAATGCGAGAGAGATAGTCTAGCGTATTTTCGCCTAAGGTCAAGAACAACCGAACAAAAGACTCGGAATTTGTGCCGGCCCGGCGGCAGCGCTGCCGGGCTTTCCTGCGGTCTGGTTCCCTCCGTTCATGGCCGGGGGGCAGGCGCCGGGGAAAGGCGCGCGCGGCCGGATGGCTTGTTTGCCCGTGTAAAACGTATCCGGCGCTTGCACGGAGGGAGGCGGCGTGAGAGATTGAAAGCATGAGTGAGAATCATTATGCAGAGTTTTCCGAATGCAGCATGAAACCCCAGGACGTGCTGGAGTATGTTTCCGGTCCCATGCCGGTTCCGGAGGAGGGGGAGGTGCTGATCCGGATGAAGGCGGCCCCGATCAATCCGGCGGACATCAATTTTGTGCAGGGCGTTTACGGCGTGAAGCCCGTGCTGCCCCATTCACGCGCCGGACTGGAAGGCTGCGGCGTGGTGCAGGAGTCCCGCGCAGAAGGCTTCCGCAAGGACGATGAAGTGATTCTGCTGCGCGGCGTGGGTTCCTGGAGCGAGTATGTGGCGGTTCCTGCCGTGAACGTGATGAAGCTCCCCGTGAAGGTGGATCCCGTGCAGGCGGCCATGCTGAAGGTGAACCCCCTGACCGCCCTGCGCATGCTGGAAGGGTTCGTTTCCCTGACTCCGGGGGACTGGGTGGTGCAGAACGCCTCCAATTCCGGCGTGGGAAGGTGCATTATTCAACTGGCCCGGGAGATGGGCGTGAAGACGGTGAATTTTGTAAGAAGGCCGGATGAATTGAGGGATGAATTGACCGCGCTGGGCGCCGACCTGGTAGTGGGAGAGGATGACGAGGATGTGGTGAAGAATACCCTGGCCCGGCTGGACGGAAAGAGGCCCGTGCTGGCCTCCAACGCCGTGGGCGGGGAAAGCGCCCTGCGCCTGATGGACATGCTGGCTCCCGGCGGAAGCATGGTGACGTACGGCGCCATGAGCAGGAAGAGCATCAAGGTGCCGAACGGTTTCCTGATTTTCAAGGGCATTAAATTGGAAGGCCTGTGGGTGACGCAGTGGCTCAAGAATGCCCCCGTTCCGGAGATTGAGGCCGCTTATGACAAGCTGGCGCGCCTGATGGCGGACGGCAGGCTGAAGCAGGCCGTGGATACCGTTTATCCGTTGAGCGACGTGCGCCGGGCCGTGGAGAAGGCCCAGGAAGAGTTCCGCAGCGGCAAGGTGGTGCTGAGCATGGAGCGTGCCTGATGCATGGGGGGAGAGAGTTTTCGTTTTCCCGGGCTGCGGAGCGCTGGAGGGATTTTTTCAGCGTTCCGTGGTTCGGTTGGTATTGGCTGCTGGCCTGGGTGATGGCGGGGCTGAGCCTTTATTCCATATGGCAGGCCGGTGATTTTTTTCTGGAAAAGAGCCGTTTTGCCCGGGAGGGCCTGTGTACGGAAGGGACGGTGCGGAACATCACGGAGGATACGGTGAAGTTGTGGAGCCGTTCGCGGGTCATGGGGACGTCCGGTCCCTCTCTGGACGTCTGGGCGCCGGAAGTGCGGTTCCTGCCGCAGACCGGGGAGGGGGAAGTGGTATTCCAGTCCCCCGCTTTTCTTTTCTGGTCTTCCTATTCCAGGGGGGACCGGGTGACGGTCTGCTACCCGCCGGAACGCCCGGAAGACGCCCGTGTGGCGGATAGCTTCATCTGGTGGCCGGAAACGCGCCGGGCCCTGTGGCTGATGGCGTTTCTGCTTGCCGGCGGAACGGTCCTGCTGAGGAAGAGGGAAGTGCGGAGTTCCGTAGGCGCGTAAAGCAGGGATTGCGCCGCGGCACGGCGCCGTTTGCCGTTTCAGCCCAGCGTGGAATCAAGCCACGTGTTGAGGATTTCCACGGCGGCCACCTGGTCGATGATGGGGCGGAAGCTTTTCTCCTTTTTGCCGGCGGCGTGCAGTTTTTCCTGGGCGATGACGGTGGTGAGGCATTCATCCATGAATACCATGGGAAGGCCGGGAAGGGCGGCGGCCAGTTCCCTGCCGAACGCGCGCACCCTGGCGGCGGCGGTTCCTTCCGTGCCGTCCATGCGGACAGGGATGCCCAGCACCAGGGTGCGTATCCCCCGCTCCTGGACGAGCTGGACGATGCGGGTGACGCCGTCCGTTTTGTGCCTGTGGATGGTTTCCACAGGGTGCGCCATGATGCCCACGGGGTCCGTGGCGGCGATGCCGATTCGGGCTTCTCCGTAGTCAATGCCCAGGGCCGGATGCTGGCTGGTCATCTGAGTTCGTCCGGAAGCTGGTTGACGATTTTTTTAATTTCGTCCGCCTTGTTTTTATCCGCAATCAGGATGGCGTCCGCCGTTTCCACCACGATCAGGTTTTCCACGCCCAGCAGGGCCACGTGCTTGTCCCCCCGCTGGGAGAAGACGATGTTGCCGGAGGCGTCCTGCACGGTGATGTCCGTATTGGTGGTGTTTTTGTTGTGGGTTTCCAGATAGTTGGCTACGGATATCCAGGAGCCTACGTCGTCCCAGTCAAAGGTGGCTTCAATGTTCAGCACCCGGTCCGCGTTTTCCATCAGCGCGAAGTCGATGGAGATGGGCGTGAGCGCCGGGAATTCCTCCCGGATGGTTTCCTGCGGGTCCGGGGATTCCGCGATGTGCTCCACGAAGGAGGCCAGCTCCGGGCAGTGCTTGTCAAGCTGTTCGCACACGGTTGGAATGCTCCAGACGAACATGCCAGCGTTCCAGCAGAAGTTGCCCTGGCTCAGGTAGGCGGCGGCCGTGGCCGTGTCAGGCTTTTCGCGGAATTGGATGACTTCGCGGCAGGAGCAGCCCGGTGCGGAGGCGATTTCCTTCCCGCGTTCAATGTAGCCGTAGGAGGGGCAGGGCCAGGTGGGCTTGATGCCCACGGTGACGAGCGCCTTTTCCCGCGCCGCCGTGTCCATGGCGGCTTTCATCAGGGAGCGGAAGGACGCCTGGTCCTGGATGAGCTGGTCGGAAGGGATGACAAGCATGACCCCGTGCGGGTCCGCCGCCTTGATGAGGCCTATGCCCAGGGCGATGGCGGGCGCCGTGTCCCGGCGCACGGGTTCGGAGATGATGTTGTCCACGGGGATGTCGTGGGCCTGGCGGCGCACTTCCGCCTCCTGCAGGTGGTTGGTCAGGATGAAGATGTTCTGCCGGGGCACCAGGCCGTCCAGCCTGTCGATGGCCTGGCGGAGGAGGGTGCCTTCCCCGAACATGTTCAGGAGCTGCTTGGGACGGTGGTCGCGGGAGAGGGGCCAGAAACGGGTGCCGCTGCCGCCGGCCAGAATGAGAGCGTATTGGTTCATGGCGATTCCGTAGGAATGTGGTTTAAAAAAGGGGTCAAAGTGCGCCGAAGCGGCGTTTTCTGCGGGAGTAGTCCAGCAGCGCCGCTTCCATGTCACGGTTGCTGAAGTCCGGCCACAGCGTTTCCGTTACATAGAGTTCCGCATAGCTGATCTGCCACAGCAGGAAGTTGGAGACGCGCATTTCCCCGGAGGTGCGGATGAGCAGGTCCGGTTCCGGCATGCCGGCAGTGTCCAGATGCTGGTTGAAGAGGTCTTCCGTGACGGCGTCCGGGTGGAGTTCCCCGCGGGAGGCTTTCTCCGCGATTTTTCTGGCGGCGGCGGCAATTTCCGCCCTGCTGCCGTAGGAGAGGGCCAGAACCAGGTTGAGCCTGGTATTTCCCGCCGTGGCTTCCAGGCTGGATTGCAGCAGTTTCTGGGTTCGCTTGGGAAGGCGTGAAAGGTCGCCTATGGCGTGAAGGCGCACGCCTTTTTCCTGCATCTGGCTGAGGCGTTTTTTCAGGAATTCGTGCAGCAGCAGCATCAGCGCGTGCACCTCCGTCTTGGGGCGGTTCCAGTTTTCCGAGGAGAAGGCGTAAAGCGTGAGCCAGGGAATATCATGGTCAATGCAGAAGTCCACACAGCGCTCCACCGTATCCGCTCCCGCCCGGTGGCCGGCCTGGCGCGGCAGATGGCGGCTGTGCGCCCAGCGGCCGTTGCCGTCCATGATGCAGGCAATATGAACCGGCAGTTTTTCCTTGGGAATGGTAAGCATAGATAGATGTGGCTCCGCTACTCTAGTCCATGACCGGGTCCAGTTCAACACGCAAGTTTTTCAGGATGTATTCCTGTCTTTCCCTCGTGTTTTTGCCCATGTAGAAGGAGAGCAGGTCCTTCACCTTGTGTGAGTCTTCCAGGCGAACGCGGTCCAGGCGCATTCCTTCCCCGATGAAGGCCTTGAATTCCTGGGGGGAGATTTCGCCCAGGCCCTTGAACCGCGTTATTTCCGGGTTTTTGCCCAGCAGGGCGATGGCCGCTTCCCGCTCCGCGTCCGAGTAGCAGTAAATGGTCTGCTGCTTGTTGCGCACGCGGAAGAGGGGAGTTTGGAGGATGAAGAGGTGGCCCTCCCGGATCAGCTCCGGGAAGAACTGGATGAAGAAGGTCATCAGCAGGATGCGGATGTGCATGCCGTCATCATCGGCGTCCGTGGCGATGACCACCTTGTCGTAGCGCAGGTCTTCCAGCCCGTTTTCAATGTTCAGGGCGTGCTGGAGGAAGTTGAATTCTTCGTTTTCATAGACGACCTTGCGGCTCATGCCGAAGGAGTTCAGCGGCTTGCCGCGCAGGGAGAAGACCGCCTGGATTTCCGCATCCCGCGCCGTGGTGATGGAGCCGGAGGCGGAGATGCCTTCCGTGATGAACAGGGTGGTTTCCCCCGCGCGGGCGTGCTTGGAGTTGTAGTGCACGCGGCAGTCCCGGAGGTTCTTGTTGTGGATTTTGGCCTTGCGGGCGTTTTCCTTCGCCAGCTTCTGGATGCCGGAGAGTTCCTTGCGGTCCCGCTCGGAGTCTTTGATCTTGGCTTCCAGGGCTTTGGCCGTCTCCGGGTTTTTGTGCAGGTAGTTGTCCAGCTCCCTGGCGATGAAGTTGCCTACGAAGGTGCGGATGGTTTCCCCTTCCGGGCTGATGGTATTGGATCCCAGCTTGGTCTTGGTCTGGGATTCGAAGACGGGTTCCTTTACCTTGATGGAGATGGCGGCCACGAGGGAGGAACGGATGTCCCCAGCCTCATAGTTTTTCTTGAAAAAGTCCCTCAGGGTTTTGACGATGGCCTCCCGGAAGGCCGCCTGGTGGGTGCCCCCCTGCGTGGTGTGCTGCCCGTTGACGAAGGAGTAGTGCTCCTCCCCATACTGGCCGCCATGGGTGAAGGCCACCTCGATGTCGTGCCCTTCCAGATGGATGATGGGGTATAGCGGTTCCTCGCTCATTGCCTCCGTAAGCAGGTCCAGCAGGCCGTTTTTGGAGACGTAGCGGCGTCCGTTGAAGTGCAGGGCCAGCCCCTTGTTGAGGTAGGAGTAGTACCGGCACATTTTTTCAATGTATTCCGGACGGAACTGCGTGGTTACGGGGAAAATGTCCGGGTCTGCGTGGAACGCCGTGCGGGTGCCGTTGGGCTCCTCCGTGGCGCCGTCCTTCCGTCCTTTGGGGAGTTCCTTCCCGCGGCAGAACTGGTAGGAGCGCGTTTCCCCGTCGCGGTAGGCCTGGATTTCAAAAAAGTCGGAAAGGGCGTTCACCGCCTTGATGCCTACGCCGTTAAGCCCTACGGATTTCTTGAAGGCGTCGCTGTCGTACTTGGCTCCGGTATTGATTTTCGCGGCGCAGTCCAGCAGTTTGCCCAGCGGAATGCCGCGTCCGAAGTCGCGCACCTCGCACAGGCCGTCCGGAGTCACGTCAATGGTGATTTTTTTGCCGAAGCCCATGACGAATTCGTCAATCGAGTTGTCAATGACTTCCTTCAGCAGGACGTAAATGCCGTCATCCGGAGAGGTTCCGTCGCCCAGTTTGCCGATGTACATCCCCGGACGCATGCGGATATGCTCCCTCCAGTCCAGGGTTTTAATGCTGTTTTCGTCGTAGGCCATGTGCAGCGGGGTCACGCCTATTATAGCGGAGCCCCCGGAATTTGCGAAGAAAAAATGCGTGCCCGTCCATTTGCGCCCAATGGGGGCTTGACCCGGAGGCCGTCCCTTGGTGGAATCCATGGCGTATGATCAGTTGCAAGGCTCCGTGCAAAGTGAACGTTTCCCTCCGCGTTCTGGGTAAGAGGGCGGACGGTTTCCATGAAGTGGATACCGTGATGGTTCCCCTGGAATTGTGCGACGTGCTGGAGTTTTTCCCGGCGGACGGCCTGGAAATGAGCTGCGACGCCCCGGGAGTTCCGCTGGATGAAAGCAACCTGGTCATGAAGGCGGGCCGGCTGATGGAGCGGGAGCTGGGACGGCCCATGCCGTGGCATGTGCGCCTGGTCAAGAACGTGCCCCATGGCGCGGGGCTGGGCGGCGGCAGCAGCGACGCCGCGTGCGTGCTGTCCGCCCTGAATGAGCTGGAACACGGCGGCCTGTCCCGGAGGCGTCTGGCGGAGCTGGCCGGGGAGATCGGTTCCGATGTGGGATTTTTCATTTATGGAATGGCGTGCCGCTGCACCGGACGCGGGGAAAAGGTGGAGCCCCTGCCGGAATGGAGGGAATGGCGCCCCCGGATCGTTCTGCTGAAGCCGTCGTTCGGCGTTTCCACGCCGGACGCCTACCGCCGCTGGTCCGGTTCAGGGGAATTGCCGGGCATACCGTACGGGGAGCAGCGGGTGGACGGCCATGTGCTGGTCAACGATCTGGAAAGGCCCGTGTTTGAGAAGCATTTGTTCCTGGCGGAGATGAAGCGATGGCTGCTGGAGAGGCCCGGCGTGCGCGGCGCCATGATGTCCGGCTCCGGCTCCACCATGTTCGCCGTGGCGGAGGATGAAGAAGCGGCCCGCAAGTTGATGGAGGACGCCGCGCGGGAACTGGACCCCACGCTGTGGATGTGGTCCGGGCTTGTGATGCGGGAGGGCGCCCGGTAAAAACATGGTTGTGCAGGAGGCCTTGCCTTGACGGCGGGGGATGCATGCCGTTACACTCCGTCCATGATTAAAAGTTTGTTTGCAGGTGTGATGGTGGCGGCTGTGTGCGCCGTCCAGGCCGGTGAATACGGAGACAGCGCCGTCCAGGCCGCCCGGGAGCTTTCCGGAGCGGTGAAAACGGGGGACATGATGTGGATGATTGAGAAGATGTACGCTCCCATGAAGAAGCAGCTTGTTTCTTCCTTCCCGGGAGGGGAGGCCGCCTTCATGAAGACCATGAGGGAAAAGATGCAGGGAGCCGCCGCCGTGATGAAAGAGCGCGGCATGGTGGTGGAGACGTATGAAATAGGCCAGCCTACGGCGGAACATCTGGTGAAGAATGGAGACGAGGTGCTGGTGGTGCTCCCCACGCGGATGGTCATTTCCATGAAGCGTCCGGACGGGATGCCTGTAAAGATAGAGAATACAGGCGTTCTGGTGCTGGTGAAGGATTTGAAGGACAAGGGGCCCTGGACGTTCATTGATGCTTCCAAGATGAATGCGAATGCCCTGCGCTCCATGTTCTATGACCTGCCGGAAAAGGTGAATCTGCCGCCGGTTTCCTCCCGCCAGCTTCCCGTGGGCCAGTAGGGGAGCGTTCCCGTATGAATGGCGCCGGGGCAGATGACGTGGAAGGCGTTAGCGCCTTTGAGGCTTATGTCCACCGGGCATTTGCCCCGGACGGGTTGTTCTCCCGCGCCAGGGATTTTGAATACCGGGCGGAGCAGCAGAATATGGCCCTGGCCGTAGCGAGGGCTCTCCAGGTGGACGCCCCGCTGCTGGTGGAGGCCGGAACGGGCGTAGGCAAGTCCCTGGGCTATCTGCTGCCGGCCGTGAAGTTTGCTCTGGATTTTGACCGGAAAGCGGTCATTTCCACGCATACCATCAATTTGCAGGAGCAGTTGTTCAACAAGGATATTCCGCTGCTGCGCGCCGCCCTGGGGATTGATTTTTCCGCCGCCCTGCTGAAAGGCAGGCAGAATTACCTGTGCCATACCCGCCTGCGGCGCGCGCTGGCCCAGATGGATTCCCTGTTTACGCAGGGGGAAGCCGCGGAGCTGACGCGGATTCAGGACTGGGCGCTGAGAACGCAGGACGGCACCCTGAGCGACATGGCGTTCCGTCCGTCTCCCAAGGTATGGGCCATGGTGTGCAGTGAACCGCATGCGTGCAGCATGCGCCATTGCGGCCCCTCCTGTCCGTACCAAGTGGCCCGCAAGAGGGTGCTGGAGGCCAAGGTGGTGGTGCTGAACCATACCCTGTTTTTCGGCCTGATGGCCCAGGCGGAGGATTCCGAGGAGGCGGGGTTCGTTTTTCCCGGGGATTTCGTGGTTCTGGACGAGGCCCACATGATTGAGAACATCGCCGCCCGGCAGCTGGGCGTGCAGCTCTCGGAACCGCATCTCAATTATGAACTGCTGCGGATGTTCAATCCGCGCACGCACAAGGGCCTGCTGAAACCGCTGAACAATCCGGCCCTGTTCCAGCGGGTGCAGGACGTGATTGACGCTTCAGGCCTGTTTTTCCAGAATGCGCGGGATGACCTGGGATTTGCGGGCTCCGGCAAGATTGTCCGCATTTTCCAGCCGGAATGGTCCCAGGACATTCTTTCCCTGCCTCTGGCGGAATTGATCGGAGAATTGAAGAGGGAGGGCGCGAAGCAGGAGGAAAACGTGGCCGTGAAGGACGAGCTGGCGGACATGGCCGCCCGCATGGAGGAGGCGCAGGCCTCCCTGAAGGTGCTGATGGACATGACGGAGGAGGGGCACGTGTACTGGGCGGAGCGGTCCGGTCCGGAGGGAAGGAACATGAGCGTGTGCTCCGCCCCCGTGGAGGTGGGCGATATCCTGAGGGAGCGCCTGTTTTCCGCCGGGCGTTCCGCCATTCTGACCTCCGCTACGCTGGGGACGGGGGATGCGGACATGGGCTACTTTGCGGGGCGCGTGGGTGCGGAAAGCGTCCGGAAGCTCCAGATAGGCAGTCCGTTCAATTACCGGGAGCAGATGAGGCTGATCGTGGCCCGCTCCATGCCGGAGCCGGACCAGCCGGAGTATGCGGAAGTGCTGCCGGAGTGGATTAAAAGGTATCTGGCGGAATCCCGCGGCAGGGCCTTCGTGCTGTTCACCAGCTACCGGCTGATGGTGCAGGTGGCGGAAAAGGTGCGCCCGTTCTGTGAGGAACAGGGATGGACCTTGTACGTGCAGGGGCAGGACATGCAGCGGCATGCCATGCTGGAGGCGTTCCGGAAGGATGTGAACAGCGTGCTCTTCGGCACGGACAGTTTCTGGACCGGGGTGGACGTGCCCGGGGAGGCCCTTTCCAACGTGATCGTGACGCGCCTGCCGTTTGAGGTGCCGGACCACCCGCTGGTGGAGTCCCGCTTTGAGAGCATCAGGGCGCGCGGGGGAAACCCGTTTTACGAGTATTCCGTGCCCGTAGCCATTCTGAAGCTGCGGCAGGGGGTGGGGCGGCTGATCCGCACCAGGAGCGATTCCGGCATGGTGGTGATTCTGGACCCCCGCGTAGCCACCAAGAGGTACGGGGCGCGGTTCATCAAGTCCCTGCCGGATGCCCGTCTGGAGTTTGTGTAAGGAGTTTTTCCTCCTTAAAATTGGCCGGAGTTCTCCCTCTCCCTGCCGTACTGCATCAGGCGGTAGCTGAGGGGTTGTTCCAGGCGCGCTTCTTCCAGCAAAGCGCAGTCGGCGAAAATGTCCGGAACGGGCGCGTCCGCCAGAATGGAGCCATCCTTCATCACGATGCAGCGGGTGCACAGGTCCATGACCATGTCCAGGTCATGGGTGGCGATGATTTTGGTATGGGAGAATTGGAGCAGGAGGCTGATGAGGGTGCGGCGGGAGGCCGGGTCCAGGTTCGCGCTGGGTTCGTCCAGAACCAGGATGTCCGGGGTCATGGAGAGGACAGTGGCGATGGAGACGGCGCGTTTTTCCCCGCCGGAAAGGTGGTGGGTCATCTTGTCCGCCAGGGTTTCCGCATGGACGTCCCGCAGAGCCTGCCGCACGCGGCGGCTGACTTCTTCCGGAGGGAGGCCCATGTTGAGCGGGCCGAAGGCCACGTCCTCCCGGACAGTAGGCATGAAAAGCTGGTCGTCCGCCTGCTGGAATACCATTCCCACGCTTTCCCGGACGCGGGCGACGGTTTTGGGCGTGACGGGGATGTCCCCTACCCGCACCTGTCCGGAGGAGGGCTCCAGCAGGCCGTTGAGGTGCAGGAGCAGGGTGGATTTTCCCGCTCCGTTCCCGCCCACGACGGCAACGGATTCCCCGTGGGTGATGCGCAGGGAGACGCGGTTCAGCGCCGGAGGAGAATCCGGGTAGCTGAAGCACAGGTCGATGGTTTCTACAAGGTGGTGGCTCATGAGAGGAGGCTGCGGGCGCACTGGCCCGCCAGCATGGTGACGTTAAAGCAGCGGAACAGGATGACGAGGGCGCAGAAGAGAATGCCGCCCGCCACGCCGCGCATGGTGATGACGCCGGGGGCGCTGACGAATTCAGGGTCTTCCCCTCCCCGGCACAGGACGGCCTGGTAAATGCGTTCCGCGCGCCCGAAGGTGCGCAGCAGGAGCTGGCCGGTCATGGCCCCCCAGGTGGAAAGGGGGACGGACCCGGAGCCTCCCCGCCGGGAGCGGAACGCCATCAGCATGTTCTGGAATTCATCCATCAGGATGAAGGCGTACCGGTACAGGAAGGCCAGGAGCGTGATCAGGATGCGCGGCGCGCCGAGCTGCCTCAGGCCCCGGCAGAGCGGAGCGAAGCCCGTGGAGGCCAGCAGCGTGAAGGCTCCCAGGATGGTGAGCATGCACCGCAGGATGATGGAGATGAAGGAGATGATGCCCTGTGTGACGGGAATGCCGAACCATTCTCCCGCCGGCGTCCTGTCCACCAGCGGATTGAAGATGCCGATCATGACGGCGACGGGCAGCAGCCACAGGGTGCGCTTCAGCAGGTAGCCCAGGGGGAGCCCCGCCATGCGGATGACGCAGACCGGGAACAGGAAGAAGGGCAGCAGCCCCGTGATTTCCTGCGGCGGCCAGGAGAGCACGCAGATTTGAAAGACGAGGAAGGCCCCTATTTTAATACGGGCGTCCAGACGGTGGAATCCGGTGTTTCCGCAGGAAAACCGGTCCATCTGGCGGAATTGCCGCGCGGCGTCCGTGAACAGGGGCATGGGGGGTCAGCGGGGGCAGTGGCTGTGCGGTTTTCTGCCGAACAGGTAGCCGGCCGCAAAGACCAGGGCGGCAATGATGACGCTCCCCAGCACGCCGGCCAGGCTGGTTTCAGGGTTGACGATGGAGGAGGCTCCCTCCGTCTCTCCGGAGGAGGCTGTTTCCTCCGCGGCGGGGAGGGCGTAGTCCGGCATGATGGCGGTGGATGCCTGTACGGATTCCAGGCTGCGGTGGAGGGAGGAAGGCTCCGCCAGGCTGGTTTCTTCCGACCCGGTGACGCCGGCCACGGACCATTCCAGGCCGTCCGGGTAGGCGGAGGCGAACCAGGAAAGGGCCGCCCCGCAGAGCAGGGCCGTTACCGCAAAGATGCCCAGAACGGTGAAGGAGGCTTTTTTGACGGGGCCGGTTTCCAGATCAGCCGGGCGCAGCAGGGAGGGCTGGGCCCGACTGATAAAGATGACGATGGCCGCCGTGGCGAGTCCTTCCACCACGCCGATGGCCAGATGGATGGGAAGCATCAGTTCCACGAACTGGGCGAAGGGCAGCGCGGAGATGCCGGAGGCCGTCGTTTCCAGCACGACGGAGAAGGCCCCCAGCTGGAGCCCGATGACGGCGGCGGTGATGCTGGCCAGCGTGATTCGGCCCGTGCCGGGGTTTTTCCCGGCCAGGGGCCTGTAAATGAAGGGGTAGGCTACCAGGCAGGAGAAGAAGCCCATGTTGAAGATGTTGCAGCCCAGGGCCAGCAGCCCTCCGTCCGCAAAGAAAAGCGCCTGCACCGCCAGGATGGCCGCCATGACCAGGAAGCCCGCATACGGCCCCAGCAGGACCGCCAGGATGAGGCCGCCGCCCAGATGGCCGCTGGACCCGGTGCCCGGAATGGTGAAGTTCAGCATCTGGCAGGCGAAGATGAAGGCTCCCAGAACGCCCATGAGCGGGACGAGCCGCACTTCCTTTTCCTGCCTGACCTTGCGCGCGCAGAGCGCCGTGATCGCGGCGGAAGCCGCCCACATGGTGCAGCCTACCGCCGGTGAAATGAAGCCGTCCGCCATATGCATGATGTTTGTGTCTTTCTATTGGATGAAGTGAAGTATTGGTAAGAGCCCCGGACCGGGCAGATTGGCGCCACTTTAGCACAAACACCGCAAAGCCGAAGAAGGAAATGCGGCAACGGGTATAAGTATTTTTCCCGCGCCGCGCGGCCTTGCTCCCTGCGCGGGTCCGGTGGACCGTGTTCCCCGGCAATAGCGCCTTTCCGGGGGAGGGGGAGCGCGTTTTCTCCGAGTGTATTCGGCGGGAATTTGGCTGCCGCGCCGTGCCGCCCAGGCGTGCCGCGCGGCGGATGTGGACGGATTGGGCGTGATGCAGACGGGGAAGCGGTTTGCTAGACGGAACCCATGATGAATTTTTCCATAGCTAAGTGCTTGTTTTCCATAGGCGGGTGCACGACGATCCTGGGCAATATTTCCGCAGATACGGCCGTATCTTCCGCTGGAGCCATCGGCGGCCTGGGCGTTCTGACGATTGCCGTGAATTATACGCTGAACCTGCTCAAGAAGAAGGATGAGCAGTTGATGGCGAAGGACGCCCGCATTGAGGCCCTGATGGACCGCCTGATTGACAAATGCCCGAATTGCGAGCTGGCGAAAGCGGCCAACAAGTCCCTTCTGGAGGATGAATAGCGGAAGGCGGCGGGATGCTTACCTTCCGGCCGCGACCGGCGTGCGGGTGTAGGCCTCCCGGTTTCCGTCCCTGTTTAGAATCAGCGTAGTTCTGCTGAGTCTGTCAATGGTGGAGGTTGTGGTGAAGAGGGAGGAGTTCCCGTTGCCTATGCTTTTCCCCGTCAGGGTCAGGCGCTTGCCGTCCAGTTGCCAGCTCCGGTAGAGAAGCGTGCGCATGTTGATGGATCTCGCCCTGCCGTCCGGCAGGAGCTGCATTCCCTGCACGTGCCCCGGCTGTCCGGGGACGGGCTGGGTCCAGGAGCCGGAAAGGCTGGACGGAGTGGGCTGCATGGAGCAGGAGGCCGCCGCCAGTGAGAGGGCCGGAAGAAGGAGGAAAAGGCGCATGGCGGCGGGTGGTCAGCGCTGTTCCCTGATGACTTCCGTACCGATGCCGTCCGGAGTGAAGATTTCCAGCAGCAGGGTGTGGGGCAGGCGTCCGTCAATGAAGTGCACCTTGCGCACGCCCGCGTTCAGGGCGTCAATGGCGGAGTGGATTTTGGGAATCATGCCGCCGGAAACGGTGCCGTCTTCAATGAGGTCCAGGGCTTCCGTGCGCGTGACGGATTTGATGAGGGTGGACGGGTCCGCGGGGTCCTTCATGATGCCGGGAACGTCGGAAATGTAGATAAGCTTGACCGGCTTGAGCTCCTTGGCAAGGGCCGCCGCCGCCAAGTCCGCGTTCACGTTGAGCGGCTTGTGGGTGCCCAGCTCTTTCGCCAGGGGGGAGACGATGGGGGTGATCTGGAGTTCCAGCGCTTCCGTGATGCGGTCCGTCAGGCAGCCGATGACGTTGCCCACTTCCCCGATGTCCACGGGGTTGCCCTGTTCGTCCTTCTCCTGGATGCGTTCCCCCACGAAGATTTCCGTGCCGGGAATGCCTACGCCCTTGCCTCCGTAGTCGCGGAACATCTGGACGAGGCCGGGATTGATGGTTCCGGAGAGGGTGCGTTCCACGATGGAAATGGCTTCCGGCGTCGTGACGCGCAGACCGTTGATGAAGCGGGCCTCCAGCCCGGCTTCCGCCATGGCCTTGGAGATGGCCTTGCCGCCGCCGTGGACGATCACGGGGTTGAAGCCCAGGACTTCCAGCAGAACGATGTCGCGCATGAGCTTCTTGACCAGGCGGGCGTCGTCCATGGCGCTGCCGCCGAATTTGATGAGGAATGTCTTGTCCCGGTAGGCCTGGAGGTAGGGGAGGGCGCCGACAATGACGGAGGCCTGTTCAATCAGGCGGGTGATTTTGGAGTCCATATCAATCATGAAACGGTAGGAGTGGTTGACAAAAAGAGAGGGAGGGAGTCCGTGGCAGGGGCCGTTCAAAGCAGGCGCCTGCTCCTGAAATAAACCAGGGGAAGAATGATGGAAACGAGCATGACGACCAGGGAGATGTAATAGCCGTATTCGTTTTCCAGGCCGGGCATGTGGGAGAAGTTCATTCCGTAGATGCTGGCGATGAGGGTGGGGGGCATGAAGACCACGGCCGCCACGGTGAAGATTTTGACGATTTCGTTCTGCTCGATGTTGATGAGGCCCAGAACGGCGTCCAGCATGAAGTTCACGTTGCTGGAAAGAAAGTTGGCGTATTCCGAGAGGGACGTGACGTCGCGGCTCAGGGGGCGCAGCTTGATGTACAGGGTGGAGTTGGTGTCGTCCAGGGCCTCTTCATTGCTGGCGTACGTGAGCAGGCGCAGAAGGTTGACCAGGCAGTCCCGCTGGCGGGTGAGCAGGTCCCCCACGCGGCCCAGGTCCTGGAGCGTGAGGCGCAGGGCGCTGGAGACGGGCACGCGCTTGCTGGCCTTGCCTTCCGGCTCGTCCCTGCGGAAGATGTTTTTGGAAAGGCGGTCCAGTTCCGCGCCGAAGCGTTCCAGGACGTCCGCCTGGCGGTCCACGATGGTTTCCAGCAGTCCGGTGAAAACCTGGTCCCGGCTGATCTGCTTCTGGCGCAGGAGCTGGTGGGAGAAGACGCGGAAGGAATAGGAGTCCGAATGGCGGATGGTGATGATCTTGGCCCCCATGAGGACGAAGGTGATTTCCGACAGGGAGGGGGATTCCGTATCCACGCGGCTGAGGACCGTGGTGGTCATGAAGCGGGCGCCGTCTTCCGTGTACAGGCGGCTGGTGGCCTCAATTTCCCTCATCTCGTCGTAGGTGGGCATCTCCAGCCCGCAGAGGCGTTCCACAAACTTGATTTCCGCCGGTTCAGGGGTAAGGAGGTCAATCCAGAAGACGGAGTCCAAGTTCTGTTCAGCCGCATCCACCTGGGTGGTGCGCTCAATGCCTTCCGGGGTTTGACGATAGAGTCGAATCATGCCGTTGATTTCGGTGGGGGGATGGAACGATGCCGTGCATGATGTCGAGTGACACCCAACGCGGGCATGATGCCTTGTTTGTACAGGGAAGGGAAGTAAAAAGGGTGACAAAAAGAGGCCCGGTTCCCAAGGTGGGAACCGGGCCTGCCGGAAAAAAGAAAGGGATGCGCGCCGCTTAGGCGTTTTCCTTGACGACCACCTTGAGCGTGGCTTCCACCTGGGGATGCACCTTGATGGCGACTTCGTGTTCGCCTTCGCTCTTGATCGGCTTTTCAAGCTCAATCGCGCGGCGGTCCACTTCCACTCCCTGAGCGGTCAGGGCATCGTGAATGTTCTGGTTGGTGATGGCGCCGAACGCCTTGCCGCCCTGACCCACTTCAAGGGTAAGGTCTACGGTCAATCCGTTGATTTTGGCGGCCACTTCCTGGGCGGCGCTGAGTTCTTCCGCTTCACGCTTGGCGCGGGCGGCCTGAAGATTGGCGATGAAACGGCGGTTGGAGGCCGTTGCTTCGTGGGCGAGACCTTGGGGGATGAGGTAGTTGCGGCCATAGCCAGCCTTAACGGTCACCAGGTCGGCTTCCGCGCCGAGTCCTTCAATTTTTGTTGCGAGAATTACTTCCATCGTTGCCATGGCTAAAAAGAAATGGTTATTTGTGAGCGGTTGAAGTAGTAAGTATTCGCCCGAATGTCAAGACAAGAGCGATAAAAAGGGCGTTTTTTTATGTTTTGGGAGGAAAAAATCCCCCCGGCTGTCATGATAGGTGACATTGCGCTTGCTTCACGGGGCGGTAGTATGTAGGGAAAGGAACCGCATTTGTCGCGTTCGCTCCCGGAGAGGAGGGTTCGCCCGCGGGTACATTACAGATATTTGATCTTATGGCTATTCAGCGCGCATTGATATCCGTTTCCGACAAGACCGGCCTGGAGGAGTTTGCCAAGGGCCTGCACGAGTTTGGAGTAGAGCTTATTTCCACCGGCGGCACCGCCGCTTTCCTGAAAGGCCTGGGCCTTCCGGTGATTGAAATTTCCGACTATACCGGGGAACCGGAATTGTTTGAAGGACGCCTGAAGACGCTTCACCCCATGGTGCACGGGGGCCTGCTGCACCGCCGCGACAATGAAGAGCATGTGCGCCAGGCGAAGGAAAACGGCATCAAGCCCATTGACCTGGTCTGCGTGAACCTGTACCCCTTTGAGGAAACCGTCGCCAAGCCGGACGTCACGCTGGAGGAAGCGATTGAAAAGATCGACATCGGCGGCCCGTCCATGCTCCGTTCCGCCGCCAAGAACTACGCCTCCGTCACCGTCGTGTCCGATCCCGCGGACTACGCGCGCATTCTGGATGAAATGCAGACCCACAAGGGAGACACGACCCTGAAAACCCGCGAAAACCTGGCAGTGAAGGTGTTCATGCGCACCTCCAATTACGACAACGCCATCACCAACTACCTGGGCCACCAGAGCGCGGAAAGCACCAAGGGCAGCTTCTGCATCTGCGCGCCCCTGTACCAGGAACTGCGCTACGGGGACAACCCCCACCAGGAAGCCAGCCTGTACGGCAGCTTCGGGGACATTTTCAACCAGCTCCAGGGCAAGGAGCTTTCCTACACGAACGTGCTGGACATCGAAGGCGCCGCCGAGCTGATCACCCAGTTCCGCCGCCCGACGGTGGGCATCCTGAAGCACACGAACCCCTGCGGCGTGGGCCAGGATGACGAAGACCTGCGCAACGCCTGGCAGAAAGCCTTTGAAACGGACACGCAGGCCCCCTTCGGCGGCGTGATCGTGGTCAACCGTCCGATGACGGAAGGCCTGGCCCGCGTGCTGAGCGCCATTTTCACGGACGTCATCATCGCCCCGGAATACGATGCGGAAGCCCGCGCCCTTCTCCAGAAGAAGAAAAACTGCCGCATCATCCGCATGAACACGGAAGCCTGGATGAAGGCGCGCCGCGAACCCATCATCCGCTCCGCTCCCGGCGGCTTCATGACCATGAAGCGGGATACGGACGTGATGGGCCTGGACAATCTGGAAGCCAAGGTGGTGACCAAGCGCCCCCCGACCGAGGAAGAACTGACCGCCATGCGCTTCAACTGGCGCGTCGTGAAGCAGGTGCACTCCAACGCCATCGTCTTCGGCGGCACGGACCGCACGCTCGGCATCGGCGCCGGGCAGATGAGCCGGGTGGATTCCGCCCGCATTGCCGTCTGGAAGGCCGGACAGGCCGGCCTGGACCTGAAGGGCAGCGTGGTGGCGTCAGACGCCATGTTCCCGTTCGCGGACGGCCTCCAGGTAGCCATTGACGCCGGAGCCACCGCCTGCATCCAGCCCGGCGGTTCCATCCGGGACGAGGAAGTGATCGCCGCCGCGGACGCCGCGGGCATCGCCATGGTGTTCACGGGCCACCGCCATTTCCTCCATTAATTTGAATGATCGGCCCCGTCCCCTTGTCTTAAAACCGATATGTTGCTAGGTGTAAATATAGACCACATCGCCACGCTGAGGCAGGCCCGCTATGCGACCATGCTTGATTCCTTCAACGTGGAGCCGAGTGTTTTGGACGCCGCTTATGCGGCGCAAAGGGGCGGGGCGGATTCCATCACCCTCCATGTCCGGGGGGACCGCCGCCACATGCAGGATGCGGACGCCCTGAGCGTCCGTGAGAGCGTGGCCCTTCCCCTGAACCTGGAAATGGGGAATACCCCGGAGATGGTGGACTTTGCCCTTCGGCTGAAACCGGACTATGTCTGCATGGTCCCGGAAAAGCGTGAGGAAATTACTACGGAAGGCGGCCTGGACGCCGTCTTTCATGAAAAGGAACTGGCCCCCACCATGGCAAGAATGGCTGACAACGGCATTCAGGTGAGCCTGTTCATTGATCCGGAGCTGGCTCAGGTGGACGCCGCCGCCCGTCTGGGAGCGCCCATGGTGGAGCTTCATACCGGATGCTTTGCCAACCACGCAGGGAAGGAACGCACGGCGGAGCTGGCCCGTTTGAAACGCGCCGCGGAGCTGGCCCACTCCCTGGGCATCCAGGTGAATGCAGGCCATGGCATCAACTACCAGAATCTGGAACAGCTGATGGACGGCGTGCCTTACCTGCATGAGCTGAACATAGGCCATACGATCGTAGCCCGCGCCCTCTTTGTGGGGATGGAGCAGGCCGTGAGGGAAATGCGCCAGGCGATTGACCGCCTGAGCTGATATTCCCGTTTCAACTTTAACCCCCGGTTGCAGGAACATGAGCCGCATTGCAGGATTGGGAATGGATTTGATCGACCTGGACCGCGTGCGCCAGGCCCTCCAGAAAAACGGGGAGGCGTTTGCCCTGCGCATCTGCACCCCGGATGAATGGGCCTACTGCCGGAAGCATGCGGACCCCGTGCCGCGTCTGGCGGCCCGTTTTGCGGCCAAGGAGGCCGTGGCGAAGGCCCTGGGAACGGGAATAGGGGAAAAATGCGCTTTTACGGATGTGGAGGTGGTGCGCAATGATGCGGGCGCTCCCTCCATCCTGCTGCACGGCACTGCCGGAGTGACGGCCCGGGAGCAGGGCGTCACGGGCTGGTTCCTGACCATGACCCATTCCCGCCTGAGCGCCGCCGCCGCCGTCATCGCCGTTGCCGAAGTCCCCGAATTTTCCTGATGCGCCAGGAACGCCGCAAGCCTTGGCCGCTCCCGGGACCGTTTTCCCTGAACCAAAGCCGGCTGGAACATACCGGGTCCTGAGCCCAGGAAATTTCTACAGGATGCCTTGCCAGCGGCGTCGATGAATACCGTGTTCCTACAGGTTTTCAAGGTTCTTCTTGATGACTTCCCTATTCAGTTCGCGGAGGGCGGCCAGAGTTTCAAAACTCGGCGCTTCGGAAAAATCGGTTTCCAGTTCTTTTACTTTCTTTTCATAGTCCGCCGCATGGCCGTCGTCCCTTTTCAGGATGGAGATATTTTTCCGGGTTTCATCCGCAAGCTCTGAAAACGTCTTCCGGTCGGGGACCGGGTTCCAATCAATGGACTTCAGGAAGCTTTCCACTTCCGGAACCGTCACGTTGAAGAATTCCGGGCGCACCTCCTCCGGGTTCCGGTCTTTGAAATAACTTATGGCGAAACTGAAGCTGTCCGACTCCGGCTTCAGCTCAAATTTGATATCATCTCCATGAATCCGGATCTGGCGGAGGGATTCTTTCTCAAAAACGATGAAAGTGCCGAACTCCTTGTAAGCATAGCGGTTGAAGTTCATTACCCCGTTTCCTCCGGTTGTTTTCGTCAGAACCCAGTCCGGCTTTCCGCATGGTTTTTCCCCGTCCCCTTCTTTCAGGGCGAATTGCGACTTCAGTTCCGGCTTCCCGTAACCGTGAACCGGCGACGCCCAGACTTCATACAGTTGTCCGGGATAACTGACCTTGACGAACAGCCAGTCCGGGCGATCCTTGAACTGCGCTATCCTGACGTCCAGAACACTGTTTTCCGGGCGGAACGTGAATACGGCCATTTCCATCTTGCCGTTTTCTACGGTGTCAATTTTTTCCGCGACTTTCCGGTCCAGCAGTGTTTTGCCGTCCTTGCCGATCACGGCAAGGAAATTGACGGGGCTCCAGCTTCCGGGAGTATTGGGGTTCCTCCAATATTCGATGCCGAATCTGAAATCCCCCCATTCCTGCTGAACCGGCTTGTTGTCATTGGGATTGGTAACGGTGTGGTAATTGATTTTTCCGTTGCCAAGGTTGACGGTATGGCGGGTCACAAGGACGGGAGTTCCCTTGCGGTCAAATTTCTCTTCTTTCTTTTCAATGGAAGGGGCGGCGTACAGCAGTGTGGTGCACAATCCGGGCAGTACGGTCAGGGTGAGTTTCTGCATGATTATTTTACCTCTATTTCGTGTTGGGTATTCAAGCCTGTAGCCGCGTCTTCAATGGTGATGCGGTATGCGCCGGGAAGATCGTTAAAGGCGAAATCCAGCGGGTATTCCGTCTTGCCGTAAATGGTTTTGCTGCGGTGCAGAATTTCCCTGCCGTCCGGGGCCGTTACCGTAATCCGGTACGCGCGTTCCCGGGGATTGGCCGGTCCGGAAATCTTAAGCAGGGCCCGGGCGCCTTTGGCCACCTGGGCCGGAGCGGTTACCACGGGCGGCTGCTGCTCCCGGTCAAACAGGGCAAAGCAGCGGAACGGCGCATTGGAGAATTTAAAGACAAGCTTGTCTGATTTCCCCACCAGTCCTTTGCGGCACTCATAGATGTATTTTTCTTCCGGCAATTTGGCGGTGAATGATTTGCCGAGGTCCTTTTCCTGGCCGAGGGCGCCCAGCAGTTCGAATTCTCCGGCCTGCCGCGGACGGATCATCAGGGTGTCGCTGAAATCGGGGATGACGGCCAGAGGACGGATACCGGCGTTTTTCACCACCTGGTCAAGGAACGTGTTCAGGGAGGAGCCGGGCAGGGAATTATTTTCCAGAACGGAGAGGGAGGCATTCAGCAGGATGGCGTTTCCTTTGCCGGCCTTGCGGAGTTGCAGGCCCGGATTGCCGTGGACCGCATGCGCCTTTTCTCCCGCCAGGGCCAGGGCTCCGCTTGTGCTTTCATAAGGCTGGATTTCGAGCTCTTTCGCCTGGTCGAACGTCAGGTTCCCGAAAAGTTCGCTCAAGGGGTTCCGGGGACGTTTTTTCAGGTTTTCATTCAGGAGCGCGATATTGGCGTCAGCCAGTACGGTGCCCCCGGATTTGACGAAATCCAGAATGGCCGCGCACTCTTTGTCGCTCAGGGAGGAAGCTCCGCAGAGGAAGAGGAGCCGTGCGTTTTTCAGGCGTTCCAGGGTATTTGGCGAGACGAAATTGAAGCCCAGCCCGCGCTGGTAGCAATACCGGAGCAGCGGATTCATGCTGGCGTCCGGCTTGACGCAGCGGCTGTCCGCCTGGGCGGCGGAATTGGAGGTGTGGCTGTAGTAGAAGAGGATGCCGGTATCCGGAAACGGGGTTTTGATCAGCAGCTGTGCGAGGCCGTAGTTCAAGTCATCAAGATAGGGCATGTACTGGCGCAGGTATTCCGCCTCGGAGAGATCGCCGGAATGGCTGGTTTCTCCCAGGGCGGGGTTGATCAGGAACCAGGCGTGGCCGTTGATCGCTCCCTGCAGCAGGTGTTCCCAAAGTTTGTACGGATAGGATGAACGCTCCGAGCAATAGCCGCCCCACCAGATGGTCCGGACCCGGTCCGCGCCGAATGCGCGCAGCGCCTCGTTCTCCTGCATGCCGCTGTAAGGGCCCCAGAAGTCCAGCCCCTTAATCATTTCTTCAAGGTTGCCGGGAGGGGAGCCTTCCGCGCCTACCCGGGCTCCGGGATGAACCTTTTTGATTTCCGCCGCCAGGAAATGATGCATGTCCACGTACATTTTTTCAATATATTCCCGGTGGTCATTGTAAGCGACCAGATTTCCCGTTTTTTTGGCCGCGTCCAGCCGGAGGTGGGGCACTTCACCGAATCCGGCATAGGAGGCGCCGTATTCAAGGTTCAGGTTTTCCATGGTCTGGTACTTCTGCCGCAGGAAATCGGCGAACGGCTGTTTATCCGACTCTCCGAACCCGGCATCGTAGGTGTAAAAATTTTCGTCGCCCAGGTTGTACAGCACAGGGCTCAGGTCTTTCAGGTACTCTGCCTGGCGTCGCAGATCGTCGCTCCAAAGCTTCCGGACCAATGGGTGGTAGAACGATTCGTCGCCGTTCAACGTACCCAGCCGCTCCATATTTTCTTTCTGTTCGGACCACAGCTTGCGCAATATTCTGGTTTCATTGTTCGGCCCGGCTTCCATCCCGATCCGGCAGATATACGGGCACAGTTTTTCGTTCCGCAGGGCGTTTTCAATATCTCCCTTGCTGAAAAATTGCAGCGATACGTTCCAGCCGAGGCGGTCGATGATCCGCTCCCCGAAGGCCGGGTTGAAGGTGCAGCCAACCTGGCCCCAGGTAAGCTGGAGATAATCTTCCAGGGAATAATCCGGGAAAATCACCGGGTTTTCCGCATGGGCCGCGTGTCCCCGGGCATCGTAAACGGTACAGCGCAGATAACCGCCGATGGTCGGCATCCGGTAATTTTCAAGGCCGAATGAAAGCTCTTTTTTTCCGGCTTCCAAAGGAAGGGTCTTGCTGAACCATACATTGCGGTAGGGTGCGTCCATCAGCTCCACTTTGGCGGAATAACCGTCCTGCGCGGGCGAAGCCAGTTTCAACGTGACGGAGAAGGGGCCGCGGTCCTGCACCAGCCTGGGCGTTTCCACTGATACGGCCCCGAAAGAGGATTCCACCGTAAAGGGAAAGGCGCCGAAGTTGACCAGCGCGCCATCCCGGCGGACCAATACGTCTGCGGCATATCTGCCCGCCGGAAGGTTCGTGAAATCAAGGCTGTTCCGGATGACGGAATTATCCGGCTGCCGGATACGGCCCTCGGCAACGGTTTTTTCCGGAGAGGTCACGGCAAATTGGCCGTTGTCCTGCCGTACTGAGAATGCCGGCAGTTCTATTCCGCTGGCGTAATAGAGCACCTGGGCCAGAAAAGCCTGGGACGTTTCATAGAGGAAGAACCAGTCCGTGGTGTAGTTGAAATACGGCGTCAGCCCCACTCCTGGCCGGTAGCCCGCGCCGTAATCGACTTCGACGATCCGGCCATTGCCGAATTGCCAGGCGTTGAAAATACGCGATTCAAAGTTTTTAGGCCTGGTTCCGGGAAGGCTGTTGCTTCCGGCAACCCATTCCGGCCGGGGCAACGGCTGGGCGTACGGTTTTTTATAAGGCAGTTTCTTAAGTTCGGACCAGGGTTCGCCGGATTGAATCCGGACCAGGCCGGTTCCGTTCCGCACCATCGACATCAGGCGGAATTTCTGTTCATCCGGCAGGACCGCAAAATCGACGTTTGCCATGACCACCAGATCATAATCCTTTGCCAGTTTGGCATCCAGTTCCTGAAGTTTGTCGGCGGTGCTCAGCCCCGCGATCGGATTGCTGTAAATATCATCCGCTCCGATGCTATGTTCATTGGCTGTGAGAACCACTTCATATTCAAAGCCCGGGAAGCGCTGGACCAGCTCAATGATCTCTCGCGAGGCCGTTTGCTGCATGATAAAAAGTATTTTCTTATGGGGAAGCTCTCCTTTTTCATCCCATGCGGCATGGGGCGTTTTCAGGGTCATTCCGGCCTCATTCATGTAAGTGCCGTCCAGTTTGCCGAATACGGGAGCAACAAGGCCCGCCAGCAGGATGCAGAGCAACAGTGGGAATGGTTTCATCAATGGATGGTCTTTCTTTTTTGAGTTAATTCAGGCTTTCTTCCAGGGCAATTTTCCATTTGAGCGCCCGGCAGCGCTCTTTCAGGACGTAAAGGCGCCTTAATCCGCTGACCGTGGTTTTTTCTTTCTCCAGAACACGGCATTCACGGTTGATCGCATCCAGTTCTTCCCGGTACTTTTTAAAAGCGGATTTCCCGCAGGCCCGTGCCAGTTCGGCTGATAGCTTTTCAATTTCCGCGAATTCATTGTTCTTCACCTGGCCGGGTTCCGTAAGGACACTTTTACCTTTATCTCGCAGGATCAGGGTGTCGCCAGCCATGGCGCACCATGGCTCTTCCGCGGAACGCGACAGCAGGGTGGATATCTTTTCCGGCGAAACAGTGTCATTTGCTCCCTTGAAGTAAATATAGCCGAAATTGCGCGGGCTTGAATATCCGCCCAATATCGAACTGGCGGCTCCGGCAAAATTTCCGCCGGAGTAGGCATAACGGACGTGGCAGAACATCCAGATATCGGACGTTTCCGCTTTGGCGGGCAGGTCGCTCCAGGGGAAAAACGCTTCAATCGTCCAGCGGTCCTTGCCGATGGAGGTCCGGGCGGTCCAGTCGGTGCCGCTCCAGTCATTCTGATAAACGGCGGCGTCCCGGCGGCGGAAATCGGCGCGCGTTCCGATGCAATTGACCTTGAAACAATGGTAGCTTATTCCATTGGCCCTGGCATCGAAAAAGATTTCGGCGCAGTCGTCGGTCCAAATGGCGGCGTTGTCAAAGTCGGTAATGATCTTCCTCAATTTTTCCGGATGCTCCTCGAAATTGATGATGCCCAGGTAGATTCCTTTTTCATCATACAGCATACGGAATTCCGTCTTGAGTTTTCCCGGAGTCGGCTCCGCGCAATTGTAAACATAATAATGACGGAATACGGCCGCTTTTTCCCAGGCTGCCTCGTTCAGGCAGCCGTCGACCACCGGCGCTTTTCCCTCAACTGGGCTGACGGCATAAAAGGAAAGTTCGCGGGGAGGGGCGGAGAGTGCCAGTCCGCTGACCAGGCTCAGTATAATGAAGCTTAATTTCATCTCTTTAACATCCTTGAAATGCCGTTTCCTTATATCATGACCCTATTGAACCGGGTACTATGCAAGCCGTCCCGGATGAATGCGGAGGGATAAGTGGCCGCGGCATCATGCCGGGAATGACCCAGCAACACATGCCGCGGCCATAAAATTCCATCAAAACACACGGTTGGACATATTCTTACTATACCCGTTTTTCGATTTCTTTCTTTCAGAAGAACCCGGAATAAAAATAGCGGCTCAAGTAAAAATAAAGCTGCAACCCACAAGATTGCTGAATATTTTACTCAGGAAGAAAACGATTTTTGTTTTTCTATTCATGCAGTATCATTACAGCTCTTTAAGCCCTTCATTTTCCACGTACCCATAACATGGAAAGGACACGGATTTCCACGACCTTTTAATCGGTATCCGATGGCTGTTGGAGATTTTTGACCATGCCGCAAGAGTGACTATTCGGTTGCCGCAAGGGCGCGCGGCGCTCCATGAGCGTGTTTGGAGAAGATGCGGGGGAATAAAAAAGAGGCTGTCCCGCGGATGGGACAGCCTCTGCTGTTGAGTTGACGCTCAGTCAGGAGTTCCGCTTAGGAGAAGCTCTTGATGAGGATCTGGCGCTGTTCTTCCAGTTCGGCCGGGAGCTTTTTGCCCACCTTGTCGAACAGTTCGGTCTGGCTTTCCAGTTCAGCCTTCCATTCGCTCGGGTTGAGAGCCATGTTGGCGTTGAACTGTTCTTCGCTGTAGTCGATGCCGGTCTTGTCCAGTTCGTCGTAGGTCGGGGAGACGCCCAGCACGGTCTTCTGGCCTTCAGCCTTGCCCTTGGCGCGGCGGAGGATCCAGTCGAGGACGCGCATGTTGTCGCCGAAGCCCGGCCAGATGAAGTTGCCGTCCTTGTCCTTGCGGAACCAGTTCACGTTGAAGATCAGCGGAGGATTGGCAACGGTCTTGCCCATGTCCAGCCAGTGCTGCCAGTAGTCGCCTACGTTGTAACCGATGAAGGGAAGCATGGCCATCGGGTCGCGGCGGACCTGGCCGATGTTGCCGAATGCGGCGGCGGTCATTTCGGAACCCATCGTAGCGCCGACGTAAACGCCGTGCGTCCAGTCGCGGGACTGGAAGACGAGGGGCATGGTGGTGGCGCGGCGGCCGCCGAACAGGATCGCGGAGAGGGAAACGCCTTCCGGGTTCTGCCATTCGGGGTCGATCGTCGGGCACTGGGCGGCGGGAGCGGTGAAGCGGGCGTTCGGGTGAGCGCACTTGCGGCCGCAGTCCGGGGTCCAGTCATTGCCCTGCCAGTCGATGGCGTGGGCGGGAGCGGGGCCGTCCATGCCTTCCCACCAGACGTCGCCGTCGTCGGTCAGGCCGACGTTGGTGAAGATGACGTTTTCCTTGATGGTGTCCATGGCGATCGGGTTCGTCTTGTAGGACGTGCCGGGAGCCACGCCGAAGTAGCCGTTTTCCGGGTTGATGGCGTGGAAGGTGCCGTCTTCATGGGGCCAGATCCAGGCGATGTCGTCACCGATGATGGAGGTCTTCCAGCCGGCTTCACGGTAGGAGGCGGGGGGAACGAGCATGGCCAGGTTGGTCTTGCCGCAGGCGGACGGGAATGCGCCGCCGACGTAGGCCTTCGTGCCGTCCGGGGATTCAATGCCCAGAAGGAGCATGTGTTCGGCCATCCACTTGTTCTTGCGGGCGATGGCGGAGGCGATGCGCAGGGCCAGGCACTTCTTGCCGAGCAGGGCGTTGCCGCCGTAACCGGAACCGAAGGACCAGATTTCTTCCGTTTCCGGGAAGTGGCAGATGTATTTTTCTTCGTTGCAGGGCCACGGCACGTCGATCTGGCCGTCTGCAAGCGGGGCGCCCACGGTGTGGAGGCAGGGAACGAAGGTTCCGTAGCCGTCGCGCTTGGGGTTGCCGCCGCCCTTGACTTCGTCTTCCAGACGCTTGAGAACGGTTTCACCCATCTTGGTCATGATGCGCATGTTGACCACGACGTAGGGGGAGTCCGTGATTTCAATGCCGATCTTGGCCAGGGGGGAGTCCAGGGGACCCATGCAGAAGGGGATCACGTACATGGTACGGCCCTTCATGCAGCCCTTGAAGAAGCCCTTCAGTTTGGCCTTCATTTCAACGGGGTCGGCCCAGTGGTTGGTCGGGCCTGCGTCTTCTTCCTTCTCGCTGCAGATGAACGTGCGGTCTTCCACACGGGCCACATCGGAGGGGGTGGAACGGGCGAGGAAGCATCCGGGGCGCTTCTCGGGGTTCAATTTGATAAAGGTGCCCTTTTCTACCATCATGTTGCAAAGCTCATCATTTTCTTCCTGAGAGCCGTTGCACCAATAGATGGAGTCGGGTTGGCAAAGCTGGGCGATTTCGTCGACCCACTTCTTAGCTGCTTCGTGAGTGGTACTCATGGTGGAAATAGTGTATGCACGGAAATGGCCGTTGGCAAGTCTCCCGTGCGGCTTTTTATGGGGCGGTTTGGTTGCTCCCGGAGGGGAAACCCCGTGCAGGGGAAGGCGTTGCCCTGATTCCGGCGGTGGCCGCTCCGGAGCGTTCCGCGGGGGCTCCCGTTTCCCCGCTGCTGTGCTCCGGGAAGGGTGAAAAAGCCTGTTTTGACTGGAAATCTGCTTGCCAGCTCGCGCCGGATAGTCTAGGGAAGAATCATGAATGTTAGAACGTTGATGGCAAATGCGGTGTTTCTGGTGCTGCCGGCCCTGCTGGCGGCGTGTTCGGACGCCTCGCGCCCGCCTGCCGTCAGCTTCAAGATTCAGAACGTTCCCCCCGTGCCGCGCACCATGTCCCAGATGTCCCGGGAAGTGCACATCAGCCGCGATTTCATGTCCCCGCGCTCCCGCGCGCGGCGCGCCTCCCATTCCATGCATCCGCGCTTCATCACCATCCACAGCACGGCCAACCCCACGGGAGACGCCGCGGCGCATGCCCGTGCGCTGAAAAGGGGGGCCATGGGTTCCCTGAACTGGCATTTTACGGTGGACCAGTACCGGGCCATCCAGCATATTCCGCTGAACGAGACGGGGCGCCATGCGGACCGCGGCGGTCCCGGAGACATGTATTCCATCGGGATTGAGATGGGGGAGGTGAGGAGCCACAACCCCATCGTCACCTGGAACCGTTCCGCCAAGCTGACGGCGGTGCTGATGAAGCAGTACAACATTCCCCTCCGTAATGTGGTGCCCCATTATTACTGGACGGGCAAGAACTGCCCGGCCCCGCTGCTGACCAACGGCCGCCCGGGGCATAAATGGAGCTGGTTCGTCTCCCGCGTGGATTATTACAGGCGCTGTCTGGAAACCCGCCCCGCCGCCGCTCTCTGACGGGCGCGCGGGCATGATGCGATCTGTGAGGAATACGCCTGGACCCATGGCCGGAGAGCTGCTTTTAACGTCCCCCCTGGAGGAGTGCGCCTTCATCCGCCCCAGGGAGCTGGCGGCCATGCAGGCGGCGGGAATGGCCTCCGTGCGGGATTTGCTGTTCATGCTGCCGCGCAGGTATGAGGACCGCCGCATGTTTGACCGTTATGATTCCCTGTCATCCGGTGCGCCCGTCTGCCTGAGGGGGCGGGTGGTGGACGTGGGCTGGAAAGGCTGGGGAGGGAAGGGCGGCAAGGGCCGCGGGCGGTATGTGGAAGCCGTGCTGGTGGATGAGCAATCTTTGGGGCAGGCCCGTTTTTCCTGCCTGTGGTTCAGCATGCCGGGCGTAGCCAGGATGCTGTGCGCCGGGCAGGAGATGATCGTGTACGGGCGCGTGAAGCCGTATGGGAAGAAGCTCAGCATCGTCCATCCGGATTTTGAGATCATCCGGGAGGGGGATGACCAGTCCATCCATTTGAACCGCATTGTTCCCGTTTACAGCGGCCGCATGGGGATTGCCGTGCGCAGGCTGCGGGAAATCGTGTGGGAGGCTCTGGCCCGGCTTTCCCCGGCTCCGGAACCGGAGATTTACGAGTTTGTGCCGGACATCCCGTGCAAAACGGCGTTGAGGGACCTCCATTTTCCGGAGACCGCGGAAGTGCGCGACCGGACCAGGCGGCGGTTTGCGCTGGAGGAGTGCCTGGCGCAGCAGTTGAACGTGGCTTACAGGAGAAGGCGGGCGGATGAAGTGCCCGGCATGCAGACGGCAGGCTCCAGCCATCTGGTGAAGGATTTGGCGGATTCTCTGCCGTTTGAGCTGACGGAGGCCCAGAAGCGCTGCGTGAGGGAGATTTACCGGGATATGAAGGCGCCCCGTTCCATGAACCGCCTGCTTCAGGGGGATGTAGGGTCCGGCAAGACGCTGGTGGCCCTGTGCGCGATGCTGCTGGCCGTGGAACACGGGTATTCCGCCGTGATGATGGCCCCCACCCAGATTCTGGCGGAACAGCATTATTTGAAGTTCCGGCAGATGCTGGACAAGCTGGACGTTCCCGTGTCCCTGGTGACGGCGGACAGGAAGGAGGAATCCCACGTATCCTTCGGGAAGCAGGGGGGAATTGTGGTCGGAACGCATGCCCTGCTGTACGGGAAGAACGTGCCGGAACGTGTGGGGCTGGTCGTGATAGACGAGCAGCACAAATTCGGCGTGAACCAGCGGGAAAAGCTGATTGACCGCGAAGAGCGCCCCGACGTGCTGGTGATGACCGCCACCCCCATTCCCCGCACGCTGACGCTGACTTTTTACGGGGAGCTGGACGTTTCCATCCTGGACGGCGTTCCCGGAGGCCGCGGCGCGGTGGTTACGGCCATCCGCGCGGAGAAGGACCAGGAAAAGGTATTGAAGTTCGTCCGGAGCCAGTTGGAGGAAGGCAGGCAGGTTTATGTGGTTTCCCCCCTCATTGACGGGGAGGATTCCCGGAAAGGGAAAGCCGTGACAAAGGAGCTGGACGAGTGGAAGGCGCTGCTGCCGCATGTGGATGTGGGACTGCTGCACGGCAGGATGTCCTCCGAGGAAAAGGAGGCGGTCATGAAGGACTTCCGCGCCAACCGCATCAGCGTGCTGGTAGCTACCACGGTGGTGGAGGTGGGGGTGGATGTGCCGAATGCTACGGTCATGATTATCAATAATGCGGAGAGTTTCGGGCTCTCCCAGCTCCACCAGCTCCGCGGGCGCATAGGCCGCGGGGCGCACAAGTCCTACTGCATCCTGATGACGGAGGCCCGGCCGGAGGAGGAACAATGGGAGAAGCTGCATATTGTGGAGACCACGGCCAACGGTTTTGACTTGGCGGAACAGGATTTGAAGCTCCGCGGTCCCGGGGACGTGCTGGGCACTTCCCAGAGCGGCCTGAAGGGCGTGCGCTTTGAGGAATGGCTGCTGGACGCGCGCCTGATTCACCGCGGGCGGGAGCTGGCGGAGGCCATTCTGGCGGAGGATCCCAATCTGGAATCCGCCAAGTACCGCCCCCTCCGTTTTCTGCTGGAAAACGGGGAGGAAAAACGTGTGACGGGGTAAGATTGTCTTCCTGCCGTTTGCTGACAGTCAGACGGTAAGGACTGTATGACAGATATGGGGTGCAACGGTTTCTCTCTTGGAATGAATCTAAAGAGGCAAAGAAGATATTTCTTCTTCAACCCGAACACCGATAAAACAATGATTCAAACGTACCAAATACTCCCCGTGGTGGCCATCGTATGCTCCGCCTCCGCTCTTGCTCAGAACGCTGCCGATCCCGTGCAGATGGTTAAGCAGAATGTCGACCTGATTTCGTCCGCCAACAAGGTTCTGGACGACGTGAAGGACAATGCGGCGGTTGAAATCGCCATCAAGCAGCTCAATGCCCTGACCCAGCAGGCCAAGCAATTGGACAAGGCCATGGAAAAAATGAAGCTCACTTCCGAACAGGCCATCCGGATCACCAAACTGAACGGAGATGCCCAGGATACCATCGTGGACATGCTGGAAAATTGCGAACGCATTCAGAAGGACAAGCTCATGACGCCCGCCCTGCTCAAGGCGGTGAACAATTTCGCTGACGCCGCCAACATTGAAGTGGTGGAAACGATTACGACCGTGGAACAAATTGTGGAAGACTAAATGATCAGCTTGTAAAGACCTTTGACTGGTAGGGCCGCTCCCTGAAAGGAGCGGCCTTATTCTTTGGTGGGAAAGGCGTCTTTAACAAGTCTTCCGGCGGGATTTCATGCTTCCATGGCGGGGTTGGGATTCCCGGCCGGGGCCAGGTATCCCGTTCCGGGGTCCGTGCCCAGGGAGGAAAGAAGGCTCCTGTGGCGCGGCAGGGATTTGGCGCGGGAGACGGCGGCGGCGGGGTCCAGCACATTGCCGAAGGTGATGGCGCCCATCGGGCAGGCGAGCTGGCAGGCTGTTTGCGCCGCGCCGTCCGGCAGGAGCAGGTCTTTCTCCGTCACGTGGATGGAAGTGGAGGGCTGGCCCGGGTGTTCCTTCATCAGGCGGGATTTGTGCCTGATTTTGGCGCGTTCCACCATCTGGACGCAGTAGGTGCATTTTTCCATGACGCCGCGGGAACGAACGGTCACGTTCGGATTGCGCTGGAGGCGCGTGGCTTCCCCGGAGGCCTTGGCATAATCAAAAAAATTGAAGCGGCGCGCCTTGTACGGGCAGTTGGTGGCGCAGTACCGGGTACCCCAGCACCGGGCATATACCATAGCGTTCAGGCCCTCCGTGGTGTGGACGGTGGCGTTCACGGGGCACACGGACTCGCACGGGGCCTTGCCGCACTGCTGGCAGGCCACGGGAATGGCGGTGAGCGCCCCTGCCTCCGTGAAATACCGGTCAATGCGAATCCAGTCCAGCGCGCGTCCCTTCGCCATCTGGTCACGGCCCACCACGGGAATGTTATTTTCCGCCCGGCAGGCGATCACGCAGGCATTGCAGCCGATGCAGCGGGACGTGTCGATCGCCATTCTCCATTGGTACACGCCCTCCGCGCCGGACGGCGTGAACGGAGCCGGAGAGGCGCCGGACTGAAGGGCGAAGGGGGAGGGCTGCACGACGGGGCTTTGAACAGCTTCCGTACGTTCCGGAAGGGCGCGCAGGGCGGCCTGTTCCGGGGAAATTCCACAGCCTGCCGTTTTTTTCATCTGACTGCGGAATGCATAACCGTCGGAATTCTCCTGCCTCTCCGCTACGTGGTTCATGCCGCCATACCCCAGGGGAAGAACCATCAGGTTCTCCGCCACTCCGGGAATGGGGCACAGGATGGCTTCCATCCGTCCGCCGGGGACGGTCAGAGTGCAGAGCATCGGCCCGGAATCCGCGCCTCCCAGCCGCCGGAAGGTGGCGGGGGAAACCTGTGCGGACGCCGCCCAGCTGACGCCCGTTACGGGGTCCGGGCATTCCTGCATCCAGGCGTTGCGCTTCCAGCGGCCGTCCCCGATGGAATAATCCGGACAGAATTGCAGTTCCAGCAGGCCGTTTTCCAATCCGCTTCCGCTGTTGCCGGAGGGAGCAACGGGCGCTTGCGCCATGGCGGTTCCGAGGGCCGTTTCTTCCTGCGGGGACAGGGGGGGATAAGCCGTTTCTTCCGAATAGCCGCGCTGGAGCGCCTGTGTCCAGGCCGCAGTCTTGTTTTCCGGATTCACGGCGCGTTCAAAACATTTGCGCGCCCGGTGGTAAACGGGGGAAAGGTGCGTGGGCGAATTGTCCGCCGTGATGAGGTGGCCCTTGGTGGAAAGCAGCCCGGAAAGCACTTCTTCCGCAGAAATGCCCCCGTACAGGGGAAGAATGACGGGCTGGCGGTAGCAGAATCTGCCGCGGCAGTCCCATTCCACTCCCCATGATTCCAGAAAATGGGCCGCCGGCAAATGCCATCGGCAGGCGCGTGAGGTTTCATCCTCATACATCCCCAGATGAATGCTCTCCGTTCCGTTCAGGGCTTCCGCCAGTGCGGAGCCGTGCCCGGAATCCAGCACGGGATTTCCCGAATCCAGCAGGAAGGCGATATCCACCTCTTTCTTCCGGATATCCCGGATGAAATCCTCCAGCGTTCCGTGGGGCGGCGTGGACGGAGCCTTCAACAACTGGACGCACGTTCCGATAGAGCCGAGAAGGAGGTTGAGCTTCCAGACGCTTGCGGACAGTTCCGGATGATTGTCCCCCAGCAGGACCACGCTTTCTCCGGGATGGCTGAATAAATCGTCCGCGCAGTGGCGGAGCCAGGTGAATTCCCTTTCCGTCAGGGAGCGGTCCGTCTGCCGGGGAGGCTCTAGCGTCTGAAGGGAGGTTTTTTTACCGGAGAGATAGCGGAACAATTCCTCCAGAAAGACCGCCAGGCGCGCGGGGGAAACGGGCAGCCTGTGGTCGGCATGGGCTCCGGTCAGGGAAACGCGGCCCTCCACGGCGTAAAGGCGCGTGCGGTTCCGGTTTTCTTCCTTGTAATGGAGGCCCTCCGGGGAACGGGCGGCAATGAAATCACGCGTATTGCCGTAGGGATCCTCATGAAGGAAATCGCAATCCAGGGCAAGGATGCGTTTGGCGCGTGCGAAACGCACGCGGAAGCGGACCTCCTGCGGCAAGCCTGCCTGCATGCCGGAGCCCGGCGTGGGAACGGGAGAATAGCGGTAAATCCGCACGCCGGGGTTTTTCCTGCCGATTTCCTCCAGCATGGAGTGCATCAGGGGAGAATCCGTGGCGGGAAGAAGGATGCCGATATGGCCGCCGTCCCGCAGGTTGCGGGACCAGGAGGAAAAGGCTCCGCGGAATTCGTCCCCGGAAGCCGGCTTGCCGTTAAAGAGGATATGCTTGCTGCGGCCTGGGTCGTAAAGGTCCAGAATGGAAGCCTGGGCCGTGGCCGGCAAGCCCGGGCCTTCCGGATATTGCAGGGAGGGAAGCAGCTTGACGGGACGCCCTTCATAACAGGCGGCCAGCACGGGCAGCGCGCTCCCGCCCATGGTCAGGCAGGTGGCGTAAGCCGTTTCCACGCCGGGCACGGACCATTCCGGTCCTTCATTATAGGGAACCAGGTATTTTTCCACACGGCGGCAGGCCGGAAGCCCCACCCCCACCAGGACTGCGCCCGCGCCCATCCATTTCATGAAGGAGCGCCGCGTCATTTCCCGCTCTTCTTCCGGAAGAAAAGCGGGGTGGCCCTGGGGAGCTTCATTCTGGTGAAATGGGGGAAGGGGAGTCAAACCGGAGGATGATGTGGATTAACGGGAAATGGGAACGGCTTGTTTTAGGCAATCCGGAAGGTGAAATCAAGCGGTGATTACCGGCTGCACCCATCTTCAGGGCAGCGGAAGTCCGTGGAAAAAGGGCATCCGTCCTTTTTTTGACGGTATTCAATGTAATTCATTACGGCCTCAAGCTGGGGATCGTTCAGCAGGATGGCCCTGGATTCATAATCCCCGCAATTTTCCGGAACGAGGGGAAGGTAGTCCATGGCGTCGCAGGTTTCAAGCTGGCCGCGGAGGTCCAGCGTCAGCCATGCCGGCAGGAGAAAACGGTATCCCTTTGGATCGGTAAAAACCAGGGCGTCCCGGCATGCCCGGATCATGGAAGGGGTGATGCGGCGCCAGTCGGTCCGCTCTTCACAGGGGCCGATGGCGTCACAGGTTTCCCTGGGGGCGTACATGTCGATGAGTTCCGTCGTCATCAGGCCGATGCCGTCTTCCAGAATGACGCCGTCAAAGGCGGAATCTATTTGTTCCAGGAGAAGTTCTTCTTCATGCGAAACAGGTTTGGGGGCGGGGAAGGGGTTGGAAAATTCCTGCTGAAAATAAGCCAGAATATGCGGGACCGCTTCTTCCGGAGGGCAGGAGTAAACAATGCCGAGGTCCAATTCCATAACTTCATCATACAGTAACGGTCCGGCATTCATCTATCGCGAAAATGGAAGGTATGATGACTGGAAAGGCATGTTTGCCGGGAGCCGGCCTGCGCCCGGTGGTCAATGGTGGCAGGCGGTGCAGTCCATTCTTGGCTGAATCTTCCACTGGTGTTTCAGGAAATCTCCCAATTGAAGCGGAGTTTGGATGCGGTTTCCCTCCCCGTCCCGGATGGAATGCGTGCGAAGGTAATCCGCGGCGGAATAATGGGAGCTGGCCGTCTCCTCCAGCGGGCGCAGGTGCGGGGCGGGGTCGCGGTGGCAGTCCAGGCACCACTGCATGCGGGCATCGCGCGGAGCCCTGATGCGTTCCATGCCTGCCACGTCCCCATGGCAGGAAGTGCAGCCGATGCCGCGGTTCAGGTGGGCCATGTGGTTGAAATAGGCATGGCCGGACAGGCGGTTGACCATGACCCAGCGGACCGGTTCCCCCGTATAGCCGGGAAATTGGGGGTCCGCCGCCGCTCGCAGCGGAGCGATGAGCGGGCTGTCCGGGAGAATATGCTGGTGGCAGCCCAGGCAGGACTTCGTATCCGGAATGCCGGCCCTGGGAGAGCGCTGGGCGGCGCTGTGGCAGGCCGTGCAGCTCATCTTCAGGTCTCCGGCGTGGAGCTTGTGGGAAAAACGCACCGGCTGCACGGGTTCATACTCCGGAATCTGGAAATTGACGTAATACACCCCACCCAGCGCCAGCGCGGCGGCGAGCGCAATCAGCGCGACGCCTCCGTAAAAGCGCCTGTTGGTATTGGGTGGAAAGATGTTGGCCATGGTCCGGTAGAGAGAAAAGGCGGGACCCGCCGTCAGGCCGCTCTGCCCGGCCGCGGAATGCGGGCGGGAGGCAGAGGCGTATCCATCGTCAGGTCTTCAGGCACCAGCCGCGTGGCGCTCTTCTTAATCTGTTCCCAGGTGATGCGCTGCCCGGTATGGGCCGCTTCACGCCCCATGATGGCGACCAGCGTTTTATTGGCCGCGCTTTCCAGCGTTTGTTTCCAGGTTCCGGAGCGGAGGAAACGGTAAAAGGCCACGTGCGTGTCCGCGTACATATTGCCCCGTTCCCCGCGGAAACGCCAGCGCTTATCCGCCTGGATATGGGGGCGGTACGGGGTGACCAGCATCCCTTTTTCACAAACCGTCCGGTCCACGATCTCCCCGTGGCAGCCTACCCACTGCCTGCATGAAATGTGGGCGGCCACGTTGTGGTCGTACTCGAAATAAACGTCGTAATGGTCCCACACGTCGCCGTCGTCCCGGCGCTGGGCGCGTCCTCCGGAGCCGAAGGCCGCCAGCGGAAGCTGCTCGTTCATGGACCATACCATGCCGTCGATCGTGTGGACGATCTGTTCCACGAACTGGCCGCCGCTCAGCCAGTTCCAGGCGGTCCAGTTGCGGAGGGCCCACGCCACGTCCGTATCCGAGGAAGGGCGGGAATCCAGAGCCAGCGGGGATTTGGGGGGCGTGGTGTAATACAGCCCGTCAAAGGAAAGCACGCGTCCCAGTTCTCCGGAGGAAAGCTTGCGGTGGGCTTCCTCATTCGCCTTGTCATAGCGCCAGCAGAACCCGTCCAGAATCACCAGATTTTTAAGCTTTGCCAGACGCGCGGACTCCAGCACGGAAAGCACGCCGGGAACGTCCACCGCCACGGGCTTCTCCGCATAAATGTGCTTGCCGGCGTCAATGGCCGCCGCCAGATGCTCCGGACGGAAGGCGGGAGGCGTGCAGAGCAGCACCACGTCAATATCCGTTTGAAGCAGCTTCTTGTAACCGTCCAGGCCGTCGAACAGGCGGCTCTTGTCCAGCTGGACGCGGCTGCCGTACTGTTCCGTCAGCAAATTGGAGCCGAAATCAATCCGTTCCCGAAACACGTCCGCCAGCGCCCAGACTACCGTTCCGGGGTCGGCGTCCAGCGCGTTCTTCATGGCGCCCAGGCCGCGGCCTCCGCAGCCTACCAGGCCCACCTTGAGCGGTCTTGCGTCCGTCAGGGCTTCCGCGGCGTTCAGATAGGGCATGGCTGCCAGGAACCCGGCCGTTCCAGCGGCGGTTCTCAAAAAACGGCGTCTGTTCCAAATAGGGTAACCCATCTCAGCGGAATTATACGGCGTCAGCCCATGGAATCAAACGCTGTATTGAAATGGTGACGCAAAAAGTAGACGCAACCTCCGTTTCCGGAAATTGCGTCTACTGAGGGAACCAATGAATGCACTATATTCTGGCTATTAGGTTGAACAGGGCTACTCCCCCTGTTCAGAAAGCAAAGCGCACGCTGCGGAATATTTTGTCTGAAAAAACATTTCGTGAGAGTAAAAAACTGATTTGACTCCGGAATCCCCAGTGTTCATGATAAATCCAATGAGGCCTCCGGCTTTCCAACCAATCATCATGATGAAGCAAAATCTCATTCCTTTTACAGCGGTTTTGGCGGCATTTGCCCTTGTTTCCTGTGACGGCGGCAAAAAACAGGATCAATCCCCGGATGCCTCTGCCGCCAGCGAACAGGCCGTTCCCAAAACGCCGGGAGAAAAAATCCTGGCCGTTCTCCTTCTTATTCAGGACCAGGCTACGGCAAACGCCCATGCGGCGGAGGTGAAGGAGCTGGCCGTGGCCCTTCCCAAGGACATTCCCCATCAAGAAAGCGTGAACATCATGAATGAACTGCTCCGTCTGGCCAGCCGGGAATGCTATGGCTCCCTGTCCCTGGAAGACGCCTTGAAGGGCATCCAGTTTGACGCCGGGGAATACACGGGCAGCGTGCCTCTGGACGTGGATGGCTTTGAACCTACCCCGGACGAGCCGAAAAAGTAAATTCCCCGTGCCGGGAAACGATGGACTGTTTCTGCGCCTTTCCCATCCCGTTCTTCCGGGAAGGGAGAGGCGTTGCTTTTCGGGCGCCGGATACGGAAAATAAATGTCCCGGCTTCCAGGCTGTTCCGGAGGGGACGGTTTTTCTGCGGTTCAGGGAAACACTCTGAATCTTTCTCCTGCTGGAAAAACATGCTGGAGGAAAAGGAGCGGAAAGATGCTCCCCTTCCGTTCTCCGGAATTTTTTTGCCCGGCTGATGGGGCAACGCCGTAAAAAGGAAGCTCAGGGCAGGGGGCGGCGCAATTCTTCAATGGCTTCCGCCATATCTTCCCGCGTAATCTTCTTGGAAATGCCTGCTTCCCCCGCCTTGGAAAGCAGAACGAAGCGGATGGTTCCGGCCCGGAACTTCTTGTCGGACGCTGTCTTCTTGAGAACCGTTTCCGTATCAATGTCATCCGGGAGAACCAGGGGAAGTTCCAGAGCCTGGAGGGTGCAAAGAATCTTCTTGGCGTCGGAAGAGCTCAACCCGGCTTTCCGTTCGCTCAGGAACAGGGCGGCGCGCATGCCGAGCGCCACGGCTTCCCCGTGCAGGATGGTGCCGTAGGGAACAGCGGCTTCAATGCCGTGGCCGATGGTATGGCCGAAATTGAGCAGGGCGCGGATATCCAGTGTTTCCAATTCATCATTCTCCACGATGCGGGCCTTGATCGCCACGTTCCGGGCAATCAGATCGGGGAGTTTGGCGATGGTATTCAGGGAAAAGCCGATGGAAAGCTCCGGTCCCAGGCCTTTCAATTCATGGAGCATGGAAGCATCCCGGATGGCCGCGTGCTTGGCGGCTTCCGCCAGGCCTTCCGCCAGCGTGCGGCGGTCCAGGGTCACCAGCGTGGTGGGGTCGATCACGACAACGGCCGGCTGATGGAACGCGCCTGCCAGGTTTTTCCCTTCCGGAATATTGACGGCAGTCTTGCCCCCTACGGAACTGTCCACCTGGGCGACTACCGTCGTAGGAATCTGCATGAAAGGAATGCCGCGGTAATAAATGGAAGCTACGAAGCCGGCCAGGTCTCCCACCACGCCGCCGCCCAGGGCGGCAATGCACCCGGTGCGGTCAATGCCCGCCCGTACCAGCTCGGAACACAGTTCCTGGGCCTGCAGCATATTCTTGGACGCTTCTCCGGCATCCACCACATGCAGGCTGGGCATGAACCCAGCGCTCTCCAGGGACTTCATCACGCGTTCCGCATAAAGCGGGGCTACGCAGGTATCCGTAATAATCGCAATCTTGCCGTCCAGTCCGGCGCGGTAGGCAAACTCACCCACGCGGTCCAGCGCGCCGTTTTCCACGTGGATATCGTAGGAACGTTCCCCGAGAGCAAGAGAAATGGTAGGCATGGGGCCAGTATGAGGCATTCCGGAAGGAAGCTCAAACGGAAAGTGCGAATGAGGCAAAGAAGATGCAATCCGCCTCTAATGCGTCCTTGTCTTAGGCGCCAGCGGGGAAAGGGTTTCCAGAATAACCTTTAAATGTTCCGCGCGTGCAGGCGTAAAGCCGCCGTCATCCTTCCAGATGATATTGCCGTTGCCGTCCAGCAGTACAATCGCGGTCTCCGCCTTCTTGTGGAGGGAAAGCCTGCGGCGCACGAAAGCCTGGTCGTAATAGGAAATAAGGGAATTGGTCTTCATGTAGAAATCCGGAATATCCCCCAGGGCCTGTGTAAAGGCGGGAACGTCCCCCTCAATGGGAGGCGGCTGCAGGACCAGCAGAATATTGTACTCCACCGGGGTGGGCGTATGCTTGTACTGCTTGCGGAGGTCTTCGCAGAACGGAAGCCACTTCTTCATGCTGTACAGGGTTTCCGGATGAAAAACGGTCAGCATGATATGGAAGCTTTTAGGCACGATGGGTGGAAGGGAAACGTTATCCCCCAGCAAATTCATGCCGTTGATATCCGGAAAACGGTAACGTCCGTTTCCTCCTCCATAAGGATGCTCGGGGTCGGGCGTTGGCAAGTGGATTTCCTGATTCTTCATGCGCGATTAGACAAAATTCAGGCGGGGATTGTTCATGGGAAGGGTTAAGTGAGACAGGGCGCGGAAATATCGAACGGTGAGGGCGCGGAAAAAAGAATCCCCGTCCGTGCGTGGCCTTGGAGGAAAAGAAAGTAAGGGGTAGAAATAAAGGTATCGGCAGAGAAGGCGAGCCGTCGGCCCTTGTAAAAGGAAAAAAGAAAACCTCTTCCCCCTTGGGCTGTTGAAACTCCTCGCTTGGCCAGCCCTTCTTCCCCCCTTCTTTTCTCCAGGGCGCCGATATCGTAAAAAGGAAGAAAGCCCCCTCTCGTTCTCGCCGGCAAAGGGAAGGGCTCCTGGACCTTTGGGAAGACTGCTGCGCCATCCGAAAAGAAAATGTTCAAAAAAATGGCACGAGGGAGGGGGAGTATGACAAAAGCCTAACTATTTTATAAATTGGAAGTTATGAATGGACGTGACAAAATGGGTGAAAGACTCTCACAAAAAACGACTCGAAAAAAATTGACAAGGGAGGTGAAAATGGTAGACTTCTCGGCACGCCAACACGGCGACGGGATGAAAAGCCCGGCGGCAGGAGGGACTCGGAAGAGGGCCTGAATGAAGCCGGGGCCGGCCACCCGGAAGAGCCTCATTAAAGGGGCCGATAAGAAGATTTCAAGGGAATGACTACCGAACCCGCCGAGGGTTTTCCTGAATGCGTCGAGAGACGTGTGAGGGAGAAAAAACCCGAAGGAGCGACCTAGCTCCGAGAGGGGCGGATTGGTAGAAGCAAGGGGAAAGAAAAAAGGTCGTGACGCGCGCCGTGCTTGGCAGAGCGAAGAGGACCTCAAGAGACACAACTTGAGGGAAGAGCTGACTGAAGCATGGCGCAGATGAAATCGAAAGATTCCATTTGGTCCAGCAATTTCAAAAATTATATTTGATGGAGAGTTTGATTCTGGCTCAGAACGAACGCTGGCGGCGTGGATAAGACATGCAAGTCGAACGAGAGAATTGCTAGCTTGCTAATAATTCTCTAGTGGCGCACGGGTGAGTAACACGTGAGTAACCTGCCCCCAAGAGTGGGATAGCCCCGGGAAACTGGGATTAATACCGCATAAAATCGCAAGATTAAAGCAGCAATGCGCTTGGGGATGGGCTCGCGTCCTATTAGTTAGTTGGTGAGGTAACGGCTCACCAAGGCGATGACGGGTAGCCGGTCTGAGAGGATGTCCGGCCACACTGGAACTGAGACACGGTCCAGACACCTACGGGTGGCAGCAGTCGAGAATCATTCACAATGGGGGAAACCCTGATGGTGCGACGCCGCGTGGGGGAATGAAGGTCTTCGGATTGTAAACCCCTGTCATGTGGGAGCAAATTAAAAAGATAGTACCACAAGAGGAAGAGACGGCTAACTCTGTGCCAGCAGCCGCGGTAATACAGAGGTCTCAAGCGTTGTTCGGAATCACTGGGCGTAAAGCGTGCGTAGGCGGTTTCGTAAGTCGTGTGTGAAAGGCGGGGGCTCAACCCCCGGACTGCACATGATACTGCGAGACTAGAGTAATGGAGGGGGAACCGGAATTCTCGGTGTAGCAGTGAAATGCGTAGATATCGAGAGGAACACTCGTGGCGAAGGCGGGTTCCTGGACATTAACTGACGCTGAGGCACGAAGGCCAGGGGAGCGAAAGGGATTAGATACCCCTGTAGTCCTGGCAGTAAACGGTGCACGCTTGGTGTGCGGGGAATCGACCCCCTGCGTGCCGGAGCTAACGCGTTAAGCGTGCCGCCTGGGGAGTACGGTCGCAAGATTAAAACTCAAAGAAATTGACGGGGACCCGCACAAGCGGTGGAGTATGTGGCTTAATTCGATGCAACGCGAAGAACCTTACCTGGGCTTGACATGTAATGAACAACATGTGAAAGCATGCGACTCTTCGGAGGCGTTACACAGGTGCTGCATGGCCGTCGTCAGCTCGTGTCGTGAGATGTTTGGTTAAGTCCAGCAACGAGCGCAACCCCTGTTGCCAGTTACCAGCACGTAAAGGTGGGGACTCTGGCGAGACTGCCCAGATCAACTGGGAGGAAGGTGGGGACGACGTCAGGTCAGTATGGCCCTTATGCCCAGGGCTGCACACGTACTACAATGCCCAGTACAGAGGGGGCCGAAGCCGCGAGGCGGAGGAAATCCTAAAAACTGGGCCCAGTTCGGACTGTAGGCTGCAACCCGCCTACACGAAGCCGGAATCGCTAGTAATGGCGCATCAGCTACGGCGCCGTGAATACGTTCCCGGGTCTTGTACACACCGCCCGTCACATCATGGAAGCCGGTCGCACCCGAAGTATCTGAAGCCAACCGCAAGGAGGCAGGGTCCTAAGGTGAGACTGGTAACTGGGATGAAGTCGTAACAAGGTAGCCGTAGGGGAACCTGCGGCTGGATCACCTCCTTTCTATGGAGAAAGTGCATGAAAAATGCACAGGTCGGATCTCTTCCCGAGGGAAGAGAGAGCGAAACCCGCGAGGGCCCGCAACGAACCAAAGATGTGTAAACAGCCAGTTCGCTTGGAGCGAAACTAGGCACGACGTGCGTGACGACCTTTTTTCAAAAAGAACCGCAACTGGGGGTATAGCTCAGTTGGTAGAGCGCCAGCTTTGCAAGCTGGATGTCCGGGGTTCGAGTCCCCGTGCCTCCACCAGTTTCGGTAAGAAGGCGGCAACGGAGAACGATAAATGGCTATTAACTATTGCCTGTTCACTGTTAACTGCCTCTGCGAGACCCAAAACCGGGCCTGTAGCTCAGTTGGTTAGAGCACGCGCTTGATAAGCGCGGGGTCACAGGTTCAAGTCCTGTCAGGCCCACCAAAAAAATCGATTATTGAGGGAAAGCGAAAATTGACATCTGCGTGGCAAAGAAAACAATTGCTGAGAAGCAATTGCTTTCCAACAAAGTGGGTAGTTGAAAAACAACTACAATACACAATTTAAAACATGCATACCAAGAAATAAGACAATACAGTAAGTCACGAAAGGGCTTTGTGGTATTGTGGAAGTGGTAAAAAACTTTTGCAATATGATGAAGTAAGTAAGGGCGTACGGTGAATGCCTTGGTGCCAACAGGCGAAGAAGGACGCGGCAAGCTGCGAAAATCCTCGGGAAGCTGCAAGCAAGCGATGATCCGGGGGTATCCGAATGGGGTAACCTGATCGAGGCAATACTCGATCGTTCATACCTGAATACATAGGGTATGAAACGCGAAACCCGCTGAAGTGAAACATCTCAGTAAGCGGAGGAAAAGAAAGAGAAATCGATTCCGTAAGTAGTGGCGAGCGAAAGCGGATGGAGCCCAAACCGAAGGTACTCCTTCGGGGTTGTAGGACCACGAGATATTCGACCATACTGGATAGTAGAACAGCCTGGAAAGGCTGGCCGTAGAAGGTGAAAGCCCTGTAGACGAAATCCAGCGTGGGAATTAGTGGGATCCTGAGTAATACATCACACGTGGAACGATGTATGAATCAGCGCGGACCACCGCGCAAGGCTAAATACTAGTTGGCGACCGATAGTGAACAAGTACCGCGAGGGAAAGGTGAAAAGAACCGCTGTGAGCGGAGTGAAATAGAACCTGAAACCGTATGTCTACAAAGTGTCAGAGCAGAGCAATCTGCGATGGCGTGCCTTTTGTTTAATGAGTCTGCGAGTCAGTGTTTGTGGCAAGACTAAGGGCTTCCGGCCCGGAGTCGCAGCGAAAGCAAGTCCGAATAGGGCGAATTAAGTCGCAGGTACTGGACCCGAAGCGGAGGTGACCTACCCTTGGCCAGGTTGAAGCATGGGTAAAACCATGTGGAGGACCGAACAGGTGAACGTTGAAAAGTTCTCTGATGAGCTGAGGGTAGGAGTGAAAGGCTAATCAAACCCCGTGATAGCTGGTTCTCTTCGAAATGCATTTAGGTGCAGCGTCACGTGCTGATGCGCGGGGGTAGAGCACTGACAAGGCTAGGGGGCACACCCGCTTACCAAACCTTATCAAACTCCGAATACCGTGCAATGGAACGTGGCAGTGAGACAGTGGGGGATAAGCTTCATTGTCGAGAGGGAAACAACCCAGACCAGCAGCTAAGGTGCCTAAATAACGCTCAGTGGAAAGGATGTGGGATTACACAGACAGTGAGGATGTTGGCTTAGAAGCAGCCACCATTTAAAAAATGCGTAATAGCTTACTCATCGAGTGATCCTGCGCCGAAAATGATTGGCGATCAAGCGTTATACCGAAGCTCTGGACTTTACCTTACGGTAGAGTGGTAGAAGAGCGTTGCATGCGCGTTGAAGGGTGATGGCGACTGACCCTGGAGCACATGCAAGTGAGTATGCAGACATGAGTAACGTAAAGCCGGGTGAAATCCCCGGCCGCCGTAAACCCGAGGTTTCCAGGGCAACGTGTTTCGTCCCTGGGTTAGCCGGGACCTAAGCCGAGGCCGAGAGGCGTAGGCGATGGATATCAGGTTAATAATCCTGAGCTCGCGACCCTTAAACTGGGGGGACGCATGAGAAAAGATGACTAGGTTATTGAATTCCGAGTTGAGTCCACGGACTCAGCGCATCATTGGATCGAGTGCCAAGAAAAGCCCCAGCGTATGCTAAGCGACCCGTACCGCAAACCGACACAGGTGGGTGGGTAGAATATACCAAGGCGTAAGAGTGAAACCTGGTTAAGGAACTCGGCAAATTAGCCCCGTAACTTCGGAAGAAGGGGTGCCTGCAGCGATGCAGGCCGCAGAGAAATGGCCCAACCGACTGTTTATCAAAAACACAGCACTCTGCAAAGACGCAAGTCGAAGTATAGGGTGTGACACGTGACCAATGCCGAAAGATTAAGGCAAGGGGTTAGCCGCAAGGCGAAGCTCTGAACCCAAGTCCCGGTGAATGTCGGCCGTAACTATAACGGTCCTAAGGTAGCGAAATTCCTTGTCGGGTAAGTTCCGACCTGCACGAATCGTGAAACGAGTTGGGCACTGTCTCAACCAGGCGCTCAGTGAAATTGTAGTGGCGGTGAAGATGCCGCCTACCCGCAGAAGGACGGAAAGACCCTATAGACCTTAACTGTAAGCTGTCATTGTTTCTTCGGTTTTAATGCTCAGAGTAAGTGGGAGACGCTGAAGACGCCCTTTAGGGGGCGTCGGAGTCATCAATGAGACACCACCCTTTGAAACTGGAGGATCTAACCCTGAGCCGTGAATCCGGCCAGAGGACCGTGTCAGCCGGTCAGTTTTACTGGGGCGGTATCCTCCCAAAGAGTAACGGAGGAGCGCGAAGGTGGGCTCAGCCCGGTTGGCAACCGGGTGTCGAGTGCATGGGCATAAGCCCGCCTAACTGTGAGACCAACAAGTCGAGCAGATGCGAAAGCAGGCCCAAGTGATCCGGCGGTAGAAAGTGGAATTGCCGTCGCTCAACGGATAAAAGGTACCTTAGGGATAACAGGCTGATCACGCCCAAGAGTTCATATCGACGGCGTGGTTTGGCACCTCGATGTCGGCTCGTCGCATCCTGGGGCTGGAGAAGGTCCCAAGGGTCCGGCTGTTCGCCGGTTAAAGCGGCACGCGAGCTGGGTTCAGAACGTCGCGAGACAGTTCGGTCCTCTATCCTCTGTGGGCGTTGGAAAATTGAGGGGTTCAGACCTTAGTACGAGAGGACCGGGTCTGACGCACCACTGGTGCATCGGTTGTACTGTCAAGTGCATGGCCGAGTAGCTAAGTGCGGACGGGATAAGCGCTGAAAGCATCTAAGCGCCAAGCCCATCCCAAGATGAGTTTTCCCTATAGGTTCGTGGAAGACCACCACGTTGATAGGTCGCAGGTGTAAGTGCAGCAATGTATTGAGCCAAGCGATACTAATCACCAATAGACTTCATCATATTACATCACTCCCGTTCGTGAATAACAACTTGCTGTTGTCTTGTTCATTGGATGTATGTTTAAAAGTAACACCACCAGCCACGCAGATGTCAGTTTACGCTGATTCCTTCCCCTCGTAACGAGAGGAAATCTTCTTAGCCACACACACAACAACCCTTAAAAAATCCCCCTCAAAGCCCCCCAAGGGCTCCCGGGCAGGCAGGATGAAGAGAAAAAAAGCCCTCTTCCCCCTGAAGCCCGGTGGCCAGAGCGCAGTGGTCCCACCCGGTCCCGTTCCGAACCCGGAAGTGAAACGCTGCCGCGCCAATGGTAGTCGGACGATAGGTCCCGCAAGAGTAGGTCGCCGCCGGGATTTTTTTTCATCAGGCCCCGCCAGTTCCTCAACTGGCGGGGCTTGTTCGTTTTCTTGATGGCGCGATCTTCCTTCCTCCGGCTAAGTGGAACTGAAGGAGGATGAGGCAAACAAGGAGGACGGCTATCCCTGTCGTAATAGAGTTCTTACCTTACGTAACATTTCCTTAACTATCCCTCTTTCTTTCTTAACGGTTTAAGGATATCCCTGCTATTGACGGCACCCGTTCTTCCATCAAAAATGGCGGCGTATGAAATCCCATATCATTCAGAAGCCCGTTGCGGTCATCCTGGGGAACGCCGGCAACATAGGATACCTCGCCGCCAAGGCGTTTGCGTGCCGGGGAACTGTGGTTGCCATGTTGCATGAAGCCGGTGAAGAGTCTTCCCGCGTGGTGGACTGTCTGCCAGGGGGCAATCACTTTGGCATGTCGGGCTGTCTGGGCCATCCTCCGGATCTGGCTTCCTTCGCAGGGCTGGTACATACCCTCTATGGACGAGTCGATTATTTGATCAACTGTGAGGATGCCGCGGTTGAGGTGCAGGGCCTGAATTGTTCCGCACGCAGTCGCCTGTCCATTCTGCTTGAGCACGCTTTTGTTTCCGGCGCCATGGTCGTGAATATGGTCTCCCGTTCCGGAAGAAAGGTAAGATGGAGGGAGCAGTGTTGGAAGGAAGATGCCGCAGGGTTGGAAAATTGTCTGAATAGGAAGGACGTCAGGATAAACCAGGTTGTGATTCACCGTCCGGTATTTCGGCACGTCTCCCAGTCCAGGCTGGCTTCCTCCGCGTGTGCGGCGGCGTTATTTCTGTGCGGGAGGGAAGGGCGTCATATTCACCGTGAATACATCGTTGTCAATGGAAGAAAAGCCGCTTGGAAGCCCGGCATGAGGACGGAAGCATCCCTTTCCTTGTTCAACTCCTGTCTGGAATTTTGTTCCGTCTGTTCCCGGACGGTATTCCGGGATGCCTAACAGGCATGCCATATTTCTGTATTCTGTCGTGACAAAAAGTGTCTGTTAATATAGTATATTTCCAAGTAAGGTTATGAAGTTTCAAGGTCTTTATACAGCAATTGTGACTCCGTTTGTCGGCAATCGGGTCGATGAAGAGGCTTTTAGAATGCTTGTGGAAGCCCAGGTGGCTGCCGGCGTGGCCGGCATTGTGGCCGTCGGCACCACGGGTGAATCCCCCACCTTGACTGTAAAAGAACACTTGAGGGTGATTGAACTGGCCGTGGAGAGCGCGGCAGGCCGCATTCAGGTAGTTGCAGGTACGGGGGCCAATTCTACCGCGGAGGCCATCCATATGACCCAGGAGGCGGAGAAGATGGGCGTGGACGGTACGCTTCAGGTGTGCCCTTATTACAACAAGCCCTCCCAGGATGGCGTTTATGCCCATTTCAAGGCCATTGCGGACGCCACCCGCCTGCCGATCATGCTGTACAGCATCCCGGGCCGTTGCGGTATTGAAATCAGCGTGGAGACGGTGGGACGCCTGGCAAAGGACTGTCCCCACATTATTTGCGTGAAAGAGGCCGGCGGCAGCGTGGACCGCGTGAACCAGCTGATGCAGGTGGTTCCGGAAGATTTTACCGTCCTGTGCGGTGATGACGGCCTGACGGTTCCCTTTATGGCCTGTGGCGCCAGTGGCTTGGTTTCCGTAACGTCCAATCTGGTTCCCGGAATCATGAATTCCATCGTGAAAGCCGGCCTGGATCAGAATATGGGTGAAATGCTTTCCCTCCAGAAAACATTTTATCCACTGATGAAGGGCCTCATGACACTGGATTCCAACCCCGTCCCGATCAAGGCGGCGCTGGCGCTGAGGGGGGATATTCAGCCCGGCGTGCGGCTTCCGCTGGTTCCTTTGCCGGAAGAAAAGGAAGCCCAGCTTTCCGCGCTTCTTCAACGTTTCAACGTTCTTTGATATCTCAACTATATGATTTCCATTCTTGTTACAGGCATTTCGGGCCGCATGGGCCACGCTGTCCAGGAGGCGGTGACGCAGAATCCGGACACCTGCGTGGGCGCCACGTACGACCAGGGGCAGGAGCTTTATCCGGCCCTTGCCAAATGCGACGTCGCCATTGATTTTTCCCACCATGCTTTCACCAGCACCCTGCTGGCGGAAGCCGTAGCCAATAACAAGCCCCTGGTGATAGGCACCACGGGGCATACGGAGCTGGAACGTCAGGAGATTATGGATGCAGCCGCATCCATCCCGATCGTATTCGCGTCCAACTATTCCGCAGGAGTGAACGCCCTGTTCTGGCTGACGCGCAAGGCGGCCCAGATCCTGGGCGGCAGCTGCGACATTGAGGTGATGGAAATGCATCACCGCCACAAGATTGACGCTCCTTCCGGCACGGCCCGGACGCTGGCGGAAATCCTGTCCGGCGCCATTGGCAGGAATTATGAAGACAGCGTGGTTTTTGGCCGCGAAGGCCTGGTGGGTCCCCGTCCCGCCAATGAAATAGGCATGCATTCCCTGCGCGGAGGGGATGTAGTAGGAGACCATACCGTGGTGTTCGCCTCTGACGGAGAACGTTTGGAGCTTACCCACAAGGCATCCAGCCGCATGACGTTTGCCTCCGGAGCGGTCCGTGCAGCTCTCTGGCTGCAGGGCAGGGAACCGGGGCTGTATACCATGGAAGACGTTCTGGGCCTTTCCCAATTATAATTTTTCCGCATCATGGCCGTCCCCCCTTCCCGGAACGGCCATGATGCCTTTTTTGCTGATGAAGAGAGCCGGCATCGCACTGGGATCCAATATGGGGGACAAAAACAGCCTGATGGTTCAGGCCAGGGACCATCTGCTGAAGATGAGCCTGTCCGACGATCCTTTCCTGCAATCCTCCCTGTATGCTACCAGTCCGCAGGGATGTCCGCATGGCGCGGATGATTATTTGAATGCCGTGGTGGAGTTCACCTGGCCCGGTACGGTGGAAGAACTGCTGGTGCATTGCCAGGGCATAGAACGCGCCCTGGGACGCATCCGCTCCGGAATCCGCTGCGAACCCCGTACGGCGGACGTGGACATCATTTACGCGGGGGACATGGTGGTCAACGATCCGCCCCGCCTGATTCTCCCCCATCCCAGGGCTCATTTGAGAAAATTTGTCTTGAAGCCTCTTTCCGACATCAGGCCGGACCTCATTCTGCCCCGCCAGGCTAAAACGGTTTCTTGCCTGCTGGCGGAACTGGATACGGATGAGGCTGACCCGCTCCTGGTATCGGAACGCTGGTAACTGCATGTTTATAGAACATCATGAATCAATCTCTTGAAAAAGCGGAACGCATCCGCGCCTGCAAGAACAGGCGGCACGTGACGCTGGTGACTGCTTATGACTACCCTACGGGCCGCCTTCTGGATGAGGCCGGCGTGGATATTGTGCTGGTAGGCGATTCCGTGGGAATGGTGCTTCTGGGGTTTCCGGATACCACCCATGTGACGCTGGACCACATGATTCACCATGTGGAAGCCACGGCGCGCGGCGTGAAGAATGCCCTGCTGGTGGGAGATATGCCCATTCATACCTATGATACGGTGGAGCAGGCCGTGCAGTCTGCAAGGAGGCTGTTCCAGGCCGGAGCGGACGCCGTCAAGCTGGAGGGGGGAGCCGCCCAGGCGGAAAAGATCCGTGCCATTGTGGATGCCGGCATTCCCGTGGTAGGGCATATCGGCCTCTTGCCGCAAAAGGTGCTGGAGGAAGGCGGATATAAAATCAAAGGGAAATCCTCCGCTGAGGAGGAAGCCCTGGTAAAGGATGTGGAAGCCGTGGCGGAGGCGGGCGCCTGCGCTGTGGTCGTGGAGGGCGTGACGCCTCATGCGGCCCGCCAGATTACCGTGCATTCCCCCATTCCCACGCTGGGCATCGGTTCCGGCGCGCATACGTGTGACGGGGACGTGGTGGTGATTCATGACCTGGTGGGGGCGTTCCCGTGGTTTGTCCCGGCCTTCGTCAAACCGCGAGCGGATGTGGCCGGCAGCATGACTGCCGCCGTCAGGGAATGGATGAAGGATTCCTATACGGAACCCGGCTCCATCAGTTCATAACAGTTGACCGTTGCCTATGCTGGTATTTTCTACATGCTGGAACTCCCACCGCCACCAGGACGGGGAAGAGATGATTGATGAAATCCTCTCCCTGGGATTTGACCATGTGGAACTTTCCCACGGCATCAAGCTTTCCCTTCTGCCCGGCATCATGAGGGCGGTGGAAGCCGGAAAGGTTCAGGTGGCCGGGGTCCATAATTATTTCCCGGCACCCATCGACGAGGTGGGGGACGCTCCGGACAGCAGGCCGTTTACCGCAGATTTGCCGCAGGTGCGCGCCAAGGCGATTGAGCTGACGAAAAAATCCATGGAGCAGGGGGCCGCCCTGGGCGCCGGATACATTGTGCTGCACATGGGGACGGTGGAACCTCTGGTGAAGCGTACGGATACGGCTCATTTGCAGAGCCTGGCGCGTCAGGGAATGGTGGAAACGGAGTCATTTGCCGGAACCAAGGGAGAGTTTGTGCGCCGCCGCAACCGGCTTGCTCCCGTTTATCTGGAACGTGCCCGTGAGGCCATCCGGCAGCTTCTGCCCCATGCTGCGGAACTTGGCGTAAAGCTGGGCATTGAAGGGCGCAGCCATTATGAACAGGTTCCCAGCGAGGATGAAATGGGCCTGCTGATGCAGGAATTTGGGGAAAATCCCTTCATCGGGTACTGGCATGACTTCGGTCATATTCAAAGGAAGCACAATCTCCTTATATTGAATCATGAACAATTTCTCCGCAGGATGTCTTCCCATTTGATAGGTGGGCATGTAAACGACGTCAAGTGGCCGTCGCGGGACCACCAGGTTCCCCTGCTGGGCGGCGGAGTGCCGTTTGAACGCCTGCTGCCTTTTTTCCCGCATGGAGTTCCGCTCGTCTGGGAACTCTCCGGACGCGCTTCCGCGGAGGATATCCGTGCGGCGCGCGAATTGTGGACGGAAAAGTTTCCGGAGACGCTGGACTGACCATCTTGTGATTGTAAATCCGGCTCATTGGATATAAAGTCGGCACGATGATAGACAAGACGACATCCCGCGTCATTCTGGGCCTTCTGGGAACGGCCTGCATCCTGATTACGGCGTTTGCCTGGTATAAAACCAGCCATGCCGCCTCTCCGGATGCCGGGATGCGCCATAATATTTATGATGAGGATGTTCCCCGGTCTGCTCCGGTGCCTGTGGATTACCGGATGATTTTGCTGACGCCCCAGGAGCTGGCAAAGGCTCCGCTGGCGGATGCGTTCACGTCCCCTCTCGGAGATGAAAATGGCGCCTTTACCTATGTTGCCCAGGGACTGGGTGATATGAATGCCGCCCGTGGAGGGAGGCATACCGGACAGGATTTGAATGGGATTGGTGGCGAGAACACGGATGAGGGACTGCCCGTGAGGGCCGCCGGACGCGGGTTATTGATTTACGCGGGAGAGCCTTCGCCGGACTGGGGCAATGTCGTCGTCCTGCTCCACCGCCTGCCGGACGGGCGTTTTGTGCAGAGCCTGTACGCTCATTTGAAAACCGTCAGCGACATTCCTTTGGGGGCGCTGGTGGGGCGCGGAGAGCAGATCGGCACGGTCGGAACGGCGCACGGCAATTATCTGGCGCATCTGCATTTTGAGATGATTGAATCCATCGCCCATGAAGCGGGAATGCCGGGCTATGGAAAAACGACGTTCAACCGGATCAATCCGGATGAAGTATTGAAACGATACGCTCCCTCCCCGGAAATGATGATGCCTGATCCCGTTATTGCCCTGAAACAGGTTCAAATGGCGGCGGGATGGGAAAAGCTGCTGGAGAACCTGTACAAGGACAATAGTATGGAAGCGCTGGATAAAATCCTTCCGGACGACCGTCCGGACACGGAGGAAAAGGGAGACCGCTAACCCCGGCGTTTTCCCCGTCAGGAGCGTGTGTCCGGATTTTTGGAGACCAGCTCCTGCTGCTTCCTGGTGATTTGCAGGACGCAGACCAGCCACAGAATGCTGGCCGCCGTCATCAGCGAGCCGATCACCAGAAATGCCGTCAGGTAATGTTCCGCCCCAAAGGGGAAGAGCGCGCACAGGGTCAAAGCCGTGGTAACGAGCAGATACAGCCGCAGCGACCGGGAGGGGGCTTGCAGCATCCATGCCGCCGGATTCTTTGAAGCCCGGTATAATTCCTGAAGGATCAGGGCATTGAGCACCATGCCGACTACCGGCATGCAGCTCAGGAGGACGCTCAGGAATGGCGTGAACCGCAGCCCCGGAATTTGGAAGCCCTGGACATTGGCGGATGCCCGGTACAGCCAGATCAACTGGATGAGCAGGGAAGGAATGAACAGGATGCTGAAAAGGAAAACCAGCGGAACCGCGAAGGACGGCAGGTGAGCCATGTTCTGCTGGATGAGCATCTGGATTTCCTCATAATTGGTGACGTTGTTGGAGAAAACAATCCAGCTGCTCCAGAGCATGAAAGGCAGCAGCACGAAGCACGCCAGGATGGATAATTTGGCAAGCCCGGCCAGAGGATAACGCAAACGGTATTCCTGTTCCGCTGGCTGGTTTTCCTCTTCTGCCTCCTGCAATTCTTTCCGGACGGGGGACATTGACGGCAGAACCTGGTCCACAGGCTGCCATCCATCCATGCCCTGTTTCCAGGTGAGCGTTGTTGAGTCGATCACGCCCTGTCCCAGAAATTCACGGACTTCATATTCGGAATAGGCTCTCGGCTGGGAATCGCCGGGGAGTTTCAGGAAGTATTCACTCATTACCTGTATTTTAGAAAAAGAAGCAGGCTCTGGGCAATGGGAATTTGACGGATGACTGATAAAGTCCCATGCCAGGTGCCTGGCCTTGAATAAAAGCCATGTCGCAAGTCGTCAGAGCGCCGGGGGCTATTAAATTTCCGGAATGGATAGGCTGCTTTTCCTGTGCATATCTCTCCGTACGAACAAGATAATGCTGTTGTGCATGGAACCGCAGGAGAGAGGGCTCAAGCTGGTGTTCAAGTAAAAGTACGGGGGCAGGAAAGTTTATCAACAAGGTCGCGGAATACACAAGTCGGAAAAGAGAAAGACCTTGTAACATGAATGAATTACAAGGTCTTGCAATGGGGAAATATGGTCGAGCTGACAGGATTCGAACCTGCGACCTCTTCGTCCCGAACGAAGCGCGCTACCAGCCTGCGCTACAGCTCGTTGTTTGTGGTGCGGCGAAGTCTACGGTTGAAAGGAGGGTTTGTCCAGTTTTTTTTATTCGCCGCGGCACTTGGTTGTGATACGGTGCCGGGGTTATGATGGATATGCTGGTACGGCTGTATGATTTGCCCGATATTGAAGAAGAGCTGCGGAAGCTGGAGAAGGACGGCATTTTGATCCGGCGGCCGGGGGCTTATGAACGCCATTTGGTGGCTGGATGGGTAGGCCGGAATTTTTCTCCCAAGTGGGTGAGTGAAACGAAGACTGCATTCTGCCGCCAGCCCATTTCCTGTTATATTGCCACACGGGAGAAGAAGATTCTTGGCTTTGCCTGCTATGACGTGACGGCGCGCGGTTTTCTTGGCCCCATGGGGGTTGCGGAGGAGGCGCGCAAGAGCGGCGTGGGCAAGGTTTTGCTGGTTTCCGCATTGAACGCACTCCGTGAGATGGGGCATGCCTACGGCATCATCGGCGGGGTAGGGCCGGCCGATTTTTATGCCCGGACGGTAGGCGCGATGCCCATTGAAGGGAGCTCTCCCGGCATTTATGTGGATATTCTGCCGGAGCCCTGATTCCGCCTGTTGCGGAATTCATTTCCGGTTCCGGATGGCCCCTTTTCCGGCCCATCCAAAGGATGGAACCGGAAGTTGTTATTTTTTATACCCTACCGGATGGCAGAGCATGGGCGTTTGGGGGGAGGCCAGTTTCAGGGCTTTTGCCAGGGCCTCCTTGTTCATGCTGGCCCGTGGGTAGGTAGCCAGTCCCGTTCCGGAGCAGAACAGGGAGATGTTCTGGGAAACGATGCCAGCGTCCATGGCTGCCCAGGGTTCCGCCGTGTCCGTCACAAGAACCAGGCAAACGGGCGCGTCCGCCGGGCGCGCGTCCCCGTCGCTTACGGGGACCATGGCGTGGGCCTTGTGGTCATAGAGGTAGGAGGCGTCTTTCGTGCATACGTAAATTTTGACGTCCTGCCGGTTCATGGCGGACGGGGCGGTACGCTTGCCGGATTCCTGGCGGTTGATTCCGTTGGCGGCCCAGAGCAGGTCTGACAGATCTTTTTGGGAGAGCATTTTTTCAGAGAAGCTCCGGATGGATTGGCGGTCGGACAGGGCTTTCATAACGGGCGCTCCCCGTTCCAGGTCCGGCTTGTCCAGTTTGACGGTTTCCGCGGCGTGAAGAAGGGCTGTGGAGGACAGCCCGGCGGCGAGGAGGGACAGGATGATTTTTTTCATGGCTTTGCGGCGGGAGTGGTTGACGGATGCGGATGTTCCGCATTTTCCCATTAGCCGGAATTTAACATGGGGAGGGAGGGCTACAAGGTTTTTGTGCGCTTGTTTTTGCCGCCATCCGTCGGGGCGCCGCAGGGCCGTAAAAAAATCGGAAGGAGTTTTTCAAGAAAAGCCTTGAGTTCTTGCGTGAAACTGGTATTGAAGGCAACCGATTTTTCGCCCGGCGGGGGAAGGCGCCCCGATTGCCCGCCGGCCAATAAGGGGCCATGAGAAAAATCGGCAATACTAACTCATCAACCATTTAAATGAGCACAACTGAACTGGCGGAACTTATTGACAGCAAGTTCCGCGAATTGCGTGAAGGTTCCATCGTTACCGGAACCATCCAGGAAATCCGTCCCCAAGTCGTTTTGGTGGACATCGGCTACAAGTCCGAAGGCGCTATTTCCATTTCCGAGTTTGAAGACGAGGAAATCGAAGTGGGGGACCAGATCGAGGTCCTTCTGGAACGCCTCGAAAACGACGAAGGCATCGTCGTCCTTTCCAAGGAAAAGGCCGCCCATAAGCAGAACTGGGATAAGATCGTGGGCGTGTACCGCGATGGCGGCCTGGTCAAGGGTAAAGTGAAGAGCGTCGTCAAGGGTGGCCTCATGGTCAACGTTGGCGTGGAAGCCTTCCTTCCCGGTTCCCAGGTGGATATCATTCCCCCGCGCGACCTGAACGAATACGTGGGCAAGGTTTACGAATTCAAGATCGTCAAGGTGAACGACGACCGCAAGAACATCGTCCTTTCCCGCCGCGAAGTGATCGAAGCCGAACGCGCCGACCAGCGCCAGCGCTTCCTTGAAACCGTCAAGGAAGGCGACAAGGTGGAAGGCCTCGTGAAGAACATCACGGACTTCGGCGCCTTTGTCGACCTCCGCGGCATGGACGGCCTGCTTCATATCACGGATATGAGCTGGGGCCGCGTGAACCACCCGAGCGAAATGCTCCACATCGGCCAGTCCCTGGAAGTCGTGATTCTGGAAGTGGACCGCGAAAAGGAACGCGTTTCCCTGGGCCTGAAGCAGATGACGGACAATCCCTGGGCGGACATCGAACGCAAGTACCCGATCAATTCCCATGTCAAGGGCCGCGTGACCAAGCTTCTGCCTTACGGCGCCTTCGTGGAGCTGGAAAAGGGCGTGGAAGGCCTGGTGCACGTTTCTGAACTGTCCTGGGTCAAGAGAATCACCCGTCCGAGCGACGTGCTGAAGCTGGACCAGGAAATCGAAGCCGTGGTGCTTTCCATTTCCGTGAAGGAACAGAAAATCTCCCTCGGCGTTCGCCAGCTGGAAGACAATCCCTGGGCGGATATCGAATCCCGCTTCCCGATCGGCACCGTTATCAAGGGCCAGGTCCGCAACCTTACTCCCTACGGCGCCTTTGTGGGTCTGGAAGAAGGCATCGACGGCATGATCCACGTGTCCGACATGAGCTGGACCCGCAAGATCAACCACCCCTCCGAAGTCCTCAAGAAGGGCGACGAAGTGGAAGCCATCGTTCTGGAAATCAAGAAGGAAGACCAGCGTGTCTCCCTTGGCATCAAGCAGCTTGAGTCTGATCCGTGGGAATCCATCAACGACCGCTTCAAGGTGGGTGACATGGTGACCGGCCAGGTGGCCAAGATCGCCAGCTTCGGCGCCTTTGTGAACCTGAACGGGGACATCGACGGCCTGATTCACATCTCCCAGCTTAGCGAAGACCACGTGGAACGCGTGAAGGATGTGATCAAGGTGGGTGATGAAATCACCGCCCGCGTGATCAAGGTGGACAGCATCGAACGCCGCATCGGCCTTTCCATCAAGGCCGTCAATTACGACACCGAGCAGCTCCGCCGTGAAACCGCCTCCTTTGAAGCTCTCCGCCCGAGCAGCGACATGGTGGGCCTGGAACACGCCTTCAACCTGGCTACCCGTGAAAACGAAGAATGGAGCCCTTCTGAAGAGAAGTAAGCTTATCTACGTAATTCACTGATTGATTTAACCGCCGCGAATAGTGATATTCGCGGCGGTTTTTTTTCTCATTCCAAATTAGGATGGAAAAAGTCTTGAGTTAGTTCCGCCTAAGGGATTAACTGTTCTCTTATACCATGTTGGAGCTGACCAAGAGCAATGAGGATTATCTGGAGGCCATCGGGCTACTGTCTGAAAAGAGCGGAACGGCCCAGGTGCGGGATATTGCAGAGATGCTTAAGGTGAAGATGCCTTCCGTCACGTCTGCCGTCAAGCAGCTGGCGGACATGGGGCTGGTGGAGTACACCCAGTATGCTCCCGTCAAGCTGACGCCCCAGGGCCGCAGAATCGCGGGAAAAATCATTGTCAGCCACGGTATTTTGTTTGATTTCCTGAGGGAGGAACTGGCTCTTCCGGAAGAACGCGCCAATGAGGTTGCCTGCCAGATTGAGCATATCATGACCTTTGAGGAGATTGAAAAGCTCAAGTCCTGCCGGATACGGCCTTTTGAGGGGGCCGGGGAAGATTCTGCCGGATAGGTTTTAGTTCCGGTGGCGGGCGGGATTTGGACCAAGCCTCCGTTGCGCTTTGGGTGCCGGCTATCCGGGAAGGACGGGATACCTCCATACACGGCCCTGTGATTCGTTCAGGCTGTGGGATATGTCCTTTCCCCTGCTTTTTCCGATAGCCGCACTGCCGGGAACAAGGACCTCACGTCCCTTGCCAGAATCTTATGGAGTATCTCCATGAGAAATTTTCCTTGAAAAAAGAATGACCGGGAGAATCGGTATTTTGCCCTTTTCCGTTCAGGTGATTCGTGATAGGTTCCCGCGCATGGATCCCCATATCGCTGCAGATCTCTCGGCGCTCGACACGGCTGTTTTGCACAGCCGTCTTTCCGAGCTCGGGAGCTATCTTTGACCTGGACGGCATTCAACAACGAGTGGCCGAGTTGGACGAACGCATGAGCGCTCCGGATTTCTGGGATGACCAGAATGCCGCGCGGGCGCTGATGGCGGAAGTGAATCCCCTGAAACACAGGATGGAGGCGTTTTCCGCATTGAAATCCCGTCTGGAGGATATTGACGCTACCATTGAATTGGCCCAGGAGGCGGATGACGACGACCTGGGCCGGGAGGCCGTGGAGGAGTTTGCCAAATGGCAGAAGTCCCTGGCGGATTTTGAGCTGCTGACCTTGTTGAACGGCCCGCAGGACCAGGCTTCCTGTTATGTGACCATTCACGCCGGGGCAGGCGGCACGGAAGCCTGTGACTGGGCGTCCATGCTGATGCGCATGTACATCCGCTGGTGTGAGCGCCGCGGCTTTTCCGTGACTTATCTGGAAAGCACGGACGGGGATGACGCCGGCATCCGTTCCGTGACCTTGAAGGTGGATGGAGAGTATGCTTACGGTTATTTGAAGAATGAACGCGGCATCCACCGCCTGGTGCGCATTTCTCCCTTTGATTCCGCCGGTAAGCGGCATACTTCCTTTGCCTCCCTGGACGCTACGCCGGAGGTTTCCGATTCCATCAGTATTGAGATTCTGGACAAGGATTTGAAGGTGGACACCTACCGTTCCGGCGGCAAGGGCGGCCAGAATGTGAACAAGGTGGAAACCGCCGTGCGCATCACGCACATTCCCTCCGGAGTGATCGTAGCCTGCCAGAACGAACGCAGCCAGCTTCGCAACAAGGAGGAGGCCATGAACATGCTGCGCGCCAAGCTGTACCAGATTGAGGAAGACAAGAAGCAGGCGGAAGCTGACCGCCAGTACAGTGAAAAGGGGGACATCGGCTGGGGCAACCAGATCCGTTCCTACGTCTTCCAGCCTTACCAGATGGTGAAGGATTTGCGCACGGGCGTGGAGTCCGGCAACATTCAGGACGTAATGGACGGCAACCTGGACCCCTTCATTGAGGCCATGCTGCGCGGCCACAAGCGCGAACGCTGACGTTTTCCTTCCCTTCTTATGGCCGCTGGACTGATTATTGACGTTCTCTCCCTGTTCCCGGAGATGGTGGAAGCCCCCCTGGGCGGCAGCATCCTGGGGAAGGCCCGTGAAAAGGGTCTGGTGGAGGTGCGCTGCCATAACATCCGTGACTGGACGGTGGACAAGCACCGCAAGACGGACGACTACCTCTGCGGGGGCGGGCAGGGCATGCTGCTGAAACCGGAACCCATTTTTGCCGCCGTGGAGGAACTCCGCAGGCCGGAAACGCGCGTGGTGCTGATGACCCCGCAGGGCCGCACCTTCAATCAGTCCCTGGCCGGGGAGCTGGCCGCATCCGGCGGCCACCTCATCATTCTCTGCGGGCATTATGAGGGGGTGGACCACCGCGTGGTGGAAGAGCTGGTGGATGTGGAGCTGTCCATCGGGGATTATATTCTCACGAACGGGGCGATTGCCGCCGTGGTGGTGATTGATGCCGTGGCGCGCCTGATTCCCGGTGTGCTGGGGGATGAACGCTCTTCCGTGGAGGAGTCTTTTTCCAACGGTCTTCTGGAGGCGCCCGCCTATACCAAGCCGAACGTGTTCCGCGGGCTGGCCGTCCCGGACATCCTGCTGGGCGGCAATCATCCCGCCATTGAAAAGTGGAAGCACGGGAAGTCCCTAGAGCGTACGCGGCTGAACCGTCCGGATTTATGGAGGGAGTGGCTGAGAACGCATCCGGAGGATGCCGTGGAATGAGATATTTGGCCGACGCGTCAAATTTCTCTTGCCAAGACCGGGGCCTTCCGTTATAAAACCCCGCCTGCCACCGTGAGGGTGGTGTAAAGCACCTTTCTGAACCTTTTACAAAACACAAGATCATGTCCAAGCATTCCAGCCTCAAAGCAACCGGTACCGTAGGCGGCAAGCGTTCCGTCCTGAAGCGTTTTGAACGCGTCAAGCTTCTCAAGGAACGCGGCGAATGGAAGAAGGGCCAAAGCCCCCTCGGCCTGCCGAAGACCAAGCATGAAGCTTAAGCCTGCTTTTACCCCCTCCGGAGAGTTTCCCGGCGGAGTCATGCACGGCAAGTCATTTTCCTAATACAGGAAGCCTCTCGGATGTCTATGAACCGAGAGGCTTTTTTCTTCCGGCAAAGAAGGCTTTCCCTCTTTTTGGGGCGCGTGAATTGCCGTAATACAAACAATACAAAACCATCCGCTGAGATAGCGGACATTATACCAATATGAGTGAAGAACAACATGGCTCCGAAGAAAACGGAGGTATCCGCATTAATAAATTCCTTGCATCCTGCGGCATTGATTCCCGCCGGGTGGCTGACAGACTGATTGAGGAAGGACGCGTGGAAGTGAACGGGAAGGTTATTGATACGCCCGGAATGAGGGTGACGGAGAAGGATTTCGTGAAGGTGGACGGCCGTCACATGACTCCCATGGAGGAGGTTGTGGTGCTGCTGAACAAGCCGCGCGGGTACGTATGCAGCCGTGAAGCCCAGGGGGCCATAGGCACTGTTTACGACCTGCTGCCGCCGCGCCTGCGCCATCTGAATTACGTGGGACGGCTGGATGCGGATTCCGAAGGCCTCCTGATCATGACGAACAAAGGGGAGCTGACCCAGACCCTTTCCCACCCCACCGGCGGGATTGAAAAGGAATACTGGGTGACGGTAGATCAGAATTTTGACAATTCCGTGCTGATGCAGTTTTTGCGCGGAGTCCGCATTCCGGAAGGCAATGCCAAGGCCAAGTACGTCTGCCGCGCTTCCGCGCGCCGCGCCTGCATTGTTCTGGAACAGGGGTTGAAACGCCAGGTGCGCCAGATGTTCCAATGCCTGGGCCTCCGTGTCCGCAAGCTGGTGCGCGTGCGCATCGGTTCCCTGTGGGGGGGCGATCTGGAACCCGGAAGCTGGAGATTCCTGGATGATGCGGACGTAGCCCTGCTGCTGAAGAATCCTCCCCGCCAGCGCAAGTATCTGGGCGCTTCCCAGCTTGTAGCCGGGACTCCCGCCAAGGGCGAACAGAGCGGGAAAGACAATGATTCCGATGAAGGTTATGTATTTAATCCGGAAGATTTTGAGGCTGGGGATTCTTATGAACCTACTCCGGAAATGAAAACCCGCTTTGCGGATACGGAAGACGAGGATGAAATCAAGGACGGTGAAGACCTTCGGGATGATTCCGGATTCCGTTCCCGCGAACGCCGGGAAGATGGTTTCCGTGGACGCCGCGAAGGCGGTTTCCAGCGCCGGGAAGGCGGCTTCGGTGGCAGTCGCCGTGAGGGAGGATTCCAGCGTCGTGAAGGAGGTTTCGGAGGAGACCGCCGCGAGGGAGGCTTCAAACGCCGTGAAGGAGGATTTGGCGGAGACCGCCGCGAGGGAGGTTTCCAGCGCCGTGAAGGCGGCTTCGGAGGAGACCGCCGCGAAGGAGGTTTCCAGCGCCGTGAAGGCGGCTTCGGAGGAGACCGCCGCGAAGGAGGTTTCCAGCGCCGTGAAGGCGGCTTCGGAGGAGACCGCCGCGAAGGAGGTTTCCAGCGCCGTGAAGGCGGCTTCGGAGGAGACCGCCGCGAGGGAGGTTTCCAACGCCGTGAAGGCGGCTTCGGAGGAGACCGCCGCGAGGGAGGTTTTCAGCGTCGAGAGGGAGGATTTGGCGGAGACCGCCGCGAAGGAGGCTTCCAGCGCCGTGAAGGCGGCTTCGGAGGAGACCGCCGCGAGGGAGGTTTTCAGCGCCGTGAAGGCGGCTTCCAACGTCGCGAAGGAGGTTTCAAACGCCGCGAAGGAGGTTTCAAACGCCGCGAAGGCGGTTTCGGAGGAGACCGCCGCGAGGGAGGCTTCCAGCGTCGTGAAGGCGGTTTTCGCAAACCGGGCTTTGGCAGCAGATCTTCCGGCGGTTTCTCCCGCGGAAACAGGGGCCGTTAATGATTGACTTGTTCCGGTATGAAGAAGCAGTGCAAATGGTGGCTCCTTGCCGGATTGTGTGGGCTGTGCCTCGTTCAGCCTCCGCTTCATGCGTCTCAGGATGTTCCCTCCCCGGCTCCTGCCGGTGAGGGGGATTTTGGGACGTACCTGTCCAGTCTTCAGGAGAAAGCCCATAACGGGGATAAAGCTGCCGCCCGGGAACTGGCAGTGCATTATGATGTGGAGGGGAATGCCCCGGAGACGTCCAAATGGATGTCTGAATACGTTTCCCTGGCGGAGAAGGAGGCCAATGGCGGGGACGTGGATTCCATGCTGGATTTGGGCAAGCTGTTTTATACAGGCAGCCGCCTGTACCCCAAGAATCTTGAAAAGGCCCGGTACTGGTTTGCCCGCGCCGCTGACAGCGGCAATGCCGCGGCCCAGTACCAGGTGGCTGTAATGGCTTCCAAGGGAACAGGCGGTCCGAAGAATGAGGAAATGGCGGCCCGCTATTATGAAAAAGCCCTCCAAACATGGAGGAAAGAGGCTGACGCCGGCGATTCCAAGGCGGCGTTGTGGGTGGCCCTTGTTTATGAACGGAAGCTGGTTCCGGACAGCTCTCCGGAAAAGTCGGTTCCGTATCTCCTTCATGCTGCGGAAAGCGGCAACCTGACGGCGCAGGGGCTTCTGGCATTCAAGTACCGGGATGGCCTGGGCGTTCCGCAGGATGCGGCCAAGGCCGTGGAATGGTTTGAAAAGGCGGCCGGACGGAAGGATCTGGGCGCCGTCATGGAACTGGGCATGATGTACCGGGACGGCAAGTATATGCCCCCTGACCGGGAAAAAGCCCTCAACTGGTTTGAAAAAGGCGCGGAATGGAAGGATCCGTACAGCATGGCTGCCCTGGCGGACATGCTGATGGAAGGCTCTCCTTCCGGAGAACAGGCGGCGCGCGCGCTGGCCCTGTACCGTGAAGCCGCCGCCATCGGTTACCCCCCTGCCGCCCTGAAGGCCGCGGAATTGCTCCAGAACGGGAAGGGCGGGGAACTGGATGCGGATGAAGCCTACAGGCTGCTGCGGCGCGCGGCAGACGCAACGGGGGACCCCAAGGCCATGTACATGCTGGCCCAGGTGTATTATACGCGGGGCGATGATGCGCAGGGGGATTCCCTGATGAAAGCATCCGCCCAGGCGGCTTATCTGCCGGCCATGAACCGCATGGCGCGCCTCCATCTTCTGCCGGGCAGCACCCTGTCCTGGAATCCGGTGCTGTCCTATTATTATTGGAACCAGGCCGGAGAACTGGGGGATGAAGGGGCGGCTTCCGCCGCGTTCTGGCTGCTGTGGGGCAGCATGGCTGCGCTTTCCCTGGTGATCTTCCTGGTCGTTTGGCGTTTTCACCGTTTTGCCGTCAGAAGGCTTGCGGAGCAGCAAAAACAGGAACAGCAATCCTCTGATGACGCATGAAGCGTATTATGAGGTATCCGGCATGAAAAAAATCTGTTAAAAAGACCGTAGCACTCCATGATGAACACGTTAGCTATTTTTGGACTGGGAACGCCGGAGATTATCGCCATTCTGGTGATTGTCTTCCTGCTGTTCGGCGCTAAGAAACTCCCGGAATTCGCCCGCGGCCTGGGCAAGAGCTTGGGAGAGTTCAAGAAGGCCAAGTCCGAGTTTGAAGAGGAGCTGTTGAAGACGGAGAAGGAAACCATGAGCGATGCTCCCGCCTCCAAGCCGGAGTCCCGCCCCTCTCCCGAGCTTTCCCAGCCCATTGACGTGGAAGCGGAGAAGCCGGCGGAAACCAAACCGGAAGACAAGTAAGTTTTTGCAGCCTGACGGCGGCATGTACAGGGCGGGAGATTCCCGCCCTTTTTGTACCCTGGCCGCAAAGGTTTTCTGAAAAGTGGGAGGGAGCGTCTTGAAAAGCCATGGCTTTTCAAGAGGCGTGCGCGTTCATAACGGAATTTTCCTCAGAGAGTTCGTGCGGGTTCTTTTTCCCGGTAGTTATACAGGTATTATTTCTAGACGCGGGATGTTCCGGTTTTCAGTCATGATGCAGGTCCGGGGCGTTGTGTGTATTGCCGGATAAGTTTTTACAAGGGCCGGAAACCGGGCGGGGATGGAGGTGAAGCTTGACGTTTGCAGAAATGCGGTACGGAGCGGAGGACGGTTCAAACTGTAGTTTTCTTCTCCAAGGCTGGCGGAGAGAGAAAGGGCATGATTCTTCTTGATTGACGTATCGCGGTTTCCAAAAGAGCTGCCGTTTCCGGCGCGGGAAATTGTTTACGCCCCGGCAGTTTCCTTCTTTCTCTTTTCAGAGGGGCAAGTCCTTTGAATTGCAAGCTTCAGGCATTGATTTCTTGCGTTGGCCGGAGGCTTGTTGTACACATGTATTAATGAAAATTCATTTTTGCGGAGCGGCGGGTACGACGACGGGGTCCCAGCATTTGCTGGAGGTGAACGGGAGCAGGATTCTTCTGGATTGCGGCATGTACCAGGGGCGGCGTGAGGAGGCCTGGCACATCAACAAGGATTTTCCCTATTTTTCTCCGGCGGAGGTGGATGCGGTGGTTCTTTCCCACGCGCACATCGACCATTCCGGCAACCTTCCCAATCTGGTGAAGCAGGGGTTTCAGGGGAATATTTACAGTACGTTTGCGACCCGGGACCTCTGCCAGCTCATGCTGGCGGACGCCGCCCGCATCCAGGAGCACGATTGCGCATTCATCAATAAGATGAACAAGCGCCGGGGCATTCATCAGCCGGACGTTTACCCCACTTATTCCGAGCAGGACGCGGAACGGTGCATGCGCCAGTTCGTGAATATCGGGTATGATCGGCCCATTCCCGTCGTTCCGGGCGTGACGCTCACGTTTTATGATGCGGGCCATATCCTGGGGGCCGCCCAGGTATGCCTGGATATTGAGGACCGGGAAGACGGACGGAAGAAACGCTTCCTGTTTTCCGGGGACGTGGGGCGTGGGGATAATGAACTTCTCCGTGACCCCGTGCCTGTTCCGGATGTGGACATTTTGCTGATGGAGAGCACCTATGGCGGACGTTTCCATGAGGCTCCCTCCCGTGATGACGAGACCTTCTGCCGGGCCATCAAGGAGGCTCTGGAGCTGGGCGGCCGCGTTTACATTCCGGCTTTTGCCGTGGAACGCACCCAGCAGCTTCTTTACCTGCTGAACAGGGCTTATCATGAAGGCTCGCTGCCTTTGCTGCCCGTGTATGTGGACAGCCCCATGGCCGTGGGCGCCACGGAGATATTCCGCATTCATCCGGAGTGCTTCAACAAGGAGGTGTACGATTTCCTGTTCCGGGAAAAGGATCCGTTCTGTTTTGAACAGCTGCGGCTTATCCGTTCCGTAGGGGAATCCCAGGAGCTGAACAAGATGAACGGGCAGGCTATCATTATTTCCGCCTCCGGCATGTGTGAAGCCGGGCGTATCCTCCACCACTTGGCAAACAACATCGGCAACCCGAAGAATACGGTCCTTTTTGTGGGCTATTGCGCGGAACATACGCTGGGCCGCAAGATCATGGACGGGTGGAAGGAGGTTCCCATCCTGGGCAAGCAGTACACTGTCCGGGCCAGGATACGGGAGATGGATTCCTTTTCCGGCCATGCGGACCATGGAGAGCTGCTGGAATATTTTGACAAGACCGGAGGACCCAAGAGAAATATCATTCTGGCGCACGGGGAGGAGAAGGCCTCCCTCGCCCTGGCGGAGGCTCTCAGGGCGCGGCAACCCAATCCCGTTTCCATCGCACAACTGGGAAGCGCCATGGTGCTTTGACGTTCCGGAGCGCCGGGCCTTCCTGCTGCGTTTTTTTTCAGGGTACGCCTCTTTCATGGCGGAGGCGCCCGGCGTGTTCCAATCAAGTCATGACGGCAGGATGGCTGTGCTGCCCGCTTGACCCGGTGTGTTTGCGGGGCTAGCGTGCAGGTATGTCTTCCTTGTTTATTGAATATCCCAAGTGCACGACTTGCCAGAAAGCCAAAAAATGGCTTGATGAACAGGGCGTTTCCTATGAGGACCGCCACATTGTGGAGCAGAATCCCACGGAGGAGGAGCTCCGGACCTGGATTGAAGAGAGCGGCTTGCCGTCCAAGAGGTTTTTCAATACCAGCGGCCTGCTGTACAAGAGCATGAATTTGAAAGACAGGCTTCCCGGCATGAGCCTGGAGGACCAGGTGGCCTTGCTGGCTACCAACGGCATGCTGGTCAAACGCCCCATTTTAATCACCAACGGGAGGATCTGCGTCGGCTTCAAGGCTGACGAATGGAAAGCCGCCCTTCATCCCTGATTCCCGCCATGCCCCTGATTACCCGCACCAAGCAAGGCGCAGCCAATTTCGGTCCCTGGGAGAACGTCGTCAGGGTGCTGATTCTGGTATGGTTCATGCTGTACACGCTGAATGCCATTCCGGACGTTCACCCGCTGGTAGGCCGCATTGCGGCCAAGGTGAATTACTGGATCAGCTATTTCTTTGTGTTTGAGTACATCCTGCGGGTGCTGTGCGCCAAGCCGCGGAAGGCTTATATCTTCAGCGGCATGGGCATTCTGGATTTCATCGTCTGCGTGCCGTTCCTGGGCATGTTTTTCGGGTTGGACTGGCAGATTCTTTATTCCCTGCGGATTGTCCGCGTGCTGGCCATCTTCAAGCTGGCCCGGTTTAACGAAACTGCGGCCAGTTTTAAAAAGGCCTTTTACCTGATCCGGGATGAGTTTTTCCTGTTCTTCTCCGTGATCCTGTTCATGCTGTACGTCACGTCCCTGGGCATTTACATTGCGGAGCATGAAGCCCAGCCGGAGAAGTTCCGCTCCTTTTTTGACGCTCTCTGGTTCGCCGTGGAGACCCTGAGCACGGTGGGGTATGGCGATCTGGTGCCTATTACGCCCATGGGGCGCATTTTTACCGGGGTGATCATGTTCATTGCCGTATCCATCATCGCCATTTCCACGGGTCTCATCACGTCCGCCTTTTCCCGCGTATGGCAGCAGGAGAACGTTTTTGCGCACCGCCGCAAGCGGCCCGCGGACAAGGCCGCGGCTGACGCCGGCGGCGAAGAAGGGGAGGCCAAATAGCCCCCCGGTCTTTTTTGAGGGCTGCTCAACTCCGGTCCATGGATTTTTGAAACAGGCTTGAAAAGGAACGGCCGCCCTTTCCACGGGGAAGGGCGGCCATTGCGTAAAAGCGGAAAAGAGTTTTCCTTAGCTGTTGTACATTTCCGTGTAGTACTGGTCCGCCATGCGGTCGGAGTCGAACTCGGGGTAGATATCCGTCATCGCATTGAAGACGATGTCCATCCACTTGTCGTTGTGATCGTAGTAGAGCGGCAGAATCTTGTCGTCCAGGATGTTGTAGAAGTTGTCGCGGTCGGAGCGGTCGCGGGCTTCCGGAGAGAGATGGGGAGCAGCTTCCGGAATGACGAAGCAGTTTTCCCCGTCCTTGGCGAATTCACAGATCCAGCCGTCATTGGTGGAGACGGAGATGGAGCCGTTCATGGCGGCGGACATGCCGGAGGTGCCGGAGGCCTCCCGGGTGACTACGGGGTTGTTCAGCCACACGTCGGAGCCGTTCTTCAGGTAGCGGCTCAGGCCCAGTTCATAGCCGGTGAGTACGGCGGAACGGGGGTATTTGGCCGTCATGTCATTCAGGCGGTTGAAGATTTCAATGGCGCCGTGGTCCATCGGGTAGGGCTTGCCGGCCCAGATGAATTGCACCGGATAGTTGGTGCGCTGGAGCATGCGTTCAAACATGGTGGGATTGCCGGTGACCAGGTCCGGACGCTTGTAGGCCGCAAAGCGGCGCGCCCAGACGATGGTGAGGCAGTTCGGGTCAAAAACGCGGCCCGTCTGTTCCCCCACCATGCGGAAGAGGGCTTTTTTCAGGGCGCGCTTGCGGCGGATGAAGGCCTCCTTGTTGCGGGCCTGGAAGGCTTCCGCCAGTTCCGGGTCCTGCCAGTATTTCTGGTTCTGGGCGTTCGTGATGTGGATGATGGGGCACACGCCTTCATAGTCCTTCCACATCTGGCGGGAAACTTCGCCGTGGAGCTTGGAGACGCCGTTGGCGATGTGGGAGAGGCGCAGGGCGGCCAGCGTGTAGTTGAACGTGTTGTCCGTCAGGCCTACGGCGGCGCGCACCTGTTCCATGGAAAGCCCGTCGAAGAAGGAGAACGTGTTCATGGTGTTCACGTCCATCTTTTCATTGCCGGCTTCCTCCGGAGTGTGGGTGGTGAAGACGAAGCGCTTGCGCACTTCCTCCACGCTGCCGGTTTTGGCAAGCACGTGGAAGGCGGCGGCCAGGCCATGGGCTTCGTTCAGGTGGTAGATTTCCGGTTCAATGCCCAGTTCGTCAAAGAGGCGGGCGCCGCCCTTGCCGAGCAGCACGTACTGGGCGATGCGGGTGAAGCCGTTGGCGTCGTACAGGCGGCGGGAAATGTTGCGGCTTTCCTCGTCGTTTTCCTCCAGGTCCGTGGAAAGGAAGAACATGGGGGCGGTGCCGAAGGTTTCCGGATTCAGGAAGTAGGCCTTCACCCAGACGGGCGCGCCGCAGACGTGAATGAGGAATTTGATGTTGTGGTCTTCCAGGAACGGGTAGTTCTTGCGCATGTATTGCGTGGCCATGGAACCGTCTTCCGCCCGGATCTGGTTGTAGTAGCCGTAGCTCCACAGGATGCCGACGCCTACGAGGTTCTGCCGCAGGTCGTGCGCGCTGCGCATGTGGGAGCCGGACAGGTAGCCCAGGCCGCCGGAGTAGATTTTGAATGAATTGTCAATGGCGTATTCCATGGAGAAGTACGCTACGCTTTTTCCGTATTTGGGGTCGATTTCATACGGATGTTCGAAAATGGTGGGTAAAAATGATTTCGCCATGGTTCTGTAAGTAGAGTAAAGCGTTCAACAGGTGAACCGTATGCCTTGGTATCATGATTCGTCCATATTGGAAAGGGCAAATTGCGTGTGTGTCTGAATTGTTGATTGAACAGGAATGCCTTTCCGGAGTTTGCTTTCCGAGGTTTTACCGGGCCGGGGAGAAGGGGATGCGGCGGTGCCCCAGACCTCCGTTCCGGAAGCGGTTTTCCGGGGCGCCGGAAACGAATTTTGGGCTTGCCGCCGCAGGGGAAAAAGAGCATGAATGGGGGGCATGAAAGCTCTTGTAAAAACGCAGGCAGGCCCCGGTTTGGAACTGATGGATGTCCCCATGCCGGAAGTCGGCCCGAACGATGTCCTGATTAAAATTCATAAAACAGCCATTTGCGGCACGGACCTTCATATCTGGAACTGGGACAAGTGGGCCCAGCAGACCATTCCCGTGGGGATGCACGTGGGCCATGAGTTCTGCGGCGTGATTGAATCCGTGGGTTCCTCCGTAACGGAATACAAGCCCGGGGAAATCGTTTCCGGGGAAGGCCACATCGTCTGCGGCCACTGCCGCAGCTGCCGTTCCGGTCAGAAGCACCTTTGCCCGAACACGAAGGGCGTGGGCGTGAACAGGCCCGGCTGCTTTGCGGAGTATCTTTCCATTCCCCAGGACAACGTGGTGCGCATCCACAAGAGCATTCCGATGGAAATCGCCTCCATCTTCGACCCTCTGGGCAACGCCGTCCATACGGCCTTGTCCTGGGACATGGTGGGGGAAGACGTCCTGATTACGGGCGCGGGAGTCATCGGCTGCATGGCCGCCGCCGTCTGCAAGAAGGCCGGAGCCAAGACGGTGGTTATCACGGACATCAATGATTTCCGCCTGAGCCTGGCCAAGACGCTGGGCGCGGACCGCACCGTGAACGTGACCCGTGAAAAACTGGTGGACGTGATGAAGGAGCTGGAAATGACGGAAGGGTTTGACGTGTGCCTGGAAATGAGCGGCGCCCCGTCCTGCCTGAAAGACATCATCGACAATTCCCGGAACGGAGCCAACATTTCCCTGCTGGGCATCCAGCCGGACGGCTCCAGCATCGAATGGAACAAGTTTATCTGGAAAGGGCTGAAGATGAAGGGCATTTACGGCCGTGAAATTTTTGAAACCTGGCACAAGATGGATTCCATGATCCGCAGCGGCCTGAACATAGCGCCCATCATTACGCACCGGCTGCCCTACACGGAATTCCGGGAAGGCTTTGAGGCCATGAATTCCGGCAAGTCCGGCAAGGTGGTTCTGGACTGGATTGTCTGATTTATCCGCTTTTTTACCGTGTAACGAATGCCCCGGCTTCCAGATGGAACGCCGGGGCATTTTTTAAGAAGGCACAGGATAGGGGGTGAGGATTTGCTCCCGGAGCGTCAAGCGGTTTTTCTGGGCGTGGGTGGCGTTTGGGCATCCCGGGCCCGGGCGCGGCGTTCCTCCTTCATGCGGCGGGCGTAGCTGTCGTCGTCTTCCTCAAAGGCGTCCGGATGGGTCAGCCGGAGCCTCCGCACCACCTTGTCATGGTCCTCCGGGGAAACCAGGTCCGTGAACAGGCCTCCGTGAAGATGGTCCACCTCGTGCTGCAGGCAGCGCGCCAGGAGCCCGTTGCATTTGATGGTCACGGTGCGTCCGTCCATCAGGGTCAGGACAGCCTTCACGCAGGAGCGGCGCAGGACGTCCGCATACACCTTGGTGATGCTCAGGCAGCCTTCCCGGTACGGCACATTCCTGCCGAAGGGGTGGAGGACAGGATTGATGAAATTCAAGGGCATGATTTGCGCCAGCGTGGCCGGGCGTCCGTCCACTTCCAGCCATGTAGTAGTGGCGTCCGTGGGCGGAATATTGATGGTGACCATCTGAATGGCCCTTCCCACCTGCGGAGCGGCCAGGCCTATGCCCCCCTGGGCCAGGGTTTCCTGCATGTCGTCCAGGAAGGAAAGAAGGTCTTTGTTGATGTGAACCACGGGGCTGCATTCCTCCCTCAAAAGGGGGTGTCCGTATTGAAGAATGTCAAGAATCACGGCGGATAGGATGGAGTTGGTAATAAGGTGTGACCTCCGGGTTCGGGAGAGTGTTCATGATATTTAAAAGAATATTTCCGCACATCAAGAATGCGGGAATGTTTTTTCCGGATGAAATGAAAAGGCCTTGAACTTTGGGGACGCTTTCTTACGGTAACCATGTTGCCACGATGCGGGCCGGGCTCCAGAGCCTCCCTCATCAACGCCGCTTTCTCATGAAACTCAGTTCCCGTTTTTCCCTGTTCCTGAATTTGCCGCTGTTGGGAGGCGCGTGTTTGCTGGCGCTGTGTTCCTGCGGGGACAAGGAGGAAGGGGAAAGGGCTGCGGAGGAAAAGGAGGCTGAAAAGCTTTCCCCGGTGGAATCCTATGAAGAACTGCTTTCCCTGCGCCTGAAGGACGTGGAGCAGATGACGGATCTGGTCGCTTCCATCCAGGACCGGGCTGCGGGAGAGGCCGTGATGGTGGAACTGGGGCGGTTGACGGACAGGCTGAAGCTTTACGACATGAACTGCGGGCGGCTGATGATTCTGAATCCGCGCGTGCATGAAGAGTCCCGGGAGGTTCACCCCTCCTTCCATTCCATTCTCCGGGAGCGCGTGGACAAGGCCCGCGACCGGATGATGCAGGCGATGCTGAAGCTTCATGAACTCAAGTATTACGATTCCGCCGTCATCAGGGATGATCTGGAAAAGTACGGTCTCAGCCTGACGGACGAACGGATGGCCCAGTATTTGAACGACAGGATACTGCCGTTCCTGAAAGCGTATCTGGAGCAGTACGCCACCATGGTGGACATGCTGGAGGGGATTGACAACAAGGTGGCTGCGGAGGCTTATGCCATGTCCGTAGCCCTTCAGGGGCGCATGGTCAGGGAACAGATGGACAATATCACCCGGCTGGAGCAGGAGTACGGAGAATGGCTCCCCGGTTTTGAACGGCACTGCCACGACGGGTTGGAGAAGATGAGGAGAAGGGCGGACGAGAACCGCAAACGCGCTTTCCGGGCGCTCCTGAAGCTGGTGACGGCCAGAATGTATGATTCCCCGTCCATGCAGAAAGCAGTGGTGGGGCTTGAGATGGAACAGCCTAGGCTGGTGGATTTTCAGGAATTCTGGGCTGATCCCATCATGACCATGGAGGAGTTCTGCCTGTGTTTGGAAAGAATCCAGCATCTCCTGCGCGGCATTAAGGATACCGGAACGGCGGACCAGCGCGCCATGGAGCTGGTGGAAGTGGTGGCCAGGCTGAAAAGGCTGCGCTACGTCGTGGATGATTTTCAGAAATCTGGCCGCATGAACCAGGTAAAAACCAGGGATTTGGAACGCATCAGCCGCCGTGCGGAGGAAGCGGAAATGGCCGTTTCCAGTACCATGGCCCATCTTATCGTGGAGACGGACGTTGTGACCCGTTCCCCTCTTCTTTCCCGCGCCATGGGCTTTTACCGCTATGTGATGTACACGCACTGAGGGCTGCATGCCGGAAAGCGCCTATTGACATCCGGCGTCGGAACGGGACAATCTGCCCATGATGGATGTTGATTTTTCCGGAAGTGCCGTGGTCGTGACGGGCGGAGCCGGCGGCATTGGCCGCGCCATTGCGGAGGCTTGCGCCGCAGCAGGCGCACGCGTGGCGGTGCTGGATGTGAAGCATGAGGAAACGGCCTCCCTGCTGGATGAATTGCCGGGAGAAGGCCATCTCTGCGTGACGGGTGATGCGGGGGTGGAAGAGGACGTGCGTTTTTTTGCGGAAAAAGTGTTGGAGCATTTCGGCCGGGTGGATGTCCTGGTAAACAATGCGTGCATCACCCGCCACGGCATTCTTTCCGGCTGCTCTTATGAGGACTTTAATGAAGTTCTGCGCGTGGGCGTTGCTGCCCCCTACCTGCTCAGCCTTTTGTTCCGTGATCATTTTTCCCACGGGGCTTCCATCGTGAACATCGCCTCCACCCGCGCTTCCATGTCCCAGAAGGATACGGAAAGCTACAGCGCGGCCAAGGGAGCCCTCATCTCCCTGACCCACGCTCTTGCCATGAGCCTCGCGCCCCTCGGCGTCCGGGTGAACAGCATCAGCCCCGGCTGGATTGACACGGGGGCCTTTGGAGCCTTGTCCCCGGAGGACGGCCTCCAGCATCCTTCCGGGCGCGTTGGAACGCCGGAGGATATCGTTCAGGCTGTGTTCTTCCTCTGCCGCTCCGGCTTCGTCAATGCGGAAAACCTGGTCATTGACGGCGGCATGACTCGGATGATGGTGTATCACGGGGATGAAGGCTGGACGTTCCGTCCGGAGCCGCCGGACACGGTCCCCTCATGACGGCAGCCGGCGGCTGCGGCAGGTATCCGGAGTTTCCCGGGTCATGGAATACGTACACGTGCGGGAAAAACATTGCCCGCATGCGGATGAAGCAAGGGCGGGCACGAACGCGGAGGCGAGTTTTTGTTTGGAACGGCCTGGTTCGTCATTCCCCGGAGCACAGGTTATACATGCCCAGGCAGGGGGTAACGACAATGCTGACCGGAATAAGAAGGATATTGGCAATCACGGTACCGGGGGCGTCAATCACGCAGCTCTGTGCTCCCGCCAGAATTCTCCGGCCTGTGGAGGGAGCGCTGATGATCTTTACGGCTGCTACGGTGGGAGAAGCGTTTTCTTTCCTGCTCAAGTTCAGGTAGGGAAGGGTAATTTGATGCGCTCCATACAGGGAAAACCGGGGAGGAACGGTGAAATTCTCTTCAAGTACCATGCTCAGGAGGTCTTTGTATTCTATGGGATCGGGAAGGTCTTTCTTGTTAAGCTGCAAAAAGACGGTCTTTCCCGTTCCCGGAATATCCTCCATTTGTGAAATGAAGTCTGACTGGGCCATGGGCGGTCCGATGACCGGAGTTTCCTTGCGCTGGTCGCATTGAACGGCTTTGATGTAAACGAAGCCGTTTTTCACATAGGCGCGGTCATCCAGTTCCCAGTTGCGGTAAACGGTTCCGGCGTTCAGCGTCTGGGCGGCCGTATTGACGGAAATGCAGGCGCACGGCAGCAGGAATGCCGCCGGCAGTAGGAGGAAACGTTTCATGGGGTACTGCCGTGGATAGCAGTATACTGACTGACAGTCAATATAAAATAAGAAGAGCCGCTCCTTTCCGGAGCGGCTCCAAGATTCCCTTCACGGGAGCAGAATGATAAAAGTCAGCGAATGGTGACGCGGGGGTCGTTCGCCAGAACCTCGGCCAGTTCGTCCCAGCCGTCTTCCGTCTGGAGCTGGAACATCTGGAGGTAAACGGACGCTACGCCGGCAGGGTATTTTTCAAACAATTCGTCCACGGCCTTGGCGAGTTTTTCCTTGTCCAGCGTTTCCGGCAGTTCGTTCACAATGCCGTTGCCGTCATGGGGGATGTCCAGCGTATTCAGGAAAGTAATCAGCATGTCCTGATGCTTGCGCAGAAGCCAGACCTGGAGCAGGTGGTCCCCGATTTCATTGCTGGGTTTCCACGCCAGCATTTTCTGGATGAAGGAGAATTGCTCCTGAAGGGGCTTGCGCTGGATGAATTCCGGGCGCAGTTTTTTCAGAGCGCCGAGTTCACGCACGGCGGCGCGGTAAATGGCGCGTTCCTGGTTGCGCATCCAGTCCAGAATGTTGCTGATCGTTTCTTCGTCCGCCTGCTGGAAAATGTAATATGCCTTCATGATAAGTAGGGAAAGAAAAGCTCTTTGAGGACATGAACTCCACCATGTTTCCCCCTCCTATGCAAGCTCTTCTACTGTCACCTGCCGTACTTGGCTTCTATTCCGGATTCAAGGCGTAAAAAAACGGTCTTATTGCAAAAAAGACTTGCTAAAAGGGGGCTCTTATGGTTACTTGCTTCCGCGCTTCTCGCGATGCCACTGTAGCTCAGGGGTAGAGCAACGCATTCGTAATGCGTGGGTCGTCGGTTCAATTCCGACCAGTGGCTCCATCTTCAGAGTTGGAGCTTGTCGCGGGGAACTGCCGGATACATGCCTCGTTAGCTCAGTTGGTAGAGCAGCTGACTCTTAATCAGTTTGTCCACGGTTCGAGCCCGTGACGGGGTACCATCCGGTCGTTCCTGCAAGGAACGCCGCCATTCCAGTGCCTCGTTAGCTCAGTTGGTAGAGCAGCTGACTCTTAATCAGTTTGTCCACGGTTCGAGCCCGTGACGGGGTACCATCTCTTTTTAAGTCCGGCTTGCTGATGGCAAAGCCGGACTTTTGTTTGATAGGGAACGTTGAAAAAACGATTTGTTCTTTCCGATTCTCATTTGCCCTGCCAAGCCTCTTTTCGGGCGGTGCAAGCATGTACGATAATATGGACAGGCAGTTATTTAAAATCAGGTGTTGAAATCTCTTGGAAATTACATTTAGTGTTTTAATAACGGCAACATAAAAAATTCCATGCGAATGCCGTTCTTATTGATTATCTCCGTACATGGGGAAAGGATCGTTTTCGTTCACGCATGACATTTCAAGAAAATATTGTTTGGAATACGGTTCTTTGAAAACATGTCCATTGTAATAAGTGGAGACGGCAAACATGTCCGTCAATACGGTGCCGTTTTTAATGAATCTTCCGGGAAGTCCCCATTGCTTGGAATCGTTCAAAGACCGCAGATATCCCTTATATCCCCGGTAAATGACATGATCGTTATTATAAATGATTATGTTGTCCGTATCTCCAATATCATTTTTTCCTAGAAATTCCCGGATGTTGTCGGAATCAAAATTCAAAAAATACGGATTTTGATTAAATGATACATCATCGGAAAAAACAATATCTCCGGATTCTGATTTTATTTGAATATGGGCACAATTGTTTTTTGTAAATAAAATAGTTGCCGGAATGATTAAAATAACCAATGTAATCAGAAAAGATATTTTTAATAGATTCTTTTTCACTTAATATGATGATATTTTATGAGTAATTTTCTTCCAATGTTGTATATGGTAAATTTGCTGTCAGAAATTTCATTTTATATTTAGTTTTAAAAATTTACTTGGTTGGCAGTTGAGGCATTTTTGATTTATAAATTTCCATTACAAAAAATTTAAATAAATTCCTTTATTTATATAGATTCCTACTATAATTAATAATGAAAAAAATTTCATGCAAGACATTATGAAAATGATGCTATATGCGCAACTGTAGATTAATATGAAAATGATATAATTTATTATAGATTCTTTTCTTCGTGAATATAATGACGTGATGATGCTTTCTATAATATTTTTAAAAAATAAAATAACAGATTGTTTGAAGAACCAAATGACAAACCATATTAACCACCATAAAAGGATGTAATAAATCAAATGTAAATCGAAAGTTCTAGCAAGACCGTACCCGAAGTAGACAAGACTCCCTATAGGAAACCAGAACGTAAAAAAATTATTACTGGCAGACATCAATATCTTTTTTGTTCTATCATGCGCATATTTTTTATTTAAATACGAAATAACATGTATTTTTTTTATAAATAATGAAATGAGTATTACAGCAATCCAAAATACTATCCAATAAAAAATTACTTCAATATAATGCAAGGTGAACGTGTGGGTAAATACATAAAGGATAAAATAAATCCACCATAATATTGAATACAATAGAAGAAATTCGCTGGAACTGTTTCCGGATGATTTGCAATTAATGCAATATTTAAGGGAAAAAGGTCCCAAAATGGCACTTAAAATGGCAAATGCTGTTTTTTTATGATTAATGAACTCCATTATTTATTTAAATTTCTTAAATAATTATATAATCCTTCAATTCCACGGAGACCTGTAATGTTCAATAACGAATCCAATGCTTGCCATTGAAATGCTTTTAACGGAAAGATTTTTGGACACCCCTCAATAGTGCCTTCTAATGTGATAGTGTATCTAGAGTGATCATGGCCTAATGCTCGATGTATTGTAGATATGGGACCGCCAACTGGATTTTTAAAATATGGATATGCTGATTCAGGTATGGGGATTTGAACAAAATCATCCGGATGGCCATGGCCTCCTACTCTTCCGAGGGTTTTACGCGTTATAGGTAACGCAGGGTCGCGATTAACGGCGTATGCAGGTCCCCTTAATTTTCCGGAACTTATAATTAACTCTTTCGATTCTTTTGTGGTAATATGTTGGAGATTAACTTTAGCGGTGTTTTTAGCGGCAGCTCCACCTGGAGACGAAATGAGCCGATTGGCATCATAGGATACTGCTTCTTCCGGTTCCCGGGCGGTCTTGCGGTTGCCGATGTTGTCGTAGGAATAGATAAAGCTTCCTCCCCGGCTGATCCGGTCTTCGACCAGCCCGCTGCGGCTGTTGTGGGTGAAGTTTCTGGTGGTTGCAGGTGTGGTTCCATCCCAGGAGTCCCGCCGTTGGACAGGACGCATCAGCGCGTCGTAGCCGTATTCGTGGCCGGCTGCCAATTCGCCATCCGCTCCCTTTCTGTAACTGATGGCGGTTACGAGGTCGAGCCTGGGATGATAGGTATTGCAGCGGACCATGCCGTTGGGGTAGGTGAGATAGTTGAGGAAGCCGCTGGGTTGGTCATACTGCCAGGTAAATGGAGACTCCAGTCCTTCCAGATTCATCCCGATGATGGCACCTTTGGAATCGTAGTCAAGATGGGAGTGCTGCACGGTACGGGTTCCAAGAATCAGGCGATATCCGTTGGAACGACCCAAGGCATCGTATTGTTCCTGGGCGCAGTTTTCCACGGTTCCAAAGGAAGTGTCCTGGATCATGTGGCCGTAGGCATCGTAGGAGCATTCCCTGATGCCGGAGGCGTCCCGGACGGAGGTCATTTGTCCAATGCGGTTGTAGGTAAACTCCCATCCGGGAGTGTTGTCGTTGTGGGAGACGGAGACCATGGAGACGACCTTTCCGGTGGCTGCCGAGAAGCGCAGGGTGCGCCCATTGCTCTGCACCATGTCCAGGTAGGCGGGAGAGGTGCCGGTGCAGGGAGACTTATCGGCATTCAGCTTCTGAACCTTGTAGTTCAACTTGCACGAACTTCCGGAGACGGAGGCTCCGGCATGGCCGTCAGAACTCTGGAAGGAGATGGAACTGCCCGTGGGTCGTTTGACGGAGATCTGTCCGGTTTCAGGATTGCAGGAGGCGGTCCATTCGAGGGGATGCTTGTAGCGCAGGGTGATGGGACATGGAGAGGAAGGTTCGGCAAGGGTGCGGAGAAGCGGGGGATTGCCTCCTCCACTTCCTCCTTCGGAATCGCCCTCACCCATTTCCAGTAAGCCTTCGCAGTCGTCGGCCCCGTCCGGATAGCCGCCGAAGAAATGGGAGGTGTTCTTGCTGCAATCGGACTGTTCGACGTCTTCGTCACAATCACAGGAACAAGGGCATGGACAACCCCCTTCCTCCGGCTCCGCTGGAGGAAAAGGAGAGTGAACTGGAACTGCTGCTCGACGAGTCCCCTTCTTCCGCCTCCTGGTACAGGTTGACCAGGGTCAGGACGGTTTCTCCCTCCTTGCCGGCGGGAGTGTTTTCCGCCAGCAGGTAATAATCCAGGTCGGGCTCTCCTTCCTTGTCGCATATCAGGGCAATGCAGAACTCGGCTTCCGACCCCTGGCCGGGCTGGTGTTGATGGACGATGTGGCACCAGTAGTATCCCTGGTCAAACTGGATCTGGCGGCGGAGGGGGGGGGGAAGAGCCCGGCTCCGTGGAGAGTTCCAGTTCCTTGGCGGGGATGGAAAGGGAGATGGAGGAGTGGGCGTGAAGGTGGAGAAAACAGGTGGCGGGAGCCATGACCTTGAGGTATCCGAACCATTCGTGCCGGGTGGGGGAGGAAGCAGCGCGTTTGGGGATAAGGACGGGAGCGGAGAGGCCGTTGACCAGGAAGTTGCCCTGGGGCTGTCCGTTGGGGTACATGGGAATGAAGGGGTAGACGGTGTCCATGGCGCCGATATTGAAAGTGTTGTTCATGGCAATGAAGGTAGAATTATGAAATGGTTGCGGCTACTATGAATCAAAAACTAACAACGTAAACACGCCGGAGACGTTAAGAAAAAGCGTCCCGTACAGAAATGTAGTGAGGGAGGTATCCGGGGCAATTCCTGCTTTTGATTGCGTGGTCCGGTCTGGTAGTGTACGAATACGGCAGTGAAGGAGCGGAGCGTTCAGGATTGTTTCATGGCCCGGTGTTTCGCCCCGGAGAAGGGAAAGGGGAGCCGTCCCGAAGCCTGGAGGCGGTTGAAAGAGGCTTTGGTGAACAATTTGCTGGAACGGCAGGCAGACCATGAATTCCGTCTTCCGGAAGGATTCTCTTTTTCCCTGCGGGAAGAGGATGCTCACCGGGCTGTTACTCCTTCCGTGCTGGAGGGATTGCTGGAACGCTCCCTGACGGATGGCCGCCGTTCCGGAACCGTGTATACTCCCGGCTTCCTGGTCCGCTGGATGGCCCGGGAGGCGGTATCCTCCTGGCTGGCATCCAGATTGCCTGCTCCCCGGAATGGTAATGAGGAAGCCGGGTTGCTGAGAAATATCCGGGTGCTGGATTTATCCGCCGGGGCGGGGGCATTCACCATGGGAATGCTTCGGGAGCTTGCCGCGCGCAGAAAGCGTCTGGAGCCGGAATATGCGGAGGCCGATTTATTCCGTGCCATTCTGGAAGAGAATATTTACGGGGTGGATGTTTGTGCGGAGGCTCTGGAGGTAGCCCGTTTCCGTTTTCACTGTGCATGGCTAGCTGCCGGAGGAAAGGGGGATTTCCGGGATCACCTGCTGTGCGGGGACAGCCTGGACATGTCTGCGGATGGCGTCTGGCGGCAGGGCCTTTCAGCGGTGATGGCGGACGGAGGCTTTGACCTGGTAATCGGGAATCCCCCTTTTGTCGGGGAAAAAGGGAACAAGGAGCTGTTTGACCGTCTGAAGTCTTCTCCGTTGGCTTCCTATTGTTCTTCCCGCATGGATTACTGGTACGTGTTCGCCTGTGTGGGTCTGGATGCCCTGAAACAGGGGGGCGTGATGCATTTGGTTGTTCCCAACAGGTGGATGGCGAATGCCGGAGCGGCTCCCCTTCGCCGCAAGCTGCTGGAAGATTGCGGATTGCTGCGTTTGTCGGATTTCGGGGCTTGCCGGGTGTTTGAAGCCGCACGGGTACATACCATGACCGTTCTGGCGGAAAGGAAGGGGGATGGGGGAGGACTCCCGGTGCCGGAATACCGCCGTTTTTGCGGTCCCATGGAAGAGGTGGAATCCTTTCTGGAACATGAACCGTACTGCCGGTTTTCTTTGCCGGAAGATACCGGGGCATGCGTCAAGGAAGGATTGTTTTTCTGCTCCGCAGCCGAATGGAACGTTCTGGAGAAGATGGAGAGATGCCGGAATTTCAGGCTGGATGCCGCAAAGGAAATGACGCAGGGGATTGTACCGAACCCCGATGTCGTTTCCGCCCGTGCGCTGGAGAGCCTGGTGCCGGAGGCAGTGCAGCGGTCCGGCGTCCGGAGGGGGGAAGGGGTGTTTGTAGTGCCGCAGGGGTATTTCAACCGGCTGCCGGCAGCGGAACGGCGTTTTCTCAAGCCTCTGTATGAACCCGTCCTGGCAGGAAGATACGCGTTGAAAGCTCCGGAGAAGGTGTTGCTCTACCTGACTCCGTCCAACGGGTCGGAACAGGCCGTCACGCTTCTCCGGCATCTGGAAAAGTTCCGCCCCCTGATGGAAGCCCGGCGGGAAACCCGCATGGGCCGCATGAAGTACTATCATGTGCACTGGCCCCGGAAGGAACGGTTCTTCCTTCCCGGTCCCAAGATTCTGGCTGTCCGGAAGTGTGCTCGGCCCACCTTCTCCTACACGGAGGATGAGGCTTATGTAATGATGGCGTTCAACGTGATACGCACGGAACGCGTAAGCATGAAGTACCTGGCCGCCCTGTTCAATTCACGTCTCATGCAGTTCTGGTTTCTCCGCAGGGGGAAGATGCAGGGGGACTTTTTCCAGATGGATACGGCACCCATCCTCCGCGTTCCCATCCGGGTGCCCGGCCTTTCCGTGCTGCGGGAGGTGGAAGAGCTGGCGGATACCCTCACGGCCCGCTATTGCCCGGAAGGGGATGAACGGATGAATGAGCTGATGGAAGGCGTTTACGGCCTCTCCCGGCAGGAACGGGAAGTGCTTATTCAGGCGTGCTCTCCACCGCGGGCCGGGTGGGGAAGCATGCCAGAATGAGGAGGAGCAGCCAGTAGGCGGTAGAAATGATACCCAGGAATTGCGTCGCGGTTCCCCCTGGATACTGGAAGCGCTCCAGGATGGCCCAGTTAAGGAAAATAATGACGCCCAGGCCCAGGTAACCGTAACCCCACGCCGTGTTGAAGCCGGCGTCCCGAAGCCTTCTGATAGTGACGCCCAGGATAGGAAGATAAAGGACCAGCAAGACGATTTGGGTAATGAAGAAGAAGGAGGCTATTCGGATAAAAAGGATAGCCTGCATTTGTTCCGGGTCCTGCATGGCCGCCAGTTCTCCCCACGGAAGAGTGACCGCGACGATGACTCCGCCGACAAGACTGAAGATGAAGGAGAAGAGGTTCATGAAAAGGAAAAAGCCCCAGAACTCTCGCCGGGGAGCCGTTCCGGAGAAGGCGCAGTACTTTTTCGTCAGGCACAGGATGAAGTATTTCCAGAGAGAGGGTCGTGTTGTAGTGTCCATAGCTGCCGCTTTTCATAACATGGCTTTTTGAAAAACAGCAACGCCAAAAGAAACATCCGGGCTTGATTTTCGGAGGGCCCCCCTTAAGGTGTGCGTCCTGCAACCTGTTTGTCGAGCCTATGATGAAGCCTGTTTTTCTGGGGAAATACCTGCTTGCCGCCTGCTGGTGCGCCGCTTTTCCCGCGGCGGAGGCCGGCGCGGGAACGGCGCAGCTTCACCCCGCTTCCGGGGATTCTCTGCCCTCCCTGTGCCGTGTGCTGGACCGCGGGCCCGTTCTGTACCGGGATGATTCCTCATGGATCAGGAGGGTGAAGCTGACCCTGATCGGCCAGTACCAGACGGCAGCCGTCAGCCCCAATGGAGCCAACAAGTTCTGCCCTTCTTCCGGCGGCCATAACAGCGAGTGGCGCCGCGCTTATCTGGGCGGCGACGTTGTGATGGGGGACGGCTCCTGGCGCCTGTCCAACCTGACGAACGTGGGGGATCTGGAAGGCCGCCACCGCGAAGTGCGCGGAGAATGGACCGGCAGCCGCACGGAGTGGTCCCTGTATGAGCTTTATCTGGAAAAGACCATGCCCGGCATCAAGTTCAGGGCCGGGAAGCTGACGCCGCACCTGACGTCGGAATACTGCCTGGCTTCCTCCCGGATTAAAACGGTGGAGAGGTCCGCCCTGTGCAATGAATTGATTCCCATCTCCAACTGGGGGCTGGAGGCCAATTTCCAGAAGGACGCCAGGAGCCTGTACCATTCCTATGGCGTTTACCTGAACGCGAATGGTACGGATTTGAAGGATGAAATCCAGTTTCATTCCGCGGATAACCTGTTTGCCCTGAATGCCATGAAATGGAAGGTGGCTTCCCCCATGTGGGACAGCCAGACTCTGGGGTACCAGTACGCCCATAATTTTACGGAGTGGCGGGGAAGGAAGGTTCCCTCCTCTTCCGATTACTGTGGAACGGGTGCGCAGGACGTGCTTTCCCTGAGCTGGGACGCCAGCCGCGGCGCCTTTTCCGTGATGGGGAACCTGCTGGCGGGCGTGGGGATCGTGGGCCAGCCGGGCGCCAAGAACGTGTACGGTCTGGTTCTCCAGCCCGTTTACCGGATTTCCCCCCACTTGGAAGGCGTCTTTCAGTACCAGTGTTCCTTCGGAAACCGCTCCGTGAAGCTGAATACGCGGTATGTGCCCAGCGTCACCCATTACCCCGCGTGGGTGGACAGCATGCATTCCTTTTACCTGGGGCTGAACTGCTACCTGTGCCCGGAAGCGGTCAACGCGGTGAAGCTGATGCTGGCGGTGGAATATGTCACCAGCCGGGTGGACTCAACAACGGCCAAGGCCTTCAACGGATGGTCTGTTTTCGGGGCCGTCCGGTTCAAGTTTTGATCCCCTCCTGCCGCTATTGCAGTTTCCTCAGCACAGTGGGCTGGTAAGCGGGGAGCGCCGGAATGGGAACGTATCCGGGGGGGAGCTGGTCCCACACGGGATGCATGGGCTGGGTGTCCGCTTCAAAAATGGCTCCATTGAAGGATTTAATGATGGTGCGGATGGCTCCGGACGGCGCCGGCTGAATCACAAAGGGGCGCGGCTCCGATTCCGGAAGGTTCATGTGCAGGTTGACTTCCGCTTCGTTCCAGGCGGGCCAGACGTCGGAAGGCGTGGAGATTTCACGGATTTCCGTATTGGTGGCAGAGCGGGGAGTGTGGAAAAAGGGGCTGTCAGGGTCTCCATCGTTCAGCCAGACTTCCTCGTCCGGCGTCTCCGTCGTGATGATGAGCCCTTCCTGGTTGTCCGGATGGTAGAATTCATAGCCTGACCGGGCATTGCCGTCCGTTTCCGTCCTGTCGTCATTCATGTGGATGCTGATGGCAGGCTTGCTCCGGGAAGCGGCCTGCCCTAGTTGGGACTGGAAGAGGGCCGCCTGCCGCTTCAGGGCTTCCGGAGAAGTGCCTCGCGCGTATTTGGGGAAGAAAACGCTCTTGGTGTCTATTTTTCCAGGGCGCACTTTCACCGGTTCATCCGACAGTTCAAAGATGTATTTTACAGGAAGTTCCGTTGCGGAACCCCGGTAGCAGAAACTTCCCAGGGACGCCAGGCCCAGGCACGTCAGGAGATACAGGCGCGGTACGGATTTCATCAGAGGTTGAACTGGTTCCAGTAGAACAAAAATAGGGAAATATTCAATGCTAAAAGAGAAAATCCCGCTTCCGCGGCGGCAGGAGGCATGTTGTGCGTCCCCATGCGGGGACGGCTGCGGCATTTCCGTCATTTCTCTTCTTGGCAGCTCCGTGCGGCTGTCCTATGGTAATGCGCATGATGAAAAAAATTGCCGTCTTGTGCGTGGCCGCCTCTGCCTCCCTCCTGTGGTGCGGGTGTGACCGCAAGCCCGCTGCCGGGGAAAAGCAGGCCGCCCCTGCCGGGAAACGGGAAGAGCCTGCCGAAGAAAAGGGGGAGGCCGCAGCCTGGCGGGAACGCCTGGACGCCGCCTCCGCCAAAGCCGCCCGTGAGAAAGGGAATGACAGGGAGCACGTGAAGACGCTCAATGACGTGGCCGCCCTGTATGCGGAGGGATTGCAGAACGGCTGGGCCCATCCGCTGGATGTGCGCTCCTGGTGTGACTCCGTGGCGGAAACGGGTTCCGGATATTCCGGGGAGACGGTTATCGGCGCCATGTTCCTGTACGGAACCGGCGTCAAGCGTGATGCCGGAGCGGCCAGGGAGTGGTTTGAATACGGGCTGGCGCGTCCAGGAACCCAGCGGGGGAATGCCCTGTACATGCTGGGCATGATGTATTTCAAGGGGGACGGCGCGGACCAGGACCGGAACAAGGCCCTGGAGCTGTGGCGCAAGGCGGCGGATGAAGAGCATCCGGCGGCCATGGGCCTGCTGGGCCGGGCCTACATGGAGGGGAAGCTGGGCTTTGACAAGGATCCTGCTTCCGGGCGCGTATTGCTGGAAAAGGCCGCCAACGGGGGGAATACGCCTTCCTCCGTCTATCTGGGGAATATTTATGCGAAGGGGGAGGGCGTGGAGCAGGACATGGAGCGCGCGATGAAATGGTATGAGCAGGCGGCCTCCGCCGGGGACGCCCGTGCCCAGTACATCGTGGGGCTGGCGTATCTGGAAGGCTCCGGCGTACTCGTGGATGAAGGCAAGGCGTTCAACTGGCTCCGGCTGGCCGCCGGGCAGGACCACGTCAACGCCATGCTGATGCTTTCCGTCTGCTACAGCACCGGAAAGGGAACCCCGCAGGATGCGGACATGGCGGAAGTCTGGAAAAAGAAGGCGCTCCAACTGAATGCGGAGCGGGAGGGCAGCCGTGTCCCGCAGACGGAGGAACGCTAGTCTTCCCGGATTTCCCGGTTCAGGAATTCCAGGGCCTGCCGCCGTTCCAGAATGATGTTGCCCCGGTCGTCCGGGATGACCAGCAGGCCGTCCCGGTGTTCCAGAATGGCGTGAAGCATGGCGAACACATGGCCCAGCGCGCATTCGTCCTCCAGGATGAAACGCAGCATCTTGGTGCGTTCCCCTATTTGCCGGAGGGCGGAGCGGTCCCTTTTGAAGGCCTGGCGGGCATCGTCCGTTTCCATGACCCAGAACACGTCAAGCTGGGATTCTCCCTCTTCGTCCAGGTATTCCCCTTCCAGCACATGGTCCGGCGCGTTTTCCGGCGCGCCGGAAAGGTTCAGCCGGAAGCAGGCGTCCAGGCGGAACATGTTCTTCTGCAATTCCTCCGCCGCCGGCAGGGGGGCGTCCTGAATGAAAAGCCAGAATTCCTGTTCGTCCGGGGCAGGGGCGGCGTGCGTCATGGGCGGATTGTGGCATTCCCGCGGCGTTTTCCCACCCGGATTTGTGACATTGAGGCGGTGCGTGCGGATTTTTGGATGTTCAAGGGCTTTCCTCCCGATTAAAAACAGGGGCATGAGTATTCCCGTAATGATGACGGTTGCCGGTTCCGACTGCTCCGCAGGGGCCGGACTTCAGGCGGATATGAAGGCGGCCCATGCCATGGGGGCGTTTGCGCTCACGGCCGTCACCTGCGTCGTGTCCGAGGTGCCGGGACTGGTGCGCGGCATCCAGGAGGTGGACCCTGAGCTGGTGGCGGACCAGGTGCGCATCAATCTGGAGCATTTTCCGGTAAGCGCCGTGAAGACGGGCATGCTGTACTCCCCGGCCATCGTCCGTGCGGTGCATGAGGTGCTGGCAGGTACGGGTATCCCCGTTGTGGTGGATCCCGTCATGATCGCTACGGCAGGAGACCGGCTGATGAGGGAGGAGGCTGTAGCCGTTTATGAAGAACTTCTGCTGCCGGGCGCGGCCCTGCTGACCCCCAATCTGGATGAAGCCGCCGTGCTGCTGCGCTCTTCTGTCAACCCTGAAAGGGATGAACTGCCGGAGGCTGCCGCGCGCCTTGCCATTAGGTACGGGTGCCCCGTCCTGCTGAAGGGCGGCCATCTGGAAGGAGACTGCCGGGACGTGCTGGCCGGCCCGGACGGCCGCATGCTGGGGGAATGGAACCGCCCGCGCGTGAGGGATGTGAGCACGCATGGAACGGGCTGTTCCCTGTCCGCCGCCATCGCGGCGCGGCTGGCCGCCGGGGACGGACTGGCCACGGCGGTGGAGCGCGGCCTGGAATTCATTGCCGCCGCCATCCGGGACCACCTGCGCTGGGAGCATCCGGTCCGGGTGGATGCGCTGAAATTGTGGTAGGGAGCCCTTTCGTTCCGCCCCGCCTGCCGCCGTTCCCTTTTTCCGGCCCGGTTGGAAAAAGCGGGGACTGCCGCCGTCTTTCTGTGCCTTAATAATGCTTTGTGCTTGCGTATGGGAGGCGGGGTTGGTAGTTGTATCCACGCCCATGTGCCACATGGAGCTCTTAAGAATTAGTAAATATCATAGCAATTATCACTATGGGACAGCAAATCCGCAAAGTCACCAAGCGCCGCAGACGTGTTGAATACATCAAGCGTAAGAAGGAACAGTCCAAGTTGAATTCCAATACGCCTATCCGTCTGGCCGTTCCCGTTGCCAAGGACGCCAAGCCTGCCGCCAAGGAAGCTCCCGCCAAAAAGACCGCGGCCAAGGCCCCAGCCAAGAAGACTGAAACCAAGGCTGCCGCCGCCAAGAAGGCTCCCGCCAAAAAGCCGGCTGCCAAGAAGGCCGCCGAACCCGCCGCTGAATAATTGCCCGGGCGGAGGTTACTGCCTCCGCGCGTCAATCAAACAGTTTTTACAAGCCGTCGTGCAATTGCATGGCGGCTTTTTGCATGGCATGGCCTTCTTATGTACAAAGGAACCGTGGGCGGCCTGATTTTTCCTGGGGCGCCCCTGCGGATTCCTTCGCTGTGAGCCATGGCCCGTTCCTGCCCATGCTTCCGCGGCATGGGGGCTTCTCCCGGACTTTTCCGGAATGATATTGACTCTATTCCCCGGAGGCGTACAAAAGGAAATAACACCATTTTGTTTTTCCAGCCATGCGCCACCGTACCACCGACACCGCCAAAGGACACCGCAATTACATCATCATTGCGTGTGACGTGCTTCTTTTCCTGGCCATGCTCAAGTGGCTTCCCGTGGAGCCGGAGGTAGCCAGGGGGCTGGCCGTTCTCACCTTCATCGGCATTCTGTGGCTGACGGAAGCACTGCATGTGACCGTGACCGCCCTGCTGGTGCCGGTGCTCGCCATGTTCATGGGGATTCTTCCGGGGGCGAAGGCATTGGCCGGCTTTGCGGATCCCACCATTTTCCTGTTCTTCGGCGGCTTTGCGCTGGCCGGGGCGCTCCACGAACAGAAAATTGATACCTGGCTGGCTGGAAAAATCCTCCGGATGGCCCGCGGAAGCCTGGGGATGGCCCTGATCCTGATTTTCCTGGCTACGGCGTTCCTCTCCATGTGGATGTCCAATACGGCCACGGCTGCCATGATGCTCCCGCTGGTCATCGGCCTGCTGGACCGCATTCCGGCGGAAAAGCTCAAGACGACGGCTCCCTTTGCCGTGCTGGGGGTGGCGTACAGCGCCTCCATCGGCGGCATGGGAACGCTGGTGGGTTCCCCTCCCAACGCCATTGCGGCGCATGAGCTCGGCATGGGATTTGCGGAATGGTTCCGGATTGCCATGCCCATTGTCCTGGTATTCGGAGTGATTGTCTTCTGCCTGATGTACCTGTTCTTCCGCCCGCGGCTGGGGCTGCATGTGGACATGGCCCCGGCGGAAGGGGAGGTTGCGGAGGCCCGGCTGAATGCCAGGCAGGTGCGCGTGCTGCTTCTCTTCGTGCTGGTGGCCGGGAGCTGGATGTGCAGCAGCTTCCTTTCCTCCGCTCTGGGCGGCATTCCGTCCATGGACACGCTCATTGCGCTGTGTGCCGCGGTTCTGCTGCCCCTGTGCGGGGTCATCAACTGGGGCGGCATCGCCAAAAATACGGACTGGGGCGTCCTGCTGCTGTTCGGCGGCGGCATCACGCTCAGCAGCATCCTCGTCCAGACGGGGGCGGCGGGATTTCTGGCGGACCAGGTATCTTCCCTGGCCATGGGGCAGAGTCCCATTATCATCCTGCTCATCATCAGCCTCTTCATCACGTCGCTGACGGAATTCTGCTCCAATACGGCCAGCGCAGCCCTGGTGGCTCCGTTGATGGTGACGGTGGCCTCCGCCATGGGCATGTCCGCCACGCCGCTGGTGCTTCTGGTGGGCATCGGGGCCTCTTGCGCCTTCATGCTTCCCGTCTCCACGCCTCCCAACGCCCTGGCCTTCGCCACAGGGAAATTCCCTCAGATGACCATGGTGAAGGTAGGGCTGCTGATCAATGTGGTGCTCGTCTTCGTGAAGGCTTTCTGGGCCTGGATATTCTGGATGTAGCGGAAAGGGCTCCCGTGCAGGCGCGGGCTTTGCCGTTCCGGGCGTGCGGCGTGGCCTACTTGGCCGGAACGGCTGTTCCCTGGGCCTTTTCCTGGAGTTCCCGCGCCGCTTTCTTGTCCAGTTTGGCCAGCTTGGCAATCAGGTAGAAGAAGGAGGGGATGAAGAACACCCCGATGAAGACGGCCGTAATCATGCCGCCGATGACTCCCACGCCCACCACCTGCCGCGCTGCCGCTCCCGCTCCCGTGGCTACGGCCAGGGGAAGGCAGCCCATGATGAAGGCAAAGCAGGTCATCAGGATGGGGCGCAGGCGGATTCTGGCCGCGTCCAGCGTGGCCGTGAGCAGGTCCGTGCCCTGCCTCAGTTCCAGCACGGCGAATTCCACGATGAGGATGGCATTCTTGGCCGCCAGCGCAATCAGCACGATGAGGCCGATTTCCGAATAAATGTTCAGGTTCAGCCCGAACATCCACAGGGCCAGGAATGCGCCCAGGATGGCGATGGGGGCGGTCATGAAGACGGCCACGGGCAGGGACCAGCTCTCATACAGGGAGGCCAGGATCAGGAAAACGAACACGGCGGACGCCGCAAAGATCATGCCGATGGTGATGCCTTTCTGCGCCTGTTTTTCCTGGTAGCTCATGCCGGAGTAGTCATACCCCATGCCGGACGGCATGGTCTGGGCGAAGACTTCCTCCAGGGCATTCATGACCTGCCCGGAGGAATAGCCCGGAGCCGGGGTGACGTTGAGCTGGGAGCTGTTGAACATGTTCTGGCGGATCAGGAATTCCGGCGCCCAGCCGTGAGTGACGTTAATGACGGAATCCAGCGGGACCGGGTCGCCGTCATTGTTGCGCACGTAAAACATGGAAAGCTTGTCGATGCTGTTCCGGTACGGGGCGTCCGCCTGCATGTACACCTGCCATTCCTGACCGTAAATGTTGAAATTGTTCAGGAAGGTGCTGCCCATATACGCCTGGATGGTGGCGTAAATCTCATCCACGTTCATGTTCTGGAGGGTGGCTTGCTCCGTATTCACGTTCAGATTGTACTGAAGGTTGGAGGGAGACATGAAATTGCTGATGCCCGCGATTTCCGGCCTCTTTTCCGCAGCCTCGATGAATTTGGACGTATTGGCGGCCAGGAATTTCTCCCCGATGCCCTGGCGGTCCTCCAGCAGGAAGGTGACGTCTCCGGATGTGCCCACGCCCGGCAGGGGCGGCGGCGGGACCACGTACGCCATGCCGGAGGAAATCTCCGCGTTCAGCTTGCTTTTCAGCCGGGCGGCGATGCCGTCCGCCGTCATGCCCGGGGCGGTGCGTTCGGACCATGGTTTCAGGGAAATGAAGAAGAAGGAATTGGAGGAGCTCTGGACGGAGCTGATGAGGTTGAACCCGTTTACGGTGGTGACCACTTCCACGCCGGGATCTTCCCGGATGATCTGTTCAATCCGCGCGGCGGTGGCCGCCGTGACGTTCAGGGAGGTATTGTCCGGCAGTTCCACGCCGCCGAACAGGTAGCCCTGGTCCTCATTGGGAAGGAAGCCAGTGGGAATGAGCTTGGCGAGAGGGAAGAGGAGGGCGGTCATGGCGGCCAGCAGCAGGATGGAAAGCCACATGTGCCGGATGAGCTTGGCACAAATTTCCACGTACCAGTCGCGCGCCTTGTTGAAGCCCTTGTTGAATAACTTGAAGAAGGGCCCCAGCAGGGGGATGGAATCCGCTTTCCCTCCTTTCAGCAGCCCGGCGGACAGGGTGGGACTGAGGGACAGGGCGCAGAAGGCGGAAATGATGATGGACATGCCGATAGTCACGGCGAACTGCTCGAACAGCTTGCCCGTGACGCCGGGCAGCAGCAGGGTGGGCACGAACACGCAGGAAATCACCAGGGCCGTGCTCACGATGGGGCCGGATACCTCCTTCATGGCTGCGATGGTGGCCTGGAGCGGCTTTTCTCCGTTGGAAATATGGTTCTTCACCGCCTCCACCACCACGATGGCGTCGTCCACCACCAGGCCGATGGCCAGCACAAGGCCCATCAGGCAGATGGTATTGATGGAAAAGCCGAAAAACGGAAAGGCGATGAAGGCGCCCACGATGGACACCGGCACGGCAAAAGCCGGAATCAGCGTGCCGCGCCAGCCCTGGAGGAAGATGAAGACCACCAGCACAACCAGGCCCAGGGCGATCACCAGCGTGCTGACGATGTCTTCAATCCCGGCGCGGACGGCCAGCGTGGAGTCCAGGGAAACGAGGTAATCCATGCCGGGGGGCATCTCCGTATCGTTCAGCAGGGCCTTGATATTGTCCACCAGCTGGATGGCGTTCCCTCCGGGCGCTTCGTAAATGCCGATGGAGGCGGCGGGCATGCCGTTCACGGAAGAGCTGAGGCTGTAAGTCTCCGAACCCAGCTCCACGCGGGCGACGTCACCCACCCGCACGATGGAACTGCCCTGTCCGCGCACCACGATGTTTTCAAACTCCTTCACGCTGGTCAGGCGTCCGGGCGCCTTCACGGTGAAGGAAAGCTGCTGGTCCGGCGGAGCGGGCTGCGCGCCTATCTTGCCCGCCGGGTTCACGGCGTTCTGGGCCTGCACCGCCAGCATCACGTCACGGGCCGTGATGTTCAGGGCGGCCATCTTTTCCGGATTCAGCCAGATGCGCATGGCATAGCGGCCGGAGCCGAACACCTGCACGTCGCCCACGCCGGGCACGCGCTTGATGGCGTCCACCATGTTGATATACGCGTAATTGGCCAGCCAGAGGCCGTCGTAGGTTCCCTGGGGGGAATAAAGGCTGACGACCAGGGCGGGCAGCCCGCTGGTCTTGCGCAGGGAGACGCCCAGTTCGCTGACTTCCGGCGGAAGCTGGGAGGTGGCCTGCCCGTAGCGCAGGTAGGAAAGCACCTGGTCCATGTTCGCCTCCGTGCCGATCTCAAAGAGGATCATCATGCTCATCTGCCCGTTGTTGGTATTGACGGAAGTCATGTAGGACATGCCGTCCACGCCGGACATCTGCTGCTCAATGGGGGATGCGATGGATTTGACCACCGTCTCGCAGTCCGCTCCGGGATAGGTGGCCGTCACCTGGATGGAAGGGGGGATGATGTCCGGATACTCGGAAATGGGCAGGCGCAGAATGGAGAAGGTCCCCAGCAGGACGATGATGATGGAGAGGCAGATGGAGAGGATGGGGCGCTTGATGAAGAAATCGGCCATGGCGGGAGGGGCTTATTGGTTGCTGGCGGGTACCGCTTTCAGGCGTGCGTCCGGGTTTCTGGAGGCCATTTCCGCCTGGAGAAGGCCGTCCACGACCACTTTGCTCTGCGGGGTGAGGGAACCCGGTTTCAGCGGAATGACCTGCTGCCGGTCGCCGAGCTGCGTTCCGGCCTGCACGGGGATGATGGAAGGGTGGTTGTTCTCATCCAGCGCAATGACGAAAAAGCGCCCCTGCGTGGAAAGAAGAGCCTTTGCCGGAACGGTCAGCGCGTTTTTGACGGTAGCCAGCCGGGCCGTAGCCATGATGAACATGCCGGGGCGCAGCAGGTAATCGGCATTGGGGAGGTTGGCCTGCACGCGGATGGTGCCCGTCTGGGGGTTGAACGCCCGGTCAATGGCTACCACCGTAGCCTGTTCCGGGTATTTGGTACCGTCTTTCAGCGTGATATCCAGCTTGCTGCCCGTCTGGACGCCTTCATTCCCGTTCTTGCCGGCCTGCTGGATCCATTCCTGCTGGGTGACGGCAAAGTTGACGCGGATGGGATTGACGGAGGATACGACGGCGAGGGGGCCGCTTTCCGGGCTGACCAGGTCGCCTATATTCGTCTTGGAAATGCCGGCGATTCCGTCAAAGGGGGCATACAGCACCGTATAGGAAAGATTCTTTTCAGCCAGGGCCAGGGCCGCCGTGGCCTGCTGCACCTGCGCTTCCGCGGCAATGGCGGAGAGGCGCGTATCCTCGTACTTCTGCTTGGAAATGGCGTTCTCCGCGGCCAGGGGCTTGTAAATCTCCGCGTCATAATTCAACTGCTGGAGCTGGGCCTGCGCCTGTTCCAGCGTGGCTTTGGCCCTGGAGACCTGGTCCTTGAAGGTGGAATCGTCAATGCGGAAAAGCACCTCCCCCTTTTTCACAATGGCGCCGTTGGCGTAATTCTGCGTTTGCAGGTAGCCCGTGATTTGGGGAACGATGGAGGCGTTGTCCACGCCATCCAGATGGCCCACCCAGCTTCCCGTTACCGGGATGTCCATGGCAACAGGCTGTTCGTAAATAAGCGTGGGCGTTTCATGCGGCACCTGTTCCGTCTTTTTACACCCGGAAAAAAGGAGGGAGAACAAGAAGAGGAGAACGGCGGAACCGGAGATAGAGCCCGTCAGGCGTGTCAAGTCCATGCTGTGAATGACACGCCGGCGGCCTCCTTTGTTGAAAGAAGGCTTTCCGGGCGGCAGCGCCGTCCGTGTCATGCAGGTGGATTTTCACCCGGATGACGCGGCGGGACGTCTTACGGGCGGGCGGAGGATTTGTCCGGCGTGAAGGCGCGCACCAGCTCTCCGATCCACAGGACGAGGGAGGTGCCGGCAAAGATGATGCCCCAGTCCGTCCAGCTCAGGGGCACCACGTTGAACATCTTGCCGCCGAAGGTGACGATGAGGTATTGCCCGGCCAGGATGAGCAGAGCCACCACTCCGAAGCCCCCGATGCTGGCGCCCATGCGGGCAAAGGCGCTCTGGTGCGTGTTGAAAGCCTTGGCGTTGAACATGTTCCAGAACTGGAGAAGGACGAAGATGGTGAAAAACAGGGACAGTTCATAGCCGGTCAGTTCATGCTCCGGTGAGGAGAAGTCCAGGTAGCTGCCGAAGTAGCCGCTGAGGCTGAACTGCGTGAGGCTGGTGACGTCCGCATGCTTGAAGTATTGCAGCAGGCCGAACAGGAAGGCCACGAACAGGATGCCCACGCCCAGAATGTTCCTGCCCATGGGGCGGGTGATGATGTGGTCCGTCGTCTTGCGCGGCGGATCCTGCATCACGCGTTCGTCCGGCGGCAGGGAGGCCAGGGCCAGCGCGGCGAAGGTATCCATGATGAGGTTGACCCAGAGCATCTGCGTGACCGTGAGGGGGGATTCCGTGCCCAGGAACGCGCCGATGAGCACAATGAGGCAGGCCGCCACGTTGATGGTCATCTGGAAGACGATGAAGCGCTGGATATTCCGGTACAGGGAGCGTCCCCACATGACGGCGCGGGAAATGCTCATGAAGGAATTGTCCAGGATGGTGATGGCGCTGGCCTCCTTGGCTACGGTAGTGCCGTCCCCCATGGAGAGGCCCACCTGCGCGGCGTTCAGGGCGGGGGCGTCGTTGGTGCCGTCCCCGGTGACGGCCACCACCTGGTCCTTCTTCTGGAGCAGCTTCACCAGGCGTTCCTTGTCCATGGGCCTGGCGCGGCACATGATTTTCAGGTCCATCACGCGGTCCAGCAGTTCCGCATCCGGCGTCTGTTCAAACTCCACGCCCGTCATCAGGCGGTCCGGCGTGTCCGCCTCCGTCCACAGGCCGATCTGGCGGCCGATTTCCCGTGCGGTGCCGGGGGTGTCCCCCGTGACGATCTTGATATTGATGCCCGCGTCCATGCAGTCCTTCACAGCCTGGGGCACGTCGTCCCGGACGGGGTCGGAAATGGCGGCGATGCCCAGGTAAACCAAGTCCTTGCGGATGACGCGGCCGTCCTCAAACACCGGGGCGTCATCATCCAGGATTCGGTACGCGAAGCCCAGCGTGCGCATGGCCTGGTTCTGGTAGGCCAGGAGCTGTTCCTCAATGGCGGGGCGCATGTCCGCGGCAGGAACCTGGCCTTCCGGAGTCAGGACGGTGGAGCAGAGGCCCAGCACGATTTCCGGCGCGCCCTTCACGTAAAGGACTTTTTTGCCCAGCAGGGGGGATTCCACCACGGTAGCCATGTACTTACGTTCCGTGGAAAAAGTGAGCTGTTCCTGCACGCGGGCGTTTTCCCGCAGGTCCAGGTAATTCACGCCCAGCCCGTGCAGCCACAGGAGGAGCGCCCCTTCCGTGGGATTGCCCAGGGCCTTGATGTGTTCCGGGTCCGCATAGTCCAGGAAGGCGGTGGAGTTGACGGCGATGCCTTCCCGGATCAGGTTGCCCAGCTCGCCGTCCGCCGGGGCGGCGTCCCCCAGGCCGTAGAAGTCCGCCTTGTATACGTTCATCTGGTTGCGCGTCAGGGTGCCCGTCTTGTCCGTGCAGATGACGGTGGCGGCCCCCATGGTTTCGCAGGCGTGCATCTTGCGCACCAGGTTGTTGTTGGCGAGCATGCTCTTCATGCTCAGGGCCAGGCTCAGGGTGACGCTCATGGGCAGCCCTTCCGGCACCGTAACCACGATGACGGTCACGGCGATCATGACGGTGTTCAGAATGTAGGTTCCCGCGCTCAGCCATTCCACGGGGCCGGGCAGGTGGGAGAAATACAGGGTAAGCCGCCCGATGATGATAAGGGCGGCAATGGCGTAGCTGGCCCAGGTGATGAGGTCGCCCAGCCTGGAAAGCTGGCGGTTGAGGGGCGTCTGCACCTTGTTGTCGATCTGGGAGCCTTCATAGACCTTGCCGTATTCCGTCCTGTCCCCTACGGACGTCACTTCCATGATGCCGTGGCCGTCCGCCACGGTGGTTCCTTTCAGAACGTGGTTGGAGGGGTAGGTGGCGTCCTTCTTGAATTCCGCCTCATTCGTGGTTTTGCCGATGAGGGGTTCCCCCGTCAGCGTGGATTCGTTGACCTGGAGGGAAACGGCTTCCAGCAGGACGCCGTCCGCCGGAACCTCCTCCCCAGTGTTCAGGATGACGATGTCTCCCACCACCACGTCCCGGCGGGGAAGTTCGCAGATATTGCCGCCGCGGATCACCTGGACCATGGTCTCGTCGTTGACCTGGTTCAGGATTTCAAACTTCTTGTTGGCGCTTACCTCGAAGGCGAAGCCCACGCAGGTGGCCAGCAGGATGGCTACCAGGATGCCCACGGGCTCCAGGAAGACGCTGGCCGGTTCCGCTCCGGTGAAGAACTGGTAGCAGGCCACGCCTACGGACAGGAGCAGGGCCACCAGCAGAATCTTGATGATGGGGTCTGAGAATTTCTCCAGGAACTGCTTCCACAGGGGTTCCTTTACCGGGGGCGTCAGGATATTGACCCCGTATTTGGTCCGGTTTTCCAGAACCTGCTGTTCCGAAAGTCCCTGGTGATGTGCTGCACTCTTCATGGTTGAGATGTTTCTTTACCTGATTGGAGTCCGTGAGAAAAGTGCGGAGGAGGATTTTCAGGGATGATGACGGGAGTTTTTGGGAAAGGAGCGGCGCGGCTTGCCTCCCGTGCCGTAAAAGGCGGCATTGTTGCCTTGACTTTGACGGAGTTCCGGCGATTCTGAAGCACCTATGTGGAATGATCTTTCTCATGGCCTTTCCGTACTGGCGGACGCCCTTGCCTTCCTCTCCCGCTCCTGGGGGTTCTGGATCTGCGTGGGCAGCGTGGCGGGACTGGCCGCCGTGTATGCGTGGTGGAGAAAGCGGCTGGCCCTGTGGGCGTTTGCCCTGGCGTTCCTTTCCCTGCTGGCCGTGGTGGGCCTGGCGTGCCGCCAGGTGATGCATCAAAAGACCTTCCTGTGGATCCAGGAGCCGGAGCTCCAGGCCCTGTCCGGAAAGTACGAGGTGGAATCCTCCCCCAGGGAGCGGTGGTTTTTCCGGCCGCCGGAGCTGAAGCGCTTTTTCCAGGTCAGCTCCTCCACGCTTCTCCTGAATGAAGACGGAACGTGCGAGATTTCCTCCTTCCCGCGCCCGGAGGCGTGGGGCAGGTGGATTTCCCGCCCGGAAGACAGGGATGACCTTTCCGTGCTGGAGGAGGACCTCGTTTCCTCCTGCCGCGGAACCTGGTCCCTGGTGAAGAAAGGGGGATATTACGGCGTCTCCATCGTTTATTCCCCCGGCAGCAGTTTGACGCTGTACCTGGGCGGGGAGAATGCGGAATGCCTGGTGATGCCGGTCAACCCCTCCGACCCGCTGGAAGCGGTGACGTTTGAGAAAACGTTCTGACCCGGGCGCAGGGGCGGGTGGAAAAAATGGAGGGAGGCTGCTTTTCCAGCCTCCCCCCCAATGTAGCTTTTCAAGTGCCGCTTCTGCTTGAGCGGGAGCGTGGCTCCGGGACTCCGGAAGCTTTTATTTGACCTTTCCTCCTTCGTACACCAGCACTTCAAAGGGCTTCAGCGTGAAGGTGAGCTCCTTGTCAATGTTTACGGTCTTGCCGGAGAAGCCGTCCAGCTTCCGCTGGTCGTCATAGGAATCCTTGAAGGTGATGGACCCCTTGACGTCCGCGGGAATGTCCAGGATGCCGCGCAGGGTGCCGGTCAGGCTCTTTTCCTGGTCGGAGGAATTGCGGAGGGCCAGGGTGGCCTTGTTTTTATTCCATGCGGCCCAGCCGTACACGGCCCCTTCATTGGCCTCCTTGTTCCACGGGTTGCCGCCCACCCAGTGCACGTCGTCCAGAACGTCCGCGTTGCGGCGTATCCATTTAATGCCCTTGGCCAGCTCGTCCCACAGCATGCCGTCCTTGGCGTTCATCAGGTCCCTGTCCACGTAAAGCTCCTGCAGGGAGGTGCCGCAGGCCGTGGCGCAGCGGAGTTCCTTCTTCACGTTTTCAGGGTCGCGGGGCATGCACGCGGGCGGCCCGAACTTGGTGACCATCAGGCCGTGGGTCATCATGGAATTGATGGGCATCAGCGGGGAACCCTGCACAAAGACCTCATGCACCAGGCGGTCGCGGTAGGTGATCCACTTGTCGCGGTTGTCGCCCACGCCGATCGTTCCGAAGTCGTTTTCCTGCCTCCATACGGAATCCGCATAACGGAACCAGAACGGGGAGGCCCAGGTGCCCACGGTGCAATTGATGTAAAGGTCCCCCTTCTTCTTGCGCAGGGCGTTCAGCACGCGGATGATGCCTTCCGCATCCTCCTCGTTGCCGGGGCCCTTGGCGTGGAAATGGGTGCTGATGCCGTCGAATTTGAAGTACTTCATGTTGTAGTCCTTCACCATCTGGGAGCAGCGGCCCACAAAGGCGTCAAAGTATTCCTTGTTGGAAAGCTGGAAGTTGCCGATCTTGTTGTCCGGGTGCTTCACGTTCCAGTGGGCCAGGCGCTTGCCCTTGGAGGCACCGTAGCCGCCCACCGGGCCCAGCCAGGTGCCGATGCCGGCCTTTTGTTTACCCGCGGCGGCGTCAATGCGCTTGAAGCCCTGCGGGAACATCTTGTGGAAATCCCACAGGCTGTTGAACTCGTCCCAGCCGTCGTCCCAGACGAAGGCGTCAATGGACATGCCGCGCTTCTGGAAAAACTGTTCCTGCCAATCCTTCAGGACGGCCAGGCACTGTTCTTCCGTCATGCGCTTGGCGGGGTCTGAATCATTGTTCCGGTTGATGTTCAGTTCATACCAGGAATTGTAATGGATGAAGGGACGGTAGGGCATCACGCGCTCCCGCTCCATATAGGCCAGGAAGGAACGGCGTTGCTGGCCGGGGGCGAAGATGCCGAGGACGGAGGACACCTCCCACACCTCCCTGGGTTGCATGGTGGTTTTGCGGCTCCAGACGCCCTGGGCGAGCTGGGAATCGTCCGCCTGGGCGTCTTCCTTTTCCTCCAGCGTGCGCACGGGCAGGGAGAAAGTGATTTCCCCCTTGCTGGCAATCGGTTCGCTCTTGGTCTGGACCCAGTAGCGCAGCAGGTAATTCCCCTTGGCGGGAACTTTTACGGTGTAGGAATTGTTGGCATTGGCGTCTCCGGTACTCCCGGCGTGGAAGTCGGAATCAAGGACGGCCCCCTTGGCGGAAAGGAGCTGCACGCCGGCGGTGTTCAGCTTGTTGTTTCCCTTGTCGCCTCCCTTGTACTGGAAAGTAATGGTGCAGGAGCCCTTGCCGTCAATGGTGACGGGGCCTTCCGCGCAGGCTACCTGTTCCCCGTACTGCTTTTTCAGCTCCTGCGGAATGTTGAAATTGCCCGTCCATGAAGCCGTGGACCATTTGTCCGCGTTCCAGGCTGTGGACTCCCCGCCTGCCGCGTTTCCGGAGCCTCCCACGGTGTTGATGCCCATGGGCGTTTCCAGGGCGGTGAACGCCAGGTCATTCACGATGAGCGCGCCCCTGGCGTTGCCGGAAACGGAGGGGGAGCCCGCCTTCCCTTCCACCAGGTCATACTGCATGGCCACGATGCTCTTCATCTGGATGGGCTTTGTGCTCACCAGGCGGAGTTCCTGCCGCAGGTAGTGGGAATTGTCCCTGAGTACGGCGCGCCAGGAAATGTGCAGGGAGCCGTTCAGCGCCTGGAAGGAGGCCGTGACGGCTTTTCCGGGGAAGCGGTCCGCCAGTTTGAACGCCTTGGGGTTGGGCTGGAGGGTGACGAGTTTGACGTCCCCCGCCTTCAGGCCGGAGGACTTGATGCTCTGGCCGTCCTGAAGATTGATGATGAACAATTCGTCCCCGGCCTTGGCTACAGGGCCCAGTTTGGACGTCATTCCTCCGAAGGAAAGCTTCCCGCCCCGGTTGATGAATTTGGCCGTCAGGATGTTGTTGGAAAGGGTATAGCCGGAAGGAGCCTGCTCCGCATTGGCCGCGCCGGGGGTGGGGCCCGGGAAGACGACTGCTGCGGGAACGGTGGCAACGCTTCCCAGAACGGCGGCCATCAGGAGAGCTTTAGTGAGGAATTTCATGGTTTGGTATCAAGGAAAATGGAACTACCTTGCCAAGATAGACCCCAACGCGGTTTCTTCAAGGAAAAAGCCTCCCGGCAGGCGAGGCGGCTGTTTGAAAATCCGTCATGGTTTTCCGTGCGGAAAGAACTCCCGGTATCTATGACACACAAGCATTGATTTTTTTCAACCGGTCTTGGTCTAATCTGCATGTATACGGTAGCTGATCAGCTTGTTGAAATCTTGGAAAAAGCGGGAATAAAGCGCATTTACGGCATTGTGGGAGACAGTTTGAACCCCATTACGGACGCCCTCCGCAGAAAAAAAACCATCGAATGGATCCACATGAGGCATGAGGAGGTGGGCGCCTTTGCCGCCAGTGCGGAAGCCCAGCTGACCGGTAACCTGGCCGTGTGCTGCGGCAGCAGCGGCCCCGGCAATCTTCACTTGATCAATGGCCTTTATGATGCCCACCGGAGCAGGGCCCGCGTGCTGGCGATCGCCTCCCACATCCCCCAGAGCCAGGTGGGGGTGGACTATTTCCAGGTGACCCATCCGGAACAACTGTTCAAGGAATGCAGCTCTTATGCGGAACTGGCTTCCACGGCGGAGCAGGCTCCCCGCGTGCTGATGTCCGCCATCCAGCATGCCTATTCCCTGCATGACGTGGGCGTCATCGTGCTGCCGGGCGACGTGGCGGACGCGCCGGCGGAGGCCAAAGACCTGGTGCATCCACCCGCCTTTGCCCGGGAAACAGTGGTTCCGGACCATGAATCCGTGGCACGCCTGGCCCAGATGCTCGCTTCACACGACCGCATTACTTTCTTCTGCGGGGGCGGCTGCGCCGGAGCGGAACGCAAGGTGGTGCAGCTCGCCGCCCGCGTGAAGGCCCCGATCGCCTACACCTGGCGCGGCAAGGACTATTTTGAGCATGACAACCCCGTGGGCGTAGGCATGACCGGACTGCTGGGCTGGGGTGACGCGTACAAGGCCATGCATGAGAGCGACCTGATCGTGATGTGGGGGACGGATTTCCCCTATTTCAACTTCCTTCCTACCAAGCCCGCCATCGTCCAGATCGACCGTCGCGGGGAAGTGCTGGGCCGCCGCTGCCGCCTGGACTTGGGAATCTGCGGGGACGTGGGCGCCACGGTGGACGCCCTGCTGGGAATGGTGGAGGAGAAAAAGGATTCCGACCACCTGGACGCCTCCCTGAAGCGTCACGCCAAGGATGTGAAGGACATGAATGCCTACATGGACGGGAACGACAAGGAATCGCCCATCCGCCCCGAACAGGTGACCACCGCCGTGAACAAGTACGCGGCTCCGGACGCCGTGTTTACCGTGGACACGGGCACCCCCTGCATCTGGAGCGCGCGTTTCCTGTGCTCCACGCTGGGCAGAAAAACGCTGGCTTCCTTCAATCACGGCTCCATGGCGAATGCCATGCCGATGGCGATCGGGGCCCAGAAGGCGTACCCGAACCGCCAGGTAGTCGCCCTGTGCGGAGACGGCGGCCTGTCCATGCTGCTGGGGGACCTCATTACCATAGCGCAGTACAAGCTGCCGGTGAAGCTGGTGGTGTACAATAACGACTGCCTGGACTTCATCCAGTTGGAAATGCAGGCCGCGGGCCTGATTCCGTGGGGCATCAACCTGGACAACCCCTCCTTTGCCGCCGTGGCGGACGCCGTGGGCATCAAGGGCTTTGTGCTGGACAAGTCAAGCCAGGTGGACGAAATGGTGCAGGCCTTCCTGAAATATCCGGGAGCGGCTCTGCTGGATGCCCGTGTGGACCGGGATGCCATCGCGCTGCCCCCCTACATCAGCCTGGGGCAGGCCGCGGACTTCTCCCTGGCGATGGTCAAGCAGACGCTGACCGGGGAAGTGAAGCAGGTGTGGAACACCCTGGCCGGGAACCGAAAGCTGTTCAAGCCCTGAGGGCTTGAACAAAAATACTAAATAGGAAAGACCAAATACTAAAGCTCGTGCCGGAAAATATTTGGTCTTTCATCTTTAGTATTTGGTCACTGTTCTGAAAGAGCCTTTTTCAGCGCTTCCGTCACGATCTTCGGGTTGGCTTTGCCTTTGGCGGCTTTCATCACCTGGCCGGTGAGCCAGTTCAGGAGCTTGTCGTTGCCGCCCCGGATTTCCGCCACCTTGTCCGGATTGGCGGAAATGACCTCCTGCACGATGGCGTCCAGGAAGGAGGAATCCGCCTTTTCAAAGCCCAGCAGCTTGGCGGCCTGCGCCGCGGTGAGGGACGGTTCCTCCCACATCCTGGTGAAAACGTCCTTGGCCTGGTTGTTGGAAACGGTGCCGTCGTCAATAATGGCGATCAGGTCCCGGATGGCGCCGGGCTTCACCGGGCATTCGGACGGGCGCATGCCTTTTTCATTCAGCACGGCGGAAATGTTGTTGATGACCCAGTTGGCGATCTTCTTGCCGCTGGCGGTTCCCTGCGCCGCCTCTTCAAAGAAGCGGGCCAGTTCCAGGTCTCCCACCAGCACGTTGGCGTCATATTCGCTCAGGCCGTACTCCTCCATGAACCTTTTCTGGCGTTCCTGGGGCAGTTCCGGAATCTGGCTGCGCACCCTCTCCACCAGCGGGGCGGTGTGTATGGGCACCAGGTCCGGGCAGGGGAAATAGCGGTAATCGTGCGCGTCTTCCTTGGTGCGCATGATGGAGCTTTCCCCGCGTTCGTCGTCCCAGCGGCGGGTGGACTGGATCTGTGCGATGCCCATGTCCAGTTCTTCCGCCTGTCGCTGGATTTCATAATGAAGGGCGCGGCGTACGGCGGACATGGAATTGAGATTCTTCATCTCCACCTTTGCCCCCAGTTCCTTCTGGCCGTGGGGACGCAGGGAAATGTTCACGTCGCAGCGCATCTGGCCCTTCTCCATGTCCGCGTCGGAAATGTCCCCGTAATTCAGAATCTGCTGGAGGGACTTGAGGTAGGCGTAGGCTTCCTCCGGGGTATCGATGTCCGGGTCGGAGACGATCTCCATCAGGGCGGACCCCGCGCGGTTGTAGTCAATCAGGGAATAATTGGCGTGGTGGGTGATCTTCGCCGCGTCTTCCTCCAAATGGATGCGGGTCAGCTTCACGGTGCGGAAGGGGGGCACGCCGGCCTTGATCACGTCGTTCGGGTAGGACCAGGGATACAGGGGCACCTCCCCGCCCAGGCACAGCGGCAGGTCCAGCTGGGAAGTCTGGTAATTCTTCGCCATGTCCGGGTAGAAGTAATTCTTGCGGTCCCACTGGGAAACCTCCGGGCTGGAGCATCCCAGCATCAGCCCGGTCAGCAGGGTGCGTTCAATGGCGAACTCATTCAGGACGGGCAGGGCGCCCGGCAGCCCCAGGCAGGTGGGGCACACGCGCGTATTGGGTTCAAAGCCAAAGCCGGTCTCGCAGGAGCAGAACATTTTGCTCTTCGTCTTGATCTGGCAGTGGACTTCCAGGCCAATGGTCACGATGTAATCTGAAATTGCCATAAATTCGGAACGCTTGAATATCGCGCAAACTGTACGGAACCCTCTTCTCCCTGTCCAGTAAAAAGGCCTGAGGCGGGAGAGTGGAGAGTGGAGAGTGGAGAGTGGAGAGTGGAGAGTGGAGAGTGGAGAGTGGAGAGTGGAGAGTGGAGAGTGGAGAGTGGAGTTTTAGATTAAGAATTATTTTTTGATTTGGAGGGAGACGGTTTTTGTGGTGGAGGTGAGGAGGCGTTTGAGTTCTTCTCCATCCCGGTAAATGCTGGCGTGCATTTCTTCCGTCAGGAAAGAGGTGTCTTTAAGCAAATCCAGCCAATAGAGGGTTTCCGAGCATTCCTTCAAGGCAATGTAAATTTTGGAAAGGAAATCCTTTTTGCTGATGGCGCATTCCGCTTCCGCCAGGTTGGCTCCAATGCCGGTACCGCTTCTCAGCAGTTGTTTTGAAAGCACGAACTCCTTTCTCTCATTACACAAAAACTGGTACAAACGAACGATCCGAACAGCAAATTTCCTGCTTTTTACTCTAGTAATTCCCTCCATCACTAAACTCTCCACTCTGAACTCTCAACCCTTCATAAAATGCCCAACTCTTTAAGCTGCTGGAGGGGGCGTTCCGGCCAGAGCTTGTTGGCGATGGGGCTGGCGGGGCTGGGGTGGAGCAGGGTGCCGATGGTGAAGCTTTTGCCGGGGAGCCGTTCGGCGGCGTCCCGCAGCTTCTGCGTGGCGTAGGCTCCCACCCCTACCAGCGTATGCGGGTTCAGGATGGTGATTAGGGAAACCAGGTGCTCCATGCATACTGCATCCACGGCGGCGCGCTGTTCCGCCGGTAATTTGTCCGGCGTGATGTTGGCTCCCGTTGCCCCCATCCAGATCAGCGGGCAGTAGTTGGCCACGTAATTGTGACGGAAGAAGTTTTTCGCGGTGCCGAAGGCTTCCGCAAAGAGCCCCCACAGGCGGCGCCCGCTGACTTCCGACCGAGGGCAGCCGAAGCCCTCCACGGGACGCTTGGGATGGGTGTGCTCCGGCCTGCCGACTTCTCCGCGGATGTGCAGCCAGTTGACGACCGCATCCACTTCCCCGAAGGGGACGCCCGTCTGGGCCATGCCGAAGGGGCCGGGATTCATGCCCAGGAAGAAGTGGCTCTTTTCCCCGTTCCCGTAGGCGCGCACGTACTGCTCATGCGGCGCCCAGGCGTAGGTGAGCGGGTTGTAGGTAAAGTGGACCGGGTCTCCGAACTGGAGCCGCTCCGTACCGTCCCGGAGGGCGGCCGTGGCCTTCAGAATGGCTGCTGCGGTGTCGTTCATGCCGCTGCATCATGAAGCGTTGCCGTTTATTGCGCCAGCAAAAACTCCGCGCTTGCATTATTTGCCCGGCCCGGTAACATTTCCCCCCGGACAAGTTAACCTTATTACTTATGAGTGGAATAGCCATTATGACATCAGGCGGTGACGCCGCCGGAATGAATCCGGCGATCAGGGCGGCTGTGGATCATGCCCGCCAGCTTGGAATGAACCCGTACGTTGTCTATGACGGCTTGGAAGGACTGATCGATGGAAAAATCAAGGAAGCCACCAGGGAACTGACCAGCGACATGATTTACAGGGGCGGCACTCTCCTCCGCTCCTCCCGGTCCAAGCGCTTTTTCGATTATGAATTCCGCAAGCAGGCCTACGAACACCTGAAGGACCGCAACATCGACAAGCTCGTTATCATGGGCGGCGACGGTTCCTTCCGCGCGCTGAACGACTTTTTTAACGATTTTGAAGTACCCTTCGCCGGCATTCCGGCCACGATTGACAACGACATCGCCGGCACGGATTACTGCCTGGGCGTGGACACTGCCCAGAACGTGATTCTGGACTGCATCGACTCCGTCCGCGACACGGCCCGCTCCCACCACCGCGCCTTCGTGATTGAGACGATGGGCCGGGACTGCGGCTACCTGGCGATGACCACCGCCCTTTGCAGCGCGGCGGACATCTGCATCGTCCCTGAAATCCCTTACGACCTGGAATCCATTTACAAGCGCCTCCAGCCCGTCATCAATGAGGAAGGAAGCTGCATCATCGCCGTGGTGGCGGAAGGCACCCGCGTGGCGCAGTACCTGACCCGCTGGCTGACGGAACGCGCCGGCATGGACACCCGCCTGACCGTGCTGGGCCATGTGCAGCGCGGCGGCTCTCCCACCGCCCGCGACCGCCTGATGGGCACCCGCTTTGCCACCCGCGCCGTGGAAGCCCTGAACAACGGGGACATCAACCAGATCATGGTGTACCATGACGGCCAGTACGGCTATGCCTCCCTGGACGCCGTGGCCGGGCAGCAGTATTCCGTGAATCCGGACATCATCAACCTCTGCCGGGAACTGAGCTGCTAGCCGGTTCCGCGGTTCCTGCCCCCGCTTTTCCGCGCCCATGCCTCCATGTTCCCGGCGGCATGGGCGGATTTGTTTTGAAAAACCCTGCCGCTGCTGTATGATGGCGCCGCATCTTTCCCTGAAAACAGTGTTATGAAAGTTATCGTTACGGGCGGCGCCGGATTCATCGGCTCCAATCTGGTCAGGCTGCTGCTTGAGCGCGGCCATGAAGTCCTGAATATTGACGCCCTGACTTATGCCGGCAACGTCCGTTCCCTGGACGGCACGGCGGATTCTCCGGCGTACCGCTTCCTGCACGCCGACGTTCGGGACGCCGCCCTGATGCGGAACACCCTGCGGGAATACGGACCGGATTGGGTGATGCACCTGGCGGCGGAGTCCCACGTGGACCGTTCCATTGACGATCCGGGGGATTTCATGACCACCAATGTCATGGGCACCTTTTCCATGCTCCAGGCCGCCCTGGAATATTACCGTTCCTTGGAGGGGGAGAAGAAGGAGCGTTTCCGCTTCCACCATATTTCCACGGACGAAGTATACGGCTCCCTGGGGAAGGACGGCCTGTTTACGGAATCCACGCCGTACCGCCCCCATTCCCCCTATTCCGCCAGCAAGGCGTCCAGCGACCATCTGGTGCGCGCCTGGCATGATACGTACGGGCTGCCCGTGCTAATTACCAACTGTTCCAACAACTACGGCCCTTACCAGTTCCCGGAAAAACTGATCCCCGTGGTCGTCCTGAAGGCCCTGGGCGGCGAGCCCATTCCCGTGTACGGCAAGGGGGAAAACGTGCGGGACTGGCTGTACGTGGAGGACCACTGCGAAGCCCTGCTGACGGTCGTTTCCTCCGGAAAACCCGGCGAAACGTACAACATCGGCGGCAATAACGAGAAAACGAATCTGGAGCTGGTGGAGCTGCTGTGCTCCCATCTGGATGAATTGCGGCCCCGCGCGGACGGCCGGAGCTACCGGGAGCAGATCACCTTTGTGCAGGACAGGCCCGGCCACGACCTGCGCTATGCGATTGATGCGTCCAAAATACGGAGGGAGCTGGGCTGGTCTCCGCGCCAGGACCATTCCTCCGGGTTCAGGAAAACCATTCAGTGGTATCTGGACCATGAAGACTGGTGGCGGGGAATCCTGTCCGGGGAATACCGTCTGGAACGTCTGGGAACCAATGGCTAGGAAATTGATATGAAAGGTATTGTTCTGGCCGGGGGAAGCGGCACGCGCCTGCATCCCGTCACGCTTTCCGTCAGCAAGCAATTGCTGCCCGTTTACGACAAGCCGATGGTGTATTACCCCATTTCCGTGCTGATGCTGGCCGGGATACGGGAAATCCTCGTCATTTCCACTCCGCGGGACCTGCCTCTGTACCAGGATCTGCTGGGGGACGGAAGCAGGTTCGGCGTAACTTTTGAATACCGGGAGCAGCCCAGGCCGGAGGGACTGGCTCAGGCCTTCATCATCGGGGAGGAATTCATCGGAAAAGATACCGTGGCCCTGGTGCTGGGGGACAATATTTTTTACGGTCGCGGCCTGACGGAGAAGTTGAGGCGCGCCGCTGAACTGACGAGCGGGGCGACCATTTTCGGTTACCAGGTGCACGATCCGCAGCGTTTCGGCGTGGTGGAGTTCAATGAAGAAGGAAAGGCCGTTTTCATTGAGGAAAAACCGCTCAAGCCCAAGTCGGACATCGCCGTGACGGGCCTTTATTTTTACGACAACCAGGTGGTGGAGATCGCCAAGAGGATTCCCAAATCCGCCCGGGGAGAGCTGGAAATCACCTCCGTGAACCAGGAGTACCTGAAACAGGGCCTTCTGCGCGTGGAAAAGCTGGCGCGCGGCTATACGTGGCTGGACACGGGCACGCACGACACCCTTCTGGAGGCTTCCATGTTTGTCCGCACCCTGGAACACCACCAGGGCTTCAAGGTGGCGTGCCTGGAGGAGATTGCCTTCAACAACGGCTGGATTTCCGCAGAAACGCTGCGTATTCAGGCCGGAGCCATGAAAAATAACGGCTACGGCTGTTATTTGGACGAATTGGTGAAGTAACGTTCCGAGCGGCGCTCCTGTTTCCCCTGCCTGGGAAAATGGCCCGGGTTGCGTTGGCTCCCTGCCGTAGCCCGGGATTCCCGGAGGGCGTGGGTGCCTCCCTTGCAGTGCCTGCCCGTAGGGACGGCCGTGTTCCCGGACGGATAAATGATGCCGCCGGTTTTTTATTCAAAGCCGTAAAAGGCTTCGGCGCTCCGGGAGCCGCACCCGGGCTGTAAGAAGGGCCGCGGCGCGGAGCGCGCGCATTCATTTCGCAGGATGAGGCAGGAACTCTTTCGGAAAGCCTGTAGGAATGGAGAGAGGGGCCTACGGGCGGCTGTCCGGCATGGAAGGATTCATCAATTCCGGCATGGAGGCTATGGACATGGCGTTTTTAAAAAGGCGCCGCACCAGAATAACGGAAAGGGCCGCTAGCAGGATTTCGAGGCCGCAGGACAGGATAATGGCTAGCCACGCAGCTGGCGTTGCCAGGGAGGGAGCCACGGAGGACAGGCACTGCCGCAACAGGGTGGAGAGGAAGAACAGGACGCTTTGCAGTCCGCAGCCTGCCGCCGCAATGCCCCAGGCCAGGAATGTCCTTCTGCCTGCGGATCCGTATCCCGCCGTATAAGGGAAAGAAAAGAAAGAAATGATGGCCGCCAGAAGGAGGAAGGACTCCCAAACCTTGTCCATTTCCGCGTATTGCAATAAGACGGGCATCCCCGCAAACGGAATGAGGAGGGAGTACAGGGCGGGCAGGAAGGCCAGCGCGCTTAGAATTCTTGTGATCCTGCTCCCCTGGGAAGCCAGCAGGACCCTGCTTCCCCAGGATAGGAGGAAAGACAGGGCCAGGATGGAGATTAGTTCCGACCATGTTCCCAAAAGCAGGAAGGGCGCGGCTGTCCGTGGGCAGTGGAGGAAAAGGGGCATGAAAAGATGAATGAGGACGGTCGCCGTGACGCCTGCTCCGAAGAGGAAGGTGCAGGCTCTGATAAATGCCTTGGCTGCGGGGTAAATCATCCAGTTCATGGGAGAGGAGCGGGAAGTGGAGAAGGACGGGAAAAAGGAAAAGGACCGCTCCCTGCGCGGGAGCGGTCCTGTAGGGTTAACGTGAAGTCATGGACGCCAATGCAATGACGGCAGACATGGGTTACTTGTACTGGGCCCAGTCGACATTCTTCATGTCTCCGCTCCTGGCCAGCTCGGCATGCATGCCCAGGGCGGCCCGGATGGACTGCGGAGTCTGGGCCTTGCCGCCGGACAGTTTCAGGTAATCCCAGAGGATGTTCTTGTAATCCGGATGGACGCAGTTCTCGATAATGGTCTGGGCCCGTTCTTTCGGGCTCTTGCCGCGAAGATCGGCGACGCCCTGTTCGGTAATGATGATATTGACGTCATGTTCCGTATGGTCGTGGTGGGAGACCATGGGGACGATGGCGCTGATCTTGCCGTCCTTGGCGACGGACGGGCAGGTGAAGATGGAAATATAGGCGTTGCGCGTGAAGTCGCCGGAACCGCCGATGCCGTTCATCATCTTCGTGCCGCCGATGTGCGTGGAGTTGACGTTCCCGTAAAGGTCGGCTTCAATGGCGGTGTTGATGGAGATGACGCCGAGGCGGCGGATCACTTCCGGGCTGTTGGATATTTCCGAGGGACGGAGCACCAGCTTGTCGCGGAAGAAGTCCATATCCCTGTAAATGCCTTCCAGGCAGTCGTTCGTAACGGTCAGGGAACAGGCGCTCCCGAATTTCACGCGGCCCTCCCGGATCAGACCGATCACGGAGTTCTGAATGACTTCCGTGTACATTTCAAAGGCGGGAATGGTCTTGTCGCGGCCCAGGGCGCCCAGCACGGCGTTTGCAATGTTGCCCACGCCGGATTGAAGCGGCAGGAAGGTGGAGGGGATAATGCCCCGCTTCATGTCGGCGGCCAGGAAGTCCGCCACGTTCTGCCCGATTTTATCGGTCAGGGGGTCAGCCGCGGCAAAGGAACGGGCTTCGTCCGGCCAGTTGGTTTCCACGATGCCCACGATCTTTTTCGGATCAACCTGGATGTATGGTTTCCCGATACGGTCGCTGGGTTTGTAAATGGGGATTTCACGGCGGTTGGGAGGATCTAGGGGTTCGTAAACGTCATGCAGCCCCATGGCATTTTTGCTGTGGGCGGCGTTCAATTCCACGATGATCTTGTCGGCAAGGCGGCAAATGGTGGGAGCGATCCCTCCGGCGGCCGTCAGATAAATTTTACCGTCGGCCGTGACCTCGCAGGCTTCGATGATGGCCATGTCTACTTTGCCCATGAACCCGTAACGGATTTCCTGGGCCATCTGGGACAGGTGGATGTCGTTGTAGGCGATTTCCCCATTGTTCACCGCCTTGCGGAAGTCAACGTTGGTGGTGTAGGGGGCGCGGTAGCGAATAGCCTTGGCGCGGGAAAGAACCCCGTCGCAGGAATCGCCCGTGGAAGCACCGGTGAAGACGCTCACCTGGAAGGGGTTCCCCTTAGCGTGTTCCGCTTCTGCAATTTTTGCCAATTCAGCCGTCACAGCCTTGGCCGTCCCTGCGGGAGTAAACCCGCTCAGGCCAATGTGGTGGCCGTGTTTAATCAGGCTTGCTGCTTCTTCTGGTGTTAGTTCCTTGTAACTCATGTCAGTGATTTTTGTTGGATGAAAGAGAAAGAAACTCCGTGTCAACGGAGCGGTCAGGCTTGTTCTTCAACAAGCCTGTTGATCAGATGTGCCGGAACGGTCCGGAGGGAACCGGTCGGAAGGGATACCACAGGATTGCCCTGATCGTCAATCCCCGTAAAGATTCCCCGGATGGTTTCGTCATCCGTAAGGATGGAAACCGGCCTTTCCCCGGCCCATGCTTGCGCCAGCCCCTCCTGAAGGGTGGGGATGCCGCCGTGGGCAAAGGTAGAAAAAACCTGGTCCAAATGCCTGCCGAGGGAAGCCATGACGTCATGCAGTGAGGGACAGTCCTGAACAAGATCCGCGAGCCTTGCGGGAGGGTCCTTGATTTCTCCGGCTATAGAGGCCACGTCATTGAAAATGTTGATGCCTATGCCGATGACGGCCATGTGCGCGGAGGGGCGCTCCACAAGAATGCCCGCCAGTTTGGATTTTCCTATGAGGACGTCGTTGGGCCAGCGCAGGCGCGCGTTGGCAATGCCCATGCTGCGGAGCATGTTGAGCAGGGCCAGCCCTGCAACCAGGGGCAGATGGCCCCAGTGTACGCCGGCCGCAGTATCCAGGGGAACGGTGAAGGAGGACCACAGGCCGCCTTCCTCCCCTACCCATTTGCGGTTGAACCTGCCGCGGCCGCTTTTCTGCACGCGGCAGACGGCAATGTGGCGGGGGGGCAGGGAACGGGCCAGGTCATTGGTGGAAGAAGCCTCGGCCCATTCATGATAGGTCCAGTCGCCGCATGGTCCTTCCTCCTCTGGAGGAGTGGGGGATGGGGCGGTGGAATTCATGGGATGGGCCGAGGCCTGGAATAATTTCAAATCAGGTTATCTCGCCAGAGTGGCAATGTAGTAGCCTGCGATGACTGCGGTGCCGATCACGCCCGCAACGTTCGGTCCCATGGCGTGCATGAGAAGATAGTTGGAGGGATCATACTTCTGGCCCACATTGTGGGAGACGCGGGCCGCCATCGGAACGGCGGAGACGCCTGCGGAACCGATCAGGGGGTTGACCGGATTCTTGCGCCAGATGAGGTTCATCAGCTTGGCGGCGATCACGCCGCCCGCGGTGGCTACGCCGAAGGCGACAATGCCCAGCAGAATGATCAGCAGCGTTTCCTTCTGCAGGAAGCGGTCACCCTGCATCGTGAGGCCCACGGAGGTGCCCAGGAAGATGGTGACGATGTTGATGATTTCATTCTGGGAGGCCTGCACCAGGCGTTCCGTTACCTTGCACTCGCGCAGGAAGTTGCCCAGCATCAGCATGCCGATCAGCGGAGAGGCGTCCGGAATCAGCAGGATGGTGACAATGGTTACCAGCACGGCGAAGAACAGTTTTTCACTCTTGCTGACCGTTCGCAGGGATTTCATGCGGATGACCCGCTCCTTCTTCGTGGTCAGCAGAGCCATGATGGGCGGCTGTATCAGCGGGACCAGGGCCATGTACGTATACGCGGCCACGGCTACGGCGCCCAGCAGGTGCGGAGCCAGCTTCATCGTCAGGAAGATGGAGGTGGGGCCGTCAGCGCCGCCGATGATGCCGATGGAGGCGGATTCATTGGGCGTGAAGCCCATGAACAGGGCCATGAAGAACGTGGCGGCCACGCCCACCTGGGCCGCTGCACCCAGAAGAAGGGTGCGCGGTGCGGCGAGCAGCGGGCCGAAGTCCGTCAGGGCTCCCACGCCCAGGAAGATGATGGGCGGGAAGATTTCAGCCTTGATGCCCAGCCCGATCCAGTCGTACAGACCCCCATGGATGGAGGTGACCAGTAATTCCTGGGTGTGCTGGCCCACGGCCACGTACTTGCCTGCGGCGGAGACCACCAGGGGTTCCAGCTTCTGCGTTTCCAGATTCACCGGAACCTGGTTACCTTCCGTGTCAAAGTAGTTGACTCCCTTCTGGCGCAGAACGGTGGTGACTCCACCGTTCGTGAGCAGGTACACCGGATCGTTGGCGTCCGCTTCCGTCACGTTGTGGAAGTCCTTCAGGTTGGGGTCCACCGTCAGGCTGTCGTCCCCCAGAAGGGCGGCGTCAGCCTTGGCTTTTTCCTGGGATTCCCGCACGGGCTTGATCTGGGAGACGGTCAGCGGGCTGCCGGGGTAAACCTGCATGGGCTGTTCCATGTTTGCCAGATACTGGGCGCGCGCTTCAGGCGTGGTCAGGTTGGCCGGCACCTTGACGGGGGCCTGCTGGAGCGGGGCCACGTGAACGCGCAGGTAGCCCACGTTGTTGAGGGACGTGGCGGTCACTTCCCCCGCCTTATTAGAGGAGATGACCTGCTGGTTCAGCTGGGTGATGAGCATTCCGTTGTCCGGAATGTTGGCAATTAATGCGCCAAAGGCAATCGGAACCATCAGAAGAGGTTCGTACTGCTTGGCTACACCCAGGTACAGGAGAAGAACGGCAATGCCCCACATCCCTACCATTTGCCATGATAGGGAGAAGATGCCCATCCCCTGTAAAAAGGTGATTAATGAATCAAAAAGACTCATATGGAATAATTATTGTAGCGGTTTTTAGTCTGAGTCGGAGTCCGGACCTGTGTTAGGGGGGCCGGGCGGCTCCCGCCGGGATTAACCAATCTTGGCCAGCGCCTGTCCTTCCTGAACCGTGTCGCCCGCGCTTACGCAGAAAGCGGTGAGCGTGCCGGAGGCGGGAGCGTAAATGATGGTGTTCATCTTCATGGCTTCCAGCGTCAGGATCTGGTCACCGGCCTTCACGGCGGTGCCGGGGGCAACGTCCAGGGAAACGACTTTGCCGGCGAGCGGGCTGGGCACGTCTCCTGCGCCGGCGGCGGCCGGGGCGGGGGCGGGCGTGGGAGCCGGAGCGGGCGCCGCGACAGGGGCGGAGGCTGCGGGTGCGGGAGCCGGGGCTGCAACGGGGGCCGGAGCCGGGGCGGAGGTAGTGGAGGAGACCTGGTCCAGGAGTTCTACGGATACGTCAAATACCTTGCCGTCTACGGTGATGCGAAGTTTCTTCATAATAATGTATGGTATGGAATATTAAGTTAAATGATTCCCGCCGGGGGCGGGGGTAAGGGTGAATAATGCAGTGGTTCAATGACTGGGCCGGATGCGGTGGGAGGCGAAGATTTCCGCCCTGCCTGCGGCCGCATAGCCGGAGCCCGGGGATTGCTTGATTTCCACGATGCGGTGGCTCATGCCGTCCAGGCCTGCGTCCACGGCGGCGGAGATGACGGCCACCATTTCCGGCGTGAGCTCCGTCATGGCGGAGTCCACGGCTGCGGAGAGGATGGCGAGCATTTCCGGAGTCATGCCCGGCTTGCCTGCTGCCGCAGGGGCGGCGGCAGGCACAGGAGCGGGAGCGGCGGAGGCCGCTGCGGCCTTGGCTTTGGCCTTGTTCTGGATGGAAGCGGCAATGGAGCCGCTGATGGTCAGAATGACGGCCAGGCCACCCAGGCACATCATGACCACCAGGATGCCGACGATCTGGTAGTCCAGATTCTCCATGATGTTGGCCATGCCCTGCGCAAAGGCGAGTGTCGTAAGTAACATATGAATCCGTTAAGATGGATGTTAGAGCGGAATGTTGCCGTGCTTCTTGGCCGGACGCACTTCCTTCTTGTTCAGGAGGGTGCGCAGGGCGAAGGCGATCTTGGCGCGGGTTTCTTCCGGATTGATGACTTCCGTGATCTGGCCCATGCCGGCCGCCACGTACGGGTTGTAGAAGGCCTCCCGGTATTCTTCCAGAAGTTCTCCCTGGCGCTTGGCCTTTTCCGCGGGGTCTTCCACGGCTTTCAGCTCGCGGCCGTAAAGCACCGGAACAGCGCCTTCCGCGCCCATCACGGCGATTTCCGCGCCGGGCCAGGCGAAAACGGCGTCAGCGCCCAGGTCCTTGCAGCACATGGCGATATAGGCGCCGCCGTAGGCTTTGCGCATGATCAGGGTGACCTTGGGCACCGTGGCCTGGGAGTAGGCGAAGATGAGCTTGGCGCCGTGGCGGATGATGCCGCCGCGTTCCTGGTTCTTGCCGGGCAGGAAGCCGGGCACGTCCACCAGGTTCACCAATGGGATGTTGAACGCGTTGCAGAAGCGGATGAAGCGGGCGGCCTTGTCGGAGGAGTCGATGTCCAGGCAGCCGGCCTTCACGTTGGGCTGGTTGGCGATGATGCCGACCACCACGCCGCAGACCCGGCCGAAGCCGACGACGACGTTCTTGGCGAAGTCCTTGTGCACTTCCAGGAAATCCCCGTCATCCACCAGGCGGCTGATGATGGGCTGGACGTCCAGGGGCGTGCGGTTGTCGCCGGGAATCAGGTCGCTCATGCCTTCGTCCGCGCTCAGGTCAAGCGGGGTGTCCAGCTTGTGGGGCGGTTCTTCCGCGTTGTTGGCGGGAAGGAAGGAAAGGAGCCTCTTCAGGATGTCCAGGGCGTGCGCGTCGCTGTCCGCCACGAAGTGGACGTTGCCGGACACGGAGGCGTGGATGGCCGCGGAGCCGATGTCGTCCATCGTGCACTTTTCATACGTGACCTGTTCAATCACCTTGGGACCGGTGATGTACATGCCGGCGTTGCCGGAATTGCGCATGATGATGAAGTCCGTCAGGGCGGGGGAATAGGCCGCGCCGCCTGCGCAGGGCCCCAGGATCATGGATATCTGCGGAACCACGCCGGAAGCCAGCACGTTGTTGTAGAACACCTGGGCGTAGCCGGACAGGGCCGCCACGCCTTCCTGGAGGCGCGCGCCGCCGGAGTCGTTCACCGTCACCATCGGGATGCCGGCTTTCAGGGCGTACTTCTGGGCGTCCGCAATCTTCATGGCGTGCATGTAGCCGAGGGAGCCGCCCTGGGCCAGGAAGTCGGAGGCCGCGCAGGCGACCGGACGGCCGTTCACGAGGCCGAAGCCGGAAACGACGCCGTCGCCGGGGATTTCCTTCTTGCCCATGCCGAAGTTGTGGCAGTTGTGGCGCACATGCATGCCGATTTCCGAGAAGGTGCCTTCTTCAAAGAGGTACCCCATGCGGTCGCGGGCCGTCATTTCGCCCTTTTCGTGTCTCTTGTCGATCTTTTCCTGACCGCCGCTGAGGATGACCTTCTTGCGGCGGCTGTTCAGATCGTCAATCAATTTGGGATCAATAGCCATTGGTATAGTGGTATGGTGGATTCGGAGAATGTTACTTGCCGCATCCGCAACCGCCGGGGTGCTGGCAGAATTCGGTCAGCACGCCGAAGGTGCACTTGGGATGCAGGAAGGTGACCTGCGTATTGTGCGCGCCGGGGACGGGCGGGTCGTTCAGCACGGTAAGGCCGGCTTCCTTGGCCTGGGAGATGTTGTCAGCAATGTCGTTGGTCTTGAAAGCGATGTGGTGGATGCCTTCCCCTTTCTTCTCGATGGCCTTGGCGATGGCGCTTTCCGGAGAGGTGGGTTCGAGCAGTTCGATGTGGACTCCGGCAACGTCAAACATGGCGACGCGCACCTTTTGCGTGGGCACTTCCTCAATGTGGGGCTCTCCGAGTCCGAGCGCATCACGGTAGTAGGGAACGGTGGCGTCAAGGCTCTTGACGGCGATGCCGATATGGTCAATTTGTTGAATCATATGCGTATGATGGTTGTAGGGAATGCAGGTGGAAGCCTGCAATACATCAGGAGCCATTAAAGCGGATTTTTTTTAGATGTGAAGCGAAAAGCGGAAAAATGGCGAAATCGCGCCCGCTCCGTTTCACCTGCTTGATTGCCCCGGAAGATGAGGTATGGTAGGGGCATGTTCAAGAGGGGATTAGCCGTATTGTTCCTGCTGGCGTCGTGGTTTTCCGCCGCGTGTGCCTATGAGCTGCTGCCCGCCCATGTGGCCGTGGTTTACAACGGAAAATCCGAGCTGAGCCGCCGCATGGCCAGGGAGTATGCGCGGGTGCGCGGCGTGCCGGAAGGGAACCTGGTTTCCCTGGACTGCCCCTCGGCCAACGAGATTTCCCGGAAGGAGTATGAAGACCTGATCCGTGCGCCCCTGCTGCGGACGGCGCAGGAGCAGCGGTGGTGGGTGCCGTCCGGCATTGCCTCCGCCCCCATGATGGACCGGAAGATTTTTGCGCTGGTGCTGATGGCGGACCTGCCAATGAAGATACGGCATGAAGCGCCCGTTCCCCCTCCCGGGAAGGATATCAACCAGATGCAGACGGACCGCGCCGCCGTGGACTCCGAACTGGCGCTGCTGGCGGTGGACGGTTATGAGAGGAAGGCCTGGGTAGGAAACCCCTATTTTGACAGGAAGGAGGATTTTGTGGGCTCCGGCCTGCCCACGTTCCTGGTGTGCCGCCTGGACGGCCTGACGGCGGATACCTGCCTGCGGCTGGTCACGGAACCTGCGGAGGTGGAGAAGAAGGGCCTGTGGGGGTGGGCGGTGGTGGACCGGGGCGGCCCCTACGCCCAGGGGGACCAGTGGCTGGATTCCGTGTTCCGCCGCGTGCGGGAAGCGGGAATCCCCGTTTACCTGGATGACTGGCCCCAGACTCTTCCGGAGAAATTTCCGCTGAGCCGGGACACGGCGCTTTACTGCGGCTGGTACACCGGGAATGCGAACGGTCCGTTTACGGACCCAACCTTCCGTTTCCGGCCCGGAGCGGTCGCCATGCACCTGCATTCCTTCAGCGCCTCCGATTTCAAGATTCCCGGCAGGGGGTGGAGTTCCGCCCTGCTGGAAAAGGGGGCGGACGTGACGGTGGGGAACGTGTATGAACCGTTCCTGGGCGCGTGCCACCGCTTTGACATTTTTGCGGACCGCCTGCTGGACGGCTATACCGTGGCGGAAGCCTCCTGGATGAGCATGCCCGTACTATCCTGGCAGGGGGTGGTGTTCGGGGACCCCCTCTACCGTCCGTACGCCCGCATGAAGGACATGGACGTGAAGCCGACGGAAGAGGACCGCTATTTCCAGGGCTGGTGGGCTTCCTCTGTACAGTTCGGGGACCGCTGGCGGGACCGTTCCGCGCGCCTGCTGGAATCCGCCCGGAAGGCACCCTCCTCCTGCCTTTATGAAGCGCTGGCGCTGGAACACCTGTACCGGAAGGAGCCGGCACGGGCCGGGGAGCTGGTTTTCTCCGCCCTTGACGGCGCGCCGGACGCCCGCACCCGCGCCCGTCTTCTGCTGGAGTCCCTGCTGGCGGACCGCGCCCAGGGCGGGGACAAGGCCTTCCTGCTGCGGATGGACAGCGTCCGCGCCCTCATGTCTTCCTCCGCCTTTCTCCCGGCGCTGGAGGAGTGGCATGCAAGGATAGCTCCGCCGCCGCCCCCGCCTAAAAAATAAAATTAAGGCCGTACGGCAAATTTGGATTGCCTTTTAGGGGATTATGGCCCATATTCTGCGTCCCGTAAGTTTTCCTTTTACTGATATTCACCAGCAATAGATAACACAAGATGAACATTATCAACAAAATCGAGCAAGAGCAACTCAAGGCGGATGTGACCCCATTTAACGTAGGTGATACCATCAAGGTTCACACTCGTGTTATTGAAGGCGGCAAGGAACGTATCCAGATTTTCCAGGGCATCGTGATCGCCAAGCGCGGTTCCGGCATCAATGAAGCTTTCACGGTCCGCAAGATTTCCTACGGTGAAGGCGTGGAGCGTGTGTTCCCCCTGCACACCCCCCGCATCGCCAAGATTGAAGTCGTGAACCGCGGCAAGGTCCGCCGTGCCAAGCTTCACTACCTGCGCGGCCGTATCGGCAAGGACGCCATGATCGTGAAGTCCGCCAACCGGTAATCGGAAAAATTGCTATTTTTGCTGGCCCGGCCCGCCGTGAGGCGAGGCCGGGTTTTTTATGCCCGGAAGGTTTTATTCCACCCCGGAGGAAGAAGGGGCCGGACGGGAAAGGAAGGCGTGAAAAAATTTTCGTGAAACCCCCTGTGAGGGCAACACGGTTTTTCCCGGTGAAAGTTCCGGAAAGGGGGAGAGAGGCTGAAAGAAAGCCGGCAAGAAAAAGGAACGGGATGGAACAAGTCCTCCGGCTTTTCCGTTCCTTCCGGCGGGGCTTTGCCGGGGGGAGGGAGCTAATCAGGAAGGCAGGCGGTTGGCCAGCCTCTTTTGCAGGAAATAGAAGTGGAGCATCATCAGCACGGAACTTGCCAGGCTCACCAGGAAGGCCGTTCCGTTGTACATGATGACGGGGCGCACCATGCCGTTCAGCAGGGCTTCCAGCTCCCGGTCCAGCGCAAGCACGTTTTCCGGGCTTTCTTCCGCCCATGCCCGGAGCGTCTCCGAGAAATGGAACAGGGGCTGGAACAGCGTATACAGGAAGATGAGCAGGGAACCCGGCACGCTGACGGCCCAGGCCAGCCATATCCAGCCTTTTCCGCGTGAAGGGCCGGGGAAGGAGAGGGCCTTGTTGACGTCCAGCATGGCTTGAAGGGGCATCCAGATATTGCCCACGGGGAGGAAGAAGGAAAGGACGCAGAGCAGGGGAGAGGCGCGCATGGCTCCCTTCTTCACCGTTTCCGCATTCTGCGCCAGCCGGTAAACCAGCATCAGCCAGCAGACCACCAGCCCGGCCATGGACAGGTAAAACAGGCCGCCGTCCAGCGTCAACGGAGCGGCGGAGCTTGCATCCGCCCTGGCAAGGGAGAGGGAAAGGGAGGCGCGGTCCCCTTCCTGGAGTTCCTTCATGGTTTGAGCCAGCGTTTCCGAGATGGCTTGCTGAATCAGGGGAAGATCGTGGAAAAGCAGATAGAAGGTGCCCCCGGCCAGCGCCAGGGCAAACAGGCACAGGAGGAACAAGAGGACGCCGAGCTTCCGGAGGGGCGGAATTCCGGCTGAAAACGCTTCCGCAGGCATTATTCTTCCGCAGGTGCGGGGGCCGGTGTTTCCGCCGCTTCTTCCGGGCCGTATGCCTCCACTTCCGTCAGCGCCAGCGGATGGGCCGGATCGGTGGATTCCACGCGCAGGGCGCGCGCCTTGACCGGAGCTTCCAGCTTCCAGGTGGTGACGTTGGTGGATTTTTCCGAGGGTGTGGTGTTGAAGGTTTTTTCCGCCAGCACGTTCTTGTCATTGTCGTACAGAATCACCTTGAATTCCTCCATGGTGCCCAGCAGAGTCAGGTTGGCTGGCGTGTAAATAACCACTTTTTCTATGGTGCGGTTGGTCTCCTTGCCGAAGTCGATGCCGAACCAGGCGGTTTTTCCTTCCGCCACGCCGGTGGCGCTGATGGAAACGTCGGAAAGCTCGGAGCTGGTATTGCCGTCCACGGCCTTTTCCGGACCGTAGGCGCCCAGCATGTTGCGGTTGGAGCTCTGGCGCACCTTGACGCCGGGCTGAAGGCTCCAGTTGACTTTGCCGGGTTCGGCGGAGGGTTTGGGAGCTGCAGGCACGGGTTCCGGATGCGGGAGCGGGGCAGGTGCGGGAACCGCAGGGGCCGGAGTGGTGTTTTCCGCGACGGCCGGGGCAGAGGGCGCAGGTGTTGCCGGAGCATGGCGGCGCGCTTCCCTGTTCGCTTTTCTCGCCGCATCCGCCTTCGCGTTGTTTTCCTTCTGCACCTGTTCGTTGTAGTCATTGCGCATTCTGACGACGTCCTTCTTGTACAGGATGCAGGTGTAGGTCAGCACAATGCCCACGATCAGGGCCGGGATAAGGTAGTAGTAAACATTGGTCTGCCCTTTCTGCATATTCATGGCGGGGACGGGCGTTGAGGACGGCCGGGGAGGAATGGCTGCCGCGTTTCTTCCCGTGGGGCTGGCGATGGCCTTGTCCAGGTCCGTGATAAAGTCCCCCAGGTTCCGGTAGCGTTCGCGGGTGTCCGGATTGATGGCCCGGGAGACCACGGCGTCCACGGCGTCGCTGCACTTGATCAGGGTGGAGGGCATGGCGAAGCCCGCTTCCATCGGCGTCTTGCGGGTCAGCAGGATGTAGAGCGTCAGCCCCAGGGCGTAAATGTCCATGCCCGGCGTGAAGGCGGCTTCCGCCCCGGTGACCCATTCCGGAGAGGCGAAGTCCCCCATGTCTACCGGGGGCTGCGCGGGATAAATGTTGATGGGCAGCAGCAGGGCGTCTCCGCCGTCCGCGCGCAGGGAAATCAGCTTGGGCGTGATGCCGCCGTGAAAGATGTTTTTCCGGTGCAGCGTCAGCAGGCCTTCCGCCATGTTCCGCACCAGGTTGAGCGCCGCCTGGGGGGATATCTGGGGGAGGGTTTCCAGGTCCGCCAGGCGCGGATAGGGGGAGTGTTCGGAAATGATGAAGGTGAACGGTCCTGCCTGTCCCACTTCGTAAACGCGCAGAAGGCCCTGGTGCGCCTGTTCCACAATGGTGAGGGAGCGGACGATGAATTCCGGATTCCAGCCGAAGACTCCGGCTTCCTCCGTGGGGACCACCCGCAGCATGACGGGAGCGAAATTGGATTTCAGGGTGGCGGTGAAAATTTGCTGGGGGCCTTTGGCCCCGACAAGCTGGATGTTTTCCAGCTGGGGGAAGAGGGCGGAAATCTGGTCCATGGAAAGGGAATCGTCGGCAGGCATGGAAAAGGGAGGTGGAATAGTATCGGCAAACAGTCTACCTTAAAATCCTTGCCGGAAGCAACTCTATAAGCGGGCATATTTTGCTGGCGGGATGTCCTGACGCTGAACGGAAACCGCTCGTGCCGGGCCGGAACGGCCTTTTCCGGGCGGGGTGGACGCTCTCCTTTGAAGAAGGCGTCCCGAGGGGCCGTTCTTTCCGTATCCATACGGTTGACGGGCCTGTTCCTTCCGCTGGCGCAATGGTTTTTCCTGACGGGGAAGTTTGTTGGAAAAGGCGGATGCCCCCTCCGTTTTCAGGAAGGGTTGTTTCCTCTTCGTTCCGTGGCCGGAAGACGGCCTTTTTGCCTGCCGTCCGGTTAAAACAGGAGGGGCAGAAGCCGGAAGGCCGAACCGGCAAATTCAGCGGGGAGTTTGTGTTTGTCCACGATTGCCCGAACCTCCTTTTTACTCAGGAACCGTTCTTCCTTTTTCGCTTTGAACGCGGTCCAGTCAACCATGATGGATGACAGGAGCTGGGACAGGAAATCATGCATGCGAAAGAGCGGGGTATTTCCAGAGGCCCGGCGGGGAGCCGCATTCCTGCATTACGGCCTTTTAAGGATGATGGGCGGGGCGGGGTTGGTCTGCCACACCGGGGTGGCGGCCCGTGCGTCCGCTTCCTCCAGCGTCTGGCGCCCCTTGACCTTCATCAGGTGTTCCCGGAGGATGCGCCGCAGTTCCACGGCGGCGGCCGGGTCATCCTGCACGCTGTGCCCGGACGGGACGATTTTTTCACTGGCGCTCCAGTCCAGATGGGAGGAGCGGTACTTGACCACGCCGTCGGAGGAGTGGGGCGTATCGTTCCTGCCCCTGTCCCCGATGATGGAATGGACGGGAACGTTCGGGTCCCCGCGCAACTCCGACATGTACTTGACCAGGGAGGAGTTCGGGGAAAGCTGGCGGATGCTGGTGAGTTCGTCCTTCAGCTGCAGGGGATTGAGCAGGAACATGCCGCGGCTGAGGGTGGCGATGCGGGTGACTTCCTCCAGCATGTCCGCCGGGAGATCGATCAGGCGCTGGCCCAGCCGCCCTATCCAGTTGTCCGCAAAGGTGGAGCCGCGGTGCGGGGTGGCCATGTACACGATGCGCGTGACGCCCCTGGCGGGGGAGAAGATAAAATTGTTCTGGAGCTGTTCAAGCATGGGCTCGTCACAGTGCAGGGGTTCCAGCCCGGTTTTCCAGTTCTCCAGCGTCATGTCTGCAAAGGTTTCCGGGGGAAGCTCAAAGAGGCCCTTCATCAGCGTCCAGGGCTTGGTGGAGTTGTTGAAGCGGGTGATGAGGCCGCCCATGGAGTGCCCCACCATGACGATGTTGTTCATTTCCCTGGAGTCGCCGCGGGGATTGTATTCCTGCATGAGTTCCTCCAGGGCCTTCCGCTGCCTGCTGGCCGGAATGGTCCAGGCCAGGCCGGACGGATAGCCGAAGAACCAGAACTGGTAGTTTTCCCGGATGACGGGATCCACCAGAAGGCGGTTGGTCAGGTTGGCAAAGGTGGCGGGGCCGGACATCAGGCCGTGGGTGAAGACCACGGGAATTTTCCGGGGGTCATAGGGTTCGGAAAAATAAAGCCCCATCGTATTGATGGCCTTTTTGGGACGGAACGCGCCCAGCAGTTCCGTTCCGTCCGCGTCGGAAAGCTTCCAGAAAAGGGCGATGGGAACGGAGAAGTTGGCCGCCAGGGGCTGACGCACCTTGTTTTTGCCGATGAAGACGTGCTCATTCATCAGACGGGGAATGGTGCGGAGGGTGGGCTTCCCGTCCACCATGCGGTCAAAGTCCAGGATGGCCGTCAGCGTGTGCACGTTCCCGTTGTCCTTGAGCACGTTGGCATGGGGCCGGGAGACGCCCTGGGGCGCCAGGCCCGCCAGGGGAATGCCCATTCCCTCCACGGTTACGCTTTCCCGCAGGCGGAAGGTGGGGTCCACTTCGTCGGACATGAAGATGGCCTCGTAGAACCAGGGGTTGCTGTCCTTGGCGTAAGGAGATTTTTCAATGATGAAGGGGAGGCTTTGACGCTTCTTCTCATTCATGCCGCCCTCCCGTTTGGCCTCTTTCAGGTGGGAGGCCAGCTTCCGGATGCACGCGTTGTATTTTTTTCTGGCTTCCGGCCATTCCCTGCTGCGGTGGGGAGAGGAGAGGATGAGCCATGCGGCCTGGGCTTCCCGGATGGCTGCGGCGTCATCCTGGTAATGGGCGTACGCCCTTTCCTGCTGCTGGTGGTGCAGGGAACAGCCGGAAAGGCCCATGAGAAGGCCTAGAAGAAGGGCGGAAGCCGTTTTCATGATGAACAAGGAGAGAAGGGGGCGGAGAGGTCAGGAGAGCATGTCCAGAGCCCGGTTCATGGACTTGAGGAAGGTCTGAACTTCCTCTTCCGTATTGTACAGGGCAAAGGAGGCGCGGGTGGTTCCCGTGGTTCCCAGGGCGCACATGAGAGGCTGGCAGCAATGGTGCCCGGTGCGCACGGCAATGCCCATCTGGTCCAGCAGGGTGCCCAGGTCGTAATGGTGGATGCCTTCCGCCAGGACGGAGACCACGGCGCTGTGCGGCACGTCCGGGGCCAGCACGGTCAGGCGCGGCATGGCCTTGAGGCCTTCCACGGCCATGTCCGTCAGTTTCTGTTCATGGGCGGCGATGTTGTCCAGCCCCAGTCCGGAGACGTAGCGGATGGCCGCCGCCAGACCTACCGCTCCGCCAATGTTGGGCGTCCCTGCCTCATATTTGAAAGGGATGTCGTTGTAGACGGTTTTTTCAAAGGTGACTTCCTTGATCATCTCCCCGCCGCCCATCCACGGCGGCAGCTTTTCCAGCAGCTCCCTTTTTCCCCACAGCGCGCCGATGCCGGTGGGTGCGTACAGCTTGTGGCCGGAAAAGGCGTACAGGTCGCATCCCAGTTCCTGAACGTCCACGTTCATGTGGGAGACGGCCTGGGCGCCGTCAATCAGCACAATGGTGTCCGGCCTGTTTTCCCTGGCAAGCGCGGTGATCTCCTGCACGGGATTGATTGTTCCGAGCGTGTTGGAGACGTGGCCCACGGCCACGATGCGGGTGCGGGGGGAAAGCAGGTTCCGGTAGGCCTCCATGTCCAGCGTCTGGCCCGGCGTCAGCGGGACTACCTTGAGGACCGCGCCCGTGCGTTCGCAGAGCATCTGCCAGGGGACGATGTTGGAATGGTGCTCACAGGCGGTCAGGATAACTTCGTCCCCCGGCTTGACCATGCCGGACCTGGCGATGGTGTCTGCCGCCAGGTTGATGCCCATGGTGCAGCCGGAGGTGAACAGGACTTCCGCCGTTTCCGGCGCGTTGATGAACCGGGCCACCGTTTCCCGCGACTCTTCATGCGCCTCCGTGGCAAGCTGGCTCAGGTAGTGGGAGCCGCGGTGCACGTTGGCGTTCTGCGTTTCATAATAATTCCGGGTGGCATCCAGGACGGCCAGGGGCTTCTGCGTGGTGGCCGCATTGTCCAGGTAAATGAGCGGTTTGCCGTGCACGCTGGTTTCCAGGATGGGAAACTGCGGGCGGATGGTTGCTGTGTCAAGCATGGCTATGGTACGAGTGAGGGTTCTTTGCGCAATTCGTCCCAGCCCCCTTCCAGAATGAAGATGGGCGCGCGGATGCCGTATTCCGGCTTTTTCAGTTCATTGGCTACGGCTGCGCTGGAGGTGCAGTCCCTGCTGCAAAAGATGACGATGCAGCAGCCCTTGTCTTCCGCCGTCATCAGGGCTTCCATGGCGTTGGCCAGGAGTTCCTGGTAATTGGCGTCCGCCGGGCGGATGGGGTAGACGGGGGCCTGCGTGATAGTGTGGCGTTCAAAGTCGTCCTGCTTTCTGGCGTCTATCCAGATGACTTTTCCCGGCCATTCCTTCAGCACCTGGGCCAGGCACACGTGCCCCTCCTCCAGCGTCTCCGGATTGCAGGGCGGCGTGCGGAACGGCTGGATGACGCGCAGGTCCAGCGCAGCGATGCCCACGGCCAGCAGGAATACGGCCAGCAGGAGCTTCAGGGCGGTGGAAAGGGCGTCTCTCATGTGGGGAAGGTCAGTTTTCCTTGATGGTCAGGAACCCCATCTGGCGCTTGTAGCGCGGCACGGTGGAATCCGTGCGCACCCAGATGGTGTTGAAGGCCGGCTTGGCCGTGGACCTGGGAGTGACGATGATTTTGTATTCCCTGCCTTTCTTCACGGTCACGGGCTCATAGTCAAAGGCGTCCCCGGTCAGGTCCACCGTGGTCAGGTTGACGGGCAGTTCCTTGGAGATGGTGATTTTAATGGTCTTGGGGGCAGGGGCTTCTCCCCTGGTCCATTCCAGCTTGCGGGGTTCCATCCGGATGATGTCCGGGATTTGCGCGCGTATCACCAGCTTGTAGGCGGAGCCGTTGGCGTGCACCGTCATGTCCTTGTCCACGGTGCCGGAAAAGTTGCCGGTCTTCATCACGGCGCTGATGACGCCGGATTCCCCCGGAGCGTACGTCAGCTTGTTATCCTTCGCCCCGGCGGTGGTGCAGTCGCAGGAGACATGGATTTTGCTGATCGTGACGGGAACGCCGGAGGTATTGGTGAACGGGAAGGAGGCCGTGATGCTGTCCTGGTCCGGAGCCACCTTTACCGGAACCACCGTTTCCTTGAAGGACAGTTCGTTTTTGCCGGAGGCGAGGCCCCCGCACAGCAGCAGTCCTGACAGAATAATGGTCCGGATGGTCATGGTCGTTTCAGGATGGTTTTTCCTCTTTCTTCCTGGCGGAGAAGATGCTGGCGATGAAGAAGATGATCGCCGCCACGAAGATGCAGGAGTCCGCCACGTTGAAGGCGGGCCAGCGGTAGTTGAAGAGGGGAATGGTGACGTCAATGAAGTCCACCACGTAGCCGTTCATGAGCTTCGTGAAGAAGCCGTGCGGCTGTTCGTAGGGAATCAGGAAGCCCTGCATCAGGCGGTCCGTCAGGTTGCCCGCCACCCCGGCCAGCAGCAGCACATAGGCCAGCTTGAGCCATACCGTATGGAAAAAGTTTTTCCGGTAGAGCACGACCAGGGCCACGATGGCGAGCACGGGAATCGCCAGGAACAGGTAGCTGGACCATGCCGTTCCGTTGCCCAGCCCGAAGGCCACGCCCGTGTTGTGCACGCGGGTGATATTCACGGCGCCGTCCAGGAAGGAAATGGGTTCCAGCTCCCTCAGCCTGTTCAGGGCGTCCACCGTGTTCGGGTTCAGGTCCTGGAACTGCGCCATGTCCGCCGCCGGTATGTGCCCGTTCGTGGCGAAGTCCAGCGTGCCGTCCGCATTGACGTGGTGGAAGCCCGGAAAGTCCGGCAGGTAGGCGTACTTGTGGACTTTCTCGTTCAGGTAGTTCAGCGGGAAGCGGTGGACGATCCACAGCTTGCTTGCCTGGTCCAGTACATACAGCCCTACGCCCAGCAGGCTCCACCAGAGCCAGCCGGGAGGCGTTTTCTTATGGGGGCCGGGTTCCTTTTCCGTCTGGGTATCCATAAAAGATCGGGGAATGGTTTCAGTTCAGGAAAGGACTTCCGAGCAGCGTTCGCACACGTCGCTGCCGTCCGCCGCGGGTTCATACCGGCGGCAGCGCGGGCACATGGCGTGTTCCGTTTTGGCGGCGGTGGCCGCCAGCTCCGGACCGCTCTTCACGTCCAGGGCTGCAATGATGAAGAATTCCGTGGCAAAGGCGCGGTCTTCCAGCAGCGCCACCACGTCCTCGCTTTCATTCGTGGGAACGGTGAGGGTGATGGAGGCCTCATTGTTCTTGGAGAACGCCTTGGCTTTCACCTGCTCTTCAATGGCTACCTGGATGACGGACTTGATTTCCTGGAGGCGGGAAATGGCGGAGGAAGCCTCCTGGGTGTCGTACTCCGGCATCGGCGCGGGGAAGTCCTGCTCGTGCACGCTGCCTTCATACCCGGCGTATTCCCAGGCTTCATCCGCCGTGAAGACCAGGATGGGGGCCAGCAGGCGGCACAGGGCCTTGAAGACGATGGTCATGGCCGTCTGGGTGGCGCGGCGGCGCACGGAGGTGACGTCGTCGCAGTACAGGCGGTCCTTCGTGGTGTCCACGTACAGGGCGGAAAGGTCGCTGGTGCAGAACTGGTTGATGACGCTGAACGCCTTGCGGAAGTCATAGGCTTCATAGGCTTTCAGCGTTTCCTTGATGACGGCGTTCAGGCGTTCCAGAATCCAGCGGTCCAGGATGGGCATGTGTTCCGGGGCGACCGCCTGCGTGGCGAAGTCAAACCCGCTGATGTTGCCCAGCAGGATGCGCAGGGTGTTGCGCAGCCGTCGGTAGGGCTCCGTGACCTGCTTGAAGAGGTCTTCCCCGAAGGGGACTTCATTCTGCCAGTCCACGGAGGCGGCCCACAGGCGCACGATGTCCGCGCCGTACTTGTCGTAGTAGTAGGCGGCGTCAATGGGCTTGCCGCTCTTGGCGTCGGACTTGGAGGTCTTTTTCCCGGTGTCCTTGTCCACCACGAAGCCGTGGGTCATCACGGCCTTGTACGGGGCCTTGCCGCGCCAGGCGACGGAAAGCATCAGGGAGCTCTGGAACCAGCCGCGGTGCTGGTCCGTGGCTTCCAGGTACAGGTCCGCCGGGGCGTCCAGCCCGGGGCGGGCGTCCATGACGGCCATGTGGGAACAGCCGGAATCGATCCAGACGTCCAGCGTATCCTTGCCCTTCTTCCAGGTCTTCGGCAGGCCGAGGCGTTCGCACAGGTCTTCATCGGAAAGCTCAAACCAGATGTTGGAGCCGTGGGCCTCCACCATATCCGCGATCTTGCGGACCAGGGCGGCGTCCAGAACGGCCTTTCCGTCTTCGTCAAAGAAGACGGGCAGGGGCACGCCCCAGGTGCGCTGGCGGGAGATGCACCAGTCCGGGCGCGCCTCCACGGTGCCGTAAATGCGGTTGCGGCCCCAGGCGGGCAGCCACTGCACCTTGTCTATTTCTTCCAGGGCCTGCGGTCGCAGCCTGTCCATGGAGATGAAGAACTGCTCCACGGCGCGGAAGATGATGGGCGTCTTGGAACGCCAGCAGTGCGGGTACTGGTGGCGGTATTCCTCCACGCCGAAAAGGTTGTCGTCCTTCTCCAGCATGGAGATGATGTCCTTGTTGGCGTCAAAGACGTGCTTGCCCACCAGGGAGGGAACGCCCACTTCTTCCGTGTACTTGCCGTCGTCGTCCACGGGGGAAAGGACGGGCAGTCCGTATAGGCGGCCTACGTTGTAGTCGTCCGCCCCGTGGCCGGGAGCGATGTGCACGGCGCCGGTGCCGGTGTCCGTGGTCACGAAGTCCGCCAGGATGATTTTTGACGTGCGGGGAAGGAAGGGGTGCCGGGCCTCGCAGTTTTCCAGCTCGGCGCCCTTGAACTCGCGGATGGTTTCCGCCAGGGCCCAGCCCGTCTTCTGCGCGAAGGCGTCCAGCAGGTCTTTCAGGATGATGAGGGTTTCCGTCTGGCCGTCCTTCATGAACTTGCCGGCCACATACGTGAAGCGCGGGTGCAGGGCGATGCCCACGTTGGCAGGCAATGTCCACGGGGTAGTGGTCCAGATCACCATGGAGGCCTTCAGGTCCAGGGGATTGTCCAGCAGCGGGAAGCGCACGAACACGGAGGAGCTGATCTTCTCCTTGTAGTCGATTTCCGCTTCCGCCAGCGCGGTATAGGCCCCGTAGGACCACTGGACGGGCTTGCGGCTCTGGTAGACCGCGCCGTCTTCCACCAGCTTGGCGAACACGCGCAGAATGTTGGCTTCATACGCCGGCTTCATGGTCAGGTAGGGATGCTCCCAGTCACCGAAAACGCCCAGGCGGCGGAAGGAAGTCCGTTGGATGTCAATGAAGCCTTCGGCAAATTCCGCGCAGCGGCGGCGGATTTCAGCCGCGTCCAGGTCACGGGCCTTCTGCACCACCTTGAATTCGATGGGGAGGCCGTGGCAGTCCCAGCCCGGAACGTAGGGGGCGGCGTAGCCGGCCATGGTCTTGGACTTCAGGACGAGGTCCTTGAGAATCTTGTTCAGGGCGGTGCCCATGTGCACGTCTCCGTTGGCAAAGGGAGGGCCGTCGTGAAGGAGGAAACGGGGTGCGCCCTGTTCTATCCTGCGGGACAAAATTCGTTCGTACAGCCCGGTGTCTTCCCACTTTTTCAGGCGTACTGGTTCGTTTTTCGTCAGGTCCCCTCTCATGGGGAAGCCGGTCTCCGGCAACAGGATGGTGTCTTTATAATTCTTTTCGGGCGCACTCATGCCCGAAAAAGGTAGCACCGGGCCCGTTTCCGGTCAACCCTGCGGTGCGGCACAAATCAGGGCCTAGCGCATTCATTCCCGCCGTGTTCCGGGGGGCGCCCGCACCGGAAGGCGCATTCCCGCAGGCAGGAGCCGGGGAGGGGAGAATTCCCCGTTCCGCGAGCCATTGTTCCGCGGCCTCCGGCCATTTGTCCGTGGGCTGGCCGCGCTTCTCCATGCCGTACCCATGCCCTCCGGAGGGATAAAAATGCAGGCTGGAGGGAACGCCCTTTTCCCGGCAGGCCTGTTCCATCAGCCTGCTGTTGGCGCTGGCTACGCCGTCGTCCAGCGCGTGGACGAGGAACACGGGCGGCGTCTGCGGCGTCACCTGCCGTTCCGCGGAACACAGCTCCGCCAGATCCGCGCCGGGGGCAGGCCCCAGAATCCTGCTGCGGGTGCCCCCGTGGGTGGTTTTGGGGTCCATGGTGATGACGGGGTAGATGAGCAGGGAGAAATCCGGCCGGGCGGAAACGCTTTTCAGCGGGTTTTCCGCTTCTTCCGGCAGGGGGCGGTTCCAGAGTGTGGAGGCCATGGCAGCCAGATGGCCGCCTGCGGAAAAGCCCATGACGCCGATGCGGTGCGGGTCAACCCCCAGCGCGGAGGCATGCCGGCGCGTTACGCGCAGAGCCTGCCGGGCGTCCAGCAGAGGGCCCGGAAACCTGCCGACGGCATCATTGCTCCCGGAAACGCGGTACTTCACGACGACGCCCACCATGCCGTGCTCCGCCGCCCAGCGGGCGATATGGCCGCCTTCCTTTTCAATGGCCTGGATGGCATAGCCCCCGCCCGGAAAAATGCACAGGGCCGCGCGCCTGTCCTGCGGCTTCCATCCGGCGGGAAAGTAGAGCTGCATCTGCGCTTCCCCCACGTCCGTAATATGTCCGGGGGATACTTGTTTTTCCTCCAGGTCCGCCGCCTTGAGCCCCAGGGAAATCCACCCGGAATGAAAGGCTCCGTGTTCCGCGGGCGGCTGGAGGGCCTCCAGCACGGACGGTTCAAACGGCGCGGCTCCGGCGTGGCCGTGAGGGAAGGCCAGGAAAAGGGCGGGAAGGAGGAAGGCAAGCTTCATGCTCATGGTTTATTGGCGAGTGAGATGACGAGTTGGGAAAGGCCCTGCACCACTTCCGCAAACTGGGGATAATCCAGCTTTTCAGCCGTGTCGCTGGTTTCATGGTAGTCGTCGCAGCGGAGGAAGGCCGTGTCCGTGGCGGCAAAGGAGGGAATGCCCTCCTTCATGTATCCCCAGTCGTCGGACCAGGAAACGCCGCGGGTGTAATACGGGAACACGGCGGAACGGACCGGAAAGCGGCTCAAAGCGGCAAATTCCTCCGCGCAGGAGCGGGCCAGCTTGCGGCCCGTGTTGGTGGACATGAAGGCCACGTAGTCGCAGCGGTCCGGCAGCCCGGCCAATCCGGCAACCACGGCTGACTGGCGTTTTTTGTTCACCCGCGGGGAATAGCAGCCCAGCGTTTCCAGGGCAATCATGCCGATGATTCTGTCCTTGCCCGGATGGCGGGCGACGGATTTGGCGTGCACCACGCTGCCCATGGAGGGCGTCTGGTAAAAGGGCGGCTCTTCATTGGCATAAGCCACCAGGCACACGTCGTGCAGGGTGGGAGTGGCCCTCAGGGCGCGCGCCGTTTCCAGCAGGGCGGCAACGCCGGAAGCGTTGTCATTGGCGCCCGGCGTTCCGGTACGGGCGGGTCTGGCGGGACCGTGGTCGTGCCAGTTGTCCATGCCTACCTTGGTATCGTAATGCGCGCCTACGATGAGCATTCTGGGGCGGAGAGATGTTCCCTTTTTGGTGGCGATGAGGTTGTACGCCGTCCTGTCCTTCACGGCGCCGAATTCCCCGGAGAGCGGAATGTTCACGGCCTGGCGCGTGACGGCATAGCCCATGTCCGCCAGGGTTTTTTCAATGTAGCGGGCGGATCGCTCCATGGTACCGGGTTTGTAGACGTTGCGTTCCCCGATGGAATCCGCCAGATGGAACACGTGTGCTTTCAGGAGTGTTTCCGTCTGGTCCGTGTCCGGAATTTCTCCGCTTCCGCAGGGGGAAAAAAGCTTGGAGCAGGAGCCGAGGGCGACGCAGGCCGCCGCGGTGAGCAGCCCGTACTTGAGAGTCCTGGATGAGACATTCATGGGGGAGTTGGAGAGTGGGGAGAGGAAGGAATGCTAGTGGGGAAGCGGCGGAAAATCAAGCCGCGCCGTTTCCCCCTTTTTCATGGCCAGATCCTTTTTCCTGCCCTGGTGCATGAACCGGAACCTGCCGGGACGGGTGGCGGTGGCTGTGGCCTGCACCCTGCCGTTTTGCCAGGACAGGTCCACCTTCAGCCCTCCCCGGGTGCGCAGCCCCGTGGCGGAACCCTTCTTCCAATCGTCCGCCAGGGCCGGAGCCAGCAGGATAACCTGGAAGCCGTCCTGCGTGATCTGGCTCTGAATCAGGCACTGGGCCACGCCGGAGGCAAAGCCGAAGTTGCCGTCGATCTGGAACGGGGGATGCAGGTCGAAAAGGTTGGAATTGATGTAATGCCTCAGCATGGCGTACATCCTGTCCTCCGCGGCGTTTCCGTCGCCAAGGGCGGCATAAAGGTTGATGAGCCATGCGGTGCTCCAGCCGGTCCTGATGCCGTTGTTCCCCTTGTCCGCGTACTTGCGCCGGAAATCGGCGGACTTGCGCACGGCGGCGGCATATTCAGGCGTATTGAGCACGTCCCATTCCGTGCCGGGAAACAAGCCGTAAAGATGGCTGATATGGCGATGGCCCTTCTGCATTTCTTCAAAAGGCTGCCTCCATTCCAGCACCCTCCCGTCGGAGCCAATGGCAGGCTGGGGAATCTTTTTGAGGAATTGAACGGCTTTGACCAGAGTAGGCGTCCGTATGCCCAGCTCTCCGCAGGCGTAAATGTAATTGCGGAGGGACTCCCTGCCCAGAAGCTGGTCATGAGAAGTCCCGTTGGAAACGTAGGAAAGCACGTTGGGGCCTGTGCCGTCCGGCGTGTAAAATCCGGTTTCCGGGGAGACGCCGGGCCCGGAAAGGTAATGCCCCTGGTCGTCCTCCTCAAACCAGGACATGATGAAACGCGCGTTGGATTCCAGAATGGGCAGGGACTTCTTCAGGTCTTCCCTGTCTCCGGTGAAGCGGTAGCTGTCCACCAGGTGGGCGCACGCCCACGCCCCGTTCATGAGGCTGGCCCCCCATTCCGGGTTATTTCCTGAAAAATAGGTGCGTTTCCAGCAGTCCGTGTAATGGCCGAAGCAGAATCCGTCCCGTTTGATGAAGCGCGCAAATTCCTCTCCATGAGGGCGCAGGCTGCGGACGAATTCAAGATAGGGCCGCTGGAATTCCCCCAGGCCGGTGGCATAGGAGGGCCACTGGTTCATCTGGCTGTTGATGTTCAGGAAATAGCAGCCCATCCACGCCGCCCGCAGCTCCGGATTCCACAATCCCTGCAAGCCGCAGGGAAGCTGCCCCGGCCTGGTGTGGACAATCGTGCAAAAGCGGCCGAACTGGAAAAGCTGTTCCAGAAGGTCCGGATCCTTTTCCCCTTGTTTGACCCGTTCCAGCCGCTCAGGGGTGGTCATGGCGGAAACCTCGGGAGGGGAATCCCCCAGGTCCACCTGGCAGCGCATCATGAGACGGGAAAAATAATCTTCCGTTTCCGCCGCCAGTTTTTTCCAGCCTTTTTTCTGCGCCTTCGCCAGAATTTGCCTGTTCTTGTCTGCCAGGGAATGGGTCAGGGGCTCTTCCGGCTTCCGGATATTGTAATCCGTGGAGGTGGAGGAGAGCACCAGCACTTCCCGCGCGGAATCCAGAACGACCGTTTTCCCCTTGCGGGATATGGCGGCGCCGGGAGCCAGGATGACCACCCTGTTTTCAAACTGGGTGCCCCCGTTGCTTCCCTGTCCCGTCAGGACCCAGCCATCGGGCCGTGCGTCAATCCGGGCGGACGGGTCCGGATGCTGCAAGTCCAGCGCAACGCGGCACCCGGCCGGAAGGGTGCAGGTGATGCGGTAAGCGGCGCAATCGCTGGACGGAGCCGCCAGGATTTCCGTGGACAATTCTCCCGTGCCGAATTGAACGCGGGTGGAAGCCTTGCCCCGCTGCATGTCCAGCGTGCGCCGGTAGGAGGCAGGGGAGGGAAGCCCCTGGAATTCCACCTGGAGGAGACCTCCCTGCTGGTAATCCCCCGCGATGCTGCCGGGGGGAAGGATATCCTTCCGGAACACCTGGTCCGCGCTCCGGTATTTTCCTTCCTTGCAAAGTTCGCGCGCCTTGTCCAGGGCCTCCGCGGCGCCTTCCTTCATCTGGAAATTCTTCTTCGCGAAGATGCTTCCTTCATTGAAAACGACGATTTCCTTCGGAAAAACGCCAAAAGAAAGAATGCCCAGCCTTCCGTTGCCCGTGCCGTAGCCATCCGTCCAGATCCGTGCAGATTCGGTGGAAGTGGCCTGCATGGGGGCGGGAGCGGCCCGGAGGGGGATGGCCGCCGCAAGAAGGCAGGGGAGGAAGAAATATTTCAAGGTTGTAGAGACAGTCATGAGAGAGGATGGGTATCCCGTAAAAGAGGAGGTTGATGTAAAAAGCCGCTATTTTTTAAACCGGCTTCCGGTACCGGCATAAATGACTGCAAACGCTATGCTGCCCACCAGAAGGCACAGGGAGACGGACAGGAGCACGGAGTTCTGGAGGATAATGCTGATGAGCCACAGCAGCATGGCGAAGGCCAGGCAGTACATGAGCTTTCCCATGAACCGGCACAGCGCGCGTTCATCGTACTGCTTCTTCTGCTCCTTGCTCATCATATTGTAGCCTGCGATGAGGAAGGAACATTTTCCCATGGAAAGAATGACTCCAAGAATGATGAAGCCTGCCATCATGGCGACGGGTATCAGAATAGGTGCATCCATAAGCCGGAAAAATGGGGGAAATGAAAGTCCGCGGCAACTCGCCCGGATAAGTACGTAGAGTGGTCTTTAAGGGAATACGTTAGGGAAATGGTTTTTTTTCAGCGGAAGAAAAAGCGTCTGTTTTTTCTGCCGGAAGCTTTCGCAAGGCAGCGCCGCGGCCTGTTTTTTGCGTCAAAACAGGAAGTAGCAGGAGCAGAACCAGGCGATGATGAGCAGGCCGCAGGTGAATTCCAGCAGCAGCCCGGTGAGCATTCCCAGCGCAGCGCCGGAGCCTGCCTTGAAGGCGGCCATGATGTCTTTTCTGGCAAAGATGAGTTCCGCCAGCAGCGCCCCCAGGAACGGCATGAACAGAAGGCCCACGATGGGGGTGAAAAGGATGCCGCCCACCACGGCGCCGATGATGGCTCCCCAGATGCCGGCGGCGGTGCTGCCGAATTTTTTGGCCCCCATGCCTCCGGAGAGCTTGTCAATGACCAGGCCGCCCGCAACCATCAGCGCCAGGACGGTCCATTCCCACCACGCCAGGTGCCTGCTGCCCATCACTCCCTGCCAGATGCACCCTGCCGCAATGATAATGATGCCGGGGAGCATGGGAATAAGCGTGCCGATCAGCCCCATGCCGAACAGCAGCAGGGTGACGCACCAGACGAGGGTTTCTGAAAGGACGGGTGGCATGCCTCCCTTCTTATCAGGAAGGGAGGCGTGTGGCAAGGCTTCTGCCCGGCTTGCGGATGACGGAAAAAAGGGGGGAAGTGCATGGATTGCTGTTGCGGTTTTTGCGGGCGTGGTATAGAATGGCGCCCATGACTTTCACCGGTTCTTTTCTGCGTGGCTGCATGGTGTGCTCCTGCGCTCTTTCTATGGGTGTTATGCCCGTGGTGGCCGCGTCTCCCGCGGCTGATTCCGCCGCTGTGCAGAAGCTGGCTCATTCCCTGAAAGCCCGTGTGGGCATGGCCGCGGTGATGCTGGACACGGGGGAGGCCGTGGCGGTGGGTGATGAGACTGCCTATCCCATGCAGAGCGTCTTCAAATTCGTGCTGGCCCTGTCCGTGCTCAAGCGGGTGGACCAGGGAGCCCTGAATCTGGAACAGATCATCCATATACGCCCGGAGCAGTTGGTAAAAGACACGTGGAGTCCCCTGCGGGAGCGCTTTCCGCAGGGCGGTGATTTTTCTTTAAAGGAACTGCTGCGCGTGACCGTTCAGGAGAGCGACAACAACACGTGCGACCTCCTGTTTGCCCTCATCGGCGGGACGGAGACCGTGCAGAAGGATTTGAAGGAATGGGGCATCAGCGGCATCAACATCCGGTTTACGGAAGACGAGATGCTGCGGAATCATGAATTGCAGTACGCCAACTCGAGCCGTCCGTCAGCCATGAATGCCCTGCTGCGCGCGTTTGACGAGGGTAAGATACTGAACAAGGACACGCAGCGGCTTCTCTGGGACATGATGGCCGGCTGCGCTACGGGGACTACGCGCCTGAAAGGGAAGCTGCCGCAGGATTATGTGGTGGCGCACAAGACCGGATCGGGCTTCACCACTCCGGAGGGCGTGATCACCGCCGTCAATGACGTCGGCATCATCGTTCTTCCCAATGGGCGGAAAATGGCGGTCTCCGTGTTCGTCATGGATTCAAAGGATTCCGCTCCCGCCTGTGAGAAGGTGATCGCCTCCATGGCCCGCTGGCTGTGCACGGAATGGCAGGCCGCCGCCGCCAAGTAGCGGACGGCCTTCCCCGGAACATGTTTTAAGCTTGGAAAGGGGGCCGCTATCAGGCAAGGTGTGCCGCGTTATTCATGAAGAACCTATTGAGCCGGTACATCAGCCTGAGCCTGGCGCTGCGGTATTTGAACCCGCTGCGGACTTTCTTTTCCATCATTACCCTGATCTGTCTGCTGGGCGTATCGCTGGGGGTGATGGTGCTTATCGTCGTGCTGTCCGTCATGGGCGGCCTCCAGAAGGAAATCCAGGGGAACCTGTTTGCGCACTCCCCGCACGTCCAGGTGTGCTACCGGAATGACTTCGGCGTGAGGGAGGTGATTCCGGACTGGATGGAATTGAGCGAGAAGCTCAAGCACGTTCCCGGAGTCCAGTCCACGTATGCCCTGATAGAAGACTACGCGCTGGTAGACGTGCAGGGACGGCAGAGGCCCTGCTTTTTCCGGGCCATCGATACGGAAAACACCGCCCAGCTGGAAGATTTGAAGCACCTGGTAGTGGCCGGCAATGCGGAGCTGGACATGGGGGAAAAGGCTGTGGTTTCCTCCATCGTGGCGGAGAACATGGGGCTGAACGTGGGGGATGTGGTCCGGGTGTACACTACCCGCAATTTCCAGGAAATTTCTCACGCCTACCAGCAGACGGAACTGCCGGTGCTGGCGGAAAAGAACGCCCGGGAACTCAATGATTTGAAGGAGTGGGGCAAGTCCCTGAAAACGGAGGGAGAGCGTGAAACGGCCGGCAAGGCCTCCGTGGACAAGGTATTCACCCTGCTCAACGGGCTGCTGTCCGTCCCCCGCAGGGATGCGGAGCGCTCCAGCCTGATGGATTTGCTTGCCGTGCTGAATGACGGGGAAGCCGTGGACAACGGCAGGGTGGCCTTCCCGGAAGGCACGCGGAAGGAATGGGAAACCATTCTGGGCGGCTTCAAGGCGGGGCAGAGGAATGAGGCGGACATGGAATGCTTCCGCAAGCTCCGGGAGCTGGTCATGCCGAAGGATCTGGAGGTGATCGGCATTTACCGGGCCTCCCAGCATACGCCCAGCCCGGACCTCTTCATTCCGCTGGTCATCGGCCAGGAATTGCTGGGTTATGAGGATGACGTGGTGCAGGCCGTGGCCCTGCGCGTGAACGACCCCTACCATGTGGAAACGATGCTGTCCCCCGTGATGCAGGCGCTGGAAAAGGAAAAGCCCTCTTCCGCGTGGACGCTGGAAACCTGGCATGACCGCTTTAACGCGTGGTTTGAACTCATGCAGAAGGAGCGCATGATGATGAGCTTTGTGCTCTCCTTCATCTCCCTGATTTCCGCCTTCTGCATTATGGCGGTGATGTTTACCGTTTCCATCCAGAGGAAAAAGGAAATCGCCGTGATGAAGGCCTTGGGCGCCACGCCGTTCCAGGTGGTGCGCGTCTTCTTGTGGCAGGGGGTCATCATCGGCTTTGTGGGAGCTCTCCTGGGCGTGGGCCTGGGACTGCTGGTGCTGGAATACCGCATGCAGATCCAGGGCTTTCTGGCGGGAATAGGCTTTGACCCGTTCCCCGTGGCTTTCCACGGCACGGCGAACATCCCGGTGGTGATTGACTGGGCGGAGCTGGCGTGGCAGGCGGTGAAAGCCTTCGTCATGGTCGTGGTGGCCTCCATCGTTCCGGCCCTGATCACGGCGCGCCAGGACCCGGCCCGCTCCCTGCGCAGCATGTAACAGGAAACCGCCCATGGATATTTACTGGATTCAGGATCATGAAAAGAAGGGCCCACTGCCGGAGGTGGAGGTAATCTCCATGCTGGAGGCGGGCCTCATTCCGGAAACCGCCCGGGCGTGGCATGCCGGATGTGCGGAATGGGTGCGCATCCATGACCTGCCGGCGCTGAAGGAAATGTTCGCCGTTCGCAAGGAAGAGGAAGAACGGCGTAATGTGGAGGAAGATGTGCCGGAGGATGAAGCGGCGCAAGATGCCGCCGCCGGCCCCACGAACGCGGATTCCCTGCCGGAAGAAGAGGAAACGGCTGTGGAGGAAGGCACGCCTCTGGTAGTTCCTTACCCGTACGTCCGTTTTCTGGGAAGAACGGCGGACGTGATGATGCACATGACGCTGTATCTGGCCGTGCTCAGGATCTTCGGCCTGGCCTTCAGCCCCGATTTTCTTCCCGGTTCCTATGAAGCCCTCCTTTACCTCTGTCTCCCGATGGTGCTCATTGAAACCGCCTTTCTGGGAACGCTGGGCACCACTCCGGGGAAAGCCATGCTGGGCGTCTCCGTCAGGGACTACCGGGGGAAGCGCCTTTCCTTCTCCACGGCGTTCCGGCGCTCCCTGTTCGTCATGGTGCTGGGGCTGGGCTGCTTTGCCCCCTCCCTGATGCTGCTGGCCCTGTTCTTTTCCTGGTGGTGGGTGCGCCGCTTCGGCTTCACTCCCTGGGACAGGAAGCTGGGCACCACGGACGTGCTGAACGACTCACTCACCCTCCGCAAGGTGGTGATGACGCTGGTGCTTGTCATCCTGTGCCTCCAGGTCATGTACGTGCTGCTGATTCCCTGGCTGCCGGAAATGGAGGCGTACATGGGCGCCTCCGGGCAAATGTGACAAAAAGACCGGCCGCGCGGGATTTAGCCTTTTAATCACCTGAATTTGTTTCATACTTGTCCCAGCCATGCCAGAAATACACCCAACGGCAGTAGTGCATCCTACTGCGGAGATCGCGGATGATGTTAAAATCGGTCCCTTTTGCGTTGTCGGAGAACATGTAAAGCTGGGCCCGGGCTGCGTGCTGCACAGCCATGTGGTCATTGAAGGACCTTCCACCTTCGGAAGCGGCAACGAATTTTTTCCGTTTTCCGTCCTCGGCCTGAAAAGCCAGGATTTGAAATACAAGGGGGAACCGACCTATCTGGAAGTGGGGGACAACAACGTCTTCCGTGAAAACGCCACCATCAACCGGGCTACGGACATCGGCGGCACGACGCGGATAGGGAATAACAACCTCTTCCTGGTTTCCTGCCACGCCGGGCATGACTGCCAGATCGGCAATCATGTGATTTTCTCCGGCTTCGCCACTGCCGCCGGCCACGTTACGGTGGGGGATTACGCCATTCTGGCGGGATGCTGCGCCGTGCACCAATTCGTCAGCATCGGGGAGCACTCCATGGTGGGCGCGATGGCCCGCGTGAGCCAGGACGTGCTGCCGTACACCATTGTGGAAGGCCATCCGGCCGTGACGCGCTCCGTCAACTCCATCGGCATGCAGAGGCGCGGATTTTCCGAGGAAGACCTGCGGGCCGTACGCATGTGCTACAAAAAGCTTTTCGTCAACAAGAAGCTGACCGTTCATGAAGCGCTGGAAGAGCTCCGGAACTCGGACTACGCGGAAAATGCCTGTCTGAAAAGAATCGTCAAGTTCGTGGAAACTTCCGAACGGGGCTTCTGCCACTGAGGCCATGAAAACAGGTTTTGTCTTTGACCTGGACGGAACGCTGGTGGACTCCATTCCCGGCATCTCCCGCGGCCTGAACCTGGCCTTGAAGTCCCTGGGGTATCCGGAGCACTCCGTGAATGCCATCCGGGGAATGGTGGGCAGGGGCGCGCGGGAACTCTGCCTGGCTTCCCTGAAAGGCTGTTTCAATGGAGAAGTGCCGGAGGAAGCCTTTGAAGCGGTGCACCGGGGATTCATGCGGGAATACCCCCATACCTGGCAGGACGGCACGGTGCCGTACCCAGGCATCCGTGAAATGCTGCTGGAACTGGCCGCTGCAGGCCACCCCCTGGGCGTTCTGTCCAACAAGCCTCATGTGGTCACGGGACCGCTGGTGCGCCATATCCTGCCAGAGGTGCCCTTCCGGGAGGTGATGGGCTTTTCCGAACGCTTTCCGCGCAAGCCGGAGCCTGATTCCCTGCTGTCCATCGTCCGTTCCTGGGGAATGGAGCCGGAGCAGGTGTGCATGGTGGGGGATTCAGCCCATGACGGCAACACGGCCGTGAACGCCGGAACGCGGCTTGTTCTGGTAGGGTGGGGCTACAGTTCCCGCGCCGCGCTGGACGCCTTCCGCGTGCCGGTGTGCGCCACTGTGGCGGAGCTGTCCGCCCGGCTGAAAAAGGTGGACGATTTGCCGTTTCCGGTTAGGTAATTAAGAAGGGAATTTCTTTTAAAAAAGCAGGATGAAGGATAGTATGTAAACTATTTTTTGACGTTAATTTTTTAATATATTATGGTCATGGAATCATTTGATTTTAGAGAAGAATTGAAAAAAATTCTTGAATCGTGCGTAGATAAAATGTTGAAAAATGATCATTATTTGCTTGAAAACAAAACCCACGAGTGTTCAATTTCTTTTAGAATAGGTCATTATTTACAGAATGAATTAGATTCTTTAAAAAAATCGGATAGATTAAATATACCAGAGAATCTTGTTGTTGATGCAGAATACAATAAATGTTTAAATGGATCAAAAATATGTATTGACGAACTTGGAAAGGAGAGCCTAATGAGGCCCGATTTAATAGTACATATAAGAGGGGAAAATGGGTTTGATAATAATTTTATGGCTATTGAAATTAAGAAAAGTATTAATGGTTCGTGTGAAACAGAGAAAGATTATTTTAAATTAAAAAATTTGACTTTTGGAAAAAATGAATTTCAATATCAAATAGGAGCACATGTTGTCATTGATCTCTCTAAAAAGAGTAGAGAAATTCGTTGGTTTAAAGACGGTTCACCAGAGGATTAATAGATCTTTATGATCTGTAATTTTATATTCTTTAAATTTCTTCCGGGGCGTCCGTCGATTTGGCCTGCACGGTAATGTCTTCCAGAGAACCGGGCAGGTCCTTGGTGGAAGTGACGCCCAGATTCTTCAATTTCTGCGCCCGGGGAATGAACCGGTGCTCAAAGGAGGAAACGGTTTTGTTATACTGGGTCACCGCCTGGTTCAGGCTCTTGCCCAGGGAGGAAAAGTGCCCTGTGAGGATGGAGCAGGTATTGAACAGGTCCGCTCCCGCCTCCGAGATTTTCTTGGCATTGTCCGCCAGTTGCTCCTGCTTCCAGCCGTAGGCGACGGCTTTCAGCAGGGCGATCAGGGTGGAGGGCGTGGAAAGGATCACCTTGTTCTCCGCGCCGAATTCAATCAGGGAGGGGTCCGCTTCCAGGGCCGCCTGGAAAAAGGCTTCCCCCGGCAGGAACATGATGACGAATTCGGGGCACGGGGAAAACTGGGCAAAATAATTCTTGGCGCTCAGCTGCTGGAGGTGTCTTTTTACGTCCGCGGCGTGGCGGGACATCCACTGGCTGCGCTCCTCCAGCCTGTCCGTCTGCCCGGCATTCAGGTAGGAGGACATGGGGGCCTTCGCGTCAATGATGATGGAACGGCCTCCCGGCAGGTGGATGACCATATCCGGGCGCACCCGGTCCTCTTCCCTGGAACGGGTCTCCTGCGTCGTGAAATCACAGTATTCCACCATTCCGGCCAGCTCCACCACGCGGCGCAGTTGGAGTTCCCCCCACTGGCCGCGCGAGCTGTTGTGGTGCAGGGCCTGGGAAAGCCTAGCGGTCTCATTCTTCAGGGCTTCATTCCCGGAAAGGATGTAGCGGATTTGCGTTTTCAGGTCCGTATAGGCGCCCACGCGCTCCTTTTCCATCTCTCCCAGCCGGGACTGCACGAGTTTCAGTGACTCGCTCACCGGCTTCAGCATGGACTCAATGGCCTGTTTGCGGGATTCCAGGTCATGGTTGGCCTGCTGGCGCTGGCTTTGCAGCCGCGTTTCCGCCAGGTTCAGGAATTGTTTTTCCGAATTCCGGAGGACTTCCGCGCTAATGCCGGCGAAGGAATCCTTCAGCACCTCTTCCGCCCGGTGGAGCATCTGTGTTCTATCCTCCGCCCGTTCCTGCCAGGAGCGGGATTCCGCTTCGAGCCGGACGGAGCGGTCCCGGTAGCGCAGCAGCAGAATCAGCAGTGCCACGCAGGCGGCCAGCAGCAGAAGGGCGAGAAACCAGGGAATCAGGGGAGAAGTCATAAGAAGGGTAAGGCAATCAGATGGGGGTGGCGTAGGGGATGGCGTCCGTTTCTTCTACGGGTTCGGCCAGGGGAATATTGTCGTCGCTGCCGTCCAGCGGCTCCGCATAGGGAATATTCTCTTCTGTATCCGGTTCCGCCATGGGGATGTGCTTTTCACACATCCTGGTGGGGGCCTGGTAGCCGGCGGAAGTTTCAAAATACGCCGTCTTGGCATACTGGCAGCCGGAATGGGCCAGTTGGTTGGACTCCCGGCAGACGAGCACGGCCTGTCCTTCCGAACCGGGCCGCGTGCGGATGGCGTTGGCGGGGTAGCCCTCCTTCTGGGCGGCCAGCATGATGTCCACCCAGACGGGAAGGGCCAGCGTGCCGCCGTAGCCTTTCTCCAGAATCTTGGTGGAGGAGTCAAACCCCACCCATACGCTGCACGTGAGATTGGAAGTATATCCGGCAAACCACGCGTTCGTGTAATTGTTCGTGGTCCCGGTCTTGCCGCCGCAGGGGGACTTGAAGCCCAGCGCGGTGATCCTGCCCGCCGTGCCGCCGGGTTTGCAGACCTGCTGGAGGATGGAGGAGGTGATGTTGGCCGCCCGCTGGGAATACACGGTGCGCTTGCTCTTGGTGATGGCGAAGCGCGGCTGGCCCTGGGAATCCGTAATGTGGTCAATGATGTACGGAGTGGGGCGCACGCCGCCGTTGGCGAAGACGCTGTAGGCGCTGGCGATGTCCAGCGGGGAGGCCTCCCACGTGCCCAGGTAAAGGGCCGGGGTGCGGGAAATATTCCCGTGGAAGCCCGCCAGTTGGGCGGACTGGATGACGTTGGACAGCCCGGCCCGGTTGCCGATGCGCACGGACATGGTGTTGCGGGAAAGGATGAGGCCGAAGGAGGCCGGCTTCATGCCCCGGTACGTGCCGTCCGAATTGCGGGGGGACCAGTTGGCGGCTCCGCGTACCTCCCCGTAGGCGATCCGGTCGTCTGAAATGCGGGTGTCCGCGGAATTGCCCTGCTGGAAAAACGTGGCGTAAATGAACGGCTTGAACAGGGAGCCGGTCTGCCTTCTGGACTGGATGGCGCGGTTCAGCTTGGATTCCTCCGCATCCCGTCCGCCGACGACGGCGAGGAGGGCCCCCGTGGCGTTGTCCATGACTACGGCGGCAGACTGGATGTAATTGGGCATGGGAGGCTGCATTCCCTCCTTCCGTTCCGCGGGCAGCGCCTTCCAGGCGGCCAGGGCTGCTTCATATTCTGCCTTGGTGGTCAGCTTGTTCTTCAGGATTCCCTTCTTCTCACGTTTGGCTTGCAGGGACGCCAGGTGCTTCTTGAAATCCTTGCGCGCTTCCAGCGCTTCCATATGCTTGTTGATGGCGTCCAGCGTGGCGTTCTGCAAATCCAAGTCCAGCGTGGTGTGGACCACCAGACCGCCCAGGCGGATGTCTTCTTCTTCCAGAATGGCGTCCAGTTCTCGGCGCACAAGGTCCATGGCGTAATTCTCCTCCGACCGGGACTGAGGAGTCCGGGTGACGATGGGTTCCGCCAGGGCCGCCTGATACTGCACCTCCGTGATCTTGCCCTCGTTTTTCAACAGTCCCAGGACGATGTCGCGCACTTTTTTGGCTTCCTCCGGGTGTTTGATGGGGGAAAAATCATTCGGGCCGTAAATGATGCCGGCCAGCGTGGCGCATTCCGCCAGGGACAGGTCGCGGGGCTCCTTGTCATAATACCCGCGCGCCGCCGCCGCAATTCCCAGGAAAGTGTGTCCCCAGAAAATGCGGTTGATGTAGGTCTCCAGAATCTCATCCTTCGTGTAGGTGGCTTCAATGCGCTTTGCCAGAGCCACCTCCGTCAGCTTGGAATGCAGGTTGCGCTCCCGGTGGTTGTAAGTGATCTTGGCGAGCTGCATGGTCAGCGTGGAAGCTCCCTGCGTGGCCCTCTTGTGCTTGAGCACCTGTGCGAAGGCGCGGCCCACGCCTATCCAGTCCACGCCGCCGTGGTCGTAAAAGCGGTTGTCCTCACGCAGAATCAGGGCGTCGATGAAAATGGGGGGGACTTCCCGGAGGGACACCCGCTTGCGGTTTTCCCCGTGCAGGGTGCCGATGGTCCGGTTCTTGCGGTCCAGAATCACCGTGCGTTCCGGAATGTTGCTCTTGACCTCGGAAATGTCATAGCGGTTGGAAATGGTTCCGTAAAGGAACACCAGGATGGAACCGATTACGATGCCGACGAAGCAGCACCCCAGCAGGATGCGCAGGGGCCAGCTGATGAACCAGCGGATATTCCGCGTCAGGGAGCCGATGAAGCGGAACGGCATCAGCAGGACAAACAGCAGGGCGCCGAAAATCGTGAAGCGCGGCTTGCGCGGCCTTCCTGCGCGTGCGGGACGGGATTCTCCTTCCGCTTCAGGGTAATCTTCATACTCCTCCTGCGGAGCCGGACGGGCAGCGCGCCGCGGGCGCGGGGGCGGTGTGTCATGCCGGGAAGAACCGCTGCGGGAATTTCTCGTTCTGCGGGTGGGGCCGGGAATGACTGCCGGACCGGGATCTTCCTGCGGCAAACCGGGATAGGACGGACGGGGCGCAGGCCTTTTTTTGCGTTCCGTTTGGGGACGGGAAGCCGCCTCACCGTCCTGGATGCGTTCCCGCCAGGAGCCGGCATTTCGTTTCCGTGATTTGTCGTTTAAACCCATCCGTGAGGGAATTTTATCATAAACAACCGGAATGGTCTAAGCAAAAGATGGAGCGTCATGTCGCAATCCTTAGACAAATTCGTACCGGTTTGAACGTTTATATGGTAGGATATGTCCTATCATTCGATTATCGATAATTTCATGATATCAGCATTCAGGATGACGAGTTTTTATTACTTGGTCGTTGGGGGGCTTGTGTCCCTGTTGTTAGGAGGAATGAGTCTTGCGGGGAATGTCTCTTCCATGGCGGACTTGCAGAAGCATGTGCATCAGGTGGCTTCCAGGGTCACGGCCGCTACGGTAGCGCTGGTTTCCGACGGGGGGGAGACGGGCAGCGGCGTGATTGTCACTCCGCAGGGGCTCATCCTGACGGCGGCCCACGTGGTGGGCGGCGATGAAATCATGCGCGTGGTCTTTGCCGACGGGCGCGTGGTCAAGGGCCGCGTGCTGGGGGCCAACTTTACGCGGGACGCCGCCATGGTGCAGATCATGGACGGCGGAAACTATCCCCATGTGGAACTGGGGGAATCCGACGGGCTGCATGTGGGGGACTTTGTGGTGGCCCTGGGCCATTCCAAGGGCTTTGACCCGGAACGCCGCGCGCCCATCCGCATGGGAAGGCTGTGCACGGACGGAAAACAGCGTTTTCTCATCTCGGAATGCACGCTCATCGGCGGGGATTCCGGCGGCCCTCTCTTTGACCTGTCCGGCAAACTGGTGGGCATTCATTCCTCCATCGGCCCCATGTTGAAAATCAACAACCATGTCCCCGTCTCCGTATTCCGGAAGGACTGGGACAAGCTTCTTTCCGGGCGGCACTGGGGCCAGCTTGGACTTCATCCCATGGCTGACCCGGAATCCCCCGTATTGGGATTTGCCATGATGGACGTGCTGGGCGTGGACGGAGTGGTAGTGGAAGACGTGGTGGTCAACTCTCCGGCGGATACCGCGGGCATCAAGCCGGGGGACGTCATTACCCACATGGACAGCCGCAGCCTCCGTTCCGTGCGGGACATGCTCCGTGAGCTGGGCAGGCACCGTCCCGGGGAAACCGTTCCGGTGGTAGTGGTGAGGAAAGGTACGGCCTACAAGGCGGATCTTACATTCGGCAGGCGCGGCGATCTGATGTCCGGCCTGAAATACCAGGAACAAACTCAAGGATGATCATGAAATACTTATGGGCGGCATTCGCGGCGGCTTCCGCGTGTGCCCAGGAAATAGCGTCCCCGCTCCCTCCGGACCAGATGATAGCCCCGGAGGACAAAATCGTGCTGGATAGCCAGGCCAAGGAAATCTTCCGGGAATGGGACAAGGTGGCTGTACCTGTGGGTCAGTCCGTGGTGGCGCTGGTGGCCGGCAATACCCAGGTGGCCCTGGGAACGGTAGTGGGGAAGGGGAAAGTGCTTACCAAGTTGAGCGACCTTCAGAAGGAACGGCGCCCGGTCATGCTGGTGGACTCTTCCGGACGGGTGTATGACGCCAAGGTGCTCTTTGCCCTGCCGGAACACGATCTGCTGATGATGGACGTCCCGGGGCTTCCCGCTCCCCCCATTGACCTGAACTCCTACGTGCAGGCGCAGGAAGGGGACGTGATTGCGGCCGTGTCCCCCACGGGGCATGTCAGTGACTTCGGGGTTGTTTCCGTGGCGCAGCGCAGCCTGCGGGCGGACGACCAGCCTTACCTGGGCATCGTTTCCGATCCCCGCTGGGACGGGGAGGGAGTCATGATCGGCGGCGTGGAGGCCGGAAGCGGAGCGCACCGCAGCGGCTTGCTGGCCGGCGATGTGCTGATGAAGCTGAATGGGAAGCCGGTGGACGGCATGTACTCCATCCGTGCCGCCATGGTCGGGGTGCGCCCCGGTGAGACGGTTCCCGTGGAAGTGAAGCGCCGGGACCAGGTGGTTGAAGGGAAGCTCCTCACGGGCCCCAGGCCCAAAGTGATGAAATTCCCCCAGAAGCGCCTGGACATGATGAACTCCATGGGCAACCGGATGAGCCTGAAGCGGGACGAATTCCCGCTGGTCATCCAGTCGGACATGACGCTGTTCCCGGAACGCGCCGGATGCCCGGTCATTGACGTTAACGGAAAATTTGTGGGGCTGGCCCTGAGCCGCGCCGGACGTACGGAAACCTACATTCTCCCCTCCTGGATATGCCGGGAACTGGTGGAAGGGGTGCTTCCGCAGGTGCAGCAGTACCAGGCCGGCCGCGGAGAAAACATTCCGGATGCCCAGCCTGTGGACGACTCCTATGATGCACGGCGCTTGGAGGAAAACCGCCGCAAGGTGGAGGACAAGATGAGCCGCCAGGGACTGGTGCCTAAGGTCTATTAAGCTCGGTTGGTTTCCGGGAGGTGAAGAGATGAACCGCCCGGGAGCCTGGAGTATTCGAGGCATCTTCGTGCTCTTCATGCCGTCCGGTTTTGACCGGGAGGAACTTTCTGCCTTACCTGCTGTTTTTACTTCCTTCTCTTGTGGGAATCATGCCGTTGTTGTCCCGGAGGAATGGGTTGCCGCATGAGGAAACTAAATGGCGGCGGCAATTTCTCCTGCCGGGAAAACGCGGAGCATTTTATTCACCGGGAATGGCGGCAGGATGGGATGATGGCGTAAAAAAAACGGGCAGTAATGCCCGTTTTTCCGAATAAACCGGATTGGTTTCCGGCTCTTGAATATCTTTCGCCCCCGTATTGCCGGAGGCTGAGGGGGAAAACTTACTTGCCCGAAGAGGCTGCCACCGGTTTTTCCTTGAAAATCATCAGCTCCGTTAGAACGACGGTGCGTCCGGTGGAATCCGGGGAAATGATCATCACTACTTTCCGCCCGGGGTAGGTGGTCAGCATCATGCCCCTGTCCTTCACCTTCACGACTTTGCCGTTCTTCAAACGGGTCATGTACGTCAAATTGGCGGCAGTGGTGCGGGAAACGTTGCTGTCCGTAGAGTCCTTGCCGAAAATGTAAATGGACTTGCTGGGCAATTCAATGGCGCTCTTTTCTCCCGCGGGGGGCTTGGGAAGCTCCAGAGTGAAGGTGCGCCCGGTCAGATTCTGAATGTAAACGCAATTAAGCGGAAGTTCCGCTTCATTGATAAAATCCAGGGTAAACTCTCCGCTGCTGTTCTTGCCTACCAGCGCCAGGGTTTTGGGGCCAAGGTCGGTCGGAAGGGGCTTGCTGACAAGCTTGTTGGTCGGCATCCCCTTCTGGTCCAGGCCACCGAACAGGGTAATAATCTTGCTCCTGGGATAAACGCTGCGGCGTCCGGGAAGGGCGGCGCGGATTTCCACTTTCTCCAGCCTTTTGGAATCAATGGGCATGTAAATGGGAGAGGGGAGGGGCATGGGCGTCTTAAGGACAAACCGGATGCCGTTGACGGCGGCGGGGGAGAGGGACTTGTCCACGGTATCGGCCGCCGGGGCGTTCGTTTCCGGTTTAGCCGGCTCCGGCTTGGAAGGAGTGCGGGTCTGTCCATGGACGAAAGAAACGCTTCCGAGAAGGCAGGTAAAGGCGAGGATGGGTAAAATGCGCATATATTCGGGGGAGTGAAAAATAAAAGGGGGGCTTTTGGCCGGCGCATGGACCCTTGACGGACAGTCTTGCGGGAGAGAATGCAGCAGGCTGAATCCATCGGAGCGTGCAACAGGGTACGGACGCAAGCCTTGATGGACTTTATATCCCTTGTGAAGTACAGGAATGAGGAAGGCCGTGCAAGCTCAAAGTAGGGATGTTGAAGATAAAAAATAGAAAATTCCAGCGGTAATTGGCCCCCTTTTTCTGCCGGGAAAGCCTGCGGATTCAGCATTTCTGTTACGCATGACCTCATCTGCACAGGGTAAAATAGTATCTGAATGAACAAAATGGCTTATGTGCAGATACATGGAGCAATGATGAAAAACAAGTTATGTGACATCTCCACAGGAAAATAATTGCATTTAAAGGATAGGAAGCCTTGGTTATTCGCCTTGGCCGGGTAAGATGCGTTTTGTGGGAAGGGCCCTCTTGGCGGAAAAAGTGAGATAAAGACATCTGCGGAGGAAAAGCATTTGACTGGGGCGGAACTTCGGCATCCTGTGCAATGTTCCGTGATATTTATCCGCAGGAATTTTACGATAAAATCATCAATCGCAAACTATGTGTAAGTGGCCGGAATATGCTTGATATAGGCACGGAAACAGGAGCATATGAAACTGCTTGCTGAAATTGCTCCTGCTGAATTCGACATATTGCATGAAGGGGCTGTTGCTCAGCTTAAAAAATAAGTGGTGGATAACGTTTATAGAAGCGGTTTAATGACGTCCCTATGGAATGTGGGCTGTACCTTGTCTTTGGCTCTTTTAAATAACGGCAAGGAGAGTAAAATAATATCCTCTTTACAACTTTTCACTTTTTCGTCTTCGGGAAACGCTTGAAAATTCGTTCGTTGAGGTCTTCCCCATCGAGCAAAAATGCAGAAGTCTCTGTACTGGTCTGTCTGTCGCGATGGATTTCGTGAAAAAGCTGTTCCCGCTTCACATAAAAACTGCTCTGGAATGCAGTGGAATAATTCTCATGCCGGGGGTGGTTACATGGAATGATAGAAACACTCTTTTGGAGGTTCGGGATAAAAGATGCAGGCCCCCGCGGCTTGAAATCCGCAAAGGCCCATTTTGCCAGGGTTTCAGAAGGCCTGTTTTCTTTAATTGGCTGCTTTGTAAGTTACTCGAACAAAAGACGTTCCTTCTCTTTCTGGATAGTAAACATGTCAGCAAGCCGGCCTCGTACTTGCAGATTTATATTTTTCGTAATTCTCAAATGGAGGCTCACTTAAAAAATATGCGTCTATAATTGCCCCCTCATTATTCCTATTACCCCTTTAAACCTTATAACCCCTATCTTTCTTTCCCTCCCTCCCCTTAAGCACAAAAAGAGCCGCTCCCCGTGGATGGGAAGCGGCGCTGGCCGGGAAGAAGAAAAAAACTCTCTCTCTCTTTTATTACACCTCCTCGGGAGACAGCCAGCGGAAGGAGACGATGTTGAACTTCCTCCCGAATGCCTTGTTCACCGCGCTCAGCTCCGTCTCCTCCAGCGCTCCGCTCTTCATGTTGATCTTCTTGACCGGCGTCTCCGGGCTGTCCACCGGGTCCACGTAATTGATCCCCCTCTGCACCACCGCCTCGCACCACGCCCGCGACAGCACCACACCCTCGCGGTTGGTCAGCTCCCCGTAGGCCCGGATCGTAAACGTGTCGTCGCGCGTCGTTAAAATATTGCCCAGCACCGCCAGCACGTCGGACTGGATCAGGTAGCCGGGCGCCGCCGTGTACACCGATCCCTTGGCCGCGTCCTGGTTCGGGTACCCTCCCTTGGGCGTGATGACCATGTCGGAGAGTTCGTCAAAGGTGCTGTTGATGGAGCTTTCGTCGATGGCCGCCTGAAGCGCCCCCTTCACCCCCATCTCCCCGCTCTGCAGGCGGCGGTTGACGAAGTCGGACATGTTCAGGAAGGGGCCCCTCTTCTTGACCTCCTGGACCATGTTCCGGGCCAGGGACTTGATCTGCGAGTCGCTGAGCGTTCTGAGGTCGGACCACGCCATGGCCTCCCCGTCCGGGATGCCCTGGGTTACGCCCACCGAGCCGTAGTCGTCCACGTGGGACTTGTCGCTGCTGGCCACCCCGAAGCGGGAGAAGGCCGTCTGGCTGTTGTTGAGCACGGAGGGGGTCCCGCTCCGGGAGTAGAGGAGCTTGCGCTTTTTGAGCCCAAGCAGGGTGGCTTCCCAGGCGCGCTGGGAGGTGGAGTTGACGTTGAAGCCCCCGGCCACGGTGAGGTACTTGGAGGCGTGCTTGTAGCCTTCGTCGGTCTTGGAGAGTTCTTCGACGACGGCCTCGGAGGGCTTGCCCTGGAGGTCGGGCACGAAGCGCCTGTTGGCAATGCCGGCGGCCCTGTTGGAGGAGGCGTCCGTGGAGAAGGCCTGTTGAAGCACGGTTTTAAGTTCCTCCCTGCCCGTGCCTCCGATGCTGGAGGGGCGCGCGGCCAGGGAGGAGGCGAACCAGGAGTCCCAGAGGGCGTCGTTGACCATCAGGCCGTGGTCCCAGAAGTCGCCCAGGGAGGCGTCTCCCATGATTTCATTGTGGGAGAAGACCTTGTCGGGCGGGAGCATGGGGTCGGCAAAGGCGTTGCCGATCCCCACGCCCGGCACGCCGGACTGGTAGGCGAAGCGCTTGGCGACGGCCGCCTTGGAGTCGCTCCTGTACCATCCCGGGGTGAGGCGGCAGCCTGCGAAGCCGGCGAGGCTGGAGGGCTGCTGGAAGGGGAGTTCCGCGGCCACGATCTTGTTGACCTGCTCGGCGCCCGGTCCGCCGAAGGGGGAGAGCCTGGTGCCGTCGTTGGAGAGGATGTTGGAGATGGTGATGGGGAAGAAGTCGCTGTTGGCATTTTTGACTTCAAACTGGTAGGGGCTGTAGAGGCGTCCGAGCTCGGAGGCGGTGGGCATCTGCCCACCCCAGAAGAGAGGGCTGGAGTGCTGCCATGTCTTGGCGCGGTAGTCCTTGCCTTCCGGGTAGGCTCCGATCACCGGGGGCTTGCCCCATTTGACCGATACCCCGTAGTAGGCGATGAACGTGGAATCCAAAGAGGGAGTTCCGTATTCGCCCGCCTTCTTGGCTTCTTCATTGGTGCCTTCATTATGTTCCCACATTTCCGCCGGAAGCTTAATCTGGTCGACCAGAGGTTTTTCCCACGCGCCCCAGTTCAGGTTGAGGATAGCCGGCATGGTTTTGGCGAAGATGTCGATTTCAGCCGTGTTTTTCCCATTCAGGGAGGAGGAGCTGTTCATCTTGTTGGGATTCATGAGACCGGCCCCCATGACGAAGGTTCCCAAGGCCTTTGATGCTCCCTTGTCCCCGTATTTGACGGCGAGGACATGATTATCGGGCGTACCATTGAGTTGGCTGGTATCTTCCGCGAAGATAATGGAAGCCTTGGCGATGCCCTGCTGATTATATCCACTGCCGTCCAGCAGTTCGTAGCGAACACCGTCCGTCAGGTTGACGGCATAGGAGCTGACCTGGCCAGGCTCCTGGGACCAACCTTCCTTAAGTGGGAACCTGTCCGGTTTGAAATCACCGCTGTTGGGTTTTGTCTTATAAACCTCATTGCCATTGGCAATGTTGGAAACGACCGGCTGGGCAAAGACAACGATTTCTCCAGCCTTCAAGGTAGAAGGTTCTCCCTTGATCGTGGCCCCATCTCCACTGAGTTTGGATGTGGTGCGGAAAGAGGCGCCAAAGTCGGCCACCTGGCGGTTGTTATAAGAAGCGTTTAAGTAGGGGACCAGGCAGGATTCCCCGTAATTGGACAATTGGCCTTCATCCAGCTGGTTCCATGCGAATTTGATATTGTGGGAAAGCAGCAGGGGCATGAAACGGTGTTCGCCGAAGTAGGCGCCCCAGACGCCGCCGTCGGCTCCGGTCAGTTTCATATCCACATTGTAGGGGTTCCACCAGACGTACACCGGAATGACGGCGATACGGAAGTCAATCCATCCACCGCGGTTGGGATGCTTGTTGCCGTGTTTGACATAGTTAAGTCCCACGAAAGAATAAAAGCGCAGCAGGATGGGATGGCGCATGTACGTGTAGCGGTTGTCCATCATTTCCATACTGGCCGCAGAGTCCGCCGCAATCAATGTGCTGGGGGTGCACCCATTCCATTGCAGGGTGGCGGAAGAATCTTGTCCGTCCCTCTTCGTGGAGGAGTCCCACACGTTGGCCCACAGGTAGAGCTGGTTCCAGGAACCGATCGGGCGGTTCTGTTCCGATGGGTTTCCGTCCTCGGACGTATACGGCCGGAGACCGATATCCGAGGTGTCTCCGCGGAAATCTTCAGGCAGCTTTTCCTGGGAAAACATAATGTTGAGGTCCTTTTTAAGACCTCCGAATTTAGAATCCGTCAAGAGACTGGAAGAAACCAGGGAGATGTCATGGTACACCTCTCCCAAGTCTTTCAGCCGGCCGTTTTTACTGTTAGCCAGTATCGTATCAAGGGAGATGAGTTTTCTGACTGTGGACATGTCGTTTCCGGAACTCGATGCCATCATGGAAGAAAGGTTGAGGGGCTCCAAATCGGGACCGGGCGTGTCCCACGTGGAGCGCATCACCGTCAGGGCATCCGTGCTTTCTTCCGAGGCATGCGGCATCAGGTTGATGCGCGCCTTCTGGTTTTCTCCCGTTACCCACCACGCAATGTATTTACGCACGCTGGAATTTCTTTTAAGGCCAATGGTTTTGGAGGAATCGTCCACGCGCACCATGCGGGCGTAGATTTCCTTTTTGTCCTGGTTCTTGGCGCCTACGGGCGTTCCCACCGTGCCATGGTCCACCAAGGCGACACTGCGGAAATTTTGGTTGGTAAGGGAACGTTTGCCCAGCAGGCTTTTGCCCGCTTCCAGCGTGCTGAGTCTGCGCAGGTCCGGGTCGGAAATGAGCCAGCGGCGGAACATGGACTTTCTTCCCGTATCGTAGGTGGAAGAAATGTTCATGCCCTGGGAGTTAGTCTTGTTGAGCCAGGTATCCCAGCTGTTCCAGACGCCCAGGATGTACGGGGCGTTGCCTTCGCTGGCGCCGGAGGAAAGGATGCCCGAGTTGGCGGAAACGCGCTGGTCGGGCCCCAGCTCACACTGGAGCTGCCCGAGGGCCACTTCGAGGGAAAACCTGGCGAGGGATTTGGCCTCCGCGGCAAAGAGCTGTTTTTCGGAAATGCGGACCTGTGAGGATGCAATGGTAAGAAGGCCAACGCTGAGGAGGGCCAGGAGCATCATCAGGGTGATGGTGGCAATCAGGGCAAAACCCTTGCTTATATGTTTAAATCTTTGGGTTTGCGGAATTGTTCTTTTCATCGTAATTTTCCTGAAAATTATTAAAATCTATTATAAAAACTGGGAGACGCAAAGCTGCTGCCAATAGGTTTTCCGGCACGTCATATCAACATACAAAATAGTTCTCGTTTTGCAAGTAAAAACGTATCTCTAAAAAGAAAAGACCAAACGTGTTTTTGCATTCACACTCATTTAGTTTTATAGTCAATTAAAAGTAAACGGATTCTAAATCCGCTGCGTGATTTTCTTTTTCTCAAAAAGCCAGGTTAAGAAATTGTCACAAACCCGTAGTAGACCCGGAGCTTCGTTTTTGGGATACCATGCGGTCAACGGCGCAGGACGCGCCATTTGACCGAACATGACTCCGCATCCAGCCGCCGCCGATCAGACCGCCGTAGAGGTGGATTCCCTGGATTTTTGTTATGGGAGCAAGCAATCCCTGTTCCATGTCACCATGAAGGTTCCCAGAAACCGGGTGACGGCGTTCATCGGCCCTTCCGGATGTGGAAAGTCCACGCTGCTGCGCTGCATCAACCGGATGAATGACCGCATTCCGGAGGCCCGCGTCACGGGCGGCTCCATCCGCATTGACGGGGTGGACGTGACTTCCCCGGCCCTGGACCCCATCCATTTGCGCCGGGAGGTGGGGATGGTTTTCCAGAAGTCCAATCCCTTCCCGATGACCATTTATGAGAACGTTTCCTACGGGTTGAAGCTGGCGGGGGTAAGGAACCGCGGCATTCTGGATGAAGCGGTGGAGGAAAGCCTGAGGCATGCCGCCTTATGGGATGAAGTGAAGGACCGCCTGCATGCTTCCGCCAACGGCCTTTCCGGGGGACAGCAGCAGCGCCTGTGCATCGCCCGTTCCATTGCCGTGAAGCCTCGCATCCTGCTGATGGACGAACCTTGTTCCGCCCTGGACCCCATTGCCACGGTGCGGGTGGAAGAGCTGATGCACCGGCTCAAGGAGGAGTTCACCATCATCGTGGTTACCCACAACATGCAGCAGGCCACCCGCGTTTCCGACCTGACCGGTTTTTTCATGCTGGGAAGACTGGTGGAGTTTGATTCCACGGAGAAGATTTTTTCCAATCCTTCCATGAAAGAAACGGAGGATTATATCACGGGAAGATTCAGTTAACAGAGAGTTGTTTATGTTTTTTTCAAAGTTTACTTCCAGAAAGGGAGCCGGGCATTTTTCCCTTTCCTCCGGCGTTGTACGGAGGCTGGCCGCATCCTCCGCCAAAAGGAACAGCCTGCGCCGCCAGCACATTTTTTACCATGCCGGCAAAAGCGCCGCCAGTCCTCAAGCCAATATTCCTAATCATGAATCACGACGCGCACACCCTGAGGGAGTTTGACGCCGCCCTTTCCTCCCTGAATACGCATTTGCTCCAGATGGCCTACAAGGCGCAGAGCGCCCTTGACCTGGCTGCCGCCGGGCTGCTGCAGCAGAATGAATCCGCCTCCAACCAGGCCATTGCGGATGATGAGGAGCTGGACGAGCTGGAAATGACGGTGGACCGGGAAGGCCTGCATCTGCTGGCTTTTTTCAGTCCCGTAGCCTCCGATCTCAAGGTGGTGCTGGCTTCCATACGCATGTCTTCCATGTATGAACGGATCGGGGATGAGGCCGTGACGATCGCCAAGAGGGCCAACAAGCTTAACAAGCGCCCCCGCATCCGGGAGGCCGCCCAGGCGGACCCCGTTTACCGGGAGATGGCGGAGCAGTTCAGAGCGGTGAACAAGGCCGTCTCTTCCTGGGACGGGAAGGCCCTGGCGGAGCTGGTTCCCGCGCTGGAGACGCTGGCGGAGCATGCGGCGGCCATGACGGATACGTTCATGCGCCTGCCGGAACAGTATCAGGACAATCTGATTTCCGTGGCGGACCTGATTTTTGTGGGCCGTTCCATGGAACGCATGGCGGAAGGCCTGCAAAAGGTGGTGGCGGAAGCCCTTTATGCGGCGTCTTGACAGCGCACGCCTGAAAAGTTGAAAGACGGGGTTTCGGAGTTTGGCGCGCCGGAACATTTCCTGGCTTTCCCGCGCAGGGGACTGCGGATATGCCTTTTACCTGACGGTCCAGGTGATATTGCGCGTGGCTGACTGGCCGGGACGCAGGATGACGCTAGGGAAGTGGGGCGTGTTGACGGCATTGGGGAAGCCCTGGGCTTCCAGCGCGATTCCCTGGCGCGCCTGGGGCAGGTATTCCCCGGTATACACCTGGAGGCCGGGCGCGTCCGTCGCCACGATCAGGCGGTGGCGGGATTCCGGGTCCAGAAGGATGGCGGCGATTTTGTCGCCGGGTTCGGAATCCAGCACGTAGTTGTGGTCCAGTCCGGCGGCGGTGTCCGGATGGGCGGCGGAGTTGCGTTCTCCCAGCAGGGCTGCCTTCCGCAGGTCAAAGTCCGTTCCTTCCACGGGAAGGATGCGGCCGTCCGGAATGTTGGTGGCGTCCACCGGGGTGTAGGCGGAAGCCCGCACCTCCAGCGTCATGGAGTCAATGGTGGGCTTGCCGGAAAGGTTCCAGTAGGCGTGGTTGGTGAGGTTGACGATGGTGGCCGCGTCCGCGTACGCTTCCAGCCGGAGGTGGAGGGTTTCTTCCACCACGGTATAGGTGGCTACCACTTCCAGATTGCCGGGATAGTTTTCCTCCCCGTCTGCGGAGTGCAGGGTAAGCACCAGCGTGTTGCGCGTGGCTTCCTGCACCTGCCAGATTTTGCTGTCGAAGCCCTGCACGCCTCCGTGCAGGTGGTTGGGGCCGTTGTTGACGGCCACGGAATGGGAGTCTCCGTCAATGGAGAACCTGCCTTTTGCGATGCGATTCGCGACACGGCCGCAAATCGCACCGCAATAACAGGTGTCTTTCAGCATGTCTTCAAAGTGCTTGGGCCCTACGATCATGTCCATGCCGTCCTTGACGACGGAGATGATGCGCCCCCCGTAGTTGCTGATGCGTACCGTCAGCTTGTCGGAAGACAGTTCAAACAGTTCTACTGGAGCGCCGCCGGGTAAGGTGCCGAAGATCATGCCGGTATGTAGCTGGTCAGTGAAGGAGGGCCAATTAGTAGGCCAGCACGCGGGAACCGTTGTTGCCGATGATCACGCGCACGCGCTGTCCGACCTGGATCGGGTTGTTCCTGCTGGCGACCTGCACGACCGTGTAGTTGCGGGTGCCGTTCCTTTTCTGGTCCAGGCGCACGGTGATGCGTTCCCCGGTCGTGTTGTTCACGGCCTTGTCAATCTGGTTGCCGGCGATGCCGCCCAGAATGGCGCCGCCCGCTGCCGTGGCGTACTTGGCGTTGCCGCCGCCGAACATGGCGCCGGTCAGGCCGCCCGCCACTGCACCGATGCCGGTGCCGGTATTGGCGTTATTGGCCTGGATTTTGACGTTTTCCACACTGGTGACCGTACCGGTATAGGTTTCCTGTGCGCCGCCGATTTCGTTCAGGTTGTAGGCGTTCGGGGAACCGAAGTTGGTGCAGGAGGTGATGGACAGCGCGATGGCCGCACAGCCGATGGTAAGAATGGAAGTCGTTTTCATGATGACAATTTATAAAATGGGTTGAAGGTTCAAATCAAGTAATTTCATGGTCAACGGGACGGACGGTTTTACGCCCACCCGGTGGAGAAAACCCTTGCCGAAAGGGTTCGGCAAGGGTTCGCGTTCATTGTGATGGTTTCCGTGAGGTTAGGCCTTGGGAGCTTCTTCCTTTTTGGAGCAGTCGCAGGGCTTTTCACCTTTGCTGCAGGGCTTGTCGCATTTTTTGCCGCACTTGCCTTCCTTGTCGCATTTCTTGTCGCACTTTTTGTCTTTCTTGCAGCACTTCTGAGCAGCGGGGGCGGAGGAATCGGCCGGAGCGGCGGCTTCCTGGGCGTAACCGTTGACACTGAATGCGAAAGCAAAGGCTGCTACAGCGAGGATCTTTTTCATATGATGATGTGTGAGGTTGGTGTTGTTGATGATAAACGGCACATAATCTGCCGTTCTACGACTGATAGAGTAACAGAGTTTAAGATTTGTTCAAAAAAATGTGCAGTCAGCATGTTTTTTTTAGGGAGGTTTTCGATTCAACTGCGTTTTTTAAACCGGGGTAAGTCTGACAGTGCCGCGGCGTGGACGGAGCGGCGGCTTGCATGGCCTGCCGTCTTAAGGCACGCTAAGAAACATGAGTTCAGCCAAGGAGCCTGTGACGCGCCGTTTCGGAAACGGTTTGACGGTTTTGATCAAGGAGGACAAGTCCCATCCCGTAGTGTCCCTTCAGTACTGGGTGGGCACCGGGTCCATGAATGAGGGCCACTGGCAGGGGAGCGGCCTTTCCCATTTGCTGGAACACCTGGTGTTCAAGGGAACGGAGCATTATTCCGGGCAGGACCTGGCCCGCAAGGTCCAGGAACGCGGCGGCCACTGGAATGCCTATACCAGCGTGAACCGCACCGTGTATTATATAGACGGCCCTGCGGATTCCTGGCAGATTTTCCTGAACCTTCTGACGGAGCTGGTGTTTTTCCCCACGTTCCCGGAGGATGAACTGGAGCGGGAGAAGGGGGTGGTGCGCCGGGAGATGGCCATGTACGCGGACGATCCCGATTCTGTGGCTTACCAGCTTCTGATGCAGACATTGTATCTCAAGCATCCGCGCCGCTGGCCCGTGCTGGGGGAACCCGCCGCGTTTGACTGCCTGACGCGCCAGGACGTGCTGGATTACCATGCCAGCCGCTATGTTCCGAACAATGTGGTGCTTTCCATCGCGGGGGATGTGGATGCCGCAGAGATTTTTTCCCATCTGGAACTGCTGGTGGAAGATTTAAAGTCCCGCCCCCTGAACCGGGAGCTTATTCCCCATGAACCGCACCAGTTCGGTTCCCGCAGGGTGCGCAAGGAATTTGCCGTGCCTTATTCCAAACTGAACCTTGCCTGGCGCCTGCCCTGTTCAGGCCATCCGGATACGCCGGCCCTTTCCGCCCTGGCCAGCATCCTGGGCGGGGGCCGTTCCGCGCGTTTTTATGAAAAGTTCCACGACCGCCTGGGGCTGGTGTACAGCATTGAGGTGCATTCCAACCAGTCCGAGACTGACGAAGGGGCGTTCACCATCAGCATTGACGTGGACCGCGCCCAGCGTGACAAGGTGCGGGACCTGGTGCTCCAGGAACTGCGGAATCTGGCACAGGAGGATTTTACGGAGGATTTGAAGAGAGTTTGCAAGCAGACGCGGGTCAGCCGCCTGCGCCGCAGGAGTTCCGCCGCTGGAGTGGCCTCGGAAATGGGGGCGGACTGGTTCGGGGCGCGCAATTTGAACCTGTCTTCAGAATGGCAGGAAGCCATTGAACGGGTGACTACGGAAGACCTGCACCGCGTGTGCTCCACCTGGCTGTCCTCCCCGAATGTGACGGAAGTCAGCCTGGATCCCGTGGGCAGCAACGCCGCGGAGGAAGACGGTTCCGCCGCCGGGACGGAAACGGCCCTGAGCGAGCATGTGCTTGGCAACGGCATGAAGGTGGTGATTCGTGAGGACCACCGCCTTCCGCTGGCCTATGCCTGCCTGGCCTTCAAGGCCGGCTGCCGTGCGGAGAATGAACATGACGCCGGGGTGACGGATTTGATGTCCGAATGCCTGCTGAAAGGGACCGCCACGCGTTCCGCAGGGGACATAGCGCGTTTTCTGGAGGACATCGGAGGGGCCATCAATACCTCCACAGGCAACAATTCCCTGAGCGTGGGCTGCCAGATTCTGGCGGAAGACCTGGATTCCGGACTGGAGCTGATGGCGGATGTGGTGATGAATCCCTCCTTCCCGGAGGACGCCTTCCTCCGGGAGAAGGAGTCCTTTGTGGCGGATGCGGAGGAGGATTTGGAAGATCCGCTTTCCGTGGCGTTCCGGCAGGAACGGAAGGTGGCCTACGGCCATGTTTCCTACGGGAATTCCCCGTCCGGCACGCCGGAGAGCCTTTCTTCACTGACGGTGCGGGACGTGAAGGAACAGTATGAACGCATCATCTGCGCCTCCAATGCCGTGATATGCATTTCCGGAGATGTCAGGAAGGAGGAGGTTCTCCCTCTTCTGGAAAAGCGCCTTGGCGGAATGAGGGCCGGAATGCCGCCGGTCCTGACTCCCACGCCCGCGCTGCGCGCTGGCCGGGAGGTGTCCGTGCTGGACAAGCAGCAAGCCGTGCTGGTGGTGGGAATGCCGTGCGTGGACGTGGCTTCCCCGGAAATGGCGCAGGCGCTGCTGTTCCAGGCCTGGTGCAGTGACATGGCCGGTCCCGTTTTCACCAACATCCGGGAGGAAGCCGGGCTGGCCTACTATGCCAGCTCCTCCCTGTTCATCGGCATGGACGCCGGAGGCATCTGCTTCTACCTGGGCACCTCTCCGGAACAACTGGAGGAAGCCGGGCAGCGGCTGGAAAAGACTCTGGAGATGATTCATGAGCGCGGCATGACGGAAGAGGAGCTGGAACGCACCAAGGCGTCCGCCCTTTCCTCCCGCCTGCTGGCCATGCAGTCCAACGGAGCCCTGTGCCAGATGCTGGCTCTGGATATCCTGTTCGGGCTGCCCCTGGATGCGTTTGAACGGCAGACAGTCGCCATCAGGAACATGGAGCTGGACCAGGTGAACGCTTTTATCAAGAAGGTGCTGGACCCCGCGCAGCCGCGTTCCTGGTCCATCGTGCGTCCGCCCCTTTCCTGACTTTCCTGAGGAAGCGGGATAACGGAGCGGCTTTTGCTCCACCTCCCGTTTTTTTGCCCTGTTGGCGGCCAGGTTCCACCGGGGGCCTGGCCTGCCTGCCGCAAAAGTGGGAATCGGCGTTCCGCCCGGGAATGAGGGCCTCCTGGCCCTCATCAAGTGCGGCTGCGGGAGAAAGGGAAGAAAGCCCTGCTTTGCTTCGGACGGACGTAAATGCGAAAGGCGGGAGCCTTCCGCTCCCGGATGGGAGTTTTCCGTCTTTACCGGTTTTTCAAGCGGAGTATTCCTCTTTTTCTGCCGGGTTGCCCTGCCACCGGGCGTAAAAAAGCCGTTCCCTCGCGCAGGACGGAACGGCTTGATGAAAAAATGAGGTTCGCGGTTTTAACCGATTTCCGTGCGGCCCAGCAGGTGGGCGCCTTCTTCCATGGCGAGGCTGCGGGTCTTCATGTCCCCGACGACGCGGGCCTGCTGCTTGAGTTCGCAGCGGTCGGAGGTGACCTTGCCTTCTACGTTGCCGTAGATGCGCACGTCTCCGGCGGTGATGTCGCCCTTGATCTGGGCGGTTTCTCCGATGGTGACTTTTCCTTTGTCGGAAATGATTTCACCTTCGATTTTGCCGTCGATGTGCATGTCGTTCTGGAAACGGATGGTTCCCTTGATTTCAATGCCGGAGGCGAGGAAGTTTGTTACGTTGTCTGTCATTGTCGTAAAATGGTTGGGGATGGATGGTTCTGGCTCAGATGGTCATGATGTCCTTTTCCTTGACGGCCACCAGCTCGTCAATGTCCTTCACGTACTTGTCCGTGAGCTTCTGGATCTGCGTTTCCAGATCGCGCTGGCCGTCTTCCGTGACGATGTTGTCCGCCTTGAGCTTTTTGGCGGAGTCCATGCCGGCCTTGCGGGCGCCGCGTACGCGCACGCGGGCTTCTTCCGCCTGGGATTTGACAAGCTTCACGAGGTCCTTGCGGCGTTCTTCCGTGAGGGCGGGAATGGGCAGGCGGATGGAGCGGCCTTCCACCAGCGGGTTGAGGTTCAACTTGCTTTCATTGATAGCGCGGCCGATGTCATGGACGGTGCTCGGGTCAAAGGGCTGGATGAGGATGAGGCGGGGTTCCGGCGTGCTGATGACGGCCAGGCCCTTCAGCTTCATGACGGAGCCGTAGCTGGAGACGTGCACGTCCAGGTTTTCAACGAGGCCGGGGGAGGCTTTTCCCGTGCGCACGCCGGAGAATTCCTGTTTGGCGAAGTCCACGGCCTTGAGCATGGATTCCTCCGTTTCCAATATTAATGTTTCTGCGTCCATGATTGTGGTGGGTGCTAAGTGTTTTTTGTAGGTTGGAAAAAGGGGCGTGCGGAGTTCAGCTGATGGTGGTGCCGATGGGTTCCCCGAGCAGGGCGCGCGTGATGTTGCCCGGCGTGTGCATGTCGAATACGATGATGGGCTTCTTGTTGTCCATGCACAGGGTGAAGGCCGTGGAGTCCATCACCTTGAGCTGGCGTTCCAGGCATTCCTGGTAGGAAATGGCGTCAAAGCGCTTGGCGTCGGAAACCTTCTTGGGGTCCGCATCATAAACGCCGTCCACGGAGGTGGCCTTCATGACCACTTCCGCATTGATCTCGCTGGCGCGCAGGGCCGCCGTAGTGTCTGTGGAAAAGAACGGATTGCCGGTGCCGGCGGCGAAGATGACGATTTTATTGTTGTCCAGGTAGGTGCGGGCTTTCAGGCGGATGAAGGATTCCGCCACGTTTTTCATTTCAATGGCGGACTGCACCACGCAGGGGACTCCCGCGCGTTCCAGCGCGCTTTGGAGAGCCAGGGCGTTCATCACCGTGGCGAGCATGCCTACGTAGTCCGCCGTGGCGCGGTCCATGCCGCGCACGCTGGCTTTAGCCCCGCGCCAGAAGTTGCCGCCGCCCACGACCAGGCCGATCTGCACGCCGGCGCGGTGCGCCTGGGCGATTTCTTCAGCAATGCGGGCGACGATTTCCGGGGAAATGTTGTCCATGCTGCCGGGGCTGCGCAGGGCTTCTCCGCTGAGTTTCAGGAGGATTCTTTGATAGGCGGGTGCGGATGTGTCAGACATAGATGCGGATTTTACGCAGACAAGATTGAAATTTCACGGGGCAAAAAGAAAGCAAAAAGAGAGCACCTACTGATTTTTCTCCGCCGTGCCGGAGATTTCCACCTGGATGGGGCTTCTGCTCTCCAGACTGCGGGTGGGGAAGGGGAAGGAAATGCCCTCTGCTGCAAAGCGGTGCTTGATGTCGTGGGCAAGCGTTTTCTGGCAGTCCAGAAAGTTGTCCTTCAGGCACCAGGCGCCGATTTTGAATCCCAGGGAGGAATCCTGGAATCCGGTGAACATGATGACGGGAGCCGGGTCGTCCAGGCAGAGCTTGTTCTGTTTGACCACTTCCTGCAATATGCTCACGACGTGTTCAATGTCGCAATTGTAGTCCACGCCCAGGTCCAGGTCACAGCGGCGCGTGGAAAAGCGGGTGATGTTGCTCACCGGGTTTTTGATGATCATTTCATTGGGTATGCGGACCATGGTGTTGTTCGGCAGCCGGAGCTGGACGGACATGAGGTTGATGGAGTCCACATTGCCGGTGATGCCGCCCACTTCAATCATGTCCCCCAGGTTGATTTGCTTTTCCCCCACCAGGAAGAGGCCGCTGATGATGTTGGACAGGGAAGTCTGGGAGGCGAAGCCGACCGCCACGCCGATGATGCTGGCCGCGCCCAGCAGGGTGAGGATGTCGAACCCCATCAGGGCGAAGGCTTCCACGCCGATGATGATGTAGCCTGCCTCCTTGACTATTTTAACGGTCAGGCGGGACGCCTGGGGAGACATTTTCAGGGCGGTGATTTTCCGGAGCACCTGGCAGAGCAGCTTCAGGAGAATCCAGCTGACTACCAGCCATATCACCACATGCAGGATTTTGGCGCCCACGGACTGCACCATCTCCAGCTTGAGCCAGTCCGGCATGTTCAGAAAATCCATGGTTCTTGTCCAGATATCTTCCCTGGAGGATGCGGCTGCCATGAAATTCATATTCATGCCAAGGATGTAGCAAACACCCCTGTGCGGCTCAAGGGGCGTGCGCGTATTCCTCCTGATTTATGACAGTTCCGGCATTTCCGGAAAGGGAGAGGCCGCGGCCGGGGAAGGGGGGATAGCCGGGAATGTGCGCCTTAAAGGGCCGTCAGGTACCGGATACGCGCGTCAAGATAGAGAAAAAGCGGGAGGGCCTGTTCGGAATGAGGTACACTTTTCCTCCGGCGGAAAAGAAAATGACTTCCATGCCCTTTTCCGTCCCCCGGTCTACACGAGCCATTTTCCATTCCCCTGTAGGACTGGCGGACGTATAAACCAGATAAAATTTCAGGGAACCGTCCGGGCCTTTCTTGGCCGCTTTTGATTTATTGGAAAAGTCATACAGTTCTCCCGCCTGGTTCTTCCAGATTCCGTTTAACAGCTGGTCCACCGGTCTGCCCTCGGAATTGAATGGCTTCATGTAATTGTGGATGGCGATCGCTTCCTCCATGCTTCCCTGCTGGGCCAGCTGCTTCTGCCTTTTTTCCACGGCGGCCAGATATTTCCGGGTTAACGGCTGGCACGCCTTGGAGTATTCCGTCAGGAATTCCTGGTGCAGGTTGTTCAATCCCGGCTCCGGTGATTTGATGATGTTTTGCCTGCCGTCTTGCAGGGTGAGCCAGTCAGTACTGGAGTCCTTGTAAATCTGAATGATGGTGGAGTCGTCTTTTTTAACCCAGATGCGCAGGGGCTCCCCGGTGAAGACCACTATTTCCCGGGAGGATTTTCCGGGGTCCGCCCACTGGTCCTGGGGCTGGAATGCTGTTTGTTTAATGTCTTTTGAGAACCGCCTCAGTCCGGCATCCAGAAACTGCGTGAATTCGTTGCTGTCCCCGTTCTTTTTCCACGCCTTTCCTATGAAGAACGGGTCGATGGTGTTGGAAGAAGGCGGAGAGAGAATATCTTTTTTGATGTTTTGAAGAACGGATTGAATCTGTTTGGCTTTTTCAAAGTCGGATTGATTGACCGCCTGCTGCTGGAGGGCGAGAAGTTTTTTTGAAAATGCGGGAAGAAGAGCTTCCCCGCGCCTGGTGCAGAATTTTTGATAGGCTGTTTCAAGGTCCCTGATGTTTTCAGGCGCTTGGGCATTTGCGGCCCAGACGGAGCCTGCAAGGGCAGAAATCAACAGGAAAGCCGGCATGAAGTAGTTCATTCCGGGTAAATTAGAACGGAAGGGTCCGTTGTCAATACTTATATGTTAGAGAAAAGCGGCAAAAAGGCCGTTCCCCGGAAAAGGGAACGGCCTTGAAATATTGCCGGGGCAGCTTACTTGCTGAGGTAGGAGGCCACGCCTTCGTGGGACGGGGTCATGGCCGCTTCACCCTTGTGCCAGCCAAGGGGGCAGACTTCTCCGTACAGCTCAAAGTGCTGGAGGGCGTCTACCACGCGGATGGCTTCATCAATGGAGCGTCCCAGCGGGAAGTCGTTGATGAGCTGGTGGCGGACGATGCCGTCCTTGTCGATCAGGAAGAGGCCGCGGTAGGCGATCAGTTCCCCGTTGACTTCCACGTTGCCGTCTTCGTCAATTTCCTCGTCTCCGGCCAGAACGCCGTAGTCGGCGGAAATGGTCTTGTTGATGTCGGAAACGATGGGGTAGCTCACGCCCTGGATGCCGCCCTGGTCACGGGGGGTGTTCACCCAGGCCCAGTGGGAGAATTCGCTGTCCGTGGAGCAGCCTACGACGGCTACGTCACGCTTGTCGAATTCGCCCAGGGCTTCCTGGAAGCCGATCAATTCAGTGGGGCACACAAACGTGAAGTCCTTCGGGTAGAAGAACAGGATCACGTACTTTTTGCCCTTGAACTGGTCAAGACTGAAATCCGGTACGATGGTACCGTTTACAACTGCGTTTGCACTGAAATGAGGTGCCGGTTTTCCTATGAGGAGCATGGTCGGTTTTTTGGTTTGGTTCTAAAAGAATGATTCCAAAAAACGAACGAAAGTCAAGTGGCAATGATGCCTTCTCTGTGGCAAAAGGACCTGTTTTCTCTTGAAAATGAAGCTTTTTTTGTCAGTATTGCCTGCATGTCATCCTCAAAGGCGCAACAAGACGAGTGGTCCGGCAAAATTGGCGTGATTCTTGCTGTGGCCGGAAGCGCCGTGGGGCTGGGCAACTTTCTGCGTTTTCCGGGGCTGGCGGCCCAGTACGGCGGGGGCGCCTTCATGGTGGCGTACGGTCTCATGCTGGTGCTGGTGGGCGTGCCCGTGGCATGGGCGGAGTGGTCCATCGGGCGGCGCGGCGGCCAGATGGGAGCCCACTGCGCCCCCGGCGTATTCTGGTACCTGACCAAGGGGTCCAGGCTGTGGAAGTTCCTGGGGGTGCTCGCGGTTCTGGGCCCTTCCTCCGTGGCCTTTTACTATATGGTGGTGGAGGCGTGGTGCTGCGGCTATTTCTGGAAGATGCTGACCCAGCCGGAGGTATTTGCCACGGCTGAGGGAACGGCGCAGACCTTTTTCAGTTTCACGGGGATGTACGGGGACGGGAGCGCCCTGCTGTCTAACAACGGGCTGCTCTGGATCGTCGGCGGAGTCATCCTGCTGAACCTGGGAATCATTTACCGGGGCATCAGCAAGGGAATCGAGATGTTTTCACGCTGGTTCATGCCGATACTCCTGCTGATTTCCCTGGTGCTGCTGGTGCGCATTTTGTGCATCGGCACGCCGGACCCATCCTATCCGGACCGCAGCATTGAGCAGGGGCTGGGGTATATGTGGAATCCCAGCAAGGTGCTGGTGGAGGAGCAGGACCGGGACAGCGGGGAGTGGAAGACGGTTTCCATGGTGTCCGCCTCCCACCGGGGGGCCATGGATGAAGCCGTGCGGCAGGTGGAAATGTCCGGCGGAACCCGCAGGCTGACCGAGGTGACGTTGTGGGACGGCCTGAAAAACATTGAACTTTGGATAGCGGCGGCCGGGCAGGTGTTCCTGAGCCTTTCCGTAGGGACGGGGCTGATCCTGACTTATGCGAGCTACGTCAGGAAGAAGGAGGACATCGCATTGAGCGGCCTTTCCGCGGCCGCCTCCAACGAGGTGTGCGAGGTGGGCATTGCCGGCATGATGACGGTGCCTGCCGCCGTGGCGTTCCTGGGGGTGGCCGGAGCCGCCGGGCAGGGAACTTTTGCGCTGGGGTTCATGGTGCTTCCGCAGGCCTTTGCCAAGATGGGCTCCAGCGTGATCTTCGGCAGCCTGTTTTTCCTGCTCCTGACCGTGGCGGCGGTTACCAGCTCCATTTCCATGATGCAGGTGGGCCTGTCCTTTATTGAAGAGTTCATGGGGTTGAAACGCAAGATGGCCGTGGTGGTGCAGGGTTTTTTCACGGCCACGGGCACGCTGATCGTCGCCTGGTACAGCGGCAACCTGCTGGCGATGGATACGTATGATTTCTTCCTGGGCACCCTGTGTTTCTTTGTAAGCGCCATGGTGATGATGATTCTGTTTTCCTGGAAGCTGGGAGTGGACCGGGGGCTGATGGATCTGGAAGACGGTTCCGTCATCCGCATTCCCAGAATCTACCGCTTCATCATGAAGTTCGTGACGCCCACGCTGCTGCTGGCGATTTTCCTGACCTGGCTGGCCCAGAACATCTGGGTGAAGCAGGCCGCCCCCATTGAAGCGCTGGGACGCGGGGAGCATGGCGCGGTTATTCCGATGGGCTTTCTGGCGGCCTACACCCTGTTCCTGCTCTTTATCACCATGGCGTCCGGAAGGCACAAGGTGTACCACGGCCCGCGGTAGGCGGGGGAAAACCGGCGCGGATGTCCGTTTATCCGTGGCTTGCAGCAGCCGGAGGTCCAATCCGGAGGCTTGACCGCCGCCGGATTTGATATAGTCTGTTACCATGTCCAGAATGAGGAGGATACGCAGGAAAAAGCCCCGTGCCGGAGGCATTTGGAAAAAGCTGTTGCTGTGGGGCGTGCTGGGGGCTCTGGTGCTGGCTGTGGCGGCGGTAGCCGGCTCCTACCTGTATGTCAGGTCCTATTTGAAGAGTGACGATTTTTTAACCATGCTGGGGCAGTCCGCCGTTGACGACATGAATGTGGATGCCGCCAGGATAGCCCCGCTGGACTGGGACGGTTCCGGCATCCGGTGCGACGGCGTGACGATGGAAGGGCATGAGTTCTTAACCTCCCTCCAGGCAAAAAACATTGAAACGGAGTTCAGCCGCTGGGATTTGCTGAAGCGCGCCTTTGTGATTACCTCCGTGAATATTGCGGAGCTGAAGCTTCAACTGTCCCCGGCGCCCTTCCGTTTCCGGGAAAAGGAAGAGGGACCCAGGAGCTGGGTGGAAAAGAATATCCTGCCGGATACGTTCCGCCTGGAAAAGGGGAGCATTGATTCCCTGTCCGTCTCCTACGGTGTTCCCGGCAGGCTGTACGCCCTGAACGGAACCCGTGTGGAGAGTACCCATGATGCCGGGTCCAGCCAGTACAAGTTTGACGTGCAGGGGGGCAGGCTGCTCCTTCCCTTCAAGGGCTGTCCGGAGTTTTCCCTGATGTCCGGCACGGCGCAGTTCAACCATTCCAGCAGGCGGGTGAACGTTCCCTCCTGCCGCCTGACCACGGATGCCGGCGGCTATGTGGACATCAAGGGGGACTGGGACGGCCTTTCCTCCTCCTGGACGGCGAATATGGTGGTGAACAGCGTTCCCGCCTCTTCCATCCTGGAGAATGACTGGAAGAAGCATGTCCAGGGCAGTGTGAGCGGCGGGGTGGACCTGCGCGGCGGCCGGGACGGCGTGACGCATGTGGCCGGGCTGGTAAGATTGCAGGACGGGATGCTGACCGGGCTTCCCGTCCTGGACAGGCTGGCTCTCTTCTGCGGTTCTTCCAGATTCCGCCAGCTCCCCCTGCACAAGGCGTCCGCCCAGTTCCGCTATAAGGAAGCCGCCTGGCATGTCTCCGACATTCTGGTGGAGAGCGAAAATCTGGTGAGGGTGGAAGGCTGGCTGGAAATCGGAAAAGGAGGCGAGCTTAACGGAAGGTTGCAGGTGGGCCTGCGGTCCGACGGCCTGTGGAGCGCCCTGCCGGGCTTTTCCGACGTGTTTTCCGCTTCCCGCCAGGGAGCCGGAGGCAATCTGGTATGGGCCAATGTGAACATTGGCGGCACGCTGGACAACCCGTCGGAAGACTTGTCCGCGCGGCTTATCAAGGCGGCGGGAGACCGCCTGACGGAGATCGGCATGGGCAAGGTGGCGGAAGTGGCGGACGTCGCGTCGCGCCTGCTGAACAAGGGGGCCGGGGAAGGCAGGGGGAAGGATGGCACGGAAAAGGGTAACGGGGGGTTCAGGATTCCGGCCGCAGACCAGGTTCCCGCTCCCGTCATGCCCCAGCTTCAGGACGCCGCGGAGAAGGGGCTCAAGACCGGGAGCGACCTGATGAACGGATTGATGAATTTGTAACCTGATTTTTCCAGATGAAACTTTATCCCTACCAGACAGTGCAGGCAGTGGCCGTTATTGCGGAGCGCATCGCGGATACGGCTTTCCGCGCCACCCTGCCGAACGGCAAGACTACTGTGGCTTTTGTGGAGAAAAAGAACGCTCCGTTAAGAGATGTGCTCAAGCCGGGCGACCGGGTGAACGTGACGATTTGCCCGGCGGATTTTGACCGCGCCCGCGTGGACGGCCTGGCGGAATGACGGGGGATTGAGGTTCCAACGGCATATTTCAAGCTGTTTTCATTCCCCTCCTCATATTTGGGAACGTGGACTTTTTGGCACACGGCGGGGGTACGTTTGTGCAGATCCATTTTATTTGCGGGATGGATTCTGCCATGCGGGCTCCGGGGCCCCTCCCTCCGGATTTTTATTCTGTTTTTAGCCGTTATGGCATTTTCATGTGGAAAGGCATATCCATTTTCCCACCGTTTTAAAGCGTCTGAGGATGTTGAATACAAAGACTGAAACAGCAAAGACAAGAACTGGTTCAAAGAATTTCAGGATGGAGTGCAGCGTGCTGTTTTCAATGCTGGCGGGTATGCTGTGATAGAATAGCATAATGCCTATGGGGTGGAAGACATAGACGAAAAAGACGGAAGGCGCCAGGCTGGATAGTTTAGTAGCCGTTCCCGGAGATAGCCGGGTGCAGGCTATGGCGCATACCATGGGGAAAATGACCATGAAGATGTTTTGGACGGATATCAATATGAGGGCGGCATGCTGGCTGCCTCCGGCATCCTGCATGGCGTATTTGCCAACTGCGGCGCACAGCAGCATTGCCAGCGTCAAGAATGAAACAAGGGCAAGGTGCTCGCAAATCCATGCGTGAAGACGGATGATGCGCTTCCTGCGCGCGCAAAAAATACCAAGCAGGAACCAGGACATGCCGTACGCTCCCTGTGCTTTAAATAAAAAGGGGATGTCATCTAAACCCGCATGGTAAATTAATTCGGGGGCAGCCCCCAGAATTTGGAAAATGACGGTAAATAACAACAGTGCCGCATCATTCAATTTACTTAACAGAGGGCTGACAAGGCTTAACAGCAGCAGTTCCCTCAAGAACCACAGTATTCCGTAGGCGGGGAAGGTGTTGAAGATATTACAGCCGAAAACGGCAACCATGTTGGCATAGATGGCATGAAGATTGAATTTGAAGTAGATCAACGCTCCAATCAGGCACCAGAGAAGATAAGGAATGAACAGTTTGAGAAAACGGCTGTAATTGAGCGCCTTTTTACTGTCCTGTTTAATAAACAAGGCTGAAATGAAAAAGAAAACGAAGACGGACCAAGCGCCTATTATATTATCGCTGAAATAGTTCCATACATTGGCATGGGATGCTATAATGCACAGCATGGTGAGTACCCGGCAGATGTCAATCCAGACAATACGCCCGTGAGATTTAATCTGCTGTGTATTAATGAATTGGTTGTCAGCGATGTTGCTACATGCGTGACTGATTGTTTTCAAAGGGAGTCCGGGTTTGTTTTTAGAGCGTTTTCAAAGGGCCGTCCTGCCTTCCAGCGCTTTCATCAGCGTCAGCGTGTCCGCATGGCTGAGGCCGGCGCCGGCGGGCAGGCCCTGGGCGGGGCGGGAAATCTTGCAGTCCAGTTCTTTGAGCAGGTGGTGGAGGTAGGTGGCCGTGGCTTCCCCCTCCACGTCGGACCCCGTTGCCAGAATGACTTCACAGCCCGGCTGCCGGGTGACGCGTTCCACCAGGGACTGGATATTGAGGTCTTCCGGCTCCACGTCGTCCAGCGGGGAGAGCTTGCCGCCCAGGCAATGGTACAGCCCGCGGTAGGCGCTGCTGCGCTCAATGGGAATGACGTCCGTGGCCTGTTCCACCACGCAGATGAGGCGGCTGTCCCGTTCTTCATCCCGGCAGGCGGCGCAGGGTTCTCCGGCGGTGCTGAAAAAGCCGCAGACGGGGCACGGCGTGACGTGTTCCGCCGCCTGGCCGATGGTGCGGGCAATCGCCTCCGCTTCCCCCATGTGCCCCTGGAGCATCCACAAGGCCATGCGTTCCGCACCGCGGGTGCCGATGCCCGGAAGCTGCTTGAGGGCGGTTACCAGTTCAAGCACGGGAAGGGGATAGTCCAGATTATTCATGAGTGGGGGGAGGTTCGGAATGATGCGGGCCGGGTGACGGCTGGGGCCACAGGATGGCGAGCGCACCCGCGCTCCCCGCGGAGAGCAGGCACGGAACGGCGTTGAAGAAGATGCCCCACAGCCCCAGCACCGGGGTAAAGCAGGCCAGCAGCAGAAGGAAGGCGGCCAGAACGGCTGTTTTACGGAGTGTTCCGCGGATCAGGATCAGGTCGTAAACCAGGGCCAGCGTCAGCGCAATGCACAGCAGGAAGCCCATGCCGGGGGAGAGGGCCGGAGCATCTGCAGCCAGCAGAAACGGAGCGGAGGCCATGGCTCCCTTCAGGGCTTGCGCCCAGGCGGGGGTGACGCCCAGGGAATACAGCACCACGATCAGGATGATCCCCGCTACGGAGAACAGGGCCCACCGCATGAGCAGAATGTCCTGGTGCGTTTTGGAAGGCATGGCTGTGAAATGAAGAAGGCGGAAGCGCGATGGCTGCGGTGGACACAAACATCAGCGCTTCCGCCGGGAAGGGGTTTCCTGAAAGGGTCAGGCGAATCTCTTCACGATGACGGAGGAGTTATGCCCCCCGAAACCGAAGGAGTTGCTCAGGACGGCGTCCACTTTGGCCCCGCGGGCCTTGTTGGGCACGCAATCCAGGTCGCATTCCGGGTCCTGGTTGTCCACGTTGATGGTGGGCGGGATGATGTTTTCCTGCATGGCCATGAGGCAGGCTGCCAGTTCCACGCCGCCGGCGGCGCCCAGAAGGTGGCCGGTCATGGATTTGGTGGAGCTGATGAGCAGCCCGTTTTTGGCGTGGTCGCCAAAGACGGCCTTGATGGCCTTGATTTCGCAGATGTCCCCCAGCGGGGTGGAGGTGCCGTGCGTGTTGATGTAGTCAATGTCCTCCGGCTTCATGCCTGCGTGTTCCAGGGCCATCTGCATGCAGCGTGCGGCGCCGCGGCCTTCCGGGTCCGGAGCGGTGAGGTGGTGGGCGTCTGCGGAGATGCCGTAGCCGACGAGTTCCCCGTAAATCTTGGCGCCGCGTTTCTGGGCATGTTCCAGCGTTTCCAGAATGACGACGCCGGATCCTTCGCCCATGACGAAGCCGTCGCGGTCCACATCATACGGGCGGGAGGCGCGCTGGGGTTCGTCATTGCGGGAGCTGAGGGCTTTCATGTTGCTGAATCCGGAGACGCCCGTAGGCAGGATGGTGGCTTCCGCGCCGCCGCAGACCATGACGTCCGCATCGCCGAATTTCATGATGCGCCAGGCTTCCCCGATGTTGTGGTTGGAGGTGGCGCAGGCCGTGACGATGGACATGTTCGGGCCGCCGAATCCGTATTCCATGGAGATGAGGCCGGAGGCGATGTTGCTGATCATGTACGGGATCATGAAGGGGGACACGCGGGCCGGCCCTTTGGAAAGAAGCGTGGCGTGCTGGCTTTCCAGCGTGCCGAGGCCGCCGATGCCGCTGCCCACCATGACGCCTATGCGGGTTTTGTCCTCCGCTTCCAGATCCATTCCGGAGTCCTTGAGAGCCATTCCGGCGGCGCCCATGGCAAAGTGCGTGAAGCGGTCCACGCGGCGGGCGTCCTTGGGCGTCTTGAAATACGGGGTGGGATCGAAATCCTTGACTTCACCGGCGATTTTCGTGGAGTAGTCGGTGACATCCATGGACTTGATGGTGTCAATGCCGCTGCGGCCAGCCTTCATGGCTTCCCAGGTGGATGCAAGATCATTGCCCAAGGGGCTGATCACTCCGATGCCGGTGATAACAATTCTGCGGTCGGTCATAATAAGTGTGAGTGGTTGCAAATAATGCTTGAGTCAGAATAGGCGACATTACAGGAAAGTCAAGCTAATCCCCCCCGTTCCCCAGTGCGGGGCGAACGGGGAATGCGGAAGGGGCTTTCCTGCTGGGGGACAAGGGCTTTCCGGATACGGGCGTTCCCTGTTCCGCCGCGGCGGAGCCGGTCCCGCGAACGGATTTCAGGATAAATTCCACAATGGGAGCCGGGTCCGGCAGGCTGTGGGGATGGTGGCCTGCTCCCGGTTTATGGATCACCCGGATGCTGCCGCCCATGGCGCGGTATTTCCGTTCCACTACGGCCATGTTCTCCTCCAGGGGCACCACGTTGTCCGCGTCCCCCACCACGGCGAGCACCGGAATGCGCGCGTTGGCGAGCGGCGCCAGCCTGTTGACGGGGCTCAGCTTTCCGCTCAGGGCTTCCTGTTCCGTAGCGCCGTAAACGTCCAGCAGGCGGAGCCAGTCTTCCGGGGAGCCTGTTCCCTTCCCCCTGCCGCCGGGCCAGCTCGCCACGTCGCAAACGGGGGCGTCCGCATAAATGGCGGCCACCCGGCCGGGATGCAGGGCCGCCCAGTTGAAGGAAAAGAGGCCTCCGCGGCTGAACCCTTCCAGCACCGTTTTTGGGGAAAGGCGGTAGTCCCGGACCAATGTTTCATAAAACCGGTCCATGATGTCCATGGCTGCGGGCGCGCCGTACATGTTCTGCACGTCCACGTAAGCCACATGAAACCCTTCCATGAGCAGGGCTATGTCCGCCTGCGGCTCGTTCCCGAAGAATTCCTGCCGCCAGATCCACGGCCTGTTTTCCGCCGGGGTTTTGGGGAGAACGAGGGTGGCGTTCCTGCCCGCTACCTTGAAGTGAAGGGATGGGAAGCCGTGCCATTCCGAGACGGCCACTCCCTCCCGGATGCAGGGAAGAACGGAGACCGGAACCCCCTTCGGGATGCCGGGGCGGCGGTGGCCCGTTTCCGTCAGCCACGCCAGCTTGTACAGGTTGTGGCGCTCCAGGGCTTTCCTGAACTCGTCCCCTTCCGGAAAACGGACGCGGGCGGGCACGCGGAGGATGGAGGCGAGGGGAGGCCAAATGGCCCTGGCAATCATGAAGTGGCCCTCCTGCCCGGGATGGACGCCGTCCCCGGCGTAAATGAAGCGGGGATTCCTTTTCTTCGCTTCCCGGATTTGGCGGCCCAGCTCCGGGCGCATGTCCACAACCTTCCAGCCGTCCTTTTTACGGCTGGCGAGCCATGCGGCATAAGTGTCCAGCACCTGGTTGTAACGGGCCGCATCCTTTTCCGGGGTATCCGCCATATAGGGAGGCGGCGTGATGGCGATGAATTGGGCCCCGGTGTCTTCCACTCTTTTTTTCAGCCGTTCCATGCCTTGTTGATAGGCCTGGAAGCCTGATTCGGAAAAGGGCTGCATCATGCCGTCGTTCATCCCATAGCAGGCAATGACGAGGGTGGGCGCGTATTTGGAGAGAATGGAATCCAGGCGGTCATGAAGGCACGGGCGGGGGAAGGCGCCCCCGGCGTGGCCCGGTTCCGACAGGCCGGAGACCGTTTCACTGGGGAGCGCCATGCTGACGATTTCCGCGTGCCGGTAGGCCGGAGCCTGCCGCAGGGCCGCTTCCACCAGGGCAGGCCATTGTCCGGAATAGGGGATGCTGTCCCCCAAAATGGCGATTCTGGGCTCCCCGCCCATGGCGTGCGCCAGGAAAAGGGCCAGCAGGACCGGGATGATGCGCAGGGTGGTCATTCTCATGATACCACATTACGCAGGCGCGGGAATGAATGTTTCAGAGGCGCGTTTCTTCCGGAAAATAGAATTTTCCCGGAGCTTTTATCCGGTTCCCGGCTTTTCCGTCCGGTCCTTTTTTCCGTGCCGTGCGCGTCAATGGGGGCTGTTCGCCATGGCCGGCTGCGGCGCAGCCTGGAATTCCAGGGAAAGGGAATTGACGCAGTAGCGCGTGTTTTTCGGCGTCAGGCGTTCTCCGGTGAAGATGTGCCCCAGATGGGCTCCGCACCGGGCGCATGTGATCTCCGTGCGCCGCCCCTGGCCTGCGTTGATGCTTCTGACGGCGTCCGGCAGGGAATCGTCAAAGCAGGGCCAGCCGCATCCGGCGTCGAATTTGTCTTCCGACCGGAACAGGGCTTCCCCGCACTTGCGGCAGCCATAGGTGCCTTGTTCAAAGAAGCTGACGAACTGCCCGGAAAAGGGCGGTTCCGTTCCCTGGTGCTCGATGATGCGCTTTTCCGTTTCCGTGAGGGGACGGCGCGTTCGGGATGGGCCGGGATCAGGCACGCCCTGGGAGGCGGGAATTCCGCCGTCCACAGCCATGACGCCTGCCACCCCTTCCGCAATCGTTCCTATCCATGATGCCCAGTGTCTACGTTCTTCCTGATTCATACGTACCTATGACCAGGTTGGAGCGGATTTCGCTCATTCATACACCAATATCTTGTGGATAAGGTTGATTTTAAGGGGAGAATACTAAAAATATGGGAGTCTGTGGGAGGATTAGTACTCTAAATCCAGCCAAAGCTGCTCCCAGATTCCTTGCCGCTGTTCTTCCTGGGGGTGGGAGACGGACAGCCCCAGAAGGCGGAACGTGCGGTCCCCGGAATCCAGGTCTTCCATCAAAGTCCGGGCCAGGGGCAGGATGTCCTCCTTCTCCGTCAGGGAATCCGGAACGGTCATGCAGCGGGACTTCTGGACGAAGTCCGGGAATTTAACCTTCAGGGTAAGCGTGTTGCCCCGGAAGCCGGAGCGCGCCAGGCGCCCCGTGAGCTCTTCCACCAGCAGGGGAAGGTGTTGTTCCAGGGCCTCCGCCCTGGTGACGTCTGTCCGGTAGGTTTCTTCACAGCCCACGGATTTGCGGATGCGGGAAGGTTCCACGGGGCGGTCGTCCATGCCGCGGGCGAAGTTGTAGAAGATCCCCCCTATCTTGCCGAAATGGCGGAGCAGGAAATCCAGGCTGCGTTCCCGGAGCTGCGCCCCGTTGGTGATGGAGAGGGCGCGCATGCGTTCGGCGGTGGCGTGGCCGACGCCCCAGAAGGCCTCAATGGGGAGCCGCGCGATGAATTCCTCCGCGCGGGAGGGATGAATGGTGAACAGGCCGTCCGGCTTGCGGTAGTCGGAAGCGATTTTTGCCAGGAATTTATTGTAGGAAACGCCAGCGGAAGCCGTCAGGTGAAGTTCCTGCCTGATTTCCCTCTTGATGCGCCGTGCAATGTCGACGGCCAGCGGAATGCCCGGCTTGTTTTCCGTGACGTCCAGAAAAGCTTCATCCAGGGAAAGGGGTTCCACCAGGTCCGTGTAACGGTGGAAGATGGAGCGTATCTGCGCTGAAACGGATTTGTACACGTCCATGCGGTTGCGGGTGAAAATCAGCTTGGGGCAAAGCTTCATCGCCTTCATGGAAGGCATGGCGGAACGCACGCCGAAGCGGCGCGCCTCATAGCTGGCCGCCGCCACCACGCCGCGCATCTCCGGTCTTCCTACGGCGATGGGCTTGCCGCGGTACTCGGGATGGTCGCGCTGTTCGATGGATGCGTAAAAGGCATCCATGTCCACATGGATGATTTTTCTCTGTTTCATGGGTGCGCTTCATGATCCCGGTTAAAGCGGAAATCATGAGGAAAGGAGCGGCCGCATCATAACGCGATTTGCCTGCCAAGTCCAGTTGGACAGGGTAAAGAAAGGCTTGAAAATGAAAGAAAGGGAGGTTTTTGGAAAAGGCGGCGATTTTGAATGAAACGGTTTGGAGGAAGGTGGTTGAACACCGGAATTTCCAGAGGAAAATGGAGCGCCGTCAGACTAATAGGGAAAGTATCTCTTTCTCCGGTCGCGCCGTGCTGAAAGGAACTTCTCTTCTTCCTAGTCCGGAGATTCGTTTTTTTGCCGGGAACCCGATAAAAGAGGGAGTGGCTGCGCTTGATAAGGAAGCGGAAAAATGAAGGGAACGGGCTGGAGGGAAAAACAGCAGGCAGTTTCCCCTCTGCACGGAGGAAACGGCCTTGTTGGCGTTGGGGCATGGAAAAGGCGAAGGACGCGGACGCCTTTGCCTTTTCCCTTGATGGCAGTGCGACTTTCGCCATCGTCCGGAACAAGGGAGATTTTTTAAAAAAGATCAGAGGCTCTGGCTGCCCACATTTTTTTCTTGATCACGGGGTATTTGAGGCGAAGGTGTTATGTTCATGGCATGAAGGAACGGCATGCCCCGGATTTTTCCCTAAGAAAAAACTGCCGGGCACGGAACCAGTTGGAGAAATGGTGACTTCATGATAAAAACCGAACATCAGGAAACGGCGATGAAGAGGTATTTTTCCGGAGAGGAGATTGAAATAGGCGACCATATCACCACGGACGGGGGCGAGGATCATAACGTGATTCTGAAAATCATCGATTCTCCCGCAGTCAGGGACGATTATGGCCTTGATTGTTTTGGCGCCCTGATGTCCAGCTCTCAAACCGGGGGTATCATCTTCGTGTCTTTTGATGAAATTTGTTCACCAGATACCAGGCTGCTTCACCGGAAAACGAGTGATGACCATTTGACGGCGATATGAGGGGCATGAATTTCTTGGCCGGAGGAAAGGATAGTGGCCCTTCCTCCGGAACGGGCCGGGATGGCGGCGCATTACTGGAGCGCCAGTTCCATCTGGATATCCACCCTTTCATAGGACGGGCGGTAAATCTCCACTTCCCTGAATCCCGCCTTCCTGTATAGCTGGATGGCCGGGCGGAGCAGGGTATTGCTTTCCAGAAAGATTTTTTTGCAGCCCAGTTCTTTCGCCTTGGCGATGACGGTCCGGCACAGCAGCATGCCGATGCCTTTGCCCTGCGCGCTGGGGCTGACGGCAAGTTTGGCCAGTTCGTACTGATGAACGGGATCGTTCTTCCTGCACAGGGCGCATACGCCGACAGGCTCTTCCCTGTAAAGCGCCACGAAGATGTGGCCGCCCTTGTCCAGAATGTGTTCCTGCGGGTGGTCCAGCGCGTGATGGTCCGGTTCTTCCATCTGCCAGTGCGCCGTAATCCATTCTTCATTGAGCGCCTTGAAAGCGGCCCGGTAGCGGGGATCGTAGGGAACGATGGAGACATCCCTGCCTTCCCGTTCCTTTTTTGCTTCTTTCACCCGTTCCAGCAGCGTTTTTTCCGCCAGCAGGCCTTCCCATTCTTCAATGGCGCGCCACAGGTCGTTCCGGGTTTGGCTGGAAATTTGTTCCACGGCAGCTTCCACGTCGGGATATTGTTCCGCCATGATATCGGACATTTTCTTTCCCTTGGCGGACAGCATGACGAGGTTTCTCCGTCCGTCCGTTTTGTCCTTCTTTTCTTTCACCAGCCCCCTGGCGCCCATCTCCTTGACAATGTTGCTGACGGACGGGTGTGAATGCCCTATTTCCCTGGCAATGGAGGTGATGGTTTTGGCCTCTCCCCGGGACAGGACAAAGAACACGGGAAACCATTTGGGGCGGATGTCCACGCCGTACATGCGGAAGATCAGGGCGGCGTCATTCGTTATTTTATCCGTCAGCATCCGCAGTCTGCTTCCAATGGCCATTTTTCCTGTCCGGTTGAAGAAATCCATATTCCCGTCTCCTGTTGTATTGTTAAAAATGTAACTGATTACGTAATTGGTTATATAATTATTCCCCAATGTCAAAATAATTTTTTTGGATGCATGTCCGAAAATGGCGGGAATCATGTCCGCGGTTTGCTATCATGAGCCTCAACCGTGGAGTTTGCAAAACCATGAAAGGAAATGAACAGGCCTGGTATGCCGCGTTTAAATCCAAGGATGCCCGTTTTGACGGCCATTTCTTCGTGGGGGTGGCATCTACGGGCATTTACTGCCGCCCCATATGCCGCGCAAAGCTGCCCAGGGCCGGGAATTGCACCTATTACGCCACAGCGGCTGAAGCGGAACGGGCCGGATTCCGGCCTTGCCTGCAATGCCGCCCGGAGTTTGCGCCCGGAACCGCCCCGGTGGACGCCGCCGCTTCCCTGGCGCGCCGTGCGGCCGGTTTCCTGGAGGAGAATTGCGGAGACATGGAAAGCCTGGAAGAGCTTGCCGCCCACCTTGGCTGCACCGGGCGGCATTTGCGCCGGGCTTTTGCCGCGGAGTTCAATGTTTCCCCCATCCAGTATTTGCAGACTCTCCGGCTGCTGCTGGCGAAGAATCTCCTGACAAGCACGAGGCTTTCTGTTCTTGACGTTGCCATGAGCGCGGGGTTCGGCAGTTTGCGGCGCTTCAATGAATTGTTCAAAAAGGAATACAGACTTTCCCCGGCGGCATTGCGGAAGCTGGGGAAGGGGGGAAAAGAGGAGGAGGGCTCCGGAATAACGCTGACGCTGCCTTACCGCCCTCCCTACCGGTGGGAGAGGCTGCTTGAGTTCCTCGCGCTGCGGGCCATTCCCGGCGTGGAGGCCGTACGCGGCGGGGAGTATGGCCGCACCGTGCGTCTTGCAACCAGAAGGGGGAAAGATGTCTATGGCTGGATACGGGTGGGCCATTGCCCCGTGAAAAATGCGCTGATCGTGGTGATCGCGAGGTCTCTGCTTCCAGTCTTGTCCCAGGTGCTTGCAAGGGTGCGGCATTTGTTTGACTTGTACTGTGACCCGGCCGCGGTGGATGAAACGCTGGCTTCCATGAACGGCCTGTCTCCGGGGCTGTATGTTCCGGGAACCCGTTTGCCCGGCTGCTTTGACCCTTACGAGCTGGCGGTGCGGACAGCGCTGGGACGGCAAATTTCCATGAAAGCCGCGAATGCTCTGGCGGGGAGGCTGGCGCGGAGCCATGGCGAGCCCGTGCGGACGGGGATGGAGGGGCTGACCCATGCGTTTCCTGCGCCGGGGAAGATTCTTTCCCTGAGCGGCCCGGGAAGCGCCGGATGGGACATTCCCGGAATGACCGCATCCAGGGGCAGGGCGGTTGTCGAGCTGGCGCGCGCGTTTGAAGAAGGGAGCATTGATTTCAGTTTCCGGGCCGATCCTGAGGCGGAGATGAAAAAGCTGACGGGGCTCCCCGGCATCGGAACATGGACGGCGCAGTATATCGCCATGCGGGCTCTCGGGTGGACGGATGCCTTTCCTTCAACCGATCCCGGCATTAGAGAGGCGCTCGCCCCGCGCACGCAAAAGGAAATTCTTGCTCTGGCGGAAGGCTGGAGGCCGTGGCGCGGCTATGCTGCCGTCAATTTATGGAATTCACTGAAACAACACTGAAACAATAGAAAGATGATGTATTATTCAACATACTATTCGTCACCCCTTGGTCCGCTCACGCTGGCGAGCGATGGGGAACATCTCGCGGGCTTGTGGCTGGAGGGCCAGAAGTATTTTGGAGATACCGTCAGCGGGGACATGGAGGAAAGGGACGGCCTGCCGGTATTTGCCGCGGCAAGAGACTGGCTGGACAGGTATTTTGCGGGCGGCAGGCCTCCGGTAGCCGAATTGCCGCTGGCCCCCGTGGGGGGAGAGTTCCGCCAGGCCGTATGGAAGATTCTCTGCGACATCCCTTACGGAGAGGTTACCACTTACGGAGAGATTGCCCGGAAGATGGCCGCGCGCGGGAATAGAAGGAGCATGTCTGCTCAGGCAGTAGGAGGAGCGGTGGGGCATAACCCCATTTCCATCATCATCCCGTGCCACCGGGTGGTGGGCGCAGGCGGGAGCCTGACGGGCTATGCCGGCGGAATTGCCGCGAAAATCAGTCTTCTGAAGCTTGAGGGAGCGGACATGTCCCGCCTTTTTATGACGAAGAAAGGGACCGCCCTTTAAGTGGGCGGGGAATGTCCTGCGGTTGATGTTTCCGGGAGGCCGGCAGGATGTGGTGCGGAATGACCTGCACAGGCGGAACGTTGCCGCCAGACGGTGCGGAGGGGTAATCAAACGCCGTTCCGATGTCTTGCGATTTCAATCAAACAAAAACCGCAGGCACTGATAAACAGCAGCTTGCGGTATGAAAATTCTGGTAGGCCCGGTAGGAATCGAACCTACATCGTCGGTACCGGAAACCGATGTCCTATCCATTGAACGACGAGCCCATGTTCTCAAGGAACGAGAGAGATAGAATAGAAAAACCGGGCCGGATGCAAGTATTTTTATGCGGGTGACGGGATTGGCGTGATGAAAATATTAAAGGCGAAAGACTAATGGCAAAAGGGCGCCAGAATGTTCCGGGGCCGGGAAAGCAAAGTTTTCCGTCAGGAGATTTTATGGTGGAAGGAGAAAATGGCTGCCAGAACGGCCACCACCGTAACAGTCATGATGGCCGCGAAGAGGGGCCAGAGGTCCAGGAATCCGGCCCCTTCCAGAAAGATGCGCTGGATGAGCTCCAGGCCGTACCTCATGGGGTTGAGCAGGGTGAGGTCCTGGAAGATTTCCGGCATGCTGGAGATGGGCGTGGCAAAGCCGGAGAGCATGACCATGGGCACCAGCAGCAGGAAGGTGCCCACAATGGCCTGCTGGAGGGACTGGGCAAAGGAGGAGATGCACAGCCCGATGGCCGCCGCCGTGACGATGAAGAGCAGGAGGGCGGCGGAGAGCAGCCAGACGGATCCCTGGAAGGGGATGCGGAACCAGAACATGGCTACCAGCACCACGAAGACGGCCTGCATGATTCCGGTGATGACGGAGGCAATCCCCTTGCCGAGCAGGATTTCTCCGGGGGTGTACGGGGCGACCAGGAGCTGGTCGAAGGTGCCTTCCTCCCGTTCGCGGGCGATGGAGAGCGCGCCGGAGAGGATGGAGTTGATCAGCACGAGCACGGCAATGAGGCCGGGGACGATGAACCAGCGGGTGATGAGGTTGGGGTTGAACCAGGCGCGGGATTCTATTTCCACCGGGGAGGAGCCGCCGCTTTTGGCAAGCAGGTCCGCCCCGTAGGCGGAGGCGATTTGCTGGCCGTAGCTGAGGGCGATGGCCGCCGTGTTCGTGTTGCGGCCGTCCGCAATGAGCTGGAGGGAGGCGGGGCGCCCGGTCTGGAGGTTGCGGGAGAAGTCCGGGGGGATGGTGAGCCCCACGACGATTTCCCGGTTGTCGATCATGCGGTCGATGTCCTTTTCCGTGGCCGCCGTGGCCTGCCGCCGGAAGATGCCCGTGCCTTCCAGGTCCGCGATGTACTGGGCGGCCGTTTCTCCCCCGTCCTTGTCCAGCACGGCGTACGGCACGCGGGTGACGTTCATGGTGGCGGCATAGCCGAAGATGGCTATCTGGAGGATGGGCGGGATGATGAGGGCCATCCGGCTTTTTTTGTCCCTGAGCACGGCCAGCAGTTCCTTTTTGACGAGGGAGGCTATTCTGACGAGGAAGTCCATGGCGTTATTCGAGGGATTTGGGGGCTTTCAGCCGGGCGATGCCCATGAGCACCACGGCAAAGACGCCCAGCGTGATGCAGCACGGAATGATGACGGAGGGGATGTCCCCGGCCAGGAAGAGTGTCTGGAGCAGGGTGACGTAGTAGCGGGCCGGGATGATGTAGGTGATGGCCCGGACGGCGGGGGGCATGTTGAGGATGTCGTACAGGAAGCCGGAGAGCATGAGCGCCGGCATGAAGGTGCCCATGATGGCGAACTGGCAGGCCAGGAACTGGTTTTTGGTGGCGGTGGAGATGACCAGCCCCAGCCCCAGGGCCACGATCAGGAACAGGGCGGAGACCGCCAGCAGCAGGATGAGGGAGCCGCGGATGGGGATGTCAAAGACGAAGGCGGCGAAGATCATGGAGATGGCCAGGCTGACCATGCCCAGCAGGAAGTTGGTGGCGGCCTTGGCCGTCAGGATTTCCCCGCTGCCCACGGGCGTGACGAAGAGGCTTTCCAGCGTGCCCCGTTCATATTCCCGCGCCATGACGAGGGAGGTGAGCAGCGCCCCGATCATGGTCATGATGGTGACGATGACGCCGGGGACCAGGTAGTAGTGGCTGTCGTTGGCTTCATTAAAGCGGGTGCGCGTCTGCACGTCCAGCACGGGGGCGGCCTGGCCGTTCAGGGAGGCTGCCCAGGACCCCACGACGGCCTGGAGGTAGTTGCGGATGAGGGTGGCCTGGTTGGCGTTGACGCCGTTGACCACGATCTGGACTTTCGTGACTCCGCCGTTGAGCGTGTCCGGCGCGTCGCTTTGCAGGGCGATGAAGGCGTCCGCCTCATGGGTGCGCAGCTTTTCTTCCGCCTCCCGGGTGGAGAAGACGCGCGCGGTCTGGAAGTACCTGGAGAGGGTGAGCCGCGTTTCCAGCTCCGTGGACTGGCTGGAGGCGGGAACGGCCAGGTACGCGATGCGCACGTTTTTGATGTCCATGCTCATGCCGTAGCCGAAGAGGAGCAGGAGCACGGCCGGCAGGATGACCGCAATGCCCACGTTGCCGGGGTCCCGGACCACCTGGTGGAGTTCCTTGACGATGAGGGCTCCGATTCTTTTAAGGGAGGCAATCATGCTTCTTCCCCTCCTTTCTTCATGTGTTCCTCCGTGATGGACAGGAAGGCGTCTTCCAGGGAAGCGGGGGCGCCGTCCTCCCGCGGAGGGGCGTGTTTGCGGATGTCGTCCGGGGAGCCTTCCGCCAGCGTGGTCCCGTCCATCATGATGAGCATGTTGTCGCAGAATTCCGCTTCTCCCAGGAAGTGCGTGGTGATGATGATGGTGACGCCTTTTTCCGCCAGGGCGTTGATGCGCAGCCAGAAGTCCCGCCGGGCCAGGGGGTCCGCGCCGGAAGTGGGTTCGTCCAGAAAGAGGATGTCCGGGGAGTGGAGGAGGGCGCACGCCATGCTGAGGCGCTGCTTGTAGCCGCCGGGCAGGTGCGCGGCGGGGGCGTTCATGTACGGGGTCAGGTGGAATTCCTCTTCCATGGAACGGATGGCTTCCTGCCGTTCCTTTCCGGCCATGCCGTAGGCCCCGGCGAAGAATTCCAGGTTCTGCCGCGTGGTGAGCATGCCGTACATGGAGAATTTCTGGGCCACGTATCCCACTTTCCTGCGCGCCCGCGCGGCGGCGGTCCTCAGGTCCGCCCCGGCCACATTGAGCGTGCCGCCGCTGGCGGGCAGCAGCCCGCAGAGCATGCGGAAGGTGGTGCTTTTTCCCGCCCCGTTGGGACCCAACAGACCGAAGACCTGCCCCCTGCGGACGGAGAAGCTGACGTGGTTGACGGCAATGAAGCTGCCGAATTTTCTTACCAGGTCCGTCACCTGGATGACGGTGTCCCCTTTTTCCGCCTGTTCCGGTTCCGGCGGTCCGGCGGGGACGGGGATGTCCTGCGGAGCGAGGTCCATTTGATCGGCCAGCAGGGTCATGAAGCCGTCGGAGAAGTCCGGCTGCGCGGGTTTGGGGTGGTATTCCTCCAGCTTTTCCCGCGCAGGGTGGCCGGGGGGAACGATGATGCGGACGGTGTTGCCCTGCGGGGTGGCGTTGATGATGCCGGGCACGGCGGCCAGCCTGCTCTGGAACTGGCGCGCATGCAGCCCCTCCGGCGTGTGCACCGTGACGCACATGCCTTCCGCCCGGGCAATGACGTCGGGGGGCGGGGCGTCCATAAGCAGGCGCCCTTCATACATGATGAGGGTTCTGTTGCAGTAGGCGGATTCGTCCATGTAGGAGGTGCTGACCAGCACTCCCACGCCTTCCTCCCCGGAGAATTGCTTCAGGATGTTCCACAGTTCCCGGCGGGAGAGCGGGTCCACGCCCACGGTGGGCTCGTCCAGCAGGATGAGGGGCGGGGAGGAGACCAGGGAGCAGCACAGGCCCAGCTTCTGTTTCATGCCGCCGGAGAGCTTGCCCGCCAGGCGCGTGGTGAAGCGTTCCAGATTGGTCATGGAGAGCAGGCTGCGGAAGCGTTTTTCCCTGTCCTGGCCGTAGACGCCGTGCATGCGGGCGTAAAGCTCCATGTTTTCCTGTACGGTGAGATCCTCGTAAAGCCCGAATTTCTGCGGCATATAGCCTATGGAGGCCTGGATGGCCCGGCTTTTTTTCACGGAGTCTAGGTTCAGCACGGAGATGGAGCCGCCGTGCGGTTTCATCAGTCCCGTGATGAGGCGGATGAGGGTGGTTTTTCCCGCGCCGTCCGGCCCCAGCAGTCCCACGATTTCCCCGGCGGAGAGGCGGAAGGAAACGCCGTCCACCGCCGCGAAGGGAACGCCGGCGGGGTCCGGAAACATTTTCTGGACGTTCCGGCAGTCAATCAGGGGCTGGGAGTCCGTAGTCATGGCCTGGGCTGTTCCGGAGGCTGCGTTCCGGCGTTCTGGTCCAGGGGGATGGTGACGGTAGCGGGGGCGCCCAGGCGCAGCTGGTTGTCCGGGTCGTCCACGATGATGCGCACTTCATAGACCAGGGCTGTTCTGAGGTCCGGCGTTTCCACGTTTTTAGGGGTGAATTCCGCCACGGAGGAGATGAAGCCCACCGTTCCCTTGAAGTCCGTATCCGGGAAGCTGTCATTGTGCACGGTGGCGGAGAAGCCGGGCTTCACTTTGCCGAGCTGGGATTCCGTGAGGTAGGCCCGCACCCATTTGGTATGGTTCAGGGAAAGGTTGTAAACGGGTTTCTGCGGGGAGGCCATGTCCCCCTTTTCCAGAATGCGGTTGCGCACCACGGCATTGCTGGGGGCGTAAAGCACGGCGTCTTTCAGGTTCTGTTCCCTGATGGTCAGGTTGGCTTTGGCCTGGTTGTACTGGGCCAGGGCCTGGGCGATGTCTTCCACGCGGGAACCGGCCAGCAGCAGCTCCAGTTGTTTTCTGGCTACGTCCAGATTGGCGGCGGCCACCTGCTGGGAGGCGATGGCGTCGTCCGCCTCCTGGCGGGAGATGGATTTGGTTTCAGCCAGAGCCACCAGCCTCTTGCTGCGCACCCCGGCGTTGTTCAGCGTAGCTTCCGCCGCCTGCACGTTCGCCCTTGCCTGGGCTATTTCTTCCGCGCGCGGTCCGTTTTTAACGCGCAGGTAGTTCTGGCGGGCGGCTTCCGCGGTTTGCCGGGCCTCGTCCGCGGCCTGTTGCAGCCGCACCGTTTCCAGCGTGGCGAGTTTCTGGCCGGGAACAACCGTATCTCCCTCGTCCACCAGCACGGAATCAATGCGTTCGGAAATCAGGAAGGCCAGGTCCACCTGGCGCAGGTCCACATTGCCGTAAAGAACGGCCTTGTCCTCAGGCCCGGACGGAGCTTCCCGGTAGATGAACCAGGCTGCCGCTCCTGCCGCCGCAAGAAGAATCAGGAGGATCACCAGCTTTTTCATGTCTTTATTTATACGCATGTATAATTTATTACAAGCAAAAATGCAGCCGTCATGACGGAGAAGGAATTAGCGGTTTACTAACGGGGGCGGAACAGGCATAATCCGGCGACTTTTACTTTTCCTATTATTGATATGATGACCGCCACCGAGATACGCCAAAGCTTTCTGGACTTTTTCCGCGAGAAACAGCACACGGTCGTGCCCTCCGCTTCTTTGATGCCCCAAAGCCCCGGTTTGTTGTTCACAAATGCCGGCATGAACCAGTTTGTTCCGTATTTCCTGGGCGTATGGACTCCCCCCTGGACGCCCGCCCGCGCCACGGACACCCAGAAGTGCATCCGCGCCGGCGGCAAGCACAACGACCTGGAGGATGTGGGTTATGATTCCTACCACCACACGTTTTTTGAAATGCTGGGGAACTGGTCCTTCGGGGATTATTTCAAGAAGGAAGCCATCCGCTGGGCCTGGGAGCTGGTGGTGGAACGGTGGGGATTCCCCGCGGAACGCCTGTACGCCACCGTGTACGCCCCGGACAAGACCAAGGGCGACCCCGGGGAGTTTGACCAGGAGGCATGGGATTACTGGGCGGAGCTGTTCCGTTCCCGCGGCCTGGACCCGGACGTGCAGATCGTGCACGGGAACGTGAAGGATAATTTCTGGATGATGGGGGAAACCGGCCCCTGCGGCCCGTGTTCCGAGCTGCACGTGGACCTGACCCCGGAGGGGAATACGAAGGGCAGCCTGGTGAACAAGGATTCCGACCAGTGCATAGAAATCTGGAACCTGGTGTTTATCCAGTATAATGCGGAGAGCGACGGCTCCATGCGCAATCTGCCGGCGTGCCACGTGGATACGGGCATGGGTTTTGAACGCGCGTGCTCCATCATGCAGTGCACGGACGGGTTCAGGGATTTTTCCCGCAAGCCTTCCAATTACGCCACGGACGTGTTCCGCCCCCTGTTCGACCGTCTGGAGGCCTTGAGCGGCCGGAAGTACGCGGACGTGTATCCGGCGCCCGGTTCCAAGAGAGTGGAGGCGGGGGACGACACCCTTCAGGAGGCGATTGCCTTCCGCGTGATTGCCGACCATCTGCGCACGCTCAGTTTTTCCATAGCGGACGGCATTCTTCCCGGCAACAATGGCCGTAATTACGTGCTGCGCCGCATTCTGCGCCGCGCCGTGCGCTACGGGCGCCGCCTGGGCTTCACCCAGCCGTTCCTGGCGGAACTGGTGGATACGCTGGTGGAATCCTTCGGCCAGGTGTTCCCGGAGCTGTCCGCCCGCGCCTCCACCGTGAAGGAAGTTCTGAACCGTGAGGAGGCCAGCTTCAATGAAACGCTGGACCGCGGCCTGGATCTGTTTGACGCTGAGACGGCTTCCGCCGGAAAGGTGAGCGGCGAGTTCGCCTTCAAGCTGTATGATACGTACGGCTTCCCCATTGACCTGACCGCGCTGCTGGCGGAGGAACGCGGCCTGGACATCGACATGGAACGGTTCAACAGGCTGATGGAGGAGCAGCGGGAACGCGCCCGCGCCGCCCGCAAGAGCGAGGTGGTGCGCGCCCTGGATTTGAAGACGGACGCCGTGACGGAATTTACGGGATACGATGTGGACGAATGCGCCGCCACGGTGCTGGAAGTGAGCAGCCAGGGGGATTCCCTGTTCATCATTACGGACAAGACTCCGTTTTATGCGGAGATGGGCGGCCAGGTGTCTGACGCAGGGTTGATTGAAATCGGCGGGGAGAGCTACCATGTGATGGCCGTCCAGCAGATCGGCAATGCCCGCGCCCATGTGGTGGAAGCCCGCGAAGGGCTGGACGTGAAACCCGGCGACCGCGTGCATTTGAGCATTGACGCGGAACGCCGCCGCCGCATTGAGGCGCACCATACCGCCACCCATCTTCTTCACTGCGCCCTGCACCAGGTAGTCAGCCCGGATGCGGCCCAGCAGGGTTCCTTCGTTTCGGAAGACCGCCTGCGTTTTGACTTTAACAGCGCCGCCGTGGCGCCGGACCAGCTCCGCCTGATTGAAGAGAAGGTGAACGGCTGGATTGAGGCGGCTCTCCCGGTGCACTGCACGGAACGCGCCTATGCGGACGTAAAGGGCAATTCCGCGATTGCCCAGTTCTTCGGCGACAAGTACGGGGATGTGGTGCGCGTGGTCCAGGTGGGCGGCTGCAGGAATGAACTGGACGGCGTTTCCATGGAATTCTGCGGCGGAACGCATATGGCCAATACGAAGGATATAGGCCTGTTCAAGATCAAGAGCGAGGGGGCCATCGCCTCCGGCGTGCGCCGCATTGAGGCCATGACGGGGGACGCCGCCCTGGAAATGATCCGCCAGCACGTCGTCGCCCGGAGCCTGGAAATCGCCAAGGCGGTGGAAAAGATCAAGGAAGTCAATTATGAGCTGGCGGACATGGGGCTGGAACAGGTTCCGGTTCCCACGATTGAAGACAAGCCGGGGCTGTCCGCCCTGGGAGCCTCCGACATCCGGACGGTGAATGATTCCCTGGCGCGTTTCGACGCCTCCGTGGAGCATTTCAAGCAGACAGCGCTGGAGGCGGAAAAGAAGCTTAGGAAGGCCCGCGCCGGGCAGTCCGCCGCCAGGGCTGACGCCCTGCTGAATGAATGGCTTTCCGATGACCCCGCCTCCCTGATCCAGGTGGCGGAAGGGGCCGGGGAATTGCTTCAGGAATTGCTGAACGGCCTGAAAAAGCGCCAGTATGCGGGCGCCGCCTTCCTGCTGTGCGTGGACAGTTCTTCCTTGCTCCTGGGCGCTTATTGTGGCAAAGATGCCATTGCGGACGGATTGTCCGCCGGGGATATGATCCGCGAGGTTTCCGCTCTTGCCGGAGGCAAGGGGGGCGGCCGTCCGGACCAGGCCCGCGGTTCCGCTCCGCAGGATGCCGATCCCCAGGCCCTGGCCGCGGCGGCCCGCAACATCATTAACGGGTAAGCCCTTCACGGGGCGCCCCACTGGACACCGATCATGGACAAGAAGATTTTTCCGGACGAACCTGAGATTCCCATTCTGCCGAACCTGTTTACGGCAGGGAACCTGGTGTGCGGGTTTTTCGCCATTCTGACGATTTTTGAAGGGATCAACCAGGCGGACAGCGACGCCGTGGCGGCCTTCTCCTATTACCAGAATGCCACGTTCCTGATTTTCGCGGCGTGCCTGTTTGACTTGTTTGACGGCCGCATTGCCCGCATGCGCGGGCAGGACGGCCCCTTCGGCCGGGAATTCGATTCCCTGGCGGACATCGTCTCCTTCGGCATTGCCCCTGCGCTGCTGGTGGCCAAGGCCGTCCTGTTCCAGCTTTCTCCGCCGGAGGTTGGCTGGGGCATAGGCATCCTGTACCTGCTGTGCGCCGCCCTGCGCCTGGCGCGGTTCAACTGCATGGCCGCCGCTCCCCGCAAGGAGGGGCAGAGCAGCGACTTTGTGGGGCTGCCCGTTCCGATGGCGGCGGGAGCCGTGGTTTCCACCATGTACCTGGTGATGTACCTGGCGGGAAGGGCTCCGAACGGGGCCATGGACCTGGGCGTCTTCAAGTACGTGATTGCCCTGGCGATGGCGGGGGTGTCCGTCCTGATGATGAGCCGGGTGGTTTATCCCAGCTTCAAGCACATCAACATGCGCACGCGGGGGACTATGTACGCGATCGTGCTCATTGTGCTGACGGTCATCTGCATCTTCAAATTCCCGTGGGTGATGCCCGCGGTCATTTTCTCCATTTACCTGCTTTACGGGCTGGTGCGCCCCTGGGTGGCCCGCCGCTGGCGTAACAGGCTGGAAGCCAGCGATGGAGAATAAAATGGCTTTTTAGGAAGCTGTTCCTCCTTTAAATGGGCCGTCGTGCGCCTGGCCAGGGTGGTTGGCGCGGATTTGCCGTGTTTCAAACCTCGGGCATGCCTTTGGACCAGGTCTTTTTCTGGGGAAAGAAAACGTCCGTCTCCGGAACTCGCCGCAATTTTCCCGCACGGCGGTATAACGTCAAACCGGCCGCGCATCACAGAGACGGCGGCCGGTTGAAAGACGGAGAAAACGGATGGCATGCGCGAAGGGGGGAACCATTGCCCCGAGGGTCCGGCGCTTACTTGCTCTTCTTTTTAAAATCGGCGGCAAAGGGGTCCTTTTCCGGAGCGGTGGGAACGGCGTGCGTCTCAATGTCCTTGGTGCTCTTGACCAGCGTGATGCACACGGGCTTGCTGCGGTTGCCCATGTCGTCATATGTGTAAAGGAAGCGGCGCACGAGTTCCTTGCTCTTGGAATCGAACATTTGCTCCTCCCTCAGGTTGGCGTTGCCGTCGTAACCGTAGCGTACGAAAAAGAGTTCGTTCTTCTGCCCGTCAAAGATCAGGCATGAGCGCAGTTCTCCAAAGGGGCCTCTTTTGTAGAGGGTTACGGAAACGAGAACGTTGTGGATGTTGTAAGTGGTTTTTTTCATCCCCTTGCCGTCCCCGGTCTTTTCAAAGTAGCTGCGCGACCCGTCTTCATGCTTGACCATGCGGGAGGAAGCGGTCTGGACGTTGAAATCATCCTGGCTGGCCGCCAGGGCTCCGGCCGTCATGAGCAGGGGGATGATGAGAAGCAGGGGCGTTGTTTTCATGGTGAAAAAAGTGTTTCTGACTTATTAAAGTGATGTATAGTGCCTTTGACAAGAACGTAATTAGATGAACTGGCTTGTAAGGCGAGACATATTGAATGTGGCGCGCGGCGGCGTGCTGATGGGAATTGTAAACGTCACTCCGGATTCCTTTTCCGACGGAGGGCGTTTCCATACGGTGGAACGCGCCGTTTCCCATGCAAAAGAGCTTGAGCGGCAGGGAGCCCTTATTCTGGACATTGGGGGGGAATCCACCAGGCCGGGTGCGGCGGAGGTCTCCGTGGAGGAAGAACTGGACCGGGTGCTTCCCGTGGTGCGGGAACTCCGCCCATGCACGGACGCCGTGATTTCCGTGGATACGCGCCATGCCGCCGTGGCGGCGGCTGTGCTGGAAGCGGGAGCGGACGTGATCAATGATATTTCCGGATTGCAGGAGGAGGGAATGGCGGAGCTGTGTGCGGAGGCGCGCTGCGGCGTAGTGGCGATGCACATGCAGGGACGGCCTGAAACGATGCAGAACGCGCCTTTTTATGAAGACGTGGTGCGGGAGGTGCGCGGCTATTTTGAGGAGCGTTATGATTTTCTGCTGGGCCGCGGCCTGGTCCCGGAGCAGATTTGCTGGGACCCCGGCATCGGCTTCGGCAAGACGCTGGAACACAATCTGGCCCTGCTGTCCAATATGGACAGGCTGGAGGTGGCGGGACGTCCGGTATTGCTGGGCCTTTCCCGCAAGCGCATGCTGGGAGCCGTTCTGGGTGATGCGGAGCAGGGGCGGGCGCCGCTGAGCACCGCCGTGATGACGGTATGGGGACATTTGCACGGCGCCCGTATTCACCGCGTTCATGATGTGGAGGAATGCGCCCGCGCCCTGCGCCTGGTCCAGGCCGCCGAACCGTTTGTCCGCTGATTGAGCCATGGAACCCGCTTCTTCCCGCCCGGTATTGACGTCTCTGGCGTCTGTTGCGTTCGCCCTGGCCGTTCTGTTCCTGTTCCTGGCGGTGCGCGGAATTTGGCCGCTTGGCGGCCATTACCTGGAATACATGGATAACGGGCAGATGGTGTATCCCACCTTGAAATATTATGCCTCCGCCCTGATGACCGGAGCGTTGGACGGATCCTTCTTTTATGATGTCAATGGAGGAGCGGGCATCCGCGTGAGCCCCTCCCTGCCGCACCAGCTGCTAGTTCCCTCCACCTGGATTGTGGTGGCGATGGGAGACTCCTTCCTGTTGAAGGACATGGTATGGGTGATGCTGGCGGACGCGGCCTGCATCTGCCTGACGGCTTCCTGGTTCCTGAGACGCGTCTTCCCCTCCCTGCCCGTATGCTGGACCGTGCTGCTGACGGCGGGTTATGCCCTGGGGGGATTTTTCCAGACCAAGTACGGGTTCATGCAGTTCCTGGACCACGCCGCCATGTTCCCCCTGTTTGCCCTGGGCCTTTACCAGCTGGTGAACGGAGGGAGGGGGTGGCTGTATGCCGTCGGCCTCTTTCTGCTGGCTACCTCCATGTACAGCGCTTTCATGGCCGTCGTGACCGGCTGGCTGTTCGCGTGGGCCTTTACGCTTCCCCTGAAAGGGACGGCAGAACGCCGCGTCCGGCTGGCGCGCGTGTTCTGGTACACGGCGGCGGTGACGCTGGCGACCTGCTATTACTGGCTGCCCATGATGGAGATGAGCCGGGATTCCATGCGGTCCCTGTTCATGACTCCCCCCACTTTTTTTGAACTGTCCTGGCCGTTTGACCCTCCCAAATTCCTGGAACGCCTGTATGCCTGCCTGCCGGGAATGGCGTGCGCCGCTTTGGCTGCCGTCTATCTGGTTTACGGGAGGAAGGAGGCTCCGCCGGCGAACAGGGGGAGGCGGCTGTTTCTTCTCCTGCTGGCGGCGTCCATGCTCCCTGCGTTCATTGAACCCCTTCACCGCGCCGCCCATCTGTGGAGCTACGTGGATTTTCCGGTCCGGTTCGGGTTCATTCCCAATCTGGTGGTGGCGTCGTTCTGCGCCTGGATCCTGTCCGGTGGGAGGCTGCCGCAGTCGGCGGGGCGGCGCTGGGGCTGGGGATGGAGTCTTGGCCTTCCCGTGGCGGCGTTTGCCGTCTCCCTGATTGTCCTTCACGTGACGGATATGGACCTGGTGGCGCGCCTTCTGCCTCTGCTGTTTTTTTCATGCGCATGGCTGTGCTGGAGGCATGTGGAAGGCAAAAGGCTGGTGTGGTCCATAGCCGCCGTGATGCTGCTGGGGCTGCCCGTGGGGGCTGCCGCGTTCTGGAAGCAGGGAGAAGAGGAAAAGGCCGCTGTACTGGCCCTGAATGCGGAATGGCTGGCGCGCGGAATGGACGGGTACGCCGGGCTTCTGCGCGTGAAAGATAGGGACCGCCTGCTGGTGGACAACGCGGATTGCCTGGGGCCTGTCCCGAGCATCGGCAACTTCCGGCATACCACGAGCATCAGCCATTTCCGTTTTCTGAAAAACCTGGGGTACCGGGATGAATTCACACGCACGTACGGTCAGGGGGGCACCCTGTTTTCCGATCTGCTGCTGGGCCATGGCTTTTTGCTGGCGTCCCGTCCCGTGGAAGGAATGGAGAGCGTGCTTTCCCGGGAAGGCATGTATTTATACAGGCTTCCGGGCGCCCGCTGGGGGCTGGTGGTTCCCCAGAGCGCGCTGGGGCTGCGGCTGGATGCGGAAGCCGGCGTGTTCAGCAATCTCAATGCCCTGCATGCCGCGCTTTGCCCGTCAGCGGAAGGCCCCCTGTATGCTCCCGTAGAAGTGCGGACGGAGAGGAATGGCAACTTTTACCGGATGAGCGTGCCGGAATATCCCGGCGCGGTGTACGGCTTCCCGCAGACGGATACGGAGGAACTCCGCGTCAATGGCCGCGCGGTGCCCGTCATGGCGGAAGCGCAGAAGGCCCCCGGCGGGACGTGCCGCACCTATAATGGAGCATTGGAATTAAAGCGTGCGGGTGTAACCGGGGAAACCGTGGTGGAGGGAAGGATGCGGCGGCTGGTGGAGGCTCCTCTTCTGGCGGCTGCGGCGCGAATGCCGGAGCAGGATGTTCCGGTTCTGGGGAAAGGCCAGGATCAATACGGGTTGGAGGCGCACGGACGCGGAGGCCATGTGGAAGTGTCCCTCTCTGCCGGAAAGGGGGAGGCGCTGATGGTTCCGGTGGTGCATGACCGTGGATGGAAGGCCACGCGGAACGGGGTGGACGTGCCCGTGGAAAAGGTGGGGGAATTGATGGCGGTGCGCCTTCAGGAGGGGCGGAACAGGGTGGTGTTTGATTATTATCCGCCTCTGTTGAAGGAATCTCTGTTTGTTTCAGCCGGAACGGCTGTGCTTTTTCTGCTGTATGCGTGGTGGGCGCGGCGGCATCCGGAATCCCAGCTCAGAAGGATGGTACTGGCCTGTGGATACAGGCTCTTCCTGTGTTGCGCCGCCGTGGTGCTGGCGGCCGTTTATGTGGGGTCTGTCGTGTTGTTTGTGGTGCAGTCCATGCTGTAACGGTTTCCGGGGAATGGAGAAAACCGCCTTCCGCCGGTTCATGTACAGGATTTGACCGCTCCTGGCGGTCCCGGGAAGCGTTGCGGGAAGACGGGTAAAACAGCGTGATTGAAGCGGTGAGGCCAGAAACGTATACGTCCCGCGGATTGTTTTCCATGCTGGGAAAGGTGACGGGGCCCGTCGTCCGGTACTGTCCGTTCCTCTGTGGGCCGCCTATGCCGTCGCCGGCATCATGGGGATGCTTCATCGTGACGTGATGCTGACCAGGGATGAAATCCTCGGGCTGATGGAGGACAGGCCCTGCGTTGAAGGCATTCCGCCTGCCGGCTCCATCCGGCTTTCCGCAGGGGCGGAAAAGCATGCCGCGGATTTGGGAAAAGCTTATGCTTGTGAAATGTCCCGGAGGAATTGTTGATGATGAAATTAATGACTTAAAAACGGCTTAGACTATTTCTCGCGGAGTCAAGTTCGATGTCGTTGACATCTTCTACGTTTATTTCCAATGAATTAATTTTCAACAAACCGGGGGGGAGGAAGCGTGTTCCTCTTTTCAGGGGTTCATTTTTAGTTTAGTTATTTTTCAGCAGACTGGGCCGGTTTCGTTGAACTGGATCTGTACCAGTGGCTCAGTCATCTTTTTTGCGCTCCTTGGCAAGTAGACTTAACAATTGACTTTTTACGTGTTTATTTTACTATTTTTTTATGTTTCTGATTGTTAGATCTTATTTATTTATTTGGATCTATTGTTTTTTATACATGGGCATTCCTTCAAATGGCGGAGAATTGCCTGCTTGTCCAGCTTCCTTTATTACGTCTATCGTTTGCACCCGTTCAGGAGATATTTGGGTTGCGACGGAAGGGAAGGGATTGATGCGCTTGCCATACGGAGGGGAAAAATGGGAGCAGCAGAAAGGAAACGGGCTGCCTGATACAACAAATTTCTATGCTCTTCTCGAAGACAGGCAGGGGCGTATCTGGGTGGGGACAGACAATAAAGGAGTGGCTGTGTGGAATGGGAAATCATGGCAACAGTACAACCAGTCAAATGCCTTGCCGGGGGAGAGGATCTTCGCCATGGCTGTATCTCCTGTCAGTGGAGATGTGGCTATTGCTACTTCCGGCGGCCTGACTGTTTATCAACCGGAAACGGAATCATGGAAAGATTACACAAGGGCGGAAGGTTTGCCGGAGGACCAGATTGCTTCTCTCTCCTTTGATCGAAAAGGAACTCTTTGGGCAGCTTTTCAAACTTCCGGAGTGGCTTCAGCAGAACCTTCCAACGGATATTCACGGTGGAATGTAGTGCAGACAAAGTGGTATTGGGATACGCTGCAGAGAGTTCGCCAACCATTTGAAGCCAGAGGGAAAGGCCTGCCTTCAAATTTTTGCAACGCGATTTGTGCCGAATCGGGCTGGATTTGGGTAGGCACCAATTCCGGACTCGGGTACTCTAAAAATAAAACAGACTGGAACTTTCTGAGGGGCAGGGACTATGGGGCGAAAAATGAAGGACTATGGAAACCGGATGAGAAAACGTCTGTCCGGCATGCTCAAAAACTCTTGAAAATGAACCGTAGGGAAAACAATGACGATTCTCTTTTGCCGGAGGATTATATCACCTGTTTTTATCCGTCTTCCCAAGGGATGTGGATAGGATTCAGGGAAAAGGGCGTTTCTTTTGTGCGGAAAAATTTACAAAAAATTCAGACTGTGGATATGCCCTGTGACGATGAAGTGGAAAAATTGGTCAGCGTGACCAGTTTTGCTTCTCTGCCGGATGGCAGCTTGTATGCCGGAACGTATGGAAAAGGATTATTGCATTTGGGCCATGTAGAGAGAAAACGGATTTTCCCGTTGAATGATGTGAAGCATCCTTCTTTCCCGGGCATTGGACAACTGTCGGAACTTTTAAAAACCAGGACAGCAATTGATGGAATGAAAAAAACAAATCCCCCTGCAAAAGCCCTTTTCTGGTATGAAGACTGGGCTACCCGGGGCGACTGGTGCGAACGCTATGGACGGAGTTACATGCTCCTGTGCGGAGCTGCCGGTCCTATGGGTTCCGTCCTTGAGGCTTTTGACAATGCATACAGATGCGAATCCGTCAAGGGTCCACACGTCAAAGTGGGTGAAAGCGGTGTATCCGGAAAAGTTATCTGGGAAAATGAACGGGGTGACGAAAACATCCTTTACTGCCCCATCAGCACGACCAGAACGCTTGCCCGGTGGAGTGACCGGGGAGAATCCGTAGACAGAGACTTTGACGGTCCGGACCTTGGCGTGCTGATTCAGGTTCCGGACAAAAAACAGCTCCTCTCCTTTTATTTTTATGATCCAACCCCGCTTGCCGACAATGATCTGGACAACAGCCTCAAGGATTACATACTCGAAATCAGAAAACTACCTGCCAATTTTGATTTTGACTCCTTCCTGGGACTTGGAAAAGAGGAGGAAGTTCAGGAAGAAGACTTATTCCGGGAACCTTCCTATGACGGGCTTAAGGATTACATACCCCTGCCTGTTCTGGCGCGAAGCAGGGTTAAATCATTTGCCGGATGTGGAGTTTACAAGAATTTCATCGTCGAAGGCTCAGGGTGGTACTACGTCAGAATATTGAAAAACTACTCAGTTTCTACAACCCTCAACGGAGTATTTATCTCATCCCTGGACGAAACGAAAATTGCTGTCGACAAACTCCTGGAAAGACTAAATCAAAAATCATTCTACTATGGGCTTTGCATACCATCTCCCCCTCCTTTGAACTCCGAGCAGGCAAGTAAACTTTCTTCTAGCCTCTTAAAATTATGGGCTGCCAGCCAAGACATGAGGCTGTTAAACGGGAAAGAAATCTTCTCATCAAGAAAACTTGGAATTTATGCCTACAGACACCTTCTTGCTACCCAGGCTCCAGATGAAATCAAAAAGAACTGGAGATGGAGACTGAAAATATGGGAAACGGAGGACAGGAAGGACTTCCGGCAACAAATGAAAAAAGCGTGGGCCAGTTTGCAGGATACGGTCTATTTCTACAGATCTTCTGAATGGGCTACATTCGCGCCGGATACCACCATTCCCTTTTCAGTCGATGAAGTCAGAAAAATGTCCGCTTTGAAAATTGATTGGAAACAGTATTTGCCGGGTTCAAACAAGAAACCGGAACTTGACGTTCAACAAATGAAAGAATGGTTAAAGAATAAAAAATAATGAGCATTAAATTATTTACTGCCATCTTCTTGCCGGCATTACTGTTTCATCTGATGCCGTTACACGCGGCGGAGGATTACAAGTGCGAAGTAAAAATAACTCCTGGCGAGAATGTCGCCATGTCCGAAGATGGGGATAAAGCCATACTGGACAAGCAGGAAGGCAAAGTTTACAAATTTAAAGCTGTTGCCAAATTTACTCCTGACTCAGAACAGGAATGGGTAGAATACCGATATGGTAAAACAAGAAAGTATATATGGGAACCTGCGCCAATCATGACGAGCGACCCTCCCAGGGGAAAGGGAGGATTTTCTTCTACGGGAATTTGCTCTCCCAGTGAAGAATACTGGGGAACTGAATTCAAGGTCAAAGTTAAGGTGAACATGGGGGTGGTCGGTCCAAAGAGAAAAAGAGAGGTGGCCGAAGATGAAATGGATGCCATAGCTCCGTTAATTCAAATACAGTTCGCCAAGTTCAGGGAAAATGCCGGGGGCAATGGTTTCACCATTCACGATCAATTCAGAGGGAAGCCTGTTCCGGTTCCGGAATTCAAAAGGGAGGATAAAACACCGGATGACGATAAATCACCCGTAGGGTACTATGCAGGGGATATTCCTTCCTTTACTGTCACCTTCAAGGCGCTGCCGGACTCCATGAAAACAATCAAGGCAACGTGCACCGACGGAATATTTGCCTCTGAAGCAACTGAATTGTCCATTGCCAATGGAAAAGCCGAGGGTGTCGTCACCGCCAAGGAAGCCGTGGAGAGAAAATGCCGGGGACGCGCAGAAAATGCATCCTGGAGTTTCTCTGTTCTGGGAGTGAAGTTATCCGCCAAGGAACAAATGACCATCAGCAAATGCTATGTTCTTCTTGACAGGGGTAATCTGGACAAGCCTTGGAAAACCCTGCTGAAAACAGCTTTTGGGAAGTGGAACTTCAGCGGAGCGACCACCCATGATCAGCTTATGGACAGGCTTAGTCGCGGTATATCCAACAGTGCTTCTTATTACGATGAATGGAACCCGGAAGTGGGAAAAACCGGCTCCCTGTATGTGGATCAGAAACAAAACCCCATGCCCTTGTCGGTAGCCGGAATGGTAGATGCCATCGACAAAGGAACGGCAAAAATCATCTGTGTGGAAGCTGCCGGTCTTATGGAATATTCTGCGTCGGTTCTCGGCTCGGGCGGAGTCAGTTCCAGAGGAGTCGGGTGGACGGAAACTAGAAAAACAACAAACGCACAAGGACAGGAGGAGACAAAATCCTGGCGCTCCGGCCATGCCTGGTGCCTTTATGGAGGTAAAGTACATAACCCTGTTCCCTACAATGCAGGTCCTACCAACAAATCGGAAAGTGATTACATAAAAGACGATTTGAAATCCGATGAAAACAGGAGTAATTTTACCGAACCTGGCGGCTGCTACTTCTCATTTAACAAATAACCATCATGACTTGCACGCACAGTATGAAAATTCTCCCCTTTTTCTTCATTGCCGTAACCCTCATAGGGCAGATTCTTCATGGGGCGCCTGTTGCAGGGAATGACCTGTATCCCGGCCAAACAGTCTGGGAAATAAAACCGGCCGCAGTATGGAACCAGACCACCATAAAATCCAATCCTGCTGAGCGCAAGGCCCGTCTGTATAACCTGTATGAGGAAATTAAACCAGGCGGGAATCCTGTTCCTGGACAGTCCGAGGCGGCAAAAGACATGGAAGGGCTCAATATATCTCAGTACTACCTGGGATGGGACTATGAGCAGAATTACTGGGTCATTGTCGATATCATGGGAAACGTCTACATGGCCGTCAAAATGTTCTACTCCCCAAACCCCGTCTACAGTCGTCAGAAAGCAGTAGATGAAATGCTTGTCTCACAAAAACAGGGACCTCCGGTCAACCGTAACCGTGAATACCGATGGACCATGTTTGGTGACGGTATAAAAATGGCATTTCTGCAAGTCCCGTTTATTTTAGACGAAGATAAAAAATTATGTGGGGAATTCTTTGCAGAACAGGAGGGGTTTTCCCTCATTGCCGCTGACCACTGGTTCTTTCCGCTTATTAGAAAAGAGCTTAAGGATAAAGAACTTTTTGAAATATCAGAGACTATACTCGCCGCACTTAATGGAAAACGCCAATTCGGGTATTTTCCGAAAAGGACGCGGCAGGCGGTGAAAAAGTGGAAGGATATTTCAAAGATGCCTTATCAAAAGAGGACCAGGCGTGAAGAAGAATTAAGGAAATTAACAAAAGGCATGCCCGAGGGCTTATACGACAGGATTGATCGGAATGCTCGTGAGCTGCAACGGAATGATAATATTCTCAACCTGAATATGCCGGACGGGAACGAAGACAAGGGGCCTGAAATGATACCCAATATTAATAGCGGCATCGGAACGGTGCGCTGGCTCAAGAAGCACGTAAATATCCCTTTTATTGCGGAAAAAGGTCATGACGAATCTCATATCAACGGATGTTCCGGTACTTTTAGCGTGAACAAGAATGGACGGGATTATCCCGTCACCTACACGATTCTGCATCTTCATACGAAAGACCAGGCCTTGAGAGCGATGTTCGCGATGCAGGCGGAGCAATCAAAACAACTTATCAAGCCGGATATCCTGAAAAAAATCCTGCAGGTACATCCCGGTCTGGTGGGAGATTACGATGTCTGCCTCAAACCGGTAATCAATGAATTGGGAGTCCCCGTACCCCAGGGAGAATACTCCTCAATTAGTTTCATACGGGGTAATACGGCCGTTATGCTGAAAAACGAGACGATGGATATTTCCGTTTTGCCATTGGCAAAACAAATGGACGAAGCTTTGCTTAAGAATATGCAGTTGTTCATGAAACCCGAAGAAACACGGTAGGTTTCTTGTGATTGAAATTTAATTGCTTAGCGAATATTGGCAAAATAGCTCAAGTTTGGAAGTGCGTCGATTGGTGATTCGAGTCCGGGCAATGGGAAGAAGCGCCAAAGAAATAACGCAGCCCTATGATGTTAAAAGGAACCACTTTATACAATCTGCCCAAACGATGCAGGGAAATAGGGAAGTGTAACCGCATTTCCCAGGTTGTAACCCGGTTCCGGATTCAGAAGGGCTTTTAGTTGCGGAAAAACTTGTCTGATGCCCGCTCTTTTTCCTGATGCCGTTGCCGTTATGGGTAACTTGAGAAGTTACAGGGATTGATGAAATGATGCGATTAGTGGGAACCGGCAGTGCTTTATCTTTTTTAGAGTCCTGCCTTGACTCCTATGGAGGAAATGTGGTCCAGGGTTAATTTTTTGTGTGTCAAGCCAAAGCTTGTTCCCGGTGTTGTTGAGGGGAGTTTTACCTGCTCTTTTTCTGCTATTCGCATGAAGACATTCCTGAGCGGTTCAAACATGATGGTTATTCTTGGTTATAGTTAATTTGCTGTAAAGCGTATCAAGTCTTCGTGCAGCGGGAACGGCTCCGTTCCCTTTTCAATGTTGATGGGTTGACGTGAAAAGGCTTTCCGTTTTTGAAGGATGGTTGACAGGGGAATCTGGCGCGGTAGAGTGGTTTCATGCAGTCTTCCTATTGTCCGAGTCCTTACCGTTATACGCGCCGCGTGACCCGTGAAGTCATGGTGGGGGATGTGGGGGTGGGCGGCTCCAATCCCATCCGGGTCCAGTCCATGCTGACGTCCGATACGCGGGATACGGATGCCTGCGTGAAGGAGGCTCTGGAATTGGCCGCGGCGGGGTGCGAGATTATCCGCCTGACCGCCCAGACCAAGGCGTATGCGGCCAATCTGGAGAATATTTCCCGTGAATTGCGCGCGGCGGGTTGCCATGTGCCGCTGGTGGCTGATATTCATTTCAAGCCGGACGCCGCCATGGAGGCCGCCAAGTGGGTGGAGAAGATACGCATTAATCCTGGCAATTTCATCGACAAGAAGAAGTTTGAAGTGAGGGAGTATTCCGACGCCGAATACCGTGAGGAACTGGACCGCCTGAGGGAGGAGTTTACGCCCCTGGTGCTGTTTTGCCGGGAGCATGGCCGCGCGATGCGCATCGGGTCCAACCACGGCTCCCTGTCCGACCGCATTCTGAACCGCTTTGGCGATACGCCGGAGGGGATGGTGGAGAGCGCGATTGAGTTTGCTCAGATTGCCCGGGACCTGGATTACCATTCCCTGGTGTTTTCCATGAAGGCTTCCAACGTGAAGGTGATGGTGGCCGCCTACCGCCTGCTGGTGGAACGCATGAATGCCCTGGGGCCGGACTGGAATTATCCCATTCATCTGGGGGTGACGGAAGCCGGGGGCGGAGAGGACGGCCGCATCAAGAGCGCGGTGGGCATCGGGTCCCTGCTGACGGACGGCATTGGGGATACCCTGCGCGTTTCCCTGACGGAGGACGCCGTGCGGGAAGTGCCTGTGGCCTACCGCCTGTCCAATCCGTTCCAGCCGTCGGAGCGTTCCGATGATCCCGTTTCTTCCTTCCCCGAACCGGAGTTGAGCTATGATCCCCTGAAGTTTTCCAAAAGGCAGGGAGGGCTGGCGATGTGTTACGGGGTGCGCCTGGGCTGGGAGCAGCCCGTGCGCGTGGTGGTGCCGGATGCGGGGTTTTACGCCCTCCAGACGGAACGGGATGCGATGGGGGACATGATGCCGGAGCTGGCCTTCGGCCAACTGGAGGCCATTGAGGTGGACCCCCGCTGCGGTGACGAGCTGGAGCCGCTGAAGGAACTGGCCGAACCGTCCGTTGTCACCGTGAAGAACGGCCTGGACATGGAACCCGTGTATGCGTTCCGCCTTCTGGCTTCCCGCATGGAAGACAGGCACCTGATTCTGCTGAAGGATACGCTGGTGCCCGGTTCCGTTTCCGATGAGGACGTGCCGCTGGTGGCCGCCCGCAATATCGGCTCCCTGCTGAGCGACGGCATTGGAGATGCCGTGCTGATTCAGGGGGAATCGGATCCCCGGCTGGCTTCCTTCCTCGGATTCAATATTTTGCAGGCTACGGGGACGCGCCTGACGCGTGCGGATTACGTTTCCTGCCCGTCCTGCGGACGCACCCTGTACAATATTCAGGAGGCTACGGCCCGCATCCGGAAGGCCACGGAGCATTTGAAGGGCGTGAGGATTGCCGTGATGGGGTGCATCGTGAACGGTCCCGGCGAGATGGCGGACGCCGATTTCGGCTATGTGGGCGGCGCGCCGAACAAGATCAACCTGTACGTGAAGCACACCCCCGTCAAGTTCAACATTCCCCAGGAGGAGGCCGTGGAGCGGCTGGTGGACCTGATCAAGGAGTACGGGCGGTGGGTGGACCCCAAGTGAGGCTTTTAACGATTCCGGAGAGGTTCCAGCATGGGAAGGATGTTTATCAGCGGCGGCCACGGCGGTTTGGCGCGGGCTGCCGTGGAGTGTTTTACCGCCGCAGGATGGGAGGCGGATGCTCCGTCACACGCTGAACTGGACGTAGGGGACCGTTCCGCCGTGCGCCGCTGGTTTGACGAACATGCTCCGTATGACCTGGCGGTGTGTGCCGCCGGAATTACCAGAGACAGGCCATTCCTGAAACAGACGGAAAAGGAGTGGGACGAGGTGATGAACGTAAATGTGACGGGAGCCGCCTGGTGCGCCCGCTGTGCCGCCGCAGCCATGGCGAGGGAGAAGCGGGAGGGGCAGGTAGTAATGGTGGGGTCTTATGCGGCGCTTCGCCCGGCTCCGTCCCAGGCGGCCTATGCCGCTTCCAAGTCTGCGCTGGAAGGCCTGGTGAAGAGCCTGGCGCGGGAATGGGGAAGGGAGGGAATACGCGTTAATCTGGTGCTGCCGGGGTTCATGCTGACGGAGATGACGGCCGGGTTGAGGGAGAGCGTGAAGGAGTCTGCTTTGTCCAGGCATGTTCTGGGCAGGTTCAATACGCCGGAGCAGGCCGCGGCGTTTATTCTGTTTTTGCAGGAAGTCCTCACGGCAGCCTCCGGGCAGGTGTTCGATTTGGACAGCCGGATTGCCTGATCATGGGCAGCGGATTTCTTATCCGCGTTTTCATCAATGATGGAAAGGTTTTCCGAAAGAAAAGCCTTTCTTCACAGGGATGCAGCATGATCCGCCATGTGTAAAAAGAATAGGAAATCCCTGGGAACAAGGGCCTCCCGGCCCTTGAAAAGATATATGAACAGGAGGATATGCCGCTTTCCCCCTCCTGGGATTTTATGCTTTATCCGAAAGCCGGAAGCCTGCCGTTCCCGGCGGAATACCCTTAAACCAGCGGAGGTTTTTTCTCAAATACTTTTCCCTCAAGCTTGGAACTTGACCACGGATAAGAAATCCGTTGAAATATCCCCATGAGCTTGCTGTCGGCTGGTGATCAGGGAAAAGGAAAGCCTTCTTCCTATGGTGGTCTGGATATTCCCCTGTCGCGGAATTATGGAATAGACGCCTTGCGCATTGTCGCCATGATGCTGGTTTTGGTTCTTCATCTTTTGGCCGCCACTCATGTATTGCCGCTGGACAATCATGATTCCGCTTCCTACCGGGTAGGGTGGCTTCTGGAGATTGCCGCCTATTGCGGGGTGAATTGTTATGCGCTGATTACTGGGTATGTATGTTGTGACGGGACGTTCAGGTATGAACGCGTGGTTACCTTATGGTTCCAGGTGATTTTTTATACGGCGGGCAGTCTGCTGCTGGTGCTGCTGTTTTCCTCCCAGGTGGTTCATTTTAATGACGTCCTGAATTCGTTGTTTCCCGTTTTAACCGTCCAGTATTGGTATGTGACGGCGTATGTAGGGCTGTTTTTCTTTATTCCTTTCCTTAATGTCCTGGGGAACCGGCTTACCAAATCACAGTTCCAGTATCTTCTGGTTACCGTTTTTGTTCTGTTTTCCGTGGTTCCCACCTTGCTTCACAGGGATGTGTTTCCTGTAGAGGGAGGGTATTCCATCTGGTGGCTGGGCGTTCTCTACATGCTGGGAATGTATATTAAAAAGCATGGCCTGTTGACTGGAATGAGGACGGGCGCCTTATGGATGCTTTATGCCGGGTGTGTATGTTTTGTCTGGGCGTTCAAGATGGTTCTTGACGTGGTGTCCCCGTACCTGATTGGACAGATAAGGGGCGGCGGAACGTTTATTGCCTATAATTCTCCGTTCATTGTAGGAACGGCGGTTGCCCTGTTCCTGATTTTTTCCCGCATGCGTTTTTCATCCCGCAGGACGGTTGCCTGCATTTCATGGCTGGCGGCCGCCTCGTTCAGTGTTTATGTGCTGCATTGCAATGTTTTGATAGGCAAATGGTTTTTATGGGATGTCTTTGAATGGGCCGCGTCTTCTTCCCCTGCGTTGATGGTCGTGAAGGTACTGGCAATGGCTGTTGCGGTGTATGCAGGCTGCTCCCTGGTGGATGCCGTACGGCGTTATTTATTCAAGACTATGGACGTTAACAGGGAAGCCCGTGCAGTCGTCGGCTTTTTCGGGAAGCTGGGCTGTGCCTTCCGGAAAGTGTGCCGCAGATTGTTTCTGCATTCCTGAAGGCAGGGGAAACGTTCTGTTCCGTTATTCCGCACAACTCGTGTTTGAGAACGGGATGGTTTTCCCGCTTATTGCTGTCCCCTGCCTAAAAGGCCCTTGAGCCAGGGAATGACCAGGTCTTTTTTGAAGAAGTGGTTGCTCGGGTCCACATTGGCGAGGCGGAAAAAGGCGTCTCTGTCCAGCCCTGCGGGCAAATGTTCTCCGTGCCAGCGTTGGGCCGGGTCTGCAAAGCGGGGCTGGTGGCGGTACTGGAAATGGTCCGGCGCTCCGGCTGTGCGGTAGGCCGCGGAGATGAGTTGGAAGTCCCTGTCCAGGCCGCCTTCCGTGCAGATTACGGGGCGGGGAGCCAGAGCGGCCACAATGTCTGGAAAGTCAAACTGCTTCCAGAAACCCGGAATGAGGTGGCGGATGGAGTTGGGCGCGGAGCGCACTCCCCTGTTGCTGGGCATGGTCATGACTTTGGCGCGTTCCAGGGTACGGCACAGGAAGTCATTGTACACAAAGGCAAAGATGTCCGGATTCAGGACGCCCAGCACCATCATGGGTTCCGTTCCCAGGGAGAAGCCGCTCAGGATGATGCGGTTTTTCTGCACCCAGGGGCGTGTTTTTACCCAGTCCAGAACGCATTGGTCCATATAGGAGGTGTAGCCCAGCCAGCTCCAGTCCATTTCCAGCAGGGAACGGGCCAGGTTTTCATAGTCGTGGGAAGAGCGGCCGGCGGCGTGCTCGGCGTCGCCCTCCTCTCCCGTTCCGGCGTTATCCACCACGACGGCGGCCCAGCCCTGTTTGACGTAGTGGCAGGCCATGGCATTGCTGCCCGGCTGCGGTACGGGGGGCTGGGCCAGGTCCGGAGACGTTTCCGCCGCCAGTTCTTCCTTGGTTTGATCAGAACCGGGGATGCAGAATAGCACGGGAACCGGATTTTTTTCTGAAGCGGTATCCGGAACAAGTACCAGAAACGGTACCGCAGCGTCCGGGAGGGGATAGGCTTCCCATTTTTCTACCCGGTAGTGTTCCCTCTGCACGGTTTTTACCAGGACGGGTGCGGGAAGGTTGTCATGAAGGGGGAATTTCATCAGTTTTTTCATGGCTTCCCGGACTTTCTTCTGCCAGGCGGGGAAGTCTTCCGGTCTCATGTCCGGAGAGAATGCGCATGCCGGCTGAATGTTTTCCAGCATTGTTTGCACGACGCCGCGGGAGGAGACGTGCCGCTGGTCGTTCCGGGAGGAATGGAGTACCGCCCAGTCAGCCGCCTGGAATTTTCCTTGCGGTGAGGAAAAGGAGAGGGAGGGAAGGCAAATGGCCATGAAGAGAAGAGATAAAAATCCGGCGGTCTGAATGGTCATGGGACTATGATTGCCATAAAAGGAAGCCCGTTGCAAGACGGCAGGGGTACCGTTTTTCCTGGCTGTTCCTGACGTACCGGAAGCTTGAGTTTTTCCGGGTGCGGCAGTAGTCTGGCCGCCGTCATGATTGCGGGGGGAAAAAGTCACGGAAGACCGGAGCCGCGGGTATGCGGCCTGGGGCTGGCTTCCGGCTTTGGCATGGGGGCGGCAGCCCATCTCACCGGAGTGAGGGAAGGGCGCAGCGTGCTGAAGCCGTTGAGGGAACTGTGGGGAGCGGGGCATCCGTGGGGCGATGTTTTGAGCGGGTGGATTCCGGACAGGAAGCTTTTATGCAGCCGCAGGAACGGCCCTGCCTCCCAGTTGGCACTGCTGCTGGCGCGGCAGGCCGTGGAGGAAGCCGGTTGGGGAGAGGAAGAATTGAAGGATGCGGCCCTGATTGTGGGCAGTTCTCGCGGGAACGCCTCCGGCTGGCTGAGCCCGTGGCCCGGACGGCGGTCCATGAAGATTCTGGCCGTTCCCAATTCCCTGCACAGTGAGCTTGCCTCCTGCGTCAGCATTGAACTGGGGATTCGCGGGCCTTACCACGTGCTGGCGAGCGGCTGCGCCGCCGGTCTGGATGCCGTGGGCATGGCGGCCATGCTGATGCGTCAGGGAATTGTCAGGAGGGCGCTGGCTATCGGGCTGGATTTGCCCTTGTGCCGGGAGCTGCTGGGGACGTACTGGGCTTCCGGGATGCTTTCCCGCAACGGAATGAATGATCCCTACGGTCCCCATGCCGACGGCATGTGCATTTCCGAGGGAGGGGCGGCCATGGCGCTGGAGTTGTCTTCCGGTCCCGGCATTTACGTGAAGGATTATCTGGTGAATTCAGATGCCTACAGCCCGCTGGGAATGCCGGAGGATGGAAAGAGCATTGCCGCCCTGCTGGATGCCGCCCTGCGGAATTGGGATGGAAGGGTTCCTTTGACCGTCTGCCCCCATGCCAGTGGAACGGCGGGGAATGCCGCTTCCGAGCGGGCCGCTTTAAAACGGGTTTTTGGAACCGGCTTTCCGGATTTAAGGATGATGAAGCCCTGGACGGGTCATGCCATTGGCGGCAGCGGCATTCTGGAACTGGCCCTGATGCTGGCTTTTATCAGGGAGGGGGCTTTGCCACCTAATCCTTTCTGGGTAAGTTCCCCGGCAGGTGCGGCTTGTGTTGCGGAAGAATTGCCTTTGGATGGGAGGCGGATGCTGGTTAAGTCCGCCGCTTCCATGGGCGGCCATAATGTAGTGCTGAGCCTTGACGTGGGCGGCTAACATGTTTCTGGAGCGAGAACGCTTATGAAGAATCCTGGACAGTTTTTATCAGAGTTGAAGTCCGCGGGACTGCTGCGCGTTCTGCGGAATGTGGATTGCCTGCCCGGCGGCATGGCCCGCATGGAGGACGGCCGGGAGGTAGTCAACCTGGCAAGTAATGATTACCTGGGCCTGGCTCATCATCCGGCCCTGGCGGAGGCTTTTTCCCGTGCGGCGCGTGATGGCGGGGCCGGGGCCATGGCTTCCCGCCTGGTCACGGGGACGCGCCGGGCGCATTCCGGTCTGGAGGAGGCCCTGGCTGATCTGAAGGGGACTGAAGCGGCGGTCAGCTTTTCCTCCGGTTACGCAACCTCCCTGGGGGTGATTACCTCCATTGCGGACCGGGAGGATACGGTGCTGATGGACAAGCTGTCCCATGCCAGCCTGATTGACGGGGCGCGGCTGTCCGGTGCCCGCTTGTCCACGTTCCTGCATAACGACATGGAATCATTGAGAAAAAAGCTGGAGCATTTGCGGAGCGCGAATCCTTCCGGCGGAATCCTGGTGGTGACGGAATCCGTTTTCAGCATGGACGGGGACCGCGCGCCTCTTCAGGAAATCGTGCGCCTGAAGGATGAATTCGGCGCTCTGCTGCTGGTGGATGAAGCACACGGATTCGGTGTGCTGGGAGAACACGGGGCGGGATTGGCGGAGGAACTGGGCGTCTCCTCCCGAATAGATTTTCAGATGGGGACCTTGAGCAAGGCCGCCGGGGTGAGCGGCGGTTATGTAGCCTGTTCCCGCGCCTGGGCGGATGTGATGATCAATTCTGCGCGGTCCCTGATCTATTCCACGGCTCCGCCTCCCGCCCTGGCCGCCGCCGCCCTGGCCGCGGTGGAAGTGATCCGGAGTGCAGAAGGGCAGGAACTGCGCCGTCATGTTTCCGTGCTGGCGGATGCCTTGTCCTCCGCGCTGGGAATGCCCGGCAGGCCCGTTTCCTCCATCTTCCCCGTGGTAATGGGAGAGAATGATGCCGCCCTGGCCGCAGCGGGTACGTTGCTGGAACGCGGTTTTCTGGCTCCCGCCATACGTTATCCTACGGTCCCCCGCGGAACGGCCCGTCTGCGCGTTACGGTAACGGCGGCCCATCGGACCGTCCAGATCGGGCGGTTGGGAAAAGCGTTGGCGGAGTTGCTCCACGGATAATAACATAATTACTTGAATAATGATGAAAGCGTTGTCTTCCCATTCCCTTCATTTGGTCCTGAGCCTGTTTTTCCTGCCGATGATCGTGGTGTATGCCGTGACCGGCCTGCTGTACATGGGCGGCGTGGACCAGCACTTCACTTCCCATGTGGAAGTGCATGAGCTGAATGCCGCCGACCAGCCGCCCTATGAGGATTCCTGCAGGGAACTGGAACGCCGCGGAGTAGCATTGCCGGAAGGAAAGGTAAGGCCGTTCAAAGGGAACTACCTCCTGGGTCCTATGACGGATACGCATGTGCTGTTCCTCAGGAAAGGCCATGCCCTCCGGGCGGAAGTGGTGGAGCCCGGCATTTACCCCAATCTGATGCTGGCTCACAAGGGGAAGGCGGGATGGTGGTTTACTGCGTTAGGATACGGGGCGGCTCTTTCCCTGATTATACTGTATGTTACCGGAATTCTGCTGATGTGGAAAAACCGCGGGAAGCGGAAATTAATGCTGGTCAGCGCCTTCTTGGGAACAGCCGCTGTGGTGGTGGGGTATCTGATGCTTTGAGGCGTGGAATGACAGCCGGATGTCCGGAATGGCAGAGCTTGCATCTTGACAGGAATGCTCCCTTCCAGTAAGGGAAGGGATGAAGGTTCCAAAGGGAATTTTCACTGAACTCCATAGAATAACACGATGATGAATGCTCCTGATTCTTCTCCCCCTCCGTCCTGCTGCAGCGGTTCCCCTTCCTGCACGGCTGCTTTGGTCCTCGGCATTATTGCCCTGGTGCTGGCGTTGATCGGATTTTTCCCGTGCCTGGGCTGGATTACCCTGATTCCTGCGGCTCTGCTGGCCATTATTGCCCTCATCATGAGTATTGTGGCTGTGAGCAAGGGCTCTCCCAAGGGCGCTCTTGTTGTCGCCATTATTGCGTTGGCGGCATCTGCCGCAGCAGGCATTGTCCAGGCATGGATGGCCAGCGCGACCGTGACTTACATGGAACAGCACCAGGATTATGTGGAAAAGAAGGCGCAGGAGATCCAGAAAGAGCTTCAACAGATGGAGCAGCAGAACCAGGAGCAATTGAAAAGACTCAGGGAGGCGGAGGATTCCTCCCCCGCTGATGAAACGGGTTCCCAGGACCTGTAGTTTCTGAAACGCTTTCAAGGGAGCACGGCGATGAATTGCATGCGCTCTGCGTGGCGTTCATGCTGCAATAGCTGGATGATCAGGAAAGTGTGGCTGCCTGCATGGGCCATCCTGTCCTTCCTGTTGTTGGCGCCGTCCCTCATGGCCCTGACAGTCAGTCCTGCCGGGATGAATTCACTGGCGGCTTCCGTGGCCGTGCCGCACCGGGAATGCCCTTTGTGCGGCATGACGCGCGGGTATGTGGAAATGGCCCGCGGGAATATACGTGCCGCATGGGAGAGGAACCGGGGCGCTCCGGTCTGGTTTATGGCTGGGCTGCTCAATGGAGGAGCTGCCGTGTTTTATCTGGCATGGTGTTGGCGGAGGAGGGCAGGCTTGGGGAAGAAAAATGGTCTTCCGGGATGAAAAAACAGCAGGCGGAAAGGGAAAAACAACTTCCTAACCGGTGCAGGGCCATGGATGTGTCATGCGTTTTTTGTCATACTGGCGATGTTCTGAAGAAGGTATGCAACTAGGGAAGCAGTATGATTGACCATGCAATCATGGTATTTATTTTTAGCGCATTGAGAAGCGTTCGGCCTTTGTTTTGACATGAGCCGGGGATGTTGGAACAGGAGAGAGCCGTTAAGGGGCAACAAGGAGGTTCCTTGACAGATTTTACACGCTTTCTTTAACATTAGAGCGTTTCCGTGTCTGGAAATCCAATGAAAAAATGAAAGATGAACAAAATAAACTACTCGGATCCCCGCCGTTCCGTCCCCGATACCGTTTCAACCATTCTTGCATTGGTTCTGGGTATTGTAGGATTGATTCTCGCGTTGCTCGCCTTTCTTCCATGTCTGGGGTGGGTAGCAATTGTCCCCGGCCTTCTCTGTGCCATTCTGGCTATTATTCTGGGAGCGGTAGCGGTAAAGAGGAGTGATGACAGGACGTATGGTTCTGCCAGGGGCGCGCTGACTTGCGGGTGTGTCGGCCTGGTGATCATTATTGGAGCGATCATTTATCAGGGCATGATTCTGGCGCCTGTGATGAAACAGGCGGATGCCCATACGGAGGAATTCACATGGACGGCTTGCAGCGCTGTGAGGGAGGCGCGGAAGGAAATGCACCCCAACGCATGCGAGGCGGTGGACCGTGTTATCTCTTTGATCGACCATCCGGAGGAAAGAAAAGAGACGGTGACGGAGAGGTTCCTGGAGGTAGCGCCACCGGCTCCAAGGGGCGCTACTGCCGTACTGGAAGGCCCGGTGCCTTCTGTTTCCGGTAAATGAGGCGGTAAAATCTTTGAAGGCAGGGCACCCGGTGTTCGTTTACCGGCTGTTTCTTCTGTTATGGAAATCCTGCCGGCAGGGCGGTTTGAAGGGGATTGCATGTCCATTTAAACCGCCCTTCTTTATGCACGCGGCAAAGAGGCTTTGGCTGGCGGAAACGTACGGGGCGGAGAAGGGCCTTTTTATGGGATTCAGCATATTGAGTCTTCCGTGCGGATGAGAGGAAAGAGATAATTTGACAGGAGGGGAGCATGAAATGGATGCAGTTGCAGACTTTTTCCGGCAGTTTGAACGGCTGGTTGGAGAAGAGGGTATCTCCTGCTTGTGATAATGTCCATATCGGTGGAAATGGGGCCGGGTATTCATTTTCTTTTCTTGCCGAGGGGCAACGCGGAGGAAGGGCCGGAAGAAACGCATGAGAGGAAAAAACAGACTCATTCCTGCCACCGTGAAAATGCCTCAATTTATTTGAAACCAATGTACTAGGCCCGTTAAAACAGCGTGCATTCATACAGGGGAATAATGAAGGTTGGAACTGATGCAACGCATCATTTCATTACAACTCAACGATTATCTGTATGAATGAATCCATATCAAATTCTCCGCAGCCTGATCCTATGGAGCAGCCGGGAATCATCTTTTTCATTCCCTGCAAGGCAAACAACGCTCCTCTGCTGGTGGAAGCTGTACAGGGCATCCGCCGTGCCGTTCCGGAAGCGTCTGTCATTATTCTGGACGATGACCGGGCACGCTGCCCCCAAACCGTCAGGGAAGTGCTGAGGAACATGTCCGTGGAATGGAAAGTGCTGAAGAAAACTGATACGTCCTCCGAACATGCGGCCGCTATTCTGGCTCTGATGGCTCAGGCTGTGCGCCATGAACATGATGTGCTGGTGCGCACCAAGCCGGACAATCTCATTCTCCATGCCGGTTTTTTAAGGGAATTTGCCCGTTCCGAAGCGGGATTATCCGGAACCTGTCTTCGGTCCGGCCTGCTGTGCAATGAACTTTATGCCCTGAAGCCTGCTGTGCTTCGGGCCATTCTCCAGCATCTGGAGCAATCCTCCTCCGTGATGAAATGTCCGGAGGGCGCCGTCATCCTGGGAGCGTTTACCGCCCTGTTCCCGGATGGGGCCCCACTCCTCGCCAGGGCATGGACGCGAGGAACCGGAGGCCCCCTGTGGGGGCATTACAACTGGACGACCTTTCCGTCTGTGGAATCCCTGGCGGACATGGACATGATCTCCATGAGCCGGCGTTATCAGGACAAGGTGGCGCGCCGCGCCCGCATCTCCGTCATGAGATGCCTGCGGAACGCCATCTGTAACCGTCCTGTTTCCGTGGACCGTCAACCTGCCGCCTGAACCTGACCCAAAGCATCTGCCGGGAATGGGGCCGGGGAAATTCCATGGCGGCGTTTTCCCTTATTCCCGGCAGGTGCCTCAACGACAATAAAACAATGAAAGAAATTGATAATCAGTTATCCACTCCGGAACAATCCGGAGGAATGCCCAGCCATCCCGTTGCATTCGTTTCCAATGATGAACCGTCTCCGATGCCGTGGCCCAATACGTGGTACCCTGTCACTCCCATAGGGCCGGAGACGGAATACCCGTGCCCGTGTTCCGAGGGCGACTCCGGTACGGGAAGTACGGACAACAACAGCGTGGCCTTCTCCATAGAATTCGGACGCTTTCCCAAGTGGCCGGAATTGAGTGGAGGCCGCCTGATGCTGAACCTGAACATGATGGATGCCGGGTTATGCTGGGGGACCGCTTTCCAGTACGAGCACATTTCCCAGCGCCGTCTGGAAGTGGCTGAAACCCTCAATGCATCCATCAGCCGCCCGGAAGAGCCGGAAGACGTTTCCCGGGCGGTGGTGAAGACTGAAAAAGGATTTCCGCGTTATTACAGCTTTGCCTCTCCAAATGTTTCTGGGGCAGAGGTTCTTGGCGGTACCCAGATGTTCAAGGACAGGATGCGGCGCGTTGTGGTGGATGGCGTTTCCTATCTGGAAGAAGTTCAGGAAAGCGGCATGACCATGCGCTTCCGCCCCAATTCCGCCTTATTTGATCATATCGTGACGCCGCGCGGCGTGAAAATCACCTTTGCTGAACTGGCCGCGGAGCTTCAGGTAGTCAGGCAGGATGTCTCGGACGAACCCGGCAGTGAGGTGGAAACCTTCAATTCCCTTTCCCTGTTCATGCTGAAGCAGGTGTGGAACAAGACGGACGGCTTGTTGGATCTAAGCAATGTTCAGAGCATTAGATGGTATGCCCCCGCAGACGTGACGGGGCGGCATAACAATGGCACGTATATCATTCGCAAAGGAGCTGTTCCCATCAAGACATGGAAGCTGTCCTGGACGTTCGCAGATACGGAGACGATGGTCGCCAGGGCTGTGGATGAAGAAAATCCGGAAGTGACCCAGATGCTATTGCAGACATTCCGTATTGAAGAACCGGGAGGTTTTATCAGTGAATGGCGCGCGGGCCTTTACCCGGACGATCTGACCCTGGTGAAAGGAGAGGGGGATGACGCCATCAGCATCGTCACCAGATGCCTTCCGGCGTCCGGCCATGAAAACCTGGTTGCCAAGGATATTAACGGACAGGCCATGGTGGCGGGAGGGTACTACACGGACAAGAAGGAAAAATTCAAGTATGTATACAGCGGCGTGGCCGGAACCGAGCATGCCGTGTTGTGTTCCGCAGAAAAGGAAGTATACCAGCGCCGTTTGTACGGGGACGTCCTTATCTCCCGCACGGAAGGATATGGAACCCCGCTGGAAAGAACATGGACGTACGGATACGGCAGCGATCCGTCTTCCTCCAATTACGGCAAACGCATCAGGGAAACGCGCCCTGACGGTTCCGTAGTGGAGATGGAGTATGATTCCAACGGGAACGTGATTCAACGGACGGAGCCGTGGTATGGGGATATTTCTATGAGAACTTCTTATGCGTACTCTGACCAGAAATTTAATGATCGCCGTCCTATCATGGAACATGTCATGTTAACCAAGGGCGGCATTTTCCATACACTGGAGCAAACTACGTATTCTTATACGGAACAAAACGGTGTTTACTCTGAGAATGTAAGAAAAACTTTTTTAGGGCAACAGTGGGAAGACTATTACGGACAGAGTTGGTATTCCAACCATCCGGATTGTCCCTATGCCAATGGCCGCCTGAAAGGTAAATGGGAAATTAACGGTCCTGAACCTTCATTTGCCTACAGTCTGTGTTCAGAATATGGTGCTGCGTGGAAATGTGAAGAAACTCTGCAGATGTATGATACTCCTTTTCCTGGTCAGTCTACCCGGATAGTACACTATTACGCGGAAAACGGGGATGAAGTTGCTACTGATCATCAAGTGGATGTCGAAGGTGAAGGGTTTGTCTCCATTGACCTGCGCCGGATGTCTTACGATGCTTCCCATCGTGTCATTAGGACGGATTATGCCAATGGCCTTTATTCCCTGGCGGAGTGGGGGTGCGCAGGGCCTTTGTGGGAAACGGATATCCGGGGTTTGCAAACCCGGTATATCTACGATGGAGCCAAGCGCCTGATACGGGTAGAACGGGATGCCGCACTTCCCGTACAGGACTGGAATGATATGGAAATGACAGGAACATGCCCGAATTCTATTCAGGAAATGACTTATGACGGCGCAGGCAATACATTATCGGTCACCAACTCCATTGGAGATAAAGTTACTACAATTTCCATGGGGTACGACATCTTAGGGCGTATGGCGTTTAAAACGGATGATATGGGAAGAACCGCCCAATATTCTTATTCACAGGATGGTTTGGCAACCACGGAAGTGACTCCTTCCGGGGCTACCCTGATAACCCGGAGATTTGCTTCAGGTCTTGTGACAGGGGAAACCGGTACGGGACAAGCCAGCAAATATTATTCATACGACATGGATGAGACGGGAGTAATCAAGAGCATCCGGTTAAATTCCAGTACGAATCCTGTGGTGGAAGAAATTTTGGAAAATGGGAAAGGACAAATTTTGCAAATACGTTGTCCTTCGCCTTCTGATCCTTCTTCCAGGGAAGTTCTTTATGAGGCCTCCTATGAGCTTTTTGGAAAAGTGAGTTATGAACGTAAAGGAAATTCCTGGCCTATTATTTATATTTATGACAATCTGTTGCAAACATTATCCGTCCGAATGCGTACCAAAGATGGTACCGAGAGTGGAGCCTTGAGTAAATATTCTTTCCATATCTCTTATAAAAAATTGTCGGAATTGCCGGCTGGACTTCCCGTGGATGTAGAAGGTCTCGTATTTCGTGAAGAAAGGGCGGCATGTTTTGTCGGGCAGATAGAGGAGGCAAAGGAATACCGGTACGAACTCGTCTCTCGAACGAATACCTCTTTGGCTTTCCTTGATTCGTTGACATTGTACAAGGATGCTTACGGCCGCTGGTCTTGGGAAAAGGTTTATAATGAGAGCGGCAATATACGCGTACTGAATGGGCGTGAAGGTTGTGACGCGGAAACCGAAGAAATCAGCTTGAACGGTGATTTGGTGCGCCTGACAGAAATGGATGGAACCACAACCCAATACTGCCGTATATATGGTACAGGAGGAGATACCCTCACCATCCGGGATTCTCGCGGAAAGGATACGGTGATTCTTAGTGATGCTGCTGGTCGTGAGATAAAACGAACGGATCAAGATGGAAAAGTAACTACTACTTCATATGATGCCATGACGGGGCAGCCTTCTTGTGTTACAACGCCGGACGGCAAGCAAATGTGGTATATCTATGATTTCCGGGGGCGCTTGGTTCGGCGGTATGGCACGGCCGTCCAGCCCATGAAATGGGAGTATGATGAGCAGGATCATATTGTGGCCCTGCATACGTACCGTTCTTCGGGGAAAATATTGGATACGGTTCCTTCTTCCGGTTCGGATGTGACATGCTGGCATTATGATCCTGCGACCGGAGTTTTATTGGAAAAAGTTTATGCTGATGGCTCCAAAACGTTGTATACGTATGATAAGTGGTGGCGTCTCGTAACCCGCGCGCAAGCTCGGGGTATAGTAACTACTTATGAATATGATTCTGTCACAGGTCAGGTGGCGCTCATCACCCACAGTGATGGGACTCCTTCCGTATCCATTGACTATGATGCCATGGAACGCATTTCAACTATTCATGACGCTTCCGGTACCCGGAATATGACTTATACGGGTCTGGAAGATATAGCTTCGGAAACTACTTCCGGAATGACGGAGAGCATACTCTCCTTCCAGCGTGACAGCATGGGACGTCCGTCAGGCCATGTTTTGTCGCTGAATGAAAAAACGGTACAGCAGGTCGAACTCGAATATGATGCTGATGAGCGTCTCGCTACGGCTTCGCTCAATGGCTCGTCTTTCGCGTATGGATATGATACTGCGGCGGGCTGGCTCAATAGCCTATCATATCCAAACGGGTTGGTGAAGAGGACGACATTCCATGCCAATCTGCCGTTGCCAGTATCTCTGACTTATGTAAAGGGTTCTTCTGCCACCCCGGACCTTAAACATGTCTATACTTGGGACAGCATGAGGCGTCCTTCCGTGCGGGAAGATTATGTAGGTTCAACGGCTCTTTCACGCCGCCATACGTATGATTACAATGCACGAGGAGAATTGACGGGAGACACCATGAATGCGGGAGGTTCCTTTAGCTATGCCTATGACAACATCGGCAACCGAATTTCCAGTATTTATGAGGGCAATAATCTGAATCAGCATACTGCAGTGGCACATTCCGGAACGGTTTTTACTCCTGCGTATGACGTGGATGGAAACCAGACCAGGGTGAACACATCCACGGGAACATGGTCTGTCCAGTATAACGCGGATAATAGGCCTGTTATTTTTTCGCAGGGAAACAGAAAAGTGGAATGCGTGTATGACTATCTTGGGAGACGTGTGGAAAAAGTGGAATATGATGGAAATGCCTTGACCAAGCGTACCAGATTCGTGTATATGGGATACTTAATGGTAGCAAGCATGGACTGCACGCAAAATACCTCCAATCCGTCCTTGGTGGCTACGTGGTTCTGGGATCCTGCGGAATCGGAGTCGACACGAGTACTGGCAATGTGTACGCACAACGCGGACAAGAGCGTGGCCACCACCCGGTATGTAGCGCACGATCTGCTCAAGAGCATAAGCGCTCTGTTCGACTCCTCGGGAAACCGTCAGGCGAAGTTTGAATATACGCCCTACGGAGAAACCTTGAGTTCGGAAGGAATTAAGGCTGCGTCTATGCCATTCCTTTATTCCTGCGAGTACCATGACGAAGACTTAGGTTTGATTTACTACAATTACCGCCATTACAATCCCCAAGATGGTCGCTGGATATCCAGAGATCCGATTGGAGAAAAAGGTGGTGTCCATTTATATGGATTTGTAAAAAATAATCCTGTATCAATTAGTGAGTATCTAGGTCTGTCTTTTTCTTCCAGAGAAGAACGGTATGGAGATGGTTGCGTTTTAACACAGGACCCTAGTGATATTACAGTGACTGAGGAGTTTGCTGGTACACGGGAAACCGAAAGATATGTACGTAAAGTATCTGAAGCAGTAATTGAAAAGCACACTAAACGTCCTAAACTTGTAAAAACCGCAGTTAAAGGATTAGATGCTTTAGGGATGTCTTTCACTACAGCGGCACCCTTTTTGCTTTCTTTGCAGGTGAACGTAAAAGTAGAATTTACATGTAGGTGTAAATGCAAGTGTGAAGGTTGGTTAAAAAATGCGCTGTATGGAGAAGCAATTGCTCCAATGACAGGTTCATTTACAATTAATAGCAGAACCTTTGGTAACGGGAATCCATATACTGACGGATTGGGATCTATCAACAAGATACCAAAAAAAGAGGAAATTGAAGAAAAGAAACAAGAAGAATTCAATAAGCTTTTTTCGTCAAAATTAAAAGAATGTGAAGAGAAATGTAAAAAGTTAAGATAAACTAGCATGAAATGTAATATAAGTAAATATTTTTTATGGAGTGCAATAGGGGTGCTTTTCGCTGCAAATATTGTTTGGAGTATAATTTTTCTTTCAACCCAGAATTCTGTATGTGATCCGGAACAGGATGATATACAAATGTGTCAGGAACAAATAGACCGACTTTCCTATATTATTTCATTATCTGCTGAAATGGCAGTATTGAGGAAAGAAAAGGGTGATATGAAGGATATTGAAATTCTCTTACGGCAAATTGTAGATCAGATAACTGCTAATGTCATAGCAAATTCCATCTATGAATTTGATGGAAAAAGCTTAGTGAAATTTGACTTAATGAATAAAATATTTAAAGGATTAGTAGATGCCGGCTTGATTGATTCGGAAATATTGCAAAGTCCATTAGGCATTTATGAAGATTCAAAAAATCATAAAATAATACATAACTTGTATTCTTTCAATGGTAATACTGTTAAAAAAACTATGACGGTGGATGAATGTAAAAATTTTCAGAAATGGTTTTATGATAAAATAGTGAATCAAGTTGATAAGGATTAGTTTTTATTGACTTTACATCATTTAATGAGGTTGTTTTATCAAATTAAAGCAACCTCATTTTTTTAATATCTAAGAGTAACACTGAATGTAGAAATGATCCAAGCTATGGCAATGCAATTTCGCTATTCCTGTGAATACTGTAACGAGAATTTGGGCTTAATATACTACATTAACTAATATATTGATTCTACTGTGTTATTTGATTACTGGCACTCATTTCAGTTCATCTATAGGTTTTGATGTTTTTAGTTATCCGTAATATCAGCATCTCAGCAGATAGTACAGATGTGCTAGACAGCAATAAAAAGGAGCGATGGGACAAGACGTACAAATGTACTTAGGTAGATCATTTGGGATTTAAAGACTAACGCAGATGGGATCCCTCAAGAGAGACAAATAGACTAAAGTAGCTACACGCTAGGGGAATTGGAAAATATAAATCCTTCTAAATTTGTAGAAAATTCCTCTTCTTCTTGAAGTAAGTTTCTCGTATTTAAGAGAATAACTGGTTATCGGCCGGATGAATCGACAATACAAAATATGAAATTCGAAGGTTGATTTTCAGAAAAGAAATAACGGTCAATATGCCGGGAAAATTATGCAAGGTCAGATTCAACGGAGCAATATATTGATGCAGTCGTAGATGCCGTTCTTAATATGTATAAGGATAAAAGTAAAATTACTGTTGATAAAAGAGATTGCGATATCATATCTTTATCTAAGTTTTTAATATAAAGTAAATTATACGCCGAGGTACATATGTGCCTCGGTTTTTGTTCATAGGGAGCTCAGTTGATGGGAACGAGCATGGATTGCATGTCCTACACCTCCAATTCATTTTTATTAGGCAGACAGCTTTGGAGCTTTCTGAACTGGGGGTAAAGCGGGGTTTGGGGTGCAAGGTACAACGCGAACAGAGAAGAAAAGCAAGTGGTTCCTAATGTTATTCCAGGGGCTACGGGTTATTGGCCATTGTGTCAGGATAGACTATCAATGCTATTGGAAGAGAGGGAGATGAGTATCAATTCCCTTTTTAATGATGTTGCCTTTTGAGGAGAGCTGTTTTTGTCCTATTGCCTGTGGTCTTGTGTATGGGATGGTATATATGGACTTCATGGAAGGATTGGTTTCGCTGGCATGGGGCCGATACTTGAAGCGTTTCTTCCGGGGAGCGAATCGTGTGTGAAGATTGAGGGCTATTCACGGAAAGCCTGTTTGGTTCTTGAAAAGCGAAGAGGCTTTCGCCGTCTGTTTTTAAAATGGTTTGAGGTTCTTTCTGCTTGTTAGGAAGGAATGTTTTTTTACTTTGGGTGAAAGTGGCGGGGAATAGAAAAAGCAGCTTGACCTGCCTTCTCCGATTGACTATAGGGAGGGGCCAAGTGGAAGCTCCCTTAGAAAGCTCTCTTGAGACCGTCTATAAAGGATTGCCGGTTTTTTAAATGCCGGGAGGGGGAAGAAAGGTCTGCTGCACAGGATTCTTCATGAACGCCAGAAGCGTTCTGGATATGGAATATTTTGATTTTTTCTTTATTGCATAGTTTTCTAATATTGCTTTTTTTGATGAAGTTGTGCTGTTTTCTAACATTTTTATTCTAGGCCCGTTTGATTTTATATATATAGTTTTTGGATATTGTATGAATATTTGCATGTCCATCTATAGATCAATCGAATTGCGGAAGAATACATCCGGAAGTTATAAGGTCAGACTAACCATTGACCGGGGGAGCAAGTTCTGCGGCGCCAGGAAGTCGCTCGGTCTTGGCACCCATCAGGAGGATTGTGCGTTAAGGCGCGCCTACCTGATGCGGTGCTTATTGTTCCATATGGGATGGTTTCCCGGTGGAAAGATTGCCGTCAGGAATTCCGCGGAATGCGGTATTAAGGAGGTTGTGTGGGACAGCATGGACTGCATCGGAGATTCCGGAATGTTCAGGCTCACCGGAAGGGGCTGCCGCGTCGCCACGGATGAAACGATGGTCATCTGGTTTCAAACGAATGGAGATGAGGCAGTGCAGTGTCTTCGTTTGCTTATTTCCGGATGGAGAATAGATGACCGGGCGGGTGACCTGAGGGTTTTGATTCAGGGATTACAGCATTGCGCCTCGGAACAGCGCCAGCATCCCTGCCGGATTTTGAATATTGAAATCGGGTCCGGTTCCATGATGGCAGCGCGGGACGAGTGTGTATTGAAGGGCTAGGGAGCTGGACCGTTCCGGTTAAGTCGATTTTCAAGAGGGTTTTCTGAACGGTCGGAATTGCTTTTAACAAATAACGAATAAGAACATATGGATTGTTTTGAAGAACGGCGGCAGGTTCTCCTGCAGGAGCTGGCCGCCCTGTCCGGGGAGGGGGCTCTGTACGGTTTTTTAATGCGCCAGGGGAAACAGTTGCCGCCCTTTGCGGAGGAATGGAAAACGGAAGCCTGCCTTCTGCGGGGATGCCAGTACCGGGTATGGCTGCGGCTGGAGCTTGCAGGCGGTCTGGTGCGGATTGATGCCGATAGCGATTCTCTCATCAGCCGAGGTTTGATGGCTCTGTGGGTGCGTCTGTTTTCCGGACTGAGGCCGGGAGAAGTGCTGGCCGCAAAGACGGATTTCCTTCATCAGGGTGTTCTTGGCGGCTGGCTGATTCCTTCCCGGGCGAATGCCTTGGGCAATATGGCCTCCAGAATCAAGTTGGGCGTGCTGCGGTTGAAGCAGGAGGCGCGGAAGGAGGCCGCAGTGTCTGGTTCTCCTTCTTCCCTGCCGGAGCTTTCCTTGGAGCCTGTTGAACAAGGCCCGTTGCGGCAGATGGAGATGTCCGGCAGTTCCTGTCATGATGATCGCAAACAGGAAAAAGAATTCCAGCGATAGAGTTATTGATGATGAAAAAGAAAGCAAGCATTCACGTTCATTTGTTCGTTTATTCGGGAGACGCCGCCCTGGTCGGGGAGAATCTGCTGTGTGTCCGGCATGCCCTCCCCGGAGCCCATTTGGTCGTGATTGACGACGGGCGCCATCCTTGCCCGGATGAGGTGAAGGCGCAGGCGGAGGAACTGGGGGCGGAATGGCGCGTGTCCTTTTGGGAAAGAGGCGGCAATTTGAGGGGGAAGGCCTGTATTGAAGGGATGCTGGGGGAGATGCTCCGGAGCATGGACGATGAAGGGGATACCCTGGTGAAGATAGATGCGGATACGGTGATGGTGTCGGGAGATGATTTGCTGCGTTTTGCCGACCGGAGGGAGATGGTGTTCTGGGGCAGCGGTTCCGTGGAACAGCGTGTTTACGGCTGCCTGTATGCCTTGAAGGCGTATGCGGCCGTAAAAATCCGGGAGTATGTTCGCAGGCTGGAGCTGCTGCCGGACGCGCCGGAAGATATTGTGATAGGCACCAGCGCTTTTAATTTATATCCTGGAGAGGAACGGCACATGGTTTATGCTCCCTTTGGTCCGGACGCGCCGGACAGCGGGTGGACGGCGTATTACTGGGGACGTTATCCGGAGGTGAAGGGTTACCAGCGTTTCACCATGGTGACGACGGGCAATCCTCCTCCGCAGCCGCTGGACAAGCGTCACCGTTTGCCCGTCATGAAGAATTTACGGCAGATGGCGGATATCCGGCGGCGTCTGACGGGCGCCGGGCACGGTTTATAGGAAGGGATTTCTGTCTTGCCGTTGGCGTGGTTCCGGATGCAGGAAGCTCTTTGAATGAAAAACCCCCGGATGGAAAAACTTCCATCCGGGGGTTTGTGTTTAAAGATTCCGGTTATTTTTTAGCGGGCAGTTTCACCTGGATGTGAATGTCGCGCAATTGCCGCTCTTCCGCAGCGGCGGGGGAGTCGCTCATCAGGTCCGCTCCGCGATTGTTTTTCGGGAACGCGATGACTTCACGGATGGATTCCGCGTTGCAGATCATCATGACCAGGCGGTCCAGGCCCAGCGCAAGGCCGCCGTGGGGCGGAGCGCCGAAGCTGAAGGCGTCCAGGATGTGGCCGAATTGTTCGCGGGCCTGTTCCTCCGTGACGCCGAGCGCCTTGAACATGGCGGATTGCAAGTCGCGTTCATGGATTCGGATGGAGCCGCCGCCCAGTTCCGTCCCGTTGAGCACCACGTCGTAAGCCTGGGCGCGCAGGTCTGAGGAGAGTTCTCCCTTGAGCAGTTTTTCCTCGTCTTCCTTGACGGGGCGGGTGAAGGGGTGATGGATGGCCACCCAGCGCTGTTCTTCCTCATCCCAGCCCACCAGCGGGAATTCGATGACCCACAGGAAGTCGCGTTCCGTGTTGTCCTTAAGCAGTTCCATGAATTCGGCGCATTGCAGACGCACGCGGCCCAGGATATCGCAGGAGGGTTCCCACGGACCGGCCGCAAAGAGAACGAGGTCTCCGGTTTCAATGTTGAGGGCTTCCGTGAGTTTTTGCTTTTCTTCGTCGGAAAGGAATTTGGAGATGGGGCTTCTCCAGTCTTCCTCGCGCACCTTGATGTAGGCCAGGCCCTTGGCTCCGGCTTCCACGGCGGTTTTCGTCAGGGCGTCGATTTGTCCGACGGAGGCGGAGCCGAACCCCTTGGCGTTGATGGCCTTGACCACGCCTCCATTGCTTACGGCGGAGGCGAATACCTTGAACCCGCTGTTTTCAAAGATGGAGGAGACGTCCGTCAGCTTCATGCCGAAGCGGCGTTCCGGCTTGTCGGAGCCGTACTGGTCCATGGCCTCCCTCCACGTCATGCGGGGGAAGGGGGTGGGAATGTCCACGTCCAGGGATTCCTTGTACACGCGCTTGAGCAGGCCTTCCACCAGGTTGTAGATGTCTTCCGGCGTGATGAAGGAGGCTTCAATGTCCACCTGGGTGAATTCCAGCTGGCGGTCCGCACGCAGGTCTTCGTCACGGAAGCAGCGGGCGATCTGGAAGTAGCGTTCCATGCCGGCTACCATGAGCAATTGCTTGTACTGTTGCGGGGCCTGGGGGAGGGCATAGAATTTGCCGGGTGCCAGGCGGGAGGGGACCAGGAAGTCGCGCGCGCCTTCAGGCGTGGATTTGGAAAGGATGGGCGTTTCAATTTCCAGGAAGCCGTGTTCATCCAGATAGTCGCGCGTGGTCTTGGTCACGCGGTGGCGTATCTGCATGTTGCGGACCATGGACGGGCGGCGCAGGTCCAGAAAGCGGTACTTGAGGCGCAGGTCTTCATTGGAGAGGGCCCGGTCCAGCTGGAAGGGGAGCACGTCCGCCTTGTTGATGACGTTCAGGGTGTCCGCGGAGACTTCAATTTCCCCGGTCGGAAGGTCCGCATTGGTGGTGTCCACCGTGTCCGTTTTCAGGCGCGCAGCCACGGTGCCGGATATCTGGATCATGTCTTCGGAGCGGAGCTGCTGGGAGGCCTTCGCCACGTCCTGGTTGACTTCCGGGTGAAAGACTACCTGCGTGATGCCGGAGCGGTCGCGCAAGTCGATAAATATGACGCCGCCGTGGTCACGGACGGAATCTACCCAGCCGATGAGGGTGGTCGGCTTGCCGATGTTCGCAGCGCGCAATTCGCTGCAGGTATGAGTGCGGTATGAGTTCATCTTTGTTGAAAATGGAAGGGAGGAAGGAACGTATCAATCACGGCCGGTCAGGGAGGCCAGGGCGTCAAACAGGTTCTCCATGGCGACAGTGGAGGAGGAGCGCGCATGCAGGTCGCGCAGTTCCAGGGCAGGGAATTCGTCTCCCACAATCAGGGCCGCGCGCGCGCCGGATTTGACGGCTTTCTGGAGCTGGCCGTTGATTTTGGTGAGTGTGAGGGGAAGGTCCACGCTGTACCCCTGGTCCCGGAGGGCGGAGGCGATGGAGAGCATTTCCGCGCGGCGGTTTTCGGAGGCCTGCACCATGAAGACGTCGCATCCCGCGGCGGCCAGCGCCGCATCCTTCAGCGCCTTGGCATGGGGGGTCTGGTCAATGAGGTGGGTGATGACGGCATCCCCCATGGCAAACCCGGTGGCCGGCATGTCCACCGCATTGTTGGAGAGGGCGCCTACCAGCGTATCGTAGCGGCCACCGCCAGCCACGGCGCGCAGGCTGCGCTGCGTGTCAAAGATTTCAAAGACCAGCCCGGTGTAGTAGGCCAGGCCGCGCACCACGGAGAGGTCCAGCCTGACGTAGCCGTCCAGTCCGCGGGCTTCCAGGTCTTTCAGCAGGATGTCATAGCGTTCGGAGGCTCCGGCGGGAGGGTTCTCAATGAAGGCCATCAGGTCGCTGCGGCTGATGTGGAAGGCGTCCAGCTTGCGCTGGCATTCTTCCGGGCGGTCTCGTTCAAATTTGTCCACAATGCCCAGGAAGGCGGGAATGTCCTGCTCCTGCACGCCGTGTTCCGCGGCAAACCTGATCCAGGCTTCGCGGTCGGAGACGCGTACGATGAAGTCGTTCTGCGTAAAGCCCAGCTCCCTCATGCAGTCGATGGCCAGGGCAATCAGTTCGGAGTCCGCCCACGCGGAGCCTTCCCCAAGAATGTCCGCATTGAATTGGTAGAATTCGCGCAGGCGTCCTTTCTGCGGTTTTTCGTAACGGAAGCAGGAGCCGATTTCAAACCACTTGAGCGGCTTGGTGTATTCCCGCTGGCAGGCGGCGGCGATGCGGCCCAGGGAGGCGGTGAGTTCCGGACGGATGGTGATGTCCCTGTCTCCCTGGTCCGTAAAGCGGAAGAGCTGGGTGGGCAGTTCGCCCCCGCTCTTTTTAAGGTAAAGCTCCGTGGCTTCCACGGTCGGGCCTTCCCATTCCAGGAATCCATAGCGGTGCGCCACCCTCTTCCATGCGTTAAAGAGATAGTTGCGCACGGCGCAGTCCGCCGGTGCAAAATCACGGAATCCGGGAAGTGGTTGAAAGCGAGCGTCTGGCATAACCTGGGAAAAAGGATGTTGTCTGAGGACGAAACAGTTTACAGAATTCCCATGCCTTGGCAAGTCCACATGCTTACGATGAAGGAATTTCAACGGAAGGCCGTTTATCGGAATATGCCTCCTCAACGACCATGATTGTTTTTATTTTTCTCTCTTCCGGCGGAGAACCTTTCCGGGAGGACGGCGTTCTGCCTCCATACCCGGAATCCTTTATAGGAGGTGGGGCCATGTGGCGTGGAAAGCTTTATATGATATTAAAGTTTTCAGAGTTGAAGTTGCTGTAGAATCTGCCCTGCGTGGCGGTAAACCGCAAAACGCAATAATCCGGGTCGGTCACTCCCTCCGGGTAGTACATGGTGTCACCCTCCCTCCAAATCATTTCCTTATAGATTCTGTCCTCCAGCACTTCCATGGAGCCGAGAAGCATGACGCCTCTGAAGAATCTCCGGTCACAAAAGTAAATGCAGGCTTTCGGGTTGTCTTGATATTGCCTTGCGCGCATGGAGGAGGTGTTGGTGGTGAAGTAGAAGACCTTGATGCCTTTCCTTTTCCGGGGCGGCAGCATGGCTTTCGTATTCGGATAGCCCTGTTCATCAATAGAGCTGATGAATGCCACTTTCTGATGGTCAATGAGATTTCCGACTGTTGCTTCCGCGTTTTTCATTGCTGTTTTCCTGATTGGGATGGTAGGCCAGAAGAGCTGCATTGTAAACTTGTCTTATTTATTCGGACTGTTTCTTTAAACGGTTTTTCCGGGAATTGTTTGATAGCGTATTCTGCCCCGGGATGTCCGGGCCTGAAATGCGGTTCAAGGGGAGTTTGACCTTGCCGTCTCCAGGATATGACGTAGGATAAATGAGATTTTTTCTCTTTTTTGGAATCTAATATCAGTATTGATTATGTGTAAAGAATGCGGATGCGGAGGTGAGCACACCCATGAAAGTCACGGCCACGGCATGGACGTCCATGTTCCTGTGTTGGACGCCAATGACCGGCTGGCAGAGCGCAACAGAGGTTTTTTCGCAGCAAAGAACCTTCTGGTTATCAATGTTTTTTCTTCACCCGGGTCCGGCAAGACCTCTCTGCTGCAGAAGACGGCGGAGATGCTCCGCGGCCGTGTGCGCATGGGGGTGATCGTGGGGGATCTGGCGACGGATAATGATGCGGAACGCCTGAGCCGTGCGGATATTCCCGTGGTGCAGATTACGACGGGCACCATGTGTCATCTGGACGCCCGCATGATTGCAGAAGCCATGAAGAAGATGCCTTTGAACGATCTTGACGTTCTGATTATTGAGAACGTGGGCAATCTGGTTTGCCCGGCTTCCTATGATCTGGGGGAAGGCATGCGCGTGGTGTTGCTTTCCGTGACGGAAGGGGAGGACAAGCCGTTGAAGTATCCTCCCATGTTCCATTCCGCGGATGTGGCCCTGGTGACCAAGTCCGATCTGGCGGATGCCGTGGATTTTGACCGGGACGCCGCCCTGGCCGCCCTGAACAAGGTAGCCCATCATGCGCACGTGATTGAGTTGTCCTCCAAGACCGGAGAGGGAATGGACGCGTGGTGCGACGAGATTGTGGAACGCGCGCGCCGCGTCCGGGAAGGCAGGATCCAGCACCATGGCCATCACCACCATTGAACAGGCCGCTGCGGCGTTGAAGTTTGAGATAGCCGGCATCGTCCAGGGGGTCGGTTTCCGTCCCCATGTGTACCGTTTGGCTGTGCGGCACGGATTGAAGGGGTTCGTGCGCAATACGGAGTCCGGCGTGGAAATCCATGTGGAGGGGAAGCCCGGCGCTCCGGAACGTTTTTTTGCCGCGCTGATGGATACTTTGCCGGAGCACGCCCGCGTGTATGGCGTGGAGCAGACCGTGTGCGAGCCTGCCGGGTTTGAAGAGTTCCGCATTGTGGAAAGCGATTCTACTCCCGGCGGCGTTCCGATGATGCTGCCGGACCTGGCCCCGTGTCCGGAGTGCCTGAAGGAGATGCGCGACCCCGCCTCCCGACGGTATCATTACCCGTTTACCAATTGCACGCACTGCGGCCCCCGCTATTCCATTATTGAGGAGATGCCGTATGACCGTGCGGGCACCAGCATGAAGAAGTTCCAGATGTGCCCGGAGTGCCTGAGGGAGTACCGGGATGTGGAGGACAGGCGTTTCCATGCCCAGCCCATAGGCTGCCCGTCGTGCGGTCCTTCCATGAAGGTGCTGTTTTCAGACGGTTCCGAACTGGGGTTCGGCCACGGGTTTGACACTCCCGCGGAACAGGTGGCGTGGGTGCTGGCGGACGGCCTGATCGTGGCTCTGCTGGGCGTGGGCGGCTTTCAACTGCTGGCGGACGCTTCTTCGGAAGCCGCCGTCAGGCGTCTCCGCAGGCTGAAGGAGCGGGATGCCAAGCCCTTTGCCGTGATGGTGCCGGATGTGGACGCGGCGGGGAAGCTGTGCCGTTTGTCGGAGGAGGAGAAGCGCCTGCTGGCTTCTCCGGCGGCCCCCATCGTACTGGCTCCCGGAAGGAAGGATGTGGACCTGGCTCCTTCCGTGTGCATGTTCAGCCGTTTTGTGGGGGTGATGCTTCCGTCCTCCCCCCTTCATGCCCTGCTGATGGATGTATGGAGAAAGCCCCTGGTGGTGACCAGCGGCAATCTGAGCGGGGAGCCCCTGTGCATTTCCGTGGAGGAAGGCTTGCAGAAACTGGGCCATGTGGCGGATGTGTTTTTTGTGCATGACCGTCCGGTCGTGCGGCCCGTGGATGATTCCGTGGTCCGCGTCATGGACGGAAGGGCCATGATGGTGCGCCGTGCCCGCGGGTATGCTCCGCGGCCCGTGTGGCGCACGTCTGCAGAAGCTCCCGACGTTCTTGCGCTGGGCTCCGGGTTGAAGAATACCGTTTGCTGGCTGAAGAACGGCGTGGCCGTCATGAGCCAGCATCTGGGCGATCTTGACAGCGCGGCTTCCCTGAACGCGTTTGAACGGACGGTGGAGACGCTGGGGCGCACGCTGGGTGCTGTGCCGCAGGTGATTGCCGTGGACGCCCATCCGGACGGCCCGTCGTTTACCCTGGGCAGGCGTCTGGCGCGGGCATGGAATGTGGAAGTCGTTCCGGTGCAGCATCATCAGGCCCATGTTCTGGCCTGTGCCGTGGAGAATGAGACGCCGTTGCCCGCCCTGGGCGCGGCCTGGGACGGCACGGGATTCGGCACGGACGGGACGGTATGGGGCGGAGAGTTTTTTGTGATGGAGGAGGAAGGCGCTCCCCGCAGAGTGGCGCGGCTCAGGCCGTTTTTGCTGCCCGGGGGGGATGAAGCGGTCCGGGAACCTGCCCGGTGCGCCTGTTCCCTGGCGCGGCAGATGGCGCCGTGGCGCACGGATGGGCTTGAACAACGTCTGCAGGGTGGAATGACCTTGCAGAAGCGGGAAGCCCTGGAGGCGATGATGGCCCGTAATATTCAAGCTCCCGCCACTTCATCCATGGGGCGCCTGTTTGACGCCATGGCTTTCTGGTGCGGCTTTGACGGCGTGGCGGGATGCGAAGGGCATGCCGCCATGATGCTGGAGTCATGGGCTGCGGCGGTTTCCGGGGAAGAAATGCCGGGGGAACCGTATGAATGGGTCATGCATGAGGAGGGCGGCCTGCTGGAACTGGATTGGCGCCCGATGCTGAAAGCCGTGGACGATGACCTGCTGAGAGGCGTTTCCCGCGGCTGCATCGCCCGCAAGTTTCATGAGAGCCTGGTGAACCTGGCTTTTGACGTGGCGGAGCGTTTCTCACTGGACAGGCTGGTGCTGGGCGGCGGATGTTTTCAGAATGCCTTTTTGCTTGAAGGCCTGGCGGGAATGGCACAGTCTAGAAGGTGCCAGTTGTCCCTGCCGCAGCGGGTGCCGTGCAATGACGGGGGAATTTCCCTGGGGCAGGCTGCGGCAGTCGTGCGCCAATGGAAAGGATAATAATATGTGTTTGGCTGTTCCCGGAAAGATCGTGAGCATTAATGAGACGGACCCGCTGTTCAGGCTGGGAGTGGTTGATTTCGGCGGCGTGACCCGTGAAGTGAACCTGGCCTGCGTGCCGGAGGCCGTCCTGGGGGATTACGTTATTGTTCATGTAGGGATGGCCCTGAGCGTGCTGGATGAGAAGACCGCGCTTCAAACCCGTAGGGAAATGCGGGAGATCGTGGAGAATACCGATCCCGTGTAAGGGGAGGGTCGTTTGCCGGATTGAACATTTTTAATGGCTTATGCAGGAGGAAGTTCAGCAGTTGCTTGAGGAGCTGCGCCATGCCGTGACGCGTCCGTGGACGGTGATGGAGGTGTGCGGGGGACAGACGCATGCGATTGCCTCCCTGGGGCTTGAGGAGCTGCTTCCTCCTGGGCTTCGTCTGATTCACGGCCCCGGCTGTCCGGTTTGCGTTACGTCGGTGGATTTGATTGACCAGGCCGTGGAGTTGAGCCTGCGGCCCGGCGTGGTTTTGTGCAGCTACGGGGATATGATGCGGGTGCCAGGCTCCAGCGGAGATTTGTTTTCCGCCAAGGCTCGCGGCGGGGACGTGCTTTTGATGTATTCACCGCTGGAAGCGGTTGCTTTCGCCGGGAGCCATCCGGAAGCGGAAGTGGTATTTTTCGCCGTAGGATTTGAGACGACTGCTCCGGCCACGGCTCTTGCCATGCAGCAGGCCCGCGCGCTGGGTTACGCCAATTTTTCCGTGCTCTGTGCCCATGTGCAGGTTCCCCCCGCACTGGAATGGCTGATGGATCAGGACGAGGGAAGGCCGGACGCCTTTCTGGCCCCCGGCCATGTCTGCGCCATCATGGGGGAGGGGGATTACGGCCGTTTGGCCGCTCGTTACCGGACGCCCATGGCGGTGACGGGGTTTGAGGCTCCGGACCTGCTCCGCGGCATCCTGATGTGCGTCCGCCAGTTGGAGAACGGGGATTGCACGGTGCAGAATGCCTACGGGCGCTATGTGAAGCCGGAGGGGAACAGGGCGGCGCAGGAAAGGATGAAAGAGGTTTTTGAGCCGGAAGACCGCCATTGGCGCGGCCTGGGCCTGATTCCCGGCGGCGGCATGAGGCTGCGCCGGGAGTGGGAGGACATGGATGCCGCCCTGCGTTTCGGATGCGGAAAAAGCGCCCATGGCGCGGATGAAGCTTCCGGATGCCTGGCCGGCCAGGTGCTGAGGGGGCTGATTCGTCCTGCGGAGTGCCCGTTTTTCGGCACGTCCTGTACGCCGCTGGCTCCCCTGGGCGCGCCCATGGTGTCCGGGGAAGGGGCCTGCGCCGCCTATTACCGTTATAAAAGAAGTTGATTCCATGTTTGAATGTCCTGTTCCGGAACCTGTTTCCGACCGTATCCAGATGGCCCACGGCGGCGGAGGCCGTCTGATGAATGACCTGATCCGTTCCGTCTTTCTGAACGCATTCGGCACTCCCTCCGGCGGCGTGCAGAATGATGCGGCCGTTCTGGATTTTCCGCCGGGGCGGCTGGCGATGACCACGGATAGCTTTGTGGTGCAGCCTCTGGAGTTTCCGGGAGGGAGCATCGGTTCCCTGGCGGTGCACGGCACGGTGAATGATCTCGCCATGAGCGGCGCGGACCCGTTGTACTTGACGGCAGGCTTTATCCTGGAAGAAGGGCTTCCGCTGGAGGCGCTGAACCGCGTGGTGCAGGATATGGCGGCGGCGGCGCGCGCGGCGGGCGTCCGCATCGTGACGGGAGATACAAAAGTGGTGGAGCGCGGAAAGGGTGACGGCGTTTATATTAATACCGCCGGGGCGGGCGTGGTGCGCCATGGGTTGGAAATCAGCCCTTCTTCCGTCCGTCCGGGGGATTCCGTGCTGGTCAGCGGTGATCTGGGGAGGCACGGCATGACGATCATGAGCCTGCGGGCCGGGTTGTCCTTCGGGGAGGGACTGGAGAGTGATTCCGCCCCGCTGCATGAATCCGTGGCTGCCGTCGTCCGGGCCGGAATCCCCGTGCATTGCCTGCGTGACGTGACCCGTGGCGGGTTAACCGCCACGCTCTCGGAAATTGCGGAGTCCTCCGGCCTGACGGTGAAACTGGATGAAGTGTCCATTCCCGTGCGGGAGGATGTCAGAGCAGCCTGCGGCCTGCTGGGGCTGGACCCTCTTCAAGTGGCCTGTGAAGGCCGTTATCTGGCTATTCTTCCCCGGGAGCATGAGGAAGAGGCCCTGCGCCTGATGCGCGGCTGCGGCGTGTCCGCCGGGGCCTGCGCCATAGGCCGTGTGGAAGAGTTTGGAACGGCGCCCCTGCTGATGACGGGGCAGCTGGGGGTGGAACGGGTGCTGGGCATGCCTTCCGGGATGCAGCTGCCCCGCATTTGCTGATGCTTCCCGCGGTTTCCTCCGGCGTTGCATTTCCGGCTTTTTGGCAGGGAAGCGGTTGGGGCCGCCTCCCTGCCGGTCTGGCATTTCATAGGGATTTGCCGGAGCGGCTGCGTGTACTTCCGGAGAAGCTACAGCCGGCTTGGTATTGGGGGAGTTGGTTGTTGGAAGATGGTCAGGAGAGTTCCGCGTTTCCGGCTCCGGCGTCCGGCAGCGTCTTTAATGCCGCTTTGGCCTGGGTATGGTCCTGGGAGGCCGCCTTTTCCAGCCATTCCCTGGCGGTGGCCAGGTTCTTTTCCACGCCGAAGCCGTGCTGGTAGATGATGCCCAGGTTGTATTGTTCGGAGGCATAGCCGGCTCTGGCTGCCCGAAGGTTCCTGTTCTGCCATTCCCTGGCTTCAGCTTCGGTGAAATCCTGGTTCTTGCAGAATTGTTCCCATGTTTTTCCGAATTTCATGGCAGCCCGCGCAAATCCCATCAGGGCCGCTTTTTTAGTGTGTTCATCCGCCAGGCTCGCGTTCTTTTCCACGCCGGCGGGTCCCAGCCGGTACAGGTAGGCCAGTCCCCAGTATCCGTTGGGGCTGCCCAGGTCCGCGGCTTTCTGGAAGAGCTGGAGCGCGTCCTGATATTTTTTATGGGACATGGCGAACACCGCATTGGCCAGGAAGCGTTCCGCCTTGGTGAATTCGTAAAATTCGGGAATGGCGGCCCATTCGGATTTGAGTTTGTCCCTGTCCTTTTTGGACTTGGGCGGCATGCCGGCAGGAGGGGAAATCCGGAAAACGGGAATGTAGCCGGAGGCCCCCATGTTGGCCAGGCCGGCCATCAGGAAGCAGCCCGGCTGAATGCGCCACATGTGCATGTACAGCACGCGTTCCGCGGGCAGGGACTCCTTCTCAATCCAGTCCGGCAGATTCATGGGCGGGCCATAGAGGCCCGTCAGCCCGTTCAGCATGCGCTTGTACAGGGATTTCAGGCGCGTATCGTATTCGTCCTTGCCTGCCTTGGTGCTGGAGTAAAAGGAGACGGCTCTCAGGCCTCCATCCTTGTTGTACTCAAAATGAAGTGAAAAGAAAAGGCCGCCAATGGGCTTTTTCGTTTTGTAGGCGCCGTTCAATCCAGTGCGGCTCAGGTAGGCGTCCGTTCCCGGACCTTCCAGGGATTTGCAGGCTTTCAGGGAACTCAGAAGCTGGGCTTCCTGCAAGCCTGTTTCCAGAGGGCCGTAAAGCGGCGAGGCGGTACAGCAGGCGGATGCATAAAGCATGGCTGCATAGCGATAGCAATCTATCAATTTCATTGGGGGAATGGGGTAGGGGATGGGGGTCGGTTGTTTCAATAGCGAATTAGGAATCCGGATGAAATGGCCGACAGCGCTAAAATAAGATGAACAATCATTATATTCAAGTATTTATGCTTTATTCTAACAAACATATTTTATCAAGGCTTTCGTCTAGGAAAATACTGGATTGATTTGGAGAAACAGGCTTGATATGAAAAACTAGTATTGACGCCGGATTCCTAATCCGGGGTGTTTAAAGCAGGTTGAAGGATAATATGCAAGAGTATCAGGAGCAATGAAGGAGATAACCGGCTGCGGTTTCCGGACCGGGAAAAGGCAGAGATAAGCATCCGGCGTTCCGCCACGTTTTCCCGGCTTTCAGAACATGGGAATCATTATTATTTTTATTAAAAATCTTTCTAAATATTCCTTCATTTCCGTTTTATGTATCTCGTATGCATGCATTTTGGCGGATTATAAATCCGGCTGTCGGGAAGGAATAATTTTTTTAATAAATAATAGAAACATTATCAATGGTTAATAAGAATATCAGATTTCACGGCCTTTGGATTCCATTGTGATTTTTCCCGTCCTGGATACGATGAAAATCATTTTTTCTCAAAAAATTTGGTTGACGGCGGATTTATAATGCGCGGATGGCCGCATGTAGTTTCAGAGCGTCTGATATTCAATGATTCGTCTGTTTTTTTACGGAAATGTGCGGTTTTGCCGGCGGCACCTTCCAAACAGGGAGTGGGGGAGGCCGCCTCCTCTGTTCGGTTTCCCGTGCAGGAAAAGCCGGGGGGGACATGCCGGAATCTGTCCGGCACGGTTGTTTCTCCTGCTGGGGACGGGGACGGATGACAGCAGCCTGTGACGGTTTCGTTTCCCTCCTCAGCTTGCCTGGGAAGGCCTTTCTGCCCATGGTGCCGGCGCATGAGAATTGATGTGGCAACGGATACGTATGAACCTGACGTGAATGGAGTGGCCCTGACGCTGGAGCGGCTGGTCCGGGGGCTTCGGACGCGGGGGCATCTGGTGCATGTGCTGAGGGCTTCCGGGAGGGACGGAGCTTCCGTTCCCGGAGAGACGGCCATGCCGTCTCTCTCCCTCCCCATGTATCATGAGGTGAAAATAGGGCTGCCTTCCGCAGAAAGGTTCCGCTCCAGATGGATGAAGAAGAGGCCGGATGTGGTTTATGTTGCCACGGAAAGCCCCATGGGGGCCTCCGCCGTGAAGGCCGCTCGCGCTCTGGAGATTCCCGTGGTGATGGGATTCTACACCAATTTTCACCAGTACATGAAGGATTACCATTTCTCCGGGCTGGAAACCGCCGCCGTGAATTACCTGCGCAAGCTCCACAACCGGGCAGGGATGACGGTGGTGCCCACGGAGGAGATGCGCCGCGCGCTGGAGGGGCTGGGATTTGAACGCCTCTCCGTAATGGGGCGCGGGGTGGATGCCGCCTTGTTTGACCCTGCCAGGAGGGATGCCGGCCTGCGCCAGTCATGGGGCGCCTGGCGGGATGAAGTGGTGTTCGGCGTGGTGGGGCGTCTGGCCCGAGAGAAGAACCTGGTGACGGCCCTGGGATTGTACACGCGCCTGCAGCGGGAGTTCCCGGCCTGCGGCATGAAGATGGTCGTGGTGGGGGACGGTCCCATGATGAGCAGCCTGCGCAGTGAGTTTCCGGACGCCGTGTTTTGCGGAATGCGCAGCGGGGAGGACCTCGCGCGCCATTACGCCGCCATGGACGTGCTGCTCTTCGCCAGTGAGACGGAGACCTTCGGGAACGTTCTGCTGGAAGGGATGGCCAGCGGCCTGGCTACGGTCAGCTACCGGTACGCCGCTTCTGCGGATGTGGTGCTGGACGGCATCAACGGCCTTCAGGCGGAGAAGGGGGACGCGGAGGGTTTTTACTCCGCCATGCACCGTCTGCTGGAGGACAGGGGGATGATCCGGAGACTCGGCGAACAGGCCCGCAGGACCGTGCGCGCCAGAGCGTGGGATTCCATCCATGACAGGTTTGAAGAACTGCTGGCCTCCGTGGCGCGGGAGGAGAATGGAACCGGCTACGCCCGCCCCCCGCGGGATGCGGTGCTGGAATGCCGCACGGTCTTTTTGTCAGACCTCCATCTGGGCACGAAGGATTGCAAGGCGGACGAATGCCGGAGGTTCCTGAAGCATGTCCGTGCGGAAAAAATAGTTCTGGTAGGGGATATTGTGGACGCCTGGGCCCTCTCCCGCGGCAGCCGCTGGCGCAGGCGGCATACGCGCCTGATCCGCACCCTGCTGAAAAAGATGGAGCAGGAGGATGTGGAAGTGCTGTACCTGCGCGGGAACCACGACGATATTCTGGAAAAATTCCTTCCCTTTCATCTGGGCGGCCTGAAAATGGCCAGGGAGTGCGTGCACCGGGCGGCGGACGGCAGGCGTTACCTGTGCGTGCACGGAGACGGTTTTGACGCCATCTCCACCAACCACCGGTGGCTGGCGATGCTCGGCTCCCTGGGCTACGACGTTCTGCTGACGGTCAACCGGCTTTACAATAAATACCGCGCCTGGCGGGGCAGGGAATATTATTCCGTCTCCTGCGCCATCAAGAGCCGCGTGAAATCCGCCGTCAATTTCATTGGGAAATATGAGGAGCAGCTCCAGAATCTGGCGGTGAAAAGGCAGTGTGACGGTATCATTGCCGGGCATGTGCATCATCCGGCGGATACCATGGTGGGGGAGGTGCGGTACCTGAATTGCGGGGACTGGGTGGAAACCATGAGCGCGGTGGTGGAATACGGGGACGGCCGCATGGAAACGCTGCTTTACAAGGATTTCATGAAACGCCTGGCTTACGGCAAATGCGGAACCAGAGCGGAAGCTTCCTCCTGCAAGGAAGCTTCGTGACGGGCGCCGGGGATAGGCTGTCCGGGGGGTGTGGGACAAAATGGCCGCGTGTGACATTTTGTCTCTTTTTGGTGTGACAATATGTCCCATTGCTGCTCGGCAGGAAAAAGAGCGGTCGAAATGATGCGATGTTATAATACGATGAATTTATGCTGTTTATGTTTATTTTTCAACAGGGCTTACAAGGCTGGCATGCCATTTGCAGAAAGAGAGGCAAGAACATGAGTTTGCCTGCATGACACTTCAGGTCATGGGGAAATCAAATCTCAACGAAATCCATTTAAAACAATCTAAGATAACGATATGGCTAAAATATTAGGAATCGACTTGGGCACGACCAACTCGTGCATGGCTGTGATGGAAGGCGGTCAGGGTACCGTACTTGAAAACAGCGAAGGTGCGCGCACCACTCCCTCCATTGTTGCCTTCACCAAGAGCGGTGAACGCCTCGTGGGGCAGGCCGCCAAACGTCAGGCGGTGACCAATCCGAAAAACACCGTGTTTTCCTCCAAGCGCCTCATCGGCCGCAAGTACAGCGAGCTGACGGAAGAAGATAAGAAGGTGCCTTATGAAATTGTGGAGGCCCCCAACGGGGACGCCTATATCCGCGTGGACGTAGGCGGGGAAAAGAAGACTTTTTCTCCCCAGGAAATCGCCTCCATGGTCCTGGCCAAGCTGAAGGCCGACGCGGAATCCAAGCTGGGTGAGACGATCACGGAAGCCGTGATTACCGTTCCCGCCTATTTCAATGACGCCCAGCGCAACGCGACCAAGGCCGCCGGTGAAATCGCCGGCTTGAAGGTGCGCCGCATCATCAATGAACCGACGGCTGCTGCCCTGGCTTACGGCCTGGACAAGAAGTCCAATGAAAACATTGCCGTGTACGACCTCGGCGGCGGCACCTTCGATATTTCCGTGCTGGAAATCGGTGACGGCGTGTTTGAAGTGAAGGCTTCCGACGGCGACACCCACCTGGGCGGCGACGACTGGGACAACGCGATCATCACCTGGATCATGGACGAGTTCAAGAAGGACTCCGGCATGGATCTTTCCAACCAGCCGGACGCCATCCAGCGCATCAAGGAAGAAGCTGAAAAGGCCAAGATCGCCCTTTCCTCCACCCAGAGCTATGACATCAGCCTGCCGTTCATCACGGCGGACGCTTCCGGACCCAAGCACATCCAGCTGACGCTGAGCCGTCCCAAGCTGGAACAGCTCACGGAAGACCTGCTGGACCGTACCCGCAAGCCCGTGCTGGACTGCATCGCCGCCTCCGGCCTGAAGACCGGGGACATTGACGAACTGGTGCTGGTGGGCGGCATGACCCGCATGCCCGCCGTGCAGGAAATGGCCCATACGCTGGCCGGCAAGGAACCCCACAAGGGCGTGAACCCGGATGAAGTGGTGGCCGTAGGCGCCGCTATCCAGGGCGGCGTGCTCCAGGGGGACGTCAACGACGTGCTTCTGCTGGACGTGACCCCGCTGACCCTGTCCATTGAAACGATGGGCGGCATCGCTACGCCGATGATCGAGCGCAACACGACCATTCCGGTGCGCAAGAGCCAGGTGTTCTCCACCGCCGCGGACAACCAGCCCGCCGTGGACATCCGCATCTGCCAGGGTGAACGCAAAATGTTTGAGGACAACAAGCTTCTCGGCAACTTCAAGCTGGACGGCATCTCCGCCGCTCCGCGCGGCGTGCCGCAGATTGAAGTGACCTTTGACATTGACGCCAACGGCATTCTGCACGTCTCCGCCAAGGACAAGGGCACCGGCAAGGAACAGAAGATTTCCATCCAGGGCTCCAGCGGCCTTTCCAAGGATGAAATCGAACGCGCCAAGCGTGATGCAGAAGCCCATGCGGAAGAAGACAAGAAGCGCGCCGAGGAAATTGACACCGTCAACCAGGCGGACTCCCTCTGCTTCTCCGTGGAACGCCAGCTCAAGGACATGGGGGACAAGATTCCCGCAGACCTCAAGCGCGAGATCGAAGACAAGGTGATGCACCTCAAGGAAGCCATCTCCAAAAAGGAATACACCGCGATCAAGGCCGGGAAGGAAGACCTGGAATCCCGTCTGGAAGCCCTTTACAAGGCAGCGGAAGCCGCCCAGCAGTCCGCCGGTGCAGCCGGCCCCATGCCGGGAGCCGCTCCGGAGGAAGAAGCTTCCGACGGCCCCCGCAAGGCGAAAGGCCGCGTGGTGGACGCCGAAATCGTCGACGACGACAAATAAGCAACCCCTTCCCGCCGGAGGGGGAGCAACTTCCCCTCCGGCGGAACATTACATCCATATATTCATCTATAACAACACAAAAACAACATACTATGGCAAACATCAAACCCCTAGGACAACGTGTGCTGGTCAAGCGCATTGAAGCTGAAACCAAGACGGCCGGCGGCCTGTTCCTGCCGGACACCGCCAAGGAAAAACCCCAGGAAGCCGAAGTGATCTCCGTAGGCACCGGCGGCCGCGATGACAAGGGCGCCTTGATTGAATTCACCGTGAAGCCGGGCGACCACGTTCTTATTTCCAAGTACGGCGGCACGGAAATCAAGCTGGACGGAGAAGACTACCTCATCCTGTCTGAAAACGACATTCTGGCCATCATTGGCTAAATCACACGACACACTCACTCAACATCATTTTAAAATAACCTGATATTATGGCTAAACAAATCCAATTTGACGAAACCGCCCGCCAGGCTCTGCTCCGCGGCGTGGAACAGATTGCCAAGGCTGTCAAGAGCACGCTGGGGCCTGCCGGCCGCAACGTGGTGATCGACAAGAAATTCGGTTCCCCCCTCATCACCAAGGACGGCGTGACCGTCGCCAAGGAAATCGAACTGGAAGACCCGTTTGAAAACATGGGCGCCCAGCTTGTCCGGGAAGTCTCCTCCAAGACCAACGACGTGGCCGGGGACGGCACCACCACCGCCACCGTGCTGGCTGAAAGCATTTACCGCGAAGGCCTGCGCAACGTCACCGCCGGCGCCAACCCCATCTCCCTCCAGAGGGGCATCATGAAGGCCGCGGACGCCGTGGTGGAAGAACTCAAGAAAATCAGCAAGCCTGTTGACTCCAGCAAGGAAGTGGCCCAGGTTGCCACCGTTTCCGCCAACTGGGACGCCGAAATCGGCCACATCATCGCGGAAGCCATGGACAAGGTGGGCAAGGACGGCACCATTACCGTGGAAGAAGCCAAGGGCATTGAAACCACGCTGGACGTGGTGGAAGGCATGCAGTTCGACAAAGGCTACCTGTCCCCCTACTTCGTGACCAACGCGGAAACGATGGAAGCGGTGCTGGAAAACCCCTACATCCTCATCCACGAAAAGAAGATCAACAACCTGAAGGACTTCCTTCCGCTGCTTGAAAAAGTGGCCAAGAGCGGCCGTCCCTTCCTGGTCATCGCGGAAGACATTGAAGGCGAAGCTCTCGCTACCCTGGTGGTCAACCGCCTGCGCGGCGTGCTGAACATCTGCGCGGTTAAGGCTCCCGGCTTCGGCGACCGCCGCAAGGCCATGATGGAAGACATTGCCATCCTGACCGGCGGCAAGTGCATCACGGAAGACCTGGGCATCAAGCTGGAAAACGTGGGCATTGAAGACCTCGGCCAGGCCAAGCGCGTGGTCGTCTCCAAGGATGAAACCGTCATCGTGGAAGGCGCCGGCAAGTCTGCGGACATTGAAGGCCGCATCTCCCAGATCCGCCACCAGATCAAGGACACCACGTCCGACTACGACCGTGAAAAACTCCAGGAACGCCTGGCCAAGCTGGCCGGCGGCGTGGCCGTCATCCATGTGGGTGCCGCTACGGAAACGGAAATGAAGGAAAAGAAGGCCCGTGTGGACGACGCCCTGCACGCCACCCGCGCTGCGGTGGAAGAAGGCATCGTTCCCGGCGGCGGCGTGGCCCTGATCCGCGCCCAGAAAGCCATTGACACCCTCAAGCTGGAAGGCGACGAGGAAACCGGCGCTCAAATCGTCTATCGTGCGGTGGAAGCTCCGCTCCGCCAACTGGCCAGCAATGCCGGCCGTGAAGGCGCCCTCATCGTCGCCAAGGTGAAGGGGATGAAGAAAGCGGCCGACGGCTACAACGTAGCCACGGACAAATATGAAGACCTGCTCACCGCCGGTGTGGTGGACCCGACCAAGGTAACCCGTTCCGCCCTGCAGAACGCGGCTTCCATCGCCGGCCTGCTGCTTACCACGGAATGCGTCATTGCCGACAAGCCCGAGAAGAAGGGCTGCGGATGCGGCTCCGGCGCTCCCGACATGGGCGGCATGGGAGGAATGGGCGGCATGGGCATGATGTAAGCCCCCGTCCGTTTCTGCGAGACACGGCAATCGACTTCAAGGCTCCCCGGTTTTCCGGGGGGCCTTTTTGTTTTGTATGGAAGGCGGCAGCCGCCACTCCGCGGGAAGGGATTTCAGGAAAATGAGCCGTGGCTGCCGGAGAACCGGAGGAAAACCAGGCTCCGGAAGTACCCGGAAGAAACGGAAGATTTCACGGGAAGCAGGTGTAGCGCTATGGTTTTCATTGAAAATCATATTGTTGCATCAATGTGACGGAATGTTCACGTTTTAAAACGGGCGTGCGGAAGCGGCCTCCTGTAATAGAGGGCCGTTTATTACGCTTATGGACCCAATCTATTACTTCATCATAGGGCTGATTCTGGTGCTCTCCTGCTTTGACCTCGTCGTCGGGGTCTCCAATGACGCCGCCAACTTCCTGAACTCCGCCGTCGGTTCCAAGGCCGCGCCGCGCAGGACGATCATACTGGTGGCCGCCCTGGGCATCATCATCGGCTCCCTGTTCTCCAGCGGCATGATGGAAATCGCCAGAAGCGGCGTATTCATGCCGGCCCAGTTCACCTTCCATGACATCATGCTGATATTCCTGGCGGTGATGCTGACGGACGTGATTCTGCTGGACGTCTTCAACACCTTCGGTCTTCCCACCTCCACCACGGTCTCCATCGTCTTTGAACTGCTGGGCGGCGCCGTGGCGGTTGCCCTGTTCAAAATCTGGTCCGCAGAGCCGGGCGCAGCGCAGGAACTGTCCAGCTACATCAACTCCTCCAAGGCGCTGGCGATCATCTCCGGCATCTTCTCCTCCGTCTTCGTCGCCTTCATTTGCGGGATAACGGTCATGTGGATTTCCCGCCTCATCTTCTCCTTCAACTACAAAAAATCATTCAAATACCTGGGGGCCGTCTGGTGCGGCTTGGCCCTGACGGCCATCACCTACTTCGCCATCTTCAAGGGGCTGAAAGGCAGTACGCTGGTCACCAAGGACATGATCCGCCACCTGGACGCTCACATCTGGCTGTACGTATGCTGCAGCCTGGTATTCTGGACCGTCCTGATGGCCGTTCTCCAGAACATTTGCAAAATCAACATCCTGAAAATATCCGTCCTGGCGGGCACCATGGCCCTGGCGCTCTCCTTTGCCGGAAACGACCTGGTCAACTTCATCGGCGTTTTCATGGCGGGGCAGTCCTCCATGGAGATAGCGTCCGCCGCTGCGGCGCAGGGCGCGGACCTTTCCACCCTCACCATGGGCGGCCTCATGGTCCCCGTCACGGCGGACTGGCGCTACCTGCTGAGCGCGGGCGTCATCATGGTGCTGGCCCTCATGTTCTCCAAAAAGGCGCAGACCGTCACGGATACGGAGGTCAACCTGGCGAGGCAGGGCGGGGGCGTGGAGCGGTTCGGCTCCGTCCCCCCGGCCCGCATGGCCGTGCGCTATGCGTTGAACGCCTCCCGCGCGGTGGAAAAAATCATGCCCGCCTGCGTGGGAAGATTCATTGAAAAACGTTTCCAGCCCGTGCCGGACGGCCCGGATAACGGGGCCTCCTTTGACCTGATCCGCGCTTCCGTGAATTTGACGGTCGCCGCCCTGCTGATCTCCCTGGCTACGTCCCTCCGGCTTCCTCTTTCCACCACGTATGTGACGTTCATGGTGGCGATGGGTTCCTCCCTGGCGGACAAAGCCTGGGGGCGGGACAGCGCCGTGTACCGCATCACGGGGGTGATTACGGTAATTTCCGGGTGGTTCTTTACGGCCTTTGCCGCATTCACCATGTGCTGCATGGTGGCGGCGTGCATCGTTTACGGAGGCCTGTTCGGCATTGTCGCCATGTGTGCCCTGGCAGCCTTCCTGCTGCTGAAAAGCTCTAGGCTCCATAAAAAAAGAACCCAGGCCGCGGCGCTGGCGAAGGTGGCCAATTACCGGGATCCGGCCTGCGCCGCCCGCTACAATGAAGAAATCATTGAGCTGATGAAACGCATGGCGGAAATCTATGAAATGAACCTGGAAGCCCTGAACGTGGAGGACCGGAAGCGGCTGAAAAAGCTCCGGAAGGAAGCTCGCGGCATCCGCCGCTCCCTGAGCGACCGGATGGCGATGGAAGTCATGCCCGTCGTCCGGGAACTCCCGGATGAAGAGGCGGACCGCGGCAAGCGCTACGTGCAGATGGTGGAATACGCCACCTCCGTCTTTGAATCCCTCTCCAACATCACCACGGCCAGCCATGCCTACATAGACAACAATCATGAAGGGCTGGACATGGACAGGATAGAGCACTTGAGGGGGATGAACAACCGCGTTTCCTCCCTGTACCCCCGTTTCCGGGAAATGATGGAAAGCAACGACTATGCCGGGCTGGACCAATGCCTGGCCGGCATGGACGCGCTGGATGAGGAATTTGCAGAGGCGGTCAAGCAGCAGATCATCCTGCGGGCGGAGGACGTATCCGACATGCGGCGGGCGCTCCTCTACCTCAACCTCCTTAATGAAACCCGCACGATGATCCGCAAGGTTCTTCTTTTGGCGAAAATTCAGCGGAAATTTGTTCTTGGCTGGTAAAGGCCTGTAATTCACGGCTGCGCCGGAGGCGGCTGCTTCCGGCGCAGCGGAAGAGGGAGCGGCATTTTCTTATCCGGAAATTCTCCCGGAATACCCGGGAAGCGGGAATGGGGGAAATTTATTTTCCGGAAAGCGAAAGCCTCCGGAATGCTCGTCTTTTTAAAGTGTAAAGAAAAACCGCAAGCATTGAGGAACAATTGCTTGCGGTATAAAAGTGGTACGGGCGATGGGAATCGAACCCACGTCTCAAGCTTGGGAAGCTCGCGTCCTACCATTGAACGACGCCCGCATGAAATGCGGATGCCTATTTAGCGGCAGAAGGCAGGTATGTCAAGACCACAGAAAAATCGTGTCTTCTTTTTTGATATTTTAACACAGAAATGAAAAAAAACTTGTCTTACCCCCGAGGCTTGAACATAATGCCTCTGTTGTGCGGGTATAGCTTAATGGTAAAGCTCCAGCCTTCCAAGCTGATCACACGGGTTCGATTCCCGTTACCCGCTCCATTTTTTCATTAAATTCACCTGCTAGATACTTCCTTTATGAAAGCCAGGTTCATGACAAAGACGGCGCTCAGTGCGCTGGCACTTGCGTTTGCGGGCGCCCTCCCCGGTGTGGCTCAGCAAACTGCTTCTCCGGCAGCCGTTCCGGCTGTTAATAAGGTTAAAGCCTCTGCTGTTGAAAAGGCTTTTATGAATCAAATGGCAGGTGTTGTCCAGGCCAGTCTGAAGGCCGGCGCCCTGGATATGAAAGCCGTGACCGAGATTCTGAACGCCGCCGTCAAGGCCGGCGTGTCTGACCAGGTGATGGGCTCCCTGGTATCCATGGCCGCAGGCGCTTTCCCGGGCAGCGCGCCCGCTGTTGCTTCCGCCGCCGTTAAAAGCTATGGAACCCAGGTAACGGAAGCCAACGTACGCAACGTGATTGCCTCTGCTGTGGCTGTGCAGCCCCACCCGTATGCGTCCGTCTCTCCCATCTCGGAAGCGGTTACGAAAGCTCTGGGCAGCTCCATGGTAGCCAATGCCGTTCCCGGCATTGCCGTGGGCGTGGCGGCCCAGACGCCTGACAATCCTCTGCAAGGGGTGACCACTCAGACCAGCGGTCTGGTGAGGCCTGGTGAGGAAGCATCCGGAGGGGCCCTGGTCCTGCCGGGCGGTCTTCCCGTGGGCGGCTCTGCTACAAGCCCCGCTCCCATCTCCAATCCTGCCGGAAATTAACCCGATCCATTTATCAATAGCATGAAGAGTCCTTTTTTCTCCTTGATGGCTGCCGGCATGCTTGCCGTCCATGCCAACGGGCAGTCCCTGTACACCCTGGCAGGACCGGTCGGTCTGGAAGAATCCCTTCCCCTGAAGTGGACATTCAATCTGGCCGGCGGTTATGACGACAACGTCAACGCTTCCAACTATGACCAGCAGGAAGCCGCTTTCATCAGCACGGACATCGGCGCCTCCCTGGCCAACTACGATTCCGTGACCCAGTACTCCTTCTCCGCCAAGCTTGGGGGTATCTTTTACCTGAAGGACCTTGAGGGAGAGACGAACGAATCACTTTCCAACTCCACGCTCTCCGCCAACCTTTCCCACAGCTTTGACCAGACCCTGCGCTACAACGGCAGCGTGTCCTTTGCGTGGCAGCCGGAACCCAACTATTCCAACGGCATTGCCAACGCCCGCCGGGACGGCGACTACATTTACGTGTACGTCTCCAGCTCCGTGAGCAAGGCATGGACCTCCCGCTACTCCACCACGCTGGGCGCCAACTTCTCCATGATCAACTATCAGGAGGACTCCGCCAAGACGGACAACCGCGACTATGTGGGCATGGACTTCACCAACCGCTACAAGTGGACGGAACGCCTGGCTATTTCCCTGAGCTGGAACGGTTCCTACTGCGACCGCGAATACGGCAACAACGAATTCTCCAACTTCGTCATGGCCGGCGCTGAATACGCTGTGGCTGAAAATACGTCCGCCACGCTCCGCGTAGGTCCCCAGTTCAAATATGTGGAAAGCTACGGTACCAGGACCTATCCTTCCGCAGAATTCGGTTTGAACCACCGCATGAGCGACCGCTTCATGATCGGCACGTTCATCCGCTACTCCAACGAAGCGACGAATACGTACATTCCCTACAGCGGTGCCAGTTACTATTCCAATGAAACGTGGCGCTTCGGCGTGAACAGCACGCTGAAACTGACGCACCGCGCCAGCCTGAACTGCGGCGTAAACCTGATTTCCAGCGAGTACAGCCGCCTGAGCTCCGGCAGCAACAGTGATACGTCTGACCTGACCTTCAATGCTACGGCCGGCATCAAGCTGCTGCTGACTAATGCGCTGGCTCTTACGGCCCAGTACTCCTACACCAACGGTTCCTACGGCGGCTATAACTACCCGATGCCCTCCTACAACCGCAACGTGTTCTCCTTCGGCGTGAATTACAGCTTCTAAGTCTTGACTGACCATTAATGTCCTTACTCCTCTAATTGCGAATGTTCATTCACAATTAGAGGAGTTTTTATCTTACTACCTCACTATCTTTCATGAATGCCCAGGATCAGCAGAACAGTGATCGCATCGTACGCAACATTGACTATTTGCAAGTTTTAAAAAATCGCTGGAAGGAGGTCTTCCTGGTCTTCCTTCTGGTGCTGGTCATTTCCGTGGTAGTGACTTTCCTGATGCCGCCCTCCTACCGGGCGACGAGCCAGTTCCAGATCAAGCTGCCCAAGCCCGTAATGGAAATCGGCCAGGGGGGGGACGTGGTCGCCTCCTCCAACGTGACGGCTAACTACATTCCCATGCAGTATTCCGTGCTGACTTCCACTGAAGTTCTGAAGGTGGTGTCCAGGAAGCTGAATCTTGCCGCGGAATGGGGCATGACGGATGAAATGGCGGCATCCAATCTGGCCGGCATGATCAAGGTGGCTCCCGTGCGTGCGACGGACCTGGTGGACGTCATTGTCTCCGGCCCGGATCCCAAACTGGTGCAGAATATCGCCAAGACGGTTCCCGAGGCTTACAAGCAGGACCGTGAAATGCGTGAAAACCGCCTGGTGGAAACCGCCATCAAAAGTTTGAAGGACGTTCTCCGGGAACAGGAGGATACCGTCAATGAAAAGATGATGTCCCTCAAGAAGCTGATTGCGGAAAGCTCCTACCTTCCCACTACCTGGAGAAACGGTGAAAACCGGAGCACTCTGACGGCCGGCATGGAAGAGGAAGACTTCCGGAACGCCAAATCCCAGGCCATGCAGTTTGAAAAGGATGAAAAGGAACTGGCTTCCTACGTGCAGGAACTGCAGCGTCTGCCTGACGACAAGCTGCTGGATTACGTCATCAGTTCCGACCTGCTGAATGCGGAATCCGTAGGGGCCAAGGCCCTGCGTGAAACCTATGCCGAATTTTCCGACAAGCTCAAGGAGAAGGAAAACCTGAAAGCCCAGAACATCGGGGCCAGGCACCCCAAGATGCTGGCGCTGCTGGAGACGGAAAGGATTCTGGGAGAGAAGCTGAACAAGGAGCTGATCGGGCTGCGCTCCTCCCTGAAAAGCAAGCTGGAAATGGTTTCCGCAAGCCGGAAGCACTGGGAGGCGACCGTCGCTCAAAAGGAGGAAGCTCTCCAGAAGCATGTCCTGCAGGTTCCCATGTATGAACAGGCCAGCCGTGATTATGACGCTGCGCTGGACCAGCTCAAGGACCTGGATTCCCGGTACAAGGATGAAATCGCCCGTCTGCGCGTTCCCCGTGAAGCGATTGAAATGTACCAGCTTCCGACCTATCCTGCCGCTCCCTACAAGCCGAACGTGACCATCAACCTGGCGGTGGGCGCCGGGGCCGGGCTGCTTCTGGGCATCGGGCTGGCCCTGTTGCTGGAATTCATGGACACCTCCGTGAAGACGATGGAGGACGTGGAACGGGCCCTGCAGGTTCCGGTGCTGGGCATTATCCCCAAGAATGTGCCGATCCTTCATTCTTCCGATGTGATGGGCCCGGACGCGGAAGCCTACCGTATTCTGCGAACAAATATAGAATTCAATAAAAAGGGATTGGAGGAAATTTCCCTGACCTTTGTTTCCGGCAGTGCCGGGGAAGGGAAGACCACCACCTTGTGCAACCTGGCCTATATCTGCGCCCAGGGCGGCTATGCCACCCTGATGATTGACGCCGACCTGCGCCGCTCCAAGCTTCACCGGTATTATGAACTGGACAATGAAGTGGGGCTGACCTCCTATCTGCTGGAAGACTACCCGCTGGAGGAAGTGATTTTCCAGACGCCCATTGAAAACCTGTACGTGATGCCTGCGGGCCCCACGCCCTTCGACCCGTCGGGCGCGTTGAATTCCCGCAAATTCAATGAACTGCTCCAGGAAGTGAAGCAGCGCTTTGACATCGTGCTGGTGGACTCCCCGCCCATCCTCGGCGTCAGTGATTCCGCCGTCATCGTGAGTGAGGTGGATATGACGCTCATGGTCGTTCAGCCCCGCAAACTGCCGCTGAAAGCCCTGCTGAGGCAGAAGCAGGTGATTGAATCCGTAGGCGGCAACCTGGCCGGCGTGGTGATGAATAATGTGGACATCACGTCCGATCACCAGTATCAGTATTACACGACTTATTACTCCTATTATTCTGCGGATGGCGGTTCCTCCGGCGAGAATGCGGACGCCTCTTCCATGAAGAAGGCCGAGCGTTCCGGAAAGGCCAAGGAGCTGGCGGCCACCCAGTCCCATGATAGTGAAGATCTGTACTAACCCATTGCTCCATGAAAAAATACATTTGTTCCCTCCTTTGCCTCTTGCTGGGTGCGGCGGGGCTGGCGTCCGCCCAGTCTCCGGACGCCGTGCCTGCGCAGGGCACCATTGAAATTCAGGTGCGCGGCATTCCTGCGGATGACGCTACGGCCATTTCCGGCCAGTATCTGCTGGACGGCAACGGGACGATACGCATGCCCCAGCTTCCGCCGGGCCACGACGTGCTGCGCGTGGTAGGCAAGACGGCGCGCCAGATTGAAGATATGCTGATGGCCGCCTATAAGAAGGCGGAATTGTACACGGCCCCCACCTTTCTGGTGAAGGTGCAGAGTTCGGACGCGCGGCTGACGGAGCACATTGTGCTGGTGAGCGGCGGCGTAGCCATGAAGAAAAACGTCTTGTGGCGGCGCGGCATGACGCTTCTGGAAGCGATTGTGGGCGCGGGCGACATTACGGACTGGGGTTCCCGGTACGTGCAGGTGACGCGCGGCGGAAAAACCGTGACGTACGATTACTTCTCCATCAAGGACAGGGCGATTCCCATTCAGCCCAATGACCGCATCTTCGTTCCCCAGCGCGGGATTTTTGAAGGGCGGCCCGCGAAGCTCCTGCCCTGAAACATTCTTTTTTCATGCCCGGCTTTCCATAGGGAAGCCGGGTTTTTTATTGCCCCGGTTCCCGGAAAATCCATGGAATGCCGGAAAAAACACGTGGGCCGGCGTCCGGGATGGGAACAGGCCGCTGGGGAGATGGAACGCGGAAGGCCTTTCATAAAATTTCCCAGGCCCTTTTCTGGAAATGGGCCGTGCATGCGTGGAACCGTATGGTAGAATCATAGCGGGAAAAAAGTTTTCCCTTGAACCGTACGGCGCCAGTAAAAACGCTAGTGGAAGGGGGTTTTTCCCTGTGCCCGTGAACCTCTGTATTCACCGGAACGGAAGGCCTGCGGGGCGGAAAGAGTTGAGGAACATGCTGTTTCCGCCGGGGGCGTAGGCCCTTTTCCTGTGATTGGCTGATACGGCCTCCGGGCATATATTGCGATGAAATGAGTTCAGTATGAATGTGAAAAACAGAAAAACAAAGAAAAATGTTGAACATTCTTGGACTCAATGCATTTTTGGAATCTTCCAAAAATGTTAGAGTTTCGTGCGGAATGTCTGCATGGAGCTTCGCAATCCCAATGTAAAAACTCATTAACCATGATATACCATTTTAAGAAAACATTCATCGGAGTAGGAGGACGGGAATACATTAACAATCCCAAGCTGAGCTTCCCGGAACATGTGAAAATCCGCCGTCGGGGAACGAATCCCAAATCCGGCCAGCCTTATGCGGAAGCGGGCAGCGCGTTCGTGGAAACGTCCTCCATCGCCTCGCGGCTCTGCTGCAGCGCGTCCGCCGCCCGCCAGTACCTGCACCGTCACGGAGCCCGCTTCCGCGTGGTCCGCAAGGGTACGGGTTCCCTGGCCCTGTACTGGCGGCGTGCGGATGTGGACCGGATTCTCGCCCGGCGGGAGCCTGTACGCCGCCGCGTGCCACCGTGCTACATGGACATGGCTGAGGCTATCAACATGCTGGGGGTGGTGCGCAGCTACATTTACAGGCTCGTGAAAAAGGGGTTGCTGCGCGAATACCGGTGCCGGATGAAGACCGCCCGCGGCCTCCGGGTGCGCTGTTTTTATCACCGGGAGGATCTGGAGCATATCAGGCTGCACGTGCTCCAGAAAAGATGATGGGGCCGGTTTCCGCAGATGCGTTTTTGGCTTGAGCGCGGGCCGGATTGTGTCACGTTATGGGCATGATAGCTTTTCTGCGCGGCACGGTAGCGGAATCATATCCCCAGCGGTTGATTCTGGATGTTCATGGCGTGGGGTATGAGGTGATTGTGCCCCTCTCCACCTTTGACAGGCTGAACCCTCTTCCCGGCAGGGAGCTGACGCTGAAAACCTACCTGCATGTCCGGGAGAACATGCAGGTGCTCTACGGCTTTGCCACGGATGCGGAGCGGGACATTTTCCTGCTGCTGATCGACCGCGTTTCAGGCATCGGCCCTGCCACGGCCATCGCCATTCTTGGTTCCCTGTCCGTGGAGCAGTTCAAGCAGGCGGTGGTGAGCGGGGACGTTTCCGGCATTGCGCGGGCCAAGGGCGTGGGCAAGAAGACGGCGGAACGCATTGTCCTGGAGCTGAAGGACAAGGTGGGACTGGCCGCTACGTGGGAGGCCCAGGCGCAGGGCGCCACCTCCCAGGCAGCGGGGGATGCGGAGCTGGCGTTGATTGCGCTCGGGTTCAAGCAGGTGGAGTCCCGCAAGGCGATCGCCGCCCACCTGAAAGACCATCCGGACGCGGATGCGGACGAACTGATCCGCGCCGCCCTGCGCTCCATGAACTGACCGTCTTCCCCACCCGGGGACCGGCTCTGCAAGCATTTGACTTCCATGCGGGAGCATGCCCGCGGGCAGGGCTTCCTGCGGTCTGCGCAGGCGCGGGAGCATACTGCCATGATGGGGGAACAATAGTGTTGACGGCTGGTTGAATCGTTTTTAAACTTACGGCGTCCATGGTACTTAAATAAGTCCGGGACTAGTAATTAATCAAATCTGAAGCCCTCAATCTTATGGCCAAATATGCTATTAACGGTTTTGGACGTATTGGTCGCAACGTACTGCGCGCCATGTCCAAGGAAGAACGCAACAAGGTTGTTGCCATCAATGACCTGACCCCCATTGAAATGATCGCCCACCTGCTCAAGTATGACTCCACGCAGGGCAAGTTTGACGGTGAAATTTCCATTGATGGAGAATATCTGGTCGTTGACGGTCACAAGATCCTCATCACCGTGGAACGCGACCCCGCCAACCTTCCCTGGAAGAAGCTGGGCGTAGACGTCGTTCTGGAATCCACCGGCCTGTTCACCAAGCGTGACGCCGCCAAGAAGCACCTTGAAGCCGGCGCCAAGAAGGTGCTCATTTCCGCTCCCTCCCCGGATCCTGACCTGACCTTCGTTCTGGGCATCAACGACAGCGAATACGATCCTGCCAAGCACGACATCGTTTCCAACGCTTCCTGCACCACCAACTGCCTCGCTCCCATGGTGAAGGTGCTGGACGACAAGTTCGGCATTGAAAAGGGCATGATGAGCACGATTCACTCCTACACGAACGACCAGCGCATCCTGGACCTTCCCCACTCCGATCCCCGCCGCGCCCGCGCCGCCGCGATCAACATCATCCCGACGACCACCGGCGCCGCCAAGGCCATCGGCGAAGTGATGCCGAACCTGAAGGGCTCCCTGAACGGCGCTTCCTTCCGCGTGCCGACCCCGACCGGTTCCCTGACCGACTTCGTGGCCGTTCTCAAGAAGAACGTGACCGTGGAAGAAGTGAACGCCGCCATGAAGGAAGCCGCTGAAGGCCCGCTGAAGGGCATTCTGGATTACTCTGAAGAAGCCCTCGTTCTCCAGGACATCGTTTCCGACCCCCACTCCTGCATCTTTGACTCCGGCTTCACGTATGTGGTCGGCGGCAACCTGGTGAAGGTCTGCGGCTGGTACGACAACGAATGGGGCTACTCCAACCGCGCCGCTGAAGCCATGAAGAAGCTGGGCGACAGCGTGAGCTGCGGCTGCTCCTGCGGCAAGTAAGTTCTTCCGAACAACGCTTGCTCTTCAGTTGCACGACAAGTCTTGCCGGTTGCCTGCTTCAACCTTCCGGTTCCTGAACCGGGTTTGTCCAGGCGGCCGGGGATTTATCCGGGAGGGCAGAAATGCCCTCCCTTTTTTATTCCATTGAACCAAACAATATAAACCGATATGGCTAAACTTACTGTACGTGACCTTGATGCCAAGGGAAAGGAAGTCCTGATGCGCGTGGATTTCAACGTCCCCCTCAAGGATGGGGAAATTACCAATGACGCCCGCATCGTGGCCGCCCTCCCCACCATCAAGTTCCTGCTGGACCAGGGCGCCCGCCTTGTCCTCACCTCCCATCTGGGCCGTCCCAAGAACGAACCCGATCCCGCTTTTTCCCTGAAGCCCGTTGCCGTCCGCCTTTCCGAACTGCTCGGCAAGGAAGTGAAATTCGTTCCCGCCGCCATCGGCCCGGAATCGGAAGCCGCCCGCGCCGCCATGAAGGACGGCGACGTGGTCCTGCTGGAAAACGTCCGCTTCTATCCCGGTGAAAAGAAGAACGATCCGGAATTTGCCAAGGCTCTTCTGGGCAATGCCACGCTGTTCGTGAACGACGCGTTCGGCACCGCCCACCGCGCCCACGCTTCCACGGAAGGGGTGACGCATTTTGCGGAAAAGAGCGCCATGGGCTTCCTGATCGAACGCGAACTGGAATACCTGGAAGGCAAGCTGGAAAACCCGGAAAAGCCCTTCGTGGTAATCATGGGCGGCGCCAAGGTGTCCGACAAGATTGAAGTGCTTTCCAAGCTGATGGAAAAGGCTGATACGTTCCTGATCGGGGGCGCCATGGCCAACACGTTCCTGGCGGCTGAAGGGTATGACCTGGGCGCTTCCAAGATTGAAGGCGACAAGCTGGATCTGGCCCGTGAAATCCTGGCGGAAGCCAAGGCCAAGGGCGTGAAATTCCTGCTTCCTGCGGACGTGCGCGTAGCCATGAAGTTTGAAGACGGCGCTGAAACCTTCTGCACGGCTCCCTTCGCGGAAGGCGGCAAGGTGCCGGAAGGCGGCATGGCCATCGACATCGGCGACAAGGCTATTGAAGAATTCTCCGCCATCATCAAGGACGCCAAGACCGTTCTGTGGAACGGCCCGATGGGCGTGTTTGAAATGGACTGCTTTGCCAAGGGCACCAAGGAAATTGCGGAAGCCCTGGCGGATTCCTCCGCCATCTCCATCGTGGGCGGCGGCGATTCCGTGACGGCGGCCAAGAAGTTCAAGGTCCAGGACAAGCTTTCCTTCTGCTCTACGGGCGGCGGCGCTTCCCTGGAACTGCTGGAAGGCAAGGTGCTCCCCGGCGTGGGCGCCCTGACGGACAAGTGCGGCTGCTGCTGCCAGAAGTAGCCCGTTAACAGGCTGTGGAGCGTTTTTCCGCCTGGCAGCCTTGAATCAATCCCTTCATTCCCCGTTCCCGTCTCCGGGTGCGGGGAATTTTTTGCCTGCCGGCTGCCGCGGGTAAAGGCGGGGCAGTCCCTTTTTGGGCTTGCTCTGCGTGCGGCTCCGGCTAGGCTGATGATGTATGAAGATGCTGCGTTGCCTTCCGGCTGTTTTTCTGTGGTGCTCTCCCGTGCTTGCGGCGCACTCCCCCGGTGCGGAAAAAGAGGAGCGGGGTGCGTACCCCGCAAAGTACATGCTGCTGGAATCATCCTCCCGCGACCGGCAGAGCCTGTCCACGCCCGTGGCCTCCTATGTGGACGGGGAAGGCAGGGAAGTGGCGCTCATCGGAGCCATTCATGTGGCGGAGGCGGCCTACTATGCGCGCCTGAACAAGCTGTTCAGCGGGTATGATGTGGTGCTGTTTGAAATGATTGGCGGAGAGGGGTTGCAGCGGGAGCAGGAACTGCGCCGCAAGCTGGACCGCAGCAAGCCGCTGGGCGGCCTGACGCTGGAAGAGGCGCGTGAATGGAACCGGATCGTGGAATGGAGGAGAAAAAGCGCTGAGGAGGAAAAATCCTTCCTGCTGGGGCTGCTGGGCAGCGTTTATCAGAAATTGAGTGATACGGTGGGCTTGCAGACCCAGTACCAGAGCATTGACTATTCCGCGCCCCGTTTTGTCCATGCGGACATGACGCTGGAGGAGTTCCGGCTGGCACAGGCCAGGAAGGGGGAAAGCTTTGCCGGACTGATGCTCAAATCCTTTTTGTCTTCCCTGGTGGAGAAGCCCCGCGCGTACCAGCCTAATGAATTCGGCCTGATGCTGGATTTGCTTTCCGGAAATAAAAAGGGGCTGAAAAATGAACTGATGCGCATTTTTGCCAATGCCCCGGAGGACCTGGAGAATACCGTGATTCTGGAAGGGCGGAATGCCAAATGCATGGAAGTGTTTGACCAGTGGGGTGGCCGGAACGTGCGCAAAATAGGCATCTTTTACGGGGCGGCCCACCTCCCCGGCTTGCACCGGGAACTGGTGAAGCGCGGCTCCCGCCTCCGGAACGTTCAGTGGCTCCCGGCGTGGAGCACTCTGAAGGAAGTAGAAGAAGCCTCCGGGAAATCCAGCACGGATTGACCTTTTTTCGGTTTCCTCGTGGTTTTCAGCTTCTATATGTAAAGTAAGATTTTCAATTAATTTGTCCGAGCGCTGACTCAAAAGGAAATAAGTTGAGAAATTCGTTATAGGAAACAATTCACGAAATCTGAGAAGATGACAGATTTTTTATAGCTGTTGAGAAAGTCATTGAAGGTTTACCATAAATCACAAATATACAATGGAGAGGATATCTTTCACTTTTTGAGAACGTGTGAATAATTATGATAATTTTGTGAAAGACATTTTTTGACTTCACATTTTAAACGTGATGCGTATCCTAAGGGTCAAGTACTATTACAGACTTTGAGAGAACATCATCAATGATATTCGATAGAATCAAAATGAATAAGAATGTACAACAGAAAGACTCACTCCTTTGGGAGTTGGATTCTTGTGAATTTATTTTTAAGGATACAGAGAGGCCTTTACCAGCGGAAGAGTTATCTAAAGTTATTGATGGTTTTTGCAAAGCTTTGGATTTTAGTGTAACTGCCGATTTACTCATTGATGCCTATAGAGCCGTTGGAAGGACTGTATCTCGTGTAGTGTTTTATTTCTCTCATGATTTGAAACTTATTTCTTATAAAGTAATTTAAGAAAAGGTGGAGAGATTTCTATGGCTTCAAAGGAAAACTTTTTCCAATTTATAGAAGAGCGAAAACTCAGTGCTATAAGTTGTTTTTTTGCGTCTGTTGCTTCTACATTACTCGCTATCGCAGATAAATTTTCTACTGCGATTTCAATTTTAGCTGGTGTTTGTTTTCTTTGTATGCTCATTAATTTGATTTGTGAATGGAGAAAATCAAATGATACCTTGAATGAATTTGAGAAATTGGATAAAGAGTTTTTACTTTACCAGAAACACACTAATTATATCTGCGACTTCATTAGAAGATTTTGGTACGATCATATAATACCATTAAATTCTATAAAACTAAACAAATCTTTAATAGAAAGATACGAAGAGTTATTGAGAAAAGCCCTGCATTCTCTTACAGAATTGTATTGTGATAAAAATGAGAATTATGAGATTTCTAATGGAGTTCAAGAAAGATTTTCTTTTTATATAAAATTAAAAGATGATGGAGAATTAAAAAATAAATATAAATGTTTGGCTAGAGGTTCTTATGATGAAAAGCTCAAAAAAGAACATCTTAAAACCTATGAAAAAGGGATTCAGTCAAAAACCGAAGAGCATCCCTTTGTGCTGAGGCCGAAAAATCAAATGATTAAGAAATATAATCTTGAATTATGGGATGAAAAAACAAACACAGATCGTCTATGTGAACTATTTAAACAATCCGGGCTGTCTTGTTCTCCATATACCAAAGATTTCTCTCCTAATGCCGACGAATTAAACAAAATTTATCTCCCAGAAAACTGTGAGGAACTTTTAAAATCAAGAAATTTGGATTACTATCTTTATCATTATAAAGAATTGGATCATCATCCTCGTGATGTAGCCAGTATGAAATTAAGAAGTACAGTGTATATAGCCCATCGCTTGAAACAAACTATAAAGCAAAAGTCTTGGTTTGGTGCTATTGTATATGAAAGTACTCATACTTCATCATTGAAAAGAATAGATACAACACAATTGCAGCAAGATATGGAGAATTTTTCTAATATATTCTCTCCATTTTTGGCACTTTTCCGTTATCATATAGATAATGTTCAGCCATCTATTGTAGTTGGACAAGCCACGAATGAATCTCCTTTAGATGAAAAGGAACAATTATTGCTTAAAAATAGAGTTAAAAAAAACTCTCAAAGACGTTCTTTAGGTGATCTATTGCTTATTAAGCATCGGAATTAACTATACAATTCCCAATAGGAAAGGTTGTTACTGAGTATCGTTTAGTCGCCGGAAGGCGCGGGAACCAGGCGGGCAATGCCGCCGCCCTTGACGCGCATGGTGAAGGAAAGGGTGCTTCCGGAATGGAGTTCCCGGTTTTCCACCTTCCAGCCGTCGTTCTTTTCCGGCAGGTCGCGGAGGATGGTGGCCCGGTACGCGGTGTTCCTGTTCAGGAAGTCCAGGGGAATGGAAACGGTGCGTTCCCGTCCGTCCCCGTTCATCAGGGCAATGTACCACTGGTCCCCGGAACGCCGGGCAAAGGCGGCGCATTCCCCGATGGCGGACGGCGGCAGGACGATAGTCTCATCCCATACGGAGGGAATGTTCCGGACGGCTTCCCGTTCCGGGGAGCCTTTCGGGAAGGCGGCTTCCATGTCTGCGGGGTTGGATACCCAGTGGAGAACGGGGGACGTATAAATGATATTGGCCGCCATCTGGAGGGGCCAGGAAGAGCCGCGCAGCTTGGGCCCGTGGCCGAAGTAGCCGCCAGTGAAATCAGCGTGGCCGGAGACCAGCCGGGTGAAGGGCAGTGCGCAGTAGTGCCGTCCGCCGATGGCGGCCCAGATGTTCTGTTCCCCGCCGTAGATGCCTTCCCGGCTCATTTCATGCGGCCAGGAGCGTTCTTCCCCCGTGGGGGTATTGGCGCCGTGAAAGTTGACCATGAGCTTGTTTTTAGCCAGGTTTTCCGCGACGGCGTCATAAAAGGCCAGGCGTTCCCGGGAGGCGGAATCCATGAAGTCTATCTTGATTCCCTTGATGCCCGTTTTGGCAAGGCTTCTGAAAAAGCTGCGCATGCTTTCCCAGTCGTTGGCGGGGTTGTTGACGTCTGACCAGCGCACCCATACCCAGATGCCTACTTGTTTGCCGGCGGCGTAGCTGGCCAGTTGAGCCACCTTGTCCATGCTTTCCGGCACGGTTTTGCCCCATTTCTTCCATCCTTCGTCAACGAGGTGGTATTCCCAGCCGAATTCGGAGGCCATGTCGACAAAGGCGTACTGGTCCTCTTCACGGACGTTTCCGCGGTCCCACCAGGTCCAGGTGGAGCGGCCCGGCTTGATCCAGGGCGTTTTGGCTCCTTCCGGAAAAAGGTTCCTGTCCGGTTCCGGAGCCAGGGAAGGGATGACGTCGTTCCGGACCAGGCCGTTGAGGTCGTCGTTCACCAGGATGACCCGCCAGGGCATCTCTGCGGAAGAGGGGGCGGAAAAGCCTTCCGGGTCCTGGAAATATACCGTCCTGCATGCGCCGTCCTGAAGGGAGAATTTAATGCCGCTCCACTGCCTGTTGAAATTGGCGGCTTCCTGGATGAGGGCGAAGCCTCCGCCCGGCAGTTCCGCCGCAATCGGCATGGTGCGGACATGGCTGCGGGGATTGCCGGGGTCTTTCTTGAAATCGGCTATTCTGGAAGGAGACCAGACTCCCTCGCAGGGACCCAGTGCGGAAGCGGCGTCCTGGGTCCACAGGACGGCTTTTTCCGGGAAGGCGAACGACGTTTTTTCTTCCCCGATGTTCAGCACGGGCGCTTTTTGCACGTCTTCCGTCCACTCGTAGCGGAAGGCGACTCCGTTGTTGAAAACGCGGGCGCGGAGGCGGAGGCCGGAATTATCCCCGGAAACCACGTATTCGTTAAAATGGACGGAAGCGGAGGGGTATTTGCCGCGCGTTTCAAAGGTGTCGCGGATGTTGTCCTTCACTTTTTCCACGCTCCATCCCGTAATGCCTCCGGCAAGGTCCTTGCCGTTCACCACGATGCCCAGGCCGGAGGGCTCCAGAACCGTCCTGTTTCCCTTTTTCAGGGAATGGGCGGTCCGGTTATCCGCGTGGAGCATCCAGGACAGACGGCCGTCCGGGGATTGCAGAGAGGCATGCAATTCTCCCGCCTGTCCGGAACCGGGCAGGAGGCATCCTGCCATATTGCTGAAAATAATGAGAGATTTTACAATCATATCTTTGTCAGAATACGTCCATCTTGGCCCGTTTATTGCAAAAGTATGTTTTGGAAGGGCGGCAACCAGCGCATCTACTTTCCGGAATGGGGGAAAAGGCCCTCCCTGCGTGAATGCCGGGTGGTTCTCCGTTAAATCCGTGGAAGCCGTGAGCTGTTCATGAAGATGAAAAATGGCGGATGTCTTGTTTCCCGTGCAAGAGGTTATGGAGAAATAACCAACCCGGTGAGCGGCAAAAGAATAATCTTTACAAATTAGATGGAAAAGATAAAAGTAATTTCCTGATCAGATATTAGGATGGAGAGTTGCGGCTCAAATAGTGTTCCCGATTTTCACCATGCGGCAGTTCCGGGAAAAGATGCTCATTTGAATAATGTTTCCGTGCATGGATCCAAATTGACACCTCCCTCTTCCTGGAACGAGTTTTCCGTTTATTCCAAAGAACTCCCGGACGGAGCGACGTTGGAGCATTATAAAATATTGAAGGTGCTGGGAAGCGGCGGATTCGGCATTACCTATCTGGTCCGGGACTTGATGCTGAAGAGGAAAGTGGTTTTAAAAGAGAATTTTCCTTCTTCCTATGCTTACAGAGATCCGTTTACGGGGCGCGTGGTTCCCAATAATGAGCATGACGCCGAGTATTTCAAGTGGACCCTTTCCAACTTTTTGAATGAAGCCCGCATTCTTGCGAGGCTGGATTCTCCAGGTATTGTCCGGGTTCTTTCCGTTTTTGAGTGCAACGGTACGGCTTATTTTTCCATGGATTATGTTCAGGGGCTTCCTCTGGATTACCTGGGAGAACAGCAGCTGCTTGCCGGAAACTTTTATTCGGAAGCCAAGTTGAAGGGATTGCTGATGCACATCCTCCAGATTTTGGATTACCTTCATAAAAAAGGCATCTGCCACAGGGACATCAAACCGGGAAATATATTGCTTACACAGGAGGGAACGCCCGTTTTCGTGGATTTCGGCGCGTCGCGCCACATGGAGAGCACCCATACCCAGACCGTCCTGGCGACTCATGGCTTTTCTTCTCCGGAACAGGCTCTCGGCAGGAAAAACACGGGACCCTGGAGCGACATTTATTCCCTGGGCGCTACGTTCTATTCCCTGCTGAGGGGGGGTGCGCCCCCCAGAGGAGAGGAGCGGCTGATCCACGATACCATACAGCCTTTGGAATTGTCCGCGCCCTTGTCCTCCCATTATTCGAAAAATTTTCTCAGGACCATAGACAAGGCCCTTTCTCCTCGGGTGGAAGATCGTTATAACTCCGCGGAAGAGTGGATGAAGGATCTGGGAGTGGAAGGAGGGGCGCTCTCAACCATTAAGTTCTCCAGTGAGGAGTTCAAGTCCGCCCGTAAGCGTTTTTTCAATCTGTTTGCCTTGTCCTCTTCCCGCATCATGTCGGAAGGGCACGAAAAGTGGGGGGCCGGATGGAGGAAGGTGCTGGGGCTCTTCGTTGTTGCGGGCGTGATTGGCGCAACCCTCGGCTATTTTGTTTATGACTGGGGAGGCGGCCCGGAGGAGGACGATGCTTTAGGGCTTCGCTTTCCCAGTGTAATGTCCACCCCCATTCCCCAGATTATTTCAGAATCCAGGGGCGTTTCCTTGCTGAGTCCCGTGGAACGTTTTGACGTCAGGCTGGATAGTCCGTCTTTGTCGCGCCATGCTCTTCCATCCCTGCTTCCCGACCGCTTTTCCTTGGCGTGTGTCCATTTGAGGGTGCTTCAGGAAGACAAGATGTGCCCGCCCCTGTATTTGACCATACGTGATGAGGAGGGAAAGCTGGTTTCCCGGTCTCTCAACGGCTTTTCCTTCACCTTGATCGAGAGTCCTGTGCTCACCGGGTTCCGCTTTGTGGATCTTCCGGCGCTGAATGTGGATGCGCCTTACAGGTTCAGTTTTGAAACCAAGGATAATGTTCCTCATCCGCTGAAGGTTGTTTCTTCCCAGGTTACGACGCTGGAGAGCGGGAAAACCGTGAGGCCCCATTTTAAATTCATTTGCGCGATGGATGACTCCGAGGTGAGAGATTCGCTGAACAGGCCGGAAAACGGCAGGATCCGGGAAATGCTCATCGCCTCCCGGAAAAGGAACCGTACGGAAATTGATTCCATCGTGCTGACGGAACAGGAGAAGACGCAGGTGCGGAAGTTCGCCAAGGCGGGGTATCCCGCCGCCCAGTATAAAATAGCCCGTCTCATCTTTGAACGGGATGGGAGATACGGAGAGGAAGGAGGCGCCTGGCTTTATAAGGCGGCCATGGGGGGCTTTATTGTGGCGCAGAGGGATCTGGCGTTTCTTCTTGTGGGGGGCAAGGAATTTTTCCCGGATATGCTTCAGTGCCCGGTCAGCCTGTCCCAGAACTATTCTCAGGCGGTTGATTTCCTTCTGATGTCCTTTGCCGCGCAGGATCCTTCCGTGCTGTATATGCTGGGTGTCTTGTATTCCCAGGGGTGGGGGGTGGAATATTCCGCGGAGATGGTCGCGCGCCTGTCCAGGCTGTTGGCCGGTTCCGGTTACGACCTGTCGCGGCTTACCTTGTCGGCCCCCATTTTATCCCATTGGGAGCTTCTGGGGCAGAAGGAGGAAACCTATACGAGGATGCGCTGCTCCATTCCCGGCAGGAAGATGAGCCAATTTTCAGGACTGCGGCTGGTACGGACCTCCGTGGAAGGGGGAAGTATCCTTATTGACAAGGTGATTCTGTTGCGGAACGGGCAGGAGGTCATGTCCCGTTCTTTCCGTACGGCCCTTACCCGGGAGTCTCCCGTCCTGGAGGTCTCCATAAACATGGAGGATTACGCAAAGGAAATGGACAGTTCCGAATGGTCGATAGAGGTCATCATGGCTCCGGCCAATACGTCCGGCATCATGGAAATGATGAGGAAGAAGGAGTTTTCCGGCGCGGAAGAGCTGCGAATTTGATGGAAGGATTTTACCACGGGAAAGGAGAGAACGCGGCATGCGGTTTCCGTCCGTTATCGGAAGCCGTTCGGGGCGGAAGGCCCCGGCGCCGGGGCCTTCCTGTTTCCACTGGATGGCCCGGCCGGGAAGGCTGTGGCGCGGTTTAGATGTTCTTCAGCATTTCCAGCGCTTCCCGTAGCTTGTCTGCGGGAGAGACGCCTGCCAGCCGCGGAAATTTGTTGGACAGCAGGATAAAATCCCCGTTCCTGGTGAGCATCAGGCGCTGTCCGCTGATTTCCACCATGGAGATGTTTGCTTTGGAGGCCAGTATCTTGATTTTGTGGGAATCCAGCAGGTGATGCACCGTTTCCGGTGCAGGGCCGAAGCGGTCTTCCCACGCGCGGAGCAGGGCGTCCGCCTCCTTCAGGGTGCGGACTGCCGCCAGGTCCTTGTACGCGGAAATGCGCAGGGCTGCGTCGCTGATGTAATCCCGGGGCAGGAAGGCGCCCAGATAATCCTTGCGGGATTTGGCGGCGAACTGCGTCTCGCTGTTCACGATGAAATCCGTTCTCAGGGCCGCGTCCGGCCGGGGGGCCGTGTGCCTGCCCTGCATGTGGGCGATGGACTGCTGGAGAAGCTGGCAGTACAGGTCAAAGCCGATAGCGGCAATGTGGCCGCTCTGCTGGGTGCCCAGCAGGTTGCCCGCGCCGCGTATTTCCAGGTCCCTCATGGCTATCTTGAAGCCGGAACCCAGCTCCGTGTACTGCTTGATGGCGGAGACGCGCTTGCGGGCGTCTCCCGTGGTGGCGGCGGACCTGGGGAGCATGAGGTAGGCGTAGGCCCGGTGCCCTGCGCGGCCCACGCGGCCGCGGAGCTGGTAGAGGTCCGCCAGGCCGAAGCGGTCCGCGCGGTCAATGATGATGGTGTTGGCGTTCGGGATGTCGATGCCGGATTCGATGATGGTGGTTGCCAGCAGGATGTCCGCCTTCCCCTGCACGAAGGTGCGCATGACCTTCTCCAGCTCGTCCTTGGGCATCTGTCCGTGGCCGATGACGATGCGGGCCTTGGGCACCAGGGCCTGGATGCGGTCCCGGAACAGTTCGATGGTTTTGACGCGGTTGTGCAGCAGGAAAATCTGGCCGCCGCGTTCCAGTTCGCGCTCCATGGCCTTCTTCATGATGCGTTCGTCATAGGGGCATACGCTCGTCTGCACGGGCTGCCGGTTGACGGGCGGCGTTTCAATGGAGCTCATGTCCCTCGCTCCCATCAGCGCAATGTACAGGGTGCGGGGAATGGGCGTGGCGGACAGCGTGAGCACGTCAATGCCCTTGAAGCGTTCCTTGAATTTCTCCTTGTGCCTGACGCCGAAGCGCTGTTCCTCGTCAATCACCACCAGGCCCAGGTTTTTAATGGACACGTCCTCGGAGATGAGGCGGTGCGTGCCGATGACGATGTCCACGGCCCCGGACTTAAGCCCTTCCAGCGTGGAGCGGACGTCCGCCGCGCTGCTGAAGCGGCTGAGCATTTCAATCCGCACGGGGTATTCGCTCATGCGCTCCTTGAAGGTGCGGAAGTGCTGTTCCGCGAGCACGGTGGTGGGCACCAGCACGGCCACCTGGCGGCCTCCCGTCACGCATTTGAAGGCGGCGCGGATGGCCACCTCCGTCTTGCCGAAGCCCACGTCCCCGCAGATCAGGCGGTCCATGGGGCGGGTGGCTTCCATGTCCGCCTTCGTCTGGGCGATGGCGCGGAGCTGGTCCTGGGTCTCCCGGAAGGGGAAGGAGCTTTCAAACTCCCACATCCATTTGCTGTCCGGAGGGTGGCTGTAGCCCTTTCCTGTCTGGCGTTCCGCCTGCACGTTGAGGAGCTGGGCGGCGTAGTCCGCCACGGAGCGTTCCGCGGATTTTTTGGCGCGCTGCCATTTGGAATCCCCCAGCTTGTTGAGTTCCGGCGTCTTGCTGCCCAGCCCTATGTACCGTGAAACCAGGTGCGCCTGGCTGAGGGGGACGTGCAGGATCGTATTGTCCCGGTAAAGGATGTTCATTTCCTCGTCTCCGGAGTCCGGAGAGGTGGAAATGTTGATGAATTTGCCGATGCCGTAGCTGGTGTGCACCACCAGGTCTCCGGGGTTGATGTCCTTCAGGGAGGCCTGCGCGCGGGCCTTGCGGGCCTTGTCCTCCCGGCTGGCGCGGCGGCGCGCCGTGGCGGACTGGTACCTGCCGAACAGCTCCGAGGAGGAGAGAACGGCCGTTTTTGCCCCCGGAATGCTGAAGCCGCCGGGCAGGTCCCCGCGCAGGGCGGTGATGGACAGCAGCGCGGGCGTTCCGGCGCAGATGTCCCGGAAGCGCTCTTCCTCCCCTTCGTTGGGAAAAAACATGCTGACGTTCCATTTCCGGTCCAGCCATTCTCGGATCTGGCGTTCCGCCAGCTCCCGCCGCATCTCCTGCATCACGAAGTCCCCGGCGTCAAAGCTGCCCAGGGGATTGTCATGGATGGCCAGGGAGAAGTCCTCCTCCCCCTCCGCGTTCTCCGGCGGTGCGGTGAGGATGCACACGTTCCCCCGTTCCTTGCAGAAAGGGGCCGTAATGACCAGGTCGCCCGGCTTGATCCAGGCCCGCAGGGTTTCCACGCCCGCCGCTTCCGTCAGGACGAGGTTGACGTGCTCCGTCTTCCGGAAGGAAATCTGGGAGTCCACGTCAAATTCCCGGATGGATTCAATCTCGTCGTCAAAAAACTCCAGGCGTACGGGATGGGAGGACTGGAGCGGGAAAACGTCCAGAATGCCGCCGCGGCGGGACCACTGCCCGCGGGAAATGACCTGAGGAACGCCCTCGAACCCCGCCTCCTCAAACAGCCGTATCAAATCGTCAGGGGCGTGCGTTTCTCCCGTTTTCAGGGTCATTCCCTGGTTCTGCATGCCGTCGGGGGAGGGAACCTCGTCATTCAGGCTGCCTTCCGTCAGAACGACGGTTTGCCTGCCCACATGGCCGGAAGCGATGCGGTGAAGGACGTTCAGCCGTTCCGCGGCAAGCTCCGGGTCTCCCACTTCCTCCCCCAGGGCCACCTCTTTTTCCGGGACGAAGAGGATGTTGCGCACTCCCCATGTTTCCAGTTGCGCGGCAAGGGATTCCTGCGCGCGCAGATGGGGCGCGATCACCCAGGCCCGGGCGGTGTCCGGAATGGTCCTGATGCACAGGGCCGCCACGAACGGAACCCCGGGCAGGGAGGTATGGTCGAAAACCGCCTGTTCCTCCGTGCCCAGTTTCGCGAGTTCCCGGTGAAAGGGTGCGGTGCGGGCCACCCTGTCCATCAGGGCGGTTATGGAAGCGTCTTCTGCCATGCGTGTCTGATAGCCCCTGCTGGTGGAAAGTGTGCCGCCTTTCCCTGCCATGTCAACGGTTTTTCAGGGCACAGACTGTCCTCCGGCCATTGACGGAAGCGTCTTTCCGCATGCGCGGCGCGGGTCAGGAGGAGGAGCGGAAGCGGATTTTAACGCCGGCCTTGCGCCATTTCTGTTCAATCTCCTTGGCCAGCTCCTCATAGCTCCGGCCATCAAGGAGGAGCTTTTGCGCTTCTTTTTCACTGCTGCCGGACTGGATGGCCTTCATGTAGTTCTTCACGCGCTGGGCGTCCCCCTTGCCGTCCATGTGGTAGAAATAGTAGGCCATCAGGGCGGCCAGGCCGTAATTCAGGTTGGCGTTCTCTCCCGTGAACTGGGAATAGGGCATGTTCATGTAGGACTCCAGGCTGGGCGCCTCAAAGTCGTCCCCCAGGGCGCGGCCCCCCGTATTTTTCTTGCCGTATTCCGTCACGCGGGAGACAATGTGGGAACGGTTGGCCCCGAAGTTGAAGCGGCCTCCGGAATACGGGGTCATCCCCATGTATTCCGCGGAGCCTTCACAGAACCAGCTTGCCTGCTTGGCCTCCGGGGACATGAGCTGGTGCGTCAGTTCATGGATGAGGGTGGAGGAATCCTTGTCGCGGTCAATGATGTACGTGCTCCCCATGGTCTTGACGCCCAGGGAATCAAACGGGACCAGGATTTTGCCGCGGTCTCCGCTGCGCGTCGTCCCCAGGAAAATGCCTGCCGTGCCTTCACGGCCTCCGTTTTCCAGGTACGTGCTGAACTTTTCGTACAGGTAGGCGGGGAATTTGGCGGAATCGTCGTGAGGGGGGATGTTGCCGATGGGAAGCGTTTTGTTCGCCAGGTGGGTGGCCTCGAAGAGAAGGCCCAGGCGCTTGATCATGCCGGCGCCCAGCTTTGCGTCGCAGATGAAGCGGAAATGGGGCGTTTCATAAATATACTCCCCTTGTTCCTCCTTGATGGTTTCCACCTTGAAATTGTCCTGGCATTTGACGGTCCTGGGCCATGGCAGGTGGTAATTGTCCGCGGGATTGGAGGAGGCAGCCCCTCCCTTTCCCCGGGCCGCGATGAAATCTCTGTCTTCCCGGGAAAGCTGGGCGAGGGGGATGGAGACGGTTTGGCCGCCGGAGCGTTTCAGCACGGCTTTCTGGCCGTCCAGCCTGACGAACTCGGCTTCCAGGCTTTTCCCCTGGACGCTGGTCCAGGTGCGCCCCTGCGCGAGGGGAAGGAAGGAGAGGGAGCACAGGGCTCCCGTCACCAGGTACAGGCATGCGGGATTCTTCATAAGGCTGGGGTTGGGGATATGAAAGAAGGTTGCTGTTAATGTTTGGGACGCGGCAGCATCAGGAGCAGCAGTCCGCAGAGCAGCATCAGGCATCCTGCCGCCGCCAGGGTGGTGGTCAGCGGAACGCCCTGGTCCTTGAACCATCCCCCGAAGAAGGAGATAAGGGCGCCCACGCCCGCGGACGTTAGGTTGAGGAGGCCATAGCCGGTGGCGGAATAACGCTCGTCGATATGGGAGCGTAGCACAGGCATGAGGGTGGCGTCCAGCGATCCCTGCGCCAGCCCCTGCGTGGCGACGAGGCCCAGCATGAGCACGAGGGGAACCGCAATGTCCCAGCCGAAGATGCCGGGCAGCAGAGCCAGGACCACCAGCGGGCCGGATATGGTGAAGGTGATGCCGGGCACCAGGGCGCGGGCGCGGGCGTTGCGCCGGTACCACATGTCCGCCAGAATGGCGCCGCCCAGCACGGCCACGTACTTGGCTACGGAGCTCCACAGGGTGGCGGCGGGGCCTGCCTCCGCGGAGGAAAGCTGGTATTTATCCTGAAGCAGGGTGGGGTACCAGGTGAGCAGGAACCAGTTCCCGGCGCCTGCAAAGGCGACCACGGCCAGCAGCATCCACATGGGGCGGCCGCTCAGCAGGCTGGAAAGCACGGCGCCGGTGGAAAGATTGGACGCGGGTTCCTTGATGGCCCGTTCGTCATTGTCCACATTGATCAGGACCGTTTTTTCCTTGGGTTCGGACGGCTTTTTGGCCTGCGCCGTATCCGCAGGGGCCTTGGCCGGGTCTTTCAGGAACAGGATGAGGACGATGGCATACGCCACGCCGATCAGGCCGAACAGGGCGAACGTCATGCGCCAGCCCGTCCATGAAGCCATGGTGGCCCCGAAGCCGGCCACGGCCATGCCCACGTAAATGCCGCTCATGTGCAGCCCCGTGGCGATGGAGCGCGTGCTGCCCCGGTGGTAGTCCGTAATCAGGGCCAGGGCGGCGGGGATGTAAAAGGCCTCACTGATGCCCATGGCGCCGCGCGCGATGAGCAGGGACGTGTAATCCTCCGCATGGCCGGTCCACCAGGTAACCACGGACCAGACGACGAGGGAGCAGAGAATCATCAGGCGGCGGCTGTAGCGGTCCGCCAGGAAGCCGCCCACCGGGCTGAGCAGGGCGTAAATCAGCAGGAAGACGGAGGTAACCATGCCGAACTGGGCTTCCGTCTGCGGAATGTCCCGGACGATGGGTTCATGCAGCGCGGAAAGGAGCTGGCGGTCAAAATAGTTCAGCATGACCACGAACCACAGGACGATGACGGCCACCCAGGCCCACAGGCCCGGCCTGGTGTTCGGGTCCGTGACGGCAGAAACATTTTTAACGCCGTTGCGCACGGCGGAAACGATGATGATCGCCATGACGATGACGGTCAGGATGAGAACGGCGTAATCAACCGTGCTCATTTCAAAATGGTACCCTGCGGAGGCGGAGGCGTTCACGGGGGTCCGGACGCCCGGGGCGGTTTCCCCGCTGATGGTCATGATCTCGGAACCCTTCACGACGGCGGGCGCGGTGGCGATGCCGACGGGCCACTCCCCCTGGTGCGTCCATTTGTTTCCGATGACGTCATAAACCAGGATGTCGCGGGACTGCACCACGGGCTTGGACGGGTCCGGCGCATTGCCGCGCTTGTCCCCGCCGATGAGGATGATGGAATTTTCACGTACCGGGGCGGGGCCTGCGGCGGCGGCTACGGGCGTTCCCGGTCCGGCAGGCTGCTGTTTGCCCGCGGCTCCCCATTCGGCGGGATCGTTGGACGTCATGTCGTAGCCGATCATGTCGGAAAGGTACGTTCTGGCGGTTTCTCCGGCGGCATCCCTGGACAGGGTGCAGCCGCCTGCGATGAACAGGGTGCTGTCACAGACGGCGGCGGTGGAGAGGATGCGGCCCGCACCGGGGAAGGGCGGGAGGGACGCCCATTTCATTTTGGCCGTATCCGGAGTGGTGTCCAGCATATAGATAGTATTGAGGGCGGCTTCCGGCTGGTCGCTGTCCCGTCCGCCGATGACGAACAGCTTGTTTCCGTGAGCAGCGAAGGCGGCTTCCGTAACGGGGACGGGAAGGGGAGGAAGCTTTTCCACGGAGCCGTCCGCCTTGATCAGCAGGGCGTCTTTCAGGATGCCTTCCGCATTATGGCCTCCGGCTACCGCCAGCCCCTTGCCTACGCTTGCAAAAGCCGCGTAACCCAGCGGAGCGGGCAGCGTCCCCGCCTTGCTCCATTGGCCGTTGCGGAGTTTGAAAATATCCTGGTGGTACGCCTTAGGCCCGCGTTCTTCCGGCGTTGAGGCTCCCGGAGCGGCCTGGGGGAAATTGGCGCCGCCTGCGGCGATGATGGACTGGGTGCCGTCACTTTCCGTAACGGTTCCAGCCGCCATTCCAGCGCGGCCCGCCGGGTCCGGCAGGTCGGGAATGGCTCCGGCCGGGTGTACATCCACGGAAAAAGAGGCGTTGGCAGCGGGGGCCGCCATCAGCAGCAGGGCGGCGAAAGCGGAGCCGCATGCCCTGGAAAACCGGGTAAGGTGACGTGAAATGTGCATATGCTGGAAGATAGGGATGGGATGTGGGTGAAAAATCAGGAAAGGGTGATGCTCCACACTTCAGGGGAGCGCCTGCCGGGTTTAAGTTCTCCGTTCACGGCTGCAAAACGGCCCTGCCACGCGCAGCACGGAAGGACCGCCCTGGGCGCCGCGATGGGCCCTGCGTCGTGCCATTCCATGGCGGCTGTATCCAGGCACAGGGACTGGTTGTTGAAGCCGGGGTTGGTCTGCGGGGTATACTTCTTTCCGGAGCCGTCGTCCCCGCCCAGCAAATAAATCACGCCGTTCCGGGAAACCGGGGCCGGGGTGGGGGCCGCGGCGATGGCGTAAGGCATCTCCGGCAGGCGCGTCCATCCGCGTTCCGGCGTGAAGCTCCAGGCTTCCGTCAGCAATTCCCGGGCCTGTTTGCCATCCTCCTCCCGGAGGCCGATGCCGCCGAGCACGTAAAGGACGCCGTCCGCCGCGGCCATCTGGTGCAGGAAGCGTCCGCGGCCCGGCAGCGGGTCCAGCTCCTGCCAGCCCTGTTCCGGCCCGCGTGCGTCCAGCATGAAAACCCGGTTGGTGCAGTCCTGCTCCCCGGGGCGCTCACAGCCTCCCGTAAGATAAACCTTGCCGCCCAGAACGGCGGCGGCCGTGTAAGCCAGGGCTATGGGAAGGGGAGGGAAGGGAGTCACAGTGACGGCTCCGTCCGCAGTGCTCAGCAGGTAAACGTCCTTCCGGTGGCCTTCCTTGCCGCAGCCGCCGATGCACAGCAGGCCTTCCCTGGTGCTGGCGGAGGCTCCGTACGCGTAAGGCGCGGGGAGCGTTCCTGCCTCCGTCCACCCATTCTCCCCCGGAGACAGCGTGAAAATGCGGTCCGTCCACGTTTTGGCGCCGCCTTCAAGCATGGGTTTGTCCGGGAAATTGGTGCCGCCGGCACAAATCATTGTTTCTCCGCATGTTCCGGCATACATGCCGGCGAAACCTTCCGGATCGGGAAGAGAGGGTAAAGGGGACCAGGATGAAGAATAGAGACTCATAACACGTGTAAATGACTCGCGTGATGCTAGCGAAAACCGGGCCGCGGCGCCAGTATTAACCTCTGGTTCTATTTTTTTTGAATAAATTTCTTTCCCCACGCCTCTTACCAACGTAGAAGAGGAGAATCATATGAAGCCTGGAACCTGTTTTTTGATGTTGTGCGCCCTGCTGCCTGCGGCCCTGGCGGAAAATATGACCCTGCGGTCCGGCAGGGTGCTGGAAGACGCCAGCGTGGTGTCTTCCGGAGACGACTTTGTCAGCGTCCAGTACACGGACGGGGTGGCCAAGGTCTCCTACAAGGAGCTCACGGATGCCCAGCAGAAGGATTACAGGATGACGCCGGAGGACGTGAAAACCAGGCTGGACCAGCGGCGCCTGGAGGACGCGGCGCGCAGGAAAAAGGCGGAAGAGGCCAGAAAGGCGGCTGATGAAGAAGCCAGGAAAATCAGGGAATCCCTGTCTGAAGCGGAGCGGCATCCCCGTTATCTGGAAGGAGCGGATATCTCCCGCATGTTTCTGCTGCTGGGGGAACTCTCCCAGGTGGAGGCGGAAGTCATGGCCCTGCAATGGAATGCCCTGGAAGCGGACCGCGTGGGACTGCCGGAGGATGCCCGTATCTTCCGTGCGAGGATGGGAACCTATCAGGAACAGGTGAACGCCATCCGTAAAAAAAGGGAGACCGCCGAACAGTACTGGCAGGATTTGGAAAAGAAATACCTGGCTCTGAAGGACGGAACCCAGAAGAAAATTGCGGACTTGAACAAGCAGGTCTCCCAGTTGCAGGGGGAAGTAAGGGAGGTGGCCAGCCAGCCGAGAACGGAGCGCATCATTGTCCCTCCGATTATCAGGACGTGGAACTATCCGCCGCCCGTCATTATCCGGCCTTCCCCCCTGCCGCCAAGGCCCCATCCCGTCCCTCCCCGCCCCGTTCCACCGCGTCCAATGCCTTTGCCTGTGAAGCCTGGCTTGTACGGTGGTTGAAAGTGCGTCCGCGGGTTCCTCCTCTTCTTCCGGAAATCGTGCGTCAGCCTCCGCAGCAAACGGGCTGCCGGAACAGAAAACTCAAGGCACGGGCTGCCCAGGCGGCAGACGCCGCGGCCCCGGGAAGCATTCCCTTCCCGCAGAGGAAAGGGGAAGGTCAGATTCCGGGCAGGGGATACAGCTCCATGCGGCCCTCCTGGAAGGAGGCCAGATGCGTGAAGCCCGTCTGGCGGGCCAGTTCCGCAGCGCGCTCAAAATCCCGGCCCACGTCCTCCGGCTTGTGGGCGTCTGAGCTGATGGTGAGGGGAATATTCATCTCCGCCGCCATCTTTAAAAACTGCGCGTCCGGATACTGTTCGGCGCACTTGTTGCGCCAGCCGGCGGTATTAAGCTCCAGACAGGCGCCGGACTCCTTCATGGCTTCCAGAGACGGTTCGTAATAAGGACGCAAATCTCCGGAAGGGCGGAAGCCGAACTTCTTGATCAGGTCTGCATGGCCCATGATGTGGAACAGGCCTGAAGCCGCCATGTCCCGGAAGCGTTCCCAATACTGCCTCCATGCGTCCTCCACATCCGTCCGGTTCCAGAAATCCATCTTGTAGGGATTGTCAAACTCCTCCTTCTCCCCCAGATAATGGACGGACCCGATCAGGTAATCCCATGCGTGCAGGCTCTGCAAGTGCTCTATCCATGGCCCAATGCCGGGAAACCAGTCGCATTCCAGCGCGGCGCGGACCGTCAGGCGGTGCGGTGCGGCGCATTCCCGGGCCTCCGTGAGCCAGTCCAGATAGGCCGGCATGTCCGCCTGCTTCATGCGCCAGTCGTCAAAAGGCTCCCCGGGCATTGGGGCGTGATCTGAAATGCCGTATTCCCGGAGGCCGGCGCGGACGGCTGCCTGCACATATTCCTGCGGAGTGCCGGAGGCGTGCAGGCACAGGGGGGTATGGGTATGGTAATCGCAGTACATGGAGGAATGCCCATGTTAGCACGGCGGCGCGGGCGGTTCAACCCGGAGGACGTATTTGCCGATTATTTGCCGTCTTTGACATTATGGGTTGATTTTATGGACAGGATTTTTTAGAGTCGCGTTAAATAGGACACGTGACATATGAGTGATTGGCAAGGCTTTTCCCCGCTGAATGATTTTACAGGACCGCTCCTGGACAACCTGAAGCGTCATCCCAAGCGCATCGTTTTCCCGGAAGGGGAGGATGTTCGCGTGCTGCGCGTGTCCGAACGCTTCGTGGCGGAACAGGCAGGCGTGCCCATCCTGCTGGGCAGGAAGGAAGTCATCAGGAGGATGGCGGAAATGAACGGAATTTCCCTGAAATTCGTCCGCATCATTGAGCCGGAAAAAAGCTCGGACCTTCAAATGTTCTGCGACCGCTATGAACGGGCGGAACAAATGTTCGGCAACGGATTGCCCATGAACACCCGTGAAATCGTCTCCGAGCCGGTCCACTTTGCCGCCATGATGGTGCTTTACGGCCAGGCGGACGCCATTGTGGCCGGGAACATGAAAAGGGTGGCTTCCGTCTTCCGCGCCGTGAACAAATACCGGCAGGAACCCGTTCCTACCAAGCCCCTCTTTGCCATCTCGATCGTTCTCGTTCCCGAATTTGCCAAAAAATTCGGCGGCCGCGGCATCTACTTCCTGGCGGATACCGGGGTGACCCCTGATCCCACCGTGGAAAACATGGCCTACTTTGCCGTGGAAACGGCCAAAATGGCCCGCCACATGCTCGGCAAAAGCGTTCGCGTCGCCATGTTGAGCGCCTCCACCGCCGGGTCCGTGCCGGAACTGGCTGCAGACCGCACCAGGGCCGCTACCGCGCTGGCCCGGAGCATGGTGCAGAAGGACTGCCTGAACAATGAAATCTCCGTGGAAGGGGAAATCCAGATTGACGCCGCCCTGTCCCCGGACTCCTACAGCGTGCGCGTTCACCGCAACTCCATGCTTCAGCCCAGTGACGTGTGGGTCTTCCCGACCCTGGACGCCGCGGACATCTCCAAAAAGCTGCTCTGCATGATGCCGTCCGTATACAACTACGGCCTCATTCTGGGAGGGCTGCTCTTCCCGATTGCCCAGCTCCCGCGGCTGACGGATGAAGACAGGATGTTCGGCACCGCTCTGGTGGTGGGGAATGAAGCCATTAAATTCCACCTGCTGTACCCGCAGGGGGTTGCTCCCCTTTATTGATTGGGCGCGGCGCATCCGTGACCATCAGGCGCTTCTCCTTGCGTACGGCCAGCTTGCCGCCGGGCAGGGAAGTCCGGGAAGGACCGTCCGTATCCAGAATGCTCATCACCCGGAGCACGGCGTCCTCCGTCAGGTCCGGAATATGCTGCCGGCGCAGGTAATCATGCACGGCGCATTGCCTCAGCTCCGCGGGAAGCTGGTTGACCTTGGGCAGGAACAGGCGCCCCTGGGGGTCTGCCAGATTCATGGAATCCAGCGCCTGGGAAAGCGCCGTGCGGATTTGGTTCTCAATGCGGCAGGCGCGTGAAAAGGAAAGGCTGGTGTCTCGCTGGAACAGCGTGTCCAGCCTGGGAATGACCTCATGGCGCAGGGCGTTCCTGGTATACTCTGCAGACTGGTTGCTGGAATCCTCCCGCCATGGAATATGGCGATGCTCCAGGTAGGCGGTAATATCCTTCCGGGAAAAATCCAGCAGGGGGCGTACGACAGTCAATCCGTTGGCCCAGGTGGAAACGGGTGACATGCCGTGAATGCCGGAAGCCCCGCGGCACAGGTGGAGAAGGGCTGTCTCCTGCTGGTCGTTCCGGTGGTGGGCCAGGGCCACGAAAGCCCCCGGATAGCCGGCAGCCCATTTCAGGAACAAGGCCTGCCGGGCATCCCGCGCCGCTTCTTCAATGGAAATTCCACGTGAACGGGCCATGCCGCGGACGTCCGCCCGTTCCCGGACACAGGGAACCCCCAGGCAGGCGGCGTATTGGCATACGAACTGTGCCTCCTCCTCCGCCTCCGGGCGCAGCCCGTGATTTACGTGGCAGGCAATGAGGTGGCACCCCGGCATTTGGGAAAGCAGGGAAAGCAGCGCCATGGAATCCCGTCCGCCGCTGATTCCGGCAAGGACGGGACGGCCGGAGCGGAGAAGCTCCGCAGACTGCTTGTCAAAATGGTCTGGTGTCAACGTCATGCTGCCGCCAGTGAAGCAGGAAAAAGGGGCAAAGAGAAGCCTGCAAATAAAAAACCCCGCTTTCCGGAAAGGAAACGGGGTTGGAAAACTGTTGGGGACAAGCCTTACTTGTTGAGCTTGGGCTTGCCGCCGCTGCGGCGGACGGCGCCGAAACGCTTCTGGAACTTGTCGATGCGGCCTTCCGTGTCCACGAACTGGTTCTTGCCGGTGAAGAACGGGTGGGAGTCGGAGGTGATGCCGCAGGAAACCACGAAATGTTCAACCCCGTCAATAACTTCCGTCTTGGGGGAGCGAACGGTGGAATGGGTGATGAAGCGGCGTCCGGTGGTGATGTCGACAAAAACGACCGGATTGTACTGGGGATGAATATCTTTCTTCATGGTGATGTATTGCGTTTCCGACGCAAGGGGAGCACCAGTATAGGAGTGTTTTATTGCATGTCAAGCATCCCCGCATAAAAATGCGGAAGTTTGTGAATGACGGTTCGGGAGCTTGCGGGAGGAACGGTTATGGGGATGATGTAACGGAAAATGGAGCAGGTGCTGAAGAGACCCCCCTGGTGGGCGTGGTTTTCCCTGATGGGACTGGAGATTCCTTCTGCAGCCATTGCATGGGCTTTTGCCGTCAGCCAGTCCCATCTGGTGGTAGTCTCCACCCCCTGGCTGTACCAATTCCTCTTTGTGGCCGTCTGGTGCGTCAACATGCTGGACCGGGTGCTTAAAATATTCCGGGGAGGCCCTGCGGCATACTCGGATGAATGCCTGCTGTTTGCCAAAAAGCACTGCTTCGTCATCTCCCTGCTCATTGTGGTGGCGGCCGTGACGGGGCTGTGGATCATGTTCTTCCAACTGGGCGTGGTCATCTTCCAGTTTGCCCTGCTTCCGGGTATTTGCAGCCTGCTCTTCCTCTACTTTTCCTCCAATCCGCACAAAAAGGGGAGCCTGTCCTCCGGATTCGTCATGGCATCATTCTTTGCCGCCGTCTCCTTTTCTACGGGAGCGGGAATCCCTGCCTACTTCTATGGAACGATGGGCGGAGGCTGGGGCGGCCAGCTGTCCACGCCCACCTGGTATCTCGTCGCTCTGGTCATCCTCAGCATGTTCAGCCGCAAACGGTGGAATGAAGAAGAGGAGGAAGACGGGCAGGACTCCGCCGCCCGGGACATGGTTTCCCTGGTCTGGATGGGGGTGATTGTGATCTACGTCGTCTTCTGCCTGGCCGCCGCCGCCCGGGAATACACCGGTGACGCGTGGATCTATTACGGGCTGGCCATGGCGGGGGTATTCATGTTCGTGCTGGACAGGTTGAAAAAGAACATGCCCCCTCTCCTGCTGTACACCCTCTCCTGGGTGGCGCTGATCTTTCCGCTGTTGCTGAGCGGTATTCTGGCTCAGGCTTCCTCCTGATTGACAGGGAAGAACTTCCTTGGGCCGGACACGGCAAAACGCAGGAAAATTGGAAAAATGATATTTTGTGGTTGCAATACCGGAGATGCGGTGCTAGATTCTGCCCCGCAAACACGTTCTGCGTGCAAGCAAGTGGCTCGGTAGCTCAGTCGGTAGAGCAGGGGATTGAAAATCCCCGTGTCGGCGGTTCGATCCCGTCCCGAGCCACCATTTTTTCTCCCAATTTTTTAATCCCTTTTTTATACGGGAAGTAGCTCAGCCTGGTGGAGCGCCTGCTTTGGGAGCAGGATGTCGCAGGTTCGAATCCTGTCTTCCCGACCACTTTTTACTCCCAGTAATGGGAAAAACCAGGGAGAGTCTTGAATATTCCAAAATAAGGAGGGAAATAATTTTTGACTTTTTAATTTGATTTCCACATAATAGCAAATATCAGAAGAACTACTGTTGCTGATAAGCCCTATTTTAGTTTTTTGTTGTAGAAATTAGTAGAATTTCATCCGATGAATATGAGATTCACGGCATTTCTGAAGCTATTGGGATTAATGGTCTCAACTTTGCTTGCATTATGTTCCTTCTCTCTTGGGGTGGAAAATTTCTCCAACCTTCCTCCTTGTCCCGGAAGCAGGATAACGGATGCTTTAGTGGATTCTTCAGGTATTTTATGGGCTTCAACCCAGGGTGAGGGATTATTCTACTTGGAGCTGGATAAAAAGGTCTGGAAAAAGGCAGGAACAGCGGCAGATTTTCCAGATACTGAAAATTTCTATGCCCTGGCTGAAGATGCCCAGGGAAGAATATGGGTGGGAACAGACCGTTGGGGAGTGTGTATTTGGAATGGCAAACAATGGAAAACATACACCCGTAAGACGACATTGCCGGGTGGCCGTGTTTTTGACATTAGCGTCTCTTCTGCAACAGGGGATGTTGCCGTAGCAACCTCGGGAGGCATTGCTATTTATTCCCCTTTGACGGATTCATGGAAGGATGTCACGCGGGCCGATGGCTTGCCTGAAGATCAAGTTTCAGCACTAGCCTTTGATAGGTCGGGAGATTTGTGGGTAGGCTTCTTAACGGCAGGAATGGCCCGGATGACTCTTAAGGATGAATACAAGACCTGTGAGTTTTTTCAGTCAAAATGGCATTCGGATGATGCACGCAAGCTTTCGCAACCTCCGGTTCTTTTCGGTGCAGGGCTGCCGTCAAATTTGTGCAATACCATGGCTGCCAATGGTAATTCCGTATTTGTGGGCACAACGTCAGGACTGGGAATAAAACGCGGTGACAAAGAGATTTTTATCCGGGGAATGGATGCCGTGGAAAAACTGAAAGCGAAGGGAATTATGAAATCTTCCCAAGGTAAATTGAGGCCTCTTCCCGAAGATTATGTGACGAGCCTTTATCCCGTAAAGGAAGGAGTGTGGATAGGCTTCCGCAATCAAGTTCCCATCTTGCTTAATCCGGCAAATATGCAATATGAAAGTTCTGTGAACACTAAATTGGCAGAGAAAAAAAAGGGAGGCACAGTCAGTTGTTTTGTTGATCTTCCTGATGGGACTGTTTTAGCTGGAGTTTTTGGAGAAGGGTTTCGGGTCGTTGGAAAAACAACAGCCAGTAAAAAGAAAAGACGTCGTCTTGGAGATGAAATCAAACATCCAAAAATTTTTTCCATTCCAGATGATCAGGCATGGCATAATTCTTTGAACCAGTTTCAATCTCTGCCGCTTGGCGAAAGGCCTTATGGTATTTGTTTTGCCTGTGATGATTGGGAAACACAGGGCGACTGGTGCAACAGATATGGACGCCATTTTTCCTTAAGACGTTCGGCAAAAAAGTCATGGGGAAATATCATGCATCGTTTTGATCAACGAAAGGATTTCCGAGGCTATTTGTATGACGCCAGAGTAACTCTCGGGCCGAGGAAGAAAATCAAAGATGCCTGGATATCGGGGAAATTCTATGAAGAAAATGCAGCGTCCCGAATTTGTCTGTACAACATCAACGATGCGACCCGTCCCTGTTCCGAATGGAGTGATCAGGGTTATATGCACGGTACCTTTTTTGATGGTCCAGACTTATGGGTTCTTGTACGCGTTCCTGCTGGTAAAAATGAAATTTCCCTCTACTTCAACCAACCCTTATCCAATGACATTTCACGCTATGATCGGGATTACCTGATCGAAGCTCGTTTTGTCGAATCTCGTTTGCCTCAGGAGGTTCTGATTCAAAGGAATGGGAAAAAATCGGAAAATATTGTAAACCTTGAACTAACCCGTATCATGTCGCTTCCTGTTATGGTCCGTACGAGATGCCGGGATTTCGGGAATAATGGAGTATATAAAAATTTTTATACGGACCGGGCCGGATTCTATTTTTTAAGAATTTCCAGAAATGGCTCTAAAGAGGCGACTTTTGGTGGTGTTTTTCTGAATGCATGTCTGGAAAGCGGCTATCAGAATGCCAGGATGCCTTCCCCTCCGGAACTTACTTCCATAAAAAATGCTGATGTTCCGGAAAATCTACTGAAAGCTTGGAGCAACTGTTTTGTGAAACGGGCCGATTCTCCATTTCATCTTCGCCTTTCCCAAAAATTACTGCTTTATACGTTTAGGAAACTATGGAATGAGGCTTCAGTTCCCGGTCCATTGAAAGAAAACTGGAAGTGGCATCTAAAGATCTGGGATGAAGGCGATATCAAGAAATTTGAACAAAAGATGCTTGAGACATGGTCAACGGAGCAAATGAAGGATTCTTATTATCGCTCCAGCTATAAATTCCCCAACAGTCCCAATGTCATTGATTTTACTCCCCAGGAAATCAGAATGATGGATAGATGGAAAGTTGATTGGAAACAATTTATCATTGGAACAAAGCAATACAGTGAATCAAATGTAAATAAAATGAGATTACGGCTGAATGAATATTTTAATCGATAAAAGACATATGAGTATATTGCGGTATTATTATATTGTTCTAATTGCCTGTTCTCTGATTCTGCAAGCGAGTTGGGCGAGCGGGGAGCCGGGAGGTAAAATCAAGGTGGATCCTCAGTCACTTCCCATATGTACTATAGAAGAAGCAGAAGGAGAGGATCCAGAAGATGAGAACAGCAATAAATATGCCATTTTTGAACCAGAGAAAATCAAGGAGTATAAAGCTAAGGGGCAATTCACTGTTGTTGTCGTGGAGCCGCCGCAGCCGCATGCAGGATACGAATTGGACGAAGAGAAAAAGTACGAATGGACCGTTACGGAAAAGTTGGAAGTCAAAAATGGAGATCAGGACACTTGTACTGTCCATTCGTCTAACAAGGAACAGTGGGGAAAAGTGATCACGGTAAAATGCAAGATGAGTTTTTATGAGACTAAAAACGGACAGAAAAAACATTTGACTGATCTTGAAGCCGCACACAAATTATTAACTCCAAGCCTCCTAATCCATCAAATAAGTTTCAATCACGTACAGGGTAAGCATGACAAGGATGCTATGGATTTATTAAAAACTTATAAAGGGAAAATCATAGATGTCCCGGAAGCAACTTTTGATAAGAATGGCAAAGCAACGAAATCGGAACCTTTTCTCTATATTGGCGGTAAAAAACCTGATCTAAAAATTAAAGCGGAAGTAAAACCTGGAATCATAAAGAAAGCGAAGGTAAAGACAAAGGGTGAGGGAAAAGTTTCGAAAAATTTCCTCCCAGAACTGGATGAACAGGAATTTGATAACAACACAGAATTTGAAATTCCTTTCAAAGATAATATTGATTCCAAATTGAATAAAGGAAATCAACAATGGACTTGGAGATTAACAGAGATTCAAGGAACTGCTCTTACTAACGAGACAATTGTTTTTGAAACAACAGTTAGGAATGGGTATGTCCTGTTTAGTGAACCACTCAAATCGCCGTGGGATATGAATGACAATAAGAAAAAACCATGGATTAAAGCGCTAGATGTAGTAATAGAAGGTTCAGGGAATATAGGGCTTGATAAAAATTCATCAGATTCAATCATAAAAAATATTACTAATTATACTTTTAGCAAGATGGGGTGGACTTATGATACGGTGAGGGGAGCACCAAAGTATACTCCATCACTTGGTACTATTAATCTGGATTCCTATCTTGAGAAGAACAATGGGAATGTAGTCAATTGTTACGACCAATGCTTTTCTCTAACTGCTCTCGTTAGATTGCTTGGAATCAACGTCGAAGGAAATTATCAGGAACCTTTTGGGAATATATTAACTGTCAATTTAATAGGAGTGGGTTCTTGTAATAATCCTTTTTATAAAAATCCTCGCCTTCCCGCAGCTCTTGCGGTTCCAGTCATTCTGAAAACAAATCCCTATTATCAGTATAGGACCGGATTTGGTAATCATGCATATGTCGTATTCGATGTAAGTTTATTTGGTTCTTCGTTTAAATTTATTTATGATGCCTGTGCCGGACCAGTAGTTGGTGATAGTTCTAATTCCTATCAAAAAAGCACGATAGAAAATCCACCTGTTCCGCCTAATAGTAGAATATTTAAAACAGAGTTCTCATGAAAAATATATTGATTATACTATTTACAATATCATGTACTTCCGTTTCATTATTTGCAACGGAGTCTATGCCTTTGATGACAGTAGCTGCGGAAAAAAATAGATCTTCCATGCAAAGCATAAGATTGCATGGGCTAAAAGACTTGGAAAATACTTCCTTTCATTTTGGAAGTAAAAAGTTAACAGATCAGGCGCCTGATCTCAAAAAAATCCTCCATGGATTAAAAGTGAGAAACGGTATTTTTTTTGTTACCTCCGATTCATGGAATCCTATTCTCTATTGCAATCAACATGGACATATAAATGGATCGATGGATGTCAGATACTCCACCAGTGTTTTCGGCATACGGACTGATATGATTATTTTTGAAGGAGCTTCATTCAATTATTGGTCCATGCCTTCCATTTATAAGGAAATAGTGTTAAGCGACGATTGCTGGGTTATGACCAAAGGTGATGATATTCTTTGTTTTACGTTTAAAAACGCTGGATTGGCGTTCAAGGGATTTACCGATCCGGCTACTTTTGTTACCCCCGAAACGGTAAAGACGAGATATGCCTCTACGCGTGAAATGCTGCCTGTACTTAAAGCATTGTCTCTCGTTCTGGATGGGAAAGCGCCGGCTGTTTATGATTTTGATTTAGCCCAAGAAAAATTAATGGAATTCAACCGATCTATCAAACAGCGGGACCGTAGGGCCAGAGAAGTATCCAAACTCCGTTGGCAAAAAGAAGAGAAGCAGCGGGAAGAACGAAAAAAACTTGCTCCCGACTATGGCATTCCCGGAAAGTTTCCTTTTAGCGTTCGTGGGGAATCTGATTTATCGGAAGGTTTAAAGTGGAAAAACTTTGATACATATTTCTCATCTCTTTCGCTTTCTCCCGACAAGAAGGTTATTTTGCCCAATCCCGATCAGGGTGCTATCAATCAGGCATGGTTGAAGACTGTTTGGAAGAAGGGAGACGTGGATGTGGTGGATGAACAGGAAAACGGCGTGGTTGCGCGCCTTCATACGGAAGGGAAAGACGATGACAAGAGCGATATTTGGCTTTTTGTCGGCTATTGCCAGTCTCAGTCTGCGGCCATGAACGAGCTGTATTCACGGCGTTTTCAGAAAACCCCGGACAGGCCTGAACAATGGTCTTGGGATGACGAAATAGCAACAGTGGTCGTCAATCCGTTCAAACTGGGAGATTACAGTTTGGGAAGGCAGGGGGTATTGGGCGATTTTGGCGGAATTATTCCGTCGAGCAACGAGTCGTCCCTCTTTTTCGTGAACGGTAATACGGTAGTAGCCCTTGTTTCCATGGATCCGTCTTGTTCTGTTCTTTCCCTAACAGAGCAAATTGATAAGAGGCTTGAAGCAGTCAGGAAAAACAAATAAATGTTGAACCGTATATGGAACCTGAATAATGTTATCTTGAGAAGAAATCCTGGAGGTGCAGTATTCCGGAGTTTTTTTAGTTCATAAAACCAGATATGGGGGGTCTTCGCCTCTTGTGCCCGGTCTATTTTTCAACGTGCTTTTTTATTGCTTTTGGGAGGCATTCCCGTGTTGAGGGAGATTCTCTTTGTTGATATCATGGAGAAAGCCGATTTTTTACTTGAGCTTCGGAGGGAGGCAAGCAGAGTGAATATATGAAGCAGAGTCAGCAAAAAACAGCCTCCTTTTCCTGGCTGGCGGGGTTGAGGTGGTCATTTGCCGGGTATGTGGTAGGGACGCTTTTTGCGGCGGGGGCAGGGGCGCTGGATTTTCCCATGCTGGCGCGGGCCATGCTTTTGGCGGCGGCGGTTTGTTTTGTCGTGTCTCTTGTTTGTGCGGGGGCGTGTATCCGGAGCAGCAAAGCGGCCCGCTGGTACTTACTTCTTGTACTCGTGATGATTATGATCGCGCTGCTGTTCGGGCGTGAAAATATTAATTAGTCATTTGTATATGTTTTGATTGACCGAGTGTGCACTGATATATAATTTCCGATCATGTTCCTTCGATTATTATCAAGTTTCTCTCTCATGGCCGGCATGACTCTGGTCGCCCAGGCGAACGCCCAGCCTTATCCGGATTCCGATTCCTCAGACGGTTATGATACCGGCTATTATGCGGAAGCTTATTCCGGAGGCTACAATAGCTCTCCGGCTCCTACGGGGGAGAACGCCTCCAAGCCCGTTTTTCCCACGCAGTCCTATTTTGAGCTGCTTGGCCCCATGGATTCCAGAAACGGACATGGGAGCGTGAACATACAGAATTGGATGACGGACCTGAATTTGTGCCGGATGTCCAGCGGTTCCTGGGGCTTTTCCTCCACGGCCGCCCTTCGTTTGAGCTGGTTCAACGGAGAAGGCGCGCGCGAGATGGATGTGGATGAGCTGTACACGATTTGGCTGAATGTGACAGCGTCTTACAAGCTCAGGGGGAAGACGAGCCTGGTTTTCGGCGTAACGCCGCAGATTTCCACGGATTTCGATACCTGGACGACCCATAATTTGTTTTTCGGCGGCCATGCCCTTCTCGCAGGTCCCTTGAATGACCGGTTCAGCTATGGTATCGGCGTCGGCTGTTATCCGCAGCTGGGAGATTTTCCCCTCCTTCCCCTTATCCAGTTTGAATGGAAGGCAACGAATAATTGGACCCTTCAACTGGAAGGAGCCCGGCTTTCCTATATCAACAAGGTCAGCGACGGCCTGACGTGGGGGCCTTTCGTTTCCGTGGTGTCCGGCACCTGGACGATTCACCATGACCGCCGCGTCCGCCAGTTCGAGTGGATTTCCGGCGTCGCCGGCGTGGGCGCCGACGTAGGCCTGGGACACTGGGGCAGCGTTCGTCCCAGACTGGTGGCGGACGTCGGTTTTTCCTTTGGGAACTCCGGCACCATCAAGACCAGCAACGGGAGCCATGAGCTGGAGAAGTACCATTACGATCCCGGTTTCTACCTGCGCGCGGGATTGCAGTTTGAGTTTTGATCGGCCAACAGGATTAGCGAATACATAACAAAGGCCCCCGGAGCATTCAGCGCTCCGGGGGCTTTTCTGCAAATGGGGCGTTTGGAGCCGGAATTATTCCCGGCAGCGGTCAGGCTTCTTCAATGGAGGGCCTGCCCACGGAATGGTACTCAAATCCAACGGCCCGGATGTTGGCCGGAGAGAGGATGTTCCTTCCGTCAAAGATGATGCGGTTGCGCATGACGTCCGCCAGCTTTTGCAGGTCCGCATTCGCGTATTCGCTCCATTCCGTGGCGATGATCAGCACTTCCGCATCCCGGGCGCATTCGTACATGTCTTCCTCCAGCGTAACGCCCAGCGGTTCCAGGATTGGGGCGGCGGTGTGCATGGCCTTGGGGTCCGTGGCGGTGACGATGGCTCCTTCCCTGCGGAGCTTTTCACACAGCTTGAGGGCGATGGATTCCCGGATGTCGTCCGTGTTCTGCTTGAAGGCCAGGCCCCAGACGGCTATTTTTTTATCCTTGAGCACCCACAGACGGTCCCTGATCTGGTCCAGGAAGTGGATGTGCTGGGTGTCATTGATATGTTCCACTTCCTCCAGCAGGGTGAAGGGAATGCCCAGCGTGCGGCTGATGTTGATGAAGGCTTTGACGTCCTTCGGGAAGCAGGAGCCCCCGTAGCCCAGTCCCGCGTTGAGGAAGTGGCGGGAGATTCGCTTGTCCATGCCGATGCCTTCCGCCACCAGTTCCACGTCCGCTCCCGTTTTTTCGCAGACCTTGGCGACGGCATTGATGTAGGAAATTTTCAGGGCCAGGAAGGAGTTGGCGGCGTGCTTGATGAGCTCCGCAGAGTTGACGTCCGTTTCCAGAATGGGCGCGTGGATGGGCTGGTAGACGCGCTTGATGACGTCCATGGCGCGTTCCGAGTTGGCGCCGATGACGATGCGGTCGGGATGCAGCAGGTCGTCCACCGCGCATCCCTCCCTCAGGAATTCAGGGTTGGAAACGATGTCGAATTGCACGTCCGTTCCTGCATAGCGCTTGATGGTCTGGCGGACTTTTTCACCGGTTTTGACGGGTACGGTGGATTTGTCCACAATGACCTTGTAACCCATTTCCGGTTTCAGCACCTGGGCGATTTCCCGCGCCACTTTTTCAATGTAGGTCAGGTCCACGGAGCCGTCCGTATTGGGCGGCGTGGGCACGGCAATGAAGATGACTTCGCTTTCCGCAATGGAATCAGCAATGGAGGGGGAAAATTCCAGCCGTCCGACGGCCACGTTTTTTTTCACGAGTTCTTCCAGCTTGGGCTCGTAAATGGGAATGGACCCGGATTGGAGGGTGCGTATTTTTTCCGCGTTATTGTCCACACAGATGACGTGGTGGCCCATTTCCGCAAAACAGGTGCCCGTGGTAAGCCCCACGTAGCCACTGCCGATGATCGTTAAATTCATGGTATCAGTGCAAATATATGGTAAAAACTTGGTTGATTTAAAGGATAAGGCCTGCAGGGCTGATGTTCAAGCATAATGGGGAAGAGGATTTTTTCTGTCAAAATAAAAAGTTCCTGATTGAGCGCCGTTCTTCCCTGTGCTATAACCGGGACCAGACAGAAAAGATCTGTTTATTTTAATTTGAACGTTATGAAAACACCTATCACCGTTACCGTTACAGGAGCCGCCGGCCAAATTGCCTATTCCCTGCTGTTCCGTATTGCTTCCGGCAGCATGCTGGGACCGGACCAGCCGATCAACCTGCGCCTGCTGGAAATTCCCCCGGCCATGAATGCTCTGGAAGGGGTGGTAATGGAACTGCGTGATGCCGCGTTCCCGCTGGTCAATGAAATCGTTCCCACCTCTGATCCGGATGAAGCCTTCGCCGGCGCCAACTGGTGCCTTCTGGTAGGCTCCGTGCCCCGCAAGGCCGGTATGGAACGCAAGGACCTGCTGGACATCAACGGCAAGGTGTTCATCGGCCAGGGCCAGGCCATCGCCCGCAGCGCCGCCAAGGACGTGCGCGTGCTGGTTGTAGGCAACCCCTGCAATACGAATGCCCTGATCGCCATGCACAATGCGAGCGGCGTTCCCGCCGACCGTTTCTTCGCCATGACCCGCCTGGATGAAAACCGCGCCAAGAGCCAGCTTGCTGAAAAGGCTGGCGTCCATGTGACGGAAGTGACCAACATGACCATCTGGGGCAACCATTCCTCCACCCAGTACCCGGACTTCACGAACGCCAAGATCGGCGGCAAGCCCGTGACGGAAGTCATCAAGGATACGGAATGGCTCAAGGGTGATTTCATCACCACCGTGCAGCAGCGCGGTGCCGCCATCATCAAGGCCCGCGGCGCTTCTTCCGCCGCCTCCGCCGCCTCCGCCGCCGTGGATACCGTCCGCAGCCTGGCTACCCAGACGCCGGAAGGCGACTGGTATTCCGTGGCCGTGTGCTCCGATGGCTCCTACGGCATTGAAAAGGGCCTCATCTGCTCCTTTCCGGTCCGCACCACCAAGGACGGCGGCTGGGAAATCGTGCAGGGCCTGCCGATCAACGCGTTCTCCCAGGAAAAGATTGACGCCACCGTCAATGAACTGAAGGAAGAACGTGACGCCGTTTCCTCTCTGTTGAAGCATTAAAGTTGATTTGCTCTTGCGCCGGGCTTCCCGTTTTCGGGGAGCCCGGTTTTTTTGTGCCTTGAAAGCTCCGTAAGCCTCATTTTCTGCGGGACAGAAGTTTTCCCCCGTGTTAAAAAGAAAGATGGATGCAGCATCCGCTTATTTATGGACCAAGACCGCATATTATACCGGGGTGAGGCCTTTACACTGACCGGAAATTCCGTGCGCCAGGATGCCGCGCATTGGGCGGAGGTGCAGCCGGACGGCCAGGTGAAGACCATGAAGAACGGCCGTTATTCCGAATGGCGCGTTCTGCCGGAGGCCGGGAATGCCCCGCATTACCGGGGAAGCTTTGAAGTGCTCAATAAGGCCTACAGCCTGGCGCTTAACGAGGCCGGCTCCCTGCTCAATGAAGAAGGGACGTTCCGGACGGGAGCCAACTGGCCCACCGTGTGGACCCGGGATATTTCCTACGCCACTCATCTGGGGCTGGGGTTGTGGAATGTCCATGCCTGCATGAAGAGCCTGAATGCCCGGGTGCGGAACGGGGAGGTGGAGCAGGATACCGGCACGGGCGGTTCCTGGCCCATTTCCTCTGACCGCGTGGTGTGGGGAATGGCCGCCTGGGAGGTTTACTGCCTGACGGGGGACGCCGGCTGGCTGGCCCGTTCCTGCCGCGTGCTGGAAAAGACGTGCATGCGGGATGAACAGGTGCTTGCGGCTACCGGCGGCCTGGTGAAAGGGGAGTCATCTTTCCTGGACTGGCGGGAACAGAGTTACCCGGCGTGGATGACTTCCGCGGACATCGGGGATTCATGCAGCCTTTCCACCATGGTTCTGCATGCGGAGGCCCGCAAGGTTCTGGCACGGATGTTCCGGGAACTGGGGCTGGAGGAGAAGGCGCGGGAATGGGAGGAAAAAAGCGTCTCCCTGTCCGCCGTCATCGAGCGGTTTTTCCGGATTCCGGAGCATGCCCTGTACGGGCAGTACCTGTATGGCCGGGGCTACCCCGTGCTGTCGGAAAAGGTGGATTCCCTGGGCAATCTGCTTTGCGTGCTTCTGGGGCAGGCTCACGGTCCGCATGCCGCCGGAATGGTAGCCGTCCTCCCCCATTGCGTGTACGGCATTCCCTGTTTCCATCCCCAGATGCCGGACGGCGTGCCGCCTTACCACAACCGTGCCATGTGGCCGTTCCTGGAGGGCTATTACGCGCAGGCCGCCGCCGCGGTGGAGAATGAGTCCGCCCTGGCCCTGGCGTTCGCCTGCATGGTGCGCGCCGCCCTGCTGTGTGGAACGAACAAGGAGAACGTGCTTCTGGAAACGGGCCTGGATGAAGGGCTGCTGCTCAGTTCGGACAGCCAGCTCTGGAGCATTGCCGGGATGCTGGGCAGTTTTTACAAGGGGTTGTTCGGCATCCGCCTTCAGCCGGATTCCATGGAGTTCCGCCCCTGTGTTCCGGAGTCTTTTGAGGGAGTTCATGAACTGGCCGGGCTGGAATACCGCGGCATGACGGTGGATGTGCGCTTGCGCGGCCACGGGCGCCGGATAGCGCGGTGCCTGGTCAACGGGCAGGAGGCTCCCCCCGTGCTTTCTCCGGGCATGAAGGGCCGCGTGTTCGTGGAACTGGAGCTGGTTGCCGCAGAAGAAGGGGCGGGGCAGGTGAATCTGGCCCACATGGGCGGCAGCCTGGAGGCTCCGGAGTGGAAGGCGGCCCGCCATGGAATCGCCTGGGAGGCCGTGGCCGGAGCGGATTATTACCGTGTTTACCGGAACGGCATTCCCGTGTCCCAGACGGAGTATTGCCATTACATGCCTGCCCCCAGCCGGGGGGACGTGTCTTTCCAGGTGATGGCGGTCGCTCTGGACGGCAGGGAGTCTTATCTGAATGAACCCAATGACTATCCTTCCGCGGATGCCCGCATGGAGACGCGCCCCTGCGGGCTGAGCGGGGATGAAGTCTGGTTTTCCCGCGTTACGGAGTCTCCGGACGCCCTGTGCTATAATGTCAACATAGACAAGCCCGGCGTGTACCGGGTGGACGCCTTTTTCGCGAACGGCACTTTTGACGTTTCAGACGGGAACACCTGCGCCCTGCGCAGCCTGTATCTGGACGGGCGGCGCGCGGGCACGCTGGCTTTTCCCCATACGTCACGCTCCGGCAACTGGGAGCATTTCATTTATTCCACGGCGGTGGAGGTGGTGATGACGCCCGGTCCCTGCCGCGTGGAAGTGGTGTACGACTCTTTTTCCGAGAATATGAACCGTCTGGTGAATGATATGGTGATAAAACACCTCCGGTTTACCCGTATATCCTGACATCGGTTCATGGATTTTATGTCGAAACGCTTTTTTGTCTTATTGCTGGCCCTGGGCGCCGGGGCGTGGAACGCCCCCGCCATGGGGAAGGATGCGGAATCAGCCTCCCGGTCTCCGGCTCCCGCGGCCCGGGAAGGGGCGGAGTTCACCCGCCTGCCCGTGAGCTGGACGGTGAATCCCGGGGATGCCGCCAACGCGCGCGCCGCATGGAAGGCCCTGAGCGCCTATCACCAGGGGAAGCCCAAGTCTTCCAGAAAGCTGCACGTGGTTTACGTAACGTTCAAGGACAGGCCGGCTCTTGAAGGATACCGGGAACGGTATGACCATATCCTGAAGAATATCCAGGCTTATTATGCGGACCAGATGCAGGCCAACGGGTTCCCTCCGCTTACGTTCCAATTGGACCTGGACGAACGGGGGAAGCTGGTCATTTACGATGCCTATGTGGACAGGCCCATGAGCGAGATGAACGTGCAGAGCTCCGGTCCCGTCTCCCGGGAGGCGGCCAAGAAGGTGCTGGCGTCCAAGGGGATTGACATTGAAAAGGAACACGTGCTGATCGTGTGCCAGCTGCCGGACGGCGTAGGGCCTTATTACGGCGGCGGCTTCAGCCACCAGGGAACGGGCTGGACCTGCGACCAGGAGGGGCTGGATCCCGCCAGCTTCCTGGATACGGAGATGATGCAGGGTGGCCGCTTCAAAGTGACCAAGGGGAAGAACGCCACCATTTACATAGGCGGCACGGCTCATGAGCTGGGGCATTCCTTCGGCCTTCCGCACACGGGCAACGGATGGGACTACCCTAACGCGGGGGATTCCCTGATGGGCCACGGCAATTCCTCGTACGGCAATGAACTGCGCAACGAGGGGAAGGGGGCTTTCCTGGCGCCTACGGACGCCCTGAAACTGGCCAGCGTTCCCCTGTTCAACGGCGTGGAGACAGAGCTTCCTGCTGACGCCTCCTACGGGCGCATGATCGGCAAATACGTTCCGGGGTCCTTTGAACGGCTGGAGGCCATTCCCGTCAAGGACGGCCTGCGGCTGAAAGGCCGGGTGCGCCTGACGCGGCCCGCTTATGGAATCGTAGTCCACCTGGACCCTCCCGGCGGTTCGGATTATGATTCCAATGCCGTGGGAGCTTCCCTGAATGGAAAGGGAGAGTTTGACCTTACCATCTGCCGGCCCGGCTACAGGGGCGGCTTTATAGAAATGCGGGTGGCCGTGCTGAACTGCGACAGCACCCGCAGCATGATTACGCTGCCCGTGTGGATGGACGCCCAGGGGGCCAAGACTCCTTCGCTGGCCCAGACCGTTTACTTCGGCGATGTTCAGAACCTGTGGATACGCGGCCGCGCGGAGGAAGCCCGGAAGGCCCTCGCGGAGGTGGAGCGCAAGCATGGCTCCCGTCCGGAGGTGAAAGAATGGCTCCCCATCTGGAAGCGCGCCCTGGAGCGCCAGGACCCCTCCCTGGAGGCTACCCCGGCCCAGATTCCTGCGGAAACCGCCAGCGTCAGCCTGAATGACTGCAAGCCCTCCGTGGCTCAAGTGGGGTGGGCCGTTCCGTTGTGGGACGTTCTCTTTCCGACTGACCTGGGGCCTGTGCCTTTCTTCAGGACGATCGGGAAGCCGGAACGCTTCATCCTGGCGCATGCCCCGGCCGTCTTTTCCTATGACCTGGACGGACGCTGGAAGGAGTTCCGCGCGGATGTGGGGCTGCCCTTCGGTTCCCGCGGCAGCGTCAAATTCGGCGTGTACCTGGACGGCAAAAAGCTTGTGGAAACCCCCGTGCTCAAGGACGGCTCCTCCGTTCCGGTGAAGGCGGCGGTGGAGGGCGGCAGGAAGCTGGAAATCCGCGTGGACGACGCCGGAGACGGCAATGCCGCCGATTGGGGCATCATTGCCAACGGCATTCTGACCCGGTAAATTTCCGCTCCACTGGCGGAGAAATGTGACATTAGGCTTGTCTTTTGTCCTTTCTCATAGTGTTCTGTGGACTAGCCATGATTGGGATGAATGCAAAGCTATGGGGTGCCGCGGCGCTGATTGCCGGCGCTCCCCTGTTTGCAGAGACGCCCGCGGAACAGCCGCCGTCCTCCCCGTCCTCCGGTTCCGGGCAGGAAGAGCCCCAGGGGGAAATGGTGGGGAACCTGCTTTCCGGCACGCTCATGCCGCAGATTCCCTCCAATATCTCCATCACCAATGACGGGCCCATCAGGGTGGAGAAAGCCAGGAAGATCATTTTTGAAGGCCCGCGCGTGCACATGGTCACGGATACCGGGGTGGAGGTGTTTGCGGATTATGCGCAGGCGGATATGGACCGGAGCAGGGTTTTTCTGAAAGGGAACCTGTCCATTTACCAGAGCGACAGCAAGACGCGCACCAACAGCCTGATACGCGCCAGCAGCGCGGAGTTCGACTGGGAGAACGAAGTGCTCCTCACGGACGCCATCCGGGCGAAGATGGAAGGGCTGATCCTGCGCAGCGGGAAGTTTGAATCCCGGAAGGACGCCGCCGGCAAGACCTATCTGGAAGCCCGTAACGCCTCCGTTACGGCGGAGGACGTCAGCGAACCCCTCACCTGGATTTCAGCGGACAGGATACGCGTGTATCCGGAAGACAGGTTCTCCTTCAAGAACCTGACCCTGCATTACGGGGGCGTTCCCTTCTTTTACTTTCCCTATCTCAGCCATTCCCTGAATCCGGAGGTGGGCTATCTTCCCCTTCCCGGCATGCGGTCCATCTGGGGGCCTTACCTCCTGAATGAATACGGGTTCCTGCTGGGGGAAAAATGGTCGGACAACGGCATGCCTTCCGCCGACTATCTGGGCACCCTCCATGTGGATTACCGCACCAGGCGCGGCTTCGCCTACGGGCTGGACATCCGTGACGTGCTGCTGGAAAAGGACTGTCCGGACATGACGGGCCTGTCCTTTTACAAAACCCATGACAAGGGGGTGAAGATTAACGCCGGGGATGATGAATACCGCGAGCACTTGGACCCGGACCGGTGGCGGCTGGCGCTCCAGCAGATGTGGTCCCACCGGGTAAACGCCCGCACGGACTGGCGGCTGAAGGCCAACGTCAACATGCTGAGCGACGAGTACATGCTCCGCGACTTTTATCCGGAAATCTATCAGCGCAATTCTTCTCCGGATAATACGGTGCTTCTCTCCCGCACGGACGACACGAATGATTTTTCACTGCTGCAGCGTTTCGTTCCCAACAACTTCTACATGGCGGACCAGCGGACGGAGTTCAGCTATGAACGCATCAAGTCCCCCATTTTCCGTTCTCCCGTCATGTATGAAAGCCGCACCAGCTTCGCCTTCCTGAAGCAGTACGTCCCCCCTTTCATGCGGACGGAAATCCAGGATATGCTGGACGAGATGGAGCCCGGAACCACTTCCTATGATTACTGGGCCCGCATGCTGATGACGGACAGCTACAGCCGGTTCCATTCCTTCCATGAAATTTCCGCCTCCAAGAAAATCATGGGGTTCCTGAACCTGACGCCCAAACTGGGCGGGGGCTACACCGGGTATTACGGCGTGGAGGACTACAAGCCGCTCAACCAGGGGATTTTTTATGCCGGAACGGATGCGGACTTCAAATTTTCCCGCCGTTATTCCTCCGTGTACAGTGATTCCCTGGGCCTGAACGGCATGAACCACATCGTGCAGCCCCATTTTACGCTGGCGTACGTGAAGACCAACCGCCTGAGCGAGCTTTATCCCCAGATTGACGGAGACACCCCCACCACCAATCCGCCGTCCCTGAGCCTGGGCAGGTATACGGAGATTGACTCCCTCCCCACGGGGCTGGTATTCCGGTACGGCCTGCGCAACATGCTGATGACCAGCCGGGACGCCAATTCCCACCGCTGGTTTTCCTGGGATGTGTTCATGGATGCGTACCTGTATGACCCGATCAACCAGCGGGACTTCTCCAACCTCTTCTCCTTCATGCGCTGGAATCCTGTTCCGTGGATGGAATACCGGTCGGAAATGCAGGCCCCCATCCTGGGGAAGGACAAGATTTCCGGCTGCCATGAGTACAACAACTCACTGCGCTTCATGCCGTGGCGCTCCACGGAATTCGTGGTGGGGCACCGTTACCTGAACCAGCACTCCCTGCTGGAGGACAGCAGCCAGCTTGACCTGCGCGTTTTGCAGCGTTTTTCGGAAGCCTGGGCATTCAGCGGCAAGTGGCGCTTCTCCCTGCTGGACGGAAAGCTGGACATTCAGGAATACAACGTGTACCACAACATGGGTTCCTGGTATTTGGGCGTGGGAGCGTTCGTGCGCAAGAACGGGAATAAAAACGAATTCGGCCTGGGCATCAGCTTCACCATTCAGCAGACCGGGGACTACATGCCGGTCAAGTTCCTCTAATGTCCGGGGAAGGGCGCGGTTCTCTTGTAATGGGTGCGCCGGAAGCGTTTCTCCTTGTTACGGCATCCGTGTTTTTAGGGATGGAAGCTGCCCGGGCTGTGTGACGTTTTTCCGGGGAGGGGGGCTTTTTCTCCGGGGTTGCGTGATTTTGCAGGGGCCGGGAAACCGGGATTCCCTGGTTGGAGCGGAATGCGAGACAGGCCGTCCTCAAGGTGAGTGAAGCTGGAAGATGAACGAATCAGCTTTTGTTCATGGCCCCCCCGGACACGGTCCAAGGCCGCATTTTTACAATTCGTCCGTCCACGTTCATCTTCTTTTCAGGGAGGGCTGGGGCTTCCGGCGTACCGGGTAGGAAAAGTTTTTCCGCAAGAACCCGCTGCCGCGCTTGTGCCGGAACCTTGGCTTGCATTCCGGGGAGGAAACGGGGAAAATGCCATGACATGGGGCAAACCGCGGCGCATGCCATGGCGGCAACGCCGCCCGGCGCGCCGGCTACGCGGAAAGCTCCCGCATCAATCATTTTATACGAATATGAACGCTCAGGAATTGATCAAGACGCTGGAATGGCGCTATGCCACCAAGATATTCAACCCGGACCGCCAAATTCCGGCGGAGGATTGGGAGGCCCTTCTGGAATCCCTGCATTTGAGTCCTTCCTCCCTCGGTCTCCAGATGTGGAAATTCCTCGACGTGCAGGATCCGTCCGTGCGCTCACGGCTCCGGGAGGTTTCCTGGGGACAGCCCCAGGTTACGGACGCCTCCCATCTGGTAGTCTTCTGCGCCCGCAGGGACTTCAAGCCGGAGGATGTGCAGCGCTATCTGGAACGCATTGTGGAAGTGCGCGGCGTCACCATGGAATCCCTGGAGCAGTACCGCGCGCGCATTTTTGAACTGGTGGATTCCAAGTCTCCGGAAGTCCTGAAGGCATGGCTGGAACGCCAGGTGTACATCGCCCTCGGGTTCATGATGAGCTGCGCCGCTGACCTCCGGGTGGATACCTGCGCTCTGGAAGGAATGGACCCTGCGGCCTATGACCGCATTCTGAACCTGGAAGGCTCCCCGTACTATGCGCTTTGCGCCCTGGCCCTGGGCTACCGGGATGAAGAGGCGGACAAATACGCCCGTCTGGCAAAAGTGCGCTTTGACCGGGATGACGTCATTCCGGTCGTCTGACGGAATTTTCTTTAATCCCCCGCTTCAAGCAGTTGCCGCATGTCTTCCGGCAGCGGGGCTTCCGCGGTGAAAACTTCTTCATCAAACGGGAACTCCAGCCGGCAGGCATGCAGCGCATGGCGCGGCAGGATCAGCCGTTCTTCCAGCTCCCGGCTCCAGCCGTGCTGGATGTATTCCAGATAGCAGGCTTCGGAGGGGCCGTAAATCTTGTCTCCCAGAATAGGATGGCCGAGGTGCGTCAGATGCACGCGTATCTGGTGCATGCGTCCGGTTTCCGGAATGCACCGGACCAGGGCCAGCGGGCCGCGGGGCGTGTTCCACGTCCGTTCCGTCCGGAAAACGGTGGCGCATGCCTTCCCGGCGGGGTGAACGGCCTGCTTGACCCAGATGGGGCTTTCCGCGACGTCCCCCTGTCTCAGGATGGGGGCGGCGCAGGTTGTTTCCGCCCACTCCGGCCGGCCTTGCACGATTGCCAGGTATTCCTTGTGCATCCTGCGCCGCTGCATGGCCCTCCCCAGCTCGCGCGCCGCCGCCTTGTTCTTGGCGATCAGCGTCAGGCCGCTGGTTTCCCGATCCAGCCTGTTGACCAGGGAAAGGGCGGCTCCGTTGACTATTTCATAGCTCAGCAGGGCTTCCACGCCCTCCAGCAGGTTGGGCTCCTTCTTCCCGTTGGACGGGTGGACGATGAGGGGCGCGCCCTTGTCCACCACAATCCAGTCCCCGGACTCCGCCGCCACCTCAAAGTGCGGAAAGCAGGCAATAGGAGCGTCGGAAATGGGAATCCACATGGCGAACAGGAGGATTACAGCGCATCCGGACGGATGGGCATCCATTCCCCCGGCTCCAGGTTCAGGCTGTCCAGATGCAGGGAGCCGATGGAAATGCGGCACAGGGAGGCCACGGGAGCGCCCACGGCGGCCAGCATGCGGCGCACCTGGTGGTACTTCCCCTCCGTCAGCGTCAGCCGGGCGCGGCGCGGTTCCAGGATTTCCAGCACGGCGGGGGCGCAGGGGCGGTCCTCCCCGTTCAGCGTGAAAGTTCCGGAGGCGAACAGTTCCACGGCCTCCGCCGGAATGTCCTCTTCCGTGACGGCTTCGTAAACCTTGGCGACGTGATGCCTGGGGGACGTCATGCGGTGGATGAATTTCCCGTCGTCCGTAATGAGGAGCAGGCCGGATGTTTCCTTGTCCAGCCGTCCTACGGAAGAAACCGCGGGGTTCCTGTGCCGCCACTGGAAGGGCAGCAGGTCGTAAATCACGTCTCCCTCCCTGTCGTCATGGCTGCACGTATATCCCGCGGGCTTGTAAAGGGCGGCGTACAGGCCGTCCGGGAACTCCACCGGCTCCCCGTCCAGGAGGATGCCTTCCGCCTGCACCTTGTCCGTGGGGGCGGAGCAGGGTTCCCCCTTGAACGTGATGGAGTGGCGTTTGATCCAGCCCGGCGCTTCCCGCCTGGAACAGTACCCGTAGCGGGATAAAAGAGCATCCAGTCTCATACGGCGTATTTTTTCCTAACGGGAACAAAAAACAAGGTTGAAGTATGCCTCCCCGGCTGATAGCATTAAACTATTACATGCGGAGCCTCCCCGTTTGGAGCGCTGCCGTTGTTCACCATTTACGCTTATATAGTTCCATGATTGAAACGATTACAGAAGAACAGTTGACCCCCCAGCAGGCCGAATTTTGGGTGCGCGCCCGCCAGGCGGTGGACATGAACAATTATCCCTATGCCGTCAGCCTGCTCAAGGCCCTGGTGAAGCAGCTTCCCGGCTTTCTGGAAGGCCGCAGGGCGCTGCGCGCCTGTGAAATCAAGCTGAACCCGGAAGCCAAGAAAGGCGGCCTGTTCAGCGGCATGAAAATCAGCACCAGCAAGCTCACCTCCTCCAAGAAGGATGCGGCCACCCAGCTTTCCGCGCTGGAAGACGAACTGGAAAATGATCCTTACAGCATTCCGGTCAACGAGGCCCTGTACACGGCCGCCATGGACGTGGGCTTCCCGGACCTGGCCGCCTTTGCGCTGGAAACCGTCCGCCAGGGCCATCCCGGCAACAAGAAGATGCTCCACATGCTGGCCTCCCATTACGTTTCACGGGACATGCCCGCCCAGGCTGCTGAGGTGTACCATGACCTCGTGAAGCTGGACCCCACGGACAGCGTGGCCGTGAAGAGTGAAAAAGACTGCATGGCCCGCGCCACGATGCAGCAGCAGAAGTGGGAGGAAGCCAAGAGCTTCCGGGACGTGATGAAGAACTCCGCGGAAACGAACTCCCTGGACAAGAGCGACAAGAAGGGCCTCACCCGTGCGGAGCTGGAAGAACGCCTTGGGCTCCTTTCCGCCCGTTATGCCCAGAACCAGCAGGACCTGGCCGCCGTGCGCGACATCGCCGGCGTCTATGAACAGATGGAGGACTGGGCGAATGCCTATTCCTTCTACAACTACGCGTTCAGCCTCAGCAACAATGATATTTCCCTGGAAAACAAGGCCTCTGAAATGAACGAGCGCTACCGCAAGGCCCAGGTGGAGGAAATCCGCCGCCGCGCCGCCGCGGAGCCGGACAACAAGGAACTTCAGGAACAGCTCGCCCAGTTCAGCAAGGAAGCGGCGGAACAGCAGGTGGCCGTGTGCCGCCAGCGCGTGGAAAACAACCCCACGGACCCGCAGACGCGCTTTGAACTGGGGCAGGCCCTCTTCGACTGCGGCAACTACACGGAAGCCATTCCGGAGCTCCAGCGCGCCCGCAACAACCCCCATATCCGCATCCGCGCCATGCTGTTGCTCGGCAAGTGCTATGACGCCAAAAACATGCATGATATGGCCCTGCGCCAGTTGGAGGAAGCCAACAAGGAACTGATTGAAATGAATGACACCAAGAAGGAAATCCTTTACATGATCGGCCTGCTTTATGAAAAGCTGGGCAAGAAGGAGGAATCCCTGGCGGCGTTCCAGCAGATTTACGACGCCGAATACGGCTACCGCGACGTAGCCAAGCGCGTGGAATCCTCCTACAGCAATTAAGGTTCCGATCCATTCCGCGCCCGCGACGGGGCGCCATTCTCAAAGCCTTTGCCGGAGACGGCAAAGGCTTTGTTGCTGGATGGACGGCCTTCCTGCGGATGGGCTGCCCCGGGCCGGAAGCGGCCGCGGCGGTCTCCTTCCCGGTATGGCCGCTGTGAGGCTCTTTTCCCGGGATGCTTCCGTCAAACGTATTACTTCATTCTGCCAGATTCCGCAAAAGCAACGGTAGCGGGGAGGAGAGGAGTACACGCGCTCCTGTAATTTTCCTTGCCCGCCTCTGCAAGAACTGGAAAAATGGCCGGATGGAGAAGCTGATGCAGGCATTGCTTATTATTGACGTTCAAAATGATTATTTTCCCGGCGGCCGGTTTGAACTGGCGGGCGCCGTTGAAGCGCTTGAACGGACCAGGGCCGTACTGGACCGGTTCCGGGAAAAGGGGCTTCCCGTTATCTTTGTCCAGCACATCAACACCCGTCCGGACGCTTCGTTTTTCCTCCCGGATACCGTCGGCGCGGAAATCCATCCGGACATTGCTCCCGCGGGGGATGAGCCGGTTGTCGTGAAACATGCTCCAAACAGCTTTTTCCGGACGAATCTTCTGGAGCTCTTGCAAGCCAGGGAAGTGAATGAACTGGTTGTCTGCGGAATGATGACCCATATGTGCATTGATACCACCGTGCGCGCGGCGAAGGATTACGGCATTCCCGTCACGCTCCTGTATGACGCCTGCGCTGCCAGGGATTTGAAGATCATGGAGCATTCCATCCCGGCCCAGGCAGTACAGGATGCGTATATGGCAGGCTTGAATGGAATGTTTGCGGAAATCAAGCTGGCGGAGCAACTGGAACTTTAGGGTCCCTAGCCGCAGAACGTGCCTCCGGAAAGCAGGGCAAAATGCCTGTAGGGAGGGGCGCCCCCTGTTCCCCCTCTGTGCGGCCCGGCCCGTTTTTTTTGCAAAACACGCGGCTTGCGGGAAATCCTGTAAAATATATCCACAGTTAGTCAACATGAACCTGGATAACGGAAATGGAACAATGCCGGGCGTTGCCCGCATCGGGCGAATCGAGCATGCCTCGCAGGGACGCCGGGGGAGGGATTTCCGGTGATTCTGCTGATTGGCGGCGGCACGCATACCGGAAAAACGCTTGCGGCGCAGCGGGCGCTTGAAAAATATTCCTATCCCTATTTATCCATTGACCATTTAAAGATGGGGTTGATACGCAGCGGAATATGTCCCCTTGCACCTGAAAGCCCAGATGAAGAGCTCACCCCCTTCCTTTGGAGCGTTATCAGGGAAATTGTAAAAACCGCCATGGAAAACGGGCAGAATCTGGTGGTGGAAGGGTGCTACATCCCCTTTGACTGGAAGAAGGATTTTACACCGGCCTGCCGGGAGCAGATCCGGTATGTTTGCCTGATTTTTTCAGAGAATTATATTCAAAGGCATTACCATGACATCATGGACCATGCAAACGCGATTGAGCAGCGCATGGATGAGGCGTCCTGCACACGGGAGAGCCTGCTGCGTGAAAACAGGGACAACCTTGAGAAATGCAGGCAGCATGGGTGTGACTATCTGTTGATTGAGGAGTCCTACAACGTGGATATCGTGTTGTAAAAACGGAGGTCTCGTGTGAGGCCTTTCCGGAGAGAGGCGGCGCTATGCCTGCCTGCGGCTTTCCATAGCGTCAGGCATTGCTCGGGATGGACATTTCACCCGGGCGGAGAAGTTTTCCGGCAGCGGCTTCCCGGTTTTACAACATGGCCGGAAGGCGGCTTTGCGGGAACGGAATGCTGCGCTTCCACCGTTCCCATGCGGCGGCAGAGGGAGTGAATTCCTGACGTTTTCATTTTACCCTTGATCCTTGAAAGGGAAATGCTAGCGTGAATTACTGTAACAACTGCCCTGATGAAAATCTTTTTCGCAATCCCCGTTTTTTGCCTGTTTGCGGGCGTTTCCGTGCCGGGTGACGAGGCGCCGGCGGAAAAGGCGGTTTCCGTCATTCTTCTGTCGGCTACAAGTAAAATCCCTTGGGAGCCCGGAATAAAAAAACCGGAAAGAACGTTCCAGGTCGTGCTGGGTTTTTCCAATCCCGGTCCCGGCAAAATCATAGGGAGCAGAAAGGAGGGCATCCGCCTGGAGATACGTGATTCCACCGGTGGCGGGAACGTTCCTTCCGATTATGTTGATTTCCTGCATGCCCGCGATCCCGAATTCAGGATGGAAACGGAAGATTGGGTTCCCGCTCCGGATGCCCGCTGGGTGAGTGTAAAGGGGAATATGCTGCTGGTGACAGCGGAGAAGGAGGTGACGTCCGAGGGCTGTCTTTTTTCCATGGACAAGGAAAAGGAAGAACGCCATGTTGTTCTGAAAGGCGGGAGCCTGATGGATGACGGCCGGCAGGGAGACGCGCAGGCTACTCTGAAAATAACAAGGTCGCTCAATAAGGATTCCGGAAAAATAAACCTGAACGTGGAGCTGGTTTCGTCACGCATGCTGGGTATTTGCGGAGTGACGCTCATGAAACCGGACGGTACTCCCGTGATGGGGAAAAATTGGAGCTGGGGCTATTCTTCCGGTTCCGGCGGTTCCCTCTCCTGGGAATGGGATTACAGGCTGGAACCGGAAGAAAAGGGGGAGATACAGGTCTTGGTGAATTACATGACTGAGCTGAAACGGATTGACGTGCCTGTCGACCTGAAATTCGGTCTGTCCGGAATGGTCCGGGAAACTTCACGGCAGCGGAAACCATGAAGGCGATACATTGTTTATGGTGCGGCATCGTCTTCTGCCTGCCGGGCTGGCAGCCGTGCCGGGGAGCGGAAGAGGGGAAAATGGAGGAAAAAGTGGGAATCGTCTTTAGGGAAGCGGGGTTGAAGCGGGACACGGGGAATGACGGCGGGGAAGGGGTACTGCAATGGAAGTGCAGCGCCGTTCTTTTCATCCGCGAACCCTGGGGGTTTGGAGAGAGTAGCGTGGTGGAAAACCAGTCTTTGGGAAGGTGGGCAGCGGATGGCAGGGAGCTGGCCCCTGTGGAATTTCAAACGGCATGGCTGAATGAAAATAGTAGAAAAGGAGTGAGTTTCACGGTAATTGAAGGCACTGCGGCCAATCTGCCCCCTGCCGGCTGTGCCTGGATCCGGCTGAAGGGATGCCTGAGGGTCCCGGTGGCGCGCACGCTGGAAAGCCCTGTTTACGAACTGCCTTTAAGGCAGGGCGCCGCCGCCTTCATTCCGCTTCCTGGCATTGAGGAAGAGAACGGCGGGAATGTGAACGATGTGGTGGAACCGGGCGAGCTGCCGGTGGGGAACCTGTATGTGAAAAAATGCGAGCGGGTGACGGAAGATGGAAAAAAACAGCTCATGCTCAGCATTTGTCTGGACGCGAATAACGCGTTCCGTCCGGAAAAATTCCAGCTTCTTGACGAGAATGGGAAAGTGCTGGAGTACCAGTCCCTTGACAATTCGGAGATTGATGATGAGTCAACAACCTGGACGGCCGATTTTACGTTTTCCCCTCCGGAAAAAATGAATGCAGACAAATGCAGGGTCCGGCTGGTTTATAAAACTGCCCTGAAGTATGTTTCCGTTCCTGTAGATGCCAGGTTCGGCATAGGCGGGGAAATACGGGAGGAGGCGGAAAAGCGGGGAGGAAAGAAAGCAGGCTAGCGTTTTGCCGGAACCGGCGCTTCTTCCTTGGCGGCGGTCTCTTTTCATCTTGTGCCGTTCTGCGAACGTGTTATGCTGAAAAAGTACCCTTACCCCCTGCCTATGCTTCACTATTGCCTGCCCTGGCTGGCCGCGTTCTGCTGCGCGGCTGTTTCCGGCCCCGCTGCCGGAAAGGAAAGCCCTGAAGAACCTGCCGTAACCGTTTCCCTGGATGGTTGGAGAACGAACCTCCAGGAGGCCGGGCCGTTTTCAAAAGCCAGCCGGTCGTTTTCCATGGATTTGAAGGTCAGGGAAACGTCTTCTTCATGGAAGGTGGCTTATGGCGGGGAGTCCGGTTCCGAGCTGGCCCTGACGGATTCCGAAGGAAGTTCTCCTGCCAAAACGAATTGCCATTACAGTGATTCCCGTTCCTACCAGCAGAGCAACATAGCCGGAACAATTTTTTTAAGTACGCCGTCCTGGCTGCCTTCGGAAAAAGCCAGGTGGGTGGAAGTCAAAGGGGAGGTTCCCTTGGTGATATATAGCAGCCCCGCCGTTTCAGAGAGCGTGACGCTCAAGATGACGGTCAAGGATTTCTCCGTTCCTCTGGTGCTCAAGAACGCCGGACTGGACGGCGGGGACGTGAAGGTCAAACTGAAAGGCCATTATGATGAGGGCGGAGACGACACGAAGGGGTATATGCTGAGGGTGGAAGTCCATTCTTCCACTCCGCTTGGCTTTCTGGATTTTGAACTGCATTCCCCGGATGGCGCTCCACTGGTGACGGAAAATTACGGTTCCAGCTCCGGACGCTCCCTGAAGAGTTATGACTGGGGCCGGTACTTCCGGATGCAGGGGAAGAAGCAGGAGGAACTGAAGGTGGCCGTTCAATATGCGGAGGGATTAAGGAAAATCATGGTGCCCGTCCGTATCCAGTGCGGCCTGTCCGGCGCCGTGGAACAACAGGATACCCCGAACAAGGAGAACTAGGATGAACAGGCAGAGCATTATTGTTGCCCGGTTTTTTGCTGTGCGCCGCTGCGGCTTTGGGAGCGGCGGCGTGGGGCGGCGGCAAGCCGGAGGAAAAAAATCCGGTGAAGGTCGTTTTTGTTTCCGTCGGCATGGAAAAAAACAGCATGTGGATTAACGGAGCGCCCCAGGAATCCCCTCTGCAGCTGAAGTTCGGAGTAAATTTCAGCGTCAAGTCCCCCTTGGGCTTTGGATCGCGATACGATGACGGTATCCAGTATCTGGAGGCGACCGATTCCACCGGCAGGAAGCTGGCCCCGGCAGAGTTTAGGATGGGCAGCATGTACCCGCGGAGTGAAGGCGGAATAGTACAGGCAACCGTCAATGGAGTTGCCGGAGAACTGCCTTCTCCGGACGCTTCCTGGGTACGGCTGAAAGGGGTGTTCCGCGTTCCCGTCTCCCGTTCCGTGGAGAGCCCTGTTTACGAATTTCCCCTGGCAGAAGAGGCGGAAGAGCATGTGCCGCTGCCGGGAGCCAATGACCGGGAGGAAGCGGGCGGCGGAGACATCGTCCTGTCTGAAAGCGTGCCTACAGGCAGGCTTTTCCTGAAAGAGTGCAGTACGTTTGAAAGGAACGGAAAAAAGATGAGGAAAATGATTCTGGGGCTGGGGGTGGAAAGCTCCTTCGACCTGGACCGTTTTGAAATTCTCAATGAGAAGGACGAAGTTCTGGAAACCGAATCCCGTGGCGGGGGGAGCAGCATGAACTCCTCCTACCGTGAATGGACAAGGCGCCTGCAGTTTGAAGAGCCGGAGAATATGCAAAAACTCAGGTTCCGGATGATTTACAAGGTTCCTGTGGAGCCGGTCTCCGTCCCCGTGGACGTCAAGCTGGGCATGAGGGGGGAGATCAGGGAGAAGAAGAAGTAAGGCGGTCTTCGCTGCCTCCTGCTTCGGCGGCAGGAGGGCGCGGGGCAGGTCTCCGGCGGAGAAGTTTCCGGGGCTGGCCGCGTCAGAGCACCTTGGAGAAGAATTCCTTCAGCCTGGGGTTGGCGGGGTGGTCGATCACCTGGGCGGGAGGCCCTTCTTCCACAATTTTTCCCTTGTCCATGAACAGGACGCGGGAGGCCACCTCCCGCGCAAACCCTATTTCATGGGTGACCACCACCATGGTCAGCCCACCCTGCGCCAGGTCCTTCATCAGGGAGAGCACTTCCCCCACCATTTCCGGATCCAGGGCGGATGTGGGTTCGTCAAACAGGATCACGTCCGGATTCATGACCAGGGCGCGCACGATGGCGATGCGCTGCTTCTGTCCCCCGGAAAGCTGGAGGGGATAGGAGTTCCTCTTGTCGTACAGCCCGATGCGCCGGAGCAGGGTTTCCGCCTGGGCCACGGCCTCCTTCCTGGTGGAGCGTCCCGTTTTGACCGGGGCGATCGTGATGTTTTCCAGGATGGTCAGGTGCGGGAAAAGGTTGAAGTGCTGGAAGACCATGCCTACGTGCCGGCGGAACTGGTTGACGTCCGTGCGGGGGGAGGTGACCAGCTCCCCCTTGAAGAGGATTTCCCCGGAGGTGGGTTCCTCCAGCAGGTTCAGGCAGCGCAGGAAGGTGCTTTTCCCGGAGCCGGACGGCCCTACGATGAAGACCACTTCCCCCCGGTCAATCTGCGTGGTGACGTCATTGACCGCAGGCACGGAGTTGAATTCCTTCACCAGGCGGCTGATCTGGAACATGGGGGTGTTTCCGGGCTGTTCATTCATTGTTTTTCAGTCTCCTTTCCAGTTTGCCGAGCAGCCAGCTGAACAGCATGACCACGGAGAGGTAAATCAGGGCTACGGCCGTCAGGGGCATGAAGGCGGTGTAAGTCTGGCTCCGGATGATGTCGCCGCCCTTGGTCAGGTCCTGAAGGGCAATGTAGCCGGAGACGCTGGTCTCCTTCAGCAGCACGATGAATTCGTTCCCCAGCGCGGGCAGCACGTTTTTAAAGGCCTGGGGCAGGATGATGAAAATCATGGTCTGGGCGTATCCCAGGCCCAGGCTGCGGCCGGCTTCAAACTGCCCCTTGTCAATGGCCATGATGCCGCCGCGGATGATTTCCGCCACGTAGGCGCCGGAGTTGAAGCCGAAGGCCACCACGGCCACCAGCACCTTGCTGACGTCCACGGTACCGAAGATCACAAAGTAGATAATGAGCAGTTGCACGACCACGGGCGTGCCGCGGATCACCGTCAGGTACAGTTTGCAGAGGGCGTTCAGGAAGCGGAAATTGCCCGTCTTGTCATGCGTGGCGCGGATGACGGCTACCACAAAGCCCATCAGGATGCCCAGCAGGACGGAGAAAAAGGAGACCTCCACCGTGACCAGGAAGCCGTTGGCCAGGTATTTCCAGCGGCCTTCCTGCATGAAGTTGACGTCAAAGGAGTCCTTCAGGTCCAGCCACATGTTTTCCAGCCAGTTCCCCCCGGCGGCGTGTTTTCCGGCTCCCGCGGCGGACTTGACCTGCATGGCCGCGTACGCGGTCCTTATTTCCTCCAGCCTGCCGGAGGCTTTCAGGTCCGCAATGGCGCTGTTGATGTCCTGGAGAAGTTCCGGATTTCCCTTGCGGACGGCAATGGCATAGGATTCTGAGGTGAGGGGTTCCGGCAGGATTTCCAGCCGGTCATTGCCTGCCACGTACATTCTGGCCGGGTCCTGATCAATTACGGCCACGTCCACCTTGCCCGCCGCCACGGCGGCTACGGCCAGCGCCCCGTTGGGGAAGCGTTCCGGCTGCTGGATGTTCCGGGTGACGTAGGTGTCTCCCGTGGCTCCGTGCTGCACGCCGATTCTCCTGCCGCGGATGTCTTCCCGGCCCCGGATGGGGGAGCCTTTGGGGACGATGATGACCTGCGCGGCTTCCACGTAGGGGATGGAGAAGTCCACCTTTCCCCTGCGTTCCGGAGTGACCGTGATGCCGGAGGCGGCCACGTCCGCCTTTCCGGAGACCACCGCCGTAATCACGGAGTCAAAGCTCATGTCTTCAATGACCAGCTCCCTGCCGGTGCGCCGGGCCACCTCCCGCATGATTTCCGGGTCAATGCCCATGATGGCGTTCCCCTCCCGGAATTCGTAGGGCGGGAAGGTCGCTTCCGTCACCATCAGGATTCTGCCGTTTTCCGCCGCTCCCGCGCCGCAGCATAAGAGGAGCCAGCCCGTCAGCAGGACTCCGAGGTTTTTCAGGAAGGAAATGGAGGGCATGGAAGGTAGGAAAAAAACGGTGGAGGCTGAACCGCTGGGATATATGATTTACCCGCCCGGAACGCAATAAAAAACTGTTTCTTCCCGGCTCCGGCTTTTTCCGGCCCTGCGGCGGCTGTGCCGGGGAGCGTGGGGACGTTCCCACGGTGCGGGAATGGATTCAGCGGACCAGCCGCAGAAGGATCCGGCGCAGCCTGTAGGCGATTTTTTTCAGGAAGGTATGGCGGCTGAGTTCCGCGTAGGCCGCCGCGGCGTCATTCCGGCGCATGGCGGAAAGGAAGGCGTCGTCACGGGCGGGATAGGCTTCCAGCGCGTGGCGCCAGATGGAGCTGGCGTTCAATTTTTCAAGCGCCTGCGGCATGCCGTCCGCCTTCAGTTTTCCGGAGACGGCCAGGGTTGCCAGAAAGCTGCGCACGTTGTTCAGGAAGGCCCCCAGTTCGCTTTTTTTCCAGTCTTCCCGGTCCGTCAGGGTCAGCTTGAGGGAATGAAGGCGGAGCATGTCGTCAAAGAGGGAGAGGGACAGGTTCCCGGTCACCCCTCCGAATTTATAGATATACACCTCCTTTGCCAGCACGGCGATTCGTTCCGCCCTGGGGAATACCTGAAGGTTGAACAGCTGGTCTTCCGCGTACCTGAGCCCGCTGGGGGAGGGACGGCTGGACAAAAGGAATTCCCTTCTGTAAAGCTTGATGCACATTTTCCCGTAGGTGTAGAACAGGCCGTGCCTGTCCATGCCGAAGAAGCCGGAATGGTAGGAGGACAGGAATTCCTCCCTTTCCACCACCCGGCTGTGCGGGATATGCCCGTCCTTCCTGCGGAAGAGGCCGAAGCGGTCCAGATGGCGGACGTAGTCTCCGATGACGACGTCCGCCCGTTCCCGGACGGCCATTTGAGCCATGGCTTCCACGCTGTCCGGAAAAATGGCGTCGTCCCCGTCCACGAACATCACATACTCTCCCGCGGCCATGTCCATGCCGGCGTAGCGCGCGGCGTCCACCCCCGCGTTCTCCCGGGTGATGACCCGGATGTTCTGATGCCGCGCCGCATAGGCGTTCAGGATGTGCGCCGTGCGGTCCGTGGAACCGTCATTGACCAGGATGATTTCCAGCGGTGACCAGGTCTGGCGCAGCAGGCTGTCCAGGCAGGAGGAAACGCACGTTTCCAGGTTGTACACGGGAACGATAATGCTGACGAGGGGAGCCTCCGGAATGGTTTGAACAGGGTGGTGCATGGGTGCGGTCGTAAAGGCTCCGCCGCCATGAACAGGATGCCTGCCGGAACGGAAGCAGGGGACATGGCCCGGACCGGAGGAAACGATAGGGCATCCGGGCGCGTCAAACAATGCCGAAAAGCTGTTTTCTACATTATCGTATAGTTAGAGTCATTTGCTATTTTCTTCATATTCAATATATAATGATAAAGGGAAAGAAAAATCGTTTTTTGAGGGCCAAATATTAAACCGGATTACCAGTCCGCTGTCAATCGAAGATTCTGACAATATAAACTTTAAGGAGTTTCTGGATTTTTATCCCAACGGAAAAGCCGTTTTTCCTCCCCTGCCTAAGAGGCTGAATTTGCCAGCTTTTCCGGGCCTGTATTTTCAAACGGACTGGTAATCCGCTAATGTCCGGCCGCGCCCGTTTTTGCCTTGGCATGTGTTTCGATTTTATTCCCATTTCCTCATACACTGCATTGTTTAACTGGACCATTCTTTTTTTAATCCTTGGTGCGGTTTATCAGGCGGGAACGGGAGGAATCTTTTCCGCTTCCACCGCCAGGCTGGACAGTCTGGCCGGCTTTTTATTCGTCGTCGCCCTGATCATGTACATGGGCGCGCGTCCCGTCAGCGCGGAGTTTGGAGATACCATCAATTACGCCGCGGAATTCCAGACGCTTCAGCAGGAGGAGGCGGGCAACTGGAAAGCCCAGTTGACGGGCATGAAGGGAGAATGGCTGTTTGCCGTCATTCTGCATGCGTGGGTGCAGCACGGCAATGTGCACGATTATTTCCTGACCTGTTCCGCGGTATACGTGGGAGCGCTGGCCCTGGCCAGCTACAGGATTTTCGGAGCCCGGTGGTTCATTCCCTTCCTGATTACGTGCGCCATGTTCACCTTCTGGGTATATGGGGTCAACGGCGTCCGCAACGGCATGGCCGCCTCCGTGATGATTCTGGGCCTCACCTTCCGCAGCAACCTTAAAATGCTGCTCCTTTGCACCGTGCTCGCCGTCAGCCTGCACAAGTCCATGATGCTGCTGGCCGCGGCGGGAGCCTGCGCCTGGTTTATCACGGATACGCGGTATTACGTGGCGGCGTGGGTGGGGAGCATCCTGGCCGTTATTCTGGCCGGTCCCGCCATCGGGGAGATGATCGCCTCCTCCGGCTTTTTCGATGATCCGCGCCTGACCCTTTACATCAACCAGGCGGATGAATTGAAGGCTTCCTCCGCATTGTTCAGCAGCGTGGGTTTCCGCTGGGATTTCCTGATTTACAGCGCGCTCCCCATTGTGACGGGCTGTTACTTCCTGTTCCGGGAGGAATACCGGGACGTGATGTATACGTGGCTGCTGAACATCTACATTGCGGCCAATGCGTTCTGGATTCTCTGCATGTACGCGGCGTTCAGCAACAGGTTCGCCCAGCTTTCCTGGTTCCTGATGGGCTTTGTCTTCATCTATCCCTTTTTCAAGCAGAGGTTCTGGGCGGACCAGGAAAAGAAACTGGCCTGCTTTATCCCGGTGGTTTACGCCTTCACCTTTTACATGAATATTTACAACGCATGAAAAGGAAGCTTATCCGGGTTGCGGCGTCCCCTATCTCGCTGGACCTGCTGCTCAAGGGCCAGTTGAATTACCTGAACGGGTTTTTTGACGTTCTTGCCGTGGCTTCCCCCGGAGCGGCGCATGCGCGCATCCGCCGCCGCGAAGGCGTGGAAACCGTGGAGCTGGAGATGGAACGGGCCATTTCCCTGTGGAAGGATTTGAAAAGCCTGTGGCGCCTGTTCCTGCTGTTCCGCAGGGAACGCCCGTGGGGAGTGCATTCCGTGACCCCCAAGGCCGGACTGCTGAGCATGGCGGCGGCGGCTCTTGCCCGCGTTCCGGTCCGCGTCCATACCTTCACCGGCCTGATTTTTCCCTACCGGAAGGGGGCCTTCAAGTTCCTGCTCAAGCAGATGGACCGCCTGACCTGCCTGTTTGCCACCCACGTTATTCCGGAGGGGGAGGGCGTCCGGCAGCTCTTGATGGCGGAGAAGGTGACGGGCAAGCCCCTGGAAATCCTGGCCCACGGGAACGTCAACGGCGTTGATCCTGATTATTTCCGCCGTTCCGGCTGCCGGGAGGAAGTGAGGGAGCGTCTGGAACTGCCGGAAGATGCCGTGCTGTTTGTTTTTGTGGGGCGCATTACGGAAGACAAGGGCATCCGTGAGCTGCTTGCCGCGTTTTCCGCCCTGCGCGCAGAGGCCGGGCGTACTCCCGTTTTTCTGGCTCTGGTGGGATGGACGGAGGATTACGCTGGAGACAAGCTGGACGTGCCCGGCGTGTTCCGCCCCGGTTTTCAGGAGGATATCCGGCCCTGGCTGGAAGCCGCGGACGCGTTCGTGCTGCCCAGCTACCGGGAGGGATTTCCCAATTCGCTGCTGCAGGCGGGTGCCATGGAACTGCCCTCCATTGCCACGGATATATGCGGGTGCAATGAGATTGTGAAAGACGGCGTGAACGGCCTGCTGGTTCCGGCACGGGATGAAGAGGCTCTCCGGCAGGCCATGGCGGCCATGCGGGACGACCCGGAACGGCGCGGGAGGATGGGCGCGGAAGCGGCGGAACAGGTGAAAAGCCGTTTCAGCTGCCGGATGGTGTGGGAAGCATTGCTCCATTTTTACGGGAGGGCGTCGGCATGATTTACGGTAATTGCATCAAGAGGGTGCTGGATTTTTCCGCCGCCCTGATTGTGCTGGCGGTGCTGCTGGTTCCGTTCCTGGCGCTGGCGGCGCTTCTGGCCGCCGCCAACCGCGGAACGCCGTTTTTCCGCCAGACGCGGCCCGGCCGCCACGGCAAGTTGTTCCGCATCGTCAAATTCAAGACGATGACGGATGAAAAGGATGACCGGGGAGAACTGCTGCCGGACGAACGACGGCTGACGCGCGCGGGGAGGCTGGTGCGCTCCCTGTCCCTGGATGAACTGCCCCAGCTGTTCAATGTGCTGGCGGGGCAGATGAGCTTTATCGGTCCGCGCCCGCTGCTGCCGGAATACCTGCCCCTGTACAGTGCGGAGCAGGCGCGCCGCCATGACGTGAGGCCCGGCATTACGGGCTGGGCCCAGGTCAACGGGCGCAACTCCATCGGCTGGGACCGCAAATTTGAACTGGACGTCTGGTATGTGGACCATCTGAGCTTGTTGCTGGATGCGCGCATCATTCTGTTAACGCTGGCGAAGGTGGTCCAGCGCCAGGGCATCAGCGCTGAGGGAAGCGCCACCATGGAAAAATTCACGGGTTCCGGAAAATGAAGAAGAATATAGCAATCATCGGCGCCGGGGGATTCGGCAGGGAAACGGCCTGCTGCCTCCGCGCAATCAACGGGAAGTCCCCCTCCTGGAATTTGATAGGTTTCTTTGATGACGGGGTGGCCGCCGGAACGGAAAATGAGTACGGCCGCGTGCTGGGCACGGTGGAAGACCTGAATGCCTGGAAGGAGCCTCTTTCCGTCGTGATCGCGATTGCTTCGCCACGGGCTTTGGAACGCATTTCCGGCCTGTTGGATAATCCCCTGCTGGATTTTCCCAATATCATCGCCCCTGATGTGAAGTTTTATGACCGCGGCCGGGTGGCCATGGGGAAGGGGAATGTCATCAGCTTCGGCCACATCTTCAGCTGCCATGTGGACATGGGAGATTTCAACCTGTTCAGCTGCGGTTCCCTGATCGGCCATGACGTGACGCTGGGAAACTGGAACGTCGTGGCCAACGGCTGCAAGGTGTCCGGAGGCGTGACGCTGGGTAATGCCAATTTCCTGGGGGCCGCGTCCGTGGTGCTCCCGTGCCGCACGGTGAAGGAAAACGTCGTCCTGGGCGCCAATTCCACCCTGGTCCGGGATGCGCTGGTGGGAGGCACTTATGCGGGCTGTCCCGCCGTGCTGAAAAAGAAGCCGTCCCCTGCGCCGGAGAAGAAATCCACCGTCTGGCTGTCCCTCGCCTGCACGGGGGAGGCAGAGGAAAGGTTCGTGCATGAAGCCTTTGAATCAAAGTGGGTGACGACGGTGGGGCCGAACGTGGACGCTTTTGAACGGGAACTGGAGGAATACCTGGGGGAAACGCATGTGGTGGCCCTGGCGTCCGGCACTTCCGCCCTTCATCTGGGGCTGGTGATGGTGGGAGTGGGGCCGGGGGATGAAGTCCTCTGCCAGTCCATGACCTTTGCCGCTTCCGCCAATCCCATCATTTACCAGGGGGCTTCCCCGGTGTTTGTGGACAGTGAGGAAAAGACGTGGAACATGTCTCCGGAGATGCTGGAGGAAGCCATCCGGGACCGCATCAGGCAGACGGGCCGCACCCCCAAAGCCATCATTCCGGTGGACCTCTACGGCATGCCCGCCAGCATGGGGGAGATCATGGAGATTGCCGGGAAATACGGCATTCCCGTGCTGGAAGACGCCGCGGAAGCGCTGGGTTCCGAATACCGGGGGCGGAAGTGCGGGGTGTTCGGCACGTACGGGGCCTTTTCCTTTAACGGAAACAAGATCATCACCACCTCCGGCGGGGGCGCCCTGTGCTGTCCGGATGAGGAATCCCGGAACAGGGTCAAGTTTTACGCCACCCAGGCCAGGGACCAGGCGCCGCATTATGAACACACGCGCATAGGCTACAATTACCGCCTCAGCAACGTGTGCGCGGGCATAGGCCGCGGGCAGATGCTTTCCCTCCCCTCCTTCCTGGAAAAAAGGCGCGGCATCCATGAAGAATACCGCCGCCGGCTTTCCGGCGTGCCGGGGCTGTCCCTGCTGGAAAATCCGGATTCCCGCTACCATTCCAACCACTGGCTGACCTGCGTTCAGGTCAATCCGGAGGAGGCCCGGTTTGACCGGGAAACGCTGCGGCTGGCGCTCCAGAAGGCCGGGGTGGAAAGCCGCCCTCTCTGGAAGCCCATGCATTTGCAGCCCGTGTTCCGCTCCTGCCCGTTTTATGGCTCCGGCGTATCGGACCGCCTGTTTGAACAGGGCCTGTGCCTGCCTTCGGGCGCTTCCCTGGCCGGGGAGGACGTGGACCGCATCATTGACGTCTTGTTGAATCTTTAATGTTCGCTCTTATGACCGAGACTCATAGCCAGATTTCAAAATTCCTCTATTACGCCCGGCATTATCTGCTGAATGCCAGCGGGAAATTCATCTTCCTGCTGGATTTGGGGCTTTCCTCCCTGGTCACGCTGCTGGCCTGCTATTACGGGGAATGGATTTACAAGGGTGACTGGGTGGACAAGCACATGGGGGTAGCCCTTCTCTTCGATCTCGCTGTCACGGGCACCATGCTCTGGCGGTCCGGCGTTTACAAGACCCTGGTCCGGTTCACGACCATGAAGGATTTGCAGAAGCTGATGGCGGCCATCCTGCTGGCCAGCATGCTACTGTGCCTCTTTAACATTCTTCTCTGGCCCGCGTATTACAAGGGGCATGTCGTTTGCGCCATTTTCAATTTCGTCATCACCTTCCTGGTCCTGATCGGGTGCCGCATGGCGTGCATCGGCGGGAGAAGATGGCTGGAACACCTCAATTCCAGCGAATCCGTTTCCTCTCTCACGACGACCGGACGCAAGAGGATTGCGCTGGTGGGCAAGCTGGACGCCTGCCTCCTGAAAGCCTCCCTTATCAGAAGCCTGAAAAGTGAGGAATATGAAGTGGTGGGCATCCTGACTTCCGCTCCGGAGGCGGACGGCAAGGAAATCAAGGAGATTCCGATACGGTTGATCAAGGAGGCCGCGGAGGTGGAGACGGCCTTGAATGTGTTCCAGGCGTCGGGAGTCATTTTTGTGGGGAAGGACGATTTGCTGGGAGATAAGAAGCTGGCGGACGTCTGCCTGGAAAAGGGGATTGAACTGATGATTTCCCACGACCTGTTCCAGTCGTTTCACGAATATTCCGGCGTGGCCGTGGATGAAGTGCAGATTGAAGACCTGATGGAGCGGGAGGAAATCAGCATCGACATGGAAAAAATCTCCGGCGGCATCAAGGGCAGGGTGGTGATGGTGACGGGCGCGGCCGGTTCCATAGGAAGCGAACTGGTCAGGCAGCTGTGCCGGTTTTCCCCGCGCCGGATCGTTCTGCTGGACCACGCGGAAACGCCGCTGTGGCTGGTGCGCCAGGAGGTGGAAAAATCATATCCCCACGTTCCCGTTGCCACTTCCATCACCAATGTCTGCCACCGCCGCCAGCTGGAGGAAAGCATGAAGCTGTACCGGCCGGATGTGATTTTCCATGCGGCCGCCTACAAGCATGTTCCGCTGATGGAGGAGAACCCGTGCACGGCCGTGGTCAATAACGTGAAGGGGGCCATGCATCTGGCCTCCCTGGCCGTCAAGTACGGGGTGCAGCGTTTCGTCATGGTCTCCACGGACAAGGCGGTGAACCCCACCAGCGTCATGGGCGCTACCAAGCGGCTGGCTGAAATGTACGTGCAGAGCCTGGGGGAAGCCCTGCTGAAAAAGAGCGGAAAAGGAGCCACCGTATTCATTACCACGAGGTTCGGCAATGTGCTGGGAAGCGCGGGCTCCGTTATTCCCCTGTTCAAGGAGCAGATCAGGAAGGGAGGGCCCGTTACGGTCACACATCCTGAAATGATCCGCTATTTCATGACCATCCCGGAAGCCTGCCGCCTGATTCTGCAAGCGAACGCCATGGGGAAGGGCGGGGAGATTTTCGTCTTCGACATGGGGGAACAGGTCAGAATCGTGGAGCTGGCTAAAAAAATGATTCGCCTGGCAGGGCTCTCTCCGCTGAAGGATATCCGCATCGTCTTCACCGGACTGCGCCCCGGCGAAAAACTTTATGAAGAACTTCTGGCGGACTATGAACATACGCTGGAAACCTCCCACCAGCGCATCCGCATTTTCCAGACCCGGAAATATGACATGTCCGAGCTGAAGGAAGCCTTTGAAGAGCTGGTGCGGCATGCGGAAGCCCACCATCTGGAGGATACCATCCGCGCCATGAAGCAATTGATACCCGAATACAAGAGCAACAACTCTCCCTACGCTAAGTACGACTACCTGGACTTGAAGAAACCCCTTACCATCTAACCTCTGCTTAATCATCCAATGAAATACCTACATCTGTTCCGTCATCCCTCCCTGTGGAGCCGCCTGCTGGTGGCCGCCGCCCTGGCGTGCGCGCTTCCCGCCTGCGTCAAGCCTGAAGAAGTCAATTACGTCCAGAACCTGGTGCTGGACCAGAAAGCGTCCATCGGGAAGGAATATAAGATAGTCATCAAAAAGGATGACCGCCTGTTCATTTCCGTCAGCAGCAAGAATCCCACGCTCGCGCAGATGTTCAACAAGGACAGCGGCAGCGTTTCCAGCCCCAGGGATGACGAGCGCGGGTACTTCGTGAACACGGACGGCGACATCGTGTTCCCCGTTCTGGGGAGAATCAAGGCCGTGGGCAAAACCTGCACCCAGCTGGCGAACGACATTGAAAGTGAAATCATCAGGGAAGGGTACATCAAGGACCCCGCCGTCAGCGTGCGCCTGATGAACTTCAAATTCTCCGTGCTCGGGGAAGTGTCCAAGCCGGGCAATTATGAAATCAAGGGGGAACGCCTGACGCTGCTGGAAGCGCTGAGCAAGGCCGGAGACCTGAACATGGACGGCAACCGTGACATTTACGTTATCCGGGAATCACAGGGAGAGCGCATTGCGTCCAAGGTGGACCTGCGGAACAGCGACCTGTTCCATTCCCCCTACTACTACATCCAGCAGAATGACGTCATTTACGTCACTCCGTCGGACAGGAAGGTGAACACGCGTAGCGAACAGCTCCAGATTTATCCCTACCTGATTTCCGGCACCTCCATTGCCATGGTCATTCTGGCCTTCTGCATTTAATCCCATGAAAGACCTCTCCCCCAAGAAGGAAACCCTGGATGTCGGCGGCGCCGCTCCGGCATCCCTGCTTCCCAGCCCCAGGGCCATCATGGGCCGGATTGTCCGGAAATGGTACTGGTGCGTGCTTTCCCTTTGCATTTGCCTGCCCCTGGCCTATCTGTACGCGGCGCGGCAGCCCCAGGTGTACGGAAAGGCCACCACCATCCTCATCAAGGATGATTACCCCAGGGAATCCGTGGCCGCCACGGTGCTGGCCTCCACCAACGGAATAGTCAACACGGGCGCCACCAATCTGGACAATGAAATTTTCCTGCTTTCCTCCCATTCCCTGCTGAAAACGGTAGTCCGGAATTTGAAGCTGGACGTCACCTACTGGAAGAAGAACGGGTTCCGGAAGGTGGAAATTTATCAGGACTCCCCTATTGCGGTGCAGTTCACGCAGGAGGGAAAAACGGCTGACGCCCGGTTCCTGGTGATTCCCGTTTCCGGAACGGAATTCCGCCTGGAAAAGGATGAGAAGGATCATCACGGGCATGAGACGGGCGTCTTCGGCAAGGAAATCCGGTTTGACTCCCAGGCCTTCATCGTGGAGAAAACTTCCAAGTTTGACGAAAGCAGCCTGAACGTTCCCGTGATTGTCAGGAGAACTTCCGTGAAGAATGCGGCGATGGGGCTGGGAAGCGGCCTGACCGTCAGAAAGGCGAGCGGAAAGAATGATTTGATCAACATTTCCATGCGCTGCAATAATCCGGTGAAGGCGGAGGATATTCTGTACAGCATCGTCCATTTTTACAATGAGGCGTCCCTGGAGGAAAAGAACAAGCGCGGCACGAAGACGAACGAGTTCATCGGAGATCGCCTGGACGTCATCAGTGAGGAAATGAAGAAAAATGACCTCGCCATTGAAGATCTGAAAAAGGAGACGGACGTTCTGACGGACCTGTCCACGGCCCTCACGGAGGAATATGAGAACAGCCTCAATGACAAGAAGGATTTGAGAGAGCTGGAGCTTGAAATCAAGTCCATAGAATACCTGAAAGATTACCTGGAGCAGGAGGCCGAGCATGACGCCAGGCTGGTCCCCATCAATTCAAAGATAGCGGACATGGGCATCCGGGACCAGATCAGCGTTTTTAATGACACCCTGCTGAAAAGGACGAGCCTGAAGGTGAATGCCGGGGACAACAATCCGATTATCCGCGAACTGGAGGCCAATTTGAACTCCCTGAAGGATGCGTTGAAGCGTTCCGTGAATAACTACTATACGTCCCTGCTGGTCAAGAAGAAGAACGTGCAGGACCAGCATGAGCAGACGCGGGAGCATATCAGGAATGTTTCCAGCAGGGAAAGGGCCGTCAACCACATTGAACGCGAGCAGCGCGTCCGGGAATCCCTGTACGTTCTCCTGCTGAACAAGAGGGAGGAAAATTCCCTGGCCCTGGCCGCCACGGAAGACAACGCGCGGATGGTGGACGGCGTGCGGGGCGGCAACGGTCCGCTGGAGCCGAACGTTCCCAAGATTCTGATGGTGGGATTTCTGGCCGGGATGGCCATTCCCGTGTTCCTGTGCGTGGTCGCGGCCATGCTGGATTCCAGCGTGAAGCGCCGGAAGGAAATAGAAACCCTGACCTCCATTCCCGTGTACGGGGAACTGCCGCGCAAGCCGCGGAAGCTGAAGAACCAGGAAATCGTGGTGAATCTGGAAGAACCTTCCGAGCTGTCCGAATGCTTCCCCCTGCTGGCGGAACGCATGGTGGCCCTTTCCGACGGGAACGAGGGGAACCCCCTCAGCGTCCTGATTACGTCCACCTGTTCCGGGGAGGGGAAAACCTATCTTTCCGTGAACCTGGCCCTTTCCCTGGCCGTGGCCGGAAAGAAGGTGCTGCTGATGGATATGGATTTAAGAAAAGGGGCGCTCAGCGCCCTGCTGGGCGGAGCCGGAAAGCCGGGCCTGGGGGATCTGGAGCAGGCCGGGGAGGGCGGCTGGCGTTCCCTGGTGGAACAATCCCCCGTTTCCGACCACCTGGATTACCTGTTTGCGGGAACCGTGCCGGACCATCCCTCCCGGCTTTTGCTGCATGACCGCATCAGGAAGCTGATGGAGGAAGTAAAGGAGCAGTATGATTTCATCTTCATGGACTGCGTTCCCTACTCCTCCCTGGCGGATGCGCGCATCGTCGCCCGGCTGGCCGACGTTACGCTGTACGTCATGCGGGCCGGCTGCGTGAAGAAGCGTGATTTGGCCGGATTGCAGAAGATCTGGAAAAACGGAGAGCTGAAGCGCATGGGCATCGTCCTGTGCGACGTGGAGCCCCATGGCCGCTCTTCCCGCGGGTATGCCGTGTACAGAAGCCTGGACACCTCCTCCCCGTGCGCGGGAAAATAATTCGTTTCAGAAGCCCGTCTTATGCCGCGTTCCCGTCTGAAAGTCCTGTTCCTGGTGGAATCCCTGTCCGGGGGAGGGGCGGAGAAAGTTCTCTCCGGGCTGGTGCGCGGCCTGGACCGGGAGCGTTTTGACGTGACGGTGTGCACGGTGGTGGACTGCGGTCCGTACCGGGAGGAAGTAGGAAAATACGCGCATTACCGCACCATCGTGGGCGGCCGGGGCTGGCTCTACCGGCTCAAGTACGCTCTGGTGTACCGTTTTCTGCCTGCGGGCTGGATTTACAAGTGGTGCATTGCCGGGGATTACGATGTGGAGGCGGCTTTTACGGAAGGGTTTCCCACGCGCCTTCTTGCAGCCGCTCCGGAAGGGAAGGCCCGGAGGCTGGCGTGGGTCCATGTGGACCTGGAGGCCCGGCCCTGGACGCAGGGGCCGGTGTTCCGGTCGCTGGAGGAGGAAAGGAAGGCTTACGCCCGTTTTCAAACCGTGGCGCATGTGTCGCAAACCGTCAGGGAAGCGTTTGAACGGCGCTTTGGAGCGCATGCCGGGTCCGTCGTCCTGCACAATCCGGTGGACCGGGATGCTGTGCGTTCCGGTGCCTCCGCTGCGGAGAAAGTGCCGGAAAAAAAGTGTTTCCGCTTTGTTTCCGTGGGGCGTCTGGAAGAACAGAAGGGCTTTGACCGGCTGATTGCCGCGCTGGCCCGCTTGAAGGAGCGCGGATGGCAGGCGGAACTGGTGATTCTGGGGGAAGGGAGCCGGAGGCGGGAGCTGGAAAGCCAGGCGGCGGCTCTGGGAGTGGCGGACTCCGTGCTGATGCCCGGCTTCCGGGAGAATCCCTACCCGTGGATGGCCACTGCCGATGTATTCGTATGCAGCTCCCGCAGCGAGGGAATGAGCACCGTGGTCACGGAGGCGCTGGCGCTGGGCCTGCCTGTTCTGGCCGTGGAGTGTTCCGGCGTGCGGGAACAGCTTGGCATGGGAAAGTTCGGGCGCATTGTGGAAAATCATGATGAGGCGCTGGCCGGCGGCATGGAGGATTTCCTCTCCGGCAGGGAATCCTGTGAAGATTGGAGGGAAAGGGCGGCCCGGGGCGGCGATGAGGTTGCTTATGAAAGCGCCGTGCGGAAGGTGGAGCATTTGCTGGAGGAAATGAAATGAAGAAGGTGGCGTTTTTTGTCAACAGCCTGTCCGGCGGCGGTGCGGAAAAAATTCTGCAAACCCTGCTGAACCGCTGGAACGGAAACCGGTGGCAGGTGGTCGTTTATTCCATCAGGAAGGAGGACATCCCGGCCGGCTACCCCCGGAATGTGTCCGTCCGTTTTCTGTTTGACGCCCTCCGGGAGGAGGACGGCCCCTGGGCGCGCCTGCTCGTCAAAATCCGGAACGGTCTGAAATTGCTGGTTTACAGGCATTTCCCTCCTTCCGTTTTCTACCGCTTGTTCATTCGCGGAACCTATGACGTGGAGGCCGCCTTCATTGAAGGCTACGCCACGCGGATAGCCGCCGGCTCCCCCCATGCCGGAAGCCGGAAACTGGCCTGGGTCCACATTGACCTGGCCGCCAACCACTGGACGCTGCCGGCCTACCGGAACGCGGAAGAGGAAAAGGCCGTTTACCGCCGTTTTGACACGGTGGCCTGCGTCTCCCGGAATGTCCGGGACTCCCTGCTGGAGCTGGTGGGGCCTTTGCGGGATGCGCGGGTGGTTTACAACCCCGTGGACGTTCCGCGCGTCCGGGAAAAGGCGGGGAAATCCGTTCCGGAACGTCCGGAAGGGGCCGTCCTGTTCTGCGCTTCCGGCCGTCTCGTCCGCCAGAAGGGCTTTGACCGGCTGGTGACGGCGTGCCGCTATCTGGCTCAGGAGGGCTTCTCCTTCCATCTCTGGATTCTGGGGGAGGGGCCTGAAAGGAAGACGCTGGAACGCATGATCGCGGAGGGGAACTTGCAGGGCAGGATATCCCTGCTGGGGCAACTGGAAAATCCGTATCCCTACGTGAAGGCGGCGGACTGGCTGGTCTGTTCCTCCCGCAGCGAGGGGTATTCCACCGTGATTTCCGAGAGCCTGATTCTTGGCACGCCCGTGGCGGCCACGTTGTGTTCCGGAGTCCGGGAGCAGCTTGGGGACGGGGAATTCGGGTTGATTGCGGAAAACCACCTGCTGGGGCTTTACCGCGCCCTGGAAGATATTCTGACGGGAAAGGCGGACCGCCGGGACTATTGCGGGCGGGCGCTCCGCGGGGGAAGCCGGTTTGACCTGGATGGGCAGATGAATGCCGTGAAAGAACTTTTTGAAGAAACGCGCTGAACCGCCATGCCCTCCGTATCCGTCATTATTCCCGTGTTCAACGCCGCGCGTTTCCTTGAAAAATGCGTGGGGTCCGTGCTGGACCAGACCTTCACGGATTTTGACGTCTGCCTGGTGGATGACGGCTCCACGGACGGAAGCGGCCCGCTGTGCGACAGGCTGGCTTCCGGGGACGAGCGCGTCCGGGTCATCCATCTGGACAGGAACATGGGGGTTTCCGCCGCCAGGAACCGCGGCATGAAGGAAACGGACGGCCGCTGGCTGTGTTTCATTGACGGGGATGACTGGGTGACCCCCTCCTACCTTCAGGAACTGGTCTCCGCCGTGGAGGACGGCGCCTGCGACCTGGTGGTGGAAGGGCTGTGCTCCGTCCGCGCCGGGAAAAAGGATGAAGTGACGGTGCCGCAGCCCATGGAACTGGACGCCAGGCCCGGAGAGGAGGAAGCCTGGGTACGGCTGTTCCGTTCCTTCCTGCTTTTTGGCCCGGTGGTGAAATTGTACCGCCGCACCCTGCTGTCCCGGCATTCCATACGCTTTCCGGAGGACGTTTCCTATGGAGAGGACCTGATGTTCAACATGGCGTACCTGAAATACATCAGGCGTTTGAGAACGGTGGACAAGGCCGGATACTTCTATCGCCGGGCGGAGGAAGGCACCCTGTCCACGCGTTTTGTCCCGGAAAAATTCATCTGGATTGTCAGGCAGTTCCGCCTGGAGCGGAAGTACTTCCATACCAGGGGGCTGGAAGGGGCGTCAATCGAGGAATACCTGGCCTTCCGCTGGTGGGGGCTGGTGTACAACGCCCTGTTTGAAATCTACCGTTTCAGGGACCGGTACGGCCTGGCGGAGCGCATGAAGGCGGTGAGAACCATTGTGGGAACGCCGGAAAACAACCTGCTGCGCGCTTATCCCGGGGTGTTCCACTGTCCCGGGTGGATGAGCATGTGTTTATTCAACCGCTGGCCCTTCTGCCTGTTCCTGCTGATGGAAGGCGCGCGCGCCGGAAAAAATAAATCGAATGGGCATGCATAAGATTCTTTTATATCCCCATGGAGGCAGCGGCAATCACGGCTGCGAGGCGATTGTCAGGTCCACGATGCTGCTGCTCCGTCCCGGACAGGGTGTTCTATTCTCCTCCGCGTGCGGGGAAGACAGGCGTTATGGGCTGGAACAAGTGGTGAGGGTGCTGCCGGAACAGCGGCCCATCCGGAGGTGCTCCTCCGGGTATGCGGGCGCGTGGCTGCGGCGGCGCGTGCTGGGCGTCCGTGACGCCTTTGACCGGCTCGCGTTCGGCGGCATCGTGAAGGAGGGTGCGGACCTGGCCCTGTGCAGCGGCGGGGACAATTACTGCTACGGGGAGCCCGTGCATATTTATTTGCAGAACGACCTGCTGCGCCGCGCCGGCGTGCCCACCGTCCTGTGGGGGTGTTCCCTGGAACGGAAGGATATGAAGGGGCGGATGCTGGAGGACCTCCGGGCCTTTGACCTGATTGTGGCGAGGGAAACCCTGACCTGCGACGCCCTGTTGGAATGCGGGTGCCTCCGCACGGTGCTGTACCCGGACCCGGCGTTTGCCCTTCCGGTGAAGGAGGGGCCTTTGCCGGAGGGCTGGAAGGAAGGGAACATGGTCGGCATCAACGTCAGCCCCCTGATTATCGGCCATGAGGGAAGGGCCGGGTCCGTGATGGAAAACTATGTGCGGCTGGTGGAATACCTGCTGGAAGCTACGGATATGAATGTGGCCCTCATCCCCCATGTGGTGTGGCCCGGCAACGATGACCGGAAGCCGCTGGGCGCGTTGCGGGAGCGTTTCCGGCACACGGGGCGCGTCATTATGGTTGGGGACGCCCCCTGTGAGGAATTGAAGGGCTGCATTTCCCGGTGCCGTTTCCTGGTGGCCGCCCGTACCCACGCCTCCATTGCCGCCTATTCCACGGGCGTTCCCACGCTGGTGGCGGGATATTCCGTGAAGGCCAGGGGGATTGCCCGCGATTTGTTCGGGACGGAAGACGGCCACGTGCTGCCCGTGCAGGCGATGGATGACCCTGGCGAGTTGAGGAAGGCGTTTGTCCGGATGATGGAAAGGGAAGACGGCCTGAAGGCCGCCTATGCGGAAAAAATCCCCGCGTACCGGGAACGCCTGGCGCGTCTGCCGGAAGAACTTTCAACCCTGTTGAAGCGGTCATGATTGCGTACGTTTCCATCTTGTCCGTCCTGCTCCTGCTGGTTCTGGCCGTGGTTTGCGTGGACGCCTGGCGATTCCTGGGGACGCTGGCGGGGCGTTTCCATATCGGGCGCTGGCAGGACCGGCGCGCGTGGCAGGAGGCTCTGGCCCGGACGGCCTCCTCATGGACGCGGCGCATGCCCGCCGTGCCCAGGAGGGACCAGGGCAGGCGCATCCTGTGGGAGATGGCGCGGGGAACCTACGCGGACGCCGCCATTCAGGGGTGGCAGGCGGCTGGGTTGTTCCTGGGTCTGCACGCCTATGCCGCGGACAGGAAGGATGAGGCATTGAAGGAAAAGCTGCGCCGCAGTCTGGAAGAACATGAACTGGTGAAAAATTATCTGGACGTTCCATACCCGGAACGGTGGGAGGTGGACCGGCTGCTGCTGGATTATGCCGTGCTGGAGGCCGGATGCCGCGGGGCGGACCAGGTGGCGGAGGCTTCCGCCGCATTGCTGGAATCCCTGCGGACGGGGGCGGGAACGCTGGCCTACAGGCGCAGGCAGCCCGGCATGCGTTATGTGGATACCATCGGCCTGACGTGTCCGCTGGCCGCCGCCTGCGCGGTGCATACGGGGAAGGAAGAATACTGGAACCTGGCGGTGAAGCAGGTGGAGGAATATGATGTGGCCCTGCTGCCGGGCTCCTCCTTCCCGGCCCACGGGTTTGAGATGGAGCGCGGTTATCCGCTGGGGCTGCATGACTGGTCCCGCGGCCTGGGCTGGTATGCGCTGGGATTGTGTGAGCTTTACCGCCTGATGGCTCGGCACGGGAGGCCGGAGGCGGCTGGAATGGCCCGGCGCATTCTGGCGCTGGCGGAGGAACTGCTGCCCCTGCAAAAGAAAAACGGCGGCTTCGGCTGGATGGTCGCCAGGCCGGAATCCGTGTTTGAATCTTCCGGAACGGCCCTGCTGGGCCTTCTGCTGCTGGCCGCCTACCGCATTTCCGGAGAGGAGCGTTTTCTGAAAGCCGCCTTCCGTGCGGAAAAGGCGCTGATGGGGGTGACGCGCCGCAACGGCGTGCTGGACATGTGCCAGGGGGATACCAAGGGCATCGGCATGTATTCCGACGTGTGGAGCCTGATGCCGTTCGCCCAGGGAATGGCCCTGCGGCTGAGCGTGGAACTAAACGGGGAGGAGGGGAAGGCGTGAGAACGCTGAACTCCGGCAAGAACTTTCTGGTGACCATCAGCCTGATGGTCACGATGACCCTGCTGGGCTTTGTGACGCGCAAGCTGTTTGTCAATGAAATAGGGGTGGAGTACCTGGGCCTCAACGGCCTGCTGACCAACATCCTGGCGGCGGTGACGCTGCTGGAATCCGGCTTCGGGACAAGCGTGGTTTTTCACCTCTACAAGCCTCTGGCGGAGAATGACCGGCCGCGGATTCTGGCCCTGCTGCAATTTTACCGCAAGGTGTACCGCATCATTGCCGCCGCCGTGTTTGTGCTGTGCCTGTGCCTGTATCCGTTCCTTGGCTGCTTCATCAAGGACGAGGGGCATCTGGACTACCTGGCGCTGGTTTATTTCATCTTCGTCTTCAACTCCATCCTGCCGTACCTGACGGCGTACAAGAATTCCCTCATCAACGCGGACCAGAAAAATTACAGGCTGGGCGCCATCAACTTCATCTACCAGGTGGGGCTGAACCTGTCCAAGCTGGCCATCCTGTACTGGACGGGCAACTACGTCCTGTACCTGGTGGTGGAATCCCTGTTCCTGGCGGGGTTCAACGTGGCGATGGTGCGCAAGGTGGATGCCCTGTACCCCTACGTCAGGAGCAGGGTCTCCCATGCCCTGGACGCCGTGACGAAAAGCCAGATCGTCGTCAACGTCAAGGCCCTGTTCCTGCATAGCGTGGGCGGCTACTTCATGCACTCCACCAGCAACATCGTCATCTCCAGCTTCGTGGGGCTGGCGGCGGTGGGCTTCTATTCCAACTACATGCTGGTGGTGGGAACCATCTCCACCTTCATCATGCAGGTGATCAACAGCATGGCGGAAAGCGTGGGCAACCTGATCGCCAGTGAGGACAGAGGGCATGTGTACGAGATTTTCAAGAGGGTTTTCCTGATTAACTTCCTGATTTCAGGGGTGTCCTCCATCGTTCTGCTGAACACGCTGAATCCCTTCATCGTCTGGTGGCTGGGGCCTGAATACATGCTCTCCGGGGCCTGCTCGTTCGTCATCATCCTGAACTTCTTCGTGGTGGGCATGAGGCGTTCCGCCATGGTGTTCAAGACCAAGGCGGGCATCTTCCACCAGGACCGGTACTCCCCGCTTCTCCAGGGCGTGATCAACGTCGCGCTTTCCGTCACGCTGGTGCAGTGGTGGGGGATTACGGGCGTGCTGCTGGCCGCGACGCTCAGCCTTCTCTCCATAGGCGTCTGGCAATTCCCCCGGCTGGTGTACAGGCATGTATTCCACCAGCCCCTGAGGCGGTACTTCATCACGTACGGATGGTACCTGCTGCTGGCGGCGGCGGGATATGCGCTGACGTATCCCCTCTGCGCCCGTTCCTATTTTTCCTCCCCCCTGGCGGACCTGTTCATGTGGGGCATTATTTCCGTAGTCATTCCGCTGGGGCTGGACGTACTCGTGCTGTTCAGGACGTCCCCCTTCCGCGGGCTGATGGGCCACATGCGCACGCTGGCATGCAGATGAAACGTATATTCATAGCCATTCAATACATGGAGCTGGGGGGCGCGGAACGCGCTCTGCTGGGGCTGCTGGATGCGCTGGACGCCTCCCGCTTCCGCGTGGACCTGTTTGTTTACCGCCATTCCGGAGAGCTGATGCCGCTGATTCCGGATAAAGTGAACCTTCTGCCGGAACTTCCCTCCTACCGTGCGCTGTCCCGTCCGGTAAAGGACATCCTGAAGGAAGGGAGGCTGGGCATTGCCGCCGCGCGCCTGTGGGCCAAGCGGCGTTCCGCCCGTTTTGGAAAACGGCTGGAAGGCCGTGAAAACTACGCCGTCTTTGACGATGCCGCCGCCGCCGTCTCCCCGTTTCTTCCTTCCCTGAAAAAGCTGGGCGTGTATGACTTGGCCATCAGCTTCCTGACGCCCCACCGCATCGTCCGGGACAAGGTGCTGGCCCGCAGGAAAATAGCCTGGATTCATACGGACTACTCCTCCATCGGAATCAATGTGGAGCGTGAATTGCCGGTGTGGCGCAGCTATGACCGCATCATCTCCATTTCCCCCCAGGCCGGGAGGGGCTTCCTGTCCCGCTTTCCGGAACTGGAGGATAAGCTGGTGGAGATGCAGAACATCGTTTCCCCGGAAGCGGTGAGGGAACAGGCCGCTCTGGAAGACGTTTCCGCCGTGATGGAGGGGGCCCCGTCCCTGTGCACCGTGGGAAGGTTCTCCCATGCCAAGGGGATGGACCGCGCCGTCAGGCTGGCCGCGCGCCTGGTGGCAATGGGGATGGAAAAACTGCGCTGGTACCTCATCGGCTACGGGGATGAAATGTCCCTGCGCCGTGAAATTGCCGCCTGCGGCATGCGAGAACACGTGGTCATTCTGGGTAAAAAGGCCAACCCCTACCCGTACATGGCCGCCTGCGGGCTGTATGTGCAGCCGTCCCGGTATGAGGGAAGGGCCGTGGCGGTGAGGGAGGCGCAGATATTGGGACGGCCCGTAGCCATTACAAACTTTCCGACCTCTGCCGGGCATCTGGAAGACGGCGTGGACGGAGTCATCATCCCGAATGACGAGGAAGGCGCCGCGCTGGCCCTGTTCCGGCTGCTGAAGGATGACGCGCGCCTGGAAAGCCTGTCTGCGGAATGCCGGAGGCGTGACTACGGCAACCGTAATGAAATCCTGAAACTGGAGGCATTGATCTGACATGGGAAGACGGCTTTTATACATCACCAACGGCATCGCCGGAGCGGGAGGGCTGGAACGGGTGCTCTCCGTCCGGACGCGCCTGCTGGCGGAACGGTACGGGGATGAAATCCATATCCTGACGCTGAATGAAGAAGGAAAGGAGCCTTTTTATGACTTCTGGCCCGGCATTCACGTCCATGACGTGCGCATGCAGGGAAATCCCGCCGCGAGGCTGAAGGCCTGGGCAAGCGGCGTTCGGAAGGCGGTGCGCGCCGTCAAGCCTGCTGTCGTTTCCGTTTGCGACGACGGCTTCAAGGGGTTCTGGATTCCCTTCCTGCTGACGGGCTGCGGCTGCCCCGTGGTCTATGAACGCCACGTTTCCCGGCTGATTCAGGCGGACGGCCTGAAATCTTCCGCTCTCATGAAACTGGAATTCGCCCTGATGCGGTTCCTGGGAAAACGCTTCTCCCGTTTTGTGGTGCTGACGCCCGGCAACCGGGAGGAATGGCCCATGGCGAATGTGGAGGTGATTCCCAATCCCCTGCCGTTTTATCCGGAGGCACCCTCTTCCGGAAAAGAAAAAAGGGTGATTGCCGTCGGCAAGGTTTCCCCCCAGAAAAACTACGGAGCGCTTCTGGCCGCCTGGAAAAAGGCGCACGGTAAATTTCCGGAATGGAAGCTGGAGCTGTTCGGAGCGGAGCGGGATGGTGGAAAGCTGAGGGAGGAAATACGCCGGGAAGGGCTGGAAGAAAGTTTTCTGCTGCATCCGCCCACCCGGAGGATCATGCGGGAATATCTGCGGTCTTCCATCTGCGCCATGTCTTCCCGGTATGAAGGCTTCGGCATGATGCTGGCTGAGGCCATGGCGTGCGGCGTGCCGTGCGTGGCCTTTGACTGCCCCTGCGGCCCCGGCGACATCATCCGCCATGGGGAGGACGGCCTTCTGGCGCGGCCGGGAAAGGTGGCGGAACTGGCTTCCGCCCTGGAACTTCTGATGGGGAATGAAAAACTGCGCTCCTCCATGGCCGCGAAAGCGCGGGAAAATGTGAAGCGGTACGCGGCTGAAACGGTGGCGGCCCAATGGGACGGCCTGTTCCGCCGCATCCTTCAGGAAAGGAAAGGGGGCAAGCCGTGATTTCCGTCATCGTTCCCGTCTATAACGCGGAGGCTTATCTTTCCCGCTGCATGGAAAGCATTCTGAACCAGACGTACCGGGATATTCAGGTCATCTGCGTGAATGACGGTTCCACGGACTCCAGTGGGGACATGCTGGAAGAACTGCGCCGCCGGGATGGCCGGGTACAGGTGGCTTGCCGGGAAAACTCCGGCTTGTCCGCCTCCCGGAATGCCGGGCTGGAGCTGGCGGAAGGGGAATACGTGATGTTTGTGGACGCGGACGACTGGCTGGACGAACACGCGTGCGCGGACGCGATGGAAGCCATGCTGGGAAGGGACGCGGACATCGTGTTCTGGAGCTATGCCAGGGAATATGGAACGACGTCCGCCCCGGTGCTGTTCTGGCGCGAGGAGCGGGTGTTTGAAGGGGAATCCATGGAATGGCTGAGGAACCGGCTCCTGGGGCCGTCCGGGGCTGAACTGGGGCGTCCGGAACGGCTGGACTCCTACGGTACGGCCTGGGGCAAGCTCTACAGGCGTTCCCTGTTCCGGGAAGGGGAAGCCTCCTTCGTGGACACGGCCCTGATCGGCTCCGCGGAAGACGTGCTCTGCAATCTTTCCCTGTTCCGGGCGGCCCGCAGGGCGGTGTACATCCCCACCACCTTCTACCATTACCGGAAGACGGCGGCGGGAGCCCTGACCAAGCGGTACAAGCCGGAGCTGGCGGACCAGTGGGAGGAACTCTTCCGCCGGATGGAGCGGCAGGTGCGGGAAAGCGGAGCTTATCCGGAAGCGGAGCAGGCCCTGCGGAACCGCATGGCGCTCTCCGTCATTTTCCTGGGCTTGAACGTCTGCGACGCTCCGGCCTCCTCCTTCCGGAAATGCCGTATTCTCCATGAACTGCTGAAACGGGATTGGTGCCGGGAGGCGGTGAAAGGACTACCCACAGCATCTCTCCCTCCCCACTGGAAAGCGTTTTTCCTGACCGTGAAGCTGGGGTTCGTCCCCGGTTTGTACCTGCTTCTTCTGACCATTAAAAAAATTCTGGCAAAATGACCCCTCAACGAGTGCTCATGGTATTCACCATCATGAACCGCGGCGGAGCGGAAACGATGGTGATGAACTATTACCGCCGCATGGACCGCGGCAAGCTCCAGTTTGACTTTCTGGTGCACCGGGAGACGCCCGGCATTTATGAAGAGGAAATCCGGAGGCTGGGAGGGCGGATTTACAGGCTGCCGCCCATCACCCTGCGCGGTCTGGCGGCGTATCAGGAAAAAATAGCGGCTTTTTTTGACGGACATCCGGAATACAGGATGGTTCACGGCCACTGTTCCGAGCTGGGCTACTGGGTATATCGTGAGGCGGCGGCGCGGAACATTCCTTTCATTGCGGCGCATGCCCACAGCTCTCCGGTAGGAATTGATAAAAACTCCCTGTTCCGCTTCGTGCTCAAGCACCTGATGCGTCCCTGCCTGACCCACCGGTTCACATGTAACGAACTGTGCGGGCGCTGGCTTTTCGGCCGCAGGGGCGCGCGTGACGCCATCGTCGTCCGGAACGCCATTGACGCGGGGCGGTTCACCTATTCCCCGGAGGTCCGGGAGCGGGTGCGGAAGGAAATGGGCTGGGAAGGCAGGCTGGTAGTGGGCCACATCGGCAATTTTTCCTGGCCCAAAAACCACGAATTCCTGCTGCGCGTCTTCCGCGCCCTGCTGGCGGTAAGGCCGGACGCCCTGCTGGCGCTGGTGGGAAGCGGCGGGGAAGGAGAGGGCAGGATCCGGCAGGAGGCGGAGCGGCCTGAATGGGACGGAAGCATCCGCCTGCTGGGCGGCAGGGATGACGTTGCCGCCCTGGTGCAGGGGATGGATGTCTTTGTCTTCCCCTCCCGGTTTGAAGGCTTCGGCATTGCGATGCTGGAAGCGCAGGCGGCGGGGCTGCCCGTGGTGGCGTCCGACCAGGTGCCGGGGGATGGAGCGGTGGTCCCGGGCCATGTGAATTTTATGTCCCTGAAAAAATCCCCCGCCGCCTGGGCGCGGAAAATAGCGGAACTGGCGGACGGCTGGCAACGGACGGATGCGTCCGCCTTCATCCGTGAAGCGGGGCTGGACATCGTCCGCAATGCGGAAAAGCTTCAGGAACTCTATCTGTCACAGGGAGGTGAAGCATGAAACCCCTGCTCACCGTCTTCACGCCCTCCTTCAACAGGGCGGACTGCCTGCGCCACTGCTATGAAAGCCTGCGGCGGCAGACCTGCCGTGATTTTATCTGGCTGGTGGTGGACGACGGCTCCACCGACGGCACGAAGGAACTGGTGAAGGAATGGATGCGGGAAGGCGCGCTGGACATACGCTGCCACCATCAGGAAAACGGAGGCATGCATGCCGCCCACAATGCCGCGTATGAATTGATGGACACGGAACTCAATGTCTGCCTGGATTCCGACGACCTGATGCCGGAAGACGCCGTGGCCTCCATTCTGGAATTCTGGGAACGTCACGGAAGTGACCGTGTGGCCGGACTGGCAGGGCTGGATGCGGACGTGAAGACGGGGGAACTCATCGGCACGGCCTTTGCAGGGGATGTGCAGGAAACCACATTGACCGGGTTTTATGCGGCGGGAGGCCGCGGAGACAAGAAGCTGGTGTACCGCACCGCGCTGATGAAGCAATTGCCGCCGTATCCCGTCTTTCCCGGTGAAAAATACGTGGGGCTGGGCTACAAGTACATGCTGGCGGACCGCGTCGCCCCGCTGCTTACGATGAACAAGGTGCTTTGCCTGGTGGAATACCGGGAGGACGGCTCCTCCAGGAACATGTTCCGCCAATACGTGCTCAACCCGCGGGGATTCGCCTTTCTGCGGAAGGAGGGAATGAAATACCAGCCCTCCCGGCGTCGGCGGTTCATGGAGGCGGTTCATTACGTCTCCGCCTCCCTGCTGGCCCGCAATCCGGGTTTTTTGCGGGAATCACCGCGACCGTTGCTGACTCTGGCGGCCCTGCCGTTCGGAGTGGTCCTGACAGGACTCATTCTGGCCAAAAACGGAAGAAAGGAATAACGGAAATGAAAATAGCCTATGTACTGGATGATCTGGACGCGGCGGGCGGCATTCAGGCCGTGACCCGCGCCAAGGCTGCCGCCCTGGCTGCCATCCCCGGCAATGAAATAATGCTGGTGACGGCCAATGATTCCCGGCGGACCGCTTCCTCCCTCCCTCCGGGCGTGAAGGTGGTTCACCTGGGTGTGAACTACTATGAGGACGACTGGAAGGGATTCCTGTATGTGCTGAAGGGCATTCTGGTCCGGCGCAGGAGGCATGCGAAAGCTCTGCGGAAGGCGCTGGATGAACTCCGTCCGGATATAGTCGTCTCCGTCGGGCAGTCGGAAAAATTCATGATACCGCGCCTGTCGCGCGACAAGCCGTGGAAAACCGTGCGCGAATTCCACTACTCCGGAACGTACCGGAAGGACTATGCGCGGCTTCAGGGGGGAATCCGTGCGCGCGTAATGGCTGCTCTTTCCGACTTCTATGAATTCGGCCTCCGCAGGGGAACCTATGACGCTACCGTCGTTCTCACCCGGCAGGACCGGGAAGAAAACTGGAAGGGCAGGCGGGGAGTGCATGTCATCCCCAATCCGTGCGTATGGCGGCCGGAGCGGGTTGCTCCCCTGGAACGTCCGCGGGCTGTGGCCGTTGGGCGGCTGGTTCCGGTGAAGGGATTCGGCCTGCTGGTACGCGCGTGGGAAAAAGTGGCCGCCGTTCATCCGGACTGGAAACTGGAAATTTGGGGGGGACGGTCCGGAGCGCGGTTCTCTTGAACGCCTGGTCCGGGGAAAAGGGCTGGAAAAAAACGTGCTGCTGCGCGGAGCCACAGGGGAGGTGCAGGAAAAACTGCTTCAATCCTCCATGCTGGTATTCCCCTCCCTCTTTGAAGGCTTCGGCATGGTGCTGGTGGAAGCCATGGCGTGCGGCGTGCCGTGCGTGGCTTTTGAATGCCCGTGCGGTCCGCGGGACGTCATTTCCCCGGAAGAAGACGGCTTGCTGGTTCCCCCCGGGGATACGGACGCCCTGGCCCGCGCCATCATCCGGCTGATGGAACAGCCGGAGCTAAGGAGCCGCCTGGGGGAAGCCGCCCGGAACAAGGCGGCCCGTTATGCGATGGATCCCGTCTGCGCCGCGTGGATGGACCTCTTCCGTCAATTAAACTCTTCTTCATCACGCTAACCTTTATTTTCATAAAAACATGCCGCTCGTTTCCATCATCATTCCCTGCTACAACGTAGCCCCCTTCATGAAAAAATGCCTGGATACCGTCTGCTCCCAGACGCTCCGGGACATTCAAATCATCTGCATCAACGACGGCTCCGGGGATGGAACCCTGGACATCCTGAGGGAATATGAAGCCGCGGATGAACGGTTCGTCGTCATCGACCAGCCGAATGCGGGCGTGGCGGCGGCGCGGAACGCCGGGCTGGATGCGGCTTCCGGGGAATACATCGGCTTTGTGGACCCGGACGACTACATTTCCCCCGTCATGTTCCAGCGCCTGTATCTGGCGGCGGAGGAATACCGGGCGGACGTGGCGTGCATGGGGGCGACGATTGCGGGGGACATGCCCCTCTCCGTCCGCTGGAGCATGCTCAACGGCCTGCAATGCCCGGAATGGCATTGCGGTAACTATGACTTCACGACGATGGGGCCGTTCAGCGAACTGTGCTGGGACAAGCTGTACCGGGCGGAATTCCTGAAAAAGACGGGTCTGCGCTTCAGGGCGGGGATGCGGCAGGGGAGCGACGCCCTCTTCAACAACCTGCTCCAGCCCTATGTGAAAAGAATCGTGAAAATACCGGACTGCCTGTACATCTACCGTCCTACCCGCCCGGACTCCCTGGTGAACGTGTACAAGGCCCCGGACAAAAAGGGTTCCGGCTTTTATCCGGCTCTGGAACGCATTGACCTGATTGCGGCGGCCTACCGGGAACAGGGCGTGCTGGAAAGAGCCGGGATTACGGTGCTGAACTGGCTGAACGGCAGCATCCAGCTCTTTTCCTCCAACCTGTTGAACCAGACGGCGGCAGAAAAAAAGGAGGCTCTGGACGCCGTCCGGACGCTACTGGACAAATATGAATGGCGTGAGTTCGTCAAATCCCCGGAATCCCCCTTCCGCCTGTTGAGACACATTGCGAAAGGGAACGACTTCCGCGTTCGGTGCGCCCTCTTCGGCATCTACCGGGTCCTGCATTCCCGGCTGGGAACGAAGCTGGTGGACCTCTGCACCCGCATCATCAACCTGCGCGGAAGTGCCCGGTAGGGTGGAGCGTTGACGGAACGCCTTACTTCCCGGGGGAAAGGGCCGGGGCCGGCTGCGGACGGAGCAGACAGTCGTAAAACGGGGTGTAAAGCAGATTGTTGGGAATCAGGTAAATATACCCTTCCCGGGAATCATAGACCATGTTGAACCGTTTTAGCAGGTTGTTGCCCATGACGCCGTCCATTTCCGCGATGCTCTGAATACCGCTGGTGACGGTGGAGAAGGCGCCGGGGATGAGGGGGAGCTTGCAGCCGCCCAGTTGGATGCTGTCGAACATGACGTTTTCCAGAACCCCGGTATGGGAATCCGAACTGGAAATGCGGGAAAGGGAAAACGGCTTTTGGCTGCCCAGCAAATGATGTTTTTTGACGAAAGGCGTATTGAGGTCCAGGACACGGTCAGAGCCGGTATCCACGGATAAACGGAGCTGGTAGGTTTTCCCGTTGACCGTCACTTGTGCGGGGACAATCGGAACGCCCATCACGTACTCAATCTTCAGGCGGATGGCATTCGCCGGCGGCGTATAGGAACCGTGCGGGTACAGGTAAATCTTCCGGTCCGTGTAATTCACTTCCGTTACCTGCCGTTGGATGAACCAGAGGCCCAGCACGCCGTCCCACTGGTCCGGTGAATAGGGAATGGCAATAAAGGGAACGTGCTCCAGGCTTCGTCCTCCGATGGTGAATTTGTTCTCCGTGCTCGCGCGTACTTCATCGGACCCTGTGGCGCCATGGTTGACGACGGTCTCGTTGAATTCCATGGGAACGCCTTTCAGGGAATTGGTGCTGATGACCATGGATGTGGCTCCGGTATCAAAAAGAAAACGCAGGGGACGGCTGCCATTGACGCTCCCCTTCACGTAAATGCGGCTGGCAGTGCCCAGCTCAAAGGGAATGCTGTCAATAGGAACATTGGCCGCCTGTGCAGGGAAAAAAGGGACCAGTAAAATAGACAGAAACGACAGGATTTTTTTCATACGCATTATCTTTTATACCAGTGAGGTGGGGTTTTTCATGAGAACAGATGTCCGGACATTTTACGATGTCAGCCTATCTTTTGTTCAGCAACAGGTGGTTTATAGCAGGAGACTACCGGAGCCAACAGTGTAAAAAATGTTTTTCATCAAATATTAAGAATATTCTTTTTTCAGAAGAAGGATGGATGCAAATGTAATTCGTTTCATTACATGATGGTGAAATACAGCTTCTGAGTAAAGAAAGGCTCTATTCGTCCCTTAAATGGAAAGAAAAACCGCCGAAAGCAGGATACTCGCGGCGGTTGGAGATGGTTGCTGCCACTGGTTTTGACGCTGAAGCGTTCAAATATTCCTTTGGGTAAAAGATAAAACAGGCGTGAGATTCAACCAACTGTAATGTTTTTATTAATAGATATAGTCTAGTACTTGATAATGGGTATCAAAGCCATATTGACAGGGCGGTTTTCGTCGGCCGTCGGAACAGAGTCGGAGGCGTCAAAAATCAGAGTGCTGGTAAATCTGTCCGTATATTGTGTATGTCCTCCGTATGTTTGATTTTTACCTGTCATTTTTGAAAACACGCCAGTTCCCCCTGATGGGCCAATTGAAATATTTGTTTGCAGTTTCCCTGTAATATTGCGGATAGCATCCCCTTGCACGCTACCTACAGTTCTCTCTGTAGAAGTGGAACGGATGAACAGCCCGCTGTCTTTTGTCAAGTCGGGAAGGGCGAAGGTAGTTACGCCGTCGCCGCCATAGGTGGTGCTGATTGCCGCGTACAATTCCGGATACTGACTGATTTGGAGAATTGTCCCATTGCATTCCAGCCAGCCCGCCGGCGCTACGCTGCCGCAGAACCACATGAAGCAGCCAGGAGGCACGCTGGAACCTTGCGGACCTTCGGGACCTGCATCCCCTTTATCTCCCTTGTCCCCTTTGGGGCCCTGTGGACCGGCAGGGCCCTGGATGCCGGGTTCACCCTTGGGGCCTTGGGGGCCTTCCGGTCCCGGGGCTCCCGGATCGCCCTTGTCTCCTTTAGGTCCTTGACCGCCTGAGTTCCATTTTTCCTTTTCCTGTGCCGTGACGTGAATGCTTGCGTTTCCTGCATGAGCGGAAAATTCATTCTGCGTGGTCATCAGGATTCCGTTAATCGTGATAATCTCATTCATGATTGTTGTCTAATTGGTTCGGGATAACCCCGGCTGGTGAACATCCTGTTTTTCCTTGGATACATATCTCCTGATTACTCGGGAACCTGTTTCAGGACAGACACCTTGCGAAAGGAATTTGCATGTATTTCAAAAAGAAGTCATCCCGCATGCAACGTCAGGCGGAAACGCCAAATGGGCAGAATACAACGATTCCACGTCCTTTTTTCCTTTTCCTAATTTTTCCGCATTGACGCGGGTTCATGGATAGAAAGACCCACATCCCCATGATGTTGAGAGGCAGGCGGACGGCAATTATTTCAATATGCCGGAAAATGAAAAACCGCCGTAAGCTTTTCAACTTACAGCGGTTAAAAGTGGTCGGGTTGACAGGATTCGAACCTGCGACCCCCTGCACCCCATGCAGGTGCGCTACCAGACTGCGCTACAACCCGATAAAATCGGACCGACCGGGGCCGTGTCTTGCGACGGCGAGGTGTATATAGGAAAACTTTAGTGTTGGCAAGAGTCTTTTTTCATAGCATACCTTTTTTGTCATGAAGCAAGTTCAAGTTGCAGTCGTCGGGGCCAGTGGCTACACCGGACAGGAGTTGTTGCGCATCCTGTTGAATCACCGCGGAGTGAAGCTGGTGTGCGCTACCTCCCGCCAGTATGCCGGACAGCCGTTGTGGGAGGTGTTTCCCCGTTTCCGGCAGGTTCCGGGTTCCGACCTGAAGTTTACGGATTCCGATGTGGACGCGATTGCCGCCACGGGCGCGGAGGTGGCTTTCCTGGCGCTGCCGCATGGTGTGGCCGCTTCCTATGCCCGCGGCCTGGTGGACCGCGGCGTGCGCGTGATTGACCTGAGCGCGGATTTCCGCCTGGACAGCCCGGAAGTGTACGAGGAGTATTACGGCAACGCCCATCCGGATACGGCCCTGATGCAGGAGGCCGTGTATGGCCTGCCGGAGTGGCGCAGGGAGGAGATTGCCCGGGCGCGCATCGTAGCTTCCCCCGGCTGCTATCCCACCAGCATCCTTCTTCCCCTGATTCCCCTGTTCAAGGCCGGCATTCTGGAGCCGGAGGACGTCGTGGTCTGCTCCGGCAGCGGCGTGAGCGGCGCGGGGCGCAAGGCGTCCATTCCCCTGCTGTTCTGCGAGTGCAATGAGAGTTTCCATGCCTACGGCGTGCCGAAGCACCGCCATTTGAGCGAGATTGAGCAGGAGCTTTCCCATGCCGCCGGGAAGACGGTGGTGATGTCCTTCACCCCGCACCTGATTCCCGTGAATACGGGCATTTGCTCCACCATTACGGCCAGGGTGAAGAAGGGAGCGGATCCCGAGTCCGTCGGCCGCCTGTTGGAAGAAGCTTATGCGGCGGCTCCGTTCGTGCGCCTTCTGGGCCGCAACCAGCCTGCGGATACCAAGAATGTGACGCGGACGAATTGCGTGGACATCGGCTGGGCCTATGATCCCCGGACGAACCGCGTGATTCTGATGAGCGCGGAGGATAATGTGGTGAAAGGCGCGGGCGGCCAGGCCGTCCAGTCCTTCAATATCATGTGCGGGTTCGATGAAACGGAAGGCTTGTGGGTCCTGTAGTTTTTTGATACGCTGGAAGGCACTTCAAGACGATGAATGATTCATCCTATATTCCGGTTGACGGGGGCGTTTGCGCGCCCCAGGGCTTTGTGGGGAGCGCCGTAAGCTGCGGCATCAAGAAGCCTACGGCCACGCGCCTGGACCTGGCCCTGATTTATTCCACGGAACCCTGCGTTTCCGCAGGCACGTTCACGACCAACCGAGTGCAGGCCGCCTGCGTGAAGGTGAGCCGGGAGCACCTCCGGAAGGGGAATATCCGCGCCATCGTGGCGAACAGCGGGAATGCGAACGCGTGTACCGGAGCCCAGGGCGTGGAAGACGCCAGGGGCGAGTGCAGGAGCGTTGCGGAACTTCTGGGGCTGAAACCTGCGGAAGTGGCCGTGTGCTCCACCGGCGTGATCGGCCTGCCGATGCCCATGATGCGCATTTACCCGAAGTTCCCGGAATTGGCGGAAGGCCTTTCCCGCGACAAGGGGCACGAGGTGGCCCAGGCCGTGATGACCAGCGATACGAAGGAGAAGATCATTGCCATTGAGTTCATGGTGCAGGGCAGGCCCGTGCGCATCGGCGCATGCTGCAAGGGCGCGGGCATGATCAATCCCTGCATGGCTACCATGCTGTGCTTTATTACGACGGACGCGGGCATTTCCCGCGACGTGCTGGAGCTGTGCGTGCAGTCCGGCGTGAAAAGTTCCTTCAATTGCATCACCATCGACGGCGACATGAGCACGAACGACACGGTGCTGGTGATGGCGAACGGCGCTTCCGGCGTGAAGCTGGAATCCCCGGAAGATATTTACGCGTTCCAGCAGGCTCTGGCCCATGTGATGCTGGAGCTGGCCAAGCATATCGTGCAGGACGGCGAACGCGTGACCAAGTTTGTGACCGTGCATGTGACCGGAGGCCGTACGGAGGATGAAGCGAAGAAGGCGGCGGAAGCCGTCGCCAAGTCATCCCTGGTGAAGAGTTCCTGGAACGGGAACGATCCCAACTGGGGGCGCATTATCCATGCCGTGGGCTATTGCGGCGCGAAGGTGGATGAAGAGAAGATCGACATCGACATCGCCGGATTGGCCGCCTGCCGCGGCGGCATGCAGGCGGATACTCCGTCGGACGATTTGCGGCAGGCCGTGCAGGTTTCCGCATTCCAGGTGGATATCAATTTGAACCGGGGCGAGTTTTCCCATACGGTGTACACCACGGATTTGTCTCCGGAGTATGTGGACTTCAACCGTTCCGAGTACGCGTATTGGAACCAGGCGAAGGCCGACGGCCTGACGCATTAACCGCCGCAGTCATGGCGCCGGGGAAGTGCCGTCATGGAAGAGCGGAGGGAGCTGTTCCCTCCGCTGAAATGCTGATGGAAGTACGGCGCCTTCTGGATGAAGGCGCTCTCCGGGCTTCCCGGGCGCAGCGTTCCTGCACGGGTGTGGCGGACTGCTGCCGGTTCCGGCTGACAGGAGAGACGCCGCATGTGACGCTGGGGGAGGCGTGGATGGCCTGGAAGGCGTGGCGCGCCGCCGGACGCATGCGCGTGGAGCTGCCGCCGGACGGAAGCTGCCCATTTCTGAACGGGCAGGGGAAGTGCATGATTTACCAGGGAAGGCCGCTGGCGTGCCGCACTCATTTCTGCATGTCTGCGGGTGGGGCCTTGCCCCGGCGGGAAGTGATCGATCTGATTCGCGCTCTCGAGGATATTGACGTCGTGCTGGGCGGCGATGGCGCAACACGGCTGCCGGAGGCGGTGGAAAGGTTGTCCCGGAAAGGCCCGGCGGGCGGTGGGAGGAAGGGGCGGCGGTGATGGAATGCGGCGGCTTCTTGATGAAGGCCGGGGGCCTTCAATCCCAGGCGGACGTTTTTTCTTTAAGCCATGGGGATATGTTTTTTCCCTGCGTTTTTTTGATGGCTGCTGCGCTGCGAAAAGGGATTCTCCGATTCTTGTAAAAAGAAGAAGCGTTTTTTCAGGCCTCCGCATCCGGTTTTTTCTCTTTTTCCTGCTTGGAGGCCAGGTGGCGCAGGGCGCTGGCGGCCTTTTTGTTGCCGTGCCTGACGGCTTTCTGGTACCATTCCGCCGCCTGTTCGTCATCCTGCGGAATGCCGTAGCCGTGGGCGTAGCAGTTGCCCACATTGAACATGGCTGTGGCATTGCCCTGTTCCGCCGCCTTGAGATACCATTTCAAGGCTTCCTCCCGGTTGACGGGCGTTCCCTTGCCGTTCAGGTGGCACCACCCCAGGTTGAGCTGGGCCGTTGTATGGCCCTGTTCGGCGGCCTTGGTGTACCAGTGGACGGCTTTGGCCATGTCCACTTCCATGCCCCGGCCGTTGCCGTAGCACCAGCCCAGCGTGTATTGGGCCGTGATCTGGCCCTGGAGGGCTGATTTGTGGTACCATACCAGCGCCTTGTCGATATTCGGCTGCACGCCGAAACCGTTTTCATAACACCAGCCCAGGTTATACTGGGCCGTAGCGTGGTTCTGCATGGCGGCCTCCTCATACCAGTAGGCGGCTTTTTGCGGATTCCGGGGAGTGCCGCTTCCATTGCCGTAGCACCAGGCCAGGTTGTACTGGGCACGGGGATCCCCCTGTTCCGCGGCCTGCTTGTACCAGTACACGGCCTGTTCCCAGTTTTTCTGGCTGGCGCTGTTGGCGTAAATCCAGCCGAGGTTGAGCTGGGCTACCGCGTGACCTTGTTCCGCCGCTTTTTTGTACCAGGTGATGGCCTGGTTTTCGTCTTTTTCCACGCCCAGCCCGTTGATATAGCAGAATCCGAGGTCGAATTGCGCGGTGGGATGGCCTTGCTCGGCGGCTTTTCGGTACCAGTAAAAGGCTTTGTCATTGTCCTGCGGGGCGCCTATGCCGTTGGAGTAGGCCCAGCCAAGGTTGAGCTGGGCTGTCACGTGGCCCAGTTCCGCCGCCTGCTGGTAGCAGTAGAAGGCTTCCTGCTGGTTTTCCGCTACCCCGCGCCCCTGTTCATAACTGATCGCCAGTTGGAACAGTGCCTGGGCGTCTCCTTTCAGGGCTATCTGCTGAAGGGTTTCTATGTCGACGGAATAGGTCGAGACGGTGCTTTCCAGCTCGCCGTGGTTGTTGGAAGCGTCATTCATTTCACAGGTAACCGCACTGGAGAACATTGGAACAATTCATGCTCTTCTGAACTTATGCGTTTCCCGATTCTGCACATTTCCCCGGCAAGAATCAAGACCCGTTTTTGAGAGAGAAGGGAGTTCGGAAGGCCTTACCGCAGGATGCGCCTGCGTCGGGACACGGTAAGGAATACGCCGCAGAGGGAAAGAATTCCAGTGCCGGGTTCCGGAATCCTGAGGTCTCCCAGCGGGGCGGTGAAGCTTTGAAGTTCGCCCAGCCGGGTGCCGGTCAGGGCTGCTTCATCGTAATTATAGCCGTACACGTTGTTTTCACCGTCCACGCTGGTCAGATAGATGTGTTTCTCATCGTCCACGATGACTTTCTGCCGGAACATTCCCAATGCATAGTCATCGGAATCCGTCAGGTAGATAATCAGGTTCCCGTCCGCGTCCATATCATAGCCCCACATGGTGATGGCGTGGCCGGTTCCGTACTGGCCGATGCTGAGCGTGGTTCCCCAGTTGTTGTTGATGCTGTTTTTCAAAACGCTGTAGATTCCGTCCCTGGTATCGCCCTCCCAGAAAGTGTAGGAATTGAATAGCGGAGTGTTGTCCGGCGCTCCCCACTTGTCGTAGGTCACGGTCAGGTTCAGCTCTTTCCAGTAGCCTCCTTCGGAGGAGGGGTTGTCCCTGATCGTGGAGTCGGTCCCATAAAAGGCGGAGGGAAGCATTCCTCCGTTGAACCACCAGTTGTAAGCCTGTTCCACGGACCCTCCCTTGTCAGTCCAGCTCGTCGCCATGGTCTGGTAAATGCGCAGCTGGCAGGCTTCCGGCATGTTGCCGTAAGTGGAGGATTTTCCGTTGGGGGTCGTAGGTGAGAGGTCGCTTCTGGTATTCTGCCACCATTGAAGAACGTTGAAGGCCGCCGCTGCCCAGCAGAGCTGGCTGTCTACGGGATTGTCCAGGCTGTAGTAGCCGGAAGGACGGTCTGTCATGGAACCGCTGCCCCACTTCCATTTGGTTTTCTTGTTGCAGTCATACCATCCGCCGGATTCGGAGACGTTTTCAAGGAATACGGGCGTGGCATGGAGTGTTTCAGGAAGAAGAAACAGCGCCAGCAGCGCTAGGGAAAAGGAACGGGGATTCATCGGAAAAGCAGAGAGGAATTCCCATATTGCTAGATAAAAGCCTGAAAAACGTCAAGATAATAATAATTATTCTTCCTTAACGGGCGAGAAGCCACGGCGCCGTGGGCGCTTCCGGCATGGCTGCTACGGCGGCGGGCGTTCCTTCCGCCACGATGTTTCCGCCATGTCTTCCGGCTCCGGGGCCCATATCCACCAGGTAGTCCGCGGCGTTCAGCAGGTCCTTGTGGTGTTCCACGCAGAGGATGGTGTGCCCGGCGTCCCTCAGACGGAAAAGAGCTGTCAGAAGAAGGGCCACTTCATTGAAGTGGAGGCCGCTGGTAGGTTCGTCCAGAATGAAGAGGGCGCGCTTGCCGTCCTCCGCCAGTTTCCAGGCCGGGGCCTTGGCCAGCTCCGCGGCTATTTTGATGCGCTGGGATTCCCCGCCGGAGAGGGTGTCTGCCCGGCGGTTGAGGCTGAGGTATCCCAGGCCCACGTCCTGCATGCTTTTCAGGATGGCGGTGGCCCGGGGCAGGGAGGAGAAGAATTCCGCCGCTTCATCCACCGTCAGCGCCAGCGCCTGGGCGATGGATTTTCCCTTCCAGGTGACTTCCAGCGTTTCCCGGTTGTAGCACTGGCCCTGGCAGGCGTTGCAGGGCATCGTGACGTTGCCCAGAAAGTTCATGTCCACTTCAATCATGCCCGTGCCCAGGCACCGTTCGCAGCGCCCCCCGCGGATGTTGGGGGAAAAGCGCGCCGCCGTGTATCCCCTTTGCTTGGAAAGAGGGAGCTGGGCGTAAAGGGGGCGCAGGACCTGGAGCAGTCCGGTGGCTGTGGCCGGCGTGGAGCGCGGCGTCCTGCCGATGGGCGACTGGTCGATGACGACGAGGCGGTTGAAGTGTTCCGAGCCCTGCACGCGGCGCGGAACGCCCTTTTTCCCGGGGATGTCCTGCCTGACCGCGGGAATGAGGCAGTCCCGGACAAGAGTGGATTTTCCGGAACCGGAGGGCCCGGAGATGCAGGTCAGCGTGCCTACCGGGATGTTCAGGGTGACGTTGTTGAGGTTGTGCTTGTCCGCCCCGGCCAGGACCAGATGCCCGGTGGGAACCGTCCTGTGTCCGGAGGCGGGCATGCTCCGTTTGCCGGAGAGCCATGCTCCGGTAGGGCTCTCGGCGTTTTCCAGAATTTCCGGAAGGGGACCTTGCGCCAGAATACGGCCGCCGTGGGTGCCGGAGCCGGGGCCCATGTCCACCAGATGGTCCGCCGCGTTCAGAATTTGTTCGTCGTGCTCCACTACCAGGACCGTGTTGCCCTGGTCCCGGAGCGTCCGGAGCGCGCGGAGCAGGCGGTCCGTATCGGCGGGGTGAAGTCCGGCAGTAGGTTCGTCCAGGATGTAAAGGACCCCGGAAAGACCGCCGCCCAGCTGGGAGGCCAGGCGCGCCCTTTGCAGTTCCCCGCCGGAAAGAGTGTTTGCCTGCCGGTCCAGGGAGAGGTAGGAAAGGCCCAGTTCGTTCAGGAAGCGCACGCGCTTGTTGATCTCCTTCATGAGCGGGTCCAGCGCCGCCGCCAGGGAGGCGGGCGTCTTCAGCCGTTCCAGCTCTCCGGCCATGTCTTCCAGCGGTAGAGCCGTCAGTTCCGCCAGGTTATAGGCGCGGTCCGGCGTGTGCATGGTGACGGCCAGCGCCAGGGGGGAGAGCCGCAGGCCGCCGCAGGCGGAGCATGGGCCTTTTTCCCGCTCATTCAGGCCGGAGCCCTGGCAGGAAGGGCACGCGCCCAGTGGAGAGTTGAAGGAGAAATGGCGGGGCGTAAGCTGGGGAAGCAGGAAGCCCGTTTCCGGGTTGCGGTAGCGGGTATGGAAGGCCTGGACGGTAGTTTCTTCCCCCGGCCTGGTGATGATGGCCCGCACCTCGTCCGGATTGATCCGGAGGGCCGTTTGGAGGGAGTCCGCCAGGCGGGAGGCCGTGTTTTCCCCGCGGACGATGATGCGGTCGATGACCAGGGCGGCATCCGGCGGGGGAGGAGCCGGGGAGCCTATTTCCTCAATATCCTGCATTTCCCCGTTCCAATAGACCCGCAGAAAGCCCTGGCGCTGGAAGTCGCCCAGAGTCGCCGCAGGATCCTGGGCCAGCAGGGCTTCCGCCGGAGCGGCCAGGACCAGGCGCGTCTGTTCCGGCAGGGAGACGAGTTCCTCCGTAATCTGGTCCGGGCTTTTGCGCACCAGTTCCTTGCCCGTTTCCGGGTTATGGGGAGTGCCGGCAGCCGCATACAGGATGCGCAGGTAGTCCAGAATTTCCGTGATGCTCCCCAGCAGGGTGCGAGAACTCTGCTGCCTGGCGGATTGTTCCAGGCACAGGGCCGGGGGCAGTCCGGTGATGCTGTCCACCTCCGGCTTTTCCGGCTGTTCCATGCCCTGCCTGGCCCGTGCCGAAAGACAATCCAGGAAACGCCTGCGGGATTCGGAGAAAAGCGTGTCGAACGCCAGGGAGGATTTTCCGGAGCCGGAAGGGCCGCTGAACACGATCAGCTTGTTGGACGGAAGGTCCAGGTCCAGGTTCCGGAGGTTGTGCTGGCGTGCGCCGCGGATGGAGATGGGAAGGTTCATGTCACGTAAGCCGGATAAAGGAGCCCTGGTGCGCCCCCCCTTCCTCAATGATGAGGCGGCGCGCCGTGATGTCCCCCAGGAATTTGGCGTGCCGGTGGATGGTAACGGTTTCATCCGCCGTGAGCGTTCCTTCCAGGGAACCCTGTATCCAGATGTTTTCCACCTGGATGACTCCTGTGACCAGCACCGTCGTCTTTTTTTCCACCACCAGCCTGCGGGCGGAGATGGAGCCGGAGATGTGCTGGTCCGTTTTGATCTTGCAGACGCCCCGGCACAGAAAATCGCCGGACGCCCTGCCGTATAAGACCAGGTCCCGGCATTCGATGTTCAGTCCCTTTAGGTCTGCATTGGCCTGCACGGTGACGCTTCCGCAGGTCTGCACCTTCGTTCTGTGCGTCCTGCTGTGCAGGATGACGTCGTCCAGCTTGATGTAGGCGGAGCAGTGCCCGCATCTGGCGGAAACGGCCGTGACGGGAACGGAAGTGTTTTTGCGGCAGGAGAAGCATTCCACCTCCCGGGTGGGCGCAGGCCTGCTTTCCGCGGCTGCCGGGAGCGTCCAGGGCGGGGCCGGAGCGGGACGCCTGATTTTCCCGGAAGGCGCGCTGCTGGTCCGTGGAACGGGATGGAAGGAGGGAGTCATGGAACAAAGAGGGCGGCAAAAGAACGATCCGTTCCTTTGACGCCCCTGAAAATGGCTGGTAGAAGGTTTTTCTTATTCCGCGTCAATGTCCAGCGTGCTCTGGCTGGTCGGGGCGGGGGCTTCCGGTTCCGGAGTGAAGGTATGAACGGGGGCCGCTTTCTTCGCGGCGGAGGCTCCGGCGGTGCCTACCGTAGGGGCGCCTACGGTGGAATGGCCGATGAAGATCGCGCCGCCTTCAATAGCCAGGGAGGCGGCCTGGATGTCGCCTACGAGTTCCGCGGTGCTTTTCAGTTCCACGCGGTCCGTAACCGTTACATTGCCGATGACCTTGCCGTGGATGATGACGGACTTGGTGTTGATTTCCGCGCGGATGACGGCATTCTGGCCTACGGAGAGCACCCCTTCGGAAGAAATGTCGCCTTCAACGGTGCCGTCAATCAGCAGGTCGTCGGAAAAACGCAGGGAGCCGACAACCTCCACGTCGGAGTTCAGCACGTTGCGGGTCAGTTGCTGGACGCGCGTAGTGGGGGCGTAGGAAGCGGGGGAGGGTACGGCTTCCGCAACCGGTTCGGGGGTGTCCTGGCTCTTGGCTACGTCCATCCAGCTGGGGGTGGATTCAGGATTCTTGTTGCCCTTGGGGGCGGGAACGGTGGTGAATGATCCAAACATGGCGTTAAAAAGAGGGAGGGGTGAAAGGTAAGGTGGGAGTTCTTGAAACTCGTCCGGTTTAATGTACATCACCCGCTTGTGGATGTGAAACAATTTTCTCCGGAAGGGATAAAAAAATGTGTCTGTTTTTTATCGTTGCGTTACCCTTGGCGTTCCGGTAGTGTTTGACCATCCTTCCGCAGTTGTTTTCTGTGGGTATTTCCGGTTTAAAATGAGTGATTTATCTGACAACAAACCGCCCCTTTCCCCTGCCGCGCGCAGGAGCGGCGGAAAAGCGGGCGGCGCGCTGGGGCGCATTCTGTCCGTCATCTTCTTCATGATGGCGCTGGGGCTGTTTTTCGGCGGCCTTTTTTTCTGGCTCCAGAAGCGCCAGGCATCCCGGGATTCAGGGGCCGCCGCGCGGATTTGCGCCACGCCGGAGATGCTGTCCGGGGAATTGCAGGCCACGCTGAAGGACAAGGTGGACTACAGTTTCTGGCCTCCCTGCCACATTCCCCCGATGGAGCGGCAGGACCTGCTGCGCAATTGCCTGGTGGAGGCGCAGAAATATTTGAGCGCTCCGGACGTGGTCCAGAAATCCTCCTTCGTGTGGAATTCCCTGCAATCGCTTCCTTTGATGGTCAGGCATTACGCCGTATCTCCGCCTGAGGTGATTGCCAGCAAGCCCGTGGGGCCTAAAAGTTTCGCCGTGCTTGAGGTGGAGGGGCATCCCTGCGCCCAGCTGCTGATAGGCTTTGAAAAGACGCCCGACATGGAATTCTGCTTTTTCAAGGATGGACAGGATGGCGCCTGGAAGCTGGACTGGCAGCAGTTCGCCCGCTACCAGCCGGTGAACTGGGAGGATTTTGTCCGTGGAAAAGGGGAGGACATCGCGGAATTCCGCGTGTGGATGATCCGGGACCGCATGTCGGAGAATAAGGACAACTACGCGTTCAAGCTGATCGCTCCCGGAATGAACGGGTCGGAGGAGCGCAGCATTGCGCGGCCCATGGTTTATGTTCCCAGAAAATCGGAAACGGGCAAGCGACTGTTTATGCTGTTTAAAATCAATGAGGAAATGGAGCATTCCCCATACCGGGTGCTGAACGCTAATGACGAGCTTGACATGCTCCGCGTGCGCGTCCTGCTTTCCCGCAGCAAGGAGCCCAACCGCAAGGGGGAATATTCCTTCACCCTGGTGAAGCTGCTCGGGGAAGGGTGGTACGGCCTTTCCTTCCCTGAATAAAGGAAAGGATGTGCCGGAAGGCGCGTTATTCCATGAGTGGCCTTTTTCCGTTCCGTATTTCCGCGGCGCGTGTTGTTTACCGGCGGTGGAAATGGGACGGCGGCCCGCCGTAGGGAGGCCTGGGGCGGCAGGGCCGGCAGTGGAGCCGCGGCGGCCCTGGCATTCCGCACCGCGGATGCGCGGCATGGCGTCCGCGGCAGACGCCCGCAGGCCAGAAGGGGCCGTGATAATGCGGCCTGGGATTCCAGGCGGGAACGTAGTAGCCGCGGTAGATGCCCCTGATGACGTAGATGGGCATGCCTACGGGGGAATAGGCGTAAATGGGCCGGCCGCATGCGGAATAGCCCCAGATAGGGAATCCGGAGGAGTCATACAGGAGGCTGCCTTGTCCTTCCGGGGCCATGCGCATTTCACCGTGCAGATGGATTCCGGCTTCCGCAACGGAAGGTGGGAAGGCCAGGAGGGCAAACAGGGCGCTCCCGGCGCAGTAGGAAAGGAGGTTGTTTTTGACGAGGTTGTTTTTCATCGGCTTCTTGAACGATGTTCAGGGGCGGTTATCCGGTAAAGCGGAGGCCCGGGACTGTTTTGTGTAATTTTCCGCGCCCGTTTTCCGGACGGCGCCGGAGGGTAATCCCTTCTTGACCTGCGGGGATGGGGCGGGCAAAGTGGCCGCGTGACGAGATTCAGACCATGCATTGATTTACATGACGGGCGCGTGAAGCAGATCGTGGGCGGTTCCCTGACGCAGGACGGAGCTTCCCTGCGCACCAATTTCGTCTCCGACCGCGGCGCGGCATGGTATGCGGATTTGTACCGCAGGGACGGCCTGCACGGCGGCCACGTGATCAAGCTGGGACCCGGCAACGACCTTGCGGCGCGGGAAGCCCTGGCGGCGTGGCCGGGCGGCCTCCAGGTAGGCGGCGGCATAACGCCGGGGAACGCGGAGGAATGGATTTCAGCCGGAGCCAGCCATGTGATCGTCACCTCCTGCCTGTTTGATGCGGAGGGGAAATTTCTGGAGGGGAAGCTCAAGGACCTTGTTTCCGCCGTGGGCGCGGAACGCCTGGTGCTGGATTTGAGCTGCCGCAGGGTTCCGGGCGGCTGGGCCGTGGCCATGAACCGGTGGCAGACCTTGACGGAGCTCCAGGTGACGGCGGAGACGCTGGACATGCTGGCGGAGCACTGCGCGGAGTTCCTTATCCATGCGGCGGACGTGGAAGGCCTTTGCACGGGCATTGACCGGGAACTGGTGGAGATGCTGGGAAGCTGGCGCCGCCTGCCCATGACCTATGCCGGCGGAATCAGCCGTATTCAGGATTTTGACGAGATAGACGCCCTGAGCGGCGGCGCGATGGACGCCACGGCGGGGAGCGCTCTGGACCTGTTCGGGGGCGGCCTCATCAGGTACGCGGACCTGGTGGCGAGGCAAAGCGGGAAATCCGGGACGGAAAGGCGCAAGGCATGAAGCTGGCCCTGAAAGTCATTCCCAACGCGAAGAAGAGCGAAGCCGCGGGCTGGGAGGACGATCCCCGTGCCGGACGCGTGCTGAAGCTGCGCATTGCCGCGCCTCCCGTGGAGGGGAAGGCGAACAGGGCCGTCATCCTGTTCCTGTCCGCGTGGCTGGACGTTCCCCGGTCCGCCGTCAGCCTGCTGCGCGGAGAGTCAGCCCGGCTGAAAGTGGTGGAGCTGCCGGACGGCTGCGCGGAAAAGCTTGCCCGGCTGCTGCCTGCGGCAGGCGTTCCGGAAGCTTAGGGAGGCTGGCCGGAAAGCCGCCATTCCCTTTTCTGCATAGATGAGTTGCATCATGTTCCGGTCATCACGCGTCAAACGTCATCCATGTCTTAGCAGGCCGTTGACGCATTCGGTAAAAGTATCTACATTGTCCGCATGAGCAACGAAGAGAAAGAGAAGAACGCGGAAGCGGAAGAGCAGGAAGTTCTGGAACAGGCCCAGGACGCCCCCGCAGAGGAAAAAGGAGCGGAAGCTTCCCTGGAAGAGGAATTGCTTAAATGGAGGGATACCGCCATGCGCACCGCCGCGGAATACGACAATTACCGCAAGCGCATGGTGAAGGAAAAGGAAGAATGCGCCAAGTTTGCCAACCAGCGCCTGCTGGAAGAACTGCTGCCGGTGATTGATAATTTTGAAATGGGCATGGCGGCGGCCAGCGCGGACACCGCCTCCATGATTTACATCGGCATGAGCATGGTGAAGAAGCAGTTGGACGAATTCCTTTCCAGCAATGGCGTGAGCGCCATTGAACCGGTAGTGGGCAGCATGTTTGACCACGCCACGGAGGAAGCCCTCCAGCGCGAACCCTCCGACCAGCCTGAAGGCACCGTGCTCCGCGTTATCCGCAAGGGATACAAGCTGAAGGACAGGCTTCTGCGCCCGGCAAACGTCGTGGTGGCCGAGACTCCGGAACCCGAACCGCAAGTTTGACCGTTTTTTTAACATTCACGCCACATGGCTAAGAAAGATTATTACGAGATCCTGGGCGTTTCCAAGGACGCCACTGATGATGAGATCAAGAAGGCCTACCGCAAGCTGGCCTTGAAGTACCACCCGGACCGCAATCCGGACGATCCTTCCGCGGAAGAGAAGTTCAAGGAGCTGGGAGAGGCCTACGAGGTGCTTTCCGATGCGGACAAAAAGGCCGCTTACGACCGCTTCGGCCATGCCGCCTTTGAACAGGGCGGTCCCGCCGCGGGCGGCGGCTATGGCGGAGGCGGGTTCCAGGACCCGATGGATATTTTTGCCCAGATGTTTTCCGGAATGGGCGGTTTTGCGGACATGTTCGGCGGCGGTGGCCACGGCGGCCAGAAGAGATCCTCCAAGAGGCCCGGTTCCGATCTGCGCTATGACCTGGACATTACGCTGGAAGAAGCCGCGAAGGGCTGCACCAAGAAGCTGGAGATTGAGCGCCTGGTGACCTGCAAGGCCTGCCACGGCACCGGAGCCCGGGATGGAAAGGAAGCGTTCAAGACGTGTCCCACCTGCCAGGGGCGCGGCATCATCACCCAGCAGAGCGGCTTTTTCGTCCAGCAGTCCACCTGCCCCACCTGCCACGGCACCGGGGAAATCATCTCGGACCCGTGCCCCGCCTGCCGCGGGGAAGGGCGCGTGAGGGAAGATTCCCACATCACCATCCGCATTCCCGCAGGCGTGGCCACGGGCAGCCAGCTCCGCATCGCCGGGGAAGGGGATGCCGGGGTGCACGGCGGCCCCACCGGGGACCTGCACGTGTTTATTGACGTAAAACCTCACGATATTTTCCAGAGGGAAGGCAACGACCTGAGCTGCACGGTTCCGGTTCCGCTTTCCCTGGCCGTCTCCGGCGGCAGGCTGAAGGTTCCCACGCTGGAAGGCGCGGCCACCATCAAGCTGCCGGAAGGCACGCAGAACGGCATGATCTTCCGCCTGCGCGGCAAGGGCATGAAAGCCCTCCGCAGTTCGGACGTAGGGGACATGCTGGTGGAAGTGGAGGTGGAAATCCCCACCCAGCTCACCAAGGACCAGATGGACAAGCTGAACGCCTTTGCCTCCACGGTGGATGAGAAGCGCAACCAGCCGGCCTGCGTGGCGTTTGCCGACAAGGCGGCGCGCTACCTGAAGAACAAGTAAGGTCCGTTTTTCCCTTTCACGCATGGCTCGCTTTTACCTCCCGGCTTCGGAATGGGCCGCTCCCTCCTGGGAGCTGCGCGGGGATGAGGCGCACCATGCCGCCAAGGTTCTGCGCCTGAAACAGGGTGATTCCTGCGTCGTCTTTGACGGTTGCGGCCGCGCCGCCCATGCCGTGGTGGCGGAACCTCCGCGCAGTTCCGGGGTGCTGCTGGCTCCGGGGGAGGAATGTCCTCCCGCTCCAGAATTGGCCCATCTGACGCTGTGCCAGGCGGTCCCCAAAGGAGCCAACATGGACCTCATCATTCAGAAATCCGTGGAACTGGGCGTTTCCGCCATCGTTCCGCTCCTGACGGACCGCACGATCGTGCGCCTGAACGCGCGGGAGGCGGAGGCCAAGAGGCAGAAGTGGCAGCGCATCGCCCTGGAGGCCTGCAAGCAGTGCGGCCAGAACACGCTTCCCGAGGTTACGGCTCCCGTTCCCTTTGCGGAATGGCTGCGCCGCGGAGCGCCGGAAGGGCTGAACGTGATCGCCTCCCTGGTGCCCGGCGTGCGCCCGGTCAGGGACGTGCTGGAGGAAGCCCGCTCCCGCTCCGTGCGGAGTGCTGCCCTGCTGGTGGGGCCGGAGGGCGACTTTACGGACCAGGAGACGGCCATGGCGCTGGAGGCCGGATTCTCTCCCGTTACGCTTGGCCCCATCGTCCTCCGGGTGGAGACGGCCGCCTTCTTCGGGCTGGCCGCCATGCGGTACGCCCTGGACTGAGTTTTTCCCGATACGCATTCCCATGTTCAAGAATCTCATTTTCGACTGGTCCGGCACCCTGGTGGATGACCTGGCCCTGACGCTGGACGCGTCCAATTACGTTTTTTCCCAGTACGGAAAACCCTGCATGGACAGGGATGAATTCCGCGCGGAATTCCAGCTTCCCTATCCGGACTATTATGCCCGCGTGCTGCCCCAGGCGGATTTGAATGAACTGGAAGACCATTTCCGGTACGCCTTCCGCGTTTCCAACGCGCCGGTGGAGGTGCTGCCGAACGCGCGGGAATTCCTGGAGTTCTGCCGCGCGCGCGGCGTGCGCTGCTTTATCCTCACCAGCGTGGACGCCAAGGAGTTCGACATCCAGTGCCGGGAGCTGGGCATGATGGAATATTTTGAAGCCATTCACGCGGGCATCCGCCATAAGGACGCCCATATCCACACCCTGCTGGCCCAGCACGGGCTGCATGCCCATGAAACCGCGTTCATCGGGGACATGCAGCATGACATAGAGACGGCCCACCATGCGGGCATCACGTCCATCGCCGTGCTGACCGGCTATAATGACGCCGCCCAGCTTTCCAAGGCCAGGCCGGACATCATCGTTCCGGACCTGCTTGTCCTGCGCACGCTGATGCGCCGCTATGCCCTGCCTTCAGATACGCAGGATTCCATCAACATCAACGGCCTGGAGCTGGATACCTTCATCGGCGTGCCGGAGGAGGAACGCGCCTCCATGCAGACCCTGAAGGCGGATATCACTTTTTATCCGGATGAAGCCCTCTCCGGCCTGAACGACGATTTTTCCAGGACCGTCTGTTATGATTCCATCGCCCGCGCCCTGAGGGCGGAAGCCATGGCGCGACCCCGCAAGCTGGTGGAAACGCTGGCGGAGGACATGGGAAAGGTTTGCCTGAAGGAGTTCGGCGCGCGTCACGTGATCGTCACCCTGCGCAAGTTCATCCTGCCGCGGACGGACAGCGTCTCCGTGACGGTGCATGTTTCACGGCACCGGTAAAAGGGGAGGCTCCCTACCGGATATCCACTGCCTTCTCCGCGGGAATGTTTTTCCCGTCTTTGGTGAAGGTGTTTTTCTCCGCCTTTACGTTGCCGGTATGGCGGGTGCGGATGGCGGTGCCGTTCCTGAGGTCAAACGTATTGCCGGTGATGGTGATGTTCTCGTGAACGTTTCCTTCCGGCTGGGGGGCGTGCGGAACGATCTGGATGACGGCCTCCCCGCATTGAATGAAGGTGTTGCGGGAGATGGCCATGTCCTTGACCACACCGGATTCATACCAGCCGGAGGCGTCATCCTCCACCAGAATGGCAGGCATGCCCGTCTTCTCAAACCGGCACCGTTCAATCAGCACCGGCTTCCTGGTGGTAAGCAGGAAGCCCCTGGTGGGAATGTGGCGGCAAACCGTGTTGCTGACGTGGACGGAGGGCGTCCAGGTGGTGTTCTCCACGGCGTCGTTGGGCTGGATGTTCCCGGGGTTGGGCTGCCGCAGCGTGAGTTCTATTTCCTTCTCATTGAGCTTTTTGATGCCGGAAACGGTATTGGAGGCGTAAGGAACCAGCGTCTTGCAGGAAACGTAGTCAATCCGGTCCCCCACCGCGAAGGCGTCAAAACCGAAGGTCTGGGGGTGCATGAACCGGACGGTGATTTTATTGGGTGCCGGCTGGTCCACAATGCGCAGGTGGGTGCCGTGCACGTTGATGGCGTCGTCATGGGAGGCTCCCAGCACGCAGTCCCTGACGATGATTTTCCCCCTGCATCCGGAAAAATGCAGGTTGTCCGCCCAGGAGGAATTGGTGCGCAGGGAGCCGGGGCGCGGCGCTATCTTCAAGTTATTGAATATGATATTCTCGCTGAACTGGGAAACCACGCCCATGCCGTGCATGTAGTAGATATGGCAGTTGTTCCAGACGATGTTCCTGCTCCTGTGCTGGAAAAATCCGCAGCAGTCCCGCCGCGTGTTGCGGTTCTGGTAGGATTGTCCCGCCCGCATGGTCGGGGCGCCTTCCTTGAACGTGATGCTGATTTTTCCGGGGGACAGTTCTTTAATGACTGTTTTTCCCGGGTCAAAGCGGCCCTGGAAGGTGCCGGAGGCGGCATCGAAGACCTTGGAATATCCTCCCATCCGGAATTCCCAGCCGGGGCCGCGCCAGGTCAGGGAGCCGTCCTTCACCGTATACAGGGTACCGTCCGGAATGGTCGCCTTCATAGTGTTTCCTTCAACTTCCGTCACCAGGAATTCCCCCATGGTAGGGTGCACGTAGTCAAAGCCCAGGCCGTTCAGGGAAACGTTTTCCGCGTGCTCCATGCAGACGAAAATGGCTTTTCCCTCCAGCAGGATGTCGGTGGCTCCCGGCTTGCCCTCCAGTCGTACGTTTTTGGCCTCCACCAGGCGGATGGCCATAGCCTTGGCCTCGTTGGGAGCGTCATTGGTGTTGGAAATCTGCGGCTTTCCGGAGACCAGGGCACCGTGCTTGAAAACGTGCCTGCCGGGCATGAACCGGATAGTGACCGGGGCCTGTCTGGAGCCTTCCCCCATGAGCGCCAGAGAGGCCGCATGCTCTCCGGGCTGGATGACGAGCGTGTCCCCGCGCGACATGATGAGGCGGTTGGCCGGGGACATGCTCTTCCAGGCCGTGGAGGGGGAAGTTCCGGGGTTGCCGTCGTTTCCCTGGTCCGGGTCTATGTACCAGGTATGGTTCCCGGCGGATTGTGTGCGCTGAGCCCGTTCCGGGTAGTCCGCTGCCGCGCACAGCCCGGTTAGTGTTGTGAGAACAAGAAGCAGGGCGGCTGCGGGAGTTTGCATGCTGCATTCCTACAGGAACACGGCTTTCAGGACAAGCATAATGCCCGCAGGGCCGGAAGGAAAGGCCGTGGTTTTCTGCCCTGCGCGCCGGGAGAGCGGCCCTTACTTTTCATCCTTCCTGCCGGGGCGGGAAAGGAAGCCGACCAGCTTGTCATAGTACGCCTTGGACTTGTCGTAGTAGGACTGGGGGTCGATGTCCAGCTTGGTGCGGAACAGAAGCCAGAGCTTGTGGAAGGTGTTGACGCGGTAGCGGATGTCGAAGATGCGGAAGCCGCCCGCCTTCATTTTGTCCAGAATGGTGTGGTAGATGAGCGCCATGGCCTGGGCGGGAACGAGCGCCGCCCTATCCTCCGGGCTGAGGCGGTTGTATTCCTCCTCCGCCTCCGCGAAGAACTTTTCCGCCAGGTCCGCTTCATATTGCAGCAGTTCCTGAAGCTGGGGGGAATAGACTCTGCCGCGCAGGTCTTCCAGGGTGTAGCCGAAGCGGTCCATGTCCTCTCTGGGCAGGTAGATGCGGTTGGATTTGCCGCAGTCTTCCGCCACGTCACGGATGATGTTCACCATTTGCAGCGCGTGCCCCAGGGCGATGGCGTACGGGTAGGCGGCTTCCCCGGCGCCCATGATGCGGGCGGAGGTGAGGCCCACGCAGCAGGCCACGCAGTAAGTGTAATCCAGCAGTTCGTCACGGTTCAGGGGCTGTTGCTGGCAGATGTCCGAACGGCAGCCTTCAATCAGGTGCAGCATGGGGGTGGTGTCCAGCTCCAGGTCCTGGATGAGGGCGATGATGTCTTCTTCCAGCTCCGTCAGCTCCAGAACGTCTCCGCCGTTGATGACTTCTATCCAGCGGTTCAGGGCGTCGTGGCGTTCTCGGGGCGTCATTCCCGGTTCGTCCACGATGTCGTCCACCGTACGGCAGAAGGCGTAAAATTCCGCCATGTGGCGGCGTTCTTCTTCAGGAAGGTCAATGAGGGCGAAGGCCAGGTTGGACTTGGCCTTGCTTGTAATAGTCTGAGCTTGAGTCATGTCTTGACGGGGAAAGCGTGCCTGCGGAATGGCCGGGAATCAGGGGATAAGCCCCCAGTGGGAAGTGAAGGGCCACAGGCAGAAGCTGGCGGGGCCTACGATGTTGTATTGGTGAACGGGCCCCCAGTACCGGGAGTCAAAGGAATTTTCACGGGTGGAATTGTCGCCCAGGGCCACGTACTCACGCAGGTAGGGGCGTTTTTTATCATTGGAGAGGTGCACGGTTCCCCCTTCCGTGATGTAGGCCCTGCCGTCCAGCAGGCTGAGGGGGGCGGGAAGGGCCACATAGCCGCAGGGCTGGTAGGGGGGCTTGCCGGAAGCTACCCTCTGGATGGTCCATTCCGTGGCCGGTTTTCCGTTCACGATCAATTGGGAATCCCGGATGGACAGGGAATCTCCCGGTACGCCGGAGAGGCGTTTGACGTAGTGCGTTCCGCCTTCCTGCCCGGTGCTGCTTCCCTTGTTGGCAATGCCTTCAATGCCGCGCGTGTCAAAGACGAAGACTTCCCCGCGCTCCGGCTTGCGGAAGTGGTAGGCCATCTTGTTCACCACGATCAGGTCACCGGCGTCAAAGCGGGCGTTCACGATCGTATCCCCCGGCAGGTAGCTTCTGAAGGGAGTGTGCCGCTCGGACTCGAAACGCGGTTCCTGGTTGAGGAAGTAGCGGCGCGTCTCCGCCTCCGCCGCCGGAATTTCCAGCTTGGAGCCGTCGTCGAAAATCACGTTGGTTACCGTGAGCAGGAGGTATTTGGTAGCGGGCTCGAAGCGGACGATTTTCTTTTCCTTGGAGGCCGTTTCATGCACATAGGAGCCGCCGTACAGGATCATGTCCCCGATTTTCTTCATCAGGGTGGGGTCTCCCTCCTGGGGGACGGCGCGGATGCCGTTCAGGGAGGGCTGCATGGAGCCGGTCGGGATGCGGAAGGGCTGGACTACATAACAGCGCAGGCCCAGGAAAATGGCCAGAATCACGAACAGCACCTCCACGTTTTCCGCCAGTCCGGAGGGCAGCGCGCCGGGAATGGATTCCAGCGTGGATTCCAGTTTGGCAGTGATGGTTTCCACCTGCTGCCTGTCACCCCGGCGGAGGGCCGTTTTCAGCAGGTTGCGGTTTTCTTCAAACTCCGCCAGGCGCTCGGGCGGCAAAAGGTCGCGGTTGTAATTGACGTAGCGGCGCACCGCTTTCAGGGCCATGCGGCCTTTCCTGCGCCATTTGGGCGTAAACCAGGCCAGGGGATGGTCCAGAATAAACACCAGGATGGCATCTGCGACCGGGAAATGGTCGTAAAGGGCAGCTAGGATGGACTTGTGCGGGCTGTTCATGAAGTGCGGTTGCCATGATGCCCCGTCCGGGGGCATCATGGAAGTCTATTTTACGTTACGGGAGTCCCATTTTGCCCGGATTCAGCAAATTCCGGGGGTCCAGGGCGGATTTGACCAGTTCGTGCAGGTGGAAGGCTCCTTCTCCCACGGCTTCCCGGAACCATTTGGCCTTCGCCAGGCCGATGCCGTGTTCCCCGGTGATGGTGCCCCCGTGTTCCAGCACCCAGCGGAACAGCCTGTCCACGCAGGCGTCCGCCAGGGCTTTCTTCTCCGGGTCCGCGTAATCGTCCACCATGATGTTGGTGTGAATGTTGCCGTCTCCGGAATGGCCGAAGCATGCGATGTCCAGCCCCGTTTCCCGGTTCATGGCCTCGCAGAATTCCACCAGGTCCACCAGGCGGGACCTGGGGATGACGATGTCTTCATTCAGCTTGGTCATGCCGGTGGCTTTCAGGCTGTAGGAAAATTCACGCCGCAGCTGCCAAATGGCTTCCGCCTTCTCTTCCGTGTCCGCGCGCAGGATGTCGGTTGCGCCGCATTCTTCCAGCAAGGCGCAGAGGGAATCCAGTTCTTCCCGCACGGCGGCCTGCCTGCCGTCCACTTCCACAATCAGGTGGCCGCGGCTGCCGGAGGGCAGGGCGCTGTCCCCCAGGTAGGCCCGGGCGGCGCGGAGGGTGAAGCTGTCCGTTATTTCCAGGGCGGAGGGAAGGTGCCCGCTGTTCAGGATGCGCTGCACGGCGGCGGCGGCCAGCGGGAACTGAGGAAAGCTGGCGCTGAGCGCGCCGAAGGCTTCCGGATGGGGGATGATCCGCAGAATGGCCCGGGTGACGATGCCCAGCATCCCTTCCGAACCGATGAAGAGGTCTCCGAGGTCGAAGCCCGTTTTGTTTTTGTGAGTGCGCCCTCCGCATTCCACCACTTCCCCGCTGGCAAGCACTACGGTCAGGCCCAGCACGTAGGCCTTGGTGACTCCGTATTTCAGGCACCTGGGGCCTCCTGCGTTCGTGGCGATGTTGCCTCCGATGCTGCATTCCTTCCTGGACGCCGGGTCCGGTGGGTAGAACCAGCCCAGCGCGCGGGCTTCCCGCTGGAGGTCCGCCGTGATGACGCCGGGTTCCACCACGGCCACGCCGTCTTCCGGGGAGATTTCCAGAATGCGGTTCATCCGTTCCAGGGAAAGGCTGATGCCTCCGCGCACGGGAACGCAGCCCCCCACGTATCCCACGCCGCCGCCGCGGGCCGTGACGGGAATGTTCATGGAGGAGGCGTAGCGCAGGAGCAGGGAGACGTCCTCCGTGCTTTCCGGGAAGACGACTGCCTCCGGCAGCACGGACGCGTACCATTTGTCCCCGGCGTGCGCGGCCAGCACATCCGGAGCCCCGGAGACCTTTTCAGGCCCCAGGATGCGGGAAATGTCTTCTTCCAAAGACATGGATTACTTGAGAATGGGGGTGCAGAAGCAGTCCGGGCGGTGGAAGTCCGGGTTGCCGGAAAGGTCGTCCGCCGTAGTCAGGAAAATCTGGTCCGGGGTGTCCAGGATGAACGTGGCGGCCAGCTTGCAGTCGCGTACGTCCACGCCGCGCAGTTCGTTCAGCGGAATGCGGGCCATGGCGCACCAGCCTTCGTCCGTCAGAATGCACTTGGTATCCACGGCCAGCGGGGCGGGAATGTCTTCATTGGCCCGGCGGGTGTCGGAAAAGGCGCAGGCCCACCACGCGCCGTTGGGCGCAAGGTTGAATTCCCAGTAATTGGTGCCGTCCCCGGCGGCCATGAACCATTCCGCCAGGTCGTACCGCCACAGCTCCGGCAGGAACTGGCCGGGCCGGGCGTCCGGATGAACGGTGGCTTCCTTGCTGCGGGAGGCCAGGAACCAGAGGTACTCGCCGTCCGTGGCGAAGGCGAACTCCGCGCTTGGCTCCACGTCGTAGCCGAACCAGTCGTTGACGAGTTCCTGGCGGGGCAGGGAGGCAAGCTGGTCAAAGCTTCCGTTGAAGGCCCATTGGTGAATGATTACTTGCATACCATCACATTTGGACAGTTTGCAGGTTTTATCAAGCCAGAACGTCTTATGGACTTGGATATTGACGTGATTTCTCCATCATGGGCTCCGTCATGCATTTTCAAAGGACACTGAACCTGCTTTCCCGCGGAAGCGCTCCCGGTTACCTGGCCGTGTTCATCGGCGGCTTCGGGGACGTGGTGGCGGGTTGCCTGAGCCGGGTGGAAAAGAGGTTTCCCGGTTTTTTGCCAGGGGTGGCGCATGCCACGGCCTATTACCACTGGGACGGGGGCGGCTGCGGCGTGTTCCTGGACAGGTGCGGAAAAATTGCGGCGGAGCTGGAAGAGCTGCGCCGGGAATGCCCCGGGCTGCCCGTCGTGCTGGTGGGCCACAGCTATGGCGGCTCCTGCGCGGTGGAAGTAGCTAGGCGCCAGTCTGTTCAGGCTGCTCCGCTCTGCCTCCTGACCATAGACGCCGTGGCGCGCCGGCAGAAAAACGCGCGCCCGGCCTGCGTGGAATGGTGGGGGAACGCCTACTTGCGGGACGGGGGCGGCTTCATGGACGTGGTGCCCAGGATCGGCGGCCGCTGGGGGCACTGCGCCGGGGCGGACGCCAACCTGGCTTTTTCCGGCTACCGGCGCGACCGGGAGGGCCGCCTTTATTCCCACCGGAGGCCCGCTCCCATGCTGTATGAAGCCCCCGTGGAAGAAACGTGCAGCCTTTTTCAGGCGGCCTCCGCATGGCTGGAAGGCCGTCTTCCGGGCTGACTGCCGCGGGGCGGGGAGCGCTACCGGTCCAGTTCGTCCCACTTCACCAGTTGGGAAAGAAGCTGGCTGATGAGGCGCTCCGTCTGTTTCCGGGCTTCCTCCTCCGGCACCTTGATCTTGTCCCCGTACGCGGTGGAAATCTGGAAGTAGCACCAGCGCTGGTCCACGCCGTACAGCACCCTGTCCTTCATATCCGTCAGGGTACGGGCCAGGTGGTCCTCCGTCATGTGGTGGTGGCCAATGAACACGTAATAGTGCATGCTGTCCAGAATGATGGGCTGCGGCTGGTCCGGAGTGATGTTTTGCTGGGATTTCAGCTTGGTCATCCTGATAATTCCGTGGCCTTCCACGGGCACCTCCACCTTGGTTCCCGTCAGGTTGAAATGACCCTGGGCCGGAAGGCAGCGTTCCGGGCGGTGGATGGAGTTGTTCAGGTCATGGCCGGATTTGACGATGGAGACGCGGCACAGCACGGGAGCGGTTTCCGGCGCGTCCAGGCTGATGGGGACTTCCTGCACGTAATCCGCCTTGGAGAATTCCGTGTCCGGAGCCAGGATGCCGCGCTCCTGTTCAGACTCCTGCCGGCGCGTGCCGTGCCAGCCGTCCGGATTCATGCCGGTGGGGAGGGCCATGCTGATGGACGAATCCTGCACCTCTCCCTTGCGCGGCATCAGGTAAATGCCGCCGAGCGTGACGGCCAGCAGGAGGGGAAGGACGAAAATCTTGAGCGTTTTAATGTTCATGGCGGCGGAAACGCTTAGTGGGACTTGTTCATTTTAACGACCAGCTTTTTGCGCCGGGACGGCTTCCAGATCAGCTCCCCGGCCAGCAGGGAGTGGACGGCCGCCAGGCCGAGAAGGCAGATGGGGAAGAAGAACAGCAGGCCGGACCAGTCGTGCCAGGTTTTCGCGGCAAACTCGGGGTCCCCGTATTCCGCCAGCACCACAATGCTGGTGATGCGGACGCCGTTGCCGATGACGGCCAGGGGAATGGCGCTGAGGAAGAGCACGCATTTTTTCCAGAACTTCAGGTCGGACAGGTAGGCCCAGGCGGCGGACAGCATGAGCAGGGCCATCAGGGAACGCATGCCGCTGCACCCCCCTGAGATGTTGAAGGCGTCCCAGTGGCCGCCGGTGGAGCGGATGTTGGTGCCTTGCAGGTAGGTATCCACGCCGAAAAGGGCCGCACCCAGGTGCCCCAGCTCCGTGGCGACGATTTGCAGCTCCACCGTAGCCTGCTGGAAAGAGGGAAGGGGAATGCACAGCCAGAAGAAGAGCAGGGGGAAGGCGCACAGCCTGGCGATCTGCGGTCCGGCCAGGTACCAGGCTCCGCCCAGCAGGATCAGGGGAAGCGCGCCCACGGCCACGCGGGGCTGTCCCACGCGGAAGGAGAGCGCCAGAAGCAGGGCCGCCGGGATGAAAAGGATCAGCCCGCGCCAGTCCATGCGCCTGGGCGCCTGGGCAATCTTCTTTCTGGCGTGGTACAGCATGAAGGCGATGATGGGGACCACCAGCCAGCCGTGTTCGTAATCCGTCTGCTTGTTCCAGGAGGAAACGAGCCACTGGATGCTGCTTTCATTCCCGGTAGAGCCGAATTCGGGAAACGCCAGGTAGGGTACCGCCAGCAGGATGGCGCACACGGCCAGGGCGGCAATCATGGGGACGGTTAGAAATCTCTCTTTGGCATCTGGAACGGGGGAACCCATCATGGAGAAAAATCAAATTGTGAGAATTAAGTATTGCGATTATGTGGACCTGTGTTCAGAATGCGTCCGCTTTTCAGTTTCCGGTATGAAGATTATCAGCGGTACAGCACACAGAGAACTTGCGGAGCGCATTGCGCAAAGCGTAGGCATTCAGTTGACGGACGTCACGGTGAACACTTTCCCCGATGGGGAAAGTTTTGTAAAGATAAATGAAAACATCCGCGGCAAGGATGTTTTCCTCATTCAGCCCACCTGCCCCCCCACCAACCATAACATCATGGAATTGTGCGTGATGGTGGACGCCGCCCGCCGTGCCAGCGCCGGACGCATCACCGCGGTGGTCCCCTTCTTCGGGTACGCCCGCCAGGACCGCAAGGACCAGCCCCGCGTTCCCATTACCGCCAAGCTGGTGGCCAACCTGCTGACCGCCGCCGGCGTGGACCGCGTGCTGACCATGGACCTGCACGCCGCCCAGATCCAGGGCTTCTTCGATATTCCGGTGGACCACCTGTACGCCGCTCCCGTTTTAATCCGCCACTTGCGCGAGCACTATGTAAAAGACCTCCAGAACCTGGTCGTCGTCTCCCCGGACGTGGGCGGCGTGAAAATGGCCCGCGCCTATTCCGACGCCCTGGGTGCGGAGCTGGCCATCGTCGCCAAGCACCGCGTCAACGCCACGCATGTGGAAGCCATGAACGTCATCGGTGATGTGGAAGGCCGTGACGCCGTCCTGATTGACGACATGACGGAGACCGCCGGCACCCTGTGCGCCGCCGCCAACATCCTGAAGGAACGCGGCGCCCAGCGCGTGTTTGCCTGCGTGTCCCACGGCGTGCTGGGGGACATGGCCCGCGAACGCATTGCCGGCTCCTGCATTGAACGCGTTCTTACCTCCGACACCGTTCCCATGGCCTATGGCCCCAAGGTGGACTGCATCAGCGTGGGCGACCTGCTGGGCCATGCCGTGCAGCGCATACATGACGGAGAATCCGTATCATCATTATTTGACATTTAGCCAATTTTAGTGCAGAGTCCTGCGCCCTGACCTGAGTACCGGTTTACGCGGGTTCAGAAATCCCGGCGGGGCCTCTGCCTGAACCCGATTAGGAAACATTATCAATCAACACTCAATATTGCCTCTATAAAACATGGCTACATCCCATTCCCTCAAGGCCGAAACGAGAGCCTGCGGCTCCGGTAATCTGAAGCAACTCCGCAGCCAGGGCCTGGTCCCCGGCGTGGTTTACGGTCCCGGTTTTGACAACGTCAATATCCAGGTTGACGCCCGCGAATTCGCTCGCATGCTGGCTTCCGCCGTTTCCGAACATATCCTGGTGGCCCTGGACATCAACGGCAAGATCGTGAAGGCTCTCCTCAAGGAAGTGCAGCACAACCCCATCACCAACGCCTGCCTGCATGTGGACTTCCAGGCCGTGACCGACACCACGGTCATTCACTCCATCGTTCCCGTTATTCTGGAAGGCGAAGCCGCCGGCGTAGCCCTGGGCGGCGTGCTGGACCAGACCATTCATGAACTGGCTATCGTCTGCCAGGTGAAGAACCTGCCGGAAGCCATTACTGCCGACATCTCCGGCCTGAAGCTGGGTGAAACCCTGCGCATTGCCGATCTCAAACTGCCCTCCGGCGTGAACACGGAACTGGCCGGCGACGTGATCGTGGCCATCGTGGAAGCCCCCCGCGTTTCCAGTGAGGAAGCCGCTCCGGCCGCTGAAGAAGCCGTTGCCGAGAAGTAAGCCAGAAACAGCCTGTTTTTTATCTCTCCGGGCCCGGAACCGTTTTTACGGCTCCGGGCTTTTTTTTGTCGCCAAGAGGGCGTCTTCTGGTAAAGTGCAAGATACGTATTCGTCAGATTACTCTGGAAAAAAGCCTTAGATTTATGAACAAGTCCCTCATATTGGCGTTGACCGCACTCGTTCCGCTTGCCGCGGCGGATGAAGTAAAACTCAAGGATGGAACCGTTTACAAGGATTGCACCGTGGAGGTGGAAACGCCGGAAAGCGTCAGCCTCCTGGTCCCCGTAGCCGGCGGGATCAAGGATTCCGTGACCGTTAAAAGGGAACTGATTGAATCCATCAAGAAGGCGACTCCGGATGAACTGGAGGCCGCCAAGATCAACAAGACGTACGCCAAGCCGGAAACCATGAACGCCAAGGACCTGGAAAGCGCTCTGGCGGACCTGGACAAGACCATCAAGAAGAATCCCCAGGGGCTTGCCCATGACGCCGCCGTCAAGGCCAGGGCCAGGGTGGTGGTTCTGCTGGAGGAGAAGAAGCTGGTGGAAGGAGCCCAGGCCGCCCAGGAAGCCAAGGAGGAGGCGGAAGTGACCGTGCGCACCAAATATGACCATGAGGCCAATAAGCTGTTGAAGCGCTTCAAGGCGCTTGCCGTGCGCAATCCCTATCAGGCCATGGCTGTGTACGACCGCCTGCGTGACGGCTACCCCGGCTCCGCCGCTTTGGCGGACGCCTATCCGGATGCCTCCAGAATCGCCGGCCAGCTTAACCGCAAGCTGGAGGTCATGATAGCCGCCAAGGAAAAAGCCCTGGAAAAGGAACGTGAAACCTTGAGAAAGGAAGAGGAAAAGCGCCGCGGAGACCCCAAGCTGACGAAAGAGCAGCGCCAGCTCCTGATGGACGCTTTCCAGAAAAGGCAGACCGCCATCCGGGAGCGTGAAAACCAGCTCACGGAAGTGCACCGGGCCTTGCGCAAGAAGGTCAAGGAGCGCGGGGACCGGTGGTTTGAACCTGCGGCCGGCTCCCTGGAAGCCATGAGGGACGTCAAGCTGGTGGCCGCTACGGATGCGGAACGCCTGAAAAACCAGGACCCGGAAAACGGGGCTGGCTCTGCCGCACTGGAAAAGGCCTGGAACCTGTGTGACGAGAAGAAATTTGACGAGGCCATGGAGGCCCTGACGGAAGTCCGCACCGCCCAGGTTCCCAGGGAATACTATGAGGAACTGACGGAGACGGTGCGCGCGGGCCTGCAGGAACAGCGTGCCCGCGAACGCGCGGAACGTGCGGAAGCGGCGCGCAAGGCCCGTGAAGACCGGGACAAGAAGCGCCAGGAGGAACGGGCTGCCGCTGCCAAGGCCAGGAAAAAATAATCCGGCTGTTTCCCGGAGAAAAGACCCTCCGGGGAGCGCCGCAGAAATGGCCTTCATGGACAGGATGGATCAAGTAAAGCTGGACCCATTCTGTCCGTCGGGCCTGTTTAGTCCATTTACCCCGTGTTGTTTAATATAAAAGCCTCCTGGAATTCTTCTGATGGAGGGGGCTCCGGTGGCATGGCCCTATTACTGGGCCATGCGGTTTTTTGCGCGGAAAAGCGGGCAAATCTTACCCCATGCGGTATTTCCTGCTTTCTTCCGCCGCGGCTTCGGTATAGAAGAGTCACATGAGGAACGCTTCTTGCAAACGGGTCACCGGTGAAACGGACATCAGCATGGAACTGAACCTGGACGGCACCGGGTGCGCCGCCGTCGCCACGGGCCATGCGTTTTTTGACCACATGCTGGATTTGCTGGCTCGCCATTCCCTGATGGACCTGACCCTCCAGGCCCGCGGCGACCTGGAGGTGGACGCCCACCACACGGTGGAGGACGTAGGAATCGTTCTGGGGGAATGCATCAAGAACGCCCTGGGGGACAAGAAGGGAATTGCGCGCTACGGCTGTTCCTACCTGCCCATGGATGAAACCCTTACGCGCGTGGTGATGGACCTGAGCAACCGCTCGTATGTGGTCTTCCGCATTCCGGAAGGGGGCCTTCCGGACGCGCCCAACTTTCCGCTGACCCTGTGCGAGGAATTCTGCCGCGCCCTGGCCAACAACCTGCGCTGCAACCTGCATGTGGAAGTGCTCTACGGCAGGGACGGCCACCATATTGCGGAATCCGTCTTCAAGGGCATCGCCCATGCGCTGCGGCAGGCCGCGGCCATTGACCCGCGTGCCGCCGGGACGCTGCCTTCAACCAAGGGAATGCTGTAAGTCCATGAAGCTCGGCGTGATTGATTACGGCGCGGGCAACCTCCGCAGCGTGCTGAACACCTTTGAGGCTGCCGGCGTGACTGGCCATCTGGTCCGCACGCCGGAGGATGCGGCAGGCGTGACCCATCTGGTTCTTCCCGGTGTGGGCGCCTTCGGCGACTGCGCGGAAAAGCTGCGCAGCCAGGAGCTGGTGCCGCTGATCCGGACGTGGATAGGGCAGGACAAGCCTTTTCTGGGCATCTGCGTGGGCTACCAGGTTCTCTTTGAAACCGGGGAGGAAGACGAACAGGTGCCCGGACTGGGCATCTTCAAGGGCCGCGTGGTCCGTTTTGCGGAATCGGAACTCAAGGTGCCCCACATGGGATGGAACAGCCTGACTCTTTCCAATCCCGCCGATCCCATCTGGAAAGGCATGGGGCCGGAGCCGTACTTCTACTTTGTGCACTCCTATTATCCGCAGCCGGAGGATGAATCCCTGGCGGCCGCCTTCTGCACCTACGGCGTGCGTTTTGCCGCCGCCATCAGGCGCGGCAACCTGGTCGCCACGCAGTTCCACCCGGAAAAAAGCCAGAAACTGGGCGTGAAGCTGCTGGAAAACTTCGTTTCCCTGTAGCCCGCAAATCACGGAACCGGGACGGGAGGGCCCTTTTCCTGGAGGACGGGGCAGGGGAGGATTGCATTCTCCCGCCTTTGCGTTATTTTGGGGATAGTGATGACAAATTGAATGAACCGTATGCGCGGAATGCGGTCTTATAAAAAGACACCCATGAATAAATCATTCAGGTTAACAGGAGGGATTCTCGCATGCGCGTGCATGCTGGGCGGCCTTCCCGCACATGCAAATAACATCCCCACCAAAATGTCCGCTCAAGAATCTGCAACCATCCAGCTCCCGGCCCAGGGCCGCGGAAATTCCAGGGTAGAGTACCTTGGGCAGTCCATGGACCAGTTGATTTACGACTTCATGCAGGAGGAAAAAATTCCCGGCATGACCCTTGCGATTGTCCAGGCCCCCTACATTCCCCGCGTGGTAGGATACGGCTTGTCCAATGCGGAAACGGGCCTGCTGTCTTCCACCAATACCTTGTGGCCTGCGGCGGAAATCTCCCAGGGATATGCCGCCATTGCCGCCTTCCAGCTCGTGGAAAAGGGCAAAATGGACATCCATGACAAGGTGTCCCGCTATGTGGCCGGCCTGCCGGAAGCCTGGCAGAATGTCTCCGTGCTCCAGCTTCTTCAGCATTCCTCCGGCATTCCGGACTACAGGAAATCCCCCCAGTTCGATATAGGCCGGGATTATGATCCGGCGGAACTCCTTTCCCTGGTCAGGCTGAACGATCTGGAATTCCCCTCCGGAACGGACGTGCGCCAGAGCGCCACGAACTTCCTGCTTCTGTCCATGGTCATTGATGCGGTGGCGGGCATGCCTTATGAGGAATTCGTCCGGGAAAACCAGTTCCAGCCGCTGGGCCTCCAGCACACCATGTTCGGGAAGGATCTGGGAGCCGTGCAGCAGGACAACGTGCGCGAACACGGCAACAGGCATTCCCTGTTCAAATCCCGTGTGGAATATGTGGACCCGGCGGAAACGGCGGCGGGCTATGCGGTAAAGGACGGCGCCGTTAAATCCGTTCCGCCGCCCGCGCGCTCTTCCCTGCGCGGTTTTTCGGACATCTGGTCCACGCCGCAGGAAATCAGCTTCTGGGACATTTGCCTGGCGGGCTCCATCCTGGTGAAGGATGAAAAGCACCGGGACATGATTTACAAGCCCATCCGGCTGGACAACGGGAAAATCGTTCCGGCCATGGCCGGCTGGCAGTTCCCTCACCACAAGGGCCTGATGGATATTAAAGGCGGCGTTCCCGGCTTCTCCTCCTACATCTGCCGGTTCACGGACCCGTCCGAACTCGTGTGCGTGACGCTGACGGCGAACAAGGAGGGCGTGGACCTGACCAATCTGGCGCGCCGCATCGCCGGGGCGCTGGATCCCAAGCTGGGCTCCGGCCATCTGGACGACGATTCCCTGTATCTTTATGAAAGCGTCTTCGGCGTGGACGAAACCATGGAGCGCATTGAAAAAATTCTGGCGGAAAAATCCATTCCCGTCTTTGCCAGGATTGACCACGGTAAGAACGCCCGTGAAGCCGGACTGGAAATGCCCCCCTCCAAGGTCGTCATCTTCGGCTCTCCCAAGGTAGGCACCAACCTGATGCTGGAAAACCCGGGCATTGCCACGGAACTGCCTCTGCGCATTGCCGTATGGGAGGATAAGGAGGGCAGCACCTGGATCAGCTTTCCCCACATGGAAAAAATTGCCAGGGCATACGGCGTGGAAAATCTGCCTCCTGTTGCCCCCATCCGCCAGCTGCTGAGGAACATTGCCTCCAGGGCGGCAAACGTTTACTGAACAAGGCTTCCCTGCTTCCGTGCACGGAAGGAACAGGCCATAAGAAAAGAACCGCCCCTTTAGGGAGGCGGTTCTTTTTGAAAAAAGGCAAGGAGCGGATGCTTCGTCCGCATGGGCCGGCTTTAGCCGAGCACCTTGTAGTACTGAAGGTGAATCTGGGGATTCAGGCGAAGGCGTTCGCGGATGGTCTTGATGGCGGAAGGTTCCGCAGAGAACGTGTAGGTCACGTACTGGCCGGCGGAAAGGTGGTTGGATTCGTAAGCGAATTCGCGGCGGCCGGTGTTTTCCGTGGCGGTGATGTCGGCGCCTTCTTCCTTCATCGTGGCGGCTACGGTATTGATCAACTCCTCAACGGGGGTTTCCGTACCCTTCATGTTGAATACGATAAGAGCTTCGTAATTTCTCATGGTCTTGTGATAATTAGAAATGTGTCGTGCGAACGGTGCGCACCTTGCGGGCAAGTAAGGTGCAATGATTGTCTTCAGAAAGCAAGCCTATTTTTTACCTTGTTTCCGGGAAGATGCCGTTTCCTGCATTTTATTCCCGTCGGGGAAGGAAAGAATGGGGAACGCGGCAACGGAAGAGATTGACTTTTCCCGTACGGTTGCCAATCATCCGTTCATGGTGAAATTGTTCTGCATGGCGCTTCTTGCCGGATTCCTCTGCTGCGGGAGCGCCCGTTCCGGCGTCCGGATGGTGGATGTGGTGGGGGATGAAACGTTTACCAGGGCTCTGGGGACGATTGGCAGCCAGGTGAAGGATTCCTCCTCCTGCAAAAAAGTGGTCAAGGAATTGAACCGGGAGGCTGACCGGATGGAAAAGGCGTGGCGGGAGGCGTTCATGTCCGGACCCCCTACCACGCAGGAGTGGTGCCGTGTGGCTGACGTGGATGTGCAGTTGTTCAGAAAAATGGCGGAAAGCAGGAAACGGGAAAAAAAGGAGGAGATAGTTTCCTTATCGGAATTGGAGGATGACGGCGTCATTACCCATGAGGAGGCGGAAGAGGGATTTTCTGCGCTGCGCAGGATGATGTGGGCGTCCAAGACGGCGATAGACTCCCTGGATGATTTCATCGCGCAGGCGGAACTGCCTCTGCCGTCATCCCCGGAGGGAGACTCCTATGAAAAGCTGCTGGCCTGGAAGTTGAATCCTGAATCTTCCCTGTCTTATAAGATAGATCACGACCCGCTGGTTAACGGCAGTCTGGAAGAAACGCTGCAACGGTGCTGGAGTGGCGAAGTTCTGGGGTTGTTGACGGATACGGTTCCCCGGATTTCCCGTGAGAGGCGTTTTTTGTTAATCCGGTGTTATGCAGACCGGCAGGTGGAGATGGCGGAAAGGTTTTCCAGGCTTCCGGCCCTGACGCCTGAACAATGGTGCTGGTTCCAAAAGAGGGAGCATGACAGGGAAGCCTTGGAACGTTCCGCCGCAGATCTGTTAACGATTGCTCTGCTTTTGTGGAATAAAGGAGAAAGGGAGGAAAGTGATCCCCTGATGGAAGAAACCTTCCGGTATTGGGTTTCAGCCTCGGAACGGGTGGCAGAGGTGTGGCGGAAAAAACTCCGGAAAGAAGAGGGGCGTTAACGCGTCTGCGCCATCCTTACGGCCAGCTGGAAGGCGTGGATGGTGCTGGACGGATTGGCCTTTCCGGCGCCCGCCAGGTTGAAGGCGGTTCCGTGGTCCGGGCTCAGCCGGGGACGGGGAAGGCCCAGCGTGACATTCACGGCGGTATGGAAGTCCACCAGTTTCAGCGGAATCAGCCCCTGGTCATGGTATGGGGCCAGCACGGCGTCATAGTTCCCTTCCACGGCGTCCCGGTACACGCAGTCCGGAACGGACGGACCGTCAAATTCCGCGTCCGGATGAATGGCCCCCAGCCGTTCTACGGCCGGGGCAATAATAGTTCCGTCCTCGTCGCCGAAGGCGCCGTGTTCCCCGGCGTGGGGGTTCAGGGCCGCCAGGGCGATGCGCGGGCGGAGGATTCCCTTGCGGAGGCAGAAATTTTTCAACAGGGTTCCGATGCGGACCAGTTCCTCCGTGTTCAGCAGGGACGGCACGCTTTGAAGGGACGTGTGGATGGTGGCCAGGCCCACCGTCAGCCGTTTTCCGGTCAGGCACATGGCGTAATTGTCCGTATCCAGGCGTTCCGCGAAGAATTCCGTCTGTCCCGGCCAGCGGAAGCCTGCCTCGTGCAGGGTTTCCTTGCAGACGGGCGCGGTGACGACGGCGTCAACCGTTCCTTCCCGCAGGGCATGGGCCGCCTGTTCCAGATGGTCAAAGGCGTGCTTGGCGGATTCCGCATTCGGCCTGCCGATGCGGACCTGCACCCTCTTGCCGATGAGGCGGTATTCCGCCCCTTCCGGGAGCTCTCCGGAGGCAAGAGCTGCGGAGATGACTTCCGGGCCTATGCCTGACTGGTCGCCCAGCGTGTATCCGATAACCGGTTTCATGGTGTGGAAAGTGGCGCCCTTACAATTCCGTGGCTTCCGGTATCCCCGCGGCGGGAGCCGGAACTTCTTCCGCAGGGGGGGCAGCGGGAGCAGGGGCTTCTGCCGCCGGGGCCGCCTGGAGGGCGGCAGCCCGCTTCTCCATGTTGATGACCTGGGTGGTTTTTTCCGGTTCGTCAGGGTTGCGGAGTTCGAACTCCAGGTGGGAGTTGGTGGACCAGTGGTAGTAAATGGTGGCGCCAAGGGCGGCCAGCACCAGAATCAGGAGAATGGAACCGAAGAAGGAGCGCATGCCGTTACTGTGTCCTGACGGAAAGGGGAATTCAAGAAATTATCAAGACCGCCTGCATGGGCTGGAAACGCCGTAAACGGCCACGTAAAACTCCGCCGCTGCGCACGCCCATTTCCGGAAGGGGCGGCGGCGCAGAAAGAAGGCGCCAGAAGCAGAGCGGCGACTGCGCCGGCGCATGCCGGCTCAATCCCGGCGCGTGGGGCAGCTGTAAAAAGAGGGAAGACGAAGGCGGCGTGGAAAGATTCAGGACAGTATTTTAACCGCAAGGAACAGAATAATGAGCAGGATCACGAAGCCGATAATCCTGCCCGCCACGCTGCCGCCTTCCCCGTGCTGGCCGCACATGGGGCAATGCTCCGTGCCGTTCACGCCGCCGCACTCCATGCCGCACGCGCCGCAGGCGGAATCTTCCTCCCCTTCCTGCGCGTGGTCTTCAAAGAGGATTTCCAGCTCGCGCACGGAGGGCTCCACGCCGGAAACGACGATCTCCCCGTCAATGGCGAGGGCGGGAAGCGGAGCGCCGACCTGCTCCGGCGCGGCTTCCGTTTCCCGCATCTCCGGTTTCATGCCCAGACGGTCCAGCGCCTGGCGGGCGTTGGAGCGCAGGGCGTTTCCCGGAAAGTCCCGGTTGTAAAAAAATTGAATGCTGGTCATGGCGGTGGGGATGTCCGGACTGCTTCCGTTTGCGGGAAACGGCTTCCTCCAACAAATAGGATAGGAGCCGAAAGGTCAATGCGTTTTTCCGTGTCATGACATATAAGTGTTGTACGGAAAATATTTTAGACTTTTCAAACGTGGGGGGAACGGGCACTATCCCGCCGGTCCCGCCATGAAAAAGCTATCTCTATTCCTCTTGACCCTGGTCTGTGTATTCCAGTTCTCCGCCCAGGCGCAGGAACGGCCCAGTTACATCGCCATTGAGGCCAATTCCGGCAAACTCCTTTTCAGTTCCAACGCGGAAGCAAAACGGCCCGTAGCCAGCCTCTCCCAGGTAGCTACCGCCATGGTGACGCTGGACTGGGTGGCCCGCACGCGCCTGCCGCTGGACACCTTCATCGCCGTGCCGCAGGAAGCCTTCGGCCTCCGCGCCGGAAATCCCATGGATCTCCAGCCGGGAGACCGCCTGACGCTCCGGGACGCGCTGTATTCCACCCTGCTGGGCTCGGACAACGTGTCCGCCCTGACCATCGCCTCCTTTGTGGGCCGTGACCTGGTGTCCCGCCGGGGCGGCGGCTCACCCATTGCCGCCTTCGTGACGGAAATGAACAACCTGGCCCGTTCCCTGAGGATGGCCAAGACGCGCTTCACCGCTCCCCACGGCCTGGACGCGGGCAACTCCGTTTCCACCTCCTGCGCGCTGGACATGGCCCTGCTGGGCGTTTACAGCATGCAGAACCCGGCCTTCTGCTACATCGTTTCCCAGGCGAGCCGCCGCATTGAGGTGCAGTCCCAGACCAAGGGCAGGACGATGTATGATATTTCCAACAACAACAAGCTCATGAGCTCTCCCGGCGTGGACGGCATCAAGGCGGGAACCTCCCGCGCCGCCGGCCCCTGCCTGCTGCTCAGCGTGACGCGCAACGCCATCTCCCGCCGCAGCCCCCAGACGGGGACGGAGGTGATTTACCCGCAGCGCATGATTATTGTGGTGCTCGGCTCTGCGAACCGCTATCCCCTGGCCAAGCAGATGATGACCACCGGCTGGCGGGTGTGGGAAAACTGGCAGGCTTCCGGCATGGACATGAAGGATCCCAAGGAGTTTGTCCAGCTTCCCGTGAAATCTGGTACAGAAAAGAGATAGGAAGTAGACGGCCCCGGAATTTTCTGCTATAAGAGGCACCGAATATGAACATCGGTGTTTTGAATAGCGGGGGTGACTCTCCCGGGTTGAATGCAGTCATTGAAGGTGTGGTAGGCGCGGCTTCCCGCCGCGGCTGGAACGTTGTCGGTTTTTACGACGGTTTTGAAGGGCTTCTGTCCGAGGAAGGCAATGAACGGTTTGAATGGCTGACTCCTGTCTGCTGCCGCGGCTTGCGCGCCAAGGGCGGCACCATCCTGGGAACCGTGAACAAGGGGAACTTCGCCATCAAGGTAGGCGTGGACCAGAAGGGGGCGATTGAACCCGCCGTGCTGGAAAAGACCAAGGCCACCATCCGGCGGCTGGGCCTGGACGCCCTGATCGTCGTGGGCGGAGACGGCTCCCAGTCCACAGCTCTGCTGCTTTCTGAAATAGGCCTTCCCGTGGTAGGGGTGCCCAAGACCATTGACAACGACCTGGGCGCGACCGATGTCACCTTCGGCTTCTACAGCGCCGTTTCCATCGTCTCCGAATCCCTGGACCGCCTGGAAACCACCGCAAACGCGCACCAGCGCATGATGGTGGTGGAAGTGATGGGGCGGCATGCGGGGTGGATTGCCCTGGAAGGCGGCATCGCCGGAAGCGCGGATGTGATCCTGCTGCCGGAAATTCCCTTCTCCATTGAAAACGTGGTGAAATGCATCAAGGACCGCAAGGCGGCCGGGCAGCGGGAAATCCTGGTAGTGGTCTCTGAAGGCGCCCGCCTGGCGGACGAACTGGTGCTGCTGGATGAAAAGACCCAGGGGGAAGTGCGCCTGGGAGGCATCGGCAAGGTGATCTCCAAGAAACTGGAGGAAGCCACGGGAATTGAAACGCGTTCCTGCGTGCTGGGCCATATCCAGCGCGGCGGTTCCCCCTGCGCCTATGACCGTATTCTGGGCGTGCGGTTCGGCAGTTACGCCGTGGAGCTGGTGGAAAAGCGCAAGTTCAGCTGCATGGTTGCCCTCCGGGGAACGCAGATGACTGCCGTGCCCATTGAGGAAGCCGTGAAAACCCTGAAGCTGGTGGACCCCGACTGCCAGCTGGTGCGCACGGCGCGCGACCTGGGCGTATGCTTCGGGGACTGACGTTCCCCCGTTTGCAGGCGAACAACGCGGCCTCCTGCGGCGTTGACTGTTTTTCAACCGTATCCTGGAATCAGGATACGGTTATTTTTTGCGGAAGCACGCCATATTCATTGGGACCGGGAGAGCTTTTAAGCAGCATCATGGACAGGAAGAGGATGGAAAACAGGTCCATCAGGCTGGAGGCCATCCCCAGATAGCCCAGGTAGGGCGTCATGTCCTCCGGAATCAGGCGCAGCAGGAAAATCAGCAGGAAGGTAACGATGAAAATGAGGATGGGAATCAGGATGAATTTTCCGCTCAGGCTGCTGTCATGCAGGCGGCGCACGGCCACCGGCAGGTTGAACAGGATGTTGAGCCCCGCCACAGCCGCCAGAAGCTCCAGGGAAAGCATGCTCAGCTCTCCGGACTGGTAGAAAAAGTAAAAGGTGGGGTTAAAGCAGGCGTGCGCCAGCAGGATCAGGGTATCCTGCGGGTGGGCGGCGTACAGCAGGATTTGGCGGGACGGGGAGACGTAAAAGCCCAGCGGGTTGCTGTCCACGTCTATCATGCTGTAGCCCAGCGGCAGGAACAGGAGGACGGAAAGGAGGAAGAAGGACCAGAATTCCGCCCGTGAGGCGCGCCCGGCCACCGTGGTCAGCTTCCGCAGGCTGATGAGCCAGTAAAGGTAAAACGGCGTGAAAGGCGGCTTTTTCCGTTCTCCGGGAGTAACGGAGGCGTTTGCCGGCTGTGCGCCCGCGCGGCGGCAGTACTTGTTGCCGTCCGTCTTGCTTTCTCCCAGCGTCAGGTAGAAAAAAATCAGGTGCCCCAGGCCGAAGGGAAGCAGCACGGAAAGAATCCAGAGGCCGCTCCTGCCCGTATCATGCAGGCGTCTGAATGCCGCCGCCGCGCAGGGAACTATCAGGGCTGCCCACAGGAGGATGGTCAGGGCGTCCCCGTAAACGCTCAGCCTTGTATCCGGAATGTGCAGCCAGTCCGTCAGGATGTAGCCTGCCAGGGCCGGAATCAGGGCCAGGAGGGGAAGAGCCATGAACCACCAGAATTCCGCCCGGGAAGTGCAGCCCCGGAAATCCGCATAACGGCGGAAGCCTTTTTTCCAGCAGGAAAGGGGGGAAGGGGAGGAAGATGACTGTGGAGCGGCGGAAACGGCAGGAGAAGCAGGAGTAGCAGGAGTAGCAGGAGTAGCAGGAGTAGCAGGAGTAGCAGGAGTAGCAGGGGTAGCAGGGGTAGCAGGGGTAGCAGGGGTAGCAGGGGTAGCAGGGGTAGCAGGGGTAGCAGGGGTAGCAGGGGTAGCAGGGGTAGCAGGGGTAGCAGGGGAGTCCGGCATGGATGAGAAGGGGGTTTCCGTTTAGACCCCCTGACGCCGGGAAATGCTCAATATGCCCGCATCCAGGACACGGAAAATTTCTTTCCCGCAGCAGGGCCGGTCAGATCAGGACAACCGCCATCAGCAGCATCCCGGCAATGATGCCCATGATGGAAATGTGGTGGTGCCCCCAGCGTTCCGCCATGGGCAGCAGCTCGTCAAAGGATATGAAGACCATGATGCCCGCCACGGAAGCGAAGAGGATGGCCAGCACGGTGGGGGTGAGGAAGTGGAACAGGAAGAGCATGGCGATGGCCGCGCCCACCGGTTCCGCCAGGCCGGAGAGGAAGGAATAGAAGAGGGCTTTTTTACGGTTGCCCGTACCGTAGTAAAGAGGCACCGCCACGGCAATCCCTTCCGGAATGTTGTGGACGGCTACGGCCAGGGCGATGGACGTGCCCAGCGTCAGGGAGTCCAGCCCGGCGGCGAAGGTGGCGACCCCTTCCGGAAAGTTGTGGATGCCGATGGCCAGCGCGAACAGGATGCCGGACCTTTTGATTTTGGAGGAGGAAAATTCCCCGCTGCCCTGCCCGTGGATGTCTTCCGGGCCGCGCGCTTCGTGCGGGTTTTCGTCTTCCGGCACCAGGTAGTCAATCAGGGCCGCCACGGCAATGCCTCCGAAGAAGGAGGCAATGGCAATCCATGCGCCTGCCGTGTGACCTTCAAATTCCATCAGCCGGTGCTGCGCCTCTCCCAGCAGTTCCACCAGGGAAATGTACACCATCACCCCGCCGGAAAACCCCAGGGAAAAGGTAAGCGTCTTCGTATCCGTCCTCTTCATGAAGAAGGCGATGAAGCCCCCTATGCCGGTGGCGAGACCGGCCAGCGTAGTGAGCAGGAAGACGACGAGGATGTGGTTGGCGGAAAGGTCCATGTGCGGACCTGCCGGGCAGGGAGAACCCGGTACCCGGCAGGAAAAAATAGGTTATTTTTTCGCGGGCGCCGGAGGAACGATCATTTTAGTGGCCCGGATGGCTCCGGGGGGAAGCGGGGGCTCTTCGCCCGGCTTCAGCTGGCCCCGTTCCTTCTTGATTTCGGGCAGTTTTTCCAGAAGCCTGCTGCACCTTTTTCCTTCAAAGCTGTCCGGAAGAAGCGCAATGGCTTCTTTAAGGGGCCGTTCCAGTTCATTCACCCTGTTTTGCTGCATGAGCAGGTTCACCTCTTGCATGAGGACAGCCTGTTTGACTTCCGGAAGCAGCCCGTCCTTCTTCAGGTAGCCGTCCATGATGGAAAGGGCTTCGTCAGGCTTTTGCTCCGCCAGGATGTGGACGTTTTTCTGCCGGAACGTATCGGCCAATTCCTCTCTCTGGGTATTGAGCAGCTCTTTCCTGTTCAGTTTGGCGCGGATGCCGGAAGCATCCTGCGGATCCAGTTTCGCCAGTTCTTCCAGAGCCGGCTTATAGAAGGTGCGGATGCTGGACTGGGGAACCGTGTTCAGCAGCTGGACCAGGGCGTCCCGGCGCTCTTGCTCTGTAAGCTGTCCCGCCAGTTTGGCCGTCAGGGCCTGCTGCGTTTTGAGGGCTTCCGCCGCCTTTTCCGTATCCTGCATGACCTGGTCCGGATTGGAGTAGCCTACGACGGTATGGACGGGGCGCCCCTGGGCGTCCGCAAACACCAGCGTGGGGAATCCGGTGATGCCGTAGGATTTCTTGTAGGTTTCCAGAGAAGCTTTTGTCTGTTCGTCCTGCTGCTTTTTACGCGGGTAGTCCAGTTCCACGGGAATGAAGGAGCGGGCGATGTCTTCCTGCACTTTGGGGAGGGAAAGGGCCTGCTTTTTCTGCATGGTGCAGGCTCCGCACCAGTCGGAACCGGTGAATTCCAGCATCACGCCCTTTTTCCGGGCGGCGGCCTGCTGCATGGCCTCTGCGGGGTTGGTGCTCCAGGCTTCGGAAGCTCCGGCGACTCCGGCAAGGAGCGCGGCCACGAGGGGTAATATGAGTGTTTTCATAATATGGAGATGATTGTTACATGGGGGGCAGCGGAGAATGGGCGGGAGGAACCCACATGTTCCCGGAAGAGGATCCGTCCGAATCTCCCGTGTGTGTGGGCGTTTCAATTTGCGGCTTTCCGGCGGGCGGGTCCAGGTCCTCCACCACCACTTTCTTTTTGGGGGACTGTGGAGCGGGGGAGGGAGCCGGAGCCGGAGAAGGCGCCCGGCGGATCACGGGGGCCTGAAGGGAGGCGTCCGTCTGGTTCATGGCCGTGATGTTCAGGGGGTCGCCGTAGGCCAGCATTTCCCGGATGTCGTCCGGGAGGTCTCCGGCCGGAATGGAGGTGCTCCCCTGTTCGTGCATGATGCGCACGAATTCATTTTCCACGCGGGTGATTTCCACGTTCAGGTAGGTTTTGCCGGAATGGGATGTTCTGAGGATGTCGAATTTGCGGCCGCGGGCCTTGGCCCTGGCGTCCTGGCGGTAGCGTTCAAAGTAGGAGCGGATTTCCCCCCGGATGCCGGCCACGCGCATTTTCTCCTTCTCAATGGACTTCTGCGTCTCTTCCAGATCGGATGCCGTATGTTCAAAAATGTCCAGCAGGCCGAGGAGCTGTTCCTTGGGGGCGGTCCTGTTCCGTATTTCCATGAGCTGTACCTGCTTTTTCAGGAGCTGGGAGTGATTGGCCTCCAGCGCCTCCCGCGCGTCTTTGACCGGGTCCGGGAGCTGGGAGAATTTTTCATAAACGATGTAGCCGGCCCCGATGACGATGAGGGCGAACAGCCCAAGGCACAGATTCCAGAAAAGGGCGTCTCCCCTGGCTTTCCGTTCGGCGTCTTCCTGCCGGGCCGATTCTTCTTCCGCGGCGTGTTCGGACACAACGTCCAGGGAGGTTTTCAGGCGTTTTTTAGCCGCAGGGGCGGAGGTTCCGTCCTTGTGTTCTTCGCCGTTCTCCCTGGGGGCGAAGCGGGTTTCGTCTTCGGAAGGAGGGAGGGCCTCGTCGGACGGCTGCTTGGGGGAAGGTGAGTCAGTCATGGGTTACGTGGGGGGTGGGGTTAATCTACCGGGTGGGACTGCTTGAATTCGGCCAGTTTGGCGGCATACGCGTTATACTGGTATTGCAGGGCGTGGAACTCCTGCTTGCGCTGAGCCAGCGTCTTGCGCATGTCTTCAATGTCAAAGCACAGGTGCTCGAAGTCGCGGCGCTTGGAGGGCAGAATGTCAATATCCTTCACCGTGAAAGGCGTGGTGACTTTTCCCGGGGTGGAAAGCCGTTTTTGAAGATTGTAGTTCACGCGGGCGTCGTGGGATTCCGCGCGGCTGATTTCCTGGTCTATCTGGGCCAGGGCGTCCTTCGCCTGCTGGAGCTGGGCCTGGAGCTGCTGGTGTTCCGAGGAGGAATTTCCCGTAATAAAGGAGGTAAGGGCTTCATTCGTACCGCTGTCGCACGAGGTGAGGGCCAGCGCAAGGGCCAGCGCCGGACAGGTACGCCTGGTGAATCGCACGATATTGAACATGCCGGGGATTATGAACATTAACGGGGGGGGAAAGTCAAACTGTTCATGCGCCCTGCGGAACAATGATTTTTCTCGCATAAAACGCGCATGCGGCTACAATGCCCGCGGCATGATGCAATTATCGGAGATTGGAGGCCACCTGACGGCCAGAACGGGTATTGATGATTTGATGGAGGATTTGTTCAAGGCCCTCCATTCGGAGGAAACAGGCCTGTGCCAGTTGAACGGTGGGAGCCCCGCCGTCATTCCTGAGGTGACGGAACTCTGGCGCCGCAGCATGGCGGAGCTGGTGCGGAATGGAAAGTTTGACGTGCTGGTGGGCCATTACGCCCATCCGGGCGGTGACCCCGCCTTCATTCGCGCGCTGGTCCGTTTTCTCAATGAACGCTGCGGCTGGAACCTGGCGCCGGAGAACGTGGCGATCACCCAGGGCGGCCAGATGGCCTGCTTCACGCTGTTCAACATGCTCGCGGGGCCTTGCCCGGGCGGAGGCATGCGTGAAATCCTTTTTCCGCTGTGCCCGGATTATGTGGGCTACCAGTCCCAGTCCCTGTGCGGGGGCGTGATGTTCCGGGGCATCCGGCCCGGCATCCGCATGCTGGACGGCCATACGTTCAAGTACGTGATTGACTTTGACCGCCTGGACATACGCCCGGAAACGGCCGCCGTCTGCATGTCCCGCCCTACGAACCCCACCGGCAACGTGGTGACGGATGAGGAGCTGGACCGCCTGCGGGAGATGGCGTCCCGCGCCGGGGTGCCCCTGATGATTGACAACGCCTACGGACCGCCGCTGCCCAACATCTGCTTTGTGCCCGTGAAGCCGGCCTGGGATGAAAACATGATCCTGACCATGAGCCTTTCCAAAATCGGTCTGCCCGGCACGCGCACCGGCATCGTGATTGCGCGCCCGGACGTCATCCGGGCCGTGGTCAGCATGGTGACCACCTCCTCCCTGTGCCCGAACAACCTGGGCCAGGCGCTGGTAACGCCCTATCTGGAAGACGGCACGCTGGAGCGCGTCTGCCGTGAAACCCTCACGCCGTTTTACCGCGGACAGGCGGAATTCGCCCTGTCCCTGCTGCCGGAACTCTTCGGAGAATCCATCCCGTGGCGCGTCCACAAGAGTGAAGGCGCCATGTTCCTGTGGCTGTGGTTCGAGGGGCTTCCCATCACGTGCCAGGAACTCTACGAACGGTGCAAGGCCCGGGGATGTTTTGTGAATCCCGGCCACCACTTCTTCTTCGCCCTTCCGGAGGAGGGGGAACCCTGGCCGCACCGGCATGAATGCATCCGCATCAGCTTCACCCAGACGGAGGAACTCCTGCGCAAGGGGCTTTCCATCGTGGCGGACGAGGTGAAGAAGGCCTACTCCCATTCTTAACCTAAATCTGACCCGTAACCATGAACAGCATGACCGGCTTCGGCAGAGCCGTTGCCCAGACAGACCGTTACAACATCCTTGTTGAAATATCAGGCGTAAACCGCAAACAGACGGAAATTGCCGTCAACGTGCCGCGCAGCTATGCGGAATGGGACGCCCCCGTGCGCTCCATCGTCCAGGGGGCCGTATCACGCGGCCGCGTGGGCGTCTCCGTCTCCGTGGAACGGCTGGCGGAAGCGGACGGCTCCCTCCAGCTTGATGAAAACAAGCTGGCCTCCCTCGCGGGGCTGCTGAACCGCGCGGCTGACCTGGCCGGGCAGCCCATGCCCCTCCAGGCGTCCGACTTGCTGCGGCTGGAAATCATCGCTTCCACGGCGGAAGCCGCCCTTTCTCCGGAGGAGGCTTGGCCGGTGGTGGAAGAGGCGCTCAAGGCCGCCCTGAAAGATTTTACCGCCATGCGCGCGGCGGAAGGAGCCAATCTGAAAGCGGACGTGCTGGGCAAGCTGGATACGCTGGAACAATTCCGCCTCAGCATCGCGGAGCACGCCCCTTCCGTGCCCGTCAGGCTGCGGGAAGCCATGCTCAAGCGTCTGGCGGAGGCCGACCTGTCCGTTTCTGCGGACGATGAACGCATCATCCGGGAAGTGGCCCTGTTTGCGGACAAGTGCGACATTTCCGAGGAAATCACCCGCCTTTCCTCCCATTTTGACCAGTTCCGCACCTTGTGCGGTTCGTCCGCGCCCGCGGGCAGGCCCCTGGACTTCCTCTGCCAGGAAATCTTCCGGGAATTCAACACCATCGGCGCCAAGGCGAACGACTCCACGCTGGCCCATCTGGTGGTGGCGGCCAAGACGGAGCTGGAAAAAATCAGGGAACAGGTTCAGAACATCGAATAACAGCCATGAAACAGCCATTGGGAACTTTGCTGGTGGTGTCCGGGCCTTCCGGTTCCGGGAAAACGACCTTGTGCCGCCGCGCGACGGAAAACGGGCTGTGCGTGTACAGCATCTCCTGCACGACGCGCCGTCCCAGGTCCGGGGAAGTTGACGGGGTGGACTACCACTTCCTGACTGCCGCCGAATTCGCCGCCAGGGTGGAGCGGGGGGACTTTCTGGAATATGCGGAGGTGCACGGCAACCGTTACGGCACGCTGAAGGCGGACATCCTGAATCTTCTGGAACAGGGGAAAAACGTGGTGATGGACATAGACGTGCAGGGGGCGGAGCAGATCCGCGCCTGCGTGGACGGCATTCTTCCCAAATGCTATACGGACGTCTACATCTACGTGCCTCAGGAAGAGCTGAGAAACCGCCTTTGCGGCCGCCAGACGGATGAAGACGAGGTGATCTCCCTGCGCCTGCGCAATGCCGCGCGGGAGGACGCCTGCCTGCCCCGGTACCAGTATTGCCTGGTTTCCTCAGACCGGGAAACGGACTACGCCGCCTTTGCCGCCCTGCTCAAGTGCCAGTCCATGCGCGTGGCGCTGATGAGGGAGTAGGACTCCCGGGTGCTGGATTTTTAAGGGGCTGTCTTTCTTTTTACAGGAGAGACAGCCCCAAATAATGAAATGGGTCCACATCTGAATCACCACGGAAGGTAAAATGTACCGTGGGATCAGGCTCCGGATTCCGGATTTGCCGGACCAGCTCAACATTGATAGATACTTCTCACTGAGAATGTTCAAGAGTGGGATTGTATTGGAAGGCCATGTCAAAAAACCTAACTCAACCATTGTTGATGATCCTCGAAAACCTCACAAGGAGAATTATTCCGTCTCCTTCACTTTTAAGGAGGCTCCCAATTCCCGTAAACGCCCTGAATATGACGACGACAAAAACAACGATTTTTCTGGTCAGCCTTGCGGTATCGGTTTCGTGGCTCTGGTATCAGATGACGGTTGCACTATTTCCATTACGGACGATAAGGGAAAAAAACAGGAATGGCTGAAAGAAAGCGGCAAAGGTCATGATATTTCCAAGGGAAGAAGGGATTATCCCCACATTTTGATGCCCGGCACCCATACGTTTGACATTGAATATTCCCAGACCTATTACAATCCGGCTCCGGGGAAAAAAGATCTAGACGGAATTACCCTTTTCGTCACTCCTGTTGTGGTGGACATTTCCGTGCGGAAGCAAAATGCGCCTACGGAGAACAGTAGAGTATTGCTGATTAAGGGAGAATGCATAGAAATGGCGTTGAATAAGGATATGCTGGGACAAAAAAGCAAATTTAAAGATATTATCACATGGGAAATATGCCGGCTTCGAGCATCAAAGACACTTAATTTTGAAACCCAATGGGTTGAAGTTGGAAATGGAACAACATGTACCTACCAGTGCAATACTCCGGGAATTTACCGTGTGCGTTCTAAAATCAATGGTAAAATTTTTACATATACTCGGCGGGAAGATGCGTATGGTGGAAAAAAATCTCCTTTTTTGTGTAGGGGAGACCCGGATTGCGTAGGGGTAGTCAACAGTCAGCATGAGAAAAACCTTATTAATAGTGCCATCGCAGATTTGATGAAAAAGACTTATGCCAAATTGACCCCGTGGTATGATTTTGACAAATTGGAAGATGTTTTCCGTAACGCTTCTCCTCCATTGGATACCGCAACAAAACAGCTTTATACGGAAGCGGCTCTTCTTAAAAAAGAAGTAAAGAATTACGGGCATAATGCCTTTGGAATGAATAATTTTTATAATCAGAGCAAATGTAATATATTTGTATTTTACCACTGCCATTCCTGTGGTATTGATATTCCTACCTTCACCATCAACCTCGTCCAATCACGGGCCCCCATAGTTGCAGAATGGATATCACCAAATACAACAATAAAAGGGTGGAAATGGTTCAAGGCTTCCACTGTTTTACCTGAGCCTGGATGGCTTTGTTTCGATGATGCCCACTGTGCTATTATAGACTATGACGGTGCAGGAATTAGTGGCGGAGTTTCTGATAACAATAAAATTCTCTATTTAATATTCCCGAATTATTTTAGAAAACATGAATAAACTATTATCTTATTTCTTGCTGAGCCTGCTTTCCTTTCCGGCTTTTTCCAATAATCAGGAGAGTCCGGATTATTGGAAAAAAATAAAAATTGTTCAGCAACAGAAAAGTCAATGCATCAAGGAGAAGCAATGGAAGGCCGCGGCAAAGGCGGATGCCGAATGCCGTCAGCTTATTCTTAAGAATATTCCCTTTATCTTCAATGATCTTTCCCGGTTTTCCAGGGTGGAGCTTACACAGATGGCTGACTACATCAGAAAATTTCCGGATGAAGACTATTTGCAGGCAGTTCAAGAACTGGCCAGGCGTGCAAAAGCCACGGATCCGCTTCATCAAGGTTTTCTTGAAAAAATCATTTTTGATCCTTTTGAAGGTCCCAGGGACAATTTTTTCGCCCTGAATTGGAGAGACCGGCAAATCAGAGATATTTGTAAGGAGCTGGACTCCAAACTATCTCCGAACAGCCCCTCCCGGAAACAGATCGCGGACATTCTCAACGGCCAGCAGTTCCAGGCGATGATTGCCGAGGGATTGGAAGGCGCAACCCTCCGCATGCCCTCCCGATTATCCAGAGAGGGTTATGATCCCCTATTCCGTGACAAACACGCGGGCGCTTCTGAAAAACAGCAACGTCAAGTCATCCTGGACCTTCAAAAGGCATGGAATGCCGCGTGCGCCCTTACGCTGGCCATGGATGGGGAAAAAGATATGTCCAAGACAGTTGACGCCTGGAAAGCCGCTATTAACGCCGGTCAGAACGTGATGTCCCTTCAGCCACCCGCCTCAGAGAAGGAACAGCAGGCTTTGGGCCAATTCTTTTATAAATCAGTATTTCTTCAGTACAGTAACTTGTCACCTGTGATTCACCAGCCTGATTCCCTGTATGTGCGGGTAAGTGAAAAGCTTGCTTCGTTAACAGAAAAGAAGGAATTCACGCCCCTGATTGAGACCATTCTTTCTTTTTTCCATACGATGGCCCAGCCGGATTCCTACTTGAATGAGGAGGCACTTTATCTTCATTCAGAACCCATGCGTCAGAAGATACGGAAAGAACGCCTTTCCTGTGATCCGGATGAATCCTGACTTTTTACACGGAAGAGCGGATTGCCCGCCGGGAAGCCTTTTCCGCAGAATCGTCTTTTCTACTTGAGCGGGTACAGCCAGCCGACGGTGCAGGTGAAGATGATCCACAGAAGAATGTTGAGGGGCAGCCCTACTTTCACGAAGTCCTTGAATTTGTAGCCGCCTGCGTTGTACACGTAGGTGTTGGTCTGGTAGCCGATGGGGGTGGAGAAGCTGGCGCTGGCGCCGAACATGACGGCCAGGATGAAGGGGATGGGGTTGGCGTCGAATTGCAGGGCCATTTCATAGGCCAGCGGTCCCATGACGGCGGCTACGGCGTTGTTGGAAATCATTTCCGTCAGGATGGAGCAGATCAGGTAGAGGCCGGAGATGGCGACCAGGCAGCCCATGGGGCCTATGTTGTCCACCACGCCGAAGGCGATGGCCTTGGCTAGTCCGGTCTTGCTCATGGCTTCCCCCACGCACAGCATGCCCAGAATCAGGAAGATGATGCCCCAGTCCACCGCCTGGTAGGCTTCCTTCGGCTTGACGCAGCCGGAGATGACGACGATCAGGGCGCCGATGAAGGCGAGGTAGAAGGGGTTGAAGCGCGCGAAGAATTTGAAAAATTCCCCGTACTGCTCAAAGGAGCCCAGCAGCCCGATGAAGATGAACAGCCCCATGGCCAGGATGGCCCAGCCCTGCTTGCTGCGGTTGTGCGCGTCCGCGGGGCGCTGGCTCAGGGGAATGATGCGCTGCTTGGTCAGGATGCGGTTCATCCCTTCCTGCGGGCCTTCCAGCAGCAGGGTGTCCCCGGCGGCCAGCTTGGTATCCGGCCCCATGTCCGTGATGTTCTTGCCCTGCCTGTGGATGGCGAGCACAAAAATGTTGAACCGCTGGCGCAGCTTGAGTTCGGACAGGGACAGTCCGGCGAATTCGGAATTGTTGGCAATCATGCCTTCCACGATTTGCACGTCGCGCTGTTCCAGCGTTTCCAGTCCGCGGCTGTCGTCCCAGCCCAGGTCCACGCCCCTGGCCTCCCGGACCTGGTTGACTTTTCTGGCATTGCACAGGAAGAGGATGCGGTCGCCCTCCTCCAGGTTGATGTGCTGCAGTTCCTCCTGCATGGAGAAGCCCTTGCGGCGCACTTCCACGATTTTGGTGCCCAGCAGTTCGGACTGCATGAGGCTGACGGGAGTGGCGCCGATGTGCGGGGAGTCCGCGGGGATTCTGACCTGGAGCAGGAAGTCGCGCTGGATGCCGCCGGGGAGCATGGTGGACAGGGTAGGACGGGACGGGAGCCATTTGCGGCCAAAGGTCCAGAGATAGAGCAGCCCCGCAGCCGCGTAAATCAGCCCCATGGGAGTTACCGTGAACATCTGGATGCCTTCATAGCCCAGTTTCTGCACCTGGCCCAGCACGACCACGTTGGTGGAGGTGCCCACCACGGAGCAGGTGCCGCCCAGGATGGTGGCGTAGGAGAGGGGAATGAGGAGTTTGGAGGCCGCGATGTTGTGGTCCCGGCAGAAGGCCAGCACAATGGGCATCAGGATGACGACCACCGGGGTGTTGTTGACGAAGGGGGAGACCATGAACGCCCCCAGCGTGATGACCAGCAGCGCGGTCAGCTCCCGGCCTTTGGCTACCTTGTTGAAAAGCTTGGAGAGGTCCCCGATCAGCCCCGTCCTTTCCAGGGAGGCGCTCAGGATGAACATGCAGACCACCGTCAGCGGGCCGCTGTTGGCAAAGCTGGACAGCACGTCCCGCGTGCTCAGTATCCCCGTAAGCATGAGTACGGCGGTTCCTGCCAGGGCCGTGATTTCCACGGGCATCCATTCCTTGATGAAGCAGATGAACAGGAGCAGTAGCAGGATGCCCACAATCCATTGCTGGGTGGCCGCTGATTCCAGCCAGCCCATGACGGAGGCGGAGTTGATGTTGAGAAGAGAAAGCATGTACTGAAAGTTGAAGGTGCAGGGAAAGGGACCAACTCTCCTACTTTCCCGGCCTCTTTCTGTCAAGCCGCAATAATTTTCCGGAAAGGGTTTGAAAAGGCGGCTGCGCTTTTTTATGGTGGCGGCGCCGCATGGATTCCCCCATAGTAACAAGGTTCGCCCCCAGCCCTACGGGCCGTCTCCATCTGGGGCATGCCCTGGCCGCGTGGGAGGCCCGTTCCCTGGCGGACCGTTTTTCCGGAAGGTGCGTGCTGAGGATGGAAGACATCGACCGGACGCGGTGCCGTCCGGAGTTTGTAGGGGGCATCCTGGAAGACCTGGACTGGCTGGGCATCCGCTTTGACGGGCCGATGATGGTCCAGTCTTCACGCTTCAGCGCTTATGAACACGCCCTCCAGATATTGAAGGACCGCGGCGTGCTGTACCCCTGTTTCTGCACGCGCCGGGAGATTGCGGAGGAGGTGGCCGCCATGGGCGGCGCGCCGCAGGGCGGCCGCGTGGACGTTTATCCGGGAACCTGCCGCCTGCTTGACAAGGGGCGCCGGAAGGAGCTTCTCAAATCCGGCAAGCCCTTTTCGTGGCGGCTGGACTGCCGCGCCGCGGCGCGGATTACGGGCCCCCTGCTGTGGCGGGACATGCGGTCCGGAGACCAGGTCTGCCGCCCGGAGGAACTGGGGGACGTGATTCTGGGCCGCAAGGATTGTGCGGCCAGCTACCATATTGCCGTGGTGGTGGATGATGCGGCCCAGGGCGTCACCCATGTGAGCCGTGGTGAGGATTTGTTCCCTGTGACCGGCATTCACCGGACGCTCCAGGCCCTGCTGGGGCTTCCAGTGCCGCAGTGGTACCATCACCGGCTGGTGAAGGACGCCTCCGGCAAGCGGCTTGCCAAGAGGGACCGGAGCCTGAGCCTTCAGGAGATGCGTGCCGCGGGGATGCGTCCGGAAGACGTGTTCCGCCTGATGCGGGAGAGTTAGGGGATGTTCATCCCCGTATTTCCGGAGTATCTTCTTGGCGTCTTCGGCGGCTTCCGTCAGGAAGGCCGGGTTCGGGAGTCCGGTTGCGTTTTTTCCGCGGTGGGGCGGCTTCCGCGTTTTCCGATGCAGAGAAGGCATGCACAGGCCGCCGCCATGGTTAGCAGAAGAAGGGCACAGAAGGTCACCAGCAGATTCAGGTGACCCAGCGGGATAATCCATGCGGGCGGCATGATTGCCGTTCCCGCCAGTACCTGGGGAAGCCAGTTGAGGGCAGCCTGGGAAAGCTGGGTGATAAGCGTGAAGGCCAGTCCAGCGGCCAGCGTGAGACGCACCGCCGGAAGAACCGGGCGGAAGGTTTCACGGACGTTTTTTTTCATGGCCCATGCCGTTCCGGCGAACAGGGCCGCAAGGAGCAGGGGGGCCAGCAGCGCTGCGGAAGGAATGCTGTTCCAGTAGTTCCACGCACAGAGGGGGGAGACGGCCACCAGGAGGCCGGCGCTTTTAATCAGGAGGCCCCGGTGTGGCGGGGCGGGTGCCGCAGCGTGGTTCATTTCCGTTAATCGGGCCAGACATTGCCGGGCGTGCTGCCCTGGGTGATGACGACTTCCTGGCCTATTTTCAGGGTGAAATTGGGCGTTACTTCCTGCTGGACTTCCACGAGTTCGTTCGTGTCCTTGAGCTTGACGCGCACGCGGATCATTTTGGTGGCCTCCACCCTGCCGTCCACGATGGAGCCGGTGGCGGAAGCCAGTTTGGAGGTGCCCATGCCGATGATGCCGGGCGTCATCGCTTCCGCCGCCGTGCCCGCCATGTTGGCGAAGGTGCCGTCATCCGCGGAGGTCAGCACGTTGATTTCCTTGATGCGGACCACGTTGCCCAGCTTGATGGTCGTCACCTTCCCGGTGGCGATTTCCAGAGTGCTTTTTTGAGTGCAGGAGAAGAAGGTGGGGAGAATGAGAAAAACGGGAATGAATTTAAGCAGATTCATGATACACGTATGTTACTACGTTGGGAAAAGGAGGCGTTTTTCAGTGTGCGGGCAGAATTGTGTACGTGGCCAGGTACAGCAGCAGGTGGAGGGAGGCGAGGGCCAGCACCTTGTTCATGCGTTTGTCCGCAGGCGTTTTGCGGATCAGGAGCATCAGGTAGCCGCCGAAGAGGATGGCGGGAATCCACATCCACCACGTATGGGAGAGGTTCAGGTGCAGGGCCCGGCTGGACGTGGGCAGCGTGATGTAGGCCGCCAGGATGAAAGCCTGGGCCATGGCGCGCGCTTTTCCCTCCCCCAGCCGCACGGCCAGCGTGCGCTTGCCCGTAGTGAGGTCTTCCTTTCTGTCGCGGATGTTGTTGACGGCTATCATGACGGCGCACAGAAGGCCGCACTGAATGCCCACCACGATGCCGGCGTTGTACACCGCCAGGGATTCCACCAGCGTGCCGGGGACGACCGGAGCCGTGCCTATCTGCACCAGGATGGTTCCCAGGACGGCCACCAGGCCGAAGAAGAGGATGACGAATATTTCCCCCAGCCCCTTGTAGGCCAGCGGCCATGGTCCCCCCGTGTAGCCGTAGGTGAAGTAGAGGGACGGAATGCCGATGGCGATGATGGGCCAGCCGCGCAGCTCAATGAGGGGGAGCGCCAGCAGGCACGCGCCCAGCAGGAAGGCGAGGCCGATGATCATGACCGTTCCGTGGGAGAGCGCTCCGCTGGCCGTCATGCGCACGGGGCCGGTGCGCCGTTCCGTATCGGCGTGCTTGGCGTGGTCAATGGCGTCATTGAAGAAATTGCAGGCAATCTGGAGGCAGAGGCAGGAGGCAAGCGTCAGGAGGGCCAGGGCCGCGTTCCAGTTTCCGGTCAGTTTCTGCACCACCATGCAGCCTGCCCATACCGGAATGAGGGAGGCGGTGAGTGTTTTGGGGCGTGCCGCCAGAAAGGCGGAAGTAATAATGTTCATGAGAGAGCGGAAAGAAAGGCTCCGGAATCAGCGGAGAATAGGGCCGAGGTGGCGGAGGGTTTCCTTGATGAGGGAGACGTGCCACTGGCCGGGCGCCGTCTCTTTTTCCCCCAGGTAGCCGTACACCAGGCAGGAGCCGAGCTGGGAGTAAAGCAGGCGGGAGACGGGCCCCATGGGTCCCATGCCCATGACGGCAATCGGCCCCTTGGGCTTGGTGAAAAGCTGCACGCCCGTCTGGATGTCCGAGGCGAGGCACGGCGTGAACGCGAATTTGACGATGTCCGCCTTGTGGGCGCGCGCCCGTTTTTCCAGTTCGCGCAGGTAGTCCACGCCCGGCGTGATTTGGAAGTCATGGGTGGAGCCGATGACGATGACGTCCCGTGCCCCCGCTTCCATGATTAGTTCCCTGGCATGCCGCATGGCCTTGATTTCAATGTCCATGGCGGTGGCGTACGGCATGTAGGCACGGAGCAGGGCAAAGCGCTCCTCTTCCGGAATGCGGCGCAGGCCGCCTTCTTCATGGCAGCGTACGGTGACCAGCAGGGGCATCTCCGGCCTGAACTCCATGACCTGCTCCGCCGTGAGTTCCGGGGGAAGGGCATCCACGCGCAGTTCCACCCAGTCGCACTGGTCTGTTAAATCTTTTCCTTTCAGCGTTTTCCACAACTCCCATGAGGTGACGGACGCAACGATTTTCGGCGGATAGGTCTGATGTTCACGTACAATCTGCTGCATACATCCTACTATCCCAGCTAAGGAAGGAAGGTCAATCTTCTATTAATGACATTACCCCATTTTGGCGCCCGGAAAATGTCAGCTTTTCCATGGAGGCGCAACGCTACGCCACCGGCGCGGGAGCATGGGCCAGCTCTGGGTGTAAAGGCATGGGGAGGCATGCGTAAACGCGTGCCCGTTCAGGGGGAGACCATCTGAAGGAGGATATGGGGGAGGGGACGCAGGGACGGTTTTTTCCGGTCCGGAAAATCTCCGGGAACGGCGTAGTGGACCGGTTTTCCCGCCAGCCAGTCCAGGGCACGGAACAGCAGGGTCTGGAAGGCGGCGCATTGAATCCCCTTCAGGCTGGGGTCTCCGGGCCAGACATGGCCCAGCGTGGAGGTGTATACGCGCCCTTTTCCGTACTGGACCGTCCATTCCACCGGAAAATTGAGGCCCGTCAGCGGGTCCCGGGCATAGGAAAGCACCTGGACGTGTTCCGCCGGGCCGCGTACATAACGGTACACTTCAACGTCCGCCGTTCTCCAGCGGCGCGGCAGTTCGGCATGAATGGGGTGCTCTCCCAGGCGTGTGACCAGCGCATCCACCCGTTCCCCGTGGGACGTGTGGCCCCCTTCGCCGGGAGGGAGGCGCAGGATGGCTTCATCATCCGTAATGACCAGGGAGGTGCCGTAATCCCGTGGCCTCCACCCCAGCCCGATCATGCGGTTGTATTCCGGCCACCGGGGAAAGGCGTTATTGGCGGAGTGGAAGGCCAGCATGCCGCCTCCCTCCGCGAGGTACTGTTCCAGGGCCTTTTTCGCCCCGGCGCCCCATTCGGGACCGTTCGTTCCGCCATTGGTATTCTGGATCACCACGTCGTAGCCTTTGAAATCCGGATGCCATGCCTCCCGTTCCGCCTCCGTGGCGCGTGCCGGGAAGGTGCTCACGTCCACGGAATAGCTGCCCTCGTTCTCCAGCAGCATCCGGAGGCAGGCGGTGGTGCGCTGCCAGTCATGGTTGGAAAAGCCGTCCACAATCAGGACGCGTGTTTTCTCCCCGCGTGCCGTAGAGCATGCCGCCAGCAGGAGCATGCAGAGTACCAGATGAAAGCGCTTCCAGTTCATCAGGGCAATGTATCCGGTATGCCGGGAAAGTCAAATTCCCGTTTTGGAGCGTGTACGCATACCGGGGAAAGACAAAAGCCCCGGACCGCAGGCCGGTCCGGGGCGCCTCCCTTCATGGAAGAGGGGAGTGGTTCAGGGTTAAACGGGTGTCCGGGGATTAACTGGCCCCTTCGTCACACAGGATTTTGACAAAGCCTTCCTCCTGGAGACGGGTGGCGCCGCAGGCGAACTTGGCGCGGATCTGGAGGGCTTCCTCCATGTCGTCGCGTACGGAAAGCTTCACCTTGAAGTCGTTCCAGATGCCGAACTGCGCCTTGCTCTTCACCCAGGCCAGGCAGGAACGGGTGCCGTCCTCCGCCTTCGGAAGCCGCTGGGTACGGATGAACTTGAAGCCCATGAAGGTGTCTATCTTGCCTTCCACCAGGGCTTTCACGTTGTTGAAGTCATAACTGCTGACCTCCGTTTCCCGCAGCAGGCTCATGATCTGGGAGCTGGTCACCGCAATGACGAGCTGGTCGCCGAACTGGGGGGCATCCTGGTTCCATGCCTCGTTTTCCTCAAAGAGCTGGAGGGCCGCGCGCAGCTTGGCTACCGTGAGGTTGCTCGCGCCCTTGGTCCCGCTGTCCACGTGGTCCACGGCGATCTGCTGGCTCTCCTTGAACGGAACGGCGGTCATGCCGTCTTCCCCCACGTAATTCGTGTCCAGAAAGGCGGAGATCATCACGTCGTCCATGCGGCGCCCTGCGGCGGCCTGGAGTCCTTCAATCGTCTTGCTGACGGGAAGGTCCATGTCGCCCAGGCGGGTAGCGTCGAATTCGTCGTAGCCGATGGCCTTGGTGAAGGTGCGCGGACGCATGGAACGGCGCGTGGTGGGCGCCTCGTTCAGAACGGTCTGGCCCACGCGGGTGGTTTTTTCCGTGAAGTCCAGAACGCCGAATTGGTCCAGAAAGACCACCTTTCCGCTCAAGTCGCGCATGACGCTGACGTATTTGTCCAGGCGGGAGGCGTGCTGCTGGAGCAGGGTGCCCCATTTCCTGGTGTATTTTACCTGATAATTGTCGCTGATTGTTACTGCCATGATTGCAAATGTAATGATGTTTGAATGCGGGAACGGCAACTTGGATTATCGGGTCCGGAATAACCGGAACGGTCCTGCCGCGGTGGGATGCGGCCATGTCCCTTGCGGGATTGCGGGCCGGTCCCGTCCAGCGCCAACGGGTATGGGCCACCTGCAAAAAAAACGCACCACGGCGGAACCGTGATGCGCTGGGCAAAAGGAATGAAAGGCGCTGCCTTTCCGCTGTTAAAGAATGATCGGGTGCGGGCGGGTGGCGTGGTCCGGGCCGAAGAGGGCCAGCATGCGGCCCGTCTGCCCCTTCTCCACGCGGTAGGAGTAGAAGCGCTTGGTATCCGCCGCCGTGTCCAGCCCTGAATCGTGAATCTGGTCTTCCGGCACCCCTTCCTCAACGAGCTGGGCCTTGATGGCCGTGGGGATGTCTTCCTCATAATGGGGGGGACGGATGCAGGGGGAGATGACGGCAATCAGGTTGGCAGGGTCCACCCCCAGGCATTTCTTCATGGACTTGATGGTGTTGGAAACGATGTTGCCGGCGGTTCCAGCCTTGCCTGAGTGAATCAGGGAGCGGTGGCAGTTTTCCTTGTCGTACAGCCAGACGGCGGCGCAGTCCGCCACGTAAATGGCAAGCACGCAGTCGGAAACTCCGGAGCAGATCAGGCTGTCCACGCCTTCCACGGGATAATTGGAGCCGATGTCCCCCACCAGGGCCACCCTGGTGCCGTGTACCTGTTCGGCGCGGCGCAGGTCCTTCCACCGCCAGCCCAGGGCCTCCACTTCCGCCTTGTGGTACGGTTCCAGCTGTTCCAGCACGGTTTCGCGGTCTCCGGTTACGTCCACCCCCGGGATTCTTTCAATAAACTGGACGATTTCCCCAGGATAGGACTGGATGGGCTTCAAGAATGCAGGCGTTTCCATAATTGATGGATCAATAGATGTCGTTGGGCACATCTTGTCGTTTTGTATTACCTAGTCGAGCAAAATCTAGCGCAAAATGTCACGGACGCCGCCCGGTGACTGAGAAAAGGTTTTTTTCCGCGTTTCCGGAGTGATATGAGCAATTCATGCTGCGCAGACATTCTTTGCTTTCCACTTTTTTCGCGGGGATGGCCGCCATGGTCCTTTCCCTGGCTCCTTCATTTTCCCAGGCCGTCCCGGATGCCGGGCAACTGCTGAAAAGGGTTCGCCAGGGGGCGACCCTCCAGGAGAACAAGGACATCAAGGGGCAAATACGCAAACGCAGCGTGAAAGTTCCCTTTTCCATGAGCTTGCGCGGCAACCTCATTGCCTTCCAGTACCAGTTGAATAACGTCTGGAACAGGTTTGACCTGAAATTCAAGGACCGCGGCCAGGAAATCCTTTCCTGGAAGGACGGGAAAGCAGGCGTTCTGCCGGTCGCCCAGTACGCGGTGCCCATCGCTGGGACGGACGTGACGTATGAGGACCTCTCCATGCGCTACCTGTACTGGCCCCAGGCCAAAATCGTCCGGGACGACGCGGCGAGCACGGTGAAGGGCCGGGACTGCTGGATTGTCCAGATTCCGAACCCGAATCCCAAGGTCGGGCAGTATGCCTGGGTGCGCGTCTGGATTGACAAGGAAAACGGAGCCATGTGGCAGGTGGACGGCATTGACGGCCGCGGGGAACTGGCTAAAAGGTTCATGATTGATTCCGTGATGAAGCTGAAGGACGGCTCCTGGTTTTTCAAACGGATGAAGGTGGAGGTTCGGGACCCCTCCAATCCCCGCAGAACGGTATCCGTCAGCTATATCGACATGGACAGTCCGGAATAATCCCCCGCCTCGTTCCCGCGGGCGCCCTTCCCAGGGAGGGGAAGCCTCCTTCTTTTTCATGCCGCACGGATGGATGATTTAGGACGTGACAAGAAGGAGGGATGGGCGTACATCCTCCAAAAACCTGTTATGAAGAAACGTTTATTCCTTGCATGTGCCCTGGCGCTCGGGCTGTCCGCCTGTTCCCAGCATCAGGAGCAGCCGGTGGAGTCCGGCGCTCCGGTGAAGACCTCCCTTTCTCCCGTGACCGCTCCGGGGAAGAAGCCGGACCGCCCCGCCGTGAAGCTGCCCCCCAAGTCCGTGCAGGTGCCGTCCGTGAGCCCGTCCTACAACAACACCCCGCTTTCCCCCCGCATTCCGGGAGTGACGGTCAGCCGCGTGGCCGTGCCGGACAAAGTGGTGGCCCTCACCTTTGACGACGGTCCCCACGGGACGCTGACCCCCAGGGTGCTGGACATCCTGCGGGACAACAATGTCAAGGGAACCTTCTTCATGCAGGGCTGCAACGTGAAAGCCCATCCCCAGGTAGTGCGCCGCATGGTCAGTGAAGGCCATGAAGTGGGCAACCATACGTGGAACCACGCCTACCTGAGCAAGGTATCCCGCGAAAAGGCGGAATCCCAGCTCCAGAGCACCAATGAAGCCATCCGCAACGCCTGCGGCATTGTTCCCGTGGTCATGCGCCCCCCCGGAGGCTACACGAACGCCGGCGTAGCTTCCTGGGCCCGCCAGCGCTTCGGCTTCACCACCATCATGTGGGACGTGGACACGAATGACTGGCGCAAGCCCGGCTCCTCCGTGGTGGCCGCCCGCGCCGTAAACGGCGCCAAGCCCGGCTCCATCATCCTGGTGCATGACATCCACGCCTCCACGGTGGCGGCTGTAGACGCCATTGTGAAAGGGCTGAAAAACCGCGGTTATGAGCTGGTGACCGTTTCCGAGCTCATCCGGCGCGGACGCGCCGCCGCCGGCCATGCTCCTTCCATGCCCGCTTCTCCCGCCGTTCCGGATTCCTCCCCCCTTTCCGCGCCCGTGATCGTCACTCCCGTGGCGCCCGCCCCCGTTCCCGTTGAAACGGTGGCAGGCATGTAATCTCCGGCGTTTCCCCTTTTCCATTCTTCTTTCAACCCGGTTTCCGCAGGGAAACCGGGTTTTTCATGCCCGCGGCGGAGCTCGTTTTCCGGAGGTCCGCAGGGGGTGGCTTCCTCTTAACGGGTACACGCACAGAAGGCTTGACCTGCTGGCGAATTTCTCCACAATCCCTTGCCGTATTACTCACACCCAATCCGGATTGAAATGTCTATGAATCTCCTGGCATCTGCCGATACTCTCCCCGCGGCTGGCGGAATGTCCGCTCCTCTCGCGTTTATTTACGATCTCTTCAACAACCCTCTCTTCATTTTCATTGGCGGTCTGGTATTGCTGGGTGTGTTTTTCTGGTACCTGGGTTCCGACCAGGACAAGGTCAAGCGCAACGCCGGCACGATCTTCATCATCGGCATTGCGTCCTTTTCCCTGTTCTCCCTTTTCCAGCAGGGCTTGAAATACGGCATTGACATTGCCGGGGGCGTCTCCTTCACGCTGAGCGTAGAACCGAACATCGGGGATGACGGCAAGCCCATTCCGCTGACGGACCAGGCCATGGAGCAGGCGTGCGTGATCCTGACGGAACGGCTCAACAGCACCGGAGCCAATGACGTCATCATCCGCCCGAAGAAAAAGGACAACCTGAACCTCATTGAAGTGCAGATTCCCGCCGCGGACCCTGCCAAGCGCGAGGAAACCAAGGCCATCCTGACCAAGGTGGCCAAGCTGCAGATTCTCCCCGTCCATCCGCGCAACAATGAACTGGTGGCGGAAGGCCGCATCCGCGTTCCCGGCTACAGGATGTATGAATACACCTTCAAGAACGGCAAAAACGAGGACGTCACGGAAAAAATCTTCCTGGAAAAACGTGAATCCCTGACGGGCAAGGACATCGTGCGCGCCGGGGTGGACCTGGCCCGTCCCGGCCATGTCAACGTCACCCTGAGCAACGAGGGGGCGGACAAGATGTACAACCTGACTTCCCGCATGCAGCTGGGCCACGACCGCATGGCCATTGTTCTGGATGACGTGGTCAAGAGCGCGCCTACGGTTCAGGCCATTCTTTCAAAAAGCTTTGAAATCAGCGGACTGGATGCGCCCGGCGAGGCGGAGGCCCTGACGAAGGTGCTTTCCAACCCCCTCACCAACAAGCTCAACTTTGAATCCGCCAGCGAAATCTCCGCCTCCCTGGGCCATACGGCCCTCCTTCAGGGGGAATACGCGGGCATCACGGGGCTGATTCTCTGCTTCATCATGATGATCATCTACTACCGCTTTGCCGGTCTGGTGGCTATCATGGGCCTGACGATCAATGCCCTGCTTCTTCTGGGGGCCATGTCCATCTTCGGGTTTGAGCTGACGCTGCCGGGTATTGCCGGTATCGTGCTGACCCTGGGCGTGGCGGTGGACGCGAACGTGCTGATTTACGAACGCCTGAGGGAAGAAAAGGAAATGGGGCGCCCCTTCCGCGTGGCTATCCGCAACTCCTTTGACAAGGCTTTCTCCGCCATCTTTGACTCCAACATCACCTCCCTCATTACCGCCGTCATCCTGTACTGGATGGCCACCGGCACCATCAAGGGCTTTGCCGTTACGCTGACGGTGGGCGTCATCACCTCCATGATCGGGGCGATTCTCGTCACCCGCGTCCTGTTCTACTGGGCGGATACCATCGGCATGATGAAGGACCTTAAATTCCTGAATCTCTTCAAGAAGAAGAGCAACATCAACTTCATGGGCCAGAAGGTCTGGTCCTGCTCCCTGTCCGCCATTCTGCTGCTTATCTGCATCGTGGTGGGGGCCATGAAGGGCAAGGACTGCCTGGGCATGGACTTTACGGGCGGTTCCTCCATCTCCTACCTGGTCAACAAGGGAGACATCTCCTTCCGGGAAGTGGAAGGCGTGGTTAACAAGCTGGCCCTGACCCAGAAAGCCACTGTGCAGGAAGTGGCGGAATCCACGGACAGCAGCAAAGTCAACATCCTGATCAACTTCTCTGACAACGCCCTGGACAAGGCGGCCATCACCACGGCCCTGGACAAGGCGTTCCCCGTGCTGGACAACGCACCATTCAGCGAGGAAACCATCGGGCAGTCCATGGGATACGATACGCTCATCACTTCCGCCTGGGCACTCTTCTTCGGCATTCTGGGCATCATGGTTTACCTGACGGTGCGGTTTGAATGGACCTTCGCCATCGGCGCGGTCATCGCCCTGACGCATGACGTCCTGCTGGTGCTGGGGCTGGTGATCATCAGCGGCACTGAGCTGAACGTCATCCACATCGGCGCGCTGCTGACGGTGGCCGGCTATTCCATCAATGACAAAATCATCGTGTTTGACCGCATTCGCGAATTCCTCCGCTTCTCGGACCCGAATGAAAGCGCGTCCCAGATCATGAATGAAGCCATCAACCAGACGCTTTCCCGCACCATTCTGACCTCTCTTTCCACGCTGGCCGTTCTGGTGTGCCTGTACTTCTTCGGCGGCCCTTCCATGGAGGACTTCGCCTGGACGATTTCCGCAGGTATTCTGATCGGCACGTACTCCTCCATCTTCATCGCCTCTCCGGCGGCCCTCCTCTTCTCCCGGAAGCACGGTCTGCATGAGGAAGTCAAGCAGGCCATGAAGGCCGGAGCCTGAGGCGCGGCAGGAAATTGATTCGTTAACTCTGACCGGGGGAGGCCGCATGCCTCCCCCGGTCTGTTTCTTGGTGGAAGGAAGGGGAAGGGTTAAGTAAGTCCGAGAGAGTTTGCTAGGTAAGAGGGGTAAGAGGGGTAAGAGGGGTAAGAGGGGTAAGAGGGGTAAGAGGGGTAAGAGGGGTAAGAGGGGTAAGAGGGGTAAGAGGGGTAAGAGGGGTAAGAGGGGTAAGAGGGGTGATGATGGGAATTCCCTATAATCCCTAAAGTTCCCTATGATTCCTATAACCCCTAATTCCTTTTCCCTTTTCCCTGATAAGAAAAACCCCGCCTGCCGTAAGGCAGACGGGGCCGTCTCTCTGTTTCTGCTATGCGTTTCTGCGGGTGAACTTATTCATCATCCCCTTCTTCCTGGACCGGAGCGGGAGGGAGGGGCATATCGTTATTGCCGCGGGCTGCCTTCCTGGCTTCCCTGCGAGCGGAACGGCGCGCTTCCAGAGCCTTGGAGGCGTCAGCGTTGAGCTGTGCCATTTCAGCTTCATTCAGCTTGCCGTCCTTGTCGGCGTCATACTTTTCCTCAATCAGGATCCAGCCGGCCGCCATGATGGGGGCGCGGTTGGGATCAAGCTGGGGGCGGGGGCCGTCCGGGCGGTTGCCGCGGGGACCGCGGTCACCGTCTCCGCGGCGTCCTTCACCGCCTCTGCGACCTTCCGGTCCCCTGGGCGCGCGGGGTCCTTCAGCCCTGGGGCCTCCGGGACGGCGCGGGCCATCCATCTTGGGCGCACCCGGTCCCTTGGGACCGCCGGGCGCGGCATGATGCGGGCCGGGCTGGCCGTGATGGGGAGGGATAGCCTGCAATTCTTCCGGGGAAAGCTTGCCGTCGCCGTCCTTGTCAAACTTCTTGATCATGTTGGCAGCGTGGGCTTCCTGGCGGGCTTTCATTTCCTCCATGCGCTTGGCGGCTTCCGGATGGTCCTTGGCCCAGTCCTCCCGCATGGCTTTCTTTTCCTCGTCGGAAAGCTTGCCGTCGCCGTCCTTGTCATACTTCTTAAGCATTTCGGCCTTGCGGGCTTCCTGGCGGGCCTTCATTTCTTCCATGCGCTTGGCGGCTTCCGGATGGTCCTTGAGCCATTCTTCCTGCATGGCCTTTCTTTCCTCCTTGGAAAGCTTGCCGTCGCCGTCCTTGTCGAACTTCTTCAGGATGGCGGCCTTCCTGGCTTCCTGGGCTTTCTTGACGTCCGCCTGGAGAACGGCTATTTCCTCGTCGGAAAGCTTGCCGTCCTTGTCGGTGTCATACTTGGCCATGACCAGTTCTTCCCCGATGATCATGATGCCGGGATCAATTCTCCTCATTTGGAGGTTGGCCCGTTCCGGACCTGGGCCCTGGCGGTCCCTGCCTCCGGCGCGGTGGCGGGGGCCTCCCCTTCTTTCAGGAGGGGGCTGCATTTCCGGAGCGTCGGAAGGTGCGTCCGGGGCGGGGGGCGGCGGCGCGTCCTGAGCGAACGCGGAGCATGCGGCAAAGGCCGCGGCGATAATCATTTGCTTGGTCATAACTTTGAGTGGTGAGGTTTGATGCGTTTCGGAAAGGGGCGTCGCGCTGTGATATCTCAAACAGGTGGAAACGCCTCCCTTTGCTAGGATGAACCCCCGGAATTCGTCCTGGTTGCAAAATAAAAACGTGCGTGCTCCGGAAAGGGGCGGACGGAGCCTTTGCGGGGCTTCCTTTTTTCTGCCGGGGTGCAGAATGGTAAAGCTGTTGAATATGAAATAAATCTGTAAAAAAAGACCGCAGCCCGGAAGGGTTGCGGTCCAGCCGTGTCATGGAGGGAAAAATTATTCTCCGGAAATGAAGCGGAGATAGGCCAGCCACCACTGGTCGCCACCCAGCAGCCAGATCAGGGCGGCGCTGAGCAGAGCGGGGCCGAAGGGAAGATTCCTGCCGAACCCCATGCGTGAAACGACTGCCTGCACAATCCCCAGCAGGGAGCCGAGGAAAAGGCAGAACACCGCGCCCTGCCATCCGCCCACGCATCCGGCCATCATCAGAATCCAGGCATCACCGGAGCCCATGGCTTCCCGCTGCGCGCGAATATCCATCATGGTTCCTTCCACGCTTTCCAGGTCTTCCAGCGGGAAAACGTCTCCGTTCTCCAGCTCTATCCTATCCTGGCGCAGGATGACGGAGCAGGGAGGGAGCGTTTCCCCGTCAATGGTGACGGAGCCCCCGGAAATGACGGCCTTGTCCGTGGCCCGGTGGAAAAGCATGGACCAGTCGTGAGGCTGTCCGTTGATAATGAGCTGGAGCTCGTCCCGGTCGGATTCCGGCTCCTTCAGGCTCCACGGAGCGGGAGCGTCAAAGTGCTGCTTCCAGGTGCCGAACAGGAGCTTGCCCAGTTCAATCACCAGCCTGATGGCGGCATACCCGGCGATTCCCCCCAGCACGGAGGCCGTGAAGGCGTCCGTCCAGGTCATGACGTCATTGTCCGGCAGGAGAAACGGGTAAAGGGCACAGGCTCCCACTCCGGCTGCGGCGCCGATGAGCGCCTGGGTGCGGAATACGATCAGATGCTCCGCGTCAATGAACATGATGACGATGGCCATGGCAGTCCACAGGCAGAGCAGTATGGCGGCTCCCGCGGAGGCGTCCGCGTACTTCCACCCCAGGGCGGCGAAAAGCAGGGCCGTAAGCAGCTCCACGAAGCAATAGCGGAAGCTGATGCGCGTTCCGCAGCAGGCGGATTTTCCCCGGAGCGCCAGCCAGCTTAGCACCGGAATATTCAGGTACCACGGAATGGGTTCCTCGCATTCCGGGCAGAAGGAGCGCGCCGGATCATTGACGGAGATGCCCAGCGGCGTCCGGTAAATGACCACGTTCAGGAAGGAGCCGATGCAGGCTCCCATCAGGCCGAAAATCAGCGGAATCAGCCACGCGGGAAGGCCGTCAGACATGGGAGGGTGGGGAATAAGTCCGGCTGGGCGTCTGGTTGATGCGGTCAATCAGCAGCCTCAGCCTGCCGTAATTGCCGCGTTTGATGGGGAAAATGAGGCGTGGCAGCCGGTCCAGGTGGGGTTCGTCCGCCTCATCCGGGAGCGGTCCGCTCTGGACCATTCTTCCCCCGGGCAGGATCAGGTCTGAAAAATCCCGTTCCAGGTGCTCCACCCACTGGGCGGGCAGGTGCGTGTTCAGGCGGATGACGATGGCGTCCCTGACAAAACGGTAGGAGTGGAAAATGCGGTAGAAGCGGTCGATGTGCTCCATGGCCTCCGCCGGATTCTTGGTGACGTGGATGAGGTGCAGGTCATCCGCGGAAATCAGGCCGGAATCCACCAGTTCCACGCGGATGAAGGCCAGCCAGTTCAGCCAGAAAGTCTTGCCGGGGGAATCGAGAAGGACGATCGGGTAAATGGTGGCCTTCCCCGTCTGGATCAGGGTGAGGGTTTCAAACACCTCGTCCATGGTGCCGAAGCCGCCGGGGAACGCCACCATGGCATCGCTTTCCGCTACGAAATTCAGCTTTCTGACAAAGAAATAATAGAAATTGATCAGCTTGTCGCTGTGGGCTACCACGTGGTTGGAAGTCTGCTCATACGGCAGGGTGATGTTCAGGCCGAAGGAGCGTTGCTCGCCGGCTCCTTCATTGGCCGCCTGCATGATGCCCGGTCCGCCACCCGTAATGACCATGTAACCGTGTTCGCTGGCTTCCCTGGCGAACTCCCGCGCCGTTTCATACGCCGGCTCATCATTCCTGATGCGCGCGGAGCCGAACACGGAAATCTTGCGGATGTGGCGGTACGGGGCGAAAACGCAGTTGGCCCGGTACATCTCCCGCCCGGAACGGATCAGGACGGTAAAATCGTGGTCGGAGGCTTCGGACTGCGCCATGTTGATGCCCGTCTTGATATACTCCTGGAGGTAACGGGGATCGTGCCTGGTGGAGGCTATTTCGGAAAGTTTTTTGACGACTCCTTCCAGAGCCTGGTAGCTGGTGTCCATGGACATGGTGGAGGGGCGCTTCTTGTCTTCCCCCGTAAAATCCCTGTTGTCCAAAAAATCAGGATGCTTCATGAGTTGGTATATAGGTTTGCCCCACTATGCCAGATGACGCACGTTAAGTCACAGAAAATTTGCCGGCGGACATGAAAAGAGTTGATTGTTGAAAACAGATCGTTAAATTGCTCCCCGCACGGGCGTTTCCAAAACATGCCGTAGGTCCTTCAGGCGGATTGCCCGCCATGCCCGTGCTGAGGGGAAACCCGGTACATTACATACGATTATGTCGGAAAACGAAACCACTACTGCAGAAGAAACCGCCGTTACCACGCTGGCCCGCTTTGAAGTTCCCAGCCGTCTGGAAAAAATTGAAGACCCGAATGATGCGAATCATCTGACCTTCGTGGCGGAACCGTTTGAAAACGGTTACGGCCATACGCTTGGCAACTCCCTGCGCCGCGTTCTTCTGGGTTCACTTGAAGGCGCCGCCATCACCTCCGTCCGCATCGCCGGCGCACAGCATGAATTCTCCTCCCTGCCCGGCGTGGTGGAAGACGTGACGGAAATCGTGCTGAACCTGAAAAAGGTCAAGTTCAAGCACAACGGCAAGGAACCGCGCCTGCTCTCCCTGCGCGTGCACAAGCAGGGCGTCGTGACCGCCGCCGACATCACTGACGACACCACCTACCAGGTGGTCAATCCCGATCAAATCATCTGCACCCTGGACCAGGACACCATGTTCGAATGCGAATTCCAGGTGCGCGTGGGCCGCGGCTTTGCCACCGGCGACGAAAACAAGGTGCCGGACATGCCCATTGGCGTGATCCCGATCGACTCCATTTTCTCCCCGGTCACCCGCGTGAAGTACTCCGTGCAGAATACCCGTGTGGGCCAGATGACCGACTACGACAAGCTGATCCTTGAAGTATGGACGGACGGGCGCATCTCCCCCGCAGACGCCATGCTCCAGGCCTCCGCCATTCTGCGCCACCACCTGGACGTCTTCGTTAACTATGACGACAAGCAGGTCAACTTTGAAGAAGCTCCTTCCGCCGTCCAGGACGAGGAAACGGCCCGCCTGCGCAAGCTGCTCAACATGAGCGTCAACGAAATCGAGCTTTCCGTGCGCGCCGCCAACTGCCTCAACAACGCCAACATCACCACCGTCGGCCAGCTCGCCATGAAGAGCGAAAGCGAAATGCTCAAGTACCGCAACTTCGGCAAGAAGTCCCTCAACGAAATCAAGGACAAGCTGCTGGAACTGGGCCTTTCCCTGGGTGTTCAGGTGGATCCCTCCCTGCTTACCGGTCCCGTGCCGCAGGCCAAGCCGCGCCTGGGTCTGGAAGAGGAAAGCCCCGTGGGCCTGGCAGACCTGATTGCCGCCAACATCGAAGACGACGACGACTAAATCTCACAAAACCAACACACATAGAAAAATATCATCATGAGACACGGTGTAAAAACCTCCAAGCTTCAGCGCAACGCTTCTCACCGCAGGGCTTTGCTCGCCAACCAGGCATGCAGCCTCATCCTCAACGGACGCATCACCACCACCCTGGCCAAGGCCAAGGCTCTCCGTCCCTATGTGGAAAAGCTGATCACGCTCGCCAAGCGCGGCGACGTGCATTCCCGCCGCCTGGCTACCGCCACCATTCACAACACGGTTGCCGTCAAGCGCCTGTTTGATGAAATCGCTCCCCTCTGCGCGGAACGCAAGGGCGGCTATACCCGCATCGTCAAGCTGGGCCAGCGTCTGACGGACTCCGCCCTCGTGGCCATGATCGAAATCATCGATCTGCCCCGCGAAACGGCTGAAAAGGAAGAAGCTCCCGCAACCACGGAAGCAACCGCCTAAGGCCGTTCCCTGACACATCAGGCTTAACCATCTGCCCCGGCCTCTCGCAGAGACCGGGGCGGATTTTCTATTCATATTGGCGGTAAAGAGATTACGGAGGAAGTGCGGTGGCAAGATCGCTCTTGCTTCTTTCCTGCCGGAACGGTATAATTCAGCCTCAACTATGGACGCAGTATTATTGTTTTCCGGACAAGGTGCCCAAAAAGTAGGCATGGGCAAAGATTTGTATGACCAGTATCCCGCAGCCAGGGCCCTGATTGAGCAGGCGGACAAGGCGCTTGGGGAATCCCTCTCCTCCATCATGTTTGAAGGCCCCGGCGAAGAACTGACCCGCACCTGCAATTGCCAGCCCGCTCTCTACGTGCATGGCCTGGCCTGCCTGGCCGTCTTGAAGGAGCTGGCGCCTTCCCTGAATCCCGTGGCTGCCGCCGGCCTTTCCCTGGGTGAATTCACGGCTCATGCGGCTGCCGGAACCTATACCTTTGAAGAAGGCCTTCGCCTGGTCCAGAAGCGCGGCGCGTTCATGGAGGAAGCCTGCAACGCCACGAAGGGCACCATGGCCGCGATGATCGGCGGGACGGATGAAAACGTCATCAAGCTGGCGCAGGAATGCGACGTGGACGTTGCCAACTTCAACTGCCCCGGCCAGACGGTCGTTTCCGGCACGGAAGAAGGCGTGGACAAGGCCATTGCCGGAGCCAAGGCTGCCGGCTGCAAGATCGCCAAGAAGCTCAATGTGGCGGGAGCCTACCATTCCCGCCTGATGCACAGCGCCATGGTGAAGCTGGCGGAGGAACTCAAGAATGTCTCCTTCGGCACGCCTTCCATGCCCGTCTACTGCAACTATGAAGCCCGCGTGGTGGAAGGGCCGGACGACATCCGCAATGTGCTGGAGCACCAGGTGTGCGGCTCCGTGCGCTGGACGGCCTCCATGCAGAAGCTGGTGGACCAGGGCCACCGCCTTTTCATTGAACTGGGACCGGGCAAGACGCTGGCCGGCATGATGGGCCGCATCTGCAAGGATGCCACCGTCATCTCCATCGAAGACGTGCCCAGCCTGGAAGCCGCCGTTGCGGAATTAAATAAATAATTCTCCGTAACAGTAATTTTCAAACCGCCGGATCTTCAACGGTCCCGGCGGTTCTTTATTTCAAGTTATCCGACGGCACGGCGTCCCGGCCCGGGTGCAACACGGTGGCGGACGTTCCGCCGCGCTCTTATTCCCTGCCGGGAGCAGCGGTAATGCCGCACTTTTCCACAAGCGTGTGGACGTAGCATAAAAGCTTGCCCATGAAAACGAGGATGCAGGGAATCAGGATGATTACTTCCAGTTCGGCATGGTTCGTCAGGAAAAATATCACGATGCCAAAGCAGAAAAAGAGGGTTGCCGCTGCGTAAAACAGGATGCGGATGGAAGGCTGCTCCTTCTTTGAAGGCTGGAGCGCCTTGAATTTAATCCGCCTCTGCAGAATGGCGGAAAGGGGGACCCAGTTCCGGGAATCTTCTTTCCTGACCATGGTGGTGGAAAACGGAAGCTTGCCGGCTGCCGCCAGCGTGTCGATCACTTCCTTGCTGACGGGACCGGCGGTTTTCTCATCGGTGCGGTAATGGTAGAGCGTTGCTCTGGCGGGTATCGGGCTCATAGGCTGCAGGGGAGAGAGCGGGGAGGAGGAAGACGTTTGCGTCTGGTCAGCGTTCCGGTTCCTGGGCGGGCATTTTCCTCATGCCTCCGGTAAGAAGGTGCATGTACATCAGCATCTTTCCCATGAAAAACGCTATGGCAGGCACGAACAGCACTTCCATGTAAAGGATGGTGTGGAGCATGATGGAATGCGCCACGCCGCAGGCCAGAAGGAGAAGGGCAATGATGTAAAACAGGAGGCAGCTTTTAGGAGGGCGGCAGGAAAGCATGAAGGCGGATGCCCTGAGGCGCGCCAGGCGCTCCTGGCGGCGCAGCTCCGTTGCGAGCGGCATCCAGCACTGGGAATGTTCCTCCCGGATCATGGTGTCCGGAAGAATCTTCTTGGAGACAAGCAGGGCGTGGAGGTCTGTCAGGCAGATAGGGCCCACAATCTTGTCTTTGACGCGGTAGTGATATAATGGGGTACGTTGGGAAGCCATTCTCCTTACATAAGGCATGAAAGGAATTCCGTCAAGAAACAAGCGTAACGGAATGGAAGGCGGAATTCCCGAATTCCTAAAGAAGTTCCGCCAGGGAACGGATTTTACTGGTTGCCAGGGAAAAATCCGCCTGCTCCGTCACCCGGTTCGGGATGGAGATGACGGGCATTCCTGCGCGGTGCGCGGCGGTGGTGCCGTTCTGGGAATCTTCCAGCACCAGGCATTCAGCCGGCTGCATGCCCAGGTTTTCCGCAGCCTTCAGGAACAGGGCCGGGTCCGGTTTGACGGGAAGGCCGTCGTCACGGCAGACGACGGTCTGGAAATAGGGCATGATGTCCAGCCTGTTCAGCCAGCCGTCCACCCAGCGGTGGGAAGAGCTGGAGGCGACGCCCATGGGCGTTCCGGCTTCCGCCAGGCTCCGGATGAGTTCGCAGGCTCCTGGCAGAAGGCCGGCGTGCTCCAGGTCGCGGACGATTTCCTCCTGGCGGCGGCCGTTGACGGCTTCCCAGTCGAAGGTGCGGCCCGTCAGTTGTTCCAGATGCTCCCCGGGGTTCCAGTGGGTGTAGCCGCTCCCCAGGCACTGGTTGAACAAATCCAGGGGGAGGGCGTGGCCGCAGGATGCGAACACGCGTTCCCAGGAGGAATAAATGGCGTATTCCGTATCCACCAGCAGCCCGTCAAAGTCAAAAATCACGGCGCGTGCCCGGTGGAGCAGTTCGCGGGCTTTCCGGACGGCTGCCAGGGAGTCGTCAAGGTGGTCAGGGTTGGTCATGGACGGGTGTCTTTTTCAAGCCTCTCAGCATCTCCATGAAGCTTCTGTGGGCCAGCTTGGTCTGGAACAGGCGGATGGCGATGATGGTGTAAATGATGTTGGGCATCCACGCCCCCAGCCAGGTGGGGAGGTAGCCTGCGGAGGCCAGCGTGGGGAAAAACTCATACAGGAACAGCATGGCCGCCGCCAGGAACAGCGCAATGCCGATGCCGGACATGGCGGAGCGCCGCTGGAACGTGATGGCGGAAGGAATGGCGATGAATGTCAGGATAATGCAGGAAAACATGCGGGCTATCCTGACGTGCCATTCCGTTTGCAGGCTTCTGAGGTACTTGGCGTTTGTCGTGCCGGACCTGATGATTTCCTGGAGGGCCGGAGTGCCCTGGGTATCCACGCGGACGTTGGGGGAAATCAACTGCCAGGGAGTCTCTGGATAATGCTCTTTCAACGTTTGGTATTCCTGCCCGGCGAACACGGGCACGTCGTTCAGCTGGCGGGGTTCCTCCTGGGAATAATTCCTTTTGATGGCTTGCCGGAATGTCCATGTTCTGGAAGCCGGGTCCCACATGGCTTCATCCGCAAACAGCTCGTACTCCATCTTTCCGGGCGCGCTGAACTGTTCCACGCGCACCTGCCTGAACGGCTCGCCGGGGGAGTCTATTCCGGGAGGGTCGCCGAGGTACCAGATGCGGGATTCCGCGTCGTTCTTGTAGATGGTGCTCCGGGAGGCGTCGTCATTTTTATTCTGGCTCAGGGAGGAAAACATCAATTTCCTGTACAGAGTGGAATTGGGAGCCCAGTGAAACCCGAAGATGCCGAAGTAGATGGCCGCAAAGACGGCACCGATGATGACCGGGGCGTTGATCCGGAGCAGGGATCTCCCGGATTGCAGCATGCCGGTGATTTCCGAGGATGAGGAAAGCTTGGTAAGCGCCCAGAGCGTTCCCAGCAGAAGGGTGTAGGGAAGGATCAGGTTCAGAATCATGGGCAGCTGGCTCAGGTAGAAGCGGAAGGTGCCCGCCAGGGGGGAATCCAGGTTCATCAGGTCCCCCACATTGTCCGCAAAGTCGCCGATGATGTAAATCAGCGTGAGGATGGCCGTGCACATGATGAAAGCCGTGAACCAGGTACGCGCCACATACCTGTCCAGGATGCCCGAGCGGTTGTACAGCAGCATCCCCAGCGCCGGAAGGAAACAGCCCAGGAGAATGAGCCAGGGCCGCAGAAGCTGGGCAAGGGGATATTCGGACGGCGTGCCGGGAATTTCCCATTGCATCTGGGACCATTCCCGGGGCATCAGGAACCAGGCCGCCGTTCCTCCCAGCGCAAGCAGGAGGAGGAATGCGAACCATTGGCGGAAATGTCGGGCCTGGATTGCCATGAAAAAGTAAGGTGGGACAAGGATGCCAGATCGGGGGCGGGAAATAAAGCGTTATTTGGCCGCCGGGCAGGGACGGAGGCTTGCCGGAACCGCATGTCCGTGCGCCCGCGCCTGTCCAGCGGAGGGCGGTGCGGCACGGCTCCATGCGGGCCGGAATGGCGTGCGGAAGATATTCTCCTGATAGAAGTTGAGTGTTGTCAACGTAGACAGGATGGGATAAAATCTTCCTGACAACCGCTTTCCGGGTACAGCTTTTCCATGTTCAAACGTCTTGTTCAACTGTTTCTTCTGCTCCTTCTGGCAGCAGTGGGCGTCCTGGTGTGGTTTGCGTGGTATGTGTCCACTCCGTTGCTCGTTCCCGTGGGGGGGGATGAACCCTCCGCTTCTCCCGTTGCGGATTCCCTGGTGATGGAGCCGGTGGAAGCCGTCTCCGCCGACGGTACCGCCATTGAAGGCTATCTGGTGCGTCCGGGGCGTCCGGAGGCCTTGTCCCCGCGCCAGAGCCGCGTGCGGGATACCTTGAAACTGCGCGGAAGAATGCCGCATCTGGAGGCGAAGCCGGAGCTGGTGGTGATAGCCACCTCCTGGGACCAGGGGGTGAAAGGCTCCCTGCCGCTGGCGGAAGGACTGACCGGAGCCGGTTACACGTGCCTGGTATGGAATCCGCGCGGGAAAAACGACGCCCGGAAATTCTGCACGTACGGATTGAAGGAATATGCGGACGTAACGGCTCTGCTGGACGCCGTATCCCGGAAACAGGGGGGATTGCCGCCCGTGGCCGCCGTAGGGCAGGGGTTTGGGGCAGCGGTGCTGCTGAAAGCCGCGTCTGAAGATCCCCGCATCCGCTGCATGGTCAGCATGGACTGCTTTCCTTCCCTGAAAACCGTGGCCGTCCGGGAAATGGAGCAGGACTGGGGCAAGCCCCTGTGTTATGCCGCGTACTGGCTGCTGGATGCCGGCGTTGACTGGCGTGCGGATTTCAGTACGTTTGACGTAGCTCCCGTAGACGATGCCCTGAAACTGGATTATCCCGTCATGGTGGTTTGCACGAACCAGTACTTCTTCTCCACGCTGGAGGATTGCCTGAGCATTTACGACTCCCTGAGAAACGAGAAAAAACAACTTTATGAATCCATCCGGGAAGGCGAGCCCTACGGCACCCGGGAGCGGACCTTCCTCCATTCCATTGAAGGAAAAAAGGGGGAGAAATTCGAGAAAACCTACAAGGTCAACGTCTATGCCGGGGATGACGAGTTGCAGGCTGGCATTGCGGAATGGATTCATGAGAATACGCGCATGCCCATGCCCAGGGTGTTGTCCCATGAAACCTACAGTGCACCTGCTACGGGCACCGCTCCTTCCGGTTCATGAACCGTGCCTCTCCTTTTGCTGATGATCCCGTGAGTGCCAATCAGGAAAACACCCGTGAACTCCGCGAGAACCGCCGCAGGCGCAGCCGTTTCATCCTGCCTGCGCCGCGCCATCTTGCCGCCGTGGCGGTGGGGGCCCTTCTTGCCGCCGTGCTGGTGCACTACCTGGGCTTCATCGTTCTGAGCTGGTTTGACCTGGGCATTCATGTGCATAAGGCACCCGCGGTTCAGGAGGACCGGAAGCCGCTGCCTGAGAAAATCGTGCTGAAAGCGGACGACCGTCCCGCACCGGATGTGGCGGAAGTGGTTGAAAAACCGGATATCGAGCAGCTTGAGGAAGTGCCGCCGGAATTGCCGGACCTGGAGGACATGCTGCCGGAACAGGTGGTGATCGCTCCGGGGGAAACCAGCTTTTCCGCCGATCCGGTTACTCCGTCCCCGCCGGAATCCCTCGCCCCCAAAATGCCGCAGGTGGACATGAATGCCGTCGCGAAGGGACTGCCTGAACCTTCTCCGCCCGAGATGCTGAAAACTTCCGCCAGCCCGGCGACTATCAAGACGGCGGAGCCGGACATGGTCAACCCGGACGAATGGTACAACAACAAGCTCAAGGGGGCTGGCGGCCAGGATGATTCCCATCTGCCGGACGGCAGTAAATCACTTTCCCAGTTGATGGCCCAGTCCTCCCTGGGCAAGGACAGCGGTTACAGCAGGCTGGGCGCGGACCTTCTGTTTGAATACAACAAGGCGGTGATGAAAAATTCCGCGCGCCTCAGCATGCTTCAGCTCGCCGGGCTGATGATGAAAAACCCGGACACGATTTTCATTGTAGAGGGGCATACGGACAGCTTCGGTTCCGGAGAATATAATGCCGTGCTCTCCCTGATGCGGGCCAATGCCGTGCGCCAGTGGCTGAAGGACAACGGCATTGCCCTGACGCGCCCGAACGGGGAATGCAGGCTCTACATACGCGCCTGCGGGGCCTCCCGCCCGGTAGTCTCCACGAAGGGGGACCGGAATGCCCAGGCTGCCAACCGCAGGGTGGAAATCCACATGCGCAAGCCGGGAGAGGAAATTCCCGCCGGAAGCCTGCCCGTCACGTATGCGGTGGATATGAATACCCCCATTGCCCGCCAGGTGCGGGCCGGCGTGGGCGCCGAGGCCAGAATCCCCGCTTCCGCAGGAGAAAGGAAAACGGCCCCTGCGGCGCGTCCGCCGTCTGCCGTCCCGGCAGCCCGTCCCGCTCCCGCTGCGCCGGGACGCCGGGAGAAGCCTGCGCCGCGGCAGGAAGTCATCCCTGAGGCGGAACCCGTTCCGGAAACCATTCCTTCCGCCGAACCCGTGGAAGAACACATTCCCTCGGCGGAGCCGGTGGAGGAGGATATTCCGCTGGCGGAACCCGTCGTGCATGCGGAGAGGCGCGCCGCGGTGAAGGGAGGACTGGCCTGAAATGGAACTGATGCGTTTTCTGCCGGTCCGTGCCTTGCCCAGGCCCGGACTGCCCCGGTATCTCTTCTCCTTTGACTTTGACGATACCCTGTTCACGTTGGGCGGCCCTGCGGAGGAAAGACGCGTTTTTTTCAGAACCATGCGTGGACTCCGGGTGCGGTACGGCGTGCTCTGGGGCATCAATACGGGGAGGGACCCCGTTTACCTGCGGGAAGGGCTGATGGACATGTTCCAGGGTAATCCGGAAGCGTTTGCCCCGGATTTTACGGTCACGATGGAACGGAACGTTCATCTGGCGGATGCGGAAGGGCGGCTGATGCCCGGCGTTCCGTGGAACGATGCCTGCTCCGTGGCCCATGACGACCTGTTCACCCGTTACGGCGGAATGCTGGAATCATTGATGGACCATCTGGAACACCGGTTCTCCGAGCTGGAACTCCGCAGGCAGGCCAATGACGCTTTTTCCCTGGTGGTGAACGATGCCTGCGGGCTGGATGACGTCTCCTGCGTCATTCAGGACACGGTTGGACCGTATGATGAAATCGTCACGCAGAGGGCTGGGCCCTACCTGCGTTTCAGCCACCGTGACTACAACAAGGGGACTTCCCTGGCTTTTGTAGCCTCACGGTTCGGTGTGCCTCCCGTCCATGCGGCCATCTTCGGAGACGGGCACAACGACCTGGACGCCATGCGCCATTTGCCGGAAGCGTTCCGGTGCTGTCCCTCCAATGCGGCGGAGGAAGTGAAAGCCATGGTAGCCTGCGGCCATGGATACATCAGCCCGGAACCGCGCACCCGCGGCGTGCTGGACGGCCTGATGCATGGCGCGTTCCCCCATTTCGGGATGAAGGCGGAGGTTCCGGAAGCGGACGCTTGAAAAACGGGGGACGCCGGATGCGGGGAAAATCGGTTTCCGGAATGTTCTTTCCATGAAAGCTCCCGCGGAAAAGGAAGAATCGTATTGACAAGAAATGTCTGCGATGCAGAAATAATGACGATTTATTCCGAATTCCGATCACATGAATATTCCTTCTTTTACCCGAAGCGTCTCCAGAGGTTCCGCCGTAGGCTGGTTTTTAGTGCTTCTGCTGGTTTGCGGCGCGGGAGCCGGATATTATCTGTACCAGGATAACCTGGCAAAAAGGAAAGCTGCCCAGGAATTGACTGCCGAGCGTAAAATGAAGGAAAAGAAGGCCAGGGAAGCCGCTGAAAAACAGAGAATGCAGCGTGAGCGGGAAATCAGGGAGAAGAAGGAAAAGGAGAGGCAGGCAGAGCAGAAGGCGCGTGAGGAAGCCAGGGAAAAGAAGGAACGGCAGGCTGCGGAAGCGGCTCAAAAGCTCCGGGAGCAGGCTCAACGCGAAGAGAAGGAAAAGAAGAGGAGGGAGGAGCTGGAACGGCGCGAACGTGAGGAACAGGCCCGCAGGCAGGAGGAAAACATCCCTGTGGAAGAAGATGAGCCTGAACCGGAAGGGCGTTTTCCCCAGCCTGTGAAGAACCGGATGCCGGAGCTTTCCGTCTACTCAATCCCCTCCAGGGATGAAATTCAAACGGATAAGGACAAGCCGCTGGAAACATGGTCCTGGGACAAGGCGGAAAAAATGGCGGGAATGGAGGAATTCCCTGCGGGAGCCGCTCCGTGGAAAAGAGGTAATGACACCCGGCGCATGCAGGAGCTTCTGGAAAAATGCCGGGAATGGAAGGACGCCAAGCTTTCCACCCTGAAGGCGTGCCCGGCGGCGAAGGATTTTCCCGGCGTTCCGGAGGACGGGGCCCAGACGGTAAGAAGGACGGTGGAAATAGATTCCAACATCGGCGGCTGGCACAGTACGGGACTGTATGCTCCCCCCGGAGGGGAAATCTCCTTTTCCCTGTCCGGCGCGCCCAAGGACAGCACGGTCAGCGTGCGCATAGGGTGCCATACGGACAGCCTGCACAAGCTGGATGAATGGAAAAGGGTTCCGGAAATAACCATGCAGGTTCCGGCGGACCGGGGCCGCGTGAAAATGGTGAACCCGATGGGCGGCCTGGTTTACGTGAATGTGGGCCAGCGTTCCAAACGGGGAAAAGTATTCAAGGTTCAGATTTCCGGAGCCGTGCCGGCCCCTCTGTTCGTCATGGGGAAGACCACTCCGGAACAATGGGCCGAACAACTGGAAAATGCCAAGGCGCCGTGGGGGGAAATCTGCATGCCCCGCCTCATTGTCACGATGCCCGTGGAGCAGTTGAAGCGGTGCCCGGATGTTCAGAAAACGGCTGAATTCCTGCAAAAAAACATGGCCCTCCAGGACTGGATCATGGGATGGGACACCAAGCCGGACCGCCTGCATCACCCGATGCGTTTTGTCGTGGACAGGCAGATTTCCGCCGGGGCCGGGCATTCCGGTTATCCCGCCATGGCTACGAAGGACTGGACGGACTCCATTGCCAGCGGCTCCATCATCCATTCCGGAAGCTGGGGGCTGTGGCATGAACTGGGGCATAACCACCAGTCGCCTCCGTTTACGATGGAGGGCCAGACGGAAGTATCCGTCAACATCTTCTCCATGGTTTGCGAGGTAATGGGCACCGGGAAAAACTTTGAATCCTGCTGGGGCGGCGGCATGGGGCCGTACGGCATGAGCGCTGAGATGAAAAAATACTTCTCCGGCGACCAGACCTACAATGAAGCGCCCAACAAGGTGCAGCTCTTCTTCTGGGTGGAGCTCATGTACTATCTGGGATTTGACGCTTTCCGGCAGGTGGCCCTTCAATTCCATGACAAGCCGTACGACAACGGCAAGCTGAGTGATGAAAAGAAATGGGAATGGGTCATGAACGCCTTCTCCAAGGTCACGGGAAAAAACATGGGGCCTTTCTTTAAAATCTGGCGCATGCCGGTTTCCGAACGCGCCGCGGACAGGATGAAAGACCTTCCCGTCTGGCTGCCTTCCAAGGACTACCCGGCCTGCTATACCGCGGAGGAATAAAAAGGTTCCGGGATTATGAGGGCTTCCGTTGCCGCACTCGCGTCTGGACGGTTCCGGCGGCGGGGGCTAGGATGGCGGAGCTGATGAAATGGCTGAATGACTGGCTGGGCTTTTTCAAGCCCCTTCAGGTGAGGAACCTGCAAATCTTCTGGTCCGGGCAGGCCGCCGCCCTGATCGGGATGTGGCTGCAGGTGACGGCCATGGGCATTCTTGTGTACGACATTTCCGGCGGCTCCGCCACGGCGGTGGGCTTCCTGGCCGCCCTGAACGCGCTCCCTTTCTTTCTGGGCGGCATGCTGCTGGCCGGGCTGGGAGACCGTTTTGACAGGAGAAAACTGCTCATAGCCGTGCAATGCGTCCAATGGCTGGTGGCCGTAGCCCTGTTTCTGCTGACGATGCTGGACATGCTCCAGCTATGGCACTTGTATGCCGCCGGGCTGGTCATGGGCGTCAACCAGACGGTGGGCTTTCCCACGCAGCAGGCTTTTGTGGGCGATCTGATCCCGCGCAGGCAGTTGCAGGAGGCCGTGGGCATGTACTCCCTGGTATTCAACACGTGCCGCGCCGTAGGTCCGGCGCTGGCCGGCTACATCATTGCGGAGTGGGGGGGCCGGAACCGCCTTTGGCGGCAATGTCGTGGCAAGCCTGCCGTTGATAGGCTGCCTGGTGGCTCTGAAAGGGCGCGTTGCGGATACCTCCGCCCCTAAAAAGCAGCGCGGGGCCGGAAGAAAGGCCTCCGGGCTCAAGGCGGTGCTTTCTACGCGCAGCCTGCTCTTCATCATGATCAGCGCGCTCATTCAGAACATCTGCGGGCAATCCCTTTACCAGATTGTTCCGGCATTGATGCACGGGAACCCCAGGAATACCGGCCTCATTCTGGGAGCGGTCGGAGCCGGTGCCATGGTGAGCATCCTCTTTGTCCTGCCGTTTGCGCGCAAAAGCGACAGGGTGGGGGCCAAGCTCTCCTCGGGCACGCTGTGGATGGGGAGCGCATTATGCGTGGCCGGCATCATTCCCGTGGTGGAAATACAGGCCCTCTGCTTCTTCTTTGCCGGTCTGGCTACTTCTTCCCTCTTTGTCACCTCTTCATCCGCCGTGCAGCTTCTGGCGCCGCCGGAACGCAAATCTGCCATTCTGGGGCTGTTCAGCATCGTTACGATTGGGGTGCAGCCTTTGGCGGCCATGGGCTGGGGAGCCGTAGTGGATGTTTGGGGAGTCCAGGCGACGATCATCATGGCGGGAGGGCTGGAAGCCTTGTTCTCCATCTGGATGCTGAGCGTTCCGTTCTGGCGCAACTTCAAATTCTCTCCGGATGATTGTCCTGAGGCAACCTGACGGATCCTTGTCATTTGGCGGCATGGGAAAACTGCCGTCCCGTATTCCGCTGGCTTTTAAGGATTGGTCAGGAAGATGCGATTCGGGAAGTTCCTGGCGGCGGGAATTCCGGAATGCGGCTTGGGAGAGGCTGGAAAGGAAGTTCTTGAACCTGTTTTACTGAAAAGAGAGCAGGCGTATTCCGGTCCTGCGGGAAAATTGAAAGCCGCTTCTGCCGTTTTTCTCCTGGCGGGAATCATCTGCGGCCTTGCAGGGAGAATGTGCCTCCCTGCCGGCAGGACTCTTCAGGGAAAAAGGAAAACTTGGCAGACCGTCCTTCCGGGAAAGGGCCTTCCTGCTTGAATGATTCCTGTTTTTCAGGCGGACGGAATGTGGAGTTTTCCCCAGCAAAAAAGGAGGAAGGAGGTAAATATCCGGAAAATGGAGCAACCGGGTTTGTTAATGCCCCGGCTTTGCCTCGTGTTCGGAATAACTGATGCCCAGCATGCAGATATCGTCGGCCTGGTTGGTGCAGCCGGTGAACTTTGCTACGCAGGTAAGGGCCTGATGGACAAAATCCTTGGTGCTCTTGGGGGATGAATTGTTGAAATAATCGATCAGCCTCTCCACGCCCAGCTCTTCCCCTTCCGAATTGGCGGCTTCCGTCAGTCCGTCCGTATACATCAGGACGCGGGAACCTGCCAGGAGGGGGAACTGGGCGTTCTGGTATGTGGCGTCATCCAGCAGCCCCAGGGCAATGCCCCTGGGCAGCGGCATCTTGCGCGCAACTCCGTCCGGCCCCAGGATAATGGGATGCGGGTGCCCGGCCGTGGAGGCGGTCATGACGCCGGTTTCCAAATCCAGGTAAATATAAACGGCGGAGGCGAACATCGTGGTATTCGCCCGTTGCAGAATTTTGGCAAGCTGGTGGTTGAGGGAAGACAGAAAGGCCGCCGGATTGTCCGCCAGATGGGACAACTGCTCCATCAGGCCGCGGAGCATGGAAGCGATTAGGGCGGCGCGGATGCCGTGGCCCATCACGTCGCAGACGATGGCGCCTACGCCGGAATTCCCCACGGGAAAGGCATCGAACCAATCGCCCGCCACCCCCTCTGAAGGAGTGAAAATGTGGTGGAAATCCACATGGCGCGTCAGGCCGTGTTCCGTATGGGAGCGGGAGGGAATCTCATAGGGAAGCAGGGCGAACTGGATTTCCCGGGCCAAATCTATCTCCTTCTCCAGGGACTTGTTGCGCTCTTCCAGAATACGGGCTGTTTCCGTGGCCTTGATCTCCGTCTTCACCAGCTTGGTAACGTCGCTGGAAATGCCCACGATGCCCTTCAGGTCCCCGTTGCGGCCGTACCAAGGAAACTTGCTGATCTGGCTCCAGGAATCATCCTTGTGAAGCCATGTCTCATGATGGAGGCGGGCGCGGATGGGGCGTCCGGTAGCCATGATGTCCAGCTCCTCCTTGCGGGAAACATCGGACATCGTTTGATCGAAAAAGTAATCGTCCGTCCTTCCGGTCAGGTCAGCCGGCGTGGGCACGCCCAGCTTATTGGCCGTGGCGGTATTCGCCAGCACGAAGCGCGATTCCCGGTTCTTGAAATAAATGCTGTCCGGAATGTGCTCAATCAGGGTGTGGAACAGGTCCCTGTCTTCCGCGGCGCGCAGTTCCGCCGTCTTCCGCCGGGTAATGTTGACCCATACCCCTACCAGCATGACGGGGCGGCGCTGCTTGTCCCTGCGAGCGAGACCGTTGATGCGGACCCAGCTCCAGCTCTTGGAATTCAGCTTCTTCATGCGTATTTCAATGCGCATGGGCATGTGGGAATGGCCGTCCAGGTAACGGCGCACCTCCTGGGAAAAAAAGGCTTGGTCCTCCTCGTGGATGGTAAGCTCCGGCTGGGTGAAAATATTGGGGGCCTTCTCCTTGCGGCTGGCCCCCATCATGGTCAGGCAGCGGTCCGTGTAATGGATGACGCCCGTTTTGATATTCCAGATATAAAACCCTTCTTCCGCCGCCGCCAGGGCCATCTTGATCTTGTCCCAGGTAAAAACTCTCTGGGCGGAATGTCTGTTGCGTGAGGGCGGCATTGCAGTTGCCGTTATCTAACGACAAAACATCTGCCTTGGCAAGAGGCAAAATAAAGGAATCATTCCTGAAAAGCGGAACGGCAGGAGAAAAGCGGGAAACGGGCCCGGTTGCACCGGGGCGGCATCCGCCTATCTCTCCTTCTCCTCTTCCTGGGAATGAAGGAATTGCAGCTCTTTCTTCAAGGCGCTTCCTACGCGGTGCTTCGCCAGATAAACCTGGGCAATCGTGACGCCGAGCTGTCTGCGGACCTTCGCCGCATCCCACTCCCGCAACACGTAATAATCAAAAATTTGAAACTGCTTGGGAGACACCTTCGCTTTGACGCGTTCCAGGGCAGCCTGGAGCAGGTTATTCTGCCACTCCCTCTCCCACACCTGGTCAAAATTATTCTTCCCTTCGTCCGGAATCTTGTCGATGGGATGTTCCTGGCTCTCCGTGGCGTCCGGGCTCATCAGCATGGCCGTATCCTTCTTCCGCTTGCGGAACTGGTCGTTAATGCGCCAGCGGGTCATATTCCAGAGCCAGAGCTTGAAGGAACCCTGTTCTGGCTTGTAAATATTCTTCTTGCTCTGCTTGGCGATGGAAAGAATGGTTTCCTGCACCACGTCCCAGGCTTCGTCCTCCCTCAATCCGGCCTTGAGGGCCACGGAATAAATAAGACGCCAGTACGTCCGGTAAAACTCATCCCACGTGCGCTGGTCCTCCCAATTCTCCAGGCGCGCAATCAGGCTTTTCCTGGTATGTTCGGCATATTGGGAAAGTGTCTGCTCGTCAGGCTGGGACTCGTTCTGGGGTTGCAATGAAGGCACATTCATGGTTTATCATGAACTACGGATGAAAGTGAAGTGAAAGCCGAGTAATAAGCCGGAAAATTTTGTGCGGCTCGGCCTGTTCATTCACTACGTCCTTCATGGAGAAAATCTTTCAAGGGAACGGACATGATGAGGAAAACGTCAAAACGCAGGGGAACCTCCGTCATCGCGGCCCTGGTTGTGCTGTGCGCGGTGCTGGGGTATGGCTTGACGGAATGGAAGCCGCTGACGGATACGCCGCAGGCGGTCCCTGCCTCCCGGGAGGCGCCCGGGAAGGGAAGGGTTCTGGAGAAAATCTCTATACCGGAAAAGGGAGAACCTGTCAGGTTATTCACAATAAATGCTGGCAACTATTTTGTACCGGAAGATCCGCGCAGGAGCAACTTTCAGGTAAAATACAAGCCCGTTGAAGCACGGGAGGCCGTGGCCGAACTCATCCGGCAATCCGGTGCAGAAATAGTAGGATTGTCAGAAATGGGTGGGGAAGCCGCCGTGCGCGACCTGCAAATGCGGCTGAAAAGAAAAGGAGTTCAGTTACCGCATAAGGTCCTGGTCATGCGGAACGGAGAAGACCGGGGATTGGCCCTTCTCTCCAAATATCCCATTGTGGACAACCGTTCCGTGACGGACATGCCTGTATCCGGAGAAACGAAGAGGAAAAAAACGATGCTGCGGGGCATTCTGGACGCCACGGTGAAAACGCCGGATGGCCGCCTCTTCCGCCTGATGGGCATTCATTTGAAGTCCCGCCTCAGCCGTGACGGCTCCGCGGAAGACACGCGGCGAAGGGAAGCGTATGCCCTGCGGGACTACCTGAATGAAGCCATCGCCTCCCAGGACGGCATGCCGCTGCTTTTGTACGGAGACTTCAATGACGGTCCGGCGGACAGCGCCGTGCAGGTCATCCAGGGGCCGGCTAAAACGGAATACCGCCTGAACCGCCTGAAACCCAGGGATTCCCGCGGGGAAACTTGGACCATCTACTACGAAGACGGAGACACCTACCACTCCTTTGACCATCTCTTCATCAACAATACCCTGAAAAAGCGCCTTGGCCGCAAGCCCCCCATGGGCATCCTTGACTCTCCCCCCTCCCGCCAGGCCAGCGACCACCGTGGCATTTGGGTGGAATTGAGGTAGATATCCAGGTGTTTTTCTTTGCAGGAAAGAGCCGGATAGGGAAGAGGATTTCAAGAGATTCCTTCAAGGCCGTTTTTCCCTATCCTTTTTGAAATGTGAGGCTTGAATCTGCCGGAAGTTTTTTTCTTCCGGACGGATGAAAGGAGCCAGGATTACCGGGTGGTGAACCGTTGCCGGATTTTTATTTGGACAGGAATATATCCGGCATTCCCGTTTCTCAAAAAATGATTGCCGTGTCCGTGTGAAACGGGTAGCATGCCAAAAATCGTTGTTCAATCCTGCATCATCTGTATGAGATATTTTTCCAAGCATTCCGGAACGGCTTCGCACTGTTCCTCGTCAGGGAGCAAGGGGTTTACCCTGGTGGAACTGATTGTCGTCATCACCATTATGGTTGCCATGATGGCCTTGGCCGCCAGCATGTTAAGAGGAGGGGGCAGGGGGCAGGGCCTTCAGTCCGCCGTGGAGATGGTGGACGGCATGGTGCAGGAAGCCCGCCTGGACGCCATGGGCAAGGGAACGTGGAGCCGCCTGATTATCGTGAGCACTCCTGAGGACGAAGCCCGCAACATGCGCACCCTGGGCGTGATGTCCAAAAATACGCGCACCGGAAAGTGGCATCTGGTCAACCGTTTGCAGACTCTTCCCGCCGGGTTTTACATCAGCCCCACCTACAGCACCCTGCTGGAAGGCTCCAAGAAGACCAAGGGCAAGTCCGCAGCCCGCAGCTTTGCCAGCCGTGACGGGCAGGATACCGTCAATCTTCCGGGCAACAGGATGACGGATATTTATTTCATTGAGTTTGACGAGGAAGGCCGCATGTCCCAGCCGAACGCCCCCACCCGCCTGGTGGTGGTTTCCGGTTCCGCCGGAAACGGCAAGGAGGAGAAACCGACTCCGGTGGTGGACGGCAAGCCGGGCCTGGCAGGCGGCATCGTGATTTATCCCAAAGGCAATATCAGCCGGCTGAGGACGACGGAGCAGGTGATTCCCAACTAATTCATATTTTACCGGATTTCCCATTTTATGTTGACCAAGTGTATGAAACAGTCTCGTTCCAAGGGGTTCACCCTGACGGAAGTGGTGCTTGCGATCGGCGTGGTTGCCGTGCTGATCGTGGTGTTCATGGCCATGTTCATTCCAGCCAGAAGGACGGTTCAGTCCGCTCTGACCATCCGCGAAGCGGACCGCATCGTCCACGCCCTGACGGCGGAACTTGGAGAGCTTCGCAATTCCGAGCGTGCCGCTCCCAATGCCAGAAAGTCTTCCACCACCAGATATATTTCCGCTTTTGACAAGGCGTTTTACTGGATGCAGTTTACGTCCAAGCCCGCTACGACCATTCTTGTTTACAATTACAGGGCGGATCTGACCAAGGGCGCCCGCAAGGACGGCACCCCCCAGCCCTGGCTGGAGGAAGGCGGGAGCATCCCCGGGCAGAATACGGCGGTGGTGACGGGAGTTTGCCTGGCGAACAACAAGGACCGCTGGGATGATTTCAAGGCGCTTGTCGGCCCCGTCTTCGCCGTGCGCATGACCCAGCTGGTGGTGGAGCGCATGGATTCCAACGCTTACGGGTACAAGCTGGCTCCCAAGTACGGGACGATTTATAATCCCTACAACCGCGGCAAGGTGATTACGGAGCCTTCCCTGTACGTTTATACGCCGGAGAAGGGCGGCGGCCTGAATTTGCCGTGGGGGGCGGAAGTCCTGTACCAGGCGGAGTTTTTTCAGCTGTTGAATACGGACCCTGAACGTTTGCAGCACCTGACGTGGGAGAATTTGAAGACTCCCATCTTTACGCGCAATCTCGCTTTCCGCCGCTAACGGGCATTATCTGAAGACCTCTGAAAAATCATGAAGACATTTGCCAAAATCAAATCCGGCGCGTTCACCCTGATTGAGCTCCTGGCAGCCATGACCATCACCACCGTGCTGGTGCTGGTGATTGTGGCCCTGACCTCCCGCGGGGTGGATATCTGGAGATGGGTGCTGCAGGATGTGCGGACCACCACGCTTGCCCGCACGGCCATGGATACCATGACCAAGGATTTTGAGAGCATGCAGTTCCGTGCCGGTAATCCCTTTGAATGGATGCTGGTGCAGCGGGACAGCGATCTGGTTTCCCGCGCGACCAAGACCACGGCGTCCAGGAAGAAGGGCGGTTCTTCCGCCCTGAATGAAGCCCGCGTGAACCTGATGACCATGGGGCCGGAAGGCGCCAAGATCACGAATGCCTCCCAGTTGATTTTCTTTACCACGGCTACGGACCGCAATCCTGCCAAGTCCAGCATGGACATGCGGAACGACCGCATCATCGGTGACGTGAATTGCGTGGGGTACAAGCTGCTTTACCGTGACCAGATTCTGGACCAGGACGCTACGGCGGAGTCTGACGGCTTTCCGGTTTATTCCTTGTACCGCAATTTGATCAGCGCGGAGGATACCGTGCAGAATCTCCTGGGCCAGCAGGACCTTTGGTCCGCTTATACCCGCTACCAGCAGGATGAGACCATTCCCGCCAATTTCCTGGTGGAGAACGTGGTGGAAATGACGCTGATTTTTGAAGTGGATTACCAGAAGAAGATCGGCAATTCCGGCAGCAACAAGTCGGACAAGGATGCCACGCAGCGGGCGTCCGTGCTGGTGCCCGTCATGACTACGGGGGCCAACCGGCTCGGTTCCTGCACCCAGATGGATGTGTACGGCAACCGTCTGGACATCATCGGCAGCAGCGTGAATATTGACGATTTGAAGTCCGGACGCGTCACTGCCGTGACGATTTCCATGACGGTTGTGACGGATGAAGGCATGGCCCTGGTGGACCAGATCCGGCAGAAGAAGCGTCCCGCCCCCTCTCCGGAGGAATTCTTTGAGCGCTATACCCGGTCCTTCACCCAGCGCGTAGCATTGCCCATGAACCGTTAGGCCTGTGGTATGGGGGCTGATGGAAGCGGGTTTTTCCGCTGCCGTTTCCCGCCCGGAGCGTCCTGCCGTTATTTACACTGTAGTTGCAAAATGTCTGGTTTCGCAAATGTCGTCGGCAATTTGTCCCCTCTGCCGGAGCTGGTGCTGTGGCGCGACCCGGTCGCCAGAAGCGGGGAGGAAGCCATGGCCGTGGATGAAGCCCTGCTGGAATGGGGAGAGAAGCCCGTGCTGCGTGCATACCGCTGGGCGGAGCCGACCGTGACCTACGGTTATTTTGACGAGGAAGCCACGGCACGCGCCATTTTTCCGGGAGAGGAACTCCATTTTGTCCGCCGCTGGACGGGAGGGGGAATTGTGGACCATCGGCAGGACATCCCCTTTACCTTGGCCATGCACCGCCGGGGAGAGAAGGAACGGCCTTCCAGCGCCACCCTGTACCGATGGATTCACGGGGCTTTGGCCCGTGTTTTGAGAGATTGCGGCGTGGAGTGCGTGATGCTGGACGGAGACGCCCCGGACGGTGGCCGCGCCTGTTTTGCCAGCCCCGTGACGAGTGATTTAGTACTTCCCGGCGGGGAAAAGCTGGCCGGTGGCGGCCAGAGAAGAGTCCGCGGCGGCGTTCTCCATCAGGGGAGCATCCAGAATTGCCTTCTTCCCGCCGGATGGGATGAAATGCTGGCCGCCCGTCTGGCGGACGGACATTCCCTGTGCGTGGAAGCGGAGCTGTTTCCCGGCATGAACGCTAGGGTGGCGGAGCTGCTGGCATCCAAATACCGCACGGAGGCATGGCGCTCCGGCGTGCGGCATGAGCGTACGTCCCATGCCCGGTGAACCCTCCCGTTTTTCCTTCCGATGAGTTACCTCCCCGATCCCGGCCGTTACAGTTATCTGGACTATCGCCGTTGCGGGCGCAGCGGGCTGCTGCTTCCTCCCGTTTCCCTGGGGCTTTGGCACAATTTCGGCGCTGCCGACGATTTCGAGAATGCGCGGCAGCTTATCCATGGCGCGTTTGACGCCGGCATCACGTATTTTGACCTGGCGAACAATTACGGGCCGCCTCCCGGCGCGGCGGAAGAATGCTTCGGCCGCATTTTCATGCAGGATTTGTCCCGTTTCCGTGACGAGCTTGTCATCGCTACCAAGGCGGGGCACCTGATGTGGGCCGGACCGTACGGGGACTGGGGTTCCCGCAAGCATATGCTTGCCAGCCTGGACCAGTCCCTTTCCCGCATGAAGCTGGATTACGTGGATATTTTTTATGCGCACCGGCATGACTCGGAGACTCCGCTGGAAGAGACGGCGGGGGCCCTCGTCACGGCGGTCCGGTCCGGAAAGGCCTTGTATGCCGGTATTTCCAAATTCCCGGCAGAGCAAACCAGGCAGATATGCGCCATGCTCAGGGAGGCCGGCGTCCCGTGCCTGGTCCACCAGCTCCGTTACAACATGTTCAACCGGGAGCCGGAAGAGTCCGTTTTTCAGGCCATCCGTGAAACGGGCACCGGGTGCGTCGCCTTTTCCCCCCTGGCCCAGGGAATGCTGACGGACCGTTATCTGGAGGGAATTCCAGCGGATTCCCGTGCGGCAGGTTCCTCCGTCTTTTTAACGGAAGAACGGGTCCGGGAGCATGGGGAGAAAATTCGCAGCCTGGCTGCCCTGGCCCGGGGCCGCGGCCAGAGCCTCGCCCAGATGGCGCTGGCCTGGGTGTTGAGAGACCCCGTGGTGACCACGGCCCTGATAGGCGCCAGCCGCCCCCAGCAAGTCATGGATTGCCTGAAAGCCCTGGAAAATACGCGGTTCACCGCGGAGGAGCTTTCCATCATTGACGGAATGGCGGACAGGTAGGCGCTGTTATTTCCAATGGGAGCGTTTGCTTTTTCTTTTTATCCAGTTTTCCCGGAATCAGGGCAGCTTCAAGAATTGCCGGAGATAGCTGGCCAAGGAGAGCACATTGCGCGGAATACCACGGTTTTTTGCCGTTTTCCAGGGCTTCCGGCAGCAGAAAACCGTAACAAGAAGTAGGCAGGGGGAAAGAGGGGCGGCCCAGCCGCTTCCGGAACCTCCGGAGTCAATTTGGATTAATCGGTGCGGTACTTGCTTCTTCCGTGAATCCGCCGGATTTTCCTGCGGTGCTGGTCTTTCCGCAGGAAGGTGAATTTTCCGTTCCGAACGGAGGTTTTTTCTTGGAGTAAAGTGGACCAGGTGTTATGTTCCTACCACTTTAATTTAAAGTGTACTGACAATGATAACCATCCAGGATTTATTTTGGCTCATCCCATCGGCTTCCGTGCTGGCCCTCATTTTTGCGGCCGTCTTTTTTTACCGCATGAAAGCCCAGGATGAGGGGAACGAGGTCATGAAAATGATCGCCAAGCACGTTCGCAGCGGCGCCATGGCCTATCTGCGGCAGCAATACAAGATCGTCACGATCTTCTTTGTGCTGATTACCGTCGTATTCGCTTTTCTGGCGTACTGCCTCCATATCCAGAATCCCTGGGTGCCGTTCGCGTTCATTTCCGGCGGCTTTTTCTCCGGCCTGGCCGGCTACATCGGCATGAAGACGGCCACATACGCTTCCGGCCGCGTGGCGAACGCCTGCCGCCACTCCCTGGACGCCGGCCTGCAGATCGCCTTCCGTTCGGGCGCCGTGCTTGGCCTGACCGTCGTGGGCCTTGCCATGCTTGACATTGGCGTCTGGTACTGGGTGCTGGACTGGTTTTATGAAGACATGGAGCTTTCCATGCGCCTGGTCGTCATCACCACCACCATGCTGACCTTCGGCATGGGGGCCTCCCTCCAGGCCCTGTTCGCCCGCGTGGGCGGCGGCATTTTCACGAAGGCCGCGGACGTAGGGGCCGACCTGGTGGGGAAGGTGGAAGCCGGCATTCCGGAGGACGACCCCCGCAATCCCGCCACCATCGCGGATAACGTGGGCGACAACGTGGGGGACGTGGCCGGCATGGGCGCGGACCTTTACGAGTCCTACTGCGGTTCCATTCTGGCATCCGCGGCCCTTGGCGCCGCGGCTTACATGGCCGTGCCGGAAATGGCGATCAAGGCCGTTCTCACACCCATGCTGATCGCCGCCCTCGGCACCATTCTCTCCCTGCTGGGCGTGTATGCGGTGCGCGTAAAGCGCGGCGCTTCCCAGACGGAGCTGATGGCCGCCCTGAACCGCGGCATCAACCTGAGCTCCTTCCTGATCGCCATCGCCTCCGCCTTCCTGCTCCAGCTCATCGGCCTGGACAACTGGGCGGGCATCTGGGGCGCCATCGTCACCGGCCTGGCGGTGGGCATCATCATCGGGAAGAGCACGGAGCATTACACCTCCCATGACTCCTATCCCTGCCGCAAGATCGCCCACAGCGCGAAGACGGGGCCCGCCACCGTCATCATCTCCGGCATCGGCATCGGCATGATTTCCACCTGCATTCCCGTGATCACCATCGTCGTGGGCACCGTGCTGGCCTACGGCATGGCCTCCGGGGACTGGCATTTCACCGGCGCTGAAATGAGCAAGGGCCTGTACGGCATCGGCATTGCCGCTGTCGGCATGCTTTCAACCCTGGGCCTGACCCTGGCGACGGACGCCTACGGCCCCATTTCCGACAACGCCGGTGGCAATGCGGAGATGAGCAAGCTGGACCCGGAAGTGCGCCGCCGCACGGACGCCCTGGACGCCCTGGGCAACACGACCGCCGCCACGGGCAAGGGCTTCGCCATCGGTTCCGCCGCGCTGACCGCGCTGGCCCTGCTGGCCTCCTACATTGAAGAGCTGAAGATTTCCATCCAGCATTGGGGGGACGCCACCGGAAACACCATGTACAAGATTAATGACGCGGTGAGCGTGGAAGTGTCCAAGATAGCTTCCTGCACGCTGCCTGAATTCATGAATTACTTCCAGGTGACCCTGATGAACCCGAAAGTGCTCATGGGCCTTTTCGTGGGCGCCATGATGTCCTTCCTGTTCTGCGGCCTGACCATGAACGCCGTGGGCCGCGCCGCGGAGAAGATGGTGAAGGAAGTGCGCCGCCAGTTCAAGGAAATCAAGGGCATCCTGACCGGGGAAGCGGAACCGGATTACGTGCGCTGTGTGGAAATCTCCACGGCGGGCGCGCAGCATGAAATGATCTGGCCGTCCGTGCTGGCGGTCATCACCCCCATCTGCATGGGCCTCGTGTTCGGCGTTCCCGGCGTGTTCGGGCTGCTGGCCGGCGGCCTGGCCTCCGGCTTCGTACTGGCCGTGTTCATGGCGAACTCCGGCGGCGCATGGGACAATGCCAAGAAGTACATTGAGCAGGGCCACGTGGGCGGCAAGGGATCGGAAAGCCATAAGGCCGCCGTCATCGGCGACACCGTGGGCGACCCCTTCAAGGATACGTCCGGCCCCTCCCTGAACATCCTGATCAAGCTCATGAGCATGGTGGCCATCGTCACCGCCGGCGTCAATATTGCCGTGACGCTGTTCTAAAGGTTGACAGTCATTATGTTCAAGGCCCGTGGATTCAGTGGAATCCACGGGCTTTTTTTCCGGCGGCAGGAAGGACGCCGTGGATTTTTTTCGCCATTGACGGAAAGTTTTTTTGACAACGCCGGGCGGGAGGAGTAATAAACGCGCAGATGCAATTCAGCACTGGACAGCCCTTTTTTAGCACGACCCGTTATTATGGCAACGGCTATTGGTGGCGTATACCCATGTCCGGACGGGGGAATCCCGATGTGCAGTAGTAGCATCCAGCTATGACCGTTTTTCAAGAACTGCTTTGATTCCTCCGAGAGTCAAAGCAGTTTTTTTATTTTCAACTTACACCATCATCCATCCATGCAACCACCATCCATCATCACCCTCCAACAGCGCAGCCGGCGGCTGAGCGCCGATTTGGAGACGCCCATCAGCCTGTTCCTGAGCCTGACCCAGAACCAAACTCCCGGCCTTCTGCTGGAGAGCGCGGAGGTGGATGGCAGATGGGGCCGCTACAGCGTCATCGCCTGCGATTACCTGATGACCGTTTCCTGCGTGGACGCCAGGCTTTCCCTTTCCATCAGCGATGACCGGCTCGCTTCCCTGAAGGAGCTGGAAGGCATGCCTTACCTGGACGGCCTGCGCTCCCTGATGCAGCGTCTGGAACTGGTGGGGGACGACATGAGGCAGGCTCCCATCACGCGGGCTCTGTACGGCTACTTCGGGTATGAAACCGCCGCCCTGTTCCAGCCCAAGCTGGCGCAGACCATCAGTCCCTCTTCCGCGGAATCCTGCCTGGTATTGGCGGGCACAGTGATCGTGTTTGACCATTTGTACAACCGCCTCACCCAGATCAGCCTGGGCGAACACCGGGACCTGTCCCACGCGCCCCTTCAGGAGACGGAAGAACCTTCCGTCGGGGAGGTTTCCCGCACGCCGGACCAGGCGGGCTACATGAAGGGCGTGGAGCATATCAAGGAACTGCTCCATGACGGAGAAGCCATCCAGGTGGTGCTTTCCTCCCAGGCCTCCGCGGAGTTCCACGGTGACGCCTTCACGCTGTACCGCCGCATGCGCAGCATCAATCCCTCCCCGTACATGTTCTTCATGCGTCTGCCGGAGGTGACGCTGTTCGGCTCCTCCCCGGAACTGATGGTGCGGTGCACGGACGGCAAGCTCCAGCTCTCCCCCATTGCCGGGACGCGCAAGCGCGGCAGGGACGATGAGGAAGACTCCGCACTGGCCGCCGACCTGCTGAAGGACCCGAAGGAGTGCTCTGAACACGTGATGCTGGTGGACCTGGGCCGCAACGACCTGGGCCGCGTCGCCAAGCCCGGCTCCGTGAAGCTGGAACGCCTGATGGAGATTGAACGTTTTTCCCATGTGATGCACATGACTTCCCGCGTGACCGCCCAGGTGAACGACGGATTGGACGCCCTGGACATCCTCGGCGCGGCCTTCCCCGCCGGAACGGTCAGCGGCGCTCCCAAGGTGCGGGCCATGGAAATCCTGGCGGAGGAGGAACCCCTGCCGCGCGGGCCGTACGCCGGCTGCATCGGCTGGCTGGGGCTGGACAGGAACGGCGTCCACATGGATTCCGGCATCACCATCCGCAGCATGTGGGTGAAGGACGGCCGCATCCACTGGCAGGCGGGCGCCGGCATTGTGTACGATTCAGACCCGGCCGCCGAATGGCAGGAGTGCATGAACAAGGGCAAGATTATTGACGTTATTTTGAAAGGAGAAGACCATGTTTCTGTTCATTGATAATTACGATTCCTTCTCGTGGAATCTGGTGCAGGCGTTTTACGCCCTGGGCCGCAAGCCCGTGGTGTACGCGAATGACGATCCGCGCATTCTGGACCTGGCGGCCAGCCCGGAGCTGGAGGCCGTGTGCATTTCCCCCGGCCCCAGCCATCCGCGCAACGCCGGGCTGTGCCTGGAGTTCCTGAAACGCCTCCCCGCCGCCGTTCCCGTGCTGGGCGTATGCCTGGGGCACCAGCTCCTGGGCTACTTCGCCGGAGCGGAGGTTTCCCGCGCTCCGTACGTGATGCACGGAAAGAGCTCGGACATCATCCATGACGGTTCGGGGCTGTTCACCGGCCTTCCCAACCCCATGACCGTGGGCCGCTACCATTCCCTGGTGGTCCAGTCCAAGGAGGACGAGCCCAATCCCCGTTTTACCGTCACCTCCCGCGGGCCGGAAGGGGAAGTCATGGCCCTGCGCTATAATGACCGCCCCTGGGTGGGCATCCAGTTCCATCCGGAATCCATCCTGACGCCGGACGGCCTCCAGCTCCTGGGCAACTTCCCGGACAACATCGTTCCGGCAGGGCAGAAGGAAAAGCGCATCAACCGCATTCTGGACACGCTGGCCGCCGGGCAGGACCTGACGGCGGACATGGCCGCCGCGGGCTTTGCGGACATCATGGACGGCCGCATGACCCCGGCCCAGGCGGGCTGCTTCCTGATGGGCCTGCGCATGAAGGGAGAGACCCCGCTGGAGATGGCCCATGCCGTCGGCATCGCCCTGGGCCGCGCCAACCGTGTGGAAGGGCTGGAAGGGGACTGCATAGACGTGGTTGGCACGGGCGGCGACGGCCGCAGCTCTTTCAACTGCTCCACCGCCACGTCCCTGACGCTGGCCGGAATGGGGTACAAGGTGGTGAAGCACGGCAACCGCGCCGTGTCCTCCTCCTGCGGCTCCGCGGACGCCCTGGAAGGCCTGGGCTTCCCGCTGGACGTGGCTCCGGAGGACGTGCAGCGCCTGCTGGACGAGCGGAACTTCGCCTTCCTGTTCGCGCCCAATTTCCATCCCGCCTTCCGCAATGTGGGCCCCATCCGCAGGGAGCTGGGCATACGTACCCTGTTCAACCTGCTGGGGCCCCTCATTAATCCGGCGCGTCCCACGCACATCCTGCTGGGCGTGGCCCGTCCGGAGCTGGTGGAACTGCTGGCGGAGACGCTCAGCCAGTCCCACATCCGCAGGGCCGCCGTGGTGTACGGCGCAGGAGGGTATGACGAGGTGACGCCGCTGGGACCCACCAAGATGATGATCGTCCATAACGGCAGGCTGACGCCCATGACCCTGGACCCCGCGGACTACGGCATCCAGCCCTGCGAACCGGAGGACCTGGCCGTTCGGTCCAAATCGGAAGCCGTGGCCGTGCTGAAGGACATTCTGGCGGGGAAAGGCCCGCGCGCCATGATGGACATGGTGATTCTCAATGTGGGGGTGGCCATGTTCCTGCTGGAGGACCACATGGACCTGGCCGTCTGCATGGCGAAGGCCCGTGAGGCCGTCTGCGCCGGAGTAGGAAGGAGAACGCTTCATGCTGCTTGACCGGTTCAGGGAAGCCAAGGCGGAGGAAATAGCCCTGCTCACGGACATGGCCTCCCGCCGGGAGCTGCCGCACCCGTGGAAGGGGCACAGGCCGGACTTCCTGAAAGCCATCGCGGAGCCGCCCGCCGGGCAGTCCGTGGCCGTCATTGCGGAGTTCAAGCAGTCCTCCCCGTCGCGCGGCGTCATCGCCACCGGGCTGAAACCGGAGGAAGTGGCGGAACAGTATGCCGCGGCGGGCGCCTCCTGCATCTCCGTGCTGACGGAGGAACAATTTTTTGGCGGCCGCATCGGGTATCTGGAGCGCATGAGCCGCGCCGGGCTTCCGCTGCTCCGCAAGGACTTCATCTTCCACCAGCTCCAGGTGATGGAGACGGCCTCCACCCCGGCTTCCGCCCTGCTGCTCATCGTGCGCCTGACGCCGGACGCGCGGACGCTCCGCATCCTGAGGGAACAGGCGGAAGCCTACGGCATGCATGCCGTGGTGGAGGTTTTTGACGAGTCGGACCTGGCAATTGCCAGGGAATCCGGCGCTCGCATCATCCAGGTGAATGCCCGTGACCTGGATACGCTTGAAACGGACAGGACTGCCTGCCTGGACATGGGGAAACTCCGCCGTGAGGGGGAGGTGTGGATCGCCGCCAGCGCCATGAGCGCCGGGGCGCATCTCAGGGAAGCCGCGGAAGCGGGCTTCCAGGCCGTACTGATGGGGACTGCCCTGATGGACGGCGGAAAGCCGGGTGAAAAACTGGCTGCAATTTTAGAAGAAACAACATGAAGAAGCATTCATTCGCAATCAAGGTGTGCGGGATTACCCGCCAGAGCGATTTGTCAACCGCCATGGGGATGGGAGCCCATTTCTGCGGATTCATCTTTCATCCCAAAAGCCCGCGTTATATTGCTCCGTCACGCGCCGCGGCCCTGGACTCCGCGCTGATCCGCCGCGTGGGAGTCTTCGTGAACCAGAACGCGGAGGAAATCATGGACGTCATGAAAACGGCCCGGCTGGAATTCGCCCAGCTCCATGGCGCCCAGTCCCTGGACTGCGCCCGCCGCATAGGCCCGGAAAAGGTGATCCGCGTGCTGTGGCCGGACCGGTATGAATCCCTGGCGGCCCTTCAGAAGGAAATGGAACTCTGGGCGGACAGCTGCGCCTGGTTCCTGCTGGATGCGGGCAGCCACGGCGGCGGCCACGGCGTCTCCCTGGACTGGAACGCCCTGGCGGCTCTCAAATCCCCCCGGCCCTGGTTCCTGGCGGGCGGCCTTTCCTCCGCCTCCCTGAACAAGGCGCTGGAGCAGTGCACCCCGAACGGCATTGACCTGAACTCCGGCGTGGAAGCCATCCCCGGCCAGAAAAGCCCGCAAAAGCTGCTGGCAGCCCTTAAATCACTCATCTCCTACACCCCTTACCATATCGCATGAACAAAGAAGGATATTTCGGCAACTTCGGCGGCCGCTTCGTACCGGAAGCGCTGCGCCCCCCGCTCATGGAGCTGGAGGAAGCCATGGCCACCATCATGCCGTCCCGCGAGTACCGGGACGCGCTCCAGGACCTGCTGGTCAACTACGCGGGCCGTGAAACGCCCCTCACGTTCTGCCCCCATCTCTCGGAAAAGCTGGGCTTCCGCCTGTGGCTGAAGCGGGAGGACCTGCTGCACACCGGAGCGCACAAGATCAATAACGCGCTGGGGCAGGCCCTGCTGGCCAGGATGATGGGGAAAACCCACCTCATTGCGGAGACCGGGGCGGGGCAGCACGGCGTGGCTACGGCTACGGCGGCGGCCCGGCTCAAGATGGACTGCACCATCTTCATGGGCGCGGAGGACGTGGAGCGCCAGTCCATGAACGTCATGCGCATGAAACTGCTTGGCGCCCGCGTGTTCCCGATAGAAAGCGGTTCCCGCACCCTGAAGGACGCCATTAACGAGGCCCTGCGCTACTGGATTTCCCATCAGGAGGACACCCTGTACTGCTTCGGCACGGCGGCGGGGCCCCACCCGTTCCCCACGCTGGTCAGGCAGCTCCAGTCCGTCATCGGCACGGAGGCCCGGGCCCAGATGCTGGAACGCGCCAGAAGGCTTCCGGACGTGGTAGTGGCATGCGTGGGCGGCGGTTCCAACGCCATCGGCATGCTCCACCCCTTTGTGGAAGATGAAGGCGTGCGCCTGGTGGGCGTGGAGGCCGGAGGCACCGGGGAGCCCGGATGTTACAACTCCGCACCCATCAACCTGGGCAGCCCCGGCGTGCTGCACGGCCACGTGACCATGCTTTTACAGGATCAAGACGGGCAGATACAGCCGTCCCACTCCATCTCCGCCGGGCTGGACTACCCCGGCGTGGGGCCGGAGCACTCCCACCTGGCGGAAATCGGCCGGGTGCATTACGGCGTCATCTGTGACGCCTCCGCGCTGAACGCCTTCCAGACCCTGACGCAGGAGGAAGGCATCATCCCCGCCCTGGAATCCTCCCATGCCGTGGCATGGGTGCTGGACCATGCGGACGAGCTGCCCGCGGGGGGTGACGTGCTGGTGAACCTCTCCGGCCGCGGAGACAAGGACCTGGGCATCGTTAAAAAATATCTGAACCTTTAAGCAGCATCTTTCCATGAACAACATGCAGAAATCACCGTTGCAGGAAGCCGTGGAGCACGCCCATTCCCTCGGCAGGCGCGCCGTCATCCCCTTCATCACCGCCGGATTTCCGGACAAGGAATCCTTCTGGACCCATCTGGAGCGGATTGACGGAGCAGGGGCGGACATCATTGAAATAGGCGTTCCCTTCTCGGACCCCGTTGCGGACGGTCCTCTCATTGAACAGGCCTCACGGGACGCGCTGGCCCGCGGCGTAAGCCTGAAATGGATTCTGGACGGTCTGAAAGCCCGCAAGGGCCGCTTTTTCGCCAAACTGGCGCTGATGGGGTACGTGAACCCCTTTTACCAGTACGGGCTGGAACGGCTTGCCCTGGATGCGGCGGAAGCCGGAGTCAGCGGCTTCATCGTTCCGGACATGCCGCTGGAAGAATCCGGCATCTTCAGGGATGCCTTTGACCCCCACGGACTGACGCTCGTCACGCTGGTGGCTCCCAACACCTCCGTGGAACGAATGCGGGAATACAAGCCCCATACCTCCGGCTTCGTTTACGTGGTTTCCGTGCTGGGGACCACGGGTGGAAAGGTGGACCTGACGCAGAGCGTCACGGAAACCATGCGCCGCGCCCGGGCCGTATTTGACGTGCCTCTGGCACTGGGCTTCGGCCTCCAGACGCCGGACCAGCTTGACGCCCTGCCGGAAGACGCCCGTCCGGACGCCGCCGTCCTCGGCAGCGCCCTGCTCAGGCACATTGCGGAAGGGAAGGATGCGGCGGAATTCCTGGGCAAATGGACCGGAAAATAAAATAACATTTCTGTTAACGTTAAAAAGAGGCTGTGCAGAATAACTGCACAGCCTCTTTGCTGCTGGCCGCCCGTCAAAGATAAAGTAATTTTGACGGTTTTCCGGCGCCTGCAATCAGGCTCTGTCAATAGGCATAACTGACGCCGGCGTTAAACCGGTGCGCCGTGGCCTTGCTCCTTCCCTCAAACTCGTACCCTGCATACATCCTCCAGCGCGCGTTCAACTGCAGGGCGCTGTTCACGTTCACTCTCACCCCGTTCCGGTCAGGAGACGTTCCTTCCGCTTCCCAGCGGTACCCGTTGAGCAGCCGCTCCGCCTGCGCACTTGGGTTCCTGCGGTACACGTCCGGCACGTAGCTCACCATCGCGCTGTTGATCCATTCCCGGTCTTTCAGCTCACTGCGGTGCGTCAAGCCCACTCCCACCGGTACGCTCAGGTTCTTCAGGCGCCCCTTTTCAAAGCGCCTCGCGTCCCAGCCCGTTTCCGTAAACGCCTCCTGCGTCACGTCCGTATACTCCAGCCCCAGCATGACCTCCATTGCAACGGTCTCGTTTACCCGGCGGCTCCACTTCCCGGTGAATGTTCCAAACAGGGTTTCATTGGTCCACTTGCCGTGGGACCGGCCGCCCGTGTGGAAGGAATTCATCTTGTTGTCCGTCCAGCCATAGCCTGCCGTTCCCGTCACCAGCAACGTATTCTTCCTGTTGAGAACCTTGTGCCAGCCGCCGTAGAGCATGCCGATGCGCGTCTGCTGGTCAATATCTCCCGCAAAGCTGCGCCCGCGCATCTTGCCGTACAGGTCTCCGAAGCCCAGGCCCAGGATAGCGTGGGAAGTGATTCTCCTGTCCGCTCCCACGGAATAGCCGCCGCCGTGGTAGTCAAATCCGTCCCGTACTCCCTCGGAGGCGTGGTTGAGGAAATCCCCCATGCCCTTGACCCAGTAGTTGTTTTCCGGCCCGGTGATGAAGCGCTGGGCATCCAGGTTGCCCAAGGCGGCCCGGGACATCCCAAGCGCGTTGGCGGCGCTGGACCACATGGAGTTCATGGCCAGGGTACCTGCCAGTTCCGGAAGGATGTCCCGGATGGCGGAGTCCTCGGCGGGAGTCCAGACCAGTTGGAGTTGTTCCGGGAAGCCGTCACCATCCGCATCTACCCACTGGTGGCTCCAGGAGCCCGTGTAGGCATAGGGGCTGTCCACCCGGTCGGACCCGGTAGCCAGAGAATGGGCGCCGGAGAAGTCATCCGTGTGGGTCTGGTTGGCATCCGTCAGGACAATGAAGGCGCGCTGCTGCGCCCAGGAATTGTCTGCATAGAAGTAGTCCGCGGTAGTGCCCGTGTCCATGATGCCTATGGATCCGCCCAGGATGAAGGAACCGGTGGCGGAGATGGAAAGTCCGGTGGCGTTTGCCAGGGAGGCGGCTTCCTGCGCCTGCTTCTGCATGTCAAAGACGAAGCCGCGGGAAAGATCCACGTTTTTGGCATTGATGAAGGCGCTGGTTCCGGGGCGCAGGACGACGTCATTGTTGGTGATGGAGAAGGAGGCGGCATTGATGACGCTGCCCCCGGTGATTTCCAGAGTGCCGTGTTCCAGAGTCATGGAGGTATCGTCCCGCAGGCCGGCATTGCCGAAGACGACATTGTGTTCCAGGATGAGGGAGCCGCCGTAGAGGGTGGTTTGTCCCTTGAAATCGCTGTAGCGGCTGGCCACGAGGTGGGCGTCGTCTCCCTGGTAGAGTTCCCCGCTGAAGATGACAGTGCCATCCGTAGTGTGGGAGATGCCGTCATCATCCGTGTACTGGTTGAGAGAGAGGGTGACGTTTTCCGTAGAACTAAAATAAGCCGCACTGGTGATCGGATCATTAAAGCGAACCTCCTTTCCTTGGGCGGCGGCCAGTTGGAGATGGTTGGTTCCGTCTACATGAATGGCGTTGGCAACGCCGTTTACCACGGAGAAGGAGCCGTCATTGTGTTGAGTGAACGTTCCCCCGGTCATGTTGCCGCTGAAGAGCACGTCATGCGTGAATGCCAGAAAGCGGCTGGAATTGTCGGTAGTGATCCCTTGCAGGTAAATGGCTCCACCGTAGGTAGAGGAATAGTTATTGGTGAAGATGGCGCCGTTACAGATCGTGAGGAAAGAGTTAACACCCTGCATATAAATCGCTCCGCCAGAGGAGGTGGAGATGGAGTAGGAGTCTGAGGAAGCATAATTCCCGGAGAAGGTAACATTGTTTCCCAGGGTCAGCGTTGCATGGTCTCCCTCCATATGAATCGCTCCGCCAGAGGAGTTGGAGTAGTTGGTGGAGTAGTTGGAGGAGGAGTCTGAGTAAGCATAATTCCCGGAGAAGGTAGCGTTGTCCCCCAGCGTCAGCATTGCATGGTCTCCACGCATATAAATCGCTCCGCCAGAGGAGGTGGCGGTGGTGGCGGTGGAGTAGGTGCCGGACTTGGAGAAAGTATAATTCCCGGAGAAGGTAGCGTTGCTCCCCAGGGTCAGCGTTGCATGGTCTCCCTCCATGTAAATTGCTCCGCCAAAGGAGGTGGAGGGGTAGTTGGATAAGTGGGAGGTGGAGTCGGAGAAAGTATAATTCCCGGAGAAGGTAGCGTTGTCCTCCAGAGTCACCGTTGTATAATCTCCACTCATAGCAATCGCTCCGCCAGAGGAGGAGGAAGAGGAGTAGTTGGAGGAGGAGAAAGCATAATTCCTGGAGAAGGTAGCGTTGTTCCCCAGGGTCAGCGTTGCATGGTCTCCCTCCATATCAATAGCTCCTCCGTAAGCACTATTGTTTGAATTATCAACATGGTTATTGAGAAATTGAACCTCTCCGGTGATTTCCAGAGATACGTTATCATCTGCTGTGCGTATCACTCCTGCGGCGCCATTGCTCCAGATGACGGAGTCCATCTCCAGCGTGTACTCTCCCGCTCCCAGGTTGTACAAGGGATTCTTACCCAGGCCGGATAAGTCTACGGCACAGAGTGCAGCCGGATCAGCGGAGCGGAAGTTGACAGGAACGGTTAGACCGGTAGTCAGGGAGGCGTCATCGTTGTTCAGAATCACCGTATCCCCGGCAACTAGGGCGACGGAGGAGACCAGTTCCTCCAGGGTGGAGTATATGTTATTGTTTGGATCGGAATATTGAGATGCGTCTACCATGAAGTCCGCCGCGGAGGCGGAGAAGGACAGGGAAATAATGGGAACCAGCAGAGAGGCCAGGAGGCTGCGGCGCAGCAACAAAGGAAGGATGGGTTTCATGATCAATAATAAGAATAAATATAGCCTTATGGCAAAGAGCAGAACTAAATAGCGGATTTCTAATCCGTATTTTTCTTCAGCCGCAGGAAGAAACTCAAGCAGGTACCATTTGAGAAATATCGGGTAACAGGATTGATTGTTGGAAAACTATGTATTTCTATGTGATTAAGTATTTTTGGGGCATTAAGAAATTTGCCGCGGCAAAAAAGAAAAGAATGAAGCATGGGGTTCTGAAAGATGAAGGGGTTTCGCTCAGCGCTCTATTTCAGAAGAGGAATTTGTCTTAAAATAATTCCCTATCATTGTAGTAGGATTGACATCGGATTAGAAATCCGTCACATGCCGGAAAAGGAGAAAATAATCATAGGACCCCGGAAGGAATAAACAGATGGAATTCCTCTGTTGTGCTTGGAGGAGATTGATTGATAAAGCCGGGAAAACGCGTTCAAGCCATGGAGTCCTCCAAGCTATCTGATGGCCGTTCTCCCGGGAACAAGGGGGCTCGGCCTTGCAAGTCCGTTTCTCTTCCGGATCCGTTCACTCTTCCTGTGTTTCAACGGACGCCGGTTCAGCGGTCCGTTCGTGCGGAGCCGTGCCCCGGAGTTCTGCTCAGACGCTTTACAAAACTGCGAGAGTGGGAAATTTTGGAAAATGGACCAGAGGCATATCCAGTCATTCTTCCTCAATCTCCAAGCAGATTCCTTCATAACCTGTTGCAGGGCATCTTTTTATTTTATCCTGCCATTAAAAGGGCAAATGCGGATTCGCAATCCGCTGTCTCCATATTCACCTATTATTCAAAATTCAATTATTGAATAACGTTTAACGAGCAATGAATTATCTATTTCCAAAATAATCCATTCAGAGCGAACTTGGAAAATTTTGTCAATGGGAATATTTCTGTACTGTTAGAAAACCGTTGCAACTGACTCTTTTCCTTTGACAGCGGATTGCGAATTCCTTATTTATATTCACAATCATATTCCCCTTGCCGTGTTGTGGGAAAGGTTCTTTTATGATTTATAAACCCTTAATTGTCAAACGTTACATGAAATTGCACCTTCCCTTGAATCTGCTGGCTGCCCTGATGACTTCCTTCTCAGGAGTAACACTTGGAACTGCCACTTTTGCAGGAGTCTCTGGTCTTTTAATAACTGTATCACAGGCTTATGCGGCGGACGTTGCTTTTAACGGAACGCAGGTTAACGTAGCGGCGGGGGGGTACTTCCGCCTATGAAGTGGGCACTGTCACGGCTTCCACCACCTTGAATTTTGCCGGAGCCGGCACGGCCACCATCACCAATTTGAATGGAGACGCTCCGGAAGCCGTGCTGACGGTAAACCGCGTCGCCAACGGAAGAACGGCCCTCTCCACCCTGACCCTGAACGGGGCGGGCACCTTCAACGGCATTATTTCCCTCTATTCCAACACGACGGGGGGGACGCAGAACAACATCCTGAACCTCAACCACGCGCTGGCAGCCCAGAACGCCACCATCAAGCTGGGCGGCTACGGGTATACGACCGGAGCTTCCGTCCTGCAAGCGGGCGTGAACACCTCCATCAGCAAGCTGGAGCACAACAACACCGCCGCCCTGATTACCGGGGAGGGAACCACGCTGACCATCACCGGGGATTCTTCCTCCTACGGCGGAAGCTTCGGCGGCACCGTGACGGTTGATTACACGGGGGGCGGCACGTTCACCCTGGGCAATTCCGACAAGACCGTGGCTCTGACCCCTGCCGCTTCCGCGGATGCCACTCTTAAAATCAGCAGCGGAACGCTTTCCCTGTTTTCCGGCAATGTCAACTGGTCACAGAAGCTGGTCATGGGGGACGGCACAACGCTCACCGTGCAGGACGGCCCCGCCGTTTCCGGATATTATAACTATGACGCCACTTCCATCAATGGGGATGGCTTTACCTTCTCCGGGGCAGCCACGTTCGGCACCGGAGTGAACCTCACTACCCAGTACGGCAAGAACATCAAATTCACGGGCGTGCTTACGGCCGCCTCCGGCTTTTCCATCAGCGGGGCCGATAGCGAATACACTTATTACACCCTGACCGGCACGGAAAACCAGATTGGCGGGACCATCGCCATCACCCGCAACTCCACTTCCCTGGGCATCAACGCTTCCGGTTCCCTCGGCACTGCCGCCGTAACCACTTCCTCCGGCAGCCAGTACCTCACTTATTACGGTACGGCGGGAGAAGCGGCGGACGTCATTGACAACTCCATCACCGGGGCAGGCAACTTTGTAGCCCAGTCAGGCTGGGTGCATCTGTCCGAGAACGTAGCGCTTACAGGCACCTACACCGTCAATTCCGGCGCCGTACTTTCCAAGACCGGCGCCATCAGCGCCGCGCTTGCGGGAGGCAGGCTGGATGCAGGCAATGGAACCATGAATGTGACGGGACTGACGGGGAATGGAACCATCTCCGCCTCCGCGGGCACCATGAATTTCCAGGACGCCTTCACAGTGGGGGAAACGATGGGCATCCTCGCCAACGGTTCCGGAACCATTACGGGCAATGTAACGGTGGACGGCGGACGCCTGTACTACACCTCCATGGACAATGTGGGCAGCGTGCTTCAGAACGTGACGCTGACTTCCGGCCTGATTGATTTTTCCGGTTTCCAGGAATTCCAGGACCTGTTCGGTTCCGAAGCCCTGGTGAATACCTCCTACAATCTGGGCGTTGACCTGGGGACGGGGTTCACGCTGGCGGATATTGACGAGTCCCTGTACACCATCACCACCGTTGACGGGAAAACGGTTATTACCTTCACGGGATCCGGCGCGTATGATACCGCATGGGATTCCGCCTGGAGGCTGGAAAACGCCCCCACCTCCGGCGCCGGAACACTGGCGGACCAGCAGACGCTGGCCCTGTACAACATTCGCGCCGCGTCCATGCAGGAGGGCTTCGGCTCCGTGAACGTCGTGACCGGAACGGGTGACCTGACGGGAGTGACCCTGGCAGGCGGCTATTACAACACTGCAACCAATGCAACGGCCACGGAGATCACTACCGGCATCTGGACGGATGTGCTCGGGGGCAATTACGGCCTGATCATCGGCGGCAGTTATGCCAACAACTGGAGCGGCACCGGCAAGTGGAACATCACGGGTGACGTCCATACCCAGATTCAGGGGGATACCTCCGTCAACTGGGTGGTGGGCGGCAACTACAAGGACGGCCAGGCTGCCGGCATTACGGGGAACGTTTACGTGTCCGTGGACGGAAATGCCGTGGTCAAGGGGAGCGTGATAGGCGGCGGCACCGCGGCCCACAACTCCACCAACAACATTGACGGCAGCACCTTTGTCGTGGTGCGCAGCATGCAGAGCGTGACGGATGAAACCGTCTCGCTCAATTCCGTAGCCAGGGGCTTCATCATCGGCGGCAGCGCCTATGAAGCCAACTCCACTTCCAGCGCCGCCATCACCGGAAGCACCAATGTGACGATTGACCTGGGGACTGCCTCCGGCACCTTCGTCAAGAGCATCGTGGGCGGTTCCTACTCGGGCAGCTCCGGAACATATACGATCAACGGGGACTCCAACGTCAGCATCACTGCCGCCAGTGACGCCGTCTTTACCGGGGCCATTTACGGCGGCGGCTACGGCACTGCCGGAACTTCCACGGTCAGAGGCAATTCCAACCTGACGCTGGATGGCGGCGCCTATACGGGAGCCCTTTATGCGGGCGGCGGCGGAGCAAGGTCCGCCGTGAACGGGAACGCCACCCTCACCGTTAAAAAAGCCGTGTTCCGAGCGGGCAGCACGCTGAATGTGTCGGAAGGCACGGTAGGGGGCACCTCCTCCCTGCTTCTGGGCGGTTACGGCAATACGGCGGACCAGGCCATCTCCTTCTCCAATACGGTCATTACCGGCTTCGACATTGTGACCATGTTCCAGAACTCCTTCTTTACGGGGAACCTGAACGTGGACGGCTCCAGCACGCTGGCCCTGGCGGGAGGCGCCGGAACGGGAATCAACGTGAATGGCACGTTCGCCCTTTCCGCGGAAGGGGAATTGAATCTGGACCTTACCGGGTTTGGCGCCTTGACGGACGGCATGTCCGTGCTCTCCACCACCGGACTGACCAACATCTCTTCCATCAAGGCCGTCTTTGCGGACGGCGTGGCGGGAACCATCACCCTTTCCAACAATGGCAGGGACCTGGTTTACACGGCGGAAACCCTCCTGCTGTGGGCGGGCGGTGAAAACGGGGTCTGGAGCGCGGAAAACATCTGGACGGACGGCGGCACGCCCGCCACGTATGCGGACGGCCTGGCGGTTTCCTTTGCAGACCAGGCCGGAGTCGCCACCTCCGCGGTGCAGCTTGATTCCGAGGTTTCCCCCGGCTCCATGCTGGTCCGCAACACCACCACCCGCTATGAGCTGGCGGGAACCGGAGTAATTGCCAATACCGCCGTTACCAAGGAAGGCACGGGAACCCTGGTGCTGGGCTCCGCTTCCATCCTCGGTACGGGAACCACCGTAGCCGTGAACCAGGGCGTTCTGGCGTTCGGGTATGATACGGACCTGCCGGCCACGGGCATCACCTGGGGCGCGGGTTCCTCCCTGGGAGCGGCCAACGGCGCGACGGTCACGGTGAATCTGGGAACCGTGACCAACCCGGCGTTCTCCCTTGCCGCGGATACCAACTCATTCATTAATCTGGTAACGCCTTCAGACCTTACCTTCGGCAATAACATCACGGGAGCCGGCTCCGTCCGGAAAACCGGTACGGGGCTGCTGAAATTGACGGGGGCCAACTCCGGCCACCTGATCGTGCAGGAAGGCAACGTCCAGATAGGGGGCGGCTCCACTGCCATCAATTGGGGCAGCGCCGGTTCCTCCGTCACCCTGCAGAACGGCACGTCCCTGATCATTGCGGGCAACAGCGCCCACCACACCATCGGTTCCGATCTGATTCTGGGCACGGCCGCATCTGACGCGGTCTCCCTGAAATGGGTGGACGCCTCCCAGGCAAACGCCACCAATTACCAGCATAACTTTACGGGAACCGTTACCGTCAACGGGGCGGCCACCCTGGTGGGCCGGGACAACTGGGCCAAGGAAATGGGCTTCACCGGAACGCTTACAGGCGCAGGCTCCCTGACCTACAGCCGCGGAGGGGGCGACGGCAGGTACAACTCCAACGGCAAGCTCATCATCGGCGGTGACGCCTCCGGATTTACCGGCATGATCACCATGAACGCCGCCAACGGGTACAGCACGGGGCTTGACATGCGCACCTCCATGGCGCAGGGCGGGGTCACCCTCACGTCCGGCACGGATACCACGGGATTCGCCTTCATGCGCGTGCTGGGGGATATTGAAATCGCCTCCCTGGACGGCACGGCCAACTCCCAGGTGGGCGCCGTGGGGGGAGCGCGTACGCTGACGGTGGGTTCCGGCACGTATAACGGCACCATCACGGACCACGGCGTTGCCATCGCCTACGGAGCCACCACCATCTCCTATGACACCACCGGAGTCCTCTCCCTGACCAAGGTCAGCGATGAAACCCTGACGCTGGGCGGAACGGTCAGCTACACGGGGCTGACGAACATCCAGGGTGGAACCCTTGCCCTTACTGCCGCAGGGGCCACGTCCCTGGGGAACATCACCATGGCGGCCAATACGCGGATGACGACCGCCGGGGCCCTGAATCTGGCGGCCAGTTCCACGCTGACCCTGGATATAAGCTCTTCCATCGGCGTGGGTGGGGCCTTCGGGGCCGGTACGTTCAACCTCACCCTGAATGGCCTTGAAGGCATTACGGAAGCCGGGGAATACACCCTGATTTCTGCTGCCAGCGGACTTGATGCCGCCAGCGCCATCTTCAACTGGGCCGGCTATACCGGAGACGAAACGCTGATTTACACGCTCGAACAGACGGGCACCACCCTCAAGTTGGTGGTGACTTCCGCCGGGGACGTTTGGATCTGGCAGGGAACGGAAGGCATGACCTGGAGCGACACGAACACGGGAGCCCAGTGGGGCATTGACGGCTCTGCGGATACGGCCGCCGGCCAGAACTTGGTCTTCAACAGCTCCGGAGCGGGAACCGTCACCCTGTCCGGCGCGGTGAATCCGGCCTCCATCACGGTGAACAACGCCGCGGGCAGCGACTATGTATTCGCCTCAGACGGCACCGGAAAAATTGCGCAGGGCACGCTGACCAAGCGTGGCGAAGGCAAGCTGACCCTGAACCTGGACAATACGGGCTGGGCGGGAGCCATCTCCCTCCAGCAGGGCGAGCTGGTGGCCCAGGTGGCCAACTCCCTCGGTTCCGGGGCTGTCACCATTACGGGCGGTACGCTCACGCTGGCGACGGCTGACGTCCAGCCGGGCATGGGCATGATCAACCTTCAGGGCGGGAGCCTCAATCTGGCGTCCGGCGCCTTTGCCACGGCGTTCACTGCAGACAACATGACGTGGACGGACGGCTCCCTGATCCTGGGTGAAAATGTGACGGCTACCGCCGCCAAGGCCCTGGCCAACGGAAAAACCGTGGAACTGGCCGCCGGCTCCATGCTGACGGTCAGCGGCGCCAATGACAACACGGCGCTGAACCTGGATGCCTCCGGCACCGGCACCATTTCCGTGGGCCTGGGAACCAGCTACGGAGCCAATGTCCTGAACATGAGCACGGCATTCCAGGGAACCCTGTCCGTGACATCCGGTTACTTCCAATTGAACAACGTGACCATGGGAGCAGACGGCACCGTGAACCTGGCGGACTCCAATGTCCGTGCGGAATGGAACGGCACGGCCGGGGGCGCCTTTGCCAATGACATTGTCTTTACGGGCAACCAGGTCTTCGCCACCAAGGACTTCACCCTCAGCGGAGATCTGAGCGGCACGGCGTTCTCCACCCAGGGTGCGGGCAACATCACCCTCACGGGCGGCGTCAATCTGGACGGACAGCTCAAGGTGCACCGCGGCACGGTTACGGTGAACTCCGCCAATGTGACCAAGCTGGGGGACAGCATTGACATCCAGAACAACTCCACGCTGGCCTTTGCCCGCGACTTCTCCTACGGCGGCGTCATCAGCGGCACGGCCGGCAGCACGGTATCCGTAAACGCCGGAACGCTGGAGCTCACCGGAGCGAACACCTTCCTGGGCACCCTCTCCATTGCGGGCGGCGCTACGGCGCGGCTGGGTGACGGGAGCGCCTGGGCCGGGGCCCTCTCCGGAGCCGGTTCCCTGGTCGTCGACACCACGGGGAATATAACGCTGGCGGCCGGCAACACCGGGTTCACCGGTTCCACTACGCTCTCCGGAACGGGCACCGTCACCCTCGCGGGGGCCGACTCCCTGGGGTCCGGGCGGGTCACCGTCAACAACGGGATTCTTGACCTGGCCTCCCAGAATGCGGCCAACGCCATCCTGATCACGAAGGGAAGCCTGGCAAACGCGGGAGCTAAAACCACCGGAAACGTGGAAGTGGCCGCTTCCGCCGGAACGCAGGGCGCCCTGAACACCATCAATCTGGGCGGTCTGTCCGGCTCCATGGTCGGCTCCATCGTCATGGAAGAATACTCCCGGCTCACCGGCATCTCCGGCGGCCTGGACATGACGGGAAAGACGGTGACGCTGAAACTGGATTCCGGCAGCCTTACCGCGGGCGGAACAACCGGGCAGGGCGTCATTGATGCGGACAGCCTGACGCTCTCCGCCGCCAACACGACCATCAACCTCAGCAACCAGGGCGTCCTGGACCTGCTCTCCGCCAACCGGGATTCCGCCGACGGCGTAGGGCTGGTGCTGACGACGGGAACGCTGACCGTGGACAACTACAAGCAGATAGCCTTCTCCCCGCTTCTGGCCTCCCTCGGTTATGCCGTGACGGAAGTCCTGGGCGCGGACGGAACGCTGATGGTCAGCGGCAATACGGACCTCGTCTACCTCGTGGACACCACGCCCAACTCGGACAACCCCAACATCAGCGACTACGCCGCCCTGGATCCCTACAAGGCCGTGGGCATCAACGGAACCACGCTCAATGTAAGCCTGAACGGTGCTCCTGAAGCCTCCCGGAACGGAGACGGCCTGAAAGTCAGCAACCTGATCGGCAGCAATGGCGCTCTGGTGGTGACGAATACGGCGGCGGACGCTGCCGCCAACCATGCCGTGGTAGACCTGATCCAGAACGTTGACGCCGGAGGCAACAGCTACGGCGGCACCATCAGCGGGGACCATGTGGACTTTATCAAGAAAGGAGCGGAAACCCTCACCGTGGAAGGCAGCTTCACCGGAAATGACTCCATGCTGAGCTCCACGGAAGGGAACATTGTCCTGAACGGTACGGGCAACAGCCTCACTACGCTGGAGCTCGCCGGGGGAGACATCACGCTGGGCGGCAGGAATGACGGCGCCTCCCGCGTGACGACGGTGGAAAACCTGGCCTCCGGCACGGGTGGAGGAACCCTGGACCTGGGCCGCGGCGCCCAGCTGGTCCTCACCGGCCAGCAGGCCGGCAGCCATGTGACTGATGTGACCATTTCCGGTGACGGCACGCTGACTCTCGGAGGAACGGGAACGGACTCCTCCCTGACGCTGGGCAACGGCTCCTCCCTGGACGGCGTTCTGCTGGACATCCGGGAAGGTTCCGCGCTTTCCACCGCGGCCGGCTCCGTGAACACGGTCTCCGGCCTGACGGGCGGGGGCGCCCTGAAGCTGAGCGGTGCGGAAATGACGGTGGACTCCTCCGCCTCCCATACCTTCACCGGTACGCTGGACGGCGCATCCGGAACGCTCAACGTCAAATCCGGCAACGGCAGCGTGCAGACCATCAAGGGTGCGGGCAATGCCGGCTACAACCTGAACGTGAGCGACGGCGGCGCGCTGACCCTGGCCGGCGCGGCTGCGGAAGGCGGCAATCCCGCCCAGGCTGCCTACAAGGGCATTACAGTGAACGGAGGCACGCTCAACATCGGCAGTGCGGACGCTCCCAAGACCCAGTTGACTCTTGGCACGGACGGCTTGAGCGTGACGGGGAACAGCACGGTTACCATCACCACGTCCTCCACCACGGTGGATGGCCTGGGGAACCCCTTCGTCACCTCCAGCGGAAACATTACGCTGGGCGACGGAACGGGGGAAGTCACGCTCGTCATGAGCAACCTGGACACCCTGGTGACGGGGAGCACGGAAACGCTGAACATGGAACTGTTCAAGACGACGGACGGCGCGCTGGTATCCCTGGGCGACAACGTCACCCTCCAGGACATGATCCTCAGCTCCCTGTATGAAAACCTGTCTCTGACCACGAATGACAGCATGACGGCCATCATCCTCACCGGCACGGCGCGCACGGAAAACATCTTCCGTGACTCCTCCCTGACGCGGAACGCGGCCACCGGGGCGGACCTGCTGTGGAACTCCCGCTACCATATGGAGGAAGGCACCACCCTGCGCGACTTCTACACCTCCGTTCTGCTCTCCCAGAACGCGGGCGACTACTCCGGCGCGGCCCGCAAGCTGGCCGCCGCCGCGGGCAGCACGGTCACCAGCCTGGGCATCGCCCAGCGTGACTCCCTGCGCGACCAGATGGGCTGGATCCGCAACCGCGTGGCGCAGATGGGCGTGAACCCCGCGTACGTCCATGAGGACATGCCGTACTTCCACATGTGGATGCAGGGCACCGGGTCTTATGCCAAGCTGGACACCAAGGGGGATGAAAGCGGCTATGAGCTCACCACCTGGGGCGGAACGGTAGGCATGGACGTGGACATCAACGACAACTTCACCGCTGGCGCGGCCTTCACGGCCAACTACGGAAGCCTCACGGCGAATGCGGCGGATACCGCGGACGGTGACCTGGACAGCTACTACGTCAACCTGTTCGCCCGGTACCAGTCCCGCAAATGGTCCCACCTGCTTATCCTGACGGGCGGCTGGAATGATGCCAAACTCACGCGCACGGTGGATTACGGCTCGGGCTCCTACCAGGCCCACGGCAGTACCACCGGGTCCGGCTTCGGCGCCATGTACGAGCTGGCGTACGACATCGCCCTCAATGAAGACAAGAGCGTGATTCTCCAGCCCCTGTTCAACGCCTCCATCGTGACGACGCGCATGGACGGCTACAGTGAAAGCGGCTCCGCCGGAAATGCCGGGCTGAGGGTGGAGGACCAGGAACTGACCACGGCCGCAGTCGCCGTGGGCGCCAGACTCTCCGGCCTCATGGGCTCCAACGTCTTCGGGCGTGAAGCGCTGGGTGAAATCCGGGTGAACGTCTCCCAGGACATGGGCGACCGCCGCGGGCAGGCCAATGTGGGCTTCCTGGCGGACCCCTCCTACACGCGTCCGGTGTACGGCGCCAAGGTGGGAAGCACGGCCTTCCAGGCCGGTGTGGGGCTGAGCGTCCCCGTAGGCACCCAGGGCGTCATCTTCGTGGACGGCAATGCGGACATCCGCAGCGGTTCCAGCTCCATCAACGGAAGCATCGGCTACCGCTACAACTTCTAAAGGAAGAAAACGTCAGTTAATCAGAAGGCCGCTGCGGAATAATCCGCAGCGGCCTTCTTCGTGAATGGGCGGGATTTCTTTATAGGATAACGTGAAGAGTGATTTCCGCCCTCTCATGGGCGGCTTACTTCCATTCCCATTCAACGGGCGTTTCCATGTCCGGCCTCAGCGCCTGGCGGACCGGGCAGCTCATGGCCGTTTTTTCCAGCATGGAACGGAGGGGATGGCTGCTTTCCAGGGGCATTACGGCCTTCAGCTCAATCTTTTCAATCCCCTTGGAGGATTCCACCGCGCGCGCCAGAACGCGCATGCCTTTCAGGTCCACGCCCTTTCTGGCCGCGACCACGGAAACCAGGCTCATCATGCAGGAGGCGAGCGTGGAACCGAGCATCACGCCGGGGGAGGGAAACTCCGCGCGGCCTTCAAAAGAGGCGGGCAGGTCCGTGGCAAAAGTGATGTTGGAGGGAATGTAGGTGGTTTCACAGCGGAATTGCCCGACGTTCTCCGTCTCGGAGGTGTAATGAGTATCAGTCATAGGAGTGTGACAGCGGAACCCTGGATCGAGTTCACCTGAATTTGGTTATTTTTTTAGTTGGGCCGTCGCGGAAATCCGATTTGCAGGGGTGCCGGTCCATTCCGGCATGCGCGGCAAAGCCCCCCCTTATCCCCGTTCTCCTGTGCTTGCCAGGAAATCAATCCTGATCTGATGCAGCCCTTCACCGAGCTTCATCACCATCCGTTCCTTTCACGATGATGGCGTGGCTGTCAACGGAATCTTCACGCAGTGACTTGATCTGCCGGTATTCTTCCGAAGAAAAGCAGCGTTCCAGGCTTTCCCTGGAGGGAAAACGGATGACGATCACGCGGTCCGGCTTCCACCCGGAGCTCAGCGGAATGACCTCATTGGTCCTGACCAGGTATTCGCCGCCGTGTTTTTCAACAATGGGCTTCACTTCCCTGATGTAGGAATCGTATGTAGTGTCTGCATCGGAGCTTAAAGAAACCGTTACGATAAAATAATAGTTCATATCCTTCCTTTCCCTGGTGGACGGCTCCTGTGCGGCTGCCATGAAATGCTCCGTGGGGAATTCGCAGTTTTCATGATTCGCCGGAAGCGTCCGGTGCCTTGACAGGGAGACTAAAGCCGGAGGGCTTTGCTGTCAATCCGTCTTCCGGGCTTGCCCGGACCCGTGGCGCCTCCTTGTTTGTGGGAATCGCTTTACAAGGGCGGGGGCCCTTGTTTCCGGGGATGCGGTTATCAGGAGAACGGATGGGGAGGGAGGTTTCCCCGGCTTGAACGGAAAAGCTTACGGAGTGTGTTCCGGGTGCCCTTCCGCCAGAATGCGCCGGATGGGTTCCGCGTAAAGCTCTGGCTCCAGCAGGAAGGAATCGTGCCCCTTGGTGGAAACGATGGTATGGAACTCCACGGGAATGCGCGCGGATTCCAGCTGCGCCACAAAATCCTGCTGTTCCGCCGGGCGGAAGCAGCAATCCGTATCAATGGAAAAGACGAGCGAGGGAATTCCTGCGCGGCGGAAGCCTTCCAGAGCGGTTTTAAACGTTCCGTCCGGAGCGTGGTCGCGGATGTCGAACTCCGCCCACATGTCCGCAATGCGGATGTAGGCGTTCGCGTCAAAGCGTTCCGCAAACTTGGTCCCCTGGTGCAGCATGTAGCTCTGTGTGCTGCGGGTGGGTGTCATCCATGTGAGCAGTCCGGACTTGCCCCCCACTTCCTTTCTGGCGCGCTGTTCCAGGCCTTCCTGGTATACGAACGACTTGTGGCCGATGATGCGCGCGAACGCCAGCCCCTTTTTGGGGGCCGGTCCCTGGTAATAGTCGCCCCCGCGGAAATCCGGATCAAGCTCGATGGCCAGGATTTGTTCAAACAGGGACAAACGGTGTTCAATGGAAGCCCGGTAGCCGGAGCCGATGGAAATGAAGCTCCGTGCCCGTTCCGGGAACTGGCACGCGAAGCTGAGGGCGATCAGGCCGCCTACGGACGGTCCTGCCAGATGGATGCGTTCTATTCCCAGGCTGTCCAGCAGAAGAGCCTGGAGGCGCGCCTGGTCCGCCGCCTCCACGTGCGGGAAACGGGAGCCGTAGGGCAGGCCGTCCGCAGGGGATGGGCTGGCCGGTCCGGTGGTGCCGTAGCAGCCCCCCAGGTAATTGGCGCAGATGATGCAGAAGCGGTCCGTATTCAGCGGCTTGCCGGGGCCGATGATGCTGTTCCACCAGCCCTCGTGGTTTTCCGGTTTCCAGAGGGACCCGGTGCCCGGAACTTCCGGATTGTAACCGTAGGCGTGCTGGCTGCCGGAAAGAGCGTGGAACAGCAGGATCACGTTGTCCTTCTCCGGCGTCAGGGCGCCGTACTGCTCGTAGGCCACGCGCACCTTGTCCAGCACGGCGCCGTTCCGCAGGGAAAAGGAGCCGGGCAGGTCCAGAAATCTGGTTTGGACGGTGGGAAGCTGCATGGATGTGCGGGAAGGGTCTTTGTCAGCAAAAAAAGACCGGCACCCGGCGGGCGGCGGTCTTCTTGAAATCTGTGCTGGGCCAGGGTTTACTTGACGCCCTTCTTGGAAAGACGCGTACCTGCCGTGGCGCCCTGGCGGGCTTTAAACTTGGGATTGCTCTTGCAAATCACATACAGCGTGCCCTTGCGCTTCACGATTTGGCAGTCTGCGTGGCGGCGCTTCATAGAGGCTAAGGAAGAAAGAACTTTCATGGTGTGTAACTCCGGTTTGGTGTTCGGTTCGGGAGACGGAATATACCGTTTGGTTAAGAATTGTAAAGTCATTTCTTTACCAAAAGTAAAATTGCAGTTCCGGACGAACTGCTTCTGCGGCTTGCGGAAGAGAAGATAGTACGCATGGACGGATTTGTAATCCGAAGTCAAGCCTACAAAATTGAAAGAAAAAAGGTTTGGGCAAATTTCGCTTGCCGGTGCCCGGTGATTTTGCGGCTCCGTCGCCTGGGAGCGGAAGGCTCCCGCCTTTCGTGGTTGAAACCCGTTCTGTAGCGTAGCGGAAGCTTCCGTTCAATAACCGTTGCCGCATACCGCCTGGCTGGGGAAAGGAGCTGGGTAATATCAATTAAGGTTCGTACCCACGATGCCGGAGTTTCGCGAAGGACAGCTTTTCCCGACTGTAGAATCAATACCGGATTACAAATCCGGTATTGGTTTTGCATGGAAGGGAAGGTTCTGGATATTCCCTTCAATCAACTGACGATCAACTCTGTTTAAGATAATGAAAAAGACATTCTTAACCATCATGCTGGCTGCCGGCATTGGTTCCGCCTGCGCCGCAACTACCGCCGCCTGGGAATTTTCTTCCGGCGTTCCCTCGGAACAATTCATGACGGGAAGCGGCATCAAGCTGGAAGGATGGAGCATTTCCTCCGCGGTCAATTCAACGGCATCCTATACGGACTGGGCGACGGTGACGGGCGGGGACCGCAACATTTCTACGCAGACGGTGGGCATGTGGCTGGATTTGTCCTCCCTGGGGTCTGCCGCCACTATTTACAGCTTTGGAGAGACGGATTCTCTCCGCGGCCTCCAGCTTGTTTACAACGGGGACGGCACGTTTACTTCCAGGAGAACGGGAGAAGCGGGCCAGACTTTCACCATTGGGCAGGACGTCATTGATGGAGGATGGTTCAACCTCTCCATGTCCCTCAGTACGGATACCACCACCCGGAAAACGGATTTCCAGATTTTCCTGAACGGGGAAAACATCGTGGATACCCCCCAGTTGTCCGCGGGGCTCAACGGAGGCCAGAACGGAACCGTGACCGTCGGCGGAGGCACGACGGATGAACATTACTTCAGCATCGCGGATTTCAAGGCTTATGGTACCGCATTGACGGGACAGGAAATCAAGGAGGCGTGGAACATGGTTCCCGAACCAGCGGCCGCCTCCTTGAGCGTTCTGGGACTGATGGCGCTGCTGGTGCGCCGCCGGAAGTGAGAGAGGCGGAAAAAATACATTTCAAACGGCAGGCAGCAGGGCGGACATTTCCGGTGGGAATGTCCGCTTTTTTATTGTTTCACGGAACTGTTGCAAAAAGACGGCTCTTCTTTTTCCGATGGCGGCTCTGGGCCGCCATGTACTGGTGAGTTTCTGTTTTTCCCGGCCCTTCCTTCGGACGTGCGGATGTCATGTAAACGGTATCCGCTGTCCGGACGGGATACATCTTTTCCATGACCTGCTGCGGTCCGGGTCCCTGTATGGCCCCGGGCTGCAGCTTGCGGCAGTTGCAGCCTTCCGGAAGCTTTTTCCTGCATTTGGAGGAGAAACAGTTCATGGTGAAATCCGGAACGGGGCGGGAGGGCGGTGCAGTTTCCGTTCCGGCAGCGGTTCTTTTCCGCCGTGGGAAGGAAGCATGGAACGGGGCTTCCCGGGACGGCAGGCCGCCGGAACGCGGGAGGGAAGCCGCATGCGGGAGAATAAAGGGTTTGTGGACCGGAAGGGATTCGTATAAAATGTTCTCCGGTTTTCTTATGACGAGCTCCCCTTCATCCTCTCCTTCTCGCCCTGCATTTGCCCATCAGCTGGGAATGAAAGGATTCCTGATCATGGAAGGGCTGCTGAAGCTCGTGGGCATGAAAACGCTTTACCGCCTGGGGCGCGTGGCGGGCGGCGTGGCGTGGTACTTGCTGCCGCAACGCCGGAAAATTGTGGAAAGAAACCTGCGCATTGTGCTGGATCCGGCCCTGCGCGGCAGGGAACTGCAAAAATTGAGCAGGGAAAATTTCAAAAGGACGATAGCCAATTTCCTGTGCTCCGCGAAGACGGCCACCCTGACGGATGAGCAGTTGAAAAAATGCGTCACCATCGCGGGGCATGAAGAATTTGCCGCTCCTGCGGCGGAAAGGCGCGGGCAGGTATGCGCCATAGCCCATTCCGGCAACTGGGAGGCGCTGGCGAGGATACGCGTGTTCTTTCCAGAAGTGGAACGTTACGGGTCCATATACCGCCAGTTTGACAACCCGCTGATGGAGGAATACGTATACAAGCGGCGCACGGAGCGGGGCACGCGGATGTTTTCCAAGGAAGGCGGCATCAAGGCTCCCATGAAGATGGTCAAGGAGGGCGGCGCCCTGGGTGTGCTGAGCGACCAGTTCGTCTGGGAGGGGGTGTATGTCCCCTTCTTCGGCAAGGTGACCGGCACGACGCCGTTGCCCGCTTTGCTGCGGAAGAGGACGGGAGCGGATATGGTAGCCATCGCAGTACGCACGGATTCTCCCGGACACTGGATAGCGGACATGGGGAACGTGGTGGATTTTTCCAACTCGGACGGTTCCCTGGCGGGGGACACCATTGAAGTGAACCGGAGCCTGGAAACGTTGATCCGCAAGTCCGTTCTGGACGTGTTCTGGATGCACCACCGCTGGAAGTCCATCGACCGCTTTGCTCCGCAGGATAAAAAAACGGACGGCCTTCTGGAAAACATGGAGCTGCAGCCGTACCGCATTCTGGTGGCTGTTCCCAAGGCGCTGGATGAAGCCCTGGTGACCGTTCCCCTGGTCCGTGCGCTGAAAGCCGTCCGGCGCGACATGCAGGTGAACGTCATCTGCCCGTCCGCGCAGGCGGGGGTATGGAAGGCGGTGCCGGAAGTCACCCATGTTCTGCCGCACGATTCCCTGAATCAGCTCCGGGAGGCGCTGGCCGCGGATGAATTTTACAATGACGGTCCGCTGGACCTGGGCGTCATGCTGGACCAGGACATGGAAACGCTCAAGGCGCTGGAACCGTACGGGCCCATGATGTTCTCCGGGCTGGACACGCATCCCGGCGCACGGAAATACAAATTCCGGGTGAAGGCTCCCGTCCTGCGCGCCGCTCCCCCCATGCACCGGGTTCAGCTTTATCTGCAACTGGGGGGGCTGCACGGGCTGGATGCCTGGAATCCGTCCCTGTTCCCGGTGAAAAAGGCGGCTGCGGCGGAAAACGCCCCCATCCTGCTGGCTCCGTTCTCCAGCTTGGGCAGCGCCAGTGAATGGAGTGAGGAACAATGGGCGGAGCTGGTTTCCCTTCTGCCGGGCAGGCCCGTACTGGCCGCTCTGGAAGAAGACCGGGAACGCGCGTCCGCTCTGGCGGAACGCCTGAATGTGGAGCTGGCGGTGGGAACTCCGGAAGCCTTGTTCCCCGTGATGGATGCCGCCGTGGCGGCCGTGGCTGTGGATGGTGACATTCCGTCCCTCTGCTCCTTCCGCGGTCTTCCGGTGGTGACCCTGTTTTCCACCCGCCTCCCGGACGTTTGCCGGCCCATGGGCCCCTTCAACCGCTCCCTGTACAGCCACCAGTGCTGTTCCCCCTGCTTCCTGAAGGAGTGCGACCGTGATGTTCCCTGCAACCGCCATATTGCCGTGCAGGAGGTATTGGATGCTCTGAGGGAAATAACAACCTCTGAAATTTAACGGGTTTCTCTACCAAGAAAAGAGCTTAGTCCTTTTTCTTATGATGAAGAAACGCCTGTGTTAAACAGGAAGTCATGTCTAAAGGCATTAATTTTAAAAAGTTGAGAAATGATGCCGGTTTAACGCTGGCTCATCTTGCTGAATTGTCTGGATATGACGTGACCGATATAGTTCGTTTGGAACAGGGAGAAAAAATTCCTCCCTGCATACGGGAATGTATTCTTGCGTTGCTGTTACAAGCACGGGAGGAGGGTCTGGCTTTGGATGTCAGAATATGGCGTGAACGTGCTTTAAAAGCTGAATATAAGGTAGAGATTTTACTTGGAATGGTAAAAGGAGGAATGGATGTTTTATAAACGCCTCATGGTTGAAAAGAATTTTTCCTGCCTTCAATGCACGGAACTTTTTAAATTTTCTTCCTGGCGGAAGATGTCGCGGACCTGTTCCGTCAGTTCCTCGGAAGGTTCCGGAACGTCCTTCAAGGTGTAGTCCAGCTTCAGTTCATCCCACTTGAAGCGCCCCATCTGGTGGAAGGGGAGCACGTCCACGCGCTCCACGTTGCCCAGGCGCGCCGCATGGCGGGAGAGCTCTGTGATGTCTTCCATGTTGTCCGTGAGGCCCGGAACCAGGACGTAGCGCAGCCAGACGGGTTTGCGGAGGGCGGCCAGGCGTTCCGCGAATTCCAGGGTGGGGCGCAATTCCCCGCCTGCCAGGGCCCGGTACCGTTCCGGGTTCCACGCCTTGATGTCCAGCAGGACGAGGTCCGTATTCGCCAGCAGTTCTTCATCCGCGTTCGCGCCCAGATGGCCGGAGGTGTCCAGGCAGGTGTGCAGCCCCAGTTTCTTGCATCCTTTCAGTACGGTTCTCGCAAAATCCGGCTGGAAAAGGGGATCTCCCCCGGAAAGGGTGACGCCTCCGCCCGCCGCCAGCAGGAAATCCCGGTAGCGGGCTATTTCTTCAAGGACGTCGGCCACGCTTCTGCGGCGTCCCCTCCGCACGTAGGAGGTGTCCGGATTGTGGCAGTAGCGGCAGCGCAGGCTGCACCCGGACAGGAAGAGGACAAAGCGGATGCCTGGACCGTCCACGGTGCCGCAGGATTCCACGGAATGGACCAGTCCGGTGACGGCAGTTTCACCGTCCGGGGCCGGATTCTGGGAGAAAGCCTGCGGCATCCGCTTCCTGGCTGGGTTAACGGGTATGGAAGGTGCGGTTGATGACCTCCTGCTGCTGTTCCCGGGTCAGCTTGATGAAGTTCACGGCATAGCCGGAAACGCGGATGGTGAGCTGAGGGTATTTTTCCGGGTGGTCCATCGCGTCAAGGAGGGTTTCCCGCTCCAGCACGTTCACGTTGATGTGGTGCCCGGTGGCGGCAAAGTAGGCGTCCAGCAGGGAGACGAGCTTCGTGCGGCGTTCCCCTTCTTCCTTGCCCAGGGCCTGCGGCACGATGGAGAAGGTGTAGGAGATGCCGTCCAGGGAGTCGCCATAGGACAGTTTGGCTACGGAGAGCATGGAGGCCACGGCTCCGTTCCTGTCCCTTCCGTGCATGGGGTTGGCGCCGGGCGCGAACGGTTCCCCGGCGCGGCGGCCGTCCGGCGTGTTGCCCGTCTTCTTGCCGTACACCACGTTGGAGGTGATGGTCAGGATGGACTGGGTGGGCAGGGAGTTGCGGTAGGTGTGGAGCTTGCGCAGCTTTTCCATGAAGTTGCTGACCAGGCTGCATGCGATTTCGTCCACGCGCGGGTCGTTGTTCCCGTAGCACGGGAATTCCCCTTCCGTCTTGAAATCCACAATCAGGCCCTCTTCATTGCGGACGGCCTTCACGGTGGCGTACTTGATGGCGGACAGGGAGTCCGCGGCCACGGAGAGCCCGGCGATGCCCGTGGCCATGGTGCGCAGGATTTCCGGATCATGCAGCGCCATTTCAATGCGTTCATAGCAGTACTTGTCGTGCATGTAGTGGATGATGTTCAGCGCGTCAACGTAGGTTTTGGCAAGCCAGTCCTGCATCTTGTCGTACAGGGCCATCACTTCGTCGTACTTGAGCACTTCCTCCGTATAGCGCGGGGAGGGCGGGGCCACCTGTTTCCCCTTGAGTTCGTCCACGCCGCCGTTCAGGGCGTACAGCAGGCACTTGGCGAGGTTGGCGCGCGCACCGAAGAATTGCATCTGCTTGCCGATGCGCATGGCGGACACGCAGCAGGCGATGCCGTAGTCGTCGCCCCAGTGCGGGCGCATCAGGTCGTCGTTCTCGTACTGGACGGAGGACGTTTCAATGGAAACCCTGGCGCAGAAATTCTTGAAGGCTTCCGGCAGGTTCCCGGACCACAGCACCGTCAGGTTCGGCTCCGGAGCCGGACCCAGGTTGTACAGCGTCTGGAGCATGCGGAAGGAGCTGCGGGTGACGAGGGTGCGCCCGTCTTCCCCCATGCCGCCGATGGATTCCGTCACCCAGGTGGGGTCCCCGGAGAACAGGTTGTTGTAGTCCGGCGTGCGGATGAAGCGGACGATGCGCAGCTTCATCACGAACTGGTCAATGATTTCCTGCACTCCCTCTTCCGTGATGAGGCCCTGTTCCAGGTCGCGGGTAAAGTAAATGTCAAAGAAGGTGGAGACGCGGCCCAGGGACATGGCCGCGCCGTTCTGTTCCTTCACGGCGGCCAGGTAGCCCAGGTAGGTCCATTGCACGGCTTCGCGGGCGTTCCCGGCGGGGCGGCTGAGGTCGCAGCCGTAGGAGGCGCCCATCCGGGCGAGTTCCTCCAGGGCGCGGATTTGTTCGCTCATTTCCTCGCGCAGGCGGATCAGCTCATCCGTAAGGGGGGAATTTTCACGGTTTTTGAGATCCTTGCGGCGTTCGGCAATCAGCTTGTCCGTGCCGTACAGGGCCACGCGGCGGTAGTCCCCGATGATGCGGCCGCGGCCGTAGGCGTCCGGAAGTCCGGTGATGATGCCGGCGGAGCGGGCGGCGCGGATGTCGGAGGTGTAGGCGTCGAAAACGCCCTCGTTATGCGTCTTGCGTATCTTGTTGAAAATATCCGCCGTTTTTTCGCACATCTTGAACCCGTAGGATTCCAGGGCCTGCTGGGCCATGCGCAGGCCGCCGAAGGGCATCAGGGCGCGTTTCAGGGGAGCGTCCGTCTGGAGGCCCACCACCACTTCCAGCTCCTTGTCAATGTAGCCGGGCTTGTGGGAGACGATGGAGGAGACCACTTCCTGGTCCGCATCCAGCACGCCGCCGTTGTCTATTTCCCGTTTCAGCAGGACTTTCAGTTCCTCCCAGAGCCGGAGCGTGCGTTGGGAGGGGCCGGAAAGAAACTCTTCATTGCCGGAATAGGGCGTGTAGTTGTTCTGGATGAAATCCCGTACGTCAATGGACTCCGTCCATGCTCCCGGCTTGAATCCCTGCCATTCCTGCGGAAGGGCGGGGGATTCCTTCAAGTCTTTTACTATGCTGATCATAAATAGGATGTAGTGAAGAAGACCGGAGAAAGACGCTCCGCGCCCGCTGAAAGCCCGGAAGCGGCGAAACTCCGCACCGCCTGATTATACCGGGAATGTTAGCGGTCAACAAGGCCAATTCTTCCAGGAGGGGAACGGGAGCGGTTGCGCTGGTCTGTTTCAGGCATCTGGCTGTTCCGGAATAAAAAATGAGGGAAATTTACGGTTATGGGGGATAGTTTTTTCTTTACTCTCCAAATTGCCGCCAACAATATTTAACTATCATTTTGATGAAATCCCATTCATTCCTCTGTTTGTTGCTGGCGGGAGTTTCTTGCGCGGCCTTTTTCTCCGGCGCGTGCGCCAATGAGCTGCCGTCTACGCTAAAGCCTCAGGTGAACGAGCGCGCCGTTTATGACTGGAATGGCCGTCATAAGGCCGTGATGGAGAGGAACCGGAGCGTTAATCCGGAATATGCCGTCTTTGGCGACAGCATTACCCACCGCTGGGGAGGGGAGCCTTCCGGAGACAACAGGGCCCTGGGGACGGGAAAGGAGGCATGGAAAAATCTTTTCTCCCCTCATACGGTGACCAATATGGGGTTTGGCTCAGATTACGTGGACAATGCCTACTACCGTGTGCAGCTTGGGGAACTGGACGGAATCTCTCCGCGCGTGATCATCGTGCTTTTGGGAACCAATAATCTTGGCGGCAGGAAGGATACCCCCCAGTCATGCGCGGACAACCTCAAGGCTTTTGTGAGCCTGGTGGGGCGGAAGTGCCCGGCCTCTAAAATCCTGCTCCTGGGCATTCTGCCCAGGAAGGAAAAGGCGGTGGCGCCCCTGATTGTGGAAACTAATAAAATGATATCCGTTCTTGCTGATGGAAAGAGGGTGTTTTTTGCCAATCCGGGCACGGCGTTTCTGGCAGAAGATGGCGTGTCGCCAAAGAGCGGCCTGCTGGTGGATGGCTTGCATCCCAGTGCTGCGGGATATGACGTGCTGGGGAAGGAATTGAGTTCGCTTCTGGAGAAAATAGACGGCAGATACAAGGGAGGTTCCGTAGTTCGGTAAGACAGGAATGGGAGGATGCGCGTCCTGATGTTCCGGCGCGGCATGGCCGGCTGTCGGGGCAGTGGTCTTTTTCTTCCGGGAAAGGCCGCTTCAGCATGTGGTCTTGATGCGCGGAAGTATTTCTTTAAACTGCTTTTCAATTCCGTTTTTCCGTCATGAATTCCCTGCTGTATACGTTCACTGCGCTGCTGGGTGCCGCCTGCCTGGCGCTCCCCGCATTTTCCGCTCCTGCGGCCGCGCTGCCCGCCACCCTGAAGCCGGAACCCCACCAGCGGGATCCGTATGACTGGAATGCGCGGCATGAAGCCGTCAAGAAGCGGAACCGGGCCGTGAAGCCGGAATACGTGATGATAGGGGACAGCATCACCCATCATTGGGGAGGGGAACCCTCCGGAGACAGCAGGAAGGCGGGGGAGGCCTCCTGGGAGAAATTGTTCGGTCCCCATGCGGTGACCAACATGGGCTTTGGCTTTGATTATGTGGACAATGCCTATTACCGCGTGCAGAACGGGGAGCTGGCCGGCATCTCCCCGCGGGTCATCATTATTCTGCTGGGAACCAACAATCTGGGCCACCGGAAGGATGCTCCGCAGGCCTGTGCGGACAATATCAAGGCATTTGTTCGCCTGGTGCATCAGAAATGCCCCTCTTCCAAAATCCTGCTGCTGGGCATTCTGCCCAGGAGGGAGAAAAACCTGACGGAGCCGGTGAAGCAGACGAACAAGCTGCTCGCAAAGCTGCAGAATGGAAAAAACGTCTTTTTTGCCGATCCGGGGAAGGCTCTCCTTTCCGCGGACGGCGTTTCTCCGCGCAATGAATTGATGAAGGATGTAGTGCATCCCAATGCCAAAGGGTACGAGGTGCTGGAGAAGGAACTGGCCGTACTTCTGAAAAAGCTGGATGCGAAATACCGCGGCGGGAAATCCGCGGGCAAGCATTCCTGACGGTGGTCTTTTTGAGGAAGGAGGGAATTGTGCTTGAAGGGGAAGTCCTGTTTGAGGAAAATGTACCGCCTTTAGTATTTGATTTATGAAAAACCTGTTGTTTGCGTTGTTTGCCGGTTCCGTCTGCTGCTGTTATGCCCAGCAGAACGCCGCTCCCGCTCCGGAGCCTGAAATTGTCGCTACGCCGCCGTCCGATGCCGGACGCGGCCTCATCCGCGTGAACTCCCGTGAAATCCGCTATTACTCCGGCACCCGCAAGGAACCGGACTACCTGGTCAGCAAGGACAACGGAAAGACCTGGGAAATGAAGGCGGCTCCGAGCGGCTACCCGCCCAACTATGGAGGCATTCCCAAGGAATCCCCGGCGATTGCGCGCAACCCCGTGACCAGGGAATTCATCCGCGTGCAGCCCATCGGAGGGTTCATCTTCCTCTCCAAGGGAGGCCTGGACGGCAAGTGGTTTGCGGTCACGAACGACGGCAAGCTGGAGGAAGACTGGAAAAATCCGGAGAAGCAGAAAAATCTGAAAAAACTGGGCGGCATCATGCGCACGCCCACCTTTGTCAACAAGGGCAGGAGGGTGATCGTGCCGTTCCATAACATGGGCGGCGGCACCAAGTTCCATATTTCCGACGACGGAGGCCTGACCTGGCGCGTGTCCAAAAATGGCGTTACCTCTCCCAAGCATGAAGCCAGGCCGCCCCACCAGGGCGTCAGGTGGTTCAACAATGCCGTGGAAGCCACAGTGCTGGAAATGAAGGACGGCACCCTGTGGGCGCTGGCCCGCACCTCCCAGGACCAGGCGTGGCAGGCTTTCTCCAAGGATTTCGGTGAAACATGGAGCAAGCCGGAGCCGTCCCGTTTCTTCGGAACCCTGACCATGAATACGCTGGGCCGCCTGGATGACGGAACCATCGTCTCCCTGTGGACGAACACGATGGCCCTGCCTGAAAACGCCACGGCAGGCAACGGCACGTGGGAGGACGTGTTCACCAACCGTGATTCCCACCACATCGCCATGTCTGATGACGAAGGAAAGACGTGGTACGGCTTCCGGGAAATCATTCTGGACGAACACCGCAACCATCCCGGCTATGCCACCCTGGACGGTCCGGAGGACCGCGGCAAGCACCAGAGTGAAATGGTGCAGCTTGACAAGAACCGCATCCTGATTTCCCTGGGGCAGCACAAAAACCACCGCCGCCTGGTCATCGTGGACCGCCGCTGGGTGGCTGCCAAAACGCGTTCCACGCAGACGGGCAGGGACCTGGACGGCCAGTGGACCATCCATACCTATATCCCCCAGAAAAAAGGCCATTGCAGCTATAACCGCAAACCCTCCGCTGAACTGGTGCCCGACCCCTCCGGAGGTGGAAAAAAAGTGCTGCAAATCAAACGCCTGAATGATCCAGAACTGGTTAATGAGAAATCCAATGTGGATTACCAGAACGGGGGCGCCACCTGGAACTTCCCGAACGGGACCACGGGGCTGGTCAAGTTCCGCTTCCGCGTGGCGGACGGGGACCAGGCGGACGATTCCGGCCTTCAGGTTTCCCTGACGGACCGCCTGTTCAATGCCTGTGATACCACCACGAAGGATTACGCCCTGTTCACCTTCCCCATCAAGCTGAAGCCCGCGCCCCATCTGCTGCTGGGCATGAAAAAAGTTCCTTTTGCGCCCGGCGCGTGGCATGAAATTTCCATTCTGTGGCAGGGGCCGCAGGCTGTGGTCTCCCTGGACGGGAAGAAGGCCGGAACGCTGAAAATGGCCAATCAATCTCCCAACGGAGCCAGTTACATCCATTTCATCAGCACCGGTTCCAAACCGGATGCCGGCGTCCTGCTGGATACGGTGAACGCCCGGGTGAAATAAAAGGCGTCCTGCCGCAGGGGGGCGGCAGGAACTCAGCGGCCTCTCTTTTTCGGAAGCGGTGAAGCGTTTAACTCCGGCAGGTTCTTCAGGACCATGTGCAGATGGTCGTTTGACCGGTTGCCTATCTGCTGGAGGACCGTGCGCCCGTACTTGTCACGCAGGGAAGGGTCTGCCTGGTGGTCCAGCAGCAGGCGTGCAATGCCCAGTTTCAGGCGGTCAAGGGAATCGTCCCCCAGCAGCATGTCACGGCAGCACAGCATGAGGGCCGTTTCCCCGGCTGCGTTTTGATGGTTGACGTCCGCCCCCTCGCTGATGAAAAGATTGACCAGTTCCCTGATTTGGGGGAGATGGGATATATCAATGAAAGCCAATTGGCGGCACAGGTTCAGCAGGGCCGTGTCTCCTCCGGAATCCGGCGGAGCCGTGTTCATGGGCATGGCCGCGTTGACGTCCGCCCCGTACTCCAGCAGGGTATGCGCGATTTGCAGCGCGGTTTTCGGGGTGTTCAGGTTCAGGGAAAGAAGGGGAGGGGTCATCTCTCCGCGGAAATTGGGATCATACCCGGCTTCGCAAAGCTTGCGGACCAGAAGAGGGTATCCGGCAGCGGCGGCCCAGGTCAGCAGACTGGTTTTTTTACCCCTCAATTCCGGCTGGAGGGAAATATCCGCCCCGCATTTCAGAAGAAACAGAGCCGTTTCCTCATAGGGCGCCCCTCCGATGCCGGCTACGCAGGTCATGACGAGGGGAGGCCAGCCCATCGGGCCCGGTTTATCCACATCCGCGCCGTTTTGGATCAGCAGGTTAAGGCAGGAAAGCCTGTTGTGCACCGGCAGGGGCCTGGTATCGTCCATTCCGGGCTGGCAGGCATAAGTCAGGGGTGTATCCCCCTGTTCGGACCCCGGGATGGAGGGAAGGGCCTGGTGCGGCAGGATGATCTGGAGGTTCGGGTCCGCGTTGCGCTGCAGAAGGCGGCCCAGCAATTGCACCTCTCCGAGCCCCGCAGCCAGGTGCAGCAGGGTTTCGTGGGACGAGGTGCTGCAGCGGCCGTCCGCGCTCTCCGCCGTATTCCGGATCATCTGGAGCCTTTCCCTGATTTCGTCCTGCATGTACTGGCGCATGGAAACCTCGGAAAACATGTGCCAGTCAATATGGCGGGAATTGGGGGAAAGCCCGCGGAAAATGAAACGCTCCGGGCTGCGGTGCGCCGTGAAATCCGCTGCGGTAAGAATTTGCTCCCTTTCCGCTTTTGTCCAGATAGGGTTGAATTTCCATTCCGCGGGGGAAGGGTCATTCCTGAGGAACCAGAAAATGGTGGAGCCTGCGACAAGAGCCGCAAAAACGCTCAAAGCTCCAAGAAACCAGAGGGTTTTCTTTCTTAAGGTCGTGTGTATCATAAGCAGGGGAACTGCAAAAAGCCATGATGCAGGAATCCGTAACTTCGGGCAATGAAAAAATGGTACGCGCAAGGAATGCCCGGAGCGAATTATATGGAAATTTAAACGGCGGATTGTGAATCCGGAGGGAGATTTTTTCCCGCCTGATATGGAAAAGAAGCCCGTGGATAAAGTCATTTGCGAGGGTGGCGGAAAATATGGTGTCATGCCCCGGACGTCATATTGGACATGGGTCTTATGATGTGGTTCATTTAATTCCAATTATTTGAATTATGTCCGGATTCACAATCCGGTATGATGCGTTAGGCGTTGCGGTTGTGACGGCTGTCTTAAAATTTCTTTCATTTGCTGTTGTTGCCATTGAAGTTAAAAAATGCAGGGAGCACCAGTTTTCCGTAAAAACAGCCGGAAAAAAGGCGGTATTTCCGTTACTGTGTGCTGAAACGTCTCTTCCGTCGCCTGGCCCATGCTGTCTGAAGCCGCTCTTGCCTTGGAAGAAACGGCGCATGATGATTCAGGCAACGTTATGGACTCCGTCAAACTTATTGCGTCCGATATGGATGGAACGCTGCTCAATGGAAAGGGAGAACTGGACCCTGCGTTTTTCTCCCTCTTTAAAAAACTTGAACACCGGGGCATCCGCTTTGCGGCGGCCAGCGGGCGCCAGTATGACGGACTGCGCCGGACCTTTGCCCCCGTGGCGGACCGGATGCTGTTCATTGCCGAAAACGGCGCCTATGTGGCGTCTGGTTCCAGAGAATGGCTGGTGCTGGACATGGACCGTGAAACGGTGGCCGGGCTGATTGCCATGATCAGGCGCATTGAAGGGACGTGCATTGTCCTTGCAGGCCTGGACTCCGCATATATTGAAGATAAACAGCCGGAATTCGTCCGGGAGGCCCGCCGGTATTACACCCGCTGCAAGGAGGTGGATGACCTGCTGGACGTGCAGGGGGACAAGCTGCTGAAAATAGCCGTATATGACTTCAAGGGAGCGAAGGAAAACAGTTATCCCCGCCTGAAGCATTTGGAGCATGGCTTCCAGGTGGCCGTCTCCGGAGAAAAATGGATGGACATCAGCCGGAAGGGAGCCGATAAGGGCGCCGCCCTGGAGCTGATTCAGCGGAAACTGGGCATTTCTCCGGAGGAAACGATGGTCTTTGGGGACCAGATGAATGATGCGGAAATGATGCGGCAGGCCCGGTTCAGCTATGCCGTGGCGAACGCCGTGCCGGAAATCCGTGCCATGGCCGCGTTTGAGGCCCCGTCCAATCAGGAAAACGGAGTCATGCAGGTGCTCGGAAAGTTGCTGGAGGTCCATGCTCCGCAGGGTGGGGCCGGGGACTGCTGAGCCGTCCGGTCCATATTGCCGGGAGCAGGGAAACTGGTAAAACAAGGGCATGGGGCATCCTGGCGTGGCTGGCAGGCTTATGTTCCATGCCGGTGATGGCCGTGTTCGCCTGCGTGGGCGGCGTTTTGCCGGGAACTGGCTTTCTGCTGTTCAAGCTGGAGGATCCCCTTCTTGGGATTCTGGCGGGATATCTGGTTCTGATGGAAGCGGCTGGGGACTGGGTTCTCCATTTGATGGGAGCGTAAAGCCGTTGTCCGCGGCAATGAAGGATGCTTCCTCCACGCCTTCCCGGCGAAGGGCTTCCCGGAAATCGTCCAGCGTTTCCTGGTAGCCGTCGTCCGCTAGTTGCCAGGTGCCGAAGTGGAAGGCCATGCCCTGCCTGGCGCGCAGCGTTTTAAAGGCCCGGACTGCGTCGCGCGGCGACAGATGGACGCCTGCCATGAGTTCTTCCGGAAGATAGGACCCGATGGAAAGAAGGGCCAGGTCCGGAGAGCCGAGGCGGTCCCGTATTTCCGCGAAAAAGCGTGTCCGGGCCGTATCTCCGGCAAAATAAATTCCCGGGCCGTCCGCCGCGCGCAGGAAAAAGCCTCCCCACAGGGACCGGTTGGCGTCTCCGTGGAATGGACTGCGGCCGCTGTAATGCCGTGCGGGGGTAAAAGTCACGGTGGTTTCCCCATCCCCGGACGGCAGGGCGGCGGACTGCCACCAGTCCAGCTCGCGGATCTGCGCCTGTGCGCCGCAATGGCGGAGAAGCAGGCGGCGCAGCCCCAGAGGAACAAGAAAGATGGGGTGGAAGCGTTCCTCCAGCCTTTTCAGGGTGGGCGCGTCAAAATGGTCGTAATGGTCGTGTGAAACCAGTACGGCGTCCACCTGCGGCAGATCCTCCCATGCGATACCCGCGGGCCGCTTCCGTTTGGGGCCCATCCATGCCACGGGGCTCACGCGGCCGGACCAGACGGGGTCCGTCAGCACGTTCAGGCCGTGCAGCCGAATCAGGATGGTGGCATGATTGACCATGACGGCCTCCCATTGCCTCCGTTCCACGGGAACATGAAAGGAGGGAATACGGGCGTTTTCCGCCACGGACGGATAGGGGCGCGGACGGCGCGTGAGCATCCATTTGACGATGCTCCAGTGGCTGCGGTGCGGTATCGGTTCCGGAGGGTGGAACCGTTGCGCCGCCCGTTTTTCTAAGGAAAATGTGCGGCAGAGCCGTGACTGGAGGAAGGAATGCAGGGACATGGGGAACGCGGTTCATCATAACGGTTCCGGTTCCGGGAGGAAACGGGCGCCCCCGTCAGCATGAAAGCCGCTGCCCTTTTTAGTTTTGCTTTTCCGGGGCGTATATGGTACATCCGTGCCAGACGTCATGAATCAGGAATTCTTTTCAGTGCTTGTGCAAGTGGTGGCAGCCCTGGGGCTGGCCGGCATTATCTTGTTGCTCAGTATCTTGATGGGCAAGCGCTCCTCCGTGCGCAAGCCTGCGGACATTCCCTACGAATGCGGGATGATTCCCATGGGGGAAGGCGCTCCCATGTTCTCCGTGAAATTCTACATGGTGGCCATGCTCTTCGTCATCTTTGACCTGGAAGTGGTATTCCTCTATCCCTGGGCCGTCAACTTCCGGGACTATGTGATGATGAATCCGGAATCCTTCACGGCCATGTGCATCTTCATCGGCATTCTGCTGGTGGCCTACCTGTACGCGCTGGGCAAGGGGGCCCTGAACTGGCACCACGATCCCCGCTGACCCTTCCTTATTCCATTTCATCAAACGCCGTGCTCCGTCGGGAACGCGGCGTTTTTCATGTGGAAGAAAGGGGACAACCCTGGGAAATCCTATGGCGGGGAAAAATCCCCTTAAGGCTTATTCCTTGCCTCTATGTCTCTTTTGCGGATAAATTCTTATTGTATGAAAGATGATTTCTCTTGCCAGGGAAAGGGAATGGGGATAGCGTCTGCGTGACCAGGAAATCCAGCATGAATCTGCCTCTTCCCAAAACGACGCAGGGCGTCTACCGCCTGTCGGTCAGCACCTTCTATTTTCTCCAGGGCCTGGTATTCGCCAGTTGGGCGTGCCGTATTCCGGACATCAAGAATGCGCTGGGACTGAATGACGCCGACCTTGGCTCCGTGCTCTTTGCCGTTCCGGTGGGGCAAATGTCCGCCATGGCGCTGTCCGGCTATCTGGTGGGCCGTTGCGGCAGCCGGAGGATACTGATAGCGGCTTCCATCTTTTATCCCGCCGTGCTTGTGTATCTGGGCATGGCGTCCTCCTTCTGGGAACTGGCGGCGGGGCTGTTTTTCTTCGGGGTGGCCGCTAATTTGACGAATATCTCCGTCAACACGCAGGGCGTGGGAGTGGAGCGGCTGTACCAGTGCAGCATCATGGCCCGGTTCCATGGCTTGTGGAGCCTGGCGGGATTCTTCGGCGCCCTGCTGGGGGCGGTGATGGTGGACTGGAAGGTATCCACGGAAATGCACTTCATCGCCATTTTCCTGATGTGCATGGTCATTCTGGCCGTCTTTTCCCCCTCCCTCCTGCCGCGGGATGCACGCCGCTCCTCCACCCAGGGCGGAGGCATGTTCCGGAGCATGGATGCCTATGTCTTGGTGATCGGACTGATCGCCTTCGGAAGCATGGTGAGCGAGGGAACCATGTTTGACTGGAGCGGCGTGTACTTTGAAAGCGTGGTGCAGCCCGGTCCCGGACTGGTGCAGATGGGCTACGTGGCGTTCATGAGCACCATGGCCCTGGGACGCTTTACGGCGGACCGCATGGTGATGCGCTTCGGCCCCGTGCGCGTGCTGCGCGCCAGCGGCATTCTCATTGCCTCCGGGCTGCTGGTCTCCGTCCTGTTCCCCATGCTGTGGTCCGCCACGCTGGGCTTCCTGCTGGTGGGCTTCGGTACCTCCTCCATCGTTCCCCTTTGCTACAGCATGGCCGGAAAATCCAAAAAAATGATACCAAGCGTAGCCCTGGCCTCCGTCTCCACCATCGGCTTTCTGGGCTTCCTGCTGGGGCCTCCGGTCATCGGCCACATTGCCCATGCTTCCTCCCTCCGGTGGTCCTTCTCCCTCATTGCCCTGGTGGGGCTGGGCACGGCGTTCATTGCACCCTTCCTGAAAAAGTTCAGGTAGCCTCCCGGAAAAGGGAATGAAAAATTCAGGGTTGTCTGTTTGCCAGGGAGAAGGAAATGAACATGCGGGTGCGTCAATCAACGCAGCCGATATAGCCATTATTATCTATTCCGAAGCTTCCTGTAGGCAATTCTTCGATTTCCACGATGTTGTTCAAGAGAATGCCGCATTCCATCAATTTTTTGATTTCATCTCCGTACGAAACATTGCTGGTGGGGTGGGCATAGACTACATAGATTTTACGGGGGTCGGATGGATAGGCTGAATTGTCCGGGTAAAGGGACTGGATTGCTTGATCAATATCAGTTAGTGCCAGGTTGCCGCAATTGACGTGATGAACATGGGCGCATGCTTGAGCGCGTATGTCTGTCGATGTGTAAATGACTGAAACGCACGACAACAGGTTGGTGGAATACAGCATTGCTGGATTGGCGTCAAATGTTAACAGGCCTTTTTGATATGTAGTCAAAATATTGCGTTTTATTCCCTGTCTTTTCGGAATATATGGAGTTGGGCCCTGATAGTGGCGGGGGGACAGATGCTGACCGTATTGTTGGATGCGTGGTATGAAATTTCCGATATTAACGGGTTCGATTTTCCCTTGGGTACATGTATAAATGGTATGCATGATTATTTTTTATGTTGATAATAAGGATTTTAAATTAATTTTTAAGGAGGATTTTAAAATATTCTCTTTGCCGGGAGTACGAATTGACTTCCAAATGTACGGACAGGGCAGGCGAGTGCGAAGGGCGGCCGCCGGCTTTTCTGTTGGGAGTCGTCAGCCGGGTACTTCTTGTCATTACTGCGGAGTAATTCATCCAATCGCCTTATCTGATGGTAACAAGCGTAAATAATGATGAATAAGGCACTGGATTGTTGTTTTACATGGCGGCCAAATATCCGTGCATGATGTAGTTTGCATGGCGCAAATACCTTGTCAAATAGGGGCGAAAGCGGCGTGAAAGGGTCCAATTTTTCACCATAAACAAAAACCCCTCTTCAAGTTGTTTACTTAAGGGGGGTATAAATGGTGCGCCTGGCAGGACTCGAACCTGTACGCCTTTCGGCACCAGATCCTAAGTCTGATTCTGTATGATAATTATCAATAAGTTATATGACTGTACACACTTTGTACACACTTTTGGTTTGTCAATATAAATGATCATGGGATACTTTCAACCGTGAGAAGATCCCGAAAAAATCAATATGGTTCACATGCCTCTCTTTCCCCGAGAAAGCACCGGGGAAAGAGAAAATGGCTGGTGCGCGATATGTCCGGTGACCGGGAAACTCACCGACTCTTTGATTCCTATGAAGAGGCGCTGAAAGCCTATCAACGACTTCAGCATCAATCATTGAACGATATGTTGCCGGAACACTTGCGAAAGCAGGAATGGAGGGAACATGTAGATGAACAGGACTACAATGCTATTCTTTTATGGAGAGAATTCAGGAGCATCTATGATGAAGTAACCCAACAATCTTCTCTCCCTTTGTATCTGGTAGTACGTGAAGCCTTGAAGAACCTGAAGAGAGAAATAGCCAGTGGCGCGATTTATGGTCGGAAAGACGCTAATGGCAACTGGATGGTAACGCGTACGGACGAGGAAAATTTGAACAGGCTGGAAGAACTGACCAATTTGTTTTCTCTGACCAGATTCCTTGCGAACAAGAAAGAACAGGTCAAAGTTGACTTCAAAAGAAAGTTCGGCACCCTCGCAGAGCAATATCAGGAAGTGATCGATAAGAAGCTCGAATCTAACCTCATCAAAAAAGCCCATCATGACAGCATGATCATGGAACTGCAAAAATGGCTACTGGGATGGGAAGACCTTCCGCTCAATCAGATAATGCCGGACATGATTGAAGAAAAGCTGGCCTCATTCCGATATCGGAAACAACCACTCAGTAATGCTACCAAACGGCGTTACCGTACAACCCTGCATGGATTCTTTGTCTGGGCGCAGAGCAGGGACCTCATTGCGTATAACCCGGTTGAAAGAACGCTTGCTCCGAGAGCGGAATCTGTCCAGATTGGTATCATCTCTCCGTCTGAACTGAAGAAACTCCTGCAAGCTGCCCTTGAGCACGACAGAGGAATGTTGTTCCGATTGGTCCTGGTCGCCTTTTGCGGGCTGCGCCGTTCCGAATGCGTTAGAATAACACGGGATGCCATCCTTGATGAAAAGGATGAAGTATTTGTCTCGGCCTCAATAGCCAAAACCGGGAAACAACGTTTTGTTCCACTCCCTGCCGCTGCCAAGGCCTGGCTCGCCTTGGCGGAATATGAACCGGCTCCTGACGAAATTGACAGATTATACGAGAATCGCCATGGACGCTGCCTCAAAAAAATGGCAGAAATTGCAGGCATCACGCTACCGCATAATGCCCTACGCCATTCGTTTGCCTCATATGCCGCAGCCAAAACACACGATATACCCCGGGTATCCATGTGGCTTGGACACTCGGGAACCAACATGACGGAAAAGCATTACCGGGAAGGCGTTCGTGCTGCCGAAGGCGAAGCATGGTTCCATGTATTTCCGGAGGAAACTGGTCATTAACCTGCTGTTTTTGTTGACCTCCATCTTCAGATGTAGTAACTGGTTTTCGTTGTCCGTCGTCACCATTGAGCGCAGGACATCTTGACGCTCTCAAGCGTTTCATTGGGTTTTCTATAAACCCGGAACGTACAAGGAATGGTGGTCTAGCTCCTCATACCTGTTCCTTGAGTTCCACCCCCAGCGAGTTCGCCGGAGTTTCACGACAGGGGCATTTCTCATATTACTTAATAAGGTTAATTGTCCTGCATTCTTGATGAAGGCAGGCACTCCGGCATAGCCGGGAAGGAGACTCGCTGAGTCTCATAAAACTTGAACGGGAGATCCAAACGAGATCCCACATTATTTTCCCCCTTCAGTATCAAGAGCGCCTGAAGGAACTATTTTCATTAGCAAAGTATGCTCTTGCTTCATACTAATCATGAGTACCTGCAAAAAACAAAGGAAGCGTTCCGACGCATCAATCGAAGCACAATATACCGAAAGAAGAGGAAACTACACGCCTTTCTCTCGGATTATGCTTTCACTCTTCGAAGATCACAACCAGGCAGTTGTCTGGTTCTATCTTTACGCACGTGATTGTTTTACCGTGCATACCATCAGCTCAATCAGTAATGGGACAGGCATTTCCGTAAGAACCCTGCCTTCTGTGCTAAATGCCCTTGCGAAAAATCATTGGTGCTGTAAACAGCGTATACCCAAAAAGGAAGGAACTCCTCTGTATTATCATGACCTGCAAAACTGGAGGGCAAGGACCGCCTTCCCTGATAATTGGATCGAAGTAGCGAAAGGAGGTGTTCCTAGAGGTCTGAACCTTTGTGATCGTCAAAGGCATCAAGACATCTGTCTAAATATCAGAGAAGTTGACAAAAAAGGCATCAAACGCATAGAAATCCCCGTTCCCAACGGGCCAATGCTGGACACTCGACTTACTGCCAAGGACCGGGCATTCTGGCTCTGGTTATACATCCATTGCCAGACGACACCTCCGAAAAATCATACACTCAAGGCCATTCATCAGAAATTGCCTCATTTTTTGAACAAGAAGATCTCTGTGTCTGCGCTGAAGTCACGCCTTAACAAGTTACGCAAAGCCGGGTATCTGGAAGAATCACCTCTCCGGAGCAAGAGGGATGTTCGAGGTACCCTTTGTCTATACAAAGCTGTTTCGAACCCTCCTCTGAAGATACCTGATGGACGTCGGGTACGAATTGAAGCCATGCAAAACCAAGATGAAAATTTGCGGATGACCGAGATGAAGAATTGCGTCGTGAATAACAAAAGTCTGATAACGACAGGTCTCGGCACCGCCTCTGACCTGTCGTTACCGACGACTTCGACAGGAATGAATAGCTCGCCTGCGGCGGCAGGGCTGCGCCCTGACCGCCCCAGTCTCGACTCTTCCCCCGGGATACAGGGTGATGAGCCGCTAATCCCGGAATGGGTTCCTTATCGAAAGGAAGGAGAGGAGGTTTCCTTGCGGGAGCTGAACAGGCTGGTTCAACAGTGGCAGAGACATGCCATGGCCGATGTAAGAAAGGCTATTGCACTGTACAAAAATGAAGAGAACTTGCCTCCCGGTGCTATCATTTTATGGCTGCTTAAACATACCCATTGGGCCCGGCTTCTTTTTGATTCCACCATGACGGATTACGAAGACTATCTGGATGATCTCGGAGCGTTTGCCCTCAAGCGTTCGATCCCATTCGTTGACTGGATTGTCCAGAGATTCAGCACACGCAAACAACCGTTCAGTGTGATTCATGGAATTCATGATTCTCCCGAATTTTACCACCCTCAAGCGATAATCAGTTGGCAGTCAAAAATAACAGAACGTATATGCTGTATCGTATCTCTGTGCCCGGAAATGCTGTCGGAATTCAAGGAATGGCCAAAGCCGATTGACGGGTACCATATCCCCTCCTGGACAGAAAACGGGCTGCGGTCGTATTTGAAATATCAACGTGAAATCTGGCTCGATTCCAGTATTCAAGCGTGGAACAACGGCCCCTTTGACGAGAAAGGAATTCCGCGCTATTACGGCTTTGCTTCGGGTGGTATCGAAGCATATGTACTGGGGTGCTACTTGGGCAGAATCAAAATTCCAAATAAACAGGTGCAGGAATTTCATCAGTCACAAAACTGGAAAGAACTTTTCGAACATCCTGATCTTTTCAGATATCTGGAGGAGAAAGCGACAGACACCGATTATCAAATTTTGTTCGGAATGAAAAAACGGCAGCTCAATGCGTTAAAAACCGAGTTTGTCAGGAACCTTGTGGACGAACTCATGCAGTTGCGAACCTATGGACTTGACCTCATGAAATATCAGGGTGATTCAAAACAATAAACTGTTTGCAACAAGGAATTCATACAGGAAGTCCGCTGCGTGGCAGAATGTCCTCGATATTGGGGTATAAATGGCTTCAGAACGCCCCGTAAGGGAGCTGGCCTCATATCTCGCTCCGGAGAATAAACGGCCTGCCTGGGGCATCCTGGGGCTAAAAACAATCACAGCACCCGGAGAGCCGTCTCCGGGTGCTGTGAGAGAATGCTGCAAGATGGTCGCAATTATTCTGCAGAAGGGGATTTATTTCTTTTCGTTATCAGCAACGCCCTTCTTCTTTAGAAGAAGGGCGTGCAGAAAGTTTGCCTGTGCGGTTTTATTCCGGGAGGAATGATTCGCATGCGTGTTATCTCAAAAGTGGTGGCGCAGCGGCCTTACACACCATAACTCAAACCTCTGCAATCTGCTCCTAATCAATCATTAGCACCGAATATCCCTCATTAGACTGTTGCCATTCTGTGCCCTCAGTGTCACATTTACCCCTGTTTCAGTGCAGGATTTTGCAAGAAAATGAGACACGCAGTGTCACACTGGGTTCAACTACGATATTCTCGGAGGCTCATACAGCCCGGCTTCCCGGAACTGCTTGATCATCTCCTTATCCTGATACTCGTTGATCCATTTCGGAATAGCAGCTTTAACCGACTCTGGGGTATACAGTTTGTACTCGTACCTGTGTTTATCCAGACTGGGAGAGAACAAGTACTTGCAGACGTAGGCCCAGACATATCCGGGCTCTACATTACCCTCAATACGTATTCATAATCTGAGGCCAGAATCGGAACCTCCCTGCGACAGCTAAAAAACAGCTCTCCTTCATGATGAAGAAGAGCTGCTGAATGGAGGCCTTATCCGTCCTTGGCTTCCAGCGTCCTGACAATGGCCTGAGCCCCTCGTTTGTACACGGTCACGGCCAACAGCTCTCCGTCTTGAAAGACGGCCCAGAAGCGGGTGCCCTTGTACTTTTCAATCGTCAGCATCAGGCAACACCTCCTTTCCGGGATGATGGCGGGACTTGAGCAGATGTCTCAGTACGGCCCCGATATTGGCCTCATACATGTCCCGTGTGTGCTTGTTGCAGGCGACGGCATACAGATACCGGACATCAAGAATGTCGATGGCTTCACCGCAGAGCCGGATGCAGCTTTCAAGGGTAGCCAGCTCCGCCTCCGGAATCGGCGAATCCAGCAGGATGCTTTCGTCGTCGTCCAGAGACTTCTGCTGTTCTTCCGTCAGTTCCGGGAGATTCACCAGAGCCGTCATGGACGGCCCGTGAATCGTCAGCGTGCTCAGCCCCAGCGATGGATCGTTCTGATGACTGCTGCAAAGCGACACTGCCTTCCCGATCCGGGCCAATAGCTCCGTATCCACTTCCAGATACGTCCGTATCGGATCCGCTCGTGGAACGCAGTTGCGCGATGATGGGCATCGTCTTCATGTCTCGTTCTCTTCCTTTCCTGTCGGAGTTACTTGCAGAAGAAGGCGATGACGCCCATGAGCAACAGCACGGCTAGCAGGTACGGTGCTACGGCCACCAGAGCCGACAGGACGCCGACGACAATCGGTCCCAGCAGACACAGCAGTACGAGCGCCACCAGGGCGATCATGATGCCTTTCATGTTCATGACGTGCCTCATGCGGGAATTCTTGTCCGGGATGATCGACGAACCGGAGCGGCAGCGGACACCCATTGCCTGAGCGCCTGCCGTCCGGCATAGGTAATCAGCCAGCAATCGGACCGAAGCAGAAATTCCTCTTCCTTTGTGCGGATGATGAACTCCCGCCCGGCCAGACCTCGGACGGAATGCCTGACGCTTTCCTGCTTGATGCCATGGCATTCCGCCATGATCTCCTTGTCACTGCGTTCAAAGTCGCCGTGAAGGTACAGGAGAATGGACAGCTCCAGTCCGGTCAGGGACGGAGCCCGCCCCAGACGTTTCAACCGTAGATGTTGTTTTCTTCTCATGGTCGTTTCAGATCAGTTGTTCAGGGTATAGCTGTCGGCCAGATCCCAGAGCTCCCGGTTCAGGCGTGTGTTTCCGTCAATGCCATTGAGCGCACGCAGGGAGCGGCGACGATATACGCCGTCCGTCTGCGGTTTTAAAGGAACGCCTCCCCGGATCAGGTTTTCCTGAACCCGGTTGAAGCACTGCCAGACGGTAGCTGGTCCTCCCGCCGTAAAGCCGATGTCGTTCCAGCGCCGGGGCGACAGAAGGGCTTCGGGACGTATTTTGTCTTCGTAGTCGTCTCCCATTCGCAGCTGTGCCGCTTCATGAACGAAGTCCACCTGACGCTTGTAGGGTAGTTCGACTCCCTGCATGCGGTGAATGTCGTCCATGATCCGGGGCGTTTCAGAGGCCAGCCGGAGACTGGCGGCGATCACCTCTTCTCCGGTATGACCCATGTGACGAATGTTGATCGCGGCAATACGCGCCCCGACAATCAGACCGTTGGTACACACCAGCCGGAAGATACCGGCCATGAGCTGGTAGGAGCAGCTGCCGTTGTGACTGTTGATCATGACCACTTCGATGCGCTGCTCACGGTTGTGTTCCAGCACGTCCCGGTGGGCGAAGCGAATCAGGTGCTTGCGGGTGGGCGTGCCGTCCGATTTCCGGGTACGTTGTTCCTGAGCTCCGACGACGAGGAATCCAGCCTCTTCCATCTGGTCGAGCAGGGAGTCGGACGAGACGAAACGGTACTTCTCCGAACGGCTGTCGTCCTCACGGTCGGCAAAGACGGAGGGAGCGACACGCCGGATCTGGAATCTGTCCAGAGGGCTGTTATCTCGGTTACGATAGAGTTCACGTGTGGATGTACGAGTATTCATGTTCATTGATGATTGGTTTGTTGCAACAAAAAGCCCGCCTCCCGGAACAAAGCCGGGAGGCGGGCACAGGCAGGAAGCAGAGCATCTACTTCCTCAATGATATATGACGTGAAGAGAGGGGGATTTTCAGATGGATGTCTCCATCCGAAAGACAGGCTTATTCAATCGTATAGCCCCTTTTGCGATAGGCGTAGACAATGCTGCTGGTGTCATTGCCTCCTCCATTGAAGCCGGAGGCCCCAAGCTCCTGGAAATATCCTTCGATACTGCGTGCTTCATCAGCAGACCGGGATTGGCAGACGATGTAGTCGTCCTCCCTCCTGTCCACATTATGGTCCTGAAACAGGCGTTTTTCTGCATTGTTAGTTACTCCGATATAAACCTTGTTCCAGGTAATACCTCTATCTTCGAAGAAGGCGGTAATACTTCGAATGATCTGCTGTCTTTCCATGATGCTCTTCATGGTCTTTCTGATCAACCAACGAGTCATCACGCCTGAATCGTATGATGGATTGCCCGAAATACATGATGTCAGAAATCGTGCAAGTATATATCTTGACCTTATGTCAGAGATCGTGCAAATTATTTACAGCTCCTCAGAAAGATATGAACTTGTCCGCAACCAGAATCGACATGCTGAAGCAAATCAAAAAGCGATTTGCCTTGGGAGATGTGTTCTCAGCTGTAGACTTGAAGGAACTTGGTACCAGGGCTGCTTTGGATCAGTCTCTTTCCCGGCTGGCAGAGAGAGGATGTATTGTCAGGATTGCAACCGGGTTGTATTACATGCCCCGAATCAGCAGTTATTCTCAACGGCCATTGCCTCCGTCTCCGGATCAGATCATTCAGGCTCTGGCTCGTAAAACAGGTTCCCGCATCATGCCGACAGGGGCAAGCCTTGCCAACAAACTCGGGTTGAGCGATCAGGTTCCCGCCTCTTATGAGTATTTGACAGATGGACGGTCAAAAGAGTTCCGTATCGGGGCTTTGCAAATCAGGTTACGCCGCACGGCCAAAAACCTGATGGATTTGTCAGGCACCATCATGGGAGAAGTATATATGGCATTGCGTTTCCTCGGTAAGAATCAGACTAGTGTGGAAGAAGTGCGTTCCCGCTTGTCTCAAAACCTTTCATCGAACGATAAGAAGCAACTCAACCGGTGGGCACCCCAAGCTCCTGAATGGATGCGTCCCATTATCTGCAATTTGCCGTCATGATTCGTTATTTTCAGCTTGTCCCCGAACAGCAGCGTGATGTGCTTGCTGAAACTCAGAACCAATTAGGTTTGCCAGCTCTCTTTCTGGAAAAAGACTACTGGGTATGCCGGGTTCTGGATATGTTGTTTGAAAACCAAGCGTTAGAGCCTCATTTGTGTTTCCGGGGTGGCACATCCTTGTCAAAAGCCTTTCATTGCATCCAGCGCTTTTCTGAAGACATAGACATTGCTTTGTCTCCTGCGTTCTTTTCAGACATGCCCAGAGAGTTGCTCCCCGTTCCTGGTGAATCTTCGTCGCAGCGTGATCGCAAGCAGCGCAAGATGAGAGAGTATTACAGGAATCTGATGTGTGACTTCATCCTGCCAGCCTTACAGCAATCCTTTGACTGTCGTGGTATTTCAGGGGTTCGTTTTGAACTGGAAGATCTCAGTAAGGCTCGCGACCCGTTCGTTCTTTTCATTCATTATCCTTCCGTGCTGGAACATGATGCCGGTTCCTATGTGGCTCCGGCGGTCAAACTGGAACTAAGCGGCAGAGCAGAGACAACACCTTCCTCTCCTGCTGAAATCGACTCCTATATAGCCCAAGTTTTTCCCGAACTGGCAGAACCTGTTTCTCTGCAAGTCGTTTCTCCCAAACGAACCTTTTGGGAAAAGGCGTTCATTCTGCATGAGGAAAACGTGCGGGGAGGCCCAAGCAAACCACGGTTGGCCAGACACTATTATGATCTGGACGCCCTGATCAGAAATGGCATGTACGACAACTCTTTGTTTGAACAAATCAAACAACAACGTGCAGTCAATTATGGATATTCATGGATCGATTACGAACATCTGGGTCCTTCCGATATGAATATCCTGCCTCCTGATGATCACAGTTATCAGTCCTGGGCTCGTGACTACATCCAAATGAAACCGATGTTGTTTGGCGAAATTGAAGAGTTTACCGCCATCGTACAGCGTATTCGGAACTTTGTGGAATCGGAATTCAGTAAATGATTTCAGATAAAAAGAAGCATACCTCACGGCAGATTTCGGAATAGACTTCATTCCTTTACCTCCTTCCCCGCCCTAAGCATTTCGTCCCGGGCTGAGAATGGAAACACTCGAAGGTGATTCTTACTCAAGCAATCATGATGTATTGTGTAGAAACAAATGAATTATTCCGTCATTTCCTCCCAAACCTCTTCGCCCAGAGGAGCCAGATTCAAGACATCCTTCAAATGTTCCCACATGGGCATGTGGGCTGACAGAAGAGCTTTGAACCGGGGAGTGTGGTTCGCTTCAAAGAAATGAATCAGTTCGTGCAAAATCACGTATTCGATGCATAAAGGCGGCTTTTTGATCAGGTCCATATTGAGCTGGATGCGATGGGCATCCGGAGCACAAGAACCCCACTTTGTCTTCATTTTTCGAATCGTGAATACTGGTACCGTCAATTCAAGGCGTTTGCACCATTTGACAAGCAAGGGCGTTACCATGTCCCGCAGTTGATGACGGTACCACGCATGCAGGAGCTCTTCACGATTGCCGGGGGTCGTTTCAGCGTAAACGTTCATCACGAAGAATTTCCCCTTGGGTTCGATGCAGTGGGGTTCTCCTGAACGGATATGAACCACCTTCAAACGATAGCGGCGACCCAGAAAGTAATGCGTCTCTCCCGATTCATACGTGCGAAGGCTCTGGCGTTCCTGATCATCGAATTCCCTGCGTCGTGCATGAATCCAGGTCAACCGCTGCACAGCGGCCAACCGCACGGCATCCTCGTCCATCGCCAGCGGGGCGGTGATTACGACTTCACCGGATGGAGGGCATACCGACAGTCTGAGGTGCTTGACGCCTTTCCTTACGATGCGCACATTAATGCCGCCGACCTTCATGATCTGCCGTAATGTTGTACCGCCAGATTGAAGACAGTCTCGATCATTTCCTCGTTGATATCGAGATCGAATTCACCAGCCAGTTCTTCCATTCCTTCCCGAATCAAGACGAAAGCCTCACGATAACGTGTCGAAACGGGGTCATTAAATCCCGCCTGCATTCCGGCGCACTTCCTGTCCATTATCAGTGCAAACTGCTCCGGGAATCGTTCTGCATGCCTGCGCGGAACAGGGGCATTGTCGTACAAGGCCTTGAGCCGTGGCGTATTGATTGGTTGCGGGCGCGGACGCTCTCCGCCTCTTATCTTTTTAGCCAGTTCCACAACGCCATCCAGAAAATCCTTGTACTCGATGGCTCCTTTCTTGTGATCTTCCAATAGCCGAATCAACAGCGTTCCCATGCTGTCGTAGAATTTGGGATTGAGCGAACGTTTCTCCGTAATCTCCTTTTTCAAGTTGTTGCCGATACTCTCCGCCGCGTGCTTGCCCGTCTTTTTTTCGGTGTCGCGGATGATTTCTTCCGTCCGGGTAACCAGCAGCTCGACCATTCCCATATCCTCCATCGTAGAGACGCTTTCCGCGTCCGAAGCATGCACATAGGTATCAATCAGATTGCGCATTTCCGCTTCATACATCTTCATGTCGATGTAGTCGCCACTTGCACGCTTTACGGCATCTCTGGCATCAATAAAGTGTTCGACCTCCTCCCGGAGCAAAACAATCTGGTCCTTGCTGTACCCGGCCAGATCAAGCTCATCGCACACTTTGGCATAGGCTCGCATCAGAGCCGCCGTTCCCGTATAGAGTTCGATGCGTTGGCGTTGATGTTTTTCCAGGTTTTCGCCCATACAGAAATAGGACAGATACTCATCCTGCCCCTTCGGTTCCGCGACGGGTTCACAAAGAGCACGCAACCGGTCGAGGCGCTGCATCAGCAATTTGTTCGCTTCTGTGAGCCGGTCTTTGAGCAGTCCTTGCACATCGGCGGATTCATAATGCTCGAAGGCCTCCGCCGTGAAAGATTTGACCGCTTCCCCCAGACTCAGGAAGAGATCCTTGTAGTCGACAATATAGCCAAATTCCTTGCTTTCGCCGTCCAGTCGGTTGACGCGACAAATCGCCTGAAAGAGCCCGTGATCCTGCATTTTCTTGTCGATATACAGGTAGGTGGCCGGAGGAGCATCAAACCCCGTCAGGAGCTTGTCGACGACGATAAGCAGTTTCATACGCCCCGGCTCCTTGATGAACATTTCTTTAACCTTGCTCTCGAATTTTTCGCAGGCGGTAACGCTTGCCGTCTGAAAGCCGAAATCCTTCAGCATCTGCTGGCAGGTCTCATATTTGAGCATTTCCTCGGATTGCTGGGCTGCCCCCAAGCCTGCTGTCCGCGAAGCTTCGTTGGAAGCAATGTACGAACTGACCACGGCACACTTACCCTTCAATTCCGTTCGTTGAAAAATCTCGTAAAATCGAAAAGCCTGATAAATATTGTCGGCGACCAGCATGGCGTTTCCGGCATCCATGCGCAGCCGGGGATCACGATCCATGTCCTCGCAGATATTGGCGGCGATGCGTTCCAGCCGCTCCCGGCTGCTGTACAGGGCCTTCATCGTCCCCCATTTTTGCTTGAGCTGGTATTTTTGCTCGTCCGTCATGCCGGTCGTCAGCCGTTCGAACCTCTCATCGAGTTTGATATCTCCCTTGGGAGAAAAATCCTGATCCACATTGCGAGCTTCGTAACGCAGGTCAAGCACGGCGCCATCCTTGACCGCTTCGTCGAATTTGTATGTATCAATGAAATTACCGAAGGTTTCCCGGCTGGTTTCCTTGTCCGACTTGAACAGAGGCGTACCTGTAAAACCAATGAAGATACCCGAGCCCAGCAGTCTTTTCATGGCCTTCGCCAACTTGCCCGATTGTGTGCGGTGACACTCGTCGATGAAGACATGCAAGTCGCCCTTGACCTTGAAATCGGCAGGAATCGTATCATCCCATTCTCTGATGATGTCATCAGTATCTCCTTCGCGCAGCCCGAATTTGTGGACGAGTGAGCAAATGACGCGTTCTTCCGCCCGGTTGAGTTTGGCGAACAGATCCCGGCTGGATGTTGTCCGGTAAGAGGTAATTCCGGCCTGGTTAAAGTTGCGGTCGATCTGTTCATCAAGCTCCGTGCGGTCGGTAATCACCAGCACACGGGAATCGGGGGTGTTGCGCAGAATCCATTTTGCCAGCCAGATCATCAGCAGGCTCTTGCCGCTGCCCTGCGTATGCCAGATGATTCCTCCTTCGCGCCGCCTCAGGTACTCCTGTGTCTTTTTGATTCCCCGGTACTGGTGGGGGCGAGCCACCTTTTTGATGCCGGCGTCATAGACCACGAAATCGTGGATGAACTCCAGCAGGCGTTTCTGTGAGCAAAGTTCCCGAAGGTGTTCGAGCAGATGGTTGACTGGCGTATCTTCCTGATCGCGTTTCCATGTCAGGTAATACTTGGGGGGCGTTTGAGTCGTCGCATAGCGCAGCCCTTCCGTCTCATTGGCTGCCATGACGAGCTGCACAGTCGAAAAGAAATGCGGAATTTCGCCCTCGTGCTGGTTTGTCTGATTTTGCCGGATCGCTTCATTCACGGTCACGCTGCCGCGTTTGAGCTCCAGTACGGCCAGGGCAATCCCGTTGACATACAGGACGACATCCGGGCGGCGCGTCGTCTTTCCGTCAGCCCGGCGAACGCTTACCTCTTCCGCTACGGCGAATTCGTTATTTTCCGGGTGATCCCAGTCGATAAGGGGCAACGTGGTGTGAGATTGGCCCACCTCGCGGTTGATTTCCACCCCGTAATACAGCAGAGAATAAACAGCCTTGTTTGTCTCGTAGAGAGAACAGGAAGGATTCGAAGCGGCACGCTTCAATGTCTGAATGATTTTGGGAGCATAGACAGCACTTTCCCCTCCGCGCCGTTCCAGCCAGGAACGCAGCAAACCTTCTTCGATGGGAGACGTGCGGGCATTTTCCGGAGATGCTTTCCAGTTTCCCAGATACGTGAATTGCAGATGATCCCGGAACAAGGCCACAACCTTGTTCTGTGTCACACGTTCGGCTGCCCCGAGTTCGTTGTATGTGTCGTCCTGCATGATGGTGTAAAGAAGAAGTATTTAGATCAAGCGGATGCGTCCCGTCAGCAGTTCCTGCATCATACCGCGTTTCATGTGGTTAAGTTTCTCAAGTTCCGCTTCGAGGGTTTCTATTTCATTATCCATGTCAGAAAGGACTTGCGCAATGGCTTGTTGTTCGGAAAAACGAGGACAATAAATCCATAATTTTTTCAGAGGTTCACGGGTAATTTGAGGTTGTGCTCCACCCGTAATTGATCCTAAAATTTGTGAAGTGTATTTCAGAAAATATGAAATAAACTTGTTATCTATAAATTCTTTATTTTGTATACGAACAACCATGGCATTACCGGTAATCCAAGCATATGGAGATGATATATTGATTGTGCCACATGTATTTCCTCGACATGTAATCATAATCTCTGATTCTTTGTGATTGTATTCGTGATAACGTCCTATAATACCATTTGCACCATAAACTAAATAAGGACCAGAGTCATGCATTTCATTTTGAGAAATTGTTTTAGGCTGATATAAGTCGGAAATATCTCCTAACTTTTTCACCACCCAATCATCCGGAATATCTCCAATATCCGTATGCTTCCAGCCTTTGGTTTCATACCCCGGGAGGCGCACTCGCCCGGAAAGAAGATACTGCATGGTTCCTTGCTTGATGTCCCGTTTTTTAGCGATGAGTTTTTTCTGCGCTTCAATCAACGCGTCCATGTCCGAAAGAACTTCGGTAATGGCTTGCCTTTCAGAAGAAGGAGGGAAAGGCATTTTAATAACTCTTACTTGGGAAAAATTGAGTCCCTCTCTATTACCTCCAGCTTGAAATGCTTTGATTTGATTTTGAACTAAATTAGACAATATATTTATATTAACAAATTTTGAATCATATTGATCACATAAACGTATAATACACACATGTTGATTAACGTTTCCACCAATCAAATCGTCTCGTAACACAACCGAAGATCTACCTATTGAGGCTCCTGTTATATTAAGTAAAATATCCCCCCACTTTACCTCAGTAGATAACTGTTTTTTATGTATATGATCATTTATGTAAACTATATCATCCATTATGAAATTTCCCCAACCAACATTTTGGCTTCGAATAAACGGATGCCCATTTGTTGAATAGACGAGACTGCCTCCACTGGGTGTTATTCCACTGCCAACTTTATCAGTGATATGATCAATATCTAGTACATCCCACTCTTCAGGAATTACCCCGACTTCAGTTTTTTTGTACCCTTTGGGAATACTACTCATCTCTGACTCCCCTCCCATGTCAGCCCCATTTTCTGCAAATGGGCGGTTACCCTATCCTTGAGTTCAACAACGTTCTGCTCAATCTCCGGCAACGGTGTAGCATAACGATCCGCCAGAATCTTCAACTGCTGCGCAAACGTATGCATCACTCGTTCCGCATCTTCGTGGATGCTGGAACGAAGAGACGCTAACCACTTTTGATTCACGACAATCATTTTCCCCTCGTCTTCGGTCAGAGCATCACACGCCTGCCGAGTACGAAGGTTTAGCTTCGTTTCCAACGTTTTGATGTCGGATTTCAATTCATTGACGCTTGTCTTCCGGGCGAGAAAATCCCGGAGGAAGGCCAGTTCTTCTGCTCTCAGCAAATCTCCTTTGATCTCCTTGATACGGCTTTTCAATGCCGCAAGATCGACTTTTTCCCACTGGAAGAAGAAGCCGTCCTCTCCCAGTTGTTCCTCTTCCTGCGAATCAAGCTCTGTCTGTATTTGTTCGGCTTGCAGTCGTTTTTGGTGAAGCTCCTCGACTTCATCCGGGAAGAAGTGCTGTTGCAGCAAGGTCTCCGGTAGAAGGGGGCTTTCCCATCCCGTGATTTTTTCTTTCCCCTTTTTGTCTGTTTTGGTCAGGTTGCTGGTCTTGAAGATCCACCCTTCGGCCGCGATGAGGTAGACATCATCCCGCATCGGCTCTTCCCAGTAGTCCATCAGGCGCTGGTACACATCGTATTCATCTACAAGGTGCATGTCGTGGAAGAGTTCGCGCAGCGAGTCGCCCAGCGTACGAATGAAGTCCTTCGCATGCACGCCGACATGGAGCCCCATCATGAGCTCGCGGGTCTGCTGCATCCAACGCGACAAGCGATTTTCCACCGCAGTGCGGAATTGCTGAAATTCGGGACTTTCCAGAATCAACGAACGGATATTTCCGGACGGTACATTCAATACACTGTACCCGACATGAACGGACGGAGAAAATAATTGTGTACGCAACTGGGGGAATACCTGCCAATAATCGTCCAACTCCCGGAGATCGTCATCGGGAATCCCCCCGTTGAGATGAGCAAAGAGGTTCTGCCGCACTTCATCATTCGAAGAGTCGATGTATCTCGGAAGATTCAAGTTGTAGTCATTGGCATCAATTTCGGCCAAGGGAACCATGCGGGAGTACCCCGGTATCTCCTGACATTCATGGAAGACATCCATGGCCTTCTGGATATCCTGCTCGCGCAGACGGTTCTTCGCGCCGTCCTTGATGAAGCCTTTGCTGGCGTCGATCATGAAAATACCATCCCGGGCGGCGGCGTTTTCCTTGTCCAGAACAATGATGCAGGCGGGAATACCCGTCCCATAAAACAGATTCGGCGGCAGGCTGATGATAGCCTTGATGATGCGTCTCTTGATCAGGTTCCGGCGGATATCCGCCTCTGCGTTGCCCCGGAACAGAATGCCGTGGGGAAGAATGCACGCGCCCTTGCCCGTCTTGGGCTTCATGGACTTGATGATATGAAGCAGGAAGGCATAGTCTCCGTTCTTTTCCGGGGGAATGCCGTCCTCGAAACGGTGATAAAGATCGGCAGCAGGCTCGAACCCCGTCATCCAGTTCTTTTGCGAAAAAGGCGGATTGGCGACCACGTAGTCGAATGTCCGCAAGACGTCTCCGTCCTTGAAGCGCGGATTGGCCAGCGTGTTGCCATCGTGAATGACGGCGGTATCCTGCCCGTGCAGCACCATGTTCATCCGGGCAAGGCCGGCTGTGGAACCGTCCTTTTCCTGCCCGTGGATGGATACCTTGACAGGGGAAGCCTCTGCCGCCCGCAGCAGGAGAGAGCCGGAGCCGCATGCCGGGTCATAGAGAGTCACCAGGCTTTCGCCGTCCGCAGGGCGGTTACTCATGCCGATGACGGCTGCAATCAGGCGCGAAACTTCGGCAGGGGTATAAAACTGGCCTTTCGATTTCCCTGACTCCGTGGCGAAGTTCTTCATCAGGTACTCGTAGGCGTCGCCCAGAATATCGTCCCCATCGACACGGTTGGATGTAAGATCCAGCTCCGGACGGCTGAAGATAGCAAGTAGTCTGGCAAGTTTCTCTTTTTTCTCTCGGGCGTCACCCAGCTTGTTGCCGTCGTCGAAATCTGCCACATTGATATTGCCGATCCCCGCATTGGCCGAGGTGATCTTCTCGACCATCTTATTCATTTTGTCGCCCAGATCGTCCTCGTGGCGGATGGCATACATGTCATCGAAGCTCGCACCCCGGGGAACCACGATCAGGGACCGGCGTCCGGCCTTGTGTAAATCGCTGATGTATTTGATGAACAACAGAGTCAGAATATAATCCTTGTACTGGGAGGCATCCATACCGCCGCGCAATTCGTCGCAGGCAGACCAGAGTGAAGAGTATATTTGGCTTTTTTTGATGGGCATAAGATGAAACAGATGTAGAACTACAGAGACAAGTACCATACAAAGCGGTATCCAGCCATCTCATTCAGAGTATTTCATCAAAAATTTGTTCCGCACTTATTGGATGCACAATCATGCGGCCCCATGCTGACCTATTCGGTACGGATCGTACTCAGATAAACGGGAAGCAGAGATAAAAGAGATTGCCCGCCCCGGAAAGGATGGTAACCTATGACAATTCCTGAGATGAGCCGCCTTCTTGATTCCGTTTATTTACTTCTGCAAAAATCTGTATCTCCCATGCGTCCTAAAGAACTTGCCGCTGCACTCATCCAACGGGGAATGTGGCAATCTCAAGGAAAGACTCCCGACGCTACAGTCGGAGCGCGTATCTATGAGGATATCAAAAAGCATGGAAATCAATCCCGGTTCATCAAGGCGGCAGAAGGGCTCTTTGCGCTTAACCCGAACGTGAAAATCGAATTGTCGGACTCAGGGGAAAAGGCAGGAAAAGCGGTTAAAAGGAAACAACCGGAGAAGTCAGCAGGTTCCTATTCTTTTTCGGACTGTGCGGAAAAAGTCCTCCTTCACTTTTCAGGGAATGCCCCCATGCACTACAGGGATATTACCAGCAAAGCCCTGGAGTTGGGGTGGCTCAAGACGGAAGGGCTGACTCCCGAGGCCAGCATGTACGCGCAAATCCTGACAGAAATCCAGCGAAGAGAAAAACAGGGGAAGATCCCCCGCTTCGAAAAGTTGGGCAATGGAATGGTTGGGTTGACCATCTGGAAATCAACCGGCTTGGAACGTCACATTGATTCGTTCAATGATAAACAAAGAAAAGTCCTGATGGAACGGATGATGCAATTAAACCCGCAGGATTTTGAGGAATTGATTACTACTCTGTTGAGTAAAATGGGATTTTCCGAAGTGAGCAGGACTCCCTATGGCGGAGACGGGGGCGTTGATGTGCGAGGCATTATGACGGTACATGATGTCATTCATATCAAGCTGGCCGTACAGGCCAAACGATGGAAAGCCAATGTGCAGTCTCCTGTCGTCCAGCAACTTCGCGGCAGCTTGGGGACGGACGAACGCGGCCTGATTGTGACGACTTCCAATTTTTCCAGAGGCGCCAGGGATGAAGCGAGGCGCACCTCCTCCCATACCCCCATCGATTTGATTGACGGCGACCAATTGGTTTCTCTTCTTGTGGAATACAATCTGGGAGTCAGAAAGAATCGTTACCAGCTTCTGGAACTGACTCCTTCCTTCTTCTCTGATGAGGAAGAAATATAGATGTGACAGCTAAAAAGAAGCCAGCCACACCTGATGGCAGGCTTCTGAATCGACAGCATCTCCATCCCTTTACTGCCTGCACCACCCGGAACATTCCTTCCTGTACTGGCACCAGGAGCATTGCATCCCGGGCTGGGGATGGAAACGTTCAGTAGTGATGCCTTCACAGGCAATCCTGTACAAGTCGGCGATGCGTTGCTTGCGCTGTTCGTTGGCTGGGTGAATCTTGACCCGGATCACCTGGGGCATCTTCGTCTTGACCAGGTAGATCAGATCCAGCGACGGAGGCGTGTCTCCCGTGGCTTCTTCGATCATCATCTGATAGGTAACCAGCTGGAGTTCGTGGTCAAAGGCGCAGGAACGTATCTTCTGTCTCGTTTCTTCGTCGACGTAGTCACCGGGCCTTCCGTCTTCTCCAACTCCAGAAAGTGGGCGGAGAAGGCTTCTTCCATGGCCGTCTCACTACTGTCCTCTTCCCGCCATCGGGCGAGGTTGAAGGACTGGAGTGTGGCGTGGATGGCCTTGCCGACATGCGGGGCAACCGTCGTCGGCTTCCGTATCTGTGCTACCCTCTCGAAGAAGAAGCGCAGAGAACACGACAGATACGATTTGACCGAGGAGGGAGACAGGTAGTCCGGGCGGATGGCAGAAGGAGAAGAAGCCTCCGAAGGAAATTTGTTCACCAATGCGATAGCCGGGTGCAGGGAGGATGAACGTATGGGACAGGTTACGGGAGCAATCATAGGTCAGTACGGGTTGGAGTTACCGGCATAGGTCGTAGCGGGACGGCGGGTGTAGTTGTTCCTGCCTGATGCCGAACGTTTGAATGTCGCACCGGAGCGGTTCATCAGTTCGTCGATTAACCCGGAGGCTTCCATGCGGTTGAGCATGGCAACGGACTTGTTGAATCTCCGGGAAGCCAGTTCGTTCAGGGCAGAGTCATCCAACCCGGCCTTCCCGGCCAGTTCCAGGATGAGAGACTGTTGCTTCTCCGAGAACTTCCATGTGGGAACGGTTGCAACAGAGGTCTCGGGAGCGCTTGCAGGCGGTGTTTGTTTCACGGATGATGTGGATATCATCTGTGAGCAGGAAGCCCCAAGGGCAGGCCTTTGCGTGACCTGTGAGCCGTAATGTTCGTCAGGAACGAACCCGACCTGTTGGATCCGGGCGTCGACGGCAGTCTGAAGGGAGCCGTAGAGCCGCTCGGTTTCCGCAGCCAGTTCGGATGTGTGGGTGATTTCGGTTTCGATGGAGACCTCGAACTGGTGGGAGGAATATCCCGGCAGTCCGAGTCGTTTGCTGTAGTTGGCGATGAGTTTGATAGCCATGATGGTGGTTCTTTCGTTGTTGATGGATGGATACAGAAAAACCGCCATGCCCCGGGATGGGACCATGGCGGCTCTTCGAAGGATGACAGGCAGGTAAATCCCTGTGTCTGGTATATATGACGGGAGGGAAGGTGTTATTTCAGATGAGAAAGAGCTTCATATCCCGTTGTCCCGGGAAAGTGGACATGAACTTGTCGTACCCGGAACCATGAATCGTAGTAGCTGTCTTGGTCAGCTGATGCCAGTAGGAAGATCTCATGAACAGTATTTATGACTGAGCTAAAAGAAAAGCAACACCCAGCCGCTCCGGGTGTGGAACAGCTGGGTGTTGCTGACGAGATTACAATTCTCTTACCGTTTTTGTTGGGGCTTGCTTGGAGTCTGGCAATTCCGGTACGAGTCTGTTGAGGAGATGAATGTCACCTTCGTCCGTAATATAGTCCCCTGCTGGCACTGTTGTAGCGTCAAGCACAACATAGGCACCGGCAAGGAACAGCAAGATGCCCAGCACCCACACAGTGATCTTCGCACTCCGGGGCCACGGACGTTTGGCGGGTCCGTATGCGATCTCCTGAAGCTTCTCGTCTACTTCTTCGATTGTCGGCGTTCTTTTACTTTTCATGATAAGAATCTCCTTTCTTTGAGTTGTTCAGAAAATCAACGCCCCGGTACAGTGCTCTGTACCGGGGCGTGGGATAATTACACCGGGAACTTGGAGCGGCGAAGTATTGCTGGATGTCAATAAATTATGTCACAAGGATTAGCTACATTAGGATCGTATGCTGTATCCATAAGTCCAGAATACAACATAAAGCCAGTAACCAATGAAGCGACGAGCAAAACACCCAGCACCCACACAGTGATCTTGGCACTCCGGGGCCAGCGATTTGATTTGTCTTTCATCTAAATGAAATCATGTTCCTAACGTTATTGTTCCTTAAGTTTATTCAACAGGTATTTTGCTTCCCCGTTTCCCAAATTGGCAGCTTTATTGTACCATTCGGCCGCCTTATCAAGGTCCTTGGCAACTCCATCACCCATTTCATAACAGTAGCCAAGATTAACTTGTGCTCTGGTAAATCCTTGCTCGGCTGCTTTCATGAGCCAGGTCACGGCGGATTTACGATCGCCGATACTTTGAAAAGTGTTCGCTATTTCAAATTGAGCTTCCGGATCTCCCAGGTTCGCAGCCCTGGCAAGATATTCCATGTATTTTCTATCGTCTGATTTGAGCCTGTAAATTGTAGCAAGGTAAAAATGCGCACGAACATGACCTTGAACCGCTGCTTTTTCGTACCACTCGGCAGCTTTGTCGTAATCTCTGGGTACGATACCGTAAGGCCTGTCAAATACGCGTTTGGGATCGGTTGAACCATCTCCTACTTCATAAAAATACCCCAAATTGACCATGGCACTGGAATTACCTTGCTCTGCCGATTTAAGCGTCCACTGAAAGGCAAGCTTCGGGTCTTTAGGAAAACCGTAAAGACCGTTCGTGTAGAAGTGGCCGAGAGCATTTTGAGCAATGGCGTCTCCACCTTCTGCCGCTTTGCGGTATAATTGAATAAACATATTTTCATTTTTGGGCTTATGGATGCCTTCTTCATAAATTTGAGCCAAAATACATAGTGAGGCAGGGTTATTTTGAGAGGCTGCTTTTTCCCACCAGGAGATAGCCTTTTCCATATCCTTTTTCATGCCAAATGTTCCCTGAGCACAAAAAAGCCCCATGTAATGTTGTGCAGCCACTTCTCCTTGCTGCGCCGACAATTCAATCAATTTGATTCCTCTTTCCGGATCCTTTCCGATTCCATTTCCATCAATAAGGCATAAACCTAAACTGAATTGGGCTCTTTTCTCTCCCTGAGCGACGGCTTTTTCCCACCACGATACGGCTTTTTTCATATTTTTTTCAACTCCCATACCCGTGAAATACATACTACCGGCACGTGACTGAGCTTCAGGAACCCCTTGACGAGCCGCCCGGAGTGTCCATTGTGCCCCCAGTTGCAGATCCTGGGGAATATTTCCCAACCCATATAAATATCCCATCCCGAGCAAGTTTTGGGCATACGCATCCTCTTGTTCCGCTGTTTTTGTAAGCCAGGAAATGGCAAGTTGAGGATTTTTCGGAATTCCTCCTTTCCCGTTAAGATAGTAAAGTGCCAGGGTATTCATGGCTTGGATATGACCCAATTCCGCCGCTTTCCGGTACAACTCGAAAGCTTGCTGTTCATTTTGTTCTACCATATTCCCCTGTTCATAACATTGGGCCAGAATATATAAGGCCTTGGGATGATTGAGATCGGCCGCTTTCTTCCAATGTGAAAAGGCTTTCTTCATATCATCATTCAAGGCGTAGGAATCACCCAGCCATAACAAGGCTTCCGTATCATTTTGTTCCGCCGCCTTTGAAATCCATTTCATGGCTTCATCGTGGTCTTTCCGGCATCCTTCTCCGGAAGAATAGAAGAGACCAGTCATAAACTGTGCACGAGGCAATCCCTGTTCGGCCGCTTTCAGGAACCATCCGAAGGCTTGTTCCATATTTCTTGTTCCTGAAGTTCCTTTAGCTTCCAGTAGCCCCATGTTGAATTGGGCGTTTGCAAATCCCTGCTGAGCCGATTTAAGGAACCATTTGCGAGCTTCGGTATCATCATGATCAACGCCAAGGGCGGTCGCATAAGCTACTCCCAAATTGTATTGAGCCTTGGCATGCCCTTGTTCCGCCGCTTTTCGAAACCAGAGAGCAGCTTGCTTACCATTTTTGTCCGTTCCTGTGCCGAAAGCGTAGCATCTGCCCAGTTGAAACTGGGATTCCATGTCCCCCTCTTCAGCCTGTTTCTTTAATACGTTAAAATCGGGTAACGGTTCCGTGTCGGATAACGCCGAAATGGGTAAGGTAAATGCAACAAAAGTACAGGCGAAAACATTGTTCCAGTTCATTATTTTCATGTTGTGAAGGATGACAGGCGGGTAAATTCCCGTGTCTGGTATATATGACGGTGAGGGAGGTGTTATTGCAACGACGCGCTCTTGCTCCCATCTTCCGTAACGTTTATGTCATCATGATTGTTAGGAGACGAATAAGCCAATGGGAGAGGGCAAGGTATCATCTGAAGACAGTACTAGATAACTCAAAGATCTTGTAGAAAATAACGAGCGCTTTTCTTCAGCATGTCGGCATCTTCTGCTCTGCCATTATTTCTCAACTTTGACTCCAATTCCCGGGCTCTGTCGGCGAGAGCATTCAACTTGTTTCGAATCCCGGTATTCCTTTGTTGAATTGCTCCCTCAAGTATCCGGGCTTTACGCCTGGCGTTTTCCGCCCCTGCCGGATCGGTACGGCCAGTAAGAGCGTTGGGGGTCATGCATGAGACAGCCCATGATTCAAGGCTGGATATTTGCTTTTCATCTTTGATGTTCTGTTTACGAACCAGGGATATCTCTTGCTTTGACCTATAAAGGTCGGTAACGACGGAAGCGAGATCGTTAAGTAGTAGTTGATCATCCTCTTTTGCGTCCTTCAGAGCCCGTTTAATGTTGGCGATGGACATTTTTCCTGCATTAAGGTTGCCGGACGATATGTCTTGCAAAACCACTGGTTTTTGAGCCTCCTCGGGGGAAAGGGAATCTTTTCTTTTCCCTTCATCCTTGCTTTTCGCGTTTGCTACGGCTTCCCGTAATGCTTTTACACTATCCGTATGTCGCTCATCAACAGCCGACATAAGAGCTGGTTCTCTTTCTTTAATCTGCATGTTGACGTTCGCTTTTGCAGTCTCAAGTCGTGCGAGTTCATTTAGCATGTTTTGACGTTCTGAATTTCGCATCCATTCCATACGTCTTGCTGGAGAATTTTCGAAAGAAGCATCACGTCTGGCAATCTCTTCTCTAAGTGCATTTGCGTTGATTTGTTCTCTGCTAAGTGGTTCCTTGTCTCCATATGTCACTTGTGTCGCATCTCCTTCGTTGGCAACATCCATAGGTGCGGTATTTCCGTTCTTATTCTTTTCTCTTAATATTTCCTTTAACCGATCTCCAGTTTCTTTAGAAATTGAATATGCCAGTTCTAAACTTGTTTTGTTTTTCTTATTCTTGATCGTTACATCAGTTTGGCTTGTAACTAGCAGTGGAAATAAATCATCCGCTCCGAACTTGTCATAAGTTCCCCATTCCGAAATATATTCACAATAAGGTTCTCTCATTATTAAATGTAATGGCGTATTTCCATCAATATCCTGAATGTTTACGTCAATACCTCTTTCTGTAATAAATTTAATTCGATCGGCTTCGAATTTAAGCCCTCTAAAATATTCAAGTTCTCCAAAGTCTTGCGATAATATATAATGAAGAATAGTTGCTCCGTTTTTATCCTTTATATCAAGAATAGCTCCATTCTCTATAAGATATTGAATAATATCTTTATTTTTGATGTAAAATAATGGGGTTCTTCCCAAGTTGTCCTTGCTGTTAATATCAGCCCCATTAGCAATAAGTAATTTAGCCATGTGTAAGTTGTCTACCTCATGTAAGGGCGTTTTCCCTTTCGCATCACGACAATTGACTTCAGCTCCATTTCGAATAATAAGATCAAAGACAGTTCCCCATTCTGAGGTATAATCGGAGTCTGAACGCTTCACTAAATCGTGAAGTGGGGTTGCACCATCAACTCCTGTGATTCGGACATTGGCGTGTCTTTGAATTAACTCTATTGCTATTTGGGGACTTTCTCGATATCGAGAGCAGGCGTCTCCCAATAGTGAAGAGGTATGTTTTCCTACTTCATCGGGATTGGCTCCTCGATCCAGCAATGATTTAACAAGATCATACTGATCCGTAAAGACAGCGTTATGCAATGCGGATATTTCATTTTTAGAGATATGAGCATTCGGATCTGCTCCAAGTTTCAACAGAAGCTCAGCAATTTGAGGTTTTCTCTGATAAACAGCAATATGCAAGGCCGTGGGATATTCGCATGATCCTCCTATATAAGGATACCTCGTCTCACAATCGTTAATATCTCCTCCGTTTTTGATCGTTAACAACATTTTACCAAGAACAAAATCTGCTTCTTTTTCAGGAGATAGTCGGGCAACTTGCCTATCTATTTCTTGCTTATCTGAGGATGTTAACTTATCACAAGACGACAGGAATAATGAAAAAAGTAAAAAAAGTGTAATATATTTTTTCATAATTTTAAAGCGCCCATGGACCTGGATTATTTGAATGTCTTACTTGTCCTGTTCCGCTACAGGTTGGGCACACAATAATTGGCCGGTTCATATTGTATCCACCTGCCCCCGCAGTACATGTTCCAGCTCCCCTGCATCTGTTGCAGGTCTCAATTTTATTGGCTTCACGTTCTGCCTGAATTCTGTTATTGTACATTATCGCTTGTTGTGCCATTTGGCGTAATCTTTGATCTTGGAGCTCATTCGAAATTTGCCTTTGTGTTCTAGCGTTTTCCCAGGATACTATATCATCATTGTTTTCCCTATGATTCAGCATTCCTATTAAAATCAGAAAAAACAAGCCCGTTCCTATTGCAGTGTAATAGCTCAATTTCCATGATTTATAGCCTATATTCAGTTTCTTCAATCCCCATCGATGGATCTGATTCAGAATTTCATGGTTCTGCATCCAATCTGACAAGGACCTGTATTCCTTTGCCGTCGATGCCTTCATTTCATCTGGAGAAAAGGCTTTCTCGTGTTGTTCCGCATGAGCAGACGATGTGTTTGAATGGGATGTCGTACCTTCTGAACCGGAATGTGGAGGAAGAGGCGGCAGCTTGGCGCTGGAAATAAACCATTCAAAGGCGTCTTCACAGGGACGCCATTGATCCCATCCTTCTGTCCAGACGTAAGACCCGGGGGGAAGAGTCCGCTGATGATAGAACCCTTTTAGCTCGTCTTCGGAAAAAGGTCCTTCCTGTGTGCTGCCCGGTCGAGCAAGGTAATAGGAAATCATAAGCATCAAAGTGTAGATTCATGAACTGAACGAGAGAAAGCGCATCAGAAGAATAATGGCAACAGTCCTCCCAGAATGAGTATTGAAACAAGCATGAGGCCCAGGATGGCAAAGGAACGTTTCCATGAGCATTGGAAATTCCGGGCGACTACAAGGATGACCAGGATTTCAACGAAGAGAAAGAGCCATGACTGGTTCACCCAGTTGCCAAGCATATCGAAGATGGCCAGACCAACGCACCACGGGATCAATGTTTTCCGGTTTATTGTAGCATCCTTGGGAGAAAGTAGCACAATATACCCGTACAACAATAGACCGGAGATGATGCTGATGAGGGATGGAAACGCCTCCCCAGGAGAAGAACCTTCCACGGTTTTCATGAATGCGTAGTATTCATCCAGTTCTCTCTGTGCTCTCGTATCCCCGGCATTAGCTTTCTGCTGTAAATGACCTGTCGACCATTCATTGTTGCTCTGAGCCATAGCAAGCTGCTGGCGCAACGCATTAGCTTGGGCCGTATCTCCCTTTCCCTCAGCTTCAGCAATAGCATTCTCCATCCGTAGGACTCCTATAGCACGTTCCTTGGCTGTAGTGGCCCCTCCCATGTACTGCTGGTACAAGCGATTACCATATTGTTGCCTCGCCTGCGCCATAGACTTGTCAAAGTCATCATCCATTGCGGTTCTCTGCGAAGGAGCGCCGGGCTCATCTTGAGAGAACGCCTCAGGGGCATAAAAAAGGCAGCAAAATCCCATCAACAGAGCAGTAAGAATGCTTCTTTTTATCCCAAGTCTTTGTCTTTGACGTACTGTATTCATTGTTATGTTTGTATTTGTGTTAATTCCATCCGGATAGGATTTTGCCTGCATGATAAGACGCGAAAAGAGTTAGAGCCAAAATACCACAAAGAGTGACGTACGAATGTTTCTATATCTCTACACCCAAAATAGCTGCTGCCAGAAAACCTCCGACAAGAGAAATCCCCATACTGATGCCTAATACCCCGAATGATTTGCCCAGTGTGAAATTCAGAACTTTATGAGCAACCAGGACAATGGCCGCCAATTCCAGCAAAGCAAGAAAACCGGAGTCTATCACGGCAAGGATGAGATCGACCACGGCGAATACAATGGCAATCGTCTTGAAGTCCTTGATTGCAGCCGGTTCTTTATGCTCGGACAACCAGTAAAGCGCCAGGAAGATCGAATAACCAAACAATCCGGAGCAAATCAACGTAAACAGAATCTCCCTGCCTGGTTCAGTCTTGCTAAGTTCCCGAGCGCTCTTCCCGACAAGGATGGCGCAGGAGGACAATAGGGAGGTGGTCACAATGGCCAGTCCAGTCGCTAACCCGATTTTATATATTTCATTTCTCTTCATGTGATTACATGTCGTTGGTTATTGATTGCAGAATATGCTTCTTAACCCGCTTCCAGTTGTGGCAGGCCAACGTTCGAATCCCGGAATCCGACTGGCTGATCAGGATGCCATGCGCTGCCTGCTCCCGTTCCAGAACGGTGCGGCGTTCCTTCTCGGTGAGAGTTCCGGGATGAACGACCTCGACGATCACAGGCGTCATCTTCCCGTCGGGGAAACAAACCATGCACCGGTGCTCTACCGTTTCCATTCCGTCCGGCCAGGCAATGGCTCCGGCGCTTTGCACCTCCTTCAGGGAATGCCATTGAAATCCTTCCGATGAATCATTCCCATGGCAATCCGGATGACGGCAGTCCGCGCAGCGGTACCCCAGCGGCTCTCCGCATAAATCGTCCACCAGAACCTTGTGTCCGACAGACAGCCCTCCCTGACGATCGGCCTCCAGACTCTGGACGACATAACGGTGCATGGCCCGTTCGACGAGCATCAGTTGATGGCCTCCGCACTGGGGACAGGTGAACTGGATGATACTTTTCATTGCCGGCATCTCGTTTACATTGCCTGTATATCTCCTTTTTACGATTTTAGTCAACCTGAAAATCTCACTTTAATCTCAAAAATAGGGATGTTATATAACCGTATTGCCATTCCTGAGCGATAGTGCTACATTCCGAAACATGGCGGGAGTGAATCAGGATGAGTTGAAAATGAATGTCAAGCTGTGGCTCAAGGCCAACGGTTTCGACTACGCATGGCTCGCCGAACGATGTTTCGTGACGGAAGCGACCGTCCGCAACTGGATGGCGAAAAAGCCCATTCCCGCCGCCAAGGAACATATCATCCGGGAACTCATCAAGCAGCTCCCGCTGACTCTCCCGAGCCGGGTGCAGGTGGAAGAGGAGACGCTGATTACCCTGAAGCTCGACCCGGATACCCGCAAGGTTCTTGAGAAAAAAGCCTTTGCCCAGGGAAAAACCCTGAAAGAGTTCCTAGCCGATGAAGTGCCGAGGCTCGGCAATCCCCCGCTTGCCTGATTGTATGGACGCCTCCGGCTTCGCATTGCCTCCGGGATCTCTGCTGGGCAATTACAAGTTGCTCAAGGCGCTGGACCAGGGAGGCTTCGGCATCACCTACATCGCCTGGGACAGCCAGCTCAGGCGCAACATTGTTCTCAAGGAATGTTTCCCCCTGGGGTTGTGCAGCCGGGATTCGGATACGGGAGAGATCATCCCGTTGCCTCATACGTCCCGGCAGGCTTACCGGACGGCTATGGATTCACTCCGCAAGGAAGCGCAAACGCTGGCTTCCCTGAACCATGAACGCATCGTCCGGGTCTACGACGTCTTCGAGTCCCATGGCAGCATCTTCTATGTGATGCCGTGGCTGGAAGGCGGTTCGCTGCGGGAACGTATGGACGAAGCCGCTTCCGGGAAGAGCACTATAACCCTGGAGCAAGCCGCCGAGTGGCTTCTGCTCCTGCTGGGTGGTCTGGACTATCTGCATGGCAAGGGGATCTACCACCGCGACATCAAGCCCGGCAACATCCTCTTTGACGAACGGGGGTTGCCTGTGCTGATCGACTTCGGGGCGGCGCTCAACAAGCCGGAAGTGACCTGTACGATTACTCAGGGAGAATTCTCGTACGCCTACGCCTCCCCGGAACAAATCACCGGGAAAGGAGCAATCGGCCCATGGACGGATTTCTATGCGTTGGCCGCTACCTGGTACGAGTTGATCTCGGGAATTTCCGTCGAACCGGCCGACAGGAGGCTGATGCGGGATGAGGTCGTCCCGCTCTCGGGCATGGCTCTTTCCCAGCCATGGCCCCGGGAATTGCTGGCATCCATTGACAGGAACCTGCGGCTCAGTCCTGAAGAGCGTTGCCAGACAGCCGGTCAGTGGAAGGAATGGCTGCAACAGGGGAAGGCCGGAGGATTACGGAAAACGGGAGCTTCCGGAAAATCCGTTTCCTACGCAGTCACTGTTGCCGTCATCATTCTCGCACTTGCCGGCGTATGGCTATGGCAACAATCGTCCCGGACTGATACTTCTCCATCCGCGTTCAATACGGGCGGTCAATGGGCCGCCAGGCCATCTCAGGAATTCAAGGACGCCCTGTACAGAAAAATCCGAACCTACTACAAACTGGATGACTACCTTGGCAAGGCGAAGGAATACGAACGAAAAGTCGAGACAGTGCAACGCCAGTGCCTCAAGGAGATGGATGAATTGAAACAGGAGCTGGAAAAGGAGATATTGTCCCTTGCGACCTACAATGACGCCATGGATTACCTCGACATCATCGGGAAGAGATATGATGCATTGATGAAAAAATGGGGGACAACCTGTGATGAACTGAATAAGGGGTATCTCAACGAAGTCATCTTGCCCCTGTCAAATATCACTGATAATGTCATTGCCGCCTATCCGGTTGGAACCAGGGAGGAAGAACTATTGCTCCCTGCCATGGAAGACAGGATTCAGAAAGAATGCAATGATGCGCTAGTGGCAGCGTTTTTCTGGGAATTGAATGATGTTATCAGTAAGGACTCCACGGATCAAATGAGCTTCCTGATGAACATGGCACAGAAACGGGCACAGGAATTACCTGTTTCTCAAGAATGACGATGCATCAAGAATCCATTGTCAATAATAGGTGACAGAGGATCAAAAAGTGTGGGAATAGAATGCTGACGCGTTCTTTCGGAAAAAACACACCACACATCCCCAAGCTTTTAACGGCCTGGAATTGAAAATTACTTGCGGCCTTTCTTGTTCTCCAGCCTTTTGATATTCTGCTCCAGTTCTTTCACATAATCCTGTTCCGCCTGATGTTCCGCCTCCAGCCTGCGGCGTTCCTCATAGAGCCGGTATTGCCCCCGAACATGCGTCTGGGCCTGCTTCTTTGACCGCTGCCCCTTGCCTTTCAGTACACGCCTTCCCATGAGACGAAGCAGTTCGTTAAGCTTGTCTTCCCACTCATGCAGGAATATCTCACGGCGGTTCTTTGCCTGATCCTCGACAAAGTCCAGGCACAGGGAGGTCAAACGATTGAAATCGCTGATTTCTTCCTCGTTAAGGTAGTTCTTTGCGACCGTAACATCACTGACATGGATTCGGTCTCCAACCCAGCTGGTCAACCCCATGTTGGGCGCTGATGCGTCTGCCCGCATCATCATCAATTCCGCAGCACTGTGTCCGGTAATGGCATAGTGCAGTTTGTTCTGAATCGAGCTGAAAAACTCCGTCGTTTCCTTTCCGGACGGCACATAGTCAGCCGCCATGGCAAAAACATCCTTGATGCGCAGGTACATGCGCCGTTCGCTGGCACGAATGTCCCGAATACGCTCGAGCAATTCATCAAAATAGTCCGGCAACGGTGTCGTTCCGGGAATCGGCGGGTTCTTCAAGCGTTCGTCATCAATGGCAAACCCCTTGATCATGTATTCCTTCAGGCGCTGGGTCGCCCATATGCGAAATTGAGTGCCCCGTATGCTATTCACCCGGTAACCGACAGAAATGATCATATCGAGGTTGTAGAAGATAACAGAACGTTTCACCTGTCGTTCCCCTTCGAATCGAACTGTAAAGAAATTCTTTACAGTTCCATCCTCTTGAAGCTCACCTTCTTGCAGGATATTCGCAACATGCTGCCCGATGTTCTGTTTACTTGTCTGGAACAGTTCAGCCATCATCTGCTGAGTCATCCACAACGTCTCATCATGGATGCGAAGATCCAGACGGATTTTGCCATCCGGAGAAGTATACAATAACAACTCTCCGGGAACCGGGGTTTCATCTTCTGTCGGCAGATGGGTCATACCTTGTCTTCTTTTCGATCAATCCATATTGCAACCCGAATAACAGCAGTCATTCTGGAACAACAAGCCCAATGGAGTATAGCAAAACCGGCATGCATGCAAAGCTCAAAGCTCACATCGTCCGACGACTTTCATCAAGAGGCATCATTCCGATGGGAAGATTTCTTGAAACAGCTCTGACCGTTATTTTAGAAAAATGCATAAACTTGAAATAGTGGAGATAACACCATTCATGTTGTGGGCTATCTAAAAGAAAGCCCTCCATTCGGAAGACTTTCTGATTTCACCTACTCTATACCTGCCACACATCTTCCGGGAGCGGAGTCAACGATACCCCGTCGCCCGGCACGGACATGCTGACCATGCGGGCACTCCGGCTCAGCCATGCGAATAGTTCCGGGAACTTCTGCTCATTGACCTGCATGGGAGCACGCCCCGGGCTGATGCTGGAAAGCTCCGACAAGTCAACGCGTCCAATACCGAAGACGAACGCGCTCAGCTTACGAGAAGTTGAGAGTTCCTTCAATCGTTCTTCCAGCTCCCGGTGCCGGGCGCTGGTCGGAACCCCGTCCGTCATCACGACAAGCCAGGGCTGGTAGAATTCCACCCCGTGTGCCCGGTAGGTACGCTTGCGGCTGTCGAGTTCAGCTAGAGCCAATTCGACGGCTTCACCCAGGAGCGTTTCATTCTCCTGTGACGTGGAGATCTTCAGGCCTGTGTCAGATTCCCGGATCGGACCGAACTCCTTTACTGTTGCTACCGTACGGGCGAATGTGATCACTGCTACGTCAGCGGCCAGCTTCGCCAGAGGATCGGCCAGAATCTCGCTGATGAACCGTTGAAGGCCGGCATTAAGTTCATCCATCCGGGTGACGATATTGTCTCCCGTGACGATATTCCAGTTGATCCCGTCAGAATACTCCTGACGGAGGATGTGTTGGTTGTCGCCCCGGACAATGCCGTTCATACTGCTGCTGGCATCCAGCAGAAAGAGAACGGGAAGCCGGGCGTTGGTGTTGTTGCCGAACTCGCACATGGCGGCGAGTTGTTCCTGTCTGGTTGGGAGTATTGATGATGATATAGACATGGTTTATTCGAGTTAATGGTTGATGGTTGTATTTCGGGAGGCCTGATTCAATGCGCTACGACGCCGTATGCAGAGCCTGCACAGGGGGCGAGTATGAGATTGCCGTAAACGCCGGGCGACATCGTCAGGAGCCTCCCGGAAACGAATCCCGCAGTCCGCACAGATGTTGGATGTCATCTGTACCAGCAGACTTCGGGGTGGGCAGGGACGGTCGTACAGAAGATCCCGGTACATGGGATGATCCCTTCCGCCTCCCGGCTCCATATCCCTGAGGTATTGCAGCAAACAACGCGCCAGATACCCCGGCATGGCGCGTGGACGCAAATCGTGACGCTGGACACAGGTAAGATTGTGACCGAGTGCGTCGCGGAGCTTGCGGGGGAGATACGACCAGACATAACGTCCGGGGGTATCGGGCGGGTAGAATCCCGCTGGAGGTCTGTACGAAGCAAACGGGTATGGCAGTGCACCCTTCCTGGCGGCTTCCCGCATGTCTCCTTCTCCCCCTTGACGGGCGAAGGGAGACAGGCCGAGCGTCAATGTCATGAAGAGCAGGACGGACAGGGCGTAGGTATCGTGATTGCAGGTACGGAGAAAGTCTCCCAAGTTGCCGTGGAGCTCCGGAGCCAGGAACCGTTCCGTGCCGACAGAACAGGGATAGTCTTCGATCTGAAAACTGTCGGCATCAGTCCAATGGACGGAGCCATCAGTAGAAACCAGCACATTGCCGGGATGCAGATCGCCCAGAACAACACCGTAACGGTGCAGCGTGTGGACGGATGCCGACAAGTTCAGGCATAGCCTGGTCAGATCGTAACGGGTCCATGAGGGGAATTGTTTTTTCAGCAGCTCCGCATGAAACGCGAACGCCCCGAGCGGAACACCGTCCGCCCGGGGCATCAGTACGCCGACAAAGCGCCGCAGTTCGTCGTACAGGATCTCACGCGGCCACGCCACGCACGGGGAACGAATAGGCCGGGAACATATCAGCCGAAGCTTCTGCTCACGCCAACGCATCCGTTGGTTCGGATGGTAGAGCTTGGCTACGAGTGGTGATGCCGATGCGGCATGGGAAGTGAAGACGGAACCTTCACCTCCTTCCGCAATGGGTTTTCCCAGAACGATTCGTTTCCCACGGTCTGAGAACAAAACATCCCCGGTCGAGTACTTCCTGCCATTGCCGCAGAGCGTTTCATCCAGCCGCCTCTCCTGATGGTGGAGTGTGTAGATAGACATAAATTAACACAATATGTTGATATTGTATCAATTATATATAACTCGCAAGATTTCCGTTTTACAAGGCAGCCAAATGAGCCGTTCATTGTGTGATTCTTATGACAGAAATACCTTGTAAAATAAGGCTAAAAACGGGTTGAAAGTGTACACACTTTGTACACAGATTGGGGCCGTTTTATAGAATTCGCGCCTATTTCAGCACAAAAAAGAAACCCTCTTCAAGTTGTTTACTTAAAGAGGGTTATTGATGGTGCGCCTGACAGGAATCGAACCTGCACGTTTTTCAACACCAGATCCTAAGTCTGGCGCGTCTACCAATTTCGCCACAGGCGCGACGAATCGTGGGCGCACTCTGCCATACCGTGACCTGGCGTTCAAGATTAAACAGGAGGGGCTTTGTCTTTGACATGCCCCAGGGCTGCCCGTATGGTGGCGGCCTATGAAACTGTTAATTACCCTGTTGAGTGTCTGTCTTCTGGCCGCGTCTCCCCATTCACGGGCGGATGTCAGGCTGCCCAAAAGCACTTTCACCACGGACCGGATGGAAGAGGCGCTGAAAACGGCGCAGGAGCAAAAGAAGCCCGTGGCCTATCTTTATACAAACACGGCCACCACCTGCCCGCTGGCCGCCGGCGTGACGGAGGGGTTTCTTGAAGCCGTGGGAAAACGGTGCGTGCTGGTTTATCTCCCGGTGAAGGGAGGCAAGTCCACGGTGGCCGCTCCCGTGAAGGAGGCCCTGGAAAAGGGCAAGTTTTGTCCCAAGCTGGTGCTGACTGCCAGCGACGGCTCCGGGGCGCAGTGCTTTACGTATGAGGCCTACCAGGCGGATTCCAAAAAAGCGGCGCGCGAGATCAAGAGGCAGATTATTGCCCTGGCTAAAAAGCAGTCCTGAACCGGAGGACGGAACATTCCGGGCGTTCCGCAGGGCAGTTCAGCCCATGATTTGCGCCGGAAAGGGGAATATTTTCACAAACAGGAAATCCAGCATTCCCACGCACAGGGCGATGCAGATGGCCTTTTTGGGCGACAGGCGGGGAGCCGTCTTCAGCCAGATGACGATTCCCGCGTGGACCGCCAGGGAGATGCCCACGGACCACCAGAAGAACGGAATGCCCGTCATGGCAAAGAGCGCCGCCAGCGGATAGGTGAACGCCAGGAAGATTTTCATGATGGCTTCCCATTCATGTCCGCGCACCATCATCAGTTGCTTGGATAGAAGGGAGACGTACAGGCAGGAGGGGACCACGACGCACAGGATGAGGGAGACGAACCCTTTTTTTGCATACCGTTCTTCCTGCGTGGGAATGTACATGCCGCATATACTGGGTCAGCAGGGGGGAATTGTCAAACATTGTCCTAGCCCGGCGGGGCGGGGGGATTATACTGGCTTCCTCGCGTATGTCGTCTTTTGAATTAAATTCCTCCTTCAAGCCCTCTGGGGACCAGGAGCAGGCCATCGGCAAGCTGCTCAAGTCTCTGGAAGCGGGCAACAAGCACCAGGGCCTGCTGGGGGTGACCGGGAGCGGCAAGACGTTCACGATGGCGAATCTGATCGCCCGGATGAACAGGCCCACGCTGGTGATTTCCCACAACAAGACGCTCGCCGCGCAGCTTCACTCGGAGCTGAAAAGCTTTTTCCCGAATAACGCGGTGGATTACTACGTTTCCTATTTCGACTATTACCAGCCGGAGGCGTACATCGCCAGTTCCGACACTTATATCGAAAAGGATTCCGCCATCAATGACGAGCTGGACCGCCTGAGCCTGAACGCCATGAATTCCCTGATGACGCGCCGGGACGTGATTGTGGTGGCGTCCGTCTCCTGCATTTACGGCCTGTCCACCCCGGAAGATTACCGTAACCTGACCCTGCGCATTCGTGAGGGAGACATCATGGACCGGGACGTGTTTCTCCGGCAGCTGGTGGAACGCCTGTTTGAGCGGCAGGATTTTGATTTTACCCGCGGCACGTTCCGCGTGCGCGGGGAGGTGGTGGAGGTGTTTCCCGCCTATTCGGAAGGGGAGGCGATCCGCGTGGAGTTTTTCGGAGATGAGGTGGAACGGGTTTCCCTGATTGATTCCACCTCCGGCCGCGTGCGGGAACGGCTGGGGAGTTACACCTTTTTCCCGGCCAAGCAGTACGTGGCCGCTCCGGAAAAACGGGCCGCGGCGCTTAAGGCCATCCGGGCGGAGCTGGAGGACCGCGTGGGATGGTTTGAAAAGCATGGGCGTCTTTTGGAAGCGCAGCGCCTGAAACTGCGTACGGATTACGATCTGGAGCTGATTGAAGAACTGGGCTTCTGCAAGGGGATTGAGAATTATTCCCGCCATCTTTCCGGCCGCCTGCCGGGCAGTTCCCCCTCCACGCTGCTGGATTTCTTCCCCAAGGATTCCCTGACCCTGATTGATGAAAGCCATGTGGCCGTGCCCCAGCTGGGCGGCATGTACGAGGGGGACCGCAGCCGCAAGAATATTCTGGTGGAGCACGGCTTCCGCCTGCCCAGCGCGCTGGACAACAGGCCCCTGAAATTCCATGAGTTCATGGAGAGGCAGAACCAGATCGTGTACGCCTCCGCTACGCCGGGGCCGTTTGAGCTGGTGAACTGCCGTGCGGACAACAAGACTTATATTCCCGTGCGCCGCGCCGCCAGGTCCGGGGAAAAGGCGCCGGAAGGCTTCAAGGGGATTCTGTTCACTTCCCCCAAGGATATCCGCGTCACTCCCAGCCCGTCTACGGAACCGGTGGAGAAGTTTGATCCCACGAAGCGTTCCACACCCCTGATTGTGGAGCAGATTATCCGTCCCACCGGCCTGCTGGAGCCGAAGATCACCATCCGTCCCCTGAAAGGGCAGATTGACGAGACGATTGCCCTGTGCAACGAGCGCGTTGCCAAGAATGAACGCGTGCTGGTCACGACGCTGACCAAGAAGACGGCGGAAGACCTGACGGAGTACCTGAAGGGGGTGGGGCTGAAGGTTTCCTACATTCATGCGGATGTGGACGCGATTGAGCGCGTGGAGATTCTGCGCGCCCTGCGTGCCCGGAGGATAGACGTTCTGGTGGGCATCAACCTGCTCAGGGAGGGGCTGGATTTGCCGGAAGTCTCCCTGGTGTGCATTCTGGATGCGGACAAGGAAGGTTTCCTGCGCAATGAAACGTCCCTGGTGCAGACGGCGGGCCGCGCCGCGCGCCATTTGAACGGGGAGTGCGTCCTGTTTGCGGATGTAATGACGGATTCCATCAAGCGGCTGATTGAGCTGACGGATTACCGCCGGAGCATTCAGGAGAAGTACAATCTGGAGCACGGCATTGTTCCCCAGACGGTGAGCCGGTCCGAACAGGGGCAGTTAAAGTTGTATGCGGAAGAAGATGAAGAGTCCTTCCGCGTAGCGGAGGACGAGGCCGGGTACGGGCTGGAAGAGCGCATTGCCAGGCTGGAGGCGGAAATGAAGGAGGCGGCCTCCCATCTGGAATTTGAACGCGCCGCCCTGATCCGGGATGAAATCAGGCAAATGCGCGAAGGCGGTAAAAAAGAGCAGGGCATTCCTTGAAGAATGCCTCTTTTCCCCTCCGGAACGGGAAAGCCCGGATGTTCCAGACCGGGACGGAGGCAATGATGCCATTTTCCCGGGATCGTCGTGCCGATGATTGAATTTCAAGCGTTTTTCCCGGGAGAAATGTTCCGTGGCAATCGCTGCCAAAAACGGGGAATCCTTTTACGGAGAAGGCATGGGAGGTTGCCGCATTTCAAAAAACGAATTGCTAATCCGTTACGGATTAGCACGGAATGGACTCCATGCCACAGGGAGCGCCGCAAGCCTTGCGGCATCCGGACATCAACAGGAACGGCAGAAAACTTTTTTCCCTGAAAGTCAGGGAATCGTAGCGAGACACCTGCTTTTCAACGGCTGCAAAGGCTTGCGCCGCTCCAAAGGCCGGTCATGCAATTACGGAAAGGTTCACCACAAGGGAACGTTTCTCAATAAGGACATGGCTATTCAGCATAAGTCCCTTGTTATAAAAAACAGGCCTTGACCCCGGATTAGCAATCCGTTAGTTTATCCGTCCAGGCGCCGGAGCGGCACTGGGTTCATTGACTGTGACGGAATGATGTTTGGCGTATTCTTTTTCTTCGTGATTCTAGCTTCTCTGCTTGTTTTATGGCGCTGGCGTGCGGATGACTGCATGCTGCCGTGGAAGAAGGTGGTGGCTGCCTGCGGAATTTGCAGTGTCATTCTTTTCCCCCTGGGTCTCGTGTTCCGTGCGGATGGCCTGTGTTTCGGAACCTGGGAGGGCGCCGCATCCTCTATTGTCCAGTATGGAATTTTTTTAATGGCTTTATGCCTGTCCGTACAGGCGTTGAATGGCGTGGTATGGTATGGCGCGCGCCATGAAACGGAGTGGAGCCCCTGGGGGAAATGGGGCGTCATGGCCGTTATTTCCATCGCCGTGCTGGCGTGGTGGTGGCATGCGGGTTCACAGTGTTCCTTTGATTTCCAATATCGCCAGTATCCCCAGATCGTCAGCGGACAGTATAATTTGATGCATACGCTGGCCCACACCCTGCTGTGCAAGGGTGTTTTAAGCGTCTGGCCGGAATTTCAGGCCATCGTTCTGGTTCAACTGGGGCTGCTGTTGTCCGTTTGCTTCATGATCGTTTCCTGGGCGGCGCGCGAACGGATGCGGGCGCTGATCGTGCTGGGAGCCGTCTTGCTGTGCCTGTTCCAGTTTGAGATGGTGACGACGGTGATCAAGGACGTTCCCTATTCCATTTTCCTGATGGCGCTTACGGTGGGATTATGCTCCTGGTTATTGGAAAAACGCACCTCCGCCCTGTGGCTGATCGGTCTTGGGCTGGCCGGAACCGGGAGCCTGCGCTATGACGGAGCCGTTCCGTTTTTTCTTACTGTCGCGGCCCTGTCCGTCCATATGTTCCATCACCGTGCGGAATTCCGCCGCCTGGGGATTCCCGTGATAGGGGGAATTTGCTGCTGGCTGTTCGCTTTTCTCGTCCTTCCCTTTCTGATGGATGCGGAAAGCGGCGCGTCCGGCACCAAGTATGCCAAGATGGCTCATGTGGTCTGTGATATTGTTGCAGAGGGCGGGAAGGTGAGTGACGGAGACATGGAGCTGATTGAACGGGAAATCATGCCTAGGGACGTCATCATGAGGCAGTACCGCCTTTATGAAGATTCCCTGCATCCCGCAGTGTCAGCCGGGTACGGGCAGAAGTATCTCCACACGGGCCTGTTTGAGTCCTGGGAGACGGGAATGAAGTATGGGTTTGCGTGGACCTTGTCCGGCAAAGGGGAACTTGTCAGGAATCTGTTTTTCTCCGTTTCTGCGGACAATCCCCTGCTGGCGGGGAAGATTCTTCTTCTGAACAGCCAGATGGTTTGGAACCTGCCTGCGGGCAATGTCAGGGATATGCCGCAGCTTTCCCTGTTTTACGGCTGCGTGCTCAGCTTCCTCGTTTACGGAATGATGAAGAAAAAGGCGTATCTGATCCCTTTTGTGCCATTTTACGGAGTGGTTCTGGCCATTGGCGCGGCGGCGACTACGTATGAAGTCCGCTATATGCTGCCTCTGGAATTGCTGTTCCCCGTCCTGCTGCTTTATTCCATCTCCTGCGCCAAAAGAGCGGATGTCCCGAAGGAGGGAGAGAAAAAGGAAGGCCGCCTTTCCTCCGGAATTTGAGCGTGCCGCACTGGTCCGGGAGGGGGACCGGGCAGGTGGGGAAGCGTGCCATTTTAACCGGAAAAATGTTTCGGGGTCATTTTCCACTTGCCAAGAGCGGATTGGCGCCTATACTCCTTCCACCATGACCCGCAAAGGTGGTATCAATAAAACTCGCAAGGCAGTCGCCAAGCGTTTCAAGGTTACCGGCACGGGCAAGGTACTGCGCCGTAAACAGGGTAAGCGCCACATCCTCCAGAAGAAATCCAGCAAGCGCAAGCGTCAGCTTGGCAAGGTGGCTCTGGTGGACGAAACGCAAGTCTGGGCAGTCAAGCAGAACCTGCCTTTCGCCTAAACCGCGGAAACGCTCGACCAACGCCGAGCTTTCCCCCCGCTGAACGGGGGGCCTTCATGCAGCCTTCTTCCAATGAGAAGATAAGAACAGGCGAGACTGCAGGGAGGTGAGGAAGAACAGTCTGTTCAAGATAGAAATAGAAATAAGCTATGCCACGTGCCACTAATGGACCGGCCTCTCGCAAGCGCCGTAAGCGCATTCTCTTGCGTGCCAAGGGTTTCCGCGGTTTCCGCAGCAAACTCTTCCGCTACGCCAAGGATGCTGTTTACAAGGCTTGGCAGTATGAATACCGCGACCGCAAGAGACGCAAGGGACAATTCCGCCGTCTCTGGATCGCCCGTATTTCCGCTGCCGTCCGCGACCGCGGTCTGACCTATTCCCGCTTTATGGAAGGCCTGAAAGCCGCCAACGTCGATCTGGACCGCAAGGTTCTTGCCGACCTGGCCGTCTCCGACGAAAAGGCTTTTGACGCCATCTTCGCCCAAGCGAAGAAAGCCATTGAAGCCAAGGATGGTGCCGCTCTCCGCGCCTAAGACGCAGCAGAGTCCATCTGTTCAGTAAACATTAACAAACAGCCCCGGAGGTTAGCCTTCCGGGGCTGTTTTGCGTCTTCATGTCCGGGTGCGGAAAAAAACGTGAAATCCCGCCAGGGGAGGATTCGTTTATTCGGATTCGGCCGTTGCCTCCTTTTCCTTTTCCGCGCTGGCCAGCTCCTCCACCTTCCGCACCAGTCCATCCATGCTGCCGGAAGCGATTTTGTTTCCGTTAGCGTCCACCAGCACCAGGGAGGGGATGGGACCGGGATAATTCTTGCGGATCAGAGGGCTTTCCTTGGAAAGGTTGTCCAGGTAGCCGAACAGGAAGACCGGCCACGGCATCTTATTGGAAACGGCCCATTTCTGGGCGCCTTCCAGCGCATGGTCCATGCTGCACAGGACTACTTCCAGATCCTTGCGGGGAGCGATTTTATCCCGGTACACCTCCAGGTTGCGCGGAAGGGAGGCCCTGCACGGGCCGCACCAGCTCGCGGAATAATACAGGATAAAATACCTGGCGTTCCATTTGCCGTCCATTTTGACGAACTTGCCGTCCTTTTCCCGGTAGGTCAGCCCTTTCAGCTGTTTGCCCAGGACTCCTTTCGGGATGACCATTTTAGCCAGCTCCGCATCCGTCTTGCCGACCAGCTCCTTGTGGAAGTCAATCCAGTCCAGGTCCTCCCTGGAAAGTTTTTTGAGGGGAAAGGGGATTTTCTTTTTCGTGAAGACGTTCTGCATGATCGCGTTGACGCTGTTCAAGCCGGCCAGCCTGGCCTGGAAGGTGGCGCCCGTCTCCTTGTTCGTCCAGGTCCGGGTCATGGAGGGGATGTCCGCTTCTTCCTGAGGCGCGGCGTGAAGAAAGGGCGTACAGGCTATCAATGCGGCTGCCGGAATGCCCGTCATGAGAAACTTGGAGACAATCATCTTTTGTTGTTATGGTGTTTTCTGCCGCATGTCCAGAATTTAAATGTTCCCTCTGTCATTAGGACATCCTTGAAGCTTGTCCGCCGGGATGCGTCATGATAGCCTGATCCACAAAGCACTACCATGGATAGCATTCTTTCCGTTCTTACCACCATTGCCATTATCTTCGGTGTGGTGATGTTGTTTAACTTCATGATTTTCATTCATGAACTGGGTCACTTTTTCGCCGCCCGCTGGCGCGGCCTGTACGTGGACAGGTTCCAAATCTGGTTTGGACGCCCCATCTGGAAAAAGACCGTTAACGGCGTGCAATGGGGGGTGGGCTGGATTCCGGCCGGCGGCTTCGTTTCCCTACCGCAAATGGCTCCGATGGAGGCTATTGAAGGGAGAGCGGAGCTTCCCAAGGATTTGAAGCCCGTTACCCCCTTGGACAAGATCATCGTGGCCGCCGCCGGCCCCATCGCCTCTTTCCTGCTGGCCGTGTTTTTTGCCGTGGCCGTCTGGATGGTGGGCAAGCCTGATGTGGAGATGGGGGTGACTACGGTCGGCTTTGTTGCTCCGGACAGCCCTGCGGCCCAGTCCGGCATTCTGCCCGGCGACAGGATTGTGAAGGTGGACGGCCGCCCGGTGGACAAGTGGGCGGGCAATATGGAAGGCGTCCGGGAACTGATTATGCTGGGTGAGCATGACCAGGTAGTTTTTACGGTGCAGAGGCCTGGGCATGAAGGAGAGATGGAAATTTCCTGCGGGTTCCGGATTCCGGAAACGTCCTGGTGGCAGCGCTCCGGCATGCGCCAGGTAGGGCTGATGCAGGCGATGCCCTGCGTCATCGGGGAAGTGCTTCCCAATTCTCCTGCCGACCAGGCCGGATTGAAGCCGGGCGACGTGGTGACGGCTGCCAACGGGGAACGCATCTGGAGCCCTGCGGCGCTGGATGGGCTGTTGAAGAAGAATGAACCGCTTCTGCTGGACGTGACGGGCAAGGATGGCGCCGCGAGGCAGGTGAACATCCAGGGCAGGCTGCCGGAGAACTGGCACAACGGCGCGAACGGCTCCCTGCTCAAGGGCGCCCAGCCCATTCTGGGCGTAACCTGGGACCTCAGCTCCGTGGGCCGTGACGTAACCGTGCATCCTACTCCGTGGGCGCAGATCAAGCAGAGTTTGAAATGGATGGGAGATACCCTGGCGAAGGTGGCGGCCCCCGGCAGCAGCGTGGGCGTGGAGCACCTCTCCGGCCCTGTGGGAATTGCCAACCAGTTTTACAAGATGTTCTCCCTGGAGGAAGGCTGGAAGCTGGCCCTGTGGTTCTCCGTGGTGCTGAACGTGAACCTGGCTATCCTGAACATCCTGCCTCTTCCTGTGGTGGACGGCGGCCACGTGGTGATGAACACCATTGAGCTGGTTTTCCGCCGTCCCCTGAACGTGAAAGTGCTGGAATTCGTGCAGTTCGGCTTCGTCTTCCTGCTGATGGGCTTCTTCCTGTTCGTGACATTCAAGGACGTGGGGGATTTCTTTGGCAAGAAGCCGGACAAGCTGCCCACCCCGGTATTCAAGGCCGTGACGGATTAAACGCGGGCGGCGACCCTTGATACGGCTTGATTCCATGAAGCAGTCACTGGCGGCGCGTTTCCTGTTCCGGGCGGTGGTGCTGGCGCTTCTCGTGTACGCCATACTGCTCACCTGGTGGACCCCCTTCACCGGGGACAGCTTCATGCATTCCGTATTCGGGGCTGGCCACCGTCTTGCCTTCCAGCCCGTGCTGGAACGGTGCTGGTGGTCGTACATGAACTGGAATCCCCGCCTGGGGGAATTCCTGGCTGTCTTTACGGCCACGGCGGGGAAGTGGCTTTTCCTGGCCGTCAATCCCTTCGTGATTCTTTCCCTGGCCCTGATGATGTTTTACCTGGCGCGGGGAAGGAGGGTGAATTCCGGGCACTGGCGGGATGTTCTGCTGTTTTCCGCGGGCGCCCTTCTTCTGCTCACGTCTTCATCCAGGCCGGGCATCACGATGTTCTGGCTGTCTGGAGGGACAAACTATGCGTGGTCAGCCGCCGTCTGGCTGGGCTTCCTGTGCCTGTACCGCGGCTTATGGGCCGGGACCTCCCGGATTAAGGACAGGCCCTTTTCCTGGCTCTGGATAGGCGTGGCGGCTTTTGCCGCCGGGATGACCAATGAGAACCAGATTCCCGCTTCCCTGGGCATGCTGTTCCTGTACTGGCTGTATGCGCGCTGGAAGAGCCTGGTTCTTCCCCGCTGGTTCTTCGTCGGCTGGGGTTTTCATGCCCTGGGCGGCGCTTGTCTTCTGCTGGCTCCGGGAAACGGCGTGCGTCTTCATTCGGAGACGGCGGGTGGCGCCGCCGTCCTTCATTCCTGGGCGGAGCGTTTCGGCGCCATTCCGGAACTGATGAATGCTTTTTACGAGTTCATGCCGCTTCCTAAAATCCTGCTGGCAGCCGTCGCCGTGGCCCTGATCCTGCTGACGTGGAGAAGAGGTTGGAAGACTTGGAAGGGGGCTTCTCTCCGCCGCATGTGCGTTTCCCTTCTGTTCATTCTGGTGGCTCATGCCATGGCAATCAGCTTTTTTGTGCGCGTGATTCCCGCGTGGCATGCCATGTTTTCCGCCACGGTGCTGATGATGACGGGCATCCTGGGGCTGTACGGGGTATGGATGGACGCCGCGCAGAGGCGTTGGATTCCTTCCTGCGTGCTGCTTGCGGCGGCCGGGCTGGCCCTGTGGGTATGCTCCGGGTATCTGGATGCCTTCCCGCGCATCCACCGCCAGTGCGAGGAACGGAAAATGTTCATCCGCCATGAACTGGAAAAGGGGGAGAGAAACATTGCGGTCCCTCCTTATGAGCCCGTGCCTCTGGCTCCCTATGTTTCCGTGATGTGGCGCATGAGCAGCGGAGACCCGGATGAATTCATCAACCGTTCCATTGCCCGTTATCTGGGAATAGAAAGCATCCGGGTGGCTGTGCCTGAACATTGACCGTCTTTTTTGGCGAATAGCTGTTTTCCCGGCGCGGCCGTATTCCGGTGGAAACGGCGGCGCGGTAAAAGTCCGGCTGTTTTTATAAACCGCCCTTCGGCCATCTTTTCTTTACTCGAATGCCGGTGGAACAGGAATGCTCTTGCGGATCAATAATCCGATGTCAATGGAAAACACTAAAAATTAAATAATATATCTTTTTTGTTTTCCATGTATTAAGTGATTCATATCAAGACATAAATATATATAATGTATTTAATATAAATAGATTTAATATTAATTAAAGAATTTATGCAATCATCGGATTATTGATCCGGTTTACTTTGTGTCACCATGAAGAAGTCCTTGTTTTCTCTGGCTCTGATTTCAAGTTCCCTGCTGGCAGTGCAGGCGGCGACTGTGCAAATTGACTTCGGGCGCGATGACGCCGCGACAGACGGAGCCCTCAATATGAATTACGACCATTCCTCCGCAGCCCTGGGCACGATGCCGGGCGACGTCACTTTGGGATGGAGCACGGCCGGATACCCTGTGGGGGATGACGGCCATACCACGACCAAGACGCCGGGCGAAGAAAACGGGTGGAAGAACGCTTTTGGCGGCAGCATGCCTTTCTCCCTGGGAGACAGCTTCCGAGACGGCCTTTTAACGCAGACGGCGACCGGTTCCGGTTCTTTTACCGTGACTTTCAGCGGTCTTGCCGCCGGGGAATATACCTTGTCCCTTTTCGGCGGTTTCACGGGTAAGGACGTCTTTGCCGGACAGACGTGGACGATCGGAGGCGCCGACGCTTCCAACGCGACCTGGACAAACTTTGGCACAAACGCCAGCGGTGATTGGAACGAGCTTTCCACGACGACGGGCGACAGTTCCGGCGTTCTGGCTCCGGGGAATGCCGCAGACGGCTCCAATCCTTCCGCCAACAAGGGCCTTTATTCCACGGTGGAGCACATCGTGGTGGGGGAAGACGGGACGCTTACTCTCACGATTCAGGGGGACGGTTCCAGCAATTTTGGCCGTACGGCCCTCAATTACCTTTCCCTGACCCAGGTTCCGGAACCTGCTACGGCTACTTTGAGCCTGCTGGGCCTGGCCGCTCTGTGCCTGCGCCGCCGCCGCGCCTGACCAGGAAGGTTCCAACCGTTTCTATTCAAAGCTGTTCCGCGTCCGCGCGGGACGGCTTTTTTATTTAACGGCCTTTCCCTTTCCGCGCCTTCGGGGCGGCATGTTTTCCAGCCGCGGCAACGGTTTTTTCCATAGGGGCATTATCCGTCGTTAACACAGGAACGCAGGGAGGAACGGCAAGGAAAATGCGGGGAAAGACAACTGCCGGTCCTTCAGGAAAAAAATTCCTTTAAATGCGGATGGTTTCCTTCAAGTGGGTGGAAACAATGATGCACGCGATTCGTTCCGGCGGTATTCCGGTGATTCTGGACACGATGCGGGCGTAGGCGTTCAACTGGTTGGAGTGGCGTTCCCGCAATTGCTCCGGAGAGTCCGCATGGTCCGTCTTGAAGTCCACGATGCAGGCGCTTCCGTCATGAAGGAGCAGCCTGTCAATCACGCCGGAGATCCAACTGTTCCCGTCAATGGCTTCAATGCGCTGTTCCTTCATGATGCGTGCCGTTCCGGGAGGGGTGAAGAGTTCGCGGATGGAGGGAATCTCCATGCAGGCGGCCACCGTGCGCTCCGCCTCCGTGGCGGGATGAAGAGCCCATTCCGGCTTGTCCGATTCATCCCAGCGGGTAATCCGTTCAAAGACGGCGTGAACGGCTGAACCGAATGCGGCGGATTCCGCATCGTCGGCATATCTTCCTTCGTGGGCCGCGTCTTCTGCCGCCGGCAGGCCGGAGGGGGAAAGCCGCTCCCTGACCATCGGTCGTTGGAGGGGCCATTCCGGCGTGTCTTCCTTCGCCCGTTCCCGTACGGATTCCGTGAATTCTCCGTACCACCCGCCATGGCCGCAGGAATACAGGCATTCCGCCCCGGATTCCGGAAGCGTGTCTTCCGTTCCTTTTTCACAGGACCGAGCTGCGGAACGGACGACCTTCCACATGGAATCCGCGGTCATTTCACCTTTTTCTTCCCGGTAGGGGAGAATGACGTACGTGGCCCGCTTGGCGCGGGTGAGCGCCACGTACAGCTTGCAGAAGCCGTCAAACTGCTGCTGGGCGCGCCATTCCCGGTAAAGCTCCTGGAGCTGCGGAACGTTCGTGTAAACATGCCTGGAAGGGACCAGCACGATTCCTTCTATGTTGCCCTCCCGGTTCTTTTTGACAAAGTGGGTCAGGTGCCTTCCGTCCGCAAAGGGGGCGTCCCTGCCGATCTGGGGCAGGATAACGATGTCGAATCCCAGGCCCTTGGATTTGTGGATGGTCATGATTCGGACGATGCCCCCGGCAGGATCCTCCCGGCGGGTCACGTCTTCCATGTGCCTGATCCATTCATCCAGGGAAACGCCCTTCTCGTCCACCTGTTCCGCCTCATTCTTCCAGACGGCCAGGCGGTCCCGGTGGAATTCGGTCAGTTCCGTTCCCGTCCGGGCCAGCCTCCGCTCCAGTTCTTCCATGACGGCGGCGTAGCCGTCCCGTTCCAGCAGGAGGCGCCAGGCCTTCCAGTCCATGCCTTCAGGCCGTTCCGGAGTGACGAGGGGCCGGAGGGGGGAATGGATGAGCAGGCCTGCGGCAAAGGGGTCTCCCGGCATGAGCAGCCAGCGGAAGAAGTACAGCAGGTTTTTTCCCAGGGGGGAATCCACGCCCACCGGAACGTCGTCGCATACCTCCGCGGGAACGCCGTGGTCCGTCAGCCAGGTCTTGATGGCTAGCGCCTGGTTTTTCGTGCTGACCAGAATGGCGGTTTCCAGGCCGCGGCGCAGGGCTCCGGTACGTTCTAGGATGTCGGCTGCCGCCTGGCACACCAGGTCGTTGGCGGTGGAGGCTTCCGCCTTGGGCGTCTGCCAGATTTGGGAGACGCCGGACCGGCCTTCCAGATGGGGGGCGCACCGGTGCTCCGGATATTCCCCCCATTGTTCCAGGGCGGCGGGTTCGCAGTCCGGCGCCGTCCGGGCGTAGTCGCAGATGTCGTTCACCAGGTCCAGCACGGGCTGGACGGAACGGTAGGAGGTGGACATGCCGCGTTCTTCCAGTTGAAGCTGGGTGGAAACGGAGCGGAAAAGCTCCGGATCCCCGCCGCGCCACTGGTACACGCTCTGCTTGATGTCCCCCACCACGAAGATGCTGCCTTCGCTCCCGGCCTTGGATTCCGTCAGGTCGTCCAGAAAAGGCTTGATGACGCGCCACTGGGACTGGGACGTGTCCTGGAATTCATCCAGCATCCAGTGGTCATAGCGGCAGTACATGCGGTATTGCAGGTCTCTCTTGAGCTCCGGCGTAACGGCTCCCCCGCCCAGCATGCGCGTGACGTCGTGAAACAGGAACCTTCCCTTGTTGCGGACCAGGGAGGAATATTTGCCTTCAAAAAGGAGCATCAGTCCGTGCGTGGCGCGGGTGCGGCGCAGCGCCTGCAGGACCTCCATGCGCAGCCAGCTCTGGATGAGTTCTTCCAGCGGAGGGGACCAGAAGTCCTTGAATTTTTCCCGCGCCTCTTCCACGGTGATGTTCCAGGAAGAACCTCCGTCCGTGCGGAAGCGCACGCGGCCCAGCCTGGCGTATTGGGAGAAACCGTTCAGGAAGCGCAGGAACAGTTCTTTGCTTTTGGAGCCGTTTTTCCCTTCCGGAGCGGGCGCCTGCTGTGCCTGGAAAGCCACGGCATGCAGGACGGCGTCAAATTGTTCCAGGGGAACGGGGGGGGGCAGTTCTTCCGGCGTGAAGCCCAGCGCGACGGGGTTTCCCCATGTTCCGGCGTCCGGTTCGTCCAGGAAAAGTTCGTGGTAGGTGTTGAGACGCCGCATCATGGAATCCTCCGCATCCGCGGCTTCCGCATCGGAGTCCGCTCCGGAGAGGAAGGCGTCTTCAAAATTCCGCCTCCGCTCCCTGTTCACGGAGCATTCCCGGTACAGGGAAAGCAGGGCTTCGCGGCGCGCCAGCTTCTCCGCCGTGGTGTCAATCATGCTGAAGCCGCTGACGCCCAGCTCAAAGGTGCTGGTGGAGGCAATCTGGGCAAAAAGGCTGTCAATGGTGCAGAGGTTGAGGCGCGCCAGGTTCTGCACCAGGATGTGCAGCAGATGCCGGAAACGCTCCCGGTGCAGGTTTTCCGCCTTCCATGCCTCCGTTGCTCCGGGCCAGATGCCGGGTTCCCCCGGCGTTCCCTTGATGACCGTCCAGAGCTGTTCTTTCAGGCGTTGCGCCCCCTCCTCGTCCGTAGCCCCCGCAGCCAGGTCCGTCAGGATGCGGTCCTTGAATTCCCCTGCCGCCTTCCGGGTGAAGGTGATGGCGATGAGCCGTTCGGGGTGGCTGCCGTGGTTCAGAGCCAGCAGCCCCAGGAAGCGCAGGGAAAGCTGGTAGGTTTTTCCCGTTCCGGCGGATGCGGAGATCAGCATGTTGGTCAGGGAGAACATCTCAGAAAGGCAGGTGGGGGGTGAGGTTGAGGCCCAGCAGGTCCTGCAGGCTTTCACGCCGGGAGGCCATCAGGTCCTTGAACACGTCGTAGGAGGGAGGGTTCCAGCCCAGTTCCTCCGCGGTGATGAGCCCGCGGCCCTCATGAAGGAGCTTCATCAGCTCCACCGTCCAGGCGCGCGCGCTGTCCAGCGCGCATTCCTCATAGCCGGGCATGGGGTCGTGAAGCGTGTCCCAGGCGGAGATGCCGATGTCCAGCGGATTGGCGGGAAGGGCGTAATACGCCGCCGAAGGGTGGCCGCCATAGGCTTCCGCGGCCCACAGCACGTAAACGGGCAGTTGCAGGTCTTTCCAGCGCGCGTGCGCCAGCCTTCCGTTTTTCTGGCGTTTGGTGTAGGGCCGCAGGGCCGGGGAAAGCAGGGACAGGGCGTCCGGGCGCCCGATCGTTTCCAGATGCTTTCTTTCACAGGATGCGGCTGCTCCCGTTTTGTAGTCAATGACCCGTATGCGCCCGTCCGCATGGCGGTCGATGCGGTCAATGCGGAATTTCATGGGGAAGCCGCCCAGGGACCAGTCTTCCACCTGGTGTTCAAAGGCGATGCAGGACCAGCCTTCCTGAAGGTCCTGCAAATGCTGGACGGCGTAAACGGAAAGCCTCTGCTCCATGGAGCGTTTTTGCAGCAGCAGGGGCATGAGGGGGGTGGGGCCGTATTGTTTCCGGAAGGTTTGTTCCAGTATTTCCGTGATGGCGTCCTGAAGGGCGGCGGCTTCCATGCCGTCTTTCAGGGCGGCGTGTTCCCGGCAGAAGCATTCCAGCACATCGTGCAGCATGGTGCCCAGTTCGTTGACGGCCATGTCCTCCTTGTCCGGCAGGAACTCCTCCTCATTCATGTGCAGGGCCTCCCTCATCCAGAAGCGCATGGGGCACGCCAGGAACCTTTTGAGGACGGAGGGGGAGAAGGCCAGCCCTTTTTCCTTCCACGGGTTTTTGTAGCCGGGCGCCATCGCGCCGATGTCCGTGGCGGCCTTCCAGCCTTCTGCGGGCTGAAGGTACCAGCTTCCGCGCTGGTAGGGGAGGGGTGCGGGCGGATCGCTGATTTCCCGGAAAAGCTGTTCCACGCGGTGCGGCAGTTCCGCGTCCGGGCAGCGCATGAGCAGGGAGGAAGGCGTCAGCGGATCGTTTTTGCTGCTGGTCCGGGAGAGAATGATGGTGAGGCTGCCCTCCCGTTCCCGTGAATGGAGCAGGGCGGTCAGCAGGAAGCTGTCCCGGGCTTTTTTCCGGTTGAAGGAATCGATGCCCAGGGCTTCCCTCAGTTCCTCCGGCATGAACTGGTCGGAAACGCCGCCTTCCGGTACGGTCCCCTCGTTCAATCCCGTCAGAATAAGGTGTTTCTCCGGGCGGAAGTGGACTTCCATCCAGCCCAGGGAATCCAGTACCGCGTGGGCCTTCCTTCTGTTTTTGACGCGCAGCGGCTGAAGGCATTTCATCAGGAGCTGGAGGGCCGTCTCCGGTCTGGAGAAGGCGGTAGAGCGTTGCTGAAGGCGTATGAGGCCGGAAAGGCAGGAATGGAGCATTTCCATGGCTTCCGTTTCCGGACCGTAGGCGTTCGCCAGGGCCGGGAACCATTCCATCAGCCTTTCCCCCAGCGTGCCGGGTTCCGCCATCCGGTTCCGCCAGGCCAGAATGGCCTGGATGGAAGGGAGGGCGGCCGGATAAAATTCCTTCAGTCTGGAAAGCAGGTAATCTTCCGATTCCGGAAGGAACTTCTGCTGGATTTTATCCAGCGCGGCGCAGCAGTACTGCTGGTTGCCTATTCCCAGGGAGGCGCAGAGCAGGGAGGAACGCGCCAGGCAGAAGACGGGCCGGGCCGCGCCCTTTTCTTCCAGCGCCTGCCGCAGGTGGCGGAGCAGGTCCATGACGCCGGTTCCGGCAAAGGGTTTCCCTTCCGGATTGTGGAGGCCCCAGCCGTATTCCCGCAGGGCGGCATCCAGGGCTACGTTCATGTCCGGATCACAAACGCCCAGGGCGACGTCCGGCGTTGCTCCCTCCGCTGTGCGGGCGATCATGCGGCACGTTTCCCCGGCCAGCCGGGCAGGGTTGGCCGTGATCCTGATCTGGGCGTCGCTGATATGGATGGGGCACTGGGTCCAGACTTCCGGAAGGGGGCATCCCCAGGAGTCAAAGGAACCGGCTTCCTCTTCCGGCGCGTGTATCCATATCTGGACGGGCACGCCGCTGCGTTCCGCATGCTGGAGGGCCTGGCGCAGGGGGCGCGGAACGTCCGCTACGCAGGCCAGGATGACGTGCCCTCCTGTTTCCCGCAGGGAATGGAGCAGATGCGGCGGTGCTTCCGCCTCCATGGCGGTTCTGTCCGCAAGCTGCCAGCCTTTCAACTGTTGCGTGCAGTACTCTGACAACCTGTCCATGTCCGTCCAGCGTTCGTCACGGCCCGCGCAGGAATCCTGGGCCATGCCGCAGGAAATGCCCTGGTTCGCCATGGCGTGTTTAAGGCTTTGCAGGCTGCCCGCCATTTCCAGCATGCTGGAAAAATCCTCCGGCATGTGCCGGGGGAACAGGCGCGGATAAAGACGGTGGGGAGAGGTTCCCAGCGCCTGGAGCCAGCCGGCCAGCTCTTCCAGGACGGAAGCCGTTTCCTCCTTTTCCTCCAGCCGGGGGAACTGGTCCGCCGGAATAACCTGGGGGGCGAAGATGGCCTGTGCGCTGGAAATGGAGGCAAGGTATTCCCTCAATTGCCTGCCGGATTCCCGTGTGGGGACCAGCACCAGATTCCGGTGGAAGTCGTTTCCCAGGGAAAGCAGCCGCTCCGCTACAGCCCGGCAGGCCGGTTTGTCCCAGGATAGAAAGAGTCGGTTCATGGCAGGGAAGCAGGACTCCCCGGAAAGGGGAAAAGGCGGAGACTACGGGCGTATTATACCTTGCCGGGGCGTATTTTCCCATCTATTTTTTCAGGGCTGCCGGGAGGGGGATGGGAGATCACGGAGTGTCAGGGGCTTTAGTGGCGTTTTAGCTTTGAGGGAGGGATGCCTTTTTTTGTATCCGCGGATTTTTGCCTGGGAAGGAAGGCTTCCGGTTTTTGGACGGGAGCTTTTCCGCCCCTTCGTGGAGGGGAATTTTTCTCTTGCTGTGTTCCGCCCGGCGTCCGTAGGGACCGGGAGGACCTTCTTCCCAGAAGGGAGTTCACCAAGTGGGTTTTTCGGGAATGCCCCGCCTCCCTAAACAAGTGTGTTCATTCCTGCGTGGCTGTAGAAGGCCGTTTTCTGAAGTTCCCGATTATTTACGGTTCCTGAACGGCGGTCTTTTTTCCGGTTCTGGTGACCAGAAGCACGCCCGTGAAGACCAGCAGGACGGAAAGGGTTTTCATCCAGCCGAAGCGGTCCATGCCCCACAGCACCGCTACGGAAGAGGCAATCACCGGCTGGCAGTAGTTGTACATGCTGACCGCGGTGGGTTTCAGCCGCTGCTGTGCGAAGGACAGGCAGATGTAGCTTACAAAGGTAGCGAATGCCACCACGTAGGCAATGCCCAGCCACGTCTGCAGGGGAAGTGCGGAATAACGGATGGAAACCACGTCCCGGAAGGTGAAGGGCAGGCAGGCGATGGCGGCGTAGGTGAACATCCATTTCATCAGGGTGACGGGCGAGTATCTGCCGATCAGGTTTTTAAAGAAGACGAAGTAAACGGCTACGCTGCACTGGGAGGCCAGGCAAAGGATGTCCCCCAGCAGGTTGTTGTCTCCCGGCAGGGCCGCCGCACGCCCTCCGCTGCCGGAAACCAGCAGAATGGCTCCGATGGCGCTGGCGCAGACCCCGATGATTTTTTTCCCCGTGATCATTTCCCGGAGGACGAAGGCCGCCAGAATCATGGTCAGTACCGGCGTAATGGTGGTGATGATGGCCGCATCCGCCGGAGAGGTGAATCCCACGCCCACCGTGAAGGCCATCTGGTTGAAAATGATGCCGAACAGGGAGGCGTAAAACAGGGTCAGCCGGTCCTTCCTTGCAATGGTTTCCCCGGGCACGAAGGCGGAGGCCAGCCAGAACAGGATGGCCGCTCCCAGCAGGCGGAAGGTAGCCAGGGAAGCGGAGCTGACTTCCCCCGGCTGCATGACCAGTTTGCTGACCGGAGACATGAGGCCCCAGATAACGGCCGCCGCTCCCATCGCGATGTGTCCCTTCAGGGTTCCGGATTCCATGGTACGGCCCGCTGCGCAGCGGGCAACGCATTCTCCGCTTCCGCGGACGGATTGCAAGAGTTTTTAGCGCGGAACCGCAGCCCCGGAGAGAACGGCCAGGCGGGGAGAGGGGCATGCTCATCCGGGGAATTGGGAAGGTATGGCTCTCCGGTTTTTTCCCCCTGACGCCGGACAGGTCCGGTTTCCGTCTTCATTTGATTTTAACGGGAAAATGATTGACCCGCCGTTCGTCCAAAATTGCATCGGCTCCTATGGGGCCGGAGTGGCGGTATTGCCCGCTTTCCGCCTCAACTCCATGCGGCAGGATTTGAGGCGGAACAGGAATAAGAAGACCCTGGCTGAAGTCCTGTTCCTTTACGGGGGCGCTGATGCAGGCGTTTTTAATCGGGGTCCCTGCGGGTGGCCGGGCTTCTATTCGGCAGGCATGGAGATGCCGATTTTGTGTTCCTTGCTGTTGCCGCGGAGTTCCGGCGCGTACATGGCCTCAATGACGGCCGGCAGGGCGCTGAAGCGTCCCGGGCGTTCCGCGCGCAGGCGGTGGCTGATCTGGTATTGTCCCATGGGCAGGGAGGAAAGGAAGACGCGTATTTCTTCATCCCCTATTTCCTTGTAGCCAGATACGGTCCCCATCCAGGCGTAGCCGCTGGTGGTTTCCTGTGATTCGCATCCCGCGGGCTTGGGGTCCAGGAGCATGAGGTATTCCACGTCGTTCTTCGTTTTCACGGTCATCACCACTTCAATGATGTCGCCGCTGGCAATGACGTCTCCGTCTTTCAACAGCGTGCGGCGGGTCAGGTCCTTGCCCTGGGAGACGAGCTCTCCGGCATCCGTCTGGGTGTCCTTCACGGAGTCGTCCTTCACCGTTTCCTTCCGGATGCGGTAGTAGGAGCGTTCCACGGTGACGGCATTCCCCGCGGCGGGAATGGGGTCTTCCAGGGAGAAGTAGCTGAGGGTGGAATTGGCATAAATGTTTCCGCTGCCCTTCTTCCTGCGGATGGTGATGACGTGGCTGCCGTCCGCCAGGTCTTTCCCGCTCATGCGGAAGGCGTTGTCAAAGGTGAACAGGGTCTCCTTCGTACTGGCGATCGTTTTGACCGGAACGCCGTCGTAAAGGATTTCCGCTTCCATGTCCTCCATGCCTTCCCTGGTCTGGAGAAGGTAGGCGGACAGGGCTTCCAGACAATCCGCCGTATCCTTGGTGGAGTCCCAGTAGGAACCGTTGGCGCGGTTGTTGAGCAGCCATTTGGCCAGGCGCGCCGTGACGGGATTGCCGGGGTCGCTCTTGGCCATCAGTTTCAGGTAGGCGGCCTGCGTGGCTACGCCGCTGCCGTACCACCGCCACCAGTAGCCTTCATTGGGAAGGCGCAGCCATGCGGTTTGCAGGGAGTCGTCCTGCTGGAGGAACTGGGAAATGATGGGCATTACCTTCTTGAAGTCGTCCATGCGGTGGGCGTCCAGCAGGATTTCCGCCAGTTGAACCTGGCTGATGACGGGAAGTTCCAGCCTGTCGCGGAACAGGTAGCGTTCCATGGGCAGGTTTTTGACGCCGCATTCCGCCAGAACGGAATAAACAAGGGTGTCCGTGGCGGAGGCCGTCAGGCGGTAATCCCCCAGCTTGCGGATGGCTTCCTTCTTCTTCGGGCCGTCCGGCAGTTTTTCCAGTTTCCGGTATTCGTCTCCTTTCTCAAGAAGAGCGGCCTGGCTTTCCTGATAGTTTTTCAGCCAGCGGACGGCTCCGGAAAGCATCCCATCCGGGACATTGACCGTGTTTGAAGCAATCTTCAAGCCGTGCGCCACATGGGCCGTCATGACGGGGTCTCCCTCGCTGGCTCCTCCGAACCATCCCCAGGAACCGTTGGAGAGCTGCTTCTCCCGGAGGGAGGAGATTCCCTTGGCGGCCATCTTCTTCAGCGCGGCTTCATCATAAACGGGGTTGCGTTCCAGCTTCTTCATGACGCTGTCATGGAAGGCCTTGTTCTTGATGGCCTGGGGATTCAGATTGCGGTGGCTTTTCAGCGCCGCGCCGGGATTCAGGCCGAGCTGCTTGAGCGCGTCCGTCACGACGAGAGCGGGCAGGAAGCGGTTGAGCGTCTGTTCCACGCAGCCATAGGGGTATTCCGCCAGGTAGGGCAGGGCTTCCACCATGCTGAGGGCGATGCTGGGGGAAACCTTGACGACCAGCTCGCTTTCCTCCCTGCGCCGCTGCTGCGGCAGGGAAATGGAGAGTTTCTGCTCCCGTTCTCCGGGAAGCACCACGGCGCTCCCCGCATGGAGCTGCTTCATGCCGTGCACCAGCACGGGGAAGTTCATCTGCATGGCGTCTCCGGTGGAGCCGGACGCCGCCTCCATGGCGACGGCGGCGGTTCCCTCCCTGATGGCGGCGGTCCACCAGTTGACGACTGCCTGCCCCTGGGCGGGAACGTCCACTTCCCGCACGGCGGAATTGTCCGTATCTGCGGCGAGCCCCTTTACGGCCAGAGCGTCAGCCGGGAGAAGTTCCAGGCAACCGTCTTTCAGGGAAATGGAAACGCGGGCGCGGACGGCCTTGTCCGTCCGGTTGCGGACCAGGGCGCTGAGCATCACTACGTCTTTTTCCACAAAGAAGCGCGGGGCCTGCATGCTGACCATGAAGTCCTTCGTGGTCAGGAATTCCGCGGAAGCCTGCCCTACCTGCAATCCGGGGGTGATGGCCCAGGCGGCGGCTTTCCAGGTGGTCAGGTTGTCCGGCATCTCCACAGGAACGGTAACGTTCCCTTCCTCATCCGTCCTGAGCGTGCCGCACCACTTGATGCAGTCCGCAAAATTGGTGCGCAGTTGAATGTGCGGGGAACTGTTCTCCTGCACGTCTGCGTCTCCCTGTCCGGCTGCAAAGGAATCACTTTCTGCGCTTTCTTCATCCGAAGCCATCTGCTGCATGGCCGGAACCGGTGCGGCGGCGGGGACTGCCGCTCCTTCAGCCAATACGCGGCTTGCGGCTTTTCCGCTGATAGCATAATTACCGGATCTGACTCCTGCGGTAGCAAAGCCGTTGACGGCTCCTTTTTCCCTCCGCAACAGATAGCCGTAGTCACTGTAGAGCAGGGATTGGAAGTAGGGCTGGTCCGGGCCGCGGTCCTGCTGCGTTCCGGCGGCCGTCATTTTTTTCAGGCTGAGAAAGCCGGTTTCGTTCAGGCTCCCCCAGACGGTCTTGGCGATGTCCGTAATATTGGGGCGTGCGATATATTCCAGAGCCTTGTCATAGACGGCCAGGGTAACGATGCCGTTCCTGACGGGTTTGCCGTCCGGCCCTTTGACCTGAACCGTTACTCGCCCTTCTTCACCGGGCTGGTATTGGGATTTGCCCGGTGTTACGGAAGGAGCCAGAATCTGGCTGGCTGGCGGAATCAGCAGTTCGGCGGAAGCCGTGTGAAGTTCCCCGTTTCTGACGGTGAAGGCGTTCACGCCCATGTTGGGCATGTCTTCCCGGGTCAGGGGGCATTCCACCAGGGCGGTTTGCCGGTCCAGAGGGACCAGGCTGCGGGACTCGTCTTTCCAGGAATTGCGCAGGAAGGTCCAGACGCGGGCGTCCGGATAATCAGAGGCGAGGAGCAGTTTGGCCGTATCTCCCGGTGCGTATTCCTTCTTGTCCGGAGTGATGGAAAGGGGATTGATTTTAAAAGGATTCTGTTTGCCCTTGCCGTAGGAAAGGAACTGGAAAGACTCTTCCACCCTGTTGCCGTGTTCGTCCTCCAGGGTAGAGGAAAGGGCATACAGGCCGGATTCCCTGGTCTGGAAGGACAGGGTGGCTTCCCCTTCCTTTCCGGTGGTGATATTCCAGGTTTCCAGAGCCTCCCGGCTGCCGTCCGCGCGGATATGCTGCAAAACGGAGGTTCCCTTGGCGTGAGCAATCTTGGCGCCGTCCGCCGTGGCCGCGGTGATGGAGGCCTGCACCGGCGTTCCGGTGGGGGCGTAGCCGCGGTTCAGGGCGGTGAAGATGTTGAACGGGCGGAAGGTGGCGATGACCTGCCCGGAAGCGGAAACTTCCCGCAGGGAGGCATCCGTCACGCTGGCGGAGACGCGGTAGGTGATATTCTGGGATGCGAAATCCCGGGCGTCCTGCGCCGTGGAAAGCTCCACGGACGCTTTTCCGTCCTTATCCAGCGGCACCGTCTTTTCCAGGACGGTCAGGGGTGCATCCGGAGAAAAGGGAATGTAGTACGGGCTGAAAGACCTGTCGTACAGCCAGCTCCATTTCCAGTAGGGCGTCCAGACATCCGCTCCCAGTGTCCGGGTGATCGTAATGGTGGCCTTCCCCTCGCTTACGGGACCGCCCGCGTAATAGTCCGCCTGAATGGAGACGGGAATGGGCCGGCCCAGGCGGATGGGTCTGGAGGGGGCGTCCATCCTGACGGAGAATTCCGGCTTCTTGTACTCTTCCATACGGAAGAGAGGGGCATACAGCCGGAAATCCGGGTCCGCGGAATCATGCAGCTTCAGCTTGGCTCCATACTGGCCCAGCGGAGCTTCCGCAGGAATGAGCAGTTCCAGTTCAAAACAGCCGGTAGAATCCGTCGTGACGGTTTTTGGCGGAAAAACGCTCTCATCCCCGGTTGGGGAAGTAATGGTCAGCGTCAGCTTTTTTCCGGCGCAGTCCTTCGTTCCGGGATTTGCGATGTCCGGACGGAAGAGGACGCCCTTGAACCGCGCCGTCTGTCCGGGGCGGTATACGGGCTGGCTTTCCAGGAAGAAGCAGGAATAGGGGTCGGAGGCCTTGTTTGCCGTATCCATGAGATAATTGCCGGATTCCCAGCCGTAATCCGATACTCCCGCCAGCACATAGCTGTCCCCTTTGGAAGCGATGCCCAGGAACATGTTGTAAGAAGGAGTGCGGGAACCGCGGGGAGGGATTGTTTCTATCATGGCTCCGTCCTTGTCCGTGGTTCCCTTCACTTGGTGTTTTTGGAGCGTTTTATCCTCCTGGTAGCGAAGGAGGCGCAGGCTGCCCCCTTCCACGGGCATTCCCGTTCCGGCATCCGCCAGGAACCATAGGTTGCCTTCCGGCACGGAACGGCGCACCAATACCATGTCTGACAGAGTGAGGAAGCGGTGGAACCGGTAGCCGTTATCCAGCGTGACGGTAAGCAGGTACCAGCCGGGCTTGCGGGTGGGCACGGGAATCTGAGCGATGCGGTTCAGGTGCCGTTCCCCGGGAGCCAGAGCTACCTTTTCCCCTTTGATTTCTTCACCCAGATAGCGGGCGTAGGACGGCTCATGTAGCAGATTGAAAAGGAGGGTCCCCAGGCTGGAATACTTTTTCCTGTACGCGTTGCCCAGCGTGCTGGAGGTCTGCACCTTGTCCATGCGTTCCTCCTGCCACCGCTTCATATCCACGGAGCGGGCCGTCACGCTGGCCTGGGCGGCGTTGCGGTAGGAGAAGGCGACCGTCACCGGTTCCCCCGCCAGCAGCGTTCTTTTATCCGCATCAAACATTCCGTTGGGTTCCGTGATGGAGGCAATGCGCTTCTTCAGGTTGTCCGCAACGTGCAGGAAATCCTCCTTGTCCGTTTGATTCCAGGATTGTGCGTTCCAGGTCTGAAGGATTTTGCCTAAAAGCTCCGCGGCAGCGGGCCTCTGGTTGCGGGCCAGGAACTCATTGGCTGCCAGATTGCCGGCGTTAACGTAATAATCCGGCTCCGGAGTTACTCGGACCGCAGCGGCGATCCGGATGAAATCGTAATCCGGAGGAAGGGTGGTGAGCAGGAATTTTCCGTTGCCCGTCCGGTCGGTTTTAACGACGGTCTGGTTCGTTTTCAATTCCTCCGGGTTGATGCCCGCCACCATGCCCGCGTTGCCGGGGCCGTACACGAACTCCTGGTCCGGAGCCGTATTGGAATAGGAGAACAGCCGGTGGCACCAGGAGGCGGTGAAATAGTTGACCTGGTTGGCTAGTTCCGGGTTCGCCTGAATGGCGGCGTCCAGCAGCCAGCGCATGCGTTCCCCGTCGTTTTTAGCCGTCTCCCAGGAGGAAGAGGCATGGTAAAAGACGACTTCCGGCTTCCCCGTTTTGGCATTGACCGTGACGGGCACGGTGGCGACGTTCCGGAACGGGGGGGCTTCCTCCCTGGCGACGTACCCCGGCAGTTCCTTCAGGCTGGTGAGGTTCCCCAGGGCGGCGTAAGCCTGGAAGGGGGAAAGGGAACTGTAGCGGCTGCCTTTCACCAGCAACGCCTGAGCCGTCATGAAGCGCAGTTGTCCCAGAAGCTTCATGTTCTTTTCCTTCTCCGCCAGTTGCATGGCCTTGGAAAGGCACCGCAGGGCTTCCACCCGGTCCCTTGCTTCCCCGGAATATTCCCCGTCCCATGGCTCGGCGCTGCGGATGTAGGCGCCGTCCACCAGTTTAAACGTATGGCTGGCGTTCTGGTACAGATGGGCAGCGTCCATCAGGAAATAGGGATTGCCGCCGTGGCGTTTCATCTGCTCTTGCAGAATGGTATCCAGATTCGTGGAATCGTCCAGGGCATTGAGACGGGTCAAAGCCTGGTAATAAAGAAGAAGGTCCGCTCCGCTGTACTGGTCGTCGTATTCGTCAAGCTGTTTTAAAGCCTGTTCGGCCGCATTCTTGAACAACCTCTTTTTCAAAAGCTTTTCAATAGCCTCAACGGACTGCTTCCTCTGCTGGGAGATGGAAGTTGCCTTGTCCGCATCCTTGGCGCCTTTTTGGGATGAAGAAGTGGAATCTTCCGGAAGTCCTCCCTTGTCATCGGCATGGGCGGACGGGCCGTCCTGACGCTGCGGTGGAGTGGAAGCGGCTGCCGGGCACGGCATTCCGGAAGCCAGCAAGCCTCCCGCCAGAAAAAGCAGGGAAAAGATTCTGTTCATTCAACCAGACTACTTCCATGTAAAATATTTGGCAAGTTACAAGTAGGTTACAACATGCGGGAGATTGTCTTAATGCCGTTCAATGGCCAGAAGCGTTGGAAAGATTGACTGTCAACGAGCAAACCGGAATTCTTTTACGTTCCGGCCTGTATTCCGGTGCGGATCATCTGCCGCGGCGTCCTTTTTGAGCTTTCAGGGCGGCTTCCTCAGGTTCCCCTCCGGAGGATAAGCAACCGCCGTCTTCTCTTCTTCCCAGGGAAAGGGACTGCCTGGGTATATTTATATTCCACTGCCGTCCCCTCGTCCCGGATCAGCTCTGCCGGATGAGGGAGCCGAACCGCATGCATGTTCATGTCTCTGCGGGAGGGAAAGACGGCCTGCATGGCTGGCCGTCCCGGAATGCAGGAGGGAGGAAGGAACGGGGATGCCGTCAATCGGGCAGCGGGCCTTCGCATGCCAGGCGGTAAATGGCCTGGACGTCCCGGGCGTCCAGTTTTTCCAGCCCCCCGATGGGGCCGCGCACGCTGATGGCCTGTTCCGCCATCAGGGGAAAATCCCCGGACTTGATGTTCAACTCTTCCATGGTCGTCGGAAGCCCCAATTCCCGGTAAAAACGTTCCAGACGGGAAATGCCTTCCCGGATGAGGGCCTCCGGCTCCCGGAAGGAACCCTCCACGCCCATCACCTTCACGGCGAACTGCGCGAACATTCCTTGGTGTTTGGGGGAAACATACTTCATCCATGCCGGGGTGACGACGGCCAGGCCCGCGCCGTGGTCCACGTGATACAGGGCGCTCAGTTCGTGCTCCATGGCGTGGCAGCCCCAGTCCTGTTCACGGCCCACGCCCAGCAGGTTGTTATGGGCGAGGTTGCCGGAAAACGCAATCTCCGCCCAGGCGTCGTAATCGTGCAGGTTCCCGTTCAGGATGCGGGCGTTTCTCATGATGGTGCGCAGGGTGGTTTCGCAAAGGCCGTCGGAAAGGTCCGTATGCAGGGTTCTGGTGAAATAGCGCTCAAAAATGTGGCTCATCATGTCGCTGACGCCGTTGGCCATCTGGTGGTGCGGGAGCGTGAAAAACAATTCCGGGTTGATGATGCTGAACACGGGGCGCAATTTGGGAGAACCGTACCCCAGCTTCCGCCTGGTTTCTTCATTGGTGATGACCGTGTTCGGGCTGCTCTCGCTGCCTGCGGCGGGAATGGTCAGCACGGTGGCGACGGGCAGCGGGTCCGCCTGCGGCTGTTGTTTGGAAAGATACAGGTCCCATACGTCCCCTTCATGGGGAACGCCCAGCGCAATCGCCTTGGCGGAATCAATCACGCTGCCGCCTCCCACAGCCAGCACGAGGCCCAGGCCGTGTTCCCGGCAGAGGCGGATGCCCTCATACACCAGGGGAAGCGTGGGGTTCGGCTGGACGCCGCCCAATTCCTCATACTCCACGCCGGCGGCTTTCAGGGAAGCCGTGACGGCGTCGTAAAGGCCGGAACGCCTGATGCTGCCGCCTCCGTAGTGGAGGAGGACTTTTTTGCCGAACGGCTTGAGAAGGGCGCCCGCTTCATGCTGGGTTCCTTTTCCGAAAATGAGCGTGGTCTTGTTATCGTAAACGAAATTGAGCATGGCGGGGATGCGGTGACGGTACCTTTAACGCTACGGCTCTTCCATCCCCGGCTCAAGGCTTTTGTGCGCCCCGTTCCGCTTCCGGAAGGGCGGATTTATTGTTCCGGAGGATGTTTTTTCATATACCGTTCCAATTCCTCCCTGTTTTTCCGGAGCTGATTCAATTGGCCGGAGCCTTCCTGAAGATAATTGACGTCTCCCGAAGTCCAGAACGAATAAACGTGGTCCAGCACGGATGACTGAATAGGGGGGGCAGGAATCCTCATCTTCCATGAATTCTTCTTTCAGAGCTTGCAGAATCAGGTCTTTGCAGCCCAGGTCCGTACTGAACAGCATGCCAGAGAAGGCTCCGTGATGATTCTTGCCGCCCCGGAAGCGGGAAAGCAAATGGAGATAGGTCTTCAATTCCTGTTCCGCAGCAGGTTCCAGTTTCAAAAAGGAACGCCGGACTCTCATTTCTTCCCCGTTCCACCACAAATCATAGGGCGTCATGGCGGGCGGATGGTCCATCCGGCTGAAATCGTACAGAAAGCGGGAATGCCGTCCCAGATACGTGGTGGCTGTGTGGAGAAATCCCTGGTGGATATAGGCGCCCCCGCACTGGCCGTCCGAATAAATTTTCATCCAGGCCGTGGCGTGTTCCGGAGCATTGGGGAACAGATCCTTCCAGACCGGATTTGTTGAAAGAGGCAGCGTCATACACTCTTTCCGAAGGAATGCTTCAGCAGACTTGCCCTGGCGCAAAGAGGGCTTTTTCCCTTCCCAAAAGTTATTTGCCGAGTCAGGACAGGAAGAATAAAATTTTGCGTCCAACTCTCGCCAGTAAAAACCGCGCGGGGGAACTTTCTTCATTTCCCCGGCAATTCTGCGGGTGTCGGCGCATAACTCATGAATCATGAGCTGGGTCTCAGGCGTAAAATTATCCATGCTCGCTGCGTCAACAAGAAGATGGAAAATGTGGAACATCTGGCGTTTCAGGGGTAAACGGCCGCGGTAATAATGCAATTCCGTGGCAATCAGTCCGGGAGCCGCGGAGTAAAAGGAATATCCTTGGTCACAGCACCCGAACATCTCCGCAGGAATGTCCAGCACGGCGGTTTCCATGCACTTCTTCCAGGTGGTTTTGAGTTCCTGCGCCAGAGCATGCGGCAGGATGGCAACGCCGCGGCGAACGTAATTCCTGCTGTACTCCTGCCAATGCAGACGGCGGATTTTTTGATCCTTCCATGCATTCAGCAGAGCGGCAGAGGGGTGTAGCCATGCAGGGAATGTTTCTTCCGGAAAATAATCCGGAAGATATTTTTCAAGAAGGGAGGCCCACCAGCTCTTCCACAGGGGAGCGCTGTTGATAAAATAATCTGTTTTGTTGCCTTCTGCCGCTACCGCCCAGTGGAGTTCGTTTCCTATGAGGGCGACTGCGCGTTCCGGCTCCCAGGAGGGACAATCCACAGCGGCCATTTCATAATTCCGGGCCGCTTCCGGCAAAAGCAGAGACAGGACCCGGGGAGTATACCGTTCCCATTCCCAGTAAAGGCGGAGAGGGTAATACTTTACCTCCTCCGGGCCCAATCCTGTTTGATCCGGGGTTGGGGCGGGCCGGTACATGGCGCGTATGGCCGGCCTTGCGTCCGGCAGGCTGTCATGACAATGGCCGTATCCGGTCAGGGAAACGCAGAGAACAGAGAGAAAACAAGCAGTTGGGAAAAAACTCACGAAAACGGTTCTAGGAAAAAAATGCTTCAAAATCAAGGTTCATGGAGTAATTGCCCTGCTTTTTGCTTGAGCGGGGAAACCTTCCCGTTTATTGTCCTGCACGGACAATGTCCGGTCCCCGTAGTTCAATGGATAGAACGGGTCTCTCCTAAAGACTAGATGCAGGTTCGATTCCTGCCGGGGACGCCACCTAAATCCTTCTAATACCTTGCGTAAGTATTGAAAATGCAAGGATTTTTATTTATTGCATTCCCCTAATGCATCTCTGATCTTCTGGGTCGAGCTACATTCAAGGGTACATTTTGTACTTTTCACAAGACATGCCCGCAATTTCTCCATCATGATGGCTGAGTGGAAGAAGAGAAACCATGCTTGGCTTGTTGCGTTGTGTGTTGTAGGGAACAGCAGGTAAAAACGGAGAGAATACCCGCCATTCTCAATGGTGGCCCATCCGAAAAAACGAAAGCTTTTGTAATGAATTGATTAAGGCAAGTAATTTGACACTAACTCCGGATTGATTTTAGTTTCGAGTGCCAAGTGTTCTATCAAGCAATTTGGCCTTTCAATCTTTTTTCAAGGTGCGATCGATAAATTGATGAATCTCTTGGTCGGAATATCCTGCCATCTTGATATATTTACGAATCTCTGTTTTTTTTGCCGGGAAATAAATTAGTAAGAAGAATCATGAAATTCTTCTCCGAGCGTTCAATAATGTTCTTTAGCAGAAGGTTTCGGGAAGTTTGCGTGTTGCTTACAACAGTGTAATCCTTGAATTGCTGGTCGTTGTCATGAATCCGTTTGTTCATGTCTTTGGAGACGTCATTTATCTTTTTTTCTGTTTCCGGTCCTGTTCCTTTTTTTTGGATTTGAGCAATTTTAGAAAATGCGTTTTCTATGATTTCAATGTTTTTCTTCAGCATGGCTTTTGCTTCTTTATCAGAAACGAATACCGGTTCGTCCGAGTAGGATTTTGATTTAGTGCCGTTGAGGAAGTCACACATAATGGCAGCCCCGTAGGATGCCATCAATTCTCTTGATACTTTATCATCGGGAAAAAGGTCGCGATAAGTGGAAATGGCGAGCATTTCCAGGGCTTCCTCCTTAAGATAAAGATCTGCGTCGCGGCTGTTTATAGTGCGCCTTGCCTGATCGGCTGAATCTATGGTAAGAAGAGGTGTATTGGCGATAAAATAAAGAATCCAAGGGATATTGTTACGAATTTCTTCACTTGGAAATTCATTTTCTTCTGTAGACTTCCTGATGCGTTCGAGCTCCATGGCTGCTTCCTTGAAAAATTCTTCTGATTGACCTTTATCAAGAAGTTTTTTTAATGTTGATGCTGATGTCTGAGCGTTTTTTAAAACCTCAAGAGAATCAGGTTTGACGAGGCTGGCATCAAATAATTGTATTTTTGCCATAGTAGGATAGATGGAAAAAATGAAGATTCCAATTGAGATTAATAGATTTATCATTTTATATAAAAATTTATAATATTTGTTCTATAGCCTTTACCGAAAAAGGGACTTTGAATTTTGTAACGGTTCCGGAACAGTTTTTCTGTTTCGGGAATTCAGGATCATTTGTCCGTGTGACGGTAAATGTCTGTTGGATTTGTTCAATACGCTTCTTAATTTGAGTTGCTTCATAATTGCATAACCATGTCCATTTGCACGTTCCGTTTAATTTGGCAATGGTGTTAAATAACATAACCAAAGTTACGTGGTCATCTAATTCATTGCGCAAATTAGGAGGATCTCCCTTATTGCCGGGATCATGGTCGTTAAGTTTAAATGGCGGAGGTTCTTTTGGGTCAAGGACGGTACCCCCATCTTTCTCTATAATGCCACAGTTGGAAAAGCTAACGGACGTTGGATGTACAGTAATGATAATGTACCCAGTAATGCCGAACCCAATATTTGATTGATTGCTGTATTCTTCTCCTTTTTTTCCTGTTAAACGAGTAGGTTTTTTAAGGTTAAAAGTAATTTCTGCCGGAGGAAAATCCTCAGCTTCTGCTTTGACGGTAACATTATTATTTTCCATGATCAAGTCAGCCATCAAGGTTGCAGTGGTTCCGCGTCCATTTAACGTTGCTCCTTTTCCCTTCTTAGTCCAGGTAACCTTCGTATTCTTATTCAATGGCTTGCCTCCTTTGCGTGTTAGTGTCAGTGTTACAATTTCTCCTATGCCTATTTCTTTTCGCCCCTTATCCTTTTTTTATTCAATTTTTTAATGATACAATCAGCTGATGGGTTTTCTGTTTGGGATGTGATTTCCAGCATCCTGTTTTCTGCATGAACGTCTATGACGTTCATAAGGGCACAGGCGAAGGCAATCATAAAATATTTCTCTGTTCTCATGGCGTTGGATTAAAAGATCTTAAAGGTTAGAATGGATAAAATGACTTATAGAGCTGGAACGCGCGAAGTCAACTTGACAAGGTTGGACTCTATCCGGGATTTACACTCTCTTGAAATGGGGAGGGCTTTCAGCACTTATATGATGTGAATATATAGCAATTCTGGATTTGGCTATATTTTTTAAAGTAATTTTATTTCCTTGTTATTTGAGCAGATTTCCATTTTACCATGTTTTTTTATGAATAGTGGATGGAGGAAAGGAAAACCACGGAGAGCGGCGGGAAAGCAGGAATACTGAGTGGTCGCTATGTCCAGCTTGTTTTCAAAGCGTTCCTTTTTCCTTGCGCAGACGTTAGTGTTTGTTAGATTGCCCCCGTCGCTACCTCCATGAAGTGTTTTTCCGCGTGTCTCTTTCTCGTGTGTTCAGCTATCCATCCCGCTGTTGCTTCAACGAATGTTCCGTTGCTCCGGGATGCGGCGCTGCATTTGTCCTTCCTGAGAATTCTGGTGGAAGATCCTGTGACCAAAATTATTCCCCAGTTGCTGCTGGGGATGTCATGCGTTTATGAAGATCAGCTTGGGGGCCCCGTTTTTTATGAAGAGGCCCCGGAAGAGCTTGTCTGCACGGATTCAACGGGAAGAAGCCTGAAGATTTACAGGGTTTCCGCCGATGCAACCAAGGCGTCCGGCGTGGGACACGGTGATCCCGTCTGGTTTGCCGTCGCTATCCAGCGCCCTGATCCCGGTGCGGAGTGGGTGCGCCTCCGGGGATTTCTTTTGTGCGCTTTTGCTGATGACCTGGTGGAGCTGCCCGCTGTAGTCCTGCCTCTGCTGGAGGAAGGAACCAGGGTGGAATTGCCTCTTGAAAAGCCGCGGAAGGACAAGGTGGCCCTTACGCTGGAAAAAAACTTTAACCGCTGGAATCTGAAGGTGGAGGGAAGGAGTGATTTTTATTTCAATTCCATGAGTGTCAGGGAGGAAAACGGGCTTCCCCTGAAAGGCCGCGGCGATTTGAACAGCCGGGGCAGGAAGATGCGCATGTGGGGGAAGGATTACCGTGTTTCCGCCCGCTGCCGCTCCTTGCGCGTGGTGGTTTCCTATTGGAATAAGCGCATGTTCCGCAAGGTGCCCGTAGATATGAAGATCGGCCTGGGAGGGGCTGCCATTCCCGGCTGTTAGTCCGAATAAGCAGATGAAATGGTTTGTCACAATCGCCTGCTGGTGTGCGGGAACGCTGATGGCGGCGGATGTTCCCATCAAGAGCGCTTCTTATTCCGGCACCAGCTTGAAGGGCCCCGTCATCGGGCTGTCTTCCATGGGACTGGTGAGGGGGGAGCCTTTTAATTTCACCAAGACAGGCATCGTGCTGTATTGCGTGTTTCCCGGTTCTGAAATGCTGGCTCCGGAACAGCCGGAACAGGAATTGACGGCTGTCGATTCCAATGGCGTGCGTCTGAGGGTGCGCTCCGTCCGTCTATGGGAAGGGGTTATTGAGGACAAGAGCTTGAGGCGGGTAAACGTGAGCCTTAATTTAAAGGATGTTCCTTCTCCGGGAGCCCGCTGGATTCAGGTGAGCGGCACTCTTTTTCTCCCTTTGTGCCAGGGGCTGGAGTCTCTGGATTTCGGGATGGTGGAATTGAAGGAGAGCGGAGTTTCCATTCCGGTGCCGGACCCTATTGCCGTGCGGAGAGCCCTGGAGAATAACCGGGTGGAGGTAGCCGACATGTCCAAGCTGGAGACGGTGACGCTGAAAGTGACCAGGCAGACGGGGCGTAGCCGTCATGCGCCGGCGAACGAACCGGGGGAGGAATGGAAGTTCATGGTGTATTCCGAGGTGTATTCGGAGAAGATGTTCCGGGCGGAGGATTTTGTGTTTCACGATGTGAAAGGCGCAAGATTGAAGCCTGTCCCTACCTGCGACCATTCTTATAATGAATACAGGGGGAAGTCCTTCCTGTTCAGGAAATCGCCCCGGTTTGTAGAAGTGGCCGCCCTGTACCAGGGGGCCTCCCGCATCAGGCCGGTTCCCGTGAATATCAAAATAGGGATAGGCGGCGTGGTGCCGGAAGTCCTTCCGGCGCCTGCGGAGGTTCCTCAGGCAGATTCCGGTTCCCGCTGATTGGTCTCCAGCTATCGCCGATTGCCTCACCATTTGAGAAGGGCGTTGCCTCCCTGGGCGAATCCGGAGAGCAGGGTGCCTGCCGCGGCGGTTTTCTGGGCTCTTGCATTGGCGCGGCCCATGTACTGTTCCATGTTCGCCCGGTTGTACAGGGACTGGGCATTCCTCATGGCTGCCGCCGCTTCATCCTGAATCCGGGTTTGCAGGCGCGTCGCCAGGGCCTGTTCCCTGACCGGCACGGAACCATCCCGGAGCAGGGAGGACTGGGCGGCGTCCAGGCGGGCGTCGCCCATTTGCCGTGTGGCGTCCTGCTGCATGCGTTTGGCATTTTCCACGCCCGTCTGTTTCTGGAGGTCCGCCTCGTTCCTGAGGGTGGCGGCGTTTGCATCCGCCGCCTGCCTGGTGGCTTCTGCACTTTTTTTCTGGGCGGACGCGGAGGCCGCGCCCGCTGCCGCCGAAGTGGCGGCCAGTGTTATCATTCCCAAAGATGCTGGATCAAATCCCATGCGCGCATCCTGATACGAAAAACGGTTCAGGCGCAAGACGCCCGAACCGTTTGACATGAATCAGGGTTTGGCACAGAAGGGTTGCTATTCAATCACGATGCTTTCAATGTTCAGCACCGGATTTTCAGGAGTGGAATGAGGATCAATGGTTCCGGTAATGATGACGGCGTCACGTTCCTTCAGCCCGTTCACACCTTTGGCGGAGTGTTTGATGGGCTGGCCCTGGTCATCCACAAATTGAACGGTCATCGTGTTGTTTTTCCGTATTTCCACCGGCACCGTTCCGGTGGACCACACTCCGCGCTCCTTCATGTTGGCCAGGAGCTGGGCCGGATCCCCGATGGTGAAGGAGGCAATATTTTTTGAGAAAACGGGTTCATCCCCCAGTACGGCTCCCTTGACGGTGACTTTATCGCCTGGCGCCGCTTTTCTGGCATCCGAGACGACGAGTGCCCGCGGGAGGCCTACCATGTTTTCCGCGAATCTCACGGCCATCTGCTGGGTGACGTTTTGATCGGAGGTGAGGGCATTCACGGTTTCCTTGGGGTTGCAGCCCATCAGGGAAACGGCGGCCATGGTCAGGGTAATGAAGTGTGTGGCTTGCATGGAATCTCCTTTTTGCTGAAAGGTTGGATTCCTTTTCACCTTCTGCCGTTCATCCTTGCCGGTAAGGAAAAGAATATTTTTCACAGGAACAAGCCGGCCGCCAGCATGAGGAGGTCCCTGAGGGCGTCCCACAGCCTTTCCGCATTGTGGACGCAGTCCGTCAAAAAGCGGTGCAGGCTTACGGCGTTGAACAGGCGCAGCAGCACCAGGAAGAGAAGCAGGTTGGCAAAGTAAACAAGGATTAGGGAGAAGAAGGTTCCGTTGTCCGCCAGGTCCGGCTGGTCCTTGGGGATGATCCATGCCGTCCAGAACAGGTGGAAGCACCACCAGAAGCCCAGGCCGGAGTAAAGAAGGGCCTGGCAGGTGACCGTGGGCCAGAAGAGGTACGCCATCCCCCAGACCAGCCCCCACAGCATGGCCCAAAGAGGCAGAAAATAGGGAGAAAGGGAGATGAAGAGGTTGTTTTTATCCGTCTGGATGTATCCCCCATCCAGATCCGCCTTGAAGGCATGGATGGAGCCGCGGCTGCAAAAGACCGCCAGCACGTGAGTCAGTTCATGGCCCAGCACGTACAGGTACAGCAGGGATGAGGTGAACAGCCTGCTGCTGCCCAGCACCACCCACACGGCCGCCCCCATCAGGGCGTACCATATGGGGATGGAGAAGAGGATGTTGAGACTGCCGGAAGCGTGGGCGAGCTGGTCGCACAGGGACATGGCCGTAATCAGGGCCAGCGGGAGCAGAAGAAGGGTGGCTACGGCGTGCCTGACGAACCGGGTTTTGCGCGGAAGGTCCATGAAGGTGAATTCCTGGCATTCGTCCTCCCAGCATTCGGAGGTGACCTGGGCGCGGTAGGTCTTGTCCCAGGCGTCACGGTTGCATTGCCTCATCATGTCGCCAAGGCTTGCCGTGGAGCGCGGCTTCCGGGCGGTTTCTGCATACCGGCGCCAGTCCTGGCGCGGCGGTGTGTGTCTGGGTGCCTTGGGCATGCGGTGGTGAAGTGCAAGGCCAGCATAAGGGGACTTCCGCATAAATGCGAACCAAATTTGTTGCTTCCGGAAAGCGGGGGAAAAAATGTTTTATGCGCGCCGGAACTTCCTGTATAATCCACCGCATGCAAGATGCTCTGCTGGTTCTGGAAACTTCCTGCGCGCAGTCTTCCGCCGCGGCATGGGGCGGAAAGGAACTGCTGTGCCGGGTGGAATGGAGAGCTGAACGCAACCATTCCTCCGCCATCTTTGAGGCGGTGCGCCAGGCGCTGGATGCCCTGGAAGGACGGTGTTTAAAGGAAATTGTGGTCGGTTCCGGGCCCGGCGCCTACGGGGGAATCCGCGTGGCTCTTGCCGTGGCGGACGGCCTTTCCCTGGTGCACGGTTCCCGCGTGGCGGCGTTTTCCTCCTGGAACGGACTGGGCATTCACGACGGGAAGGCCTGCGTGATGTCCGACGCCCGGCGCGGCGGCTGGACCTGGGGAAGGCTGGAAAACGGCATTCTGGCGGCCGCTCCGGAAGTGCTGCCCGCAGAGCAGGCCCGCGCCCGCATGGCGGAATGCCTGGAAAATGGCGTGCCCGTTTATTCCACGGAAACGGCGGAAACTCTGGCAGCCCGGGAAATGACGGGGGGCGTTCCCGTGTACCCGCATGCAGAGGCTCTGGGAGTCGCATGGCAGTCCCTGGCCGCGGGCCGCAGGGAGGAACTTTTGGAAGGTCCGGCGGAACCGCTGTATGTAAGGGCGCCCCACATCACCTGCGCCAAACGCCCCGCGTGGGCCGTGAAGGCGTAATTAAGGTTTGACTTTCTGGAAGATTGTTAGACTTTTAATCGGTAATCTTCATCACTAGTAGCATTTTTTAAAACATGAGCAATGACACTTTTTCCGCACGACACACATATCCCAAAGGTTTAAAAGGAATCATAGCTAATGAATCTGCCTTGAGTGATGTGCGCGGTGAGGAAGGGCGTCTGCTGTATCTGGGCTACGATATTGATGACCTGGTGGAGATGTGCTGTTTTGAAGAAGTGATTTACCTGCTTCTCAACAAGCGGCTGCCCAACCGGGATGAGCTGGAGGGCATCAAGAAGCGCCTCCGTTCCGACCGCGACCTTCCCCAGCCCATTCTGGATTTCTTTAAAACGGCCACCAAGTCCGCCCGGCCCATGTCCGCCCTCCGGACGGCGGTTTCCATGCTCGGCATGTATGACGACCGGACGAAGGATTCCGGCCAGTTGAAAGAGATAGGCCTCAGCCTCATCGCCAAGGTGCCCGTGATGGTGGCGTACTATTACCGTCTGTGCCAGGGGCTGGACCTTCCCCCCGTGCGGGAGGATCTGAATGAGGCGGAACATTTCCTGTGGCTGCTGAAAGGAGAGGAGCCGAACCGGGATGAAGCGCACATTCTGGACGTGGCCTACATCCTGCATGCCGACCATGGCATGAATGCCTCCACCTTTGCGGCGCGCGTCTGCATCGCCACTCTTTCAGACATGTATTCCGCCATCACGGCGGCCATCGGCACGTTGAAAGGGCCGCTTCACGGCGGCGCCAATGAAGGCGTGATTGAGATGCTCAAGGAAATAGGTACGGAGGACAAGGTGGATTCCTACATTGAGGACAAACTGGCGCGGAAGGAAAAGATCATGGGCATGGGCCACCGCGTGTACCGTGTGCTGGATCCCCGCGCTCCGCATCTGCGCCGCATGGCCATCCGCCTTTCCTCCCGGATCGGGGAACCCAAGTGGATCCGCATGTCGGAACGCATCGCCAAACTTGTCCGGGAACGCAAGGGGCTGAATGCCAATGTGGATTTTTATTCCGCCACGGTTTATTACAGCATTGGCATTCCCACCAGGCTGTTCACCGCTATTTTCTCCATTGCCCGCTGCTGCGGCTGGGTGGCCCAGGTGCTGGAACAGATGGAGGACAATACGCTGTACAGGCCCCTGACCCTTTATACGGGCCCCAAGGACCGCATTCCGGTGCCTACCATTGACATGCGGTAAAAGTTTTTTAACGGAAAAGGCGCCGGAGGTAATCTCCGGCGCCTTTCCTGTGTCGGCTCCCGCGCTTTTCTGCTTCTCCTCTCTCCCTCATGAAAAATTATCCCTTCTACCTGCTGGCGGTATTCGCCGTGCTGTTCATTGCCCTTGGCATTTCCCCTTCTTCCCGTTCCGTCTGGGTGGCGGAGGTGATTCCCGTGGCGCTGGCGGTCGTCCTCCTGGCGGCCGGGTTCCGGAGATTCCGTTTCAGCAACTGGTCCTACACGCTGATGTTTTTCTGGCTGGCCTGCCATACGGTGGGGGCGCATTACACGTTTGCGGAAGTGCCTTTCGAGTGGTTCCGGGAGCTGGTGGGAGCCCTCCGGAACCCGTTTGACCGGGTGGCCCATTTTACGGTGGGGTTTTATGCGTTTCCCGTAGCGGAGTATCTGGTGCGCAAGCAATATGCGGGGAAAGTGCTGGCGGGGATTTTCGGCCTCTTTTTCGTGATGGCTGTAGCCGCGGCGTATGAAATCATTGAATGGCAGTATGCGGTCATTGTGGGCGGGAATGACGCGAATGATTTTCTCGGCTCCCAGGGCGATATATGGGACGCCCAGAAAGACATGTTCTGCGATACCTGCGGCGCTGTCGCCTCCCTGATTCTCTTTTATCTGGTGCGCCCCTGGCGGCGGAAGGGCGCGGAGACCGCTTCTTCTCCTGGCTAGGGAGCTCCTTCCATTTCCGATTGGACCGCCGCCGTTGCCGGGAAGTCCATTCATGCCCGTGGCCTGTCGTGACTGGGGCGGCAAGAAGGATTGCTCCGGTCTCCGTGTCAGATGCCGAGCTGGCGCAATCCTTCATAGAGGACAATCGCCACGGCGGTGGAGAGGTTCAGGCTGCGGGAGCCTTCTCCGGGCATCGGAATGGTCAGGGCGGTGCCCGCGTGTTCCTTCAGCATGCTTTCCGGCAGTCCGCGGGATTCCGGGCCGAAGACCAGGTAATCCCCCTCCCGGAAATCCGCCTCCCAGTGGGAGCGGCGCGCCTTGGTGCTCAGGTACCAGAACCGCGCGGAGGGATCTGCCGCCTGTTTTAACTCCTCCAGGCTGTCCCAGACATGCAGGTCCACTTTGGCCCAGTAGTCCAGTCCCGTGCGCCGCACGTGCTTTTCATCCAGGCTGAACCCCAGTGGCCGGATCAGGTGGAGCCTGGATCCCGTTGCCAGCGCCAGCCGCCCCGCAGCCCCCGTGTTATGCGGAATTTCCGGATGGAACATGACGATGTGGAAACGGGGCTGCATGAACCTATTTTCACCACAAACGCGCCTTCCGTTCAAGTGGGACTTGTCCAAAAGTGGCAAATAATGTACGTTTCCTCCGATGAGAGACATCGTGTATTTTGACTTGGAAACCCGTCATTCCGCAGCGGAGGTGGGCGGCTGGCACAATACGGCCGACATGCGCGTTTCCGTGGGCGTGACTTATTCCACGGCTTCCGGCAAGTACACGATTTATTCCGAGGAGATGGTGGACGACCTCATCCTGCAGCTTCGCCAGGCCGACCTGGTGGTAGGGTACAACCACGAGCATTTCGACTACGGCGTGCTCCAGCGCTATACGATGTGGAATATGATCGACATCACGAACAACCTCGATTTGTGCAAGGACATCGAACAGCGCGGCGGCGTGCGCGTCAAGCTGGATTCCGTGGCCGCCGCTTCCATCGGCTCTTCAAAAACGGCCGTGGGCACCCAGGCCCTCAAGTGGTGGGCGGAATACGTGCAGACGGGAAATACGGACCTGCTGATGGATATTGCCCGCTATTGCTGTTTTGACGTGAAGGTGACGCGGGATGTCCACTGGTACGGGGCGGAGCACGGTTTCATCCGTTATGACGACAAGAAGGGCGGCCAGGTGGAGTTGCCCGTGGATTGGAAGTTATAGTCCCTTTCCCGCGGCGGCTTTTCTATAGGGCGTTCCCGCTCACTCCGGCAGAATACAGAGCGGAGAGCAGGGAAACGGGAACGGCCTCCGGAAAGGAAGAAGCGGACGGCGTTGATTAACGGCGGTTGATGCGGGCCACTTCCCGCTGGGCTTCCCGCATTTCCACGCGGGCCTTCAGGTCATAGCGCTGGTCGCGGTGGGTCTTGCCTTTGCCAAGGCCCAGTGCCAGTTTTACCTTGCCGTTTTTCCAGTACAGCTTGAGGGCGACCAGGGAACAGCCTTTTTGGGAGGTCTGCTGTTCCAGTTTGAAAATTTCCCGTTTGTGGAGCAGCAGGCGGCGCGGGCGGCGCGACTGGTGCTGAAAGAACTCTCCGGCAGTTTCCCACGGCTGGATGTCGCAGCCGTACAGGAGCATCTGGCCGTTTTCCACCCTGGCGAAGGAATCGGCGATGTTCACCTTGCCGGCGCGGATGGATTTGACCTCCGTTCCCTTGAGTTCCATGCCGCATTCGTAGGTGTCCAGGATTTCGTAATCCCGGCGGGCTTTCTTGTTGGTGGAGATGTCGGAGCTCATGACTGGAGGGGAGGGATGAAAAGGCCCCGGGCTGGAAGAGCCGGGGGCCTGGTTGAAGAGGGGATGTTCCGTGCGGAAATCCGGGCCGGAACGGCAATAAGGGGGACGTGCTTTTTACTGGCTGTCTTCCTGGAGGCTGTCGGATTCCGCATGATAGACGAGCTTGCCTTCAACGATCTCCGTCAGGGCAATGTTCGCGTTGCCCATGTGGGGGGTGGTGGGGACCAAGGGAGCGCGGCCATTGTTGAGCTGGGCAACGCGGCGGGAAACCACGTTGATCAGCATCTGGGGCTCGGGAATGATTTTGGCGGCTTGTTCGACGAGTTCGGCTTTCATGTAAAAAGGTCTAGGTAGGATCTCCTGATGCGGAAAGACATATACAGGCTGCGCCTCCCCCTAATCAAGCCTATATTACGGCATGAGCTCCCTTCGTTCACGGGAGTCCAGCTCCTTCCACGCGCCGGGTTCCAGGCCGGACAGGGTGAACCTCCCGATCCGGACGCGCAGGAGCCGGAGCGTGGGAAACCCGATGGCGGCGGTCATGCGCCGCACCTGGCGGTTTTTTCCTTCCACGAGCGTCAATTCCAGCCATGAGGTGGGAATGGCTGCGCGGTAGCGGACAGGAGGATTGCGGGGCGGTACGTCCGACTCTCCGTGCATGGGGCGCACCCGGCAGGGCAGCGTGCGGTACCCCTGGATGGAGAGGCCGCCGCGTTCCAGAGGAAGCAGGTCCGTGGCGGACGGAACGCCTTCCACCTGGCTCCAGTAGGTTCTGGGATGCCGGTTGGAGGGGTTCAGGAGGCGGTCCACCAGGGCTTTCTCATCGGATAAAAGCAGCAGCCCTTCCGAATCCGCGTCCAGCCTGCCGACGGGATACACGCCGGCAGGAAAGCCGAATTCGGCCAGTGTCCGGTGGTGGGGAGCCTCCTGCGTGAATTGGGAAAGGACCCCGTAAGGTTTGTTAAACGCCAGAATCATGCCGTGCGCGGCAAGCGTAGCATGGGGCGCCGTCTTTGGCACGAGAAATTGAAGCGGCTTGACTTGCCCGCGCCGGGGAAGGAAAGTAACCCCATGCATGGAAAAATGGCAGGTTTTATCCTGATGCTGGCGTGCTGCGTGCCCGGCTGGGTTCAGGCGGCTCCGGATGCAGGAGAAGTGAAGGCGAAGATCGCGCGGAAAATCTGGCAGAATGAATGCGCCGGAACAGTAAAGGGGCTGGTTTCCTGGAACCGGGGGGAGGCGTTCCCCTCCCTGGGCATTGGGCATTTCATCTGGTTCCCCGCCGGGATTACGGAAAGGTTTGAGGAAAGCTTTCCCTCCTTTGTCCAGTTTTGCCGTAAGAGGGGAGCACGCGTTCCGGAATGGTTTTCCGGCGCGGCCCCGTGGCGCACCAGGGCGGAATTTGAAGCGGCGGACGTACGGGGCGGCCTTCCTGAACGGATGCGCCAGTGGCTGTCCAGCCCGGCGGCTCTGCAAATGCAGGCGGATTTCATTATTGCCAGGTCCGTGGCTGCCCTGGGGCGCATCAAGAGCCAGTCCCGCCGTCCGGCGGAAATGGCTGCCCGCTACAATGCCGTGGCGACGGCGCCCAACGGCATGTATGCCCTGATTGATTACGTGAATTTCAAGGGGGAGGGAACCAACCCCGCGGAACAATACCGGGGGCAGGGTTGGGGGCTCAGGCAGGTGCTGGAGGAGATGCGCCCGGCCTCTCCCGGACAGCCTGCGGCGGTTGAGTTTGCGGAGGCGGCCAAAAGGGTGCTCCAGCGTCGCGTGGACAACAGCCCGCCGGCCCGCGGAGAGGCGCGCTGGCTTGCCGGATGGCGGAACCGGTGTGATTCCTATAAGAGAAGCCTGTGACGAATTCCTTTCCCGGCGGAAAAGACCAGTTGCGCAATTATCCTTGACCTGCCGGGGATTAGGGTGTAATTCCCTCACTTCATCCTGAAACTTCGCTAATTTTATGCCAAACACTCAAGAAGAAACAACGCTGATTTTGCTGAAACCCGATTGCGTGCGGAAAAACCTTTCCGGCACCATTTTGAAACGTTTTTTGTCCGAAGGGTTTCGCCTGCGCGGCATAAAGATGATTCAGCTTGACGAGCCGGTCCTCCGGGAACATTACGCCCATATTCTGGACCTTGTCGTCAATGGGGAACCGCTTTTCCCGAAACTGCTTGATTTCATGACCAGCTCTCCGGTCATCGCCATCGCCCTGAAGGGGCCCGGCGTCATTGTACGCGTGCGCGAACTGCTGGGGCCCACCAATTCCCAGAAGGCGCAGAAAGGCACCATCCGCGGCGATTACGGAACGGACAGCATGATGAACATCTGCCATGCTTCCGACAGCCGGGAATCCGCCGCCGTGGAACTGGTGAGATTCTTCCGGGAAGAAGAGCTGTTTGACAGCCTTAATTAAGGTTTTATCCTTTTTCCATCCGGTTTGTGACGGGCCGCGGCTGTAAAACGGCTGCGGCCTCTGTCGTACCGGGAAGCGCCTTTATGGAAAGGAAGGGAGTGCCGGAGATTGGGAGGACGGGCCGGAGGCTCCGGGGAGGAGGGAAGGAGAGGGAGCAGCGGATTACTTTTCCCAGGGAGTGGTCAGGTAAAGGAAGGCCTTTTTCATGCGGTAGGCCTCCCGCATGAAGCCGTCCAGGATGTTGTTGCAGCTCTGCTTGGAAAAGGAATAGCCGTAAACGCGCTTGATGGCGGCGTCTTCGCTGTGCTGCTTCTGGCGTTTTAATTCGGCGTCCATGTCCCGGCGTTCCACATTGGGGGCGCTCAGGTTGTCGCCGTGCCAGCGGAAATCCGCCAGCAGCCTGTTGTAATGGACAAACTTTTTTCCGGCACGGCCCAGGCGCGCGTAATATTCCCCGTCCATATCGTAGCGGAACCGTTCGTCCAGCAGAAACCCTTCTTCAATCGTGGTGCTCCGGCGCAGGAACAGTGCGGTGGAGGCCAGGTAGGTTCCGTACCAGATGTGCATGTTCAGGCTGTAGGGAAGGGCTTTCATGGGCCGCTGGAGGGCTCCGTCCGGGCCGATGAAGTTCCAGGCGCCGTGCACGATGTCCGCATCCGGCCGGGAATCCGCAAAAGCCTTGACCGCAGCCAGAGCGCCCGGCAGCAGCCGGTCGTCCGTATTCAGCCACATGACCCACTTGCCGCGTGCCTTGCGGAATCCGCGGTTGATGCCTTCCGACATGCCGGAATCCTTTTCCACATGGAGTTTCAGGTGCGGATAGGAATTCAGGATGTCCAGCGTTCCATCCGTGGAGCCCGCATCCTGGATGATGTGTTCAAAGGTGGCCCCTTCCTGGTTCTTGACGCTTTCAATGCACTCCCGCACGTACCTGGCGTAGTTATAGCTGGGCGTGACGATGCTGAAATCCGGTTCGGTATCCATGGGGAGGGCTAGTTGGAAGGAGCGATGGAGCGTTCCCTGGCAATGTAAATGGGGCGCTTTTTAACTTCCGTATAGGTCTTGGCCAGGTACTGGCCCAGGATGCCCAGGCACAGCAGAACGATGCCTCCCATCAGGCAGAAGACGCACACCATGGAAGTCCAGCCGTAGGCGGAATGGGGCCAGATCAATTCACGGATCGTCAGTACAATGATGGAAAGGAAGGAAATGAAGGAGAGGAGCACCCCCATGATGGAAGCCAGCGCCAGGGGAGCGGTGGAAAAGGCCACGATGCCTTCAATGGAATACAGGAACAGTTTGAAGAAAGACCACTTGGTTTCTCCGGCTACCCGTTCCACGTTCTCGTATTCAAACCATTTGGTGCGGAAGCCCACCCATTCGTACAGCCCCTTGGAAAAGCGGTTGTATTCCTTCAGGGAAAGCAGGGCTTCCAGCACGGGGCGCGTCATCAGCTTGTAATCCCGGGCCCCGTCCACGATGTGCGTGTCCGATATCCGGTGAATCGTCTTGTAAAAGGCGCGCGCGAAGAAGGACCGCAGCAGCGGTTCCCCCTGCCTGGTGACGCGGCGCGTGCCTGCGCAGTCGTATCCTTCCTCCTCGATGGCTTTCACCATCTCCGGAAGCAGGGAGGGAGGATCCTGAAGGTCCACGTCCATGACGGCCGCGTAATCTCCCGTAGCGGCTTCCAGCCCCGCATAGATGGCGGCTTCCTTCCCGAAGTTGCGGGAAAAGGAGATGAATTTCACCTCCGGGGAATGCTCTGCCAGTTTCTTGACCATTTCCAAGGTATGGTCCGTGGAACCGTCATCCACGAAGATGAGTTCCAGGGCATAGGCCGCCAGGTGTTCCTTGAAAACCCGGTCTACTTCTTGCTTGAACGCCGGAATGGCCTGTTCTTCATTCAGGCAGGGAACAATCAGGGAAATGCGTTTCATGGCAATGCCCGGATCATACGCCAGAACCTGTCCGGATGCCAGCAAATAGTGCCCTGTACGCAGAGCAGCCTTCCTCCGCCGGAGAGGGAGGAAGGCTGCCGGAAAAAAGGGCCGTTCGCGGAGAAAAAGGAAGGATCAGAACTTCGGCAGGTTGCCGATGTCGTCCTCGTTTTCAGGGGCATGCGGGTCTTTGAGATCGCTGTCCCCGTCCTTGCCGAAGGACCAGAAATCATAATCCGGATTCAGGCCGTTGCCCATTTTCAGGTTCTTGGCATTGGCGGATTTGGTGGGGATGGCCTGCTCGCTGCCCAGGCGGTAGCGGTAGGGGGAGCCCCACGGGTCCGCCAGAATGTAGAGGGTGACCGGCCTCCCGTCCTTGCTTTTCACGTGGACTTCCCGGACGGTCGGGTTGCTCTTGGGCTGGGTGGCGGGGTTCAGTTCGTCATTGTAAATGGTGGTATCCCTGCCGGGCACGCCTTCATTCTTGTGGTCCCCGAACAGGGCCATGTAAACGACGTTGGAGCTGTATTCCTCACCGTTTGCCACGGCCACGCCGTGATTGTTGAAAGGGGCTTCCGTACCGTAGGGGTAGCGGTCATGGTCGCTGTGGTAGCTTTCCAGCCCCATTTCAATCTTGCGGACGATGGATTCCGTGGCCTGCTCGTTCTTTCTGGTTTCAAGCCAGGTGTAGATGGAGATGGTCAGCGTGGCCAGCACCACGATGATGACCATCACCACCAGGATTTCCATGAGGGTGAAGCCCTTTGCCGCCCGGAGGCGGCTGTATGCGGATCGAATCTTCATCTGGTTCTGCGTAGGGAGGTTAACCCATTTTTTCAATGACCTGCAGTAGGGGCAGGAACATGGCGAACACGATGCCGCCCACGACCACGGCCAGGAATACGATCATGATGGGTTCCAGCATGGAGGTCATGGCTCCCACGGCATTGTCCACTTCATCATCGTACACGTCCGCGATCTTGAGGAGCATGTCCGGAAGCTGGCCGGTTTCTTCACCCACGTCCACCATGGAGATCACCATGGGCGGGAAGAGCTTGGAGGAAGACATGGGCGTTACCACGGATTCACCTTCCTTCACGGAATCATGGATGAGGCCGATGGCGTCTCCCACGATCATGTTGCCGGCGGTATCCTTGGTGATGGTAAGCGCCTGGAGGATGGGAACGCCGGAGGTCACCAGCGTGCCGAAGGTACGGGCGAAGCGGGCGATGGCGCTCTTGCTCTGCACGTTGCCGATGACCGGCATGGTCAGCAGGGCGGAGTCAATCTTGCGGCGGCCGTTGGGCGTCTTGCTCATGGCCGTGAAGATAGCGTACAGGATGGCGACGACGGCGGCCAGAATGACGGCGTTGGGCACGAATAATGGCGCGGCCATGAACCAGTCACTGATGCCGAACACGAATTCGGAAATGGCGGGAAGCTCCTGGTTCTGTTCCGCGAACATCGCCTTGAATTTGGGGACGATGACCAGCATCAGGAAGATCACGATGCCCACCGCAATGAACAGCACGATGGAGGGGTACACCATGGCGGAGATCACCTTGCTCTTCAGTTTCTGCGCCTTTTCCTGGTATTCCGCCAGGCGGTTCAGCACGACTTCCAGCACACCGCCGAGTTCACCGGCCTTCACCATGTTCACGAACAGGCGGTCAAAGATTTTGGGATGCTGGGCCAGGGCTTCGGAGAAGGTGGAGCCGCCCTGCACGGAATCGCCCAGGGCTTCAATGGTCACGCGCAGGTTGGGGTTCGCCTCCTGCTTGGCCAGCACGTTCAAGCTCTGGAGCAGGGGAAGCCCTGCGTCAATCAGGGTGGCGAGCTGGCGGGTGAAAATCATCAGGGCCTTGGCCTTGATTCTGCCGCCCAGCCTGCCTTTTTGCTTCTTGCCTCCCTTGGCCTTCTTCTTGGCGGCGGGCGTTTGCTGAATCTTGCCTTTTCCCGCTTCTACGATCTGGGTGGGGTACAGGCCATGCGCCCGGATGGATTCCATGGCCTCCGCTTCGGAATTGGCCTCCAGGGTACCCGTTTTCTGGTCGCCTTTATGGTCAAGTGCTGTATATTGATATTTAGGCATATATGTGGTGTTTTAAGTGTTTTCTGCTTGGTGGTTGAAATGGTGGGTGCGGTATCCGGCTGTCCATTAAGTATACTTCAGCACTTCTTCAATGGTGGTATTGCCGTCGTAAATGTTTCTCAGGCCGTCTTCACGCAGGGTGGACATGCCCATTTCAATGGCCTTCTGCTTCAGCACCACGGAGGGCGCGCGGTCCGTAATCATGTCCCGCAGGGTATCGTTGATATCCAGAAGCTCGTAGATCCCCTTGCGGCCCTTGTAGCCGGAGTTGGAGCATTTGTCGCAACCGCGGCCCGTGAAGAAATGCTTGTCTCCCAGTTCATAGGGAGACACGCCAAGCTGGGAGAGGATGGTGGAGGAGGGTTCATACGGCGTGCGGCAGTCCGGGCAGATGGTGCGCACCAGGCGCTGGGCCAGCACCCCTTCCAGGGAGGCTGCCACCAGGAAAGGTTCGCAGCCCATGTCCACCAGTCGCGTAATGGCGCCGGCGGAGTCGTTCGTGTGCAGGGTGGAGAGCACCAGGTGGCCCGTCAGGGATGCCTGGATGGCGATCTGGGCGGTCGCCATGTCTCGCATTTCCCCCACCAGAATGCGGTCCGGGTCCTGTCGCAGGAAGGCGCGGAGCACCATCGGGAAATCCAGGCCAATAGCTTCATTGATCGGGATCTGGATAATGCCGTCGATGTCGTATTCCACGGGGTCCTCCGCCGTCAGCACCTTGGAATCAATGGTATTGATTTCCCGCAGGGCGGCATACAGCGTGGTGGTCTTGCCGGCGCCGGTGGGACCGGTGACGATGAAAATGCCGTTGGGTTTGTGGACCGTATCCAGAATATATTCATGAATATGCGGGGGGAGCCCCAGGTTGTCCAGGTTCAGGTTGACGGAAGAGCGGTCCAGCACGCGGAGCACCACGGATTCACCGTACTGGGTGGGCAGGGAGGAAACACGCATGTCCACCGCCCGGTTCCCTATCTGCTTGACGATTCGGCCGTCCTGCGGAACGCGGCGTTCCGCGATGTTCATGTTCGCCATGACCTTGACGCGGGAAATAACCGGGACGGACAGGTGAACGGGCGGCGGCTGCATTTCATAAAGGGAGCCGTCCACGCGGTAGCGGATTTTGAATTCCTTTTCAAAGGGTTCAAAGTGAATGTCGGATGCTTTTTCCTTAATGGCCTGCGTGATGACCAGGTCCACAAAGCGAATGACGGGCGCGGCGGCGGAATCTTCCGTTTCATTGTTGACCTGCATGTTGTTGAGCTCCTGCATCAGGTCCGTCATGGCGGCGGATTCCCCGCCGTACAGTTCGTTGATGCGTTCGGAAATCTGGTAATCCGGAGCGATGAGGACGTGGATGTCTTGGCCGAGGGCGAAGCGCAGGTCCTCCACCGTCTGCGGATTCAGGGGGTCCACCAGGCAGACGTACAGGCCTTCCGGGCCGTGCCGCACGGGCAGGGCGCCGTGCAGGCGCACGAGCGTGGCCGGCATCATGTTCTGCACGTTCGGGTCCGGCTGGAAGTTGTCCAGCGTAATGAATTCCGTCCCCAGGTCGCTGGCGATCATCTGCCAGATATCGTCCTTGCTGCCGATGATGCCGAAGTCTGCCAGCACTTCCGGCAGCTCCTTGCCGGAGACGGTCATTTCCTCCTTGATGTCCTTCGCCAGGGATTTGTCGATCATTCCCCGGCCGATAAAAAGTTCCAGTGTAAGATTGGTGTCCATAATAATCAGAATGAATTGCGGGGGAAAATCAGTTGGCGTCTCCCATGGTGACGTTCAGCACTTCTTCCGGAGAGGTGAGGCCGGCCAGCACCTTGCGCACGCCGTCCTCTCTCAGGGTTCTCATGCCCAGTTCCCGGGCGCGCTGGCGCAGCTGGGGGGAGGTCAGGTTCTCGTTGATCATGCGTCGCACTTCGTCGTCGATCTCGAAAATTTCAAACAGGCCCATCCGGCCCTTGAACCCGCCGCCGCGGCAGAAGTCGCAGCCGTGGGGGGCCTTGATCTGGCCCGGAGTGAGACGGGACATGTCAATGTTCAGCGTATGCGCCTGCTTTTCCGTCAGCACGCCGTCCACCTTGCAGCGGTCGCACAGCTTGCGGACAAGACGCTGGGCCATGATGGCCCGGACAGAAGAGGCGATCAGGAAGCGTTTGATGCCGATGTCCGCCAGACGGGCCACGGCGCTGGGGGCGTCATTGGTGTGGAGGGTGGAAAATACCAGGTGACCCGTCAGGGAGGCGTTGATGGCGATGCTGGCCGTCTCCATGTCTCGAATTTCCCCGATCATGATGATGTTGGGGGCCTGGCGGAGCATGGCGCGCAGGGCGGCGGCAAAGGTCATGCCGATGTCCGCCTTTACCATCACCTGGTTGATGCCGGAAAGTTCGTATTCCACGGGGTCTTCCACCGTGATGATCTTTTTATCCGGGCGGTTGATGTGGTTCAAGCACGCGTAAAGGGTGGTGGTCTTACCGGAACCGGTGGGGCCCGTTACCAGGATGATGCCGTCCGGAAGAGTGATGAGGCGGTCGAACACGGCTTCGTCATCCGAGAAGAACCCGAGCTGGGGGAGGCCCAGCACCAGGGCTGACTTGTCCAGAATACGCATGACGATGCTTTCCCCATGGTTGCTGGGCACGGAAGACACGCGGAGGTCAATCTGCTTGCCGCCGATGTTCATCTGGATTCGGCCGTCCTGGGGCATGCGCTTTTCCGCGATGCTCATGGTGGTGCTCATCACTTTGAGGCGCGCGATGATGGGGCTGAGCAGCTTCTTGGGATGAGTGGCCACCTCCACCAGCTTGCCGTCCACGCGGTAGCGGATGCGGAGCCGGTTTTCCATGGGCTCAATGTGAATGTCGGACGCCCGCATCTTGAAGGCGTCCGTCAGCATCTGCTGCACCAGGCGGATGATGGGCGCGTCTCCGTCGTCCCCATCCAGGCCGGCGGCGTCTGCCGGAACGGTCAGGTCACGGTAAAATTCTTTCAGGCGGCTTTCCACCGCGCTGTGGGTGGCGACGCTGAAAATCACGTCGCGTCCCATCAGTTGGGGCAGGCTGTCCATGGTTTCCAGATTCAGCGGGTCGTCAATGGCGATGTTGACGGAAAAGCCGTCGTCGGAAATGGGGATGGCCCGGAAGCGCCTGGCGAGCTCCGGCGTGATGAGTTCGCGCACCTCCTGGGGAATGTGCATGGAGCCCAGGTCCACGACGGGCAGCAGGGATGTGGAAGCCGCCACTTGCGCGATGACGTCTTCTGTAAGATAATTGGCCTGGATCAGGAAATCGACCAGGTCCTGGGTGGGAGATTTTTGACTGCGCGCGTATTGAAGAATCTCTTCATTCAGATAGCCGGCCTGCGTAAGAAGTTCGATGAGATATGATTCGTTGGAGTACACGTCGATCTCTGGAGTCTATGGTTGGAAGTCTGCCGAAACGGGACGGCAGGATACTCCCCTATTTCTGACAGGTTCGAGGCGTAAAGTCAACTTAGCTTCCCTCAAAAGGGCATTTTTTTTCAGGTGCGGAGGGGGAAGGGGAAGACGGCCTTCCTCCCATGCCGCTTGCCGGGCCTGCGGAATCTCCCGGAGGGCGGGATTTTTCCCGCTCTCAGGAGCGCCGGCGGGGAAGGGTGGAAAGCAGGTCTTCCAGCTCCGCCATGCTGGAGACGCGAGCTAGGCGGGAGCGCATTTCCTTGGCTCCCGGAAACCCCTTCGTGTAAGCCAGAATGCGGGACCTCATGTGGCGCATGGTGTGGAGTTCGTCCCCGTAATGGCGGGACTCCAGGGCCATCCGGGCATGACGCAGGATCAGGTCCGTCTTTTCCTGCGGATCCCTGGCCGGAGGCATGGCTCCGTGCAGCAGATAATATTTGGCGTCTCCGAAAATCCATGGATTCTCCATGGCCGCCCGGCCGATCATGACGCCGCTGACGGCTGTGTTTTCCTTCACGTACGCTACCGCCTGCGGGGTGGAAATATCCCCGTTCCCGATGACCGGCACGGACATGGTCCGTGCGCATTCGTCAATGATGTCCCAGTTGGCCGTGCCGGAATACTGCTGGGAACGGGTACGCCCGTGAATGGTAATCATGGAAATTCCCTCATCCTCCAGCAGGCGGCACGCGTCCATGGCGCACAGGCTCTGGAAATCCCAGCCAATGCGTATTTTGGCCGTGACGGGGATGCGGTCGCCCACGGCTTTCACCACGCCTCCGGCCACGGAGGCCAGCAGGGGAAGGTCTTTCAGCAGGGAGGACCCTCCATTTTTGCCCACCACTTTGGGGACCGGACAGCCGAAGTTGATATCGATGAAATCCGGTTTCTCATGGTCCAGGATTATTCTGGCGGCCTCTCCCATGTGGTTCCCGTCCGCGCCGAAAAGCTGAATGCCTATGGGGCGGTGCGCGTCTTCTATCTTCGTGTACCTCCGGTTTCTCTCCCATGCCTGGAGAATGCCTTCCGCAGAGACGAACTCCGTCACCATGACGTCAACCCCCAGTTCCTTGCAGATGGTGCGGAAAATGGGGTCCGTTACTCCGGCCATCGGAGCCAGGAACAACGGGAAATCCGTTTTGATAAACGGCAGGGAAGCGGAAGCTGGGCGGTTGGAAAAAGTCATGATTCCTTAGAATGAGGCTAACATGGGCCCATCTCCCGTTCAAGCGTCTTGCCCGTCCTGATGAAGAAAGCGGGGTGGGGAAAATGCAGGCGGCGTGCAAATGCGGCCCTCTTTTGAAAAAGCCTTTATGGAACGCCGCAGGCTTCTGCGGCATCTGAGAGAATATGCGGTCATGGGCCGCAATTTTTGATATTGGTTCGCTGGCGCTCAGTTTTTCCGGTTGCCGCAAAGGCTTGTGAAGCCCCTGACGGTTTTCAGGCCAGGGCGTGTGCCGGACTGGATACGTACATGTCCTGGAAGGGCGGCGTTGACGCATGCCGTCAATGAAAAACGGCTTCACCTGGGAGTGAAGCCGTTTGACGAAAGGTTGAAAGATCGCTTTTTTAGTGGTTGCCGCAGCCGCAGCCCCCGTCCTTGTGATCGTGGTCGTGGTCGCAATTGCCGTCGCAATCGCAGCTTTCCTTGTCGCAGCTGCCGCCACAGGAGCAGGAAGTCTGGGCGCTCATGGCGCGCTGCCGGGCTTCCTCGATTTCTTCCGGAGTGGGCGCACGGCCAAGGTCGATGGACATGCCCAGATAATGATTGATGGTGTTCAGGAGTTCATCGATGGTCTGGCGGGCTTCCAGGAAGCCGCGGGCGGCATCGTTCTTGACCACGTTTTCACGCAGGGTATCGAACTTGGAGATTTCCTCTTCCGTGGGGGGCATGCCGGCCAGGTGCTTGTTGCGCAGTTCTTCTCCGTAGGCGTTTACTTCTTCAAAAAGCTTGGTTGCCTCCGGATTCTGGAAAAAGAGGCCGATTTTTGCCTTGGAGGCCACAACCTGGTCTTCCTTGGCAAGCAGGTTGCAAAGGGCTTCCGTGGCGGCGCGCAGGTTGTCATTGAGAACGGGGGTATTCATATAAGGTTCATTTAATCATGCCTTTCCGGACAGGGCAACCCGGTTGCGAGGCATGGCGTACATTTCCGTGTCACGGCCTGTTGCGGATTACAAATCCGAAGTCAATACTACTTTTTCATATCAAATGCATTTCTCCAACTCTACCCATTATTTCCCCGGATATTCTTAACAAGAAGAATATTTGTTAGAAATTGTCATATATGCTTGAATATGATGAATATTCTTCTTACATTCGCATTGTTGCCTATCTAGTTCGGATTTGTAATCCGCACAATCCCACTTGTTGCTACCCAACCTATGACAGGGAAAAATGATTCCATGGCTATGCTGGGGTGGAAAATCCCGCTGACGCTTCTTATCTGGTCCGTTATCGTGATTGGAGCGTGTTCGGATACCTCTCCCTTGTACTCCTTTTATCCATCTCCGGACCCTTCCATTTTTTTCATGTTCGGGCGGGGGCTGCTTCACGGGCTTCTCCCCTATGTGGAAATGGCGGACAGCAAGGGGCCCCTGCTGGTTTGGATTTATTATGCCGCCGCGTGGATTGACGGGCATTCATTTGCCGGAATATTCCTCATTCAGTGCGTAACCCTTTTTACGACGCTTCTGCTGGCTTGCGGGACGGCGCGTTTTTATCTGTCACAACGCGGCAGCCTGCTGGCTTCCATGCTGTTGTGCCTGTTTCTGTTTGATTCGTTTCCCTTCCAGCGCGGGGGAGGGGTGGAGGAATTGTGCTGGCCGGGGATGGCGGCCGTGGTTTACGGGCTGGTCCGGTATTTCCGGATGCGGGACAGGCGCAGCCTGCTGTTTCTGTTCGGCACGGCCGGGGTATTTGCCGGGGCAGCCTCCATGATGAAGTTCTCCATAGCCTTTCCCGTGTGCGCTTTAGGCGGGGTTCTGTGCCTGTGGCTGTGGTGGAACGGGCGGAGAAAAGAAGCGGCGGTGGCTTTAGGGGTGGCGCTAGCCGGCTTCCTGGCCGTGGTTGTCCCCTGTTCGGCCTGGCTGGTATCCAACGGTGTTTGGAAAGAAGCGATGAATGAGTACCTGTTGTGCTCCGTGCGTTATGGAACGGTGTCCCAGGATACCACATGGTGGGCCAGGCTGCTCAGGCCGGCTCCGGTCCGCTGCCTGTCCGACGTACTGATGTGGGTGGCCGTCATCTGGGCTCTGGCGATAGCGGGCTGGCGTCAATTAAAAACGCAAAAGGCGCTCCTCTTTACGGCCCTGCTGTATATCTTCTTCAAGGTGGAGATGTTCAGCGTGTACAACTACTATTACAATTCCATCCTTTCACCCATGATGATCTGGGTGACTATCTTCTTTGTGGCCCGGGCGGAACGGCGCTTTTCCCTGTGCATGCCGCGGATGGCGGCCGCAACGCTGGCAATCGCCTGCCTCACGGGGGCCGGAGTGGCTGCCGGGCTGACGGGCGCCGTCCGGAAAGGAGACTTTGTCTGGAATGGCAGGGAGTTTTATTCCCCCGCCGTCCGGGAACGGCTGGCCTCTTTTTCCGAAGCCTCCGTCCTGTATCTGGGCTGGCTGGACAGGGGCTTCGGCATTACCTGGGACTGGAAGCCGTGCGGAAGATACTGGTTCCTTCAAAACTTCCCGTCGGAGGAAATGGTCAGGGAGCAGTATGATTACATTGAGCAGGGCATACCGGACATCATCCACACCAGTTCACGGGATGATGATTCTTTTCTGCGGCAGCACGGCTATAAGCCTTTGATGCCGGAGCTGGACGGGGGATTCTGGTGCCGGGTGTCACAGGGGGACGGCGAGCCTTCCCCCGAAGAATAAAAGGACCGCTCTGTGAATGAGGAGCTCCTTGTGGAATGGAAAATAACTTATTTCAGCGGCTCATGCTTTTGGTATTCCGATAGAAATTCCTCAAGGCGAAAAGTTTTTTTGCGGTATGAGAATCGGAAAGTCGTCGGGATCATGCGCAAGAGGCATCTTAATCCCTTCGTTTAGGCAAGCCCTTGTACAGGTAGGCGGCTTCCGGCGCCCTACCGACAGTCCTCTCCAGCAGAGCCGGAATATCCTTGTCTCCGTATCCGGCCAAATGCAGGTATTTTTTGACCTCCTGGGCCTTGGTCGGAAAGCATGCCATCAGTTCCCTAATGAATCCGCGTTCTCTTCTTTTGATAACGGCTCGAGCATGGTTGCTTCTTGCACTTATTGCACTTGTCTTGTTGAACAGCTTCGTTTCCTGCTCGTCGGACATGTTGGAGGCGTAATCAATGAGCATGCAGGCGCAAATCTCCGTAGCGTCAAAAGCGTAATCCACCTGCCTGTGGAATTGTTTAATTACCAGAGCAGTGGCGCTTAAATAAAACCGCAGGGCTTCTTCCTTGTTCGGGAGCTTGCTGTTTTTGTCCGTCAGCGCGATGAACGGGATGGTGTTGGACATGAATTCTTTGACGGTGTGATCCACATCAGTATATTCGGAAACCCATTCGACATTGTTGTAATCATTGAGGTCAATGAACGGTGCCGTGGCAATCAGGTAGCACAGAAAAAGCCCGTCCGTCAGCTCCTGAGGCGTAACGCCCTTTTTCCGGTAGCGTCTGGCTTCTTTCCGCATTTTGTCGGCCCCCTGGTAGAACAGGATGACCTGGCCGCTGGCCAGCAGTTTCTTGAGCCGCAGGAGTTCCGGGTTCTGTTTGTTCAGATTCCTGATAGCGGAGGGGAGGGGGAGCCCGCCCTGCTCCGGAGAGGCTGCACAGGGAAAAGACAGCGAGAAAAAGACGAATAACAGAAGGAGTGGATAAGATTTATTCATGATGCTGCAATCAGGAGGTTATGGATTGGCGGTAGAGTCGGCATGCAGGGCGTCGTCTGCTGTGCTGCGCGTGACGGTGCATCCGAATTTGGTGATGCTTACCTTGATGTTTTTCAAGCCCCTGGTGGGGGAGTCTTTATTGGTTTCCCTTTCATCTTCGTACTCAAAACTGAAATCCTGGCCGTACGTGTCATTGCCAATCTTGCAGCAGTCCTTGCCGTCGGCGCGTACGTACCATCCGCAGGTCCATGAAAAGGAATCGGGAAGCGTCATGTTCTGCAAATGCCTTAAGCGAATCTCCTGCTCCTTGTCCCATCTCCAGCCGATGTTGTCATGACGGTGAATGTTGAGAGCGTTGGGCCTTATCCGCAGCTTTCCCGGGATATGCACGGGGGTGAATCCTTCCGGGTCTTCCGCCCGTTCCATGATGGAAATGTTGCTGAAGCTGACAGCCAGGGGATGAAAGGTCATGACAAGCTTGGAGGAAGCTCCCGGTCTGTCTTTCTCCTTGTCCTGGGGGTGCTTTTCCACTCGTTTCCCGGAATGTTCCGCCTTAATGCCGGAAGGAACGAGAATGCTGAAAATGAAGGGGTCTCTTTCCGGCAATTCGTCGTCAAGGCTGGTTTTGACCCGAACCTTCAGCGTGGTGTCCTGAGTGAGGTCGCTATTGATTGTCAGTGTAGCCTGATTTTTTTCCTGGTCCGATTTTTCAATGGCGGCCGCCTTCTCCGGCTCCAGGGACCATTCAAGAGAGTCCAGGTCCACCCCCCGTAATCGCTTTCCGTTTAAAGTCAAGATGACCACTTCCCCGATACCCACCTCCGTGCGTTTTTTGTCCTCATCCTGGTCTCCCTTGTCCAGGAGGCATTGAGGGGAGGCAACTTCCGTTTCCGATTCGATGTAGAGGGAGCGGTCGTCCGTAGTTGGAACATCTTCTGCATGGGGCAGTGCAGCCAGGGAATACAGCAGGAGGACGGAAGAGAGAGCGCTGAAAGAGGGAGAGTTCATGCAGATGCAGGATTAACGGAAACGGTACTTATGATAGCCTTTTATGCATTCAAATGTCAATGAAGCCAACAATATGTTAGATACTGTGTTTGAAGTTCATAGAGGTGGAATTGTCTTTTCACTCCTCAATAAAAAGGACCGCTCCATGAATGAGGCGGTCCCTGGAAAGTGAGAAGTAGCTGAGTCGGCGATTAGTGCGCCTTGCAGAATTATTCGAAGCGGTCCAGCGCTTCCTTCAGCACGTCCGGCTTCTTTCCGTATCTTGTCTGCATTCTGGTAGAACGGGATAATTTGTCCTTCAATCCATCAGTTTTTTGAGCCAGGGAAGCTCCGGTTCTGCAAAGAACGGTCTGTCTGAATAGGCTGAATGGGGAATGACTTTTCTTCCCCTGCTTCAAAAGAAGTTCACATTGAGCAGCCGGATTCCAATGTTGCGAACCTTTCGGAGCTCCATAACCAGTTTGATGAGTTCTTCGTTGATTTTACGCTTGGGGCTATGGCGCGGCCGCCGGGTTTGCGCTGTAAGTCCTTTTTTCCCTTTTGCTTTCATTTTCATTGTTTCTTTCTGCCTCAGTGTTGAAGCGATTTCTATGAATCTCACAATCAATTATTTGTATCAAAATCGGATTTCCAATCCGGAGACAAGCTATAAATTTGAAAAAAAGCATTTAATACAAAATTATTTGGACCATAGACAGAAAATTTGAATGGACGGAAGACGTGCATCCGGGAAAGAAACAGATGGGAATTTTTCTATTCTTCCTGTTGCCATCAGGATTTTTCAAGGAACCAAAAAGCTTGTCGTCAAAATGTTATAGGTTAGTTGCACTGATATTATTTCCCGTTCCAGGGATGGAGCCTCCTTTCAGGCTGTTGGCGCATGGGCCCTGTCTCCGGATTGGAAATCCGCTAATTTGCATTCATTCCCTACTGGAAAACATGACATTTATATCCATGAACCATTCAGCGTCAAGATTTTATCTCCTGCTAAACTTATCCTGTTTTGCTGCGCATGCAGTTCCCCTTCCTGAAGAATATTCATCCTCCATGACTACTTCCTCGCCGCGTGCAGCTGCCGATTCCCCAGTCATAGCCTAATATAGCCTTTCAGGCGTATAACTTCTGAAAATTGCTCCAAATAGATTAATTCGCTTCCAAATCCATTCAATACCATGAGACTACATCTTCCTTCCCCTTTGCTCCGCTACGTGCTTGCCGGCCTGTTCATCGGCACCTTTCCGGCCGCATCCGGTGCGGACTACACTGTGAACAACACCCAGTCCACCATGCCGGGCAGCAACCTGTACGGCACATTGGAAGAATTGAGGGCGTCCGGTTTGCTGCGTGCCAACGACACGGTAGTCCTGCATAACGACGACTCCACGCTGACCGGAGGCCTGAATCTTCTCATTAACGTTCAGTCTGACAACACGGCGGCAGCGCGCACGCTGGATCTGGCTGGGCTGGGGACAACTCCCATGTTTTTCCTGAAGAAAGGAGACCATGGCGCTGACATGAATTCCATCATCTGGGAGAATGCGGGCAACCGGGTCCTGCGTGTGGAGGGATTCGGCAGCAATGCCACTCTGAATCTTACCGGAGCAGTCACGTTCCGCAACAATACGGGAATCTATGATGATTCCACCGCTCCGGGCGGCGGCGCGATTGCCATTCAGGGTCAAGGTCTCGCTTCAGTCTCGCTGGATGACAATGCCGTTTTCATCGGAAATTACGCGTCTTCCGCAAGCGGAGAGGTTAGAGGAGGCGCAGTTCTGGCGTTCTCCAACGATGCCCGGATCACTCTGGGCATCGGCGCCGTTTTCCATGCCAACTATGTTTTGGCGTCAGACAAAGCAGGCGGCGGGGGTGGCGCAATGTTTACCAAGGGCGGTTCCTCCTCCATTGAAATAGGTGATGACGCCACGTTCACGGACAACTATGTCCAGGCTGGCAAGTCCAGCTACGGAGGAGCGATAGGCGCCGATAGAAACGCCACCTCCATTACTCTGGGAGACCGCGCGACTTTCAGCGGCAACCATATTTCCACCTCGGCAGACGGAGCAGCCAGTGAAGGCGGAGCGATCAGCACCTACATCACGATCGGAGACGCCTCCGTCACGCTGGGAGACAGAGCCGTCTTCACCGGGAATTACATCCTGGCCGCCGGAACGGGAAAAGGAGCCGGCGGGGCGGTTGCGGTGCGGGCAAATGGAGGGCCTGCGTCCCTCACTGTTGGGGCGGGTGCAAGCTTCACGGGCAACTACATCTCCGCATCATCCGGTGACGGAGGTGCCATCTGGATGTCTTCAGGGGGGGAGTGCACGCTGGGAGCCAACGTTTCCTTCATCGGAAATTACATTCAGGCGTCTTCCGGCAGCGGCGGGGCGATTTACCTGAAGAATCAGCAGCTGACCATTCAGGACGGGGCGAATTTCACGAACAATTACGCGCCCACGGCAGGGGGAGCCATCCTGATCAACAATTTCGGCACCAACGCCGCCCAGCAATTCCTGGCGCAGACCCACGACGTTCTTTTCAGCGGCAATATGACAGGGGGAACCTTCACGCGCAACGATAACGGAACGTTTACCGTAGACGGGGGAACAGCCAACGCCATCCATGTTGAAAGGTTAGGCTCCTTGCAGTTGGCTGCCGGGGAAGGACGGAACATCCAGTTTGACGACCCGATCACCTCAGGAACGGACTACGCAATAACGCTCGCGATCAACCGGTATACGGATGACAATGGGACTGATCACGACACTTCCGGCACGGTCGTCTTCAGCGGAACACGCTATCAGGGTACGGACGCCCATCTGGTTGCCAGCCGTTACAACAACTTCCGGGGAAAGACCACGGTATACGGAGGCACGCTGGAACTCAGGGACGGAGTCGTTTTCGGGCGCACGGGGAGCATGACGGATACGGGAACATCCTTTACGCTTAATGCCGGAGCCACTCTTCGAAGCAAAGGCGCCGTCAGTGAGATCAACGCCGCCTCGATCGTCCTCAACGGCACGGTAGACACCGAAGGCACGCTCCTGCTGAACGGAAACGTCACAGCCTCCGACGCAATGCTCAAAACCGGACAGGGAGCCCTTGACCTGAGGAATACCGGAACCAATCTGTTCACGAACGGAGTTGCGCTCAACGAAGGCAGCATCCTGATTAACGACATGGAACAGATTCGGACCGGCTCAGGCGCGTACATCACAGGTTCCGGCACACTGGACATCCGGTCCGCAGGCACCGTAACCCTCCCGGATTCGCTGGCCGGATTTGGCGGAACCATCGCCCTGACTGATACCCGGCTCCGTCCGGACGCCACAGGACAAACCGTGCTCGGCACCGCAACCCTGCGGCTCGGAAGCGGCTCCGAACTCTCCGTCACGGAAAATTTTTCCATCAGCAAGCTGCATCTGGCCGGAGGAACGCTTACCGTCCAGGTGGACGGTGACGCTTCCCGGCTGGAACACCAGCTCTCCGTCTCCGGCAGTCTTGACATCACGTCGGCATCCACGCTGGCCGTCTCCGGTCTGAAAGACAGTCTGGACCACATAGCTCCTCAACCGGGCTTCCTGGACCGCGATCTTCAGGAACTGGCTCTGGACGGCACCATCAATGCGGACGCCCTGCTGGTGGTACAAGCCGGAAACGTCGCGAATACAACTCTTCTGGACTTGGTGGATGCTGATACGGGCGAGGCCATCACCGGCGGCGAGGAACGCGAAGTTACCTACCAGGATACCGTTACCGCGACCTACAGCTATATTGCCGTAGCCGGCACCAATGAGCACAGCGGCCAGACGGGGATCCACCTCACCTACGGACTCAAGGAATTGAACATCCATGATGGGAAAACCTGGGTTCTGGACGCTCCGGCCGATCCGGACAGCGACCGGACGCTCGTTGCCCGGATTACAGGCGGCGGCGCGCTGCAGCTGAACAGCGATGCGGCCGGCATCACCATCACCTCCGCTGCGAACCACACGGGGGGAACCCTCATCAACTCCGGCCTGGTCACTGCCGGAGCGGACAACCTCTTCAGCGCCGGAATCCTGGAGGTCAAGGAAGGTGCAACATTTGACACGGCCGCCACTACGCAAACCAACAGCAAAGGGTTTATTCTGCAAGGCTTGCTCAAGGGCGGCCAGGCATTCTCCAACACGGGCGCCATGTATGTCTTCACCAGCGCGCAGGTGGAATCGGCCCTTGCCAACACCGGAACGCTCCTATTGGCCAATACAACGGGCACAGGGCAGGACTTCCAGTTTTCAGGAGGCCTGAAGGGCGACGGAGGGCATGTAGCCTTTGAAGGAAGCGGCCGTGACACATTGAAGCTCGGCTCCCTCTCCGGATCGCAGGCCTTTACAATGAACATCAACCTGGCCGCCGGAACAAGCGACCGCATCGCCATCGCCGGGGAGGCTTCCGGCACGCACACGGTTCATTTCATCCTGCAAGGCGGCATTCCCTCCTCCCCGTCCTTCATACACGACATGATCACATGGGACAGTCTGGCGGAAGACAGTAATGCGGCAACGCTCTTTACCGGAACGCTTGATGCGGGTTTTTACTCCTACGGCCTTAAACTCAACGCCGCAGGTAATGGATACGACCTGTCGCCGGAGGGCTACAACAACCTGGGCGGCGTACTGCTCAATGTGCTTGGCTGCATGAGTACGGGATGGTTTGAACAGCTTGACACCCTCTCCAAACGCATGGGAGAGCTGCGCATGGGAGCGGACTTTTACAGGCAGCAGGACCAACAGGCCAGGAACGCCGGAGAGGCGCCCAGGGGGCACTACTGGGCGCGCACGGCTTCCGGACGCACGGACACGGACCTGGGCATCGCCGGAGTATGCGGCTTTACGGAATACCAGTATGGGGCAGACAGCGGCGCGGACTGGATTGTTGCATCCGGGAGAAACAGCATGCTGGCTGCCGGCCTCTTCGGAGGATATCGCCGGAGTGACCGCCGCTTCCATGACGGCTGGGGAAGCAAGGGCAGCACGGACAGCGGTTACGGAGGCCTTTACGCCTCATGGCTGCACAGCAGGGGGTGGTTTGCGGACGCGGTTCTCAAGGGAATGAGCTACAATGCCGCATGGACCGCGGTCCAGCCCGGGGGCACGGAACGGGGCAGCTATGACAACTGGGGATTGGGAATGAGCATGGAAGCCGGGCGGCAGTGGAGCAGCGCCGGAGGATGGTTCCTGGAACCCTCCGTGCAAATCGCATGGCTTCATTCCGGTTCCACGCATATCGTCACGAACCAGGGCCTGGAAGTGGCGGGAAGCGCAGCCGACATCTGGCAATTTGCCGGACGCCTGCGAGCCGGACGCACATGGAGCGTCAACGGAGGCAGGCAGCTGGTGCAGGGCTACGTGAAAACCGGTGTTACGCAGCAGGCAAGCAATGGCGGTGAAGTAAAGGCCGCCGGCAATCAGTGGCGTCCGAATACGGATGGAACCCGCGGCATGGTTGGCTGCGGCGTAGCATGGCAGCTCAGCGCCCGCGATCAGGTGCACCTGGACTACGAATATGTCTACGGAGACAAATACGATCGTCCCTGGACGATCAATTTGGGGTATACGCGGAGTTTTTAGGCACGAAGGAATTCATATCTCTTCCTCCACCCGGCAAGTTCACTCTTGCCGGGTGTTTTGTTTCTGCCGGTCCTGCCGGAAAGTCTTCTCATGAGGAATAAAAAAGACCGCTTCATGAATGAAGCGGTCCTGAAGATTGGAAAAATCAGTATTTGACGCTTAGTGCGCCTTGCAGAATTCTTCAAAGCGGTCCAGCGCTTCTTTCAGAATGTCCAGCGTGGTGCAGTAGCTGATGCGGATGGCCTTGTCATTGCCGAAGGCGATGCCGGGGACGGCCGCCACCTTGTAGCGTTCCAGAAGCTTGTCGCACAGGTTCAGGGAGGTGAGCCCCAGCTTGCTGGTGTCCACAAAGAAGTAGAAGGCTCCCTGCGGTTCCACAACGCTGACGTTCGGGATGGCGTTGAGGCGGGAGAGGACGTACTGGCGGCGCATGTCGTATTCGTCACGCATGTCGCTGATGAAGCTCTGGTCTCCCGTGAGGGCCTCAATGCCGCCGTACTGCGCGAAGGTGCAGACGTTGGAGGTGGTGTGGTCCTGAATCATCTGGATGGCCTTGGCAATGGGGGCCGGAGCTGCGGAGTAGCCCATGCGCCAGCCGGTCATGGCATAGCCCTTGGAGAAGCCGTTGATGGTGATGGTCAGGTCGTACAACTCAGGGCTGAGGGAGGCGATGCTGACGTGCCTGGTGTCTCCGTACACGAGGTGTTCGTAGATTTCGTCAGCCAGGATGAGGATGTCTTCGCTCAGGGCCACTTCTCCCAGGGCGCGCAGTTCTTCTTCTGAATAAACGGCTCCGGTCGGGTTGTTCGGCGTGGTGAGGATGACCATCTTGGTGCGGGGGGTCATGGCTTCCTCAAACTGTTCCGCAGTGAGCTTCCAGCCGTTTTCCGGCGTGGTTTCCACGATGACGGGAATGCCGCCGCACATGCGGACCATTTCCGGATAGCTGACCCAGTACGGGGAGGGGATGATGACTTCGTCCCCCTCGGAGACGGTCGCCATGATGGCGTTGAAGCAGGCGTGCTTGGCGCCGGCGCCCACGGTGATCTGGCTGGGATCATATTCCAGATTGTTTTCCCTCTTGAGCTTGTCGGCAATGGCCTGGCGGAGTGCGGGCAGACCGGCGGAAGGAGTGTACTTGGTAGCTCCGTTGTTCAGGGCCGTGATGGCTGCCTGCTTGATGTTTTCAGGGGTGTCCATTTCCGGTTCACCGCCTGCCAAACCGTAAACTTCTTCACCGGCGGCCTTCATAGCCTTGGCCCGGTTGGTCACCTTGAGGGTCAGGGAAGGGGTCAATGCAGCAATGCTGGGGGAAATCATGTCCATTGTTGTGGTGCGATCGTAGAATTTTGATGCCCTGGCGGAAAACAGGCTATTCCCCGCACAGGCGGAAAAACTTTACTCACTGAGCGCACCCCTGGCAAGGAGAATGCTTGTGAAGACCATTCTTTTTCTTGCGGAGAGCGCGCCTCCCCTCGCGGAAGGGAAGTTTCAATGTCAGCGTTTCATGAATTTGGCCCGTACCGCGTCCAGTTCCGGCGTCTTGAACAGGAAGGCCGCCGCCAGGTAAACAATTCCGGCGCAGCCGCAGACCAGGGAGATGCCCAGGAGCCTGGCCGGGAAGGACCAGTCCAGAAAGCCCTGGAGGAACCACGTTTTACCCGCCCAGCATACGGCCCCCAGCAGGGCTCCCGCCGCCAGGATGCGGCCCAGGCCGGAAACCAGCGTCCGTCCGTCCACGCCGCCCAGCTGGCGGCGCAGGTAAAGGAAGTAGAAGAGGAAGTTGAAGGTGGTGACCACGGAGGTGGTCAGCGCCAGCCACGCCGCGTTTTTATGCAGGCCGTAGACAAAGTAGTAGTTGAGGCCTATGCTGATGGCCAGCGCCACGGCGGCGGCAATCAGGGGGACCCAGCGTTTTTCCAGGGCCAGGAAGACGGGCTGGACCACCTTGGTTCCGGCATAGCCCAGCAGGCCCAGGGAGTAGGCGCCCAGCACCTCCCCGGTGTAGCGCACGGCGTCCTGGTTGAAGCGGCCCCACTGGTACACGGAGGAGACGAATTCCGTTCCCAGGATGAAGAGGATCAGGAAGGCGGGAACCGCAAAAAACGCCACCAGCCGCAGCCCCTTGGCAATGTGGACGGCCACTTCCTTTCTGCCGTCCCCCACCATCATGCGGGAAACCGCGGGGAGGACCACCATGCCCGTAGCCACGCCGAAGAGGCCCACGGGAAGCTGCCAGAGGCGGAACGCCGTGGTCAGGGCCGTGACGGAGCCTTTCTGGAGGTCCAGGGCGAAGCCCGTATTGATGAAGATGGTAAACTGCGTGACACCGGAAGCGAGCACGGACGGGAGCATCAGCCCCCAGATTTTACGCACGCGGGGATCGTCCCAATGGAAATTGGGCTTCCACCGGAAGCCGGTTTTACGGAGCTTGGGGAGCTGCACGGCAATCTGGGCCGCCCCCCCGATCGTGACGCCGCAGGCAAAACCGTACAGGGCCTTCGGGCCGAAGGAGGGGTCAATGAAGTACCCGATCAGCAGGCCGAACAGGATGGAGGTGACGTTAAAGGCGGCGGAAGCCAGCATGGGCAGCCCAAAGACCCCCACCATGTTCAGCGCCCCCATGACGAGGGCGGACAGGGAGGCGAAGCCGATGAATGGCCACATGATGCGGCTCAGGTCCGTGGCGAACAACTGGTCCGTCAGGGAATGGTCCCCGCTGTACAGGGCCTCCATGACGGGGCCGGCAAAAAGAATTCCCAGCGTCACGATGGCGACCATCAGCGTGGAAAGCTGGGTGGCTACCTTGTTGGTCAGCTCCCAGGCGGCCGCGTCGCCTTCCGCCTCCCGTGTTTTGGAGGCTACGCTGGTGTAGGACTGGGAGAGAGCCCCTTCCGCAAACAGGTCCCTCAACAGGTTGGGGATTCGGAAGGCCGTATAAAAGGCATCCAGCACTCCCGTAGCGCCGAACAGGGAAGTGTACACGATTTCCCTGGCCATGCCTGTCAGGCGGCAGGCGAAAATGGCGCCGGAGGCTACCAGGCTGTTCCGCATCAGGGACATGAAAGAGAAGGGCTTACTTGAACAGTTGGCGGCAGTACGGTTCCACGCGCTTCATGGCCGGATTGTCCTTGACGGCCTGGTCGCGGTCGTCCCGGCAGGGGAAGAGATACAGGGCGTACCCTCCGTAGCCGCCGCCCAGGTATTTTTTGGCAAGGGCGTTCGGGATGTCCGGCAGGGGCTGCATTCCTTCGTCAAGCTGAACGCTGTAATACAGGGCCACGCCAGCGGCCAGGGTATTGATGTTGCGTTCCAGCACGCCGGTGCGGGCAATGAGGGAGGATTGGGAGATGCGCACGTAATCGCGCTGTTCGTCCGCCATTCTGGGAGTGTCGTGTTCCTCCCCCGTGTACAGAATGGCCATTCTTCCTTCCAGGAAGTCGCCCGTGCCCTTGACGTCCAGCACGGGGGAACTGCCGGAACGCCAGACGCACAGCCCCGTTTCCGCAATGACGGCGGGGTCCTGCCAGCCGACGCCCAGAGCGAGTTCGGAAGCGACCGGGTCGCGTCCTTCCAGCATGGCCCACGCGCCGCTGCCGCCCAGTCCGGACCGCTTTTCATACGGCCATTCGCAGAGGGACACCATGGGGGTGATGGCGCAGTTGACCACATAGGAGCCTTTTCTGGCGTAGCGGGGAACGTCCAGCCATCCTCCGGCAAAGTCCACGCGGAGCGGCACGGTGGACGGGGCCTTGATCCGGTTCACCAGCATGGTGGTGGAAACGGGGGCGAATTTGGGAGGCGTCTTGGGAAGCACCACATAACTCGCGCCCACACGGGAGCACAGCTCCTTCTTGATGCCGCTGTAAAGGTCGTCCTCCGTCACGGCCAGGACGTCGGGCCTTTCCTGAAGAAATTCCTCTTCAAAGTCCAGGCCCTTCTTCATGCCGGTGCCCAGAATGACCTTGTCCACCATGCGCAGGCTTTCCAGCAGCACTTTCTTGTGTTCGTCCGGAATGGACGGTTTGCGCTGCTTGTGGTGCCACAGCACGGGTTCCGAGGCAAAGGAGACGATCAGATAGTCGCCCAGGGCCCGGGCTTCTTCAAAAAACTGGATGTGACCGGCGTGAACGATGTCATAGCAGCCTGAAACGAAAACTTTTTTCATGCGCGTGGTGATAGATAATTAGTCCACGGCAGTATGCCCTATTGCTCCGCCGGATGCAAGAGCCGGGTGGAAGTACGCCAAAAAACGGCACGGACCTTAGAAGGCCCGTGCCGTTGAAGAAAAAGAAAAATCAATGTCTGCCGGAACCGGTCAGGACGCCATGGCTTCCTGGTAGCGGCGTTCCACGTCGTCCCAGTTGATGAAGCGGCAGAAATCTTCAATATAATCCGCCCGGAGGTTCTGGTGCTTCAGATAATAGGCGTGTTCCCAGACGTCGCAGACGAGGATGGGGACGAGACCGGGAATTTCCAGGTTCTGGTGCTTTTCCGCGCCGCAGATCACCAGCGTCTTGCTCATGGGGTCCACTCCCAGAATGCCCCAGCCGGAACCTTCCACGCCCTGGGAGGCGGCCTTGAATTCCTTCATCATGGCTTCCAGGGAACCGAATTTTTCCTTGATGGCGTCCACCAGGGGGCCCTGCGGTTCCTTCTTGGGATCGGGCGTCATGTTGGTCCAGTAAATGGTGTGGAGGACATGGCCGGAAACATTGAAGGACAGGTTGCGCACCCAGTTGGTGGTGGCGGAGGCATCCAGCTTGCCGTCCGCGATTTCACGGAGCTTTTCAGCCGCGGCGTTGGCGCCGGCGACATAGGCCGCATGGTGCTTGTCATGGTGGATGCGCACGGTTTTTTCATCCAGCATGGGTTCAAGCGCGTCGTAGGCGTACGGAAGGGGCGGTAACACGTACTTGCCGTCGGCATAGCCGACCGTGGAGGGATCTTGCTTTTTAGTCATCTTGTGCTGTGGTTGTATAGACGGCCCTGTTGCCCGGGCCTGGCTGATTGTTCCCAGCGCCGCCAATGAGGAAAGGGCGATGAAACGCCTTCTGTTCATGTCCGCGCCACGGGAATTCATGGAAGTTTGGACATGGATGGATTTGGAGTTGTTCAAAAAACTTAGAACATCGGGCATTTTTTTCCTTTCCCGCCGGAGGCTGCCGGAAAAAGCTTCCTACCTTCTGGCCGCCGCGGCTGGGCCCTGGGCTCCGTAGGCGCTGACGCCCCTGACGGCGACGGACCCGGCATCCCCCAGGAAGGATTTGGGCAGCGTCACGCGGGTCTGGCTGCCCGGCAGAAGGATGCGCGTGGCCCACTGGCTGCCGTAGCGCGCCTGGACGGCCCATTTCCGGGAGGGATTGCCGGACGGCTGCCAGGAAAGGGTCACGGTGGAACCGTTGTCCTCCACTTGAAAATTCCGCGGCTGTCCGGGCGTCCCGCTTCCGCACCAGGGCATGGCGGGAGGAACGGCCATGGAGGGGTACAGCTTGTTCAGGTATTTCTGGATGCCTCCGGCATTCCGCATGATGGATTTGACGCTCCAGAAGCACTGCCCGGGGGCGGTTCTGGCCAGGGAGCGGGAATAGTTGACCTGCGCGGCGATTTCAGAGGCGGGGCGTCCCGGGTCCTCGCTGCTCATGATGCGCGCGGTGGCGATGCCGGGCCACACCGGGCGGCTCGTGTTCTGGGCGGCCCACCACTGCATCAGGACCGGAAAGCTCTGCTTGGCCGGGCTGCAGCGCCAGTAAAGCTGCGGGGGCCAGGTAATCCACCCATCCGCGGGAAAGCCACTTGCGGGCGTCGCAGGCCAGGTGCTCGTAAGCGTCCACTCCCGCTTCAATGCCGCCGGGAACGCCCGGACGCCAGATGCCGAACGGGCTGATGCCCACGCGCACCCAGGGTTTGGAGGATTTGACGGATTTGTACATGTCATGCACGAAGTCGTCAATGCAGGCCCGGCGCTGGGAGGGCGACTTTCCGTCGCTGAAGCTGGCGGGGGACCAGGTGCGGCCGGGCGTGGGGTAGGGGTAGAAATAGTCGTCCAGGTGCACGCCGTCAATATCGTAGCGGCGCACGACGTCCAGGATGACCCTCATCGCGTGGTCGCGGGAGGCGGAGGCGCTGGGATTCATCAGCAGAACGGAGCCGTTGCGCTTCATCAGGTCCGGACGGGTGAGGGAAATATGGTTGCGGCCCACGGCGTGCTTTACGTTCGCCTTTGCCCGGAAGGGGTTGAACCAGGCGTGCAGTTCAATGCCGCGGCGGTGGGCCTCCTGAATGGCGAAGGCCAGGGGGTCATACCCCGGATTGACGCCGGGCCCGGAGAGCCACTGGCTCCACGGCTCCAGGGAGGACTGGTACAGGGCGTCCGCGTTCGGGCGCACCTGGAGAAAGACGGCATTCAGCTTCAACTGAGCGCAGGTATTCAGGATCGTCAGCAGCTCCGCACGCTGGGCAGCGCCGGAAAGGCCGGAACGGGAGGGCCAGTCAATGTTATGGACGGTGGAAATCCACGCCGCGCGGAATTCCTGCGGGGCGGCGGGGACGGATTCTCCGGAGGGCTGCCACCCCAGCGCCTGGGAGGCCAGGGCCAGCAGGGAGCAGGAAAGGGCATGGAAAAAGGGAAATCTGGTCATGATGGGATGGTGAGGAATGCTTCCGGGACATTTAACGCCCATTCGGTGAATCTGTCCATGGCGGATGCCGGCGGTTCCGTCATGGAAGGGCGGCGGCCGCGGCATTCAGCGGGGCCGGGACGCCAGGCTGTTGACCAGATGAGCGTTGAATCCGGCCCCGAAACCGTTGTCTATATTGACGACGGACACGCCGTTGGCGCAGGAGTTCATCATGGCGAGCAGCGTGGTTACTCCGCGGAAATTGGCTCCGTAGCCCACGCTGGTGGGTACGGCGATCACGGGGGCTTTTACCAGCCCGGCCAGCACGCTGGGAAGCGCTCCTTCCATGCCTGCCACAGCCACCAGCACGGTGGCCCGGCGGATGGAATCCAGATGGGAAACCAGGCGGTGCAGGCCCGCCACGCCGCAATCCCGGTACCGGAGCACCCGGCTGCCCAGGAATTCCGCCGTCAGGGCGGCTTCCTCCGCTACGGACTGGTCCGAGGTGCCCGCGCTGACGATGCCGACGAAGCCCTCCGTCTGCGGAACGGGGTTCGCCATGATGCGCATGAGGCGCGCTTCCGGGTGCATGTCCGCCTCCGGAAAGGCGCGGTTCAGGTAGTCCAGCGCCTCCACGTTCAGGCGCGTGGCCAGCACGTTCTGTCCGGCGGCAAGCAGGCCGCGGGCTATCTCTTCAATCTGGTCCGGGGTTTTTCCTGCGCCGTAAATCACTTCCGGGCATCCGGTGCGCTCCAGGCGGCCGTAATCAATATCCGTATGGGAAGATGCGGGCGCAGTGGCGGCCCGGATTTTTTCCGCCGCTTCCTCCGTGGAAAGGCGGCCTTCCTCAAGCTGATGCAGGATGGCGGTAATGTCATTCATGATGGTTCGTTCATGCTGCCTCTGGAATATCCTTCCAGGTCCAGGGTGATGTAGCGGAAGCCCAGCTCCCGCAGGCGGTGCGCTATGGGAGCGGCAAGCTCCCCGCTCCGGAACAGTCCGCGTTCCTCCTCCGGCAGTTCAATGCGGGCCAGGTCGTCCCCGTGAACCCGGACGCGGCAGCCTTTCAGCCCCAGGGAGCGCAGGAAGGCCTCCGCCGCATCCACGCGCCGCAGCAGGGATTCCGTCACGGGGCGGTTGTGCTCCAGCCGGGTCAGCAGGCAGGCATAGGCCGGCTTGCCGCTGACGGACTCCGGCAGGCCAAGTCCGCGGGCCACGCTGCGGATGTCCGCCTTGTCCATGGCGGCTTCCAGAAAGGGGCTCAGAATGCCGAGTTCCTGCAAGGCTTTGCGCCCGGGGCGGTAGTCGCCCAGGTCATCCGTGTTGGAGCCGTCTGCCAGCAGGGGAAAGCCCGCTTCCGCGGCTCTGGCAGCCAGGGCGGAAAACAGGGCATGCTTGCACAGGTAGCAGCGCAGTGGCGGATTATCCGCAAGGGAAGGCAGGATGGGGAACGCCAGTGTCTCCTGGCGAATGCCCAGGCGGCGGCACAGCTCCGCGCTGTCCCGCACTTCCTCCTCCATTACATAGGGAGTTTGCGCGGTCAGGGCCAGGCAGTGTTCCGGCCCCAGAACCTTGGCAGCAGCAGCCAGCAGCACGCTGCTGTCCAGCCCGCCGGACAGGGCGACGGCGATGCGCTCCCTGGGGAGCAGGACGGCGCGCAGCCGTTCAAACGGAGTCTGTGGAGGAGGAGTCATGGGAGGGGGTGGGGAAAAGCCCCATCAACTGGCACTGTTCCAGCGGCAGTCCGGTGTTTTCCGCCAGGGTTCTGCAATCTTCAAATTCCGCCTTCCGGTGATGGGGGCGTCCGTTCATGAAAGAGGTTTTTACATGCACCGTTCCGTGGGGAGTGCATACGGAGGCGCTCTCCCGGCGCAGGATGTGGCGGCACGTATCATGCTGGCGTATCCCCGGCGTGCTGCTGTGCAGGAAAAACGCTTCCCTCACGCGGTCCGCCTGTTCCGGCAGGCACAGGGCGCAGACTTTGACCGCCAGGCGCCCCTTCTTCATGCAGATGGACTCCTGCCAGGCGTCCAGCGCGCCGGCCTCCATCAGCTTTTCCGCCAGGTAGGCGGTCTGTTCCGGCGTCATGTCGTCTATATTGGCGCACAGCTCCGTCAGCAATTCCGGGGAACTCTCCTGTTCCTCCGTTTCCACCAGCATCACCCGGAGGATATTAGGCAGGGGGAGCCCCTGGCGGTGGCCGATGCCGTAGCCGGTTCCGGTGATGCGGCCCGCCAGCGGGGCCGGGACAGGCCGCGCCAGGGCGGCAATATAAGCTGCTCCGGTGGGAGTGGTGGCCTCATGGGTGGTTCCGTTCAGGGTGGACTGGAAGCGGCTCGCCAGCAGGGCTGTGGCCGGGGCCGGAACGGGCATCGTTCCGTGCTGGCAGGTCACGGTGCCTGAGCCCAGTTCCACCGGTCCAGTGAAGACGGCGTCCGCCCGGAGCAGCTCCAGGCAGATGGCGGCCCCCGTGATGTCAATGATGGAGTCCACCGCTCCCACTTCATGGAAATGGACTTCCTCCGGCGTGGTGCCGTGCACCTGGGCCTCCGCCTCCGCCAGCAGGGAGAAAATGGAAAGGGCCGTCCGCTTTACGGCGTCTGAAAGGCCGCTTGCCCCAATAAGCCTGCGGATATCCGCCATGGTCCGGTGATGGTGTGCATGGCCGTGGCCGGAATGGCCTTCTTCCACCGTCAGTACGTCAATCCGCGTTCCCTGGATGCCGGACTGCTGCGCACGGCGGCATTCCAGTTTCCATTCCCCGTGCACGTGCAATTTGGACAGCTCCCGTTCCAGGCTTTCCCTGTCCACGCCCAAATCAATCAGGGCGGCCAGATTCATGTCTCCGCTGATGCCCGCGCTGCAATCATAGACCAAGGCTCTCATGATAGGCCAGTGTAGAAGGAAAACATCCCGGCTCAAGGTCAAAGTGAGCCTTATCTCCGCAGGGTTCCCGGCGTCCGGCAGCGCGGGTTTGGCTCATTGCCGCCCGGCCATGCAAAGATGGCCTGTGAAATACATTGCTAGAGAACTTCAAATATGCCACAATTCCTGCGGCGCTGACCAGCGCCGGCCCTCGTCCATATCATGTCCATCCCGTTCTTTTCGAAATTACGATCCCAGAAGCACTATCTTCAACTGGTCAAGCCGGAATTGAAGCAAGTTTCTGAGTTTGTGGAAGCCCAGGCATCCTGTTTTGACCCGGAAGTCACCGACTACTTGGAAACAGTGTGCCAGTCCAAGGGGAAAATGCTCCGGCCGGCCCTGGTTCTGCTGGTAGCCGGCGCCACGGGCGGCATCAAGGAAGCCCACATCCGGCTGGGAGCCCTGCTGGAAATGGTGCATCTGGCCTCCCTCGTGCATGATGACGTGATTGACGAGGCCGACAAGCGCCGTGACGAGGCCACCGCGAACGCCCTGTGGGGCAACAGCCTGGCCGTACTGCTGGGGGATGTTCTCTTTTCCCATGCCATGGTGCTTGGTACCGAGTTCGGCAGCACGGAATTCTGCCGCAGGCTGGCGAACACCGTCAGGGACGTATGCCAGGGGGAAGTGGCCCAGTCCAGCCGCCTGTATGACCTGAGCATGACCCGCGAGGAATACTTTGAAATCATCCGGAAAAAAACCGCCTCCCTGTTCTCCGCCGCTACGGGCGGCGCGGCGTGGATCTCCGGAGTGGCCCCGGAAGTGGAGGAATCCCTTTACCAGCTGGGAGACCTGCTGGGGGTAGCCTACCAGATTTACGACGACTGCCTGGACATGGTGGGCGATGAAGACGATGCCGGCAAAACGCTCCACACGGACGCCACCAAGGGCAAGCTGACCCTCCCCATCTTCAACCTGCTGGAATGCGGGGACAGGAACGTGGAAGCCACGCTCAGGGACGCCATTGAAAACCGTGAAGTGGTGGATTACTCCGCCTTTCAGGACAACCCCGTTTTTGCGGAGGCCCTGGACAAGTCGATCCAGGTGGCTCTGGAGAAAAACGAGGCTGCCCGTGAAATCCTGTGGCTCCTTCCCCAGACGGAATACCGTGAGGCCCTGGCGGAAATGACCTTCTACATGGACGAGTTGCTCAACGACTGCCGTATCTCCTGAGCTTCATTCACATCCTTAAAAAGGGAGGACGGTTTCCGGAAATGGACTTCGGCAACTTGTCTGGAATCCAGAACGCTGTTCACGAAGGCAGGCTCCGTGGCATTTTTTTAAACCGGGACCGTTTCCCAGGGCTCCTTCCTCATGAAACGGTCCCTCTATCCGGGCCTGCGTGCCTCCCTGCTTCACTGGACGGAAAATCCGTTTCCATGGGCTGGCTTTTTTAGAGCGGGAGACCGATGAAGATGCCTTGCAGGTCAGCAGGCGCAGCCTCTCCGGCGGCCTGGCGAAGCTTGTGCGGGCAGGATGGTGATGATTTGGTTCTGCAGCAACTGCACTTTGGAGGCGCGCTGTGCTGTGATGTTATTGGTTTGCTGGAGGGGATAACACCCTTGATTGCTGTTACCGAGCTCATCTATATCAAATAACCGGTTTTCTCCCCAGTGCTTGGCGAGCAGTTTGGAGTTATCCGTTGTTGCATATCCGGCAATAACGCACCAATGTGCATGCGGAAGGTCCGTCCACTGGACGCCAGTCCGGGGGAAACCGTGTTTTTCGTTTTGCTTATCATTGATAACTTGAAAAGGAACGAGGGCATACCCTCCCTGATCAATGGTGTCCCGGATGGTTTGTTCATGAAATAACTGGCAGGCGGCGGAGCAGCTTCCGTTGGCTCTCGCATGGATGAAACGGGCAAAATCGTGGGGATGGAAAACTTCCCCTACCTCGCTTAAACAGCCCTCTGCACGATTGGTGAGGGGATATTGAACGGCCAATTTTAAAAGCTCCATATTCGTCCATGCGGCATCAGGATTGAAGCAATTGAGGACATAGGAGGCTGCGTAAAAGCCGCAGGAGGGGTGGGACGTCTGCCGGTCCATCTCCTCCCGATAGGTATTGGGAACGGTACACATGACGTAGCCTGCGTAATGGGCTGAGGAGAAGGCGAGTATATTTTGGTTCCGTGTCATCTTGATTACCGGGGTTCATGGAGCCGGTGAATGAAGATATACGGCTGGAGGAAAATTCCGGAAAGGCTGGCTTGGCGGGAGGAGGCATCCGGTTTTTAAAAGGCGCCTAAACCATGTTGGAAAAGGGCGCCGTATTCAGGATTCGGGGTGTAGCGTTGGCTCGTTTGGAACTATACGGATGGGAACAGGTAGATAGCAAATGGAGAGGGGCAACGCGTTTTTTGGCGGCGGCAGGGAGCATCCGGAATGGTTTTATCTTTTTCCTCAGGCGTCAGCCGGGCCTGCGAGCATGCGCGGAGGCGGGACGGCTTGCAGACAGCCAGCTTCCATGCTAAAAGGCAGGGAAGGAAAGTAGAATAATTCGGCGGGTATGGAAGGAAAGTTTTCTCCTGCGTTCTGCTTCCCGGAAAACGGTGATTCCGGAACATTGAAGCAAACACGGAGCGGCAACTCCCATCAACATGATATGACTGAAAACGAGACCTTTGAGAAAGTGGATTTCCATGAAATGGAGCTGGATGATGAATACTATGATTGCGTATTCGTCGCGTGTGATTTTTCAAAGCTGGTCATCCGGAATACCGATTTTGAGAAGTGCGAGTTCAGGGCGTGCAATTTCACGCTGGCCAGCTTCAAGGGAGCCCTCCGGGATGTTGCCTTTGCCGACTGCAAGATGACTGGCGCAGACTTTACGGACATCGACAGGTTTTCGGACGGCCTGGTCTTTGAAAACTCGCATCTTGATTATGCCAGCTTTGTAGAAGCCAGGTTGCGGAAAACCGTTTTTCGCGGCTGCAAGATGTATGAGGGGTACTTCAATGACGCCGACATGGCGGAATCCGTTTTTGACCGCTGTGACCTGGAACGGGTTTCTTTCGTCGGAACCAATTTGGAGAAAGCCGATTTTTCAACCTCTTTCAACTTTTCGATCAATCCCGCCATGTGCAAGCTGAAAAAGGCGGTCTTTTCCCGGCATGGGCTGGAAGGGCTGCTCGCCCATCTGGACATTGACATCAGGGGATAGGAGCGCGGCCACGGTTTAACTGGAATACGGAATAGGCCGTTATAGCGGGTAAAACAAGAATGCGGGCATTCCCGTTTCAGGAATGCCCGCACCGTTTCAACGCAGGTTAGAATTTGGAATTCCGCTTCTTCACTTCCTCTACGAGTTTGGAAAGGGATTTTCCCTTTTTGCGCTTATCATGTTCCGAAGCGGAAAAGTATTCCGCTTCCCGCCGGAGCTTCAGATAGCTTTCATAAACCTCGCGGTCCAGCAGGCCGGTGTTCACTGCTTCCAGGACGGCGCATCCGGGCTCATGGATATGCCCGCAATTCTTGAAACGGCATGCCGCCGCGAAGTCGGAAATATCCAGCGCTTCTGCAAGGGAACCGGGCTGGCCGATCGCCAGGCCGAATTCCCGGACGCCCGGAGTGTCTATTAAAACGCCCGAACCGTCCATCAATACCATTTCCCGGCGGGTGGACGTGTGCCGTCCTTTGCCCGTGGAGGAGCTTATATGGGAGGTGGACAGGACCGGTTTTCCGCACAGCGCATTCACCAGGGAACTTTTCCCGACGCCTGAGGAACCGACAAACACCACTGTTTCCCCTTCCGGAATGGACTCCCGCAGCCGTAGAATCGACTGGGGTTCATGAATGCTTGTAAAAAATACAGGCATCCGGCGCTCCAGGTGTTTGACCTGTTCTTCAATGCCCTGCCTGTCAAACCCTAGATCGGCCTTGTTCAGCACCAGTACGGGTTTGATTCCCTCTTCCAATATCTGAACCATGAAACGCTCGGCTCTGCGGATATTGAAATTATCATCCAGGCTCTGGACAATGAATGCCTTGTCCACGTAAGAGGCGATGGCCTGCCTGTCGGAAACCGTTCCGCTTTTCTTGCGGTACAGGGTCCGTTCATGGGGCAGCACATCGACGATGATTCCTTTCGTTTCATCAAAGGGCTGGAAAATCACCCAGTCGCCCGTGCAGGGCAGTTCAAAGGCTGGTTTTTCATACATCATGTTTCCCCTTAATTCGCACTGGAACACTCCGTTCTCCGCCACGATCTCATAACACGTCCTGTGCACGATGGCGATGCGGCCATGGGGCAGGGCGCTGTACGTAGATTCCCGTTTGAGCCGGCTTAACTTCTCATTCCAGCCGTAAGCATTTAAATGAATCATTGTTCCGTCTTTTTTGCGATGTAAAACACGTAGCCGTAGAATTCCTTGTACCTGCGGTATAATTCCTCTTCATGGCGCAGGGATGCGACTAATTCCGCGGCGGCTTCATTTCCCGGATATTGATGAAGGAACATTTCCTGCACGGGAACCTGCGGAGCGTAATAATGCTCCGTCCAGCAGCTTTCCGGCAGAATGAAGGAAGCGACAGGCACGTACCCGGCCCTCTGTATCTGGGCTATCTTGTTGGGTATGGTGTCTATCTCCGGATACATGTCCATCCAGAAGCGGTGAATCTCTTCCGGACGTTCCGCGGTAAACCACGAGCTTTCGGAAATGGCCAGGTAGCCTCCCGGTTTCAGGAACTTGCGCCATTCGTTCAGCCCCCGTTCAAAGCCGATATTGTAAATGGCCCCTTCCGACCAGATCAGGTCCAGTTCTTCTTCTGCAAAAGGGAGCTTGTCCATGGAACCGACGATGCCTTCTACCCTGTCCTGCAAGCCTGACTGTGTTGCCTGGCGGTTGAAGATGCGGATGAAATCCGGGAACAGGTCAAGCCCCGTAACGCTTCCCTGAACATGTGCGGCAAGCGTCCTGGTCTGTCCGCCCGTGCCGCAGCCGAGGTCGGCGATGCGGGATTGTCCGGTCAGATTGTCAATGAAGCCGAGGGCCTTGAGGGTAGCCTCCGGGCTGCCGGGGCCCTGCCGTTCCAGGCGCGAGAAATATTCGCAGATGAAATTGAAATCGAATTCGTGAATTGTTTTGTTTTTATTACTCATTAATTTAGTAAATGTTGTATGCCATGAGGGCACGGCACAGCGGCGCCGTCATCGTGGCAGATAGATTAACGTTGAAATTCCAATAATACGGAACTTCCTCCCGGAAGGGATAATCCGGGAGCAAACAAAAGGGGACAACCGCTACGGAAAGTACCGGTTGTTTACAAGGCCGAGGCCGATTTAAATGAAGTATTAAACATGAAGCAAAGATATATCGTCTTGTGCCGGACTGGAAATGCGCTGCCGATAAGATTGTTTCAGAAGCAACTTTTCCGGTGCGGCGGGGAACAGGGGTAAATCCCCGTTCGCCTCATATCTTCTCTGTAATTTGTATTTCCAATACTTTCCCGAAAGTATGCCCGCGGACAGGATGTGCGGGCCGTGCCGGAATTTCGCACGGTCCGGCTGTCTTTTTCAAGACATTATTATGTCTGCTGTTCTCCGGAGCCGGAAAAAACGTCATTCCCGCGCGTCGGGGATGCTTCCTCTACTCCGTCTTTCCGTACCTGCGCGCCCGGAAGGAATAGGCTACCGCCACCACGGCGGCGAGTATGGCGTACAGGATGAAGCGGTCTGTGGAGATGGCGTTGGCGGATTCTCCGTTGGACAGGAAAAAGGTGATGGCGGCCACCAGCATGTTGCCTGCAAAGATGGTGAGGTTCCAGAAGCTGGTGATGACGCTTTTCAAATGCAGCGGAGCCTGCGTGTAGGCGAATTCGAGGCCGGTGGTGCTGAGCAGGATCTCGGAAATGGTGAGCACGCAGTAGGGGATCAATTGCCACGCGATGGACATGGAGGCGCCTCCCTCCAGCCTGTATTGCAGGAAAGCGACAATCAGGAACGTCACAGAGCTCAGGGCCAGCCCCGTTCCAAGGCGCACCAGGGGCCGCGCCAGCGTCACCACCTTCGGATAGACGAATACGGTGATCAGTGGAATGAACACCATCACGAAAATGGGATTGGCCGCCTGGATTTGCGCCGGCCCGATGGACCAGTCTCCGCCGCCCGGGAGCGGGATGGAAAGGGGAATCATCCTGCTGCCCTGGGCCACCCAGGAGGAGGCCGTCTGTTCAAAGATGGACCAGAAGGGAATGATGAAGACAAAGATGGAGAGGATTTTCAGGATGTGCCGGGCGTCCTCCACGGCGGAAGCTCCGCAGCGTTGCTCCGCATTCTTCCAGCCCCCGTGGAACAGGACGATGAAGAGCACTTTCCAGAAGCCGGCGCGGCCGTTGTTGCGTTCAGGCGGCGTTCTGTGGTACTTCTTGCGGCCCAGCCAGAAGACGAAGGTGGCGATGCCCATGAAAATGCCCGGAACGGCAAACGCCCAACTGTACCCGTAATGCTGTTCCATGGCCGGAATGACCAGGAAGGAGAAGAAGGAGCCCAGGTTGATAGCCCAGTAAAAGGCATTGAAGGCCTTGGTCATCAACTGCGGGGATTTGTCCGGAATCTGGTCCCCCATGAAGGCGGAGACGCAGGGCTTGATGCCTCCCGCGCCCAGCGCGATGATGAACAGGCCCGTCATCAGGATGTAACGGCGCGCTTCAATGGTATGGAAGAGGTCCGCCATGGCCAGGACTCCGTGCCCTACGCAGTAAAGCAGGGAAATGTAAAGAATGGTCTTGTACCGGCCCCATACCTTGTCCGCCAGCCATGCGCCCGCCAGGGGAAGCAGGTAAACCATTCCCGCGAAGACGTGGAGGGTGGCGGTGGCCCAGTTTTCGCTCATCAGCAGGTGGCCCGTCATGTACAGCATGAGGATGGACTTCATGCCGTAGAAGCTGAAGCGTTCGCAGGCTTCCGTTCCGATGATGTACCTGGACTGGGCGGGGAGGGCGCTCATGGATGATGAAGGGGGAAGGGGGTCAGGGATGGCGGAACAAGGGCAATAAAAATGATGGCCCCGGTGCGGGGGCCATCATAGGAAGGTATTTTGGCGGCATTCCGCCCCTGTGCGGCGGGACACGGGGGTAATGACGGCTGCCAGGAAAGGAAGGGTGTTAGCGTTCCTGGTTCAGGATGGGGGCGATCTCCACCTTGTACTGGGCGATGCACGCTTTCAGCCAGTCCAGCATGATCATGGATTTGGCCTGGGCGGTCAGGGCCGGGGCAATCTGCTGGGTGGCCTTGATCTGGAACTCCGGCGTATCCTCCAGTTCGCGCTTGACGAGCTGGGTCAGCAGGATGCCGTCCCCCGTGTTGATGGGCTGGGCCATCCGGCCGGGGTTAATGACGGAAACCGCCTGGAATACTTCTTCAGGGACCGGGAGTTCCTTGGGCGGAGCCAGGCGGGAATTCATGGCGCGGTCCAGAAGGGCCTGGAGTTCTTCCTGGCTTCTGGCGTTTTGGAGGTTGACGCTGCTCAGGAGGGCGTTCGGATTGATGAAGGGACCGTAGGCGGCGGTCTTGGCTCCGGCCTTCCCGGCGATGGCGTTGAACTGTTCCACGGGCTTTTCAGCCTTCTGCAATTCCGTGTTGAGTTCGGCGGCGGCCTTGTTCATGGATTCCACGGTCATGCTTTCCAGCAGGTCGGCGCGGGCGCTGTTGCGGGCGGTTTCATAAGGCAGCGCCTTTACCGGGGTAACGCCTTCCAGGCGGACCAGGACGACCTGTCCGTTTTCCAGCACCTGCATGGTGCTGATCTGTTCGGCTCCGGTCTTGGCGCGCGCTTCTTCAATGGCCTTGGCGTCCGCATCCGCATTCAGGGCGGGGGCTCCCGTCAGGGAGAAGGCCACGTCCAGCAGGGTGGCGCTGCGTCCGTCGGAGGCGGACTGGTTGATCGGCTGGTTGATTTCCTGGGGCGCATTCTTGCGCGTCACGGCCGTGTAGGACTTCTTCTCCATCTTGCAGACGTCGGGAGTCTTGGCCAGGGCTTCACTGATGGCTTGGTCCATGTTCCTGCCGTTGGTGGCGTTCAGCGGTTCCCAGATGTCATTTTCCACCAGGTTCATGGTTTCCATGGTGGCGTTGGAAATATCGCCGGGCTTGGGAGCCTGGGCATCGCCCGCGGGGGTGAAGGTGTACACGGTGAAGAAGCGGGCTTCCTCGTTCTTGTAATTTTCCTTGTGCTTGTCCCAGAAGGTTTTGATTTCCTCTTCTCCCGGGTCCGTCTTGGGACGGAAGGCGCTCTTTTCCAGGAAGGCGGTGTTGACCGTGATCTGCTGGCTGTTGGACTCCGCCACGGCTTCGGCAAAACCGGATTCCACGGAAATGCCGCCGGTCAGCACGTCCTTGATGCGCACCAGGCTGATGGTGTCTTCCATCAGGCCGCGCAGCAGTTCCTCCTGAAGCTTCTTGCCCATGTTGCCGCGCATGGAAATGAAATTGTCGTACTTCCGGGGGTCGAAGACGCCCTTCTCATCCTGGAATTCGGGAATGTTGCAGATGGCGTCGTCAATCTCCGTAGTATTGGGCGTCAGGCCCAGCCGGCTCGCCTCCCTGCGGATGATGCCGCGGTAGGCCAGGAAAGCGGCGTTGGGATTATTCGTTTTCAGCAGGTGGCAGAGTTCCCGCAGGCTTTCTTCCGAGCTGAAATTGTCCTGGAGCAGCGGGCCGAAGGTGGAAGGGAAGGAGAAAGCCACGGACAGGCCGGTTCTGCCCATGCTGTTGTAATCCTTTTCTCCGTAAGACTTGCCGTCCACGGAAACGAAGGTTTGCTTGAACATGCCGGTCAGGGAGCCGCCGCTTACGTCCCCGCCGATGAACATGAGGCCCACAAACACCAGGGCCATGGCTGCCATGATGACGATTGTATGTTTACGTAAGTAATCTAACATGGAATGTTAAGTTGAAGATGCGCGTGTGGCCGGTCCCGGACTGACGGCAGCCTGGACAGCCCGGACCTTTTACACCTTTTCCCGCCGCTAGGCAAGAACGAAGCTTTCCGCTTCCGGCGGCTTTTCCAAAACATTGCGGCATGCGCTTTCCTGTCATGAAGGGCGTTTCCGGTCACGGCAGAACAGTTTTTGACCTCGACGGTGATGCAAATACCCCTTATGTTGCTCCTGCGCGGAAGGTTCCGGATGCCGCAGGGCGGTCCGGCCTCGTGGGGCCTGTTCCCTCCCGCGCATGTCCGTAGCCGGATGTTCCTTTAATCGCAAGGATTTATGCTGAACCAGGTAGTAGAACTCAAAAGAGAAGTGACGGCGGTCCAGATCCCCAGAGGGGATGTGCTCACGCTGCCGGAGGGGGAACGCGTGTATATCACCCAGATACTGGGCGGCTCCTATACCGTGGCTACGGACCATGGCCTGGCCCGCATCTCCAGGGAAAATGCGGACGCCCTGGGAGCGGAAGCGGCGGAAGCCTCCCCGGAGGCGGCTGAACTGGATGAAAACGCCACGCTTGAAGAACGGGTATGGGATACGCTGAAATGCGTGTACGATCCGGAAATCCCCGTGGATATCGTCAACCTGGGCCTGATTTACGACGTGACCGTCATCGAGCTGGAAAACGGCCTGCATCACGTGGCGGTCAAAATGACTCTTACGGCGCCCGGCTGCGGCATGGGACCCCATCTGGTGATGGAGGCCAAGGACCGCATTGAAGCGCTGGAAGGCGTGGAGGCCGCGGATGTGGAAATGGTGTGGGACCCCCCCTGGAATCAGGACATGGTCAGCGAGGAAGGCAGGATGAAACTCGGATTGATCTGACTCCATGCCGGTGACATTGAAATTATCCGACGACGAGGCGCGCGATCTGGCGGAAATGCTTTCCACCGCCGCCACGGTGGCCGCCTCCAACCAGCAGGACGGGGCGGAAGGACGCCTGGTGGCATGGGGAAAGCTGGTCTCCCGGCTGATGGAGGAACTATCCGCCACGCCCAAACTGAAGGGCCGCATTGCCTACGCGGACGATCTGGGTGGGTACGCCTTCACCCGGGAATATGAGGAAAACGCCTTTTTCCAGGACTGCCTGGACGAGTACCGGGACAACATTTTCTGGGCGGACCTGGTGACGCGCATGGCGGACAAGGCCATCAGCGAACACCTGGGGCCGGAGTACTTTGAAAGCATGCCGGAGGAGGAACGCCGCCGGACGGCGGAAGCCCTGGAAAAATCCCTGTGGCAGGAATGCGCCAGGTACGGCATTGACCGGCTGGGTTTCATCCTTCCCCCGTCGGACGGTTAAAAGGGAAAATTGTTCAAGGAATATCCGTGAACCGGATACTGCCTGAATGGCGGACGGCCCGGACTGCATGCGTGGATGCGCTGGGGATGGCTGGCGCGTGCGTCGTGCGTTTGCGTGGCTATTGAGCAGATGGACGGCGTATTTATCCTGTTCCAGGTTTTTGGCTGGCACGCGTTGCGGAAGCGCCGCAAGCCCTGCGTCAGCTGAAATGAAAAACGTCCGGCAGGGGGGTACTGGTTTTCAGGATAAAAAGTCCGCTGGCGCTCAGTTTTACCTTGGGGGCCGCGGGGGAGCTGCGGCAATCCCCGGATGGGCAGGACAAATCCGGGCAGTTTCCGCGGACCGGGAATTGTTCATGCGCCGGGCCGGAGCCTTATTCCTCCGGGTCCTCCGGCATGGGAGGGGTAGGGCTGCCCAGGTGTTCCGTCTCCTTGGGAGTGGAGAGCACCTTGTAATACGCCCATGCGGCGGCGGTCAATACGCCGCCGATGGAAACGATCATGGTTAGCCAGCCGGTAAGGGACATGATTATTTGATGTTCTCCTGAACGAGCCTGGTGACGACTTCATCAGGCTGGACAGGATTGGCATCCTGGGGCAGGGGACGGTTCTGGAACAGTTTGAAATCCGTCATTTTTGTTTCTCCGCCCGTCTGGAGCAGAACGGAACCGTTGGGCTGGATGTCTGCCATGACGTTGGTGGAGGGGGTGGGATCGCCGGTGAACGTCACGCTGGTGTTGGGGTGCCATTTGCCGTCCTTGTACGCGAAGCTGGGGCCGAAGAAGGCGCCGCGGGCTTTCTTGGCGGATTCAAAGTTGCGCATGAAGTCTTCCACGAATCCGACGGAGAAGGAAAGTTCCTTTTCCGAGGAATGCGTTTTCCATTTGGAAATGAGGTCCCAGGACTTGTCCTTGTTGTTGAAGTAGTAGCCGCTGATTTCCTTGAATTTCCCCATCTTTTTGACGCAGACGAGGAAACGCATGTTTTCCCCGACGGTCCAGGGATAGTCCACGAAGCTCTGGCCGCCCGTTCCTTCGCCGCCGAAGCGGCCGGAGCGCGCGTTTTCACCCAGCTTTACCAGTTTGGTGCGCTCTTCTTCCGGCACGCTGTTGGGGTTGTCCCCATGGGCCACCGGGTCCCAGATGGAAAAGATGATGACTTTTTTACCGTTGGACTGTTCCTGAAAGCCGATGTAGCCGTCGTCAAAATTCATGGCGCAGAAGTAGGTGCCCGGAACGGATGTCTTGGCTTTCACTTCATTGTACAGGGCGCTCGCCTGGGCCGGGTGGCCCTGCTGCATGACATGGACGGAACGGCACTGGCGTTTTGCCAGCAGTTCCGGGTCTTCCTGGGCATGCAGGAGAGTGGTTCCGGAGAACAGGGCGGCGCAAACGACGGCTGTGGCGGAGAAAAGACGCATGGTTTTGAATGATTGATTGATGGTTGGCCGCTCTCCGTCCGGAGGGATGGAGGCTAGCAAATAATTAGTACGGGCTAATTACGTTTGCCCTGTGGGAAATCTCGCATGGAAACTGCACTTTTTTCAAGATTTTTTCGGCATGAGCATTCCGGAGAAATTCATGAAACTGGGGGAGAACCGCAAGCCTTTACGGCAACCGGAATTGCATATCCGGAAGGACGCCCCCATGATGTGGTCTTCCATTTGTTTGCTTTCGTTCAATGCGGCTGATTGATTCCTTTAACTGCCGCAAAGGCCCGCGGCGCTTCCGGAATGAAGAAGGCCGTCCCGCGCGGATGCGGGAACGGCCTTCGGGATGATGAACGGGAAATGTCGTTCTACCGGATGGGGTTCAGGAAGAGGGGCATCAGGCCTCCCAGCACGATGAAGATGGAGAAGGCCGCCAGCATCACTCCGGAAATGACGGGAACCTGTACGGGGTCCGCGTCTTCTGCGGGCTTGTCCCAGTACATGGAGCGGATGACCTTGAAGTAGTAATAGAAGCCGGAGGCCGCGCAGATGATCATGACGGGGAGCATCCAGCCCAGGTACAGGCCCGTGTTGATGACGTGCACGAAGGAGATCATTTTGGCGAAGAAACCGGCTGTCAGCGGCACGCCCGCCAGGGAGGCGAACATGATGGTGATGGCCAGCGCCAGCCGGGGATTGGTCTTGCCCAGGCCGCGGAAGGCGGAGATTTCCTCGCTCCCGCGCTGGATGCGGACCATGGCGAGGGCGAAGAAGGCGCCGAAGGTCATGACCAGGTACACGGCCAGGTAGAACGGGGCGTTCGGGGCAAGCCGGCCGTCCACGGTGCCGATGAAGAGGGGCAGGATGAACCCGGCCTGGGCGATGGAGGAGTAACCCATCATGCGCTTCAGGTTGGTCTGCGGAATGGCGCCCAGGTTGCCCACCAGCAGCGTAGCCGCAGCCATCAGGGCTATGACGAATTCAACGGGAGGCAGGGCGGCGAAGGGGGCCAGGATGATGCTGAGCAGGGCAAAGCCGGCCACCTTGGAGGCCACGGAGAGGAAAGCCGTCACTGGAGTGGGTGCGCCCTGGTATACGTCCGGAATCCACAATTGCATGGGAACCGCGCCGATTTTGAAGGCCGTGCCGAGCAGCAGCATGGCGAGGGCCAGGTACATGGCGGGGGCCGTCTGGCCCGCCAGCGCGTGGCTGACGATGGCTCCGTCATAGATGAAGGTTCCCGTGACGCCGAAGTACCAGGCCAGGCCGAAGACGAGGAAGCCCGTGCTGACGGCGCCCAGAATCAGGTACTTGATGCCCGCTTCCGTGGAGCCCAGGTTCCGGCGGAAGTAGCCCACCATGATGAAGGAGCTCAGGGTAAGCACTTCCAGGGAGACGAACAGTTCCACCAGGTTGGAGGCTTTGCACAGGGAGGTGATGCCCACGCAGGCCAGCAGGGGAAGGATGTAGAATTCCCCCGTGCCGTCCTGGGACTTGGAGTCGTTGGAAGAGAGGTTGATGACGGCCCGGAAGTCCACGGACAGCAGCAGGGTGACTGCCGTGGCGACAAGCGCCAGGATGATGTAGACATTGTCATAGAGCCCCCCCATGTAGAAGGGGAGCATCGCCAGGGCACCCGCCGCGCCAATCAGCCCGAAGACGAATTTGGGCGTCTTTTTGCAGAAGGTCTCGGCCAGGAGCATAAGCATCGCCAGGCCGGCCAGGATGAATTCCGGAATATACGCTTGCATGGGTAAAAGAAGATCGGGTTAAACTTGGATTGTATTCGGAAGGGGAATCAGGAGAAGAACTGGAGCACCAGCGTGGGGAAGAAGCCGAAGACCGCCAGGGTGATCGTCAGGAAGTAGTTGGCCGCCCGTTCGGAAGGCAGCAGTTCCGTGGCGTAGGCTGCGGCCTTGGAGAGGTCCCCCTGGAAGATGTTGCGGTAGGCCCTCAGCATGTACACCGCGCCGATGACCAGGCCCCAGAGGCACAGGATGGTGGCGATCTGGACAGGGCCGAAGCTGTCGTTAAATCCGGCGAAGCCGGAGAAGAAGACCATGAATTCCCCCGGGAAGTTGGCGAGGCCGGGGAGGCCGATGGAGGCCATGCCCGCCAGGCCGAAGACGAAGGCCATGCGCGGCAGCCTGGTGCTCAGGCCGCCCAGGGAGTTGATTTCCAGCGTGCCGGTCTGCTTTTCAATCTGTCCGCAGAGCAGGAAGAGCAGGGCGATGGTCAGGCCGTGGGCCAGCATAAGCAGGGCTGCCCCTTTCAGCGCCCAGGGGTTGGCTTCCGCGGAACCGGAGGCCACCAGGGCGGCGAAGGCCAGGAAAATGTAGCCCATGTGCATCACGGAGGAGTTGCCCAGGAGCAGGTCCAGCCTCTTCTGGTTGACGGTCACGTAGCCTACCCAGATGACGTTGCATACGAGCAGGACAAGGAGGATGTTCGTCCAGGGAAGGAAGCCAGTTTCCATCAGCGGCTGGAACATGAAGAGGCCGTACAGGCCGAACTTCTTGAGCACGCCCGCATGCATCATCGCCACCGGAGCGGGGGCGGAGGCATACGCGGGGGCTGCCCAGGAGTGGAAGGGGAAGAGGGAAATCAGCGTGCCGAACCCGGCGATCAGCAGGGCGCCGATGAGCTCCGCGTGGGCGAGTTCCCGGCCGCCGGCCATGAAGTCTTTCAATCCGGAGAAGGTGAAGCCCGCCTGCGTGCCGATCATCAGCAGGGCGGCCAGCAGCACCATGGAGGCAAGCCCCAGGTAAAGCGTGGCGCGCCAGGCCGTGGTGCGGCGGTCGCCCCGTCCGTACAGGCCGATCATCACGAAGGTGGGGATGAGGGCCAGCTCATGGAAGGCGAAGAAGGAGATGATGTTGTCGGACAGGAAGGCCCCGGTGGCGCCCGCGGAAATCAGCAGGGCGGAGTTGTACCAGGAGGCTTCCCCTCCCTTGGGCGGATTGGTGCCCAGCACGGTGGCGAAGGTCACCAGGATGGTCAGCAGCAGCATCACTTTGGCCAGGGCCGGGGCCAGGGTGAGCTGGAGGTCCATCCCTTCAAAGCGGGACCAGCAGGAGGAGCAGCCGTCAAAGCTAACCAGGGCCCAGATGCCGAGGGCCAGCGTCAGCGTGGCGCTGAGCAGGGCTGTCGGGCGTGCGGGCGCCTTGCACAGACCGATGAGGGCCGTGGCAATCAGAGGAATGAGAACAAGCCAGATAAGCATGGTGTGTGATTGGTTGGTAGGTTAGCAGGAATAGAAGACGGTGAAGTAGATGACCAGGAGCAGGCCGATGCCGAAGAGGGCCGTGTAGGCGGCCATGCTGCCGGACTGGAGGCGGCGCAGGAGGGAGCCCACGGCGGCGGTCAGCCGCGCCAGGCCGCCCACGATGAGGCCGGAGATGATGAACTGGTCCATGAAGTCGATGATGGCGGCCAGGGAGCCCTGGATGCCCCTGACCAGCACCTTGTCATAGAACCAGTCAATGTAGAGGCGGTTGGCGAGGGCGCGGGAAACGGCGTTGCCGGAGAGCTTGTCGGAGGCCGGGGAGCCCGCATAGAAAACGGCCGCCAGCAGGATGCCGAGCACCAGAGCCCCCATGGAGACGTAGAAGGGCATGCCGATATGGAAGCTTTCGGAAACGAACCCGTTGAAGGGCACCAGCCTGTCAGCCATGAAGCCGTAGCCGGAGATGAGGGCCAGCACGGCCAGAATCAGCAGGGGAACCAGCATGAGGCCGCCCACTTCCGTGGCGTGTTCCGAGCTGTGGCTGCGGCTCTTGCCGAAGAAGACCACGAAGATCACGCGCATCATGTAGAAGGTGGTCAGCAGGGCCACGCCCGCGCCGATCCAGAAGAAGACCGGGTTTTTGTGCAGGGCGGCTTCCAGAATGGCTTCCTTGGAGAAGAAGCCGGACGTGAACGGAATGGCGACCAGCGCCATGGTCGCGATGATGAAGGTGAGGGAGGTCAGCTTCATGCGCTTCATGATGCCGCCCATTTTCCAGATGTCCTGTTCATGGTGGCAGGCGAAGATGATGGCGCCCGCGCCCAGGAAGAGCAGGGCCTTGAACCAGGCGTGGGTGAAGAGGTGGAACATGGCCGCTTCCCCGGCCAGCAGACCCAGGGCCATGACCATGTAGCCCAGCTGGGAGAGGGTGGAGTAGGCCAGCACGCGCTTGATGTCATTCTGCTGGGTGGCCATGAAGGCGGCGATGACGGCCGTGACGGCGCCGATGACGGCAATGACGTTGCAGGCCAGGGCGGGGAAGGCTTCCACGCCGATGGAGTACTGGACGCGCACCATCATGTACACCCCGGCGGCCACCATGGTGGCCGCATGGATCAGGGCGGAGACGGGGGTGGGGCCTTCCATGGCGTCCGGAAGCCACACGTGCAGCGGGAACTGGGCGGATTTGCCCACCGCCCCGCAGAAGAGGCACAGCACCGTGATGTTCAGCAGGGTTTCACTGAGGCCCGCGGGCATTTCCATCAGGCTGAAGTCCAGCGTGTTGGTCAGCGCCCAGAGGGTCAGGATGCCGATCAGGAAGCCGAAGTCCCCCACGCGGTTGCAGATGAAGGCCTTTTTGGCGGCGTTTGCGGCGGCGTCCCTGGTGTACCAGTGGCCGATGAGCAGGTAGGAGGAAAGGCCCACCAGCTCCCAGAAGATGAAGGTCATGGCGATGTTGTTCGCCAGGACGATGCCCGTCATGGAGAACATGAAGAGGCTCAGGCACGCGAAGTAGCGCGTTTTCGCCTTGTCGTCCGCCATGTAGCTCAGGGAGAAGATGTGGACCAGCAGGCCGATGCCCGTGACCACCAGCATCATGCGGGTGGAAAGGGGGTCCAGCACAAAGCCCAGGTCAACGGAAAAGACGTCGGAGATCGGAAGCCAGGAGAAGGAGTCCGAGCCGGTCTGGTCCAGCAGGCCCAGGGAAAGAACGAAGGTCGCCAGGCAGGAGAAGGTGGAGGTGAGGGCCGCGACGTTCGGGCGCCGGGTCAGCAGGAACCAGTTGAAGGCGGCTACGACCAGCGGCAGGAAGAGCAGGAGCCAGGTGTATTGAATATCAATATTAAACATGTTCGTGGAGTGGTATGTTGCTCTTAGTCTTTCAGCGTGTTGAGGTCCTGCGTGCTGGCCGTGCGCCTGGCCCGGTACAGGGAGACGATGAGGGCCAGCCCGATGGCCACTTCCGCCGCGGCGATGGTCAGGATGAAGATGGACAGGGCCTGTCCGTCGTAATTGGGCAGCCCCATGGTGCCCTGGGCGCGTGAAAACGCCACCAGGGACAGGTTGGCCGCGCTGAGCATCATTTCCAGGCACATGAAGATGACGATGATGTCACGCCGGACAATCACCCCCATCAGGCCGATGGCGAACAGGACGCCGGAGAGGATCAGGTAATGCGTAAGAGGTATCATGATGATGGCTGTGGTAAGGGGTTCGGGTTATTTGCCGGAGGGGCGGCGGCTCAGCACGACGACGCCGATGGAGGCTACCAGCAGGGCCAGCCCGGCGATGACCAGGCTCCGGTTGTATTTGTCAAACAGGGTGCGGCCCAGCAGGGCGGTATCCGGGAATTCCCCGTTGTCTATTTCCGCGCGGATGGTGGTGCCTTCCGGATAGAGGTGTGCGGAACATTGGGGGGAGAGGGGAGGGAGGGTGATGGACGGTGCTATGCCGCAGGTGGAATGGAGCAATTGGTCAAGAGATGCCTTGGTGATGGCATAGTCCGATCCTCGTGTGCATCCGCCGGAAGCAACGCAGGGTTTCTGCGCGCATTCCCCGGAAAGGTTGTTGGTTTCCGTTTTCCCGGAGTTGGCGCTGTCCTGGCCGATCTTCAGATCGTTCCATGCCTGTTCCGCGGTGGCCATCGGGCAGCGGTGCGTTTCCTTCGCGCCGGGCAGGGAGTAGATGATGCCGATGAGCTGGCCCAGGAAGAGGCCGGCAATGATGACGCCGATGGCGACGGATACGGGCCGCCGGAAGGGGGAGGTTTCCCGCTTCACGTTCAGAAGCATGATGATGAACGCGAAGAGCACCATGATGGCTCCGGCGTATACCAGAATCTGGAGAATGCCCAGGAAGTGGGCGCCCAGCCCGATCATAATGGCGGCAGTGGCTCCGAAGGAGAGGGCCATCATCATGGCGGAGGAAACGGGGTTGCGCATGAAGACGACCATCAGGGACAGGATCACGGCCAGGGCCCCGAAGACGTAAAAGAGTATGTCACTGGCAAAAATGTTCATAACGTACGGAAATTGGAGTGAATGTTTCGGGGTGATTTATTTGTATTGGTTCCACTTGTTGACCAGTCCCTTGCGGGTGCCGCCCATTTCGTAGAGCTTGGCCTTGTTGTGGATGGCCTGGGCTTTGTCCGTGGGGGTGAACAGGTAGTCCTGGCTCATGAAGATGGCCTGTTCCGGGCAGGCTTCCTCGCACATGCCGCAGTAGATGCAGCGGAGCATGTCGATCTGGAATTCCCTGGGCGCTTTTTCCACCTTGCCCCAGGGGCCTTCCTTGATGGCGCCGGGGGTGATGGTGATGGCGCGGGCAGGGCAGATGAATTCGCAGAGCTGGCAGGACACGCAGCGTTCGCGGCCGTCTTCCCCCTTCACCAGGACGGGAGCCCCGCGGTAGTATTCCGGCAGGTGCTTGTCCCAGCGGAATTCCGGGTACTGCATCGTGACTCCTATGCCGGAGCCGGCCAGTTCCTTCTTGTTGCGGGATTTGCCCAGCAGAGCCAGAACGAGGTGCTTGATGGTGATCCAGAGACCGCCAAGGATGGATTGCAAGTAGAACCGCTCTCCGAGGGAAATCTTCGGGCGCTTGATCGTTTTGAAGGCCATAATAGTGATGTTGTCGGGATGAAGAAGGTTGATTACTTGACGAAGTACAGGATGGCGGCCGTGATGAAGATGTTGATGACGGCCAGTTCAAAGAAGACCATCCAGCCGAGCTTCATCACCTGGTCGTAACGGAAGCGGGGGAGCGTCCAGCGCACCCAGACGAAGAAGAAGACGAAGAAGAGAAGCTTGAGCACGTACGCGATGAGCTGGCAGATGACCGTCACCCAGTTGGCTACGTGTTCGTTGAGCCACCCGTCCAGGCCGAAGCCGATGGACCAGCCGCCCAGGAACAGCGTGATGACCAGGGAGGAGCCCACCACCATGGCGGCGTATTCACCCATGAAGAACTGCGCGAATTTCATGGAGGAGTATTCCGTGTGGTAGCCGCCCACGAGGTCCGTTTCACATTCGGACATGTCAAAGGGCGTGCGGTTGGCTTCCGCGAAGATGGAGGTCAGGAAGATGATGAAGCTGATGGCGATGGGAACCAGGAGAATCCAGCGCTGCCAGCTCAGGCCCTCGCCCCACACGGGAAGCAGCAGCCATCCGTTGGCGGCCTGGTATTCCACGATGTTGGAGAGGTCCAGCGTGCTGTAAATCATCAGCACGGGGATGATGGACAGGCCCATGCTGATTTCGTAGGAGATCATCTGGGCGGAGGAGCGCACGCCGCCCAGGAAGGGGAATTTGGAGTTGGAGGACCAGCCGGCCAGCACCAGGCCGTATACGGAGAGGGAGGAGATGGCGAACATCCACAGGGGCCCTACGCTGAGGTTGGCCACCGCCATGTTTACGTTGCCGTAGGAGGTGTGCAGGTCCCCGGCAAAGGGGACCACGGCCGCCGTCATCAGCGGGGGGGGCCAGCACCAGGATGGGGGCGATCCAGAAGTACACGCGGCGCACGAAGGGAGGCGTGAAGTCCTGCTTCAGGAACAGCTTGCCGCCGTCCACCATGGGCTGCACGAGGCCGAAGATCGGAATGTCGCGGTCCAGGCGGAAGAAGCGGCACAGGTTGGCGATTTTGCCGTCGTGGGGAAGGCCGAAGTAGTCCAGCGTCTTTTTGAACGGCAGGTCGGACTTAGCCCCGAAGCGGCGGAAGATGCTCAGCGGGATGCCGGCGCGGTTGGGCCCCACGCGGTCCTGAATCCAGGCGGCCACCCGGCGTTCAATGTACACGCAGACCGGAATGAACAGGATGGTGATGGCGAAGCAGATGACGATTTTGATCAGCAGGGTGATGACGTAGAACCACACAGGGTTGCTGAGCACTTCGTCGCAAAAGGTTAGAATCGAATCAATCATGGCGGATTAACAGGTTGTGTGCGTGTGAAGTGTGATTAGCGGCCCTGGCTTTTTTCATGTTCCACCACGGGGATGGTGACGCCGGTTTCCAGAATGGGCTGGCCCCCGTCTCCGATGGAGCCCCAGGTGACGCCGTTAAGGGCGTCGTATTCCGTGCTCATGACGGTGAGGACGTCCAGGGCGGAGTTGAAGTCTTTCAGCGCGGGGTTGCCGCCCAGCAGAAGGGTGATGTCCCGGAAAATCTGCCAGTCATCCCGGGCGTAGCCCACGGGCTGGATGGCGCGGTTCAGGCGCTGAATGCGGCCCGTGACGTTGATCATCGTTCCGAATTTTTCAGCATACGTGACGCCCGGCAGAACCAGGTCCGCATGGCGCGCCGTTTCATTCACGCTGTGGGCGGTCATGAACAGGTAGTCCAGCTTTTTCAGGTCTTCCGCCGTGAAGCCGGCTTCCGGGGCGGTGAGGTCTTCCCCCAGCGTGAGGATGCCCTTGATGGAGCCGTTGCGCACGCCGTCGCGGATGGCGGCCAGCCTGGAGCCGGGTTCAATGCCCAGTACCAGTCTGGCCCCGTTCGTGTTCGGGTTGCGGTCCGCGGCGATCAGCATGCCGTCGCTTTCTCCCATGCGGGGGACGATGTCCACCATGTCCGTGCCGATTTGCGCGGCCAGGTGGCGGACCATGTAAAGTTCTTCGTTGGTCATGCGCCCGGAGGCGATGATGGCGAGCTGGTGCGGGGCGACGCGCTTGACGGCTTCCGTGACGGAGGCCAGGGCGGGTTCCCAGGTGGACGGGCGGTGGGGCGCTCCCGCGTCCGTGCGTATGACGGGCTGGGGAATGCGCGTTTCCGCGTTGATGTATTTGTAATTCAGGCGGTGGGAGTCCGGCATCCAGCAGGAGTTCACGGCGTCGTTCGGGCGCGGGGTGATGCGGTACACCTTGTCTTCACGCGTCCAGAGGATGATGTTGGTGCCCGTGCCGCAGTCCACGTCAATGGTCTTGGTTTCCTTCAGGAACCAGACGCGCATCTTGAAGCGGAAGTCCTTGGAGGTGAGGGCGCCTACCGGGCAGAGGTCCACGGTGTTCAGGGAGTAGTTGCTGTCCAGCTCACGGCCCGGATAGACCGTGATGGCGTTGAAGGTGCCGCGCTGGGCCATCGTGAGAACTTCGTCATGCATGATGTCGCGCATGAAGCGCACGCAGCGGCCGCAGAGCACGCAGCGCTCCTGGTCCAGGTTCACGCGCGGGCCGATGCTCAGGTTCTTGCCCTTCTTGGTCTTCTTTTCCTCATAGCGGCCTTCCACCTGGCCGTAGTCGTTGGAGTATTCCTGGAGCTTGCATTCCCCGGCCTGGTCGCAGATGGGACAGTCCAGCGGGTGGCTGGTAAGCAGGAATTCCATCACGCCGCGGCGCGCCTCGCTGGCGAGGGGGCTGTCCGTACGGATGCCCATGTTTTCCGCCACCGTGTTCGCGCAGGAGATGATGGGGCGCGGCATCCACTGGATGCGCTGGTAGCCGTTTTCATCATAGGAGGGAGTCTGGCCCGGAGCCAGCCTGGGCGGCATCCCCTGTTCCACCATGCACATGCGGCAGGAGCCGACGACGGCCAGCTTGGGGTGGTAGCAGAAGCACGGGATGGGAACGCCTACGGAACGGCAGGCGTCTGCAATCCGCGTGCCGCGCGGGAACCGGTGCCACGTTCCGTTGATCTGGACGTTCACCTTGCCTTCCTCGGCGGCAATGTCTTTGGGGAGTTTGGAAGCTTCTTCACTCATGATGACGGATGGGAGGGAAATGGTATTGAAAAGTGGTGTTGCGTTCTGCTGTTAGCGGGTGAGGAAACGGGTTTGTTCCCGGCCTTCCCTGGTATGGGGCAGGCAGGCGTTGAAGGGATCCGTCAGGGCCACGAATTCCTCCTTGAACTTGGAGACCATGGCCTGGGTGGGCCATGAGGCGGCTTCACCGAAGGCGCAGACCGTTTTCCCTTCAATCTGGTTGGCCACTTCAATCAGCAGGTCCACGTCGGACGGGGCGGCCTTGCCTTCCAGAATGCGGGTGCTGAGCTTCATCATCCACGGGCAGCCTTCTCGGCAGGGGGTGCACTGGCCGCAGGATTCATGCGCGTAAAAGCGGTTGATGTTGTTCATGGCCCAGGGCATGGAGCGGGAGTCGTCCATGACGATGACCGCGCCGGAGCCGGACATGGAGCCGTGCTGGGAGATGCTGTCCAGGTCCAGCGGAATGTCGAAGAAGGAGATTTTGCCCATGGTGCCGTCCGGGTTCTGCACCTTGTATTCCACGTCCGTGCGCATGACCTTGGAGGAGGAGCCGCCGGGAATGACGGCCTTGAACTCGCGGCCGTCCCGCGGGCCTCCGCAGACGTCATACAGCAGTTCGCCGAAGGTCATGGAGCCGGAAACGATTTCATAGAACCCCGGGCGTTTCACGTCGCCGGAAACGCCGATGATGCGGGTGCCGGGGGAGCGCCGGGCACCTTCCTGGCTGTAGGCTTCTCCGCCCATGGCGATGACGTGCTTCACCTGGCAGAGGGACTCCACGTTGTTCACGATGGTGGGGCAGCCGTACAGGCCGATGGCGGCCGGGAAGAAGGGAGGCTTGATGCGCGGGTAGGGGCGCTGGCCTTCCAGGGAGTTGAGCAGGGCCGTTTCCTCACCGCAGATGTAGGCGCCCGCGCCGCGGTGCACGTGGATTTCCAGATCGTAGCCGGAACCCTGGATGTTGCTGCCCAGGAAGCCGCGTTCGCGCGCTTCCTGAAGGGCCTTGAGCATGACTTCCGCGGCAATGGGGAATTCCTCCCGCATGTAGATGTAAGCCAGGTGCGCGCCTACCGCGTAGCTGGAGATGACCATCCCTTCAATGAGCTGGTGGGGGTCCTGGTGGACGATGTAGCGGTCCTTGAAGGTACCGGGTTCGGATTCGTCGCAGTTGCAGACCAGATAAACGGGCTTCGTGTTGTTCGGCGGAATGAAGGTCCACTTCACGCCGGTGGGGAAACCCGCGCCGCCGCGGCCGCGCAGTCCGGATTTTTTCACCTCGTCAATGACGGCCTTCGGCTCCATGCCGAGCGCCTTTTTCAGTTCCTCATAGCCGCCGTCGGCCAGATAGCAGTCAATGGAAGTGTTCCATCCTTCGCGGTTGACGTTTTTCAGGATGCGGCGCGTTTCCCTGGGGTGGGGTTCTTTACCGGGAAGATAGGTGATGCTCATGGCGAAAATCTGGTGCGGGGTGGAAAGGGTTAGGCGTTCTGGTGCTTGGCGATCACTTCCTCCAGCAGTTCCGGAGTGACTTTTTCATACAGAAGGTCGTTGACCATCATGTTGGGGCCGAATCCGCAGTTGGCCAGGCATTCCACTCCCTCCACGCTCCACAGGCCGTCCGGGCTGACGCCGATGGGGTGGTGATGGTCAATGCCGCTCTTGTCAATGCCCAGGCGCGCGCAGATGGCGTCAAAGAGGCTGTCCGCTCCCGCCATGGCGCAGGAGAGGGTGCGGCACACGCGGATGTGGGTCTTGCCGGGGCACATCTGGCGCAGGCCGGGATAGAAGGTGACCACGCCCAGCACGTGGGCGGCGGAGATGTTCAGTTTTTCACCCACCCAGGTGATGGCGTCTGCGCTGATGAAGCCGAATTTTTTCTGGATTTCATGCAGGATGGGAAGCACGGCGGATTTCTGCTTGCCTTCCGGATAATGCGTGACGTATTCGCTGGCGGCGGCGTCAAGCTCCGGCGTTACTTCAAAGGCCGGGTAAAACCGTTCGCCCGGGCTGGGCTGGTGGGCGATAGTCGCGTCGATGGCGTTTTCAGCGTAATCGGACATGGGGAGGAAATTTGGTGTTTGAGTTGGAAAGGAAAAGGGAAGCGTGTGTTTAGCGGTCGCATTCGCCCATCACGAAGTCGAAGGAGCCGAGAATGGCCGGAACGTCGGAAACCAGGTGGCCTTTCAGCAGTTCCGGCAGGATGGAAAGATTGCAGAAGGAGGGGGAGCGCATGCGCAGGCGGTTGGGAAGTCCGCCCCCCTTGGAGTCCAGGAAGAAGCCCAGCTCGCCCTTCGGGTTTTCCGCGGCAAAGTAAACCTGCCCGGCGGGGGCGTTCACGCCCATGGTGGTGGCCATGAACTGGCGGATCAGGGATTCCATGTCCGTCATGACCTTTTTCTTTTCAGGCAGCGTGCCCTTGGTGTCCACCATGTTGATGGGGCCGTCCGGCATGGTTTCAATGACCTGGCGGATGATGCGCAGGGACTGGCGCATTTCCTCAATGCGCACGGTAAAGCGGTCGTAGCAGTCGCCGTGTTCACCCACGGGAACGTCGAACTCGTAATTCTCATAACCCAGGTAGGGGTTGGTTTTGCGCAGGTCGCGCTTGACGCCGCTGGCGCGCAGGTTGGCTCCGGTAATGGCCCAGGAGAGCGCCTTTTCACGGCTGATGACGCCCACGCCCTGAAGGCGGTCGATGAAGATTTTGTTCTTGAGCAGCAGGGCTTCCGTTTCATCCAGGGTCTTGGCGGCTTCATCACAGAAGACGAGCACTTCCTTCAGCATTTCATTGGGGACGTCGCGCGTCTGTCCGCCGATGCGGGTGTAGGAGGAGGTGAAGCGCGCTCCGGTGAGCTGTTCGTAAAAGTTATGGATTTTTTCGCGTTCCTCATAACAGTACAGGAACACGGTCATGGCGCCTACGTCCATGCCGTACACGCCGACGCCCAGGATATGGGAGGAAAAACGGGAAAGCTCCAGGGCCAGCACGCGCAGGGCCTGCCCGCGGGGCGGCAGCTCCCAGCCCAGCAGTTTTTCCACCGCGCAGGCATAGGCGATGTTGTTGGAAAGAGGGGCCAGGTAGTCAAAGCGGTCGGTGTAGGGGACGAACTGGTTGTACTGGATGGTCTCCCCGATCTTTTCCATGCCGCGGTGCAGGTGGCCCACCACCGGATCGCAGCTAATGATCTCTTCACCATCGAGTTCCAGCACCAGCCGCAGCACGCCGTGGGTGGCGGGGTGGGAGGGGCCCACGTTCAGGGTCATCGTTTCTCCGAGCGGTTCGGAAGTATTGGTGAGATAGTCTGCGTTAGCGGCTGTATCTGCAATGGCGAAAGTTTTAGTGCTCGTCTTCATGTGGATGTCCGTGCCTGGCTGAACCTGATAATGGTGCCAAATGATTATGCCACTTCACACCATGCGGGCAAGCCAAATGTCAGTTTTTTTGGCATTCCGGGGGAGCTTTCCGTGTTGATGCGGAAGTCTCCTCAACTTATGAATGTTAGGCTATTCTAACATTGAGCCCCCGTGTGGGAGAGGAGGAATGGGAGGAGGAATGCATTTGGAATCCCATGCCGTCTGCAACGGCAGGAAAAACATGAACCGGGGATATTTTTTTCTGTCCGGAGGACTCTATGTCCGGGAAGAGAGGGCGGCGGATTTTCCGGCATAAAACTTTTCCGCAGGAGAACGGAGAGGGTGTTAATGATTTTCTCCATTTTCTCACGTTTTGCAAAAGATGCGGCTTCTGGCCGCATATGCTCTCAGCTGCCGCAAGAGCTTGCAGCGCTCCCTTCAATTTGCTGGAAAGAGCCCTGGTTTCTCAGGGGTTTTGAGACTTGCGGGTTTTTAGGAGCTTTTTCCGCCACATTGCGGAGGGAGAGTGCCATCTCTTTTTCCGTTCGGAGTTTTTACAAGGGGCCGGAGCCCCTTGTTCCCAGGAAGGAGTTTATGGCGGAAAACACGGGTATGAAGTTTCCGGTTGCCCGTTTACCCGCGCTCCGGAGGGACGATGGCTGCGACAGCAGCCGGAATTATTTGACTACATTCTGGGGAATGAAGTGCATTTCCTGCTCCGCGATGCCGAATTGCCAGGTGGCTGTCTGCCACAGGTTGGCGGCAAGGTTTTTCCAGCGCACCTGGACGGTTACGGGGCTGAGGCGCAGGGGGCGGGAAGGCGTCCATTTCAGGATTTTTTCCTTGGGGTCATACTGGGCATTCACCAGGCCGAAGCCGGAAACGCGCATTTCCACCTGTTTGGGATCGAAGGCTGGTTCACGGGCCAGGGAAATGGAGATGTCCGGGTTCTGGTTTTTCACCACGGTATTGGCCGCCGGGTAGACAGGCTGGGCCGGGGCCGGATAGGAATTCAGGCTGTTCCCGCTGCTGCTATTGTTGCCGGGAGTGGCCGACGGCGTTTCCGGAGCCGTGGGCACGTTGAAATTCAGGGCTCTGGTGAATGTCTTGGGATCCTTGCCAAAAACCATGTAGCGGTGAACCCGCCAGCGGTCCGTGTCCTTGGTTACTTTCTTGGGAATCACCGTGAAGGCCGCCTGGAATCCGGCTTCCTCCGCCTTGGTGATCATGTCCGGCAGGACGAATCCGCCCGGGTAGCAGTAGGCTTCCACGGCGGAACCGGGGAATTTTTCCTGAAGGATTTTCCGGGAATTGCTTATTTCCGCCGTAGCCAGGTCCAGAACCGCCTGGGTTCCCTTCCGCTGGGCGGCGCGCCATGATCTGGGGTACAGGTGGCTGACGGAGTGGCTGCCCAGCGTGGCGCCGTTATCCAGCATTTCCTGGATTTGGTCATGGCTCATGGCGGAGCCGCGGCCCGTGATGAATTTGGTATAGGGGAAAACGGTGAACGGGAATCCCGTTTCCTTCAGGATGGGGTAGGCATCCGTGTAAACGCTCTTCCAGCCGTCGTCAATGGTGATCATCACGCATTTGGCGGGGAGCTGCCTGCTTCCCAGTTTCCATTCCAGGAATTCCTTCATGGAAATGACGGGCACGCCGCTGGCCTTCAGGGCCTGCATCTGGGCGCGGAACACGTCCGTATTCATGCGCATTTCCGTGGCGGGAAGGGTACGGCTGAAATCATGATAGCCCAGGATGGCAACGCGGGTTTCATGCTGGGGAACCGGAACGGGGGAAAAGGCCGTGGGAGGAATGACCGGGACCGGGCCTGCGGGCTGCACCGGGGCATGCAGGTTCGTTTCCCCGGGAATAGGCTCCGCATTCGGGATGGGCTCCGCCTGGGGGATGGAGGAAACCGTTTCTCCGGGAATGGGTTCCGCCATGGGAATGTTTTCATTCCTGCGGTTGGCTTCAATCAGTTCCCTGACGGGGACAACGCCGGCGGCAGGGTTCCCCTTGATAGTGCCGCCGATGACCGGTCCGGGCGCGAGGGGAAGGGGAGTGGCGGGCGGCAGGTCGGGCGGAAGCTCCGCGCACGCGACACCGGCTGCAATCAAGAAAATGGAAAGGAGGCCTGGGGCGGAGCGCATACCTGCAACTACTATTTTTAAGTTTCCTGTTCAACCTTAAACTCAGGCAGGCATGACAGCCTTTTCCCTGCCGTGCGCGCTCCTTTTCAGGTCCGTGCGGGCTTTTCCCGCCTGAACGCGTTCCCGTTAAAAAGCATACAGACTCATTTTCAGCTCGCGGAAGAAAGGGGAGGTGTTTAGTCTGTCCGCAGACATGAGCTGTATTTGTCATTTCTTCAAAGTTCTGGCGCGCCGTGCGGGTCTGCTCACTACCGTGGCTGCCGCCGCCTTTTTCCTGGGGGCTCCTGCCGGTGAAGCTTCGGCTCGCGCGGCGGAACCTGCCTATCCCGCTACGGAAGTGGGGGGGGAATCACAGTACAGCCATTTTCCCATTCCCCTGAACCAGTACAAGCCCGCGCCGCCGGATGCCAGCCTGTCCCAGGTGCTCACGGAGCGCAACAAGCAGTCCGGCGGGTTCAACCTGGCCGTGACGCTCGTGTTCCTGGGGGCTATTATCCATACGTTCCTGGCCGGGCGGTTTGAACGCTATTCCCACAAGCTGGCCCTGCGCTACAAGGAAAAGCTCAAGGAAACCAACTTCCGCGTGATGCACCCGGAGGAGCGTCTTCCGGTCTCCTTCGCGTCCGCCATCTTCCATTTCCTGGGGGAAGTGGAAGCCGTGTTCGGCATCTGGATCATCCCCTTCATGTTCGTGTGCTGGAAGTATTATTCCTTTGAGGACTTCTCGGCCTACTTGAATTACGACTGCTCCTTCACGGAGCCCATGTTCGTGATGATTATCATGATCATCGCCTCTTCCCGCCCCATCTTCAAGCTGGCGGAATCCGTAGTCAACTACGGCGCCAAACTTGGAAAATCTTCGCCCGGGGCCTGGTGGATTTCCGTGATGACCCTTGCCCCCCTGCTCGGCTCCCTGATTACGGAACCTGCCGCCATGACGATCGGCGCCCTGATCCTGAGCAAGAAGTTTTACGACCTCAAGCCGAAGAAGACCCTGATGTATGCAACGCTGGGGCTGCTTTTTGTGAATATTTCCATCGGGGGCACCCTGACGCATTTTGCCGCCCCCCCCGTGGTGATGGTGGCGGAAAAGTGGGACTGGGGTCTTGCGCACATGATCCAGCACTTCGGCTGGAAGGCCGTTTCAGCCATCATCATTTCCAACCTGGCCTACTTTTTCCTCTTCCGCAAGGAATTCGCCCGCCTGGCCGCCCAGCAACGCGAGTTCAACGAGTTTGACGACGCCGTTCCCCAGTCCTGGGAAGACCGCAATGACAAGATACCGGCGTGGGTGACGCTGGCGCACGTCTGCTTTCTGACCTGGACGGTTCTCTTCGCCCATGAGCCGGTCATGTTCATCGGCAGCTTCCTCTTCTTCATTGGCTTTACGGTGGCTACCCCGCAGTACCAGAACCAGATGTCCCTGCGCGTTCCCATGATGGTGGGCTTCTTCCTGGCGGGCCTGGTCATTCTGGGCGGCGTCCAGGCCTGGTGGCTGGAACCGGTGCTGACGCGGCTGGGGGACTACGCCATGATCGGGGCCACGCTGCTGACAGCGTTCAACGACAATGCCGCCGTCACCTTCCTGGCGTCCACGGTTCCCAACCTGCCGGAAGCCGTCAAGTATTCCGTGGTGGCCGGCGCCGTGACGGGCGGCGGCCTGACGGTAATCGCCAACGCCCCCAACCCGGCGGGGCAGGCCATTCTGGGCAAGTACTTCAAGGGCATCAATCCCCTGTGGCTGTTTGCCTGGGCGGCTTTTCCCACCGCCATCGTGTTCATCTTCTTCACCTGCTTCGGCCATTAAGGGCCGGAACCGGAGCTTACTCTTATGTTTACCGGACTCGTTGAAACAACAGGAACCGTGGAAGGGTTTACGCCCATCAACGGCGGAGCCAGACTGACGCTGATTATTCCATTCGGCCATGAACTTTCCCTGGGGGATTCCGTCGCCGTCAACGGCTGCTGCCTGACGGTGGACGCCCTGGACGGTGAGCGCGTCTCCTTTGACCTGCTTTCCCAGACCCTCCGCGTCACCAGCCTGGGAAACCTCCAGCCGGGGGGGCTGGTGAACCTGGAACGCGCCATGTCCGCCATGGACCGCTTCGGCGGCCACTTCGTGATGGGGCATGTGGACAATACCGGAACTATTACGGCCCTGGAGCCCGTGGGGCAGGACCACCGCCTGGAAGTGCGCATTCCGGATGAACTGGCCCGCTACTGCATTGATAAGGGCTCCATCACCATTGACGGCATTTCCTTGACGATTGCGAATTTGAACGGCTCCCTGCTTGAATTCTGGATCACGCCCCATACCTTCGGACGTACGAACCTGCAGCGCGCCGTTTCCGGCCAGCCGGCGAATCTGGAAGTGGATATGCTGGCCAAGTATGTGGAAAAGCTGTTTACTGCCCGTGAAAACGCGGCGGGGTGAGGCTTTCCGGAGAGTGAGGCAAAGTGTGAAACCCGCGGGGCGCATTGATGCTTGTGCAGGGCGGACGGTGCATTCCGCTGGCTTGTGAAGGTACTTCCTGCCGGGAACAGGGCTTTCCGGCCCTGAAAAAACCTTGTTCAAGGAGTACGCGCTGGATGACGGGAGGGTATCCGTGATGAAGAACACCAGGGCCGGGAGGCCCTGGTTCCCAGTTGGATGTTGATTGGCATGCCGGGGCAAGTGTTATTCCATGCCCCGTGAAGGAATGCTTACTTCACCATGCCGCCCTTGGCTGTGACCCATTTGCCGCGTTTGATGACCCGGTCAAAGGAAAGTCCGTTGCGTTCGGCCGCGGATTTCGTTTCTTCCCATTGGGAGGCCAGAATCCCGGAAATGACCAGCACGGCATCCTTCTTCATGGCGGCGATGATGTGCGGGAAGGCTTTTTGAAGGATGGTGGAAAACAGGTTGGCGACGACCAGATCCCCCTTCTGCCGGGCTGCGGGCGTCCATTCAAAGACGTCCCCGACGAATAAATCAAGCTCTTCGCCGGTGACGTCATTGCGTTCCATGTTGTGCCGTGCCACTTCAATGGCCATGGGGTCAAAGTCGAAGGCCGTGGCGTGTTCCGCTCCCAGCTTCAGCGCCGCAATGGCCAGCACGGCGGTTCCGCAGCCGATGTCCGTCATGCTCCAGGCGGTTCCCCTGCGGGATTTGGCAGCGTCACAGATGAAGCGCAGGCAGGTGGACGTAGTGGCATGGTCTCCGGTCCCGAAGGCCATTTCCGCAGGAACGCTCAGGATATGGCGCGCGGGGAATTGCTTCCGCAGGGCGGCCAGCTTCTCCGGAGAACTCTGCTCCGTAATGACCAGGGCATCCCTTATTTTAAGCGGAGCGCGTTCTTCCCGGCTCTGCGCCGCCACCCAGTCCCGGGTTTTGATTTCCCGGACGGTCCCCCCAAAATATTCCTTCAAGGTCAGGGCGTCTTCCTCATGGTCGCAGTAGACGGTGATTCTGATGGTCTTGCCTCCCTTGATGATGGTGATGGAGGCATTGGGATTTCCGGCAATGCGTTCACTCCACGCGTCTTCCCATTTGGCGGGGGACAGTTTGTTCCAGCTCCAGGTCATGCGGGGAGTATGGTTGCTTTTCCGGCAGGAGGCAAGGACGGATGCAATGGAAAGAACAGTTGAAGGAAAGGCCATGAAGCGGGGCAGGGGCTTGCGGCGCTCCGGAAACTGGCCGGAACTTACAGGGATTTCCCGTTGGGCCACATCAGCATCCGTTTCAGGAAGCGTTCGTTGTTGACGGTGACCTTCGGGAAGATGCGCCTTCTGGCTGACTTGAGGGCCCTGATGGCGTCTTCTCCCTGCAGCGGCGTGCGGTCGGAACCGCTGATGACGGTGCGTAGCCACGCGGTCTGGGGCATGTTATGGGCTTCCACGGCTTTAAAGGGCATGCGTTCCCTCCAGTTGGTGCCTCCCGTGGTGCCGGGGATGTTCAGGCGCTTGTTGACGTCAAAGAGGGCAGGCCAGAGAATGGCCGCGTAACGGGAGTTGGAACGGAACAGGGCATTGTACATGGCCGTCTTGATTTCCAGGTTCCAGTAGGAGAGCCAAGTGTCCGGCTGCATCCCGGCGAAGTCCGCAAACCATTTCAGCAGGCGCGCTCCGTCCTCCGCCTGGCGCACGATGTTTTCCTGTTCCGGGTTGGACGGCGTTTTGGGAGAGACTCCCTCCCACAGACCCAGCTTGCGGGCACGCTCGATTTTGGCGTAGCTGTCGTTCCAGGTCTGCATGATGGTTTCAAAATCATGCGTTCCGAATGCCGCGAAGGAGCATTCGTGATATTCCTTTCCGGGGATGATGTTGCCGTCCGGTTTGATTTCCCAATGGGGAATCTTGAAGCCGGGAATGTCCAATTGGCGCATGTTCGGGCGCACGTATTCCGGCACGCAGCCCAGGTCTTCCCCCACCACGCTGACGCCGGGGGCGGCAGAGATCAGGAGGCGAAGGTACAGGTCTCCGTCCGTCAGGTTCAGGTTGCGGTCCACGGCGTTGTCATCCCCGCGGGGCTTGAAGCCGGGCAGCCTGCCGCCCGTTCTCTGGGCCGCCTGCTCCAGCGTGAGCGGCAGGAAGACCTCGTTTTCCGTAGGCTTCCACGGGAAGGAGTAAATGCGGTAAAAGCCCAGGATATGGTCAATCCTGTACATGCTGAAAATCTTGGTGCAGTATTTTACCCGGCGCCGCCACCAGGCGAAGTTGTCCTGGGCCATGACTTCCCATTTGTACAGGGGAATGCCCCAGTTTTGCCCCCATTTGCCCGTGAAGGGGTCTTCCGCGTAGTTGCCTTCCGCAGGAGCGCCTCCGCACCAGTCCGTATCAAACAGGTAGCGTTCAAAAAAGACGTCCGCACTGCACAGGGAAACGCCGATGGGGATGTCCCCCATCAGTTTCACGTTGCGTTCGTCCGCATAAATCCGGATGAATTCCCATTGCTTTTCACAGAGCCACTGGAGCCAGCGGGCAAAGTCCTTTTCTTCCTCGTAATCGGCGGCGATGGTTTTGGCCCGGGCCGGGTCCTGCTCCGGCCAGTGCCACCAGATTTCCGTGCCGAACAGGTCGCAGAGAACCTGGAAGCAGACAAAGTCTTCCAGCCAGCTTCCCTGCTCCTTCACCCATTCCCTGAACTTGGGCATGATGCCCTCATATTCCGGCTTGGTTTTAAAGTTGTTCCATGCGCCCCGCAGAATCCACATTTTCCAGAACCTGACCTTGGGGTAGTCCACCAGGTTCGGGCCGGAGGGTTGTTCCCACGGCAGCGTGTCCCCGGTTTCATTGAATACGCGTTCTTCCAGGCCGGGAATGGTCCATGGTTCCAGGGAAAGGTACAGGGGCTCCAGAGCCACGGAGCTGATGGCGGAATAGGGGGAAGGGTTTTCGTCCCGGCCCAGGGCGTTGACGGGCAGCAATTGGAGAAATCCCACATGGGCATCCGCCGCCCAGTCAATCCACTGGCGCAGAGCCGTCAGATCCCCGATGCCGTGGTCGTTGTTGCGGCGCAGGGAGAACAATGGCAGAACTACGCCGGCTAATCTCTTCTCATCCATAACAGAACAAATGCTTGAACGGTTCCCCCGGATGGAACTGTGCCAAACGTGGGAACCGCAGGTGGCAGAATAGCATTGCCGGGAGGAATGCGGCAAGCCTAATACGTTGCCTTTGCGCCATGATTTGAGGTTTCCCCGGGAAGAGAGCGGGGAAGGGAATCCGTAAGGACGGCCTGTTTTTCCCCGCCTGCGGAACCGCTTACTTTTCCCGGCCCCGGCTGCCTGCCGGGAGCGTGTTTCAGGGATGGAATGGGTTCCGCCGCGGGGAACAGCATGATGGCCGGGGTTCCCTGTTTGTTGATGGAAAGTCCCGGTCTCTGCTTTTTTCCGTCTTCCTTCCATGAAGTGAAGGGGCCCGGCAGGAGCCGGGCATGATTTCTTCCGCCCTGCGGATTTTGTATTTGCAGAGCGGCGTGGAGAAGTAATCGAAGCAGGCGCCGGACCCGCGGCAGGGCAAGGGAGGGGGCGCCGTCCGAGTCATCAGGGGGCGCATCAGAGTGTTGCCCTGGGTTTCTTTTGCCTTCATCATGCAGCATGACGAAACAACCAGGAAAAGCGCCGGGAAAAATCCCTTGATCATTTGGAAGTGAGGTTGATATGCCGCAAGCCTGTACGGAAGTTTTCTTGACTGTCCAGCACGAAGGAACGCTTATTGGCGGGAAAGCCGGGATTTTTCTTGTTGAAACGGCATCCTGCATCAACAGGCGCAAATTCTGCTTCCATCCGCAATCTGTGGCAGTTAAGATGCCCGGCAAATGAAATTGGCACTTCTCCCTTCCGCTCTGCTGGTGCTGCTGGCTTCCTGTGGTCCGAACAAGCATTTGAATGCCTGGGACCGCCAGAGTTCAGCGCTGGATCCCGTAGGCATCACTTCCAAGAAAATGGCGGCCAAGAACAAGGCGGACCAGGCATTTTACAAGCCGGGGGAATCCGTTACGTTCAAGAAGGAAAAAATGATGGTGTTCGAGCAGAATCCGGAGAATAATTTTTCCACGAGCGGAACCGTCAGGGGCGGCGTGAAAACCGGGAAGGTGCTGGTTTGCGGTGATTTGTTCGCCAAGGTTGAGTTTGAGGACGGCAGCCAGGGTTACGTGAGCCTGTCGGAAATCGTCAATCCACAGGAAATGATGGGCTTTTATCCCGTCACCGCTCCCGACATGGTCGGTCCGGACGGAGCCCTGCTTCCGTTGCCCGCGAACATGGGCGCCGTCAGTCCGGAAGCCGCTGCGGCTTCCCGCGAACTGGATTTGTCCCGGATGGATACTTCCCTGGTCCCCGTTCCGGATTCCGCTTCTCCGTCACCTTCGGGAGCCGCACCGCAGGAAGCCCCTCCGGCCAGCGCGCCTCTCCCGGAATCAAGCGTGAAACAATAAGCGCCTTTGGCTCAGATGCCGGAGATGAGTGATAAGGGATCAGATATATCCCGGCTTGCGCCGTGCCTGTCGCTCTTGTCTCTGATGCTCCCATCCAGTCGCCCGCGGAATCTTATTCCGCCGTCAGTTCATACGCCACGGCATCCGTTACGGTGACGGTGGCGAATTGGCCGACGGGCAGCGTCAGGGGGACGGAAACGGTGCCGTCAATGTCCGGGGCGTCCCATTCCGTTCTGGCAACGCCGGGAGCGTCCACCAGCACGCGGATTTGCCTGCCGATCTGTTCCTGGCCCGTTTCCGAGGCAAGGCGGGTCAGGAGCATGGTGGCTTCATTGTAGCGGCGCGCCTTGGTGCGGTGGTGCACCTGGTTCGGCATCTTGTAGGCCTTCGTGCCTTCCTCCCGTGAGAAGGTGAAGATGCCGGCCCGTTCAAAGCGGAACTCCTCAATGAACTCCATCAATTCCTGATGGTCGTCCTCCGTCTCTCCGGGGAATCCGGTGATGAAGGTGGTGCGGATGGCGATTCCCGGAACGGCCTTCCGGATGTCCCGCAGGAGGTTGCGGATGTAGTCCCCGTCCGTCACGCGCTGCATGGCGCTGAGCATGTTGTCGGAAATGTGCTGGAGGGGGATGTCCACGTAGCGGGCCACCTTGGGGCTTTCCGCGATGGCGGCGGTCAGTTCGTCGCTCCAGTGGGCGGGGTGGGTGTAAAGAAGCCTGATCCAGAATTCCCCTTCAATGGCGTTCAGGGCGCGGATCAGGGAGGCCAGGGATTCCCCGCGGGAGGAGTCCACCGCGCTGCGGCGGTTCGGGCGCGCATCCGTCCATTTGTCCATGCCGTAGTAGGTAATGTCCTGCGCAATGAGGCAGATTTCCTTCACGCCGGACCGGATGAGGGCTTCCGCTTCACGCACCACGTCCTGCTGGGAGCGGCTGCGGTGGCGTCCCCGGATCATCGGGATGATGCAGTAGGCGCAGCCGTGGTTGCAGCCTTCCGCTATCTTGATGTAGGCCGTATGCGGGGGAGTAAGGCGGTAGCGCGGCGTGTCCCAGTCCGGAACATACTTGCACTTGCCTTGGATGAAGTTCCGGTCCTGCACGGTCCGGTCCATCACCTCCGTGATGATTTCCGGGAGCCTGGTGATCTGGTCCGGGCCGATGAAGGCGTCCACCTCCGGCAGCAGGGCGGGCAGTTCCTTCTGAAAGCGCTGGGACAGGCAGCCTGCCACGATGAGCTTCTGGTTTTCCGGATAGGCTCCGCTTTCCCTGGCGCGCACGACGTCCAGAATGGCGTCGATGGCTTCCTGCTTGGCCTGGTCAATGAAAGCGCAGGTGTTGACCACCATCACGTCCGCCAGCTCAGGTTCCGGAGTCATGGTCATGCCGGCCTTCTGCATGTGGCCGATCATGATTTCAGAGTCGATCAGGTTCTTGGGGCAGCCCAGGGAAATGAGTCCAACGGTGAGAGGCATGGCAGTGAGTGAAAAGCGTGATGGCGTCAGTCCCCGGAGGGGGATTCGTCCTTGACGACGACGAGGTCGAACGGACGGATGTCCACGACGCGCACAGGGGTACCCTTAATCAGTATGCCTTGTCGAGAGAAAACCTCGCATATTTCGCCATGGATCATGGCCTTGCCGTTGGGCTTCAGTTCCGTGACGGCGTTCCCCCGGTCGCCTACCTGCACGCGCGCAATGTTGACGGCTTCCCCGGCGGGGCCACCGCTGATCGTGGCGTTCGTGACGCGGCGCATCAGGACGGAGTCCGGCAGGTACTTCATCAGCACGGCGATCAGGATGGCGCCCCCGGTCAGGCCCAGGGCCAGTTTCAGGAGGGGGATGCCCAGGACCATCGCCAGCGTGTTGACGTCGTCCCACTGTCCGTCCCGGATGATGTGGTCCCATTCCCAGGAGCTGATCATGCCGCCGAACAGGGCCAGGAAGATGCAGATACCGCCCGCAATGGCCGCAATGAAGGTGCCCGGGATGACGAAGAATTCCACGCACAGCAGGACCACGCCCAGAATGAGCAGGGCCGCCGTTTCATAACCGGCCAGGTTCCCGGCGATGTTGTTGCCGAAGAAGAACAGGGCAAACGCGGCAATGGCCACGATGCCGCCGATGCCGAACCCAGGCGTCTTGAATTCCATGTAGATGCCGCCGATTCCCAGCAGGATCAGTATGGGGGAGGCCCACGCAATCCAGAGGCCGATGCGTTCAAAGGCGGTGGGTTCCGCCGTGACCGTGGGGGCGTCCACCTTCTCCTGGGCCAGCAGGTCCGTGACGGAGGTGGCCGTTCCCTGGGCCAGCAGGGGCCTGCCGTCTTCCAGCCGCGTGGCGGCCTCCTTGCCCGTCAGGGTCAGGAGCGCGCCTTTTTCCAGCTTGACGGGGCCGAATTGCTGCTCCTGGTCGGAGGGGATCATCATGGCCTTCACTACTTCCGGGCGGTAGCCCTTTTCCGTTACCACGGAGCGGGTGAAGGCCCAGAAGGCGCTTTCCGCCTTCTTGCGCATGACGGGGTCCATCTCCTCCCCGGAGGAGGTGATGATGCCCGCCGCGCCGATGGAGGAGACGGGCGCCATGTAAATCTTGTCGCACGCCGCGGAGATGAGCGCCCCGGCGGACATGGCCTTGGGATTCACGTAGGCGTAAGTGGGGATGGTCAGCGGCTGGATGCTTTTCATCATCATCTCGCTGGTTTCCCAGGCCAGGCCGCCGGGCGTGTTCAGGTCAAACACCACGGCGCGCGCCTGTTCCTCCTGCGCCCGCTTCAGGATGCGGTTCATGAAGCCGAAGCTCTGCTTGCTGGTCAGGGAGTCCTCCCCCACCGGAATGACCACTACCCGGTCGCGGAAGGATTCCTCCGCGGCCGCCCGGAACGGGGAGCCGGCAAACAGGGCCAGCAGAGCCAGCAACAGAAGGTGAATGTGCTTCATGCAGACAGGCTAACACGTTCCGAGCCCGCGCTCAATGGGGAAATGCGTTCCGTGCGGACGGGGAGGCCGGATGCCGCCGCGCCGTTTCACCCGGTTTTCCTGAGGGAACACGGGAGCTCCTCTGTTTTTCCAGTGCGCGCCCGGTTGTTTCCTCCCCTTGTTTTCCTGTGAATGGCGTCCTGATTCTGTCTTCTTGTGCACCCGGCGGGGCTGTGATAGACTGGCCGCGCCTTATGGGAAGGATTGATGAAGACAGCATCCGGCGCGTTCTGGAAGCCACTGACATTGTAGATGTGGTGGGTTCCTATCTTTCCCTGAAAAGGGCCGGGTCCCGGTGGAAGGCGTGCTGCCCGTTCCATAATGAGAAGACGCCTTCCTTCATCGTGGACCAGACCCGGCAGAACTTCAAATGCTTCGGCTGCGGGGAAGGGGGATCCGCCATCACCTTCGTGATGAAGATGGAAAACCTGGGCTTTGCGGATACCGTGCGGCGGCTAGCGGAAAAAGCCGGCATTACCCTGGTGGAGGAAGTGTATGACGCCGCGGAGGAAAAGCGGCGCAAGGCGCGCACGGCCCTGCTGGTGGCCCATAAGAAGGCGGCCGAGTTTTTTCACAGGCTCCTGCTCCGCTCCCCGAAGGCGGCGGAGGCCAGGGCCTACCTGAATTCCCGCGGATACGGGGCGGACATGGCGAAGCGCTGGCAGGTGGGCTGGGCTCCTGATTCTTCACGGGAGTTCCTGGCCTGGGCGCGTAAGGAGGGGCTTCCGGACCAGGTTTTGATAGATTCCGGCCTTGCCAACCGCGGAGAGCGCGGGGACCTGTACGCCCGGTTCCGGGACAGGCTGATGTTCCCCATTAACAATGTGTACGGGGAATGCGTGGCGTTCTCCGGACGAATTCTGCGGCCCCAGGAAAACGTGGGCAAGTACGTCAACTCCCCGGAAACGTCCATTTTCAAGAAAGGGGATGTGGTGTTTGCCCTGGACAGGGCGCGCGGTCCCATGGGGAAGAGCGGCAAGGCCCTGCTGTGCGAAGGGCAGCTTGACGTCATCGCCTGCCATGAGGCCGGCATTTCCTTTGCCGTGGCTCCCCTGGGAACGGCGTTCACGCCGGAGCACGCCAGAACGCTTTCACGCTATGCCTCCCGCATTGTCGTATGTTTTGACGCGGACAAGGCGGGCATGGCGGCGGCGGACCGCGCCTTCCGGGAGCTGGCCCCATTCGGCAAGGATGTTTACCTGGTGAATCTTCCGGAGGGGGACGATCCGGACTCCTTCATGAAGAGGGAAGGGAAGGAAGCGTTTTCAGAGATGGTGGAGCAGGCCCGTCCTTTCTTTGAGGTCCGCATTGAACGCGCCAAGGAACGCGGCCTGCTGACTGACGCCGCCGCCAGCGCCGCCTTTGCCCGTGAGATGACGGCCCTGCTGGCCTGCATGAGCGACCCCGTGGCCCGCGACCTGGCAACGGCGGACGTCGCCACCAGGATGCGCACGACCGTGAATGACCTGCGGAGCGCCGTCAGGACGGCCGGACGCCGCAAGGGAAGGGAACAGGCACAGTCCGCGGATCGTGCGGCGGCTGCGGAAGTTCCTCAGACGCAGCCCCCCGTGAAGATGGACCGTGCCGTGGCCGTGCTTTGCGAGTTGTCCCTCCAGAACGCCCGTGCCCAGGGGCTCATCGTAGACCGTATTGAAGAATTGCTGGAGCCGATGCGGATGCTGCAAGGGGGGGGAATCCTGAAAAAAATCCTGGCACGGCTTCCTTCTCCGGACAGTCCCGCGGCCATTCAGGCTTTTCTGGCGTCCCTGCCACAGCCGGAACGGGATGCCCTGAACCTGCTGAACCTGGACCCGGTGCCCATCCCCAATGTGGACCGGAGCGTCCAGGAAGCCTGCTCCGGCATTGCGAAGGCTGCGCTGGAAAGGCATATCGCGTCCCTGATGGCGGAATTGGCGGACCCCTCCACGGACGCCGCCAGAAGGCTGGAATTATCCAAACTTAGTGTTGACTTGAAGCGTTTGCTGGGTACAATGTAGTGCCTCGATACCTCCGGGTATTGATATAATGGTGAATTGTGCCCTCTTCTTTTCAAGATATGTCCAAATCCGGTGACCCATCCTCCTCTTCTCCCAAGAAGACTTCCGCCAGCAAAAAAGCTTCTGAATCCAAGGAAAAAGTAGCATCCAAGCCTGCCGCAAAAACTTCCAAAACCACTTCCAAGGCAGCCCCCGCCAAGGCCGCCGCTCCGGCGGCTAAAAAGCCCGCTGCCGCCAAGCCCGCAGCGGAAAAGAAAGCCCCGGTGAAAAAGGCGTCTCCGGCCCCTGCCGCCGGGAAGGCCGCAGTAGCCGCCAAAAAGGCTCCGGCAAAGGCGCCCGCGGCCGCACCGGCCAAGAAAGCCGCCGCTCCCGCCGCCAAGAAGGCTCCTGCCAAGCCGGCGGAAAAGAAACCCGCCGAAAAGAAGGCCTCCAAGCCTGCCGCTAAGGCGGAAGCTCCCAAGAAGTTGAGCGAAATCCTGGAAGAGGAACGCAAGAGGGCCGCCAGCCGCAAGGTCACGAATCCGATTGACGCCCCGGAAATCCAGGAAAAAATCCGTGAACTGATCAAGCTCGCCAAGGAGCAGGGCTACCTGACTTTTGACGATATCAATGACTCCCTTCCCAACGACATCGTTGACCAGCAGGACTACGAGGCCATCATGGACCGCCTGCGCAGCATGGCGTTTGACATCATTGACGCGTCCGACGTGGACAGCTACACGGACCGCACCCGCATCAACACGGAGGAAGAGGACGAGGAGGAAAAGCTTGAAGCCAAGATGGACATTCTGGACGACCCCGTCCGCATGTACCTGAAGCAGATGGGCCAGGTTTCCCTGCTCACCCGTGAAGAGGAAGTGGCCATCTCCAAGAGGATTGAGGATGCGGAACAGAACGTCCAGCGTTGCGTGCACCGCTTCGGCTTCATTGCGAACGCCTATCTGGACGTGGCCTACCGCCTGCTGGACAACGAGGAACGCTTTGACCGCGTCATCCTTGACAAGAAGATCGACTCCCGCGAACGCTACATGAAGGGGCTGGCCCAGCTCTGCGCCCAAATCCAGCAGACCCATCAGGACGCTTCCGGCTCCTTTCGCAAGCTGTACCGCAGCAAGGAGGCCGCCAAGTCCGTGAAGGCCCGCCAGGCGGAGTTCGACAAGATCACCGGCGTTCTGGTGAAGCTCTTCGGCCGCCTGTACTTCAAGCACAAGGTGATTGAGGATTTCTGCTCCATGATTGACGAGGCCCGCGACCGCGTGCTCCGCATGCAGAAGAAGGTAGCCCAGGACCCGTCCAACAAGGAGCTCAAGGAACACCTTGCGGAACTGGAACTGCGCATGTGGATGACTGCGGATGAAATGGGGGAAGCCTATCAGGAGCTCCGCAAGTGGCTCCGCGAAGCCCGCCGGGCCAAGGACGAAATGGTGGAAGCCAACCTGCGCCTGGTCATTTCCATTGCCAAGAAGTACACCAACCGCGGCCTTTCCTTCCTGGACCTCATTCAGGAGGGCAACATGGGCCTGATGAAGGCGGTGGAAAAGTTCGAATACCGCCGCGGCTACAAATTCTCCACGTATGCCACCTGGTGGATCCGCCAGGCCATCACCCGCTCCATTGCGGACCAGGCCCGCACCATCCGCATTCCCGTGCACATGATTGAAACCATCAACAAGCTGATGCGCGTTCAGAAACAGCTGGTGCAGGAATACGGCCGCGAACCTACGCCGGAGGAAATCGCGGAGGAAATCCACCTGCCCGTGGAACGCGTGCGTTCCGTGCTGAAAATGGCCCAGCAGCCCATTTCCCTGCAAGCCCCCGTAGGGGATTCCGACGACACCTCCTTTGGTGACTTCATTGAAGACAAGGCGGCGGAAAATCCCATGGAGGAAGCCTCCTTCTCCTTCCTGAAAGAGAAAATCAAGGATGTGCTGGACACCCTTACGGACCGCGAGCGCGAGGTTATTGAACAGCGCTTCGGCCTCCGGGACGGCAGCCCCCGCACCCTGGAGGAAGTGGGGCGCCAGTTCAGCGTCACGCGGGAACGCATCCGCCAGATTGAGGCCAAGGCCCTCCGCAAGCTGCGCCATCCCACGCGCATCAGCAAGATCAAGGGATTCCTGGAAATGACGGAATCCTGACCGGATTTGCGCCGCATGCCGTGCTACGCTCCGTGGTCATGAAGACCTGCGTGGCCGCGGCATGCGGCATTTTCATTTTACTGGCTTCCTGCTCAGGCAGCGGGGAATTCAAGCCCTCTTTCAACCAGCCCCTCCAGCCCGTGATGCAGCCGGGCTTTGTGTACGTGGACCAGGTGGCCCCGCTGGTGAAGACCAACCTGAAGTATGCCGGGTATGACAATTTCGTGGGGCGTCCGCTGGACGGCTACCACGGCAGGCGCGCCATCCTGCGCACCCAGACGGCGCACGCCCTGAAAAAAGTCTCGGAAGACCTGTACAGGCAGGGCTACCTGCTGGAAATCTATGACGCCTACCGCCCCCACACCGCCGTGCTGGACATTTGCAAATGGGGCGCGGACGCCGGAGACCAGAAGATGAAAGCCCGGTATTACCCGAACATTGACAAGGCCAAGGTGTTCGGGGACCACTACGTGCGCGACTTCTCGGAACATTCACGCGGCGTGGCTGTGGACGTCTCCCTGCTGTATGCCAAAACCGGAAAGCCCGTGGACATGGGCGGCCATCATGACCTGCTGGACCCCAGTTCCGCTACGGACACCGCGCTGGTGACCCCGGCCCAGCACCGGAACCGGATGATTCTGAAAAAGGCTTTTGAAAAGCAGGGATTCGCCAACTATTCTCCGGAATGGTGGCACTACCGCCTGCTGAATGAACCCGCGCCCTCCCTGCATTATTACTTCCCGGTGTGGGACGGCATGGCCTCCCGGTAAATCTTTGACGCGTCCGCTGTCACGGACCGGGCATTTTATCCTTTGATTTTTTTCCGACGGAAATAGGATGGCGGAATACTGAAGAATTTGACCAGATGAAAGAAGAACATTCCCATGATTCCGCCGTGCAGCCCGAAGCCTACCGCTGGGCTGCCGTAATGGCCCTCCCTCTGCGTCTGGTAGTAGGCTGGACGTACTTCTCCGCGTTCTGGCGCCGCCTGGTGCTGGAAAACAAGCTGATTCCGGATGATCCGGGATATATCGGCGTCAAATTCAACCACTTCCTTCCCAATGCGCTGGGAATCAAGCCGGTCATTGAATATCTGGTGACGCACCCGTCCGAACTCTGGTGGTTCATGGTGGCGTTTACCATCATTGAATTCCTGGTGGGGCTGATGCTCATGCTGGGGCTGCTGACGCGCCTGGCGAGCGTGGGCGTTTTCTGCCTGGCGCTGGGCATTCTGCTGGGTTCCGGCTGGCTGGGAACCACTTGCCTGGACGAATGGCAGATAGGCATTCTGGGCATGTGCGCCGGACTGCTCCTGTTCCTGACCGGGGGCGGTTCCTGTTCGCTGGACGGCAGGCTTTCCAAACTTCCGTGCTGCGCGCGCCGTTCCTCCCTGTTTGCCTGGGTGGGGTCCGGTCCGCTGCCGCTGGGATACGGCCGCATGGCCCGCGTTTCCATCTGGGGAGCCGTGTTCATGATGCTGGTCACGCTAGGAACCAACCAGTTCTTTCATGGCGGCGTATGGGGGCCGCTCCATAACAAATCCGTGAAGCCCCTGCTGGAAGTCAGCGGGGCCTCCCTGTCCGGGCAGGAATTGCGCTTCAACGTATTCCGCACGGAAGGCGTGGATACCTACGGCTCCTTCCTCGTCCGCATCAGGCTGACGGACGGCCAGGGCAACACCCTGTGGAAAATGGAGGCGGACCAGCTTTCCGCGCTTCCCCCCTCCGCTATGGAGAACGCTTATCTGGCAAAGGTCAAGCCGGGTGCCTTCGGGCTGGTCGTTCCGCTGGGGGCCAGGGCCGGCGTAACACTCCCCGCCGCGCTTTCTGCGGTTCCGGAAGGTCCGCTTTCCGTAGTGCTGACGGATGTAAGCGGCAAGGAATGGTCCGCCCCGGTCCGGAAGGCCGGCGGCGTATGAGCGACCCCGGAAGAAGGAGAAAGGCGGGATAAAAGGAAAGAATTCCCGGCTGGGGATTCTTTCCGGAGGTGGCTATGTTTGTCCGTGCCGCGCTGTTTTTCATCTTCGAGAGCTTCTTTGTTTCAAAGCGATACGTTCCTTTCCATCTTGACAGAATGAAGGGAGGGGATAAAAGGGGAGTAATGAAAACTACCCTGATCATACTCTGTCTCGTCTGCTTTTCGGCCGTTTCCCCGGCGGAAGAAACCTTGAAATCCCTTCTCAAGGAAAGGGAACGGCTTTTATCCAGCATGGCTGAACTGGCGCAGGAACAGTACAAGTCCGGCATGGTTCCCTGGGAGGAAGTGACCCGGGCCAACTTGAACTTGCTGGAATTCCGCCGAAACAACGCCGGATCTCTGAAAGAAGCCATCGCCGTCCAGAAGGAACTGGTCAAGTATCTGGAGCAGCTCTTTCGGGATGCGGAAAAGGCCTATGCTTCCAGCGTGGGAGATAAAATGATGGTTCTCAAGGGCCGGGACGCATGGCTTGCCGCCAAGTGCACCCTGCTGTCCATGGAGAGCCGTTTGGGAGGGGAAGGGAAGTAGCCGGAAGCTGCGGCCGCACGGTGGCGGTATAAACGGCATTTGTTCATGCCGGGTTTTTCCATGCCGCTGAAAGGCGCGCATGGCTGTTGTGAATGATGGTTCCCCGTATTGGGAAAGCCCCTGTTTTCTTTCCGGACGCGGGAGGCCAGGGTATTCGTGCAGCGTTTGCCGCTGGACGCGTCCTTTCCGGATGCGGCGGCAAACCGCAACCCATGTTGAAACATCATGTCTGACGAGAAAAATAATGATTCATCCTTCCATTTTCCGGAATCGGATGAAAAGCAGTTCCTGGAAAAAATGGAACGGCTGGAAGGCAAGCTGGATGATCTGGAGCAGCAAGTGCTCCAGGCTCTGTCTGAAGTGGAAATCCCGAATACCTGGCTGGAGGAATGGGAAAAGTTTACGAACTCTGCGCCTGAACCCGGCGAACGGGAAATCAGGAAGTGGGTGGAAACCCAATTGGGCAAGCTGAAGGGGTTTGAAGCCCTGGACCAACTGGAACAGAACCAGATCGCGTCTCTATACCAGGACGCCCTCCTGTTCTCCCGGGAGATTTTGTCCAGAAAAGAGCAATTGGGCGGCACGCTGACGGATGAAGAACGTGATGTGCTGAATTATATTCAAAATTCAATTCGATAAATACCATGACTCCATTACTTCATCTCAGGCACTTGTTTGACTTTATAGCAACCAGGTATTTTTCCCGCCAGGATGGAAGGCGCAGGCTGGATGCCTTTCTCGTTCAGGAAGGCCATGCGGCGCTTCCTCATTATAATTATATCATGGAAAGGCTTTCGGGGTTGCCTCTGACCCGGCATTCCGCCTTAGTCCAGATATTGGCCGGCATTGTGACGGCGGTGATAAGTTGCCGCCTCCATTACAGGGACAATACGCATTATCCTGCCCGCATTCCCACTTGGATCACTTTTTCCCGGTATGCCTACCTTAATCCGGGAGCCGGAGGGTATCTGATGGGAATGGCGCCGCATCCGGACGCAGCCCTTCTGCCAGGCGTTCCATTGTCCTCCCTGAATCATGCCTTCTCTCCTTTTGGCGGTGCAACCGGGTACGATCCCGTTAGTGGGCATGTCCATGTGCGCCATGGGTTTAATGCCTACATCAAGTGCTCGGGCAATAACATTTATGTTGCCTTCCGGGGGACGGATACGGGACATTGGGGTGTCTTGGTTCCCAACGTATTGACGGATATTTTCCAGTTGTATTCCTGTGACATTTGCTACGTTAGGGCGGCGGGACTGATTCGCCATTTGTTGAATCATGTGCCGGGAATAGTGTCCTTGCAGGCCACCGGGCATTCCCTGGGAGGCGGCATGGCCCAATTCGGGGTGGCGGCCAATGTAGGGTCTCCTCTCCCGGTTGGCGGCGTTGCGGTGAATGCTGCGGGATTGTCTGGTAATTCCTTGCAGGCGCTGGGTGCAGACCGTTTGGCGGCCGCTGCCGGCGTCTTGGACCATATAACCACTTACTGTGATCCGGTCAGTACGTATGGCGGAGGATTGGTGGGCGGCCGGTACCGCATCCCCAGGCAGAACGCGCCCCTTTCCAACGGCCATGGCATTGCCGATGTAGCCGCCTGTTATATGGCGGCGGCAGGGGGTGGGGGAAACATCCCGGCAGATCCTCGCTAGTGTACCGGAGGGAGTTGAACGCGGAAAGGGGAGCCCCTTGAAGCAGCTCCCGGCACTTCCCTCTTTTCTTGTGAAAAACGCAAGCCGTCCCATTGCTGGCAATGGGACGGCTTGAACGTGAAAGAGCAATTTGATTAGTGAGGCAGGCGGAAGTTGCGGTTGAAAGCGGAGACTTCCTCCTTGAGCTGGGCGAAGCCGTCCGGGTTCGGGCAGACCTGGTCGCCTACGTACAGGGCCAGGGCGCGGGCGATGAATTCCGCTACCTGTTCCACGTCTTTTTCCTTCATGCCGCGGGTGGTCACAGCGGGCGTGCCGATGCGGATGCCGGAGGGCTTCATGGGGGAACCCGTGTCAAACGGGATGGCATTCTTGTTCACGGTGATGCCCACGCGGTCCAGGGCTTCCTGTGCGTCCGCCCCGTTGATGCCCTTGTTGCGGAGGTCCACCATGAATACGTGGTTGTCCGTGCCGTTGGAGACGACGCGGAAGCCGAGTTCCGCCATTTTGTCCGCCATGGCCCTGGCGTTTTTCACGACCTGGGCCGCATAGTCCTTGAATTCGGGTTTCAGCGCTTCCCCGAAGCAGGCCGCCTTAGCGGCAATCACGTGCATGAGGGGGCCGCCCTGCATGCCGGGGAAGACGGCGGCGTCAAGCTTCTTGGCGTATTCCTCCTTGCAGATCACGAAGCCGCCGCGCGGGCCGCGCAGGGATTTGTGCGTGGTGGAGGAGACGAAGTCCGCATAGGGAACCGGGTTCGGATGCTGTCCGCCGGCCACCAGGCCCGCGATATGGGCCATGTCCACGAACAGGTAGGCGCCGCAGGCCTTGGCGATTTGGCCCATGCGTTCAAAGTCGATCGTGCGGGAATAGGCGCTGGCTCCGGCCGTGATCATCTGCGGCTTCACTTCCAGGGCCAGTTTTTCCAGCGCGTCATAGTCGATGGCTTCCGTTTCCTGGGATACGCCGTAGTGAACTACGTTGTACAGCTTGCCGGAGAAGTTCGCGCGGTGGCCGTGGGTGAGGTGGCCGCCATGGGAAAGGTCCATCGTAAGAATGGTGTCGCCGGGCTTCAATACGGAGAAGTAAACGGCCATATTGGCCTGGGAGCCGGAGTGGGGCTGCACGTTGGCATGGTCCCCGCCGAAGATTTTCAGCACGCGGTTAATGGCAAGCTGTTCCACCTTGTCCACTACCTCGCAGCCGCCGTACCAGCGCTTGCTGGGATAGCCTTCCGCGTATTTGTTGGTCAGCAGGGAGCCCTGGGCTTCCCGGACGGAGGGGGAGGCGAAGTTTTCAGAGGCGATCAGCTCAATGTTGTTGCTTTCGCGGCGGCCTTCCTCCTGGATGAACGCGGCCAGTTCGGGGTCCGTCCATTGCAGGGGGCTGCCGGAGGATTTGACGACGCGGCGTTCATGGCGGCCGCCTTCAAAGTCCGCGTGCAGCCATGCGTCCAGCACGTCTTCCACGCTTTCATTGTCCACATAGGCGGAGGCTAGGCACAGCAGGTTGGAATCGTTGTGCTGGCGGGAAAGGGCCGCGGCGGGGGCCGTGCGGCAGAGGGCGGCGCGCACGCCCACCCAGCGGTTGGCGGCGATGCTCATGCCGATGCCGGACCGGCAGATGAGGATGCCGCGGTCGTTGGTACCGTCAGCAATGCTGCTTGCAACTTCATTGGCGTAGTCGGAATAATCGCAGGAATTCTTGGTCATGGTACCCATGTCGGTCACTTCATGGCCCCATGCCTTGAGGAGTTCTACTACGGTTTCCTTGAGGTCGACTCCGGCGTGGTCCGCGCCGATGGCAATTTTATATGTCGTATTCATGATGGTGCTCATTGCTGACGGGCAAGGATACTGCCTTATTTCACCCCGGCTGGCAAGTCCCGGATTCATTCCGGCACGTTCCGGAAGGAGCGGCGGCCGCCTTTTGCCCCGGAAAAAAAGGACCCCGGTTCCTGGAGGAAACCGGGGCGAGTGGGAAGGAATGGGGAAGGGACCGTTATTTTCCGGAGGATTCCAGCTTCAACATGTCCTGGACGATGTTGATGCCTTCGCGGAGTTCCGGGTCAAGGCCGGAGGGATATTCCGGGGAGTCGTCCAGTTCCGCCGTGGGGTCTTCCGCCAGGTGCATGAACTGTTCGTTGTCCTTGTCCGGGTCCGCCAGGGGAAGTTCCCTGGCGTTGACGTCGTCCAGCGTCAGGCGGTAAATCTTGTACTTGGTGGCGTCTTCCTTGGCCATTTCCGCAAAGCGGCCCTTGCGTTCCTTGTTGATGGATTTGCGGCGCTCTTCCAGCGTGGAGTTTTCCTGTTCCCTCGTCTTCTTGTTCAGGGAGAGCTTGTTGTCCTTGATGCGCTGCTTCATCATGGCGATGTCTTCCCTGGCAATCTGGAGGTCGCGGTCTTTTTCCACGCGCTTCGCGCTGGCTTCCTTCAATGCGGGCAGCATGGCCGTGATGGAGGAGTCCTTTTTGTAATTGGTGCAGGGCGTGATCTGGTCATAGGGCATCGCGTAGTCCAGAATGTCTTCCCCCAGTTCAAACGCCGCCGTAGCGGTGGGAAGCTGAATGTCGCTCTCCACGCCCTTGAGCTGGGTGGAGCCGCCCGCCACGCGGTAGAATTTCTGGGTGGTGACTTTCAGCAGGCCGGCACGGTCCCTGGCTGCAAAGAAGGGCAGGTACTGGCCGATGTCCACCGGCTGCTGCACGGAACCCTTCCCGAAGGTGGAGTCATCCCCCACGATCACGGCGCGGCCGTAGTCCTGGAGGGCCGCGGCCAGAATTTCAGAGGCGGAGGCGCTGAGCTTGTTGATGAGCACCACAATGGGGCCGTTGAAAAGCTTCTGGCGGTTGTGGGCGGATTTGATGTCCACGTTGCCCCGGGTGTCCTTGATCTGCACCACGGGGCCGTTCCCGGTAAAGAAGCCCGTCATCAGGCGCACTTCCTCCAGGGAGCCGCCGCCGTTGCTGCGCAGGTCAATGACCAGGCCGTCCACGTTTTCCTTGTTCATCCGTTCCAGGATTTTTTTGACGTCCTTGGCGCAGCGGCGGTCGCCGCCTTCCATGTCCGCATAGAAGGAGGGAAGGCTCAGCACGCCGATGCGGTTCTGCCCTTCCGGAGCTCCGGTGAGTTCGATGATTTCGCCCTTGGCGAGTTCGTCCTTCAACGGCACCTTGGAGCGGGTCAGCGTGATGATCTTGGCCTGGCCGGGAGCGTCCGCCGGTTCCACCTTCAGGCGCATCTGGGTGTTTTCAGCCCCGCGGATCATGTCCACCACCTTGTCCAGCTTCAGGAACAGGATGTCCACCATTTCTCCGGAGTTGTTGGAGTCAATGGCCACGATGCGGTCGTTCAGCTTGAGCTCTCCGGATTTGTCAGCCGGACCGCCCACGACGATACCCGTGATTTTGGTGGAGCCGTCGTCTTCACTGCCCAGCAGGGCGCCGATGCCGGTGAGCTCCGTGCCCATGGAAATCTTGAAGCGGTCCACTTGGCGGGCGCCCATGTAGTCCGTGTGCGGGTCATAGGTCATGGCTACTGCGCTGAGCAGGGTTTCCGCCACGTCTTCCAGGTCCGTTTCCTGAATGTTGCGCTGGATGCGTTCATAACGCATGAGCAGTTTTTCCTCCGCAGGCTTTTCATTGGCCAGCGGGTCGGGCTTGTTTTGTTCCTTCGCCAGGCGCGCCACGGTTTCACGGCGCAGGATTTCAGACAGGAGCTGTTCCTCCACCATGTCTTTCCAGACCTGCTGCATTTCCGCCTCATCCTTGGGCCACGCGGCGGTCTTGCGGCGGGAGCGTTCAATGGACCGGTCCTTGTCAAAGGTAAAGCCGCCCTTTTTCAGCAGGTCCCGCGCATAGGCGATGCGCTGCATGGCGCGCTGCCGGTACAGGGCGTGCATGGCCTGGGCCGCGTCCATCATCTGGCCGGACATCAGGTAGTCGTCCAGTTCCCTGCCGTATTTCTTCTTGAGGGCGTCCACATCCTGCTGGGTGAAAAATATCTTGTTGGGATCTACCTTGCGCAGGTAGGTTTCCAGGAATTTTCCGGACAGTTCGTCGCTGAATTCCTTGCGGGAGAAGTGGAAGTTCTGGAGCAGGAGGGACATTTGCTTGCCCACCTGGTTGAAGTCCGTGGCCGCGGAGGCGCAGGAGGTGATGGCGGCTGCGGCCAGGGCCGAGAATGCTGTAAGTCGAATCCAACGGAATGAGTGCATGTTCATAACGGAAAAGGGTGCGGTTTTCTCCATCAGGGAAAAAAGCTAGTGCTGGGATGTGAGTGTTACTGATTTGTAGGTGATTGTCTATCTTATAAAACGTCCACATGACGCTATTTTACGCGCCGGGTTTCCGGAAAGGGGAAAGGGACTGCCGGAGGGCGGAAGAACCCCCGTCCGTCCGGAAAGAACGGCATCCGGCGGGGTTGCAATCCCCTGCGGGTGCAGGGCGCGGGAGAGAGGAAGAAAGAGGCAAATTCATTAGTGGACAAATACACCATAAAGTTTGAAATTCTGTGCGGAAGTCCGGCATTTGTCATATTGGGGCCGTACAGGAAGGAGAACACGGTTTCCGGAGGCTTTTTCCCGTGCGCCGTAGCGCCGCCCGCTTGACGGCAGCCTTTTTCTTTTTCCGCCGCCGCATTTCTTCCGGAGCGGGGAAGGCATTCCTTCCTTGTCAGCGGCGGGGGAGGGCCGGACGGGGAGCGGATGTTTCCAGTATGGGCGCCGCGGGGAAGGGAGCATTTCAGGATTGAGGTCACGGAGGTTTTCTGTACACTTCGCGTGATGATGAGAACACCGAACCAGGACAAGAAGCCTTCCAGAAGCAAAATGGGCGTTCTGCTGCAGCGTTCATTCAGCACCGTGGTTCTGCTGGGTTTGCTGGCGGGGGCCCTGTGGTGGGACCGTGAACTTGGGTATTACGGGCTGGTCTGCATCTTCTGCATCCTGGCCTCCTGGGAATGGAGGCACATGCTGCTGCGTTCCAGAAAAGCCTCCCAGCCGAACCTGAGCTTTCTTTTCGGCGCGGCGTATCCCGTGCTGCTGTCCTGGGCGTGCTACGTGACCAAGTTCCGGGAAATCGCCCCTACGGAGAATGCCCCGTTCCTGATTCCCCTTCCTCTTCTGGTGGCGCTTGCCGCCCCGGTCCTTCTGGTCGTGATTTCCTTTATCCGTGAAATGAAGTATCCGGTGGTGGGAAGCCGGGCGCTCCGTTCCGTCGGGACCACGCTGCTTTCCTTCATTTATCCCGGCTGGCTGTTCGCCTTTGCCATTCTGGCCCTGCATCTGGCCTATATGAGGGTGGGGTATGTTTATCCGTCCATCGTCATGTGCGTGCTATGGGTCATTCTGGTGACGAAGATGGCGGACATTTTTGCCTATGTCAGCGGGTTCCTGCTGGGAGGCCGCATTTTTTCACGCAGGCTCATTCCCCACATCAGCCCCAAGAAGACGTGGGAGGGCATCCTCGGTTCCTGGGTGCTGACGAATGCGGCGGCCATCGGGCTGGTTTTCCCGATGTTCAGGGTCTCCGTCCTGTCCATGTCCCAGATGCTGGTGCTGGTGGGCTGCGTCTCCTTCATTTTCCTGCTGTCCGTTTACGGGGACCTGGCGGGCTCCCTGGTGAAGCGCAGCCTGGCCATCAAGGATTCCGGCTCCCTGCTGCCGGGGATAGGCGGCATTTTTGATTTGATTGACAGTCCTTCCTTTACCGTGCCGTTCTTCTGGTTCCTGCTGGCCTGCATCGGTTGAACGGCCCGGGCATGAACGGATTCCCCTGTAACCCGGTATGGATTCCCCCTCCCTTCCCATTGAGGAAATCCGCGGAGAATTGCTGGACGCGCTGCAAGCCCCCTCTCCGCGCATCCTGCTGAAAGCGCCCACGGGCTCCGGCAAGTCTACCGGCGTTCCCCCCATGATGGATGACGCCGGGCTGGGGGAACGCGGCCTGATCGTCGTCGTTCAGCCCCGCCGGATGGCCGCGCGCCTGCTGGCGCGCCACGTGGCCCGGCTGCGCGGAGTGGAGCTGGGGAAGGAAGTGGGGTATGTGGTGCGCTTTGAACGGCACATTTCCCCCCGCACCCGCATTGCGTACGTGACGGACGGCATGCTGGAACGCTGGCTGACGGAGCGGCCCGCCCTGGAAGGGGTGAGCGCCGTGGTGTTTGATGAGTTTCACGAACGGAGCCTCTCCGGGGATTTGTCCCTGGGGCGCATATTGGACTTGCAGGAAGGCCCGCGCCCGGACATGGCCGTGGCGGTAATGTCCGCCACGCTGGAAATATCCGGCCTGCGGGATTACATGGGCGCCTCCTGCCGGGTGCTGGAGGCGCACGGAAGGCAGTATCCCGTAGAAACCGTTTACCGGGCTCCCCGGCTGGTCAGCGACGGTCGCGGCAGGGTATCCCCTCCTCCGGTATGGGAGCAGGCGGCGGACGCCGTGAAGGAGGCGGTGAAGGATGACGGCTGCGGGGACGTGCTGGTATTCATGCCGGGCGTGTATGAAATCCGGAAAACGGCGGAGTTGCTGGCAGGCAGGCCGTGGATGGGCGGCCGGGACGTTTTTCCTCTTTACGGAGCGTTGACCCCGGAACAGCAGAATCGCGCCGTGGAGCAGGGGAAAAATCCCCGCGTCATCGTTTCCACCAATGTAGCGGAAACCTCCCTGACGATTGAGGGGGTGCGCACGGTGATTGATTCCGGTCTGGTGCGCCGGTCCGGCTGGGACCCCTACAGGGGCATGGATACGCTGCACCTGACGAAGATTTCCAAGGCGTCCGCCGCCCAGCGCGCGGGCCGTGCCGGACGCGTGGCTCCGGGCCGCTGCTTCCGGTTGTGGAGTGAGGCGGAGCAGGCGCGGAAGGCGGATTTTGATCCGCCCGAATGTTTCCGGGTGGATCTGGCGGGGGCCGTGCTGAATCTGGCCGCGTGGGGCATAACCGCGCCGGAAGGGTTCCGCTGGCTGGATGCGCCGGACCCCCTGGTGATGCAGCGGGCCGTGAATCTGCTGGCCGCCCTGGGAGCTACGGAGGCGGACGGGAGCCTGACGGACGTGGGAAGAAGGATGACCGCTTTTCCTCTGCCGCCGCGGCTGGCGCGCCTGATGGCGGCCGGGCAGGATGAACAGTGCGTGGTGGAGCTTGCCGCCATTGCGGCCCTGATGCAGGGGGAGGGCGTAGCGATGAAGGGCGGCTTGAACGACAACCTGCGCGATTCTGCGGACTATACGGATTTTCAGGCGGAGTGGCGCGCGGTGGAAAAGGCTGTGGACGCCGGGTTTGAGGCGGGGGCGTGCACCCGCTGGGGCATTTCCGCCCGCGGGGCGCGGGAAGTGTGGATGGCGTACCGGCAGCTTTTGTCCATCGGCAGCCGGGGGAAATCCCGGGAAATGCCGGAGCCGGATTTCACGGCGGCGCGGCCTGCCGTGGTCCGCGCCATGATGGAGAGCTTTGCGGACCATGTGGGCGTCCGGAACGGAGTGGCCGCCAACACGTGCCGCATGGCCGGCGGCGTGGGGGGCAGGCTGGCGGAAGGCAGCGTGGCGTTCCACGGGGAGCATTTTGTGGCGGCGGAGGTGGCGGAGTTGTCCGGAAAGGCGGTGGAAACCCGTGTGGGCCGCTGTACGCTCATTGACCCGGAGGAGCTGCGCGCCGTCTGGCCGGAGCGTTTTTCCGGCGGGGAGGCGGCCGTCTTTGACGCCGTGCTGCGCCGCGTGCGCCTGCACCGGAGACTGATGTATGAAGACCTGGTGCTGGAAGACCGGGACCGCGGGGACGCTCCGCCGGAGCTGGCCGCCCCCATTCTGGCGGAAAGGGTGGTGGACGGAACCTTGAAGCTGGTGAAATGGGACGCCGCCGTGGAGCAGTGGATACGCCGCCTGAACGGTTTAAGCGTCTGGATGCCGGAACTGGAACTCCCCCGTTTTTCAGAGGAAGACAAGCTGGTAGCCATCTCCCTGGTTTGCGAGGGGGCCGTGGGCTACAAGGACATCAAGGAGCGGGAGATCATTCCCGTGCTCCGGGACTGGCTCTCCGGCTGGCAGGCGAAGGCGCTGGACGATTACGCTCCGGTGAGCCTCACGCTGACCAACGGCCAGCACGCGAAAGTGAGGTACGGGGAGGATTCCACGCCTGTGATCGGCCTTACGGTGCAGCGGCTGTTCGGCGTGGCGGAGTCTCCGCGCATTGCCAACGGCTCCGTGACCGTGAAGGTGGAGGTATTGGCCCCCAGCCAGAGGCCTTGGCAGGTGACGGGTTCCCTGGAAAGCTTCTGGCGGAACGGCTACGGCCAGATGAAAAAAGACCTGGCGGGGCGCTATCCACGGCACCGCTGGCCCGATCCTGAAGAGCTGGATTTCCTCCCCCGTTCCCGTTGAGAAGGCGAAAGGATTTTTCTGTAACAAAACAGTAGCAAAATCGTCCGTTTCCGTGTAAAGAGGCGGTGGTGCAGCTCGCGGACGCCCTCCGCCCACCATTCACAAGAGACAGTTATGGACTCAATTTACTGGATTATCATCGTAGCCCTGCTGCTTCTGGCGGCATTTGACCTGATCAACGGCGTAGCGAATGACGCCGTCAACTTCCTCAACTCCGCCATTGGTTCCAAGGCCGCCCCCGTGCGGGTGATCCTGACCGTGGCTTCCATCGGCGTGCTGGTGGGCGCCTGCTTCTCCGGCGGCATGATGGAGGTGGCCCGCAACGGTATTTTTCACCCGAACATGTTCAGTTACCACGAAGTGATGCTACTCTTCCTGGGGGTGATGATCAGCGAGGTGATACTCCTGGATACCTTCAATACCTTCGGCCTTCCCACGTCCACCACCGTTTCCCTGGTGTTCGGCATTCTGGGCTCCGCCGTGGCGACGGCCCTGTTCAAGATTTCCAAGCTTCACATGACGCAGTCCGTGTGGGACTTCATCAATACGGACAAGGCGTTTGAAATCGTCACCGGCATTCTCCTTTCCGTAGCCATCGCCTTCACGGTGGGCACCATCGTCATGTGGGTTTCCCGCCTGGCGTTTACGTTCAAATACCAGTCCCGCTTCAAGTGGTTCGGCTGCTTCTGGTGCGGCATCGCCATGACGGCGGTGGCCTACTTTGCCGTGTTCAAGGGCTTGAAGGAATCCACTCTGATGGAGCCTTCCTTCATTCAATACATTGACCAGAACCTGGGCATGGCCCTGCTGGTGGCCTTCGGCGGTTTTTCCGTGCTCATGTTCCTGCTCCAGCACCTGTTCATGACGAACATCCTGCGCCTGACCGTGCTGGCCGGCACCTTCTCCCTGGCCCTGGCCTTTGCGGGCAACGACCTCGTGAACTTCATCGGCGTGTTCATGGGCGGCCTGGATTCCTTCCAGTACGCCACGGGCGTAGTGGAGGCCGGCGGCTCCGCCTCCTCCATCACCGCCATGGAATGCCTGATGCCCGGGCAGGGCGCTCCGGTGAACCATTACATTCTTTTTGCCGCCGGATGCATGATGATTTTTGCGCTGTGGTTCTCCAAGAAGGCGAAGACGGTGATCGCCACCGGCGTGGAGCTTTCCCGGCAGGGTGAAGGAGGCATTGAACGTTTCGGCTCCGTTCCCCCCGCCCGCGCCATCGTGCGCAGCGCCATCGCGCTGGGGCGCGGGGTGAAAAAGCTTATCCCCGCCCGCATGCTGGTGCGCATGAACCACCAGTGGGATGCTGCCCCGCAGCCACTGAATCCCAAAGACCGCGTGGCCTTTGACCTGATCCGCGCCACGGTGAACCTGACGGTGGCTTCCCTGCTGATCGCGTGGGCCACGGGCAAGCAGCTCCCCCTTTCCACCACATACGTGACGTTCATGGTAGCCATGGGTTCCTCCCTGGCGGACAAGGCGTGGGGCAGGGAAAGCGCGGTTTACCGCGTGACCGGCGTACTGACCGTAATCTCCGGCTGGTTCATGACCGGCCTGGCCGCCTTCACGCTGGCCGCCGTCATGGCGACCGTCCTGCACTACGGGCAGGTGTACGCCATCTTCGGGCTGCTGGCCCTGGTGGTCGTCATCCTGGTGAAATCCACCATCATGCACCGCAAGCGGGAGAACAAGCTTTCCGTAGAGCGTTTTGACCAGATTACGGAGGAAAACATTCTGGACGTGTGCAGCCACCAGGTCGTGGACAGCACGCTCAAGCTGCGGGAAATCTACAATGACACCGTGGAAAACTTCTTCCAGGGGGACCGGAAGGCCCTGAAAGAGCTGGCGGACGCCGCGGAACGCCTGGCCCTGACCAGCAGCGAGCACCACAAGTATGACATTCTCCCCATCCTGTACAAGATGCAGTCCCGTTCCCTGGACATGGGCTACCACTTCGTGCAGGCCCTGGAGCATTTGAACGAAGCCACGCAGAGCTTGGCGCAGTTTTCCGAGTCCATCTTCACGTATGTGGACAACAACCACACGCCGTTCACGATTGACCAGGTGGACGACTTGAAGGAGGTGCATACCGCTCTCATGAAGCTTCTGGATGAATACTGCAAGATGCTCCAGACGGGAACGTACATCCAGTTCGACTATACCATGGTGGCCCAGGAACAGCTCCTTCAACTGGTGGCAAAGGCCACCAAGCGCCAGATCAAGCGCGCCCAGCGCAACCAGACGCGCACCCGTTCCTCCCTCCTTTATCTGAACATGCTTAATGAAATGAGGTTCATGGCCGTGCAGGTGCGGGCCCTGACTAATGACGAACGGAACTTCGTGGCGGCGTAAGGCGGCGGGGAACCGGGCTTTTTGCATGAAAAGGAAAGAAAAATCTTGAGCGTTTGGTTCATGCAAGTATGCTGAATGAACAGGGGTGTTCGATAAGGAAGGAACGAGAGCCTTCCGAATCACCAGGAACGACCCTGATTTCATAGGTAGTTAGTTGGAGCGGCTGCGGAAGGAATTCCGCAGCCGCTTTTTTGCCCCCGCAGGAGGGGGGCGGACCTTGTGTCATACAAAAGAAGGAATGTTTGAACATATTTCCCGCCCGGCTGTCTCACCCATAACGGTTATGATCCGGATGCAGTGAAAGAGAGAGCACTTCATCCACTTAAGGACTCAACCGTCTTCATAGGTAGTTAGTTGAACAGCAGCCCCGGCGAAGGGATTCGCCGGGGTTTGTTCGTCTCCGGATGGCGCGTTCCGCGCCGTAAACGGCTGGAAGGAAGCGGGGAAGGAAGAATAGGAGGCGTTTTGCCGCGGGGTTTGATTGACGAGCGGGACGCATCAGGGCATAGTGGCAGGGTATGAAGAGAGCGTTTTGCGTGATAGCCGGTGCATGCAGCCTGCTTGGATGGGCTCCGGCGGACGAGGCTGGCATGAAGAATGCGCTGGCGGACTGGCAAATGAGGCAGTCCGACTGGGAATCCGCATTCAAAACGGCTGAAAGCGATGAAAAAAGAGCGGAACTGATGGAGAGCCGTCCGAATGCCATTCCGGTGGCGCAGGAATTGTGGAGGCAGGTGGGGAGGGACCTTCAAAAGCCCGAGACTCAAAAACCCTACCTTCTCCCGGCTGTCATTTGGTTTCTGGACCATCCCCAGGCCGTGGCGCAGGCTTTCCCCAACGGAGACGTTGCCAGGAAAATTGTCGTGCTTTGCCTGGACTCCCTGGAAAATACCCTGTTCCGGGAAAAGGGAGCGGGAAAGGCGGCGTATGCGTTGAGCAACTCCCGCGACCTGCGTTGCCGCGTTATTCTGGAACAAATCAAGGATTACAACCAGTTTCCGGAAGACCAGGGGCTGTCCGCCCTGGGGCTGGCCATGGTGATGAAGGAAACGACGGGAATGCTCCAGGATGACGTCAGGCTGGTGGCGGCACGCGGAAAGCTGCTGAAAGACGCCATCATCAAATGCTATGATTCCAGCTTCGGTCCCGTTCCGGTCCGGAATCTGGTGAAGGAAGAGCTGTATGAAATACGCAATCTCAACATTGGACAGACTGGGCCCAAAATAAGCCTGCCTTCCACCGCCACGGGCGCGGAAGTGACGGTCCCCTCCGGGGACAAGCCCGTGCTGCTGGTTTTCTGGGATCCCCGGGATGTGCGCTCTGTCCAGTTTTTGCAAAAGGCCGTTTCCCTACGGAAGGAATTTCCGGGCCTGACGGTCATGCCGGTGGCCCCCGGAAACAGTGAGGACGTGAAAAAGGCCCTGCTGAATTTGGAGATGGATACTCCCTCCCTGGTGGATGAAAAGGCGGCGGCGTTCAAGGATTACCGCGTGATGCTCACGCCTCGGGTATATCTGCTGGACCCTGCGGGGAAAATCCTGATGCGCGGCACGCCGGACATGCTGTTTGACGCGAATCTGTACGCGGTCATGGGCAAGCTGGAAGGGAAAAAGAATGGAAAGGCGGACGAGAAAAAGGCCCCGGCCGCCCCCGCCGCCGTGAAGCCGGCTCCGCTGCCGGCCAGGATCAACTCTCCGGATACGCGCATTCCCTCCGTTCCGCAGCCTGCCGCGCTCCGGCCAGCGGCCCCGCCTGCTTCCTCCGGTGTGGAGCAGCCCTCTTCTCTTTCCGCTCCCCCCCTGCGGCCCATGCCCGAATAGCCTGTTCCATGGAAAATATTCCATTGAGAAAGGCCGCGGAGGCTGTGGCGCGCGTGCTGGCCGGAGCGGGGCACACGGTGTATTTTGTGGGAGGCTGCGTCCGGGACAGGCTGCTGGGATATCCCGTGAAGGACATTGACATTGCCACCTCCGCCCGTCCGGACGAGGTGCTGCGCCTGTTCCCGGACGCCTGGGAAGTGGGCGCCGCCTTCGGCGTGGTGCTGGTGCGCCGTGGCGGTTTCTCCTTTGAAGTGGCTACGTTCCGCAGGGACGGCAGCTACAGGGACGGCAGGCGCCCGGAATCCGTCTGCTTCACGGATGCGGAGGAGGACGCCCGGCGCCGTGATTTTACCATGAACGGCCTCTTTGAAGATCCGTTTTCCGTTCCTCCGGGTTATGTGGTGGATTATGTGGGCGGCGTGGAGGACATCCGGGTCCGCGTGCTGAGGTGCATCGGGGAGCCGGACCGCCGTTTTGAGGAGGACTCCCTCCGGCTGATGCGCGCCGTCCGTTTCGCCGTTACCAGGGAAGTGCGGGTGGAAGCGGAAACTTATGCCGCCATTTGCAGGAACGCCCCGCTGCTGGCCCGCATCGCGCCGGAGCGCATCCGGGAGGAACTGGACCGGATTCTATTGTCTCCAGGAAGGAAACGGGGCGTGGAAATGCTGGTGGAAACGGGACTGATGAAGCATGTTATTCCGGAGGTATACGGCATGATCGGCTGCACGCAGCCTCCCCAGTGGCACCCGGAGGGGGACGTGTACGCCCATACGCTGATGATGCTGGACGCGCTGGGGAAGGACGGCGCCCCCGTGTCTCTGGAGCTGGCCCTGGGCGTGCTGCTGCATGATGTCGGAAAACCTCCCTGCCGCCAGGTGGATGAAACGGGGCGCATCCGTTTTTCCGGTCATGACAAGGAGGGCGCCTCCATGGCGCGGGACATTTTAAGGAGACTGAAATATTCCAATGCCGTGATTGATGCGGTGTGCGCCATGGTGGAGCGCCACATGCGCTTCATGAACGTGCAGCAGATGAAGAAGTCCACCCTGCGGATGTTCATGAGCGCTCCGCATTTCAGCGACGAGCTGGAGCTTCACCGCCTGGACTGCCTTTCCTCCAACGGATTGATGGACAACTGGCAGTTTGTCCGGGACGCCATGGATTCCTACCGGGACGCACCCCTGGTGCCTCCGCCCCTGGTGACCGGGCGCGATCTGCTGGACCTGGGGCTGCCCCCCGGTCCCGATTTCAGGAAATGGCTGTCCCGTTTGCAGGAGCTCCAGTTGGAAGGAACGCTCCGGACCAGGAAGGAGGCCCTGCTGATGCTGGGGCAAATTGCCCCGGTGGAACAGAATACACTTGCAGAGTACCTGGAAAAGTTAGCATTATAGGCCGCAAGACCTCATCCTTTCAGTTCATGCGCCCGGTCATTTATCAACTGTTTGTCCGCCATTTCTCCAACATGGAAACCCATGGGGTGGACTGGGGGACCCGGGAGACGAACGGGTGCGGCACCTTTAACGGTGTGACGGACAAGGCCCTGAGGGAAATAGCCCGGATGGGCTTTACCCACATCTGGCTGACCGGGGTGCTGAGGCACGCCACGCAGACGGCCTATCCCGAGCTGCCCGCCCAGCCGGAATCCATCGTAAAAGGCCTGGCCGGCAGTCCCTATGCGGTAGTGGATTATTTTGACGTGGACCCGGACCTGGCCTCCACGCCGGAAAAAAGAATGGAGGAATTCAAGGCACTCGTGAAACGCTGCCGAACGGTGGGGCTGGTGCCGTTGATCGACTTTATCCCCAACCATGTTTCCCGCGCGTACCTGGCGGACTGGGACGGGCATGACGATTTTGGAGAAGGGGACGACCACCATACGTTTTTCTCTCCGGAGCAGGGGTACTTTTACCTGACCTCCAACAGCCCGGGGGACGGCCCCCCCCTGCATCTGCCGGACGGCCTGTTTGAAGGGGAAATGACCTTCGGCCGCGTCACGGGCAACAATGCCGTTACGTGGAACCCCACCAGATATGACTGGTATGAAACGGTCAAACTCAACTACGGCTATAACTTCCTGGCCGGACTGCCGGCCCTCCGCCTGCTGCCGGACTGGACGAGCCCCAAGCAGCGCGTGCCCAAGACCTGGCGCATCATGGACGACATCCTTTCCTTCTGGCAGGGCCTGGGCATCGGCGGTTTCAGGTGCGACATGGCCCACATGATTCCCATGGCCTTCTGGAAATGGGCCATCTCCCGCTCCCGCGTCCGCCTGCCGGACGTGTTTTTCATGGCGGAAGCGTACAATGACCACATGAAAACCACCCCCGGCGATCCCTGCGCCGCGCTGCTGGAATCCGGGTTCAATGCCGTTTACGATTCGGCCTGCTACCGCCTGGCGCTCCATGTGTACACGGAAAAAAACTGGGCAAACGACTTCGACCGCCTTTTCCGGAGCGACCCCAAATACATGGCCAACGGCGTCCGCTACGTGGAAAACCATGATGAAACGCGCGTGTGCTCCCCGCTCTCCTGGGGCGGGGTGGGCCGCATCATCCTTCCGGCGATCATGACGCTGGTGTACGCGTCCGGCCGCGGTCCCGTGCTGGTGTACAACGGGCAGGAAGTAGGGGAGCGGGGGGAGAGTCCCGGCGGCTACGGCGGCCATGACGGCCGCACCAGCATTTTTGACTACACCTGCCTGCCCCAGCTCCAGCCCTGGGTGGCGGACGGACGGTTTGACGCCTCTCTGCTGCCGGAGGATTCCGCGGAGCTGAGGAACTTTCATCAGCGGCTGCTTCCCCTGATGCAGCATCCGGCGCTTGACCGCGGGGATTTTTACGGCCTGAACTGGGCCAACATGAAAAACACCACCTTTGGCAGGGAACCTGCGGAAGACACCTCCGGCCACTGGGTGTACGCCATGCTCCGGCATGATGCCCGTTCCAGGGCCACCGTGCTGGTGGTGGGGAACCTTTCCCCGGAGATCAACTTCTACAACCTCCGCATTTCCATTCCCCAGCACGCCTTCGGCTGGTGCGGCATCCAGACGGACCGCGTGCGTGTCAGGAACCTGATGGCCGGAGAGGGGGAAGACCGGGTTTTTGACCGGAAGGAACTGATGGAACGCGGGCTTCCCCATCCCCTGAAACCGGGGCATGTGGGCGTGCTGGAACTCTCTGCCGTTTAAAGGGGCATTCCCTCCGGAGGGGTGCGGCTGCCCTTTCCGATATTTTTTGCTCTGCTGGGCGTTTTTATAATGACGGGCGGTTTTTAATTCGGTATAGTCCCGGAAATTCCTATGACTAGACGTTTCCCTCACTCCATGTCTGCCATTCAGCAAATTGCCCTGGCGCTTGCCGTTGCCGGTATTGGAGCCGGCCAGGGGCTGGCCCAGGAAGGAGCAGGGGCCGCCCGCCGGACTGCGGCCCGGATGGAAGAGCAGGCCCAGGCTTCCATGCTGCTGCTGGGGCAGGCGCGTCAGCTGTATTCCGAGGGCAAGTACCAGGAAGCCCTGGACAATTACCGCAGGAGCCTGACCGCGCTGCCCAAGTCCCCCAACATGGAGAAGCGGCGCCGTTTTCTGGAAACCAGCATTGCGGACGCCAGCGTGGCCGTGGCGCAGGAATACATCAAGGTGGGGCGTTACGACGAGGCCGTCAAGCTGCTGGAAGATGCCTTGAAAGCTACGCCGGGCCATGCCCTGGCCAAGCGCACGCTGGAAATAGCCCGGGACCCGGTTCGCACGAATCCGGCCCTATCCCCGGAACACGTCAAGAACGTGGAGGAAGTCAACCGCCTGCTCCGCCTGGCTTACGGCTATTATGAACTGGGCCAGTATGATGCGGCCCTGAAGGAATTTACCTCCGTCCTCCAGACGGACCCTTACAACACGGCGGCGCGGCGCGGCATGGAGCTGGTCAACCGCGCCAGAACCGCCTACTTTGACGCTGCCAGGGATGAAACCCGGAGCAGTGCCCTGGCGGACGTCTCCAAGCTGTGGGAGATGCCCGTTCCCCTGACGGAAACGCCGGAGGAACCCGCTTCCTTCTCCCAGCCGCTGGACAATCCGGTGGTGAATGTGGACCAGAAGCTGGGCATGATCCGTCTGCCCCGCGTGCAGCTGGACGGCGCAACGGTGCAGGAAGCCGTGGACTATCTGCGCAGCCTGGCCAGGACGCATGATACAACGGCCATGACGACGGCGGAGCGCGGCGTGAATATTTCCGTGGACCCCGGTCCTGCGGACAGCGTTTCCGCCAAGGAGACCGCCGGCAAGAGAATTACGCTTAATCTTCAAAACGTGCCGCTCCGCGACGCCCTGGAATACGTGGCGCGCGCTTCCGGCCTCATTCTGCGCACGAACGCCTTTGGCGCGGAGCTGGTATCCAGTTCTGACGGCACCTCCTACATGGTGACCAAGGCCATTGCCCTTCCTCCGGGCTTCTTCTCCGGCCTGTCGGAATCCTCCGATTCGGAAAATGCCGATCCCTTCGGTTCCGGGGATGCCGGTTCTTCCGGCATGACCCTGAAACGGGTGGACCCGCAGAAGGCCCTGGCCTCCCTGGGCGTGAAATTCCCGGAAGGCAGCTTCATCAAATACAACTCGGGCAACTCCACCCTCCTTTTCCACGGCACGCCCAAGGACTTGAGCATGCTGGAGGAGCTGGTGGCGTCCAAGACGGCGGAACAGCCCCTGCAGGTGGTTGTCAGCGCGACGTTCCTGGAAGTTAATCAAACGGACCTGGAAGAATTGGGCTTCAACTGGATCGTGAACCTGAACCTGGACCCCTCCAAGTGGTTCATGGGCGGTGCGGGCACCAACAAGAATGACTACAACAACACCGTGCTGGACAGCGCCGCCAGCGTGGTCGGAGCCGCCGTCCCGGCAGGGGTGGTGGGTGGACTGAGGTCCGGCAACCAGGTTTTTACGGAAGACAGCATTGACGGCATGATTGAGCGCGGTTCCTCCGCCAGAAGCACCGGCGTGGCCTACGTTCCCGGCGGTGCGCCCAGCATCGTCACCATGCGCGGCATGTGGAGCCAGGCGGACATCACGATGATCATGCGCGGCCTGAGCCAGAAGAAAGGCACGGACATCATGCAGCATCCTTCCGTGATTGTGCGCCCAGGGGAAAAAGCCACCTTCTTCAGCGGCAAGGAACTGATTTACCCCACGGAATACGATCCGCCCGAAGTTCCCAACAGCACGGGCAACAACAATAACGGAGACGACTGGGGCGACTATGACGACGATGGCGGAGACCGCCTGCCGGTCATGCCCATCACGCCCGCCCACCCATCCGCCTATGAAACCAGGCAGCTCGGCACGGTATTCAACGTGGAGGTAACCGGCATCAGCGATGACAAATCCATCGTGGAAATGACCGTAGTGCCGGAAATCGTGGACTTTGACGGCTTCATCAACTACGGTACGCCGCTCTTCGTCCCCGTGGCCTCCCAGGAGAAAAATGCGAAGGAAGACATCGTCATGGTGAAAGCTTCCGACAACTTCATTCTCCAGCCCGTATTCTCCACGCGCCGCCTGACCGCTCCGGTACGCATTGCCACCGGCAGCACGCTCGTCATCGGCGCCTTGAAAAAATCCACCTCCATCACGTATGAGGATAAAATCCCCATTCTGGGGGATATTCCCTGGGTGGGCCGCCTTTTCCGCTCCAAGGGATCCAAGGAAGAGCGCAAGGCCATCATCATCATGGTGAAGGCGGAAGTGGTGGACCCGGGCGGCAAGCAGCTCTACACGCCGGGCACCGCCGTTCCGGATGAGGAAGCTCCGGCAGGGCTCGCGCCTCTTCCCGCCCTCAGCAATGCCCAGTAACCTTTAACCGGATTAAGACTATTGAAGAACAGTGATTCCGATCCTGAGTCCTCTTCTTCCTCCCAGGGGGCGGACAATATCATGCGCCAGCTGCATGCCTCGGATTCCCAGGGCGTGGAGCGAAAGAGGGAAGTAGTGGTGCGCCCGGACGGCAGCAAGGTCATCCGTGTGGAAAAACGCCGGCGGACCTACAATGACGACCACGGGGACGCCAAGCAGGCCGTGCTGAAAAACAAGCGTTTCCTCATTGGCCTCTGCATCCTGGTCCTGCTGGTTGTGGGCGCCCTGGCGGGAACGTACATGTACCGCCTGACTTCCTTCAATACGGAGGAATTCGCCGGGCGGCTGCAATCGGACCTCTCCGCCGCCTGGGGCGGGAAGGTGGAAGCCTCCGGCATGGCGATGGACGGCCTTTCCATGAAGGCCGCCCGCATCAAGGTCACTTTCCCGCAGGATTCCTGCCTGTCTTTTGTAATGATGGAAGGCGTTTCCGGAGAAATCTCCGCCACGTCCCTGTTCATGGGAAAAATCAAGGGGGAAAGCCTGAACATGGCCAAGGTCACGATTGGCCTGCGCCCCGGATTCTCCAAATTTGCCGTGCCGCAGACGAAGCGGGAACTCCCGTTCGTCTTCCGGCGGTACACCTCTCCGCGCCTGGAGGTAGGTTACGCCCACAAGACGGAGGAATTTACCCTGGAACGGAATGACGGCCCCTTCTACATGACGGCGGAAGCCTACATCCGCACGTCCGGAAACGGTACGGAACCGGAATACGTGCTGGACCTGTCACAGCAAAAGCTGAAAATCAAGGGCTGGCCTCTGATGGGCGTCGACTCCGGCTCCATCATTTTAAACGGAAACGGCGTCAAGCAGCTCACCTTCTCCGGTTTTCTGGACAAGGGGCGCCTGCTCAACAAGCCTACGGACCTCAGCCCCTTCATGATTACGGGGAATTTCCTCCTGGGTACGGATTTCCGCCACCAGGCCTGGACCCTGACGGGCAGGAATTTTGACCTCCTCTCCCTGGTGGGGGATGACTTCGCTTCCTTCCTCAAGGTACAGATGGGGGAACAGGAAGTGGATGAAAAGCATGAATTGAAGCTGGACTTTGCGCTGCCCGTGATGGACGAACAGAAAAGGCCCTCCGTAAAAGGGTACAGCGGTTCCGTCATCAAGGCGACCATGCTCAGGCTGCCCGTCCTGCGCCTGCTGGCGGCCATGACCGCCCGGAACACGGAAATAAGGCTGCCTTACTCTTCCCCAGTCTTTACGTCCGGCTCCTTTCTGCTGGAAAGCGACGGAACGGACCGTTCCGCCTCCCTGAAAGAGATTTCCCTGTTTGAGCAGGGCTTCCTGGGAGTGACCGGGGTTCTGTACAGCAACGGTTCCGCCGTGACGGGAGAGCTGGTCTTTAAAATCCCCTCCTACATGGTGGATAGCCGACGCCTGCCGTCCGGCGTTACGCAGGAGGGGCATGAAATCATTCTCCCCGTGAAAATTTCCGGTACGCCGGCATCCCCGCAGGACAACTCCGCCGGCATGCTCCAGGAAGTGGAGCCGCGCGCGGACCGTCCGGGAATGGGGACTGCCCCCTCCCGCGGAACGGCTCTTCCCGCTCCGTCAAGTACCCCGCCCGCCCGCATTACGGTGGACGGATTCATGTGATATTGCCGAGAATTCATGTTGCTGCTCAACCCCATTGTCCGAAAAACGTCCGAAAAGCGTTCCCGCTGGTGGACCAAGCTGGCCGGCTTCGGCCTGTGGTCCTTGCTCCAGCCCATCTGCATGAGCCTGAATATCCGCTCCATCAAGGAGGAGCACGACGACGTCTACACGGCGCCCTTCCTGGTGGCCCTCTGGCACAACCGCACGACGGTGCCCGGCTATGCCTGGTCCCTGGCCCAGAAGCCGCTCAAGATGTGCGTGCTCACCAGCGCCAGCAAGGACGGTGCCCTGGTGGAGGCCGTATGCAAACACTTCGGCCTGGATTCCGTCCGCGGTTCCTCCGGACGGCGGGGAGCCCTGGCCTACATGGAAATGATGAGGAAGGTGCAGGAGGGGGACGTCTGCTTCTGCCTCACCCCGGACGGTCCGCAGGGCCCCATTTACCAGGTGCACCACGGCATCATCAAGATGGCCTCCCAGTCCGGGCTTCCCATCGTTCCCGTGTGCATCGAATATGAAAGCTGCTGGAGGCTGAACAAGGCCTGGGACCGCTACGCCATTCCCAAGCCGTGTTCCAACGTGAACATTCTATGGAAAAAGCGCCTGTTCATTCCTCCGGACGCAACGGATGAGCAGGTAGCGGACTACGCCCGCCTTCTGGCCGGGCTGCTGAGCGAGGGGCTTCCGGACTTCCCGCCACTTAATCAATCATTATTATGCAAATCATCGACGGAAAACAGGTAGCCTCCCAGGTGCTGGAAGAGGTTGGAAAGGACATTGCCCGGCTCAGGGAACAGGGAATAACGCCCGGCCTGGCCGTGGTTCTGGTGGGGGAGGACCCCGCCTCCCAGGTGTATGTGAATTCCAAGGTGAAAAAATGTGCGGAGCTGGGAATGAACTCCCGTAAAATCGTTCTCTCCGCGGATGCCTCCCAGGAAGAACTGCTCCAGGTCGTCCGTGACTTGAATGCGGACCCCTCCATCCACGGCATTCTGGTGCAGAGCCCGCCTCCCCCCCATATCGACGAGGCGGCCGTGGTCCTGGAAATAGACCCCGCCAAGGATGTGGACGGCTTCCACCCGGAGAACGTCGCCAAGCTGGTGCTGGAGGATGAAACCGGTTTTGTGCCCTGTACCCCGCTGGGCTGCATGAGGCTGTTGCAGGCGGCCGGCATTGAAACGGCGGGCGCGAATGCCGTGGTCATCGGCCGCAGCATGATCGTGGGCAAGCCGATGGCCCATCTTCTGATGTCCAAGCAGGCGAACGCCACCGTTACGGTGGCCCACTCCCGCACGAAGAACCTGCCGGAGCTTTGCCGTTCAGCAGACATCATCGTGGCGGCGATAGGCAGGCCCGCATTCGTGACGGCTGATTTTGTGAAGGACGGCGCCGTGGTGGTGGACGTGGGCATCAACCGCGTGGAAGATGCCTCCGCCAAGCGCGGCTACCGGATTGTTGGAGACGTGGCCTATGATGAAGTGGCGCCCAAGTGCCGGGCCATTACCCCCGTGCCCGGCGGCGTGGGGCCGATGACCATCGCCATGCTGATGGCTAACACGGTCAAGGCCTGCCGCCAGCAGACGGGAGCCTGACGGAGCGCCGTGACGTCCGTTTTTCTTGTCAAATGAAGGAAAGTAGGGCAGTATTCACTTACCATTATGTCAAGTAAATTACTCGAAGGCAAAGTTGGTGTCGTAATCGGCGTGGCGAACAAGCGCAGCATCGCGTTCGCAATTGCCAAGGCATGGCATGAAGCGGGCGCAAAGCTCATCTTCAATTATCAGGGCGAACGCCTCAAGGACGGCGTGCTCAAGCTGGTCCATGAAAACTTCGGCGAAGACGTCCCCGTTTACGATCTGGATGTCAGCAATGATGAATCCATCAATGCATTCTTTGAAAAAGTCCGGGAACACACGGACAAGGTGGATTGCATGCTGCATTCCGTGGCTTTTGCCCCGAAGGAAGCCCTTGGCGGCAGTTTCCTGGATACGGGACGCGAGGCGTTCAAGATTTCCCTGGATATCTCCGCCTACTCCCTGGTGGCCCTTTCCCGCGCCGTGGAGCCCATGATGTCCGACAACGGCAGCATTCTGGCGATGTCCTACCTGGGTTCCGAAAAGGTGGTGCCGAACTACAACCTGATGGGCGTTTCCAAGGCCGCCCTGGAAGCCTGCACCCGTTATCTGGCGTATGATCTGGGCCGCGCCCGCGGCATCCGCGTCAACTGCATCAGCGCGGGCCCCATGCAGACGCTTGCGGCACGCGGCGTTTCCGGCTTTAACACCATGTTCAAGGTGTATGAGGAACATGCCCCCCTGGGCCGTTCCTGCACGGGCGAGGAACTGGGCGCTACCGGCGTCTTCCTGGCCAGCGACGGCGCAGCCGCGATCACCGGACAGGTGATTTACGTGGACGGCGGCTATCAGATCATGGGCATGTAGCATTCCCTCCGGGAAAATTTCCCCTTTGTTTCAGGCCGTACCGCTTGCCGGTACGGTCTTTTTGCGCTGTTTCCGCGGGTATGACAGGGATGCGCCATCTCTCCTGTCAAAAATTCTTGTGTTCCGGTGCCTCATTTTTATAAATAAGAAAATGACAGCCTCCCCTCGTTATCTGTTTAACGGAGAAACGTGCGGCAGCTTGGATGAATTGTTCCTCCGCTACGGGAACTCTTCTCATAAAGCCCATATCTCCCTTGTTGGCGGGGACGGAATGCACATGCAGTCCGTTCCGGTGGGTAACGGCCTTTATTATTGCGAGGTGGGGGATGACGCCCATGGCTACGTCTGCCCCCATGAAATGCCGGTTGAGGAATTGGAGGAACAATTCCGCCGTTTTGATTCAGGGGAGGATTTCTCCTTTGTGAAGGAAGATTGGAGCTTTTACGAACCTTCCGCCTCCCCGCTTCCGGCGATGGTCAAATGGATTGGCGTCGCGGCCCTGATGGATGCCGCCATTGTACTGGCCTTCACCGGGCTTCCGGAGGTCCACACCGTCCATCTTTCCTGCATGCTGGATACGTTTACCCGTTTTCTGCTCAGTTAAGGCGCGCAGGGGCGGCCTGTTGAAGGAAGCCTTTTGCGGCTCCGCTTCAGGGGGCGAGTACCTTCAGCGTACCGTGGCGCGTGATGCGGACCGGGGCGTTGCCCATATAATCGCCGTCCAGTTCACAGGCGGCCTGTCCGGCGGAAATGACGGTTCCCCCCGTCATCCGGATATATTCAAAGGAGCCGTTCCGCCGGGAATGGAAGCCTCCGTGGACGGCGGCCATCAGGCATTCCCCGATGATGGAGGGAATGGAATGTTTGAAAACCACGGCGTCCAGAAGACCGTCGTCATTATCCGCTTCCGCAAAGAAATTCAGCGGTCCGCCGTACCTGCGCCCGTTGCCGAAGAGGATGGAACGGCCTGCCACCACCCGCCCGTCATCCGTGGACAGGGTCAGCCGGGGCTGCCGCTCCGTGCAAACCCGGGCGCCGGCAATGACGTAGGCGAAGGCCTTCCATTTCTTTTTCATTTCCCACGTGGTCAGTTCCACGGCACGGGCGTCCGCGCCTATGCCCGCCATCTGGAGAAAGGGCTGCCCGTTGAAGGCGAACAGGTCCACGTCCCTGGGACGTCCCGCATTCAGAACATGCAGGGCGTGGTCAAAATCCTGCCGGATACCTATTTCACGGGAGAAGACGTTCATGGTTCCCGCGGGGAAGGGGGCCAGTGCCGTTTCCGTATTGCAGAGGGCCCTGGCCGCCACGCCCAGCGTGCCGTCCCCGCCCGCCACGGCCACGACGGGAGTTCCGGAATCCGCCCGGGCGGCCAGGTGGCGCAGCATGTCTTCCCTGCTTTCCGGCTCAACGACGTCAAAAAGATCCCGGTGGCCGTCCAGCCAGCGGCGGAAGCGGTCGGTCCTGGCGCTGCGCGCCGTATTATTGAAAAACAGGGGAATCCTCATGGAGCGGTCACGGAGAAATTCAAAATCTGCACCGGGGCTTCCGTATGGGCCACGGGTTCATGGCGCACTGTTCCGTCGGGCAGCATGAATTCCAGAATGCCGCGGGAGACGGTGTCCGGCAGGCGCACTTCCAGAAACTTCCTCATGTCGTCGGATGGGCCGGGGGTGGTGCCTTCCGCCAGGACTTTCCCTTCTTCCGACTTGAGAACGACGCGCAGGGGCAGTCTTCTGCCGCTGCCTTCCTTCCCATCCCTGATATCCAGCATCAGCCTGCTGCCCGGCAGGTACTCCGGCTGTGCCGCCACCCAGTCCGACGCCAGTTTCATATAACGGTCCGTGATCCTGACGGCGGGGACGGTCCGGCTTTCCGGAGGGAAGGTCAGCGCGCGCCGTTTTTCGTCGTAGCGGGCTTCCCAGATCAGCGGGAAGAACTCTCCGGCGCCCTCCTTCTTCCAGGAGGTGGCGTAAATGGCGTTCTCCGGCTTGCGGGGGTCCAGCATGCTGATGGCGGACATCACCCACGGGGTGTTGAAATCCTTCTCGTTGTACTCCAGCATTTTCCATTCCCCGTCACACCAGGCTTCCACCCAGTTGTGGTTGCCGCGCACATGGTTCCAGGTAAGGACGCCGGCCATGCGGGCCGGAATGCCCACGGAGCGGAGCGCGCAGACGAGCAGGATGCTCTGGCCCGTGCAGGAAACCTTGCCGGATTGCAGGGATTCCTTCACCCCCTGGTGGGGAATCCTTCTTTCCGTGGAATAGCGCACATTCAGGGTTTTCTGGATGCAGGAGGCAATCGTGAGGGCGGCTTCCCGGCCCGTCTTGCATGCGGAAACCAGCGGCGCAAAGAGGTTGTGGAACTGTTCCCGCCATTCGTCGCGCGGCTCGTTGACCACGGCATAGGGGAGCACGTTGTTTTCATAAAGCTCCCACGGAACCTTGCCGGCCCAGGGGAACTGGCTGCGGGCGTCCAGCGCCAGGCGGACTTCCCGGTCCAGCCGTTCTTCCGTAATCGTTTCCCTGTCCTGCGCGGGCATGTAGGCGCGCAGGAATTCCACTCCGTCCGGAATGGCGTCATGGGCGGCGCAGAGAGCGGCGGTCAGGCCCAGGAGAAGGGCGGAAGGCAGCGGATTCATGAACACGGGAATTCATACCTGAATTCCGGGAGGGAGACAAGCTTCCTCTTGCGCAAGTAGGGCATGGAAATGGGCGAACAGGTGCGTGTCTTCCGGCGGCGTGGGGGCAAACGGGGCGTCATTGTCCAGGATATCCTCGCAAATGCGCATGAAATCGCGGGAGGTTTTCGCCCTTTTCATGTAATGGTCAAAGGAATCCGGAAGCCCGCGCGCGGTGTAAACCAGGTATTTTTTCATGCGGTGGATGTGTTTTTCCTCCACATAACGCTCCTGCATTTCCAGCGTGCGCTCATGGAGGCGGCGGATGTAATGCAGCACGTCCCGGAAGGTGGGGGAAGCAGGGACTCTACCCTGGAAACGGTCGTAAAGCTGGGAAAATATCCATGGATTGCGCAGGGCCGCGCGCCCGATCATCAGGCCTGCGGGCCGGGCCAGCCGCACCCACGCGTCCGCCGTGGCCGCATCTACAATGTTGCCGTTGGCGACCACCGGACAGTCCAGCGCTTCCACGGCCCATTTTACCCATTCCGGATGCACCGGGGAGCGGTAGCCTTCCCGTACGGTGCGGGCGTGGATGCACACCCTGTCCGGGGTGTGGGCGGCAATCACGGGGAGAATGCGTTCAAACTCGTCCGGATTCTCGTATCCCAGGCGGCATTTGACGGTGAAGGCCCCGGCGGGAAGAACGTCCCGGAGCGCGCCCAGGGCCGCGTCCATGGCCTTCAGGGAGCGCAGCATGCCCCCTCCGGCGTTTCTCCTGCACACCATCGGGGCGGGGCAGCCCATGTTCAGGTCCACCCCCGCGCAGTCGTGCTCCATCAGGGCCAGCGCGTCCCTCGCCAGATACTCCGGCTCATGGCCCACGAGCTGGCCGTAAATGGGGCGCCCCGTGGGATTTTCATCAATGGAGCGCAGGATGTATGGCGACATCTTTTTATGATGGGCCACCGTTCTGAAATACTCCGTGATGAAATAATCCGGCAGTGAATTCAAGTCCTTCAACGTCTTGAGGAAAGCCAGATCCGTCACATCTTTCATGGGGGCCAGGGCCAGGAGCATGCGCCTGTGCATACCGTGAAAAGCCCCGGTTGGCAAGCTGTGATTGTCTTGACGAAAGAAGGAAAGTGTGGAAGCTGTGAGCATGAATCAGGACTCAACCCGCAAAGCCAGAGTGAATGTGAGACGAGCCGAGGTGATGGAACAGGTGGAGAAGGAAATCCAGCAGCATTACCAGAGTGAATTGATTTCCCATATCCGGTCTGCGGGCAACGTGTACAACCTGGGCCACACGGAATTTTTCCTGGCGAGGGAGTTTGGATTCTGCAACGGCGTGCGCCGCGCCATAGACATAGCGTATGCGGCCCGCAGGGTGTTCCCGGACCGGCGGATTTTCCTGATCGGGGACATCATCCACAATCCGGAGGTAAACCGGCAGCTGGAGGAAATGGGCATTCAGAAGCTTCCCTGGAAGCAGCTTGATTCCTCCTATGACCGGATTGCCGCGGACGACGTGGTGATTATTCCCGCGTTCGGCGTGCCCACTCCCTTCATGGATGCGCTGGAGGAAAAGGGCGTGCAGATTGTGGACACGACCTGCGGGGACGTGATGAAGGTCTGGAAAAGGGTGAAGAATTACGCCGCCATGGGGATTACCTCCATCATTCACGGCAAGGCCACCCATGAGGAAACCAGCGCCACGGCCTCCCGGGCCCTGGGGGAACGGGGAAAGGGGAAATACCTGGTGGTTTACGATCTGGAGGACGCCCGCATCCTGTGCGACTACATGCTGGGCCGCGGAGATCGCGAGGCGTTCCTGAAACGGTTTGAAGGCTGTTATTCCCCGGGATTCGATCCGGACCGGGATCTGGAGGAAGTGGGCATCGCCAACCAGACCACCATGCTGAAGACGGAGACGCAGACGCTCCAGAGGATGGTGAAGGACGCCGTCGTCCAGAGGGACGGGGACGATGATAATTTTTATGTGTTCGACACTATTTGCGGCGCTACCCAGGACCGCCAGGACGCCCTGTACGAGCTGTTGAAGAACCCTCTGGACGTCATGTTCGTGGTGGGCGGCTACAATAGTTCCAACACCACGCACCTGGTGGATATCGCCAAGGAGCATGTGCCCACGTATTTCATTGAATCCGCAGAAAGCATCAAATCCATCCAGTACGTGGATGCCTTTGACACGGAAACGCGGGAAGTCCGCCGCATGACCACGGAACCGGTGGTGCAGAATCTGGGCAAATCCCTGAAGGTGGGGATTACGGCGGGCGCTTCATGCCCGGCCAACCTGATTGAGGCCACTATCCTGCGCATTGCAGAATTGCGCAAGTAGCGGCGCGCATCCGGAGCTGGAGGGATGCGGAGAAATGGGCACGCCTTCCACCGGGAAGGCATCTGCCGTTTTTCTCACGAAAACGGAGCGGTGGCCGAACCCGCGGGAGAGGAAAACAGAGAAACAGGAATACGGCGGAAAACGGCGCCGGGCAGGACTCCTTAATTTTCCAGGTCTTCCGGGGTGACGGAACGCTGTTCCCGGGAGGCAAGCAGTACGGCCTGTTCCACGACGTACTCCGTATTGGAGTCGAAACGGTAGGCGTTGCAGTTGGGACACACGGCAGTGGTCAGGGACACGATGGAGCCGCAGGCTTCGCAAACCTTGAAGTCCCCGGGACGGTCAATAATCAGTTTGGCTTTATCCAGGCGGGATTGCTGCATGGGAGGGGAAAATAAAACAAGCCGCTCAGCAGAACAGAGCGGCTTGCCATAAAGATCGTCAGAAAACCGAAGTGAAAACTCAGGCGATTTTTGCGATGGCCTTGGCGGCCTTGCTCTTGTAGTTGGCGGCGCGGTTGGCGGGAATGGTGCCCACCTTGGCGGCCTTGTCAACGGCGGAGGAGAAAGTGTTATAGGCAACGGCAGCGGCTTCCTTGTCAGACGTTTCCACCGCAGTGGCAATCTTCTTGCGGAGGGTCTTCAGCTTGGAGGACACAGCGCGGTTGCGGGCGGTGCGGGTTTCTGTCTGACGGATGCGCTTGAGTGCGGATTTGGTATTGGCCATGTTTTAAAAGAGGTTCGGTTTCCGTTTCGAGGTGGCAGAAACATTAGAATAACAGGACAAAATGTCAAGCTCTTGATATATTTTTTAAGGCATTCCTCCTAAGCGCGGGCAGACTGCGGGCTTTACCGGAAAAAGGGTTTGTGGCATCCTGTGCCCCCGTTATGAAGAAACGCGTGGATTTGCCTGAAAAAAAATATGAAGGATATATTTTTGATCTGGACGGCACCCTGGTGGACAGCATGCCGCTCCATTACAAGGCATGGCGCAAGGCCCTGGCCCGTGCGGGGGCGCCGGACCGCGTGTTCCTGGCGGATGAATTTTATTCCTGCGGCGGTAAATCCGCCAACGACGTGGTGCGTTTTCTGAACGAACGGTACGGCATGCACATGGATGCTGCTTCTACCGCTGCGGACAAGCGCCGCATTTATCTGGAAATGCTGGAAGAGGAGGGCATGCAGCCCATCCGGGAGGTGGTGGAATTCGTGCATTCCCTGGGAGACGCCCCCAAGGCGATCGCTACGGGAAGCGCCATGCCGGGAGCGTCCCGGACGCTGGCCGCCGCCGGACTTTCAGGTCTTTTTGACGTGATTCTGACGCCGGATGAAGTGGAGCATGGCAAGCCTGCGCCGGACATGTTCCTGAAAGCGGCGGAACTTCTGGGGGCATCCCCGGACCGCTGCGTGGTTTTTGAAGACGCGGAACCCGGCATGAAGGCCGCCGCAGCCGCCGGAATGGACTGCGTGCACGTCCGCCGCGCGTCCCTGGCCTGATTCCCTCTCCAGCGGCTTCCGCAGAGGGGCGCTTTCCGGCCTTCCCCTCCTCCCGGGATGCACGCCTGCATTTTAATGAAAAGGCTTCACATTACGCCCGGAATGCGCTAGAACCTTTTTTCCTATTGAACAAATAAAATATTATTTGCACATGAGCACAAACGACAAAACATCATCCGCCCCGACGAAAACCCGCATGACAGGAGCCGAAGTGCTCGTGGAATGCCTCGTGCGTGAAGGTGTAGACGTCGTCTTTGCCTATCCCGGCGGCGCCAGCATGCCGATTCACCAGGCCCTGAGCCATCAGCCCAAAATCCGGACCATCCTGCCCCGCCACGAACAGGGCGGCGCGTTCGGCGCGGAAGGCTACGGCCGCGTCACGGGCAAGGTGGGCGTCTGCATCTCCACTTCCGGCCCCGGCGCCACCAACATGATCACCTCCATTGCGGACGCCTATCTGGACTCCACTCCGCTGGTGGCGATTACGGCGCAGGTCATGCGTTCCCTGATCGGCCGCGGCGCCTTCCAGGAGACGGACGTGTTCGGCATGACCGCCCCCATCGTGAAACACAGCTATCTGGTGACGGAACCGGAAGAACTGCCCCGCATCATCAAGGAAGCCTTTTACATCGCCTCCACGGGCCGTCCCGGCCCGGTGGTGATTGACATGCCCAAGGACGTGCAGGAAGCCGTGTTTGCGCCGGACTTCGACATGGAGATGGATCTCCCCGGCTACAACCCTGTGCTGCCCGTTCCCACGGAAAAGCTGGAAGAACTCATTCCGCTGATTGAAGGCGCCAGCCGTCCCGTCATTTACGCCGGCGGCGGCATCATCTCCGCGGAAGCCTCCGCGGACCTGCTGGAATTTGCGGAACGCTCCCAGATTCCCGTGGCGACCACCCTGATGGGCATAGGAGCCATGCCGGAGACCCACCCTCTTTCCCTGCGCTGGCTGGGCATGCACGGAGCCGTGTTTGCGAACAACGCCGTGAATGAAGCGGACCTGGTGATCGCCCTGGGCGCCCGGTTTGACGACCGCGTGACCGGCGCCGTCAACATGTTCTGCCCGGACTCCACCATCGTCCACATTGACATTGACGCCAGCGAGATCAACAAGAACAAGAAGGTGGCGCACCCCATCCGCGCGAACGTGAAGGACGCCCTCCAGGTTCTCAACGCCGCTCTGGCCGCTCAAGGCTGGGAACGCAAATCCTCCGGCTTTACCCGCACTCCGGAATGGTTCGGAGTGATTGAAGATTGGAAGAAGCAATACCCCTTCTCCTATGAAGACCGCAAGGGCTATATCTCCCCGCAGGCCGTCATTGAGGAACTCTACCGCCAGACGGCGGACAAGGATCCCATCATCTGCACGGGCGTGGGCCAGCACCAGATGTTTGCCGCCCAGTTCTTCAAATTCGACAAGCCCCGTCGTCTGGCTACCTCCGGCGGCCTGGGAACCATGGGCTACGGCCTTCCCGCCGCCATGGGCGTGTGCCTGGCCTGTCCGGACAAGCTGGTGGTGAACATTGACGGAGACGGCTCCATGCTCATGAACATTCAGGAGCTGGCTACCATTCACGTGGAGCGCCTGCCTGTCAAATGCATCATCCTGAACAACCAGCACCTGGGCATGGTGGTGCAGTGGGAAGACCTGAAGTATGACTCCAACCGGGCCCAGACCTTCCTGGCGGACCCGCACGACAGCTATGACCCCACCCACAAGACGGAAGACGTCATCTACCCGAACTACCCGCTCATCTGCGCCGGATTCGGCGTCAAGTGCGAGCGCGTGCTCCGCATAGAGGAACTTCCGGCGGCCATCACCCGCATGATTGAATCCCCGGAGGCGTACGTGCTGGACGTAATGGTTCCTCACGACGTGCATGTGCTGCCGATCATCCTGGGCGGCATGAGCTACAAGGACGTGATTCTGGAACGCATTGCCGGGGACGGCTCCGCCAAGAAGGCGTCCGAACTGGGCAAGGAAATTCCGACGGCCCTGTAAGGGATATTCCGTCATTCATTCGTTAACGGGAGCCGTCCGCAAGGGCGGCTCCTTTTTAATGGCAGCGGAAACCGGAGGGGAATTCGGCTTCCGGCAATGGGGAAAACGGCGCGCCGCCCGGGAGGCCTGTTGTGTATGTGTCTCCATGTTGGCGGCTCCGGGGATGCACGGTTCTGTTTGAAGGAACGTGGAAGATGTTGCTGGACGCGGCAGAGGGGAACGGCTAGCATCAATGAACCAAGTTGAATGCAAGCCGGACCGGACGCGGCGAAGATGGAATATTACGGAATAACGCCGCGTCTGATGCCGCCTTGCGCCAACCCCAAGCTCACAGAAAATTCCCGGGAGACCGGCGCTTGCTGCAAGTGATTGGGAAATGGATATTGACAAAAGAATCACCTCTTATCGGGCCTGACCGTATCCGGCTTCCGCATCAGGTTGGCGCAAACCCCTTGCTGCGCCCTTGATGCTCAACCCGTATCCTCCAGGCCGTCGCACCCTCACGGGTGCGTGGATTGAAACTAACTTTATGTAAGGCAAAGAATATGGAAGTTTGGTCGCACCCTCACGGGTGCGTGGATTGAAACGGGAACAAGGCCAATTTAGCATAGGAGCGGATTGTCGCACCCTCACGGGTGCGTGGATTGAAACCGAGCTTGGTTTCCGGCCTCCCTTCCGTCCGTTGGTCGCACCCTCACGGGTGCGTGGATTGAAACCCGGGAGCCAAGACAAAGCGGCTTGTCCATGTCAGTCGCACCCTCACGGGGTGCGTAGAATGAATAGTGCAGTTGTTTTTAATGATGTCTGCATGGTAAGGGAGGTGATTATTTTGATAAATGGTTTTAAATGGTTATTTATTGAATATTCTTTTGAGGAGGGTTTTTATGTTGGGGAGGACGCCGGATGAACAACTTTCCGGATGGTTTATTATGGTTTCCGGACAGCCTGTCCGGAAAAGGGAAGCAGGCAAGCGGTGTATTTCCTGCGGCATGGGATTTTTTTCCGCGTTCACAGTTTGTGATGGATGAAGCCGGAGCAATCCAATATAAAGATAAGATGCATATAGACTGGTTGAATGATTTTTTGGAATGGACGCCTATTTTGCTGATGGTGCTGGTAGCGGTCGTTTTTCTGGTGGCGCTGAAATGGAGAAGCGGCAGGATGAAGAAGTTTCTGGAGGAGTGGAAACGTAAGATCGTCCGGCAGGCGGAAGCCGGGAATCCCTCCGCCCAGTTCCGTCTGGGGCGCATTTACCAGGAGGGGGACGGCGTGGAGAAGGACCCGGACCGGGCGGAGGAGTGGTTTCACAGGGCGTTGCCCGGGTTGAAGCAGAAGGCGGATGCGGGAGATGCGGATGCCGCCTTTGACCTGTATGATTGTTTTCATGAAGGCCTGGGCGCGGAGAAGAGCGATACGCAGGCCCTCCACTGGCTGCAGCTTGCAGCGGAGCAGGGCAAGCCGGAGGCCATGTTTGACCTGGCCCTGGAGTACCGGGAAGGCGGCCTGGTGGAGAAGAATGAGGATTTGTTCATGTACTGGCTGCGTAAGGCTGCGGAGGCGGACGAGAGGGACGCCCAGTACCTGCTGGCCGCCTGTTATGAACACGGCAATGGAGTTCCGCAGGATTTGAATCTTGCACGGGAATGGTATGACCGCGCGGCGGAAGGAAAGGATTCCGGTACGGAGGAGGATCCGGAGCGCGCACAGGGGAAATAGGAGGCGGCGAGCCTCTTTCGGCTGGACAAATGGGGAAGCGGGCGACACTCTAGGCGTTTCATGGAGGGCATACGCTATTACAACCGCTACACGGGCAGGGAAGAACGGGAACAGGTGCTGGGAGAGAAGTACCTGCAATGGATTTACGGCACTTCCACAGGCCGGGCTGCACTGCATGTCCTGATCAAGCGCGGCGTTTTTTCCCGTCTGCTGGGGTGGCTGAAGAACCGTCCTTCCAGCGCGCGTTCCATCCACTCCTTTGTGGAGGAGTACGGCATCAATATGGAGGATTCCCTCAAGGGGATGGGAGAGTTCAAGCATTTCAACGATTTTTTCTACCGCCGCCTGAAACCGGGAGCTCGCCCTCTGGCCGGTGGGGAGGATACGGCCGTTTTTCCCGCGGATGCCCGGCACATGGGCTGGGAACGCGCTGACCGAATCAAGAGCGTTTTCGTGAAGGGGCAGAGTTTTGACCTGCCCGCCCTTATGGGGAGTGAAGCGCTGGCCGGACGGTATGCGGAAGGCGCCGTCGTTTTGTCGCGCCTGTGCCCCACGGATTACCACCGTTTTCATTTTCCGGTGTCCGGGGTGCCCGGCCCGTGGACGAGGCTGGGCGGTCCGCTGGCGAGCGTGTCTCCGTACTGCCTGCGCCGCCGGCTGGCGTGGCTATGGACTAATAAAAGGAATTTGACCCTGATCCGGTCGGAGTTGTGGGGAGAGGTCGCCATGCTGGAGGTGGGCGCCACCGGGGTGGGGCTGATTGAGGAGACGTATGTTCCGGACGTTCCCGCCGCAAGAGGGGGGGAGAAGGGGTATTTTGCCTTTGGAGGCTCCACGGTGATGTGCTTTTTTGAACCGGGCAGAATACGCCTGGCTCCCGACCTGCTGGAAAAGACGGCGGAAGGCATGGAGTTGTTTGCCCGTCAGGGAGATATGATGGGCGTCTCTGCGGAGTAGCTGCGGTCCGGGAAGGGGTGCGGCCATGATGTCTCCGGATTATGAATCCGGAGTCAAGCTTACAAAATTGAAAGAAAAAGGTTTTGGGGAATTTGAGCTTGTCCATATCATGGGAATTGTCAGAGGGTATTCCTGATGTAATGGGCTTTCTTTTCGTTCCAGTAATGGTTAATAACCGTCTTTACGCTCTTCAGCGGCGGCCTCCATCAGGGCGGGAGGCCCTGGCTCCCGGGAGATATGCGGCTGTGAAAGGGGACGGTGGAAGTGTTGATGGAGTGTGGCTTTGCGGCACTGGCGCCTGAAAGCGGCAGAGTTCCTGCTTTTCGTTGTTGAAACTCTTTCTGGAGCATAGCGGAAGTTTTTTTTAATAGCCGTCACTGCATTCCGGTGAGGACATCCATCAGAGCCGGGAGGTCCTGGACTACCAGACGATATGCGGCCGTAAAAAGTGAATGTGGGAAATGTTGATGGAATGTCCATTTGGAGTTTTTTCCAGCCAAGCCGGGGTGTGGAGAAGGACAGCTTTTCCGGATTGTAGAATCTTTAACGGATTCATAATCCGCTATTTCCTTGGGCAACGGGTTCCATTCCGTATTTCACCCATTAATAAGAATAAATTTATGAAGTGCCTATGTATTCTTGGTGTTCTGGCCAGCCTGGCAACGGCACAGGCGGCTACTGTGTTGAGCACGACGACCAAAGACGATCCTTCCACCCTGACTTCCGGGGGATACGGAGCCTATTACGGTTTTTCCTTTGACCTGGACCACATGCTTCTTTCCTCCGGGGAAGGGATTTCACCGAATTCCACGGTGTTCCTGCAATCACTGGATATTGCCAAGGCGACGAACAGGACGGATGCCACCGACGGGCTGTACGTGACGATTTTTTCCTCCGCCGCCACCAAGGACGGAACGACGTTCGTGGGGCAGTCCACGACCACCATTGACATGGCCGGAGATGGCGCCGGAGACGGAGCGGCCTCCTGGGAGAAGGCCGTGTTCAATAATTTGCAGCTTGATAGCGGCGTAACTTATTACGTGGCTTTTACGACGACGCAGATTTCAGATGCCACGAGTTGGGATGACGTGAGCTTTTCCTCCGCCAGGTTGAGGCTTGGCAAGGAAGCCGACGGCGTGGACATCGGGGATGTGTATAAGAATGCGGGCTTTACCAGTACGGAGGGTTCCGTATGGGGACCGGCGTTGAGGGCGGAAGTGACGCTGGCCGCCGTGCCGGAACCGGCTTCCGCCTCCCTCGGCCTGCTGGGGCTGGCCGCCCTGCTGATGCGCCGCCGCAGGTTCTGATTAACGGAGCCATTAATGAAAGAGTCCGGCACTCCTCCCGGGAATGCCGGATTTTTTGATTTTCCGGAATAACGGGCTGGGTAAGGACCGTTCGCAGGTTACTTCATTTCCGCAATGGCGCGGGCCATGTCCGGAGCCTTGAAGGTGGAGGAGCCCGCCACCAGCACGTCCGCCCCGGCCAGGGCGCACTGCGCGGCATTGTCTTTGCCGATTCCTCCGTCCATTTGAATCAGGAAAGGGGCCTGGTGCTCCGTGCGCCATTCGGCGGCTTTTTCCACCTTGTCCAGCACGGAGGGCATGAAGGATTGTCCGCCGAAGCCCGGCACCACGGACATGACCAGCAGCAGGTCTATTTCCTCCAGGTAGGGAACTACGGCGTCAAAGGGCGTGGCCGGGTTGACGGCCAGACCGTTTTTCACTCCGGCTTTCCGGATGCGCCTGAGGGTGTCGCGGATGTAGTGGGGGTCCCCCAGCTCTACATGGAAGCAGATGAGGTTGACGCCCGCTTTGACAAAGCGGTCAAAGTAGTGGTCCGGCCGTTCAATCATCAGGTGGGCATCCAGGAAACGGTCCGGCCCCACCGCTTTTCTGACGGCGGCGCAGATTTCCGGGCCGAAGGAGATGTTGTCCACAAAGTGGCCGTCCATGATGTCCAGGTGCAGCCAGTCGGCTCCGGAGTCAAAGGCACGGCGCGCTTCCTCCCCGATGCGGGAGAAGTCGGCGGCCAGCAGGGACGGGGCGATCATGGTCATGATGGCAGAGTCTTTCCGGGGTGTCAGTTGGCTACGATGTTGACCAGGCGGCCGGGCACGACAATTACCTTGCGCACGGTGACGCCGTCCAGGAAGATTTTTACCTTGGCGGAGGCCAGGGCCAGCTTTTCCAGTTCTTCCCGGGAGATGTCCCTGGGCACTTCCAGCTTGTCCCGCAGCCTGCCGTTCACCTGGATGACCATGGGAACGGTGTTTTCCACCAGCAGGGCTTCCTCCCAGACAGGCCAGTTTTTCTGGCAGAGCTGCGTTTCCGCCAGGGCGGGGAATTTCGCTTGCAGGCGGCTGTGAATTTCTTCCGTGAGATGGGGGGCAAAGGGGTTCAGCAGCGTCAGGAAGGCGTCATAGTCCTGTACGTCCACCACCTCCGCGGAGGTCATGGCGTTGGTGCATTCCATCATTTTGGCGATGGCGGTGTTGAAGGACATGTCATTGATGTCTTCCGTCACTTTCCTGATGGTTTTGTGCAGTTCCTTGCGCACGGGGAGCACGGCGGCTTCTGGAGCGTCCGCCGCCAGCTTGGGGTTGATTTCCCATTCGCCTTCCTGGTTTTCCCGGAAGGCCACGCGCCAGACGCGGGCCAGGAAGCGGGAGATGCCTTCCACCCCCTTGGTGGCCCAGGGCTTCACGTCCTTGAGGGGCCCCATGAACATTTCATACAGGCGCAGGGAGTCCGCTCCGTATTCGCGGACGATGTCGTCCGGATTGACGACGTTGCCGCGGGACTTGGACATTTTCTGGCCGTCTTCCCCCAGGATGAGGCCCTGGTTGACGAGCTTCTGGAAGGGCTCGCTGGTGGTGAGGTAGCCCAGGTCAAAGAGAACCTTGTGCCAGAAGCGGGCATAGAGCAGGTGGAGCACGGCGTGTTCCGTGCCGCCCACGTACAGGTCCACGCCTCCGGGGTTGCCGGTGGAGCCCATCCAGTATTGTTCCGCCTCACGGCTGACGAAGCGTTCCGTGTTTTCCGGATCCAGGTAGCGCAGGTAGTACCAGCAGGAGCCGGCCCACTGGGGCATGGTGTTCGTTTCACGGTGGGCCGTGGGAGTGTACGCAATCCATTCCGTGGCCCTGACCAGCGGGCCGCGGGGGTCGCCCGTGGGGGCGAAGTCGTCCAGATCGGGCTGGAGCACGGGGAGTTCGCTTTCCGGCAGGGCGCGGTGGCGGCCGTCTTCCCAGACGATGGGGAAGGGTTCCCCCCAGTAGCGCTGGCGGGAGAAGAGCCAGTCACGGAGCTTGTAGTTTACCTTGCGGCGGCCCTTGCCGTTTTCCTCCAGCCAGAGGATCATTTTTTCCTTGGCTTCCGGAGTGGGCAGCCCCGTCAGGAAGCCGGAGTTCACGCTGGCGCCTTCATAACCGCAGAAGCCGCGCCAGTCAATGTCTTCACTGGGCGGCTGGACCACCTGGAGAATGGGGAGGCCGAATACCTGGGCGAAGGCGAAGTCGCGTTCGTCATGGGCCGGAACGGCCATGATGGCTCCCGTGCCGTAACCCATCAGCACATAGTCCGCAATCCAGACGGGGACCTGTTCCCCGTTGGCGGGGTTGACGGCATAGGCTCCGGTGAAGACGCCCGTTTTTTCCTTGGAGAGGTCCGTGCGTTCCAGGTCGCTCTTGGAGGCGCACTGGGCGCGGTACTGTTCCACGGCGTCTTTCTGTTCCGGCGTGGTGATGGTGTCCACCAGCGGGTGTTCCGGGGAGAGGACCATGTAGGTGGCTCCAAAGAGGGTGTCCGGCCTGGTGGTGTAAACGGTGATGGTTTCCCCGTTCAGGGTGAAGTCCACTTCCGCCCCTTCAGATTTGCCTATCCAGTTGCGCTGGAGCAGTTTGATGGATTCCGGCCAGTCCAGCGGCTCCAGTTCGTCAATGAGGCGCTCCGCGTAGTCCGTGATGCGCAGCATCCACTGGCGCAGGGGGCGGCGTTCCACCCGGTGGCCCTTGGATTTCCATTCCTCCACTTCCTCGTTGGCCAGGACGGTGCCCAGGTCCGGGGACCAGTTGACGGCCGCTTCCGCCACGTAGGCCAGGCGGCGCTGGTCGATTTCCTCGCGGCTCAGCCCCTGTTCCTCCAGTTCGGAGACGGGGCGCGCCTTTTTCAGTTCCCTGTTGTAGTAGGAGTTGTAGAGCTGGAGGAATATCCACTGGGTCCAGCGCACGTATTCATGGTCCGTCGTGGCTATTTCCCGGTCCCAGTCATAGGAGAAGCCCAGCATCTTGAGCTGGCGGCGGAAGTTGTCAATGTTTTGGAAGGTGGTGACGGAGGGGTGCTGCCCGGTCTTGATGGCGTATTGCTCCGCGGGAAGGCCGAAGGAGTCCCACCCCATGGGGTGAAGGACGTTGAAGCCGTTCATGCGCTTGAAGCGCGCTACGATGTCCGTGGCGGTATACCCTTCCGGATGGCCCACGTGCAGGCCCGCGCCGCTGGGGTAGGGGAACATGTCCAGCACGTAGTATTTGGGTTTGGACGCGTCAAAGCCCTCTTCTCCGGGATTGCTTACTTTAAAGGTTTTCCTTTCGTCCCAGATCTGCTGCCATTTGGGTTCAAAAACGTCAAAGGGATATGGTTTCTTGCGCTCGGACATGATGGGGAGGAATGTATACTCCGCCCGCTGGCCAATCAAGCCTAAACCCGGTGGCGCAAAAGCGTTTCCGCCGCTTCCCGGAGGATGATGCCTTTTTCCGGAAAAAAGAGGAAAGACCAGAGGTTGCTTGTGCGTATTTTTAGGTTGAAAGGATTTTGACGATTATATTAAATATGTTGCGACCATGAAGTTCTCCGCCTGTCTCCTGTCCGCCGCCTGCGGCGCGTTTTCCCTGCTTGCCGGGGCGTCCGCCCAGAGCAATACTTCCCACCCCGTTTCCGGAAAGAAGCCCAATATCATCGTTTTCCTGGTGGATGACATGGGCTGGCAGGATACGTCCCACCCGTTCTGGTCCGACGACCGGGGCAACCCGAAGAAGACGTTCCTGAACGAGCGCTACCGCACGCCCAACATGGAGAAGCTGGCCGCGCAGGGCATGACGTTTACGGATGCGTACGCCCATCCCCTCTGCACGCCTTCCCGCGTGAGCCTGATGTCCGGCATGAATCCGGCGCGGCACCGCGTGACCTGCTGGGTGAGGGAGCAGAACGGAACGACGGACCGCAACAACAAAAATCTCCAGCCGCCGGACTGGGCCCTCAACGGCCTCCAGCCGGTTGGGATTCCCGCCCGGGGGACGACGAAACGCCCCATTTCCGGGGAAGACATGCATTACAACATGACGCGCCCCTTCGTCACGGCGGCCACGCTGCCGGAGATGCTGAAGAAGTGCGGCTACGTCACCGTGCACTGCGGGAAGGCCCATTTCGGCACCCAGGGAACGCCGGGATCCAACCCGTTGAATATGGGATTTGACTATAATATTGCGGGTACGGAAATCGGTCACCCGGCAGATTACCGCGGTTCCAAGCATTACGGAAAAGGGTTCAACCATGTGCGCGGGCTGGATGAGAATAATTATTACCAGGACGACGTATTTTTGACGGAGGCGCTGACTCTTGAGGCCCTCAAGAGGCTGGAAGCCATCAGGACCAATCCGAAGGAGGCCGGCAAGCCCTTTTACCTGTACATGGCCCAGTACGCCCTGCACTCCCCGCTGGATGAACGCGCCTACGACAAGAGGTTTGCGGATTCCTACAAGAATCCGGAGGACGGGCACAAGTGGTCTCCGGTGGAGAAGCATTATTCCGGGTTGATCGAGGGGATGGACAAGAGCCTGGGGGATATCATGAAGTACCTCAAGGAGCATGACATGGACAAGAACACGGTGCTGGTGTTCATGTCGGACAACGGCGGCCTGGCCATTTCCGGCAGGCTGGGCAATGAGGACGCCAATTATCCCCTTTCCTTCGGCAAGGGATCGTGCATGGAGGGCGGCATCCGGGAGCCCATGATCGTTTCCTGGCCCGGCGTGACGAAGGGCGGTTCCAGGTGCGCTGTTCCGGTGGTGATTGACGACTTTTTCCCGACCCTTCTGGATATAGCGGGATGCCGGAACGCCAAGGTTCCGCAGAAGCTGGACGGCCTGAGCCTGGTCCCGCTGCTCAAGGGAGGCCGGTTCCCTGCGGACCGTCCCCTGCTGTTCCACCAGCCCAACAACTGGGGGGAAAACAATCGTCAGGCTCCTCAGTACGGCGCTTCCACCGCCCTGCGCCACGGGGACTGGAAGCTGATTTACCGTCACGGGAACCAGAGCTTTGAGCTGTACAATTTGAAGAAGGATATCGGTGAAAAGGAAAACCTGGCTGCCAGGGAGCCGCGGAAGTTGAAGGAAATGGCCGGCCTGATGGGCAAGCTGCTCCGCGAGCGGAAGGCGCAGATGCCCACCTACAAGAAGGGTAATGAGCTGGGCGCGCCGGAAGGAAGCTCCGTTCCGTGGCCCGACCAGGTGAAGAAGGGCGGGAATTGAGATTCCGCAGCAGTTTCCGGTTTCTTTTCCATCAGGGCCGGCAGATGTGCCTCTGGTGAAGGCGGGTGAATGGGAATGCCCTGCTTCCGGCAGGGCATCCAGCTTGTGACCGCCTTTGCCGGAAGGGCAGTTTCTCCATGAAACGGGCTGTTCACAGGCGCTTTTCTCCGCGCCGCGTTCCTGTTCTGAAAAGACCTGCGGTAAGCGCCGCCAATTTCTGCGGCTTCCGCATGAACAGGCGGCCGGAGGGCGTACGCTGTTTTGATTAACGGACTTTTTTCAATATCCGTTCGCTGGCGCTCAGTTTCTTTTCATCTGCCGCAAAGGCTTGCGGCGCTCCATGCGGTTCCCGTGAAATCCTCCGGGCTTTTCAGGCAAGCCATTCCTCCGCAGGCTGTCCATGGGAAAACACGGGAAAACGGCGTATTCCCCGGCACGGCCATTCTGCCCCCATCCGGGCAGGGAGCCTCCCTGCCTTTCCTGCGGTAGCTTTTCCGATATTCAGCGGAGGAAGTTTCCCCTTCCCGGAAATACGGTCCCGCTTAAAAACGCAATTTTTCCGTTCTCTTTTTTCAGGATGGGGAGAAGGTGAAAATAACGGCAAACTTGCTTTTGTTCCGGAGGAACGGGGATAAAAAACGCCCCGCCGTACGTGCCGGCGGAGCGTGGTGGAAATTAAGGCGATGGCATCCCCGGAAGGGGAGGCATCTTAAAAGTCGTCGGAAGCGGCGTCATCCGTCGCCGTGGCGTCGCCGCCTTCAGTCGCGTTATCCGCAGCGGGAGTTTCTTCCGTTCCGGTAGCGTCTTCCGCAGGAGTTTCCTCCGTCGTGCCGGGTTCGGCAGCAGGAGCTGCGGCAGGCTTGGCGGCGGGGGCGGCAGCCGGAGCGGTTTCCTTGGGAGGAACGACCACCTTCACGGCGGGGGGCGCCGGAACGGGCGTTTCCAGGCCGTCAGCCTTGCGTGTGCTGACGCGGAGGCCGTCCGCATAAGCCAGGTTTTTCAGGATGGCATAGCCCAGGGCGGGAGCGCGGTCCGTCGTGTTGACCAGCATCTTGAAGTGGTTGTTGACGGACATCTTGCGGGCGTCCCTGCCATTGCGGAAGGGAATGATGCCCACCAGGTTGCCGTCATTGTCAATGCAGATCGCCCAGTAGGAGCGGTCCACCTGGATGAAGTACTGCGGACGGATGTAGTCCATCGTTTTCCATTCGGCTCCCTTGATGTATTCCTCCATGGCGCGGCGCGCATTGGCCGGCATGCCGCCCCAGTCGGCGTAAACCCTGGTGGTCAGCGTTTCACGGCCGTTGTACCCGTGTACGGAAACGTGCTGGGCAGTAGCGAATTGACGGGCGTAGCTCTCGGGAGAGGTAGGTTGGCAGGAGCTGGTGAAGAGCGCTGCTCCGGCGGTCAGGATGCAGGCTGCTGCAGTGGTGAAGGGATGAATGTTAGTCATGGCAATCGCAATGGTTACGTTATAAAAGAGGAAAACACATCCCATTTCAAGGAAAAGAATGCAGGAAGTGCCGATTTGTGGCGTTTTTTGACGTTTCCGTTTGATGAGGGGAACCGCGCAGGCGCGGCGGAAGCCTTTCATGCGTGCCGCCTTGAGGGTATGATGGTAGATTACTCAAATTTTTCTCGCAAATCGTTCTGAATCGCTTAGGTTGTCGTTGCTTTATGTCCGCCTTCGTCATCAGCGAGTCTGCCCTGGAACGCAACGCCCTTATCCTGAGGGATGTGGCGGATGCCGCCGGGTGCCGTATCGTGCTGGCTCTGAAAGGTTTTTCCTGCTGGCCCTGCTTTGATGCCCTGTCCCCCTGGCTGGACGGCTGCTGCGCGTCCGGCCTGTGGGAGGCGCGGCTGGCCCGGCGCAGGTTCGGGAAGCATGTGCTGACCTATTCTCCCGGCTATGCTCCAGAAGAAATAGCGGAGCTGGCGGAGATTTCCGACCACCTTGATTTTAACAGCCTGACGCAGTGGAGCCGCTTCCGGGAGGAGGTGATGCGGCATCCCCGCTTTCTTTCCGGGGAGCTGAAGTGCGGCTTGCGCGTCAATCCCCGGTTTTCCACCGGCCACACGCCCCTGTATGACCCCTGCGCGCCCGGCTCCCGCCTGGGCGTCACGCCGGACGTGATGCAGGGGGCGGATTTGACCGGCATTTCCGGCCTTCATTTCCATACCCTGTGCGAACAGGGGGCGGATGACCTGGCGGCTACGCTGGGCGCGGTGGAACGGCACTTCGGCCACATCCTGTCCCGCCCGGAGATGACGTGGCTGAACATGGGCGGGGGCCATTGGATTACCAAGCCCGGCTATGACCGGAAGCTGCTGGCGGAGCTCGTCCGCCGCATTCGCGAGCGCTACGGGGTGGAGGTCTGGCTGGAGCCGGGAGAGGCCGCAGCCATCCATACCGGCGTGCTGAGGTGCAGGGTGCTGGATATTTTTTCCTCGGAAGGGGTGGAGCACGCCGTTCTGGATGTTTCCGCGTCCGCCCACATGCCGGATACGCTGGAAATGCCCTACCGCCCGGACGTATTCCAGATTGTCCGGGACGCCTCCCTCCGTTCCGCGCGGCAGCCCGCCGTGCAGATGGCCGGGGAGAGCTACGCGCTGGCGGGGAACGCCGGGGAGGGCTCCCATACGTACCGCCTGGGCGCGCCCACGTGTCTGGCGGGAGACCGGATAGGGGATTATTCCTTTGCGGAGCCCCTGGCGGCAGGCGACGAACTCGTGTTTGACGATATGGCGCATTATACGATGGTGAAGACCACGTTTTTCAACGGCGTGCGCCACCCGGACATCGCCGTCCAGAGGAAGGACGGCTCCGTGGAGACGGTGCGCCGCTTTACTTATGAAGATTTTGAAGCCCGCCTGGGCTAGAACATTTGACCAGACAGATTGACATGGCAGCAGCTAAAGAAGGCATCAAACAGAAAGTCCGGGGTTGGAGTCATCATGATTCCGCAGATTTGTACGGCATTGACGACTGGGGGAACGGTTATTTCCGGATCAACAAGAAAGGGGAAGTGACCGTACGCCTGAACGACGAGGACGGCGGGAAAAAGGATATCAGCCTGTGCGACCTGCTGGAAGGCCTGAAGGAGCGCGGCACCACCGTTCCCGTGCTGTTCCGTTTCCGGGACCTGCTGCGCAGCCGCATTGCGGAGCTGAACGACAGCTTCCGGAAGGCGATCAAGGAAGCGGATTACCAGGGCAAGTACCAGGGTGTCTACCCCATCAAGGTGAACCAGCAGCGGCAGGTGGTGGAGGAGATCGCGGAGTTCGGCACCAAGTATGATTACGGTCTGGAGGCCGGTTCCAAGCCGGAGCTGATTGCCGCCATGGCCCACATGCACAATCCGAATGCCTACCTGATCTGCAACGGGTACAAGGATGACGAATTCATTGACCTGGCGCTGACGGCCCAGAAGATGGGGCTGAATATTTTCATTGTGCTGGAAATGCCTTCCGAGCTGGACGTGATTCTGGAACGCGCCCGGAGGATGGACATCCGCCCCAATCTGGGCGTGCGCATCAAGCTGGCGGCCAAGGGGTCCGGCCTGTGGCAGGAGTCCGCGGGGGACAAGTCCGTCTTCGGCCTGAACGCGGCCCAGGTGGTGGACGTGGTGGATAAGCTGAAGCAGGTGGATGCGCTGGATTGCTTGAAGCTGCTCCATTACCACCAGGGTTCCCAGATTCCGAATATTTCCGTGGTGCGCGAGGGGCTGACGGAGGCCGCCCGCATTTACGTGGACCTGGTGAAGGAGGGCGCGCCGCTGGGCACGCTGGACATGGGCGGCGGCCTGGCCGTGGATTACGACGGGTCCAAGACGAATTTCCATTCCTCCTGCAACTATTCCATTGCGGAGTTCGCCCGTGACGTGGTGGAGGTGGTGGGGGATATGTGCACCAAGTACGAGGTGCCCCATCCCACGCTGGTGACGGAGTCCGGGCGTGCCGTAGTGGCCTATTATTCCGTGCTGGTGTTCAACGTGCTGGACGTGACGAGCGCGCCGGGCGAGGAACCGCCGCCCGAGCTGCCGGAGGATGCGCCGGAGCTGTTGAAGGCTTTTGCGGATACGGACCGGACCCTGGCCAGGAAGAACATGCAGGAGTGCTACAATGACGCCTGCTATTACCGGGACCAGCTGCGCGCCCAGTTTTTTTACGGGAACGCCACCCTGCGCCAGCGCGGGCTGGGAGAGGCCTATTACTGGCACATCCTGAGCCGCATTTCCCGCATGCTGGCGGAGATGGAAACCATTCCGGAAGACCTCCGGGAGCTTTCCTGCTCCATGGTGGACTTTTATTACGGCAATTTCTCCCTGTTCCAGTCCCTGCCGGATTCCTGGGCCATCCGCCAGCTTTTCCCCGTGATGCCTCTGCACCGTTTGAACGAACGGCCCACGAACAAGGCCGTGCTGGCGGACATCACCTGTGACTGCGACGGGAAGATAGACCATTTCATCGACCGTGAGGACGTGGCTACCGCTCTCCCCCTCCATGCCATCAAGCCCGGAGAGGACGATTATTACATAGGCGTGTTCCTGGTGGGGGCCTATCAGGAGACCCTGGGAGACCTGCACAACCTGCTGGGGGATACGAACGTGGTGGGCGTGCACCTGGAAGGCGGCCGCCCCGTTTACACCCATGAAGTGGAGGGCGATACGGTGGCTGACGTCCTTTCCTACGTGGAATATGACCCCAAGGAGCTGATCAACAAGTTCCGCACGTTTGCGGAACAGGCCGTAGCCGACGGGAAAATATCTCCGTCAGAACGCCGGAGGGCTCTGGAAGTGTTCCGTTCCGGCCTGAACGGATATACCTATTACGAGCTGTAGGAAACGGCCTTTTTTCCATGCCCCGGCAGGGAAAAGGGCCTTCCGTTCCAAAGCGTTTTTCTCTTTGCCCATCAGGCCGCCGGCGGTTCTTCCGGCGGTTCCGTCTCCGCAATGACCTTGGCCGGCGTCAGCCCCCAGAAGCGCGTGGCCGTTTGCGGGGAAATGCCTTTCATGTTCAGGTACCGCGTGCGGAGCAGGGAGGAGGAGCGGTGGCCCATTTCCATTTGCAGCAGGTTGTAGTCCTTGAAGTGCTTGGCGTGATAGCTGGCATAGGTATGCCGCAGGCAGTCAGGCACCCATGATTTCTTTCTTCCGCCCCAGCCGGCTTTTTTGCGGATTTTGCGCCACTTGATCGTCCAGCCCTTCGGGCAAATGGGCGTGCCGGGTCCGGGCTTGCTTTTGTCACGGCAGAATTTGAGCCATTTGGCAAGCACGGGCAGGATGGTGACGTGTCTGGCGCCTCCGGTCTTGGTATGCTTGGAGTTCAGGATCACGCAGCCGTCGCGGATGGCGATGTTTTCCCAGAGCAGGCGTTCCACTTCCTGCGGACGGATGCCCGCAAAGATCATCAGGGCCGCTCCAGCCACGCAGCTTCCGTCAAATTCATCCATGCACGCCTTGAGAAGCTGGGTCACTTCTTTCAGCGTCAGGGCGGGAATTTCCTGCTCCCGCAGGAAGGGCGTATCCACGCGGAGGATGGGGTTTTCATCACACCATCCGCGCTTGACGGAGAAGGAGAAGATGCCGCTCAGGATGAGCCTCGCCTTGTGCCTCTGACGGGACGTGGTGAAGGTGTTCATCAGGATGCTCTGGCATTCCTCCACGCTCAGGTTCCGGAGGGGCGTGTGCTCCAGTTCCGGGTTGCTCTTCTTGAGCTTGTGGATGATGCTCCTGATGTCCGTCAGCGTCCGGGGACGGCGATGGCTTTTGGAACGCAGGCATTCCACGGCCGCCGTACCGAAGCTGACGGTATGGTGTTTGTTCTTGATGGCGTTCAGTCCCAGGGAGACGACTTCCCTGCACCGGGTGATGGTGCAGATTTCATCTCCCAGGGCCTCCTTGATTTCCAATACCAGCCTTGCAGCCTGGATCAGGGTGACTGATTCCCCTTCCAGAAGCGCGGCTCCAACGTATTTCAACTTATTTGTATTCGGTGCTTTTCTCATACTCATTCCTCGTGTTTGTACAAACACGGTTTTAATGAAAAAGGCCATCCTTATAGTAAAGAAAACTTATGCTTTCCATCGGAAAACGCGTAACCGTAAAGGATATGTTGTTACTTATGTTTTCTTTGATCCGATCGGAAAATCAAAGTTTCTGGTAGTGCAGGAACCGAAAATGTTAGAAAGCATGGTTATGTTCATGAATGTTAAATTGAACACTATCCATTTGACGCCAATAAATTCTTGTTAGAAGAAGGGGAGAACTCCCCCGCAGGATGAAAGTATTTTACATGCCTGAACGTATGAGATAAATTATTCCGCTGTACCATGAACATCAGAATTCACTCTTTCAACGTATCGTGTGCCGGGCTGTGCTGCGCCCTGGGCTCCTTTCTGGCGGCTGATGCCCGTGAGGTCCATTCCCTGAACGGCTCCTGGGATTACAGCTTCAACGGAGGCTCTTCCGGGAAGGTGGCGGTTCCCCATACCTGGAATGCGGAGGATGCCGCGGACGGCGTGAAGGGGCAGCGCGGAGACGCCAAGTCCGTCAACAGCGACGCCTACCGGCGCGGCTCCGCCGTTTATTCCCGCACTCTTCCGGTGGCCCCCAGGCCGGGCAAGAGGTATTTCATCCGCGGCGGAGGCGCCAGCATCGTTTCCGAGGTTTCCGTCAACGGGAAGCCTGCCGGCAGGCATGAGGGGGCGTTTACCGCTTTCTGTTATGAAATCACTCCCCTCCTGAAACAAGGCGCCAACACGGTTTCCGTTCTGGTGGACAATACGCAGCGGGAACATATAGCGCCCCAGCGCGGGGATTTTTCCATGTTCGGCGGCCTGTACCGGCCCATTGAGCTGATTGAAACGGACGGCGTGTGCATTGACCCCCTCTTTTACGCCTCCCCCGGCGTCTTCATTACGACGAAGTCCCTGGATAAGTCCAAAGCGGAGGTGGAAGTGAAGACCCTGCTGAACTCGGACGGGAAGGCGCGGGACGTGGATGTAGCCGTGGAAATCCTGGACATGAAGGGCAGGAAGGTGGCCGGAAAGACGGTGAAAGCCGCCGCCGGGGAAAAGAAGAACCTGGAGGTTCCCGTAACGCTGGCGATCGCCAAGCCCGTGCTCTGGAACGGAGTCAGGAATCCCTACCTCTACCAGGTGAAGACTTCCATCAGGACGGCGGACGGCCAGACGGACGAAATAGTGCAGCCTCTGGGCCTCCGGACCGTTTCCGTCGATCCCGGGAAGGGCTTTGTCCTGAACGGGAAGCCCATGCAGGTCAAGGGCGTCAGCCGCCACCAGGACATGAAGGGGAAGGGCTGGGCGCTTTCTCCGGAAGATGAGGCGCGGGACATCCGGCTGATTGCAGACATGGGAGCGGACGGCTTGAGAACGGGCCACTATCCAGCCTCCAGTAATGTTTACGACCTGTGCGACAAGACGGGGCTGGTCGTCTGGTCCGAGGTGCCCAACGTCAACCTGGTGCGTGATACGCCGGAGTTCCGGGAGAACAACCGCCTCCAGGCCCGGGAAATGATTTACCAGCACTGGAACCACCCCTCCATTTGCATGTGGGGCATTTTCAATGAAATCGGCCACCAGCCGGAGGCTTCCTCCAAAGGGGTGGACATGGAGGCTGAATTGACGGAACTGAACAAGTTCGTGAAGGAGACGGACCCCTCCCGCATGACAGTGGCGGCCAGCAACCAGGCGGGCCGCAAGAAGCTGAACAATATTCCGGACCACATCGCGTTCAATACGTATCCCGGCTGGTACGGGGGCGGCCCGGAAACCATGAAGGGGAACCTGAACGGCTACATCCGCGATTACGGCGGCAAAATGGGAATCGCCGTCAGCGAATACGGCCATGGCGCCAGCACGGGCATGCATGAGAATCCGGCCAAAAGGCCGTCCCCCACGGGGTTCTGGCATCCGGAGGAATGGCAGTCCCAGGCGCATGAGATCAATTACAAGTGCATCAGGGAGAGGCCGGAGGTGTGGGGCTCCTTTGTCTGGAACATGTTTGACTTCGGTTCCGCCTCCCGCTTTGAGGGGGAAAGCCCCGGCATCAATGACAAGGGGCTGGTGACCTATGACCGCAAGACGCCCAAGGACGCCTATTTCTTCTACAAGGCCAACTGGAGTCCCCAGCCGACCGTGTACATTACGTCCCGCAGGTTTGCGGAGCGCACGGAAAAGACGGTGCCCGTGAAGGTTTACAGCAATGCCCCTGCGGTGAAGCTGGCCGTCAACGGGAAGGCCGTGGGAAGCGTCAAGCCGGATGAATTGAAGCGCGCCGTCTGGCCTGAAGTGACTCTCAAGCCCGGTGTCAACACCATCACGGCCACGGCCTCCGTGGGCGGGAAAACGTACACGGATTCCTGCAAATGGACCTTGAAGCCTTCCGGGGGGGAGGAAGGAAAGAAGGATTCCGAGCGCTATCAGGACCCTTCCATCAACAAGTACAAGTAAGCAATCCAGCACCTGACCCGAGATGAAGACGGTACGAGCATTTTTGTTTTCCATGATGTGCCTGGCTCCGGCGCTGCCCCTGCTGGGGGAAGCCCCGGACTGGGAGAATGAAGAGGTGACGGGAATCAACAAGGAGGCTCCCCGCGCCTCCGTTCTCCCGGCGGGAGACAAGACGCTGAGCCTGAACGGCGATTGGAAATTCAAGTTTTCCATGACGCCGGACGGGAGGCCTGCCGATTTCTTCAAGCCTTCCTATTCCGTTTCCGGATGGGATACGGTCAAGGTGCCTTCCAACTGGCAGCTTGCGGGCTATGGAACGGCCATTTACACGAACGTCCCGTATCCCTTCAAGCCGAATCCCCCCAAGGTGATGGGAGAGCCGCCCAGGAACTGGCCGGCATACAAGGAGCGCAATTCCGTGGGCTCCTACCGACGGGATTTCAATCTCCCCGCCTCCTGGAAGGGGGAGCAGGTAATGATCCGGTTTGACGGGGTGGAGTCCGCCTTTTACGTGTGGGTGAACGGCCGGAAAGTCGGCTATTCCGAGGATTCCTATACGGGCGGCGAGTTCGACCTGACTCCCTATGTGAAGCCGGGCAGGAACACGATTGCCGTGGAGGTGTACCGCTGGAGCGACGGCTCCTATCTGGAGGACCAGGATTTCCTGCGCCTTTCCGGCATTTTCCGGGACGTGACCCTGTTCGCCCAGCCGCAGGTGCACGTGCGCGACCTGTTCCTGAAGGCGGGGCTGGACAGGAAGGATTACACGACCGGGGTGCTGGACGGAACGTTCACCATCCGCAATTCCGGCAAGAAGGATATTCCCGCCGGAATGAAGCTGGATTATTCCATTGAAGGGATTTCCACCAATTTAAATTGGGAGGGCGCGAGCGGCTCCGGCCGCGTGCAGACGGACAACAGGGGCAGGCTGGATTCCGGCACGCTGGAAGTTCCCGCCATTCCCGCCGGAGGCGAGGTTCAGGTGGCTCTGGACAGGAAGTTTCCCGGCGTGAAGCCGTGGACGGCGGAAACGCCCAACCTGTACAAGGTGACCTATTCCCTGAACGGGAAGGACCCCCGGTCCGTCAATATCGGCTTCCGTTCCGTGGAAATCGCCGATAACGGCGCGGTGCTGGTCAACGGAAAGGCCGTCAAGTTCAAGGGCGTCAACCGTCATGAAGCGCATCCGGACTACGGGCGCGCCATTCCGCGGGAGGTGATGGAAAAGGACGTGCAGATCATCAAGGCGCACAACATCAACACCGTCCGCTGCTCCCACTATCCCAACCATCCCTATTTCTACGAACTGTGCGACCGCTACGGCCTGTACGTGATGGATGAAGCCAACTGCGAGGCCCACGGCATCCGCAACAGCGGCATGGATATTTCCCGGAAGCCTTCATGGAAGAAGGCGCATGTGGAACGCAACATGAGCATGGTGCACCGTTCCAAGAACCATCCCTCCATCGTGTTCTGGTCCCTGGGCAACGAGTCCGGCAACGGGCCGAATTTTGAAGCGGCCTCGGAAGCCATCAGGGCCTATGACGATACGCGCCCCCTCCATTACTGCGAATTCCCGCACGGCCATAAGGCCGTGGACATGGATTCCGCCATGTATCCGCCCGTGGACCGGGTGGAAAACTGGGGGAAGCAGAAGACTTCCCGCCCCTTCTTCGTGTGCGAATACGCCCATTCCATGGGGAATGCCCTGGGCAATTTCAAGGAGTACATGGAAGCCTTTGAGTCCTCCCCTCGCATGGTGGGCGGGGCCATCTGGGATTTTGTGGACCAGTCCCTCCGCGCCAACCCTGCCGGGAACGGCATTTACAAGCCCGCTCCCTTCAAGGGCGTGACGCAGGCCTACGGCGGCATGTTCGGGGACAGGCCCAACCAGGCCAATTTCTGCGACAACGGCATCATTCTGGGCAACCGGAACACCACGGCCAAGACGAAGGAAGTAAAGAAGGTGTACCAGTACATGGCCTTTGACCGCAAGGACGGTTCCCTGACCGTTCGCAACAAGTATTTCCACAAGCCGTTGAAGGGCTATACGCTTTACCTGGTGTCCCTCGCGCCCGGCGGCAAGCATGCCGTGGAGCGCATGGCTCTGCCGGAGACGGCCCCCGGCAAGTCCGTGACGGTGAAACTGCCTTCCGCCGCCATGCAGACGGGCTCCCTGATGGTTCTGGCGGACGCCCGGTTCAAGCTGCCGGAAGACGTGAAGGAGCTTTCCGCCAAACAACTGGAGCATGTGGCGGACGAGTGCGAAGCTTACGAGTGGTTCCCGGCGGCCGTGGAGAAGGAGGCTTCCGTGAAGGCTCCGGCGGCGCTGCCCGCCGTCTCCGTGCGCCAGGGCGATCCCGTGGTGGTGCAGGGGAAGGGCTTTTCCGCCTCCTTCAAGGACGGCATGCTTTCCGCCCTCCGGTACGGCAGCCAGGACCTGATTCTGCCCGGCTATCCGGTGGCGCTCCAGGCGTACCGTTCCCCGGTGGACAACGACGCCTGGATCAGGAGCAAGGTTGAGGGGAAGATGAAGATGCAGACCATGAAGGCGGAGTATTCCGATGTGAAGGCCGCCGTCATTTCTCCCGGCGTGGCCCGCATTACGGCGCAATTCCGGACGAAAGGCTCCGGCCTTTCCTTCTCCGGGGAGGTTGCCTGGACGGTGTTCGGCAACGGCGTCATCAATGCCTCCGTCAGAATGTATCCCTCCGCCAAGGGGGAAGAGCTCCTGCGGCTGGGCGTCACCTTCGGGATGCCTGCCGCCTATGACCAGGTGGAATACCTGGGGCTGGGGCCGTGGGACAATTACCGGGACCGCCGCACGAGCTGCTGGAAGGACGTGTTCCGCACTTCCGTGGACGACATGTTTTTCGCCTATTCCCGCCCCCAGGACATGGGCAACCGCATGGAGACGGACTGGGTGGCCCTGTCCAGACCCAAGGCGGCTCCGGCGCTGTGGGTAGGCTCCGCTTCTCCCAGGGCCCCGCTGGAAGTGTCCATCCTGCGTTATACGCCGAAGGAGCTCAACAACGCCAAAAGCCTGGACAGGCTGCCGGAGAAGGACAAGGTGATCGTGAATCTGGACGCCTTCCAGATGGGGCTGGGCGGTTCCTCCTGCGGGCCGCGCCCCCTGGCGAAGTACCAGACGCTGAGCGAAGCCACCCCCCTGGGCTTTGTGCTGGCCCCCACGTCCGCCCTGCTGAACCTGGGGCGCGCGGGACTGGGCGTGCCCCATTCCCCCGTGATTGAACGGGACGGGGACGGCATGGTCAGCTTGGTTTCCTCCACGCCCGGAACGGAGATGAAGTATTCCGTCAACAAGGGGCCGGAAAAAACGTACCGGAAACCCTTCAAGCTTCCCGAAGGGGAAGTGAGGGCCTGGGCTGCCGCCGGGAAATCCGGCAAAGTGCCTCCCACGTCTCCCGGCGAGCGGAAATTCCCCCTTATCAAGGGGCAGGGCGAATGGAAGATCCTGAGCGCTTCCTCGGAAGAGCCGGATACCGGCTTCGCCCACTTTGCCATTGACGGGAACCCGGATACCTGCTGGCATACGTCCTATACGAACGGCCTGCCGGGCTTCCCCCACTCCATTGCCGTGGACATGGGAACCAGAATGAAGTTCACCGGATTCATCTACACGCCCAGAATGGACAAGGACAAGGGCCTCATCAGCCAGTACACGTTCTCCGTTTCCGATGACGGGCAGAACTGGAAGGAAGTGAAAAAAGGCCAGTTCACCTACCATTACATCCGGAAGGATCCGGCTGTTCAGCGCATCGACTTCGGCAAACCTGTGGAGGCCCGCTATTTCAAGCTGGACGCCCGCTCCCCGGTGAAGGGCGGCGAGCAAAGCGCCACCGTTGCTGAACTGAATATTATTACCCAGTAACGATCGGCGGGAGCGCCGCTTTCCTGAATGAAGGCTTTTTTCCAGCCGTGCAGCCCGGAAGGGGTGCACGGCTTGTTGCTGCGGGCGCTCCAGGGAGCGGAAATGTTTTTTGGTTGAAAGAAAGAGCACCGTGGAATGGTAGCATACGCATGCGCAAGATGATTGCCTGTATGCTGGGCGCCGCCGCCCTGTGTTTTTCCATGGCCGGAGCGGAAACGCCCGTTTCCGCCGCGGAGAAAGCTTCGTCTCCCTGCAGGAGGATGGCCTGGAACCGCGGCTGGGAGTTCCGGCTGGAAGACGAGCCCGGTAAAAGCGGCTGGCAGACGGCGCATTTGCCACATACGTTCAGCCTGCCCTATTTCATGTCCGATTCCTTTTACACGGGGCGCGGCTCCTACCGCAAGAAGCTCGTGGTGCCGGAGGAATGGCTGGGGCAGAAGGTTTTTCTGGATTGCGGCGCAGCCTTCCAGGTGGCGGAGGTGACGGTGAACGGAAAGGCCGCAGGATGGCATGAAGGGGGGTATACGGCGTTCCGGACGGATTTGACGCCTTTCCTGAAACGCGGGGAGAATTGGGTGGAGGTGCGCGTGGACAACCGCTGGAACCCCCGCATCGCCCCGCGGGCGGGAGAGCATACCTTTTCCGGCGGCCTGTACCGGAACGTGCATCTGCACGTGTGTTCTCCCGTGCATCTTCCCGCGCACGGCATCTGGGTGCAGACGCCGGAAGTGACTCCTTCCCGCGGGAAGGTCCGCATTCTGGCGGCAGTGAAGAATGATAGCGAGAGGATAAAGAGGGTGACGGTGCGCCACACCGTGAGGGAGGACAAGGGTGGCCGCGTGGTGCTCCGCGGGGAAGAGCCCGTGGAACTGGGCGCGGGAAAGGAAGCGTGCGTTCAGACGGACCTGCCTCCGCTGGCCGCTCCCAGGCTGTGGAGTCCGGCCGTTCCCAACATGTACCGCGTGACGACGGAGCTGGTGGGCGAAGGGGGAAAAGTGCTGGACCGGGCGGAGAATCCCCTGGGCTTCCGCACCCTGGAGCTGACGGCGGACCGGGGCATGCTGATTAACGGGAAGCCCGTTTACCTGCAAGGAGCCAACGTGCACCAGGACCACGCGGGATGGGGGGATGCCGTGACGGACGCCGGAGCGCGCCGGGACGTGCTGCTGATGAAGGACGCCGGGTTCAATTTCATCCGCGGCTCCCATTATCCCCATTCCCAGGCTTTTCTGGACGCCTGCGACCGGGAGGGGATGTGCATGCTGAATGAAGGCATTTTCTGGGGCATGGGCGGCTTCAAGGAGCACGACAGGTACTGGAATTGCGACGCCTATCCCACGGAAGAGAAGGACCGCGCCGCGTTTGAGGAGAGTTGCATGCGCCAGGTGAGGGAGATGGTGCTGCAATTCCGCAACCACCCTTCCATCGTCATCTGGAGCATCAGCAACGAACCGTTTTTCACCCGGCATGCGCCGGAGGCCAGGGCCCTGTGCGGCAAGCTGATTGCCCTGGTGAAAGAGCTGGACCCGACGCGCCCCGTGTGCGCCGGGGGAGGCCAGCGCGGCGATTTCGACAAGCTGGGGGACATGGCCGCCTTCAACGGGGACGGCTCCCATGTGAAGACGCCCGGCAGGCCCAGCATGGTGACGGAATACGGTTCCGTGAGCTGCAGGAGGCCGGGGGCTTATGCGCCGGGCTGGGGGGACATGGCCGGGGACAAGCAGGCGGGGGCGCGCTATGCCTGGCGCGCGGGGGAGGCGGTCTGGTGCGGTTTTGACCACGGCAGCATCTGGCCCTCCGGCGGACGCATGGGCATTGTGGATTACTTCCGCATTCCCAAGAGGGCCTGGTACTGGTACAGGAATGAGTTTAAAAACATTCCCCCGCCGGAATGGCCCGTGGAGGGAACGCCTGCGCAGGTGAAGCTGACCGCGGACAAGAAGGTCATCAGCCCGGCTGACGGCACGGACGATGTGCACGTGACCGTGAAGGTGGCGGATGCCTCCGGCAGGCAGATAGCCAATGCCGTTCCGGTAACGCTCACGGTGGAATCAGGCCCCGGAGAGTTCCCCACCGGCAAGAGCATCACGTTCACGCCCGGGACGGACATTGACTTCATTGACGGCTGCGCGGCTATTGAGTTCCGGTCTTATTACGCCGGGAAAACGGTCATCAAGGCGTCTTCCCCGGGATTGAAGGGGGACAGCATCCAGATTGTTTCCCGGAACGCCCCGGCGTACGTGGCGGGCAGGAGCGCGGAAACGAAGGAGAGGCCCTACAGGCGTTTTTCCGCGCAGGAGAGGGATGCCCAGGTGGCGCGGTACGGGCAGTCCGGAACCGGAGCCGGAGAGAAGGCGAACCTGGCGGCTTTGAGGCCTTGTTCCGCTTCCTCCAATCTTCAGGACGCGATGAAGGCGTCCGATGGCGACGGCGCTTCCGCATGGGTGCCGTCCGCAGAAGACAGGGAGCCATGGTGGCGGCTGGACATGGAGTTTGAATTCCGCCTGGACCGGGTGGAGGCGAAAGCCGCCGGAATATGGAAAGGGCAGCCTCCCGTGGTGCAGGTCAGCAAAGACGGCAAAACCTGGAAGGATGTGAAAACCGTTCTTCTGAAGGACGGGGCCGGATTGGTCGCCGCGTGCTCCGGGGAGGCGAAGGCCAGGTATGTCCGCATCCGGCTGTCGCCGGGGCAGGGGATTGCGGAAGTGGCCGTGTGGCCGGCGGATGCCTCATGAGGGGGCCTGTTCCTCCGGGGCGGGGGGCTTTTTCCGGCCTCTCCGCGTGCCGGAGCTTCCGGAATCCTCTTCCGCACGCTGGCGGCGCAGTTTGTCCCAGTATGCCAGCCGCTTGTTGATTTCCCGTTCAAAGCCCCGTTCCGGCGGCTTGTAGAACTGGCGGCGGGGCATCTTGTCCGGAAAGTAGTTCTGCCCGGAAAAGGCGTCCGGAGCGTCGTGGTCGTACGCGTAATTTTTTCCGTAGCCCAGCTCCTTCATCAATTTGGTGGGCGCGTTCAGGATGTGCGCCGGAGGCATCAGGGAGCCGTATTCCCTGGCCGCCTTCCGGGCCGCTCCCCAGGCGGTGTAGGCGCTGTTGGATTTGGGGGCGCAGCCCAGGTAGATGACCAGTTCCGCGATCGCCAGCTCTCCTTCCGGAGAGCCCAGGCGTTCATAGGTGTCCCACGCGGCAATGGCCATTTGCAGCGCGGCGGGGTCCGCCAGGCTGATGTCCTCCATGGCGAAGCGGGTGAGGCGGCGCAGCAGGTAGAGCGGGTCTTCCCCGCCCTGGAGCATGCGCGCGGCCCAGTACAGGGCGGCGTCCGTATCAGAGCCGCGCAGGGACTTGTGCAGGGCGCTGATGAGGTTGTAGTGGCCCTCCCGGTCCTTGTCGTAAACCGGGGCGCGCTGCTGGACGATTTTCAGCAGGGCCGGCGTGTCCAGCGTCTCGTCAGGCTTGCAGAGGTCAAAGACGCTTTCCATCAGGTTGATGAGGTAGCGGCCGTCCCCGTCCGCCAGTTCAATGAGGGTGGCGCGCGCCTCCGGAGCGAGCGGCAGCTTGCGCTGGAGAAGGGATTCCGCCCGCTCAATGATGCTTTCCAGCGCCGGAGCGTCCAGGGAATGCATGACGAAGACCTTGCAGCGGGAGAGAAGTGCGCTGTTCAGTTCAAAGGAGGGGTTTTCCGTGGTGGCCCCCACGAGCGTGACGGTTCCGTTTTCCACGTATGGCAGGAAGCCGTCCTGCTGGGCGCGGTTGAACCGGTGGATTTCATCCACGAAGAGGAGGGTTCCCTGGCCGTATTCCCGCCGTTTGGCGGCCTCGTCAAAGGCTTTCCTCAGATCCGCCATGCCGGAGAAGACGGCGGAGAGCGCGACGAAGTGCATGGACGTGCGCGTGGCCAGGATGCGCGCCAGCGTGGTTTTTCCGCAGCCGGGCGGCCCCCACAGGACGAAGCTGGTCAGCTTGCCGGAATCCGCCATGAGCCGGATGGGCCCTCCCTCTCCCAGCAGGTGGTCCTGGCCCACGATTTCCTCCAGGGCGGCCGGTCTCAGGCGGTCCGCCAGGGGCCGGTCCGCGAAGGCGGCAAACAGGCCCGGCGTATCGTCTTTTTTCATGGTGTCCATCATACGCCGCGGGAAAAAGGAAGGCAAGGGGCGCATCATGGCATTTCAGGCGGAGCGGACGGGCTGGCGTGTCATGGAGCGGGAGGTTCCCTGACCGCTTTTAACGGGATTAAGGAAAAACGGGAAGAAAAGGAAAGACTCCCGGCAGAAGCGGTGTATACTGGACGTGATGTTCCGCTATGTTTCCCCTGTATTCCTTTTCCTGCTCTCCGGAGCATGCTGCCTGACCGTGAATGCGCAGGACCAGATCATTCCCCGGCCCGTTTCCGTCAGGATTGCGGACAAAAGCGAGGCGAAGCCCGTGAAGCTGGATGGAGGCACGCGCATCGTGTGCCGGGAGAAGGACGTCGGGTTCCAGCGTCAGGCCCGTCTGCTGCAGCAGTTTTTATCAGGCGGAACAGGACTGCCCCTGGCGGGGATGGGGGGAACGGGGGCCATCCGAATAGAGAAGGATGCTTCCCTGAAACAGTACGGACCGGAGGCGTACCGCCTGGAAGCGGCGCCCGGAAATATCGTGATCAAGGCTGCTGCACCAAAAGGGGTGTATTACGCCGGACAGAGCCTGGCGCAGATGCTGCCTGCCGCGTTTTTTGACGATGGCGCGGACAAGGGGGCGGTAAGCTGGACCGTGGCGGAGAAGCCTTTTTCCATGCTGGATTATCCCCGCTTTGCGTGGCGCGCCTTCATGCTGGATGAAGCGAGGCATTTTTTTGGAGAGGAGGAGGTGAAGAGGCTGATTGACCAGATGGGGCTTCTGAAAATGAATATCCTGCACTGGCATTTGTCCGACGATGCCGGATGGCGCGTCCAGATTAAAAAGTATCCCAAGCTGACCTCCATCGGCAGCAAGCGGAGAGACACGGAGATAGAGACGTGGGGGAGCGGCAAGTATGAGGGCAGGCCCCATGAAGGTTTTTATACGCAGGAGCAGATCAGGCGCATCGTCCGCTATGCGGCCGACCGGAATATAACGATTGTGCCGGAAATAGACATTCCCGGGCATTCCGCCGCCGCCACGTTCTCCTATCCGGAATTGAAGTTGTCCGCCAAGCCCGTGACGGAGATTCCCGTGAGCTTCAATGACGGAACCGCGTTTGACCCCACCAACGAGCGGACCTACCAGTTTCTGGGGGATATCATGACAGAGCTGGCGGCCCTGTTTCCCGGCGGCATCATCCACATCGGCGGCGACGAGGTGCGGTATAAGAAGTACTGGGCGGGCGTGCCCCACATTGAGGAGTTCATGAAGAAGAAGGGCATCAGGAATTTCCCGGACCTTCAGATCATGTTTACGAACCGGATTTCCGGCATGCTGGCTAAGAAGGGAATACGGATGATCGGATGGAATGAGATTCTGGGTTCCGACGTGCACAATGACGGCGGCCAGGGGGCCGCTCTGGGCAAGCTGGACGGGAAGGCCATCATCCATTTCTGGTACGGGTCCGACAAGATTGCCACCAAGGCGGTTGAAGACGGTCACCAGGTGGTCAATTCCACCTCCCATATGACTTATATGAACAAGGGTTACGACAAGCTCCCCCTGTCCAAATCCTATTCCTTTGAACCCGTTTTCGCGGGATTGAAGCCGGAACATCAGCAGAACGTCATCGGCCTGGGCTGCCAGGTCTGGACGGAATGGATTGCAGATGCGGACAAACTGCACCGCCATGTGTTCCCCCGCATTGCCGCTTATGCGGAAACGGGCTGGACCCGGAAGGAGGACAAGAATTTTCAGGATTTCCAGAGGCGGCTGCCTGGATATGAGAAGATTCTGGATGCCTTGAAGATCGAGCACGGGGAAGAGAAGTAACGGAACGCGCCGCCTCCGCAGCCGGAGGACGTTTTCAGGAAAGACAGGCTGGTTTCCCGTTCCGGAGGGAACGAGATGAGGGGAAACCTGTGCCGTTCCTCCTTTCCGCGAAGGAGAGGCGTGATTTCCGGGAATGCGCTCGTTTTTGGTGCGGAGATGACTGCCTTTTCCAGGGAAGCCTCCGGTCCGGCGGAGAACTGGCTGTCTTTTCAGGAGAGCCTGCCGCCTTAAAACGGTTTGTCACACTCTGGCATGGTGTCAACAAAAACAGGGAAACTGGTCTCCAACCAATCATGGACCAGCGGTTTTCTGACCGCCTGCGGTCCCGATTTCACTAATTAAACATAGATTATAAGGAGAATAAGATGATGTCCCTGATATCCTCGCATTATCATCAGCTGTACACGCCGGAAGACGCTGCCGTAGTTTTCATTGACCACCAGCCCCAAATGACCTTTGGCGTAGCCAACATCAACCGTGCCGACCTGATCAATAACGTCACCCTGCTGGCGAAGGCCGCCAAGCTGTTCCAGGTGCCCACCGTGATTACGGCCGTGGAAACAGAGGGCTTTTCCGGCTATGTCTGGCCCCAGCTCCTGGATATTTTTCCGGGCCAGCACGTCATTGAACGCACGTCCATGAATTCCTGGGATTCCGACGAGTTCCGGAAGGCCATCAAGGCGACGGGCCGCAAGAATATCCTCCTTACCGGGCTCTGGACGGAAGTGTGCGTCACGTGGCCCGCCATTGAGATGATCGGCGACGGTTATAACATTTACGTGGTGGAGGACTGCTGCGGCGCCACCTCCAAGGACGCCCAGAAGGCGGCCCTTTCCCGCATCGTCCAGGCGGGCGGCACGCGGCTGACGACCATCGGAGCCCTTCTGGAGTTCCAGCGCGACTGGAAGAACAAGGAACATTACGACGCCCTGATGAATCTGCTCAAGCAGCAGGGCGGCGCTTACGGCGTGGGCGTGGAGTACGCCTACACGATGGTTCACCATGCTCCCCAGTCCGCCCTGTCCCCGCAGGTGGTGAAGCATGACGCCTGATTGCCCGCAGAGTTTTTCCGGCGCTCCCTCCGTTAACACGGGGGTGCGCGCCGGAAGAAAAACCCTGAACATTCATCAGGCATGAACGCCATCAATCCTTCAGAGGAAGTGACCGTTGTGGTGCGCCGGCATATTCTGCCGGGGCATGAAGGCCAGTTTGAGCACGCCATGCGGGATTTCGTCAATTTTGTGCTGAGCTGCCCCGGGCATGTGGGCATCAGCGTCCTGCGGCCCTCCGACGGAAACGGGGAATATGTGGTGGTGGACCGTTTCGCGAGCGCCGCCGCCAGAAAAGCCCTGGTTTCCTCCCCGGAGTACGAACGCTGGATGAAGCTGCTGGGAGCCCATACGGAAGGGGAGGCCCATATCCAGGAGATGAACGGCCTGGACGCCTGGTTGAACCAGCCGGGCACCCCGATGATGACGCCGCCGCGCTACAAGACGGCGGCGGCCACCTATCTGGGCGTGTGCCTGGTCATCTTTCTTCTGAACATTACCGTGGGTGGGCCCATCCGCAGCGTGCTGCCCGGATGGCTTTCCTTTTTCCTGTTCAACGCCTGTGTGGTGGCGCTGCTGACCTGGGTATTCATGCCGCTGATCAGCAGCATTCTGTCTCCCTGGCTTTTCAGGGCGCAGGCCGGAACCATTCCGGGAACAACCCCGAACCATGATGAAAACAATGAAAAACAATGATAAGGTTTACGCCGATTTGATGATCTCAAACGGCAACATAGCAACGCTGGATGAACGCGGAACGATGGCCCGCGCCGTCGCCGTCAAGGATGGAAAGATACTGGCCGTGGGGTCCGACGAGGACGTTGCCCAGTACAAGGGGCCGGATACCCAGGTGATCGACGCCGGGAAAAAGACCGTCATTCCCGGCCTGAACGATTCCCACTTGCACGTGATCCGCGGCGGCCTGAATTACAATATGGAACTGCGCTGGGACGGCGTGCCCTCCCTGGCGGACGCCATGCGCATGCTCAAGGAGCAGGCCCGCAGAACGCCGCCGGGACAGTGGGTGCGCGTGGTGGGCGGCTGGAGCGAGTTCCAGTTTGCCGAACGCCGGATGCCTACGCTGGAGGAGATTAATGAGGCGGCGCCGGATACGCCCGTTTTTGTGCTTCACCTGTACTGCCGCGCCATGCTCAACAAGGCCGCCCTGCGCGCCTGCGGGTATACGAAGGATACGCCCAACCCTCCGGGCGGGGAAATCCAGCACGACAGCGAGGGCAATCCCACCGGCCTGCTGATTGCGCGGCCAAACGCCACCATTCTTTACGCCACGCTGGCCAAGGGGCCCAAACTGCCCCTGGAACACCAGATCAATTCCACCCGGCATTTCATGAAAGAACTTAACCGCCTGGGCCTGACCAGCATCATTGATGCGGGAGGCGGCTATCAGAATTACCCGGAGGACTACCAGGTGATTGAAGAGCTGCACAAGCGCGGGGAAATGACCGTGCGGATTGCCTACAATCTGTTTACCCAAAGGCCCAAGGAAGAGAAGGAGGACTTTGCCAAATGGATCAGGATGACCAGGCCGGGAGAGGGGGACGATTATTACCGCTGCAACGGAGCGGGTGAAATGCTCGTCTTTTCCGCCGCGGACTTTGAGGACTTTCTGGAGCCGCGTCCGGACCTTCCCGGAGACATGGAATCCGAACTCAAGGGGGTGGTCAGCCTGCTGGCCGCCAACAAATGGCCTTTCCGGCTGCACGCCACGTACAATGAGAGCATCTCCCGCTTTCTGGACGTGTATGAAGAAGTGAACCGGGAGATTCCCTTTGACGGCCTGCACTGGTTCTTCGACCACTGCGAGACCATTGACGAGAAGAATCTGGAACGCGTCAAGGCGCTGGGCGGGGGCATTGCCGTGCAGTGCCGCATGGCCTACCAGGGGGAATATTTCATGGACCGCTACGGCAAGGAGGCGGCGGAACATACGCCGCCCGTGCGCAGAATGCTGGAAATGGGCATTCCCGTAGGGGCCGGAACGGATGCCACGCGCGTGGCGAGCTACAATCCATGGGTTTCCCTGTACTGGCTGACCACCGGGAAGACCGTGGGCGGAGAACCGATGTACCGGGAGGAAGACTGTCTTTCCCGTGAGGAAGCCCTCCGGCTTTATACGCAGGGGAGCACCTGGTTTTCCTCCGAGACGGGGAAAAAAGGAGCGATTGTTCCCGGTCAACTGGCAGACATGGTCGTGCTGAGCGAAGATTATTTCTCCGTTCCGGAAGAGGAGATCAAGGGAATAGAATCCGTGCTGACCGTCATGGACGGCAAAATCGTTTATGCCGCGGGACCGTTCAAGGATTTGGACCCGGCGCCCATTCCGGTGCTGCCCGAGTGGTCCCCCATTGCCGTGTTCGGCGGATACGGTGCTCCCCTGGACCCGAAGAAGGCGGCCAGGGCCGGCGTGCCTTTCCAGCAGGAGCACCGGCATTCCTCACACTGCCATGAACACGGCTGCATGCATTCCGCGTTCATGCTGATGGAGGGCGCGGCGAATGCGTCGCGGCCCAGGTATTCCGATTTCTGGGGCTCCGGGTGTGGTTGCTTCGCATTCTGACGGTAAATGATGCGAAGCTTCCTGCGCCCCGTCTCCCTGGTGGGACGGGGCGCTTTTGCCTTTCCCGGAAGGGGTAGGGAATAAGGCTGCGGTTTTTCCTGCTGGAGTTACAGCACTTCCCGGTACAGGGAAATTTCAATGGCTTCCTCCGTCATGTCGCTCAGGAGTGGGATGATGCGCTGGAAATGCTCGGAATCCGCATGAACGTCCACGGCGGCCTGGTCCTTCCATTCTTCAATGAATGTCAGGATATTAGGGTCATCAATGTCCTCATACAGGTGGTAGGAAACGTTGCCGGCTTCCGCACGGCTGTTTTCCACCAGTTCCCGGGCGGTGGCGATGAATTCTTCCCTGGCTCCTGCTTTGACGATGCTTTTGGCTGTAATCTTAATCATGGCTATGGCTGTTTTGGCCGTATCCAGAGTAAGGGAGCGGGAGAGCCCGTGTCAACGACCCTTTTGAGGCGTTCCGGTCATGGCTGCGTATCCTTCAGGATTTTCAGAACATAGGCGCGCGTTGTATCCGTATGCTCCGCGCCGCGTATGCAGGAAAGCCCCTGGTAGAGCCCCACCGTTTCCAGGCGCAGGTCCATATCCTGTCCATCCAGATCCTCCCGGGTGGGTGGGGGATAATTGGAGGCGGGACCGCTCAGGGACTTCATCCGCATGGTATCCATGTTGAACAGGCAGCTTTGCATGCCATTGGTGAATATCAAGCTGCCCTGGCGTTGTTTTTCCTCCGGCCGCAGCCTGTAAATGGTGATGGCGCTTTCCCCGCCGGGATTGATCAGGATGGCGGGGAAAACATGCTTATCCCCGCCTTTCTCCCGGACGGTCAGGTCAAAGTCGCATTCTCCGAAAAACCTGTTGGTGACACGGGAGGAGATATGGACCTCCACGGGCACTTCCTGCGGCAGGGGAACAAGGGTGGCAGCAGACAGCGCGGACCCCGGCGGGAGTTCCGGAACCGGGAAGGGTACGGTGATGATGTCAATAACGCAACTGATGACGCCGATCAGCACGAACAGCAGGATGCCCTTGTTCCGGAGCTGGACGGGAAGCAACTTCCGGGATTCCCCCGGATAAAGCTTGCTGGCGGATTTGTCCTGCTGCAGGCAGTATTCGGTCAGGCGTGAAATGACGGCCAGGGCGCAGGCCATGGCTGCCAGCCATGCAAGCGTGAAGGCCAGGTCCTCCACCATGGGACCCGTGGTGAAAAAGCTGAATAACCAGATGATGAAGGCCGTCAGCAGGAGAAAGACGACCAGGAAGGCCATGCAGCCGAAGGGCGCCGTGGAGACGGGAATCCAGCGCCTGCCGCGCTTGCCGCAGGCGCGCAGAATGAGGATGGCAATAAAAAAAGCAACAATTGCCAGCGTAGAATAAAAATGTTGAAACAGGTAATCGAGCATGGCATGCGGGGAAAACTTGGATAGTAGCTGGTCGGGGACCGATTTCATGCCAGTTTCCGAAAAAATATCCGGAAACAAGCCGTTTTTACATGATGAAATGATAGGCGTCGAATTTTGGAGCTCTTTATCATTTTAGCCTTTTTTCACCCTTGCTTGCAAGATTTTTCATTTCCTTGTTTCCCGCTATTTGAATTTAATATGCCGGAAAAGAATTATTCTACAATTGAATATGGAGGAAAAGCCGGTTCCATCATCTTCCAGAGAGGAAACAGGGCGCAGGGCTAGCGGAAGAAAAGGGTGTTGCGGAATTGCGGGTTACAAAACAACGGGAAACGGCACAAAGGAGTTTCCCATCCCCGTGAAGCCGAAAAGTGATTCATATCCCCGTCCCGGAGTTCTGTACCGTCTCCGTTCCGGCTCCTCCTTGGGGGGGACGGATTGCCAGGGGAGCCTTTTCTTCGGGTCCAGCTCACTTTTATTGAAAGATAAATGATAACGGGAAGAAAAGTTTTAAACTTGTTGGCAATGAGTGTTTTTTATCTTGATGTGGAGTTTTGGCGCAGGTGATTTCTGAACCAAAAGTTTATCTTGTTGTTCCGTTTTATTCCCTGGGGGAAAGGTGATTGAGGGCCGGATTATATTCAAAAGAAAAGGAAGCTGACTTTATGAGGGCACTTGCAGAAATATCGGGAAAAATGTTCCTCTGTCGCGCTAATATAAGACCGGAAAATGAATAAAATGGAATTTAAAACTTTATTTCAAACATTTCTAAGAAAGTGCAAATAAATTCGTTAAAGATGATAGTGGAAAGTTTATCGAGAGATTAAACGGGAAGCCGGTTTTTTCCATAATTATCCGGGCGCGGAGAAGAAATTGAATGGAGAAAATAAAGTTCATGGATGAGGAAACAGGCCGATTCCTTTCCCGAATTTATTTTTCTCTTCCGGATGATGAAGGGAACTATCGTTCCTGTTATTACGGTGTTCTTTTTAAGCCGGCACGGAAGGCCTCTTGGACTGGAGAAAAAGCAGTCATGGGTTGCATCCGCCTTCTCTTTTTTCATGTTCTTCCGCCCCTGCCGTGCCATTCAGCCTGTTTCCTGCCGGGATTTTTCTTTTTCAAGAAGTTGTACATACCTTATGGAAACAGCGTGAATGCCGCAGTTGCGGTCAATTATGCAATCTCCTTCCTGCGTATTTGCCTTGAGCCGGAAAAGGGGTTGGGCTAGTGGCTGGCCGAGTGTTTTACCTGGCCGGGAGAAGTTCCGGGTAGGCTGAATTCCTCTCTGTTATGGAAAATGGAGAAAAGGTGCTGCCAGAAAAAAGCTATCCCTGTACCGGGTCCGCCAGCACTTTTTTGAGCTTCGCAAAGCGGGGCAGGGAGCATTCCTTCTGCATGGCCGTTTCTCCCTGGATGAGGGGCAGAACGTAGTCGATGAACGGCTGTTCAACTCCATTGCCGCGGGTATTGATCCATTCACGGGGGACGAGTTTTTCCACGTTGGCCACGTCTCCCAGGCTGGTCAATTTGGTCTTGCAGGAGTAGATGCCGTTTTCCGTGCTCCGTTCGAAGGCGACCATCTTGTCCGTCTGGCCGGAAACGGCCGCTTCCACGGCGGCTTTCCCCGCCATGTAGGCTTCATCAATGTCCGTTTTGGAGGCCACGTGGGAGGCGCAGCGCTGGAGGAGGGAAAGTTCAATGCTCCTGACCTTGGCCCCGGTCTGCCGCTTGACGGATTCCGCCAGCATGGCGCCCAGTCCGCCCAGCTGCGTATGGCCGAAGACGTCCCTGTCCCCGGATTCCGCGACAAAGCGGCCGTCCGCATATTGCACCCCTTCCGAGACGGCGACCATGCAGCTCCCGTTACGCTTGTAAATCCGGTCCACATCCTGCCAGAATTCTTCCATGCGGAAGGGGACTTCCGGCAGGTAAACCAGGTCCGGTCCGGCGCCCGCATAAGTGGCCAGGGCGGCGGAACCGGCCAGCCATCCGGCGTGACGGCCCATGATTTCCACGATGGTGACACGCCCTTTGTCGTACACGCGGAGATCCTGGTGCACCTCCATGCAGGAGGTGGCGATGAATTTGGCGGCGGAACCGAAGCCGGGGCAGTGGTCCGTGCCGTAAAGGTCGTTGTCAATGGTCTTGGGGATTCCGATCACGCGGCATTCATAGCCGGATTGCTGCATGAATTTGGATATCTTGTTGCAGGTATCCATGGAATCATTGCCGCCGTTGTAGAAAAAGTAACGTACATCGTACTTCCGGAACACCTCCAGCAGGCGGCGGTAGTCCGTATCATCCACGGCGGGATCCGCCATCCGGTAGCGGCAGGAGCCCAGGGCAGAGGCCGGGGTGTATTTCAGCAATTCCAGTTCCTCCGGGTCTTCCTGCGCCATATCGAACAGGCGTTCCTTCAGCACTCCTTCAATCCCGTTGGCGGCTCCCAGCACGCGGGTGACCGGTTCGCATTTCAGGGCCGTCTGGATGGCCCCCAGCGCGCTGGCATTGATGACGGCGGTGGGGCCGCCGGACTGGCCGATGATGCATGCTCCTTTCAATGGCTTCATGGGGGAAATGGTGGATGGGAGAGTTCTGTGGAGCCCCGTTCCGCAGCGTGGGGGCCGGGGGATGAAATCAGAGTCGAACCTATCTGGAGCCCGGAGGGATGTCAAACATTATTGGTCTGCCGGAGGGACTCCCGCAGCCCGGGCGGAAGAGAGGGAAACGCCGGGCATCCGCTATTCGGTTTTCATGCTTTTCCGGGATGGCGGCCAGGTGTTCTCCCAAGGCGGGCGCCGCCGGTGGTCCGGTGGGTTTTGTGTGCGGAAGAGGCATGCGGAAATCCGTGCTGTACAGCCTGGGGCTTATTACCAGGGCACAGATGGCGTTTACGCGCCTTTTTATGCCCATGGCGTCCCTTGTTTCTTCCGGGAAAGCGTATTTATGCGGACGGCGGCGTGTGGCGCACGGAGACGGACTGCCCGGGGTAGATTTCCGGGATGACGGAGATGCTCTTGATGTTTTTGCCCGCAGTCAGGGCACGGAGCATCCGGATGAGCTTGTGAACCGTTTTTGTCTGGTTCTCCTCGTAATAAGTGATGGTGGGCAGCAGGCGCTCCATGAAGGGTTCATACGTCAGGCTGATCAGGCTGAGCTGGTCCGGAATGCTTAAAGAGCGGGCTTCCACCCAGGAAAGGAGGGGAACGATCTGGTTGCCCCGCGTAGCTACCAGGGCGGACATGTCCGGATGTTCCTTGAACGCTTTGGCGAGGTATTCAAAGAAAAGGGGCGTCTCAAACGGGGTGGGAATCAGCACGGGGTTCCAGCCCTTTTCCGCAAAGCTGAAAAAGCCCTTCTGCATTAACTGGTGGCCCTTCAACGGGTCCGGGGGGAGGCACAGGCCGACGGTCCGGTGCCCCTTGTTCCAGAGGTGCTGCGCCGCATGGTGCGTGGTGGCCGCCCAGTGGCGGTCCAGATAGGGCAGGTTGCTGCTCTGGTAGGAAGTGCCGCGCACGATGCAGGGAATGCCGTGCGTCTTGAACCAGAGCTGGGTCTGTTCCGAGGAGCGGTGGAGTATCCAGCAGACGCATTCGGATTTGGTCACCAGCTTGGCGAGACGCTTGTCCGGGTTGTTGCCTAAAATCCAGGGAGCTTCAAAAATGCGGACGCTGATGCCGTCTTCCTCCAGAATCTTGGAGATGGTGTACACCTCCGCCAGCACGCTTTGCGCCAGCCTCTTGAGGGGCTGGGGCGTCAGAAAGCCGATAATGCCCCTTTTTTCCTGAACAGGATGGGAGGGGACGGTTTTTCCCGCTCCTTCCTCCGTAGTTTTCAGGATGCGCCGCGGAACCTTGATGCGCGCGGGAGCGATCCATGCCTCCCTCTCCAGAAGAGCCAGAGCCTTTCTGACGGTCTCCCTCCCTACGGACAATCTGTGCCCGAGCTCCCGTTCGCCGGGCAGGATGTTGACCAGGCTGCCGCTGAGGATCATCTGTTTGATTTTATTGGCTACGGTTTCAACCAATGAAGATGCGGGCAACGAAGTCATACTCTTTTATATACGTACTGCCTTGCGTGAATTCGAGTCAATTGTAGGGATTGGTTCCGCAGCCAAATTCAGCGTGAATGTCCTTGTTGCGGTAAGTTGTTGGAATTCTGTAATCTAGATAAAAATATGAGTCCCTGGTCTTTTTTAATGTCGGAAAGTGGAGAAATCATGGGTAAAGGATATATTATTATCAATGGATTACATGTTTCCCGCGTTCGCAGGTGGGTGGTTTGTGATTATTTTATAAAATATTCATAATAAACATCTTGATTTATCTTTTCTGTCAAGCGGTGTCATTTTTTCATGCCGGTTGGCTCCGCATGCGGCGTGCCTCTCTCCGGGGAAGTGGCAGGAGGCATGCACGTATCAGCATGGATGATTACTGTCTCTTTTCCGGTGCTAAATCTGCTCAATGAAAGTGAATACCATACCGGGCGCGGCTTATGCGCTGACATGTACGGCAGCATGCTCTGTCCAGGCTCTTCTCTCCGATGCTTCTTGCCTGACTGTTCTGGAAACGGAAAACTCCGGACAGTATATCTTTGTGGCCCCTACGGATGCGGTGGAGGTGTCCGACGAACATGCACTGGTAACACAGACTTTTAAAGTAGCCGCTCTGGGATTGGCTGCCCAGGGCGGCATTCGGCTGGGAGAAGATGCCGTTTTGAAAAATCTGACGGCGGAGGCGTCCACCTTTTCCGGAACCGTCAATGCCAACGGCGGTATCAATGCCGTATCCGCGCTTGCGGCCGGAGCCTCCAACACCGGCCTCAACGCGGGCAGCCACGCCGTCATGTCCGTTCTGAGGAATGTGTACCATCTGGACCATGCGAACGGAACCGTTACCACCCTGGAGGGAAGCAACGTCAAGATGGAGCGTTCCTTGGCGGACTGGTGCGGGCTGTCCTGGGCGGGCACGCTGACGGCGCACAAATGCGTCCTGGTCAAGTCTGCCGTCACCAATACCAATTACGGAGGAGCCATCAGCCCTGCCGGAACCGGCAGCTATGCGCTGGTGATGTCTCTGCTTTCCGGTGTGAATTTGGCCGCGACTCAAACTAAATTCGGCTGGACCGGGTATTCCGGAACCGTCACCGCCACAACGGTGGAGAATATTCCCGGACCGCTTTTTTATGTGGATGCAGCCAGCAGAAAAGTGGTGGCCAGGTCCGGAGACGGACAGGTTGTAACGGAGCTTTCCTGGGCTGCCTTGAGCCTGGACTGGGTATCCCGGCTTGATTTGATTGCGGTTCCCTCTTCATCCGGTACCTGCAGTATTTATCTGGCCCGGCATACGGGGATAAGCTCCGGGCACGGGAACCACTACAATTTCAACCGCCGTCATCTTAATCCACAAGCTTATTACCTGGGGGAAGTTTCTCTGGGGCTCGTCAGCAATGACGTCCACTACGCTATTATAGATACTTGCTCCGCAGAGATGGCCATGTTCAGGGTAAGCGTCATCCAAGGGATTAATCCGGCTGACTATCTTAAAATAGAAACAATTTAACATGAAAGAATTACAATTTTATTTCCCGCGACCCGGCAAGTGGGATGAATTCACGTTGACTGCCGTTTTCCCGGATATGGCGGGGTTTGTTCAGAATCAGCGCTACAGGCACCGGGAGCTGACGCCGGAACAGTTGCAGGCTTTTTCCGAAGTAGTGTCCGCCCTTATCGTCCTGTCTGACGAATGGAAGGCCGTTCAGGCATGGGCGAGGCTGGATATGTGCATGACCGGCACATCCACGGAGGGTAGTGAAGACATGGTCAAAACAGTGGAAGCGGTTACCCTGACCGTGGAAGCTGTCAATGGCCGGGGAGCCCGTAAACTGTTCACCAACGCAAATTATCCAGAATTTACAATTCCGGAAGCGGGGGCGGTGGCGTTTTTCAAACATTTTACGGATAGCCGTCAATAGCAGGCAGTCCATCCGTTCTCGTTCAAGGGGGATGCCCGAAGGCGGGAACTTTCCGTTTTACGCCAATAGGCATGGATGCTCCGAATGGAGCAGGCGTCGCTGCATGCAGCTCATTTTTTAACCGCACAACGAGAGATTCAGCACGTCCGGATTCGCCATATTCGTCAGGAGCATGGACCATCTCTTTTCCTTATTCATTGCAATTCCTATACAATTATGAATATTCCAATTAAACGATTATTCGTCAACGGATTCCATAACATCTGCGAAGGCTCCGGAACGGAGCTTCTCCACCAGATCTGCGTCTGGCGCAAGATGGGACTGGAAGTGCCACACGTTTCTTCCAGGGATTGCCTGGGCACTCTTAACGAATTTTTTGAAATCATACCGCATGCCTGAATCCATTTCCATTCTTCCTGCTCTCATTAAACTGGGTGGATTTCAATATTGCGCCAACCATGGCAACATAGGAGATTTGCTTATTGACATCGCCACGCGGCAGTTTTTCCGTCGCCATCATCTGCCGGCGCAGGAAAAACCTCATCGGCATGTGGTGTATGGCGGTGGCGGAAGGTTCGTGTCCTTTTACGGTTCTCTGGATGAGCAGAAAGAGGAACTGACGGCCCGCTCAGTGGAACGGTGCATTATCCTCCCGCACAGCTTTTATCAGGTAGATTCTCTTATTCGTTCCTTTGATGAAAGGCACCTGGTCTTTTGCCGGGAACAGCGTTCCCTGGATTATTGCCTTTCGCTCAATGAGCGGGCGCAATTTCTCCCGGCGGACGACATGGCTCTTTACTTCTGCCCTAATTCCTTGCCGTCTTTTATCCTGGAAGAAAAGGGAACTCCCGCTTGTCCGGAACCATGGGCGGTTTCCCTCCTGGAAAAAATCCGGGAATCCGTGCAGGAATCTTCTTTCTGCGCATTCCGCGAAAATTACTGGCAGCAGGGGGCTTTTCTGCCGCGCCGGGGCAAGGAGAGCGCCCTGCCTGCGGAATTGATCCTGGGACGTGATATTTCCGATCTTTGGAATGGCTGGGGCGACGGTTCTGCCGAGCAGGCTTTTCTAATAGGGGGCCTTCTCTCTATTCTGAAGGAATTGGACATCGTCATTTCAGACCGTCTGCACATCTGCATTGCAGGTCTGCTTGCCGGATGCCGGGTATACTTCCTGGACAACAACTACGGAAAACTTTCCGGAGTTTATCGTCAATCCCTGTCCGATCATCCAAGAGCGAATCTCCTTCCTCACTCTGAACTTTCCGTACTTTTTCCCGAGATATTTTCCCTTGTCCGCAAATAGTCTGTTTCCGTCCATAAGCTCCTCTCCAGGGAAAAGGCATGGACAGGAGATGTGATTCAACCTATGCAGTGGAGTAGCGAATATTGTGATGAGGAACTTACTCTCGCCTATTATAATTATCGTCATTACAATTCAGCTGACGGCAGGTGGATCAATAGATATCCTATTGCTGAAAAGATAGGGAATAATGTTTATAGAATGATTCTCAATAATTCGGTCAAGCTTGTTGATTTACTTGGTTTAATAGAAAGAGGTCCATTTGATGGAAAACATCCTACTGTCAAATCGTGTTCCTTTGGAGAGTGTTGTCAAGAGAATATAAAAAGATTTTTCCAATGGTTCACGGCATCCAAAACACGTCGTGAAAGAGATTTTACAGATTATTGGAGAAAGTATGGTACAAAAGAACCATGGGATAACCATCGTACGGAATTTTTGAAAGCTAGGTTAAATGCGGTGAACTGCACTAAGATTATTTCTATAAAATAATTAATAATAAATTCATTACGATACATCCTGAATTGGAAGTAGTACGTGAATGGATAGACGAAGTGGCGTTGCTTACTGATCCTGGACCATTTCAAGTTCTAATTTCGGATCCTGGGCCTGTGCAAGAACCGGTTGGCAGTGGATGGGATGCATTTTGGGAAGGTGCATTTGCAGGAGTGCTAGCTGCTCTCATTGGTGGACAATTGGGGCCTCAAATTGCATTACCGGAGGAAATCGGTACTGTCCCAATTGGTGCTATTGTAGGAGGAGTTATGGCTTTATAATAAAAAGAATTAATTAATGGCAAAGATTGAAAAAAACATGATTGAAGCTCTCCTTGCACGGCCAACAAGCAAGCAGGTACTGGCCTTTGAAGGAGTCTTTTTGGAAGATTTAAATGATTATGTGAAATGGGCAATTAATTCTTTACATAATTCCCTGGGCGAAGAAATGGACGAAGCCCTGTTTTTGTTGAGTTCGCATTTTGGAGAGCCTTCAATTAATTATTTTGAGTTGAAGGACGATCTCCGAGCATTTGCCTCAGCCGCCAGAATAATTCCTCCAAAAGGCAAGGATGCCGTTAGGCTTTATTGTCTTGGATGTCTTCAAGATGTTGTCTGTGGTTTGAAAGGAGGAGTAGAATCTGAAAAAGACATGCTTCAGCATTTATCAGATTTACTTGGAAACTATACAGGGGTGGATGAATTTGGATTGATTCCGGAAATGGAATACCATTGGTGGCATCTTCAACAACGAGAATCCCATGACGATATTGTAGGAGATTTTTGCAGGGAAGCAGAAAGACTAGTTCATTTGTTGCATGTAAAATTACATCGCGAGGGCGAATATTGGAAAATTACAGTAGAATAATTTTTAATATAAAGTATGTAATTACTGATGATTTTATTTATAGATATAGTGTTCCGGAAAAAGTTTCAGAAATTATATCTATATAAACACACGAGTGTTTCTTCTGGAAATTATTGCATTCAGTTTTCTGCTTCTTAACCGAGAGCTGTTAACTGATAAAAGAAAACCCTGAAAGCATTAAGCTTTCAGGGTTTATTTATTGGTACCGCCGGTGGGACTCGAACCCACACTCTTTTGGAACTCGATTTTGAGTCGAGCGCGTCTACCATTCCGCCACGACGGCACGTGAAGTGGAAGAATTAAGCGGCAAGAGGGCTGTGGAGTCAAGAATTTCCTGTGGAATGTGGGAAGCCTGCCGAAAAAACGGAGGGAATCCGCGGTGGATTCCCTCCGGAATGTTTCCGAATGGGAAGAACGTTTAGAACGAATAGCGCACGGTGGCGTTAACGCTCTGGTTGGTCATGTGTTCCCTCTGTTCCAGATGGTAGAAGGTTCCGGCGCTCCAGGCGCTGGAAATGACCCAGTTCAGCCCCGCATGGACGATCAGGGCGTGGCGTCCCGGATGGACGCCGTCTACCCGGAAGGGCGTGCCGAAGGCGTCCGTTTTCACGGAAGCGTTGCGGCGGGAGACGTCTCCGGCGTAGGCAACCGTCATCTGCGGCAGCAGGTACTGGCCCCTGCCGACGGCGATCTGCTTCTGCCAGGTGACGCCGGCGGGGATGCTCCAGTTCTGCACGGAGCCGTCCTGGTACCAAGCGGTGCCGGAACCGGAATGCTCCCCGAAGGATCCCTTGGAGCCGTGCAGGAATTCAATGCCTGCGAAGGGTTTCAGCACATCCGTGCTGCTCAGGCGGATGTTCCAGGTTCCCTTCAGGCCGAAGCCGTACACGTCATCGTTCCAGGAGGCGGTGGCGGGTCTGCCGCCCAGCGTGCCGTCCGCATCGTTGTCCATGCGGCCGTAGGTGAAGTAGCCGTCAATGTCCACGCTGTTTCCTCGGAGCAGGTCGCGGTGGTAACGCTGGTAGAGGGCCAGCATCAGGCCGTCCTGGTTCGCCTTGAACTGCTTGTCCGCGGAGTGGAAGCAACCGAAGGTCTGGCCGAAGGCCGCGCCGGATATCCAGTTTTTCGTCCAGGCGTAGTCCAGGCCTACGGCATAACCGCCGCCCTTGTAGTCAAAGCCGGAGGCTCCCGTGGCGGAGGAAACGTTCATGAAGTCCCCCAGCCCGGAGAACCAGATGTTGCGCCTGCCCGGTCCGCGGAAATCCAGTTGGGAAGCCGCCGTATGGGCGAAGCTGTCCACCACCCGGACGGAGGACCACAGCGTGTTGGCAATGCGGGAGGCTTCTTCTCCGCGCAGGGCTTTCACGGCGTTGATGTTGACCTTGCCGTTGAAGATCAGGTGCAGCCCGTCGCCGGAAACCGTGAAGCTGGTATCCGTGACCAGGTCCGTGCGGCCCTTCAGCGTGGGGTCGATGCTGGTCAGGTCCCACAGGGAACCGTCCGGATCAATGACGGTGTCCGAGTCCAGGTTGACCAGGGACAGGGAGAAGCTTTGTTCCTTGCTGAAGAGCAGGTTGTCCCCGATGACCACATTGACGTGCGCTCCATCCACATGGTAGGAGGAAGAGACGTTCATTTGGGAATAGGTGTCCGCTCCGGTATGGGCGGCGTCCGCCGCCGCCGTTCCGTTCACGATGAACGTGAGTTCCTGCACTCCCCCCCACGCGTTCAGGCCGCCTTCATAGTTGTGGTAGCCTGCGGAGGAGCCGGAGCCGATCACGATTTCACTGCCGTAATAGGTAACCTCTCCCTTGAAGGCGCCGGAACCGGAGACGGTGGAACCGCTGTTGGTTTCCACGCCGGATAGAACGGTGGAGCCGTTCAGCACCAGATGCCCCGGATTAGCCGGATGGGCGAATGCCTCACCCAGGCGGATCCTCCCGCCTTCCACGCCCAGACTGGCGTTCCTGCCGTCCAGAACGAGGGTGGCGTTGTTGCTGATGACGACGTTTTCCGCCGCATAGGAACCCTTGGCGACAACCTTCACATCCTGTGCCGTGACGTTGAGGTTCGCGAAGGCGCCTCCGTCGGCGGCGGAGGCGCTGTAGCCTGCCGTGCCGGAGTGTTCCCAGTTCAGGGTCTGTTCTTTTTCATCCTTGCCCGCCAGCGTCAGTTGGCCGGAAGCGCCGCTGACGGCTCCGGAGGAAATGACGGCGTCCGACTGGCTCAAGTCAGCCTCCCCTCCTTCCAGCACGATGCCGTGCTCAGGCAGGTTTTCCCCGATGATGACCTTGGAGCCTTCCCCCACATGGATGCTTTCTCCGGGGTTGACGACGATGGGGGCGCCTTCACCCAGGAATACCTGGCCCTGGAGGCGGTAGCTCATGCGGTAGTTTTCCAGTTGGAAGTTGTCCACCCTGGCTCCGTACATGGCGGTGATGCCGTTTTTGATCTGGTCCAGCGTGACGACCCAGGCGGAATCCGTGGCGTTGAGCACCGTGGCACCTACCGTGGCGTTTTGCGCCAGGTCCAGATTTACGTTCAGGCCGTCAAAGCCCACTTCCAGGGCCGTTCCCGCCGCATTCTGCACCAGGGTTCCGTTGAGCAGCGTCATGCCTTCCGCAATGGTGAGCGTGCCGCTGCCGGAGATGGAGCCCTGGTTGTTGACGACGGCCCCGTCACGGAGTATCTGGGAGTTCCCGGTCAAGGTGACGGCAGAGCCGTGGCCCACGTTGACCCGGTTGAACAGGCCGACAGTTTTTTCCGTGGAGATGGTCCAGTTCGCTTCGTTGTCCGCACTGCCCACGTTGAGCGTGACGGAGGAATGGTGGGTGGCCGTATCGGACTTGCTGGTGTTGACGGTTGTCCGCACCGTATAGTCAAACAGTCCCGGAGCGGCTTCCGTTCCGGACAGCAGCGTAATGGTATCCACGGAGCCTTCCGCTCCGGAGCCGCCCAGTTCCCAGATGCCGCTGATGGAAGCTCCGGCGTGGACGGTGACGTTGTCCGCCGTGTTTTCCGTGGAGAAGCCGGAACCCGTATTGGACCCGCTGTACAGGGCATACCCCGTTGCTTCGTTCCCCGTCGCCGTTGCTTCAATGACGCCGGTGGAACCGATGGTCGTCGTGATGCCGGCTCCTCCCATCAGGGCCGCCGCCGTGCTGCCGGCAGTTGCCGCGCTGACGGTTCCGTTGATAGTGCCGGTGGTCAGGGAGAATTCCGCCAGCAGCCCGTAGGCTTCCGCAGCTCCCGTGGAGGAGGCGGAGATGAAACCGCTGACGTTTCCCACGGACAAGGAGCCCGTGGAACGTGCCCCGGCGGCCGTTCCGGCCATGGCTTCCGCCCGGATGGCGCCGCCCACATTGCCGATGGTAATATTGGAATGGGTCTGGTAACCCCCTTCTTCTCCGGCGAAGAGGCCGTAGGCGTCCATGCCGTTGGTCGTGGCGGTAACGCTTCCCGTTGCTCCCATGTCGCCCAGCGTGATGTTTTCCCTGGCTTCAATGCCGATGGCGGAAAAGTCCTCGCTTTCATCATTGGAGCCGGAGGCTGCGGTGATTTGACCGTCCAGCCGGGTAATGTTCACCTGCCCGTAGTTGGACTGGATGCCTCTGGCTCCGTAGCCGCCGGCCGTCGCCGCGGAAATGCTGCCGGTGGAGGAAAAGGTGCCGATGTTGACGTCCTTGTAGCGCGGGCCCTGGTAGTCCATGGTATTTCCGTAGGCATACAGTCCCCTCGCATAGTTTCCTGTTCCCAGGTCCACGGAGATTTTGCCGGCCATCGTTCCAATGTCCAGGCGCCCCTGATAGGCGTAAATGCCATTGGAGGAGAAATTGGCCGTGATGGAGATGAGGGCGTCTTCCGTGATCGTTCCGATGGAGAGTATTTTCCCGTAGCTCCGGATGCCGGTGGCATTCGTTCTGGCTGCGGAGATGTTGAATGTTCCTGCCAGGGTGCCGATGTCCACATTGACTCCGGAGGAGGTGTCAATGCCGAAGGCGTTGTTTGCCGTGGAGGAGACGTTGAATACGGCATCCCCGGCAATCGCGCCAATGCTGAGGGTGCCTGATTTTCCCCAGATTCCGCGCACGTTGCTGGAGCCTGTCACGTTGAATGTGGCGGAGACCGTTCCCAGGGCCGCATCTGAGGCGGTTCTGGCTACAGTGGCGTCATAAGCGCCGGCCAGGTCTTCCCTGGCAGTATCCTGGGCATGGACCGTTCCCAGCATGCCGAGGCAGGCCAGGGTCATAGCCACAGCCTGCATCCGGTGCCTGGCGTGGCACGGTGTTTTTTCAGGAGTGTTGAACATTCCGGACTTCAAGGAGGCCGGACCATCATAGTCTGCTCCGTTCAAGCGGAGCGTGTTGGATGAATGCATGTGTATGGTCTGAATGCCGGAATACTCGCCGGCGGTTCATAAAATACTTCGGGGCTGGCGATCTGGCTCATTGCAGGTTTTTAAGCCGTGCAATATACAGTGGCGGTACCGCTCCGGATTCACACCGGATTCCCCATCTATTTCCTGCCCGTACCACGGGCTTCCCGGAAGCGCCTCCGGTTGGTGAGGGAGGCATGGCATGCCTAACATATCCTCCGGACCCTGTCAATTGGAACTTTTTCTTGCGTTTGGCTCCCTGTTTCGTATTGCCATGAAGAACGGCCGTGCTATCATGGCGCCCCGGATGTTCGTTATTGTATTTGGCATATGTATGAAGCGTTAACGAACTCTCCTTCACATGCGCCGGGCATCGTCCGGGGAAGGAAACTGACGGAGAAGTGCCGTGACCCGTGGGTAGATATTATCCGTGTGCTGGCCATGTTGCTTATCATGATCCAGCATACTCCCGCTTCTCATGGCTTCACTGTGTATGCAACACGTGCGGGCGTATTTTTCTTTTTCATGGCGGCGGGTTACTTCCTGGCCCGGAAGTATGGGGGCAGCCCGGCCTCGGTGCCCTGGCTTAACTGGAGAAAAGCGTTTCTGATTCTGTGTGCCTATTTATTTTGGATTTTCGTTTCCATGGCCTTGTTCGGGTTTCCCGCGGACATTGTAAAATGGATGACCGGTCTGGGAATAGGGCGCCCTCCTTTGGGAACTGTTTTATGGTTTTTGCGGGATTTAATGGTGTTTGTGCTGGTTTCAGGAGCGTTATTCCGGATGCCGCGGGCCTGTCTGCTCATTCTGTCCATGGCCTCCCTGGTGCTTTTCAGTACGAGCAATTCCCTTTACTTGTCCTTCGAATACATGGACAAGGTTTTCTGCGTTATCCATCCCAGGGGTTTTGGAGCATTTGCCCTTGGCATGTTTTTGTGCCGTTATTCCCTTGAAGAGTTGAAGAATGCGGTCGGTAAAGCGTGGCTGTACGTGCTGATGGTGTTTCCCGTTATTTTTATATGGGAAATGTACAGCACCGTTCAGGAGTCTGCGTTATCCTTGTGCATGGGCGTGCTGTGGCTGGCATCCTGCGCCTTCTTGATGATGCGGTATTTTCCGGGAATCTCCTCTTTCTGCGCCCGTTTGGCTCCCTCCGTCTTTTTTGTATATGCCGCGCATGCCCTGGTTTATGAGTGCATGCTCAGGCTCGGTTTTCCAAGGGGAAGCTTCTGGATATGGGGAATGGCCGTACCCCTTGTTTTTCTGGCTCTGAGCGGACTGTACTTTTTACTGGCGCGGATGTGTCCGGCAGTGTTGAAGTATATTGCGCTGAAGAATTGACCGTCTGCTATTTTTTTACGGTTACGGGAAGCCCCGCAACCATGAAGTAAACTTCGTCCGCGCTTTTGGCTAGAAGCTGGTTGGCGATGCCAAGCCCGTCGCAGTAGTGGCGCGTTTCCGCGTCCGCCTGGCTGATGCCCATGCCGGTTTCAGAGGAGACCAGAACCCAGGGCACGGGGGATTGGGGGATAAGTTCCTTCAAGGCCTCTATTTCCTCAATCAGCGCTTCCTGGAACGGCTCGTAGTTCGTAGGGTCCTTCTGGGCGTACAGGGTATTGGAGGCGAGCAGGGTGACGCATTCCAGAATGACGCCGTCCACCTGGTCCAGCAGGCCGGATTCCCGGACGGCGGCGGCCACATGGCGGGGACATTCCAGCGTAAGCCAGCTTGCCGGGCGCCGTTCCCGGTGCTTGCGCACGCGGTATTCCATGGATCCGGCTCCGGGCCACACCTCCGCCGTGGCGACGTACAGGATTTTTTCCCCGAATCCGGCGGCTATCTGTTCGGCGTATTGGCTTTTGCCGCTTCTGATGCCGCCCAGGACGAGCGTCATGCGTGCGGGATTGGCGTCAGTGTTTGGAGATGTAGCGTTCATGGGATTCCAGCATGGCTTGGTGGGAGTTCAGAAAGTCGTCCAGGCTGAAGACTTCCAGAGTGATGAGGGGGGAGAAACGGATGTCCCACATGGGGTGGAGGATGGCGTCCAGCGTGGCGGCGGGCATGTGGTGCAGGGATTTGTGGTCCCGTTTTTCCAGCCCGTGCAGGTGGCACATGCGTATGTCCGGCAGCCAGAGCGGCAGCAGTTCTTCCGGCCGCAGGCCTTCCTTCCAGACATGGCCTATGTCAAAGCAGCGGGAATGGGGCGTGGCGGAGACCAGCTTGTCCAGGTAGTCGGTCGGGTGGCGTTCCAGGTTTTCCAGGGCCAGGCATTCCGGCGCGGGCAGGTGGGGCGTGATTTGCTCCAGGCTGCGGAGGATGCTTTCCGTTTCACGCTCCGTAAGATAGGGGCGCATGTCCGGACCGGGAATGTGGTCCGTAACCACGTGCATGACCCACGTGTGGGGCTCCAGTTCTCGGGTCAGGTCAATGGCTCGGATGATGTTTTCCGTGTAGCGGCGCCCTGATTCCTCCGTGGCGAAGCCGCCATCCGTGGGCAGGTGGACGTTCCACTTGACCCCTGCATCCGCGGCGATTCCGGCCAGCTCCCGGATTTCCGCCGGGGTAATGAGTCCCTCCCCGTGGTCTCCGGCTTCCAGCAGGAGCAGGGCAATGTCATCCGCGTAATGGACGCATTCCCTGATGGCGGGGACGTAGTAGTCCGGGATGATGAAGGAGGTGCAGCCAATGCTGAGGCCCGGAACGCGGCATTTGTGCGGAGTTTTCATAAGGTGCAGAAGGTGAGCAGGACGAGCCATTCCGTGCATTCCACGGTGCAGCCGAACACGTCTCCGGTGACGCCTCCCAGGCGGCGGCGGGCATACAGGAGCAACGCCGTGGAACCGGCCAGGGCGGCAAGCAGCGCGTACAGCCCGTGCCACCCTGCCAGCGCGCAGGCAGCCAGGGTGACGGCGGCGGCTATCAGGGCGTGGACTGGGCGCGTCCCCTGCTTGAAGGCTTCCCCCATGCCGCCGGGGCGCGCGCCCGGAAAGCGCATGGCGATGAAGATCTGGCTGCGGGCCAGCAGCCCGGCCAGCGCGCACGCCGTGAGCAGAAGCTCCCATGAACCGAAGGCCGCCAAAGCCGCCAGCGCGGCGCCCTTGAAGGCCAGGTTAAAGAACAGGGCCGTGCCGCCGAAGGTGCCCAGGCGGGAGTCTTTCATGATTTCCAGCCTGCGTTCCCTCGGCACTTCCACGGGCAGTCCGTCCCCGCAGTCCGCCACTCCGTCCAGATGCAGGCCGCCCGTGATGGCTACCCAGCAGGCGCAGCCGATGACGCCGCAGACCAGCGGGGGGAAGAGCAGGGTGGCCGCCCAGGTGAGGCCGCCTGCCAGCCCTCCCACGACGAGGCCGACCAGCGGGAGCCATGCGGAGATGCCGTTCAGGTCGTTTTGCAGCGGCCACGGGCCTACGGGCAGCCGGGTCAGGAAGCCGAAGGCGGAGCGGATGGTGGTAATGACGGCCATGGTGCAGGGAAAGGGAATATTTAGCGCGGAACGGTGATGTCCAGTTCCGGCAGGGTTTTCATTTCAGACAGCACGCGCGTGGCGGCGTCCAGCAGCGGAAAGAACAGGGCCGCTCCCGTGCCTTCCCCCAGGCAGAGGCCCAGGTCCATGTACATGGTGACGCCGATGTGGTCCATGATGAGCTTGTGCCCCGGTTCCGCGGAGTTGTGGGAGCCGATGAAGTACTGAGCCGCTTCCGGGCGTATGCCCTGGGCGATGGCAGCCGCCGCCCCGGCAATGAAGCCGTCAATGACGATGGGGACGCGCAGGGAGGCCGCGCCCAGCATCAGCCCGGCCATGGCCCCTATTTCCGGTCCTCCTACCTTCGCCAGCACGTCGATGGCGTCGGAAGGGTCGGGCTTGTTCAGGGCGATTCCCTGTTCGATAAGCTCTATTTTTTTACGGATGACTTCTCCCTTGACGCCGGAGCCGCGCCCCGTCACGGTTTCCACCGGGGTGCCCGTGAGCACGGACACGATGGCGGAAGAGGGCGTGGTATTGCCGATGCCCATTTCTCCGGCGGCCACGATGTCCAGCCCCCTGGCTTTTTCCTCCCGGGCCATGTCGATGCCCACTTGCAGGCATTCCAGCGCCTGTTCCCTCGTCATGGCCGGGCCCCTGCTGAAATCGTTGGCTCCGTGCATGACCTTTCTTTTCACCAGCCCCGGCAGGTCGCCGAAGTCGTAATTCACGCCCACGTCCACCACGGAGAGGCGGGCTCCCGCGTTGCGCGTGAAGGCGTTGATGGTGCCGCCGCCTTGAAGGAAGTTGCGGGTCTGGATGTAAGTGACGTCCGTGGATGTCAGGCTGAGGCCGTGGTCGGCAATGTGGTGGTCCGCGGCGAAGAGGACCACGGCCTTGTCCTTCAGGCGCGGCGCGGGATTGCCGGTCATGGCGGCAATCTGGATGGCTACGGGTTCCAGCTTCCCCAGCGCGAGGGGGGGCTTGGCCAGTATTTTCTGATGTTCCAGGGCGGTTTTGGCGGCCTGTTCGTCCAGCGGGGGAATATGCAGTTTGTTCATGATGGTCAGAAGAGGGTAATGAAGAAAAGGATGAGGGAGAAGATCAGCGTGCCCGCGGCGGCGGTTATCCACATGAGGCGTATGGCCAGGGCCAGGTCACTGACGGTGGCTTCCGTGCGCCCGGTTCCTATCCACGGATAGTCCGCAGGAATCCCCTTGTAGGAGACCGGACCGCCGATGCGGAGGCCCAGCGCGCCCGCGAAGGCCGCCTCGCTCCAGGCGGAGTTTGGGCTGGCATGGGCGCGGCGGAAGGCCCAGCCCGTAGTGAGCGCCCTCCGGGCGGAGGTTCCCTTCACGAAGAGGGCCGCCAGGGAAATGCACGGCAGGATGAGGCGCGCGGGGATAAAGTTGAGCGCATCGTCCGTGCGGGCGGCAAAGGTGCCGAAGCGTCTGTACCGGTCGTTCTTTTTCCCCCACATGGCATCCAGAATATTGAAAACGCGGTGCGTCAGCGCGGCGAAGGCCGCGCCGAAAGGACCTCCTGCCAAACAGCCTGCTGTAGCCCAGAACAAGGTGGAAAAGACGCCGTCCGTCAGATTTTCCGCCACGCTTTCAATGGCCGCCCTGGCCATGCCGTGACGGTCCAGCCGTTCCGTGTCCCTCCCTACGATCATGGAAACGGCGTGCCGCGCCTCGCCGTCCTTCCCGCTGCGCAGGGCGTTCGCCACCCGCAGCGCATGTTCCGCCAGGCCGCGCGGGGCCATGCAGATGTAAATGACCAGAACGGCCGGAATCCAGGGAATCCATAGGGAGGATGAGAGGGAAAATAGAAGGAAAAATACCGCGCAGGCAAGCCATGCGGCGGCGCAGGTTCCTAAAGCCGCCGCCATCCCCGCCGTAAAAGTCCCTCCCCACAGCCGCCGCGCCAGGGTTTCCGCGCGACGCGCGCACCAGCCGATCAGGCAGACGGGATGGAACCTGTTGGGCGGGTCCCCCGCCAGAATATCCAGCAGAAGGGCCGCAGGCAGGATGAACGGGCACGGAAGCATGGGTCAGCGTTTCAGTTGAAGAATACGGTAGATGGCCTTGAGGTCCACATGCTCCCGGACTACGTCCGCCAGGCGGTCCAGCGCGCCGTCCAGGTCATAGGAGGCGTGCAGGGATGGATTGGGAGACAACCCGGAATCCACTCTGACCATGTTGATGAACGCGCGGCGGAACTGGTCGCCGTCCAGAATGCCGTGCAGGTACGTGGCCCAGATGCGGCCTTTGCCGTAGCCGCAGGGGGAGCCGTCTTCCCGGAACATGATGGGGATGCTCGCTCCCTCATGGCGGGTGACGCCGTGGTGGATTTCATAGCCCGCCGCGGGAGGGGCCAGCGGCGTGCTTGCCCGGCGCACGTTGAGCAGGGTTTTGGCGGCGGCGAAGGTGGTGGAAAGTTCCAGCAACCCCAGCCCCGGCGTCTGTTCCTCTGCGGATTCCATGTGCAGAGGGTCCAGAATGTCCGTTCCCAGCATTTGCAGGCCGCCGCAGACGCCCAGCATCCACTTTCCCTGTTCAGCGTGCCGGCGGATGGGTTCTTCCATCCCCGCGGCGCGCAGTCCGGCCAGGTCCGCCGCCACGCTCTTGGTGCCGGGCAGGATGACCAGGTCCGGGTTCCCCCATTCCTCCCGAGTCCGCACCTGGCGGAGGCGAACGTCCGGCTCCGCCGCCAGCGGGGCGAAGTCCGTGAAGTTGGAGACATGGGCGGGCATCACTACGGCCACGTCCAGGCTGTCCGCGTGCTTGGCTTGCCCGTCCTGTTCAAAGGGCAGCGCGGCCCGGTCCTCTTCCGGAATGCTGATGTTCCGTATCATCGGGATGACGCCCAGCACGGGCTTGCCTGTACGGTCCAGCATGTAGCTGTGTGCCGGGGCCAGCAGCTCCGGGTCTCCGCGGAACTTGTTGACCACAAAACCCGCCAGCAGCTCTTTTTCCCAGGGGGTGAACGTCATCCACGTCCCCAGGAAGGAGGCGTACACGCCGCCCCGGTCAATGTCCCCGGTGAGCAGAACTTTGGCGCGCGCGTAGCGGGCCATGTTCATGTTCACCACGTCTGCGGATTTCAGGTTGATTTCTCCGGGGCTTCCGGCCCCTTCCAGGCACAGGACGTCATACTCGTCCGCCAGGGAATCGTACGCCCGGCGCACGTCCGGCCAGAAGCGCCTTTTGGCCGTAAAATATTCCCGCGCCTCCATGTGGCCCACGGCGCGCCCCAGCACGATCACCTGGGAGCCGGTGTTGGAATGGGGCTTGAGCAGGATGGGGTTCATCCTGGCATCCGGGTCGATGCGGCAGGCCTGGGCCTGCACCATCTGGGCGCGGCCCATTTCCTCCCCCAGCGCGGTCACGCCGGAGTTGAGGGCCATGTTCTGCGCCTTGAACGGGGCCACCCGGTGGCCGTCCTGAAGAAAAATGCGGCACAGGGCCGCCGTGAGCACGCTTTTTCCAGCATCGGAGCAGGTGCCCTGAATCATCAGGGCCGGTTTGGGCAGTTTGCGGAGAATGGCGGGGCCGTCGCCCTTCAGCTCGGCCCGCAGGGCCTCTGCCAGCAGGGCGTGTTCCTCCGGCGTGCGAACGCCTGCACGGAACCAGCCGCCGTTTTCCAGCCCCGGATAATTGGAGCAGTCGCGCAGCGCGATGCCGTGGTTTTTCAGGAGCCGGGCGGCCAGGCCGGAAGGCGCCCCCGCCAGGCGGAAGAGCAGGAAGTTGGCTCCGGACGGGAGTACTGCGGCCCCCGGCAGGGCGGAAAGCCTGCGGAACAGGTCTTCCCGGCGTTCCCGGTTCAGGGAGCGTTCTCCGTCCGCCCATGAAGGCGGCTGTTCCAGCACGGCCCGCGCCGCCGCCGCCGCAAAGGCGTTCACGTTCCACGCGGGCAGGGACTGCCTCAGCCGTTCCGCCAGCGGAGCGGCGCAGACGGAAAAGCCGCACCGGATACCGGCGATGCCGTAAAATTTGGTCAGAGAACGCAGGACAACCAGGTTGGGCAGAAGGGCCGCGTCACGGAGAAGCGATTCCGTTCCGTCCGCATAGTCAATGAAAGATTCGTCAATAATCCAGATGACTCCGGGGCGGTCCCGCACGGCCTGGCGCAGGGCCGGAACGTCCAGCAGGCCGCCGGACGGATTACAGGGATTCGCCAGGAAAACGGCGCTTCCGCCTGCGGCCTGTTCCGCCGTCAGGAGGGGTGACGGAATAAAGGAATTCCGTTCTTCCGTCCGGATGGAAAGAACGTCTGTGCCATGGCGCAGGCAGGCCAGCCTGTATTCGGAAAAAGCGGGTTCCGGAATAACGGCCCGTTTCAGTTCCAGCGCGCGCGGGAGGGCGTGAATCAGTTCGTTGGCTCCGTTGCCGAAGGTGAAGCAACCGGAAGGCAGCCCGTAATGAACCGCCGCCAGTTCCCGCAGCTCCGCCATGTCCGGGGAGGGGTAGGGAACGGCTGCATCCATGGCCTTCCACAGCGCGGAGGCAATGAACTCCGGCATTCCCTCCGGCCTCAGGTTGACGCTGAAATCCAGAATCTCCCGTTCGGGCCGTCCGGCGTCCGCCGCCAGGGATTTTAAATCCCCTCCGTGTGAAAAACTGTTCATGCCGTAGTAGTAGAGACCGGAATTCCGGACGTCCGCGCGTGCCGGGAAAAGGAAGGAAACGCCTTGAAGAAACAGTTTTTCCGGGAGTTGGGAACTCCGCTGAAAACGGAAATCCTTCCCCGCTGCGGGAAGGAGGGTGAAAGGCGCGTCATGGGCGCATCATGTCCTGTACGCGCCGGGGGTGACAAGACAAAAATGGAGAACTCCGGTTGGAAAAACGGGATGGCGTGCGGCGGCTGAAAAGAGGAAGCGTCCGCAAAGCGGCGGAATGTTCAAAGAAAAATTTTTTTGGCTTGTCATACCGGTCTCTTTGGTATTTCATCCGTCTCATGAACCCTTATGGGAAGGGTTACAGACCTCAGGGACGCCCGTAGCCGGGCAGGAAATAGATTGGGGAATACCGGTGTGAATCCGGAGCGGTACCGCCACTGTAAGCGAGCCTGTCTCGCAAGCCAGAAGACCAGCCTGTGGGGTTGTCCAACTGTTCGGCGAGTTACCGAACGTAAGGCACCACAACCATGCTTTATACGAAGAAAGCCCTTCAGATGGGCGCTATTGCCGTTGGCCTTGCCGCATTCGCAGGCCAGTCCTCTCTTGCCGAGTCCGCTAAAAAAGAAGACTCCAAGCCCTCCGCCAGTTCGGAAACCATGCAGGTCATGCCGGAATTGACCATGGCGTCCCACTTTACGGGCGTGCCGTACAACCGGTCCGGGATATCCGTTTCCATCATCAATCCGGAAGAATTCCAGAAGGCGGGCATTGAAACCCTGACAGGAGCCCTTTCCCAGACTCCCGGCGTCTTCACGCTGGACGGCGGCGGCACCTGGCAGCGCGGTTCCGTGAGCAACACCGTCATCCGCGGGATGAACAAGGAAACCTACACCCTGACCATGGTTGACGGCATGCGCATCAGTGATGTCAACATGTCCGGCAACAAGCTGCTGGGGATCACCAATCTCTTTACGGTGGACAATGTGGAAGTGGTGAAGGGCGCCCAGGGCGCCGTCTTCGGTTCCGGCGCCATTGGCGGCGTTGTCGCCATGGACACCCCGGAAGGGGAAGGCGATCCCGTGACCAGGATTTTTGCGGAAGCCGGTTCTTTCCATTCCTTCAACAGCTACGCGACTTCCTCAGGCAAGATCAAGAAGCTTTCCTACTTTGTAGGCGTGGGGTTTGAATCCACGGAAAACGATCCCACCATTTATCCGGCCATTTATGACAACCGGAAAGGCATGAACGACTTCCGCCAGTGGCAGGAAGCCGTGCGCCTGGGCTATGACGTCAATGACAAGGTGAAGGTGGGCTTTACCTACCGCCGCCTGGACTCCTACTTTGAATACCCCACGCCATATGTGGATTACGACCAGTGGCCCGCCGTGACGGACCCCCACCTGTACAACACGGAAGACAAGAACCGCAGCAACCTGGTGACGGGGCGCGTGGATGCGGAAATTACCAAGCTGTGGTCCACCAGCTTTATGATCGGGCATTACAACATGGACTATTCCACGCATACGCCGGGCTTCGATTTCCAGCCCAACGTGATGCGCAACCGCCGCTTCCAGACGGAATGGCGCAATGCACTTACGTGGAACAAGGAATGGAAGACGGTCTCCGGCATGGCCTGGGACCGCTCCGACTACATGAGCGAAAACAATTACGTGGCCAAGGATGAATGGCAGAGCACGCTTGCCTTCTTTGCGGAGCAGATGTGGGCGCCCACGGACAACTTTGACGCCAGCGTGGCCCTGCGCCTGGAGCATGATTCCGTCTGGAACAACCACTTCACGTGGCGTTATTCCAATTCCTGGAAGGTGACGGGCAAGGATTCCCCCACCCGTATTTTCGGTTCCGTGGGTTCCGGCTTCCGCGCCCCCACCTACTTTGAACAGTACGCCGCCAATTACGGCTACGTGGGCAATCCGGACCTGGATGTGTCCAAATCCCTGGGCGGAGACCTGGGCGTGGAACAGCGCCTGGCGGACAACCATTACGCTTCCGTGACGGGATTCTGGACCCGCATCAACGATGAAATCGGCACCAGGAGCGTAGGCACGTGGCCCAACTCCTACACGACTTACGACAACTTCTCCCACGCCACTTCCTATGGCGTGGAAGTAGCGTTCAAGGGGCAGTTCAAGGATGCGTGGAACAGCGGCTATTATGCCAACTACACCTTCACGATGCCCAAGCGCGACTCCATCGGCAACTATGAAACCATCCAGATGGCCAATACCGCCCGCCACACCATCAACGCGGAGGTTTATACCTCTCCGGTTGAAAAACTGACGGTCGGCTTCGGCGTAACGTCCGCCATGGGCCGTACGGACTACAACTATGCCCGGCTGGACAACTTCTTTACGGCGCGTTTGTTCGCCAGGTACCAGGTGACGGACAATGTGGCGCTCCATGTGCGTGTGGAAAACCTGTTCGACCAGAATTTCATCATCACGAATGACTATAACTTCGGACCGCGCCAGGCCCGGGGGCTGGGAGTCTTCGGCGGTGTGACGGTCGAATTCTAATTGCTTTTCAGGACTAATTGTTGATTGCGCCCCCATCTTCCGTCTTGCGGGCTGTTTCAGGCGAAGGGAACAGCCACGGGCGGAAGATGGGCTTTTTGTTTTCCGGTGGTTCCGGAATCGGTTAACATGCGGCGGTAATCTAAGCTGTGTTTCGCTGGCTGTACATTCTGGGGGCGTTGGTCCTCGCCGTCTTTCTGGGAGGAGTCCTTTACTTCGCCCAGCGGGAAGCGGACGTTTGGCATGAGGCCTCCGGACGGACGGACGGCAGGGGCATGCCTGCCGTGTTTGACGGCTTCGTGGAACGGTGGAACAGGTCCGTGGAACGGGAACTGCTCCGGGAACTGGCAGGCGGCGAGCGGAAGAAAAGCCTGCTGTCCGTCTCCCGTGGCGATGGGGATGGGCGGCGTCTGGCCGAGCAGGAGCGTTCCGTGGAACGCATCGGCAGAAGGCTGGAGCTGAAAGACCATATCCGCCAGCTTCCCCTGGAGGAGGTTCCTGCTGGATTGGAATGGCAGACCGGAATGGAGGAACCGGAAGTAGGTGACCCCCGCGCCGTGAAAGGGGGGCTGGTCCGGCTGTGGATCAATACGCCGTTTCCCGGAACCCTGCGGGCGTTCGGACCGGGAAGCGAGACCTTTTTCAACTACTCCGCCATTGACAACGTGTGGCTTCCCCTGGTGGGGCTGCATCCGGAAACCTTCCGGCCCATTCCGGGGCTGGCGGACCGCTGGGCCGTCTCCGCGGACGGGAAAACCGTTTTTTACCATCTGGACCCGGAAGCGACGTACTCGGACGGCCGCCCCGTAAGGGCGCAGGACTTCCTGCTGAATATCTGCCTCCGCACGTCCGGCTTTGCCCGGGACCCCTTCTGGACCACCCTGTTCCGTTCCACGTATGACCAGATTACGGTATACGGGGATTCCGTCATTGCCCTGACGCTTCCGTCACCCGGGCCGCTGCTGCCTTACATGGCCTGCGTGGATTTCCATCCGGCCCATCCCGGTTTTTACCATGATTTCAACTCCCTGTTTCTGGAACGCTACCAGTGGAAGGCGCCCCCGAATACGGGGGGCTACGTGGTGGTTCCCGGTAAAATACGGATAGGCGAGCGCATTACCCTGGCCCGCGTGAAGGACTGGTGGGCGAAGGACAGGAAATACTACCGCTATTCCTGCAATGCGGACCAGGTGGAGCATGTATTTGTAAACCTGGAAAACAAGGCGGTTGAAATGTTCCGCCGCGGGGAGCTGGACATGATGAACGTCCGCAAGCCGGAAGTGTGGGAAAACAGGCTGGAACTGCCGGAAGTGCACTGGGGCTACATAGACAAGTACAGCCTGGAAGCCGGTTATGCCTGCCCCCCGTACGGCCTGTATCTGAACTGTGCGGACAAGCTTCTGAAAAACGCCGGCATTCGCAGGGGGCTGGCGCATTCCGTGAACATGGGCATGGTGATTGATACCCTGTTCCGCGGGAATATGAGAAGGCTGGGCTCCTACATGGAGGGGTACGGCGATCTGACGCTTCCGCTGAAAGCGCCGGAATACAGCAAGAAAAAAGCCATGGAATATTTTGCCCGCGCCGGCTACCGGGAAATGGGGGAAGACGGCGTGCTGAAGAATGAACGGGGGGAACGGCTGGTGGTGGAACTGACCTTCGCGGACTCCTCCACCCTGATGACCAACGTCTGTTCCATTCTCCGGCAGGAGGCCCTGAAATGCGGGGTGGACCTGCGCCTGGACCCCCTGACCTATAATGTCTGTTCCCGGAAGGTATTTGAAAAACGGTACCAGGCCGCCCTGTGGGCGTGGCCGCTCCAGACGCCGTTCCCCCGGCTGTATGAAACCTTTGCTTCCGAGCTGGCGTACGATGCCCGCGGCAACCCCGTGGGCAACACGAACAATATCTTTGCCGTGGCGGACACGGAACTGGATGCGGCCCTGAACGCGGAGCGGAATGCCCCGGATGACGCCGCCCTGAAAAAAGCCCTTCACCGCGCCCAAAAGCGCATTCATGAACTCTGCGTCTGGATTCCCGGCTGGCGGGAACCCTACACGTACGTCGCCTGCTGGCGCTGGATACGCTGGCCGGAATCCCCCACGCGGTTCTGTTCCCCCCGGATTTACAACCCCCTGGAATCCCACCTGTACTGGGTGGATGAAAAAATGAAGAAGGAAACGCAGGAGGCCCGGCGCCGGGGCGTTCCGTTTGAGGAAAGGCATCAGGTGATACGTGTTGAAAGACCGGATGACGCCGCTCCGTAATAAAACCAGCCCGCCGGCTCCTTTTTAAATTGAAAGGAGGCGGTTTTTCATCATAATTCCCCTGATTCTCTGTAACCGTTTATTGACTCCATCATCATGAAATTATCACTTTTTTCCGTTCTTCTTCTGGCAGGGCATCTTTGCATGGCCGCTCCCATGCCCCTGCCGGAATCCAATGACGGAGCCAAGCATGTCTTTGCCACCAACCAGGAAAACTTCCTGATGGATGGAAAGCCCGTCAAAATCATCTCCGGGGAAATGCACTACCCGCGCGTGCCGCGCGAGCACTGGCAGGACAGGTTCCAGCGCATGAAGGCCATGGGCATGAACACCGTCTGCACCTATCTGTTCTGGAACGTCCATGAACCGGAACCGGGCAAGTGGGACTTCTCCGGCAACCTGGACTTTGTGGAATTCATCAAGGAGGCGCAGAAAGCCGGCCTGTGGGTCATCGTGCGTCCGGGGCCCTACGTTTGCGCGGAATGGGAATTCGGCGGCTTTCCCGGCTGGCTGCTGAAGGATGCGGACCTGAAAGTCCGTTCCCAGGACCCCCGCTTCCTGGAACCGGCCATGGCTTATCTCAAGAAAGTCTGCTCCATGCTGGAACCGCTCCAGATCACCAAGGGCGGCCCCATCATCATGGCCCAGGTGGAAAATGAATACGGCTCCTACGGCTCCGACAAGGACTACGTGAAAAAACACCTGGAAGTCATCCAGAAGGAGCTTCCGGGCGTGGTTCCCTTTACCTCGGACGGCCCGAATGACTGGATGATCAACAACGGCACGCTGCCCGGCATCGTTCCCGCCATGAACTTCGGCGGCGGAGCCAAGGGCGCCTTTGCCAACCTGGAAAAGCACAAGGGCAAGACTCCCCGCATCAACGGCGAATTCTGGGTAGGCTGGTTTGACCACTGGGGCAAGCCCAAAAACGGCGGCAGTACGGAAGGCTTCAACCGCGACTTGAAGTGGATGCTGGAAAACAACGTCTCCCCCAACCTCTTCATGGCGCACGGGGGCACCTCCTTCGGCTTCATGAACGGGGCGAACTGGGAAGGGGCCTACACGCCGGACGTGACCAATTACGACTACGGCGCGCCCATCTCTGAAAACGGAACCCTGACGGACCGTTACCGTACCTTCCGCCAGACCATTCAGGACTATTACGGTGATACGTACAAGCTCCCGGAACCGCCCGCGCAGCCGGAAATGATGGAGCTGCCGCCCATCACGTTCACGGAGAAAGCCGGCATGTTCAACCGGCTCCCGCAGCCTGTCATCCGCAAGGAACCCGTTCACATGGAAGCCCTGGGGCAGAGCCTGGGCTTCATCCTGTACCGCACGAAGGTGAACGGCCCGGTGAAGGGAGAGCTGAAAATGAACAACATGCAGGACCGCGCCATCGTTTACGTGGACGGCAAAAGGCAGGGTGCGGCGGACCGCCGCTACAAGCAGGACGCCTGTGACGTGGTCATTCCCGCGGGCCTCCATACGGTGGATATCTTTGTGGAAAACATGGGCCGCATCAACTTCGGCGGCCAAATCCAGGGAGAACGCAAGGGAATACGCGGCCCCATCACGCTGGACGGGAAAAAGCTGGAAAATTTCCTCATCTACAACCTCCCTTGCAAGGGCGTGGAGCTCCTCTCCTTCTCCGGCAAGAAGCCGGGCGGCGACCAGCCCGTGTTCCACCGTGGATATTTCAACGTCTCCAACCCCAAGGATACCTACCTGGACATGCGGGACGGCTGGAAGAAAGGCGTCGTGTGGGTGAACGGCCACAATCTGGGCCGCTTCTGGTTCATCGGCTCCCAGCAGGCGCTTTACTGCCCCGGCGAATACCTGAAACCGGGGAAAAATGAAATCGTGGTGCTGGACGTGGACGGCGGCTCCGGCACGGTGAAAGGCGTGAAGGAAGCCATTTACGAAGTCAACAGGGATCCCGCCATGGCGGACGTCTTCCGTGTGGGCAAGCCCGTAGCTCCCGCTGCCAGCCAGCTCGTGCACAAGGGAACCTTCGCCAAGGGGGCGGACCAGCAGGAAATCAAATTCCGCGCTCCCGTCCAGGCCCGCTACATCGCCCTCGTCAGCAAGAACGCCCATGACAACGGTCCGCACGCCGCCATTGCGGAGCTGAATTTCCTGGATGCCTCCGGCAACCTGCTTCCCCGCGAACAGTGGTCCGTGGTCTATGCGGATTCCCATGAAACGGCGGGGGAAGCCGCCCAGGCGGGCCTGGTGATGGACAACCAGCCCACCACCTACTGGCACACCAAGTGGCAGGGAGACAACCCCACGCACCCGCACATGATCGTGCTGGACCTGGGCAAGGTGCAGAAGCTCTCCGGCTTCCGCTACCTGCCGCGCCAGAACCGGGAAAACGGCCGCATCAAGGACTATGAAGTCTACGCGTCCCCCAAGCCGTTCAAGCCTGCCAAATAGGGACTCCCGGAAATCCTGATCTTTCCAGGGCCGCTCCCTCTCGGAGAAGGGGGGCGGCCTTGGTGCGTCCGGACATCCCGGAAGAAAACAGACCCTTTTTCTCCAGCCGGAGGAGGATGTGGTTCAGCCACCAACGCATGAGTATTATTGGTGTATGTTATTTTCTATTAACATATTAAAAAATAATACTTTTGCCCGGAAAAAGTCCTTTGATGCTTGAAATCGCCGCTATTTCCAGCACCCCAGAACACATTCCAACTCCCGAACCCACGGTTGTACTGTTCTTTTTGAAAACAACAAATTATTGATAGATAATTATTTATAAAAATAAGTGCGGTCCTTTTGTCAAGCGTACGGCAACGGTAAATGTTCTAGTATAAAAATATCGTAGGTAAAATATTTTGATTATAAGTATTTTATAATACTTTAGCCCTCAAAATCGACATTTGATCTGTCCGATGAAAATCAAGCTTGCCGGGTTCAAAATCTCAGACCTCGAACGCCGCATAGCATACGCGATGTAGAGGAAGGCCTTAGGTGAGCGGTTCAAATCTTGGGAGCGTGCTCTACCGACATTGTGTGTAAGCGGATCAAGTGTACCGGACATTCAAATTTCCTGCAAATCTTCTGTGTCATACATAGCGAAAAAAATTGATATCCTGTAGGTGAAAGTGTTGGCATAAATACGTTCTTAGAGAGCTCCTTCGGTGGTTGTAACCGGAGGATAGCTGTCCGGTAGTTTAGGACAGCAGGTGATAGGTTGCTGCAATGCGCCAGGTGTTAATCATATTGCGCCCCCCACTTGATTGGGGATATCCTTGCTACTCTGAGACATAACAAACTATAGAACAAAGTTATGTCTGAAAATACAATAATCGTACGGCTCCGCAACCAGCAGGAGGTAGTTGGTCATTCTGATCCCAAAGGATTTCAATTTCAAAGGGTTTCAGGCTACATTGGCGTTAGCGACTTTATCCAACTGTTCGAGAAAGCGCTCAATGGCGTCAACCCCCGCAATGCAACAAGAAACCGCGTTGTAAAAGACATTTTGGAAACCTTGGAGTACAGTCCAGAACTTTTCTGGATCATGTCCAAAGGAATCATGGTGTCGACATTTTGTTGCAAAAAACTGGAACGCAACCGTTACAGGATTACCCTCAAAAACGAAGATCTTGAGGGCATTATGGATGGTGGGCACACAGCCTTTGCCGTCGCGAATTACATTGTGTCCAAAATTTACGGTGAAAAGGTCGGCAAATCCATCAAGGAATGGTCTAAGTGCAAATCTTTCTGGAGTGATAATTTTGATGAAATTACAGGAGCTGCTGCCGGCAATCAAGCTTTTAATTTTTTGGTTCCTATCGAGATTATCGCACCACTCAACAAATTTATGGAAGGCGTGGATGAAGATACGATCTCGCGTAGTGAGGAGAGCTTCAAGGCTAACTTTGCAAGTATATGTTCGGCTCGAAACACGAATGTCCAGCTGCCAACAGCGGCTCTTTCCAATTACAAAGGCCTCTATAGTTATCTTGAGGAGAACGTGATACGCAATCAAATTAAGGTGGTTTGGCGTTCCGGAGAAGGGGATGGATGCAAAGTGGAAGACGTCATCGCAATGGCATGCATCCCTTTAATCTTCTTGCAGGAAAACAGCTTCATGGAGATGCCGGAATCCCTTTCGAAGATCGCGGTCTACGCGCAAAAAGGTAAATGCGTGACGTTTTATGAAAAAGTTCTGTCGGATTCTTCTGTAAGTCGCAAAGAAGGCAACGAGTATGTTCTTTTTAACGAGACCATTATGTCGGCTCTGGACATGACGATGGACATTATTCGCTTTTGGGATAAACTCTACATGATGTTCCAAGAGATTTACAACAAGGCCGGAGGTAGTTTTGGCAACATCAAGGCTTGCAAGTTGCCAAAATCGAAGAGTGAAAAACCGAAGTGTTCTAAGCCTCGCTTTGGCGTAAATCCTGATGCAGCTCTCGAAGGGGCAATTATTCCGGATGGATTTATAGCTCCGTTTGTTTGTGGTGTGACCAGTCTTATGACATACAACCCAACGACCAGAAGGGTGGGTTGGCTTAACAATGCCAATCCTGCCAATTTTGATTTGGCGGATTTTGTCAACGCGAAAGGAAGCGGCAGTCCTGCCAAGGGGTATGTTGATGTCATTAAGGCTTTTGATTGGAATCCCCAAACGGTGGGGAAAATGGATCTCTCATACTCGATGGCTGGGACCATTATGGAGAACGTCTACCGAATGCGGAATAATTTACAGTAATCCTATGCATTTCCCGTGGGACGTGTGCCTCACGTTCCACGGGGAAGCAAAAGTAAGTTCGATACGAAGGTCTGTGCTAGGTTCATTGTTCCGGGTTCTCCGTTCATAAGCGATTCTATTCGATTTTTTTACGAATTTGCATAACGCCTTATGAGATAATTCAAATCTACCCCTCACCTCGGACAAGAGCCGTGCCGGTTTAAAGATACGTATCAGCCTTCCGCCTCTCCCCCTTGTTTTTTGCTGTTGTGCGGGCTGGCATTCCATGCGCAAAAAAGGCGGCTCCGTGATGTACGGAGCCGCCGGGAGGCAGTAATGAACTCAATGATTAATTGTTAGAAGTTCCAGGAGAAGCCCAGCTTGATGGTGTGGTAGCCGGGATCACTGTAGCCCTGAATCTGGTAATATTCATAGCCGATCAGGAAGTCAGCGCTCTTGGAGATGCTGAACTTGAACCCGGCCTGGGCTGCCCAGGAAAACTTGGTGGTGGAGATGGTGTGGGAACGGCTCCCGTCTTCCAGCCCGTGGATGGTGGTTTTAATGTCTCCGTACGTGGCGCCCGCCTTGCCGCCCAGATAGAACATCGTGTAATCGCCGATGGGGAGGTTCAGCGTATAACCGGCCATCATCGGAACGTAGGTGGAGCGGACGCTGGCGGTATAGGGGCCGCTGATGCCCAGGTCATGCACGCTGGGATGGTGGGAGCCTGCCAGAATGCCGCCGTTCAGGGAAATCTGATGAACAATGCTGCCGGTTTCAATGTAATTGAAAATGCTCAGATTGCCGCCGGCCACGTTGGGCATGGCATCCTTTGTGGCGATGCCGTAAGCTCCTTCCAGGGACATGCCGAACTGGCCGTCGTATTTGTCGGCGTGGTAGGCATTGGCGGCGGACACGGAGGCCACGAGGGCCAAACCTAGCAGTATAGTCTTGTTCATATGGGGATAAATGGTGAATTTAACTGTGGTTCATTCTTGGCAGTTTTCTCTTTTGAAGTCAAACATGAAATGTCAAATTTGCATGAAATCCCCGGGCTCCGGGAGATGAAGTTGCCAGAACGGGCCCGGTGGGGTACATTCTGCGCCATGGAACAACAAGCGTGTGATTTGCTGGTGACCGCTTCCCGCATGCTGGCGGGCGCGGAACAGGCCGGCGCCGCCGGAAATGCGGCCGTCGCCATCCGGGACGGGAAAATTCTGGAAACGGGGAGCGCCGCGGAACTGGAAACCAGGTGGAAGCCCGCCGCCCGCAGGGACCTGGGAAACGTTCTGCTGATGCCGGGGCTGGTCAATGCCCATACGCACGTTCCGATGACCTTCTTGCGCGGCTTTGCGGATGACCTGCCTCTGATGGAATGGCTGACCGGGCATATTTTCCCGGTGGAAGGCCGCCTGACGGACAGAATCGTCTCCCTGGGAGCGCGTCTGGGCATGTATGAAATGATGCGGACGGGCACGACGGCTTTTGTGGACTCCTACCTGCTGGAAATCAACGTGCTCCGGGAGGTGGAGCGCATGGGAATGCGCTGTGTGGGCGGGGAGGCTCTTTTTGCGTTTCCTTCCCCGGCGTACGGCGGATGGGATGCGGCGGAAGCCTTGTACCGGGAGCAGGCGGCGCGCTTTGCGGGCCGCGGCAGGGTGCAGGTGGCCCTGATGCCGCACAGCGTGTACACTACCAGTGACGACGTGCTCCGGCGTTCCATGAAGCTGGCGGAGGAACTGGACCTGATGCTGCATATCCATCTGTCCGAATCCGCCGGAGAAGTGGAGCAGTGCCGCTCCCTGCACGGGGACAGGCGCCCGGTGGCTTATGCCCGGGACATGGGGCTGCTGAATGAACGCACCGTGCTGGCCCACATGGTGGACGTGACGGATGAGGAACTGGAACTGGTAGCCTCTTCCGGAGCGGCAATCGCCCACAACCCGGTCAGCAATTTGAAACTGGCGTCCGGCTTCGCCCGCGTGCGGGACATGGTTCGGGCCGGCATTTCCGTCTCCCTGGGAACGGACGGAGCGTGCAGCAACAACAGCCTGGACATGTTTGAAACGATGAAGCTGGCCGCCATTCTTGCCAAGGGATGCAGCGGGGACGCCACCGCGGTGCCTGCCGTGCAGGCGCTGAACATGGCAACGGCGGAAGGCGCGCGCATCTTCCGGACGCCGGGGCTGGGAACGCTGGCTCCGGGAGCTCCCGCGGACATGATTGCCCTGGATATGGATGAACCGAACCTCTGCCCGATTTTCAACGAAGCGTCCCATGCCGTTTATGCCGCTTCCGGCAAGGACTGCGTGTTCACCATGGTGGAAGGGAACATCCTGTACGACCACGGAACCTACACGGACGGCCTGTATGCGGACACCGCCGCGGAAATGCGGGACCTGGTGGAGTGGGTGAAGGGGAAGGAATAAAGACGGAAGACTAAATACAAAAGAGAAAATAGTCTTTAACAGGCATTTCCCCTCTATTTAATCTTTCTTCTTTTGTCATTGGGGCGCCGTTCAGGCGGCGCATGCTCATATTCCTTCTTTACCCGCAAGGGGGGATGCCTTTATAGTAATTTCATGCAATATGATCTCATCGTCATTGGTGGAGGCCCTGCCGGCTATGTGGGCGCCATCCGCGCCGCCCAGCTGGGAAAATCCGTGGTGTGCGTGGAACGCGACCGGGTAGGGGGCACCTGTTTGAACTGGGGTTGCATCCCCACCAAGGCGCTTCTGAAAAATGCGGAGGCTTACCTGACCGTGACGGCCCGGGCCAAGGAATTCGGCATGACGGTGGAAGGCGTCAGCGTGGACTGGAGCGAGGTGATCGGCCGTTCCCGCAAGGTCAGCGACCGCCTTGCCGGCGGCGTGGGTTTCCTGTTTAAGAAAAACAAGGTGGACTCCGTTACGGGAGAAGCCTCCATCACCGCCCCCGGCAAGGTGGAAGTGAAGGCCGCCGACGGAATGACGAGCGTTCTGGAAGGAAAAAACATCCTCATCAGTACCGGCTGCGTCACCCGCACGGTGCCCAGCCTGCCCCTCAACGGCGCCACCATCATCGGTTCCAGGGAAGCCATGGTGCTGGAAAAGCGGCCTGAAAGCATGATCATCATCGGTTCCGGCGCCATTGGCACGGAATTCGCCTACATTTACAACTCCTTCGGCACCAAGGTAACGCTCATTGAAGCGCTCCCGCGCATGCTTCCCAATGAAGACGACGATTCCTGCCAGACGCTGGAACGCGCGTTCAAGAAGCAGGGCATCAAGGTCATGACGGGAGCCTCCGTGGAATCCGTCACGGAAACCTGCGACGGCAAGGTCAAGGCCAACGTGAAAAACAGCAAGGGACAGGAAGAGGAAATCACGGCGGACGTCTGCCTGGTGGCCATCGGCGTGAAGCCGGTCGTTCCCGCCGCTCCCGGCCTGGAGCTGACGGAAAAGGGATTCATCAAGGTGAATGACCGCTACGCCACATCCATTCCCGGCGTTTACGCGGCGGGCGACGTGATCGGCGGCGTGCTGCTGGCGCATACGGCCACCTTTGAAGCCGTGCAGGCCGTGGAAGGCATGTTTAATCCGGACTACCAGCCCAGGCAGGTCGGCTTCTTCCCAAGCTGCACGTACTGCTACCCGCAGGTGGCTTCCGTGGGTAAAACGGAACGCGCCCTCAAGGAAGCGGGCGTGGAGTACAAGGTGGGCAAATTCCCCTTCCAGGCCATTGGCAAGGCTGTGGCCGCCGGAGAAACGGACGGCTTCGTGAAAACCCTGTACGGCGCCAAACACGGCGAACTGCTGGGCGCCCACATCGTGGGGCCGGAAGCCACGGAACTGATTGCCACGCTGGGCGTTGGCATTCAGGCGGAACTGACGGACGAGGATATTCACGCCACCATCTTTGCCCATCCCACGCTGTCGGAGGCCATCCATGAATCCATGCTGGCTTCCGAGGGAATCGCCATCCACATGTAAAATAATATAATTTTCTTTAGAAAGGATATTTAAAATCTATCATTCCTGCAGTTTTACGGGGAATGATAGATTTTTTTGATATATTTAGTTTTATGGTTGACTAATTAAGATTTATAAGCTATATATAAAAATACTATGGAATCATCAAAAAGATTCAATATATATAGAATAATCAAAGAAGGTTTGTTCATTCATGAAGAACAGATTATCAAAAGTTTAAAAATAACTCCTGATGTTCCTAGTACTAAAGGCGTCCATTGGACTCTTTCTGGAATTGAGGAAAGAGAGTTACAATCAGACTCGAATGAAACGCTTAATATTATTTTTGGAGAACTTATTCAATATCGTGAAAAGGATCAATTTGAACGACTTGATCGTAAAGTCAAACAAATAAAATCATATTTCGTTGATGATAACATTATTACCAGAAGAATGTTTTTGTATATACCAAAATATTCTGGTATTATTTTAGAACAAGTTCCTTCTAGAGATGAGGTGGCATCAAGAAATTACTTAGTTAAGCTTATTAATAAGGGGCTTCAGCTGTTATTAATACCTGGGAATTGTACAATTGAAACAATTTCAGATTTAAGAAAAATTAGCGCTAAGATTAAGGAGTTAAATGAAATAACATTTATTCAAGCTTCTATTACTCCTTCTAATCCTATTTATAATCCTATTTGGCATAAATTAGATGAAAGTTTACGTTCACGCAACGCTGAACGTTTGACGATAAGTGAACGTGCTCGTATGTCTTCTAATGAAGGATTGAAAACGAAGATAAAAGAATGTTTGGATGAAGGGGAAAATTTAAATTATTCTTCGGATCGTTCATATTCAATATTGGATGCTGGTTTTATGATGGCTTTGGATGGTTATGGTCAAGCAACTATTAAAGGAAGAGCTCTAGGGAGTGCAAAAATAAAGACAATTAAAACAGCTGATACACAGGAACATTTCGAGAGTGACGCGAATGCGAGCCGTGGTAAATTAGCGAAAATTTCTATATCTAAATTTAATAAATTAGCAAAAGAAAGAAAATGGAGAAAGAATTAAGAATAAATGATAAAATAAAATATTTATTTATTGGGACTTTCTTTAGCTGGGAATTTTTTATATTACTTATATGTATTCTTTTTCTATGGGGAAGGTGGGGTGAGGTATGGATTGTTGAACATCTTAGTTGGGTGAAATCTGCTGAATGGTTAAATGAGGTATTAAAAATAATTTTTGTCGGACCATTTTATTGGTACTGGTTAGTTTTTAAAACTTATCAACCTTTGACACGGGTAGATTGCGTGGAACAAAAACATTATGTTAATTGGAAATATTTTCCAATTGTAAAATTATATCATAAGATATCTTGTTATTGGTGCCTTTTTTGTGGCATAGCTTCTGTAAGTAGTTTATTAATAGCTAAAGGAGAGATTTCTTATATAACTTTAGTTATATGCGTGGGTGCTAATTTGATTTCATGGAAAAGCTTCGAATCCACGAAATTAGCTGCAGATGCTAAAGACGAAATATATCAAAAATATTCAGTTCAATAGGAAATGACCGGATTTTCCACGGCGTTTTTCACGGCAATGAGGAATTGCACGGCCTGCTTGCCGTCCACCAGGCGGTGGTCATAGGAAAGGGCCAGGTACATCATGGGCCGGGCGACGATCTGGCCGTCCCGGACCATGGGGCGTTCCTGAATGGCGTGCATGCCCAGAATGCCGCTCTGGGGCGGGTTCAGAATGGGGGTGGAGAGCAGGGAACCGTAGGTTCCCCCGTTGGAGATGGTGAAGCAGCCCCCTTGCAGGTCCTGCATGGACAAGCTTCCGCCGCGCACTTTTTCCGTCAGGGCGGCGAGTTCCAGTTCCAGCTCCGGGAGCGTTTTCCGGTCGCAGTCCCGCAGCACGGGGACCACGAGGCCCTTGTCCGTGCCGATGGCTACGGAAATATCGTAATACAGGTTTTCCACGATGTCCGTGCCGTCAATTCTGGCGTTGACCTGGGGCACTTCCTGAAGGGCCTTGACCACCGCCTTGATGAAGAAGCTCATGAAACCGAGCTTGGTGCCGTACCGTTCCCGGTACGCCGCATTGAATTGTTTGCGGAGCTCCATCACGGCGGACATGTCGCACTCGTTAAAAGTGGTGAGGATGGCCGCCTGATGCTGGGCCTCCACCAGCCGGGCCGCGATGGTGCGGCGCAGGGGGCTCATGGGTTTCCTGATGAAACGCGAGGGAGCCTCCTTTTCAGGCTTTCCGCTCTCTCCAGCGGAATTCTGTTCCGGGGCGGACATTTGCTTTTCCGATTTTTGCTCCGGGGATTCAGTCCTGGCGGCGGGGGCTGTGGAAGAGGGTTCCTCCCGTGTTTCCGGCGCTGTGGTTTTCTCCGGTTCCGGCGGCGCGGGAGCCTCTTCCTTTTCCGGTGCGGCGGCGGTTCCGGCAGCGGAGGAGATATGGCCCAGGACAGCCCCGATAGGAGCTTCCGCTCCTTCCGGGACGAGGATTTCCAGCACGCCGCTTTCGTCCGCCTCCAGGTCCGTGGAAACCTTGTCTGTTTCCAGCGTTACCAGGGTGTCGCCTTTGGCTACCGTGTCACCGGCATTCTTGTGCCACGCGGCTACGGTGGCGGTGGTGATGGATTCTCCGAAGTTGGGGATCAGGATGTCGCTCATGGGAGGAAGATGGGTTCAGGATTGCGCCCGCGGCCCGAAGGCGGTGGCGATGAGTCTTTTTTGCGCGGCGGCGTGCAGGGCCTTGGCTCCCTCCGCAGGGCAGGCCATGGGCGGCCGCCCCGCATAGCGGAAGGAGGTGGCGAAGAGGCGCCCCAGCCTGTTCCGCAGGTGGCCCCAGGCCCCCATGTTGGAGGGTTCCTCCTGGCACCAGACGAAGTCGCGCACCTTCTGGTAGGGGGCCAGCAGGTAGGTGAGCTGTTCCTGGGCCAGCGGATAGATTTGTTCCAGGCGGATAATGATTGTGTCTGAAATGTTCCGTTCCTTCCGGTAGGCGGCTAGGTCATAGTAAACTTTCCCGGTGCAGAAGACGGCGCGCGTTACCTGGTCCGGCGCGGGAGCGTCCGGGTCCGGCAGCACTTCGTGGAAACGGGAGGGGGCCAGGAATTCCCGGTGCGGGGAGATGGCCTCCGGACGGGAGAGCAGGCTTTTGGGCGTGAAGACGATCAGGGGCTTGTGCACGTTCTGGTGCACCTGGCGGCGCAGGGCGTGGAAGTACTGCGCCGGGGTGGTGGGGTTGATGACCTGCATGTTGTCGTCCGCGCACAGCTGGAGATAGCGTTCCATGCGGGCGCTGGAGTGTTCCGAGCCCGCCCCTTCATAGCCGTGGGGCAGCAGCAGCACAATACGGTTTTTCTGGTGCCATTTGGCCTCCGCGGCCGCAATGAACTGGTCCACAATAACCTGTGCTCCGTTGGCGAAGTCCCCGAACTGGGCCTCCCACATGACCAGCGCGTCCGGGCTTTCCAGAGCATAGCCGTATTCAAAGCCCAGCACGGAGGCTTCCGACAGGGAGGAGTTGTAAATGCGGAAAGCGGTAGTGCCGTGGTTCAGCTTTTCCAGAGGAGTGTACAGGGAGCCGTCATTGAAGTCATGCAGGACGGCGTGCCGCTGGGAGAAGGTGCCGCGCTGGCAGTCCTGGCCGGACAGGCGCACGGTGTGGTTTTCCGCGAGCAGGCTGCCCCAGGCCAGGGCTTCCGCCATGGCCCAGTCCAGCAGTCCGCCTTCCCGGAAGGCCTCCCGGCGGCGGGCCAGGAAGCGTTTTTCCAGCGTGGGGTGGGGCGTGAAGCCGTCCGGCAGTTCCGTAAGGATATCTCCGATGCGCTGGAACAGCTCCGGGCTGATTCCCGTCCGTACGCTGGTACGCGGGATGGGCGTTTCATCCGCATCCTGCGCGGTGGCGGGCAGGATGTAGTCCGCGGGGTTTTCCTTCATTTGCAGGTAGGCCTGTTCCATGCCTTCCCAAAGGTCTTTCCGGATGTCCTGCTCCTGCTGTTCCGTCAATTCCCCGCGCTCCCTGAGCGCCGTTCCGTACAGGGCTGCGGCGGTGGGGCGCGCCTCAATCCGCTTGGTCTGCATGGGTGCGGTGAAGGCGGCCTGGTCCGTTTCATTGTGGCCCAGGCGGCGGTAGCAGTACATGTCCAGAATGATGTCCCGCCCGAACTTCTGGCGGAACTGGAGCGCGAATTCCGCCGCCCACACCAGGTCCTCCGGGCTTTCCCCGTTGATGTGCAGGATGGGGGACTGGAGCATCTGCGCCACGTCCGTGGCGTAGCGGGAGGAACGGGCCTCGTCCGGTCCGGTGGTGAAGCCGATCTGGTTGTTGATGATGAGGTGCACGGTGCCTCCCGTGCGGTAGCCTTTCAGCAGGGAAAGATTGAGCACTTCCGCCACGAGCCCCTGTCCTGCGAAGGCGGCGTCCCCGTGGAGGACGAGCGGCAGCACATGCTTGCGTTCCGAGTCTTCCAGGTTGTGCTGCATGGCCCTGGCCCTGCCTTCCACCACGGGATACACGGCTTCCAGATGGCTGGGGTTGGAGGAGAGGCGGACGTGAAGGTCGCGGCCGTCCACATGGCGCGTGGTGGCGTAGCCGAGGTGGTATTTGACGTCGCTTCTGCCAATGGGGGATTCCGGCAGGTAGTCCGGCGTGAATTCTCGGAAGATGGTTTTCAGCGGCTTGTGGAGGATGTTGGCGAGCACGTTCAGCCTCCCGCGGTGGGCCATGCCCATTTCAATGTGGGAGACGCCGGCGGCGGGGCAGCGCTTGACGATGGCGTCCAGCAGGACGATGGCACCCTCCCCCCCTTCCAGGGAGAAGCGTTTTTCCCCAATGAAGCGCTTGCCCAGGAATTCCTCGAACAATTCCGCCTTGCAGAGATGGAAGAAGGCGTCCCGCCGGACCTCCGGGCCGTAGTCCACTCCGTTCGCCCGGAGCTTGATTTTTTCTTCAATCCAGGAGCGGATTTCCAGATTGTCTATGTGGTGGTATTCAAACCCGATGGGGCCGCAATAGATTTTTTGCAGGTGGCTGATGATTTCACGGAGGGTGAACGTGCCGCCGTCCATGAAGGTGCCGATGTTGGCGGGCTGGTCCAGGTCTTCCGGACGGAAGCCCATTTCTTCAAGATTGACCGGGGTGCAGGTCTTGTCCGGAGACGCCAGGGGATTGAAGCGCGCGCACTGGTGGCCCATGACCCGGTAGGCCCGGATGAGCTGGTTGACGCGCCCCCGGCATTCCGCGCTTTCCGGCGGGACGGTGTAGGGGGAGGCGTCCGTGTAGTTCCCTGCGTTTCCTTTTTCCTGCGGAGCGTTGCCGCTCCCCAGTTCATAGCCCTCAAACCAGGCGGCCCAGAGAGGGGCTACGGACAGGGGATCGTTTTTCCATGATTGGTGGAGCGCCGTGATTTCCTCAGGCGGGAGTCTGGAGAAGATGGAGGCGTTCATGCCGAAAGATGGGTTGATACGGGGCTATTCCATGTTCACTAATCGCTATTCTCTGCCCGCAGGGCGTCAATAGCTGTGTTCGTTGAGCTGGACCTTCCCGCGGAAGACCCAGTAGATGGCGGCGGAGTAGGCCAGGACGAGCGGCACGCCCAGGATGGCGATGTACGTCATCACGACCAGGCTTTCACGCGTGGAGGAGCCGTTGACGAGCGTCAGGGAGTTCTCCGGGTTGGGCATGGAATAGAGCAGGTTGGGGAACATGGCCGCCCCGAAGAGGGCCATCATGCAGCCCATGGTGGAGCAGGAGGCGACGAAGGCCCAGCCCGGACGGTTCCTGTGGATGAAGATCCAGATGGCGGTGATGGAAATGACCGCCAGCACCGCGATGCCGTAAATCCAGGGGGAGCGGTGCAGGGCCGCCGCTACGTGCGGCACGTACAGCAGGGTGGCCGCTCCGTGAAGGATGATCAGGACGGTGAAGATGATGACGCAGGGCCGGAGCAGTTTTTTGATTTGTTCCTGCAGGCTTCCCTGGGTTTTCATCAGGAGGTAGATGCCTCCGTGCATGGCGAACAGGGCCACCGTCGTCAGCCCCAGAAGAACGGAGTAGGGGTTCAGCAGGCTGAGGAAGGTTCCGGTGAAGTTGCCCTGGTCGTCCAGCGGAATGCCCTTGGTGACGTTCCCCATGGCTACGCCGATGAGCAGGGCGGCCAGGAGGCTGCTGATGGAGAAGGTGGTGTCCCACCCCCTGCGCCACCATTTCATGGGCTGCTTGCTCCGGAATTCGATGGAGACGGCGCGGAAGATGAGGGTGAGCAGCAGGAGCATGAAGGCCAGGTAAAACCCGGAGAAGACGGAGGCGTACACGTACGGGAAGGCGGCGAAGAGGGCGCCGCCCCCCGTGATGAGCCAGACTTCGTTTCCGTCCCATACAGGGCCCACGGCGTTTAGCGTGAGCCTTCTGTTTTCATCACCCTTGATTAAAAGCTGAAGGGCTCCGGTGCCCAGGTCAAAGCCGTCCAGAATGGCGTATCCGGAGAAGAGCACGCCGACGAGGATGAACCAGATGATTTGCAGGTCTGTAAGAGTAAGATTGTCCAACATGGTTTTAAGAGGGGCTGAAGGTTAGTCTTTGACGAAGGGGACCTGGAGCTTGCCTTCCCCGGTGCCGTCGTCTTCGTTTGCTTCCTGGTCCGGACCCTTGTGGATTTTATGGGTGATCTGATAGAGGAAGAGGGCCAGCAGCAGGGCATAAATGACGAAGAACATGCCCAGGGAGGAAAGGGCTTCCGCCGCGGTGAGGGTGGGGGATACGGCATGTTCCGTTCTCAGGATGCCGTATACGATCCACGGCTGGCGCCCCATTTCCGCCACGGCCCAGCCCACCTGGTTGGCTATTTGGGGGCCCAGCACGGAGAAGACGAAGCACCAGAGCAGCCAGCGCTTCTGGAAAAGCCAGCCTTTTTTCCAGCCCCACAGGCCCACCAGGAACAGGGCGCCCAGGGCGCAGCCGATCAGGATCATGATGTGGAAGGAGTAGAAGACGGGCAGGATGGGGGGGCGTTCGTCCTGCGGGATGTCGTTCATGCCGGTGATGGTCGTATCCAGGTCATGATGGGTCAGGAAGGTGAGCATGTACGGGATGGAGATGCCCGTCACTTCATGGGTGGACGGGTTCATCCAGCCGACAAGGTGGAGGGCCAGCGGAGCGCCGGTTTCCATCACGCCTTCCATGGCGGCGAATTTGGCGGGCTGGTGGATGGAGACTTCACGTGCGCTGGAGTCCCCCGTGATGCCCATGCCCACCACGCCGATGAGGCCGATGACCAGGGCCACCTTGAAGCTTTTTTCAGCTCCTCCGGTGAAGCGTTTTTTCAGGATGTACCAGGCGGAGACGCTGAGGACGAGCGTGGCCCCCGCCAGCCAGCAGCCGGCCAGCGCGTGCGTCAGGCGGTCCACGGTGGACGGGTTGAACACCACGTCATAGAAGCTGGTGATATGGGCCTGGATTTTCCCGTTCACTTCCACCAGCTTGTACCCGGCGGGCGTCTGCATCCAGGAGTTCGCCACAATGATCCAGATGGCGCTGAAATGGGCGCCCAGAGCGACCATGCAGGAGGAGAAGAAGTGCATTTTGGGTCCCACCTTGTCCCAGCCGAAGAGCAGGATGGCCAGGAAGCCGGATTCCAGGAAGAAGGCGAAGATGCCTTCCGCCGCCAGAGGGCTGCCGAAGATGTCGCCCACGCAGCGGGAATAGTCCGCCCAGTTGGTGCCGAACTGGAATTCCATCACGATGCCGGAGGCCACGCCCAGGGCGAAGATGATGCCGAATATCTTGGTCCAGAATTTGGCCTGCTTGTGGTAGAGTTCGTTCTTCGTTTTCAGCCAGAGGCCTTCCAGCGCGACCAGAACCACCCCCAGGCCGATGGTCATCGGCGGGAAGATGTAGTGGAACATGATCGTAACGGCGAATTGAAGACGGGATAATAAGACCGGATCGTCCATGATTGCTTGGGGATGAGTGGATGTTTATGGAACAGGAGGCCGGCAGCCAAATACCGGTACCTTCATACTTTATACATCCCAAGAGGACCTTTGTTCAATTATTTTCCTTTTCCCTGAATAACTTTTTTAGATTGTATCTAAAAAAGAACGGTTTAGCACTGAATGAACACGTCCATCCCCTCTTCCGCCAGGGCAAAAAGATCCAGCATGTCGCGGGGGGAAAGGCGAATGCAGCCATGGGAGGCCGGGGCGCCCAGCAGGTCCGTATCATTGGTGCCGTGGATGTAGATGTAGCGGCTCCGCGTGTTGGCGTTGTGCGGTTCCAGGCCGTCCAGCCACAGGATGCGCGTCAGGATAAAGTCCGAATGTTCATCCAGGCTTTCCGGGATGGCGGCGGGGTAGCGGCCTGCCGGAAGGCGTGAGATGAAAATGGTGTCCTCCGGCTCTCCGTCCCCGATTTTTTGGCAGACGCGGAAATGTCCGGTGGGCGTTTTTCCGGAGCCCTCTTCATGGCCCGTGCCAGCTTTTCCGCTGGAAACGGGGCACCGGAGCAGGATGTTTCCGGATTCTTCCAGCACCAGCTCCTGGAGGGACAGGTCAATGCGTATGGAAGGGACGGCCATGGGGGGGGAAAGAGTTGTCACGCTTGCTGTTCCATCCGGGCGATGATGGCCTGGATGGCGGCTGTCAACTGCCGCGCCACGCTGTTGTAGGCGGCCTGACCGCAGCCGATGGGGTCCGCAATGCTGCGGTTGTCCGTGTAGCAGGTGACCAGCCTGATCTTGTCCGCATGCTCGGGGAAATTGGCAAGCAGGGCGGCCAGGTGGCTTTCCGTCATGGCATAGACGTCCGTGGCGTTTTCCATCAGTTCTTCCGTGACGGGGCGGCTTTCATGGCAGGAGAGGTTGACGCCGTGCGCCTGGAGGACGTGGAGCGTTTCCGGGCTGGCCTCCTGCCCGTGCCATGCGGAAGTTCCCGCGGAACCGGCGCGCCATTCCGGATGATGCGCTGAAAGCTTCCGGAACAGGCCTTCCGCCATGGGGCTGCGGCAGGTGTTGCCGGTGCAGATGAAAAGGATGTGCTTGCGCTGTGTCATGAGTCGGGATGTTCTCTTTTGGAATGGTGGGGGATAGGCACCTCGTTGGGTTCCTGGTACAGGTTGTCCGGGGGGAGCACGTGCCCGGCTCCATTACCTTCCGGCGGGGGGGCTCCGGCGTCTTCCTCCTCCTCTTCGTCCGCATCGCGGGAGGGGGGGGAAAGCCAGGGGAACAGGCAGCCCGCCAGCACTACGCACAGCACCGCCGCCACGGGCGTCATGACGGGGAACCAGGTGTCATGGACGGAAAACAGGTACCACGCGATGACCGGGGCCGCCAGGATGCAGAGCCCCCAGATGATGAAACGCCCCCGGCGCTGGAAACGGAGGGCCCATACTGCCAGGAGCAGGACGTCCAGCACGATGACCCACTGCACCCATACGGGGGCTACCGGAATCAGGACGGCCGGGGCCGGAGCCAGCGCCCCCATGAGGGTGCGGATGGTTTGCGCCGCCAGGAGGGCCTGTGCGTCCGGCGTGTCGGAAAGGGCGGACGGTTCGGAAACGAGAACCGCGTCCGCGGAAGAAAGCAGTTTTCTGACGGCGGTGGTATCCGGCGGCCGCAGGCCGGACATGACGGGGACGATCACCTCCTTGGTGTCCAGCATGGTGGGGCTGCTGTGTTCCGCCAGGGGAATGCGGCCATATTTGTCCAGCGGAACGGAACGCTTGCCGCCCAGGAAAAGGGTGTCGCCCGGAATGATTCTCACGTCGCCGGGTTTCAGGTCCAGCGCGTTCAGGGCGGCGGCCAGCGGAAGGGTGGGGATGATCTCCTCACCCCAGCGGATGAAAAGCGGCGGAGAAACCCTGTTCTCCGGGGAGGGGGAAAACAGTTCGTTGTTTTCCACGACGGTTCCCAGGGCGGGGGCTGCCGTGGTCAGTTGCGGAGCTTCCCCCACCAGCCTGTCCGCGCGAGGGAACAGGTCCGTCTTTCCCACGATGTTGGCAGCGGGAATAACCAGGCCTTTCCAGTCCGGCGGGAGGGGGGCGTGGCGGGAGGACTCGCTCATCTGCCGTCCCAGCGCCTTGTGGCGGAAGCGGTCCAGCTCATACCCCACGGCGGCTTTGACGATGCTGTCCGGCTCTTCCTCCCAGGCCATGGGAGCCATCACGTAAACATTCCTGGCCCCCTGCTCGTACAGGTGGCGGAACAGCACCGTGTAATCCATGGGATTGGGAGGATAGGCGGCAAAGCTGTTCAGGGAGGATTCCCGGTGCAGGGAAACCACGGGAAGCTGGGCCGTCTGCCCCTTGTTGAAATAATCGTAAGGCTGGAGGACGATGCTGCTTTCCGCATTCAGACCTTCCGGGCGCACGGTCCGGTACTCTCCTGCCAGGGAACGTTCCGCCGCCCGCTCATAACAGAAAATGGTGGGCGGAAGAAACACGTACCCCAGAATCCAGCCCAGCCCCAGGGAAATCTGGAACAGGGACAGCACAAGCAGGAATCTGGGGGTCAGCGTCATCAGGAGCAGGGAGAAAGATCATGCTAGCATGGCCGCCAGCGGTTCTGCAAGCGTGGAGCCGGGCAGAAGCTTCCGCAGGTGTTCCAGCCCGGCGGGAATCTGGGCCAGATACCAGGTTTTTCCCTGGTTGTGGCCGATGTTGGCGTAGGCGCCCAGCATCTGCATGAGCCGTTGCAGGGCGCAGGCGCGGAAGATGCGGTCATCCAGGGGCTGCCCGGAAATCTTTTCCCACTCCCTGATCAATTCCTCCGCCTGCTCCGGTTCCAGACGGGCATAGCCGTCATAAACCAGGGAGGCCAGGTCATACTCCGGGCGTCCGCCGCGCATGCCCTGGAAATCGATCAGCCAGGTCTTACCCGCGTGGATGTGCACGTTCTGGGACTGGCTGTCCCGGTGCACGGGGCATTCCGGAAGGGAGGCCAGGAATTGCGCCAGCTCTTCCAGGGCCGGATGGTTCAGGAAGGAATCCGTTTCCAGCCCCAGGTGGGCCCCCAGCAGGTGTTCCGCAAAATAGGACTGCTCCCAGCGGTACAGGGCTTCGTCAAAGGCGGGCTGGAGGGGGAACTCCTCCGGAAACGGGCAGGAGTGAAGCAGATGGAGCTGTTCCATGGCCCGGATGTAGCGCAGGCGCAGGGAGGGCCAGGACTCTCCCCGGAAGGCCAGCAGGCTGGCGTCTCCCAGGTCTTCCACCAGCGCGGCCCCGCAGCCGGCGCCGAGCGGTTCGTAGTCGTAAATCTCCGGCACGTTCACTCCGTGGGCGTGCAGGTGCCGGTCCGCGGGGATGAAGGAATCATTATCCGCGCGGTCATTGCCCCACCGGATGCCGATGCATGTGCGGGAGCCGAGGCGGATGCGGACGATGGTGCGGCCGGACGCTCCCAAAGCCAGGGTATGGAAATCCTCTTCCCGCGGAACGACGTGGAAACTCCGTTGAACCAGGCTGGACAATTCTTTCATGGAGGGGCGTGGCGGAAGGGCCTTGCGGAAAGGGGGCGGACGGAGGGCAGGGAAATCCTCCCTCCGCCGGAAACGATGAAGGGGATGAAATCAGGAGGGGAACTGGCGGTCTTCCCCGTAGCCGTAATGCTCCACGACGTAATCCACATCCTTGTCTCCGCGGCCGGAGCAGTTGACCAGGATAGCGCCTCCTCTGTTTTCCCGGGCCCACTTCATGGCGTAGGCGATGGCGTGGGAGCTTTCCAGGGCGGGAATAATTCCTTCATAGCGGGAAAGCTTGAAGAAGGCGTCTACGGCTTCCTCATCCGTGGCGGTAACGTAATTCACGCGGCCGATGTCGTGCAGGTAGGCGTGTTCCGGTCCCACGGAAGGATAATCCAGCCCGCTGGCCACGGAATGGACCGGTCCCGGATTGCCGTCCTCGTCCTGGAGCATGATGCTCTCGAACCCGTGCAGGACGCCCTTGCTCCCGTAGGAGATGGAGGCGGAATGATCCCCGAGCCTGGGCCCCTTGCCGAGCGGTTCCACCCCGTAAATATCCAGCGGGTCTCCCAGGAAGGCGGTGAACATGCCCATGGAATTGCTGCCGCCGCCCACGCAGGCGCACACCGCGTCCGGAAGAAGCCCCGTCATTTCCATGAACTGCTCCCTGGCTTCCACGCCGATGCACATCTGGAAATCGCGCACCATCTGCGGGAAGGGGTGGGGGCCTACCACGGAACCGATGCAGTAAATGGAATCCTGATAACTGTTCAGGTAGGAATCAAAGGCGGAATCCACGGCTTCCTTCAGGCTCTGGAGGCCGTGCGTGACGGGCACCACCTTGGCGCCCAGGATTTTCATGCGGGTGACGTTGGGGGCCTGCTTGGCAATGTCCACCGCTCCCATGTGAATTTCACACTCCAGGCCGAAGAAGGCGGCAGCCGTAGCCAGGGCCACGCCATGCTGCCCGGCGCCCGTTTCCGCAATGATGCGTTTCTTGCCCATGTATTTGGCGAGAAGGCCTTCACCCATGCAGTGGTTGAGCTTGTGGGCGCCCGTATGGTTCAGGTCTTCCCGTTTCAGGTAAATCTGGGAAGTGCCCAGGTGGCGGGAAAGGCGTTCGCAGTGGTAAACCGGGGTGGGGCGTCCCTGGAACTGCTTGCGGATGCGGCGCAGTTCATTGATGAACTGGGCGGAGTGGGCTATCGTCTGGTAGGCTTCCGTAATTTCTTCAAAGGCGGGAACAAGCTCGTCCGGCAGGTAAACGCCGCCGTATTCGCCAAAACGGCCCTGGGCGTCCGGAAAATTGCGTAAATAAGTATGGAGATCCATGGTCTATTGCATTCGTGACTGACAGTATTTAGCACGCCGCCCCAATTCAGGCAAAAACAATCTCCGCAGGAAGCCTTTTTAGGAAAGAGTGAATTTCCCCTCTGCTGCGCTGAGGAAAAAATTCAGGCACGCAGACCGCAGCCTCCGCTTCCGGCTGGCTGTTGCTGTTCAAGCCGCGGTATATGTCCTTTCAACGTAACCCCTGATGGAAACACAGCCGGGAACAAGGGGGCGGTCCGTTTAAAACCGTAAACCGGATATGGTCAGGAGCGCCGCAAGTCCTTGCGGCAACTGAAAAACAATGGAACGGCGGAGAATTAATAAAAAAGCCCGCCCGAACCGGTAAAAAACCAGCTGCTTTTTTCCGGTACGGAACCAATAAAAACCTGAAATCAGGCCAGACGGCGCTTCTTAATGGACTTCCCGGTATCGGCAAGCGTCTGGCGTGCGTCGGGGTCCGCTCCGGCCATCAGGGCGGCCAGGTCCCGGACGATATTCTGGCGCATGCGGTCCACCAGGTCGCGCCCTTCCTGGGTGATGGCGACCATGATTTTGCGGCGGTCCTTGGCCGCGCTCATGCGTTTCAGATAGCCCATCTCCTGAAGTTTGTCCACCATGCCGGTGGCCGCCGCCGTGGAATGCCCCATCTTCAGGGCAATGCTGGACATGCTCAGGAAGTCCTCGCTGGCCAGGTAGGTCAGCAGGAAAAACTGGGGATAGGAAACCTTGCCCTCATTCAATTCTGAAGAAAGATTCAGAATGCAGGAACGTTGCGTGAACAGGATGAAATCCGCCAGCTTGTTTGCTTCTTCGGAAATGGAGCTCATGGTCGTGGTGAATGTCTGGGGTAGGTTTGGTAACGGTGCCGTCCGGAGGCTTGGCGGCGGTTCAGCCAACCTACCGCCGCCGCCTTCCGCGAGCAAGTCAAAAATATAAATTTTTATTAAAATTTTACATTTGCAGATAATAAGCCTTTTGATGGTATTCCGGATACAATATGTTGAATGTTAATAGAATGATTGTATTTTGAGGATAGAATGTGAATAACATGTTAAAAATAGTCGTAAGCTGTTGATGAATGAAAGTTTTTTCCGGAACTGCCGGGAAACCGGCATAAATCTGGCATAAAAGGGCGCGTCAGCATGACAAGCCCGGACCGGAAAGAGGCCTCATGCAAGGGCTCTCCATGGGAAAGGGAGGCCTGTTTCAGAAAAGTTTTATACGGGTGCGCACCAGGAAAAACAGGATGCTGCCGCCTTTGGAGGCAGGTCCCGTCATCAGTTCTGGACTGCCGGAGAAGAGAAAAAAGCCGGTTCTACCCCCGGAAATTTTTATGGATGCCTGGCGGGCATCGGCAGGCATGGCTCCTTGTTGGGTCCGGGCTGCTTTATTTGCCGGACAGGAGTGAAGGCAGGGAAAACCCCTTTAAACGGGCCTGGAAGGGGGCAGAAAGGGAAAGACGGCGGGTTCAGCCATGCCGATGAACAAGCGTGTTCTAGGTACGTCTGGCAGCGAACGCTTCCCCCTGGAGGAACCAGTGCGTCCCGTCCTCCGTGGCCATGTTTCTCCAATGGAACGTATTTTCCGTAAGTTCGGAAAAAATCCATTTCATCTTTTGCCCGGTAATTTCCGTCAGGACAATCCGGCTGCCTTCCTTTCTCGCTTCCAGCCGCGTGGCTTCTCCGGCCACACCGTAAAAAATGTCCCATGTCCGTTGCTGGGGATTGTAAATTCTGATCGTCGTGCCGTAGGCGGCGTCCGGCCAGGTTTTGATCTTCCGGGCCTCCCGGGAAGGGCAGATGAACACATCCTGGACGGCCATGCCTTCCAGGACCCATGAAAAAATCCATTCCCCTTTCACGTGGCGTTCATGCTCCGTGCCGTGCCCGTCAACCCATTCAATATCCCAGGTTCCGACGAGGGGGCCGAACCAGTTGTCCTCCTCCGGAATGAGGCTGTTTTTCCCCGGGCTCACCAAGGCTGTTTCAAAATCATTCATCTTTAATAATTCCATTTAAAAAGTCGGTTACACGTCCAGGCGCATTGTCCGGGATGCTGTTGTAAAATGTTCACGCTCGTAAAATCTTCTGCCGCTGCCGTTATTCTCCCATACCGTGAGTTCCTGGTGTTCCTGGTTTCGTGATTTTGCCCAGCGTTTGACTTTATCCAAAAGCAGGCGTCCAGCTCCATTCCTCCTGTATTCCCGCATGACGAAAAAGTCTATGATGCAGCCATATTTATGAGGAACTACGGAAGGATAGGGAGGTGGCGCGTTTTCTTCAACATGCACGAATCCGATAACGGCATTGTCTCTTTCCGCGATCATATTATCGCCGCTGCCGCTTTCAATCACAGGATTCGGGCAATCTCCCGTTTCAGTTGCCGCAATGCAATTTTCCGGTAGCTGTGCAGCATTACAGGCAAAAAAATCATCATATAGAGCGCTTGTTTTTTGGACATCCTCCCTTGCAGCCGGCCTTATCTTGATGTTCATGCGCTCCTGATAGCCGAACTGTTCTGCCGGCCATTCTCCGGAAAAGCGTTTTCATGGGGAAAACGTGCCGGAGAATGGCCGGAAAAGCGCCTGAATGAGTTAATTGGCGGGAGGAGGGGTAAAGGTGCGGGCCGCCAGCTCCTTGTCCATGAGCAGCATTCCCTGGCCTTCTCCCTTGATCATGCGCAGTTTGCTGATGATGTCCTTGACGGTTTCTTCCTCTTCCACCTGTTCACTGACAAACCAGTGCAGGAAAATATCCGTAGCGAAGTCCTTTTCCTCCTTGGAGAGGCGGACCAGGTCATTGATGCGGCGCGTGACCTCCTGTTCGTGGGACAGCGTTTCTTCAAACATTTCCAGAATGTTGGACCAGCTCGCGGCCGGGGCATCGATGGACAACATGGTAAACTGTCCTCCGCGCGCCAGAAGGAAATCGTAAAATTTCAAGGCATGGGCGGTTTCTTCCTGGTACTGGACGCGCATCCAGTGGGCGAACCCTGTCAGGCCGGCGTCCTGCAGGTAGGCGGACATGGCCAGGTAAAGGTTGGCTGAATACATTTCCCATTTGATTTGCTCATTAAGAGCGGTTGCCATTGTTGTACTGATCATATGTAAAATCCTGTTGATTTCCTTTTCTTCTACAAAACAAAGTCCGCAGAATCAAGATAATCCTGCGGACTGTATGACGGGGGAATTCGGGAAGGCGTCAGGCTTTTGCGGCAACCGTCTCCGGAACATTTTCCGCAGGAACCTCTTCCTCCACGGGAGGGGCGGCTGCTTCCGCAGGCTCGGCTGCCGTGTCAGTTTCTTCAGCGGGTTCCTCCCGGGCTGCCGGGGCTTCGGAAGAAGGGGTGTCCTCCTTCTGCTCCTGGGGCGCGGCGGCTTCCGCCACCGGCATGTCCGGCTCCTTCTCTTCCGGTTTCTGCTTCTCCTTGGGAGCCTTTTTGGGAGAGGGGGCCTGGGCCGGAACGGCCTTCGGACGGCTGACGGTGTTGTTGGAGAAAACCAGAATGTAGCCCTGTTCGGACAGCCAGAACAGGTCGCGGACCAGATTCTGCTGTTTTTCCGTAGCCTGGGCCACTTCCTCTTCCGTGGCCTTTTCCGGGTCCGGCACGGGGGCCAGCTCCCTGAGCATGGCGTCCACGCCCTTGCCCGGATTGTTGGCCGCCCAGGTGGCGATGGACATCAGGGAATCCGAAAGAACGGTGCCTTCTTCCATGGCCTTGGGGCGTGCCGGGCCGGTGTAATGGTTGCCCTTCCACTTGAAAATGGGCATGTGGTGGCGCGCCAGCCCGTGGCAGAGGTTCGGAATCAGCATGCTGGGATGGCGGCGCGTGGTGCCGGACAACTGGATCAGGTGCGCCCACAGGCCGGGGGAAAGATGGTTTTTCTTCACGGCTCCGTTGACGAACACCTTGTCCGTGACGTCATAGCACTCTTCAAAGTGGTTGGACTCGAAATCCTGTTCCACGGCGGCGGGGGATTCCAGAAGAACCTCGGAGGCGCCTTCGCGGACGGGCTTCCAGGCGGTGCGCTTGGAAACGGCTTCCTGCCATGCCTGCACGGCTTCCTCGCTCTTGTCCGTCACGATCTTGGAACGGAATGCCTCAAAGGGCATGCTGGCAAACTTGGTGCGGTGCAGGTTCATCAGGGCGGACTGGTAGCCGTGCCAGTTGACGGGGCCCACCAGTTCATTGTTCAGGGAACACTTGGCAATCGCCTTGAAATCGCCCTTGGGCGCTTCCACTTCCTGTTCCACGGACTCGTAATACTTGGGCATCCAGGAAGACTGCCAGAGATGCTTGACGGCCTCCTGGCGGGAAATGAAGCAGGCTCCGTCGCCGTGCTTGCAGTGGTAAAGGTCCGGGCCGTTCTCCTGCTTCATGAACACCAGGTCATAACGGTCGTAGGAACCCATGACCACCTTGGCAAGGTCCAGCAGGGAAATGGTGCGGCGGTGCTTCTGCACCTCCTGGTGCAGGGCGGCCAGGCCGGAATCCACGGGGCGCAGCTCCACGCGCAGGCCTTCGGCCGGTTCCGCCATGGGCGGGCGGGGCGCCTGTTCGCGGCGGTCTCCGTCGCGGCGCGGGCGGAAGGAACCGCGGGTGCGGTCTTCCCGGTTGAATCTTCTTTCACCATTCTGACCGTCAAAACGGCGTTCCCCCCGGGGCTGGCGTCCTTCGCGGCTGTCGCGCCGCGGACGGCGGTCGCCTCCCTGCCTGTCGCCGGACCTGCGTTCCGGATAGGACGCGGAACGTTCCTGACGGGCTCCCGGTCTCGCCCAGGCCGGACCAAATTGGAAGTCGGCCAAGCCGGAAAGGTCCGGAATTTGCTGCTTGGGGTCTGTGGAAGGAGTTTCTTCGGTCATCATGTACGGGTTGTTTCAATAGCAACTAAATGAGGTAGATGGCAATCATTTTACGTGCAAACAGGCCGAAAATTGTTCAAAATGTCATGAAATGCATCTGGAAACGCAAATATTTCCGGTGCATTCTTCCAATCCAACCTTTGTCAAATTCTCTATTATGGATAAAATACGTCAACGCCTTTCCGATCTTGGTTACGCCATTTACGATGCGCCCGCGCCCGTGGGTTCCTACGTGCAATGCGTGCGTACGGGCAACCTGCTTCACCTCTCCGGCGGCATCTCCGTGAACGGGGAGGACAAATACTTCGGCAAGGTAGGGCAGGACTTGACGGTGGAAGAAGGGCAGGCCGCCGCGCGAGCCGCCGTTCTGAACCGCCTGGCCGTCATCGTGCAGGCCGTGGGCTCCCTGGAAAAGGTTTCCCGCATTGTGGCCGTGAACGGATTTGTGAATGCCGGCCCGGATTTCTACGACCATCCCAAGGTGCTGAACGGCGCGTCCGACCTGCTGGTGGAAGCCTTTGGCGAAATCGGCCGCCACAGCCGCACGGCTGTGGGCGTGTCCGCCCTGCCGCTCAACGTGGCGGTGGAAATAAGCATGGTTGTGGAAGTCTGCGGCTAGGGATTTAAAAACCGGAAGGGGATTCGTGCTTGAATCCCCGCGGCATTCCTGTAGAGTGCCGTCCGGTCAATGCCCTCGTGGCGGAATGGTAGACGCTGCAGACTTAAAATCTGTTGTCCGCAAGGACGTACCGGTTCGAGTCCGGTCGGGGGTACTTCGCTGAATAACAATAAATTATGTAGATAAAAGGCTCGCTTCTGGCGGGCCTTTTCCGTCTTCAAGCATACGGAAATTACCGCTTTTACTTGTATCTCCGGTCAACAATAGTTACCTGAAGAATGTGTTGAAAGGAGCCTCCCCCAGTACTGCCGGGTGGAGTATTCTCCCTGTTTTGCGATGAAATCATCTGGTTTTCCGTGAAAGGCCCCGGGGCATTTATGTTCAAGCGTCCCTTGCAGGATTGCGTAGTGACGCTGTCCGGGGTCCCGGACAGCCGGGCACATGGAATTTTGGGTAGGAGCCATTTTTTGTTAGAGGTCCGGTGTTGGCCCATTCCTTCTCTTATTGACCAAAAGGTTTTTCCATTTTATATTGGCACCCATTCCGGGGGTTTCCCTGCCGGCTTTCCGGTATCCATCCCCACACCCTATGATGACCATGAATTTGAACAAACTCTCCGTTTGGGCGGTGGGCGCCTGCCTGTGTGCGGCTTCCATTTCTCACGCCGCTGCCGCTGGAATTGACTCTTACGATGCCGCTTTAAAGAAGGTAAAGGAAGTGAAGGCGGCCCTCGACCCCTTAAAGTCAAAAAACAGGCTGAAGAACTGGGTGAATCTCGGGTTGCAGCTGGAAGGCTTGAAAAAGGGAAGCGACGTGAATGGCAGGGACGCGATGACCTGGTCTCCACTCGCCTGGGCGGCGTATGTGGGAGATAAGGAGATTTTTGATTACCTGCTGTCCAAAGGCGCCAACCCCAAGGCTGTGGACCAGTACGGCATTTCCATTTTCATGAGAGCCGTGGAAGGGGGCAATATGGACATTGTCAAGTATTTGATGGAAGAATGCAAATATGACGCCAATGAAAAGGACCGGGAATTCGGCACGACCGCCCTGATGAGAGCCGCAACGTGCAGGCGCAATGACATTCTTGCCTACTTGATTGACAGGAAAGCCAGCGTGAAAGCCAGGGACAAGGGAGGCCGGAATGTGCTGGCGTATGCCGCTGATGGCCGGAATATGGATGGAATGGAAATGCTGGTGGCTAAAGGAGCGGATTTGAATGGCACGGACAAGGAAGGCCACTCCATTTTGATGAAGGCTTCCGAGCGGGGATGCCTGGATATGGTCAAGTACCTCGTCAAAAAGGGAGCCAAGGTAAAGGGAAAGACCAGGCATGGAAAAACCGCGCTGATCTATGCCGCGGAAGGCGGTTATCTGGACGTGGCGGGATTTCTGGTGGATCACGGAGCGGACATTAAGGCGAAAAATAAATGGGGTGATACGGTGCTGGATATCAAAACGGTGGATCCTGCGGTTAAGAACTATTTACATTCAAAGCTTAAAGTGAAATAGAGCGTCTATGCTGGCAGGAGCCGTTTATTGGATGGGAAAGCATTTGGACCGTGGCTGGAACAGGAAGGGCGGGATAACCGTTTTCATTTTGAAAGCGGCGGGAGGCGCCTTTCTGGCGCTGGCCTTGTTGTCGGCGGGAGCGGAGTGGTACATAGCTTCCGCTTCCGGAGGCAGGGTTTTTGAGCATTCCGCGGATGTTCCCGTTCGCGCGCCTGCCCTGGTGCTGGGGTGCTCCCCTACGTTCATGGGAGGCCCCAACGGGTATTTCTATCATAGAATGGATACGGCGGCGGAACTTTGGAGGGCCGGGAAGGCGACGGTTTTTGTCGTTTCCGGGGACAATAGCTCCCACGCCTACAATGAACCGGAATGGATGAAGCAGGCCCTGGTGGAGCGCGGCGTTCCGGAGGACCGGATTGTGTGTGACTTTGCGGGGCTGCGGACGCTGGATTCCGTCGTGAGGATGAAGGAGGTCTTTGGCGTTTCAACCATGATCGTCGTTTCCCAGGAATTTCACAATGAACGTGCCCTGGCGATCGCTGCACATGAGGAAATGGACGCGTGGGCCGTCAGCGCCCCGGATGTTCCCAACCGCAGTTCACGCATTAGAAGCTGGTTCAGGGAGCGCGCGGCGCGCGTATGGATGATGCTGGACTTGTGGCTGTGGGGGCGTGAACCCCGGTTCCTGGGGGAACCCGTGGCGGTTCCGGAAGTAAAAGGGGAAAAATGATCAACGCCTCATGCGGCCTGGAGCGTCATGAGGCGTCTTTTTTCATGCGGAACGGCAAACCTGGGGAGTGCCCGTACCTTGGTCCAATTAAGACTGGATGAATCAATCGTGCCGGTTACGCGGGGAAATCTGCCATGGGGATGGGGAATGGTCCAGAAGGCCTGAGTGAACAATCCGCCACGGAAGGCGGCCGGATGGAAAATAAGGTTCGCCGGGATAGCTCCTTGTGGTAACGTGGACGCATGGATGACGCTGGTGAAACGGTCCGTAATGCGCTGCCTCCGCAATGGCTGGAATGGGCGGTGGAACTTCAGTTTATGGCCCAGGCGGGGATAACGTATGCGAAAGACCCCTATGATCTGGAGCGTTTCCAGCGGTTGAGGGAAATCGCCGCGGAAATCATGAGCGCCAAATCCGGGCTGGATATGGATACGGTCCGGGGGCTGTTTTGCAGTGAGACCGGATTTCAAACGCCGAAAATGGATACCCGCGCGGCTATTTTCCGGGAAGGTAAAATATTGCTGGTGAAAGAAAAAGACTCCGGCTTGTGGTCCATGCCGGGCGGCTGGGTGGATGTGAACCAGTCCGTGCGCGGCAACACGGTCAAGGAGGTTCTGGAAGAGTCGGGCCTGCGTGTGGAGGCCGTGCGCCTGATTGCCCTACATGACCGCAACAGGCACAACCCTCCCCCCTATGCGTACGGGGTTTGCAAGGTCTTTGTATTATGTGAAGAAAAGGGCGGCTCCTTCCAGCCCAATCCGGAAACGTCTGAAAGCCGCTGGTTCGGACGGGATGAACTGCCTCCCATGGCTTTGGAAAAGAACACGCCGGAACAGGCGCTGCTGTGCTTTGATGCGGCGGACGATCCCTGCTGGAATCCCGTGTTTGATTAAAAAAGGGAACATATACGGCAAAATCATTGACTCTTTCCGGGAAAGTGCTATGCCAGTTCCAGCGGCTTGCGAAAAGCGGGCTGTTTTATTCCGGCTGTAACGTTCCCTTCTTCTAGCGGTCAGGAAGGCCGTCTCTCCAACGGCAAAGGCTCGGTTCAACTCCGGCAGGGAATGCCATCCGCCCTATGGCATCATAGGAACCGGTTTTTTGTCTTGATGCCTGTTGCCGGCAATTCATTGTCCGTGAAGATGTGCGCTTTTTGGCGCATGCCCCAGGCGCATTTCTTCGGAATGCCTCCTTTTCCGAAAGAATTTTCCAGCCCTCGGAAATTCAGGTTTCTTTTTCCTTAATTTTCCTGTTTTTCCATTGCGGTCCTCTTCAATTGCGGCATTTTGAACCCGGAATATTCTGGTTGTTCCTGTGAGCGTGGAAAGCGGTTTCATTTTTCAGGAATGGCGGCGTTTTTCGCCTTTCCATTTTGTTGTTGTTGCATTCATGAAAAGTGCGGATTTCAAATCCGTCGTCAATGACGAATTAATATTTTTTCATGCGGATCAGATACTTGTGGTTGAATATATAAATGGCAGCGCTTCCGCAAGGCGGCGTGAAAGGAAATTTTAGAATCATGCAAGTTATTTATCATCATTGATGATGAGCGTTTTTCTCCGGAAAGTCAGATGCCGGATTTGAAATCCGGTAGTTTGCGTGCGGAGCCATGTATAAGTTTTTTGGAAAACGCGTATTGGATATTGCCATATCCTTATGGACATTGATAATCGTATCGCCTCTTCTGGCCGTTATATCCATAATACTCCTGGTTCATACGCGGAAGTCTCCGTTTTTTTTCCAGACGCGTGTGGGGTACCGCGGGAAATTGTTCAGGGTTTTTAAATTCAAGACCCTGACGGATGCCCGTGATTCGGAGGGGCTCCTGCTTCCGGATGACTTGAGGTCTTTTCCGCTGGGAACTTTTTTACGCCGCTATTCCCTGGATGAACTGCCTCAGCTGGTCAACATTATCAAGGGAGACATGTCCATTGTAGGCCCCCGGCCATGGATTCCGGAGCAGCTGGATGTTTTTCCCGGCCGCTGCCGCATGGCGCGCTGTTCCGTCCGGCCCGGATTGACCGGCATGGCCCAGGTATACGGAAGGAACGGAATCCCGTTCTACAGGCGGTTGTGCTACGACATCGTTTACGCCCGGAATGTGTCCCTGTTCATGGACGCCAGGATCGTTTTCCAAACCGTTGTCCGGTTGCTGGCCCATAAGGACGTCCGGCAGTGCGAGGACGCTTTCAGGAATATCTCGGGCAGCATGCTCATCAGGAACGATCTTTCCGTGCCTGTGCCTTTTCCGTCCAAGCAGGAAGAATCCTGATTATTTATCCATTTAAAACCATAACCTTATACCTTAATGATGATGAACCGCCCCTCTCTTTTTTCTCCCGGAATTTTCCGGCTGGCCTCCCTGGCTGTCTGCTCCCTGCTGCTGGCCTCCTGCGTCAATCCGAAAGAGGTTCTCTATATCCAGGACATTACGGGTGAGACCCGGCAGGATATAGTCACCAAATACCAGACGACTATTCAAAAAGACGATCAGCTTTATATTTCCGTCAGCAGCAAGCAGCCGGAACTGACTACCCCCTTCATCATGGCGGAAATGGGCAATTCCATCTCCAACAACGCCAGCAATTCGCGGCCCAAAGGGTACCTGGTGGACGACGAGGGATATATTGTCCTGCCGGTCATCGGGAAGATGAAGGCCGCCCGGAAGACGTGTTCCCAGCTTGCCCACGACATTTCCGCAAAGCTCCGCAACAGTGATTACATCAAGGACGCCTCCGTCAACGTCCAGATCATGAACTTCAAATTTTCCGTTCTGGGAGAGGTGAATAATCCCGGCTCCTACCAGGTGGACGGCCAGCGCGTCACCATTTTTGACGCCATCAGCCGGGCGGGAGATTTGAATATCGACGGCAACCGGGACATCGTGCTGATCCGGGAAATGGAGCGTGACCGGAAGATCGTCAAGCTGGACCTGCGCAGCAAGTCCATTTTCTCCTCTCCTTATTACTATATCCGGCAGAATGATATTATTTATGTCACTCCGTCAGACCGCAAGATCAACATGAGGAGCGAAAGCGCCCAGTACTACGCCTGGGGCCTTTCGGGCCTGTCCCTGCTTATTGCCGTCATCGCCATCAGCCTGTAAGCCGTTTCATCCTGTTTTCCTTCCATGCCCGTTTCAGTGATACAGCCTGAGGACAACGATATTTTTTCCTTCCGGTTCATTTTTTCCACGGCCAGGAGGTATTGGCCCTGGATTCTGGCGTGCGCCCTGCTGGGCGGGGGGCTGGCTTATTTCATCTGCGCCCGGCAGGGGTATCTGTACCAGAAGACCGCCCGCATCATGCTGAGGGATGACAAGCAGAAGAATGCCCAGGTCTCGGAAATCATTCTTTCCGATCTGGGGTTCAAGCCGGGGGAGGCCAACCTGGCGAACGAGAGCTATGTGGTCAAGTCCTCGGAGGTGATGAGCCGTGTGGTGAAGGGGCTGGGGCTCGACGTCTCCTACTGGGAAAAGCGGAATATCCGGGAAGTGGATCTTTACCATACGACTCCCCTGAAGGCGGAGTTCAGTGAAGAGGTGGCGTTTCAGCCTTGTTCCCTGGCGGTTACTCCGCTGAATGGCCGGGAATTTTCCCTGTCTTACCGGGCGAAGGAGAGCGGGGAAAACGTTCTGCACGGAAAGTTCGGCGTTCCGCTGAAGCTTCCCTTCGCCACGGTGAATGTATGCCCTACTTCTTATTTTTCTTCAGGCAGCATGGGAAGGACCATTTTCGTGGAGCGCGTTTCCGTGAAGGAGGCCACCGACGGAATGCTGGGCCGGCTGAGCGTAACGCGGCCCGATTCCAAGGAAAGCAGCCTGCTGGAGCTGACGTTGAGGCTTTCCCATCCGCAAAAGGCGGAAGACGCCCTGAATTATCTTATTGAAGTTTACAATGACCATTCCAGGCGGGAGAAGCAAATGGCCGCCTCGCGGGCGGAGGAGTTCATCGTCAAGCGCATTGGCAAGCTTGGCGGCCAGCTCGGCGGCGTAGACAAGCAGGTGATTGACTACAAGCGCAACAGCCGGATCGTCAAGGATATGGATACGACGCTGGATGCCACGTTCAACAGGGTGCAGGAAATAGGGACGGAACTTTTTTCCACCAGGACGGAGTTGATCCAGGTGAAGGTGCTCGCCAGGCTGCTGGCGGACCGGAGCCGCCAGCAGGACATGATCCCCGCCAATATAGGCATTCAGGATGCGGGAATTGCCAAGCAGATCGAACTTTTCAATGACAATTTCCTCCAGCATAAAAAGTTGTTCGCCAGCGCGGGAAGGCAGAATCCCATGGTTTCCTCCCTCGCGGAGAACATGAAGGAGATGCGCGAATCCATTGGCCGTTCCATCGCCAATTACTGCAACGCGCTGGAAGTGAGGATGGGTGAACTGGAAAAGGAGCGGAATGAACTCAACCGGCTTTTGTCGGACATGGCCTCCAAGGATGAAGGCCTGGTCCCTCTTCTCCGGGAGCAGAAGGTCATGGAGGAACTTTACCTGATGCTGCTGAAAAAGAGGGAGGAAAACGCCCTGGCCCTGGCTACGACGGAACCAAGCGCCCGCATTCTGGAACCTGCGTTCGGCTCCAATGCTCCCGTAGCGCCCAGACTGTCCCTGATGACGATGGGCGGCATGGCCGGAGGCGCTTTTGCAAGCCTTTTGGCCCTGCTGGCCGGGAACGCCCTGAATACGAAGGTGCGGGACAAGAAGGACCTTGCCGGCCTGACGGACCTGCCGCTGGCAGGGGAGCTGCCCCTGCTTTCCGGAAAGGAGCGGAAGAAGCTGCCCCTGGTCGTCACGAATGGCCGTTCCTTCATGGAAGAATGCTTTCACATCCTCCGCAATAATGCGGAACTTATGCTGCTGCCCAATCCGGAGGAAGCGCCCCGCATCCTGTTCCTGACGTCCACAAGAGCGGGGGAGGGGAAGACGTTTACGGCCCTGAACCTGGCTGCCGCGTATGCCCAGACCGGGAAAAAAGTCCTTCTCATTGATGGAGACCTCCGCAAGGCCAGCCTTTCCGCCTTTTACGGAGGGAAGAATGCCAGGGGCCTTGTCCACCTGCTGATGAATCCGCAGGTTTCTCCGGATTCCGTCCTGCAATCCGGCAAAAGATTCCCGGGATTTGACCTGGTGACGGCAGGCCCCGTTCCCCCCAATCCCGTCGCCTTGCTGACCCAGGGCCGTTTGGAAGAGCTGCTCCGGTACTGGCGCGCCCGGTATGACCGCATCATTCTGGACGGCTGCCCGTATGAGGCCGTGGCGGACGCCTCCCTCATGGCGCGCCATGCGGACCTGGTCCTGTATGTCATCAGATGCGGCATGATCGAGAAGCAGTACGTCCCCGTCATCCAGGGGCTTGCGGACAAGGGCGAATTCCGTTCCGGAGCTGTTATCCTCAATGCGGAGAATTTCAAAAATTCCCGTTTTCATTACTACGACGAGTATTCCGAAACTGACGGATAGCGCCGTTGACCGCCCCCTTTTCTTCAGCATTAGCCCCATAGCCTTTTTCCCGGTATTTTCTTCTTCCACCGTTTCATGAACACCGTCTCCAGAGTGATAAGGAACACAGGATTCCTGTATATGAAAATGGGCGTCACCATGTTCGTTTCCCTGTACGCGACGCGCCTGATCCTGAATGCCCTGGGAGTGGACGACTTCGGCATTTTCAACATGGTGGCGGGCGTGATTGCCATGCTGGCTTTTCTCAACGCCAGCATGGCGGCGGCTACCCAGCGCTTCATGAGCTACGCGGAGGGGGAAGGGGACCCGGAGAAACAGAAAATCGTGTTTAATATCAGCGTGGTGCTCCATCTTGCCATTGCCGTGATGGTCGGAATCCTGCTGTACGCTGCGGCCCCCATCCTGTTCGGGCATGTTCTCAATATTCCGGAGGACCGGGTTTTTGCCGCCAGGTGCGTATACTGGGCCATGATCGCCAGCACCGTGTTCGGCATTCTGGGCGTTCCCTGTGAAGCCGTGCTGAACGCCCATGAAAATATGCTGTATTTCGCCGTCATAGGCGTTCTGGAATCTTTCCTGAAGCTGGGGGCGGCCCTGCTTGTCGTTCATGTGCTGGCGGACAAGCTGATTCTGTACGGGGTGTTGATGGCCGGGATTTCCATCCTTGCCATGACGGCCATGCTTGTTTATTGCCGCAGGAACTATGCGGAGTGCGTGATTGCGCCGCGGCGTTACTGGAAACGCGGCGTTTTCCGGGAAATGGGAAGCTTTGCGGGCTGGAATTTCACGGTTTCCGCCAGCAGCATGCTGTCGGAATACGGCGTCGGCATCGTTCTGAACCACTTTTTCGGCGTTGCCCTCAATGCGGCGCAGGCCGTCGCCCAGCAGATCAACGGGCAAACCATGGCTTTTTCCGGGACCATGCTGAAGGCCCTGAATCCGGTCATTTCAAAAAGCGAGGGGGCGGGCAACCGCGGCCTCATGCTGCGGGCCTCCCTGTCCGGCTGCAAATTCGCCTACCTGCTCATGGCGGTTTTCGCCATTCCCCTGATTCTGGAGGCTCCGGGGCTCCTGGGCCTCTGGCTTCATTCCGTCCCCGCCTGGGCGGTCCTGTTCTGCAGGCTCCAGCTTGCCAGAACCTTGCTGGAACAGCTTTTCCTCAGCCTGGGGGCCGCCATTTACGCGGAGGGGAACATCCGCCTGTACACGCTGGTGAAAACGGGGTCCGGAATTCTTTTCCTGGGCGCTACCTGGGGATTCTACCGCATGGGATGGCCTCCCTGCATGATGTATGTGGCCGCCATTCTTTTCGTAACCCTGCCGGGGGGGCTGCTGGCCCTTTCCATCTGCGTGCGGCGTCTTGGCCTCAGCCTGCGGGATTTTTCTTTCCAGGTGCTGGCGCCGTGCCTTGTTCCCAGCGCGGCTACGTTTGCCGCGGGCATCCTCCTGTGCCGGATTGATGCGTCGCTTTCTCCCGTTCCGGTATTGTTCCGCACCTGCTCGCTCCTGGTCGTCTTCCTCCTTTTCCTCTGGTTTTTTTCTCTGGACGGCAGGGAGCGCGGCACCCTTGTTTTTTTCCTGAAAAGCGCCTGGAGGAAAATTCAGTTTTCCAAATAATTCCATGAAATCCTATTCCATTCTCGTCAATACCTGTGATTCCTTTGAAGACTGCTGGGAGCCTTTTTTCAGGCTCTGGTCCCTCTATTGGCCCGATTGTCCCGCCCGCGTGTACCTGAATACGGAGTACAAGGCCTACTCCGGTCCGGAGAAAAACGTCATTTCCCTGAGGAGTTGCGCAGGGCGGATCATTCCGGGGCGCAGGAGGGCCACGTGGAGCGAATGCCTGAAATGGGCCCTGGAGGCCATGGAAACGGACACGGTGCTGTACATGCAGGAGGATTACTTCCTGACGGCGCCGGTGGACGGCGGGGCGGTGGAAAGATACGCGGCGCAGATGCGCGCCCATCCGGAAATTCCCTGCATCCAGTTGACGCCGGAGGGAATTCCGGCCCGAGAGCCTTCGCGGTATGAAGGCCTTTTCACCAGTGACCCGGATTATCCCTGGTATGCGTGCTGCCAGGGCTCCCTGTGGCGCAGGGAGGCGCTGCTTTCCCTGTTGAGGAAGGAAGAATCCGCATGGAAGTTCGAATGCTTCGGCAGCCGCAGGGCTAAGTATTCCCGCATGGAGTTTTTGACGGTGGACCCCACTTTGTTTTCCCGGGAGGGGTACCAGATCATTCCCTACATTTTCACGGGCATCATCCACGGCAAATGGTACGGGCCGGTGGCGGAGCTGTTTGAACGGCACGGCATCTCCATGGATTTTTCCAGGAGGGGTTTTTTTGATCCGGAGGAAAAGCCCCCTTGCTCCGCAAGAATCAGGAATGCCGCCAGGAACTGGAAGACGTGGCGCAGCCGGCTGGAGCTCCGGTCCATGAAGCGCCGCTTCCTTCGGGAGGAGAATGCCTGCGGAGGTAATTAAACTTGTCCATGCCATGATTTCACTGATGCACCAGAGTTTGCATTTGCTGCGCCGCATGTTTGACCGCTGTTCCGGCAGGGAGGAACTGGGCCCCCCTTCCTGTGAACTGGATGCGGACGCGGCTTCCGCGATGATTGAGGACCTTCTCCGCTCCGGCCGTCCCGCCATGGTGGGACGGTTTGGCTGCACGGAAATGTCCTGCCTGCATAATTATCTGGAAATTGGGAAGGCGGGCAGGAATCCGCTGGACTACATCACGGGCCGGAGGGACCAGTGGTGGTGGAATAAAAACATCATGAGGCAGATGAGGGAGTGGTCCGGCTTTTTCCCGGCCGCGCCGGAGTATCTGGCCCGTTTCTGCGAGCTGATGCTGCGTGACATGATGGAACTGGATATCCTGGGAAGCTGGCTTCCGTATGAACGGGAGGTGATGCCCATGATCCGGGACGTTCCCCGCGTGCGCCTGCTGAATCTGGAGCCTTACTGGTCTTCCCGGCCATGGAGCAGGGCCCTGGAGGGAAGGAAGGTGCTGGTGGTCCATCCTTTCGCGGAAAGCATCACGCTCCAATACGAACGGAACAGGGAAAGGATTTTTGAAAACCCGGAGGTTCTTCCTTCCTTTTCCCTGGAGACGCTGGCCGCCGTCCAGAGCCTGGGCGCGGGGCCGGACCGTTTTGCCGACTGGTTTGAAGCCCTGGCATGGATGGAGGGGGAGATGGACCGCCGGGATTACGATGTGTGCCTCATCGGGTGCGGGGCTTACGGCTTTCATCTGGCGGCCCATGCCAAGAGGAGGGGCAGGCAGGCCGTGCATCTCGGCGGGGCTCTTCAACTGCTGTTCGGCCTGCGGGGCAGACGCTGGGAAGACCCTGCCTACGGGGCCGATCCCGGCGCTCCCAAACATGATTATTCCCGGCTTTTCAATGACGCGTGGGCGAGGCCGGGAAGAGAGGAGACGGTAGGCCACGCCAGCCGTGTGGAGGGGGGGTGCTACTGGTGAAGAACATGAACGCTCCGGAAAAAGGGATGAACGTGCTCTGGCTGTCCAATATCCTGTTTCCCGAACCGTGCCGGATGCTTGGGCTTCCGGAACCGGTTCTGGGAGGCTGGATGTACGCGGGAGCGCAGGAGCTGATGAAAGCCGCCCCGGATTTAAAGCTGGCCGCCGTCATGTTTTACCCGGGGCGCACCCTGCGCCGCCTGGACGGGGAGGCCATGACCTATTACCTGGTTCCCGCCCCTGCGGACATGGGGGTTTACAGGAAGGAACTGGAACCCTGTTTCCGGGAAATCAGGGATATATTCAGCCCGGACGTGGTCCATATCCGCGGTTCCGAATACCCGCACTCCCTGGCCTGGGTGCAGGCCTGCGGGGCGGAACGCACGGCCGTTTCCATCCAGGGGCTGTCTTCCGTCTGCGCCGGGTTCTATATGGGCGGCATTCCTGCCCGGGAACTCGTGAAATCCGTTACCTTCCGCGATCTGCTGCGCCGCGACACGCTTTTTGCCCAGCAGCGGAAGATCAAGGCGCGCGGAAAATACGAACGGGAGCTGTTCGGCAAGGTGCGCCATGTAATAGGATGTACCGCCTGGGACCGTTCCCACGCATGGGCCATGAACCCCGCGGCGCGGTACCATGTTCTCCAGCCCACGCTCAGGGAACCCTTTTACCGTCATGAATGGGATGCCGGAGCGTGCGAAAAGCATACGATTTTTCTCAGCCAGTCCCACTACCCCCTGAAAGGATTCCACAAGGTGGTGGAGGCTCTTCCCCTGGTCCTGCGGCATTATCCTGACGCCAGGGTGAAGGTGGTCGGACCGGACATCCTGTCAGTCCCTGCGTGGCGCAGGAACGGCTACGCCCGTTATTTGGGAAACCTGATGGAACGGCTTGGAGTCCGGGACCGCTTCCGCTGGCTGGGACGCCTGGACGCGGAGCAGATGTGCAGCCAATTCCGGAAGGCGCATGTATTCGTTTGTCCCTCCATGATTGAAAATGAGTCCAATTCACTGGGGGAAGCCCAGATGGTGGGCACTCCCTGCATCGCGGCTTATGCCGGGGGGATGATGGATTCCGTGTCCGACGGGGAAACGGGTTTCCTGTACCGGTTTGAAGAGACGGAAATGCTGGCCATGCTGGTGTGCCGCCTGTTCGGGGACATGGATCTGTGCAGGCGTATTTCCTTCCGCGGAAGGCAGGCCTCCCTGGCGAGCCATGACCGTTCCGCGAATGCGGAACAACTGAAACGCATCTACGGGAGCATTGCCGGAGACGCAGGGAACGGCACGGAGGAACATGAAGGAAAGGGAAGGGAGGGGGCCGCATGCAGCAATTGATTTATCTTGCCAGGAAAGCCGTGCTCCGCTGCTGGGCCGTCTGCCTGCATCCCCTTCACAATTGGTATGCCAGGTGGCTCCTGTATGCCGGCAATGCGGTTTACGGCCCCGGCCTCTGTTCGTTCGGAATTCCGGACGTCAGGATATCCAGGGGAAACCGCCGCCGTTCCGTTCCGTGCCGCATAGGAAGGGAATTTACCATGCGGAACGGCCCCCACGGCGTCTCCCGTTCCTCCCAGCGCTGCCTGATTTCCGTGGACCGGGACGGCGTGCTGCGCATCGGCAGCCGGGTGGGCATCAGCAATACCGTGATTATCTGCACGCGGTCGGTGACGATCGGAGACGATGTAAAGGCCGGATTCGGAGTCCACATCATGGATACGGATTTCCACGCGTTGGACCCGGAAGCCAGGCGGGGAGCGGAGGACAGGCTTCTGCGCCGGTCCGCTCCCGTCAGGATTGGGAACAACGTCTTCCTGGGTGCCGGAACCTTCATTTTGAAAGGCGTTTCCATCGGGGACAACGCCGTCGTGGGAGCACGTTCCGTGGTAACGCGTTCCATCCCTTCCAATGAGGTGTGGGCGGGAAATCCGGCGCGCCGCATCCGCCGGGCGGAGGAGGGGAAAGCTTCTCCGGTGATGGAAAGGAGCGCGCATGCGTAATACGGCCCTTTCATGTCAGGCGAATGAAAGGCCGCCCCTTGATGGGAAATCCCGCCTTCCTTCAAGCATCCGGGTCGTGCTCCCCTTCATCATCCTGGTGAAGGCCATGATCATGTTGTCCATGTACTCGTCCGCCGCCGTCCTTCACCCGATTTGTACGGAACAGGCCATTTCCCTTTCCTCCGTCCTCCTGCTGGCGGTGTCCTTCGTCATCATGCGGAAGTATTTCAGGAGGGAGGACGCCCCGGTCTATCCCCTCTTTTCCATTTATTTCCTGTGGGTATTCATTTGCTGCCTGCGGGGCGTCTTCGCCGTGGACGGCTACTGGTCCGCGCGGGCCCTGGTGACGAATGCCCCCACGCTTTTCATTCCCGTGCTGGTTTACGTGTTCAGCCTGCCGGAGGTGACGCGGCAGGTCCTGTCCGTCTGGTTCAAGGTGTTCATCCCCGTTTTTTTCCTGTTCATGTTCACCCTCAATCCGGACTTTTACGCCTCCCTGCTGAATCCCCTGCTGATGCTGGTGCCGTGGCTGCCCCTGCTGCCCCGGAAATGGAAGCTGGTGGTGCTGGTCATGGCATGCCTGATGGTGTGCGTCAGCATGGGAGCCAGGAGCCAGATTCTAAAGGCGCTGGTGGCTTTGTCTCTGCTGGCCGTCTATTGCGGCAGGGATTTGCTCAAGGACTGCTTTTACAGGATGATGCGGCACGCCCTGTTTTTAATTCCCTCCCTCTTTCTCGCCCTCGGGCTGGGCGGCGTCTTCAATGTCCTGGACATCGGCTCCTACGCCGGAGCGCCGGGAAGTTCCGTGGAGGACGACCTGCTGGCGGATTCCCGCAGCATCGTCTTTGAAGAGGTGGCCTCTTCCTCCCTGAAGGACGGCTGCATTTTGCTGGGGCGCACCCCGGCGCAGGGGTATGAAACCAGTTTCCAGATGTCCCAGGATGAGCGCCAGTCCTACCGTGACCAGAAGCGCCGCGCCTGGTGCGAACCCGTTCTCCTCAATATTTTCGCCTGGACGGGGGTGGTTGGGCTCTTCCTTTACACGGGATTTTACTGGCAGGCCTCCTATCTGGCCATTTACCGCTCCAACAACCGCTGGATGAAATTGCTGGGAGTGTTCGTGGCCTTCCGCTGGCTCTGGGGATGGCTGGAGGATACCAACTTCAATCTGGATATCATGAACATCTCCCTGTGGATGATGATCGCCATGTGCTATTCCAGCCGTTTCCGGGCCATGACGGACGGCGAGCTTCATGAATGGGTGGAAAGCATCTTCCGCCGCCGTTCCTCCAACCCTCTCCCTTCCGTACGCATTCCATGAAAACTGACGATACCTCCGGAAAAAAACTTGCGGTCCTGATGACGTGCCACAACCGCAGGGAAAAAACGCTCCGCTCCCTTGCCTCCCTGTTCTCCGCACTGCCGGAAGCGGGGCTGGACGTCTCCGTGCATTTGGTGGATGACGGTTCCACAGACGGCACCGGAGACGCCGTGCGGCAGGCTTATCCCTCCGTTTCCGTCATCACGGGGGACGGAACCCTGTTCTGGAACCGGGGAATGAGGACGGCATGGGAGGACGCCCTGAAGAAGGATGCGGATTTCTACCTGTGGCTGAATGATGATACCATGCTTCATCCGTTTGCCGTAAGCCATCTATTGGAAGCCTGCCGCCAGATGGAACACGCCGCCGTCATCTGCGGCTCCACCTGCCATCCCGGCACGGATGAGTGGACTTATGGAGGCACGGCGGGCGGGAAGCCCGTTATTCCGGATGGAACCCTGAGGGAGTGCGAATTATGCCACGGGAACATTCTGTGGGTGCCGCGGCGGGTGGTGGAGCGCATCGGCATTCTGGACGGGTTCTACCTGCACGCGCTGGGGGATTACGATTATTCCCGTACGGCACGCGAACGCGGAATAAAGCTGCGGGTGGCTCCCGCCTGCCTGGGAACCTGCGAACGGCATGACAAGGCCGTTGCCTGGACGGACCGGAAGGTGCCCCTGGCAGGCAGGCTCCGCAATTTGTATTCCCCGCTGGGGAATGCCCAGCCCAGGTATTACTTCCACTACGTCCGCAGGCACGACGGCCTGCTGGCCGCGTGCAAGGCCATGATCTGCATGCATGTAAGAGTTTTTCTCCCCTTCTTATGGACAGCAACGAAATAGACTGGGTTTTCCAGACGGATGACGAAGAGGTGCTGGAGACGTACAGGACCCGCGATAATTATCTCATGGAGCGTTCTCCGGAAGGGGATGATTCGCGGTGCGCCGTTTATTTCAGCAGCAACGACCTGTACTTTCCCAACAACCGCGTCCGGTTCCATGAACGGGTCACCCTGCGGAATACGTTTGAATGGTTCGGAACCAGGGTTCCGGGCTGCGGCAGGCACATCTTCATCCGCGACGTTTTCAAGCAATGGTACCTGGGCGGCATCAACATCCGCCTGAACTCTCCGGAAAAGGTGCTGAAGTGGCTTGAAAACGAAACGAAAGGCTGCCGGGCAACGATGGTGGGCAGTTCCTCGGGAGGCTATGCCGCCGTTCTCTTCGGCTCCCTGCTGCATGCGGAACGCGTTTTCTCCTTCAACGGCTATTTTGACCTTGCGCCGGAAACGGAAATGGAAGATGCCGCCAGAATCAATCCCCTGCTGGTACGGTACGGGAACGACCCGGAACGGGCGCCTTTTTACCGCCTGGCCCCCTTTCTGCATGCGGGGACCCCCGTTTATTATTTCCATTCCCTGTTTTCTCCCATTGACCGCCGGCAAAGGGAGCTTCTGGGCGGCTGCCGGGGGGTGCACGTCATTCCCTTCCGTTCCCGCCGCCACGGAATCCCCTTCCTCAAATGCTGTTTAAGCCGCCTTTTCCAATATTCCGATGAAGAACTGCTGGAGCTGTGCGGCACAGTTCAACACCCCTTGCGGTTTTCCCTCCGGTGTGCGGGCGTCCGGGAGACGGCCTCCGGGTTCTTCAGGCAAGCGCGGCAATATTACAGGAAAAGGCACTGAACCATGAACGGCAACAAACGGAAACTGATGGTCTTTCATCAATACCTGGCGCCTTACCGCATTGATTTTTTCAATGCGCTGGCCCGTCTTGGAGAGATGGAGGCGTTTTTTGAATATGAAAATTCTCCGGACCACCACTACAACAGGCGGGAAATGGAAGCCCGCTGCGCTTTCCGCCCCCAATACCTGAACCATGTTCGCGTGGCCGGGCGGCGCGTTCCCTCCGGCCTTGCGCGCATTCTGCGGCAGGGACGGCCCGATCTGGTGATCGTTCCGGAGTTTTCCATTCTGGCTCTGGAGGTATGCCTGCTGCGCGCGGTCTGCCGCTGGAAATTCAAAATCGTCAGCATTTGCGACGACAGCATGGACATGATCCGCGGAAATGAATTGTCCCGCATGCATGCGCTGGCGCGGAAGGCGGCGATGCCGATGATGGACGATGTGATTCTCCCGGACATGGAGGCATGCTGCTGGTACCGGGAACATTATGGAAAGGGCGTCTTTTTTCCGATTGTCAGGGATGAACGGGCATTCCGGGAACAATGCCGGGAAGCGCTTTCCATGAGCCATTCCATGCAGCGGGAATACGGCCTGCGCGGAAAACGGGTGGTCCTGTATGTGGGGCGCCTGGCCCCGGAGAAGAATCTGGAATGCCTGGTCAGGGCGGCTGCGGCCCTTCCGGAGGACGCCGTTCTGGTAATAGCGGGGTCGGGAAGCCTGGGACCGGAATTGCAGGATTTGGCCGTCCGGCTGGAGGTCAGCGCCATTTTTACCGGCTGGCTGGAAGGCGAGCGCCTGGCGGCCTGGTACAATCTGGCCGACGTTTTTGTTCTGCCCAGCCTGGTGGAACCGTTTGGGGCGGTTGTCAATGATGCGCTGGCCGCCGGGTGCTTCTGCCTGGTTTCCGGGCGCTGCGGCTCCGCCTGCCTGGTCCGCCGGGGCTGGAACGGGGAATTGTTTGATCCGGAAGATGAAAGGGGGCTGGCCTCTCTTCTCCGGGAAACCTGCCTGGACCGCAGCGGCAGTCCTTCCTCTCCGCGCCTGAAAGAATGCCTGATGCCTGCCGGATTCCGGGAATACGTCAACCATCTCATGGAACATATTGTACGATGAATGCTTCCGCCAATGCCGCCCCGGGCAGGTCCCGGCCAATCCTGTTCCTGCGTTCCCTGGCTAACGGAATGCGCAGTTTCATACGGTTCCGCCTGCTTCAACGCTGGGTCACCGTGGAGGGAATGACCAGGATAGGAAGGCATGTGCATCTGAATTCCCCTCACAAACGGATCATTTTCGGGAACAGGGTGCAATTGGGGCCGCACTGCCATGTTTCCTGCGATATACGCTTTGGAAACAGCGTGTTGTGCGCCGCCCGCGTTTCATTCATCGGAAAAAGGGACCATTCCTTTAACAGGCCCGGTTGCGCCATCTGGGATTCTCCCCGGAACTGGGAGGACGGCATGACGGTCATCGGCAGCGACGTGTGGATTGGCCATGGAGCCGTCATTCTGGGCGGCGTTTGCGTGGGAGACGGGGCCATTGTAGCGGCAGGCGCCGTCGTGACCGGAGACGTGCCGCCCATGACCGTGGTGGGCGGCAATCCGGCCAGGGTCATCCGCCGCCGCTTTGCCGCCCCGGAGGAGGAGGAAAGGCACCGGAGCTACCTTGATTCCATCAAATAGACAAACCATGATGCAAATCCTGATTAACGCTTATGCCGTCAACCCGGACTGGGGCAGCGAACCCGGCATGGGGTGGAACTGGGTCATCCACCTGGCCATGCACTGCAAGGTGCATGTGATTACGGAAGGGGAATGGAGGGAGAACATAGAACGGGAGCTCGCCCGCCTCCCCCAGGGCACCAACATCGTGTTCCATTATCTTCCCGTGCCGGAAAAGGTTCGCCGGATGTGCTGGAACCAGGGAGACTGGCGTTTTTACTACCATTACAGGAAATGGCAAAAGAGGGCTCTCTGCCTGGCGCGTCAAATCATGAAGGATAACCGTATTGATCTGATCCACCAGCTGAACATGATTGGGTTCAGGGAACCGGGCCTGCTTTGGAAAATCAAGGGTGTGCCCTATGTGTGGGGACCGGTGGGAGGCATGGAAAACGTGCCTGCCGCCTATGCACGCTGTGCGGGATGGAGGCAGTGCCTGTTCGTGCGGGTGAAAAATGCCCTTAATTCCTTCCAGTCAAGATGGCAGCCCCATGTACGGCGGGCGGTCGCCAGGTCCTCCGTCCTTGTTGCCGCGGTGGAAGGCGTGAAAAACAGAATGGAAGAAGTTTATGGGAAACAGGCCGTGGTGATTAATGAAACCGGTTGCAGGCCCAATCTCTCCGGGGGGCGCCTGCTGGATAAAAAGGAAGAATTCAGCCTTTTGTGGGTGGGCAAGGCGGATTTCCGGAAACAGCTTCATCTGGCTGTTTCCACGCTTGCCCTGTTGAAGGACTGTGAGGGATTGCGTCTCCATATATGTGGCGTGAAATCTTCCGAAGAGGGGGGGCGGTTTATAAAACAGGCTGAAAATCTGGGAGTTTCTCATATGTGCATATGGCATGGAATTGTGCCCAATGCGGAAATTCTGTCCATGATGCGGCAGAGCGATCTCTTTTTCTTTACCAGCATTATGGAGGCGACCTCTACCGTGATCGCGGAATCCTTGATGGCCCGGCTGCCTGTGCTGTGTTTTGACACATGCGGAATGAGCACCGTTATTGATGATTCCGTCGGGTGCAAAATTCCTTTGTCAAATCCTGGACGGTCCGCCCGGGACTTTGCGGAACGCATCCGCTTCTTTTTCCATCACAGGCAGGTCCTGCGGGAGATGGATGGAGCTTTTCTCGCCAGGCAGGGGGAGCTGGACTGGAACCGCAAGGCGGAAAGGATGGCCGGCATTTACCGCGAAGTTTTGAAGGCCCACCAACATTGACCATGAGTGAAAACCATATGGAGACCTATTTCAACATCAGATACGAATTTGACCGTGAACGCGTTTTCCGGCGCATGGACGAAGTGCTCCGCTCCGGGGGCGCCGGATACATCTGCGTGGCGGACGGCCATGTGCTTTCCGAGGTACAGCGCAACCGGGAATACAGGAATGTGCTGAATGGAGCGCTCCTGACCATTTGCGACAGCGGCTGGGTGCCCGTCTACCTGAAATGGCTGCTGCATGCGGACAGGCCCCAATACTGCGGCGCCCAGATTTTCAGCGACGCCATCGGCATGAAAAAATACAGAATGATGTTCCTGGGAGGCAGCCGCGAGACGCTGGATGCCCTGCGCCGGACCCTGGAACGGGAAGATCCCCGCGTGAAGCACATGCCTTTTCAGGAATTGCCGTTCTGCCCTGTGGATGAATTTGACTACGCGGCTATTGCCGGGCGAATCAATGAATACCTGCCGGACATCGTCTGGGTTTCACTGGGCGCTCCCAAGCAGGAAATATTCATGAACAGGCTGTGCCCCCATCTTCAACGGGGGGTTATGGTGGCCGTGGGAGCCGTCTTTAACTTCGCCTCCGGACGGAATATCAGAAGGGCCCCTGCCTGGATGGTGGACTGCAGGCTGGAATTTCTCTACCGCATTTTCAGTGAACCCCGCAAGCAAATGAAACGCTGCTGGAAAATAATCTCTGTTCTGCCCTGGATTTTTATCCGTGAAAAACAACGGCAAAAGGCGGCCAAGCCGGCTGCCGCCTCCGGAATGGGAGGAAAGACGCCCTCTCTTCCCTGCACGCTGGTCTCATGTTTCGGCCGGCTTCCCGGCAACATGGGGGACCTGCTGGCGGCCTGGGGCAGGGAAGAAGGCAGGAAATTCGTCATTGTGAGCGACGATGCCGGGTTCTGGAACCTGCCCTCCAATGCCAGCCTGGTGCCGATGGCTTTTTGCGAACTCCAGTGCCTGGCAAGGAAAAAACTGGGAAGACGGCATCAAATCAACGTTCCGGAGGACCTCCCGCTGCTTCTGCCGCAATATCCGGTTCTCTTTGAGGACTATGTGGAAGGGAACCGGGAATTGGAAACAATAGCCCTGGAATGGGAGGAGGGTTTCTCCCATTCAGCGGTTTCCGCCGCTCCGGTTTAATCTTTACCCCTCTCCATACAGCAACATCCACACCTTAATACATTTCAACGATGGCTACCAAAATATTCGTCTCCGGTTTTTACGATATCATTCATGCCGGGCATATCCAGTTCTTCCGTGAAGCGCGTTCGCTGGGGGATTTCCTCATCGTCTCCTTCGCTTCCGAGCAGGTGCTCTGGAAAAGCAAGCGCAGAAAACCATCCATTCCGGACGGCCATAAAAAAGTAATTCTGGAAAGCCTGTGCATGGTGGACAAGGTGGTCTGCGGAGAACATCTGGAGCCTGGAATGGATTTTGAACACGTTTTCCTGAAAGAACGGCCCGATATCCTGGCTGTTACGGAAGATGACTGTTACGGCGACCTTAAAAGGGAACTGTGCGCAAGAATTGGAGCGCGGTATGTAGTGCTTCCCAAAACGCCTCCCTGTTCCGAACAGATTTCCACCACCCAGCTGGTGAACAGAATCAAGGCCCCGCTTAGCGTTCCCCTGCGCGTGGACTTTGCGGGGGGCTGGCTGGACGTTCCCAGGCATGCGCGGCAGGGGGCGTACATTGTCAACTGTGCCATCAGTCCGTTTGTATCCCTGGACCACTGGCCCTATGAACTCCGGTCCGGACTGGGAGGCAGCGGAGCCTGGGCCATGCTGCAGGGCAGGGACTCCGTCCAGTCGGAACTTGCCCTGGGGGTTGGCTGGCAGGATCCGGCCGTGATTGCGGAAACGGGGCTGTGCGTCTGGCGTTCCGGCACCGTTCCCGTGCTGGACATCAAGAGCACCGGTGACTTTCTGGCCGGGAAAATGGCGGTCTTCCACACCGGGCACGACCATGATACGCCGGGAATGGCTGACGGGTGCAGGGACTATGCCCGCATCGCCCAGTCTTCCCTGATCGCCCGCGCCGGAGTGATGGAGCGCAGCACTCATGAACTGGCTGCTGGAGTGGCGCTGTACCATAGCGTGCAGCTCCAGGAGGGGATGGCTCCCCTTCTAGCCCTGGGGAAGGAACTGGCGAAGAAATACCTGGGAGGCGGGTTCGGCGGATATGCCCTGTACCTGTTCGCTTCCCGGGAGGACAGGGATGAGGCGGTGCGTCTTCATGACGGCATGAGGGCTGTGGAGCCGTATTGCAAAAGCCCCTTCTGATTTTTTTTGCCGGAATGAAAATGTCCATGGTTTAAGAATACTCTCCGGACACGAAGCCGGAAAAGGAACAGTCCTCCCGTCCCGGGGCTGCTCCCGGAACGCCGCCGAGGGAATGCTGGCTTGACCTGGGCAGGGTGGTTGGCCTGTTCTTCATCGTCCTTTTTCATGCTGCGGGAAACGGTGTGGAATTCCCTCTCTTCTTCCAGCGGGTGCCCTTTCTGTTCATGGCGGCGGCCTACTTTGTGGGACGCAGGAAAATATTCGACTGGCGCCATTCCCCGTGCAGGTATGTCCTGTTCTATCTGGCATGGAACGGGGCGGCTTTTCTGGAAGCGTTCTTCAGGCATTGGATTTATTTAAGCCTGGGCCATTCAAGCACATGGGACTGGAGCAGCCTGCCCTGGAAGCTGACGGGAGTGGGAACCACCTTCCCTTACGACGGCCCCCTGTGGTTCCTGAAATACGTGATGGCGCTGAGCCTGCTCTCTCCGCTTTTATTCGCCCTCGGAAAAAGGAAGCTGCTGATTCCCGCGACGATTGCCGTTCTCTTCTCCGTGGTGCTGTTTCCGGAGCTCAACGCGCTGTTTTCCGACCCTCCCCGGGTTCCGTGGGCGGACGCCCTGGCCTTTTTCATGCTGGGGTTCTGCCTTTCCTCCCTGACGCTGGGCGAGATTAAGCTGTTCCTGAAAAAAACAGCTTATATTTCCCTTCCCGTGTGGGCGGCAATAGCGTGGATGAACCATTGCGGCGCCATCTCCACGGAAACCCTGCACACCATACCTTGCTGGATTCCAGGGATTCTGGGATTGGGCTCCCTGTGCGTTCTGCTGACGGAAAAGACGTTTTTTCTTAACATCGCGCGGGCATGCGCTCCCCTCTTCTTCTTCATTTATGCCATTCATTGCCTGATCCTGCCCTACTTGATGCCGCTCCTGTCAAGAATTCTGCCGGAGGGAGTACCTTCCGCCATGGTTGCGACGGTTCTGATATTTGCGGGAGCATTCTTTCTTCACCGATGGGTGGTCCGGCATTACCCCGGCTGGGAATACCTGATCTTTGCCCAAAAGCGGAGAAAACCGGTGGCTGACGGGCAGGAAAAGGAGATAGTTGCCGCCGCCTTTTCCCGGTCCGCTTCCATCAATGAGCCCCCTCTTTAGAGGTCTTCCCATTTCTCCTTTGCCGCGCTCAATATCCCTTCTTCCAATGGACAAACCTTTTCTGGCGGCTCGCTTCATGGCTTCATTCAGAGTGGAGTTTTTATTCGAACGGCAATTTGAGATTCCAATTCCGAAGGGCCTCCGGCATTCGTCAAATGACGTACTGAGGCCTGCACGTTCCCGGGCAATCTTTGACGGCAACCCCGTGCGGAACCGCCGCCGTCTGGATGCCAGAAGACATGCCCATTTCAGCCCGGATGATGGAATGGCCCGGAGGGAGATGAAAGAATATTATTGTTAACAGAGTATTATCAATATACGACTAAAAAATCCCCCTTATTGATTTAAAAAAATGACTGCCTTTATTCAACTTCGCGTCGTGTTGCTCTGTGGTTTGCTGGGGTATCCGGCTGTCGCGTGTGGAAAAGGAAAGGAAGGCGTGTCCGTCATGGTTCCGGAACAGGCTTCCCGCGGAGAGCTGGTGGAGATGGCGGTCAAGGTAAGGCCTTCCGCGCGGCAACTGGATTACCAGCAGCGGGAAATGCTGGGTTTCATCCATTTCGGCATGAACACGTTTACCGGAGCGGAATGGGGAACAGGAAAGGAGGAGCCTGCAATTTTCAATCCTTCCCGGCTGGACGCCCGTTCCTGGATAAAAACGTTCAAGGATGCCGGCGTAACGGGAGTGATCTTTGTAGCGAAGCATCATGACGGATTCTGCATGTGGCCCACCAAATGGACAGATCACAACATTTCCCGTTCTCCCTACAAGGGAGGAAAAGGAGACCTGATCCGGGAAGTTTCCGCGGCCTGCCGGGAACTGGACATGAAATTCTGCATCTACCTTTCCCCGTGGGACATGCATGAAAAAAGCTTTGGGACGGAAAAGTACAATGATTTCTACGTCAAACAACTGGAAGAGCTGCTGACCAATTACGGTCCTGTTTATCTTCTATGGTTTGACGGAGCCGGGGTGGATAGCAAAGTCAATGGGAAACAGACTCCCTTCGACTGGGAGAGGATCTTTAAAAAGGCCAGGGAATTGCAGCCGGACGTTCTGCTTTCCGGGGCGGCTCCCGATGTCCGGTGGGGAGGAAACGAGATGGGGCGCGGACGGGAAACGGAATGGTGCGTCCAGGGGATTACGGCCTCGTCGCGCCTGTTTGGCGGAAATGATGTGGGGATTCGGGCTAAAGACAGGAATCTGGGCTCCATTGACAGCCTGGCAGGGAAAAAGCGGCTCGTCTGGTACCCTTCACGTGCAGGCCTCCCCATACGGAGAGGCTGGTTTTACCATGAACGCGACGACAAAACCATCAAATCTCTTGATTACCTGGTGGACTGTTACTTTTCAACCGTGGGACAAAACTCCAACGTTCTTCCCAACTTCTCTCCCAATAAGGAAGGAATCATTCCGGAGGCGGACGCCAGGAGGATGATCCAATTTGGCAGGGTGATTGGAAAGATGAAAAAAAATGACTTGGCCAGGGGAGCCCGGGCGAGAGCTCTTTCCGGGTGGGCCGGAAATCCGGAATCCGGGCTTTTGTTTGACGGCAGCCCCTTTACAGGCTGGGCCACTCCTGATGGCACCACCCGGGCGGAGGTAGAAATCCGATTGTCTGGAAAACAGGAGTTCAACGTCATCAAGCTACAGGAAAACGTACGTGACTATGGCCAGCGTGTGGAGCGCTTTGCCGTGGATGCGTGGCTGGACGGCCAGTGGAAACCCTTGGCTGAAAGTACCACCATCGGATTCCGTAAAATGATCAGGCTGCCGAAGGCGGTGAAGGCTGATCAATTGAGGATACGCTTCCTGGATTCCCGCAAATCCGTTTCATTCAGCAATTTCTCGTTGTATTACCTGGCTCCTTTCTCAACGGAGGACAACGTGGAAGCCGTCCGGAAACTGAACAGGAAGGAATGGAAAATAACCGTTGCCGGGAAAAACCTTCCCGCGGCCCAGTTGGAGCGGCTGAAAGACGGAAAAACGGATACTTATGTGGAAATTGGCCTGCCTCCCCAGGGATGCGACATTGTTATTGATACGGGAAAAGTGCAGAAAATTGCCGGGTTGATTTATACGCCTGTGATGGAAGGCGGCCCGGGCCATATTGAAATGTATGATATCCGTCTCAGCAGGGACGGCAAAACATGGGGAAAGCCGGTGGCTTCCGGCCGTTTCGGCAATATCGTCAACAACCCGGTGGAACAGGAGGTCAATTTTGTTCCCGTTGAAGCTAGATTTGTCAAATTCAGCGTTAAAAAGGGTGCCGAGGGAGCACGTAAAGCGGCTGTTGCCGAGTTGGATTTGCTTTAACAGGCCTATAAGGGCCTTTCTACGAGGAAAAAGAGGGAAAGGGAAACCAGGCAAATGGAAATTTGGTTCTTGCTCCGGTGTGCTTCAACAGGAAGAAGGATGCTAGGTTTCTCCATGAAGCAACCAGGCGGCCCATGTAAAAAGGAAGCGCCCCAAATGTTTTTCCGCTTACCATGCTTGCATTAACGGCTAACATATCCGCCGGCTCTGCAATCGTGGCGCGTGGGAGGTAGGGGCAGGGACACTTCAACTTCTATAGGAAGATTATCCTGACGGCCGTATTCCCGGACAGGAACGGCTTCGTTCAGTCTCGACGCTTTTCACAGGATGATATTTTCCAGGAACAGGTAGAAACTTTCAACGAAGTGGTAGCACACGTTGCCGTTTTATCCGATGAATGGAAGGAGCTTCACGTCCGGGTGCGGCTGGATCAGATCATCAGCTCGCCTTTGGAGGAAAGGGAAATATCTCTGGAATCCAGGGATGCGGTTGCTCTGACCGTGGAAGCAGCCACCGCCCAGGAAGGGCGCGGGTTTTTCACCAGCCAGAATTTTCGGAGTTCACGATGGTGGACGGGATGGCAGTGGCGTTGTTCAACCGCTTCACGACAAGCAATAACAAAGAATAACAAGCATGAATAAAATTACTTCTATCAATGGGATTCTCCTGACTCCTCTGAATGAATGGAGTGAGCATGTGGAGAATGAAACTGCGCATGTTACAGAGGAAGAGCGCACCGCATGGAACGCCAAGGCGGATGCCGCCGCTCTTTCTACAAAAGTCGACGCGTCTTCCTTCAATGCGCACAAGGAAGACGCCGCAGCCCACATAACGGTTCAAGAACGCGAAACGTGGAATGGCAAGCAGGACAAGCTGACAGACGAAGCGGGCAACATGACGCTGGACGGCGGCTTGACTGCGGAGGGGACGGTCAACGCCAACGGGGGCATCAATATTCCGCTTACCGTGGGAGCGCAAACAGGCACGGCAGCCGTGAACCGCTTATATGCAGCAGGGCTGGCCGGGGCTACGAATGTCTACACGATGCCTTATTTTCCTGACACTTCAAAAATTGTGACTACTGGCTCAGCAGTCACCGCCATATATGTTCCTTACCATTATGCGCGCGTTACGGCGCCTGCAAATAAAACCAGCTCCATCAAGTTTCCCTTTCTGGGACTCTACGGCGGGTGGAACTACAGCAACTTTGCGGGGTTTTCTATATCCCTGCATAGCTACACTGCTCTTAAATTCACTATTGGGCTGGGGGCTGGAGCCAAAACCTACAGAAGCGATTTAACTCTGGACTCCTATGCTCTCATTCCCGGCAATGACCTCGCTTATGCAAATGGAGAAATTCTGGATATTACGTTCGATGCAGTCAGGGATACCGTTCGCAATGGTTACACTATTATAGTGCGGGAAATTTATGCGGAAATAACGACACAAAAATGGAAAGTTAAAACCACTACCAGCTTTGTTCCAGCAAGCCATAATGAGCTGATTCCAGCTACGCTTAATAAAATCATCTATCAGCAAAGCCAACCGGCTTCTTATTCCAAAGATTATGATGGCGTTGGCTCTCTCTATCTGATGCTGGGCGGCAGTCAGCAAGCCTCCCTGTGCAAAATCGCTGCCGTTCGTGGGCTTCGGTCCTTTGAAACTTCGTTTGGATTCAGTTCTTGCTATGTGGATTTAGCGAAAGTCGATAGTGGGACTGCGGTTGTAGAGATTGGCTCTACAGAGCGCACGCTTTATCAGCCAAATAACATCAACCCGGTTGCAATGGCTCTCGGTGCAATAGCTGCGAACACCATTGTTTCTGAAGTAACTGAAGACTTTGTAGATATTAACACCCCCTTAGCATAATATGAATAACGCAGAAATACAGATACAATTCCCCCAGCCTGGACAATGGGGGGACTTCACCCTGACGGCCATTTACCGGGACGCGGACGGCTATACCCGTACTGACCGCTACAAGCAGGAGGACCTGCCCGCTGACCAAGCCCCGGCAATGGAGGCCGTCGTGACCGCTCTGGTAGGGCTGGCGGAACCATGGAAAGCCGTCCAGGTGTGGGCGCGTCTGGATGAATACGTCAATCTTGTCCGGCATCCTGATGAGCCTGCATCTGGTGGGAGCGTCTGCCTGACCGTGGAGGTTATTAATGACCAGGGAGGACGCCGGACATTTACCTCTTGTGACTACCCGGAATTCGCCATCCAGGACCCTGCTGCCGTGGCGTTCTTCAAATACTTCGTAGAGTAAAATCATGCGCAAGTTAAATGGTGAGCAAAAAAGGGCCGTCCTTGACGGCGGGGAAGCAGGGCATGAAAAATGCCTACGGAAAAAGCAAGTCTAAAACCGGCCTGAAATGGTGGGAACGCCTTCTGTGGGTGACCCTGGCAGGGGCGGCCTATGCAGCCTCCGCCCTGCTGGGCGGTTGCGGACATAATGTGGACTTTACCCAGGACCGCACGGAGGTTTGCAAAAGCGGCTCCTGCCTGGTCATTAAGCAGGGGCATATCTCCCGCTCCCAGGTTCACGCTGCCCGTCGTTCAATATCCTGAAAAAGTAAGACCATGTGCACTAAAGCCCACGCTGCCTGAACCTTTTAAGGGGGTATAAGCCCGAATGGGTCATGTTCGTGGGCTTTATTGCCCGTGGCTTCCCGTACCACGGCATGCGCGCCTGCATGGATGCGCGGACGAAGGCCCTCACACAAATCAACATGAGGCTCTTGCAACTTGAACGGCATATCGGAAAATGAATATCGCTTTAGACATCGGACACGCCAACAACACGGGCGCCCGTGGAAACGGGCGTGAAGAATACGCTGTGGCCAAGACCATTGCTGGTCATCTGGCCCCCATGCTGCGGGTCCACGGGCGCGCCGTCACCGTCACCGACTCCCCCGTTTGAGCGGCGACGACCTTGTCCGCCACCGTGAAGGCCATCAACGCGGGGAACTACGGCATATACTCTCCGTTCGCTCTGACTCCTCGGACTCCCCCTACGGCCCAAGGGGCTCGCATCTGCTACTGCCGTAGCTACCATGATGACGGCGCCTATACGGATTCGCTGAGAGTAAAAGCCTTGGCTTCATCCCTATCGCTGAGCCGCTCTGCAAGCTCCTGCTGGTTCTCCAAATCCAGCCTCCGCACCCTCCGTGAAACGGTGCCGCCCGCCATGCTGGTGGAATGCGGCTTCTTTTCCAATCCCGGAGAGCCAACCGCAAATACAACCGACTCGTCGGTCTCTCGTGACCTTCCAGCAACCATGCAAATGCCCCTGTTCCGAATCAGGGAACAGTCCCCCCGAAGCCCTCTCCCGCCCACCACAGGGGAGGGCTTCTTCATGCCTGCAAGACACACCTCCGACTGCAAGACATTGTTTCCAAAACGAATTTCAATGTCTTGCAGTTTGTCTTGCAGTTTTATAAAAACAAAAACCGCAAGCATTCTTTTTCAAACGCTTGCGGTTGTTTTGAGATGGTGGAGGCGACGGGAGTCGAACCCGTGTCCTGAAGGCCGTTGATGCCGGCATCTCCATGTTCAGACGCATATTGCTGCTTTCGCGGCCGCTTCGTCATGCGCCAACTAGGCAGGCTCGCTAGTTGCCTGTGGAAGTCTCGTGCGTTGCGCGGCAACCCCGCATTGCACCAGCCTGCTGAATATTCGTCGTTCCCTCTAGCAGGCGTTGAGGTTCTGACGCGGCTGAACTAATTAGGCAGCCAGAGCAAGGTCGTTAGACTCTGCATTTATTTTTTTAATCGGCTTTTTAGAAGGCCAGCCGATTAACCTTCACATGCAGCCAGCACCTCAGACTTCCAGTCGAAACCATGGCGCCCCCATATGTATTTACCGATAGAGACAAAAAATCCCGCCATGGCGTTCAGGCAGGAATTATTTTATTTACCGGTGGTGATGCAAGTGGCACGCCCGTAGGGATTCGAACCCCAAACCTTCTGATCCGTAGTCAGACGCTCTATCCAATTGAGCTACGGGCGCTTTGACTTGCGTCGTGTACCGCGTAAGCGGTGAAAGGAATATAGGTTTTTCTTCGGGAAAGTCAAGATGTTTGTAAGATGATTTGAGAAAAAAATCTCATTTTTTCTCTTCCCGGGAGAGGAGTCCTTCAAAGACAGGCCGTTGATTCCGGAGCGCAGAAAGAGGGGAAAGGCGTTGCGTCACGGAATGGGCTGTGGCACACTGAGCGGAGAAAATGAGCGAGTTCAAGGTGATCAGGTCGCCGATGGAGGCATTGAAGGAGTACTTCGGCTTTTCCAGTTTGAGGGAGGGGCAGGACCGCGTGGTGGCTTCCATCATGGAAGGCCGCAACGTGCTGGTGGTGATGCCCACCGGGGGAGGGAAATCCCTGTGCTACCAGCTTCCCGCCTTGTGCCGGGACGGGGTCTGCCTGGTGGTCAGCCCGTTGATCGCCCTGATGAAAGACCAGGTGGACGCCCTTGCCGCCAGAGGGATTCCCGCCACCATGATCAACAGCTCCCTGAGCTTTCCTGAACAAAGGGAACGCCTGGCCGGCATGAAGGACGGGGTGTTCAAGCTGGTGTATGTGGCTCCGGAGCGTTTCGGCCATGAGGGGTTCATGCGTGCTCTGGCGGAGGTGGACGTGAATATGGTTGCCGTGGATGAGGCTCACTGCCTGAGCCAGTGGGGGCATGATTTCCGTCCGGATTATTTGAAGCTGGGCAGGGCTATTGAAGCGATGGGGCGCCCGCAGGTAGCGGCTCTGACCGCCACGGCCACTCCCCGCGTGCGGGAGGATATTCTGGAACATTTGAGGCTGGACGACCCGGTGACGATTGTACGGGGGTTTGCGCGGGAAAACCTGCATTTCCGCATTACGGCTTGCGATACGCACAAGGACAAGTACAAGAGGCTGTACGAGCTGGTGAAGCGCCATAAGACGGGTATTATCTATTGCTCCACCCGCAAAAAGGTGGAGCAGGTGTATGAGGCTCTTTCCGACCTTGGCCTGAACGTGACGGCTTACCACGCGGGCATGACGGATGAGCAGCGGGAAGAGGCCCAGAACGCCTTCATGAACCGCCATGCGGACATCGTCATTGCCACGAATGCGTTTGGCATGGGCATTGACCGTGCCGACGTCAGGTTTGTGGCCCATTTTGAGGTTCCCGGCAGTGTGGAGGCCTATTACCAGGAAGCTGGCCGTGCCGGCCGCGACGGGGATGAAGCCTATTGCGAGCTTTTGTTCAACCACGCGGATTTGCGGACCCAGGAGTTTTTTATTGAGGGGGTGAATCCGGGCGTTCCGCTGATTGTGGAACTGTACGAGTTGTTAAGGAAGCATTGCAGTCCGGAAACCCATGATGTGGCGTGGTCCATGGAGGAGATGGGGGAACGCCTCAAATGCCGGAATGCCATGCAGGTGGGGGCCGCCCTGTCCGTTCTCATGCGCAATGGCGCGATCAGCCGCCATGACGTTCCGGGGCAGCGCGTGAAGCTTACCAGAGTGACGGACCCCGCCGTAAGCGGCTTGAAGATTCCTCTGGACGAACAGGCCCTGCGGGAAAAAGAGGTAAGGGACCGGGAAAAACTGAAGGCGGTAACGGAGTTCGCTTATTCCACCGGCTGCCGCCAGCAGTGGATTTTGAATTACTTCGGGGAGGAGGATGGCGCCCCGTGCGGCCGCTGCGACCAGTGCCTGACGCTGGGGGTGGAGGAAGGCCAATCGTTGGGCGAGGAGGAAACCAGGGTTGTCCGGCAGGCGCTGAGCGGGATTGCGCGCGCGTCCGTGCGCATGGCGGACGGTTCCTGGCAGGGAAGGTGGGGCAGGACGAAAATCATCCAGATGCTCAAGGGGGCGAAGAATCAGGAGATTTTAAAAACCTCCCTGGCCCGGTTAAGTACGTATGGAATCCTTTCCCGGTGGAGCGAGGACGATATCCGCCAGTTGTTCCGCGCCATGCAAATGGCGGGGTTGACCAGAATGAGCGGAGAGGCGGACCGCCCCCTGATTACCCTGAGCCCGAAGGGGAATGAAGTGATGATGGGGCGCAGGGAGGCGTCCATGCTCTGGCCCTTTGCCCGCCGGGAAAAGGCTTCCGCTCCCACGGAGCAGGCCAGGGTGCGGGCCACGGGGGATTTGGCCGCGCTGGGCGAGTTTGACGAAGATTTGTTTTTGAAATTGAAGGAGCTCAGGAATGAGCTGGCCCGTGAAGCCGGAATTCCGGCTTATGCCGTATTCCACAATTCCACCCTGGAAGGGTTGGCCAGGCTGAAACCCACCACCCGCCGGGGCGCCATGAACGTCCACGGCATCGGGGAGCAGAAGGCCGCGAAGTATCTGGATGATTTTCTGGAAGTGATCGCAGAGCATTGCGAGGTTTAAAAAGGTTTTCCGGACCGCTTGCTCCATGTCCGCGCCGCCGTGGGGGAACTGATGGCCCTTGTTTTCCCATGGTCCGGCCGCTGAATGTTCCTGCGGGGTTACATTTGCAGGTGAAAAACGGCTTCCGGTTGATTTTATGTTGGGAGGACGTTTGTCCGTCTCTTGAATCCGGACGGGAAATTCCAGTGGGAGGTGGCGCTGAAGCCCGGTGAAGAAAAGGAACTGACCTGCCAATATGCCTGCCTGGAGTAATTCCTGCCTGTACTATTTATGTATTGACTTCATTTTGGGAAGTGTGTAGTTTCTTCTCCACACATTACCCAAGACGGAGCGGTGGCTGAGAGGCTGAAAGCACTCCTTTGCTAAAGGAACGTACTGGCAAAACCGGTACCGAGGGTTCGAATCCCTCCCGCTCCGCCAAAACATTTTTCTTCTTAAGAGTCTGTATTTTAACGATACAGGCTCTTTTTTGCTTTTTTGGCAGGTGTTGCAAGAAGAGAGAAAGGATCATTTGCCTTTTAGTCAAATGCCTGGCTGCACTGGTTTAGAAACTGGCAAGGGAGAGTTGCATGGAGATACAGTTCAGCAAGCTATCTCTGCCGGAGTTCTTCCAGCGTATGAATGGCAAGGCCGGGGAATGAGGTGAGCATGAAAGAAGCCTGATTGTTCTGAAATTATTAATGGGGGAGGATTAAAAAATGGCGATGCTGTCCCTTTCCATTATTTGCTGCAGCGAATATGGTTTTTTATTGATTGATTTTCTCTGTGAAGCTTTTATTAAAAATGGATAATGTATCCTCTTTATGAAAACCATTCTTTTTTATTGTGGGCATTTTACCTTGTCTTCTCTTACGGGAGCGGAACACCGTTCCTGTGGTATGGGACAAGCGGAAAAAACAGGGTTGTTCCGGATAGTCCCATTGCACTTTCCATGCAGGGAGAACGGTGGGAGGACCCTGTCTCCGGATGCTTTGGCCAGTTTTATGTTTAAAAATCAGGGAAAGATTCTTATTTATCTTCTTGACTTTTTTGACGTAGGGAAAGAAAAGCTTTTTTCTCTGAGAGGGATCATTTGCAATGACGAGGAGAAAAAGTGCTGTATTACATGCCACGTCTCAAGATTGAGTTGTGCCATCCACTGAGGTATGTGGATTTGCTCCTTGGCGGCATTTACGTTGTATCTTTCCCTTTGCCAAAGCTTATCAAGGATCGATATCCGGAAGGACTTCCTTAAGGGAAATCCTTCCTAACGGGGGAGTATGAAAATCAATTTGGCCGTAATTGCTTTAAAGGGAAACTAGTTTCCTTCCCGCCGGGTTTACGGTAGGGGAGTAGTCCGTGGCTTTCATGAATTCCCATGCTCGCTCATCTTGGCACGAAGCGGGCTCTTACCGGGGTTCTCTCTCAGGGGGGAAAGAGGGTGCATACCGTTTCCCGCACTTCGTCAAGTCATTTGGCACGGATGTCCGGAGTGCTGGCTACAAGGATGCAGAACATTTTTCTTTCAAAAACATGCACGCCGCAGAAAGCGAAGATGCAGTCTTTAAAAGCCGGGGCTGTCCCCACCAGTTAGGATGGATGATGACAATGCCGTCAACTTCCCTGGTTTCCGGCTGATGGAGAGCTGTCCAGGCGTTTTCCCGGGATGTCGCTGACCAGTTCCATGTCCGGCCGAACGGGGTTGGAGTGCTCCCGGCAGAGGTCATGAAAGCGGATGGTGTGGCCCTGTTCCTTGAGTACATGTACTGCCGTGGCGGCAATTGCTGCATTAAAACTGTGCTTGTAGGAATGTCCTAAGATGACGGATATTTCATGTCCGTTTGTGAATGTTCTTTGTGTGCTTGCGGCAATGCATTGTTTCGGAAAGAGAGAAGTTATTTCTTTTTCTTAAGGAGCCGGTCATGTGCAAGGCGATGCTTTCCTTTGTAGAGAAAGTCAGTTTTATTGTTCCTGCCGACGGTGCGATCAATCAAATTAGGAATTTCCTCTTTGGTATAGCCGGCTTGAAGAAGGAACTCTTCGACTTTGGAATATTTACCAGGAAAGATGGAAACAAGAATTTCCATAAAAGATTTTTCCAGGTCTTTAGTTTCGTCTTCGATTACTTGATTTCTAGAGTTAATAAATGATTCACCATCAGCAACTTCGTTGAGAAGATTCCAAAGCTCTGAAATTTGTTCTTGAGATTCAATATAAATAGTTTTATTTTCTTTTAAGTTTTTAGATTCTCCGTTTGTTTCTTTATATTCCGTGATTCTGTAGGGATTATGTTCTTTTGATTCTTTGAATTGTTTTAATATTTTTGCATAATAAGGCAAAAATATATGATGGATAATCTGTTTTTTAGAAGATTCTTTCATATCATTCGAATCCTTAATAAGTCTTATATATTTATCGAGGAATAGACAAATCTCGGATTTTTGATTGATATCGGCCATTTCATCAATCTCAACTTCCGGTTCGGTTTTCTGATATGTTTTAAAGGAAAATAACGGAGCTGAGGCGACAAGATAACAATGCCATATTTTGTCGCTCAATTCAGTATTAATATTATTTTGCGTCGTTAAACCGAAGGTAAATGTATGTTTTTCGGCATTTTTATAAAAGGATTTAAAATGCTGATATTCTAGCAAATCCGAAAGTTTCTGGATAGTGGCAGATGGTTGTTTAAATTGATCTAAGCAGGCAGGACTTTTCAGAGAAGAATCAGCCATAACAATAGGACACAACGAAATGAGTAGACTAATGATAGATATATACATAAATGATAGTACTTTCATAAAATTTCACCTTCATCAGAGTTTCTTTTAAATTCTAATCCAAATTTTACAATAGTTATAGTTATAGACATTTTTATTGCTTCTATATTGAATATTTGGTTTGTTTTCCCTAATGAAATGGTATCTTTATTTTCTTCTTTTAAATTAATATATTTTTTACATATCCACCAGAAATTTTGTGGATTCACTCCCGACTTGCGAATTGCGTTAAGGTTAACTACTGTATCTCCTGTCTCAGCAACCATGTCATAAAGATTATTTTTATCTCTTATTCTAACAATTTTATTAACTCCGTGTCCTGTATGTGCTGATGCTAGTACCGGTTTTTTTGAATTATTGTCTCTCTCAGGCCATTCAAGACCTCCGTCTCGCTCAACAGCGTTAATTTTTTTAAAACTTACATTAGTGGGCAATAAGGTTAATTCAATGAATCCTATGAGACCATACTTTCCTTTCGGGAATTTAATTTTTTTGGTATCAACTTTATCGTTGCCATCTTCTGTTTCAATTTCTCCACTAAATTTCTTTGCCTCTATCTTTGTAGGAACTTTGATATTAATTGAAATCTTTGCTTCCTTCCCTTCACTGGTTTGGGCAACAATTTGAACGTTCGTATCTTTTGTTAATGATTTTTTTGCAATTAGACTAATCTTTTGTGATCCTTTTAATAAGTCGGCCTTTGTTTCTTCGAAGCCGTTTCCTTTAATATTCCAAGTAAGTTCCTTGATGTCGCCTTTAGGTTTTCCAACAAGTAAAAATGTGATTTTTTCTCCGATACCGATATCTGTTCTTTTTCGATCTTCTTCCTTATCTAGTCCTTTCTTAATATAATAATCTGCTGAACATAATTGTGTTTGAGATTTGATCTTAAGAGAAGCAGAAGCTTCTTGCTCCGTTTCTTCAAGATCGTCATTATTATCGTTTGCTAATAAATTGTTGCAACTGTACAGAATTCCTAAAAAGCAAACAAGATGAGAGAGATATTTCATAAATATGCTAAAATACGTATTTTAAATTGAATCTTTTGTAAAGAAAAATGATTTAATTTTTAATAATGATATTTATTATAATTATTATATAAGTGAATTTGTAATATGGAAAATACATAATAGGAATGTTTCTGTGCATTACTAGAAAGCTTCTCCTGTTTAGATACCTGAAAGATGTCTGTCTTCTTATATCCAGGTCCAATCAGCATCATGGGATTGATGCCGTGTCCTTCCAAGAAAAAGCGCCTCCTGAACAGGAGGCGCTTTAGGATTTGATTGGGAGTGTGTAAATGAGGGCTTACATTCCCTTGTTTTTCATGGCTTCCGCCAGGGCGGCGCCCATCTGGGCGGGCGTCTTGGCGACCACGATGCCGGCTTCCTTCAGGGCTTCCTGCTTGGCGGCGGCGGTGCCTTTGCCTCCGGCCACGATGGCGCCTGCGTGGCCCATGCGGCGGCCCTTGGGAGCCGTGGCGCCCGCGATGAAGGCGGCGACGGGCTTTTTGCAGTTGTTCTTGATCCATTCAGCGGCTTCTTCCTCTTCGGAACCGCCGATTTCACCGATCATGATGAAGGCGTCCGTATTGGGGTCTTCCGTGAAGAATTGAACGGCCTGCTGCTGGGTCATGCCGTGGACGGGGTCGCCGCCGATACCGATGCACATGCTCTGGCCCAGGCCCATGTTGGTGACCTGCCAGACGGCTTCATAGGTGAGCGTGCCGGAACGGGAGACGATGCCGATTCTGCCGGGCTTGAAGATGTAGGCCGGCATGATGCCGATCTTGCAGTTGGCGGCGGGGTTGACGATGCCGGGGCAGTTCGGGCCGATGAGGGTCACGTCCTTGTCCTTCAGGAAGGCTTTCACCTTCTGCATGTCCTGCACCGGGATGCCTTCCGTGATGCAGACGATGAGCTTCACGCCCGCGTCTGCGGCTTCCATGATGGCGTCCGCGGCGAAGGGCGGCGGCACAAAGATCATGGAGGCGTTGCAGTCCGTGGCTTTTTTGGCTTCCGCCACGGTGTCGAAGACGGGGACCTTGCCTTCAAAGAGCTGGCCGCCCTTGCCGGGGGTCACGCCGGCGACCACGTTGGTGCCGAAGTCCATGCAGTTTTTGGCGTGGAACGCGCCGGCGCTGCCGGTGATGCCTTGCACAACCAGACGGGTGTTTTTGTCAATGAGAGATGTCATTGTCGTAATAAATAGTGAGGGTTATTTGACTGCTGCAACCGCCTTCTGGGCGGCTTCGTCCAGGTTGTCGGCAGGGATGATGGCGATGCCGCTGTCTGCGAGGATTTTCTTGCCGATTTCCACGTTGGTGCCTTCCAGGCGGACGACGAGCGGGATTTTCATGTCAATGTTTTTCGCCGCGGCCACAATGCCCTGGGCGATGACGTCGCAGCGCATGATGCCGCCGAAGATGTTGACCAGAAGTGCCTTCACATTCTTGTCGCTGGTGAGGATGCGGAACGCGTTGGTTACCATTTCCTCTGTGGCGGAGCCGCCCACGTCCAGGAAGTTGGCGGGTTCGCCGCCGTAGTATTTGATGATGTCCATCGTGGCCATGGCCAGCCCGGCGCCGTTTACCATGCAGCCGATGTTGCCGTCCAGGCCGATGTAGTTCAGGTCATATTTGCCGGCTTCCACTTCACGGGGGTCTTCTTCCGTTTCATCCCGCATTTCCATGATTTCCGGGTGGCGGTACAGGGCGTTGTCGTCAAAGTTGAATTTGGCGTCCAGGGCGCACACGCGGTCGTCCGTGGTGACCACGAGGGGGTTGATTTCCACCAGGGAGCAGTCCAGGGCGGTGAAGAGCTTGTAAACGTTGGTGATGAGCTTGGTGGCCTGGCGGAGCAGGGGGCCGGTCAGGCCCAGGGCCACGGCGATCTTGAGGGCCTGGAAGGGCAGGATGCCCAGGGCCGGATCAATGTGTTCGCGGATGATGGCTTCCGGACGGGTGGCGGCCACTTCTTCAATGTCCATGCCGCCTTCCGTGCTGGCTACGATGACGGGGCATTCACGGGCGCGGTCCTGGAGAATGGCGAAGTAGCATTCCTTCTTCAGGTCCACGGCTTCCGCCACCATGATCTTGCTGACCAGCTTGCCGGTTTCCCCGGTTTGCTTGGTGACCAGAACCTGGTTGAGCATCTTGCCGGCTACGTCTTCCACTTCCTCCACGGAGTCAACGACGTGCACGCCGCCCTTGAAGCCGTTTTTGAAGGTGCCTTTGCCACGGCCGCCAGCGTGTACCTGTGCCTTAACTACGTATTGGGAAACGCCCATGTTCCGGGCTATTTGTGCTGCTTCCTGAGCAGTGGCGGCGGCAATGCCCCTGGGGGTAGCCACGCCAAAGCGCTCAAAGAGTTGTTTTGCTTGATATTCGTGAATGTTCATGACAGTGGGCCGTTCGGCCAAATGTTTGCGAAAGAAAGGCTATGCCTGTTTTTTGTGCCGGTCAAGGGAGAATGGTTTGGTCTTTTGATTTTTTGTCCGGGAGATTCATGGAGTGCCTTTGGAAATCAAAGAGGACAGAAGGCTTGACTGCATGCTTAAAGATTGTGAAACTTCCTTCTCATTTTTCCGTATTATATCTTTTATGAAAATTTACCGTCCTTCCGACACCTGCTTTGACGAAATGAAGAGCCGGATGAACCGCCGCGCTCTCCCGGAGGATTCCGTAAGGGATACCGTTAACGCTATTATCCAGGACGTTTCCGCGCGCGGGGACGAGGCCCTTTTTGATTATGCCGCCAGGTTTGACAGGGTGCATCTGGATCCTTCCTCCCTGTTCGTGACGGAGGCGGAGCTGGCGGGGGCGGAAGCCGCCGTGGAGGATTCCGTGAAAGAGGCCATTGCCGCCTCCCTGGCCAACATCCATTATTTTTCAGACCGCAGCCGCAGGCAGGACTGGTCCGGCGTGAACGCCCAGGGTGTGGAGGTGGCGGAACGCTTCCTTCCGTATGACCGCGTGGGCATTTATATTCCAGGCGGGAAGGCTCCCCTGGTGTCCACGTCCATCATGACGGGCGGTTTTGCCCAGGCCGCCGGCGTGCGGGAGATTGTGGCCGCTACGCCCTGCGGGCCGGACGGGCGGGTGAATCCCGCTCTTTTATATGCATTGAAGGCTTCCGGCGCTACGGAGATTGTCAAGATAGGCGGAGCGCAGGCGATTGCCGCCCTTGCGGTGGGAACGGAGAGCGTGAAGCCGGTTGAGAAGATTTTCGGCCCCGGCAACCGTTTTGTGGTGGAGGCCAAGCGCCAGCTGGTGGGAGCCGTCGCCATCGACCTGCTCCCCGGACCCAGTGAGGTGATGGTGCTGGCGGATGAGACCGCAGACGCGGAGTTCCTGGCCGCCGACCTGCTGGCGCAGGGGGAACACGGTCCGGACAGCGTGGTGGTGTTCGTTACCACGTCGGAGGCGTTATTGGAACAAGTGGAAGCGGAGGTGGAACGCCAGGCCGCCCTGCTGAGCCGCGGTTCCATCATCCGGGAGGTGCTGGACAAGCACGCTTACGGTTTTCTGGTTTCCTCCATCCAGGAGGGGGTGGACCTGGTGAACGCCTTCGCTCCGGAGCATCTGGTGCTCGTCACGCGGGATGAAGACGCCGTGCTGGACGGCATCCGGACGGCGGGCGCCATTTATGCCGGCGCTTTTTCCACGGTGGCCTGCGGGGATTTCCTGGCAGGCCCCAGCCACACCCTGCCGACCGGCGGGGCCGGCAAGTCGTTTTCCGGCCTGCGGGCGGACCAGTTCCAGCGGCGCACCAGCGTGGTGCGGATGAACCGGGAGGCCGTGCTCAAGTCCGCTCCGTACGTGGCGGAGTTCGCCAGAGTGGAGGGGCTGGACGCCCACAACCATTCCATCCAGGTCCGCGCCGCCCGCGTTGACCGATAATTCCAAACTTCCCCCACCCCCCATGAAACGACAGAAAGGAACCAAGGAACGATTGCTGGACGCGGCGGAGTGCCTGTTTGCCGAGCACGGCTATACAGGCACTTCCATGCGCATGATTTCCCAGCAGGCATCCGTCAACATCGCCTCCGCCAATTATTATTTTGGCGGCAAGGAAGGGCTTTGGAAGGCGGTCATGATGAAGTATGCGCCGCAGGCGCGGGATTTCCGGATTTCCATGATGAATGAGGCCATGGAGAAAGGCACGGTGCGGGCGCTGGCCCACGCCTATGTTTACCCTTCCTTCCACGGCCTCCTGCATGTGAAGCTGGAAGAACTGGGCAATTTCCCCCATTACCTGCGCCTGCTGGCCATTTGCCACGTGCAGACGCCGGAGATAGCGGTGGAGTATATCAAGGAGGTGTATTCCCCCATACGCCGGCGGCTGCATGACTGCATCCGCACCATGTTTCCGGGCGCTTCCACGTACCAGGTTTTCTGGACGGTGCTGGCTATTGAAAGCATCATGATCGGCCTGCTGACCCGTTTGCGGATGATTATGGAGCTGATGGAGAACAACCGGGTTCCCAAGGGCAGCGTGCAGGATTTGTTTGAGCTGATTGTCCGCCAGGTGGACGGCCTGATCCATTTGTGTGAAAAACCAGCATAACCTTTTCACTGCCGTCCGCATTCCACATGTTCAAGTCCCTCATCCGCACGTTTGCCATCGTGGCGGCTTTTATTGCGGGGTACATGATGCCCGGCCTGCACGTGTATAGCTGGACGTTCAAGTGGATGCTGATCGTGATGCTGTTTGTGACGTTTCTGGGCATCCGCTTCAAACGGATGAAGCCGGAGCGCGCGCACTGGCTCCTGGTAGGGGCCAACCTGCTCGTGGCCCTGGCGGCCTGGGGCGCGTGCCGCCTCGTTTTCGGAGACGGGTACCTGGCGGAGGCCGCTTTCTTCGTGGGCATCATGCCCACGGCCACGGCGGCTCCCGTGGTGATGGGGCTGCTGGGCGGCAGCGTGGAGTTCATGCTGACGGCCCTCCTGCTGCTTAACGGCATTATTTGCGCCCTGCTGCCTTTCATTCTGCCGGCGGTCGTGGGGCAGGGCGGCTTTGAGATTTACCTGAACGTGGCCCAGAATATTTCCCTGGTGATGCTGCTGCCGCTGGTTCTGGCCCTGGCGGCGCGGCGTTTTTATCCGCGGGCCATTGCGTGGCCGCGGAAGCTGAAGGACGTCACCTTCGGCATCTGGGTGGTGATTCTGGTTTTGATCGCGGCGAACGCCTCTTATGATATTTCCTCCCGTGACGGCATTTCGGAGCGCGTGCTGGAACAGATCGGCGCAGTTTCCCTGCTGGTGTGCGGGATCAACTTCGGGCTGGGGCATTTGCTGGGGGGGGCGTACCCGTGCCGCGGAGTGCAGCCAGGCCCTGGGGCAGAAGAATACCACGCTGTCCATTTACCTGGCGCTGACGTATGCCAGCCCCATCGCCGCGCTGGGGCCTACGTTTTACGTGCTGTGGCATAATTTATGGAATGCCTGGCAGTTGTACCGGGCGTCCGAACGGAAGCGCAGGAACGGCTGACGTAAATTGCCGCGCATGGCCCGGAGAAAAGCGCCCGGCGGAAGGCGGAGAGAAGGGCCGGAAAGTGGGAAAAAGGCAGGAAAAAGCTTTCCCGGGCCGGTCCCGGGGACTGGCGGGGAAACGGTTGTCGTCGGCTGGTTTGTCCGCCTTCAGGTGCAGCGGAGATTTCCTCCCCATGCAAAAAGCTTGAAATTCAGGGAGCGCCGGGTAACGTTATGCACTTGTTATGCAGGCCCCTTCTCCTTTGAAACCCCTGTCTCCGCGCACCAAGTGGCTGATTGCCCTGTGCTTGTGCGCGCTCGTGATGCTGCTGGAGTTCCTGACGTACCATATGGCGTACCGCATCGGTTATGATGAAGGGATGCTGACCACACCGCCGGTGGTGGTGCAGAAGAGCGATGAAAAGGCCATGCAGAATTTATCCCGCTTCATGGCGGATGTTTTCGCTTCACGCGAGAGCCTGGCCGGCATTCTGGACAACCGGGAGGAACGCCTGGCATGGATCAGGGATCCGGAGTTGCGGACGGAGACGGCCTGGGGCCTCACCCGTGAGCTGATCAGCCGGGACGGCGTGGACCGCGCCCTTCCTGCGGCCAGGGAATTGATTGACGCCGGATATGCCTCCGGGCGCTACCGGGTGTGGGCCCCCCGCGCGGACGCCGTGGCCAAGGCCCTTCTGGCGGAGCACCAGTATTCCCCGGCCTACGGTTATTTGAAAACCGCCGTGGAGGGGTATGAGAAGGAGGGAATGGCCGAGCCGCTGGTGCGGGCCCTCCAGACCATGAGTTCCATTGACCAGATGCTGAACAGGAATGAGGAGGCGAACGTGCTGCTCCAGCGCGCGGTGGACGCCGCCGCCCATCTGGGGACGGACGCCCTCCCGGTCCGGTCCAGGCTTATGGCCGCCCAGGGCCGGCTGGCGCGCGCCACGGGGCGCATTCCGGAATCGCGCGCCTATTTCAAGAAGGCCCTGGCCCTGTGCCCCCAGCCGGACAAGACGACCGGTGACCTGGCCCTGGCGAGCATCAGCATGGGAGAAGCCATGCTGGAGGCCGGCAGGAAGGATGAGGCGCGGGAATTGTTTTTAAAGGGCCTTACCGGTTCGGAGAACGCCTCCTACTTGTTGAATGACTGCCTTAACGCCCTGCGCGGGCTGGCGCGCATTTCCACGGAGCAGGGGAATTATGAGGAAGCCCTGGCTTATCTTTACCAGGCGGAGGGCGCCGCTCGCGGCGTGCTGCCGGCGGACCATGCGTTCTGGGCCGGGCTGTACGATCAGAGGGGGTGGGTGAACATCATGCGCAAGGCCGCTCCGGAAGCCCGCGCGGATTTCCTGAAGGCGATTGCCAACAGCGCGGCTTCCCCCGTCATTTCCGCCCAGTCCCTGGAAGGGCTGGGCAAAGCGTGGCTGGATGCCGGGGAGGGGGACAAGGCCAGGGAAAACCTGCAAAAAGCCCTTCAACTGCGGGAATCCCACTTTGCCTCGGACGTCCTGTCCCTGGGCCGGGTTTATTATTCCCTGGGGCTCGCCAGCGATATGGCGGGGGACCGGGAAAGCGCCCTGCACGCCTATGCCGGAGCAGTGGATTCCCTGCTGAAATGCGGGGAGGGGCCGGAGCGCAGAAGCCTGCTGGTGCAGTCCTATTTGTGCAAGGCATACGCCCTGTGCGACGGAGAGCAGTGGAAGGAGGCCGTGGAAACTTTTGAAGCGGTGCTTCCCATGCTGGAGGGGGAACAGCGGTCGGAGAATTACAAGCAGCTTGGCCGCTGTTACGATGAATTGGGAATGAAGGAGAAGGCGGATGCCTGCTGGAAGGAATCCGGTTTTCCCCGCGTGCGCATGGCCTCTCCCGGGCGCAGGCCGTCCGGGAACGCCAGATCCTCCCGGCGGTAGGCTTCGGGCGGTCCTCGTAAGACGTTGCGAGGTGTTTATTTTGCTTGATTTGTGCCGCCTTTTTGGCTCAATGCCTGCATGAGTTCCGAGCGCCATTTTTCCAACAAGCCCTACCGCCCCTCACGCAAGAAGAAGTCTTATTGGAAGCCGGTTCTCTTTCTGGTGCTGCTGGGTGGGCTCTGGTTCGGCTACATCCAGTACTGGCCCACGATTGAAGGGTGGTTCAAGCCGACCATTCACGAGGTGCACAGCCAGACGCAGGCCATGGGCCATTTGCAGGGCATGCTGGCCTCCTGGAACGGTTCCGACGCGGAGCTGGCGCAGATGGCTTCCTCCGTGGACAAGCAGGTGGAATGGATGAATTCCCCGGAAGCGCGGGATTCCTTTGCGTGGCTGCTGGCGGTGGAAATGGACAGGCGCGGCATGCTGAAGGAATCCGAACCGATGCTGGCGGCCCTGCTGGAAAAGAAGCTGGCCGATTCCGCCTCCATGCCGGCGGAGGACAGGAACCGCCTGCTGGGCGTCAGCCTGAACTGGGCGCGGGAGTTTGCAGGCCGCAAGCATGACGCCACGGCGGAGAAGCTTTATGAAGTGATTTTGAAAAATACGCCGGAGGAGCAGGTATCCATCCGTCTGGCATGCCTGGAACCGCTGGCCCACTATGCGTATGACCAGGCCAGGTTTGAGCGTTTTTCCGCGTTGTGCAAGCAGGCCGCCTCCCCTGTCATGAGGAGCATGCTGAAAAAGCCGGAGGACGTGAAGAGCATGGTGAAGATTCTGCTGCTTCAGGATACTCTGCCGGACAAGACTACGGGGCAGCCCGGCGGCACAGGAAGCGCCATTGCCCGGGAACTGCTCACCAAATTCCGCCTGACCGCCAGTCCGGATATGGGCCGAATCATCCTGAACGAGCTGAATATGCCGCTCAATGCGCGCCGTAAGTATTCCCAGGCGGAGCTGAAAGCCATGGCTGACCAGTTGGAAGCCGCCCTGATCTGCTTTCGCGCCGCGGAAACGGAGATGGACTGCACGCCGGAAACGATGCTTGCCCTGGCGCGGGTAAGGATGCAGATGGGGGATTTGAAGGAGGCTTCCCGCCTGCTGTCCCGTGCGGAAGGGACAGCGATGACCCTGGGCGTGGATGCCCCGCGCATTCTGAGCGGTTCCAGCCTGAGCCAGGACATTGAGGCTCTGCGTTCCCAGCTTGAGAAGTACGGCCAGGCGGAGGCTCTGGTGAAACGGGCTTATGAGGACGTGAACATCGCCGCCGCCTTCCTGAAAGCGCGGGATTATGACCAGGCGATGAAATATCTGGACCAGGCGATGAAGGTGGCCCGTGAGAACACCACGTTTGTCCAGGCCCTCCAGCCGGTCATTCTGAATCTTCAGGCTGAGATAAGCGCGGGCAGAGAACAGTGGCCCCTGTCGGAAGCCCAGTATGGAAAGCTGGTTGAAGAATGGGATGCGCTGAGTCCGGAAGACAAGGCGAAGCTCCAGAATAATCTGGCCTCCATCCAGTCCGGAGACCTTTACAACAAAATTCACCGGAGCTGGGCTGACGTGTGTCTCAAGCAGAACCGGACCACAGAGGCCCGGCGGGTGCTGGCGAAGATAGGGGAAGCCCCGGCGGAAGAACCGGAAAAGCCTGCTTCGCGCCGCCGCCGCAGATAATTGAAGCCCTTTTCAGCAGGCTGACCCGCGCGCCCCTCCGCGGGAAGCGCCGCGGGCGACAGACGGCGGAAGAATGCCTTGGCAGCGTGCCGCAGGCCTTTGATCGGCTTATCCGGCACAGCCGCATTAGTGCCGGAATTGCTTTGCCGGGCCGCTCTTGGCTTTCCCGGGCGCGGATGGCGGAAAGGGGGCGTTTTGGTACAGATTGCCGCTTTCTCCGCCGCGCATGCTGCGGTATTCCCGCTTTCCGGACGGAGAACGGCTTTTTGATGTGATAGGAGTATACGCCACCTGTACCGGATGCAACGTTTCCGGTATGATTCAAGGCTCCGGGGAAGCTGAAAAAACAGCTTCCGCAGATTCCTCAGCTGCGGACTTTGGCTTTCTGCCGCACGTGGCCGAGAGCCCTTTTTCCGTGGATCATTTTTTCACGGCGGTCAGCGGCGGACTGACGGCGGGAACGCACGGTATATTTTGCGAAAATTTGGCTAACCGTAAGGTTCCCCTGTTCAAAAAGTGTGAAAATGTTATCTCTCACTCTCATCGCTTCCTGAAGCGCCGCATCAGCGCCCCCGTATTGAGAATCGGAGAAATAACGAGTGAATAAGCGCTTGTTCTTACAGATCGCCAACCGATAGCCTTGAAAGGCTGTCGTTTCGTAAGTGTAGCGGGTGATGTTTTTACAAGGCATATGTACAGAAGTTATGGGACCGGGTAATAGGAGCAGTGACAGGCTTCTATTAGGATAGGTTCCACTTCCTGTAAAATCCAGAAAAAACACAATTTGTTAGATTGAGTGCAAAAAATGCAATGCTAGGCTCTTGTGGACAGCCTATTGCGGTGTGTCATCCCTGACATAAAAACAGCCGTCGGAGACACGGACTTTCAATTTTTCTCCTGCATGTACCTGGTTCGTTTGCCGTATGAGCTGCTTATTCTGGTTTTCCACCAGGGCGTATCCGCGGCGCAGCGTTTGCTCCGGGCTGTGAGCTTCCAGCCGGGCTTGAATAAGAGCCAGTTGTGAAGAGAAATCCGCCATGCGCACGGCGGCCGCATGGGCCAGTCCGGCCTGGAGGGAGGCCAGAAGCTGCGCGCGCTCCCTGTTGCGGTGGGTGGGATGGCGCATTTGTAACTGATGTTCCAGTTTGTTGATATGGAGCGTGTTTTGAAAAATGCGCGTGGCCGCGGCGTTCAGCAGGGTTTCTTCCATGTCGTCCAGGCGCTGGGCGTAAGGGGAGAGCAGGGAATCCGCATCCAGCAGTTTTCCCCGCAGGTAAACATCCAGTCTCAGCTTGGAACGCAACAGGGAATGCCGTGCGGAGGCGTGCAGGGCCTGTTCCATTCTAGCCAGCTTGCGGAGCCATTCCGGACCGTCCGGCGTAGCCAGCTCCGCGGCCGCGGTCGGGGTGGGGGCGCGCAGGTCCGCCACAAAGTCCGCAATGGTGAAGTCCGTATCGTGGCCTACTGCGGAAATCACGGGAACGGTGCATTCGTAAATCGCGCGCGCTACCGTTTCCTCATTGAAGTTCCACAGGTCTTCTATGGAGCCGCCCCCGCGGCCCACAATGAGCACGTCCACGGGCGGCAGGCCGTTGAGAGGGGCTGCGGACCAGGCGCGCACGGCAGCGGCTATTTCATGCTCCGCTCCCGCCCCCTGGACGCGCACGGGCAGCAGGTAGGCTTTCACCCACGGGGCGCGGCGTTCCAGCACATGGCGTATATCCTGGATGACGGCGCCGGTAGGGGAGGTGACGATGCCGATGGCGCGGGGAAAGGCGGGGATGCCCTTTTTGCGTTCAGCGTCAAACAACCCCTCCCGCTGGAGTTTTTCCTTCAGTTCCAGAAAGCGCGCCTGCAGGTCTCCCTGGCCGGCGGCTTTCACCTGCCTGATGACCAGTTGAAGCTGGCCCCGGTCCGGGTACACGGTGGCGCTGCCCAGCACATGGACCTTCATCCCTTCCTGGAGCCGTACGGGGCATTTGGAAGCCGCAGCCTTGAAAAAGGCGCAGAAGATTTCCGCGCCCTGTTCCTTCAGGGTGAAGTAAACGTGGCCGCTGGTATGGTGCTTGACGTTGCTGAGCTCTCCCACCACCCACTGGGTCCCCACGGCAATGCTGACCGTATCCCTCAGGCGGTAAACGAGCTGTTTGACCGTGATGGGCCTGGGAGCGGCAGGCGTTTCCTCCGGGAATTCCATGGGTTATGGTTCAAAGGGAATGTTCAGCGCTTCATAAGCCAGCATCCTGCATTGCTTGATGTCCAGCTTGCCGGAGGGCAGCACCGGAATGTGCTCCACGGGAATGATTTCCTTGGGGCACCACAGGGCCGGGAGCCCCTGGTCAATCAGGCCGTGCCTGATGAGGGTGCGCGCCTGGTGCACGTAGTCCGTCACCAGGGTGGTGAGCAGGGCCACGGCCTCCCCCTTCACGGGGTCCGGAATGGTGACGACGGCTATCCGCCGTTCCTCGTCCGCCGGGTCCAGGTTCCAGATGTTCATGATAGCGGCTTCCAGGGCTTCATGGGGCACCATTTCCCCGCCTATCTTGGAGAAGCGGGAGATGCGGCCTTCAATTTTCAGGAAGCCGAATTCGTCCGCAGAACCGATGTCTCCGGTTTTCAGCCAGCCGTCCACGAAAATGTCGCGGTCGGCTTCCGGACCGCCCAGGTAGCCGGGGAAGATATTCGGCCCCTTCAGCCAGATCATGCCGGAGGTCGTCACGGGTACCACGCGGCCCGTATGCGGGCTGGTGATGCGTACGGCGATGCCGGGAAGCAGAGCGCCCACGGAGCCCTTTTTCATGCCGGGAATGAAGTCTCCGGCGGCGTTGGACGGGGCCGGGTCAATGAAGTTGACGGAGCAGACCGGGGAGGCTTCCGTCAGGCCGTAGCCTTCGCACGGAACGGTGCCGAACTTTTCCCGGAAGGCGGCGGAGAGCTCGTCCGGCAATTTTTCCGCTCCTACGATCAGGTAGCGCACGGTTTTGAAGGTGTCCGGCTCGCAGCGCTTCATGAAGCCGCGCAGGAAGGTGGGGGTGGTGACCACCAGGCTGATGCCGTACTGCTTGATGAGGGCGCCCAGGCGCTTGGCCTCCAGCGGGGAGGGGTAGGTGACCATGTCGTACCCGCCGATCATCGGGTACCACAGCCCGATCGTGATGCCGAAGCAGTGGAATACGGGGAGGCTGCCCAGGAATCTGCTTTGCGGCGCCAGCGTGATGCGGGAGGAACACTGGGAGATGTTGGAAAGGATGTTGTGGTGGGTCAGCGGCACGCCTTTCGGTTCTCCGGAGGAGCCGGAGGTGAACATCAGCACGGCTTCATCCGCGCCCGTGGGCGCATCCAGCCCCAGCTTTTTAATCATGAACCCCGCTGTAAGGAATTTGATGGCCACGCCCCAGCGTTTGGCGGAGCCCTTGAGCAGCGGAATCTCCCGCTCCATGAGGATCAGGTCCCGCTGGGGGGGCCACGGGAAGTTCTGGAGCTTGCGCATGAAGGTATCCGCCGTGATGAACCAGTCCACGCCGGATTGCTTCACGGAGCTGGCAAAGGCCCCTTCCGAGGCGGAATAATTGAAATTCACCGGCGTTTTTCCGGCGAACAGGCAGCCCAGGTTGGCGATTGCCGCTCCCTTGCCGGGCGGCAGAATGATGCCTACGCGGCGGTTCGTGGTGATCTTTTTCAGCCGTTTGGCAAAGGCCACGGAGATGGCCAGAAGCTGGCCGTAGGTCAGCGTGGTATCGTCAATGCCGTCGATCACCCGGCAGTCGGAATGAAGCTTTAGGCTGCGGAACAGCAGGGCGGACAGGGAGCCGTGCAACTGCGGCAGCGTGGCATAGGCCTGGGCGGAGCATTCCAGCCACGCGGAGGTGAGGCGCGCCGCCATTTCCGCCCCGGGAGCCAGCTTGGGGAGAATGTGCACCTGGATATCCGCCTGGGCGTCCGTATCCGCCTCCGCGTCCAGCACGGAGCTGGTGTAAAAGCCCGTGCATACCGGCACGGGGGAAATATGGAGTGCTTCCAGGGCCTTGATCACCCGTGGGGGAATGTGGCTGATGGAGCCTTTCACGTGGGCTACGGGACCGGGCAGGAATACTACCCTTCTGCCCTCGTTGATGCGTTCCATGATGGCGGAACGCAGGGCAATGGGATCGCTGCCCCCGGCCTGGAACAGGATGCCGTCCGCCTTGGTGGATTCCAGATGGGCGGCGGTGGCCGCATCCGGGGGGAGGCTTTCTTCCACCAGGTACGTCATGCGGTCCCTGCCCAGTTCCTTTTCGAACATCAGCAGGGTTTTATGAGATACTTTGTTGAAAATCAGCAGGTCGCCGGAGTCGGATAGATTGGAGGAACCAAAAATGGCCATGGGAAAAGGGGAAAAACTTGCTTGACGTATTCTAGCAACTTGCCGGGCGGGGAGCAAGGAGGAAAGAATACATCCCGCGCTGCTTTTGCTCCCTCCGGACCGGTCCCGGAATTTGTCCCTGGCTCCGGCATGCCTTTTATGGGAAGGATGTTGTTTTTCATGGGACTGACTGGATTTCACGCTTCTGCTCCCGCGGCGGAATTTCCGGAAACAAGCGGTTTCATGATGAAATCCTTAGGAGGTTTTTTACTGTGCCCTTCATGGATGGCTTCCCGGCTGCCTGAAGGCCCTGCATGCAGGGAAAGAAAATGAACGGATTTGAAATCCGGTGTCAATCTGGAAGTGCCGTTTCCAAAGCTTTAAATTATTTCCGTTATCTCCATTCTATTCCATGCCCTCATTCAAATTAGCCACATTATTCAAAAAACAAAACCAACAGAATTTAAAATAAACATCTGATCATAAACAAATTATTTCATTTCCACCACTCTCACGACTTCCCTGACGCCCTTCTTGTCCGGATTTCAAATCCGATATTTCATCTACCTAATAGCATGTCTCATTTCTGCTAAAAGACCACGTCTTTCTCAATATATTTATAATTAATTGTTTTCTTTATGAAGCTGCATTTGCCCCTCAATTTGTTGTCCGCTCTTCTTGCCTGCTGCGCTGCGTTGTCCGCCTCTGTTCAGGCTGATCCCCTCACCATTACGACCAACCAGACGTTTGATACGGACGTTACCTGGAATGAGGCTACGACCATCGGCGCCAACGACCTGACGCTGACCATTGAGGCCGGAAAGACGCTTACCCAGGCGGAGGGAGCGTTCAACGTCGGGGACAACAGCCTTACCATTACCGGCGGCGGCGTGTTCAAGATTGAAACGGCGGCTACCGTGAAAGCGGGGAATGGCTCCGGAACCAGGACCCTGACCATTGACAACGCCACGCTGGATTTGAGCTCTCCGGGAGCCAGCCTCAGCATGAAAGGGGATAATTATACGCGCTACAAGGTAACCGTCACCAACGGCGGCGTGCTGCGCGTGGGAGAATATGCCTATGACGGCGCGGGGCTGGGTTCCATGGCCGTCAATACGGGGTACTGGACCTTGAACAACGGGCGCCTGGAGATTACCAAGGAAAGCGACGGAACCTTCGGGAACGGCCTGACAGTCGCCGCGGGCGGCGGCGCCGTGGAGGTGGTGAATGCCGGCAGCACCATGTCCATCACTGCTGACAACACTCATAATATCCAGCTGAACGGCGCCCTGACCATTACCGGAGCAGGGAACATGATCACGGGCAGTGACAATGCATTCCGTGGAACCGGGCGTTTGATCAAGGACGGCTCCGGAACGCTGACCCTGGCCAATTCCTCTTCCTTCACGGGCGGCGTGGAACTGAAAGGGGGCACCCTCATTGTCAGCCATGCCTCCGGAATGGGAACGAACAAGAACCTTTCCGTAACGGGGAATGCGGCCATCGGCGGCATTTCCGCGGGGTACGGCGGGCTTTCCCTGTCCGCGGGAGCGGGCCTGGACGTCTCCGCCGTGGACAGCAATGCCGGCCTGTCCATGACCGGCGGCGTCCTGTCCCTTGGGGGGCAGAATACGATGACCGGCAACCTGAACCTGGGAGCGGCCGTGCGGATTGACGCCACTCACATGACGGTGAACGGCAATCCCCTGCTGGCCCTGAACGGCGCCCTGACGGTGAACGGCAGCCTGCTGCTGGAGAATAGCGACAGCGTGAGCTGGAGCGCGGGCACGTACAATCTGATTAATGCCACGGGCGGCATCACCGGGGATCTGGCCAATACCATTCTGCTGGGGACCGAATACATCGGCAACTGGAGCACGACGGACAATACCCTGAAATTCGTCGTGGCGCAGGTCACGTCGCTGACCTGGACGGGCGGCGGAGACAATACGTGGACGGTGGGAGGAACGGGGAATTCCCCCTGGAATGCGGGATTGTCTTTTGCCAACGGCAACGGAGTCATCTTCGGCGACGTAGCAGGCAATGCACCGCAGACCGTGAACATCGCCGGACAGGTGAATCCAGGCCTGATCGTCGTCAATGCTGAGGCAACCGGTTACACGTGGACGGGGTCCGGTTCCCTGGTGGGAAGCTCCAAGCTGCAGAAGACCGGCAGCGGAACCTTGTCCATCGCCACGGACAACGCCGGTTTTTCCGGAGAAGTCCTGCTGGGCGGCGGCACGGTGGAAATGCAGCATGCCTCCGCGCTGGGCACCGGCAGCATCATCTTTAATGGAGGCGCGCTCAAGTACGGCACGGGCATTACGGCAGACGTCTCCGGCCAGATCAAGACGGATGCGCTGGCTTCCAACTCCATTCTGGTGGACACGAACGGGAATGCCGTAACGTGGGCTTCACTGGCCGGCTGGACGGGGACCGTCACCCGTACGGGAAGCGGCAGCCTCCTGCTGGGGGCCGGCACTTATGGAGGCAAATTGACCAACAGCGGCCCCGGTTCCCTGGTCATTGGCGCGGGGGACTCCACCCTGAACGGGGGAATCAACGGCACCATCACCAAGACGGGTACGGGAACGTTAACGCTGGGCCTTAATTCCTTCAACGCTTCAGGAGGAGGAACGCTGGTTGTGGAACAGGGCACCGTGATGCTTGCGGACGAAACCGGAACATGGAGCTCCAACCTGAACATTACGCTGGGGGAAAATACCGTGATGGACGTAGCGGGCGCCAGAACCAAGGTGACGGGGACGGGTACTCTTACCATGGGGAACGGCTCCACCCTGCATCTGAGGAACGGAAATGCCGCCGGCGCGAATTTCGACATGAAAATCGTCCTGGATGCCGCAGGAGGATTTGCTTTCCTGAATGGAGCCATTTATGGAAATGCCACCGCGGTTTCATCCACCATCACCGGAACGGGCGGCCTTAAAATCATTTCCGATGCCGGGGGGAACAGGTGGGGTTTTATAACGGGCTGGGTGAAGAATTCCTATGACGGGGATACGGAAATAGCCGGAACGGGCAACCTGGTCAATCTGACGTACAATATCGGGGACGCCTCCATCGTCTCCGGCCAGACCCTGACCCCGTGGGGGCAGGGCAACGTAACGCTGGGCGGCAGTGAGAAAAACGTCACCGTGACGTTCAGCAACTTGAATTCCAATACCGTCACGGGGGGAGTTTCCCTGGACGGGGACATCACCCTGAAAGGGACGAATGCGGCCACGGCGCTGAGCATTTTTAACGGAGCCACCGTGAACGTGAACCTCAACGGCAAGGTATCCGTGGAAACGTCCGGCACGGGAACGGCGGCCATCGCGAGCGGGGACAGCCTCCAGATGCTCGGCGGCCTGGGCGGAACGGGCACGCTGGCTGTCAATACCCGCAACAATGCGGGAGCCCTGACGCTGGGCGGGGACGTCTCCGGTTTTTCCGGAACGCTGAACCTTTCCGGAGCCAACCTTTACCTGAATGCGGATACGGCGCTGGCCGGAACGCTGAACGCCTCCACCGCCAAGGTGACGGCGCTGCGGAAGCAGAACGTGACCGGAACGCTGAACGCCGCTTCACTGGCCGTTGACGGAAGCGCCCTGAGCGCGGACGGAGCGACGCTGACGGTGAGCAACCTGGCGCTGGGCGCGGATGCGGGCGTCAGCCTGGACATTAACGGGAATATCACCGCGGGGACTTATACGCTGGTTTCCTGGGACAACCTGACGGCCGGCAACTTCGCGGATGCGGGGACGATGACCCTGACCGGGGCGCTGGCCAGCCTGTACCAGGGAACCTTCAACGTAAACACCGGGGACAAGACGGTGACCGTTTCCGTCAGCATGGCGGACGGCGTGGTAGTCTGGGACGGCAACCCGATCGGCGCCGTGGACAACACCACAACCTACCTGTTTGACGGTACGCACACGGGAGTGGCGTCCCTGACGGGGGACGTGAATGCCAAGGCCATTTATTTCAACAACGGGGCAGGGCAGGACCTGGAGCTGACCAACAACGGAGGCAAGCTTTCCGGAAACGGCGCCATGACCAAGCTGGGTGAAGGAAAAGTGACCTTCAACAGCTCCAATAACGATTATTCCGGCGCGGTCAACATCAAGGAAGGAACCGTTGCCGTGAAGGCGAACATGGCCCTGGGGACCGGAACGGTGACCGTGGACAGGACGGGACGGCTGGAAATCGGCGTAACGGGCGGAATTGCGGATATTCTGGGAGCCACGATGCCGACGATTAACGGAGGCACGATCGCCTTTGCTTCCGGAGGCGCCAATACGCTTGGAACCAATCTGGCCAACGGCTCCGGCATCAATCTGGAAGTGTCGGGAGCCGGAACGGCCCTGACGGTTTCCACCGCCCAGACGAAAACCGCGCTGACCACGGTGGGCGAGGGCGCGGTCCTGAACCTCGGCAAGAATGGAAACGGAGGAGAGTCCATCCTTTACGGCAACCTGATGGTGAACGGCGGCACGCTGAATACTACGGCGGGCGATCCGTTCGGCTACAATAATAGCGGGAACTTCGGCACGCTGACCCTGAACAACGGCACCTGGAATGTCGGCGGCGGCAATACGACCATGGCCAATACCAGAATGGTGTTCAACAACAGCCGGGTCATTCTGAATATACCCGGCGGGGGATTAAACGGCTTCGACTTGTTCAGCGGCACCAATACCATTGTGACGCAGCAGTCCGCTACCGGAATGAGCGTCTTCTCTGTGGCGGAGGGAGCCCCCTCCACCGGTCAGGCGAATGCCCTGACCCTCCGCGGCGGCACGGTCATCTTTGACATAGCGCGCGGGAATTTTGCGCTGGACGATACTAATACGGCAGATTTGAAGCTGGATGTAATCGTAGCCAAGGAAGGCAACGGCGCCAACCTCGTAAAGCAGGGGAACGGCGTGCTTCAACTGACCAAGGCCAGCGATTATACCAACCAGACCCTGATCAAGGAAGGGACCATCCTGCTGACGGGAGCCGGCTCCCTGGGTTCCGGAGCGGTGACGCTCGGCGGCAATGGAGACGCCTTCCTGACCTATGCGGTGGATGCGGACCAGACGGTGGCCAACGCCATCGGCGGAACGGGTTCCATCACCCAGAAGGGTCCGGGCAAGGTGACGCTCAGCGGCGCCAATACCTATGCCGGCACGACCAATGCGGAAGCCGGAACGCTGGCGGCGGGAAGCGCTACGGCGTTCGGGACCAGCACGGTCTCCATCTCCTCCGGAGCGACGCTGGACATCGGCAATTATGCGGTGAATAACGCGGTCAACGTGAAAGCCGGCACGGCGGATGCGCTCTCCACGGGCGCCATCACCAGCAACGGCGGCTCCATCGGCAGCCTGACGCTGGGCAGCTACTCGCGCCTCAACGTCACCGGAGACATGGCCATGGCTGCGGGCTCCTCCTTCACCTTTGACATGACGGGACTGACGGCGGGAGGAAACGCCCTGGTGACGCTCACCGGCGGACTGACGCTCACCGGAACGCACAACGTCACCCTCAACAACTACGACACGCTCACCGACGCGGGAGACTATTCCCTGCTGACGGTGGGAAGCGGAACGCTCACGCTCGGCTCCTTCAACATCGGAGATCTCATCAATGACGCCCATCCGGAACTGACCTACACGCTGGGACTTTCCGCGGACGGCAAAACGCTTCAGCTCAAGATTGAGTCCTCCGCGAACATGCTCACCTGGAACGGAACGGCGGACGCCGGAACATGGAGCGCGGGCGACGTGAGCAACTGGACCTACGGCGGAAGCGGCTCCGCGCCGGCGACCACGGACGGGCAGCCCCTGCTCTTTGACAACACGGCAGCCAACAAAACCGTGACGATTACGGGAGACGTGGCTCCCTCCTCCATCGTCGTCAGCAACAGCGGCGCGGACAACACCTACACCTTCCAGGGAGACGGGCACATCACGGGCGCCACGACCATCCTGACCAAGAGGGGGGACGGCACCCTGCAAATCCGCAACACGAACACCTACGGAGGCTCCACGTCCCTGGAAGGGGGCATTGTGGACATCAACGGAGACGGAGCGCTGGGAACGGGTTCCATCATCTTCGGCGGCGGCACCCTGCAGGCCTCCGGGAACGTGACGCTGACGCAGACCATGGTGCAGAAAAACGCCGGGGACGCGGTCAAGCTGGCTGCCTCCGGAACCGGCACCACGCTGACGGTGGACACGGCCGGGCAGGACAGCTTCCTGTCCCTCAACTGGAACATCTCCGGGAATGGAGCCGTGGCGCTGGGGAACATCGCCAATACCAAGATTCTCTCCGGAACCGTGACGGTGGCCAGCGGCTCCACCCTCAAGCTCTCCGGAGGCAATGAAATCGCCCTCTCCGGCGTACTCAAAAACATCAGCGGCACGCTCGCCAAGACGGACGGGGGCTCCCTGCTCGTCAAGGCGGCCAACGGCCATGACGCGCTCAACGGCACGCTCTCCAATGCCGGAGGCAGCATCGTCCTCTCCGGCTACGGAGCGGCCACGGCCAACCGCACCGTCACGGTGAACGGCACGCTGAATGCCGACCTCATTGACGTCACGTACGGCGTGACGCTGGACTTGAAGAAAGACCTTGATATCGCCACGCTTCAAATCGGCGGCGGCACCATGGGAAGCAACACGCAAGCCTCCGCGGTCAACGTCAACACGGGCGTCACCCTCACCAGCACCAGCGTCAAGCTGGGCGGGGCCAACGGCCAGGGAGCCCTGGCCGGCAACCTCAACATCAACGGCGGCACGGCCGTCCTGGGCGGCATCAACCTGGAAAACGACTCCAACTCCGGCATCACGCTGGCCGGCAACGGAACCCTCACGCTGGGCGGTGACATCACCGGCGCCTCCGGCACTCTCACCCTGGGAGAAGGCACGCTCAACTCCACGGCGGACTGGAGCGCCTCCCTCAGCGTCCTCCTCAACGCCGCCTCCGGCAAAACCGCCACCGTGGACACTACGGGCGGCAGCATCACCCTCAACGGCGCGCTCAGCGGCACTGGCAGCCTCCTGAAAACCGGCACGGGCACACTCACGCTCGGCAACGCCAGCGCAGGCTACACGGGTACGGTCACGCTCACCTCCGGCACGCTCGCCCTCACGGCGGACGGCTACAAGGGAGCGCTCAACATCACCGGAGGCACCCTCACGGGAGGAAACAACCACAAAGGAACCAAAAACGTTACCGTCAACGCGGCCTCCGGCGTCACTTCCATCTCGCTGGGCGGCCTCTCCGGCTCCTCGCTTAAAACCATCGGCATGACGGACGCCGGAACGGTCATCAGCGGCCTCAACGGCGCCGCCAGCCTGGACAGTGCCAGCCTGGTGGTGGGAACGGGCAACGTCTCCAAAACACAGGACCTGGCCGGAAGCACCTCCATGATCCAATTTGACGCGGACGGCACCCAGCTGGAAATTGAAACCCTCACCCTCACCCTCTCCGCCGACCTCATCAATGCCATGCAGGGCTGGGGAGCGGGCGACCGCACCGCGTGGCTCAACCTCACGAACGGAGCGCTGGGCTACGGCACGGCCGTCTTCAACCCGCTGCTGGAAACCCTCGGCTTTGCCGTCACGGGCATCAACGGCGGCTCCATCGGCATCACCGGTGACGCCACGCAAATCTACGCGGTAGGCAGTGAAGACAAAACCGTCTCCAGCAACTCCGAACTCGACCCGTACCGCGCGGTCATCGTGGACGGCAACCTCGCACTCAACCTCCCGGGCGTGGACGATACGGCTGACGGCCTGACGATTAACAACCTCTCCGGCGCGGCCTCCGGCGTCATCAACATCACCAGCACGAACGACAAGACGGCATCCGTCATCCTGAACAACGAGCTGCTGGGAACAGATCCGAATACGTCCGGTCCCGATACGAAGTACTCCGGAACCATCAACGGCGGCACGGCCAACATTACCAAAACGGGAGAAGGCTCCCTGGAACTCGCCGGAACCCTGAACACCAGCGGCACGCTGGACATGCAGGACGGCAGCCTTATCCTCTCCGGCACGGCGGACCTGGGCTCCATCAGGCTCAACTCCACCAACTCCGGAGACCTTTCCTCCCTGGACATCACTGGAAAAACGCAAGCGGGAACGCTCACGGATGAAGGCAACGGCGGCAACCTCGCCATCGGTAAAAACGGCACGCTCACGCTTACGGGAGCCGGCTCCGAACTTTCCAACAGCACCGTTTCCGGAACCGGCGTGCTCCATGTGGCGGACACCGCCTCCCTCGCGCTCAACGGCACCTCCAAGCTTGACGGCGTGCAGGTGGACCTGGACGGCAGCGGAATGCTGGAACTCGGCAACGCGGCCAACACCATCTCCGGCCTGACGGGAACCGGCGCGCTGAACAACGGGTCTGCCCTGGAAATCACCACCGCCGGGAATGCCTTGTATGAAGGCACCCTCAGCGGGGAAGGCAGCATCACCATGAACGGCACCGGCACGCAGGTTCTGAAGGGGAACGGCGCGATCGGGCAGGCCCTCAGCGTCACCAAGGGCACGCTGGAACTGACGGGAGCGGAAGGCGGCAACGGCTCCGTTACCTATAAGAGCCTCACGGCGGCAAGCGGCGCCCATGTGCGCCTGAGTCCGGTAGGGGAGGGAACCGGAGCGGTCAACACGACGCTCACCGTCGCCAACGGACTCAACCTGCAAAACTCCCATCTGGACCTGGTCATCAACACCAACCGTGACGACCTCTTCTCCAGCCCGGTCATCACCGTGCAGGCCGGAGACGTCAATCTGGACGGAACTACCGTTTCCCTGGGAAGCCTGGGGGACTACGACGATCCGGCGGACCCGACGGCCAACCTCAACTTCACGCTGGTGGACGCGACGGGAGCCGGAACGGTTTCGGCCAACGGAGCCACGGTGGACGCCTCCGGCTACTTTGACTTCTACTACCAGGAATTCGGCATCCGGACGGAAGGCGGCAAGATTGTGGTGACGGGCATGGTCAAGACGGAGAACGCCTTTATGGACGCGGCCAACACGGCCAACTCGGAAGCGGGGGCCAACCTGCTCTGGAACAACCGCGGCAACGCGCCGAAAGGCACGCAGCTCGGTGACCTGAGGGAAGCCGTCAGAAACGACATCCAGTCCGGCAACACCTCCCGGGCGGCACGTTCCATGGCAGCCGCGGCAGGCAGCACGGTCAACGCGCTGGGAACGGCCCAGAAGGACGCCCTGCGCGACCAGATGGGATGGATCCGCAACCGCACCACCCTCATGGGCGTCAACCCCGCCTACGTCAACGAAGACCTCCCCTACTTCCACATGTGGATGGAAGGCACGGGCTCCTACGCCAAACTGGACACCAAGGGGAGATGAAAGCGGCTACCAGCTCACCACCTGGGGCGGCACCGTGGGCATGGACGTGGACCTCAGCGACCACTTCACGATGGGAGCGGCCTTCACGGCCAACTACGGCGACCTGACGGCCAGCGCGGCGGACTCTGCGGACGGCCACCTGGACAGCTACTACGCCAACCTCTTCGGGCGCTACCAGAGCAAGCGCTGGGCGCACACATTGATCCTGACGGGTGGGTGGAACGACGCGAAGCTCAACCGCACGGTCAACTACGGGGAAGGCAGCTACAGGACGCAGGGCAACACCAACGGGTGGGGCTTTGGAGCGATGTATGAACTGACCTACGACGTGTACCTCAATGAAGACAAGAGCAGCATCCTGCAGCCCCTGGCCAACGCCTCGGTAGTGACGACGACACATGGACGGCTACACGGAAACGGGAGCGGGGAACGCGGGCCTGAATGTAGGCAAGCAGGAATGGACGACGGGAACGGTAGCACTTGGCGGTCGGTGGATGGGGCCTTGTAGGCAGCAACATCTTCGGGCGAGAAGCGCTGGCTGAGTTCCGGGTGAACGCGGCCCAGGACATGGGCGACCGCCGCGGAGAAACGGGCATGTAGGCTGCTGGGCAACCCCGGCTTCATGCAGAGCGGTGCGTGGGGCGAAGGTTGGAACGACGGCGCTGCAAATCGGAGCGGGGCTGAGCGTGCCGGTAGGAACGCAGGGAACGGTCTTCATCAACGGGAACGCGGACTTCCGTGACGGAGCCAACTCGGTGAACGGGAAGCGTGGGCTACCGGTATGACTTTCTAAGGAGAGTTGAAGTTTGAGAGAGGAGAGTTGAGCGGAGACGTTCCACTCTCCGAGCCAGCAGGGCCGTTGCGGACAAGAGCCGGGGACGGCCCTGCTGCGTCACGGAACATTGCATGCTGTGCGGCGCTTCTGCCGGCATGGTGCAGTAGCGCAGTTGATATCATATAGTGGAATAAATGATGTTAAAATGGATTATTGATTCCATCCGGAATGATTCGCAAGGCGGATTAAAAATCCGCTAGGGAACGGAAAAGCCGCCAATATACCAGAATGAACCTGCTTGCATGTTTATACTGATAAGGATACCACCACGAACATACCTGATTGCGGACCAGATATAGCATGAAAACGGTCTTCCAGGAGAGTTGCAACGCCTACGGAATCAACGTTTAAGCTTGTAGGAGGATTTTTAATCCGTTAATGATGATAAAAAGCCTCCTGTCAGGTTCAGGAGGTATTTTCACGTTCATTTTCATTAAAAATTATGAAGCTGCACCTTCCCTTGGGTCTCCTGTCCTCTCTGATTGCCTGCATGGCCGCCGTTTCCTCACCGCATGCCTTGGCGGAAACCTATACATGGCTTGGCGGAACGGATGGCTGGATCCATACAAATGCCAACTGGAATCCGGCGCCGACCAATTATGCAAACGTGTGGGCCGGAACCAGTGCCAATATTATGCAATTCAGCGGACCATATGGAGATAATGTTCAAAAGGCCGTCAAGGCCCAGTTCAATAGCTTGTCGCTGGGTGGCATTAATGTGGCGGCAGGTGCTTCAGGATTCAGTGTATCCTCCAGCGACGGCGGTTCCCGCGTCGTCAATTTCCGTGCTCCGGGAGAAGGGCAGGCGACGGTTTTCAACATCGGGGAGGATTTTTCGTTAGGATCAACGGGTACGGCCTGGGAGGGCGTTTCATTTTATGCGAATACCTTGTTCCAGATCGCTGCAGGCAAGACCATGAACGTTTATGGAGCGCTTGCGGTTGGGGAAGGGATTACTGATCCCCCCACAATTACTGTGGGAGGTGTGGGGTATTCTGGTACGCTGATTTTGAATTCGGCCGCACAGACGACGAATGTAACTGATCAATCCGTCAACAGGAACCGTCAAGCCATGACAGCGAACTGGATGGTTACGGGAGGGGCAACATTGCAGTTGAATAATGCTACTGCTCTGGGTTCGGGAATGGTGAACCTGAATGGAGGCAATTTGAAAGCGCAGCATGATGCTACCTACAATAATACGCTGACCGTGAGTGGTTCATCTGGCCTGACGGTAAACGCCGCCACGCAGTTTTCCAATGTGACTCTTGCCGCCGCGGGTTCCCTGAACATGAATGGTGGAACTCTTGGTATTGCCGCTGCTGGCAGTCTGACGCTGGGCGCGTCCGGCACGATCACAGGCAATCTGACGCTGGGGGAATCCTCCTTTTTAAATTTTTCCAATCTTCCGGCTTCCGGCGCGTCTCTGCTCAATGTGACCGGAACGCTGACCGTGAACAGCGAACTGCTTCTGGGGCAGGGAACGATAGACGGCGTGGCCTGGGCGGAGGGTTCCTATGACCTGATCAGCGCGGGCACCGTCACCGGAGTTTCTGCCAGTTCCTTTGTCCTGGGCGACAATCTTCTGGGTTCCTGGAGCACGGGGAACGGCAAGCTTACCCTGGTGGTGGCGCAGGTGGCTTTGCTTGAATGGAAGGGGGGCGACGGAATCTGGTCCGTCACTGCTCCCGCCGCTTCCCCGTGGAAGGACGACGGCGTTTACAATGATAATTCCGGAGTCGTCATGGGAGACATTGGCGGCAGCGCCCCGCAGACGGTGACCATTGATGGCGCCGTCTCTCCCACGATTATCATGGTGCAGGCGGATACGACGGATTATGTATGGGATGCCGCGGCAGGGGGCGGCTCTCTGGAAGGCAACGGTAATCTGGAAAAGACCGGCAACGCCAAGCTGACCATCAATACGGCCAATACCAACTATACCGGAAAGGTGATCCTGGGCGGCGGCACGCTTGAAATGGGAGATGACGCCGCCCTCGGCGCCGGCAGTCTGTCGTTTGACGGCGGTATCCTCCAGTATGGCGCTGGCGTGACGGCGGATATTTCCGGACAGATTTCCTCCACGAGCAAGAACTCCATTAAAGTGGATACCAACGGGAACGCCGTAACGTGGGCTTCCGTGGATAATTACAAGGCGATGGCCATGGAAAAATCCGGAGACGGCACCTTGAATCTTGGCGCCGCCGTGTATGCGGGCGCTCTGACGGTGGACGGAGGTTCCGTGTCCATTGCCTCCGGAAATGTTCAAACGAGGTTTTCCGCGGGAGTCACGGTGAATGCGGGAGGAACCCTCGCCATTTCCAGCGCCATCGATGGAATGCCTTCCGGAAACAGCGCCAACATCGTCATCAACGGCATGAGCGGAGCGGGCCGGATTGAGCTGGACAACCAGGCGGCCAAATCCCGTTTTTACATTTCAGGAGACAATTCATCCTTTACCGGGGAACTGGTCGCATCCGGGTTGAATAATAATCCGGGCAGTACAAATGATGCCCGCGACCTCCAGTTTGCCACCGCCGCCAGCATGGGGAGGGGGACGTTAACCCTGAATGGACGCGGTTTCTGGATGGATGCCGTCAACACGGCGGATACCGCCGTCATGGCAACGATCAATGTGCTGGAGAAAGGAACCTACTTGAACGGAGGGAGCGGCAAGTCCTATTACTTTGGCGGGGCATTCACCGGTTCAGGTACGGTGACCACCGCACTGGGGGATGCCTTCGCCTACTTGACGGGAGACATGACCGGGTTCCACGGGGCGTTCACCCGCACTGGCAATGCCCTGTTTACCTGGGCATTCGGCAACAATACGGCGGCGACCCTGAATGATGGCAAGCTTTTCGGGGATGGTGTGGTGTTAAAGGCTGATGGCGGAACAAGCTTGTTCAAATTCTCCTACACCAATGACCTCGTTCTGATGAACGCCACCGTAGGAGCGGAAGGCGCCCTGAACGCCAGGGTGGAACAGGCCGGAACCGGAACGCTGGTGCTGACGCAGGACAATACCGCTACGGGGACGCTCACCATTACCAGCGGCACGGTTCAGCTGGGCAATGGAGAGGGCACAGGCTCCTGGGTCGGGCAGATTACCGGGGCAGGAGCTCTGATCGTGAACAGGGCCGGCGGGTCCCCGGTCCTGGAACTGAACGCCGCTAACAATTACCAGGGAGGAACCACCCTGAACGGCGGCACGGTGAAGGCGCTGGGCGCCGGTTCCCTGGGGACCGGGAATGTTTCCGTTAACGGCGGTTCCGTTCTGGACATGAACAACCAGGCGATTGCCAACAACATCACCATTACCAAGGGAGGGCTGCAACATGCAGGAGCCTACGCCACTGCCGGCGGCGTAACCGTGAATGCGGAGGCCAATTCCGGGGATATTGACCTGGGCGGCCTGTCCGGGGACAAGGTGGGCGGCATCAATACCGCCACGGCGGGAACGGCCATTACCGGCCTGACGGGAAATCTGACGCTGACGGGGAATAATTCCCTGCATGTGGGTGCGAACAATACCACGTATGCCGCTGCCGGGGACCAGAAGAGCCTGCTCCAGTTCAATGACACGGCCACGGGCACCGTTTCCTTCGGCGGGGACGCTTCCGACCTCACGCTGCACATGGACATTGATACGGATATCCTGATCGCCATGCGCGAACTGGAATCCGTAGGCATTCTGCTGACCGACGGAACGATCACCGGCCTGCCTTCCAGCGACCTGGTGGCGTGGCTCAACCAGCACCTTACGTTCAATGCCACGCTGGAAAGCCTGGGATTCGGCATCAAGGGGGTGGAAGGCGGCAGCATCATCATTTCCGGCAGAACGGACCAGATTTACATTTCGTCCGTGGACGGTTCCACGGTGACGGAAATTCCGGCCCTTAATTCCTATGCGCAGGTGATTGTGGACACAAACCTCACCCTGAATTTTGACGTGCCTGCGGCCAATACGGACAAGACCATCATCCGGCATCTTTCCTCCGGCACCGGCAGCACGGGCAACCTGGTGGTGAATGCCGCCGGGGACGGTTCGCTGGATATCGAACTTGCGAACGATCTGGACGACTCCGTGTTCAACGGCAATCTTACCGTGAACGGTGACGGCGCGGACCTGATCAAGACGGGAGAAAAGACCCTGATGCTGAATGGCAATGTTAATACCTCCAATGCGGTGGTTGCCAGGGAAGGCACGCTGGCCCTGAACGGGAGCGCCAATAATATCGGCACGCTGACTTTGTCCTCCGCCTCTGCGGATGAACCCGTCCGCGTCGTGATCGGAGGGACCACGACGGCCACCCTGGCAGATGACGCGGAGGGCGGCTCCCTGCAAATCTCTGCGGGCGGAACGCTCAAGACTGCCGGGGATTCCACCCTGGACCAGGCGACCACCATTTCCGGAGCAGGCCGCCTGAACGTTCAGGAAGGTTCTTCCCTCACCCTGGCAGGGGAAGCCGGCCTGTTCGGAACCTCCGTGACGCTGAACGGAACGCTGAGCCTGTCCGGGACCGGGGAGAAGTCCATTCTGGCCCTCTCCGGCGCTGGAACGCTGGCCCTGAATGGCAATGCACTGTCCGTCACCTCCGCATCCGCCGTGAACGGCTCTTTCTCCGGCACACTGGACGGGGAAGGGAGCATTGACGTCTCCGGCAAGGTAACCCAGGTGATGCAGACCGGAAGCTCTACGTATGACCTGGGCGTGCACGGAGGGGGCACCCTGGTGCTGAAAGGCACGTCCGCCGCTCCCGCGCTTGACTACCGCAACGTTACGGTAGGCGCTTCCGGCACCCTGCGCATTGAGGCCATCGGGAATGGAGCAGGGGACCCCAATACCACCTTGAACGTCGGCAGCGTTGACTTCCAGAGCGGTTCCATGACGGAATTCGTGTATAACCTGAGCGCGGCCGATCCTTTCGGCTCCGCCATGCTGACGGCGGATTCCATTACCATCGGGAACGGCGCCGGCTTTACGCTTGCCAACATGACCGGCAACACGGGCCTGGGAACGTATGACAACCTGGACGGAGTGGTGCTGATGACCGCGGACGCGATTGACGGCATGGCGGAAGGGGAATCCATGTCCGTGGGTACTTCCGGACTCTTTGCCGTGTATTACAAGGATGCGACCATGGTCCGGGAAGGAAACAATATTGTGCTGAACGCCACGGTACAGCAGGATAATATTTTTAAGCCTGCGGTGAATTCCCATAATTCCGGAGCAGGTTCCGAACTTCTGTGGGGAGCCAGGAACAACCTGGACGCCACTTCCCAGCTCGGGCAGGTCATGAATGCCATCAGCACCATGGTTACGGGGAGCAATCCTGATTTGGCGGGAGCATCCAGGGCATTGGCAGCCGTAGCGGGCAGCACGGTCAACGCGCTGGGAACGGCCCAGAAGGACGCCCTGCGCGACCAGATGGGATGGATCCGCAACCGCACCACCCTCATGGGCGTCAACCCCGCCTACGTCAACGATGACCTCCCCTACTTCCACATGTGGATGGAAGGCACGGGCTCCTACGCCAAACTGGACACCAGGGGGGATGAAAGCGGCTACCAGCTCACCACCTGGGGCGGCACCGTGGGCATGGACGTGGACCTCAGCGACCATTTTACCATGGGAGCGGCCTTCACGGCCAACTACGGCGACCTGACGGCCAGCGCGGCGGACAGCGCGGACGGCCACCTGGACAGCTACTACGCCAACCTCTTCGGCCGCTACCAGAGCAAGCGCTGGGCGCACACATTGATCCTGACGGGAGGGTGGAACGACGCGAAGCTCAACCGCACGGTCAACTACGGGGAAGGCAGCTACAGGACGCAGGGCAACACCAACGGGTGGGGCTTTGGAGCGATGTATGAACTGACCTACGACGTGTACCTCAACGAAGACAAGAGCAGCATCCTGCAGCCCCTGGCCAACGCCTCGGTAGTGACGACGCACATGGACGGCTACACGGAAACGGGAGCGGGGAACGCGGGCCTGAATGTAGGCAAGCAGGAATGGACGACGGGAACGGTAGCACTTGGCGGTCGGTGGATGGGCCTTGTAGGCAGCAACATCTTCGGGCGAGAAGCGCTGGCTGAGTTCCGGGTGAACGCGGCCCAGGACATGGGCGACCGCCGCGGAGAAACCAATGTGGCGCTGCTGGGCAACCCCGGCTTCATGCAGAGCGTGCGTGGGGCCAAGGTTGGAACGACGGCGCTGCAAATAGGAGCGGGGCTGAGCGTGCCGGTAGGAACGCAGGGAACGGTCTTCATCAACGGGAACGCGGACTTCCGTGACGGAGCCAACTCGGTGAACGGGAGCGTGGGCTACCGTTATGACTTTTAAGGAGAGTTGAAAGTTGAGAGAGGAGAGTGGAGCGGAGACGTTCCACTCTCCAAGCCAGCAGGGCCGTTGCGGACAAGAGCCGGGGCGGCCCTGCTTGTGTAAGGAAATAGCGTCCTCCGGAGTAATAGGCCGTGTGGGCTGAAAGGACAGAATAGAAAAAAGAAAATGGTGTCCATCCTGTCCATCAAGTCCATTTTGTCCACTACTCTCCCCGCGCCGCTCGCCGCCCTTCACACGGCACGCCCCTTCCGATTCTATAAAACGGCGCAGAATACTCTTGCATGCCCTCGTCCGCTGTCTGATGTCAGAAAAATCCGGAAGGCGAGGAATAGGGCCTTTTTTATGCGATTGCGGCGGCTTTCCATTCCAGCACTGCTTCCGCCCGCAGTTCGTCTCCGTGCATGATGTGGTGGGAGGTGAGGGAGTCCTGGCGGAACAGCAGGGATTTCATGGATTCTCCCGCATGGGTTTCCTTCTTGAAATGCAGGTGGATTCCCGTCAATTCATGGTTCTCCAGCCAGGAATCCGGCAGGGATTCCAGCGCCCAGACCAGGTAGGCGGCATTGTTGATGTGGCGGTTGAAGTCCGTATCGCGGCGTTCCGCCATCCATTCCCGGATGGTCGGCAGAAGGCCCGAGGTATCCATGGCTGCCGGAGCCACCGTTTCTTCACACGGAGTATCCGGGAAGGCATCAATGTGCCTGTTCAACGGCACCGGGCGTCTGCGGCGTACGTCAATGACGGCCCACAGGCAGCTTGCCGTGACGATTTGGTTTCCCAGGGCGTCCCTTATTTCCAGATTGCGGCGCGCCAGCAGCGGCGTTTCCTGCGCGGTCCAGGTGCGGAGTTCCACCGTTTCCTTCCACCGGGGGAGGCGGCTGATGGCCGTGTTCAGGCGCACTTCCACCCAGGCCAGGCCGCGGGATATCACAAAGTCATAGCCGAAGCCGAGGGAGGAGGCGTGGGCCTCCGCTATTTCCTGAAACCAGTGCAGAACCGTTTCCGGTTTCATGAGGCCGTCCGCACCGCTTTCATAAGTGCGGACAGTGGCTTGAGTGGAATAGATTCCGTGGGCGTCGGCATGTTTCATAACAATTCATTTTAGCCGAACCGTTTTACCGCACCAGCCAAAAACGGGTAATGAGCCGCTCGGCATGCCGGAGTTCATGGACCGCATGGGAAGCTTCCCGGAATTTCCGGATTGCTTCCTTGGAGCGCCGCTTGCCTATGCGGCAACCGAAAGGAACGCGGCTGTAAGCCACGCCTTTTAATGAAATCAGTTCGCCAATAATGATTAAGTTGCCGCATAAGCATGCGGCGCCTCGGAAACGCTACAGAATGCTCCGGAAGTAGGCGATGGTTTTTTCAAGGCCTTTTTCCAGCGGAATATTGGGCTTCCAACCCAGTTTTTCTCCCGCCAGCCGAATGTCCGGCTTGCGCTGGGCCGGGTCGTCCAGGGGCAGGGGACGGAAGACCGTTTTGGAAGAAGAACCCGTCATTTCAATGACTTTTTCCGCCAGTTCCAGCATGGTGAATTCCACGGGATTTCCCAGGTTCACAGGGCCTGAAAAGCCTTCCGTGTTCATCATGCGGACCATGCCTTCCACCAGGTCGTCCACGTACTGGAAACTGCGGGTCTGCCTGCCCGTTCCGTAAATGGTGATGTCTTCCCCTTTCAGCGCCTGCACGATGAAGTTGGAGACCACGCGGCCGTCGTTCGGGTTCATGCGCGGTCCGTAGGTGTTGAAGATGCGGATGATGCGGATGTCCACCCCGTTCATGCGGCGGTAGTCCATGAACAGGGTTTCCGCGCATCTTTTGCCTTCATCGTAACAGGAGCGGACGCCCACGGGATTGACGTTGCCCCAGTAGGTTTCCGGCTGGGGATGGACCACGGGGTCGCCGTATACCTCGCTGGTGGAAGCCTGGAGGATTCTGGCCTTGCACCGTTTGGCGAGGCCCAGCATGTTCAGCGCGCCCAGCACGGAGGTTTTAACCGTGTGGATGGGGTCAAACTGGTAATGGGGAGGGGAGGCAGGGCAGGCCAGGTTGTAGATTTGGTCCACTTCCATCACGCAGGGAACGGTGACGTCATGGCGGATTATTTCAAATCCGGGATAGTCCGCCAGGTGAAGGAGGTTTTGCTTGCTGCCCGTGAAGAAGTTGTCCATGCAGATGACTTCATGGCCTTCTTTCAGAAGCCGTTCGCTGAGGTGGGAGCCGATGAAGCCGGCTCCTCCGGTGATCAAAATCCTTTTACTCATGATAGCATGTCCATGCGTTTTGCGCTCCGCCGCGCCGGAAGGGAAGGCGGATATTCCTGCGTGGAACGGGAATTTTTCGTCCCGCCGTGCGTTGCGGTTCAATGTCACATATCCGTCACGTGAAGGCAAGCGCATAGCATGCCGGACGGGATTTTCCTGGGCCGGATGTTGCAAGGGAAGGGGATGCGATGGAAGAGGAAAGATGGAAGAGGAAAGATGGAAGAGGAAAGATGGAAGAGGAAAGATGGAAGAGGAAAGATGGAAGAGGAAAGATGGTTCCGTGCGGGCCGGGAAGCAGATGGAGGCGTGCAGGCCCCTTGGCGGGGTCAGGATTTGGGAAGTGTCAGCAGGAAGCTGGCTCCCCCCAAGGTGCCGAATTCCAGTTTCAGGTCCCCCCCCAGGGAGCGTGCCGTATCCTTGGCCAGCGCCAGCCCCAGGCCTACGCCGGGCTTGCGGCTGTCGGAGGCGTCCTTCGTGCGCCGGAAGGGCTTGAACACCAGCTTGCGGTTTTTCGGGGAGATGCCCGGGCCGTTGTCCCGGAAGCGGATGACGATGTTGTGGCGGTCCGCCTGGACGGTGAGCTGGACTTTGGCGTTTTCCCCCTTGGCGTATTTAATGGCGTTGGAGGTCAGGTTGTCCATGATCTGCTCCACGGAGACGGCATCCGTATGAATGGGTAGGATGCGGATGGGCTGCGCCAGGGCAAAGGAGAAGCTGATGCCCGCCTCCCGGAGCCGTCGGTCTATTTTTTCCGCAATGGGTTCAAAGAGTTCCTGGCAGGTGAGCGTATCCCGCGTGCGGCGGATGGCGTTCCGCTGGAGCCGGGAGTAGGAGAGCACGTTTTCAATCAGGTGTTCCAGGCGGCGGCATTCCCGCTGCATGTTGGCGTAGTATTCCGGCTTTTTCTGCTCCGGCACCATGCCGTCCTCCAGCATTTCCGTATACAGGGAGAAGGAGGTGAGCGGCGTCCTGAGTTCATGGGTGACGGCGGAGACGAAGTCCCCGCGGCGCTGCTCCAGGCGGAAGGTGCCCAGCATGAGCCAGATGACGCCTGCCGCGCCCAGCAGTACCATGCTCCAGATGAGCGTGAGCGTCCAGGTCAGCATTTTCTTGTGGTCCTGGAGGGGGACGGCTCCGGTGTCTCCCGGCAGAAAGACCAGGGGGGGCGTTGGCAAAGGGGAGCGTGCCCGTTTGCCGCGCTTCTGCGGGAGGCGGGGCGGAGGGATCGAAGGTAGCCAGGCGGCTGTGGGGAAGCAACAGCTTTACCTGGCCGGGCAGCCGCCGGTTCAGGTTGTCCATGTTCATCAGGGCCCCCTGCAAATAGACGCCGCGGCTGGTGTGCACCTGGCGCAGGATATAGAGGTTCCCCCCGTCTTCCACTGGGACGAAGGAGGTGACGGTTTCCACCTGGGCCGGCGTGCCGGATGCCGTCGGCTCAGGTTCCGGGGCTTCATGCAGGATTTCATTCCGGATGTCCGTCCAGAGGTTGCCGCTGGACGGCACGGAGGTGAGGGCGGAGACCTTGCCGTTCAGCCGCTGGTAGAGGTCCTTCTGCTCATTCAGATGTTCGGCAAGCTGCGGGTTCAGCGCGGGTCCGGTTACATGGCCGGAGGGGGAAATCTGGATATAGGCCGTGACGTAGTCCGGCAGGTAGGAGGAGAGGTTGGAGCCGCGGGCGGCCTCTCCGGGTTCCGGGGAGCCCATGCGCTGGTCATAAGGGCGCTTGTAGGCGTAAAAGGGCTGGTATTCAAAGTAGCCGCGGGCCTGTTCAAAGGTGATGAAGGAGGTCAGGAGGCGGTCCATTTCCAGCTTGGCTTCATGAGCCAGGGCCTCCACCCTGATGCGCTGTTCGGAGCGGCCAGTTTCCTCCGCCTGCACCAGCAGAACGTGGGTGAGCCATCCGAGCGTGCCGATGACCAGCAGCAGGCTGATTGCCAGCAGAGTGATGCGTATGCGCCGGTTCACGGGTCAGGAGACGAAGGATGAGTTCCAGCGGTAGCCCTGGCTTCTGAGCGTTTCCAGCGGGGCGGCCGCGACGGTCCCCAGCTTGTCCCGGAGGCGCATGACGGTCATTTCCACGGAGCGCGTATCCGTCAGGCGCGGGTCCACGTCCCACACGCGCCGGAGCAGTTCGTCCCGCGTGATGACGCGGTTGGGGTGGGTGGCCATGTACGTGAGGAATTCGAATTCCCGTGCGGTCAGGGAGGTTTCCTTTCCGTCCTCAAAGGTGAGCAGGCGGTTGGCGCTGTCCAGGGATGCGCCGGGGATCCGGATTTCCCGGAGCTGGCGCGGCCGTTCCGGGGATCTGCGCAGCACGGCCTCGATGCGGGCGAGCAGCTCCCGGATGCTGAACGGCTTGACGATGTAGTCGTCCGCCCCCAGCTTGAGACCCTGCACGCGGTCCTCCTCCTCCCCGCGCGCCGTGAGCATGATGACGGGCGTGCCGGGGCGCTCCGCAGACATGACCTGGAGCACCTGGAAGCCGTCAGCTCCCGGCATGGCTACGTCCAGCAGGGCCAGGTCAAAGTTGCGTTCCCGCACGGCGCGGATGGCGGCCAGGCCCTCTTCCAGCGCCAGCACCTCGTAGCCGGATGCGGTCAGCACGTCCGTCAGGGCGTGCCTGATGCTGTCGTCATCCTCCGCAATCAGAATGGTATAGGCTGAATCACTCATCGTTTGATTCTATAAAACCACAATGTTTCCCTGTTTGTATAGAGAAACCTGCGCCCTTTCAGTAACAATGCCATAACAGGGCGGTTCCCGGTCCGGAGGTTTTCTTTTCCGGAGCAGCCCAGGTCAGTTCTGCTGGAGCGCCTGGAACTGGGGCGGAAGGTTCCCGGAGGGAATTTCTATGGCCTCCATGGGGCCGGGGACGATGCCTTCAAAGAACGGCGTGCCCTTGTAGGAAAGGATGATCTTGGAATGGACCATGTTCCCCGTGGTCTGGCGCAGGAAGTCCGTATCCCGGAAGACCAGGAGCGTCTTCCCGTTTTCCGCGGCCACCGGGCGGCACTGGAAGTTGCCCAGCGGGGCGCCGTCCGCCGTCGTCATCTGTACGGGCAGTACGTAGGCTTCCGAGAAGGTGGGGGCATAGACGCCCCAGAGGGAGGTGAGCGCCATGACGACGACGATCACGATGCCGACAAATATTTTTGTGGAGGTAGACATGCGGAGAGCGGTATTCTGGACCGTACGTCCACCTCCTGTGCGGAGGCCGTGCGGCGTCAGCGTTGTTTAAGCCATTCGGCGGCCTGGGGGGCGTAATACGTGAGGATCATGTCCGCCCCGGCGCGCCGGATGGAGGTTAGAGTCTCCAGAACGGTTTCCCGTTCATCCAGCCAGCCGGAAGCCACGGCGGATTTGATCATCAGGTACTCCCCGCTGACGTGGTAGGCGGCTATCGGCAGCGTCACGTGCTTCCGCATGGCGGCCATTACGTCCAGATACAGCGTGGCGGGTTTCACCATCAGGATGTCCGCGCCTTCCGCTTCATCCAGCTGCGCTTCCCTGAGGGCTTCCCGGATGTTGCCGGGGTCCATCTGGTACGTTTTCTTGTCCCCCTCCTTCGGCGCGCTTTCCAGCGCGCCGCGGAACGGCCCGTACAGGGCGCTGGCGTACTTGGCGGTATAGGCCATGATGGAGACGTCGTCCAAGGCCTCGGAATCCAGGGTGGCGCGGATGGCGGCCACGCGGCCGTCCATCATGTCGCTGGGGGAGACGATGTCCGCCCCGGCGTCCGCGTGGCACAGAGCCTGGCGGCAGAGAACCTCCACGGAGTCGTCATTGAGGATTTCCATCGTGCCGTCGGAGCGGAATTCCACCAGGCCGTCGTGACCGTCTGAATTGTAGGGGTCCAGCGCCACGTCCGTCATGACGGTGATGCCGGGCACCTCGCTCTTGAGCGCGTAAATGGTGCGCGGAATGAGGCCGTCAGGGTTGCAGGCCTCACAGGCGTCCGGGGTTTTCTTTCCGTCCGGGATGGCCGGGAAAAGGTCCAGCGTGCGGATGCCCAGGTCCATCAGGCGCTTGGCTTCCTCCACCAGGCCCTTGACGCTCCAGCGCGTGCAGCCGGGCAGGGAGGAAATGGGCTGGTTCCCGGTTCCTTCATGGACGAAGACCGGGTAAATGAGGTGTTCCGGGGAGAGGGAGGTTTCCCGGATGAGACCCCGGATGTTGGCGGATTTTCTGTTGCGGCGCGGCCGTATCGGTAGATTCATCATGGTGTGATAATGGAAAAGGTTGTGTGATAGAGGGGCGGGCGTTCCCCGGGCGGTTTTCAGGGTTTTTTTTGTTCGTCCAGCGCCAGCGGGTTCTCCACATCAGCTCCGGTGATCATCCAGCCGCTGTCTGTTTTGGTAAGGTACAGGTTGTTGACGGAGAATCCGTTTCTGGAAGCGGGCCGCACGCCGATGGTGGCCTTGATGCCGGGGGCGCCGTCCCTGGTGACGGGAACGTAGGCAGCCTTGACGACGGGAGCGCCTTTTTCCTTCACCTCGGTCCGGGGGGCGGGGATCCTGCCCATGACCGTTTTCAACTGGGAGAGCGCGTCTTCAAATTCCTTCACGGAGGCGAATTTGGCCGGAGCCAGCATGCGTATCATGGCCAGGCTGTCCCGGTTCGCCAGGGCGCGCCCGGCGGCGGTCACGGCCTCTTCCGGCGTGGGAAAGGCCAGGGGGGGGTAGGTCCGGTGGAAATCCGCCATGATGCGGGCGGTGGTGGATTCGTCCGCTTTCAGGTTCCATGAAGTGAAGGCGTCCGTCAGATACATTTTGAAGACGGGGAAGCCATCCGTGGGGTCCTTGATTTTCTCCAGCGCATAGCGGTAAATGAGAGCGGGCTTGTCCGTGTCCGGCATGCTCATGCGCGGGGGCAGGATGGTCATGGCCGCAATGCTGTGAATGTCCTTGCCGCTCTTCTTCGCATTGTTCTTATTGGCGGCTTCCTGCTGGTCCTCATCCGTTTTGTTCGGGTCTATCTGGTCATCCGGATGGGGGCGCAGGGGAACCAGGATGGTGTTCGGAAAGGTCATGAAGCTGAGGTTGGTGGGCTGGATGTATCGGCTTTCCTCCCTCCTGTCCTGAAGGCGCATGGCCTTGACCACGGGGGTGAGCCGGGCGCTCTGGGTGATGGCGGATTCCATGTAGTACGGGGAAACGAGCAGGGCGGCAATGCGTGCCGGGTCATCCCCTTTCACGGTGCGGATGAGCAGGGTCTTGAGTTCGTCGTCCGATTTCCCCTTTACGGCTTCCACACGGAACCGCTTGATGTGCTCCAGGGCGGCTTTGACGGCGGCCACGGAGTACTGGTGGGCGAGGCCGAAGATTTTCTTCTTGGCTTCCGCTGATATTTTTTTCGCTTCCTCCCGGATTTGGTCGTCAAAGGGAAGGAACGTATTGTCAAAGCTCCCTGGGGTCAGGGAGGCCTTCCACTGGCCGCCCTTTTTCACCAGGGCCACCGCAGTGGCTGCATAGACGTACGGGTTTGTCTTGTCCGGCAACAGGATGTAGGCCATCGCCAGGTCTCCCTGGGTGATGATGGAGGCTTCATCCACAAAAGGGGGGCGTTCCGGGGCCGCTCCGGTTACATACGCCTGGACCGCCTCCATGCGGGAAAGGATGCTTTTCAGCTTGAGCTGGCCTACAAAGGGGGAGGTGGCGGGCAGGGATTTGTACGGTTCGTTTTTCCAGTCAGTTTTTTCCTGAAGGGCGCGGAGCAGCAGCCTGGCCGCATTGAACGGCGTGCTCTGGTCCGGAACAGGGTCCGGTTCCGGAGCCTTGTGTTCCGCGGCCTGGTCCATGCTGATCTGGAAGCGGACGGGGGAGCCGTCCGGCGGCTGGTCGCCCCGGGAGAGGCCGCAGGGCAGGCAGAGGCAGAGAAGGGAGAGGGGGAGGATTTTCATAACCGCTGGCCGCCACTATGGCATAAACGGCCGCAGGTGTAAATCACTCGTTGAGGGAGGGATAGCGGATGGAAGGTAAATGGTTGCATTCTGTTTTTTCCAGTTCTCCCCGCGATGGTGCAAAATGAGAAAATGCTTATGGGGAACGACGAAAAAGAAACTTGAAGAATTGTTTAACCAGATGGACGCTGTACAGGATGACACCGGAATCCGGAAGGATGGGAAGCCATCGGATGCCCATTTCTCGGGTAGGAGGAAGAAGCCGGAGAGCGGCGCAACTGAGGATTCCTCCTGCGAATGGTGTGAAGGAAAAGCTGTTCCATCGTTCAGACTTGGTGAAATGAAGGGAGATGAAAACGTACCAGTCCAGCAGAATGATCCATATGCCAAGCAGAAGAAGAGCGGCTCCCAAGGTATGGCAGATGACATTCAGCATGAATTTCTTGTTATACCGGATTTTCCAGTGCGGCAACCGTAAAGAAGAAAAAGGGGAGAGTGTTCGTTCTCTTCCGGAAAGTCTCCGCGGCGTTCATGCCTTGAATTTTTGGAGAGGAGGGTTTTTTGCATTTGCCAACAGTGCCTAGGGGAGGTTAACTAATGCGCGTATGTCCGAACACAAGGAAAGAAAGACTCTTGAAGAACGCCATCAGATGTCTGATCTGGAACGGCTGCGCCACTCCTGCGCGCACGTTCTGGCTACGGCCATTTGCCGCCTCTGGCCGGATGCCCAGCTGGCCGGCGGCCCCGCCGTGGATAACGGTTTTTATTACGACGTGGAGCTGGACCACCGCATCAGCACAGAGGATTTTGAGCGCATTGAGGAGGAGATGAAGAAGGTGGTGAAGGAAAACCAGCCTTTCCAGAAGGAAGTTATTTCCCGCGCGGAGGCCATGAAGATGGCGGAATCCGGGGAATTGGGCGCCCTGGGGCCGCGCAATACGTCTTCCCAGTTTAAAATTGATCTGCTAAATGACATCCCGGAAGACGAGGAGATTTCCCTGTACCGCAACGGAGATTTTACGGACCTGTGCGCCGGCCCGCACGTGGGCCGTACGGGCAACTGCAAGGCGTTCAAAATCATGAGCGTGGCGAGCGCCTTCTACAAGGGGGACAAGAACCGCCCTATGCTCCAGCGCATTTACGGCACCTGCTTCCCGAACCGCATCCAGCTTGACGAGCACCTGGAACGGCTGGAGGAAGCGCGCCGCCGGGACCACCGCAAGCTGGGCCGTGAACTGGGTCTCTTCTGCATTGACGAGGCCGTGGGCCAGGGCCTGATCCTCTGGAAGCCCAAAGGGGCTCTCATCCGCCGCTCCCTTCAGGATTTCATCACGCAGGAGCTGGACAAGCTGGGCTATTCCCAGGTGTACACCCCCAACATCGGCAAGCTGGACCTGTACCGCACGTCCGGCCACTTCCCGTATTATCAGGAAAGCCAGTACGCGCCCATCCCGGAACGGGACGCCATGGAAAAGCTGAGCCAGGAAGGAGCTTCCTGCGCGGAACTGTTCAACGGGCTGGCTGACGGCACCATTGAGGGCTACATGCTCAAGCCGATGAACTGCCCGCACCACATCAAGATTTACGCGAATGACGCCCATTCCTACCGGGACCTGCCCGTGAGGCTGGCGGAATTCGGAACCGTGTACCGCTGGGAACAGAGCGGTGAGCTGGGCGGCATGACCCGCGTGCGCGGCTTTACGCAGGACGACGCCCACATTTTCTGCACGCCTGACCAGCTTGCCGGGGAAATCCGCCAGTGCCTCGGCATCGTGAAGACCATCTTCGGCACGCTGGGCATGACGGACTACCGCGTGCGCCTTTCCATGCGCGACCCGGAAAGCGACAAGTACGTGGGTTCTCCGGAAAACTGGGACAAGGCGGAACAGGCCCTGAGGGAAGCCGCGGAATGGCTGGGCGCGGACTACAGCGAGGAAGCCGGGGAAGCCGCCTTTTACGGCCCCAAGATCGACTTCATCGTGCGCGACGCCATCGGGCGCGAATGGCAGCTGGGCACCGTGCAGGTGGACTACAACCTGCCGGAACGGTTTGACCTACATTACACCGGAGCGGACAACAAGCCGCACCGCCCCGTGATGGTGCACCGCGCGCCGTTCGGCTCCATGGAGCGTTTCACGGGCCTGCTGATTGAGCATTTTGAAGGGAAATTCCCCACCTGGCTTTCACCGGAACAGGTGCGCGTGCTCCCCATCTCCGACAAGGTGATGGACGTGGCCGCCGCGCACCGCGCCGCCCTGGCCGCCAGGGGAGTGCGCGTGACGGTGGATGAAACGCCGGACAAGATCGGCGCGAAGATCCGCAACGCCCGCCTGGACCGCGTTCCCTACATGCTGGTGCTGGGCCAGCGTGAGGCGGAGGAAGGCACCGTTTCCGTCCGCCACCGGGACAAGGGAGACCTGGGGGCGATGCCCTTTGAACAGTTTGCGGACGTTGTGGTCAGGGAAATTGCGGAGCGTCATATTTCCCCCATGATTTGAGTTGCCAAGTTATTTTATTTAGTTTAGTAGTATCCGGACGTGCCAATCAAGCCAACGAAGAATAATGATGGTAATCGCCGCCGTGAGCGCGGTGATCAAACCCGTGTGAATGAACGCATCCGCGCCCCCCGCGTGCGCGTGGTGACCGCCAACGGCGACCAGCTCGGCGTCATGAATACGCGCGACGCGCTGGAAAAGGCCAAGGCCCTGGGCCTGGACCTGGTGGAAGTGGCGGGCAATGCCGATCCGCCCGTGTGCCGCGTGGTGGACTATGGACGGTACAAGTACCAGCAGTCCAAGCTCCAGAAAAACAACAAGAGCCGCACGATCAAGCTTAAGGAAGTCAAGCTCCGCATCGGGACGGACACGAACGACTACAACGTGAAGCTGGCCCGTGCGGAAAGCTTCCTGGACCACGGCCACAAGGTCCGTTTCCAGCTCCGCTTCCGCGGCCGTGAGAACGCCCACCAGGAACTTGGCTATGACATGTTCAACAAGGTCATTGCGGACTTGAAGACCATGGCGCAGGTGGACCAGGCTCCGCGCCTGGCCGGCAACACCATGCACATGGTGCTCTCCCCGCTTCCCGTCCAGCAGCGCGTGAAGAAATTCACCGCCCACTTGGATGAGGACTTTGATTCGGAAGATTCCGCCTTTGACGCGGAAGACGACGAGTGAAGCACTTTTCCCTCTTTTTTCAGGCTTTCCGCCCTGCAGGGCGGAAAGCCTTTTTTACGGACAAATGCCTTTTTCCATGGTTCTTTCCTACACTGACACCAAAGAATTTTCCCCGGCGGCGCTGGAGGAATTGTTCCTTTCCGTCCAATGGGAATCCGGGCGGCATCCGGAACGCCTGGCGGAAGCATTGCTCCATTACGGGACCGTGTTTTCCGCCTGGGACGGCGGCAGGCTGGCGGGACTGATCGCCGCCATGGATGACGGAACCATGACGGCGTATGTCCATTACCTGCTGGTGCATCCGCTGTACCAGGGGTGCGGCGTCGGCTCCCGCCTGCTGGAGCTGTGCAAAAAGCGCTATGCCGGGTATTTGAACGTGGTGCTCACCTCCTACCGCGAAGGAGTGCCTTTTTACGAAAGGAACGGCTTTATCGCGGACCGGACGCAGGAGGCCATGCGCTTTATTCCCCCTTCTTCCGGGGAAACCGGGCTTTGACAGACGCAGGGAGGAAGAAGGGCCGCCCTTCCTATGGCATGCGCTTGCGGAACGGCTGCATGCGGCACATGGTGGCGGTGCGCCACAGCCATTCCAGGGGGCCGTACAGGAAGAGGGCTAGCCAGAGGCGGCACGCCCAGGCTTGAAGCAGGAAGACGGCTACCGCCGCACAGAGGCACGCCCACGGCCCCATGCCTTGCGCCAGCCCCAGGCCCCACCCGAAGAACAGGAAGGTGAACACCAGCGTTTGGGAGACGTAGCACGTCAGCGTGCATTTTCCGGCGCTGCTGAGCAGCCTGGATGGCAGGGGAAGGCCGGGATGGGTGAACAGCAGGACGGCGGCGGAGACGAAGGCCGCGGTATAGGCGAGGTTTTCCCATTGGTGCAGAAGGTGTCCAGCGTCCGTTCCCAGCGCGGAGTCCAGCCGGGAGGTGAGGAGCAGGCGCGCCGCCAGCAGAGCCAGAAACAGGGTTCCGGAGATTCCAAGCATCCGCAGAAACAGGCGGCGCTTGTTCGGAGCGTCCACAAAGACCTGCCATCTCCCCGCCAGCATGCCCAGGATGAAGAGGCCCAGCGTCTGCCAGATGCGGCCGCTGAGCAGGAAGAACTGCCATTTGCCCGCCTGGCCCTGCGTCAGGTTCCACAGAGCCGCTTCCCCCCAGCTGCCGTGGGCGTACAGGAATTCACGCGAAGGGCCTGCCGCCGGGGAGGCCGGGTGGAACCAGCCGGAGGAATGCGGCCACAGGTCCGCCAGTACGGCGCGGGACAGCGTGTCCATGAAGGCGACGGGCTGCATCAGGCACAGCAGGCAGAGGATGACGAGAAGAGGCGTGCCGCGTTTGTACAGGGCTACCAGGGCAAAACCCAGCACGCCGAAGATGGTGAGGATGTCCCCGTCATAAAAAAGGGTGTGCGCCAACCCAAGCAGGAACAGGAGCGCCAGCCGCCACATGAAGCGCTTCCGGAAGTCGATGCCTTTCTGTTCCTGCCTGTCCAGCTGGATGAAGAAGCTGAGGCCGAACAGGAAGGAGAAGAGAAGGAAGGATTTGCTGACGAAAAGGTGTTCGTAGGCCCAGTCCGCCGCGCTGTTGGCCGCGGCCTGCCATCCCTCCGCCGGGGGCATGGGGAGGTACAGGTTGAAGTGGTCGTGCGCGTGGACGATGACGATGCCCAGCAGGGCCAGCGCCCGGAGGATGTCCAGGATGGTGATACGCGCCGCCCGGGGGGGCGCTCCGGCGGGAGTCCGGGCGGTCATGGCGTCAGGAAGGGCGGGAAAGGGAAGGAATCAGTTCCGCCGCGCGTCGCCTGGCCCACTGGTCCGCTTCCAGGATGGGGGCCAGCTCTCCGCGGGGATCTGCCGGGGTGTGGTCGTTCATGACGGCTTCCACCAGTTTCCAGATGCCGGGGAAGGTGAGTTTTCCCTGAATGAAGGCGTCCACCGCCACTTCATTGGCGGCGTTGTAGACGGCGGCCAGGGTGCTGCTGCTGGCGCCGGCCCTGCGCGCCAGGTCCAGGGCTGGGAAGGCGTCCGGACGGGGCGCCTCGAACACCAGCTGGCCTATCTCCGCAAAGTTGAGCTGCCTGAGGGAGTTGGGAACGCGGTCCGGCCACGTGACGGCGTACTGGATGGGGAAGCACATGTCCGAGCTGCTCATCTGGGCCAGCACCGTGCCGTCCCGGTATTCCACCATGGAATGCACGATGCTCTGCGGGTGAACGATGACGTCCACCTTTTCCATGGGAACATCAAACAGCCAGCGGGCCTCAATCATTTCCAGCCCCTTGTTGAACAGGGTGGCGGAGTCTATGGTGATTTTCCGGCCCATGCTCCAGGTGGGGTGCTTGAGGGCCTGTTCCAGCGTGACGTGCTCCAGGTCTTCCTTCTTCCAGGTGCGGAAGGGGCCGCCGGACGCCGTCAGAATCAGGCGGGAAACGGCATCCGGTCCGCCGTGGTTGCCGTTCAGGCACTGGAAGATGGCGTTATGTTCGCTGTCCACCGGAAGCACCTGCACACCTGCTTGGCGCGCCTTTTCCATGACAATCTGGCCGGCCATGACCAGAATTTCCTTGCTGGCGATGGCGAGGTCCTTGCCTGCTTCAATGGCGGCCAGTGCGGGCTTGAGGCCGGCAGTCCCCACGATGGAGATCAGCACCATGTCCGCCTCCGGAAGCTGCGCCAGGCGGCACAGGCCTTCCTCTCCCGTTTCCACCTGGGCGCCGGGAAGGGCGCGCGCCAGCTTGTCCGCCCCGGACGGGTCAAAAATGCATACGTTGCGGACGTTGAATTCGCTCGCCTGGCGGGCCAGGGCCTCCACGCTGGTTCCGGCGGCCAGCCCCACGATTTCCATTCTGTCCGGAATGTCCCGGGCGACTTTCAGGGCGCTGGTTCCGATGGAACCGGTGGAACCCAGGATGACGACGCGTCGTTTCTGCATAACGGAGAAGCATGATGCAAAAAATACGGCTCCTTGACAAGCCGGGGGGATGAAAATCTTCCCCGCGCCGCAGGAACCGGCCCCTCCGTCAGTTAGGCCTCATTCCAGTGGGCCGGGAGGAAGGACGCCACGCATCCGTGCCGTAGGTGGCTTGTGCCGTGGGTTCGGGAAGCTGCCGGAACTGCATCCTCTGCCGGTCCCGTCTCCATTTCCGCAGGTTGCGGGAACGCCAGTTCCAAATGCGGCTTTCGGCATGGAGGGCTTCCCGGGTCATGGCGTAAACGTTGGCTCCGGCTTCCGTATCCCCTCCCAGCCGGCGGTAGACGGCCATGGCGAAGGGGATGTTGTCCCGGAGTTCAAAGCGCGGCAGGTCTCCATCGCTGAAATACCAGTCCGACTGTCTGTCCATCGTCATCAGGTTCAGGTCGCCGCTCAGTTGGGACGGACTGCGGAGCCCGGTCAGGGCCAGGAAAACAAGGGCTATGGCGCCGCAGAGTTTTCCATAACGCAGCCAGTTTCCATGGCCGGCCATGTAGCGGAAGAGAAGGTACAGGAAGCAGGCTCCCATCAGCAAATAGATGCCGGCCGTGACGCGGTTGGGAGAGAAGCCGAAATCTTTTATCTGGAAATACAGCCTCATGCCCACGCTGGCGGCGAGCAGTCCCGTCTGCGCCGCCAGGATGAAGCCCAGGACGATTCCCGTTTTTGACGCCCGCACGGAGCCTTCCGGACGGAACAGGACCAGCAGCACCAGGGCGGAAAGAAAGGCCGCCAGCATGATGGAGTCCGCCCCGTCGTGCAGATAGGCGGTCTGGGAGATGCCGTCAGGAACGCTTCCCCGCCATAAAAACGCTACGTCCGTGCCGTTGTTGACCAGAAAAGCCAGGTTGATGAACAGCAGGGAAACGGCGGGGAGGTGCGGGAGCCAGGGGCTGCCCGGACGCACGGGGTGTTGTTCCGGGAAGGAAGAGCGGGAGCGCGGCATGGCTGCAATGCCGAATGCCAGGGCTCCCAGGCACCACAGGAGGATGTCCGCTACCGTTCCCATATCCGGAACCAGCCAGGAGCAATAGCTCCAGAACCATTTGTTCATGGCTGTTCTGACGGCGGCGACCACAGGGTTCCCGTCCGCAAAGATGGACAGGAAGACCAGGAACAGAATGACTCCGATGGCGACGCTGCCTGCAAGCGGAATTTTCCCCAGGACGTTTGCGGCCGCCTCTTTTGCCTGGGTCACCCGGAAAAATTTATAGCCCCACCAGGTGACGTACCGTTTGGCAGGGTCAAAGCTGTTGCCCTCTTTCCGCGGCAGGAACGTTATCACCACGGGAAGCCCCAGGCCGATGAGCAGATTGAACTGGGTAAAGGAAGTTAGGTTGGCGCCTGCCGCAGCAGCGTTCAGCACGGCCATGAAAACAAGGAACACCTGCTCCTTCCGGCTGAGGTCCGTTCTCAGTGCCAGAAAGGCCGCCGTGTACAGCAGAAGGCCCAGCGCAGTACCGATGCCCAGGCCCTCCAATGTACCGAACATGAAATCCGCGGCAAAGCCGCTGGCAATCAGGACAAGCAGCGGGATGTGCCCATGCCTCCACCAGGAAGGGGAAAGCAGGGACTGCGGATCTCTGCGGACGGAGGTGGGGCAGGAAGGCGGAAGGGATGGACGCTCCGGAAAGGAAGAGGAAGGTTCTGTCATGGGAGAAAGGTCGGATAGTTGCGGAACAGCCGCCCGCACGCGGGAAGTGAGGCGCTGTCCGTTAATGTTTAGCCGTTATTGCAGGAGTGTCAAGCAGGGATGTCCGGAAAAGAGCGGGCCTGAATGGAGAGGGCGGGTCCGCCGCATGGAAAAGGATTGTATTTTCCGCAGGAGGGCGTATAGCATGGCACGAATGAAGCGCATCGCCGTGTATGCCGGTAGTTTTGACCCTCTGACCAATGGTCACTTATGGATGATCAAGCAGGGGGCGAGGATGTTTGATGAGCTGATTGTGGCCATAGGCGACAATCCGGACAAGCACTACACGTTTTCCCATGAGGAACGCATGACCATGCTGCGGGTGGCGCTTTCCGACATGCCGGACGTGCGCATTGCCGAGTTCCACAACCGCTTTCTGGTGGATTTTGCCAACGAACACGGGGCCACGTTCATGCTGCGCGGCATCCGTTCCACGCAGGATTATGAATATGAACGCGTGATGCGCCATATTAATGCGGACATGGCTCCCAAGGTCTGCACGGTGTTCCTGATGCCTCCGCGGGATACGGCGGAACTGTCCTCCAGCATGATCAAGGGGCTGATTGGCCCGGAAGGCTGGGAAAGCCAGGTGAGCCGCTATGTCCCCCACAATGTATTCGCCATGCTGAAGGAGAAGTACCGGGAGGTTTTCCCGCGTTCCTAGCGGCTTTTGGAGCCGTTATTCGTTGTCCGGAGAGGGAGCCGGAGGACTGGAACGCCTGCGTCTTCTACGGTCCTTCTGCCGGCGCATGCGCTGGATGACGCGGGCTCTCGCGGCGCATCGGCCCGTTTGCATTTGTTCCACCGCGTCGCACAGTTCCCTGCGCGCCAGAAAGCGGTTGAGCTCGCGGGATCTGTCCACGTGGCATTTGACGGCGATTCCCGTGGGGATGTGCTTGAGATAAACGCAGTTGTTGGTTTTATTCACCTTCTGGCCGCCGCGCCCGCTTCCGCGGACAAAGCTTTCCTCCAGATCCTGTTCACGGATGCCCAGGGCTTCCATCCGCTCCTGGAGAGCGGCCAGTTTTTCAGGCCTTACCATAACCGGAGCATTGCAGGGTGTTGACGCGCTGCCGGACCGCATGGACCAGCATTTCCCGGCTGGCGGCTGTCATGGAGCGCAGGCTGACCGCGACGGTTGAGCCGTCCGTCAGGCGGAGGTTCAGGCGTCCGCCTTTCCGGTCCGCAGAACGTATCTGCTGCCAGAAGCACCATTGCATGGCGCGGCGCGCCCGCAGGAAGGGCAGGATTTCCACGCCTACCGGGGTGACGATGACGGCCGCGTGCTTCAGGCAGCGGCTCCCCGCAATCAGGCAGAGGACGGCGGGAACAAGCGCCGCAGCCTGCATGGCCCACAGGGGGGCGGGCAGGTACGGGGTGATTGTATCGTAACCCGTGAGCTGGAGGAAGGCGGCGGTGGCGATCAGCAGGAATCCCGCCGCCAGCAGGACGGAGCCCGCGCGGTTGCGGGTGAAGCGCAGCTCCCTTTCCCGGGCGGGAATGTGCCGGATGTCCTCCACGCCCAGCCCGGCTTTGACCGGGCGGGGAGCGGAGGCGGAAGAATGGAGTTCAGGCTCCGGCATAAACGCCCGGGAGGATTTCCTTCGTTTCTTCGGAATCGTTTTCCATCAGCAGCGTGCCCTGGAGAACGGCTCCGTCCTGGAAGTGGAAGCGGCCGCGCAGGGTCAGCTTGTCCAGCCCGATCAGGGAAGGCAGGCCCAGGCTGTCCAGGGAGTCCACCAGCTTGTACAGCTTGGAGTCCAGGTCCACAACGGGAGTTTTTCCTTCCCGTTCCGGAGCCAGGGCCACCTTGCCGTCTTCATCCACGGCGATGGCGTCCGAACGCAGCAGGAGCAGGTCGGACGTGGTCTTGACGGGGAAGAACCGGGAACGCGGAACGTTGACGGCCCTTGCGCCGGGGAAGCACTCGATGCCCGCGCCCATGGCCGTTTCCAGCTGGTACACCGGGGCGGATTCCGGGTCGCGGGGGTTGAGCGTCTTGCTGTTCCGGATCATGGGCAGAGGGAGCACGCCGCCGTTGGCGTCCAGGATTTCCTTGAGGGCGTCCAGGCGTATCCAGAGCGTGTTGGTATTGAAATAGCGGTGCTTGGAGATGTTCTGGAATTCGGGAATGTCCGCATCCGGGCACTGGGCAACTTCCCGCAGGATCAAGTGGCCGTCCGCCTTCCTGACGGCCAGGTGGCCGCCTTTCTTGTCCGCCTCCGTGCGGCGGGTGACTTCCATGACGAAGGGGGCGCCGCTCTCCGCAAACCAGCGCAGGAAGTTCATGTCAAGCTGTGCGCCCAGATTGTCGGAGTTGGAGACGAAGGCGTATTTGACGCCGTCCGCCAGCAGGCGGTCCAGCCAGCCGGAACCCAGCAGGGCCGGGTACAGGTCACCGTGGCCGGGCGGGCACCATTCCAGTTCCGGCTGTTCCGGGCAACTGGCCGGGGCGAGCCCGTCCACCAGGATTTTGGGAACGCGGTTCTGCATCAGCTCCACCTGGGCGGGGTCCGCAAAGCCGTCAGACGCGTATTTTTCCAGGTAGGCCAGCGTATCCGCGCTGGTGGAGAAGGAGTTCATCAGCAGAAGGCGCACGGGCGTGCCGGAGATGGAGCGCAGGTGCTTCACCTGCCGGACGATCAAGTCCAGGAACGTGTCTTCACCCTTTACCTTCAGCAGGCTTTTCGCCTTCTGGAGTCCCATGCTCGTGCCGAGGCCGCCGTTGAGCTTGATGCACACGCACTGGGAGATCAGGCCCTTGTCCGCCGCGGGGGTGGAGGCCGTGATGTCCTGCCAGTCCACCACCTGGTCGGCGGGCTGGATGTCCGTTTCCGGAATCATGCCGGAGTGGTTGGAGACGAGAGCTTCGTAACAGCGGGAGAAAGCTTTGACGGCTGCGGCCGGAACGCCGGCGGATTCCATCTTTTCTTCAAAAGGAGTGAACATACTCATTGGCGGCTTTTGTACAAAATGCCCGTTGGAGGCTCAAGCATTATCAGCGTATCCGGCACGCCCGCGCGCCTTTTCCCCTGTGGGGGCCTTCGGCTTATTTGGAAGCGATCACCCGGATGCGCCGGTAGTCCGCCACCCATTGGGTGCCGTCCCACAGCTCGTCCCGCAGGGCCTTTTCCATTTCCTCGAAAATCCGGACGCGCCGTTTTTCGTGGAGGCACTTCAGGTCCGCCCAGAAGAACTGGCGCGCCCAGTTGCGCAAGCCGTCCGGCCCGTCCTTCAGCGGCGTGGGGCGGTCAAAGTCCATCACCACTTCCGGGCGCAGTCCTGCCTGTTCCAGCATGCTGCGGTATTCTTCCACGGTGGGGAAGTAAAAACGTGTCTTGTACGGGAGGTTCATCCGCTCCAGGCTGGGCCGGAAGGCCTCCCTGATGCGGAGGATGTTGCGGTGGGCCCCAAATTCGCAGATCAGTTTTCCCTGCGGTTTCAAGGCGCGGGAGACGGCTTTCAAAAGAGCCCCGTGGTCCGGTATCCAATGGAAGGCGGCATTGGAAAAAATGACGTCAAACCAGTTGTTCCAGGGCATGAGGCAGGCGTCCAGCACGCGGAAGTCCATGCCGGGATAAAGCTGCCGTGCCTTTCCAATCATTTCCGGGGAGGCGTCCAGCCCGACGACGGAGGTCGATTTTTCCAGCAGGGCGTGCGTCAGCGTACCGGTTCCGCAGCCCAGGTCCAGAATGGCCTGGCCGGGGTTTTCCGGCACGTTGGAGAGCAGGTCCCTGCCATATTCCGCGACAAAATCATGCTTGTTTTCGTACAAATCAGCGTTCCAGTCCATCACTGCCCCATCATAGGAGGAAAGGGATTCTTTACAAGAAAGACCCTGTCTTTTTTCAAGGGATTTTCCCGCTGTTGCCGCCAAGGTCCGTTTCTCCGTGCCGTTCCGGGATTCTGCTTGCGTTGGAGGGGTTGAAATGATTAAGATAAGCTTACTATGAAAGCAACAGCCCTGTTCATGGCGGCCTCAGCCCTGGCCGCGGTTTCCGCCGGCGCCTATGACGGATATGGTTATGACCCCCGTCCCGCAAGTTCCTACAATGATACGGTCAGCGGCGCGGCCCACATCGGTTATGATTCCCGGTATGCCTACAAGGACGTGGTGGCATCCTCCCTGCTGAACCGCAGCGGCGTGTTCAACATCGGCGGTGAGCTGAATCTCAACCTGGCCCGGGACTGGAAGCAGGAAATCGGCGCGGAATACATGGCCTTCTGCGACGGCCTGCTGAGCGACAAGGATGCCTTTGACGCCAACTGGAAGGCCGTCAAGGAGCTGTTCCCCAACCTGTCTTTCCGGGGGGGGTACGAATTCAATTACGGCGGCCTGCCGGGCTATTTGAGCAAGTACATGGGGAAGGCCCCCCATTCCGTGGCCCAGTCCGTGACGGCAGGCCTGGCGTATGACGATCCGGGCCACGGCTATTTTGGCTCCCTGGACGTGCAGTACGGCTTTTACGGCATGATTGGCTGGCGTATCGACCTGAACGCGGGCAAGCGCTGGAGCGGCCTGATTCATGAGAAGGTGGACCTGGAATTGAGCGCCGGAACCGGCTATTCTTCCAGCTACTGGGGCTCCGGCGTGGCCGGATTTGACCAGGTGAACATCAAGCTGGCGGCTCCCGTGCGCGTAACGGGCGTGGATGCCAGCCGCGGGTTCCGCGTCATTCCCTTCATCCAGCTGGACTGGGCCGGAAACACCCGTTCCGAAATCCGCCGCTACACCGGCATGAGCACGATTGAGGACTTCCGCATCCGCGTGGGCGTGGAAGCCGTTTACCGCTTTTAAACGGAAGCCTCCGCGGCCCTTTCCTCCGGGCGGGGCCGCGGAGGCGTTCCTTTTTCTCCGGAGCCGCCCGGACTGCCTCTAACTCCCTTGAACAATCCCGCCATGTTGAAAATGATTCTGCTGCTGGCCCGGCGCACGTTTATACGGCTGCTGCTGGTGCTGCTTCCCCTGGGCCTCTTTGCGTTCCTGGCGCAGGCCATTCCCCTTTCCCCGCTGCAATCCCTGGTCGTCCTGATTCCGGTGATTGCCTTTGAAGTGTGGCTCGTGATCAAGTACCTGCTGCCCGTGATGGGCGATCTGGTGACCAAGACGCTGTATTCCTCCAACATCACCACGGATGAGGAAGTGCTGGTGGACGCCGCCCGGCGCATGCTGAATTCCGGGGATCCGCAGGGAGCCCTGGAACTGCTGGAGCGCTACCGGAAGGAAAATTCGGGGCTGGTGCGTTCCTGGCTCATGGAATCCAGCCTGCTGAACGATATGCGCCGGTATGCGGATTCCGTTGAAGTCCTTCAGGAAGGCCTGGAGTCCAGAAGATGGCGCAAGGAGGACCGGGCGCTGTTCCTGTACAAGATAGGAGTGATTTACGATTCCCAGCTCAACAATCCGGACAAGGCCCGGAAATACTGGGAGGAAGCCGCGGACAGGTATCCCAACACGGCTTACGGCCGTTCCGCCCTGGACAAGCTGTAAATAAACCCGTGCTGAAGTAGCGGCATTTGCTATGGAAAGTTTGCCTGGTTAGGGCTGTGTAGCTGACCGGCAGCGCATGGTTTTTCCCGGCTGGCGGAGTGTCTTTGTTCATGCGGCCTGTTATTTTTCACGGAGCGGTTGCTCCAGTAATTTTTTAATGCGTTCCAGAAAAAAGGAAAAAGAATTTCAGGAAAGCTTCCCTCTTTTTTTTCTTTTCAGGTAAAAGTTGTATTTTCAAGCTTCTAGCCAGAGTGAAAGAAGCTTTTTATTGATGAAAATCAATATAATAAACGTTGCATAGCTGAAAGGTTGCATTATACTGATTTCTCTTCAATGATTAAAGGCCGTTCGATTTCGGCGGATGGTTTGAATTTTTTAAAACTGATTGAATATGATGGAATTAAACCATATAAAATATATGGTTCTCTGTAAGTTCCCTTATTATGGGCGGAAAATCATCAATCGGTTTATGAATGGTTTCAGGAGAAGAAGAAACGAATCTTTGGCGTCAAAGCTGGAAGATATCCGCAATCTTCTCATTTACAACCATCCCGTTTCCCAGGTTCCTCCGGCTACGGGCAAGCTGAGGCTGCTTCAGGAAGGCAATACCGTTTTGCTGGCTCTTTTTGCGCGGAAGTGCCGGGAAAACGGCCTCCGGTACTGGCTGGATTACGGAACGTTGCTGGGCGCGGTGCGGCACAGGGGCTTTATTCCGTGGGACGATGATCTGGACGCAAGCATGATGAGGCCGGAGTACGACCGCCTTCTGGAACTGCTGCCCTCCCTCTTTCCGCGGGAGGAGGGATTTACCTGGAAAAGGCATGCCTTCCTGCAAATAGGGTATGAGGGCACTCCTCTCAACATTGACGTATACCCTTATCATTTTTATTCGGAAAGCCTCGTGTCCCCGGAACAGCACGGCAGCCTGGACAGGCGGCTTACTGCGTTTAAAAAAGACGTGGTTCTGGTGGATGGCCGGATGAACATGACCGATGACCAGATCCAGCAGAAAATCCGCCGGGAGATTCTGGAAGGCAAGGACCCGGCGGCGGAGGAGGACACCCCCGGAATTTTCCTTTCCCCGGCCATCACATTTACTAAAAACACTCATCTGCCCTATGAGACGTTCTTTCCCCTGGGATCCATGGAGTTTGAGGGGATGAAATTCTCCGTGCCCAACCATGCGCGCCAGTACCTGCAATTTTTTTATGGCGATTACCTGTCCTATCCGGACCGCATCCAGTTCAAGCACCCTTCCGTAAAGCGCATGATGGAACATGTCCCCTTTGAGACGGCGGTGAACCGTTTCATTGACGTCTACGGAAAGCAGATTGACATGTCCCAGTCATGAAAACGGTTATCACCTACGGCACTTTCGACCTGCTTCATACGGGGCACGTCAATCTTCTGAAAAGAGCCCGGGCGCTGGGGGACCGCCTCATCGTCGGCGTGACCACAGACAGCTACGACCAGAGCCGGGGCAAGCTGAATGTGCTGGAAAGCCTGGAGGAACGCGTGGAAAATGTCCGGAAGACCGGATTGGCGGACCTTATTATCACGGAGGAGCTGGAAGGGCAGAAGCTGCACGACATCCAGAAGTATGGGGCGGATATTTTCGTGATCGGTTCCGACTGGACGGGCAAGTTCGATTATCTGCGCGAACATTGCGAGGTGGTTTACCTGGAGCGCACGAAGGGCGTTTCTTCAACCGACCTCCGTTCCGCCCGGAATTTCATTGTCCACATGGGAATTGCCGGCCACGGGCGCATAGCGGGCCGTTTTCTCCAGGAGTCCAAGTACGTCAGCGGCATTGAAATAACGGCCGTTTACGGACGCGACGAGGAGAAGGTGCGCCGGTTTGCGGAATCGTATGAACTGCTGGAATATTACACGGAGTATGAACGGTTCCTGGACAAGGTCCATGCCGTTTACGTGGCCGTTCCGCATCATCTACATTATGAACTGGTCAAAAGAGCCCTCCTGAAAGGAAAGCATGTGCTGTGCGAAAAGCCGCTTGCCCTTTCCCGGGAAGAGGTGGAAGAGCTGTTCCTGCTGGCCGCGGAGAGGGGATGCGTTTTACTGGAAGCGCTGAAAACGGCCTTTTTCCCGGCTTTCCAGCAGTTGATAGGCGTGGCGGAAAGCGGAGTTATCGGTTCCATCAAGGCGGTGGACGCCGCGTTCACCAAATTGATTGAGGATGATTCAAGCAGGGAGTTCGATCCCATGCAGGCCGGGGGGGCGTGGACGGAGCTGGGGGCTTATCCCGTTTTCGTCATCGGAAAGCTGCTGGGGACGGAAAGCCGCCGCATCCGCTTCACGACTTGCAGGAAGCCGGAAACGGGCGTGGACCTTTTTACGCGGGCGGATTTCCTTTATCCCAATGCGGCAGCCTCCGCCACGGTCGCCATCGGAGCCAAGCGGGAGGGGGACCTGTGCGTCACGGGAACGCGCGGCTATATTTACGTGCCCTCCCCGTGGTGGAAGACGGAGATGTTTGAGGTGCGTTTTGAAGACCCCCGGCAGAACAGGAAATATTTTATCAGGTTTGAGGGCGACGGCCTTCGCTATGAGCTGGCCGCGTTTTTGCGCCTGATTCACGGCTGCCGTCATGACAACCGTCTTTTGACCCGTGGGGATTCCATCTTCATGGCTGACGTTACCTCCCGCTTCAGGCGAGGGGAATATGTTGATGAAATCAGCTGATCAGGACAGGCATGCCGTTTGCCGGAAGTGAAAGGAGGGGGATTTTTCCTTCTGCTCCTCAATATTGATCAGGCGGTCATAAATGTGCTTGGCGAAGACGATATCGTGGAGTCCCAGCCCGATATTATAGCTGAGGATGCGTTCTTCCGGGGAAGTTCTTCCCGCTGCTTTTCCGGCCAGCACCGGAGCTATTTCCCCAAATTGACGAAAGCACTCAAAGTGCCGGAAATTCTTAACATGGTCACGATCATCGGCAAATACCTTGTCGAAAAACAAATCACAATTCTGGAACCCCTTTGTATGTACGGGGATAACAGTAATGCCTGGTTTGAAACAGCTATTTTCGGCAAGGAGGCCCTCCGCATTAGTAATGCAGGAAATAACGGCGTCTGTTCCATCAATGAGACTATTGATGTTTTCCACTTCTTCAAAACGGACGTTGCTATGGCATTGGAATTCTTCAATGAATTGGGAAACATGCGTTTTGTAGGAAAGAAGACGCACCGTAAAGTTTTTCTCAGGATATAATGCCAGAATACATGCCATGGTGGCGCGGGCCGTATTTCCCAACCCCATCAGGGAAATTGTCTGGAAATCCTGTCTGGCGAATGTTTGAAGGGCGAGGGCGGCCACTGCTCCGGTACGGGCGTTCGTGACCCAAAAGGCGTCCATAAGAGCCAGAAGCTCTCCGGTATGATAATCATAAAGGAGTATTTCCCCATTAATGGTTTTGGTACGTTCCGGATAACGTGTTACAATTTTTACCCCCATGGCGTTCAGGCCGGGGACGATGCAGGGCATCGTATTCATGAATTTTCCTTCTTCAAAGGCGATGCTTATTTTATGGGGAAGGAAGACAGATTCTTCATCCTTGATACGGAAGGACTCTTTTACCCATTGGAGTGCCTGCCGAGGAGAAATATTGAGGGAGGAAATAATTTCGTGAGGAATTGTCAGCATAGTAGGAGGAGTAAGGTAAAAGCGGCGTTTGGGAAAAGGGTGTTAATGACTAGTTTGAACGCATTGAACATATCTCGTGCATGGCGCGTACCAGGGCGTCGTTATCTGCCTTGTTCCTGACGGCGATGCGGATGAATTCCCTACCCTCAAAGCCCTTTTTCCGGCTGCAATCCTTGATCAGGATGGAGTGGTTTTTCAACAGGAGGCCCGTGAGGGTACGGGCTTTCATGGGCGGCATTACCTCGCACATGAAGTAGTTGGCCTGGGAGGGGAGGACGTTCAGGAAGGGAACGCGGGAGAGTTCCTGCATGAAGCGGTCTCTTTCCTCCATGAACCGGCGGCATGCGCGCACGTAGGATTGTTCATATTTCCCGAAGATCTGCATGTAAAATTCGGCAATGGAATTAATGTTCCAGATGGAAACGTCCTTTTTTATCCATGCAATCAGCTTTTTGTCTGCAGAGGCCAGAACCCCCAGGCGGAGGCCTGGAACGCCGTAGGACTTTGAAATGCTTTTAACCACCGCCAAATGGGGGTACTCCTCAAGGAGGGTGTCCCGGAGCAACGTGTTGTCCGGCATGCCTTCAGAGAAATCCACAAAGGATTCATCCACGATCAGGCGAATGCCGCGCTCCTTCGTCCACAGGCAGAGGCGCAGCACGTCGGCCTTCGGGAGGAAGAAGCCGGAAGGATTGCCCGGATTGACAAGGAGCAGGGTGCTGATGTCCTTGCCGGAAAAGAATTCCATCAGGTCGTCCGCCGTGTAGCTGAAATTCCAGGAAGCGGGATGGAAGGGCACCACCATATCCGGGGCCGCCCGGTTGGGATATTCCTCAAAGGTGGGGTAGACGACGCCCATTTTCCCTTCCATGCGGGACATGAGCGCCTTGATGAGTTCCGCCGCGCCATTGCCGATGCAGATGTATTCCTGGCTGACGCCGAAGTATTTTGCGGCCAGCAGGCTGTTGACCCTCATGCCGGACGGGTATTCCCGCACCAGGTGCTCAAAGTTCGCCTTGAGTTCGGACATGAGGCGCTTGTTGGGGAAGTATGGATTGACCAGGTAGCAGAAATCCCTGATGCGTGGGTAGCGCCAGTAGCCGCCGTACCGGGACTCCATCAGGCGCAGGTGTTCCTCCCGGTCTGGTGTGAACATGGAAGCCGCTATGTCCAGATCCTGGATGTCGTCTATTTCATACCATGCTTCGCTGCCGAGACGCAGGGCCTTGATTTCCGGTTTGTCCAGCAGGGCGATGACCCGCAGCACCTGCTCGTAATATTCGTTGTTGCCCAGGGCTTTGCTGTAAGCGGTGAGGAAGGGGACGTAGTGGGTACGGGAGAAATCCCTGTTGAATTTGTAAATGTTGACGGTCTTGAAGTATTCCGTTTTTTTCTTATAGGAGAATTTGCTGCCGGGAATGAATTGCTTGATGTTGTCGTCTTCATCCAGCGTGACGACAGTGCCGTCCATCCAGCTTTCAAATTTGGCGACGAGGGCCAGGCTGGGGTAGGGATGGTGGAGCAGGGCGTCAATGACGGAGTCTTCAAAAATCAGGTCGGATTCAAAGAGCAGCGTATCGTCCTGAAGCAGGTGCTCCTTGGCCAGGTAAAGGGAATAAATGTTATTGGTGGCGGCATAAAGGGGATTGTCCACGTATTCCACGGGCGTGGAAATGTCCAGAAGAGAGATGAAGGATTTAAGTTTTGCTCCCTTGTATCCCGTGACGACGACGATTTTCTCCAGGGAAGGGGAAAGGTTGTCCAGTTGCCTCAGCATTCGCTCAATCAGCGTTACCCCGTTCACTTGAATCATGCATTTGGTGTTGTCCTGGGTGAGATGCCCCAGTCTTTTTCCCATTCCGGCCGCTAAAATGATTGCCTGCATAAATACTCTAATTTGTCTTCAGAACTTAAAAAGAACCAAGAACAATGTTTAACGGATTGATCATCCGCCGTCAAAGTAAAAATTTCTGCAAAAACATGTTAATGGAAAGTACATTGGTGAAAAAGGAAAAGTACGTAATTCATTTTCCTTCCCTATTTTCCCGCTTTTCATTGATTTAACTTCAAATGGAGATAGCGATCCGTTTAACGGATGATCAATCCGCATGCTATGGAAGTTGGGGAAAAGAGAATTGAGGATTTTTTCAAAAGCTGCATCTTGGAGAAAATGGTTTTAATATACGGAAATGGTTGTTTTTCATTAAAAAGCCGCATTGTTTTTCATTGACTTATGGTATCCGGTGGATAAGGTCCGTTTCAGGACTCCCCCGTTGTTCGCTTACGGAAAGATTGATATTTTCCCGTATTCACTGCCTAGATTTGCCCACCATGAGATTGCCTTCGTTCATCACTGCCGGAAGAACCGGAAAGCTAATGAAAAATAAACATCTGTGGGTGACGGAAGTACGCTGCTGCGGCCTGACGGTGCTTTCTTCAATCACGGATAGAAAGAAGCGTACCATCAGGTTGTTCGGCATTCCCTGCGCCCGGTTCAGGGTGGGGAAGGAAAATGAGCATGCACAGATGAGAAAGCTGGTGAAGTCCACCGTCCGGGCGGAGGAAGTTCCGGCGGCGTCCGGCGTGCTGAGGGTTGTGCAGCAGGCCATGGCATTTTTTTAAAGGAAGTGGGCAGTATTCTTGAAGAAAACGGTTACCAGTACTGGCTGGATTTCGGGACCCTTCTGGGGGCGGTCAGGCATAAGGGGTTTATTCCCTGGGATGATGATCTGGATATTTCCATGCTGCGAAGCGACTATGAACGACTGAGAGCGGGTGCTGCCGAGTTGTTTGGTTCCCGCGGCTTTTCCGTCAGCCTGGAGCCGTTTATCCAGATTGGGCTGCCGGGCACCTTGTGCAATGTGGACATTTTCCCGTACGATGTTGCTCCCGGCTCCTGGTCTCCGGATGATCCGGAGGAGCGGGAATGGCTGCTGCGTAATTACAAGGCTTCTAAGCTGATTGATTATGAAGCTAACACGTCGCGCCGTTACCAAACGCTGTGTTCTTATGAGGATAAAATGAGGATCAGGGATGAGTTGGTGATGGAAGGGAAGGATCCTGTGGAGGATGGAAACGTCTGCCTGGGTTTTGAAATTCCCTTTGCCGGACCGTGCCGCCATTCCTTCCGTCATGAATGGATGTTTCCCCTGTCCAGCGTCCTGTTTGAAGGAAAGACTTTTCCCGGGCCCCGGGTGCCTGAAATGGTTTTATACGGGCAATATGGAGACTGGGGTGTCCTTCCTGATTCTCCGCCTGTGCATTTTGACCTGAACCGGATTTCCAAGGAAGTGCTGCTCAGGATGCTGTACATGCGGGATACCGGGCGTTTGCCGGAATGTGACTAGGGGCGCATGGGAGGAGGTGCGTGGTTCCGGCGTTCCGCCGCGCCGTATTCTCCGGAAAGGAGGTGTTCCTGACGCTGCGGACGCAGGCCATGCGTGGGGAGGGCCGGAAGAACGTCTTTCTCCTTGACCCTGCTGATTGGGGCGGAGTATCATCGGATAATGAGAAGACCCCCGATTCCCGGTTTGGTGATGGCGGACGGCTGGCTCCAGCCGTATTCCCGCCAGATACGCGACCGCCAGCGTTTGTTTGACCTGAAAATGAAAAGGATCAGCCAGCGTTCCGGTTCTCTGGAGGGGTATGCGCAGGGGTACCGCTATTACGGCTTTAACCGTGATCCGGAGACGGGGGCGTGGACGTACCGGGAATGGGCGCCCGCCGCCCGCGGACTGTTCCTGGCGGGGGATTTCAACGGCTGGGACCGGGAGAGCCACCCGCTGGTGCGGAATGAGCGCGGCGTGTGGGAGATAACGCTGCCGCCTGACGCGCTGGCCCACGGGCAGAAGGTGAAGGTGCACGTGATCGGCGCGGACGGCACGGGGAAGGACCGTATTCCCGCGTGGATCACCAGGGCCGTGCAGGACCCCGCCACTTATGATTTTGCAGGGGAGATATGGATGCCGGAGCACCCCTATGAATGGAGGAACAACGGCTTTGACCCTGCCCGGATAGAGGTGCCGTTCGTTTACGAGGCGCATGTGGGCATGGGCGGGGAAGAGCAGCGCGTGCATACGTACCGGGAGTTTGCGGATGAAGTTCTCCCCCGCATTTCCAAACTGGGCTACAATACCGTCCAGTTGATGGCCGTCCAGGAGCATCCCTATTATGGCTCCTTCGGCTATCACGTTTCCTCCTTTTTCGCTCCTTCCTCCCGTTTCGGCACGCCGGAGGATCTGAAGTACCTGATTGACCAGGCGCACGGCCTGAACATCGCCGTGCTGCTGGATGTGGTGCATTCCCATGCCGTGAAGAATGAGGCGGAAGGTCTGAATAATTTTGACGGTTCCGGCGGCATGTATTTCCTGCCCGGGGAGCGCGGCCATCATCCGGACTGGGATTCCTGCTGCTTTGACTATGGGCGGGACGAGGTGATTGAGTTCCTGCTGTCCAATGTCCGCTGGTGGCTGGAGGAGTTCCGCTTTGACGGGTTCCGTTTTGACGGCGTGACGTCCATGCTGTATTTCCACCGGGGCCACGAGCCGTTCGGGGATTTGGGCGCGTACTTCGGGCCGTCCGTGGACCTGGATGCCGTGGCTTATTTGCAGCTGGCCTCCACGCTGATCCAGCGGGTAAGACCGGGCGCCGTCGCGATTGCGGAGGACATGTCCGGCATGCCGGGGCTGTGCCGCCCGGTGGATGAAGGGGGCCTGGGCTTTTCCCATCGGCTGGCCATGGGCATTCCCGATTACTGGATCAAGCTGCTCAAGGAGAAGAAGGACGAGGAATGGAGCATGGGCGACATGTGGCATACGCTGACCAACAGGCGTTACGGCGAGCCGCACGTGGCTTACTGCGAGAGCCATGACCAAGCCCTGGTGGGGGACAAGACCCTGGCGTTCCGCCTGATGGATGCGGAGATGTACTGGAAGATGGCCGTGGACCAGCAGAGCCTTGTTGTTGACCGCGGCATGGCGCTGCACAAGATGATCCGCCTGGTGACGCTGGCTACCGGGGGGGAAGGCTGGCTGAATTTCATGGGCAACGAGTTCGGGCATCCGGAATGGATTGATTTTCCGCGTGAAGGCAACGGCTGGTCTTACGAGCACTGCCGCCGCCAGTGGTCCCTGGTGGATAATCCGTCCCTCAGGTTCAAGTTCCTGAATGCCTTTGACCAGGCCATGGTCCGCCTGGCCCTGGACGCACGGCTGCTGAACAATCCGCCGCCGTTCCCGCTGAATATTGACGAAAACAACCAGGTCATGGCGTTCCACCGCGGCGGCCTGCTGTTTGTGTTCAACTGGTCCGGAGACAGGGCGATCATGGATTACGTGCTGCCCGCTCCCCAGAAGGGGGAATGGAGGGTCGTGCTGGATACGGACGGCGCCCGCTTCGGCGGCTTTGGAAGGCAGGACGATTCCATGCCGCATTTTACGGATGAAGACGGGAATCTTTCCCTGTACCTGCTGCCGCGTACGGCCCTGGTCCTGAAAAGGGTGGGTTCCGCCGTCATGGTCCGGCACCTGGGGCAGGAGGAAGGATAGCCATTACCGCGAAAAACCGGCGTATCAAGGCCGGACGCGGAGAGGACCCAAAGGGGGCGCGCGGCACGTGCCGTGCGCGTCAGGGAAGGAATGGAGCCGTGCCCGGGGAGAGGCATGGCCGGGAGGCCGTTACCACTGTGCGGGCAGTTCCCTCAGGGGCGGCGCTCCGGAGTCCGCCTTTTTCAGGCGAATGGTCAGGGTGTCCGTCTTGAAGTCTTTTGACTTTTCGTTGTTGCGGCCCCACAGGATGGCCCCCTGCGTGGTCATCTCCGGATAAAAGGTTTTTTCCGTGGAAAGGAAGCCGGGCTTGTCCGCCGCCACGTGCACGGGCTTGTGCCTGTTCAGAGAGAGCGTGACGGGTGCCTGCCCCGCATAGTCTCCGTTCACGCGCAGGCTGGCCCCGGAAGGGACGCTGCGGATAGTGATGTCCCTGGAAGAGCTGCTGCATGAGAGGCACGCGCAGCAGGCTGCGGAGAGAAGGAAGAGATGCGGGAGAAGGCCGTGGGTCATCGTACCGGAAAAATTAATGGTGTTCCACCATGTTCATGGCGGCCTGCTTGATCTGGGCGGCCATGGAGTTGAGGGCGTTCGCCCTGGTGGGCGCCAGATGGTCCTTCAGGCCGGTCCTGTCCAGCTTGGACATGTCCGCTTTCAGGATTTCTTCCGGGGGAAGGCCGGAGAGCAGCCGGATGAAGACGGCAATGAGGCCCTTGGTGATGAGGGAGTCGCTGTCCGCGTAGAGCTTCAGCACTCCCTTGTCCGGCTCCGTGTACAGCCACACGCGGGACTGGCAGCCCTTGATGAGGGAGTCCTCCGTCTTGTGGGCTTCGTCCAGCTTTGGAAGCTTCTTGCCCAGGCTGATGATGTATTCGTAGCGTTCCGTCCAGTCCTGGAACAGGTCCAGTTCATCCAGCAGGTCTTGCAGGCGTTCTTCGTAGTTCATGGCTCGGATTTTTGGTGGGAAAGGCCGGTTATGCCCGGTTGGCGTCCGCCAGCGTGGCGAGAACGGCTTTCTGGGCGTGGACCCTGTTTTCCGCTTCACGGAAGATGACGGGGGCGAAGTGTTCCAGCACGTCTTCCGTGATTTCCTTGCCGCGGTAGGCGGGCAGGCAGTGGAAGGCGGAGTGGTTGGGGGCGGCGTGTTCCAGCAGCTCCCTGTTCACCTGGTAGGGGTAGAAGTGTTTTTCCTTGGACAGGCCTTCCGCTTCCTGGCCCATGGAGAGCCAGACGTCCGTGTTGATGACGGAGGCCCCCCTGACGGCTTCCACGGGGTCCGTGGTGAAGATGACGTTCTCGCAGTCCAGGTGCCTGCGGAAGTCCTCCAGCGGCAGGTAGTTGGTCGGGGCGCCGATGGCGAGGGTGAAGCCCAGCCTCTTGGCCGCCCACATCCAGGAGCGGGACATGTTGTTGTCCCCGTCCCCCACAAAGGCGATCTTCATGTCCTTCCAGGAGCCGGGGCCGTAGATTTCCTCAATGGTGAGCAGGTCCGCCAGGATCTGGCAGGGGTGTTCCTCGTCCGTCAGGGCATTGATGGTGGGAATGCCGGAGAAGCCGGCGAATTCCTCCACTTCCTGCTGGCCGTAAGTCCGGATGGCGGCCCCGTGGATCATGCGGCCCAGCACGCGGGCCGTGTCCTTGATGGGTTCTCCGCGCCCGAGCTGGATGTCATGGACGGAAAGGAACATGGGGCGTCCGCCCAGTTCGCTGATGCCCACTTCAAAGGAAACGCGGGTGCGGGTGGAGGATTTGGAGAAAATAAGCGCCCAGGTCTGGCCTTTCAGGGGCAGGCGTTCGTGATGGCCGCGTTCCGCCTTGAGCTTGTGGCCCAGCGCGAGCAGGTCCTTGATTTCGTCTCCGGTAAGCTGTTCGATGGAAAGAAGGTTTTTCATGATATTGTAAAGAGAATGGAGAAAGGGAATAAAAACAGGAAAGCCGCACCATACTCCCTGTTTCCTTAAAAGAAAAGGGAATAATGCGGCTTTCCGGGGAGGGGTGGAGATGCCTTTACAGCCTGGCCGCCGCCTGGTCCGGCCACGGCACGGGGGAGCCTTCCCGGGCTCCGGCGGGGTTGTCTTTCTTGTAGGTGGGCATCTGGGCCTTGCGGTCCTTGAGCAGGGCGGTCATGGTTTTTGCCATGGCTTTCACGCGGTCCGGATGCCGTTCCGCCAGGTTGTGCTCCTCGCTGATGTCTTCCTTGATGTTGAAGAGTTCAAACTTCTGGGTGGGGTGCCAGTAAATCAGCTTCCAGTCCCCCTGGCGCATGGCCGTGCTGGGGGAATAAAGCGAGTTGTTGCCGTTCCCCTCCCCCCAGACGTTGGGCGTATGGAAGAGCAGGGGGCGGTTGGGGTTCATTTTGCCGCCCTTCAGCAGGGTGACGAAGCTTTTGCCATCCACGACCTGCGGAGCCTGGATTTTTTTGGCTCCCGCCATTTCCAGAATGGTCGGGAAGAAGTCTTCAATGATGACGGGAGTGGTGCAGACGCTTTCCGGCTTGGTGACTCCGGGCCAGTAAACGATCATCGGCTCCCGGATGCCGCCTTCCCGGTTGGAGCCCTTGCCGAAGCTCAGCGGGTAGTTGGATTCCTTGTTGCCCATGCGCCCGCTGATGGCGAGGCCGCCGTTGTCCGCCATGAAGATGATGACGGTGTTTTTATCCAGATTGTTCTTTTCCAGGTACTGCCGGATGTCGCCCAGGCTCTTGTCCATCCCCTGGATCAGGGCGGAGTAGCGTTTTTCGTTGTCGGACCAGTTGTGGCCGTCGTTGGGGTTGGAGTAGTCTTCCGCAAACCGCTTGTCATAGCCGCGCATGTCGAAGGGGGCGTGGATGGCGTAATGGGACATGTACAGGTAGAAGGGCTTGTCCGCCTCCTTGGGGTTGTTCCTGATGGCGTCCAGGCGTTTCAGCACCTCCTGCGTCAGGGCCTCTGTCAGGAAGACGTCGTTTTCATAATAGTTGTTCTCATCCAGGCCGCGGACGTGGAAGTTCCCCGTGCCGTATTTCTGGGAGCCCCGGTAGTCCGCCGGGCCGCCGATTTCCGTGCCGGCGATGTTGTAGTCAAAGCCGAAGAGTTTGGGATTGGCCCCCGGGGTATTTTTGGAGCCAAAGTGGGCCTTCCCGCAGTGGATGGTGGTATAGCCCTGTTTTTTGAGCAGGGCGGGCAGCCCCAGCACCGGGGTAAAGGGCTTTTCCATCTTGTACTGGATTTTCTCTTCCGTCAGGGGGAGAAGGGTGGTGCCGGAAGATTTGGTGCCCAGTGGCTGCACGCCGTTGATGCTCCAGTCCGCAGGAGCTTTGAGCGCCTTGTGGCCGGCATCCGTGGTCTGGTCCCGCAGGAGCGTCCAGTTGGTGACGCGGTGCCGGGCGGAGTTCATGCCGGAGATGAGGCTGCACCGGCTGGGGGAACAGATGGGCTGCGCATAGGCGTTCGTGAAGACCATGCCCTGCTTGCCCAGGGCCTCCATGTTGGGCGTGCGGTAGCGCTTGTTCAGGAAGGTGGGCTTGGGCGTGCCGTCCGCTTCCCTCCAGAAGGGCAGGGATGTATCCTGCCAGCCCATGTCGTCCACCAGGAAAAGGATGATGTTGGGGCGTTTCTGGGCTGCCGCGCGGGGCGTGTTTGAGGGTGCTGCGGAAGCGGGCAGGGCGCTTCCCAGCAGGAACGGGATGAGAGAAAATGCAATGCTGAAAGTTTTCATGATAAAAAGACCAGTACTCATATAACGCATGAAACGGGCTATTCTGTCAAGGATTCGTGTTCCCGCGGCAGTTTGCCGGAGATAAGAGCCGTTTTTTCCGGTACGGCATGCGCCGGAAGGGAAGGCCTTATTCAAACAGGGCCGGATAGGATTTCCGTGCCAGAGCCGTGCTCAGGTCCACGATGGTCCTGCTGTTGGGCGCCTGAAGCGCCTTCTGCGCCATGTCCCGGCACTGGCCGTAGTCCAGGTTGCGGATGGCGTACCGGATGATGGGGACCAGATGCACGCCCACGGACATGGAGGTGGCGCCCAGCCCGATCAGCAGGGGAAGCAGGGTGATGTCCCCCGCCATTTCCCCGCAGATGGCCGTGGGGACGTTTTCCCGTTCTCCGGCAGTGATCGTCATGCCGATGATGCGCACCACGGCGGGGTGCGTGGGGCGGAACATGTTGGCGACGCGGTTGTTGACCCTGTCCACGGCGATGGTGTACTGCGTGAGGTCGTTCGTGCCTACGGAGAAGAAGTCCACCTCCCGGGCGAGCACGTCCGTCATGATGGCGGCGCTGGGCACTTCAATCATGATGCCCACCTTCAGGTCCCGCGCGTAGGGAACGTTTTTCTTTTCCAGTTCCTCCCGGCATTCCTGAAGGATGTGCTTGGCGGTGACCACCTCCGTATAGCCGGAGATCATCGGGAACATGATGCCGCAGCCGGGCGTGTCCGCGCAGGCGCGGAGAATGGCGCGGAGCTGCTGCTTGAAGAGCTCCGGACGGCTGAGGGAGACGCGGATGCCGCGCCAGCCCAGGAAGGGATTAGGTTCCGGCGTGCAGAGCCGTTCGCACGGCAGCTTGTCGCCGCCGGAGTCCAGCGTGCGGAAGATGACGCCGTGGGGCGCGCAGCCTTCCGCCAGCTTCTTGTAGTAGCGTGTCTGTTCCTCCTCGTCCGGCATGCCGGCTGGATTGCCCAGCAGGAAGAATTCCGTGCGGAAGAGTCCCACGCCTTCCGCCCCCACCTCCTTGATGCCGGAGTATTCATGGGGGAATTCCACGTTGACGGAAAGGCGGATGTTGCGGCCGTCCCTGGTGATGGTAGGCAGGTCCCGCAGCGCTTCCAGCGCCTTGTAGGCCTTTTCCTTTTCCACCTGGAGGCGGTTGTAGTACTCCACCGTCTCCTGCGTGGGCTTCAGGATGAGCACTCCCTTGTAGCCGTCCAGGATGGCGGGGGCGTGGCTTTCCACCCGCAGGAGGGCCTGGTCCAGCCCCACCACGGCGGGAATGCCCATGGAGCGGGCGAGGATGGCGGTGTGGGAAACGGAGGAGCCTATTTCCGTGGCAAAGCCGTGAATCAGGCTGGCGTCCATGGCCGCCGTGTCGGAAGGGGTCAGGTCATAGGCCACCAGCACCTGGGCTTCCTCCGCTTCTTCCTCGTCTTCCAGGGGTTCCGTGCTGCGGAGGTTGTTGATGACCCGCTGCATGACGTCCTCCATGTCCGCGGTCTTGGCGCGCAGGTAGGGATCGTCCACGCGGCGCAGGACTTCCATGTAGTTCTGCATGACCACATAAAAGATGTGCTCCACGTTCTGGAGGCGCTTGAGCAGCTCCGTCTGAACCTGCTGGAGGATGACCTTGTCCTGAAGAAGAAGGATGTGGGCGTCAAAGATGGAGGCGTCCTTTTCCCCGGATATCTGGATCATGCGCTCACGCAGCGTCCGGATCTGATCCGCGGTGGTTTGCAGCGCCTGGTGGAAGCGCACCAATTCGGCATCCACCTCCTCCGGGGAAATTTCATACGCCACGGGTTCCTTGGAACCGCTGATCTGAATTTTGATCTTGCCCAGGGCGATGCCGGGGGAAACGGGAATGCCCTGAAGCCAGGTTTCTTCCGTGGAAATGGGTTCCTGAATCATCTGCGGGCTTGATGGCCCGGTCTCATATGGCCGTGAGCCGGAGTGTTCAATCTTCTTCAAACTTGCGGGAAATCAGGTCTTCCAGCGCGTTCAACGCTTCCTGCTCATCCTTTCCTTCCGCCGTGATGGTGATCTTGGAGCCGTGGCCTACCGCCAGCATCATCAAGCCCAGAATACTCTTTCCATCAACTTCCTCGCCATCCTTCTCCACGACAATGTCTGCATCAAATTTACTGGCCAGTTTGACGAATTGAGCAGCCGGACGCGCGTGAATGCCGAGTTTGTTGATGATGGTGAGTTCCTTGGTAACCATGGAATTTGAAGTAAGGGGTGATAACGGTTGCTAGAACGGTAAGTACACTAATTGAAGTTTTTTTCCAAGAGTTTTTTGTCAGTCCTGGTTTTCAGGCGGCTGGAAGTTTGACATGAGGCGGCGGTTGAACTCCCCGGCCATGTCGATGCCCATGTCCTTGAGATGGTAGTCCATGGCGGCCACTTCCACCAGGCGGGCGATGTCCCTGCCGGGGGCTACGGAGAGCTGCACATGGAGCACTTTTTCCCCGAGAACGTCCAGGCCCTCCCTTTCCAGCCCCAGCCTGTCCAGCGCTTCCTGGTCCTTGGCGGGAATGAGGGTGACGATGAGGTCCAGCCGCTTGTTGTGGCGGATGGATTTGAGGCCGAAGAGGGTGGTGATGTTGACGATGCCCAGCCCGCGCACTTCCATGAAGCCGCGGCTCATCTCCGGCGCGCTGGCCACCAGTTCTCCGCCCACGTTGCGCACGTACACCATGTCGTCCGCCACCAGGGCCGCCCCGCGTTCAATCAGGCCCAGGGCCGTTTCACTCTTGCCCACGCCGCTCTTGCCGCGGATGAGGACGCCCACGCCGCGCACGTCCACCATGCAGCCGTGCAGGGTGAGGCTTTCCGCGAATTCGTTTTCCAGAATGATGGTGGCGGAGTTGACGAATTTCATGGTCACCAGGCTCGTGCGGAAGACGCAGACGCCGGCCTCATCCGCCAGCTCCACGATTTCCTGGGGCGGGTCCTGGTCACGGGAGAAGACGATGCCCGGCACCTCGCACCGGAACATGCGCTGGATGCGGGATTTGCGCATGCCCTCCGGCAGTTTTTGAAGGTAGGCCAGCTCCGCGGAGCCGAAGACCTGGATGCGCTTGTTGGCAAAGTAGGAGTAAAAGCCGGCGATCGCCAGCCCGGGGCGGTTGAGGGCGGGTTCGCAAATGTGGCGGCTGAGGCCGGCGGGGCTGTTGATGAGCTCCAGTTGGAGGGCTTCCTTGTATTTGCCGTAAAATTTGGACAGGGTGACGAAATCCACTTTCTTCACTTTGGATTTGCTGAACATAATCCTATATAAAGGAACAAATCTCGCGCGAGGGCAATCAAATATTGTTCCCAGACCCGCGGGCAAGCCTCATTTTTTTGAAAAAAGGCCCGTTCCGGCGCGGAATGCCACACTTTACCGGTTGATTTGAAGCCTCAGGCGTGGTCTGATGGTGCCATGAACAGACTGGATCAATTGGCAACCTTGTTGAGATTCCCCAGCATTTCCGCCCAGAAGGAGCACGCCCAGGACGTGAGCGACTGCGCGGACTGGCTGGTGGACAAGCTGTCCGGCATGGGGCTGGAAGCCGCGGCCCACAAGACGCGCCTCCATCCCATTGTGATGGCCCGCAGCCCGCGGGAGGAAGGCAAGCCAACCGTGCTGATTTACGGCCATTATGATGTGCAGCCCGTGGACCCGGTTGAGCTGTGGGAGTCCGACCCGTTTGAACCGGAAGTGCGGGACGGGAAGATTTACGCCCGCGGCGCCACGGATAACAAGGGGCAGTTGTTCGCCCATATTCTGGGCGTGGAGGAATTGCTCCGCCAGAACGGCGGCCACCTTCCGGTGAACGTGATCTTCCTGCTGGAAGGGGAGGAGGAAGTGGGCAGCGGAAGTCTTTCCCAATTCATCAAGGACCACAGGGACGAACTGGCCTGCGACGTGATTGTGGTTTCCGATACCGGGATGGCCGCTCCGGACACACCGACGTTTTCCTATGGCCTGCGCGGCCTGGCCGGGGCGGAAATTATCGTGAAGGGCCCTTCCGCGGACCTTCATTCCGGCGTGTTCGGCGGCGCGGTAGCCAACCCCATTGCGGCCCTGGCGGAAATAATCACTTCCTTCCATGACGAGGACGGCCGCGTGGCCGTGAGAGGTTTTTACGATGGCGTGGAACCCATCGCCACGTGGGAGCGCAGCATGTGGGCCACCGTGCCCGGCATGAGCAATGAAGAGCTGGCGAAGCTGACGGGCGTGGAAACCGTGGTGACGGAATCGGGCTTCACCGGGGCGGAATGCATTTTCGCCCGTCCTACGCTGGAAATCAACGGCATCGGAGGCGGCTACCAGGGAGAGGGAAGCAAGACGATCATTCCCAGCCATGCCTTTGCCAAGATTTCCTGCCGCCTGGTTCCCGGCCAGCAGCCGGAAAAGATTGAAACGCTGCTGGAAGAACATGTGAAGAGCCATGTCCCCAGGGGCGTCACGGTGGAATTCAAGCGGGGCCACGGCGGAAACGCCTACGTGTGCGACCCGAATTCCGAGTTCGGCCTGGCTGCCCAGCAGGCGCTGGAAGAGGCCTTTGGCCGCAAGCCCGTGCTGGTGAGGGAGGGCGGCAGCATCCCGATCATTGAGGAAATGAAGCGCGTGCTGGGAGCGGACGCCCTGATGCTGGGCATGTGCCTGCCGGATGCGCGCATCCACTCCCCCAATGAAAACTTCCCGGTGGACCTGTTCTCCAAGGGAATAGACATGAGCCAGATTCTTCTGCGCCGCCTGGGGCAGATCAAGCATTGACCGCGTTCTTATGGACCAGCCTGCCGCCGCTGAAATCGTCAACCTGCACAAGACCTTCAAGACAGGTCTTGGCAAGCCCGTGGTGCATGCCGTGCGGGGGATAGACATGAGCATCCGGCAGGGAGAGGTATACGGCCTCATTGGCCCGAACGGCTCCGGCAAGTCCACCCTGATGAAGGCCCTGCTGGGGCTGGTGAGGCCCACGGAGGGGTCGTGCGCCATCTTCGGCAAATCCAGCCTGTCCCCGGACAGCAAGGAGGAGGTAGGCTTTCTGCCGGAAAACCCCTACTTCTACAAATTCCTGACAGGGGCGGAAACCGTCTCCTTTTACGGCAAGCTGTGCGGCCTGAGCGGCAAATCCCTGAAAGAGAAAGTCCGTGAACTGCTGGACCTGGTGGGGCTGGCCGACGCGGCGGACAGGCGGCTGGGCGGCTATTCCAAGGGAATGCTCCAGCGCGTCGGCATGGCGCAGGCTCTGGTTCAGTCTCCGCGCCTGCTGGTGCTGGACGAACCGACCGCCGGCGTAGACCCCCTCGGTTCCCGCGACATCCGGAACATTATTGAGAACCTGAAGGCGCGCGGCCTAACCGTTTTCCTGTGCTCCCACCTGCTGGAACAGGTTCAGGAGGTTTGCGACCGGGTGGGCGTCATCTTTAAAGGGCTGCTCATTGCGGAGGGTTCCATGAACGAGCTGACACGGGATTCCGACAAGCAGGAAATCCTGCTGGAGCATGCCTCCCCGGAGCTGCTGGAACAGTTGCAGGAGCTGGTGAGGGAAGACGGCCGCGCCGCATGGCTGGAAGCCGGACACCCGCGCAACTCATTGGAAAGCGTATTTTTAAAGAGCCTGTTGGAATGGAAGGAAAAGCACCCCAATCCGGAACCGTGAGCGGTCCGGCGGCTTCCAAGAGGGAAGTGCGCCGCATGATACGTGAAAGGATAGGCGGATTGGACGCCGCCGCCCGGGAAGCCATGTCCCGTTCCATCTGCCGCCATGTGGCGGCGCTGGTACGGGAAAAGAATTTCCGGCGCGTGGCTGTTTTTGCCGCCAGGCCGGGGGAAGTGGATTTGCTGCCCCTGCTGGACATGCTGCCGGACCGGGAATGGTACTTCCCGCTGGTGCATGAGGGAAGGACGCTGAGCTTCCACCGCGTATGCCACCACGGGGAGTTTGTGACGGGCTGCTGGGACATTCGCGAACCCGGCCCGGGTTGCCCGGAACTGCATGCGGGAGAAATGGATTTGATTGTTCTGCCGGGAGCCGCGTTTACGCGGGACGGCAAGCGGCTGGGGTACGGCGGCGGATTTTATGATACCCTGCTGGCCGGTCCGGCTGCGGGAGTTTCCCTGGCGGGAGTCTGCTTCCCCTGCCAGCTTCTGGACGACCTGCCCATGGAAGCCCATGACAGGCATGTGGACATGGTGATTACGCCGGACGCGGAGTGATGCTTGATGGAAAGCGGGTGCGTTTCTGCGGCAGGGAACAGGAAGCCGCGTCTCCGGACGAAAAGGAAAGGGGCTAGATGCGGAACCGGTGTTTCTGCACGGTCAGTTTATAGAACAGGTCGTAGCGGGCATTCAGCAGGGGCTGGAGATGTTCCACGCCGCCGGCCACCTGGCCGCGGATGTCCGCGTACAGTTTGCGGTAATCGGAAAGGCCGCTGACCATGGCTTCATACAGGGGCGTCCGCAGGCCGCATTCCACGGCAATGTGCATTTCCGCCGCCGCGGCTACAATCTGGCGCGACAGCCGGAACTGCATCCAGGCCAGCCCCAGGTTGCCGCCCACCCAGACGGCCAGGGCCGCGGCTACGCAGGCAAACCCCGCCGCATGTTCTCCGAAGCACCCCAGCAGGGCTCCCAGAATCACCAGGATGAGCATCAGCTTGATTTCCGTTCTCATCACGTCCTCCTGGTCCAGAAACAGCTTGCTGAGGCACGGCTTGATGCCGAAATCCTTCAGGGGCATGTAAATGGAACGGCCCAGGCGCTCCTTGTACACCTCCAGGTCCGCCTGGAGCCGCGCGGCGGGAAAATCGCCTATGTCGCAGTCCCACTGTTCCTTCACGCGGGGGCGCACATGGTTCCAGTGCGTCTGGCAGATGTTCAGGAATTCCTTGTTGTAATACGCGTGCCGTTCCTCAATGCCGGACTTGACCAGCTCATAAAACCATTCGTCAATGACGGGAGGAAGCTTGTGCAGGATCATCGTGCGCCGGATGGAAAGGAAGCGCCCCATCTGCCGGGCCGATTTTTTCCCCAGCCGCGGCACGCAGTCCTGCACGTACTGGGCGTATGCCTTGAGCCGTGCGGGCATTTCATCCTCCATCTGGAGCTGGATGCGGTCTATCTCCCGGTCAATGGAAGTCAGGAAGCCGGAATCCATCTTGGAAAGGCGGTGCAGTTCATTGAGCACCTTTCCCTGTTCTTCCAGCAGGCGGTCCGTAGCCAGCAGCAGGCGTTCCACGCGCTTGTCCGTCAGCGGGCTGCGTTTCAGCACCTCCTGCACGCATGTTCTCAGCGCTTCCACGCCTTCCCCAGCCTGCTCCCCGGCGGTCGTGACGGGGTACAGGGGAAGCTGCACGCCCAGGCGTTCGCGGGAGGTGGAGCGCAATTCCTCTTTCAGGGACTGGAGCTGGTCAAAGGATAGCAGCTCCGCGTGGGTGATGACGAGCACCATGCGGGAATGGAGCCGTTCCTCCAGCGTCCGGAGGTAGTCCCATAAAGGGAGCTGGTTGCCGTCCCTGGCGGAAATGACCACAAGAATGGCGTCCGATTTGGGGACGATGTGCTTCAGCTTCCGGGGGGCGTCCTCTTGTTCCAGGCCGATGGTGTCCCAGAACTCAAGGTTCAGCAGGGCGTCCGACGGGTAAAAAAGGTCCAGCACCCATTCATGGGTGTGGGGCGCGGGGTGGGGCCTGTACTGCCAGCGGACCAGTGTGGCTTCACTGGAAACGCGGGAACAGAACCGTTCTCCGGCCAGGGCATCCAGCGTGGAAGACTTGCCGGAACCCGTCATGCCGATCACGGTGACGTTCTGCGGAGAGCAGCATTCCGCCAGGGCTTCCTCCACGTTTTCCTGGGAGTCAAAATGACGGTCCGGACCAATGCGGGCGGAAAATGCCGCGGCGGCATCCGCTACGTCCCGCACCGCATGCGGAATCACGTTTTTTCCTCCTGTCAGCATGGGGTGTTGAAATCAAGGCTCCGTCCGGGCCGTTCCGTTATTCCGGAACAAACGTACACGCCGCTTTTCCTTCTGTCCAACTAAAATCACGGGGCCGGAGCATAGGAGCGGCCGCCGAAAATGGCGGTGCCTACGCGGACGAGGGTGGCGCCCTCCTCCACAGCCGTTTCAAAGTCATGGCTCATGCCCATGGAAAGCTCCCTCAGCGGGGCTCCCCCCTTGCCGGACAGGGTTTCCTTCAGCTCCCGGAGGCGGCGGAAATAAGGGCGCGCTTCGTCCGGATTTTCCACCGGGGGAGGGATGCACATGAGGCCGGCTATTTCAAGGTGGTCCAGCGCGGCCAGCTCCGGCCATTCCCGTTCCAGAGTCTCCGGGGAAAAGCCGAATTTGCTGTCTTCATCCCCTACGTTCACTTCCAGCAGGATGCGGGGGCGTTTGCCCGTCTCCTGCGCTACGGCGTCCATGAACTGCGCCAGGCGCAGGGAGTCCACAGCGTGGATCAGCGTGAAATGTTCCAGGGCCTTGCGCACCTTGTTGCGCTGCAGGGGGCCGATGAGGTGCCATTCCGTATCCGGAGGAAGAGCGGGGATTTTTCCCAGGGCCTCCTGAACCCTGTTTTCTCCGAAAATGCGCTGGCCCGCATCGTAGCACGCCTTCACGTCATCCGCAGGAAAGGTTTTGCTGACGGCGACGAGGCGGGCGGACCCAGCCGGACGCCCGGCACGGAGTTCCGCGGAGCGGATGCGGGAGAGAATGTGTTCCAGATTCTGTTGGATGCTCATGATGGATGGTTCAATTCAGGGAAGGCTGTGCGGGCGCGTGGCTCATGATGTGGTGCAGGGGGGAGAGGCGCCGCATGGCCATGGCCCATACCTTGGAGGAGTCCGGCTCCAGGCAGATGTCCGGCACGGTGGGGGAGACGTACCAGGCGCGGTCGTTCAGCTCCCGGCGCAACTGGGAGGGCGTCCAGGCGCTGTGGCCCACGTAGGCGCGCAGGATGGCGTGGGGATCCTCAATGTATTCCAGGGCCTGTTCCTCCTGTAGATGGAACTGGACGCGCAATTTGTCCTCCGTACGGACGAAGGCGGCGAAAATGAGCTGGTTGCGCTCCACGGGGCCTCCCTTGAAGATGGGAACGGGGTAAAGGGATTCCGGAATGTCCGTATGGCGCGCCACTTCTCCCACGTTCATGCCGGCCGGATGGTTCAGGATGTGGCCTATGACGAATTCCTCCTCCACCCGGCTCAGAAAAATCACGGAGTGGTAAAAGCCGCCGCCGTCCAGATAGGGGGCGGAAACCAGAAGGTGGCCCGCCAGGTTTTCATTGCTGATATCTTCATGTTCCATCATGGCCATAAGTCTACGTTAACAAATGTGACGGACGCAGGCAACCATGCGTTCAAACAGCCATGTCAGGAGGCGGAGGAACGGGAATGCCGGAAGAATGGCGGGGAAGGTCGGTTCAGCCGAGGGTGTAACGGGTCCCCCTGGCGGAACGGGCGGCGGCTTTGGAGCTCTTCACTGTCTTGCGGACTGCCGTCCGCTTGTGGGGAGAGGCTTTCTTCCCGGCGGCCGCGGTCTGCTTGCGGGAAAGGGCTACGGCGGGAGGACGGGATGCCCGGCGGCGGTGGGAAATGATGGAAGCCGTGTTGGCATTCTCCATGAGAGACGGTGCGGAAGCCATGACCAGCAGGGAGGAATCCTGCGTTTTTTCCGCCTGGGCCAGAGCTTTCAGGGAAGCGTCTATGGAGCAGCGTTCGATCACGACGGGATCCCCGGTCCGGAGCAGGTTGAAGGCTTCGTACACGTCATTGCTTTTCATTCGCACGCAGCCGTAGGAAGCGGGCGTGCCGATGGTGCGTTCTTCCGCCGTTCCGTGGATGTAAATCAGGCGGGAGTGGGCATTCCGGTTGCGGCCTTCCAGCCCTTCCAGCCACATGATGCGGGTGACGATGGGGTCGCGGCCCGGAGAATTGGGGGCCACGCATTCCCCGGTGGGCTTGCGGCTTTTAAACACCATGCCCTTGGGCTGTCCGGTGCCGATCTTGGAGGCGATGCGGTGGGCGCCCAGCGGAGTGCGGCAGCTCCCCTTCCTGTCGCCCAGACCGAATTTGGAAGTGCTGATGGGGTAGGTTTTTACGACGTGTCCGTTGCGCATGACGGCCATTTTCTGGTCCCTGACGCTAACGACGGCGCCATCCTTGACGATGGCGGTGGGCTGGTAGTCCGGACGGGAGCAGGATACCAAGGCGCCGAACACCGCGAAGGCGGCGCCGGCGAGTTGAATCAGGCGTACTGCTTGCGAGAGAGGCGCAGGCATGGGAAAGGTGTCAGTTCTTGGCTTTGGCAGTTTGCTTGGCGGGCAGCAGGTTGGAGATCATGCGGCCCAGGGAGCAGAACCCCGTGTAGTAGAATCCCAGGAAGGGAATCATCAGGATGGGGGAAAGGTAATGGCCCTGGCGGATCATGATGATGATCAGGTTCAGGAAGAAGGTGCCGCAGGCGATTTCCAGGACGGGGATGACGACGGACTTGATGGCCCTGTACCCGTTGCGCTTGAGCTGGGAGACATGCTGCCTGTTTTCCTTCTGGTCCACCCCGTACTTGGGCGTGCGGACGAAGGCGGACTGATGGCCGAAGATGGCTTCCAGAACGGCCTTGGCGTTGTTGACCGCCATGCCCACGCTCAGCGTGAGGAGAAGCGGCAGGTAGGGCAGCTCCTTCCACCAGGATTTGGGGCGCACCACGATCTGGGCGCTCATGTAGAAGATGCAGACGGCCACGCTGGTCATGAAGAACAGGGCCACGTTCACGAACCACATGAAGACCGTTTCATTTTCCGGAATGCGCTGGGTGCAGATGGGGTACACCAGGAAGCAGAGCAGGGCCAGGAGCAGGTAGGAATAATTGCAGGTAAGGTGCGTGGTGGCCTCCACCTTGGCCTTGAGGGGAGCCTTGGAGCGCCAGATGTCCAGCAGGATTTTCTGGCAGACCTGGATGGAGCCCTTGGTCCAGCGGTGCTGCTGGGACTTGAACCCGTCCATGTCCACGGGGAGTTCCGCCGGGGTGACGACATCGTTCAGGTAAATGAAGCGCCAGCCCTTGAGCTGGACGCGGTAGGAAAGGTCCATGTCTTCCGTCAGGGTGTCATGGGACCAGCCGCCCGCATCCCCGATCACGCACTTGCGCCACATGCCGGCGGTGCCGTTGAAGGTGAAGAAACGCCCGGAGCGGTTGCGCGCCGTCTGCTCCATGGCGAAGTGGCCGTCCAGGTACATGCCCTGCACGCGGGTGAGAAGGTTGTATTCCCGGTTGATGTGGCCCCAGCGGGTCTGGACGAGGCCCACGCCTTCATCCGTGAAGAAATGGATGGTTTTTTGCAGAAGGTCCGGTTCCGGAACGAAATCGGCGTCCAGAATCAGCAGGAATTCGCCCTTGGCCACCTTGGTGGCCGCTTCCAGCGCGCCGGCCTTGAAGCCCGTGCGGTCCGTGCGGTGGATGCAGACGGCGTCAAAGCCGCGGGCCTTCAGTTCCTCCACCTTGCGGTAGCACTGTTCCGTGGTGTCGTCTGTGGAATCGTCCAGAATCTGGATTTCCAGCTTGTCCTGAGGATAATCCAGAGCGGCTACGGATTCCAGAAGGCGGTCCACGACGAACTTCTCATTGAACATGGGGAGCTGGACCGTAACGACGGGCAGTTCCTGGAAGCGGGACTTGGGCTGGGGCTTGTTGTTGCGGTTCTTCCAGTACAGGTAAACGATGCTCAGGCGGTGAAAGCCGTATCCGGCCAGGCCGACGAGAACCAGAAGATAGCACAGGAGCCAGATAAAATTGTAATTTAAAGACATGCGGGGCTTGCAAAGGGTGTTTGGTATCTTTTTGCGTCAGGCGCGGGGGATTTCCTTGACGTGACGCCCGTATAAGACACCATAGGGCGAGAGTCAAGACATATTCCGTTTTGCTTAACCTTTTTGAGTGTTGTTATGAAGAGATTGTATGTGCTGGCAGCGGCTGTATCCGTCACGGGGGGAATGGCGTTTGCCGCCGCGAAGGAAAACGCCCCGGAGAAGGAGGAAGCCGTGCTGGATGTGCAGACGCCGCCGCCCGGCAAGCAGGACAGGCAGGGCCAGCCGGCCATTCCGGAACGCCTGCTGGACGACTCCCACATGAATGAGGAGCTGGGCATCAACGAATTTACCGCGCCGTCCATCCGCAAGATTTTTGAAGACCTGGAAGGGCTGCCGGAAATTCCGGAGAACGTGGCGCTGCGCGCGCGTCCCGAACGCCCCCCCCATGGACCGCTGCTCCCTGGCTCTCCAGCTTGGCGGCATGATGGCGGACGGCTTTGTGATCGTGCAGTGCGGCAAGATGAACGAAGTGAAGCCCATTGCGCTGGACCTCTCCAGCTATGCGAAGGCCATCGGAGCCGGGGAACGGGTGAACCGCCATGCCGCCAGCCTGCTGAAAAATGCGGAAGACGGGGATTTGAGCAGTTTCAAGAATAATCTGGCCCTGATTCAGTCCGACGTGGAACAGGAGCTTGCCTCCCTGCGGGATTCCGACATGGCGAACCTGATTGGCCTGGGAGGATGGATACGCGCCCTGGATGCCGCTACCGCGGCGCTGGATAACAAGTTTGCGGAGGACAAGGCGAAGGTCATCTTCCAGCCGGACGTGCCGGAATACTTCCATTACATCCTGGACGGGGTGGAGCCGGAAATGAAGGAACGCCGGGACATTGCAAAAATCATGAACCTTCTGACGACCTTGCAGGAGCAGATGACGCTGGCTCCGGACGCCAAGCCCACCAAGGCGGGCGTGGAAGCCATCCGCAAGACGACGCTGGAGCTGATGAAGGCGGCCCTGGCTCCTGTGGAATCATAATTCCTCCCCGGCTCCCGTATGGTTCTCCCCCTCCTGACCACCCTGGAAGTGCGGCTCACGCCGCGCAGCCTGTATTCACGGGATGAAAAGCTGGAGCGGATGGTCCGTGACGACGGGCGCATTCCCGTGCCCTACAATGTGAGCATCCGCAATACGGGGGAAGGCGCCGTGCGCATCATCGGTAAAAAGTGGACCGTCCGTTCCCATGAAGACGGCACGCAGGTGATTGAAGGGGATGAACTGTTCGGTTCCCGTCCCCTGTTGTGCCAGGGGCAGATATTTGCGTTCAACGGCCTCCAGATGCTGCGCCTTCCTGCGCGCATCCAGTTAACTCTTCTTGTGCGTGACGAGGCCGGGATTCTTTATCATACGGACCCTGTCAGCCTTAAATGGTGAAATAAAAAAGCCCTGCATGAAATTGCAGGGCTTTTTTATAGCGATTAATGATGAGAGATCAGAGAGTAGGGAAAGAATGAGCGGACCAATGTCCGGAAGTTGAAATAATTAATCTCTATTCACTACTCTCTACTCACCGCCATCGGCTTAGCCTTCTTCGTCATCCCCGTGGTTGAGGATGAAGTTCAGGTCGTCAATGCCCAGGCTGGAGGTGAAGCCCTCGTCACCCAGCACGTTGGCGACGAGCTGGTTCTTCTGATGCTGGAGGATGCGGATTTTTTCTTCCACGGAGTCCTTCGTCAGCAGGCGGTAGGCAATCACCTTGTTCTTCTGGCCGATGCGGTGCGTACGGTCAATAGCCTGGCTTTCCACGGCCGGGTTCCACCACGGGTCATACAGGACCACGTAGGAGGCGGAAGTAAGGTTGAGGCCGGCGCCCCCCGCTTTCAGGGAGAGCAGGAAGACGGACGGGTCCTTGGTAGTCTGGAATTTTTCAATTTCCCCGCGGCGGTCCTTGGTCTGGCCGGTAAGGTAGTTAAGCGGCCTGTTTTCCGCTTCCAGCCGGTTCTTGATAATTTCCAGCATGGAGACGAACTGGGAGAAGACGAGCACCTTGTGCCCTTCCTCCCGGAGCTGGTCCAGCAGGTAGAACAGGGCGGTCATCTTGGCGCTGTCTTCCTTGGCGTACTTGGGGTCCACCAGGCCGGGGTGGCAGCAGATCTGGCGCAGGCGCATGAGGCCCTGCAGGATGGCGAAGCTGTTTTTCTTGACGGATTCGTCTGAATCCAGGCCGAGCAGGGCCTGCTGGATGCGGCGGAGTTCCGCCTTGTACAGCTGGCTCTGGATGCCTTCCATCTTGGCGTACACTTCTTCTTCCGTCCTGGGGGGCAGGTCCTTCGCCACCTGTGATTTGGTGCGGCGCAGCAGGAAGGGTTTCAGGCGCGCGGCCAGGCGGTTCTGGCTCTGCGGGTCCTTGCGCTTGTCAAAGCGCTTCTTGAAGTAGGAACGGGAACCGAGAACGCCGGGCATGGAGAAGGCCATGAGGGACCACATGTCCAGCAGGCGGTTTTCAATGGGCGTGCCGGAAAGGACCAGGCGGTTGTAGGAGACGATTTCACGGGCGGCCTTGGCCGCCTTGGAGTCCGGGTTCTTGATCTGCTGGCCTTCGTCCAGGATGACCGTGAGCCACTTGATCTGGTTCAGGGTTTCTCCGCAGACGCGGAGCTGGGCGTAGTTGACCACGACCATATCGTAATTCTTCCGGATGTCGTCCAGATTGGCCTGATCCTTGCTGCGGATGACGAGTACGCGCACGCCGGGAGCGAATTTCTCCGTTTCCCCGGCCCAGACATCCAGCACGGACTTGGGGCAGACGATGAGTACCGGAGGAACGGCGATTTTCTTCTTGGATTTGTTTTTGCGCGCGAATTCCTCACGCAGCCAGAGCACGTAAGTGATGGATTGGATGGTTTTGCCCAAACCCATGTCGTCCGCCAGAATGCCGCCGAAGCCGTTCGTGGCCAGATAGGCCAGGAAGTGGAAGCCGTCCACCTGGTACGGGCGCAGGGTGGCCTGGAGCTGGGAGGGGACGTCCGGCTTGACATCGATCTTGATTTCCGCGGTGCGGTCCTTGATGCGTTTCCAGGCCTTCGGGTCGAACACTTCCGCGGCCTTCGGGTCCGCCAGCTGCATGGCGTGCATGCGGTGGGTTTCCCCGGAGAGGTCGAAGGGGTCCAGGCCCAGGCGGGTGACGGCGTCGCGCTGGTCGTTGTCCAGCTTGATTTCCAGGCGCATCCAGCCTCCGTCGTCCATACGGACGTAGCCGCCTCTGGCGGCGACCAGGGCGCGGATTTGTTCCTTGGAAAGCTGGACGCCTTCCACGTCAATGACGATGCGGAGATCAAACCAGTCAATCTCCTGGTTAACTACTTCAAACCGCACGGCGGCGGCCACCGGGTCCGCCAGCAGCGTCTTGAGCTTGTCATCCATGTTGACGGTCAGCTCTTCCGGGAGCTGCTTGGCCCACTCCGCAAATTTTTCAGGGAACTGCCGGGTAACGCGGGCCTTGAAAGCGCCCACCTGGGGATCATAGGAGAAGCCCATTTCTTCCAGCAGGCCGGGAATGGGATAGAGGTGCTCCCGGATGAAGCGCAGCAGGGCCTTGTTTTTCATGGGCTCCTGGTGAGCGACGTCCCAGCCGTCCTTGCCGAGTTTTTCCGTGCGGTAGCCGGAAGCGTCCCTGGCGCTTACTTCACAGAGCACGTGCTCCGTTTCCGCGGAGGTGAGGCCGCGGACAATCTTCATGTCAAAGGTGCCGCGGAGGTCAATGTCCACCACGCGGTCCTCCATGCTGGGGGGAAGGGAAGCGCCGATCTTGCGCAGGAATTCCACCCCTTCAAGGCTGTCGATGACCTGCTTGGGAATGGAATAGCGGGGTTCCACTTCCGTGCTCTCCAGCCAGCGGGGGGGGCCCGGGAACACGGTTTCGTCAGACTGGTACAGCTCCTGCTGGCCGGGAAGCTGGCGGACGGAGTGGGAGACGTTGATGCCGGTGGACGTGGCGAGCTGGAGGGCGTAGCAGTCCGGCTCAATGGGGTCGTCCTGGCAAATCCACTTGAGCGGTTCGTCCACCACCTTGAAATAATTTTCATCCAGGTTCACCAGGTAGCCTTTCAGGGCGGGCTGGTGGAAAAGCTTGTTCATCAGGGCGCACGCGGCTTCCTGGTCCAGGTCCAGCGTCAGGGCGTCTTCCGCACGGGCGTAATCGGACAGGGATACAAGGAGGATTTCCGTCTGGGCATCCATGCGCACGGCAGCGCGTTCATGCAGGTTTTCCAGATGTTCCAAATCCTGCTTTTCCCGGACGGGAATCCAGTCCTGCTTCAGGGAATGGCGGTATTCGAAATGGCCCTCGTTGATGGTGGAAACGAGCCTCATGAACAGCTCTCCGCGGGGCGGCTGCGGGGGTCGTTCATTCACGGACTGGATGCGGTCATACCAAGTGCCTACTTCACGGGAACGCTCCCATTCGTGAATCTTGCGCTGAACTTTTTCCAGGTCCGTGATGGATTCCATGAATTCCGGGTAGGGCAGGCGCCTCTTGTTGAAGGCGTAGGCGATGTAATTCCAGAATTCAAGGATGTTCGTGGGAGGCACGGGCCACAGTTCCAGCGGGTCATAGCTGACGATTTCCCAGCGGGGATTCAGGCGCACCATGTCATGGTCATGGATTTCCTGCTCAATGGCGAAACGGCGGTAGCGCTTCTCCAGCTTGCTGACGTAATCCGCTTCCTTGTCATCCAGTTCGCGGCCCAGCTTCTCTTCCAGAATATCCAGCAGGGGAACGTCGTTAAGTTCGTTCGGGGACTCCGGAAGATCCTGGCCGCGGTACATGCGTTCCAGCATGGCGGCGTACATGGCCGCTCCGGCCAGATCCTCGTCTTCCGTGGAGCAAGCCCCGAACCACCTGTTGCCCTGGAGGCGGAGGTTCACGCGGTGTACGCCGTGCGCATCTTCCACACGGCCCTGAATATACAAATGATTGCCAAAGATTTGCGTAACCGCTCCGTCTTTCTGGAGCTTCTCGCCGCGCAGACGGATTTCTTCCGGAAAGGCATTGAGAAAGTTCAGGGTAGCCCTATCCGGGTTAAGTGCCATGCTCATAATATCAGACTGTCATATAAAAATTGGAAACAAGCGTTCCTTGTAAAGGGACGCTACAGGTCTATGCACTTTACTATGGCACAAAAGGCGGATTAGAGCAACTATTCTCTGAAAATAATTCCAACGGATGTTTGAAATAATGGTTATCTTATTGAAGGCAATAGCATTATATTCTCGGAACGGCGGCTGTTTTTTGAAGAAAAAGAACGTATTTTATTATGTTGGAAAGAACGGATGTCAGCCTTGCGTAATATGTGTTCTTGACACGTTCGCTATAAAAGGGTCTTTTATGCCTGAAATTTTATGTCCACTGCATCACTTCTACAGTTACTGGCGACTCAAGCCCGCTTGAGCGATGGCGAATTGGCCGAACGTCTTGACATGACTGAAGAAGCCGTTCGAGCCCAGCGGGAGCAGTGGGAAAAGGAAGGCGTGATTCTGGGCTACCAGGCGGTGGTAAATGAGGAATACGAACACGACAGCAGGGTAGCGGCCTTCATTGAAGTAAAAATGACGCCCGAACGCGATGGCGGCTTTGACCGCCTGGCGATGCGCATCTCCCGTTTTGACGAAGTCTCCTCCTGCTATCTGGCGAGCGGCGGCTTTGACCTGCTGGTGCTGGTGGAAGGAAAAAGCATGCGTGACATTGCCCGGTTTGTGGCGGAAAAACTGTCCACGCTGGAAGGGGTGCTGTCCACTTCCACGCACTTCCATCTGAAAACCTACAAGAAAAACGGCTGTGTGTTCGAGGCCCCCGCGCAGAATGAACGCCTGGCTGTTGCTCCGTAAGCCCCTGCCGACACGAAAGAAATCATCATGAACTGGCAGAACAAAATTGCGGAGCAGGTAAGCTCCATCCCCCGTTCCGGCATCCGGGAATTCTTTGACCTGGTCACGGGACGGACGGACATCATCTCCCTGGGCGTAGGGGAACCGGACTTCGTCACGCCGTGGAACATCCGCGAGGCGGCCATTTACTCCCTGGAAAAAGGGCACACCTCCTACACTTCCAACTACGGATTGGAATCCCTGCGCCGTTCCATTGTCAAATATGTGGAAGGCTTCTTCCATGTAAAATACGACCCCCTGCATGAAGTGCTGGTGACGGTGGGCGTCAGTGAAGCCATTGACCTGGCTCTGCGCGCCGTGCTGAATCCGGGGGACGAGGTGCTTTACCACGAACCCTGCTACGTCTCCTACGCACCCAGCGTGAACATGGCCTATGGCGTGGCTACCGCCGTGCCTACGAGCAAGCAGGATATGTTTGCCCTGAATCCGGCCGTGCTGGAAGCCTCCATTACGCCCCGGACCAAGGTGCTGATGCTCAACTTTCCCACCAATCCGACCGGAGCGGTGGCTCCTGTGGAAACGCTCAAGGAAATTGCCCGCCTCTGCATCAAGAACGACCTCATTGTGCTGACGGATGAAATTTACAGTGAACTGCGTTACGACGGCAAGCCGCATGTTTCCATCGCCACCCTGCCGGGCATGAAGGAACGCACGCTGCTGCTGCACGGCTTTTCCAAGGCATTTGCCATGACGGGCTTCCGCCTGGGTTATGCCTGCGGGCCGGAACCGCTCATCTCCGCCATGATGAAAATTCACCAGTACTCCATGCTCTGCGCGCCCATCACTTCCCAGGAGGCGGCTATTGAAGCACTGGAAAACGGAACCTCCGCCATGATGAAAATGCGGGAAAGCTACCGTCAGCGCCGGGACTTCCTGGTGAAGCGGTTCAATGAAATCGGCATGGACTGCCATTTGCCCGGCGGCGCATTCTACGCCTTCCCGGACATTTCCAAATTCGGCCTTTCCAGCAAGGAATTTGCCACGCGCCTGCTGATGGAAGAGCAGGTGGCCGCCGTGCCCGGTACCGCTTTCGGTGCAAGCGGGGAAGGCTTCCTGCGCTGCTGCTATGCGACTGCCTTTGACCAGATCAAGGAAGCCTGCAACCGCATGGAGCGTTTCGTGAAAACTCTTTCCTGACCCCTCCGCGTCCATGAACTCCGTCCCGGAGGCCTTGAAAACAAGGGCGTACGTAGCGCCGTTTGCGGTGTTCATGGGCTTTACCCTGCTGTGGCAGCTTGGCGGGCCGTTCCTGGAATGGAACCACCCCGCCGCCGCCTGGTGGAGAAGGGCGCCGGAGCAATGGCTGTACCCTGTGCAGGCCATCGTCTGCTTTGTCCTGCTCCTGTGGTGGAGAAAAGCCATTGACTGGGACTGGAAATGGAAACCCGCCGCATGGGGAATCCTCTTCGGCGTGCTGGGCATCCTGTGCTGGCTGGCCCCTACGATGGCGGCGGACCGTCTGCCGGGCGGTCCGGATGCATGGTTTGGCCACCCCTCCTGGCCATGGTACCGGTACCTGCTGGGAATTGACATGCGCCCGGAAGGCTTTGATCCCGGCGTCGTCTTTGCCCCGGATTCCTGGAGCTGGCTGGCGGCGCTGGTCCTGCGCTTCTTCCGTGCCGTGGTGGTGGTGGCGCTGGTGGAGGAACTCTTCTGGCGCGGTTATCTGATGCGCCTGATGGTGAACCTGGACCATCCCTGGAAAATCCCCTTCGGCACGCATAGCTGGAAAGCGTACTGGGTGACCACTCTCTGTTTCATGGCCGTGCACCAGCCTGTGGACTACTGCGGCGCCTTCATTTACGGTTCCTTGGCGTACCTTCTTGCCGTGTGGCAGAAAAACCTGTGCGCCGTCATCGTCATGCATGCGGTGGCGAATGCGCTGCTGGGATGGGCCGCGCTGGAATGGGGCAAATACGGACTGTGGTGAATCCGGCGTTTACAGAAAGGAACTTCTTGGGTACATAGGGCCGATGACTCCGGAAGAAGCGATAGAAATTTTGTGGGACTACCATCATGTGAAGCAGGAGCTGCGCCCGGCGGACCTCATCTTCATCCTTGGCAGCAATGACGTGCGGGTGGCGGAATATGCGGCGGAACTCTATGCGCGGAAGCTGGCCCCTCTTCTCCTGTTTTCCGGCGGGGTGGGGCGGTTCACCGGGGAATGGGCCGTGCCGGAAGCGGAACTCTTTGCTGAGGCGGCCATGAAAAAGGGAGTGCCGGAAGACCGTATCCTCATTGAAAATAAATCTACCAACACCGGGGAAAACGTCCGCTTTTCCCGTACAATCCTGAAAAAGGCCGGCATCCCGGACCCTGCCAGCCTCATTGCCCTGCAAAAACCGTACATGGAGCGGCGTACGCTGGCTACGCTCCAGGCCCAGTGGCCGGAAGCGCAGGTGGCGGTCAGCTCCCCTCCCGTCACTTTCCGGGAATACTTGACCCCGGAACTGCCGCGGGAGCTGGTTGTCTCCGCCATGGTGGGGGACTTCCAGCGGATACTGGAATACCCCAGGCGCGGTTTTTCCACGGAACAACCTGTGACTCCGGAGGCGATGGAAGCCTTCCGCACGCTGGTGGAAGCTGGATATGACTCCCAGCTGCTCAAGGATGTGCCTCTCCCCTGGAATTCTTGAGAAGACACGCTTTTTGCTTTCACTGGCCGCTGATTGCGGTCATCAATACAACCCGCATAGCCAACCCAATTATAGATATTATCATGGCAGACAGAACCAATACAGATCCCGCCCGAATGGAGAAAATCGTGAGCCTCTGCAAAAGGCGGGGTTTCATCTTCCAGGCAGCTGAAATATATGGCGGTCTGAATGGTTGCTGGGACTACGGTCCCATGGGGGTGGAACTCAAGCGCAACCTCAAGGAATACTGGTGGCGCAAAAACGTGCAGGAGCGCGACGATGTGGTCGGCATGGACGGTTCCATCCTGACGCATAACTCCGTACTGGTGGCATCCGGCCATGTGGGCGGATTCTCCGACCCGATGTGCGACTGCCTGCTGACCAAGGAACGCCTGCGCGCCGACCAGGTGCCGGCCCAGAGCGGCATGGGATTTTTCTACACCGGAGCCGCTAAAAAGGACGGCTCCTGGAGCATGGAAAAGGAATACTCCGTGCTGGTGGACTCAGAAAAACAGGCGGACAAGGCCCGCAAGACTGCGGCCCAGTACTATGCCCAGCTGGCTGGCAAGGACGTCTCCCACAAGGAAATGGAACTGAAAGGCGAGCGCATGGAGGCCATAACGGACTCCACCATGTACAACCCCGCCAATGGTTCCCTGCTGACGGAAGCCCGTGAATTCAACCTCATGTTCAAGACGACCATCGGAGCCACCTCCGATGAAAACGATCCCAATGCCACTGGCTGGCTGCGCCCGGAAACGGCCCAGTCCATCTTCTGCCAATACAAGAACATCCTGGACAGCTCCCGCGTGAAGCTCCCCTTCGGGATCGCCCAGATCGGCAAATCCTTCCGCAACGAAATCAACCCGCGCAACTTCACCTTCCGTTCCCGCGAATTCGAACAAATGGAAATCGAATACTTCTGCCGGCCGGAAGACGGTCTGCGCCTGGTGGATGAATGGCTGGAACACCGCCTCTGCTTCTATGACGAAGTGGGCGTGCCGCGCGAACACATCCATATTCTGGACGTTCCGGACGGCGAACGAGCCTTCTACTCCAAGAAAACCTATGACCTGGAATACGAATTCCCGTTTGGCATCCAGGAACTGGAAGGCATTGCCTACCGCACGGACTATGACCTGAGCTGTCACCAGAAAGGTTCCGGACGCCCGTTGGAATACTTTGACGAAGAAACGCGGGAAAAATTCATTCCCCATGTGGTGGAACCCTCCGCCGGGTGTGACCGCACCATTCTGGCCATCATCTGTGAAGCTTATGATGAAGAAGAACTGGTGGATGACAAAGGCAAGAAAGACGTCCGTACCGTGCTCCGCTTTGTGCCCCGGATGGCTCCCATCAAGGCCGCTATTTTCCCGCTGCTCAAGAAAAACGAGGAACAGGTGCGCATCGCCCGGGAAATTGAAAAAACGCTCCAGCCGTGGATGCCCGTATTCTATGATGAAACGGGAGCCGTCGGCCGCCGCTACCGCCGCCAGGATGAAGTGGGTACACCTTTCTGTATCACGGTGGACTTTGAAACCCTTGGGGAAAACGATGCCTCCCTCAAGGACACGGTAACTATTCGCCACCGCGACTCCATGGAACAGGAACGCGTCGCCATCAAGGACCTGTTGCACTGGCTCATTGCCCGTGTGCGTTAACGGCGCCTTTGACAGCCGCCGATGCCGGAAAACACTTCAAGGCCACTCCATTAATATGGAGCGGCCTTTTGATTTCAAAATGGCTGTGGAGAAAAAGTTGCTGGACGATGGACCCTTGACCATCTAGCATCAAAAACAGGTTGGTGAACCAGATGGGAATCAGCAATTCCAAAATGAATTGCTGAACCGATAAACTGTTTGCGCCAACCTCAAGCTCACAGAAATTCCCCGGGAGATCGGCGATTTCTGTAAGTCCTTGAAATCAGTAGATTGACATTCTTTCCAATAAAATATAAGGGGGTAAGGAATATGCATCTTGAAAGAGGTTGGCGCAAAGGGCTGTTTGTACCACTAACTTTCAATGCATATTCCCTTCCGCCGTCGCACCCTCACGGGTGCGTGGATTGAAACGTTAGTTTTCCTCTGCTCTGAAAGTTGCTTGGCCGGTCGCACCCTCACGGGTGCGTGGATTGAAACCTCCAACGGCGTCCAACTGGTGCATGTCATCCAGGTCGCACCCTCACGGGTGCGTGGATTGAAACTTTCAGTGCCATATTTTTAGTTTAGTTTAGTTTGGTCGCACCCTCACGGGTGCGTGGATTGAAACTCGCAGTACATTAACAATATGTCCCGCTCCGCAGGTCGCACCCTCACGGGTGCGTGGATTGAAACTACGCTTTCCCCGGTATCGACGCCGATATAACAGGTCGCACCCTCACGGGTGCGTGGATTGAAACTGGAAGCCGGAGCGCGGTATCGTCAAACCAGCTTGTCGCACCCTCACGGGTGCGTGGATTGAAACGCCAGGTCCTCCTTACTCTCGATTTTGACGCGGGTCGCACCCTCACGGGTGCGTGGATTGAAACGATGTGCGGACAGTCCTCGTATTTGACCCGGATTGTCGCACCCTCACGGGTGCGTGGATTGAAACGCCAGGTCCTCCTTACTCTCGATTTTGACGCGGGTCGCACCCTCACGGGTGCGTGGATTGAAACGATGTGCGGACAGTCCTCGTATTTGACCCGGATTGTCGCACCCTCACGGGTGCGTGGATTGAAACCTGTAGAACTGGTTAGAACTGGTAAGAAAAACTTGTCGCACCCTCACGGGTGCGTGGATTGAAACGGCAATAATGTGCCTGCTTGTTTGTGTGCTCTAAGTCGCACCCTCACGGGTGCGTGGATTGAAACCAGAAGAGCAGCAGGCCTTTGCCGCAGCCGAAAGGTCGCACCCTCACGGGTGCGTGGATTGAAACCAGTTTTTGGCCTGCTCCCTGGCGACAGTCCGCAGTCGCACCCTCACGGGTGCGTGGATTGAAACGATGGTGTTGCCCGTCACCTTGGTGTTCTTCCGCGTCGCACCCTCACGGGTGCGTGGATTGAAACTTTGTTGAGCGGGTTTCACGATCCTGTGTTGGCCGTCGCACCTGTAACGTCGCAGCGCATCGTAGAAAAATTATCAAGCATCGTGGAAAAACGCCCTTGAACGTCTGCCCGCTGCATCCCCATTGCAACCTGGTTGCACCTCCCTTGAAAACGGCTTGAACTGGCCTCCCTACTCCCCGATCACGTCCCTGGCGGCCAACTCGTCAAATACGCGAATGAATTCTGCTGCGTCCATCTGCTGCCGGGGCATGTGAAGAGTGCCCAGCGTCACCACGTCCAGCCGGTCATATTTGGCTACTGCCGGCATCGTTGGCCAGCGGTAGGCCGCCCAGCGCCCCTCCGGCCGTGATGCCGCCCAGGGCCGCTCTATATGAAGCGGAACCCCTGCGGCCATGGCCAGGCGTCCCGTTGCTATATCCTCCGGATCGTCACCCCCAATGGGCAGCCGGTCCAGAACTGCAAGCATCCGGCGCAACGCGGACCCCGTGAACCCATAGCACAGGCCGCACATGATCCGTCCGTCGCAGCAGCTGCCGAACCCTTCCGCACCCGCCGCTAGCATCCGGCGCACAGGTCCGTCAGAACGCAATGCCGTGTCGGCATCCAGCTTGATGGCTACATCGTCATCGGCTGTGCCGTCCAGCAACGTCGCCAGGATGCCACGCACACAGGAACTGCCGTTGAGGTTGCCGCGCCGTGGAAAATCCGTCTGCACATACCTGGCACCCAGGGCTTGCATTTGGGAGGCCACCTCTGCCGTGACCGGATCGTGTCCATCATCGGCCACCGTTACAGCGGCATCCGGCAAACGCCGGCGCACGCAACGCAATGCCGCCAGAGATAGCGCCGCATCACGATTGAAAGTTAAAATGGTAGTTCTGATCATCGTTGTTCTATTTTTCAGGCTGGGCCATAGGGATAATTGGAACCGCCATGAACGGGAATCTGGATGGAACCCAGTTCATACTGGATGACTTCATGGTCAGGTGTAATCGTGGCCAGGTGGAAGGAGTAATAAAACTCTTCCCCGTCCGGTTCTTCCGGTTGGAGGCGCAAAGGATTCACCTGACCTTGCGAATACGCTACCGTGCTGCCCTGGTACTTGCCTTTGCCGCTGAACCTCACATTGAGCCAAATTTCCCCGCTGGTAACGGCCCCCTTGTACCAGTCTCCCTCGGTAGGTTCCGGGGCGGCGTTGCAGAACGTCGTCCCGTTGAGAAGCAGTAGCCCCGGCCGCAACCGATAGCCGGTCACGGTAGTATTATCGTCATCCCAGTCCAGGACAACCTGGAACCCAAAACCAGCCGGACGGTCGGGAGCCTCATTCCAAATAACCTCCCCCTCCGGCCCGATGGTAGGGGCCTCCGGTGATTTGTAGGCATTATCGTCGTATTGTATAGTCAGGATTGGGTTATCCTGCTGATCATCTTGGTCCAGCACATCTTGGCCAGATTGCAGGGACTTGGCGCGGTCCAGCATGTCCTGTAGTGACAAATGCGCTGGCACCCCTGTGTTAATAGACGTGCTGCTGCCGGCTAAATCTACGCTTACCCCTTGCACCACGGTGGACATATCCACCCATTCCGCGCGGCCGCCCGTAATAGATAATTGACGACCTACCAACCCGGCGGGAGACAAGGCACGCAATGACTGCAACGTCCCTTCCCAGGGAAGCTGCCGGGTAATCTCATAATAATCCCGCAGGACGCCGGTATAATCCGGCCATTCCTGCTCTGTGCCACCTGTGCCCGGCTTGTCCGGTATTGTGGAACCATCTTCCGGCCCCGTTGTCCCGGACTTGTCGGCCCTGTACCAGCGCTTGGGAGTGTTGACCGTGCGCCCCCTCCATGTCAGTTTGCTGTACCAGCGTTTTTGGCCGTTCACCACTTTTTGCTTTCCGAAAAGCAACTCAAAGCCCGGACGGGGCGGCACCGTGATATAGACCTCCTGAGTCAGCAAGACATAACACCACTTGATGAGTTTACACACCGGCGACAAATCGCCCTTGAACAACTCATAAACCTGGGCGCTTTCCGCCGTGCTGTAATTGCTGGCATCGCTGGCCTTGTTTTTCAGGATGGTTTTTTTGACCGCCCCAAAGCGCGCTCCCGGAACCTCCGCCAGCTTGGGAACTTTTCCCTGCCACCACTCGGCAGCATCATCAGGTCCGGTGGGCAGCTTGTCGCCAAGAACCAGTATTTCGGGTTTAAGGAAAGCCCACATGGGAGACTCGGAGCTTGGCGGTTCTTCTTCCGTTTCATCCGTGTTGCCGGAAATGGCCATCTGTACGGTTACGCATCCCTCCTGGCGCAGGGAGGCCCCGCGCGGCCAAACCTGGGATTGATAGGCCATGCGCCCTGCCGTCAGCACCACCCCCACCGCAGGGGGAACCAGGTCATGGCGCGGGTCCAAATCTATGGCCGTCAGCAAATCCCCGGCGCGATCCAGCGTGACCACTGGAAGGCTGGCTCCATCTGCAACTCTGATCACGGGGGAAGAACCGGAATAATCAACCCAGCACACCATACCAGGGCGCGCCCCCAGCAGCTTGCGCAACACTCCCGCGTAAGTATCACATGCCAGCGCCGTGTCCCATACCCAGGCCGTGGAGGAAACGTCCACCTGAATGCCCACGTCCGCCCCCAGCAATCCATACTTGCGGGCATCTTCCAGGATACTGTTCACCGTGCGGGCAATATATATTTTGCGCGGCACGTCCACATCACTGCCGCCTGCTACATTGGCATTCAAGGCACCTTTCAGACTGCCGGAGGCATTAAAGCAGAGCGTCCCTTCCAGGGGCTTGAGAATGTCATGAACCTCTATATTCCACGCCCAGCTGTTACCGGAAAAGGAGGGGCGGCACCTCCGGACCGTTCCTTCCATGATAGTGACGCCGGACCATACGACGCGCACCGGTTCCTTGTAGTCATAAGGGGGCGGCTCATTTTTGCGGCGGATCATCTGCCGCCAGGAAACGCACATCGGCGTAAAATTTTGCCAACTGTAAGACGCATCTTCCAGGGCTTTATCTGTAAGTTCGATGATTTTCATTTACGTGGTCCGAACTGTGTTTGACTCTTGATGCGGGCCACTTCCTGGCGCAGCTTGTTGAGTTCCGCCAGTGTCCTGGCTTGGTTGGCTGACGTGGTCCTGTAGCTGGTCAGCATTTCCCGGATCAGGGACATGGCCGCTTCCAGTTCCGGAGTGCTATCACGGGGGGAAATGGCTTCCAGCTGCTGCAACATCCTGGTGAGTTCGCCGGATTCACGGCGGGAAATTCCCTTGCCGCCGTCGCCCTGGTCAGACAGTACCTTGCGCACCAGCGCCTCCACTTCCGGGAGGCGTCCGGACACGTCCGTGCGTCCCAGCTCACCCATGCGTCCGGTGAGCCGTCCGCGCTCCTTGATCATCCAGTCATCCAGGGTGAGGGCATCCTTGCTCTTGCGGTCCATCTGTCCGTCCAGGTCGGCCAATTTGCGGGAACGTTCTTCCAGGGTTTTGGCCTTGGCTTCGGCTTCCTTCCGTTTCTTTTCCGCCGCCAGGGCGGCGTCCATGTTATCCAGGGCCGCCGTCGCCGCCTTGACAAGATTGTCAAACCGTCCATCATCCTTGACGTTTTCAATCCACTTGCGGAGTTGTTCCAGGTCTTTGGTTTCTTCCTTGGTGCGGTCCTTAACGGGCTTCCCTTGCAGCTTGGTAATGGTCTGCAATATCCGCTCTATGCCTCCGGATAGCGGCGTGTCCTCATACTTTTCCGCATAGCGGTTCAGGCTGTCCACCGCATACCCCAGCTGCGTTTTAGTATTCTCGGCGGCCCTGGTTTGCCGTTCGGCTGCCTTGTGCTGGGCTTCGGCGGCCTTGACCAGACGGTCAGCCATGCTGCTGGCCAGTGTTGCCGCATGCTGCTTGTCGTCCTGCTGGGCGTTGGTCTTTCCTGTTTCAGCGGATACCTGGGTCTCGGCTGCACGTTGCGCACCATGCAGGGCCAGCAAATCCCGTAGACGCGCCCCGGCCTGGTCAACGGCATCCTGGGCGGCTACGGATTCTTTGAGGGCGGCTTCTATACCATCTGTCTGCCTATGAATAAAAGTTTGTGCAAATTCCAGCACCCGCGCATATTCCAGATATACGGCATCTCCTGACTTGCCGCTCAAATCACCCAGCAGCCCGGTGTCCTTGATCAGAGCCATGGACTTGTCCAGGGCGGTGCGGGCATCCTGGGACCGCTTGGCCAGCACAGCTGCCACCTGTCTAAAATCCTGCCCCTGCATGCCGTACTGGCCGGCCATGGCTTGTTGTTCGGCCAGGACGGACTTGAGGCTTTCTTCATCCTGGGCCTTCTTTTGCTGCCACTGCGGGATGAAGGCGGCTTTTATCGGGGAAAACATCCCGTCCCGTATCTTGCCGTCAGCCTTGACAATGTCCTTTTCCAGTTCTGCTTTACGCTGCGCTATACGTTGCCAATCCTTCAAGGCGGCATCTGCTGCCTTGAGGTTATCTACTTGCCCGAACAAGCCTTCTTTGCTCAAATTCTCCACATTGCCCTTGTTGGGCATCCGCTGGAACTCCTGGAGGCGGCGCACCTGTTCCTCCTTGGCCTCGGCCAGCTGCTGGGCAGTCTTGAGGGCTTGTTCCGCCTGCTGCTGCTCAATGCGGCGGCGGTCTTCTGCATCTTTGGCATCCAGTTTGGCCAGTTCGTCGCGTGCCTGGGAATCGGAAATATCCCCTCTGATTTGCCGCTGCCGGATGATGCTGCGGTTCTTCTCGGTTTCAATCTGTAAAAGCTTGTTCTCCAATTCCAGCCGCGCCTGGGCCTTGCGGTCCAGGTCTTCAATTACCTTCTTGCGGGCTTCATAGGCCGCATTGATTTGCTTGACGCCGGCTTCTTCCTTCTTCAACCATTTTTCTTCTTTCTGCCGTGAGAGAGTTTCGGAAAGCGACGTTTGCCATGCGGCCATCTTGGCCTTGGCTGCGTCCAGGGCGGTGGCCACTTTATCCTTGATCTTGTCCGCTCCTACGCCAAACGCATTGGACAAGGACTGTCCCAGGCTCCAGCCAATATCCCATGCCTGTTTTCCCAGATTGGCCATGTTAGCCATATTCTGCAATCCGCCGTTAAACCGGCGCATCTGATCCATGCCTCCCTTGCCCCAATCCTGAATCTTGCCAGGTAATCCTGCCAATGCGGAAATGCTGCGCGAAAGCCAAGATGAATTTGTCTTTAGACCCTGAGCGGCGGCCCCGATGGTCTTGTCCACCTGCTTAATGGACCCGGTTAGTTCCGACGCGCCTTCCAGCTGCCAGGACATGCCGCCATTGGAGAAAGCAGTGCCCGTATAGACAGGCGGGGCCGATGCACCACCTACTCCCCCGGACAACAAGCTGCCGGGAACCTTGCCGGCAGCCTTGGCCAGACCGTCCACGGCCTGCTGGGCCTTGCGCAGGCCGCCCAGGTTGGCGGTTGTGCCGATGCTGATGCTTACGTCGTAATCCATTAGTCAATATCTCCAGTCAAAAAGAGTTGAATTTCCAGGACGCACCAAAACGCCGTGGCTCCATACCGCTGATCGTTGGTCGGCGGCAAGGGATGCACATTGTCAAGGGTAGCGTGGTACTCCCGCGTCCTCTGCGGAATGCCGGAATGATAGGCTGTCATCCAGGTGACCATGCCCTCCGGATACATCGCCAGCAATTCCGCTGCATCTAATCCCCAAGCCCTGGCAGCGGCATAACTATCGAAAGCCCGCGCCAGAGAAAAAGACATCTGAAATCCGGCATTGCCGCGTGCTGCCTGGTGCATCCAGCGGCTGCCGATCACAGTCTCGCGCTGCACCTGAACGGAGGGCACCACATCCACCAGGGACACCATCACGTCCCCGTAACTGCACAATGCCACCGCCTCCGGGGCACCGTCCCCGATCGGGCGGTAGATCACTGTATCCTGCGAGCGGTAAGCGTCCATGATGATCAGTTAAGGGTTACGGAAGTGAAGTATTTGAAAAATGCCACGGCGGCGGGGTCCGTGATGACGAATTCCGGGTAGTCCACCTGCGTGAACGTCCGGCGTCCGCCCTGGGTATTGACGGCCTCGACGGACAGCTCTACAGCCTCGGTCGTGGTTGGTGGGCTGTCTTGATTATCACTGTAAGTTGTTACCTGCACCAGGCGCGCCCATGCCTGGGAGGCTTGCCAGTCCTCGCCCATGCTGGCAATCGCGGCCACCGCCGCTTCCAGGGCCGGTGCCTGGGCGGCGGGTATATCCGCTTGTGTATAGCAGAGGGAGCGCACAAAGCCGTTGTTGTCCGGGAATCTGGCGGTCATAACAAATTCGTTCCACTGTCCGGGTCGGGGAAACTGTAAATGTATCTCTTGCATGGTGTTATTGCGCTAACTGGTTAATCTTGACGACGGCGGCTTGGGCATAGTGATGGCCGACAAACGCCCACACCTGCCGGGGCTGGCCAGTCGTGTTGGGAGCCAGCGTCAGGGTGATCTGGCCGCCTCCGGCTGGTGTCTGCTCAGAGGACTGCATGCACCATACGGCGGCGGGGTCATGCCCGCACATGGTATCGTTGAGTATATAAACCGCCTCGGACAGCGTGGACGACACCGTCAGCGTTACCTCACCGCCCTCCGCAGGTACATCCAGCGCGGAAGCCGTCACCGCCGGCATGGGCTTGGCCGTTACTCCGTCCATCACCACGCGCCCCATAATGGATCGTACATCGTTGACTCCCAGCGCGGGGGCTGCGTCAATCCTCATGCCTCCCATCCGCAGCCCCACTTGCAAGGTACTGCTTGCCTCGTGAGCCTTGGCCTTAACTGTGACGCAGGCCGTGTGGCCGCTGCCACAAAACAAGGATGTCATCGGCATAACATAATTGCCATCGACAAACAGTTCCCATCTGTTCATGGTGTTTTGATGATCAGAGGTTGCGCGGGGTGCCATTGCCACGGCAACGTAAGTGATCTTGGGCACAAGTGCCCACATATATAGCTGGTCGCCAACGTCGCGCCCATAATCCGTGCCTCGGATCAGGCAAGAAGCCGTGCTCCCCAAGTAACCTGTGGGGTAAATCGTCACCTGCCATGCGGGTGCCATGTCCCGGCTGGTGTAATTATTGACTGCGTTGAGCAACGGATACCTGTAATCCGCTGCGTCCAGATTGTAGTCAGCCCAATGGATGGGGTGAGCATAACAGGGCGCTGCCGGATTAGTTGTCGATGAGTACCCTTGGGATGTGCTCCCCAGCAGGATAGACGCCTTGTCAGAGCCGATAATCCGCCATACAACGGCGGCGGCATAAGCACTATTGTTATGATCTCCCATGTAATTGGCAAATTTCCACGCGCCTGTAGATCGGCCAATCAAAGACACACCGGCGGAGGGCGTCATGGTAATCAAAAAATCGTGCAGATCGTTGGTATACACCGCCTCCTTAGAGGATGCGTTTGCCGTGACTACATTATAAGCGTCGGACATCTGCATCTGCCGCACCAGTGTTGTCACCCATGACGGGATCAGCGTTTCCATGTAGTAGTTCATCCGCCGCCAATTATCCGCGGCCTGCTGCTCTAGCAGTGCCTCATAGGATAGCGCCTCCTGGGCCGTGGCGGGAAGAGGCACGCGCACGCCCCTGGATGCCGTGACGGTGGCATCAAATACCTGTGGCTGTGTCCATGTGTAGGATTTGGAGGTGTCCACAGCGCCCACGTCCCCGCGCGGTATGGTCATATCCAGTTGCCACGATCCCGGCGTGCTGCCGGGTGTCAGGGAGGCGGTTGCCTGGCTGCCTGGCTCGCCCGTCGTGACCGTGCCAACAGTGATGGCCAGACCCTCGGCAATCTCCTGGGCCGCGTCCCTGGCCGCCTCGGATGCGCGGGCATCCTGGTATGTCTGCTTGCTGGTAGCGGCAGCATAATCCGTCAACCGCTGCACCTCGGCGCGGGTGGCCAGATTAACCCCTCCCACGCTGACGCCGTCCTGATAAGTGCAGGACAACATCACTGCGGGCATGACGGTGGCATCGGTAATCGGTCCGTCCAGCGCAGACGCTATGCCGCGCCCATCAGCCGCCGTCACCATCTGGCGGGCGATGGACAGGGGCAGCTCCACTGGCGCCTCCGGTGTGCCACCATAGACATGCAGCGCCACCTCATCCCCGATCACAATCTCCGTATCGCCAATCATCCCCCACATGTACAAGTCCACGTCAGTGCTAGATGCTACGGCCTGGCTGGATCGTGCCGCCAATACCCAGTCCCCGCCCGGAGCACGTCGCCAGATGTCCAGCCAGCGCGGTGTGGTGTCCGTCGTGCCGAGGACGGCCCACATGTACACGTCGCGCACCTTGCAGACGTTACCCTGGTAGCCGACCAACGTGTCATCCCCAAATTTAAACCGCGCCCATGACCACGCCACGGTCTGGTCCTGGTCATAGCCGGGTGGCGACATGGATGCCGTGCCGCTGGCCGGAGTGACATACATGCCGGCATCGTGCAGGGCGTCCGGTAACTGAGCCGCCAGGGCGGCAGCAATCAGAGCATGCCAATCGGCCAATACCTCGGCGGGCGGCGCGTAATCCACCGGCAGGATGTCCCGGCGCACCGTCACCCTGATCGGGCGCGAGGTGTGTTGCGCTCCGTCCGGAGATACCAGCACCACCTCGGCCACCAGGGCTACGCTATCCGCATTCCCCAGCGCCTCCTGGAGCGGAACCGTATTGACCACCCAGGACGCTTCTTGCCAGTCATCCTGGCGGGTAAACTCGGTCACGGTCATGATCAGGTCGGCGCTGCCTATCGTCTGCTTGACCGCCAGCGCCGGCGTGCAATCCGTGAGTGCGTGGTCCACACGGATGCGCATCGGCACCGTGTCGCCCAGCACCAGGGACAAATCCGTTACCGGCACCCCGGAGGGCCAGCGAACCGCCATTGTTCTGCTATCAATTACCAATTCCATCTTGATCGTGATCGGGGGATATGGAGGGCGGAGGCTGCTTGCCCCCGCCGCTCCGGGTTTTCATCAGGCTGATGCCTGGGCCGCCAGCGCCTTGGGCGTCAGCTTTTGCAGCGGGCTGTATTCAATGCTCAGTTCCCATTCGGCGGTTGCCGGGTCGGACGCGAAATTCGGAGTATTCGTCAGCCGCAGCCTGCCCATGACGCACCACTCCATCAGATCCTTGCCGTTTTCGGCGTGGTCCGTCAGGCGGCCATAAAGCCAGACCTTGATTTCACCGTTGGATATAAACGGCACGGCTTCCTGGTTGTCCGCCAGTTCATCGGCCACGCCAAAGGCAAGCTGAATCACTTCCGGCGCAATGTACTGCGTGGTGAATTTAAGCTTGTACTGCTGTACCATGGTTACATCCTCCATTTCATACATGCCGGTGGCGTCATTCACGCCCTCAATCTGGACGTTCTTCTTGACCTGCTCCACCTGGCCGCTCTTGATTTTACCCAGGTACAGCCAGGGGCCGGGAGCTTCGGAGGTGGGGATTGCCGGACATGCGTCCGCGCCCACTGTCTTGCTACCGTCCGTTACCCCGAATTTGGCAATCCTGATCGGCATGCCGCCAATAAGGTAGTTCACTCGTCTTGTTGCACTCATAATGTTTAGTCTTTTGTATTTAATATTTAGTCTTTAGTTTGACGGGCACGTCAGGTGTTAATACACGCGCTTGGCTGCCTTGTCGGCGGCAAGTTCCTCGGCTTGTTTGGCCGTTACCGTCACCAGCGAGCCGGCGGCAAAACGCCAGCCGTCAATCTCGGTTCCTGTCTTGAGGATGCGCACCTTGACGGAGGCTTCCTGCTTTGCTTCCCCCTCGGCTGCTGCCGGGGCCTGTTCTTGTTTGGTTTCTACTTTTGCCATGGTTCTTTATGGGTTGAAAATTGTTACACTCGCATGCGGCGAGAAAGGAAGACCACCCTCCCGACGATGTTTTCCAGGTCGGCCACATCCTCCGCCATCAAGTCCGCCGTTCCCACAAACCACGGCTCCATGATCAACCCGTCTCCGGCATCGGGGTCCCAGTCTGACAAGGTGCGTATCACTTCGGCCAGCAAGGCGGATGACCGGCGCAATCCGGAATCTTCATCCGTCTTGGCCGTCACCATGACCAGAATGGCCACCCGTGCCGTCCAGATGCTTACTCTGGCGTTGTCGGCTCCCTGCCAGTCCATGCCCAACCCGGCGGGCATGACGGCCACGGCTCCGTCATATTGACGGTCGGCCAGGGCCAGCTTTTGGGTCTGGTCATCCCGGTCATAGGGTTGTTCCAGCACAAGGGGACGCAGGTTTTCATTTTCACACAGACGGTTGATAACCGTCTCGCAAAAGGTAAATTCCGGAGAATCTTGAATCGTGTTCATTGTAAATCCAGGTATTGCATGACCGCCTCCCGGACGGAGGTTTGAAAGGTTTCTGCGGATGGCATCACTTCCGGCTTGGCTTCAATCGTGGCGGATTTGAGGAAATATCCCAGCGGAGTAACCTTGGCCGTTTTGCCATTCACCTTTCTCTTGTACTTCCGGACATGGGCCAGGTACGGGCGGCCATTTTCGGATTTCAGCACCATGACCTCCTTCGGATCATAGCCGGCTTCCGCCAGACTTCGGCGGCGTATTGGGGAATCGTCAAACGGCACCAGCAGGCTTTTAATCGGGCGGCCTGTTACACGGGACGTCTTGCCCGACGGGCGTACCGTTCCACCTTTCCAGTGCAGCCGCACTCCTTTCTTGGTGATCAGGACAACAGCCATGTTCCCGTCCAGCTGGGGAGGCATGATGCTTTGTGAGGCTTCCGGCCAAAAATAGCGGGATTGGGAGGCGCGCCCCATTTCATCCAGACTATGGAGTACTTCGGCATAAACCGCCCGCGCTCCTTCCATGGCTGCGGCGTTGGCATCCACATGGGACAAATCCAGCTTGCCGGTTATGTCAACCTTGAGGCGGATCATGCCGCTTGCCCTCCCTTCCAGATAAGCGCGTCTCCATTCCGTACGGCTCGCCCTCCGGACAAAACCGTCACCTGGGCCATAACATCGGCATCCAGGCTGGCACCACTCGCCTGCAATCCCGAGTTCATGGAGCCGCGTTTTCTGCCCTGGGCGGCAATTGCCGCCGCGTCTTCCGGCTTCACCAGGCCCAGACGCTGGGCGTCATTCCAGGAGACGGGGCGCCGTCCCATGCCGGAGTTATAATCATAGGGAGGATAGGGCAAATCAAAACGGGACAAGGCCGTCCAGATCGGAGATTCATTCAGGGCCACCATTTCCTGGGCGCTTGCTCCTTCACCGCCTACCAAAGCATAAGCTTCACGCCATCGTGACGGCCAGTCCCGTTTTTCCACCCGTTCCGCAATGCGCACCAGACGCTGGGCCGGGAACGCAACGGAGCCACGGAACAGTTCCTGTTGCGCGTAGCCGGCCACCATGGCCTGGTTGGTTTCAAGCACCAGGCTCTGGCGTTGCACGGTGCGCAAGTCCTGTATGGTTCCTTCCTTGCCCTCCGGGGGCTGATACCCTGCGGAGGCCAGGTAGTCTCCTATCGCTTCGCGGGCTTCCGTCTTGGACAGGCTGCCGCCAATCATCCCTTTCACAGCATCCCTGTGTTCCTGAAGGATATGAGCTTCATCCACCAGCGCCATGAAAAAGGCACGCTCCCTGATGTCGGCGCGCATGCCTTCCCACTGCGCCGCAGTAAGCTTCACAGGCAGCAGTTTCAGGGCATTGATGATGTCGATCAGGGATGGCATGGTCTTGGTTCGTTACATGACGCCGTTGCGGGTGCGCGGCCCCCAGCGGATGGGACGGCCGGAATAATGGGGGCGCGGCGTAGAGTCTCCGCCGTCATCCGCCAGGACGTAAGCGCCGGAAGAAAGATCATCCAGCACCTTGTTGGCGCGGTTCCAGTCCGCCGTCCGTTCTTCTGTTACCCCCAGGGAGAACCGCACCAAGCAGCGCCAGCGCACCAGAGCCACGGCCACCCAGCGCAGTTCCCTGGGAATATCCTGCTCGCTTCCCCGCAAACGGGTGCGGCCGCCTGCCGCGATCCTGGAACGGATTTCGGCGGGAACAGCCGTGACAATCTCGGCCACAGGATCTGGTGCGCCTTGCTGCACCGCGTCCTGACGCTTCATCCGGATTTTCTGAGTCTCATTGGGAGCCAGAGCTTCATCCAGGATGCTTTCATTTACCGGTTGCCAATCCATAAACGGGGAAGCTGTGAGTTGTTACGCCACGGAAATGCGCTGAATGGCGATCGGAGCGGTGATTCTCAAATCTTCCGACCAGAGCACTTCATCAAATTCCCTGTGGTTGAGGTCATCCCGGAGGGTGTGGACTTCCGCCACGCCGGGGGCATCAATCGTGAACGTCTTGACGGCGCTCATGTCTTCCGTAGTCGGGCTTTCCGATTTGTGGAAGATGAACACGTCCGCGCCCAGGATGCCTTTCTTGACAGCCGCCTTGCCCAGCTTGGCCGTGTTGACCGGCATGGAGCCGATGCGGATGTCCATGTTGGGGTTCAGCAGCATGCCGCGCACGTCATCCACCGTTGCGCTGGCTTTAATGCCGGACAGGCGGGACAGCACCTTGGGGTGATTTTTGAATACGCGCCAGGCGGACAGCCCCCAGGCCATATATTCCGGCATGGAGCCGGTATCGTTGTTGATTTTTTCGATCAGGGCGTCAAGTTCGTCAACCGGGTCCTTGTCCGCTCCGGCCGTGCCAGACCAGGCGCCCTTGCCGGATGCCGCCGTTACGGCGGCACGTATCTTGGCCCAGCCTTTGTATTCCCGGTTGACCAGCTGTGTGGACAGCAGCGTATTGAGCTTGCCGTTACGCATGAGCGCAAACCCTTTTTCACCGGCTTGCTTGCGCTCCCAGTCGCGGATGGGGATTTTCAGGCCGTGAGGTTCGCAGTCGTACTTGTCCGTGGAGGCGTTGAAATGCACCGTCTGGCTCTCGCCGTCTTCCGGGATCACGGTATCGTCGTAGATCTGGAACGGGTCGTTCTTGTCAAACAGCTTGTAATCGCCGCTGGCCGTGCCGGTGGAAACATAAGGCGCAATGAAGTCGATCAGACTGTCGGCCCGCTGCGCCATGAAGCCCTGCGCGAAAATCGTCAGGGTTTCGTTGAATGTGTTTGCATCTTGATACATAATTGATGTTCTAGTGTGTGTGTTAATCCGTTGATGAATGAACCGGCTATCAGGAGCCGGCGGCCACCGTAACCGGGGCCGGGTGCCGCAGCACCGCCTTGACCAGCTGGTCGCCTTCGCCGGTTTCCGCCGCCGTGGCCACCACCATGTAGGTGCCGGCAGCCGTCGGGAGTGCCTTAACGCGGCCGTCGCCCATCAGCACCAGGTCCGTGCCTTCCTTGACCGTGCCGGGGGCACTCCCCAGCTTCACGGCCACGATCCCGGAAAATCCGGGTTTGAGGTAGGTGGTCGAGCTGCCCTTGTCGGCCCCGATGTGCACCGCTCCCACGGGCTTGTCCGTGGTGGCGGTGCTGCATACCAGTTCTGCGGAGTCATTGCGCACCAGGAAGCAGCCTTCCTTTTCGCGCAGGTCTTCCCCGGAAATTCCCTGGGCTACTGCTGTTTCTCGAAAGATCATGATGAATAATTCCTTTCTAATGGTTGGGGTTATGATGGGGTTACGCTTCGCCAAGTTCGCGCTGCGCCTGGGACAGGGCTTCAAAGTACCCCATGCCGGTGCGCTGCTGGATTTCATGGGCGCGGTCGCGGATGGACAGGGCCTTGCGGGTCTTGTCCGCCTTGTTGTTCATGCCGGAGCGGTTCATGATCGGACGGGAAAACACGGGAGCACTGGCCGGCTTGCCCTGCTGATTGGCTTTGCCTTTGGCGGCAGCACGATTCTTGAGCACCTTGATGGCGCGTTCCCGGTTCGTGATGATCTGTTCCTTCATGATTTCCTTTTCTTCCGGCGTCATGTCTTCCGCGCCTTCCGAATTCAGGATCGCTTCCGCTTCCGCCTCCTGGGCTTCGGCTGTCGCTTCCTGTAGGGTGGCAATTGCAGCCAGGACTTCCTCAAGGGTTGCCTCTTGGGTAAGGCCCAGCTGTTCGGCTATTTTTTTCAACTCTTCCATATTCGTTGGTGTGTTGTCGGTTATTGGTTTTCCGCTTTCGCGGTTCGTGATGGGCCTCTGCCCACGATTATTTGGCCGGTTGGTCAATGCCAGGCCGACCAAGCGGTGGGGCCTGTAGCGGTTCCCTCCCAGGCTTTCCATGGTTTCCGGTTCGTATTCCGTGGAAAAATGCTTGTATTCCTTCCCCTCAATCAGATTCAGCCCCGTGGGTGTCCATTCCTGCCAGCCGCATAAGTGGTATTTCCCGTTATCGTCCCAGATAGCCGGGTTCTTCATCCACGACTTGGCTGCCGTGTCATTGTCCGGATTGCGTGACAGGTGGTCTTTATCCACCAGCAATTCCTTTTCCCAGTTCCGGCACAAGTCCAGCATGGCGGCATTGTCCAGTACCTGGATAATTTGCTTGCCGTTTTCCAGCGTGGTGGGGTGTTCTCCGTTGGCTTCGATCATGTACCAGCCGTCTCCCGGATCGTCCAGGGGGCGCAGGTCGTTTTCTTTGATGAAGTTGATCATGACTTTGTTTGTGTCTTGATGTTTGATGATGATGTGTTACTGTAAAAGTCCGGTCGGCAACCGGTGGCGGAGGGTTCTAACCGAAACCACCATGTAGATGGGAGGATCATATCTCCGTTCATCCGGCCGTAGGCCCAGGTCCATGACCTGGGCGCGCTTGTTTAAGGGGTTCTCTTTTTGTGGGCGGTATGCAGTTTGCCGCCCTTGGCGTTCCTGCGTCCGCTTCCTTTCTTGTTTTCATGTTCCACGATTACCTGGGTGTCCTGGTGGACAATCCGGCTGCGGCTGGGCTGCGGGTCCGGCATTACTTTTCCCTTCACGGCGGTAACGGCCATTTTCCCGGTGGTCATGCCCTGGCTGCCGTGTTTGCGCAGCACATGCGCCACGCCGCTGCCTCCCTTGAATCCTTCCCGCTTTTTCCCTACGGTGCCCCCTTTCACGGTTAGAGCGCCCACGCCTTCCTTGTGGATGGCTCCCGTCACGCTACCGCCTTTTTTGGCCACACGGTCCAGAGCTTTTTTCAACGCTTTCACCTGCGTCTTTTCATTGGAGCCTTTCGGGGCCACCAAGGGAGTGCTTTGCTTTTTCTTTTCCTTGCTTTCGCGGCTGGTTCCCTTGGCTTGTTCCTTCCCCCAGCGCACATTGGCCGCGTGCCTTGCCGCTTCGCTCCGGCTCATATTCTTCACAGGTTCGCCTCCCTCCGGGGTGGAATGCCCATTTCCTGCGTTTTGCAACGGGGTTGCAACGGGGTTTCCTGTGTCTTGCGGCTCATTGTCCGTTTTCGGAGGCTGCGCTCCTTCTGCGGGTATTTGGGCGGCCGTTTCGGCAGCAGCAGCAGCAAGGCCGCTCACGGCGGATTCTTCCAGCAGCCTGGTGTAAATTTCTGCACGGCGCTTGATTGCTTCCGGGTCCAGCACGGTAAGCAGCCTTTCCTCCGTCGTCACGGCGGGCGCTGTATATTCGCGGTTGCGGATCAGGGGCAACGGCAGGCCGGGAGTTCCCATGCTCTGCAACACCGGTTCCCGGTAAGTCACCCGCATGCCGGTCATTTCGCTGACTTCCTCGTCTTCGGCCCGGTAGCCTACGGCGGCCATCTTGGTGATCTTGTCCACGTTGGCAGACTTGGCTTTTTCGTCCTCCGCATCCATGGACCAGTACACCAGGCGGGGCTTGCCCGGATAGAGGCGTTCCAGCCAGCGGTTCACAAACTGCTTGCTGATCACTTCGGATATTTTCACGGCTTCCGCCTTGGCCAGCGTCCGGAACACTTCCATCTGCGCCTCTCCGGCCAGGGTGCCCGTTCCGGATTCCGCCAGAGAAGTGAGGGTGCCCCCCGTGGCCCGCATGATCATCTTTTTATTCGCAAACACGGCACGATCCTGAAAAGTCACGCCGCCTGTGGCCGTCGTTTCCACTGGTACGATCTTACCGCCGGCAGGATAACCGCCCCGGCCATCGCCCAGCAGCTTGAACATGATTTCATCGTATTCCGCCGCCTTTTCGTCACTGGTTCCGGGCGGATATTCAAAGAACAGGGCCGGATTGCCAAACACGTCAATAAAACCATCCCAGCCGGCTTCCGAGTGCGCCTTGATGGTGATTGCGAACAGGGCCACAATGTCAACCGGACGAGGCACCGCCCGGATGATCAATTCTCCGTCACTGACGGGGTGCAGGTCCGACAGGCTGTTCACCGCCGTGGGATTGTAAAACCAGGGTCCCCTCTTCATCGGACGGTTCCAGAACCACTGGTCCACCGGTTCCAGCCGTATCTCGTCGCCGTCGATTACTTCTTCCAGGTGAGAAAATCCACGGAACGTAGCCAGGCCCAAGTGTTCAATGACCTCGCTCATGTTGGAGACCCGGCTCATGATGTCGCTCATGGTCTGCTGCTGGTCGTCGGCCAGAGCCTGAAGGGCCGGATCATCCCCCACCGCATCGGAGTTGATGCTGATGCCGTGATCCAGTTCCCCCAGCGCGGACAGGCGGCGGTCCACCAGCGTGCCCAGCGTGTCGTCCCATTCTTCCAGGGCGTCAAACACGAACATCACATCCGCATACCTCCCTTCACGCCAGGCGCAGTACAATTCAACCGTTCTTTCCGGCGTCAGGTCCGGCAGGGGATTGTAACGTTCCCGCCAGGCAAGGCTATCGTAAAACGGCGCCACCGTATTGCGGGAGGCATATCTTGGTAAACGTCTCATCGTCTAAAGGCTCCTTTCCAGCGTTGCCATGTCCTGCCGGTTGCAGCCCATCGGTGGGGGGAACACGTTCCATGTTCCTTGGCCGCATGGATGGCCAGGGACGCCGCCCAAAAGCGGTCGGCATGGCCGTTGCTTGTCCGCTCGCCCACATAGCGCACATTCCCCGCGCTGGTGGTTTCCTTCCGGATGGAGCGAAAATCTGAAATGAGTTCCGGCTTGTTGGGCATCCGGAATTCCCCGTCTTCCATACAGCGGCGCAGGGTAATGGCCAGATCTTCCTTAACTCCTGCCGTGAACTGCACTTCTTCCACCTTGCTGCCGTGACGGCGGCGGGCGTCTTCTGCTAATTGCCGACCTATGCCGGTGGCATCCAGGCACACCCGCTTCACCCAAGGCATGGCTGCATATTTGTCGATGATAGACGCCTGTTCGGAAAATGGCATGTTGGCCAGTTCAATAATCCTCACCGTCCGGCGGCTCTTTCCTTCTACTTTGAGCAGCCATAGCACCGTCAGGTCATGCACACGTCCAATGTCTCCGCCCAGGGCATAATGGGCAGCCGGGTTTAGTTCTTCCTCCCAGGCCGTACCGGCAGGATAAACGGAGGCGTCGATCAGGTCATAACCAATGAATGCCCCCGCGTCGTCAGACGGGATGCACATGTATTCTTGGAGGAAGGTTTCTTCATCCGGGCATTCCCGGCGCACGGCGTTGAAATAGTCCGTCTCGTCGTATTCCTGGCGTGGATCATCCTTCGGCCATTTCTGCTGCAACTTGTCCAGCAGCCCTTCATTGAGCGCATCTTCCAGAGTGATGCGGTGCAAGGAAAACCCTTTAGGGTTGCCTCCTTCCCGGATTTCCTGGATCAGTTGGTTGAAATAGTTCTGACTGCCGCGATGGGTGGACCATATCCACAGGTTCCCCGCCCAGGTAATGCCAGGGTACATGATGCCATAAAGATGGCGGTTGTCAGGATTCAGGGCGAATTCATCGGCGCGCCGGTTGCCGCGCTTGCCCGCCTGGGCGTCGCCGTTTGAGGACAGGGAATAGATGACTTGTTCATTGGCGCATCGTAATACCTGGGCGGATTGTTTTTTTCCTCCTTCATCCAGTAATACCTGTTCGCCCATGTCTTTGGCGACCAGTCCAAAGATTTTTGCCCAGTTCAGGCAGTCCTGAATATACAGCTTGGCCTGCAAGGTGTCGCGGGAGGTGATCCAGGTATCAATATGATTGTTTTCTCTGGCCGTGTCCTTCATGTCCGCGTAGGAAGAGCACCAGGTAAAGCCGATCTGGCGCGCTTTTTCCGCGATTTTCATGCGGGACTGGTCCTTGATCCATTTCGCCTGGCAAGGCAGGAACAGCGTATCAGGGGCTTTAATCTTGGCTCTTCCCATGGGTTACAGTAACTTGAGGCGTTCTTCCACTTCTGCGATTGTTTCGGCGCTTAATCCCTTGCGTGCGGAATTCAATGTGTCTTCCGCCAGCCGCTTGGCTTCCGCCGCCTTTTGTTCCAGCAAGGACAGCTTTCTTTCATCCAGCTTCATCTGTTGGGCCTTGATGACCAGGTCCATAAAAATCTTGAGCGTCTTGGGATCACTGCCCGGCGCGCTGGCCAGGTCGAACACGGTCATGCGCACCGCTTGCAAGGAGGCTTCGTCCAAGCCCTCGGCATCCATCTTGTTGAGCTTGGCGGCTATGTCCTGGCGGCGTGTCGCCATGAGAGGCTGGACGTGGTTGTGGTAATACTGCGCAATGCTCGTCAGGCTCCAACTGATGCCGTCTTCCGCCACCCGTTCCTGCACGGCCTTGTAGGTCGTCCCGGAAAAGAACATTTCATCCACCGCATCCCGGAGGTAGGGCGGCAGATTGGCGGCTACGCTGTCCTGACGGAGTTTCTTCATTGTTTGTATAAGATGTAAATGATGGCTAGGCTAAAGGCCATGGAGGCAACGGTGACAATGGCGTCCGGGATGGTCATATCTGTCCAAGTTGTAATATGCCGGTGTCCGTGATCATCCACTTGCGTTCCCCGGTCAGTTCATTGCGAGTGCCAATGATGCAAGAGGATTGTTCCAAATCCGTAAGGGCGTCTTCTATTTCCAGCAGCGTGGGGCGCGGCTGCACGTCCAGGCAGACCTCCGCGCGCAGTACCTCGTCGCGCTGTGTGTAGGTTTTGGGCATCCGCTTGAGGCTGTGCAGGATGGCAATTTTAATTTTTGCGTGATGGTCCATGGTTCCCAGGTATTAGAGTTTTACAAAGCAGTTCCATTTTTCCGTCCAGACTGGCTAGCGTTTTGGCCATTTCGTCAATGCGTCCGTGGGCTTTAGTTTCAGATTCCCGCTGCAATCGTTCGATTTCGGCAATGTCGTTTTCAATCCTGGCCAAGTCTTCCTTGGTCGCGTACTCGGCAGCCATTTTGACGGAGATTTGCTTGGTCTTGCCTGCCATGTAACCCATCCCGCCAATGCCTCCAGCCCCGATCAGAGCACCCAGCATCTGACCCACCGCTCCGGCGTCCATCGTGGCCGCCGCCTCTGCAATTACGCCCCACATTGCACCGCATAAGCATGGATGCCATGAGCAACGGCTTGGGCCAGTACCTCACCCTTTTTGCGGATAAATTCCACATCGGAATCTACGGAGAGAAAAGCCCCTTCCACAATCACTGCCGGGCAAATGGTGCCCTGCAAAAACACGTCGCCACGGTTGGCGTAAGGCGTTCGGATGTTGCGATCGGCCAATTCCGTGATCAGGTCAAATTGCGCATCAATCGCCTTGGCCAGGGCAATACCTTTGGTGCTGCCGTCGTAATGCACCACCTCATGGCCACCTTTACAAGTTGGAGAATCGGCAGAATTAAGATGCAGGCTCACGGCAACATCGGCGCCCCAGGCGTTGATGGCTACGCATTCATTCTTGATGCTGCGGCTGTAATCCTCGCGCCGGAAGACGCGCACCTGGTGCCCCATCTTTTGCAGTTCCTTGGTGATGGCTGGCGTGTACTGCGCCCAGAAAGGATGCTCGGCCAGGCCGTCGCGGCTTACTGCGCCCTGGTCGCCCGTGGAGCAATGCCCGATGTCTAATGCTACTTTCATAGTTAATAGTGATCAGTTAACAGTTAATAGTCCGGTTACTTGGAAGTAGCCTGTACCACGGGAGGAACCACAACCACGTCCGGGGTGGACTGGGACCAGGCAACGCTGTGAGAGTCACGGTCAACCACCAAGGACGATCCGCCACGGATGACCACCACCTGGCCGTCCGTGAGAGCCACGCTGGCGGCGGTCTGCTTGTCCGTGCTGCTGCACGCCCAGGACATCATGACCAGGGACATGCCAATCACGAGCAAGAGGGCGGAGTCGCCGGCGCCGGATGTATGGGACGCTCTCGGCGCTGACTCGTCAGCACCTCCATCCTGGCCGCCGGTCGGCTCCGCAAATTGATATTTGCCCACGGTCACAAACCGGAGCAATACGTTGACCGCACCAAGAGCGGTCGTAAATTCTACTGGATTGGATTCAAGCCAATCCCTCACTGACGGCACCAATAAAGAGACCAGGGCGGCAGCGTTGATCCAAAATGTCCGGCTCAAATACCAGGGCGTATTCTTCTTTGCCGTTTGCTGGGGGGTGATTGCCCCGGCGTCTCCCGACGCGAGGGCTTGTTCTCTATTAGTACCACTATTTATCAGGGCATCGCTATTGCCGGTTCCGCTGAAATCTTGTGCGTCGTTCATGTGGGCACTTTAGCCCACATTCCGGATTGTGCTGCGGCATTTGCGGCAAAAGCGGCGTTTGCCGTAAAAGCTGTATTTGCAGCATTTGCGGCAAAACTAAAGAGCAAGCGTCATCTGCTGCATCTCCCGTGCATACTGTACCGCCTGCGCTTGTGCCCTGGATGCAACATCTTTCACTTGCGCCTTGTACAACAAAAATTTACGACCTCCACGCCTGGCACGCCATCCAATCAATTCTCCGTCCTCAATCATGCGGCGCACAGTGTCTTGGCTGTAACCAAGCATCCGTGCGGCCTCTGTCACTCCACAAGTTCCCCCCTTCACCCAGCGAGTGATATTTGCGTCCATGCACACAGTATAACACACGGGCAATGGCCTTGTTCCAACATTTCAAACAATAAAAAAGCCGCCAGATTTTCCTGGCGGCTTTCTTCATTGATGGGGATATTTCTTAGCTAAAGTCTGCAACACTGTGGTGAGCCTACCCACTAAATGATCAGGCTTGATTTTTTCAACTCCTGGGGTGGTCTCTTTCTCGTAAGGGGGGTATGGTTTCTTCTTTGTTCCCGTGAAAACAAAGGATTTGTGAAATGGGTAAATATAGCGGTAAGTTTTTGTGTCAAAACATTCCAGACGGCCCAAAAGTAAATCTATGTTCTTATGCAGGAAGCGGGAACGGCAAGCGGAATTGCTTAATCCTTGCTCATGAAAAATTTCTCCCGTCATTTTATCACGGAAAAAGCGAGTGATATGGTAGCCATAATAATCAAAATTGGCCGCCTTATAGATAGTCCCGCACCCCAAGCGGCCATCAGCAAAAGACTGCACTGCTACAATGGCAGAATCAAATAGACGCAATAGTTTGAGAGATGCGGAAATGAGAATAGACTCGGAATTCTTCCCTAAACAATCGTCTATCCACATCCGATTAAGCTCGCACATCCACCCATTGGGTACATCAGAAATGTAATTCTTGGCTCGTGGGCACTTTGGCCAGCCATAAACCGCCACCCCTAAACATTCATCAGGGGCGCCTTCCTGAAAGAGTCCGAAGTTATAAAGGCCGAAGGGAGTATTCCACTTATGTGAATAATGGTTCCGGATGATCAGGTCTTTTGCCAAGGTCTTGCTGATTGGCCGTATGATCAGCGTTCCCATATGGGAAGTCTTCTTACGTATTTCCAATGTGCTCATGCACATCAATATAGACGCAAATCTAACATTTGCATCATAGTGTAACAAATTTACAATAAATTTATTACGCCTGAATAACTACATGAAATTCACGGTCAGCCGATTGCAGCTATGTCATGCTATCGGGTAGACTTCGGGCGACGGCATACACAGTTATATTCTGTTTTCCCTCCTATAGTTTCACTAGTGAAGTAAAATATAGGTTCCCAACCATCTTGAAAAAGATGTTTAGGCAAAGAGTTGCGTTTAAGGTAGTTGTCATCACCCGGTTTTAAGGATGTATCGTTAATACGATCTATAGGCTCGGCTTTGTATTCGTAGTCCACGACAACATCATTCCGATTGAGTACAAGCATCCCCAAAAATATGGAGCTACATATAGCTGCAATAGTAATTATTACTAAACATGTTATATGTATTTTTTTCATCTTCTTTTCGATTTTAAAGATTGAAGTGTCCCTTCCAAAGTGCTGATGGCCATGTCCAATTGTGCCTGTAATCTGATAACTTCTTGGTGCCAGTAATCATCAATATTGTCACATATAGGTTCATCACCGCCCATCAACCATTCCATGGGAACCCCTAATACCTTAGATATTTTATATAGCTCTAGAGACTTAGGGAATGCCAAACCGCGCAAATATTTTGATACAGCTCCCTGAGACAAATTAGTTAGAATAGCTAAGTCTTTTTGGGTCAAACCTCTACGCTTCATCATTTCCAAAAGTCGTAGAGAAAAGTTTCCAGAAGTATTATTTTCGTCTTGATCGCTCATAGAAGTAGTACTACTTTGAGAAAGTAGGCCGCACAGTGGCGGCCATAAAGAGACCCTATCATGATTACAGATACAGCACAAGATAACATCTCCGTGCATTGGCTATACAATGTCAAGGGATACACCTTTACGCAAGCTGCACGCGCCATCAACAAAACGCCTAGTCATGTGCGCCGCGTTGTGCGGGGGGATAGAAACCACAAACCAACCGTGGAAGCATTGCTAGCCCTACCGGATAAGGAATTAACTGATCTGCGGACCGACAAGAAGCAAGGAAGCAAGCAATGATCACCATCCGAGATATTATGGAATTTGCTGGTGCAATAGCCGTCATAGCCCTGATGGGCTGGTTGGCAGCCTGGGCGGTGGTTCATTGTTTGGATACGGAGGCCGAACAAGTCCGCTCCGGTATCAAGGATGCTCGCACCGCCGTGTTGCCTGTACCCCTCACCAAGTAACGCCATGCAGCCAAGTGATGATGCTGTAGACATGGACGCCCCTATGACAGCCGATGAATGGGCGTTATGGAATGCCCTTTGGAGCATTCCTGAGTTTCGGCGGCATTACGGAATTGATCATAGGGGAGAACTCACCCAGCAGGAAATAGCTTCCTACATAGGACTGCCTAGGCAGTCCGTGCAGTACTATGAAAAGAAAGCCTTGCGCAAGCTTAAAATTGCTTACCATAAGAGATTTAACAATGAAATATGAGATTCAGATTATACCTCAAGGAGAGGTGACAACCACAAACCGTGATTGGGAAATTGCAATCGTCCGAGCCAATGCACTGCACGGCCAGATTGCAGGATTGACGGGGCAAATCCAAACCCTGGAGCAGAAACGCTGGATGACAGCGGTTGTGCTGGGCGGGTTGCTGGCTAGAATGAAAGCGGCAGCCCAGCACGGGGAATGGGGAAAGTTATTCGGCAAAACGGAAACATGTTTCCGTTTTGATGCTAGGACGGGCAGAAACTACATGAAGCTCCACCGGGAAGTGCTCAAGCGCGCCAAAAAGCTGGGCACGGTGGATGTAGCGTTGATTGAGTCCGGACGCCGAGATGCCCGCACGCTGGAAGAGATCGGCAAGCTATCCGACGCCGACAGCCTCCGGCAAGCCTACTTTGATTTTGGGGTAGTGAGTGCGCCCAAATCTCACGGCTTCAAAGAATCCGGTAATCCCGCCGGACGCCCAGCCGGGGAAAAAGAACCCGACCCGGAAGCGGAACTCGCGGAAGCCCGGAAGCTGGCCACCTACGCCAAAAACAAACTTTGCCAGGACTTGAGCGAGTTCTGCGACTTTGGCCGCCACGCCTTGCTGGACAAGGACGACCTGGCCGCCCTGGAAATCGTCCTGCGCTCCACCTTGGACCAAGTACAGGCCGCCCGCAAATCCGCCCAGGACAGGCCCAGCAATCCGGACAGCCTCCCCGTGGCGGATGTGTTCGCCGCCACGGGAAATAACTCCAGCTTTAACATCCCATCATTATAACATCATGAAAGAATTCCTGAAAGATCACTTTGTCTCCTTAATCCTTCTCCTTAATTACGGGATTTTCCTCTTCAATTTTATTCTTGTAGAAAGATACAAACGCATTCTTACCCGCAGATACCAAGTCGCGCTTAGCCAGGAAGAATCTTACACCACAAAGTCCAATATTAAGTACCACTAAGTAAATAATAAAAGTGTTTTCTGTTCTTATAATTACAAAAAAAATAACGGTCCACGCTGCACACCAGACCGTCTCATAAACACAAGACACCGCCAATTGGATTGTATTTTGCAGGATGTATATCCCTCTTTGAATATTATCACCTTTTTTCAAGTTAGCATGTAAATTGGCTAACTCTCTAGCTTCTCTTTCCAGTTGAACCTTTCTCTTTTTCCTCCATTCCTGAAATACGTATCCGAACCATACCGTGCCTATCGACAAAACTATTTCAAACCAGTGCTCCGCTATGAAATTCACCAAATACTCCATGCCGAAAACTAGACAATTAACCTTCTGAAAACAACAGAAAAATGAAAACTGTACCCGTACCTGCCCACGATCCAGACTGGCTGGCACTTGATATGCCTACCCGCGACCGGGTTTATTGCTGGCTGGCGGCCCTTTCTGATTTGCCTTCCGGCCTGCCGATTTGCGGAACGGGTGGCATTATCGATCGGCTGGCCAAGGCCATGGGGTGCAGCAAGGGGCTTGCCAAAAAAAGATATTATGCCTGGCGGGAAGACCCCGGCAACTGGCGTGCCATGGTGAACGGTAATACGCTCAAATCCCGCACCGCCAACACGGGGGTGCATTCTCCCCGTTTCGTCGCCTGGGGCAAGGCGATCCTGGACAAACACCAACGTTCCGAGCAGCAGGGCATTCTGGAAATCCAGCACCGCATCATTTCCGGCAGAGAACAAGTTCCGGGGTTCGAAGACTGGACCAAAGCCACGCTGCCGCCCGGATGCTCAGCGGCCAATCTCCGCAAAGTGCTGGCCCGAACCAAAGCCGAAAAACAGCAGGGCAAATGGGGATCGCGCGCCGCCGCTGCCGTGCTGCCTTATGTGCGCACTTCTCGCGTTGGCCTGCCCGTGGGTGGTCAATACATGTTCGACGACGTATGGCATGACCATTACGTCACCTTTGCCGGAAAGCCTGTGCGCGTGCTGGAATTCGGCGCCCATGACGTTGCGTCCGGCTGCCGGTTTGACTGGGGGCACATGCCCTTTGTGACGTTGCCGGATGATCCCAAAAAGCGGAAAGCCCTGGACAATGAAATGTTCAGGCTCTTCTTGGCCAACATCCTTTATTCCACCGGCTACCATCCGGACGGCTGCTTGTTGATGATGGAGCACGGCACGGCCAACCTTTCAGAAAAATACATTGCGGCGCTTCACGACCGCACAGGCGGCGTGATTCGCGTGGGCATGGGCGGTATGACCGGAGCCGGCAACGCCCTGATGGGCGGCTGGGCCGGACGCGGCGCAGGAAACCCCCGTTATAAAGCCATGATCGAATGCCTGCACAGCCTTATTCATAACGTGCTGGGGGCATTGCCTGGACAATCCGGACGCGACCGCCGCCAGCCGGAAAGCACCGACGGCATGATTGCCTACCAAGACAAGCTGTGCAAGGCGCTGCCACGCCTGGGCGAGTATGCCGACATGATCAAATCCCCCTTCCTGGATTTTTACCAGTTCTCTTTAATCCTCCGGGACGTGTACGCCATCATCAACAACCGCACCAATCATGCCCTGGAAGGCTGGCGGGAATGCGGCCACATGATCCGCGAGTACGCGCTGGCGGAAGGCGTCTGGACGCCGGAAAACAAACTGCCCGATCCCACCAGGGGACAGGCGGAATTGCAGGCATGGCAGGCCATCCGCGCGCTGGTGCTGGCCGATCCTTCCCGCCTGCGTGAAACGCGCCTGTCTCCAGCCGCCGTGTGGGAGCAGGGCAAAAAGCAACTCTGGCGCATACCGCTGGACCTGTACGTCACCCTGCTGGGGCCGGAAAAGGTGCGTACCCTGACCGTCAAACGGGGGTACATGACTTTGCAGGACAAGACGCTTTCCCCGGAACCGCGCATTTACCATGCCTATTATACAGACCTTGACGACGGACGCCGCCATGAACTGGCGGACGACAAGCACGACGTGGTGATCAACCCGTTCAAGCCGGACACGGTGATCGTGCTGGACAAGCGCGGCGGCATTCTGGGAGCGGCTCCGTTGAGCGTGGCCGCCGCCCGGAACGACGAGGACGCCGTGAAATCCCAAATGGGCCTGATCGCTTCCCGCCGCGCTGACCTGATGATGGACTACAAGGTCCGCAATGCCCCCGCCAAGGAAAGCGTGGCGGCGCTCAAGGAACACAATGACGCCGTGCTCCGCCTGGCGCGCCAGCAGCCTGACGCCCTCCCGGACGACCGGGACGCGCTGCCCGGCGCTCCCTCCGTTCCCGGCGTGGACGTGTTCGCCGCTCCATCCTTTCCTGACAGGGAAGACGAACCGGAGCCAGAAACAGGAGCGGAATATCACCTTTCCCTGGAAGACATGATTCCCGGCTAAAGCTCTTTTTTCAAACAACAACCAAACCAATAACAATATGGACGCAATAGAAACAACCGAATCCCTCTGGGACAACTACGCCGCATCATTGGCGGCATCCGGCTACGATCCACGGACCAAGGACTTGCTTTCCTGGCTGGTGGCTACGGCCAAACAGGAAAAATGGACGCTCAAGCAAACCGCCGAGACTGTGGGGTATTCCCCCTCCACGCTTTCCAAACTCTTTTATGAGAGCCGTGAAGCCGCTCCGGACCAGGTAGTGAACAGCATTGCCAACTTCCGGCGCAGGTACAACAACAAGACGTGGGTTGCGGGCATCCCATTTGTTGATACGGACATATTCCGCAAAATCAGCCAGGCTTTTGAATACTCCGTGGAGTACCAGGAGATTGTCAGCTTGGTGGGGAACCCGCAAATTGGCAAAACCTGGGCCTGCGAAGAATACAAACGCCGCAAGGATATTGCTGACCGTCAAGCCGGTTGCGACACCAGCCGTGTGGTGCTGGTGCGCATACCTACGTCCCCCTCCGCCTTGCGTGTCGTGAACCTGATTGCCCGTGAATTGGACCTTGGGCAAAACCTGCGCTATGAAAAGATGGTGGATCGCATCAAGCAGACGGTTACTCCGGCCCATCTCCTGATTTTCGATGAAGTGCACCAAGTGTGCATGACCGGAGCGCGGGGCCTCAAAACCATAGAAACCTTGCGGGAAATCTATGATGAAACGCATTGCGGCATGGCTCTGGTAGGTACGGACGTATGGGGGAAGACCCTTTCCGGCCAGTCCAAAAACGGGCAAGTGAAATGGCATGGGATGCCTGCGAGCTGGGAAGGTGTGTTAAGCCAGACCATCCTGCGCGGCATCAATATCTACTTGCCCAAGAACATCACCTATGCCGACCAGCAGCGCGTCTGGCAGGCGTTCGGCTTGCCGGACCCTGACCCGGCCACGCTCAAAATCGTGCAGAAAATGGTCAAGCAGTACGGCCTGGGACGTTATACCAAGCGCATGCGTTCCGGAGCCACGACCGCCCGCAAGGCCGGCAAGGAATTTACGTGGGGCTATTTTGTAGCCGTTCACAAGCAACTGGAAAAACTGGCCACTGCCTCCTGACCATGCCCGCTCCTTTATATATTGCCCTGATCCGGTATGCCAACGGCTCGCTGGACATCCGCACCTACATCACCCCCGCCACCATGCAGGCAGACAGCAAATGCGCCCGCATCGTGGTGGATTGGGAAGAAAGGAACAAACTAAAGAATATCATCCGCACGGGCCAGGACTGGCCCGTGAACATCCCCGCAGACCAACGGGAAGCCATGCTGGGCAAGCTTAACCGCCTGATCGCCCTGCATGATGATCAAGAATCATAACCCACACCACTATGCAAAAAGACAACGACAAGAAAAAAGGTGCCGTCCGCACCATCGCAATACCATCGGAAACGCTCGCCGCCATACGGATTGGCGGCGACATGCTGAAACTGGCTGATGCCATCGTCAAGGCCGTTAAGTTATGGGGGCCGGTTGGCACCACTGATGCGCTCGACTTGGGAGACCTTCAACAACATCTTGGCAACGCGTACACCGTACTGGGACGGTTACTCAAGGATGTGATCACTCTGAAAGAGGCGATGACCAACCAGGAGGGAAACCAATGAAAGACTTATTTACAGCTACCTCTGAGGAGAGTGAGATCATTGAGCGCATCGCCAATCGGGCCATCGCTCTCTATCGCAAGTACGGTAACACAGAGCTCGATGAGGTGGATATCATGATGGACCTGATGGCATGCCACTGTAACGGATGCCCTCTGAGGCTTTCCGAGATGGAGCAGGCCGATGATTTTAATCTAATGCACGATGTCACGGGTATCAACGCTCATATTAACCGCTACTCAGGCAAGCTGGAGAGGTGTTTTCTCCCCCGGTTTGCCGATATGGAGAGGAGGGCCAGCCGTCATGCCTGATCCTATGGCCTACGATCCCAATACTCTGGCCTTTCTCATTGGCCTTCAACTCAACCGATTCCCGGATGCTTGCTACCACTGGGAGGTCTACGATCCACGCTGGCCGGGCATGATCGCCATCCGCCTGGAGCAGCTCGGTGAGCGCTACATCCCTGTAGATGGAGAGCTGTTCTTGGAGTGGCTCAGCACCACGCCAGACCTCACCTGGCAGCATGTCGTGGACATGCTGACCAAGAAAAGAAAGCAACTTAACAAGAGACATGCAAATAACAATGTACAACAATAAATACAAGTGCCCTCATTGCGGCAAGCTCAGGCCCGTCGATCCGTCAACCTATAAGGTCGGTGATGTGGTCTACGTCAACCGGACCACTCAGACAACGACCAAGTCCGCCGACCGGATCAGGATATCGTGTAGAGTCTCTGGTTATGATGGGGTTATTGAGCGGATATTGTCAGAGGGTAAGGCCGTGGTACGGAGAGGATTCAAAGGGTACGGCCGACTCTGTGTCGTGCCCATTGCCGATCTTACTCTAGACGGTGCTCCTAGTGTGGGCGCTTACGCCCTGATAGGGCAGTGCCAATGTAACAACTCCCAACCTCAAAACACAGACCACAATGGGCAAGACACGCACAACGACTAAGGCCACGGATCAGAAAGTGATCAAGGACCGGGTCGATTTCATCAAGACCCTGGACGACATCGCTCGCAAGGGCGTCGAGCTGGACACCTTGCAGGCGGCCAAGGAGACCGCCTTGCAGCAGGTTCTCACGGATCATGACCCCGGTATCAGCGATCTGACCACGGAGATTAACAGTCTCGTCAAGATGGCCGAGCAATGGGCCTCTCCTCGTCGTGAGGAGTTATTCCCCAAGGGCCGCAAGTCCGGGACGACAGCCTTGACCACCTACGGCTACCGCCTGGGGCAGCCCTCCCTCAAGCCCGCCAAGGGCTGGACCTGGGACAAGATTGTCGCCCTGCTCAAGACTACACGCCGCAAGGCGTACCTGGTCACCAAGGTGACTCCTGACAAGGATGCGATCCGCCAGCATGTCAAGCCTCACAAGCTCGCCAAGCTGGGGCTTAAAATTGAGCAGGTAGAGACATTTTTTGTAGAGAGGAGCACCAAGAGCGATGACCGAGATTGAGGTAGTCTACATTGATAGCCATGTCGTCCTGACTGTTACAACCGGGTCAGTACGCGGTGCAAGCACCGCCACGCTGATCCACCTGACTCCCGCACAGCGGGACCAGTTGGTCAATGATTTACAACATCCCAAGCAACAATCCGATCATGAGCAATAAGCCACTCACCAAGCGACAGATCACCGTGCTGTCCATCATGGCCGGCAAAGCTTACAAGCGCATCCAGTCCCAGGGCTGCCCCCTTCCTCCCTTGGCGGAGTGGAGACATCAGGAGGTGTGGTACGCCACCGGGATCACCGAGTCGCTGACCCAGTGTTGTCAAGAGCACTACGTGCCTATCTATAATAGGCTGGCAGCCTACCTGGGCGATGCTCCCATTAAGGACCGTACCTGGTCGGAGATGGGCAAGGTCATCCACAACCTGCGCGATGCCATGCAGCGCTATGAGACAGCGCCGGACTATCTGGCGGCTATTGTGCGCGACCAACTGCATCTATCCTGCACAGGTCGGACAGTGTACAATACCCTGCGAGATCATGCTGCCGTGGAGCATGTCCAGCACCTGATGTACACCATCATCAACCGGGGCCGGGCGGATGCCCGCAAACTGGCCTCCGAGACCGGCCAAGAGACCTACGAACCGCATGCTGATCCGCGCACGATGCCGCCCGGCAAGCTGGCCGATCATGTCGGGGCTGTCCCTCTTGAGCGCCACCGCTCAGCTCTGGAGGCTACCTGGGATATGACCGCCCGCAAGTACAACCAGGGGAGGTGCAATCATGAGTAATCCTGGCTATCCGCTCACCTGGCCGGAGGCTCTTAGAGCTGCCAAGGAGGGAGCCATGATTGAGTCTGCCTGCTTATCTCAATCGGATGGATACCGCATTATGGCAGTATTCAGCCCATCCAAGGGGGTGCTAGTCGATCATATTTGGCAGGACTGGGTTATTGACATCGGCAGTAACGAGGTCCGATCTGGATGGCGTATCGTCCCACAGGAGGAGGTGCAGTAGGACTGATCATGGTCCGACCATTGATAGACCATGACGCTCTTATACAATTCAGGCCGCCAGGTTGTTCCTGGCGGCCTTTTTCATTTCAATCATCATCTTCCTCTCTCCTGATCACAATCCACACGTTGTCGAGTACATCCCTCACCCAGCATGTTGTTTTGGCCCCTTCACGAGTTGCCCACATCAACACGACAGCGGTATCATGGAGATGGTAAATTTGAGGGGCCTTTTTCCTCCGATCTTCTGGAGAGATAACGGTAATGGAGCCGTACAATGGTATGCAATATGTAGATGTACACATGCGGGAATCCTATCATGATTATTTTCCACGATGCTTGATAATTTGCATTCCTGACGCCGATTTTTTCCACACTGTCTTTCCCTGATCACCCGACGCTTGCACCCCTTGATTTTCCTAGCGTTCACCCTTATTCACCCCAAATTCACCCCTTTCCACCCTTCACTGATAACGATCATCCGCAAGGAGTGCGTAACTCTTCCTAAAAATGAAAAGCTCTCCAGGCTTGTTTGGTCTGGAGAGCTTTTTTTCGGGTTTTGTTGTTTATTTTTCAGCCGGGGGCTGCCGGTTCAGATCGAGTTCTGCGGGAGGGAGGGACTGGAGCAGGGTCAGAATGGGGTCCTGCGGTGCGGCGCCCGCTTCCCGCTGGCGTTTGAATTCCTCCTCTTCCTGCTGGAGGGCCGCCAGTTTGGTATCTTCCACCAGCGCCTTGAATTTGTCCGCCTGGGAGTATTCTCCATCCGTATCCCGGAAGACGCGGGCCAGCCAGCGGCGTTTTTCTTCCGTGCTGAGCAGGGGCTCTTTCATGGGCTGGGGAGGGTGTTTTTATCCAGCAGGTTTCCTGCAAGCTGTTCCCCATCCGCGGTGGGGCGGTAGACGTAAGGGCGGCTGTCCCCGAAGCGGTTGATGTATCCCTGTGCAATGAGGTCCTGCAGGATGTTGGTAACGGTATTGGGATGCAAGCGCGTGGCTTCCGTAATGGTACTGTGGCGCCTGTATCCGGCAATGACGGCCAGGATGACCTGGGCGCTGCTGAGGCGGAAGTCCAGCCTGCGGACGTTGGAGGCGAATATCTGTATGAAGTCCAGGGCTTTCATGAGCTTGTATTCACAAGTTGTTGTTATGTTGCTGCCTTGTTATTCTCCTGTTATTCACATTCCTCCGGGCAGGCGGGCGACTTGATTTTCCTCAGCAGGTCCAGCAGGGGGTGGGAGTCGTTGGAGAAGCTCTGCACCGCATTGACGGTTGCCGCCTGCGGGAGAATGATTTTATGGAATTCCTGGTGAAGATTCTGGCGAAGGCTCTGGTTGCCCGTCAGGGGCATGGCAAGCTTTTCTGCCAGGCGGGTAGCCAGCGCGTCCATGAAGAGGGGATCGAATTGTTCGGCGTCTTCAATGTCGGCTATGTAGCTCATGGGCAGCGGCGCGCGGGAGGCGTGGATGCGCCTTCCCTGCATTTTCCATTCCGTGCATTCCACATCCAGCACGCGCAGGCAGTCCGCAGGCAGGGTGAATTGATAGGGTGTCAGGGAGTTGGGCGCCTGGGCGGAGACGGAGTCCAGCGTGGTTTGCGTGGTGGCGAAGGTCCAGCGCGCCATGCAGAGGGTTTCCCTCCGTGCCGGGTGGTAATGAAGAACGCAGAGACGGGATGCCGTGGATTCATTGGCAATCAGCGCGTCCAGCGGAGCCTCCCCTATTTTGGAGAGCGCCGCGTTGCAGATGTCCAGCGCGGAGGGAGTGTCCGGCTGAAGTAAGGATTCATTGATCATAACGCCACATGTTTGGCGGAAACGGATGCGGAATGCATCACGTTTGGGAACACCCTCTTTGATGCCACCGGTGGCACGTATGCGCCCGGTTTTTCCCCGGATGCATTTTCCTCCAATTCATCTATTTGATAAATGCATGCACCTTCCCGGGCAATTCCGGGCAGGTGAGGAGACCGCCCTTTTCCTCCGCGGGGAGCGAACACTCCCGCCGCATGGATCGTCCGTGCGGCAGGCGGAAGGGGCCATCAGTATAAACCATGCATAGAAAGTAAAAGAGATTATGGGATTCATGAAACCGTCCACTCCTTCCACTCCAGCTCCGGAGCAGACCATCCCGGTCAAGGCGGAGAGCGTGGGAGAGGAAGTGGGAGAAGATTATCAGGCCCGGGAGCGGCAGAGGCAGGGGATGATTTCCACCATTCTGGCGCGCCGCAATTCTTCCGCCGGGCAGGGAGAGGTCAATCCCCGGACCCTGCTTAGGAAAACCCTGGGATAGGCACCGCCATGGAAGAGAGAGTTGCGGAGCTGAATTCCGTGTACAAGTCCCTGGCCGCCCAGCGCGCGCCGTGGGAGACGTGGTGGGACCGCCTGAGGGATTACGTGCTGCCCCGCCGCCTGAACCGGGAAGGGGAGGTTTCCCTCCCCACCAGGGACGCCATGGACCGCATGACGGATACCACTGCCGTGGAGGCGTGCCAGAAGCTGGCCAGCGGCCATATGTCCTACATTACGCCCAGCCATGACGTGTGGTTCAAGTGGTCGGCTCCGGACGACCGGGGAGGGGACGAGGCGGAGGCCTGGTACAATCAGTGTTCGGAGATTGCCCTGAAGGAGCTGTCCGTTTCCAATTTCTATACGGAGATCCATGAGTGTTTTCTGGACCGCGTGGCTTTGGGGACCGGCAGTTTGTTTACGGGAACTTCCTCGGACGGAAGGCTGCTGTTCACCAATATTCCGTGCGGTCAGTTCGCCTGTGCGGAGAATGCGGAAGGCCGGGTGGATACCTACGTCAGGGAGTTTACCTATACCGCCCACCAGGCGCGTTCCATGTTCGGCATGAAGGCCCTGGGGCCCAGGGCGCGGGAGGTGTTGGAACGCGGCGGCAATCCGTACGCCATGTCCCTGAGGTTTCTGCATGTGGTGCGTCCGCGCACCCGCCGCAGCCGCCGCAGGGAGCAGGCCGCCCACATGCCGTTTGAAAGCGTGTATCTGTCCCTAGACGACCAGGTGATCGTGGAGGAGGGGGGATATATGGAGTTTCCCTACCTGGTAACCCGGTTTTTGAAGTGGGGCAGCGGTCCGTACGGCCTCGCGCCCGGCAGGCTGGTGTTTCCCGCCATCCAGCAGGTTCAGTTCCTGAACCGCATTCTGGACACGCTGGGGGAGGTGGCCGCCTTCCCACGCATTCTGGAGCTCGCCAACCAGATTGGGGAGGTGGACCTGCGGGCCGGCGGCAGAACCGTCATTACCCCGGAGGCCGCCTCCCTCCACCTTCCGCGGGAGTGGGCCACGCAGGGCAGGTATGACGTCGGGATGGACCGTCTGGCGCAGAAGCAGGACGCCATCCGGCGCGCCTATTACCTGCCCATGCTGGAGCTTTGGAGCGGCCACCGCGGCAGCATGACCGCCACGGAGGTGATGGCCCGGGAGAACGAGCGCGTGCTGATGTTTTCCCCGTCCTTCACGCTGTTTGTGAGTGATCTGTATTCCACCATGACGCGCATTTTCTCCCTGCTGTTCCGCATGGGCAAGTTTCCCAGGCCTCCCCGCGCCGTTCTGCGGGAGGGGAGGGACGGCTCCATTGCCGTCGGAGAGCCCAGGGTGGTGTACCAGTCAAAGATTGCGCTGGTGCTCAGGCGCTTGCAGAGCGAGGGGATGGACCGCAGCCTTCAGCGCCTGAATATGATGATGCAGGCCGCTCCGGATTTGGCGGATCATGTGGACTGGGACCATTGCTTCCGCCTGTCCACCCGTGTGGACGGCGCTCCGGAGAGCATGCTGAGGCCCTGGGCCGATGTCCAGGCCATGCGGAAGGAACGGGCGGACCGCCAGCAGGGGGCCGCACAGGCTCCGGCGGAAGAGGAGCCGTACGCTTCCCTCAATCCCTTGCTTGACCAGTTAACCACGATTCAGGAATGAACCAGGATACGACATTGCAGCAGGAGGCCTCCGTCCGGGAGGCCAGTCTCAGAAGGCGCCAGCTTTTCCGGGTGTTTGACACTCCGGACGGGCGGGAGGCGCTGTCCTTTCTGGAAGCCCGCTTCCAGACTGATTTGCCCGTTTTTCAAGGCAGCCCGGGGAGTTATGACCCCCTGGACGCCATGAGGCGCGATGCCTACAGGGAGGTTTTCCTGTACATCCGCCGTCAAGTTCAGTTAGCCATTAAAGAATCCACAGCAGAAGAAAAGAATGATTGATTCCATTGATAATAATATGGCCGCTCCCTCCGGGGAGGCGGATTTTTCCGGAGCAGTTTTCCCGGAGGCGGAAGCGTTGACAGAAGCCGCGGCTCAAGCCGTGCCTCTTCCTTCCCTTTTGGGGGAGGACGGCGGTTTTGTTCCGGATTGGTATGCCCGGTTTGATGAGTTGAAGGGGATGGAGAAGTCCCTTTCCAAGTTCAAGACGCCGGAAGCGCTGGCGAAGAGTTATGCGGAGCTGGAGCGCCTGCGGCATTATCCCGGCGTGGAGAATGAGGAGCAGATGGCTCGGTTCCGCCGTCTGGCCGGCTTGCCGGAATCGGAGGAAGATTACCGCCTGGAACGTCCGGAGTCCACGCCGGAAAGCGAGTGGAATGCAGGGCTCGCAGAACGCATGGCCCGCACGGCCTACCGTTACGGCGTACCGCCGGAAGCCATGAACGCTCTCCAGGAAACGATGGCCCAGGCATATGAGGAGGCCCGGGAACAGATGGCGGATTCCCGGATGGAGATGGAAACGCAGGCGGAACAGTCCCTGCAGCAGGAATGGGGCGCCAATTATGAGCGCAACATGGGCAGGGCTACCGCCGCACTCCAGCGGCTTGCGTCCGAGACGGGAGTGGATGTGGATGCCCTGCTTGACAATCCGGGGCTAGGGTCCAATCCGGACGTCATCCGCCTGCTGTACCAGGCCTCACGCCTGCTTGATGAAGCTCCTCTTCATCATTCGGGGGCCGCAACGCCCTCCCCGGCAGAGGAAGCCATGCGCATGGAGTCGGATCCCTCCCATCCGCTTTATGAGGCGTATATGAATGTGAACCATCCCAATCACAGATACGCCAATGAGTTATACGACCGTTTGACTTCCCGGTAGCCGTCCGGGCCGTTTCAGCAACGGAATTGGTTGAAAAGCAAGCCCGGCGGGAGAATTCTTCCGCCGGGCTTTTAATGGTCATTATTTCATCAGGGAAGGAGGGTCAAGGGCTGGGGCCTTCATCTGCCTTCATACCTTTAGCGTCCCGAAACAGGGCTTGCGTTCAAAAAAAGTTGGAAAAATATTTTTTTCCGTATGGATGGAGGAGGGAGGAAGATATGACTTATACCTTTTACCGTAAGTAGGTATGGATAGTATTTCCACACTTATTTTTATTCAGGCAGCTTCCATCAATTTTTACACAAACCGTCCGTTGATGCTGGCATTTTTCAACAGGCGCCAGACCGCATCATCCCATTCATCAGGGAGGGGCAATAAAAAATCCCGTCCGGAAAGGGACGGGATTTTAAGAAGATGGTACGCGGTATAGGATTTGAACCTACGACCTCCACCATGTCAAGGTGTTGCTCTACCACTGAGCTAACCGCGCGTTTTGGAAGTGCGGGCGGATTATTACCCGATTAAGGCGGAAAGAGCAATACTTTTTTTGAAAGCGGTCCATTTTGTGAAAGGGGGAGGAAGCATTCCTGCCGGGAGGAAGACGCTGATTTTTCTTCCTATGCGGTGTATTTTTGCTAATTTGGGAAGAACATTTCACAAGTATGATGAACAGACATTTTATTTTTGCGTTGTGCGCCGTCTTGGGATTCAGCGTTTCCGGCGTTTCCATGGCCCAGAGCACTCCCGCGGACAAGGAAGCCGCCGCCAAGGCCGCCAAGGCGGCGAAGGTGAAATTCCGCTGGGGCAAGAGCCTGAAGAGCGCCCAGAAGCAGGCGGAGGAAACCGGCCTTCCCATCGTCCTTCTTTTTACGGGAACGTCCTGGTGCGGCTACTGCATTAAGCTGGAGAAGGAAATCCTTTCCAAGAAGGAATTCAAGCAGGGCATGGACGGCGTGGCTATCGGCGTCAAGTTCGAGTTCGGCAGTTCTGATTTCAGCAAGTCCAAGGAAGCCAAGACGTATAGAATCACCGGCGTTCCGGCCATGGTCGTGGTGGACGCGGAGGGCAAGGAACTGGGCCGCACGGGTTATATTCCCGGCCAGACTCCTGTCCAGTACGTTGAATTTTTCAAGAAGTACGCGCCCAAGACTGCGGAGGCCAAGTAACGTATTTGTTCCGGATCGGAACGTTTTCAGCAGGAGCGGCGGCAGAACAACCGTCGCTCCTGCCGTGTTTTGGGAAGAAAGATGAGAAATTTCCCCTACACTGTTTTTGATGGCGCAAGTTCAAAAGAAGCTCCATGAAATTATGACAAACGCATATTGAATGAAGGATTTGCCCATCCGGTCCTACCTGCATGCCTGAATTTACAAACGCATTTAGTGGATTGAAGGAAGGCCGGATGCTTACCCATGACGAATTGGTAAGGGCCATCCGGTTCATGATTGCTGCGGAATATGAATCTATTCAGATTTATACCCAGCTTGCCGCATCCATTGACCACAAATTGGCCCAGGAAGTTCTTTGGGATATTTCCAATGAAGAAAAGGAACACGCGGGCGAATTCCTCCGCCTTCTTCAAGTGCTGGCCCCGGACGAACAGGGCTTCTACGATGAAGGGATGGGTGAAACCAATGAAAAGATCGACAAATTGAAGGCGTCCTGCCCGGACGGCAAATGCAGTTCCCAAGCCGCCCATTAAAGGGCTTTCCAGCCGCCACTGCAAGACGCCCGGTTTTTTCCACGAAGAATCCGGGCGTTTTCTCATGCCGCGCATGTGTCCCGGCTCGCCTCTTTCATTTCATGCCGACAGTGGGGAAAGTCCCGCAGCGGGAAAATTGAGGAGGGAAAAACTGCCGTTTCCTCCTATGGAAAAAAGCCGGAATGCGATGCTGGATTCCTTAGACCGTTTTCAATGGAAAAAGTTCAAAGAATGTCGCGAAAAATATATGACAAAAACATTTTGAATACATTAGTGGTGATTTGAGTCATACCTGCATGCCTGAATTTACAAATGCATTTAGTGGACAAAAAGAAGACCGGATGCTTACCCATGACGAATTGGTAAGGGCCATCCGGTTCATGATTGCTGCGGAATATGAGGCCATCCAGCTTTATACCCAGCTTGCGGAATCCATCGATAACAAGCTTGCGCAGGAAGTCCTTTTGGACATTTCCAATGAAGAAAAGGAACACGCGGGCGAATTCCTCCGCCTCCTTCAAGTGCTGGCCCCGGATGAACAGGGCTTCTACGATGAAGGGATGGGTGAAACCAATGAAAAGATCGACAAATTGAAGGCGTCCTGCCCGGACGGCAAATGCAGTTCCCAGGCCGCTCATTGACGGAATCTTCCGTCTGATTAAAATGCCCGGTTTCCCTCCATGGGTGACCGGGCATTTTAATGATGCCGGGCTTTTGCTTCCAGCTCGGCCCCGTGGCGGGCGCAGAAGGCAATGCAGCGTTCACAGGGGCGGGAGGCGTAGTAGGCGGCGGTTCTTTCTCCGGGGCGCGCCGTCTCCGCCGCCAGGCGTTCCGGAGACAATCCCAGCAGTTCCCGGCAGTAAAGCGTGCCGAATTCCTGCTTGAAGGAGGCGGCCAGTGATTGGACCAGGGAAAAGATTTTTTCCTTTTCTCCGGTTTCCGGAGAGCTGTTTCCATACAGGCTCCCCGCCAGCATGCTCAGTCCGCAAAAAGCGCCGCATACCTCCCGCATGCGTCCGATGCCCGCTCCCAGGGGGGAGGAGAGCTTCAGGGCCGTTTCCTCCGTCAGGCCGCAGACGTCTGCAAAAGCCGCAAAGACGGACTGGGAACAGTTGTATCCCTGGTGGAAATAATCCAGCGCCTGGGCTGCCCGGTCTTCCTTGGAACCGTTCATGGGAAAAAGGTTTTCTTTTACTACTCCTTTTCAGCGGGAGCGTCCGCTGCGGCGTCTTCCGGTTTTTTGCGGTCCGTCAGGCGCAGCATGAGGATGTAGCAGACGGCCAGCACCAGCACGGCCAGAATAAGGGGAAGGCTTTCGCTCTTGACGGTGGAAATCAGCTCCTCCGGGGACTTGAGCAGTTCCGGATGCCGTTCCCCGATGCGGTGGCCGTACCAGGCGAGCACCGTGCACCAGACAAACGCGCCGAGCACGGTGACCAGGGAAAAGACGCCGAAGCCCATGCGGACAATGCCCGCGGGAATGGAGATCAGGTGGCGGATGACGGGCAGAAGGCGGGCGAAGAAAACGCCTGACACCTCATACCGCTGGAGGAAGACTTCCGCCTTTTCCACCTTGTTGGGCGGCATGAAAAAGAATTTGCCCCAGCGCATGATGACCGGGCGCCCCACGATACGGGCTACGGCGTAGGTAATGGCGGATCCCAGCCAGGAGCCGAACGTTCCGGCAACCACCACCCCCCAGAAGCTCATGGATGCTCCATCCTGGGTGGACAGAATGGCCGCAGGCGGGATGACTACCTCACTGGGGACGGGGAAAATGGAGCTTTCCATGGCCATCAGGACGATGACGCCCGCATATCCCCAGTCCTGCACCCAGGACATCCAAAGTGAGATCAACTCATGCATAACGGCGCGTATCTTGCATTAAAATCCTTGAAAGAAAAGTCTTTTATTGCACCTTGGAAAAGGGGCTGGTAAGGTTGGAAGGCATACGGCGCGCGCCGTTGCAGAGAGTGATGAAGCTTTATATGATAGCAGGCGAGAAGAGCGGGGACATTCACGGAGCCCTGCTGTTGAAGAATCTGCTGCGCCTGATGCCCGGCATGGAGGTCAGGGGGCTGGGCGGCCACGGCATGCATGCGTTATGCCCCGGCGTGGAGGATTGGGCGGATGAAGCCGCCGTCATCGGCGTGGTGGAGGTGCTCAAGAAGTACGGGTGGTTCAGGAAGCGTTTTCTCTCCATTCTGGAGCGGATACGGCAGGACCAGCCGGACTGCCTCATTCTGATCGACTACCCGGGATTCAACCTGCGTCTGGCGGAGAAGGTCCGCAAGTGCTGCCCGCATACCAAAATCATTTATTTTATCTCCCCGCAGGTATGGGCATGGCACCGCGGCCGCATTCCCAAGATGGTGCGCATGCTGGACCTGATGATGTGCATCTTCCCCTTTGAGGCTCCCTTGTTCCAGGAAGCCGGGCTGAAAACGGAGTTCGTAGGGCACCCCCTGGTGGACGAGATTGCTTCCATCCGGAAGGATGACGTCCGGGAGGCGTCCCTGGTTGGTCTCTTTCCCGGCAGCCGGAACCGTGAGATTGACAGGCATTTCCCGGTGTTGATAGAGGTGGTCCGCCGCCTTTCCGGGGAACGGCCGGAGCTGTCTTTTGAAACCGCAGCTTCCACGGAGGCGCTTGCAGAAAGAATGCGCGGCATGGCGCAGAAGGCCGGCATGCCGCCGGAGCTGTTCCACATTACAGTGGGGGGCTATCATGAACTGATGGACCGCGCCACCGTGGGCGTGGTGGCTTCCGGCACCGCCACGATGGAGGCCGCCTTGCACCGGCTTCCGTACATGCTGGTGTACAAGGTTCCCCTGCTGACGTACTGGATGGCGCGCATGCTTATTAAAATACGCTTCATCGGCATGGTGAACATTCTGGCGCAGAAGCCCGTAGTCAAGGAGCTGATCCAGTTTGATTTTACGCCGGACAAGGTGATTGAGGAAATAGAACGCCTGCTGGTTCCGGAAAACAGGGATGCCCTGCTGGCGGAAATGAAGCAGGCCTCCGACAAGCTGGGGCAGGGCGGAGCGGCGGAACACGCGGCCCAGGCCGTCTGCCGTCTGCTGAAGGAGTAATGCTCCGGTTTTTTGACGATTTGAACCGGGAAGAATTGCGCCGGCCGTTTTATTGATGGAAACGGGTTCGCAACCGGGATGGGGAAAATACATCCGTGGCCGTTGTCCGGTGAAATGCCGGTTCCGTTTTTCCATTCTGTCTCCCGGTCCGGACCAGGGGATTTGTTGCCGTGAATTCCCGGTGAACGTTCCTTTTGGAATCGGGAGTAGTTTTTCAGGCAGAGAAATCCTTCTGTGGAATGTTCATGCTCGTTCTGCCGGGCGCAGCATTTAAAGCTATTTCCGGGCCGGAGAGGCCCCTTGAAAGGAATAAAAGAAAAGCGCCGGGCGAACCCGGCGCTTCTGTTGTGTTTTACGTTGGCAGCAAGTGTGTCACAACCGGGACTCAAACCACTCCCTGGTCGATCATGGAATCCGCCACCTTCACGAAGCCGGCAATGTTGGCGCCGGTGACGTAGTTGGTGAAGGATTTGTCGGAAGAGTATTCCTGGGCGTGGGCCAGGGCGTTCGCGTGGATGTTGGCCATGATGCTCTTCAGCTTGTGGTCCACTTCCTCCCGCGTCCAGGAGAGGCGCTGGCTGTTCTGGGACATTTCCAGACCGGAGGTGGCCACGCCGCCGGCGTTGGCGGCCTTGGCCGGGCCGTACAGGATTTTGGCGGCCAGGTAGGTTTCAATGCCTTCCAGGTCCGTGGGCATGTTGGCGCCTTCCGCCACCAGGGTACAGCCGTTCTTGATGAGGGTGCGGGCGTCTTCTCCGTTGATTTCGTTCTGCGTGGCGGAGGGGAAGGCGCAGTCGCACGGAACGCTCCAGGGACGCTGGCCTTCAAAGTACTGCGCCTTCGGGAACTGCTTCACGTATTCCGCAATGCGGCCGCGGCGATTGTTCTTGAGTTCCATGACCCAGGCCAGTTTTTCCGGGGAAATGCCGTCCGGATCGTAAATGTAGCCGTTGGAGTCGGACATCGTGACGGGCTTCGCGCCCAGTTCATTGAGTTTTTCCACCGTGTACTGGGCCACGTTGCCGGAGCCGGACACCAGGCAAACCTTGCCCTGCAAATCGTCGTTGCGGGTGGCGAGCATGTTCTGGGCGAAGTACACGCAGCCGTAGCCGGTGGCTTCCGGACGGATGAGGGAACCGCCCCAGTTCAGGCTCTTGCCGGTGAGAACGCCGGTGAATTCATTGCGGATTCTCTTGTACTGGCCGAAGAGGTAGCCGATCTCGCGGCCGCCCACGCCGATGTCCCCGGCGGGAACGTCCGTATCCGCGCCGATGTGGCGCTGGAGTTCCGTCATGAAGCTCTGGCAGAAGCGCATCACTTCATTATCGCTCTTGCCCTTGGGGTCGAAGTCGGAGCCTCCCTTGCCGCCGCCCATGGGCAGGGTGGTGAGGGAGTTCTTGAAAACCTGTTCAAAGCCCAGGAACTTCAGAATGCCGAGGTTCACGCTGGGGTGGAAGCGGAGGCCGCCCTTGTACGGCCCGATGGCGCTGTTGAATTCCACACGGTACCCGCGGTTCACCTGAACCTTCCCCCGGTCGTCGATCCACGGCACGCGGAACAGGATGGTTCTTTCCGGTTCCACGATCCGTTCCAGAATCGCGTGGTCTTCATACTTGGAATTCGCGGCCAGAACCGGCTCAATCGTGTTGAGCACTTCCTGAACGGCCTGGATGAATTCTTTTTCGTGGCTGTTCCTGGTTTTCACCAAGTCGAGCACGCGCTGGGAATATGTCTGTGCCATCTTCTCTGTTGTTGTATTTGGGTTGACGCTTCACGCGCGGTTTTTCGCACGCGCTTTTCGTTTATCATTCCGCGGCGCGGACTGGCAATCATTTTTTTCCCCGGAAAGTGTAAAGGGTCAGCAGGAAAATAGAAAATATCTTTTCATGTTGTAATTTGTAAACTGACCCCTATGGACGATGGATATTCGTTCATACGGCATATTCCGGGGGATGGAAACCGGAGGATATACCTGGTAATCCGGCTTCTTTTTCCCCGGAGGCGGATTTTGAATCCGGTGTCAATAAGGAATGAATGAAAAAGAAAAAGTTATCAGGAAACGCCGCTGTGCCACAGACGGAATTCGCCTGTGATGAATGGACGGGACATTTTTTATAAACAGGCGGTTTTCTGCGTCTTGCGTGATTGTCCGGATTCAAAATCCTTAAACTGGCCTCCATTGTCAGAATAGTCAAAAACCATGAAGAAAACATTATTCCTGCTTATTTCCGGAGGGGCTTTTTCCATCGCCCAAGCGGCTTCCGTTTTTGTGGACGTGTACAGGGATGGCCCAGGAAGGGACGGCATGAACCAGTACACTTCCAATGCTGCGGCTGTTCTCCCCTTGGCGGACGCTTCCGGAAGCGATACTCCCTACACGCTTAAAATCGTTAAAAGCGCCGGGAATTTCTTTAACACGGAGCTTTCCGCCGTAACTCCCGGGGAGGGTGACCCTGCCTATTACGCCTATTACCAGAACAAGGCGGCGATGACGGATCTGGTCAATACCCTCGGTTCTTTTGATTACGGTGCGCTGTCTTCCTACATGGCTCCCGGCGCCGGAGGCTCCACCACATCCTCCATTCAATTGGGGGGGCTGACGGTGGGAGACACGGTGACATTTTACATGTTCATTTCCAGTACCGTGGCCGCTCCGGGGGCCACTACCGTGACCGGGGGCACCGGCACCTTTGAATACGCGGCAACGGACGGGACCGGTTTTTCGTCCACGCCTTCCTTCGCCAACGGCAAGCTGACCCTGGTCAAATGGACAGGGGAGGCGACGGCGGATACTCTTGATTTCCGTATCGGAGGGCAGAAAGCCGGGGTTGCGGCCATGGCGTTTTCAGTTGTTCCGGAACCGGCTGCGGCATCCATGGGATTGCTTGGCCTGGCCGCTATGCTGGTGCGCCGGCGCAGGGCATAACATCGTTCGCTCCGGCGTTCTTTATCCTGTCACGGGGTGATGTCCGGAGGGACGGCATGGTTCCCTCCCTCCGGATTTTTCCATGTGACGGGCCGGGAGAAGCTTCTTTTGGACGCTCCCGCAGGGAAAAATCAGGCGGTCAGGCGTTCGATCCATGCCCGCGTCTTCAAGTCCGTTTCCGCCATCTTCTTGGCCCGGTGGAGCAGGGTGCCCATGGATTTGGGAATGCCCATGTGCAGGCGGTTGCTGATCCAGGCGTACGGAACCAGCGTGCTTTGCCGGATGGCCAGGGCAATGATGAGCTTGGACGGATGGCTGTAGGGCGTGACGAGCAAGTCCTCCTCCGAGAGCCCGAACGCCTTCAGGCCGTTTTTCACAATGATCTCCGCCTGGTATTCCCCTATTTCCGAGGCGCGCATGCCCGTCGTGACGGGCTTTCTGCGCGCCAGCCGGGGAAGTTCGCCCACCAGCCTGGCGCGAAAGGCGCTGGAGCCGTAGCACCAGCCCCGCTGGACGGTGCCGGGGCCCACATGGCCGGCGGGGAGCAGGGAGCGTTCGTCCATGCGTTCCGCTTCAAAGCGGCCCATCAGGTGGTTGAGGTACTTCTGGCGGCCGTCGTCCGTGTCGTCGCAGCCAAAGCAGACGAGGCCGCGCTCCGGATGAATCCACTTGGGCCTTTTGGCGGGCGCGTCCAGCCATGCGGGCAGGCTGGTCCATTTGCAGCCGGAAAGGAACGTGTGGCGGCGTGCCAGGCCGGACCGCGCCGGATTCAGATGGATATAGTCGATGATGGTGGAAAAATAGTGGGCGTTTTCCGCTTCCACCACCATGGCGTGGTACCTGCCCGCAAACAGGTGGCCCCGCATGCGGTGGCGCGCGTTGAAACGCTGGGTGTAGGCAGTCTGGAGCCATTTCATGCCGTCCACCAGGTTCGCGCGCGCGGTCTGGAAGAGAATGTGGTAGTGGTTGGCCATCAGGGCATAGGCGTACACGGTCCAGCCGCTTCTGCGGGCCGCCTCCTGGAAAGTGCGCAGAAAGGTTTCCCTGTCTTCGTCGTCCAGGTAAATGGCGTCTCCGCGGTTGCCCTCGCTCTGCACGTGATAGACCGCTCCAGGGTATTCTATTCTCAGGGTACGGCTCATGCCGGAAGCGTACCGGATGAGGTCAAAAATGCAAGTTTGTTGTTATTTTTAACCTGACCCCTATTGCGAAAAAAGAGGGTGGAAAAAATGCGTTTTTAAGCGGGTCCGTGTTTTCGGAAAGGGAGAGCCCGCCTCCGGTGAACGCCGGACAGGATGCTGCTGGGAAAGACCGGGAAGCCCTTTGCCCGGATGGCAGCGGCGCAGCCATGCCGGCGTTTCCCCGTCTTTTTTCATGAAAGGTCTGCGGAGGAATGAGGCGCCGGAGAAGGCCGCGGTGTTTTATTCCCTGAATTCCGTCGGGAGCGCCGCATGCCAATGCGGCGACGGAAAAGAAAAAGGGAGCCAGCGGACGAAGAGAAAAGAGAAGGCTTCCTTTGAATTAACGGAGAGGGTTGCCTTTGTCCGTGTATTTTTTAAGAGCCCCAGGGGCCTGGTGCGCTTCCCGCGGGTCTTCCCGGAACCAGGGCGCGGCCCGGAAAACGCCTCTCCTATTGCAGCTTTTCCCGCCGCATGATTTCGGAGAGCACCAGGTAAAGGTCCGTCTTGTTGACCACTCCCAGCAGCAGATCGTTGTTCGGGTTCACCAGCGCCAGGGATTCCGAGCAGTGGGGGCGCGAGAAGATGCCCAGAGCTTCCGGAAGGTGCATGTCCGCGGGAAGCGTGGGCATGTCGCTGCGCAGCACGTCCATGGCCAGGACGGCCTGGGCCAGTTCCTTGTTGCGGGCGAAGGCCGCCACATCTTCCGCTACCACGCTGCCCAGGTATTTGCCCGCCGGGGAGGTGACGAAGATGGGCTGCGCCGGGTTCTTGATGAGCATGGAGGCAATCGTGCCGAATTTATCCAGCGGGTGGACCACGGGCGGGTCCTTGCGCGCCACGTCCTGGAGCTGCACCTGGGCCAGGGGCTTGTCAAAGGTGCTTCTGGGTCCGAAGGCCAGGGAATCATGGTACATGGACTGGGCCTTGGTGAGCCTCGCCATGCCGTAGGAGACCAGAACGCCGATGATCAGGGGGAACATCATGTGCCCGGCCATGGTGAATTCCACTACCAGCACCAGGGAGGTGATGGGGGCGTTGGCCGCTGTGGTGAAGAAGGCGGCCATGCCCACCAGGGAATAGGCGATGGCATGGTCCCCCGGAACTCCGAGCTGGGTGAGCGCCGCGCTGAACAGGAAGCCGCAGACGCTCCCGATGGTCAGGCTGGGCGTCAGGGCGCCCCCCACCGTACCCACGCCGAAGACGATGGCGACGGTGAAGATTTTCAGGAATAGCAGGATGCCGGCCCTCGTGGCGTCAAATTCATAATGAATGAGGGAGGTGATGATGTTTTTGCCGTTCCCCACGATTTCCGGGTAAAAGATGGCGATGACGCCCACCAGCATCCCTGCGGCCATCAGGCGCACGGGAAGCCACTGGCGCTTCCCGTTCAGGTACTGGCGCGATTTTTTGAGGATCAGGAGCCAGAAGCTGGCGACCAGGGAGGCCAGCGCGCCCAGCAGAACGCACCAGAGCACATGCTGGTTGCCCGTCAGGGACACTTCCTGCTGGAGCTGGTAGATGGGGGCCGGTTCATGGAACAGGCCCATGGTGAAGTATCCGGCGCAGCTCGCCACCAGCAGGGGGGCGAGAAAGTCAATGGTCAGCGCGCCCAGCACGATTTCACTCACGAACAGGCCGCCGGCCAGGGGCGTATGGAAGGCGGAGGACATGCCGGAGGCGGCGGCGCAGGCAACCACCAGGCGCAGGCGCGGGGCGGAGAGATGGAAGAAGCGGCCCAGGGCGGACCCCACCACGGCGGCGGCCTGCACCAGCGGGCCTTCACGGCCGATGGAGGCGCCGGAACCTACGGAGAAAACGGCGGACAGGGAGCGCAGCAGGCTGGGCTTGGGCGGCACATAGCCGTTGCCCAGCGCCACGGCTTCCATGTATTCCGTGGCCTTGGCCGGGACAAAGCGGTGGGTGAAGAGAAGGGTGAGGCCGGCCAGCAGGCCGCCCGCCGCCGGAACGAAGATGCACCAGGCCCAGTCCTGGCTGGCCATTTCCTGAAAGACCTGGATTTGCTTGTAGCTGGTGCGTCCCGTCAGGACGTCCTGCACCAGTTCCACCCCCATTTCAAAAACAAGGGCCGTCAGGGCGCCCAGCGCGCCGACGACGACTGCCCAGATGAAGATGACTTGCTTGTCACCCAGCTTGACCTTTTCACGCAGGCTCAGCGCCATGCGCAGCCATGACCATGAAATGCGCGTCTTCGCCGCAGGCTGGTTCTTCTTGTCCGTCATTGCAGGGCGTGTTGAAGGGACGCCAGCAGGCTGGCTTCGTCTCCCGTCCATTCCCCGTTGGGGCCCAGGGGAGCGTTTTTATGCCACCGCAGCAACTTCTGCATGGTGGTCAGGTAGCCGGTCACCATGGCGGTGGGAACGCCCAGCATCACGATGAGGTGGGCATTGCGTGCGTCATCCGGCCAGAGGACGCCTTCCGGACTGATGCCTACGGTGACTTGCATGGAGTCCAGCGCGCTGGTGCGCCCGTGGGGGACGGCCAGGCCGTGGTCCAGATAGGTGGTTTGCGTTTCCTCGCGCAGAAGGACCGCATTCTTGATGTGCCTTAGCTGACGTTCGTCAAGGACTTCCGCCATGGAATCCGTCAAGGTTTCCAGAGCCTGTTCCTGAGTGGTTGCGGGCTGGAACGTGCGTACGTGAATTTGAAGATTGTCTGCCACCGGGTCTGCTAAAGGCTTTTGGCTTTTAATTCTATGAAGGGAACCATGATTATCAAGGAAATTCTGGCCTGCGTACGGGGAAGGAGGCTTTCCCTGTGAATTGGGGCGGACAAAAAGGACCCCTGCGCCTTTCCGACGCGGCTTTTTTGACACAAACGCGGCGGAACGGCCTGTTTTTAGGCTTTCTCTTCCGCGGGAATGAAGCTACCCTGCCGCCATGATGCAGGATTCAGAGGTCATCAAACTCGTCAAGCCCGTGCCTTCCGACCGCCTGGCGACCCAGGTGCTGGTGATGTGGTACAATACGGTGCGCCCCAAGTGGAAGAAACCGCTGGATCTGGCCATCACCGCCTTTTTTGTGCTGATGACGCTGTACTCCTTCTCCCTGCGCCCGCTGCCCATATTCGCGTGGCTGTCCCTGGCCGGGGCGCTGATGGCGATCATCCTGTCCTGGTTCTATGTTCCCTTTCTGGCGAAGGCCGCCCTGGCCGCGAACAAGAAGGTGCCCATGTACCATCAGGAAAAGGATTACGTCTTCCATGAGGATTACATGACTTTCTCCAGCAAGGACGTCGAGCCCATGAATATCCCCTACGACCGCTTCACTACCCTGTGCAAGACGCGCCACGCCCTGCTGTTCCTGTTCGGCAAGAAGCTGGTGCTGTGGCTGCCGCTCAAGCTCATGAGCACGGATCAATTGGAAAGCATCATGCGCCGGTTCCGGAACCACGGCGTGGAAGTCCGGGATATTTCCTGAGGCGGAAAGCCGTTCGGGGCCGTTCCGGAAGGGGCTCAAATTTGCCGTTTCCGCGCCTTTTTTGTTGAGCGCGGGGTCAAAACGGGTAGGGTGTCTCCATGTCACGTTACAATGGAGAACAGGTTCTGGTGGTTCCCCGCGCCACGTTTGAAGAAGCGGGTTATTTCCAGGGACACCGGGAAGGCGGGGATCATTATCTGAATGCGTTCATGAAGCCGGGGGTCTCCTCCTTCATGGACCGGGAGGCGGCGGAAAACGACCCCTCCCACAAGCAGATCATCGCCTATGCCATTTTCTGCCACCAGGGCCGCATCCTGCATTACACGCGCGGCGGCTCCGGCGGTGAGGCCCGGCTGCATGACAAGGGCTCCATCGGCATCGGAGGCCATATCAATCCGGTGGACCGCCAGTCCGGCCATGACGATGTTTCCACCTATCTGGCCGGGGTGGAGCGTGAAATCCGCGAGGAACTGGTTATTGACGGGAGCTGCACCCAGCGGGTGCTAGGCGTGATCAATGACGATTCCAATGACGTGGGAGCCGTGCATCTGGGCATCGTCCATCTGTTTGAGCTGGATACGGACCGGGTGCGCGCGAATGAAGCCGCGCTGGCCAATCTCCGTTTCGTGGCCCCGGAGGAACTGTCCGGGGAGATGTTTGAGAAGCTGGAAACCTGGTCCCAGCTTGCGCTGGAGCTGTTTAAAAACAGGGGAGCCTGAAGCCTTGCGCTTCCATGAAGCGCCCGGCGGGCGTAGCAATACGCCTCCTCTTTCGTTTCCTTCCATGGGAAGCCCCCGCGGCATACGCCTGCGGGGGCTTCTTTCGTCCATCAGGGCCTGAAGAAAACAAAGGGCCGTTAATGGAAGATTTTTCTGCGCCTGCGCCACAGCAGGGCGGCCAGTCCGGCCAGACCCAGGGAAGCGCTCCCCGGCTCCGGCGCCTGGGCGAAGACCATGGCGGAATTGGCCTGGGGGTCCGTGGACATGGCCGCATCGTACAGGACGCCGTTGTTCAGGAATTTGATGTTGTCCAGACTGGCGGGAATCTCCGTCAGGGAAAGCGTGTAGTGGCTGGTGCCCGTAATGTCCACGATGACCTTGTCCGCGGTAAGTCCCTGAAGAGTCAGGGAGGCGTGTTCCCCAAGAATGAGCGTGGTCATGTCTGAAACTCCGTTCAGGACGAGTCCGCTTCCGGCTTCAATGGTCACGGTGAGCGCTCCTCCCAGGGAATCCAGCGTGGTGCGGGTCTGGTTGACGGCGGAAACATGGGTGAAGTCGCTCAGGGAAGCCTGGAAATGCTCCACGGTCACATGGTCCAGCACCAGGCTTCTGCCGCCGCTCACATTCGTGCCGCCGCTGATGGTTCCGGCATACTTGTCAAAACCGTAGGCCGCCGTCCCGGAGGAAAGATCCTGGATGCGCACGATGGAGCTGCCGTTGACGGCGCCGCCGGAACCGCCCCCGGAGATACTGCTCCAGGACTTCCCGTTGTGAAGCGTGGCGGAGTTTCCGGCCACGGTGACGGACGTATTTCCCTGAACGGTGCCGCCGGAGCCTCCCGCATACACATCCCCCTTGATGGTGCCCCCTGTAACGCGTACCGCGCTTCCCTCCCGGATGGAGCCTCCCTTGCCTGCGCCGTAAACGGAGCCGGCGATGACTCCGCCCGTGACGGTGGCGTTGGAACCGCCGGAAATGCAGCCTGTCAGGCCTCCCCCCATCACGTCTCCGTTAATGGAGCCTCCGTTGACGTAAACGTGCGTGGCTCCCCCGATGGTGGTTGTGCCGTTGTTGGCATTCGCGTAAATGCCGCCCATGATTTGGCTGGAAAAGGAGCCGGAGTTAATCAAGATGTCCACGTTCCCCTTGATATCCGTAGCATAGGATCCGACCACGGAGGAGGCGTTATTGCTGGTGAAGGTGCCGAAGGAGGCGTTTTCCGCGGAGAATTCCAGATAAACGTTTCCGGTCACGCCGGAGGCGTTCACGGCGCCGAAGACGGTGCTTCCGCCCGTGGCGGCGTCCGTAAAGCGCAGGGCGGCATTCCCGTTCAGCGTTCCGGAATTTCCATGGGCCCCGTACCAGGCGGAGGCCTGCCCTTCCTTGGCGATGGTCAGCCAGATGTCCCCCGTATAATTGCCGGTGCTGGCATACACATGCGTGGCGTTTCCGGAAGTGATGGTGACGTTCACGGAGTTTCCCAGCCTCCCGGAGGAGGCGTCCGCCTGGGCGCGGGCATCGAAGACGCCGGAGCAATTCTGGTTGGCGGCGGAATGCGTGAAGCCAGTTTCCGGCCACGCGATGTTGCCCTCCGGAGTGCCTGACGAGCCCCCGGAGTCCGCTCCGGCGGAAATAAAGGCGTTCTCTTCATTGACCAGCCCGGAAGTGGGTGGGGCATACGATCCTGTGCCATCCATGGACAGGTCTTTCAGGATGGCGTTTCCGCTGCCGTCATACTGGATGATGACGCCGTTGCAGCCGGAACCGGAGGTGACGGAAAGCGCTTCCCCGATCAGCATGTCCCCCAGCCAGACGTAATAGCCGCCTTTCAGCCCTTCCTGCTCATTGCCCGTGACGTAGGCCATGCGCAGGTTTTCCGTATTGGCGGACATGTCCAGGGAATACAGGATGGTATCCCCCCATTTGATATAGGCCTCGTTAATGTTGAGCGTGCCGTAAAAAGAGCCGTTCCCAAGGCTGACGCTGAACTGGTCCGAGAGATTCCAGCCGTTTGCCGCCCCGTCTCCCAGGACCAGGTTGAAATCAAAGGTAAAGCCGTTTTTCAGGGCCGTTCCCTCCGTCCATGTCCGGGAAATGGAACTTGTCCCCGCCTGTCCCAGGCTGATTCCTTCCGCGTTCACGCCAATGTTGGATACGGAAAAGCCCGCATCCGCCAGGTTCTGCACTCCGGTCCATGCGGGCGCTCCTGCGCCCTGGTGGAAGTTGACGGCCATTTCCCCGGCGTCCCGGCGCAGTTGTCCGGCAGAGCGGCCCGCATAGCCCATGGCTTTGGCGATGTTGCCAGCCATGAGCAGGTCTCCCTGGGTGTTGGGGTGGAGTCCGTCCGCCGCGGGATTGTTGAACATGGACCGCACCCCGTAAAACGGCTTGGAGGAAGCCACGTCAATGATCCCTCTGTTGACGTCGATGACCGTGACGCCCTGCCTGGACTGCCCCCAGGAATTCAGGGAGGCGTTATAGGTTTCCACCGCCTGGTGGGTGGCGTCCGAATTGCCGTTGGAATGCTGGGTCCAGCAGGGAATGGTGAGAACGATGACGTTCGCGTTGCCGTTGGCGGCGTGCATGGTGTCTACGATGGCGTCCATGTCCGCCAGAAGATCCCGGGTGACTGAATCAAGACGGCTGTCCAGGGTGGAATTGTCGCCGTCGGAGAGAAGGTCGTTGGTGCCGATCATCACGAAAAAGGTATCCGGTGTGTCCGTTCCCGTGAAGGTCGGGCCCTGGTAGGCTGCTCCGTTTGCTTTGGCATCGGAAAGCCCCAGCCAGTTGGAGATGTTGGAGCCGTCAAACCTGCTTCCGGTTTTCCTGCCGGATATTTCCCAGGCCCTTGCGCTTGCCTGGGAGGAATGTTCGTTGTTGAAAACCTGGCCGCCGTAGGAGGTTCCCGCGGTGACGCCTCCGGAATAGTTGCCGGTTTTCACGCCTTCCGCATGGTAGGAAATGCCGTTGTCCGCAAATATTTTATGGAGGGCCCAGCGGTAAGTGCCGCTGTTCATGCCGTGGGTGATGGAATCGCCTACGTACATGACGTTGCCCAGGTCCGTGCCCGCAGGGGCGGCGATGGCGGAGGGGAAAACCGCCAGCAGGGCGGCCAGGAGGGAGAGAGGGAGCCTGGTTTTCATCAAGGGGAGCAGGGGAATGAAACGGATGTTTGAAAAAAGTGAATAAAACGGCCATCCCTGAATGGACAGGGATGGCCGTGGCTGGAAAAGGCTAGGCTCTCCGGCGGCGTACCAGCAGCATGCCCAGGCCCAGCAGGCCGAGGGAGGCCGCGGCCGGCTCCGGAACGGCGCTCAAGGCGTATTCTTTCATCTGGTCTTCTGTCAGTGCTCCCAGGTACAGGTCAAAATTGTTCAGGGTATATTCCCCGGTGACGCCGTCCGGAGGAGTCCAGGTGTTTCCGGAACCGTCCTTGGCGGAAAAATTGAGCTGGTTCATGGTGACGCTGCCGAATTTGACCCCGGAGCCGTTCAGGGAGGCCAGAGTGGTCAGGGTGGACGTATCGTCCCCCAGCATGGCGGAAATAGTGACATTCCCGTCATTGTATGTGTAAAACAGGGTAAGGGCCTGTCCTGCGGAATAGCCGGAAAGCGTTTGCGTTTTCCAGGGGGAGGTGCCTGCCGTGCCTCCGTTGTAGTTAAAGCCGCCTGCGCATAGAGTGAGGTCTCCCGACTCCGTCAGCCGGTAACCCATCCCCTCCAGGTTCTTGTAATTGGAGGTGGTATTATAGGTAAACAGCAGGCCTACATCCGTCCCCGAGGTGGTGCCCAGGTCGGAAATGGTCAGGGCCATGGTCCATGGAGTGGCTCCGGAGCCGGTATGCACGGGCACGGAGGGAGAGGAAACATTCAGGGTGTCTCCGTTGCTTCCGTCATAAATGGTGTAACCCTTTGAATAAGAGGGATCCATTCCATTGATGGAAGCGGCGAAGGATAGACTGCCTCCCAGAACGGCGGCCAGGAGGGTCAGGTATGTGGTCTTCATATTGATTGCTGTACGGATTGGAGAAATGTTCCCGCGCAAGAGAACGTCCGTTTTTTATCGAATTCCTAATCCGCTTGTGGACCCATCCAATGCAAGCATGGATAAAGGCTAGAGAATCATGGGAAAAGGAATTGTCCTGAAAAGACCAGATCTTTTAAATTATGATGAATATCAATATTTTATGATAAACAATACATTTACCGTTAATATTTTTAATTGTTGACGGATTAGGAATCCGCCCAGGCGCTTGAAATCAGCTGTAAGAGCAGGAGCAGTATGGAGTTGCCCGTAATTATGGAATAGAAAAATCGTGGATAATTAATTCCTGAAAAACACGATGCAATTCTTTTACGCTATCTTGATTGTAAATGAATTGGTTCCAAATCAATTCCAAAACTGCTTCCGTCCCCCGCGGAACCCGAGCCGGGGAAAGGGAAAAAGGAGGTGGGCAGGAGATGCGATGCCCGGCAATCCGTGAAGCGGCGCAAACAGTGGATAATCCATTGACCGTCCCGCTCCGGACTCATCAATCCCTTCTGCCGGAAGCGGGAAGACCGCGGATGCCCGGCCTGCCAGGGACTGGGAAGGCGGCGCGCCTGTTTTCCGCTCCGCCGGAGAGCAAATTCCCCGGCAAGCTTGTACTTGCCGGGGAATGAAAAAAACAGTCAAGGAAACTCCCGATTTTAAGGGAGGAGCGTTTTTTATCGCTTGGGCGGGCCATCCATGATAGCCTTGTGGCTCATGTTCCAGCCGCCGCCCAGGGCCGTGTACAGGGAAACCAGCGTGCTGGCGTGCTGATAGTAGTACTGGGAAAGCTGAATCTGCGCAGGGTACAGGTTCTGCTGGGCGTACAGCACTTCAATGTAGTTGGAAAGGCCCGTGCGGTAGCGCTCAAAGGAGAGCTTCACCGCTGTTTGGTAGGCTTCCACGGCCTCTGACTGGATGGAGGTGATATTGCGCAGCTTGGCCCGCTGGATGAGCGTGCTGGAGACTTCCGCCAGGGCGTTCAGCACCGTCTGTTCATAGTCGTTGCTGGCTGCCAGGAATTCGGCCTTGGCTGCCTTTTCGGAAGCCGTCAGCTTGCCCGCCTGGAAGAGGGGGCCGGTCAGGTTGGTTCCAAAGCCCCAGCCGCCGCGGCGGCCCTGCACGTGGCGCAGGTCCGCGGAGGCTAGGCCGCCGGCCGCCGTCAGGGAAATGGTCGGGAAATAGTTGGCAATGGCTACGCCCACTTCCGCGTTGGCCGCGCGCAACTGGTATTCGCTCTGGCGGACGTCGGGCCTTCTGGAAAGGATGTAGGCCGGAATGCCGGCGGGAACCTTCACGTTGTAGGCGATGTCACGGGTGCTGCCGGAACGGCGGATGCGGCCGGGAGCGCGTCCGGCCAGGACGGAGACCGCGTTTTCCAGATTGGCGATCTGCATCTGGATGGCGGGAATCTGTGCCTGGGAGGAAGCCAGGGCGGCCTTGGCGGAGGCTACCTGGAGCCTGTCGCCCACCTGGCCTTCAAGCTGTTCGTCGAACAGGCGGAGGCTTTCGGAATAGGATTCCACGGATTTCTGCACAATGGCAAGCTGTTCGTCCAGCTGGAGGAGCTGGAGGTAGGAGTCGGCCACCTGGCGGAGCAGGGAGAGCATGAGAGCGCGCTGGCCTTCTTCGGAAGCGAGGTAGTCTGCGCGGGCCGCTTCCGTCATCCGGCGCGTCTTGCCCCAGATGTCCAGCTCCCAGGAGATGCCGGCGTCAATGGATCCGGGCGTCAAGGTATTGCCAACGGCGGAGGTTTGGACCACGTTGCCGCTGGTGTAGTTGGAGCCCTTGCTGAGGGAGCCGGAATAATCCGCCCACGGGAAGAGCGGGGCTTCCGTGATGGTGATGTACTGGCGGGCCTTTTCCACGCGCGCCATGGTGGCCTTCAGGTCACGGTTGTTTTGGTAGGTATCCGTCAGGAGGTCCTGGAGATCCTTGTTCTTGAAAACTTTCCACCAGGGCAGGTCCGCAATGGACTCCGTGGCCGCGGAGGCTCCTCTGAACGCCGTGGGCATGGGCATGTCCACCGGCTTGAAGTCGGGACCCATCATGCAGGAGGAAGCCGTGATGGCCGTGCCCAGCAGGATGGCGCGTGTGATGTATTGGTTCGGTCGCATAATGGCGTTTTGTCTGTTTTTAAATGGTTTCAAGGGCGGTTTTTACCCTTTCAGTGATTCATGGGCTTCATGGAAGAGGTGCTTCCGGGCGATGATTTCATCCGGATCCTCCGTTTCCACCGTCTTCCGGGCGATGCGGACACGGAAAAGCTTCATGATGAAGTAGAAGGAGCACGGGATCAGGAAGACGCCCACTACCGTCGCCATCGTCATCCCGGCAATCACCACAATACCGATGATGTTGCGGGAGTAGGCGCCGGAACCGGAGGCCAGGGCCAGCGGAACGCAGCCCAGGATGAAGGCGAAGGAGGTCATCAGGATGGGGCGCAGACGGATTCTGGCCGCGGAGAGCGTGGCTTCCATCAGCGTCTTGCCGCGTTCCATTTCAATGACGGCGAATTCCACGATCAGGATGGCGTTCTTGGCCGCCAGGCCGATGAGCATCACCAGGCCGATCTGCGCGTACAGGTTCAGTTCATACCCGAACCAGTACAGGCCCAGGAAAGCGCCCAGGGCCGCGATGGGCACCGTCATGAAGATGCTGAGCGGCAGGGACCACCGTTCATACAGGGCCGCCAGGATCAGGAAGACGAAGACGGAGGAGAGCAGGAAGATCTGCACGATGCCGATGCCGTTCTGGATCTTTTGTTCCTGATAGCTCATGTCTGCGTAGCTGTAGCCCATGTCCGTGGGCATGCTGGCCTCAAAGGTCTGTTCCAGCGCTTCCATGGCCTGGGAGTTGGAGTAGCCCTGGGCCGGGGTGACCATGAGCTTGGAGGAGTTGTACAGGTTCTGGCGCAGCAGGAATTCCGGACCCTTGATGTCCGTGATCTTCACGAGGGTGGAGAGGGGGACGGAACTGCCCGAGTCATTCTTCACATAGAAGTTCTTGAGCATGTCCGTTCCGGTGCGGTCGCTGCCCTGCGCCTGGATGTACACCTGCCATTGCTGGCCGTACAGGGTGATGTAGTTGATGAACAGGGAGCCCATGTAGGCCTGGAGCAGGCTGTTGGCCTCACTGATGCTGACGCCCAGCGTGGCGCATTTTTCTTCATCCAGCCGCACGTCCTTCTGTTCCACGGCAAAGGACATCACGCTGCGCACGCCGCCGTTCTTCTGCGGGTCGAATATCGGGAGCTTGCTGGCTTCCTTCACAAAAATGTCCGTTTGTTCCGCCAGGTATTCCGTGCCCTTGCCGTCGCGGTCTTCCAGCATGAAGGTGACGCCGTTGGCGGAACCCACCCCTGCAATGGCCGGGGGCTGGAAGCACATGGGGATGCCTTCCGGAACCTTGGTGCTCAGCAGGGCGTTGAGCTGGGCGGTGACCGCCTTGGCGCTCTGGTCCGGATTGGGGCGTTCCTCCCAGGGCTTCAGCATGACGAAGAAGAAGGCGTTGTTCGTGCTCTGCACCCCGGTCAGCAGGCTGAAGCCGGAAATGGCGATCACGTCCTTCACGTTCGGGTTCTGGCGGATGAGGTCTGAAACCTTGTCCGCGGCGGCCGTTGTCAGCTGGAGGGAGCGGGCTTCCGGCATGATCAGGGCGGAGAACAGGTAACCCTGGTCTTCGTCCGGCAGGAAGCCGTTGGGAATCTGCTTGGCTACGGGCAGGATGGCGTACGCGATCAGGGCCAGCAGGGGAATGGAGATGATGAGCTTGCGGGTCAGGAAGTGGCACACCTTGGTGTAGCCGCTGGCCGTAGCGTCATAACCGCGGTTGAAAATGCGGTAGAAGAATTTCAGCGGGCCGCCCTTGTTCGGGTCCTTGGGCTTGAGCAGGATGGCGGAGAGGGCCGGGGACAGCGTTAGCGCGTTGAACGCGGAAATCAGCATGGAAATGGCGATGGTCACGGCGAACTGCTGGAACAGCGTGCCCGTAATGCCCGGCAGCAGCAGGGAGGGCAGGAACACCGCCGCCAGCACCAGGGCGATGGCGATGACGGGGCCGGACACTTCCTCCATGGCGGCGAAGGCCGCCTGGCGTGGCGTGAGGCCGCGCTCCATATGGGATTCCACGGCTTCCACCACCACGATGGCGTCGTCCACCACCAGGCCGATGGCCAGCACCATGCCCATGAGGCAGATGGTATTCAGGGTGAAGCCCAGGAGCGGGAACAGCGCGAAGGTGGCGATGATGGAGACCGGCACGGCAATGGCCGGAATCAGCGTGGCGCGCCAGCCCTGGAGGAAGACGAACACCACCAGCACCACCAGCAGGAGGGCTTCCACCAGCGTGTGCTCGATTTCCTCAATGGAGGCGCGCACGGCCAGCGTGGTGTCCAGCGTCACGTTGTACTCCATCCCGGCGGGGAAGCTGCGGGCGCGGTCTTCAAAAAGCTTCACCAGGGCGTCCACCGTATTGATGGCGTTGGAGCCGGGGGCGGCATACACGGCGATGGCGCCTGAATCCCTGCCGTTGTATTTACTGGATACGTTGTAGGTCTGGGAACCCAGTTCCACCTTGGCGATGTCTTTCAGGTAAAGGAGCTTGTTCCCGTCCGCACGGATGATGATGTTGCCGAATTCCTCCGCAGTCTGGAGGCGGCCCTTGGTCTGGATGCTGTACGTGAATTCCGTTCCGGGAGGGGCCGGTTCCGCGCCGATCTGGCCGCCGGGAATCACGGTGTTCTGCGCCCGGATGGCGGACTGGACTTCTCCCACGGAGATGTTCTGGGCGGCCATCTTGGTGGTGTCCAGCCAGATGCGCATGGCGTAGCGTCCTGCGCCGAACACCTGCACGTCGCCCACGCCGGGAACGCGCTTCACGGGGTCCACCAGGCTCACGTACGCATAGTTGCTCAGGAAGATGGCGTTCAGGCTGTCATCCGGGGAATACAGGTTGATTACGGCCAGCGGGCTGCCCGTGGACTGGGTGATGGTGATGCCCATCTGGGAGACTTCCGCAGGGATCTGGGCGGTGGCCTGCCCGTAGCGCATGTAGGCCAGCGTCTGGTCCATGTTGGGGTCCGTGCCCACTTCAAAGACGATGCTCAGGGAGCAGATGCCGTTGTTGGCGTTGGTGGAAGTCATGTAGTCCATCCCCACGACGCCGGAAATGGATTGCTCAATGGGGGAGGCCACGGAGTTGGCCACCGTCTCCGCATTGGCGCCCGGATAGGTCGCCTGCATCTTGATGGTGGGCGGGACGATGTTCGGGTACTGCTCAATGGGGAGCCCCATCAGGGACAGTCCGCCGAGCAGGATCATCACGATCGAGATGACGATGGCGATGGTCGGGTGTTTGATGAAGAAGCTGGACATGGTATTAAATCATGAGAGTGCGCGGGAAAGGCGGGGAGGGGAGAGGGGCTTCCCAGGAGAGGGGGGGATTATTTGGCGGCGGGCTGGGCTTCGTCGTGCTTCATGCCTTCGGGCGTCTTGGCCTTTTCAAAGGACTGCGCTCCTACGGAAGGCATGACGGGCTGGGAAACGACAGGCTTGTAGGGCAGGGGCTTCACGGGGGACTGTCCCTGGAGCTTGGCCGCCTGCATGATTCCTTCCACTACGATGGGGCTGTCCTTCGTGAAGGAGGAGTGCGGCATGGGAACGATGTTGATCACCTGCATGCCGTCCACCACGGGCCCGAGGTTCACCACCTGCATGTGGGGAACGTTCTTGTCATCCAGATAAATGATGAATTTGGCGCTCTGGGCGGAGAGGATGGCGCGCGGGGGAACCAGCGTGGCGTTTTCCAAAGTCTTCACCGTGGCGCGGACGCGGACGAACATGCCGGGACGGAGCGTCAGGTTCGGATTGGGAATATGGCCCACGATGTTGATCGTGCCGGTCTGGGCGTCCACGTTTCTGTCAATGGCTACGGGTTCGCCCTGCATGGGGAATTCCGTGCCGTTGGCCAGAATGACGTCAAACTTGAGGTGCTTCTCCTTGGCCAGGTTGCTGTCCATGGAGTTCAGGAAGTCCTGTTCACTCACGGAGAAGTCCACGCGGATGGGGTCAATGGCGGAAATGGTGGTCAGCGGATTGGGGCTGGAGGGCGTCAGCAGGTTGCCGATGGAAGGAGTTGCCAGGCCCGCCAGACCGGAAATGGGGGCCGTGATGGTGGTGAATTTAAGATTGATTTTCGCTTCGTCCACCTGGGCCTTTGCCGTGGCGATGGCAGCCTCCGTTTCCTGGACCTGCTGCAGGGCGTCATCCAGCTGCTTGCGGCTGACGGAGCCGGTCTTTACCAGCGGCGTGTAGCGTTCCACGTCCAGCTTGTACTTCTTCAGCGTGGCTTCATACTGTTCCAGGCGCCCCTGGGCCTGGTCCAGCGTTGCCTGGAACGGGCGGGGATCAATCTGGAAAAGCACTTGGCCTTTCTTCACATAGGCGCCGTCCTTGTAATCCTTGGAAAGAAGGTATCCCGTCACCTGGGAGCGGATTTCAGCATCTTCCGTACCGCGCAGGGTGCCCACCCACTCCTGCCTGATGGGAACGTCCCTGGTTACCAGCTTGGTCACCTGCACTTCGGGAACGAGCGCCGGCATCTGGCCTGCTGAATCCTTTTTCCCTTCACAGGAAGTTAAAATCATCACCGGAGAGCACAGGAGCAGAGTTGTGGCGGCAATCGTCAAAGGCTTGTTGTACATAAATGGATGCGGTTGGTTGCAAGCTGGTGCCGGAAGATGCGGCAGAGCGAGCAAATTTTGCTTCTTTTTCTCATAAAGTCAACGCAAAGATGTGTTCTGATTCTTGTGAAATATCCGTAACCTTTGCATATTGAAGGGATAATTTAATTAAACAAATGTATAATATGTTGACTCCTCCATGCTCCTCTGCGGAGGCGGAACGGCGATCCTATCCGCGCCTTCGTTCAGGAGGCCAGCCGCCTCTTGCGGAGCATGGCGTCCATGCGTGGTTTTCTGCCCATGAAATCCATGAACTGCTGCATGGGCGGGACCGTATATCCCTTTTCCAGAATGGCCTTACGGAATTTCCGGGCGGTTTCCCTGTCCGGTCCTCCGGCCCGTTCAAAAGCTTCGAAAATGTCCTTGTCCAGAACTTCCGCCCAGCGGTAGGCGAAGTAAAAGGAGGCATAACCCGCCGGGGAGGAAAACAAATGGCGCGCCGTGCGCAGCTTGCCGGTTCGTTTGAAATCCTTGAAATAATCCATGTCTCCGGCTACGGCGGCGTCCACCTCGTCCAGGGGGCCGGCGGCGAAGCGTTCCGGGTCCGTGTGCACGGCCAGGTCCATTTTTGCGTACAGGAGCTGCCCGGCCAGGGCGAGGGCGGGCGTATTGCCGCGGGAAGCGTCCAGGGAGCGCAGCATTTCCTCCGGAATGGGGAACCCCGTTTTTTCATGGCGCGCGAAGCTTTTCAGCACGTCCGGATGCCAGCACCAGTTTTCCATGAACTGGGAGGGAACCTCCACAAAATCCCGCGGCACGCTGGTCCCTGCCAGGGAGGGAATGGAAACCCGGGTGAACATCAGGTGCAGCAAATGGCCGAATTCATGGAACAGAATCCTGGTCTCCTGATGTGAAAGAAGCACCGCAGCTCCTTCTGCGGAGGGATGAAGGTTCAGGCAGACCATGCCCAGGCGGGGCTTGCCCGGGTTTTCCCGCGTGGCCGGGCTCCCCGTGTCCAGCGCGTTCATCCATGCTCCGACCCTTTTGCTTTTGCGGGAAAAGAGGTCCAGGTAAAAGGATCCCAGGCGGTTGCCCCTGACGTCCTCAATGGTGAAAAAGCGCACGTCCGGATGCCAGGTCCCCACGGCTCCTGCGCCTTCCCCTGCCGGAACCTCCGCCACGCGGATGCCGTATAACCGCTCCGCCAGGGAAAACAGGCCGTCCAGCACGCGGGGAAGGGGGAAGTAACGGCGCAGTTCCTCCTGGTCCAGCCGGAACTGTTCCTTTGCCTGGAGGCTGGTGTAATACGCCACGTCCCAGGGATTCAGACGGGCGTTTTCCTGTCTCGTGAGACGGGCCTTGAGTTGGCGCAGCGCTTCCATTTCACGGAAAAAGGGGGCTTTTACCTTGTCCAGCAGCTCATTCACGAACTTCATGGCGTTTTCCCCGTTTCCCGCCATGCTCTCCCGCAGGGCGTAATCCGGATACGTTCCATACCCGCACAAATGCGCCTTTTCACGGCGCAGGGAAAGAATCTCCCGGATGACGGGTTCCGTATCGCATGCTCCCGTGGCGACGGTCTGGAGATGTTCCCATAAATCCTTCCGGCATTCTTCGCGGTGCGCCTTCTCCATCACCCGGGCGGAAGCCGCGGAATCCAGCGTAAACGTCCAGCCCGGGCCGGAATGGCCTGGGCTGCGTGACTGGAACTCCTCCCGCGCCTGTTGAAGAGCGTTGTTGTCTATCCCTTCCAGAAAGGCGGCGTCCCGCACCGTCCAGGTCCAGGACTTCCGCGCGTCCATGTACAGATTGTTGAAACGCTGTGAGGCGAGAGTCAATTCCCTGTCAATTACCTCAAGCCGCGCGCGCTTGTCCGGCGGCAGGTCCGCCCCGTTGTCCCGGAAGCTCTGCATGGTCAGCTCCATGTACCGTTTCTGTTCCGGGCCCGGATTGGTCTGCCGCAGGCGTTCCTCAGCGATTTTCAGGACGTTCCACAGGGCCTGGTCCTTCGTGACGGAGGAAAGGAAGGCGGACACGCGGGGCGCAACCGAATCCATGGCCTTGCGCAGTTCCGCGCTGTCGCACAGGCTTTTCAGGACATAGGCCTTGCGCATGCCTTCCATGAGGAGGTCATTGCTGCATTCCAGGGCGCCGAACGTGTTTTCATACGTCATTTCCTCCGGTTGGAGACGGCTGATCTCTTCCACGGCGGACCGGGTGAGGCGCATCGCTTCCCGGATGTCCGGTTCCAGCCTGTCCGGGGTCAGGCGGTTCCAGCAAATGGGGCGGCTCTTGTCCAGAAAAGGGTGGGTGGAAGAATCCGCCGGAGAGGGAAGGGCCGCGGAAAGAAAAAGGAGAAGGAGATGGAAAAACTGCCTGGGTAACCGCATGGCGGCTATCCTACCGGAAGCCCTCTCCCCCTTCAAGCCTTGTGCTTTTCGTGTCTGCATCCGGGGAAAAACCGGGCCCCGGTCTTGAACGGAACCGCGTTTGCATGTATGAACAAAGGCGATGTCCACCAAAATTTTCCTCTATGATACCACGCTGCGCGATGGAGCGCAGAGTGAAGACGTCAACTTGAGTGCGACGGACAAGGTCCGCATCGCCCGGCAGCTGGATTATCTGGGCATGGACTACATTGAGGGCGGCTGGCCCGGCGCCAACCCGGTGGAGACGGAATTTTTCAAGGCCATGAAGGACGTGGAGCTCAGGAATGCGAAGCTGGCCGCCTTCGGCAGCACGCACCATCCGTCCAGTACGCCGGAGACGGACCCCACGCTGAACGCCCTGGTTTCCAGCGGCGCGCGGGTGGCCGCCATCTTCGGGAAATCCTGCCCCCGCCATGTGGAAGTGGCGCTGGGCATCTCCCGGGAACGCAATCTGGAAATCATCGGCAACTCCATCTCCTTCCTTAAAAAGAATTTGGAAGAAGCTTTTTTTGACGCGGAACACTTTTTTGACGGCTTCAAGCGGGACCCGGAATACGCCCTGGCCGTGCTCCGCGCCGCCCATGAGCACGGCGCGGACTGCCTGGTCCTGTGCGATACCAACGGAGGCACCATGCCGGAGGAAATCGGTTCCATCATCCGGACGGTCAGGGAACGCCTTCCGCATGCCGCCCTGGGCATCCACGCCCACAATGACTGCGAGCTGGCCGTCGCCAACAGCCTGGCCGCCGTGAACAGCGGGGCCGTCCAGGTGCAGGGCACCGTGAACGGCATCGGGGAACGCTGCGGAAACGCCAACTTGTGCTCCGTCATTCCCAACCTTCAGTTGAAGATGGAGGGCTTTTCCTGCCTCAGTGACGCCTCCCTGACGCGCCTCAAATCCACCGCCGCCTTCGTTTCGGAAGTGTCCAACCTGGCCCCCTTCCGGCGGCAGCCCTTTGTGGGGAACGCCGCCTTCGCCCACAAGGGGGGCGTGCATGTGAGCGCCATCATGAAGGACTCCGCCCTGTACGAGCACATTGACCCCTCCCTGGTGGGGAACGCCCAGCGCGTGCTGATGACGGAGCAGGGGGGCAAAAGCAACATCCTTTCCCTGTCCCGTACCTTGGGCTTTGAACTGGAGAAAGGGGACCCGCTTCTGGACGTGCTCTCCGCCGCCGTGAAAAAAAACGCCGCGCTGGGGTATGACTACGTGGCTGCCCCGGCCAGCGCGGAACTGCTCTTCCTGCGGCACATGCCGGACAGCGCGCTGAAGCCGTACTTCAACATCCTGCGCACCGTGGTGCTTACCTCCCGCCATGAAATGGATCCGGACATGATGGTGGAAGCCTCTCTCAAGCTGGACGTCCACGGCAACGTGGAGCACACCGCCGCCGGCGGCTTCGGCCCCGTGCATGCGCTGGACCGCGCCCTGCGCCGCGCCTTGACGCGCTGGTACCCGGAACTGGAACAAATGCACCTGATTGACTACAAGGTGCGCGTGCTCTCACCCACCCGGACGAACATTCCGGACGCGGCGGAGGAAAACGGCACCGGCTCCAATGTGCGCGTGCTCATTGAATCCTCGGACGGCGTCGCCACCTGGACCACGGTGGGCGTCTCCTACAATATCATTGAGGCCAGCCTGGAAGCCCTGGCGGACGCCGTCACGTACAAGCTCTACAAGACGGAGCAGGCCAGATGGCGCGCGGAATGCTGATGTTACGGAAATTTGTTGTCTTTTAGAGGGAATAACGCACTACACCTGGTTAACTCATTGAGTTAACCAGGCGTACTTGGACTCAACTGTAAAAGCAGGACAGTAGTTCTCTACTGTTTTTTATGGGTTTACTTCTCTTTTTCTTTAAGAAATTTTCGTCCTAAGTTACTTTGATATAGAAACTCTGTTTTTTTATTTCTACCGATTGCTCGATCAACCAACGGCATCATTTCTTTTTCTTCATAACCTGCCATCTTGAGGTAATTAAATATTTCAGAGGATTTCTCAGGATAATTAAGAAGAAGTATGTTGATTAGGATTCCTTCCCGGCGGTGAAAATACCATTCAATTGAAGAATTTCTGAGTTCCTTGACCACCATTTTATTGGCCAGATCTCTTTGTTTATCGTATTTTTCCCGTATAGCTTTCTCATAGGCTTTTCTTTTTTCTTCCATTTCCTGATCTTTGGCTTTGTCTGCCTCACTTTCAGGCTGTTTCCAATTCCTCTCGTATAATTCCTCTTCCTTAACGAATTGGCTCCATTTGTCCATGAAGGCCTTTTGCCACGCAGTTTCCCGCTTTTTCTGGTAGTTGCGATTTTCTTCTTCTATATTGGGCCGGTAATAATTGCGTAGCGTCCGTACCGTAATTGCTGCATAGATGGAACATAATCGAGCTGTTTCCTTTTTTTGGGATGGCGGCCTGTTTTGTGCGAGATTTGTTTTTGAAATAATGTACAGATCATCCATGACTCTTTCCTTGAGTTTAATATCGCTTTTTAAAAAGCTGCCCTCGTGGAGAGGGTCGTTTTCCTCCATTTCAAAAAGAGGAGCTGAAACGACATAGCTGTCAATCAGCAGTTGTCTATCTATCTGGTCTCCAACTAGTATTTTAGGATCTGTGTATAATTCATGCTGGTCAATGGCGGGTTTTACCGTTTCATAGAATTTCTCCAATTCTCCTTGTTCTAAAAGTAACTTGAGTTTTTTTAAAAAAGGTTCGTCATTAAATTTCCGGGCTTGTTCACTAACAGGGATATGAAATTTCTTCATGATGGACTCTGCTGCCTGAATGTTTGGGATTGCCGTCAACAGGAACGTCATCACAATCATGGAAAGGGAATGTATAATGGGATGCATAAGTACAAGAGAATATTATGGTTTGAAAATATGATTACCGCCCGTCGTTCGTTCAACAGAGCATTCTTCTTTTTTTTGCGGATCGACAAGAAATTTCTTAACTCTTATATAAAATTGATCGTTTGGCTTCCTGTCAATATGGAAACGTTGGTAAACAGTAGCAATATCGCAAATCCCTTTCATGTCTGGGGATTTGAACGTCCTGAAAAGACATTTCCAGGTGAATTCATTGGGATAGGAATGCTTGTAAATGGGATTTCCTTGATCATCAAGGGACTTGATTTCATTCAAGATTTTCCGAGATATCTTACTTCGTATATGATCAGTTTTTTCGAAACGGTTTTCCTTGGTAATAATACAGTTACTGTCAGCATCATGTTTTTCGGCAAGGCTTCCCACCGGACCTTCGAACCCTTTGTCTTTTTCGATAATCCTGACTCCAGCATAGCATACGTCAAGAGGATGAACTGATACTTGAAGTGCAGCGGAAGCTCCTGGAACATTACTACCGTTTTCAGGACAATCAGGTAAAGATACTCCTTTGAGGATGCCTCCCAGAGTTTCATGTTCTGCGGTGAGTTGTTCGGGAAAAACGACTTCGAATTCGATTGGCTCAGGAAGAGCTATTCCCTGCTGGGTTTGAACCTCTATAACAAGACCACCGGCTTGTTGAATTTGCTCTTTGCTGGTATAAGGGCTTATTTGGAAGGTTGCTGATTCTGGTTTATCCTTCTCATTGGTTAACTCTCCCATAATTAGTTCTTTTCCCTTTTTTACTTTCCATTGGATCTTCTCTTTTGGCTCCAGAAGGACATTCTTTTTACTGATTAGGGTTACTGTTACCTCTTCTCCAATGCCAATGCGTTTGCGCTCTTTGTCCTTTTCTTTTTCTTTCTCAGTAGCATCTTTATTACGTGCAATCCTGGCTGAATAGTTGGACGTTTCTGAGATGATTTCCATGATATTTTCTGAAGGTTCGGTGTCATCTGCGGCAAGCTGAAACACAAAACAGGAAGAAAAAATCATACCGTACAAAAGAGGAGAAGGTATTCTTATTTTCAACATAAGTCATGAACTATAAAGGAAATAAAATAATGGTGCAGGAAATAATCATGTCAAACATTTTTTATGAGAAGAATAACGAACCAAAAACACGTCGTCAGATGAAAGAATAAAAGAGTTTTCAGAAATTTTCCTGATAGTTGCTTGCCATAAATGAGGCGGCTAGGTTGTGTTCATTTTTTGAGACCATTTTATTATTTGTTAGAGTTGATCTTGAAGTATGATTCTTAGAGATTGTTTGTTAATTATTTCAGTGTTGCAGCTAAAAACACGGTGGAAGGAGTGCTGTTCCGTCCATCCCCGCCCGTAGGTTTCGGTGTATCTGCCCTTGCAAATAAAACATTGACCCGCCGAGAGGGAAACTCTATCCTGAAAGCCTCATTCAACCGGAGGAAGATTACAGCCGTGGAGGACGATATTATTTGCACAGAAAAAATCATTGCGGAACGCAAGACGTTCTTTCTTGATCTCAAACAGAATGCGCGCGGCAAAGTGGTGCGTATTACGGAAAAGGTGAGTTCCAACCGGGACCGGATCATGGTTCCCGCGGAAATTCTGGATGATTTCATCGCCGCTCTCCAGGATATCCGGGAAACGCTGAAGCAGCAGGGGGAATAAATCCCCCTGTTTTTTCTTCTTTTTAACGATAGCGGGGCTGTGGCTGTCCCGCATTTTTCAGGTATCCGGATAGGTGAATATCCGGCAGGCAAAAAGTTGCTTTGTCTGAATTAGGCGTTGTCAAAAATAAAAAAGGGAGTATTTTTGCTTCCCGGTTTTGCCGTCCCCTTATCTCTGTATTCCGGCGCATGCTGCGTTCCGGAGGCGCGGGGGGCGGAATGTTTATGGCAACCATTAGTATTTCAGACACATGACGACACAACAGGAATTGACTCCGGAGCTGATACGGGCCGCGCTGACCACGGTTAAATTCCCGGGTTTCAGCCGCGACATCGTATCCTTCGGGCTGGTGAAGAAGATCGACATTGACGCTGAAAACAACGTCACGATTGATTTGGTGATTGAGAGCAAGAATGCGGATATTCCCCGTTACATTTTTGAAGGCGTCCACGGCGTGATGAAGCATTTGCCCGGCGTGAAGCATTGCGACGTCAACATTGAGCACAAGGCCCCGGAAGCCAAGAAGGGAATCAACGATGACCCCTCCACCTGGAAATCCTCCGTTCCCGGCGCCAGGCATGTGATTGCCGTGGCCTCCGGCAAGGGAGGGGTGGGCAAATCCACCGTTTCCGCCAACCTGGCGGTGGCCCTGAGCAAGCTGGGCTATTCCGTGGGCTTGGTGGACCTGGACATTTACGGCCCTTCCATGTCCCTGATGTTCGGCACCAAGGAACGTCCCGGCGCCAATGAGAATGACGAATTTCTTCCGGTAACGGCCCATGGCGTGAAGCTCCTTTCCATGGGGCTGCTGATTAACGAATCCGATCCTGTGGCGGTGCGCGGCCCCCTGGCGACGCGCTACGTGCAGCAGTTCCTGCGCAACGTGGCGTGGGGGGACGTGGATTTCCTGATTCTGGACCTGCCGCCCGGCACCGGAGACATTCAGCTCACGATTGTCCAGACGGCTGAACTGGATGGCGTAGTGGTGGTCACCACCCCGCAGGAGGTCGCGTTGATTGACGCCCGCAAGGCCATCGGCCTCTTTGAACGGGTGGAAACCCCCATTCTGGGCGTGATTGAAAACATGAGTTATTTCCAATGCCCTTCCGACGGCAAGATTTACCACATCTTTGGCGAAGGCGGCGGCGAGCGGGAAGCTGCCAAGCTGGGCGTGCCCCTCCTCGGCAAGATTCCGCTGGACATCGCCACCCGCTCCGGCGGGGACGAAGGCCGTCCTGTAGCTCTGGAAGACCCTGAGCAGAACCCGGTTTCCGCCGCGTTCCGCCAGGTGGCTGAACAATGCGCCCGTGTGGTGCTTGACCGCTGAATGTCCGGACGGGGCAGGAGGCCCCGGTCCGGTTGATACCCTTAACCTTGAAGCCGGGTTGGAGCCTGTCGCTCCGGTCCGGCTTGTTTGCCGGCATGTTCCGGCTCCCTGAAGGAGGAATGCATGGAAGGAAAGAAAGAAATGAATAAGACGTGGAATTTGAAGGAGATGAAAAAACTGATACCGCTAGCCCTCCCGGTGCTGGTGGTCAACCTCTCCATTGTGGGCATGGGAGCGGTGGACGCCATTGTGGCCGGGCGCGCCGGAGTGACGGACATGGCCGCCGTAGCGCTGGGGTCTTCCGTGTATCTGCCTGTAGCGCTGTTCGCCTGCGGCGTGCTGATGATCATCGGCCCCGTGATTGCCAACATGCGGGGGAAAAGCCATGAAAGCCGCGTGGGTTACATGACCAACCACGGCTTGTGGCTGGCGCTGATGCTCAGCCTGGTTTCCATGCCGGTCATTTATGTGCTGAGAAACGTGTTCGGCTGGATTTCCGATGACGTCGCCATGTGCCAGATGGCTTCCGCCTACATGTTCGCCATTATGTGGGGACTGCCCGCCAACCTGGGATTCGTGGCCCTCAAGAGCCTGAACGAGGGGTCCAACATGACCCGGCCCGCCATGTACGTGGGGCTGTGCGGCCTGCTGCTCAATATCCCGCTGAACTACATCTTCGTCTTCGGCCTGTACGGTTTTCCCCGCATGGGCGGAGCGGGGTGCGGCGCGGCCACGGCAGTCATCTTCTACATTGAATTCCTGCTGATGTTCCTGCTGGTCTACCTCAATCCCAAGCACAGGCCGTACCGCAGGCACATCGTTTCCTGGCGGCGTCCCACGCCTTCCGTCATCACTCACCTCATGCGGCTCGGCGTGCCGATCGGCGTTTCCCAGTTGTGCGAGGTGATGCTCTTCTGCGCGGCCGCGCTGGTGCTGGCCCCGCTGGGAGAAACGCAGGTGGCCAGCCACCAGATTGCCGGGAACGTGGGCGGCCTGGTCTTCATGCTTCCGCTCTCCGTAGGTCTGGCGGCCTCCATCCGCGTGGCGTACCACCACGGCAGGAAGGACCTGGCGGGCACCAAATCCGCCGTCCTGTCCTCCTATGTGCTGGTGCTCACCATCTGCCTGTGCACCTTTGGCGGCATCACCCTGTTCCGGGAGCAGATCGTGCACTTGTACAATGATTCGGAGATGATTGTCAGCACGGCTTCCGTCCTGCTGATTCTGGCGGCGGCCTACCAGCTTCCGGACTGCCTCCAGGTGCTCTCCGTCGGGGTGCTGAGAGGCTTCCGGGACACGGCTTCCATCACCGTCATCACCTTCTTTTCCTACTGGATCGTCGGGTTCCCGGTGTGCTACATCCTGGCCCGTACCAACTGGATTGTTCCGGCTATGGGCGCGCGCGGCATCTGGATAGGGTTCATCATCGGCTTGTCCGTGGCTGCCGTGCTTCTGCTCTGGCGGGTAAGGCGGACCACCAGACGGGAGTTCGCCCTGATGAGGCAGGAAGGAGAATAGGCAGGGGAGGAAAAAACAGTGTTCAATCAGGAGGGAAGATTTCCCTTCCTGATTCTGTTTTTCAGCAGGTCCGCAACCTCTCCGGGTTGCGGTACGTTCTCAATAATGAATTGCCTGCGCCTGCCGTATCCCAGAATGAGATGGCCCGTGCCGTTTTTGTGCAATTTCTGGTGCACGTATTTCAATTTGCGGATAGGATAGGTCCGGACTGTCTCCGTGATGAACAGCGTGTTGGGCTTGATGATGGTGATCAGTCTCCGGTTCGTCACGGCATAAAGGCTGTTCCGTCTGCGCGGGCGTTCCAGCCACGGGGCCGCCAGAAAGTTAATTAAGAAAATCAGGAGAATATAGGAAACGGGAAGTGAGGCCAGGAGCAGAAGCAGGAACGCCAGGCCTGAGTGTGACCATACCCATCTTGTTCCCGTCATGAACACGGCCAGCAGCATGCAGCCTTGCAGCAGCCGTTTTACGACGGTCCAGGTTCAGAGGCGTTCTTCCGGATGTGCCGTCCACAGGATTTCCTCTCCCGCCTGAAGCTTTGCGGACAGAATTTCTTCCGGGGAACGGATGGGGCGGGGATGGCGGCTCACGGCAGGATGGTATAGGAAAGAAGATAAACCGTCAAACGTACTGTTAGTTAAGGCATTGATTCATGGGTGGAAGGAATTGCCGGAGGATGGAAGAGAAAAAATGATTCCCATTTTTTAAAGGTTGAAGGCCTGGAAACGTGGAGATCGTAGAAGGTTGCCAGGCGTTGGACGGGATGAAGAATATTCCCCAAGGTATTCGGCAAAGACATTTTCCGCAGGGTGGAACATTTTCAATAGCAATATTCTGCCGCATGTCTGGTCTTTTTCTGCCGTTTTCCCTTGTGGAGAAAAACAGTTCTTTTATACTAAGCAGAACCGTACCATTTGATGCTTTTATATGTCTTTAACTATTAAATCAGAACAGGAATGCCGCTGGGACATTGCCTCCCTGGGTGAAGTGATGCTGAGGCTGGACCCCGGAGAAGGGCGCATCCATACCACCCGTTCTTTCCGCGTGTGCGAGGGCGGAGGGGAATACAACGTAGCCCGCGGGCTAAGGCGCTGCTTCAGGATGCGCGGCGTTATCGTTACCGCCATTTGCGACAACCCGGTAGGGCGTTTGCTGGAAGACTGCATGCTCCAGGGCGGCCTGGACATGGATTACGTGTCCTGGAAGCCGTTTGACGGCATTGGCCGCGATTGCCGCGTGGGTCTGAACTTTACGGAGCGCGGCTATGGAGTGCGCGCCGCCGTGGGCTGTTCCGACCGCGGCCTGAGCGCCGCCTGCCAGATGAAGCCCGGCGAGGTGGATTGGGATGCCTTGTTCGGCAGGGACGGCGTACGCTGGTTCCATACAGGCGGCATTTACGCGGGCCTTTCGGAAACGACCAGCGCCGTGGTGCAGGAAGCCGTGCAGGCCGCCCGCAGGCACGGGAGCATCGTTTCCTATGACTTGAATTACCGCCCCTCCCTCTGGAAGAGCATCGGGGGGCAGGCCCGTGCGCAGGAGGTGAACCGGGCCATCGCCCCCTTTGTGGACGTGATGATCGGCAATGAAGAGGATTTCCAGGCGTCCCTGGGACTTTCCATTGAAGGGAGCACGGAGGATTTTTCCCGCATTGACCATGAGTCCTACCGCCGGATGATCCGCCGTGCCGTCAAGGAGTTCGGCTTCAAGGCCGCGGCTACTACGCTGCGCGTGGCCCGAACGGCCACGCTGAACGACTGGGCGGCCATGCTGTATTACGACGGTGAATTTTATGATTCCGTTTCCTTCCCGAACCTGGAAATCCTGGATCGCGTGGGGGGCGGGGATTCCTTTGCCTCCGGCCTGATTTACGGCCTGCTGTCCGGCAAGGGGCCTCAGTACGCCGTGAACTGCGGCTGTGCCCACGGCGCGCTGGCCATGACCACTCCGGGGGATACCTCCACGGCCACGCTGGCGGAAGTGGAAAAAGTGATGAAAGGCGGAACCGCCCGCGTGGACCGTTAACCCTTTAATTCTTCCTGACATGATTGAAAGCTGGAGATGGTACGGTCCAAGTGATCCTGTGACGTTGAGGGACATCCGCCAGGCCGGAGCCGCGGGCATTGTGACGGCCCTGCATGAAGTGAAGTGCGGGGAACTCTGGACGCGGGAGGCCGTGGCCGAACGCGCGCGGATGGTTGAAGAAGCAGGGATGAAATGGGTGGTGGCGGAAAGCATTGCCGTCCATGAAGACATCAAGACGCGTTCGGGAAACTGGAAGCATTATCTGGAGGTTTACAAGCAGAGCCTCCGCAACCTGGCCGCAGGAGGCGTGAAAGTGGTGTGCTACAATTTCATGCCCGTGCTGGACTGGACGCGTTCCGACCTGGCTTTTCCGCTGGAGGACGGCAGCAGCGTTTTGAAGTATGACGCCGTCCGCGTGGCCGCGTTTGACCTATTTATTCTGGAGAGGGCGGGGGCAGCGGACAATTACGCGCCGGAAACGGTTGCGCGCGCCCGCGAACTTTTCCAGTCCATGGACGGAGACGCCCGCAAGGCGCTGGCGGATTCCATCCTGCTGGGCCTGCCCGGCACGGTGGATGACCTGACGCCGGAGCAGTTCAGGGAAATGCTCAAACGCTACGAGGGCATTGACGATGCGCAATTGCGTCGGAACCTGTATGACTTTCTGAATGAAATCATGCCCGTGTGCGAGGAAACGGGCATCCGCATGGCCATTCATCCGGATGACCCTCCCCGCCCCATCTTCGGCCTTCCCCGCATCATGAGTGATGAGGAGGACATGCGCCAACTGGTGCGGGAGGTTCCCTCCATGCATTCCGGCTTCACGCTCTGCACCGGCTCCCTGGGCGGCCTTTATTCCAATGCGCCGCACCTGCTGATGGAGGAGTTTGCGGACAGGGTGTATTTCGCCCACTTCCGCAATACGGTGTTTGACGCGGATCATGAAAGCTTCCGGGAATCCGGTTCCCACCTTTGCGGCCATACGGACATGGCCTATGCCATGCAGTGCCTGCTGGACGAGGAAGCCCGCCGCAAGGCCGCGGGATGGCCGGACTGGCGCATTCCGGTGCGCCCGGACCATGGGAAGCTGATGGACATTGACCTGGAGAAGCACTGCTATGCCGGGTATTCCTACGGCGGCCGCGTGATCGGCCTGGCGGAACTGCGCGGCCTGGCGATGGGGCTCCAGTCCTTCCGTCCGCTGGCGGGAAAAACCGCTGTCGTGACCGGGGCCGCGGGCGTGCTCTGTTCCGTGATGGCCCGTGACCTGCTGAAGGCCGGGGCCAGTGTGGCCCTCCTGGGCCGTACCCGCTCCAAGCTGGAAGACCTCCAGCGGAAGCTGGCGGAGGAAGGTCTGGGCCGGACGCTGGTGCTGGCTGCGGACGTGCTGGACAAGGCCGCTCTGGAACAGGCCTGTTCCCGCGTGAAGGAAGAATGGGGAAGGCTGGACATCCTGGTGAACGGCGCGGGCGGCAATGACCCGCGCGGAACCAGCCCGGCGGAGCAATGCATGCCGGACACTCCGGCGGATCAAGGCTTCTTCGGCATGGACATGGAGGGCTTTGAGTACGTGAACCGCCTCAACATGATCGGCACCATCCTGCCTTCCCAGGTGTTCGGGGAACTGCTGGCCGCCTCCGGCGGGTGCATCGTCAACATCTCCTCCATGGCTGCCTTCCAGCCTCTCACCAAGGTGGGCGCGTACGGAGCCGCCAAGGCCGCGGTGGACAATTTTACCAAGTGGCTCGCTACGCATCTGGCCCCGCTGGGCGTCCGCGTGAACGCGATAGCCCCCGGGTTCTTCATCACGGAGCAGAACCGCTTCCTGATGATGGAAAAGGACGGGGCAACCCCCACGCCGCGCGGCCGCAAAGTGCTTGCCAAGACTCCCATGCACCGTTTCGGTGAGCCGGAGGACCTCTGCGGGGCGCTCCGCTTCCTCGTTTCTCCTTCCGCCTCCTTCGTGACGGGCATCATCATTCCCGTGGACGGGGGCTTTCTGGCCTATTCCGGAGTATAACCGCCAACGTTTGCCGCCATGTTTATCAACGACGATTTCCTGCTGGACACTCCCCAGGCCAGGACGCTTTTTCATGAGTACGCGGAAGGACAGCCGATCATCGACTACCATTCCCACCTGGACCCCGCCGCCATTGTGGACAACCGCCAGTTCTCCAACATCGCCCAGCTCTGGCTGGACGGGGACCATTACAAATGGCGCGCCATGAGGACGAACGGCATTCCGGAACGCCTCTGTTCCGGAGACGCTCTGGACCGGGAAAAGTATGACGCCTGGGCGGCTACGGTGCCGCGCCTGCTGCGCAATCCGCTGTACCACTGGACGCATCTGGAACTGCGCCGCCCCTTCGGCATTTCCGGCATTCTGTTCAGTCCGGAAACGGCGGACGAGGTCTGGAAAAAAACCTCCTCCATGCTTCAGTCCGGAGGAATGGGCGCGCTGGATATCCTGAAAAGGATGAACGTGGAGACCGTCTGCACCACGGACGACCCCTGCGACGACCTGTCCGCCCACCGGAGGCATGCCTCTTCCGGGGATTCCGTCAAACTGCTCCCCACCTTCCGCCCGGACAAGGCGCGCGCCGTCCACCAGGGCAGTGCGTGGCGGGAGTGGGTGGCGCGCCTGGAACAGGCATCCCGCATGGAAATCCGTGATTTGGCCGCTTTCAGGGAAGCGCTCGCCTCCCGGCATGACTTTTTTGCCCGTCACGGCTGCAAGCTCTCGGACCACTCACTTGAAGCGTTTGACGAGGAAAGCCTGTCCGGAGAGGAAGCCGCCGCCCTGTTCGCCTCCGCTCTCCGGGGCGGTGACATCGCCTCCGGGGATGCGGTCCGTTTCTCCAACTACCTGATGGACTACTTCGCGGAGCTGGATTCCGCGAAAAACTGGGTGCGCCAGCTTCATGTGGGCGCGCTCAGGAACCCGAACGGAGCCGCCCTGCGGGACCTGGGGCCGGATACGGGCTTTGACGCCATAGCGGATTTCACGTACATGGCCCCGCTGGGCCGTCTGCTGGACCGTTCCGCTCAACAGGGAACATTGCCGCGCACCATCCTGTACAACCTCAATCCGCGGGACAACGCCGCCCTGGCCGTGCTCTGCGGCAGTTTCCAGGACGGCGTCACGGCCGGAAAAATGCAGTACGGGGCCGCCTGGTGGTTCCTGGACCAGATGGACGGCATGACCCGCCATCTGGAAACCCTCAGCCAGCTCGGCATGCTCTCCCGCTTCGTGGGCATGCTGACGGACAGCCGCAGCCTGCTGAGTTATACGCGGCATGAATACTTCCGCCGCATCCTGTGCCGCGTCCTGGGGCGTGACATGGCGCAGGGCCTGGTTCCGGACGACATGGAGATGGTAGGCTCCATGGCGGCGGACATCTCCTACAGGAACGCCAAACAATATTTCAACTTTTAAACCATGAAGACACTGCTGGAAAAATTATCCGCCATCAGGCTTGTCCCCGTCGTCGTCATCCATGACGCGGACAAGGCCGTACCCCTTGCCAAAGCGCTGCTGGACAACGGCTGCGCCTGCATGGAAATCACGTTCAGAACGCCAGCCGCCGCGGAAGCCATTGCCCGCATTTCCCGGGAAGTCCCCGGAATGCTGGTGGGCGCGGGAACCCTGCTGACGCCGGAACAGGCGCAGGCCGCCTGCCGGGCCGGAGCCTCGTTCGGCGTGGCTCCCGGCTTTGACCCGCAGGTGGTGAAAGCCGCCGCAGGGATGGATTTCCTGTTTGTGCCGGGCGTCTCCACCGCCTCGGAAATGAGCCAGGCACTTTCCCTGGGCTGCCTGTTCCAGAAGTTTTTCCCGGCGGAGACCGCGGGAGGCGTCAGGATGCTTAAATCCCTGTTGGCCGCGTTCCGCCATACGGGCGTGCGCATCATGCCCACGGGCGGCATTAACGCGGGCAACATCGGCTCCTGGCTGGAAATCCCGGAAGTGGCCGCCTGCGGCGGTTCCTGGATTTGCGAATCTCCCCTCATTGAGGCCGGAGACTGGGAGGAAATAGGCAGGCGCACGCGGGAAGCCCTGAAAGCCTTGAAGGCAGACGCCCTTTAACAACCAACTGCGCTTTACCCATGCTCCAGGAACAACCAAGGCAGGACTCCTTCCGGTGGATGATTCTCTTCATGCTCTTTGCGGCGACGACGATCAACTACCTTGACCGCCAGATTCTCTCCATCCTGAAACCCATTCTGGACCAAGAACTGGGCTGGACGGACGCCCAGTACGGCATGATCATGTCCATCTTCCAGGCTTCCTACGCGGTGGGCCTGACCATGTTCGGGTGGATTATCGACAAATACGGCGCGCGGATGGGCTTTGCCATTTCCATCATCTGGTGGAGCGTGGGCGCGCTTTCCCATGCTTTTGCCGTAGGCGCCAAATCCATGGGCCTCAGCCGCGTTATCCTGGGCCTGGGGGAAGGCGGCAACTTCCCGGCGAGCATCAAGACGGTGACCAACTGGTTCTCCTCCGGGGAACGCGTGTTCGCCACCACCCTGTTCAATTCCGGCGCGAACGTGGGGGCGCTGGTGGCTCCGGCCACCATCCCGTTCATTGCCGCCGCGTGGGGCTGGCAGTCCGCCTTCATTGCAGCCGGCGTTCTCGGCTTTATCTGGGTGATATTCTGGCTCCGGATGCCGAAGAACCCGCGCGTGAAGCTGGCGGAGGAATCCGCCGCCCTGGCGCAGGCGGAAAAGGAGGAAGTCAGGGCTTCTATTCCGTGGAGGAAATTGCTGGCTTACAGGCAGTCCTGGAGCCTCATCCTCGTGCGCTTCCTGACGGACCCCATCTGGTGGTTCTTCCTCTTCTGGCTGCCGGATTTTTTCAGCAAGCACTTTGGCTATAACATCAAGGAATCCGCCCTGCCGCTGATCGTCATTTACGCCCTGGTGACCGTACTGAGCATTTTGGGGGGCACCCTGACCAAATTCCTGGCAAACCGTGGATGGAGCCTGAACAAGGTCAGGAAAATCTCCATGCTCGTCTTTGCCTGCTGCGTGGTTCCGGTGGTCTTCGTCCAGTACTTTGACATGTGGACCATCGTGGCGGTGCTGGGGCTGGCGGGAGGCGCGCACCAGGCGTGGTCCGCCAGCGTGTACACGCTGGGTTCCGACATGTTCCCGAAGTCGGACGTGGCATCCATCACCGGCCTTTCCGGCATGGCGGGGCAGATCGGCAGCGTGCTGTTCCAGACGGCAGTGGGCTTTACCCTGTCCTGGTTCGCCGCCCAGGGAAATGCCTCCCATGGGTACGACATCATCTTCATGGTCTGCGGAAGCGCCTATCTGGCGGCATTCGTCATCTTCAGCCTGATCATTCCCAACATCAACATGGTGGCTCCCCGGGAAAGGTGATCTTCCAGAGCATTTCCTTTCCACGGGATTGATACGGCATTCCGGAAAGTAAAGATGCCCGGAGGCATGGCGGAGCGTGCACCAGACGCGTTCCGGTGATGTGATGGCGGCGTGAGGGAAATGAATCCCCCACGCCATCATTATTGAATTATGTCTATTACAGTTACCAATCCGGAAGGCCGGAACGTTGAATTCAAGTCTCAGAGGGGACCGACCTGTGGTCTTTATGCCCTCTCCTTTGTCTTGGAATATCTTTATGATATTAAAATCCCCGCCACGGCAGACGGGGACAAAACCAGGGAATCCCTGAGGAACAAATTCAAAAAGGACGGGAAAACCGTTATTGGAGAATTATATGACGCTACTCCCTCCATGGCCGATTATATCAAGGGTCTGGAGTCCACCAAAATCAAGTGTCAGTCTGTTGCCTGTGACGTCACTGCCATCATTGAAACGCTGAATGGCGGAGGCCTCTGCATGGTTCCTTTCTGCGTGGACGCCTCTGGCAAACCCGATAATTCAGGAATTCGCGCTCATTGGTGCGTTGTGCAGAAGAATGTGGCCCATGCGTCCAGGAAATTGGCGGACACCTACCATTGGGGCGCAAAATTCCTATTTGACCTGAATGTTTTACGGACTAGCAATAACGCCATTCAGGACGTGCTGGAATCCTGGTGGGGCAAAGACAAGGACAGCACTGCCCTGGAGTATTATTCCTGTGACTCGGAACAGAGCACGACGGCAGTTGATTCCCTGGGGGCAACCCATCAGCTCAAGCCCGGTTCCGTCAAGAAAATTCCGGCAACTGCCCTCAGCCAGAAATTGGCTGGAAAGATGCTGGTTTTTACCAAGTAGGTTAGCGCCGCGGCGGATGGATTTTCAGGAATCCGTAAATGGCAAAGCGGGCGGTCCCTTTCATGGAGGGGACCGCCCGCAAGTGGTTTTATCCGGTATGCCGGAGATTTTTAGCCGACGCGTTCCACCTTCACGGAGTGGGACTGCCCGTTGATGACGATGGTCAGGTCACGGGAACCGGAGGGGCCGCTCACCTGGGCGGTGATGCCGTTGTCAATGACGGTCATGGAAGGCGCAGCGGCTACGGGAGCTGCGGCGGGAGCGGTGTCCACCTGCACGGGGGCTTCTTCCTTCGGTTCCGGCTTCTTGTAGAAGTCTTCCACCTGCTGCGGGAACATGGCGTAAATCACGCAGTGTTCGTCGTCCGTGGGGAGTCCCTTTTCCGCGAGCTTCTTGCGCAGGTCTTCCATGCCGGGCTTGATCAGGTCCGCCGGGCGGCAGGTGATCGGTTCCTTGCCCATTTTTTCCGCGCAGAGCTTCTGCACTTCCGGGTCCACCGGGGCCGGGGTGCGGCCGTAGTAGCCCAGGGCGATGTCCGCCGCCTGGGGAGTGATGTTCTTCCAGCGGCCGAACTTCACGTTCAGCATGGACTGCACGCCCACAATCTGGGAGGTGGGGGTCACCAGCGGAATCCAGCCCAGGGCCTTGCGGACCACGGGGATTTCCGCGAACACTTCTTCAAACTTGTCTTCCATGCCCTGTTCCTTGAGCTGGGTGCGGAAGTTGGAGAGCATGCCGCCGGGCACCTGGTAGCGGAGCGTGTCGGAGTCCACCACTTCGTTGCGGTGGGAGGTGAACTTGCCCAGGCTTTCATAAACGGGCTTGAGCATTTCGGACACCTCAATGAGCTTGTCCGCATCGTAATCCGGCTTGCGGGGATTGCCGTTCAGCAGGGCGAGCATGCGCAGGCAGTCCGGCTGGCCCGTGCCGTTGGCGAAGGGGGAGATGGAGACGTCGCACGCGTCCACCCCGGCGTCAATGGCGCTGAGGTAGGTGGAGGCGCCGAGGCCCGCGGTGTCATGCGTGTGGATCCAGACGGGGATATTCAGGTCCTTCTTCAGGGCGCTAACCAGTTCATGGGTCACATAAGGGGGGATGAGGCCGGCCATGTCCTTGATGACGATGGCGTCTGCCCCCATGTCCGCAAGTTCCCGGCCCATGTCCACGAAGCTCTGCGTGGTGTGCACGGGGGAGGTGGTGTAGCAGATGGTGCCGTGGGCCTGGGCTCCGGCCTTCTTGGCGGCGCGGATGGAGGTTTCCATGTTGCGCGGATCGTTCACGCAGTCGAAAATGCGGAAGATGTTCATGCCGTGCTTGGCGCTCATGGCGACGAAGGCTTCCACCACGTCGTCCGCGTAGTTGGTGTAGCCCACGATGTTCTGGCCGCGCAGGAGCATCATGTGCGGCGTCTTGGGGGCGGCCTTCTTCAGGGCGTCCAGGCGGTCAAAGGGCCACTCCTTCAAAAAGCGCAGTCCGGCGTCGATGGTGGCGCCGCCCCAGGTTTCCAGGGCGCTGAAGCCCATGGAGTCCAGAATGGGGGCGATGGGCAGCATATCTTCCGTCTTCATGCGGGTAGCTGCCAGGGACTGGTGCCCGTCGCGCAGAACGGTACAATTGAATGTAACAGGATTCATTATTTAGTTAACTATTGTTAAAAATTGAAGAGGTGGCTTCTTGAGGGTGATTTTCTCACAGCCTCCCTTTCAGGTCAAGCGTACAACAGCGGATTCACCGCAAGAACTACTGCACGGGAGCCATCAGCCGGGCCAGGTTGCAGAGCATCTTGAACCCCAGGGATTTGTTGTTGTAATCCTCCAGGGATTCCTTTTTGGAGGAGGAAAAATCCTTCTCCAGCATCTCCTTCACCTCCGCGCAGACGGCGGGGGAGTGGATGACGGCGGTGATTTCAAAATTCAGGGCCAGGGAGCGGTTGTCCAGGTTGGCGGTGCCCACAGTGGCGATGTCGTCGTCCATCAGGATCACCTTCTGGTGCAGGAACCCTTTCTGATAGGCCCATACCTGGATGCCGTACGTGTCCAGGTCACGGAGGAAGGTGAAGGAGGACAGCTTCACCAGAATATGGTCCGCCCGTTCCGGACGCAGGATGCGCACGTCCACATTACGCAGGGCCGCGGCCTGGAGGGCGGCCATGACCCCTTCGTCCGGGACGAAGTAGGGGGTGGCTATCCAGAGCCTTTCCCGGGCTCTGTTCGCCAGGGCAATGATCGCGGTTTTCCAGGCGGGGATGACGTCCGCCGGGCCGGAAGGAAGCATCAGCACGGTTTCATCCTCCCGCTGGGGCGTGATTTCCCAGCACAGGCAGGGCAGGGAGGAGGGGCCGGATTTCAGCATGGCCCAGTTCCAGTCTTCCAGGAAGCTGATCTGCGTCTGCTGGACGGAGGGGCCTTCCAGCTGCACAAACGTGTCCCGCCAGTAGCCCAGGGCTCCCTTGCCCAGGTACTCCCGCCCGATGTTCATGCCGCCGATGAAGGCGGTGGCCCCGTCCACCACCACCAGTTTGCGGTGGTTGCGGAAGTTCAGCCGCAGGATGTTGCTCAGGAAGTGGCGTTTTCCGTTGAAAGGCTCAATGTTCACGCCCTCCTTCCGCAGGGCGGAGATGTAGCCGGGGGGGAGCTTGTGGGAGCCGATTTCATCATAAAGCATGTAGATGCGGATGCCGGCCCTGGCCCGTTCAATCAGCAGGTCTTTCAGGTTCTGGCCCACGGAATCATTCTTGATAATGAAGAACTCAATCAGGATGTAATGCTCCGCGTTCATGATGGCGTCATAAATGCGGGGAAAGGCGTGGTCCGCATCAATCAGCAGGCGGCAGGAGTTCCCCCGGCATACGGGCAGCCGCACGATGTCGGAAAGGGTGTGCATGATTTTTCCGGGCGCATTGGCGGCCTGGACGGTATATGGGGTCATGCAGTTCGTGATTTTATCCGTCAGTTCCCCCCAGGAGGATTCGGGGTCCGTCTGTTTCCGCCGCGTTTCCACATACCCGCTGAACCTGCGTCGCCCCAGAATCAGGTAAAAGGGAACCGCTATATATGGAAAGGCCAGCAGGGAAATCAGCCACGCGATGGTCCCCTGCGGCGTGCGCGTGTGGAGCAGGGCCGGAATGAGGCAGAAGGCGCCTGCAATGTGGCAGAGGGCGGCAAATCCCAAGTATGGCTCTTCAGGGATGATCATGGAACGGAAACCGGAAAAGATGCGGAGGGGGGGAAAACGGCGGGAAGCGGTGAAAAGGCTGGCTTTTGAGGCTGGAGATGGTACTAAAGTAGCGCATGCTCGTATTATCACGGGTCCAGGGATTAGAAAAGCGTAAATTAAGGGAATGAAACAGTATTTGGCACTTTTGGAGGATGTCCTGACCAACGGGGTGGGGAGGGAAGACCGTACCGGAACGGGCACCATCGGTGTGTTCGGGCGGCAGAGCAGGTACGACCTGCGCGACGGTTTTCCGTGCCTGACCACCAAGAAGCTCCATCTGCGCTCCATCATTTACGAACTGCTCTGGTTCCTGAAAGGGGAGACCAACATCAAGTTCCTGAAAGACAACGGCGTTACCATCTGGGATGAATGGGCTGATGAAAACGGGGAGCTTGGCCCCGTGTACGGCGCGCAGTGGCGCTGCTGGCCGGGGAACGACGGGAAGCCCATTGACCAGATTGCCAGACTGATTGACGGCCTTAAAAACAATCCGTGGTCCCGCCGGCACATCGTCAGCGCGTGGAACGTGGCCCTGGTGGATGACATGGCGCTCCCTCCGTGTCATTCCCTGTTCCAGTTCTGCGTGATTCCCGCCCAGCCGGGAGAAGGGAAGCACGGGCTTTCCCTCCAGCTTTACCAGCGCAGCGCGGACCTGTTCCTGGGAGTTCCCTTCAACATAGCCTCCTACGCATTGCTTTTGCTCATGGTGGCGCAGGTATGCGGGTATGAGGCGCGGGAATTCATCCATACCTTCGGAGACCTGCACCTGTACCGGAACCATCTGGACCAGGCGAGGGAACAGCTCTCCCGCACGCCGCGCCCTCTGCCGGTCATGAAGCTCAACCCGGAGGTGAAAACCATTGACGGGTTCCGGTATGAAGACTTTGAACTCGTGGGGTACGATCCCCTGCCGCACATCAAGGCGCCCGTTTCCGTTTAGAATTCCACCCCTTGATCCATCATGTCACAGCCCGTTACTTATACAGGAGTAGTCGCCATGGCCTCCGGCCGCGGCATCGGCTACCGGGGAGCCTTGCCCTGGCGCCTGCCGGACGACCTCAAGACTTTCAAGCGCATCACGACGGGCCATCCCGTGCTGATGGGCCGTAAGACATATGAGAGCATCGGCAGGCCGCTCCCCGGCAGGCAGAACATCGTGCTGACCCGTGATCCGGCCTGGACGGCGGAAGGGGTTCAGGTGATCCATTCCGTGGAGGAACTGGAACGGCTGGAGCTGATGAACCCGGAAGTCATGGTCATCGGCGGGGCGGAAATTTTTTCACTCATGATGCCGTTCATGTCCCGCATGTGGGTCTCCAAAGTAAAGGGGGAATATCCGGCGGATACTTTCCTCCCGCCGTTTGAGGACAAGCTTGGCCATGCATCCCTGAAGGAACGGTTTGAAGGCTTTGACCTGTACTTGTACGAGTAGGGGAAGGGACGGCTTCTTTTCCGCATTCTCCCCGGATATGGGATGAAGCGCAAAAAAGACGGAGCGGCAAAGCCGCCCCGTCTTCCAAATAGGGATTTTTTCTCCCGTTATTGCGCCTTTCCGGTGAACAGGGCCTTCACCCATTCACGGTAGCGCTGGAACATGGCGTACAGCGCCGGAATGAACAGGATGCCCACCACGGTGGCAAGAATCATGCCGTAGAAGGTGGAGATGCCGATGGCCTTGCGGCTTGCCGCGCCCGCGCCGGAGGCGATGACCATGGGGAACACCCCGATGATGAAGGAAATGGCCGTCATCATCACGGCGCGGAAACGCTGCCGGGCCCCTTCCAGAGCCGCCTCCTGGATAGGCACGCCGCGCTCCCGCTCCATCTTGGAGAACTCCACCATCAGGATGGCGTTCTTCCCGGCCAGGCCCACCAGCATCACCAGCCCCAGCTGGGCGTAAATGCTCAGGGGAGTGTTGCAGATGATCAGGCCCAGCAGGGCGCCCAGCAGGGCCACGGAGACGGAGACGATGACGGAAATGGGGACCGTCCAGCTCTCATACTGCGCCACCAGGAACAGGTAGCCGAAGAGCAGGGCCATGCCCATCAGCAGCACGATCTTGCCGTCATTCTGCCGTTCCTGGTAGCTCATGTCCGTCCAGGTGATGGAATAATTCTCCGGCAGCGGAAGGGCCTCAATCTGGTTCATCAGCTCTCCGCTGCTGACGCCTGGCTTGGCCTGGGCGGTCACTTCCGCGGACATGAGCTGGTTGAAGCGGGATATCTGCCGCGGTCCGACCATGTAGGACAGGGTGGCTACGGAGCTGAGCGGCACCATCTGGCCCTGGTCGTTCTGGATGTAGGTGTTCATGATGTCGTTGATGCTGGTGCGGTCTTCCGCCGCGGACTGCATCTTCACCTTGAACGTGTAGCCGATCAGGTTGAAATCATTGATGTACATGGAGGCCAGCTTGCTCTGGAGCGTCGTGAAAATGCGGTTCACGGGCACGTGCATGCTCTGCGCCTTTTCACGGTCGATGTTCAGGAAAAGCTGGGGCGTGTTCGCCTCATACGCGCTGCGGGCGTACATGGCCCCTGGCAGCTTGTTGATCTTGTCCAGCAGTTCGTTCGTCACGCGTTCCAGGTCCTTGGGAGTTTCTTCGCCACTGGCCTGGAGCATGAAGGAGACGCCGCCCGTCAAGCCCAGGCCCATGATGGCGGGTGGGCTGAACACGGTGGCCTTGGCCGCCGGAATCTCGTCGCACAGGATGGAAGCCTTCTGCATGATGGAATCCAGGGAAAGCTCCGGAGTCTTGCGCTTGTCCCAGGAGTCAAGCTGGGCGATGCACATGCCCAGGTTTTCCCCGTTGCCGCCCATGAAGCTGAACCCGGAGGTGGAGGAAACCTGGCGCACGCCGGGAATGCTCATGAGCTTCTGCTCCGCGCTGCGCATGGCCTGTTCCGTACGGCCCAGCGTAGCGCCCGGAGCCAGCTGGATGTCGCAGAAGACGGTGCCCTTGTCTTCCGGGGGAAGGAAGGATTTGGGAACGGTCTCAAACAGTTTCCAGTTGCCGACCAGCACGGCGGCCAGCAGAATCAGCGTGAGCCAGGCGCGGCGCACCATGATGCCGGCGCACTTGATATAGCTCTTGCGCGCCCATTCCAGCGTGGCGTTGAAGGGGCGGAAGGGGCTGAACCTGCTCTGCTTCCTTTTCTTCTTCTTCAGCAGCAGCACGCACAGGGCGGGGCTGAGCGTCAAGGAATTGATGGCGGAAAGGCAGAGGGCCACGCACATGGTCACGGAGAACTGCATGTAAATGTTCCCCACCATGCCGCCGAAAAAGGCGATGGGCACGTAAATGGCCACCGTCACCAGCGTGGTGGCGATGATGGCCCCCGTAATCTGGTGCATGCTCTTCTTGGTGGCTTCTTCCGGGGTCAGGTCCTCCGTTTCCAGAATGCGCATGGTATTCTCCACCACGATGATGCCGTCGTCCACCAGGGAGCCGATCACCAGAATCAGGCCGAACATGGTCAGCACGTTGATGGAAAAGCCCAGCGGCAGCAGGATGGCGAAGGTGCCGATCAGGGAGACGGGAATGGCGAGCGCCGGAATGAGGGTGGCGCGCCAGTCCTGGAGGAACACGTACGTGATGCCCACCACCAGGATCAGGGCGATAATCAGCGTTTCCACGATTTCCGCCATGGTGGCGGAAATGTATTGCGTGGGGTCGTAACTGACGACATAGCTCACGCCGTCCGGAAAGCGTTCCTGCAATTTGACCAGCGTATCCTTCACGCCGTTCATGGCTTCCAGGGCGTTGGCGTCGTCCAGGCGGTACACGGCCATGTTCACGGAATCCTCCCCGTTGTTGCGGCTGCTGCCCGTGTAGGTCTCCGCGCCCAGCTCAATGCGGGCGATGTCGTCCAGACGGGTGACGTGGCCGTCCTGTCCGGTGCGGACGATAATCTTGCTGAACTCCTCCACGGTTTGAAGCCGCCCGGTGACGTTCACCTTGTACTGGATGAAATTGTTTTCCCCTTCCGAGCCGATGGAACCGGCGGCGGCTTGGACGTTCTGCGCCTTGATGGCGTTGGAGACGTCATCCGGAGTGATATTCAGGGCGGACATGCGCAGGGCGTCCAGCCAGATGCGCATGCTGTAATTCTTTTCCGGCATCAGGTTGACGGCGGAGATGCCCGGCACGCGGGCGATTTCATCCTTCACCCTGGACTTGACGAAGTTGTTCAGCTCCAGGGAACTCATGCTGGTGGACCGGAAGGCGAAGAACCCCAGGATGTCCGAGGAGCGCTTACGTATCTTGATGCCCTGGTCCGTCACTTCCTTGGGCAACTTGTACTCCACGCGCTTCAGGGCGTTCTGGACGTTCACCATGTTGATGTCCGAATCCGTGCCGCTCTTGAACGTCAGGGACAGGGAATAACCGCCGGTGTTGTCAGACTTGGAGGAGAAATAAAGCAGGTTTTCCAGCCCGTTCAATTCCTCCTCAATGGGAGAGGCCAGCGTCTCCATCACCACCTGGGCGCTCGCGCCCGTGTAAGTGGCCTGCACATTGATGCTGGTGGGGGCGATTTCCGGATACTCCGCAATGGGCAGCTGCTTCAGGCAGATGCCGCCCGCCAGAATCATCAGGATGGCGATGACGATGGCGAATTTGGGGCGTTTGATAAACAGGTCCGCAATCATGGGATGATCAGTTTTGAGCGGAATACACCGGATTCACCTTGGCGCCGGGACGCACCTTGTGCATGCCGTCGATGATGATGACTTCCCCTTCCTTCACGCCGGAGCTGAAGCACTGTTCATTATTGACCGTGTTGCCCAGCGTGACGTCGCGGCGCTCCACCACGCCCTGGTCATTCACCACGTAAACGTAGCTCTTGTAGGCGTCGTGCATCACGGAGGAAATGTTGGCAGCCGGGAAGCGGTCCACGTTCTTCTTGGAAAGATTCACCGTGACCACGCCGCCGGGCGTCAGCACGTCTTCCGGATTGGGGAACCTGGCCCAGACGTTCAGGGTGTCCGTAGTCGGCTGGACGGTATTGTCCGTCATGAAAATCTTGCCCGGCTGGTCATATGCCTTGCCGTTGGCGAGGTTGACGGACACCAGGGCGTCCTTCTTCATCTTCTCCTGGGTGCCGAACAGGGAAAGAAAATCGCGTTCGCTGATGGGGAACTTCACGTACACCTCGTCAATGCCCGTGATGGTCACCAGGGAACCGGAGGTGGGCGTGATGTAATTGCCCGTGGAAAAAGTGACGCGTCCCGTGCGTCCCGTGATGGGGGCCGTCAGTTTGGTGTAATTGAGGTCATCCTTCGCTACCGTGATGGCGGCGTCTGCGGACTGGATCTCCGCTTCCAGGGCGTGCATGGTGCTCTTGGCGTTTTCCACCGTATCCATGGAGACGGACTTGGAGGCCAGCAGCCTGTTATAGCGTTCAAAGCTGTTCTTCGCGTAAAGCAGCTTGGCTTCCAGCTGGGCCTTCTTGGCCACCGCTTCCTCCACGGCCGCCTTGTAGCGCGTGTCTTCTATCTCGAAAAGGAGGTCTCCCTTCTTCACCACCTTGCCTTCCCGGAAGCGGGTGGCCACGATGTTGCCGGAAACGCGGGGCTGTACGGTTACCCGGTCAATGGCTTCCACCTGGCCGATGTATTTCTTGTTCACCGCGCTGTCGATGGCGGTCGCTTTCTCGACGAGTACGGTACTGGGCTTGGCGGCCCCTCCCGGCGCTCCCTGGGAATAACCCGGAACAAGCAGAGAGAAAAGCAGGCCGGATCCGGCCAGCAGGCGGAGGGGAACCTTCCGTTGGTGCGTATGTTTTTTCATATGGTATTATTTACTGTAAACGTGGTTGTAAAGGGTATCCACAATGCGGCAGAAATTCTCCTTGTCCTCCTCCGCCAGGGTGCTGAACAGGGTGTCCAGCCGTTGCTTCATGCCGTTGTAAAGCAGCTGGAACCTGGACTCCCCTTCCTCGGAAAGGCGGATGCACAGGGAACGCCTGTCGCGCGGGTTCTCCTTGCGGTCAAACAGGCCCTTCTTCACCATGCTGTCCACCAGCAGGGACGTGGAGGGAATGCTCATGCGGAGATGGTGGGCGAGCGTCTTCAGGGGAATGCCTTCATGGCGGTTGGTCATCAACCGGTTCAGGGCGCCCAGGGCATTCATCTGCCGGACGGAGAGCCCCATGATCTTCTGATAGTGGCTCTGGTCCACTTCATTCAAGTTATCTCTTTTAAACTGGTAAAGGATGGTCTCGAACTTGTGAACGGAGGTAGTGATATCCACGGCAGGTTGAAGCATGGGGCTGTTATGTCAAAACCGGTTAATTGTTGTCAAACTAAAACAAATAAAGTTGAGAATTTGTTGCCGTGTCGAAATAAATCGGAAAAATGAAAAATCACGGCTCCTTCACCATACAAACCGCCGGAGGTTGCGGAAGTTTCAAAAAAAGTCTTTTTTTCTTGTCACTGGGGTATAAAGGCGTGTATAAGCCTCCACGTCCTCGCCGCAAGGCAGGAACAACATTCAAGGTCAGGGAGCGGTAGCTCAGTTCGGTTAGAGCGCCAGCCTGTCACGCTGGAGGTCGCGGGTTCGAGCCCCGTCCGCTTCGCCACCTTGTTTCAAAGAAGAAACGGCCGCCTCCGGGCGGCTTTTTTGTGCCCTGGGATTGTCCGGTTCTCCGGCACCTGTTCGTTTGCCTGTTTTTTCCCAAGACGCATCCCGGCAGGGGTGGTGCCTTTGCATAAATCCCCACGGTTTGAATGAAAGGCATCCAACCGGGAGCGGAGGCTCTTATTCTCCCTTCTCCTTCTCTCCGCCAAACCCCTCCTTTCCGCGGAGCAGGGGACCATGCTTGATTTCGCCACAATCTTCCCCCATGATACCCGCATGATTCTGGAACTGCACTCCCCGCTGGACATGCATCTTCACCTGAGGGACGGCGACATGCTGAAACTGGTCGCACCCCTGAGCTCCGCCTCCTTTGCCGGGGCGGTCATCATGCCCAACCTGGTGCCCCCTGTGGCGGATGCGGATGCGGTGCAGGCCTACCGGCAGCGGGTGCTGGACGCTTGCGGGGGAGACGTCTTCCAGCCGTACATGACGGCGTTCTTCCGCTCCTATTCCGAAAAGGAACTGGCTACGCTCAAGGAACTGGTATTCGGCATCAAGCTGTACCCAGCGGGAGCAACCACGAACAGCGAAGGAGGCGTAAGGGCCATGAAGGATGCGGAGGGCACCATGTCCCTCATGCAGGAAATGGGCATTCCGCTGCTGGTTCACGGTGAAAGCCACGGATTCGTGATGGACCGGGAAGCCGAATTCCTGGACGTTTACCGTGATCTGGCCACCCGCTTCCCCCGGCTGACCATCTGCATGGAACACATCACCACGGCCTCCGCCGTGCGGCTGCTGGATGAATTTGAAAACCTGGCGGCTACCGTAACCCTCCAGCACCTTCTTATCACGCTGGACGACGTGGCCGGGGGCATGCTGCGCCCCCACCTCTTCTGCAAGCCGATCGCCAAAAGGCCGGAAGACCGGGAAGCGCTGTTGAAAGCTGCCCTATCCGGACATCCGCGCCTCATGTTCGGCAGTGACTCCGCCCCCCATCCCGTCCACGCCAAGGAAGCGTGCGGCTGCGCCGCCGGCGTATTCACCGCTCCCATCGCCCTGCCGCGCCTGGCGGCCCTGTTTGACGGACACGGCGCCCTGGACCGGTTGCAGGGCTTCGTTTCCGGCCATGCCTGTTCCCTGTACGGACTGAAGCCTCCTGCCAGGACGGTGCGCCTGCAGCGGCGGGAAATGCTGGTGCCGGCCGCCTACGAGGGGCATGGACAGAAAGTGGTGCCGATGGAGGCCGGAAGCGTCATTCCCTGGAGCCTGGTGTGACGGCCACCCCCGCGGGAAGATGACAGAAAGCAATTGAAGGAAACCGTCTTTATACTGGATATTCCGGACGATCTCACTACAATCCCTGCTCATGGATCGGATTCGCGTTTATACGGGTGGAGTAGCTTCCTGTAATGGTTATCTCTTCAAGACGAAGGATAACTCTTACGTGGCGGTGGACGCTCCGTCCGGCTTCGCGGACTGGATATACTCCAAAAAGCCCGATATCATCATCACGGACCTTCTCATCACGCACCAGCACTTTGACCACGTGGAGGACGCCTGCCGCATGCGCCAGATCTTCGGCTGCCGCATTCATGCCGGACAGCCTTACACTGAAGACTTGACGCTGGAAAAAATGGCGCGCGACGCCTGGGGGCTTCCCCTCAACGTACAGCCGTTTGTGGTGGATGAAATACTCACGCCGGACATCCACACGGCAAACTGGGGCGGCCTGCTGTGGCATCTGCACCAGGTGCCGGGACACTCTCCGGACAGCATCGTTTACGACCTGCCGGACGAGGGAATCATGTTCACGGGAGACGTTATCTTTGCCGGTTCCATCGGACGGACGGACCTTCCGGGAGGGAACCTGCGCCTGCTGAAACAGGGCATAGAAAAGAAAGTGCTCAACCAGCCCGCCACGACCATGATTTTCCCGGGGCACGGACCGTACACCACCGTGAAGAATGAACTACTGACCAATCCGTTCATCTCCTGACCACGCTTCCCGCGCCGCTGCGCGGGGACGTGCTCTACTCTCTAGCAAGCATACAAGATCAATGTTATTTTCAGAATTAGGTTTATCGGAACCCGTCTTGAAGGCGGTGGAAAAATGCGGTTATGAACATCCCACCCCCATTCAGGAGCAGGCCATTCCCATCATTCTGGAGGGCCGGGACCTCATTGGGGCCTCCCAGACGGGAACGGGAAAAACCGCCGCTTTTGCCCTCCCCCTGCTGACAAAGCTTCAACCCATCGGCAAGCCCCAGATACTGGTGCTGGAACCCACCCGCGAACTGGCGGACCAGGTGGCGGAAGCCTTTGCCGAATACGGCGAATTCACCGGGTTGAAAGTGGCCCTGCTGTACGGTGGCGTGGGCTACGGGAAGCAGACGGAAGACCTGAAAAACGGAGCGGACATCGTGGTGGCAACGCCCGGCCGCCTGGTGGACCACTTCTACCGCGGCACCATGCGCTTCGGAGAAGTCAAGGCCCTGGTGCTGGATGAGGTGGACCGCATGCTGGACATGGGCTTTCTCCCCATCGTCCGTAAAATCGTCAACCTCTGCCCGTGGGAAGGCAGGCAGACCCTCTTCTTCTCCGCCACCATGCCCCCGGTCATCGCCGGATTTGCCAAATGGTGCCTGACGGACCCGGCAGAAGTCACCATCGCCCGGCGCGAAGTGGCCGCCACCATCAGCCATGCCTTTTACCCGGTGGCGCTGGACCAGCGGGACGAACTGCTGCTGGCCCTGCTCAAGGGGACGGACTTCCATTCCGTCATGATCTTCACCCGTACCCGCAAGGAGGCGGACGCCGTGTGCGGCATGCTCAAGCAGCATGGCTACCGCGGGGAAGTGGCCGTCATGCACTCCGACATTCCCCAGAAGGAACGCATGGAAGCGCTCAAGGGCTTCAAAAGCGGCAAATATGATATTCTGGTGGCTACGGACGTGGCTGCGCGCGGCATTGACATCAGCGGCGTGACCCACGTCATCAACTACCGGGTGCCGGAAAATGCGGAAGACTACGTGCACCGCATCGGCCGTACCGGCCGTGCCGAAGCCTCCGGAGACGCCTTCACGATCATGACGGCGGATGAAGTGGACTTTGCCACGGCTGTGGAAAACTTCATCGGAAAGCCCATTGAACGCAAAAAGCTGGACGGCTTCGACTACACGTACACCGCCCTGCTGGAAGACAAGCCCGTCAAATCCGTCCGCAAGGTCAAACCCGCCGGTCCCAAGCGCCGCAGACGCTAAGGGGGAGCTGACAAGGTTCTCTCTGCGGGAATGAATATCATCCCATGCGCATCCTTGCCATAGACCCGGCCATCCGCAACACGGGCTATGCCGTGGTGGAGGGCGACCATCGCCGGGCGTGCGCGCTGGACTACGGAACGCTCTCCATTCCCCGGAGTGTGTCCCAGTCCGGCTGCCTGCTTGCCATCAAGCAGCACCTGGGCAACCTCATTGACAAATGGGAACCGGATGAAATGGCGGTGGAACGCATCATCTACGTCCAGTCCCATCAGACGGCCATCACGATGGGCGCGGCCAAGGCGGCCGTGGTCATTGCCGCGGCGGAAGCCGGACTGCGGATCATGGAATACTCTCCCAAAAGCGTGAAACTCTCTGTTGTAGGGCGGGGGGCCGCTCAAAAAGCGCAGGTCGCCTTCATGGTGCGCGCCCTGCTGGAACTCCGGGAAACGCCGGAATCCGATGCCGCGGATGCCCTGGCGATCGGCCTCACCCACCTCTTCGCCGCGGACCCCTTGAAGGCCCACATGATGGAGAGGAAATACATTTAACAGTGATGAGAGATTAGAGATGAGAGTTTAGTGTAAAAAATCCGGACTTATAGTCCGCGAATTTAAAATCTAATCACTACTCACTAAACTCTCATCACTACCTTCAAGGCTTGAAGGTCCTCCCTTTTCCGTCCTGCCACGCCTTGAGCAGGGAGGCGTACATCTTGTTGAGCTGTTCCAGAGTGGCTACGCGGAACTCGACGGTATTCGTGTTCGGGTAAGCCTTGGCAACGGTAGTATCCGGATCAATGCTTCCTCCCGTCGCCCGGTTGACGGTGCCGGAACCGAGTTCCTTCGCCCGGTCGGTCACATTCTTAATGGCATTGATGCCGGAATTCTGCCCCAGGGGCTCCAGATAATAAAACTTGGTGGGCGTATTCCCCATGGTGACCAATGTCACTTCATACACCATGCACGCATTGTCCAGAATGTACTTGTGCTGCGCCACAGCCACAATCCGGCTGAGATGCACCACATACTGCCCCTCCGGAAAATTACCGATCCAGAACTGGCTCTGGTTGTAATCATCCGTAGACTGGGCAGGAGTTCCCGTCTTGGACTGAGCACAAAGCGGAGCCGCAGCACAAACGCAGAGCGCCAATGCGGAAAGGAGAAAACGTTTCATGGTTCTATTTAACATCAGTCGTTAGCTCGTGTGAAGGAAAATCTATTAAAGTACTCTGGACTCTAGTAGTATTTTGCATTGGTTATGTGTTAGTTATATTTACTATTTTGTGAATATATTGACTGAATTCTTCCATCATTAGGTAACCCATCCTCATCACAGATTTAGGAGAGTTCATATTCCTTTTTATCTAATCTTAATTTTTTTATCGAATAGATATTGATTATCAATTTATTATAATTTTTTATAGGGGCGTGGGGGAATTATTAGAAAAAAAGAGTTGTCATTTATTATTTTTTTCTACATATTGTAAATATGTTTGATTTTTCTAAGATTGTGTTACTCATTGGCAAAATAGATCCATTATCCAAAATGTTGTCGTTACTCGGTACAGGATTTATTGTATCTAATGATGGAAAAATTATTACGGCACGTCATGTCGTGGGTGATTCAGAAGAAGGGTTATGTGTACTGTTACCTCATATTAATTCCATAAACGATTATCAAGACTGCTCAGATAGTTCATGTCGTCCAGTAGACGCAAAAATAGAAGATATTAATCCTATAACTGATTTATGTGTATTAAAAGCAAATCTAACATTCCGAGGCAATCTGCCTTTTTTAGAATCACTAGACAACATTCTTGTTGGCGATAGAGTCGGTATACTTGGATTTCCCCACTGTGTAATGGCGAGAAGAGTTTTAACGTATCAAGAAACGGAAATAGGGGCAAAAATGCTTCTTGAAACTTCAGGTATAAAATCAAAATATGCGACAATAAACATACAAACACGCCCTGGACAATCAGGATCAATGGTATTTAATTGCAAAAATGGAAGAATTGTTGGATTATTAATTGGAGCATATGCTACAGATTGTGGAATAAACATAGCTGGAATTAATCCTCATGAACTTAACCAAACATCTTATTGTATCTCTGCAAATCATATTAAAGAAATGTTATGATTGAAATTGAACAAATATCTTGCTCTGACATTTATCCGATTCTTAAATCATATCAAAGAAATATAATAGAAAAATTAGTCTCTGCATATGGCATAGAAAAAGCAGCAGAATTATGGATAACATCAAAGGGGCCTATACAAACTGCACGATTTGGAGGAGTTTCTTGTGATTCAGATAATAGCAAATCATATTGGAAACGGATTAAAAATGAATTTGATAAACTTGTTTGTGGAAGTAGCGAATATACTGAAGAACAAAAGAAGTTTCTAACAACAGGAAAATCTATTGGGACAGGATGTATGGTTTCTTTTGCCAATTACTTATCTCCATTAATTGGATTGTCCTCTTCCATATTAGTTCCTACACTTTTATTACTTTTATGCTCAGCATCCAAAATAGGGTTAAAGGCGTATTGTTCTAATAAAAATATTTCTTAATAGAAATACATATTCATTTTATTTTCCTTGCTCCTTTTGGAAATATTAATCTTGCCAATCCTCCATGCATTCTCCAAGCTGATACGATGCTCTATATCAATATTTATCCAAATATATTTAAAATTTTATTGGATGTTTTCTATTATTGATGGTTGATCATATTATCTTTTGCTATAAACGCGGGTTCACTCTATCGGGGACCGGTTTATCCTTGGTAAAGTTAAAGGAAGAGATGTCAAAGATCCTCCGCTCCTTCTTGTTTTTAATATCAGTTTTTTATGGATATTTAACGGAAAATTTTACCACCAAGGATAGAGTCTTTGTTTTTTATATTACTTATCCTACTGATGGGTGTGATTTATATCCGGAGTTGTTTGGAAGGGGGAATAAAGTGTCTGTATTCGGTCCTTTTTACATGACCCAAGCAAACTTGTAGAAGAACATGGCTGGAAATGCCAGAGAAGTTGTGCTAGATAAAAAGGCATGGAAAGATTGTATGGCGGGGTTGATGGTCCGGGAGGACGGAAAGCTGCTGGTTTGTGAACGTTCCGGACAGAAAGGGGCCTGGCAGTTTCCCCAAGGAGGGATTGATCCGGCGGAAACGGCTCTGGGGGCCGTGAAGCGGGAAGTCCGGGAAGAAGTGGGATTTTTGCCGTCCCAGTATGATCTTATGGAGTCCCGGGACGGGTATCGTTATGATTATCCGCCGGAGGTGCTGGATTATGTCCGTGAGAAAAGGCAACAGCCTTTTGTGGGGCAGGAGCAGAAGTATTTCCTGCACTGACTGCATGCTGACGCTCCGGAGCCCAGCCTGGACCACCGGGAGTTCTGTGCCTACAGGTGGATAGTCCCTTCCGAGTTCAAGAAGGAAGTGTGGGGTTGAGTGCTGGAGTCTGGGAACCCCTTGGAAAAAGAGGGAATAGAGCCACTTGATGAGTTCTTCTTTGAGTAAGGGGTATGTAGCAATAGCACCAATTGATATAGTAAATGATAATGTAGTAATGGGGGTATATTTTAACAAAGCTGCAACTATGGTATGCTGATACCAAGGAACGGAGGAGCTTGTTCGCTCTGTGCCAGGAATATATACAAAAAACCGCTTTCCCAGGCTCTGGGGAAAACGGCTTCATTAAAAAAAGACAATGAATGTCAGGGTTCTATGATGTTGAAGTTTCCATTGAACTTGTCCATGCATCCGATCAGTTCCTTGAATTTGTCCGTATTGCCTTCGATCTTGATCATGCCCTTGTCCAGGACTTCCTTCAAGGGCATGGCCTGCATGGCAATAAGGGTGAAGTTGAGCTTGTCTCCGGTAATTACTGCATCAGGATGATCGACCGGTTTTCCTTCTCGGTACATCAGTACTTCGTCCTCAACCCAGAAGCCGTATGGTTTTCCGTTTTGGTCTATCCAGTTGAAAGCGAGCTTTTTCCCTTTGGATTTCTCGGCATTGAGACTGATGCCCATGTAGTCAAACAGCATTTCCGGCGTGAGGTTGGACAGAATATCCTTGGATACAAGATCCAGAGGGTTCTGAAGCAGACCGTTTCTCAGTTCGTAGGCTCCGACGAGAAATTCGTTGCGCCAGGGGCCGGATTCCGCCTGGTAGCCAAGCTGTTCAAGAGCGTCCGCCGCCAGATTTCTTGCCTTGCTGTTTTGGGGATCGGCAAAAACCACGTGCTTTAATACTTCGGCAGTCCAGCGGTAGTCTCCCTTGTCAAAGGCCTTTTGGGCATTGTCTATCATTTTGTCGGCACCTCCCGCCAGTTCCACATAGCGCTTGGCCGCTTCCACGGGCGGCAGGGCATACAGGTTTGCCGGGTTGCCGTCATACCAGCCCATGTACCGTTGATAAATGGCTTTGGCGTTGTGGTTCAGCGTGCCGTAATAACCCCGGAAGTACCATTCCTTATCGATTTCCGGCGGCAGCTTGATCATTTCCGCAATTTCTACAGGCGTATATCCTTTGTTAATCAGGTTCAACGTCCGGTCGTGCATGTATTTGTAGCCGTTGCGTTCCTTGGCCAGGAACTGGCTGATGCGTTCTTTCCCCCATCTCGGCCAGTGGTGCTGTGCGAATAAGACTTCCGTTTTGTCTCCATAACGCTGGATGGCTTCATCAAGAGCCTTCCACCAGTTGCTTGCGTCCCGAACCTTGGCTCCTCTCAGGGTATAAAGGTTATGCATGGTGTGGGTCGCGTCCTCCGCACTGCAAAGCGCCTTGAATTGAGGAAGATACATCAGCATTTCAGAAGGGGCTTCCGTTCCGGGGGCCATCATGAATTCCATCTCCACTCCGTCTATCGTTCTTGTTTCACCCGTTTTGGTGATTGTATCGGTAGGCGGAATGACTGTAATGGTTCCGCTGGAGCTGGCGGTTCCCAGGCCGGAGCCTACGGTACCCTCCGGCCCCTTGTTAAAGGGCGCTGCATACATGTACGTGGAGCGTCTCCCCATGGCATTGCCGGCATAGACGTTTTCGGAAACGGCTTCTTTCAGGAATCCCTCCGGCGCCAGTATCTGCGTTTTACCGGATTTGACGTCTTGCTCCGATATTACTCCCTTGACTCCGCCAAAGTGGTCGACATGGGAGTGCGTGTATACAACTGCCTTGACCGGACGTTTCCCAGTCTCCGGCTGTTCCACTTCCCGATAGTAGAGGTCAAGCCCCGCTTTTGCGGTTTCTTCCGAGATGAGGGGGTCAATGATGATGAGGCCTTCCTTTCCTTCGATGATGGTCATGTTAGAAAGATCAAACCCGCGAATCTGGTAGATGCCGTCCATGACCTTGAACAGCCCGCTTTTGGCATTGAGCTGGGAAACGCGCCATAAACTCGGGTTCACCGTATCAGGGGCCGGTTTGTCCTTGGTAAAGTCAAAGGCAGAGATGTCAAAGACTGTCCGTCCCTCCTTGTTTTTAATGTTCGGGTCCTTGAGGGTTGCCATGAATCCCTTTTCAGCATCCTGAAAGTCTTGTTTGTCGTTCTCGTCCAGGCCATGAGCGCCGAGAAATTTTTGGTTGTATTCAATAGTATGGCTTGTCGCCTTTTTAGGCTGCTCTGCGCCCTGGGCGCCTATGCCTCCTCCTGCGAACATTGCCAGCAACATGGCAGCGAAATAATTGATTTTTATTTTCATGATCAGTTTTTATTAACGGGACGTGAAAAGTAAAAGAGCGGCCAGTCAGCCAGTTTTCACCTTGCAGGAAAATAGACTTGCCGTTAAAGAACAATGTTCGGAAAATGGCAGTATGTTAATGTTTGACTACCAGAGTTTTCTGGATATTTAACAGGAAATTCCACAACCAGGTAGGGTGTCTTTTGTTTTTTTATATTACTTATCCTGCTGATGGGTTGTGATTTATATCCGGAGTTGTTTGGCGGGGAGAATAAAGTGTCTGTATCCGAGTCATTTTTACATGCCTGTAGCAAATTTGTGGAAGAACATGGCTGGAAATGCAGGGAATGTTGTGCTAGGTAAGAAGGCATGGAAAGATTGTATCGTCCCAATGTGGCGGGGCTGTTGGTCCGGGAGGACGGAAAGCTGCTGGTTTGCGAACGTTCCAGGCAGAAAGGGGCCTGGCAGTTCCCTCAGGGGGGGATTGATCCGGGAGAAACTGCCACGGAGGCAGTGAAGCGGGAAGTCCGGGAGGAAGTGGGGTTCCTGCCGTCCCAGTATGATGTTGTGGAATCCCGGGGCGGGTACCGTTACGATTATCCGCCGGAGGTGCTGGATTACGTCCGCGAGAAGCGGCAGCAGCCTTTTGTGGGGCAGGAGCAGGAGTATTTCCTGTGCCGGCTGCATGCGGACGCCCCGGAGCCCAGCCTGGACCACTGGGAGTTCTGCGCCTGCAAATGGATAGCTCCCTCCGAGTTCAGGCTGGAGTGGCTGCCGGAGTTCAAGAAGGAGGTGTACGCCAGGGTGCTGGCGGATTTCTTCAATGTCCGGGCACGGGATAAGTGAAGTGGCTCAGCAGGTCGTGCGCGGCGGAGACGGGGTCCATCTTGTCCCCGGCCACCATGTTTTCCAGGACGGGCATGCGGGACGCCACGGCGGGATGCTGTTCAAAGGCGGTGAGCAGGGCTTCATGCACCAGGGCCTGAACCCATGAGAGGGATTGGTTCCGGCGGCGGTTGTACCAGAAGCCGGATTCCTTCATGCTGTCCCGGAAGCGGAAGAGCGTTTCTTCAATGGTGTCCAGTCCGCGCCCTTCCAGGGAGGAGCAGGTGAGGACGGAGGGAGTCCAGCCGGGGGTGGGGCTTTGCAGGTAATGGAGCACCATTTTCAGTTCCTGGCAGTGGGCCGCCGCGCGCTGGCGGTTGTCGCCGTCGTCCTTGGTGACTACCAGGATGTCCGCCAGCTCCATGATGCCGCGCTTGATGCCCTGGAGGTCGTCTCCGGCTCCGGTGATGAGCAGGAGCATGAAGATGTCCACCATGGAACGGACGGTGGTTTCCGACTGGCCGACGCCGACGGTTTCAATGAGGATGATGTCAAAGCCCGCGGCTTCGCACGCGATCATGGTTTCACGCGTTTTTCTGGCTACGCCGCCCAGGGAGCCGCCGGAGGGGGAAGGGCGGATGAAGGCGTTTTCCTCCCCGGAGAGTTCTTCCATGCGGGTTTTGTCCCCCATGATGGAACCGCGGGAAACGGAAGAGGACGGGTCAATGGCCAGCACGGCCACCTTGAAGCCTTTTTTGCACAGGTAGGTGCCGAAGGCTTCAATGAAGGAGGATTTGCCCGCGCCGGGAACGCCCGTGATGCCGATGCGGACGGCATTGCCCGAATGGGGCAGGAGCTTGGAGATGAGCGCCCGTGAGGCTTCCTGGTCTTTAGCGGCGTTGCTTTCTACCAGGGTGATGGCCCTTCCCAGCAGGGCGCGGTTCCCGGCCAGGACTCCCTGGGCCAGTTCTTCTACGGAGGGGCGGTGCGGACGTGCAAATTTAGTGCTGCTCATGGATAGAGAATGCGGATTATTTGAAAGGGGGTTCGTTTTCCTTGGTGCGCTCCATATCGTAGTTGAAACGTTTGAGGACAAATTGGCGCTGATCGGCCAGCTTGCGCTGGAAGTTTTCCCAGGAACGCACGTTCATTGGTGACCAGCCCGCTTCCGCAATGGCGCAGGCGCGGGGGTAGGTGCGGTAAAGCAGGTGGTTCAGGGTGGGGAGCTGTTCCGCCCACATGGTAGCCTGAACGCCGATGATATGGTCTGTTTCCTGCTCCGGCCTGCCGTAGGCGGGGTTCAGCTTGTAGCTTTGCTCCAGCGTAGTGGTGGGCATCCAGCCCCGGTTGTCCTGGCCGGGAATCTGGGGGTAGTCCAGATAGCAGTGTTCCCCGGCGGCGATGATGAGGGGAAGGCCCTGCTTTTTCGTTTCCGTGATGGTGGAGGGCGTCAAGCCCATGCGCCAGGTGAAGACGGTGTCTCCCTTGCGGTAAACGCTGGCCTGGGCCCACGGCTTTTCATACCAGAAGATGGGCTTTTTGCCGCGCGCGGCGAGCATGGAGGCCATTTTCGCTTCAAATTCCTTCAGTTCCTCGTGGACGTCCTTCATTCCCTTCTGCTGGCGGTATTTGACGCTGAGAGGGCATTTTTCCCAGGTTTTTTCCAGCGGGGCTTCGTCGCCGCCCAGGTGAACCATGGTGGACGGAAAGATGTCCCTGAGCTCGTCAAAGACGGCGGCATAGAATTTCCATATTTCCGGCTTGTGGGGGCATACCAGGTACAAGCCCACACCGCCGGTCGTGCTGACTTTCGTGTTGTGGTCTGGAAAGCAGAAGAATTCCGGATAGGCGGCGGCCAACGCCTGGTTGTGGCCCGGCATGTCTATTTCCGGGATGACCTCAATGCCGCGCGCGGCGCAGTACGCCACCAGGTCTTTCAGTTCCTGCCTGGTGTACATTCCTTCGTGGGGAGTGCCGTTGCCGAAGCTTTCCGCCCGTTTGGAAGAGATGCTTTTCAGTTTGGGATAGCCCGGCACAGGCAGGCGCCAGCCCTGGTCGTCCGTCAGGTGGAGCTGGAGCTTGTTGAATTTATAGTAGGCCATCAGGTCCACGAATTTCTTCAGGTCCTTGATGGGGATGAAGTGGCGCGCAGGGTCCACCATCATGCCGCGCCACGGGTAGCGCGGCTTGTCCTTGATGACTCCGCAGGGAATGCCTTCCGGATGCGCCGCCAGCTGGTCCTGGAGCTGCTGGAGGGTGACCAGTCCGTAGATACGGCCCTCTTTCCCGCCGGAAGAGAGGTGCACTCCCTGCGGGGTGACGGTGAGCTGGTAGGCGTCCTTGCCCAGGGAAGGAGAAGTTTTGTCGGAGAGAAGCTTCAAGGTCCTGGTGGCGTTCCGCTTCAGCTCCGTTTTCTCCGGCTCCGGAATAATACTGTATTTTTCTGCTGGTGCGGCACACGCCATGGATGCAGAGAAGGCTGTGCAGGCCAGGAGGTAGATCAGTTTAAACATGACGGAGGGCTTTTTCAGAAGAGATTCTATCATGGAGAATCAGGAGTGATAAGGAAAAACGGCGGAATTACTTTTTGTTTTCCCACCGGAAGGGCGGCTCATTGTCCTTCGTGCGTTTCAAGTCGTAATTAAAGCGCTTGAGGACAAAGGGGCGGTGGTCGGCCACTTTCCTCTGGAAGTTTTCCCAGGAACGCACCTCCATGGGAGACCACCCCGCTTCCGCCAGGGCCATGGCGCGGGGATAGACGCGGTAAAGCAGGTAGTTCAGGTCCGGAAGGTGTTCCGCCCACACGGGAGCGTGCACGCCCCGGATGTGGCCTGCTTCCGCGGTGGATTTGCCGAAGGCCGGATCCAGTTCATAACATTTCTGCAAGGTCGTGGTTTGCATCCATCCCCAGTTGTATTGTCCCGGGAATTGAGGGAAATCCAGATAACAATATTCATTGGACGCCATAATCAGGTTCAGCCCGGCCTTTTTTGTTTTCTCAATGGCCTGGCGCGCCTGGTCCTGCCGCCACGCGTAAACTGTTTCGCCCGGGTGGTAGATGCCGGCGTTCCCTTCATACCAGAATTGCGGCGTTTGCCCGTTTTTGTCGAGCAGAGCTGTCATTTTGGCGAAGAAAGCCCTCATTTGTTCCTGTTCGTCTTTCATGCCTGCCTTGGTCCGGGCTTCCCGGCACAGGGGGCATTTTTTCCAGAGTTCCGTGGGGGCTTCGTCGCCGCCCAGGTGAACGGTGTTGGACGGGAAGATGTCCTTGAGTTCCTTGAAGACGGCGGCGTAGAATTTCCAGACCTCCGGCTTCTGGGGGCATACCAGTTCCTTGCTGTTGCCGGCCACTGTCCGTACCTTCATGTCCGGTTTGGGGAAGCAGAAGAATTCGGGGTAGGCGGCACGCAGGGCCTGGTTGTGGCCCGGCACGTCTATCTCCGGGATGACTTCAATGCCGCGCGTCGCACAGTAGGCCACCAGGTCTTTCAGCTCCTGCTTGGTGTACATGCCTTCATGGGGGATGCCGTCTCCGAAGCTTTCCTCCCGCTTGGAGGCGACGCTTTGCAGTCTGGGATAGCCCGGCACGGGCAGCCGCCAGCCCTGGTTGTCCGTCAGGTGCACGTGGAGCTTGTTGAATTTGTAGTAGGCCATCAGGTCCACGAATTTCTTCAGGTCCTTGATGGGGATGAAGTGGCGCGCGGGGTCCACCATCATGCCGCGCCAGGGGTAGCGGGGCTTGTCCGTGATGACGCCGCAGGGGATGCCCTCCGGCTGTGCCGCCAGCTGGTCCTGGAGCTGCTGGAGGGTGACCAGGCCGTACATCCTGCCCTCCCTGCCGCCGGAGGCAAGGTGGACGCCCTGCGGGGTGACGGCGAGGCGGTAGGCGTCCTTGCCCAGGGCAGGAGAGGTTTTGTCGGAGAGGAGCTTCAAGGTCCTGGTGGCGTTCCGCTTCAGCTCCGTTTTCTCCGGCTCCGGAATAATGCTGTATTTTTCTGCTGCTTCAGTTTGAAATACCGGGAACAGCAGCAATCCGGCCAGGAGTGGAAAAAGCCTTGTCATGTTTTCAGTATAAGCCGTGCCGGGAGAGAATCTTTCAAAAATTTGCTCCTTCATGAGCACGCGGCGGAATATGCTTCATGCCCGCGAAAGGAAATGGTGGACCCTTTGACAAAATGTTTCTCAGGAATTACCGGGGCTGGCATCCCGGCGGTCCGGACACAAGTTCCTTTCAGGGAAAGAGGAAGGGCCGGAAAGAGGGAAGGCCTTTTGTCTTTTTCCCATGGTCCGTCTGGCGCTGTTAGCGGCTATTTGACCGTTTTTCTAGGTCCGGGAATATTCCCTTACGGTGGAGGATGGAGAAAATGTGCATTTGCGTTCTTACTGTCCGTGTCCTCAGATCAACAGAGGGATTATTTGGAAAGGTGCCGTCCACGCTTTGAAGGACTCCGCAGTTGCTGGAAAGTTCCGGACTTTTTCCTGGCCCAGAGGAACGTTAAAAGTAAAAAAGGCCGCCTCCGGAGAGACGGCCTTTTTCTTAAAGGTGGTAGCCCTATGAGGACTCGAACCCCAAAATACGGAACCAGAATCCGCTGTGTTACCGATTACACTATAGGGCTATGTAACGGGCACCTTTGCGGTGCGGGCGAATTAAAGCGGAACCGGCTGTTCTTTGCAAGTTTTTTTTTCACTCAAATGTGTGTTTTGAATAGAAAAAATGAATGCGGAGAAAAAAGGGCGGTCCAGCTTTTCTCCCGGGGTCATTCAGCCAGGGTTTGGAAGTAGGCTTTCACGTGTTCCCGGGCAATTTGCTGGTGTTCCGCTTCTCCGTGCCTGCCCTGCGCCTGCTGCCAGGGGGAGGCCGGCGCTGTGTTGATGCGGCCAAGCTGCTGGGCCGTGTATTTGCCATAGACGTTCCAGATGTGTTCCAGAAAAGGGATGATGTCCGTTTCCTCTTCCAGGGGGGGCTGGCGGCGGCTGGGGTGTTCAATGATGGAGCAGGGCGGCTGGTCCTTGTATTCGTGATGAATGGAGGGGAGCACCGGCCCGCAGGTCCATGCTTCCGCCCGTTCGTTGATCAGGAAATCGCCGTGATGGTGCAGGTGCCACCAGTCCGCCAGAATGACCAGGTGGTTCAGTTTGACGGGCGTGAGAGGAAGGTTTTTTGCATTCGCCTGCTGAATGAACCAGTTGCAGAGCTTTTGCGTGGTAGTATGGTTTGCCATGCTGAAATGGGTTGCCCTTCATTATAAAAGGCCGGGGATATTTCACAATACTAAACAGGTTTCATTCTTGCGCGGTATGGAGAAGAGATGAGGCGGAGTGCCGGAAAAGGCGAACTTTCAGGTAAATTTATTTGAAGCAAGGAAAAAGAAGAAATAATTTGTGTCATGCAAAGCTTGGTATTCGCGCCAGTTCTTGTTGTGGGGGGAATGTAAAGTCGTTTGTTGAAAACAAATGGTGTTTTCAAACTCTAACAAAATGAAGAATAATTAAAATTATTGGGAATGAAATAAAGTTCCAGATTCCTGGAGCGTCCTTTAAAAAACATTTTGAATAGCAGCACTTTTTATGATTTGAATTATTTTAACCTAAAGCTCGTTCTGCCATGAATTTACATTATTTCTATCATTCCGGCTTGCTGGGGGCGGCCTGTCTCCTCTCTCCCGTTTATGGGGGATTGATGTCTGATTCCTTCGACGTTCAGACTTACCGTGATTTTGCGGAAAACCGGGGCATCTTTGGAATCAATGCCAAAGACGTCGCCATTTACGACAAGGAAGGCAATTACGTGGGCTCCATCCCCAAAATGATGAATTTTGACGGATTGGCGGACGCCCATGCCGGGGAAGCCGCTTTGGTAGGAGGCCCGGGCTTCATCGCCACCGTGTCCCATGATTACAATAACCAGACCATTACGTTTACCAAGCGTTTTGGAGCCACGGAAGGAACGCCGTTTTATGACGCCTACCGGAGCGTGGTAATCAAGAATGCCTGGGGCGACCAGACGAATTACACGTATGACTACCGCGTGCAGCGGTTGAGCAAGATCGTGACGGAAGCGGAATACGCCCCCTACCTGACGGATCCGGAATACCTGGACAACATGAAGGGACGGCTGGTTCTGCGTGCCGGGTCCGGAACCCAGGCTATTGCCACGGGGAACGGTAAACAGGACACGGTCAGCGGAGGTTATTCCTATTTGACCGGGGGAACCTTGGTTTTTGAGGGACAGGCCAGCGTTCCGGGAACAGGAGAGCCGGACCCTGAGAATGCCAAGACTTACCCGGCCTACCGTTTCTGGTACAATTTCAAGAAACCTTCGGAATCCAATCCCCTGCCTTCCGGCATATTGGCAGGGGACAGCGGAAGTCCCAGCTATGTATTTAATGAGAAGTCCGGCAGATGGGAATGGGTGGGGGCCGGTCAATCCCAGGGCGGTAGCGGCTACGGCGAGTTCAGCCAGATGCGCTCTGGCAACCAGTGGGCCAGCGATTACGTGGACAGTTTCAACCGCACCGTCAGCGTGTCGGAAGGGGGTGGGGATCTTCTGTGGAATGTGACGGATGGCGACGGAAACGGAACCTTCGTTCAGGGAGATATCAGCACGGATTACACCGGGCTGGCCTCCGGCCTGCGAGGAGATACCTCCACACAGGGAACGCGGGCCTCGGACACGCAGATAGGCGTGTGCAACAATCTTATTTTTGACGGCTCCGGCGGCACCATTGTTCTCCAGGGCTCGGTGGATACGGGGGCGGGTTCCCTCACGTTCAACCGGGATTACGTATTGAGCGACGGAGGAAATGCCTCCTGCCGTCTGAATACGGCGGGTTTCGTTGTGAACAAGGGGGCAACCGTGACGACGCTGCTGACCGGAACCTCCGGGGACGAGTGGCGGAAGATCGGGGAAGGTGATTTGATCGTCAGCGGCCACGGGAACAATGCGGCGGACATCAACGTGGGAGGAAGCGGGATGCTGATTCTGGACCGGGACGGCTACGCGGCGCACAACGTGAAGCTGAACGGCGGCGGAGTAATGGTGCGCCTGGCGGGGGAAAACCAAGTATCCGGGGAGTTCATCTTCGGCCACCGCGGGGGCGTGGTGGACATGTACGGGCACAATTTGACGCTGAACGCCATCACTCACCTGGATTCCGGAGCCGTTTTTGCCAATTACCTTGGCAATTCCACCGTAACGCTTACGTTCACGGGCTCCGGGGAACAGACGTTCCTGGGGGCTTTGCGGGACGGGGAGGCCGCTTCCCGTGGACTGATGAATGTGGTGTACGCACCAGGCACGGCGGAAGGGTCCGTCTGGAATCTGGCCGGCCATATTCTCAATACCGGAACGTGGACGGTGCAGGGAGGAGAGGTGAAGGTGGCCGGAGTGCACACCCTGCACGCGGGCGGCTATGTGGATGAGAACGACTGGCAGATGGCCTCCTTTTCCACTGGAACAGTGCAGGTGAACAGCGGCGCCCGGTTTACCACCGGCGGCCATTCCCTGGTGGTGTCTGCCGTGCAGGTGGATGACGGAGGCACGTATGGCGTGCTGGCCGGGGGAAATCACAGCGGAAACGTTGTGTTGTCCGGAACCGCATCCATGTTCCGTGCGGAGGTGGATTCCGGGTCCGCGACGGAGTCCGGCGTGATTTCCGGAGCCGGTTCTCTGGTGAAAACCGGGGAAGGAACCCTGCTTCTGAAAAACGGGAACAACAGTTTTTCCGGAACTGCCACGGTTGAAGAAGGCCTGGTGCGCGCCTCTTCCGCCGGGGCTCTCGGGCAGGCTGTCTGGTCGCTGGATGCCGCCGGAGCCCTGGCTGTGGAAGGCGCTGGTTTTTCCGCTATTGCCGGAAAGCTGGACCAGGCGTCTTCCGGAACGTTCGTGCTGCTGGAAGACCAGGCGGCGATTTCCGGCCTGAACGGCTTCAGAAACTTGTCCGTCGGCGCATTGGGAGAGGTGAATTTGGGAACGTCCGGAACCACGGAAGTTCTATCCGGCTGGACCGCGGACGGTGGCTGGTCCCTGGGCGGGGGAGGAGGAACGCTGACGGTGAACTTGAAGCTCAGCGGTTCCGGCACCTTGTCCATCGGCAACGGATCCAATACGGGCGCCGTGGTGCTTGCCAATGCGCATAACAGTGATTCGGAAGGCGGAGCCGCCTTTTCCGGAGCCATTGAGTTGAATGGGGGAGTACGGCTTGCCTATACGGACGTGCGTTCCCTTGGCCTGGAGAACAAGAACGTGCTCGTCAAATACGGAACCTCGTTTTCCCTTGGAGCGGAAGTGGATGCAGCCCTGGCGCACGTGTCCAATGCGTCCGGTGGCGTACTGCTGCTGTCCGGTGACCGCACGTCGGGTTTGGACCTGGGCGGAATGGGACTGGATTCCGTTTACATCGGGGCGGACGGCCAGGCCGTCCTGTCCGGTTCCGTGACGGCCGGAACGCAGGGTTACCTGTTCGGCGGCGGCGGAACGCTGACGGTAGCCAGCTCCCTGGGAGGGGCCCATGCCATGACGGTGGATACGCAGGGAATGGAGACCTCAGGCGGAGTCATCCTGGCGGCGGATAATACTTATTCCGGTGAAACGCGCATTTTGTCCGGAGCTTTCCTGACGGTAGGCAATGGAGGAACAGCCGGTTCCCTGGGAACGGGCGCCGTTGTGAATGACGGCACGCTGGCGTTCAACAGGACGGACAAGATGACGGCGGGAAACGCCATTTCCGGAACAGGGGCATTGATCCAGAAAGGCGCCGGGGAACTGGTGCTGACGGGTAATAATTCCTACAGCGGAGTAACGACAATTGCCGCAGGAACGCTCACTGTGGGCGATGGCGGAACCAGCGGTTCCCTGGGAACCGGGGCTGTGGTCAACAACGGGGTGCTGGCCTTCAACCGCTCTGATGCCGTTGCCGTGAACGTCAATGTATCCGGCAGCGGAGCTCTGGTGAAGAACGGCTCCGGCACGCTTACCATCCAGAAGATGCTTTCCTATACGGGAGGAACCACCGTGAATGAAGGCGCGCTTGTGCTGGGCTACGGCGGTGCCAACGGAATGATCCGCGGGAACCTTGCCATTCAGGAGGGGGCGCAGGTGACGTTGAAGGGCGGCGACAGCTTCGGTTATTCCGGAGGGAACGCTTCCGTGAAGAACGTGAATATCACAGGAGGCACCCTGTATTTTGGAGACAAAGCCAACCAGACGTTTCAGAATACGGTGTTTAACCTGAAGGGCGCTGTAGTGGATGGCGTCACGGGAGGCCGCATGGATATCTGGACGAAGGCTGTGGTTAATGTGAAAGCCGCGAACAAAGCCTCGGAAATCAGGAACATCAACGTGCTGTTGCGGGACGCCAATCCGACGGTGTTCATGGTGGAACGCGGCAAGTCTGCGTCTGACCTGAATGTCTCGTCCAACATCATCAACTCTTCCGGGGTGAAGGGCTCCTTCATTAAGAAAGGGGCCGGGATCATGGTGCTTTCCGGCAGAAATACCTATTCAGGAGGAACCACGGTTAACTGGGGAACGCTGGTAGCGGCCTCCAACCAGGCTCTGGGAACCGGTTTGGCGGCGGTCAACTCCGGCGCACGTTTGGCGCTTGGGGGCCTGGGAACGGATTTGGCTTCCGTTTCTCTTGGAAATGATATTCTGGTGAAGAGCGGCGGCATTCTTTCCGGTTCCGCCACCCTGTCCGGGAATACTACCTTGAATGCCGGGTCCATGCTGGAATTCACCCTGTCCATGGGAGGGGCCGCCGGGGATGAACTGGCGTATAACAGCCTGATGCTCCAGTCCGGCGTTTTCCAGATTGACGCGGGAGCCAAGCTGAAGCTGGCGGCGGTGTCTCTGGATTATTCCTCCGACTTCTGGGGGACCTCCCATATCCTGAACCTGATAGAAGGCGGCGCGAACGCCAGTTTGAAGGGGGCGTTTACGCTGGACCTGTCCGGAGCCGGAAATTATGGCTCCTATGGGTCCTGGTCCCTCCAGGGCGATGAGGATTCCAAAACCGTGAACATGGTCTGGACTCCCAATGCCGAGGCCGTTTTGGACCATTCGGAAACTGCGGCGTTGCTCGCGGCTCCGTCTCCTGCGCCGGTTCCGGAACCTTCCTCCGCGCTGCTGGTGCTGGCAGGCCTGGGGACGTGTATTTTCCGCCGCCGTGTGCGGTGAGCCTGATGAAGAACCCCGCCGCACTTCCCGAAGCCCTGCCGGATGTTCGTGCAAACGGTCTGGACTGGAAGATGGGAAGTGCGGCAGACTTGCCTGTTCCTTGTTTAATCATAACTTAATTTCAATTTCTTATGAATGTTTATCATTATTCCGGGCTGCTGGGGGCGGCCTGCCTCCTCACTCCCGCCTATGGCGGGTTGATGTCTGACTCGTTTGATGTTCAGACCTACCGTGATTTCGCGGAAAACCGGGGCATTTTTGACGTGAATGCCAAAGACGTCGCCATCTACGACAAGAATGGCAATTACGTGGGAACTATCCCCAAAATGATGAATTTTGACGGCGTGGCGGATGCCCACATCGGGGAGGCCGCGCTGGTGGGCGGTCCCGGCTTCATCGCCACCGTATCACATGATTATTATAACCATTTCGTTTCCTTTACGGTTCGTTTCGGTGCCAAGCAAGGAACTCCTTTTTACGATTCCTACCGCAGCGTTACGAGAAAGGATGCATGGGGTGATAAGTCCGATTTGACATACGACTACCGTGTGCAGCGATTGAGCAAGATCGTGACGGAGGCGGAATACGCACCTTACCTGACTGACCCGGAATACCTGGACAACATGAAAGGGAGGCTGGTCATGAGAGCTGGTTCCGGAGTTCAGGCTGTCGCCACAGGAAACGGCAAACAGGAAAAGATTGATGCCTCTTATGGCTATTTGACCGGAGGAACCCTTGTTTTTGAGGGGCAGGCCAGCGCTCCGGGAACAGGAGAGCCAGACCCGGAAAATGCCAAGACCTATCCGGCTTACCGGTTCTGGTACAATTTCAAGAAGCCTTCGGAGTCCAATCCATTGCCTTCCGGTGGATTGTCAGGGGATAGTGGAAGCCCGTGCTATGTGTACAATGAGAATTCCGGCAAGTGGGAGTGGGTAGGTGCGGCACAGTCTGCCAGTGGAAGCGGGTATGGACAGTTTACCCAGATGCGTTCCGGCAACCAGTGGGCCAGCGATTACGTGGACAGCTTCAACCGTACCATAAGCGTTGCGGCGAGCGGTGACGTACTGTGGAACGTGACGGATACGGACGGCAACGGGACCTTTGTGCAGAGAGGCGTGACTACGGATTACACCGGATTGGCGGCCGGATTACGCGGGGATACCTCCACGAAAGGTACACAAGCTACAAATGAGCAGTTGAACGCCTGCAATAATCTGATTTTTGACGGCTCCGGCGGCACAATCGTGCTCCAGGGGTCCGTGGATACCGGAGCGGGCTCCCTCACCTTCAACCGCGATTACGTGCTGAGCGACGGGGGCGATTCTTCCCGCCGCCTGAATACGGCGGGCTTTGTGGTGAACAAGGGAGCTGCGGTCACCACCTTGCTGACCGGAGCCTCCGGAGACGAGTGGAGGAAGATTGGGGAAGGCGATTTGATCGTCAGCGGCCACGGGAACAATGCGGCGGACATCAACGTGGGCGGCGGCGGAAATCTGATTCTGGACAGGGACGGCTACGCGGCCCGTAACGTGAAGCTGAACGGGGGCGGAGTAATGGTGCGCCTTGCCGGGGAAAACCAAGTGTCCGGGGAGTTCATCTTCGGCCACCGCGGGGGCGTGGTGGACATGTACGGGCATAATTTGACGCTGAATGCCATCACGCATCTGGATTCCGGAGCCTGCTTCGGCAATTTCCGTGCGAATACCGCCGTGACATTCACGTTTACGGGGCACGGGGCGCAGGACTATCTTGGAGGCTTCATGGACGGAGGGGCCTTGAAGGACGGCCAGCTTCATGTGGTGTACGCGCCCGGCACGGGAGAAGGTTCCGTCTGGAACCTGTCCGGGCATATTTTCAATACCGGGACATGGACGGTGCAGGGAGGTGAGGTGAAGGTAGCCGGGGTGCATGCCCTGCACGCGGGCGGCTATGTGGATGAGAACGACTGGGAGACGGCCCTCTTTGCCACCGGAACGGTGAATGTGGAGAGCGGTGCGCGGTTCACGGCGGGAGGCCATGCGGAAGTTGGCTCTTCCGTGAACGTGGCGGACGGAGGGACGTATGCCATTCTTTCCGGCGGCAGTCACAGCGGGAACGTGGCTCTATCCGGTTCCGGGGCCGTCATGAGGGCGGAAGTGGACTCCGGTTCCGCGACGGAATCCGGCGTTATTTCAGGAACCGGCTCTCTTGTGAAAACCGGGGAAGGAACGCTGGTGCTGACCGGGGCCAATTCCTATTCCGGAGGTACCGTCATTGATGCGGGGACGCTCGCCGTGGGTGACGGGGAAAAAGACGGTTCCCTGGGTACGGGAACGATTGTCAACAATGGAACCCTCGCTTTCAATTCGCTCCGCGCCGGCTCCGTTAATTTGCAAATATCCGGGACGGGCCGCCTCGTGAAAAACGGTTCCGGAATGCTCGCCGTGCAGAAACACCAGGCTTATACCGGAGGAACTACGGTCAATGAAGGAACGCTGATGCTTATTTCAGGAGGTGAGGAAGGTATTATCCGCGGAGGGCTGGTTATCAACCGGGGCGCAACGGTTTCCCTGCGCGGGGTGGACTGTTTCGGCAATTCGGGAAATGAGGCCTGCGTCAGCCATGTGGAAATTAACGGAGGAACCCTGTTCCAGAATGATACCAGGAACCAGACCTTCCGGAACATGACCGTCACCCTGGCAGGAGGGACGCTGGACGGCGTGGCGAAGGGAAGCATGGAGGTCTGGACGGATACCGTTTTCCAGGTAAGGGCGGCGGACAGGGCCTCGGAAATCAGGACGGTTAATGTCAAGCTGAGGGGAGGCAGTCCTGCTGTCTTTGCGGTGGAGCGCGGCACGGCGGAGGCGGATTTAAAAGTATCAGCCAACATCGTCAATTACTCCGGAGCAAAGGGCTCCGTTGCCAAGACAGGAGAGGGGATCATGGTTTTATCCGGAAAGAATACCTATTCCGGCGGAACGTCCGTCAATGGGGGAACGCTGGCAGCGGCCTCCAACCAGGCTCTCGGGACGGGGATGGCGACGGTCAATTCCGGTGGCTGCCTGGTACTGGGAGGCTTGGGGACGGATGCGGGCACGGTCAGCCTGGGGAATAATATTCTGGTGAAGAACGGCGGCATTCTGTCCGGTTCCGCCACCCTGTCCGGGAATACGACGCTTCAGTCCGGCTCCGTCTTTGAACTGACCTTGTCCATGGGCGGTTCCGCCGGGAATGAACTGGCGTACAACAGCCTGATGCTTCAGTCCGGCGTCTTCCAGATTGACGCGGGGGCCAAGCTGAAGCTGGCGGCGTTGAGCCTCGACTATTCCACCGACTTCTGGGGAACCTCCCACATCCTGAACTTCATTGAGGGGGGAGCGAACGCGACCCTGACGGGTAATTTCACGCTGGATGCGTCTTCCGCCGGAGATTACGCGGCGTACGGCCAGTGGAGCCTCCAGAAGAACGAGGATTCCAAGGAAGTGAGCATGGTGTGGACGCCGAATGCGGCTCCGGAAGCTTCTTCAGCCATGGCATCGGCGTTTACGGCTACGGCGCCTGCTCCTGTTCCTGAACCGTCCTCATGCATGCTGCTGATGGCTGCGCTGGGAGCGGTGTTCCTGCGCCGTTCCGTTCCGCGGAACGAATAAAGAAGGCCTGTAAATTCAACGCGCCGCATTCCGGAGGGAGTGCGGCGCGCTGCTTTTCCGCGGTTACGGGAAGGAGGAGTAACGGTTTAAAAGGGAAGAATGCGCGCTCTCCGCGCCACTTCTTCCGGAGAAAGGGAGTACAGGCTGTCCAGCAGGGAGACGGCAAAAGAGCCCGGAGCGGGACTCTGTTCAAAGGCCATTTCCCCCGCGATGCCCATTAATACGGCCGTGGAGACGGCCGCTTGCAAGGGGGAGGAGGAGACGGAGGCGCAGGCGGCGGCCAGCGCGCCCATGGAACAGCCCACGCCCGTGACGCGGGACATCATGGCATGTCCGTTTTCCGTGGAAATCACCTGGCGGCCGTCCGTGGAATAGTCCGTGCGGCCCGTGACGAGGACAGCCGCCCCCGTATGCAGGGCCAGTTCCCTGGCCGCCTGCAGGGCGTCTGCGCTGGAGCTGGTGCTTTCCGGTCCCTTCGTGACGGAGGAGTACCCGGCCAGAGCCATGATTTCAGAGGCGTTCCCGCGGATGATGCGGGGCTTCCGTTCCTTCAACTGTTCCGCCAGCCGCGTACGCAGGGAGAGAGCTCCAACGGCTACCGGGTCCAGAACCCAGGGGATGTCCAGCCGGTTGGCTTCCTGCACCGCCGTCTGCATGACGGCGCCCTGTTCGCGCGTCACGGTGCCCAGGTTGACCAGCAGGGCTCCCGTTCCGCCGCGGAGCATTTCCACGGCTTCCTCCGCATCGTTAAGCATGGCGGGAACGGCTCCTGCGGCCAGCAGCAGGTTGGCCGTCAGGGGCTGGACGACGGAGTTGGTCAGAGAGAGAACCAACGGAGCCGTCTCCCGGATTTTTTCCAGATCGGCGGAGACGGCATGGACGAGGTCAGTTGGTGAAGGCATGGCGTTTGAAAGAATGTTTTGCTGCCCGCTTGTTTCCGGAATGCAGCCGGTCAGGCCAGCGCCCGTGCGGCGGCTTCCGGATCCTCCGCTCCGCAAATGGCGGAGACGACGGCAATGCCGCTGGCCGCTCCCGTAGCGCGCACCAGCCGGGCGCGCTCCACGTCCAGCCCGCCGATGGCGACGACGGGCAGGGGAGATTGTGAGGCCAGGGCGGCGAAGCCGTCCACGCCCAGCACGGGCGGGGCGTTCAGCTTGGAGATGGTGGGAAAGACAGGCCCCATCCCAAGGTAGTCTACCAGGGCGGCGTCTACGGCGCGGAGCTGGTCCGCGTTGGAGACGGAAAGCCCCAGAATCCTGTCCGGGCCGATCATGGCCCTGACGGCAGGAACAGGAAGATCGCGCTGGCCGATGTGGACGCCGTCCGCGTCCAGCGCCAGGGCGAGGTCAATGCGGTTGTTGACGATGAAGGGAACGCCGTGGGACGCCAGGAAGTCCCGGATGGGCAGCGCTTCCCGGTAGCAGGTGCCCGCGTCCGGATTGGTGGAGCGGTACTGAACGATGGTGACGCCGCCGTCCACCGCCCTCTGGACGGTTTCCAGAAGGCTGTGGCGGCATTTGGCCGCTTCATCAGTGACCAGGTAGAGATGGAGGCTGAATTCTTTCATGGCTGGAGGATGGGAAGGATTAGTCCGTGAACAGGGGGGTGGAGAGGTAGCGGTCCCCCGTGTCCGGCAGCAGGACCACGATGGTCTTGCCTGCGTTTTCCGGGCGCTGTGCCACCTGCGTGGCGGCCCAGAGCGCTGCGCCGGAGGAAATGCCCGTCAGCACGCCGTCCGTGCGCGCCAGCTCCTTGCCGGTGGCGAAGGCGTCTTCATTGGTGACGGTGATGACTTCGTCATACACGGAGGTATCCAGCGTTTCCGGCACGAAACCCGCGCCAATGCCCTGAATCTTGTGGGGGCCGGCGGTTCCCTGGGTCAGCACCGGGGAGGCGGACGGCTCCACGGCCACGATCCGTATTTCCGGATTGCGTGATTTGAGGTACTTGCCTACGCCCGTAATCGTGCCTCCGGTGCCGATGCCTGCTACGAAGATGTCCACCTTGCCGTCCGTGTCGTTCCAGATTTCCGGTCCGGTGGTCCGGAAATGGACTTCCGGGTTGGCCGGGTTGACGAACTGGCCGGGAATGAAGCTGTTGGGGAGTCCTGCGGCCAGTTCCTCCGCCTTGGCAATGGCTCCCTTCATGCCCAGCGCGCCGTCCGTCAGCACCAGTTCCGCGCCGTAGGCCTTCAGCAGGTTGCGGCGTTCCACGCTCATCGTTTCAGGCATGGTCAGGATGATCCTGTACCCGCGGGAGGCGGCCACCGCCGCCAGGCCGATGCCCGTGTTCCCGCTGGTGGGTTCAATGATGACGGAATCCGGCTTCAGCTCTCCGGAGGCTTCCGCGGCGTCAATCATGGCCCGGGCGATGCGGTCCTTCACGCTGCCGGCGGGGTTGAGGTATTCCAGCTTGGCCAGGATAGCGGCGTTCAGGCCGTTTTTGCGTTCGTAATTGGTCAGCTCCAGCAAAGGAGTGCCGCCGATCAGTTCTGTAATGTTTCTGTAAATTCTCATGGCTTGTAGGAAAAGAGCGTTGTAGCCGTTAAATCGTTAGAGAATGGCGCGGAAGCCCTGTTCCAGGTCTTCGAGAATGTCGTCGATATGTTCCGTGCCTATGGAAAGCCGCACCGTGGAGGGCGAGATGCCTGCCGCCTTCAGTTCCTCCTCCGTCATCTGGGAGTGGGTGGTGGAGGCCGGATGAATCACCAGGGACTTGACGTCGGCCACATTCGCGAGCAGGGAAAATAATTCCAGGCTTTCGCAGAACTTGCGAGCCTTTTCCGCGCCACCCTTGATTTCAAAGGTGAAGATGGAGCCGCCGCCGTTCGGATAATATTTCCGGTAAAGTTCGTGGTCCGGATGGTCCGGCAGGGAGGGATGGTTCACCTTCTGCACCTGGGGATGAGCCGCCAGGTAATCCACCACGCGCAGGGCGTTCTGCACATGGCGCTCCACCCGCAGGGAAAGGGTTTCCAGCCCCTGGAGCAGCAGGAAGGAATTGAACGGGCTGATGGTGGCTCCCGTATCCCGCAGCAGGGTGGTCCGGATCTTCATGATGTAGGCCAGAGGGCCGCAGATTTCCGCCAGCACGGCGCCGTGGCAGTTCGGGTTGGGCTGGCTGATGCCGGGGAATTTATCATTCTGCGTCCAGTCGAACTTGCCGCCGTCCACAATCACGCCGCCCATCGCCGTTCCGTGGCCGCCGATGAATTTGGTGGCGGAATGCACCACCACGTCCGCGCCATGCTCCAGAGGGCGGAACAGAAAGGGGGAGGCGAAGGTATTGTCCACAATGAGCGGAATTCCGCGGGCGTGCGCCACCTCCGCCAGCGCGTCTATGTCCGCAACGTTGCAGTTCGGGTTGTCCAGGCTTTCCACGTACAGGGCCTTCGTATTTTCCCGGATGGCCTTGGCGAAATTGTCCGGATTGCTGCCGTCCACGAAGGTGGTTTCAATGCCGGATTCGGCAAATGTATGGGCAAACAGGTTGTAAGTGCCGCCGTACACGTTGGCGGCGGAAACGATGTGGTCCCCGGCGCGCGCAATATTCTGGACGGCATAGGCGATGGCCGCCGCTCCGGTGGCTACCGCCAGCGCGCCCGCTCCCCCTTCCAGGGCGGCGATGCGCTTTTCGAAAACGTCTGCCGTGGGGTTCATCAGGCGGTTGTAGATGTTGCCCGGCTCCGCCAGGGCGAAACGGGCGGCCGCCTGTTCGGAGTCCTTGAAGACATAGGAAGTGGTGGCGTAAATCGGCACGGCGCGGGCATCCGTGGCCGGGTCCGGATTTTCCTGGCCCACGTGGATCTGGCGCGTTTCAAAACGATGGTTCTTATTCATATTTTTTATATTCCTATCGGGAAAGTAGGGAATAGATAGTTAAAGCGGGACGGGATGTCAAGTGCCGGGTAAAAAAAGTGGGACATAAGGCCAAAACAAAAAAGGGGCGAAAAAATGTTCAGGCCGGGTGCTCCGGTTAAATGCCTGCTCCGTAGTCGCAGCCGATTTCCTTCTGCTGCTCGGACAGGTCCTCCAGCGTGACGCGGCCCAGGTAATCCTCAATGACCTTTTGCAGCCCCCGCCAGAAAGGCAGCGTGGCGCAGCTTGACGCCCGCGGGCACGGGCTGTTCTGGGAAGCCGTGCAGGAAAGGGGCAGCAGGGAGCCTTCCGTCAGTTTCAGGATGTCTTCCGTGGTGTATTCCCGGGGATGCCGGGACAGGCGGTAGCCGCCGGACTTCCCCCGGAAACTCTGAACGAAGCCCGCTTTCAGCAGGATGGCGATAATTTGTTCCAGATACCGTACGGTGATGTCCTGCCTGGCTGAAATCTCCTTCAGGGAGATGTAGCCGTCGTCATTGTGCTGGGCAAGATCAATCATCAGGCGCAGTGCATAGCGTCCTCTGGTGGAAACCTTCATCATACCGGATCAATAAACGATATTTCAGGCTGCCCGTCAATCGGGAATGAAGGCACCGCGCGGAATAAGGGAACACGGGCGGACCGCTTCTCCGGCAGAGGGTTCAGTGGATGTAGTGGCGCGGCACCCGGGGGCCTATTCCGGTAAAAATTTCCCAGGAAATGGTACCGGCCTTTTCCGCCAGTTCCGTCACGGGAATGTTCGGCCCCATGATCTCCACGGTCATGCCCGGTTCCGGGTGCGGCACCCGGCTGACGTCCACCATGATCTGGTCCATCGTCACGCGCCCCAGCAGCGGGCAGGAGACGCCGTCCACCATCACGCGGGCGCCCTTGTGGGCCAGGGAGCGCACGTAGCCGTCCGCATAGCCTATGCCCACGGTAGCCACCCTGGTGGGATGGTCCGTTACAAAGGTGCCTCCGTAGGAAATGCCGTGCCCCTCCGGCAGCGTGCGTGCCACCGTCAGGCGGGAGAACAGGGCCATGGCCGGCTTCAACTGCGCGGCCCATGGGGAGGTAATGGGGGAAAAGCCGTACAGCACCAGCCCGGGGCGGCACATGTTGTTGGAGGGAATCTCATAATCCAGGGAAGCGGCGCTGTTGGCCAGATGGCAGTACTTCAGGGGCAGTTTTTCCTGGATGCGGGCGGCCATCTGTTCAAAGCGGGCAATTTGCCGGAGGGTGATTTCCCGGTCCTCGTCCGCGCAGGGCAGGTGCGCGCCCAGCCCTTCCATGTACAGGCTGTCCAGTTCCCCCAGGCGGGAGAGCAATTCTTCAAGCTGGTCCGGCAGGAATCCGCCGCGGCCCATGCCCGTATCCACGGAGATATGGATGGGAAGCGTCTTCCCGTACAGACGCGCCAGGGAATTGTAGTGCACGGCTTCCTCCATGGTGGAGATGAAGGAACGCCAGCCGTTCAGCACGATTTCCTCCCGTTCCTCCGGAAAGGCGGGACCCAGGATATAGGGCCGGGTGCGGCACCCCGCCTGGCTGATGCGCCGCGCTTCCCCCACGTTGGCGACTCCGAAGAAGGCGATGCCTTCCGAATCCAGGGTGCGGCAGACCTGTTCCAGCCCGTGACCGTAGGCTGCCGCCTTTACCACGGGCATGTAATATTCACCCTTGGCCGCCTGCTTGACGACGTTCAGGTTATGGCGGATGGCCCCGAGGTCGATTTCGGCCCAGGCGCGGGGGGGGCTGGTCACTGGCATGATGGAGAAAGGCGGAGAGGTTGGAAAAAGGAGAGAGGCGGCACAGAGGGATTGTCCGCCTTTGCCCGTGCAATGCCAGACGGATTTTTGTCAGTCTTGGTGCAAAAAGAAGGGAGGACGGCAGGAGGGGTGCAGAGACGCATCCGGCATTCGGGTCATTCCGGCTTTTGCGGTAAAGTGCCGGGGCCGGAGGCAGGAGTTTCCAGCTCTGAAGGGGAAGATGCGTGCGGGGCGTCCCGCAGGGTTTTCAGCAGGGCCGCCATGGTGTCTATGTCCTCGTCCGTCATGGAGGAGAGGCCGTCCAGCTTCTTCTTGATGGCTTCAATTTCCTCCTCCCTGTACGGCATGGGTTCTCCCGCATGGGGATGCAGGAAGAAGGAGGTGATGGTGCTGGTCAGCGTTCCCACGAAGCCGATGCCCGTGAGCATCAGGAAAACGGCCAGGAACTTTCCGGGAGTGGTGACCGGGTAGGTGTCCCCGTAGCCCACGGTAGTGGCGGTGACAAAGGACCACCAGATGCCGTTGGGAAGGCTCATGCCTTCCGCCAGATGGATGCCCACGGCCCCCAGCAGGATGATGACCAGGGCGGCAATGCAGATGTACTTGAATCCGTTCGTGTTGAAGAAACGCCTGATGCGCGTGGTGAACCTCATGGCGTAGGAGAACAGGTCCAGGTACCTGGCGAGCCGCAGAATCTCGCCGAGGGAGGCGAACCTGAACAGACGGAACAGCACGTCAAAGGGAATGATGGCCAGCAGGTCCCAGACATGGTCCTTGACGAAGAGCCATTTGGACCTGCTGATGGAGAAGCGGACCACGTAATCCAGCACGAAAATCCAGTAAATGACCCGGTCTGCCGTCACTTCCCATTCCGCCGCCTCGGAAGTCAGGTCAATGGCCGCCAGCGTCACGGCGACCAGGGCCAGCAGGCACATGCCCGTTTGATAGGCCAGCTTCAGGAACAGGAAGTGCCGGGGCATGTGGTGGAACGCGTTCATGACGGGGAATGAAAGGAAAAAGCCGCCCCCGGGGCAGGGAGCGGCTTGTGAAAGAGGCCGTTTCCGCCGGAGGCTTTATTTAAGCAGGAGCTGCTCCATCAGGGCCTGGGAGGACTGGGCCAGCACGGCGGGATCGTCCAGCATGCCGGCGCGGAGCAGGGCGGTGTTCGCGATCTGGTCCGCCACCATCTGGGCCAGTTCCGGATTTTCCGTCCTCAGGGCGGAGAGCTTCTTCACCAGCGGGTTGGAGGGGTTCAGTTCCAGCTGGGGATGGCTTTCGGGGATTTCCTGCCCCATGGCTTTCATGTACGCCCTCATTTCCGGGCCCATGTCATTGCCGCTTTGCAGGGCCACGGCGGCTCCGCTGACCAGGCGCTTGCCCAGGGTGACCTTGGAGAATTTGTCCGGGTACAGTTCTTTCAGCCATTCTTCCAGGGCGGTGGCTTCCTCCTGGGGCAGGGCGTCCTTCTGTTCCTCTTCCAGCTCGGGAAGCTCCACGTCGGCGCGGTCGATCATCGTGACGGGCTTGCCGTCCACGCTGGACAGGGAGTCCAGCACGAACTCGTCCCCGTGGTCCGTGAAGAAGGCAACTTCGTATCCGCGGGCCTTGAAGGCTTCCAGGTACGGGCTGTTTTCCAGGTGGGAGCGGGAGGGGCCGGTGAGCGCGTAAATAGCCGTCTGCCCTTCCTTCATGCGGGTGATGTATTCCTCGAAAGAGGTCGTTTCCTCCGGCTCCGTGGCGGTGGATTCAAAACGGAGCAGCTTGCCTAGGGATTCCTTGTTCGGCCAGGAGGTGACCACCCCTTCTTTCAGGTAGCGGGAAAACTGTCCGTAGAATTCCTTATAGGTTTCTTTTTCGTCCCTGGCAAGTTTGTCCAGGTGCTTGATGAAGCGCTTGGTGATAATGTCGCTGATCTTGCGCACCAGGGAATTGTCCTGGAGCATTTCGCGGGAAATGTTCAGGGGCAGGTCCTCGCTGTCCACCACGCCGTTCAGGAAGCGCAGCCATTCCGGAAGCAGGCCTTCCGGCTTGGCGTCAATCAGCACGCGCTTGCAGTACAGGGAGACGTTGGCGTCCACGCGGCCGAAGCCGAACATTTCCGGATTACGCTTGGGGATGAAAAGCAGGGCATTCAGCATGATGGGGGCGTCCGCGCTGAAATGCATGTAGGACAGGGGCTTTTCATCCGTATGGGAGATAAACTGGTAAAACTCGTCGTATTCCTCCGGCTTCACGTCTGATTTGGACTTGGACCAGATGGCCTGGACGGTGTTGATGTGCTCTCCGTTGAAGTTGATGGGGAAGCCCACGAAGTTGGAATAACGGCGCAGGAGCTCCTTCACGCGGTATTCCTGGGAAAACTCCTCATACTCATCCTTCAGGTGGATGACGATGCGGGTGCCGCGGTCCAGCGGTTCGTCAAGGGTTTCAATGCTGTAGCCCTCCCGTCCGTTGGAAGTCCAGCGCAGGGAGGCCGCCTCCGGTTCGTAGGAATGGGTAAAGACCTCCACCTGGTCCGCCACCATGAAGGAGCTGTAAAAGCCCACGCCGAACTGGCCGATCAGGTCCGCGCCGCCTTCCTGCTTCTGCTTGAGGGCTTCCATGAACTTTTTGGTGCCGGAATGGGCGATGGTCCCCAGGTTTTCCACCAGGTCCGCTTCCGTCATCCCTATGCCGGTGTCCGCGATGGTGATGGTCTTGTTCTCCTTGTCCGTGGTGATGCTGATTTCCAGAGGCTTTTCCGGCTGGTAGATGTTGGAATCCGTCAGTTGTTTCAAGCGCAGCTTCTCCAGGGCGTCGGAGGCGTTGGAAACGAGCTCCCGCACAAAGATTTCCCGGTCGCTGTAAAGGGCGTTGATGACAATGTCCAGCAGCTGCCGGACTTCCGCCTGGAATTGATGCGTTTCTGTATTCATATGGAAAAATGTGTTACGGGTGCCATTATAGGGATCTCGTCAAGGGGATGGACAGTTTTTAAGCGGTGGCAGGAACGCCCCATGTCACAAAAACGGCCTTTTTCCGTCCATGTTCCTGCCGGAGGATTTTTCCTTGAAACAATTCAGGAAACTGATCAGTATAGTTTTATAAACATGATCCTCTTACCATTCTTGAAAAAGGGAGCCATTTTGCTCGCTCTCTGCGGCATGCTGGGCGGCGGCGTGCTTTCCGCCCAGGAGACCGGGTCCGTTCCGATTACGGAAGCGGGCCTGAAGGCGCTGGATTCCAACGTCTTCACCAATGACTTCATGCTGGCGCTGAAACCCAATGTCACGCGTGACCGCATCGCCAAAATCAAGGATCCCTTCGTGCGCGGGCTCGCCCGCCAGATGGCGGAGAAAAAATATGACCGCAAGGCGCGCGCCATCACGGCGGAACCGTACGAACCGGTCAAGGACCTGGCGGACCGCCTGCGCACCAGCCAGTACAGCAAGTTTGAAAACCCCACCGGCATCTTTTTTGAGGAAGGGGAGGACGTGCTGCTGGTCATGGAAGACCCCAAAGGGGAAAAACTGAACCTGGTCATCCACAACTTCGGGCGTGACGGAGGCCGCAGCTCCTACCCCCTCAAGGCGGGAATCAACATCATCAAGGCGAAAAACAAGGGGCTGGGCTACATTGAATACTTCACGCCCAACTACAAGAAAGCTCCCAAGGTACGGCTCTCCATCCCGTCCGGCAAGGTGAACGGCGTGTTCGTGGGAGGCGTGAGCAAGAACAGCGACTGGAAGAAGATGCTGGAAAATTCCCCCACGGAGGTGGTGGACATCGTTGGCAGCCGCGTGCACCTGGTTTATCCGGTGGAGGAACTCAAGAAATTCTGCCCGGACAAGGGGGAGGAACTGATCGCCCTGTATGACAAGATCATCGGCATGGAGCAGCAGATCATGGGCCTGTACAAGTACAAGATGCTGCCTAAAAACCGGATGTTCGGCCGCGTGATCTGGAATGGCTTCATGCACGCGGACGGCACGGGCGCCGCCTTCCACAACGGCACGATGGGGGAAGTGGGCAATCCGGACAAGATTCCCGGCAGCGCCTGGGGCATCGCCCATGAATTCGGCCATGTCAACCAGGTGCGCCCCGCCATGAAATGGGTATCCACCGGGGAAGTGACCAACAACATTTACTCCGCCTACGTGAACTACATGCTGAATCCCTCCAGCATGCGCCTGGAGCATGAACGCATCAACGGCGGGGACGGCAACATGATCGGCGGCCGCTTTAACGCCTACCTGAACAACGGCATCCTGAAGGGGGAAAACTGGCTCATCCAGACTGGCCCGGACAAGCGTTCCGGAGGGGACAACCGCCCGATGGTGCACGACCACTTTGTCAAGCTGGCTCCCCTGTGGCAGTTGGAGCTGTATTTCAAGGTGGCCGGGAAGGGCAATCCCGACTTCTATCCGGACATCTTCTACAAGGCCATCAAGATGGACACCAAGGGGAAGAAGGACGGCGAGCTTCAGCTTGCGTTCATGAAGAACGCCTGCGACGTCTCCAAACAGGACCTGACGGATTTCTTCCAGAAGACCGGCATGCTCAAGCCCATTGACCAGGAACTGGACGACTACACCTGCGCCCGCATGACCATCACGGAGTCCGATTGCAAAAACCTGATTGCGTACGCCAGAAAGTACAAGAAGCCGGAAAGCCCCGTCATTTACTACCTTTCCGTCAACAGCGTGGAGGCGTACAAGAACCGCCTGCCCGTCCGGGGCGCCTGCAACCAGGGCATCACGGAACAGGGCAACCGGCGCATCATCTCCCATGACGTGTGGAAAAACGCCGCCGTCTTTGAAACCTACAAGGATAAGGAAATGGTCCGCATCACCATGGTGGGGACGGATTCCAAGGACAACTCCTCCACCACGGTTCCCTATCCGGAGGGCTCCACCCGGATTGAGGCCGTTTCCTGGGATGGCAAGCGTACGCTGGCGTACGGCAAGCGTCCCGCCAAATAAAAGCTTAAGAGGTTAGCGTGTTCGGGCGCCGCCGTTCTCCGGAACGGCGGCGCTTTTTCATGGGGGTGTTCTCGCTCCATGACGGCCCTCCGGCCACAGGAAAGCGGCCAGGTGAATAATCGCCCCATACGTCTTCTCCGGTGTATTTTTATGGCCGCGTCCCGGGAACAAGGGCTCCCGCCCCTTGCAAAACCATGAACGGCAAACGCAGAAATTTCCCTTTGCCGCGCTTGGGATAAGTTCAGGTACGAAAACCGGAATGCTTTCGCTCTTATCAGGCCTGCTGCATGCCCAGGACACCGTGGCTGATTTCTTCATCGTGAAGCTCCATCTTGCCCCCGGAACCTGCGTGGCCTTTTCCGCCTGTACTTCCTTCCGGTTTTCCAGTAAGAGGTGAAGAAGCAAGCATGGCCGCCATCGTCAACGACCTCAGTGAATATTTGAAAACCAGTCCTTATATTGACTGGAAGCATGAGCTGGTGCTGGACAGGGCCGCCCGGCTCCGCGCCGCAGGTAAAGGAGAGCTGGAATGGATAGCAGGCGCCTACCGCTTCGTGAGGGATGAAATAAGCCATTCATGGGATGCGCAGGATAAAAGAGTGACGGTTTCGGCGTCAGACGTGCTGCGGGAGAAAACGGGCATCTGCTGGGCTAAGGCGAATCTGCTTGCGGCCCTGCTCAGAGCCTGCGGCATCCCGGCGGGGATATGCTACCAGCGGCTGACGCTGGAAGATACGCCGGGAAGCGGGTACTGCATCCATGCCCTGAATGCGGTTTTTCTGCAAGATCCGGGCAGGTGGATCAGACTTGACGCCAGGGGCAATAAAGAGGGCATCCGGGCGGAGATGGATTTGGAGAAGGAACGGCTCGCGTTCCGCGTGAGGCCGGAAATAGGGGAAGCGGATTATCCTGAAATTTACGCGGAACCCTTGCAGCTCACCATGGACGTGCTGGAAAACAGCACGGACGCCCTGACATGTACCTCCATTCCCTGCCGGGAGAAATTTAGCGGAACAGGCGGCTGTTCCGTGCTCCCGCTCTGAATGCAGGAGGAACGGTTCCCGGGGCGCCGCAGGCCTCTGCGGTTTCTGAACGGAATGCGGCCAGGGACTGCGCCCTTTTTTATTATTCCTTCGCTGACGCTTGATTTTCTTTCAATTGACGCAAGAGGTTAAGCCGCTCCAGACGGCTGCATATGGAACATTAACGCATAAAAAAGCCTCTGCCGTTCGGCAGAGGCGGTGACGGAAAGAATCAGTTCTTGCAGCAGGATTCCCCGCTCCTTGGGCAACCGAGGCGCGCCTTCAGGATGCGCTTGAAATCCGTGCCCAGCAGGATGAAGCCTCCGGCCATCATGGCGATATCCTTGATGACGAGGCGTCCCGCCCCGGACAGATAGGGGAAGCCGTGGTTGGGTCCGCCCAGGTCGGGCACCCACGTTTCCGGGGTGGTTATCAGGAAGGACAAGGTTCCGGCGGTCATGATGATGAGCAGGCAGTCGCCGATGAGGCCCACCTTCGGGAAAAAGAGGCCCAGCAGTACGAGCGTGCCGATGGAGACGATCAGGATTCCCAGCCCGTAGGCAAAGCCGTAGGTGTTGTTTTCCTTGTGCCATGCGATATTGGCCGGCACCACGGCTCCCTCCTTATTCATGTGCTGCTTGTATTCGGGAGCCTTCTTGTCGTAGAAGAAACTCATCATCGGGCTGTTGGCTACGAAGGGAACAATGCCGTCCGCTTCATACTGGAAGGCCTTGAGGCCGCCAATCCAGGCAAAGACGATGAAGACGGCCACTCTCAGAAAATTGATGCCGAACCGTTGGACGGTCTCGGCGTATCGGAGGCATTTTTCAGGGGACGGGCATGTAGTAGGCATATCCGCTTGTAATACTGAAAATATTCATCGTCAAGGGAATTTAGTTTAATTCCAAATATTCCTATAGGAATATAAAATGCAGACAAGCCGTAAGACATTCTTTTTTAATATGATGGTGTTTTTTTAGATGTGAGTGGAAAAACTGGAAAAGGAGAGATATAAATGGCTGCCTTTCCAGAGCTTGGCTTGCTGCGCTCCCAGGATGGATTCCCGAAGGCCGGGAGGCCTTCATTCCCAGGCGGCCTGTTTCGTTCAAGCTGCGGGAACATGTCTTCCTCTGCCTTTCCTGATGGCTGCGGTGCCGGGGTCAAGAGAGTGATTTGTTCCACGTTCGGCTTCCCTCATTCTGCGGAGTTCATGCTTCGCATTCCGTCCAGCCGCGCAAACCGTTTCCCGGGCCCCCTGCCGCATACAGCCGGAAAAGTTTTTTACTTTTGAACGGGGGCGGGGGAACGGCTGTATAACATGGGATGGATAAGGCAGGAACTTCCGGAAGCATGAAGGGAAAGATGCTGCTGCTTGTGGCCTTTTTGATCATTTGTTTCAATCTGCGGACCGGATTTGACTCTCCGGACCCGCTGTTGGGAACGATTGAAAAGGATATGGGCCTTTCCCTTGAAAATTCAGGGCTGTTTGCCCTGCTGCCCGTGTTTGTGCTGGGCGTGGCCGCGCCCATTTCTCCGCGCGTGGCGCGCTGGCTGACGCCGTGGAAGATCATTTTCTGGTTCCAGCTTCTGGCCGTGGCCGGTATTTTCTGGCGCAGCTGGGACGGCGTGGCGGGCCTGTACGGCGGCATGGTCCTGATGGGGCTGGGCATGGGGATTGCCGGAGCGGCTATTCCCGGACTGATCAAGCACCAGTTTCCGGACCACGCCTCCGCCATGATGGGCATTTACAGCGCCATGATCGGCGTGGGGAGCGCGGTGGCCTCCGGCCTGTCCGTTCCCATCTCCAACATGCTGGGCGGCTGGCGCTTTGGGCTGGGAATATGGATTATTCCCATCCTGCTGGGAATGCTGGTGTGGGGCGCGTACTTCCTCAAGCATCCGGTAGGAGTGTTCCAGCGCGATCCGGATTCTTCCGGCCGCAACCTGCTGCGCAGCAGCAAGGCATGGCAGGTCACCATCTTTTATTTGAGCCGGGTGGGGGCAGCCTATTTCTTTTACACCTGGATTCCCATCTTCCTGAGGCAGCGCGGCATGAGCTACGTGGACGCAGGTTTCATCCTTTCCGTAGCCATGTTTGCCCAGCTTCCCGCCACGCTCTCCGCGCACGCTCTGGAAAAAGCCACGGGGGGCCGGGGCCTTCTCATCGTGATGGCCATGGCCCTGGCGGCTCTTTCCTGCTGGGGCATCCTGTATCTTCCGCTGGACTGGGCTGTCTGGATGGCCATTCTGTTCGGCCTGGCGACGGGAACCGTTTTCAGCCGCGGAATGGCGCTGATGGTGGAACGGGCCAGAACCCCGTCGGAGGCGATCAGGCTTTCCGGCATGTCCCAGGGCATCGGCTTCACCATGGGCGCTGCCCTGAGCCTGCTGTTCACCTCCTTCCTCCACCAGGGCGGTTCCTTCCTGCCGTTCTGCCTGGTTTATACCTTTTTCTGCGTGCTCGGCATGATTTCCGGCCGCATGTCCGCCCAGCCGGGGTATGTGTAAATTGTTAATTGAAAATTAGTGACTTTATAAATGGTTTTTTATTATATTTATAATTTTTTCTGTAATATTTTGTTTTATTAAAAGATTTCCAAACTTTCTATTTATGACCTGATGAATTAGATTCATCTATTCCGACTTTATGGGAAATAGAAAAAATTATCTTGAAAAATTATATTTCTTTGCTATTAAATAAGAGATACGAAAAATACTGTATGAAAGACGATAATCAAAAAATGAGTACGCGTATTTCTTGTCTACTTGAACCATCCACTCTTTCCAAAGCCGATTTTCTTCGGTTTTATGAAAAACAAAGGGAAAATGGAGATTGGACTTTTTATGAAGAAAGAGAGTTTATGGAGAATTTATTTTGTACTAGACTAAACTATTTTTTCATTATTTTTTCATTAATTCTAATGGCAGCTGTAACAGTAAGGAGCAATGCTAATCTCATATGGATACTACTTATTGGCGTGATAATTCAATCGTTATTGTGGTTTTCTGTTTACAGAATTTACATAAAATTGGATATCGTTCTTAAAATATTACATAATCTTGATGAATATCATGTATTCTCTGTAACAGATAAATGCTTAAAAGAGAGAAAACATTGTTCTTTTAAAGTTGTTTCTCTTCTTGGTACATGGTTGCCTCTTTTGTGTGTTGCAATATGGTGCATTGGATTATGTTTGACTGTATTAGGATATATATCTTCCAATTAATGATCGTTTTCCATCCATATATCACCGATAGATATTGAATAAAAATAAATTTATTGTGATATTATTTGGAAAATAATATAAGAGGAACTATATGATTCCAATGATGAAGGAAACAATGAAAGTTTGATCTTTTCAAAATCAGGTGCAATGACTTTGTGATCTGCCCTCCGAAGGGCTTGACGCTGGCGGGGGGGACGGGTAAGCTCTTGCCCGTCAAATTTTATGAAGGAAGAGATTGTACGCATTCAACGGGATGCCCTGGCGCGCATCGCCCAGGTGTCTGACAGGCGCGGCGTGGAAGACGCGCGCGTAGCCATCCTCGGCAAAAAAGGGGAACTGACCATGGCCCAGACGGGCATGAAGGACGTTCCCAGGGAGGAAAAGCCCGCCGTCGGCCAGTTGCTTAACGAGGCCCGCAAGGCTATTACGGAAGCGCTGGACGCCAAGCTGGAGGAAGTGCAGGCCCAGGCGGACAAGGCCGCCGTGGCCGGCGTTGACCTGACGCTTCCGGCCCGCTCCCTGCCGCAGGGCGGCCTGCATCCCCTCACGATCGTGCGGGATGAAGCCATCCGCATTCTGCGCCACATGGGTTTTGCCCTGGCGGACGGCCCGGAGATTGAGGACGAGTTCCACTGCTTTGACGCGCTGAACACGCCGGAGGACCATCCGGCCCGCAATGAGAAGGACACGTTTTACTTTGATTCCGGCAAGCTGCTGCGTACGCACACCTCCACCGTGCAAATACGCTCCATGGAGAAGCAGACGCCCCCCGTGCGCGTGATTTCCCCCGGCTCCGCCTACCGCCGTGACGAGATTGACGCCACGCACCTTTCCGCCTTCAACCAGCTGGAAGGCCTGTATGTGGACACGGACGTTTCCGTGGGCGACCTGAAAGGGACGCTGGAATACTTCCTGCGCGCCCTCTTCGGCTCCGATACGGAAGTGCGCTTCCGCCCCCATTTCTTCCCGTTCACGGAACCCAGCTTTGAAATTGACGTGAAGCTGAAGGTGGACGGCCAAGAACCGCGCTGGGTGGAGATCGCCGGCTGCGGCATGGTGGACCCGAACGTCTTTGAAGCCGTGGACCGCGAACTGGGGCTGGAACCCGGCGTGCAGGCCCGCTACACGGGGCTGACCGGATTTGCCTTCGGCATCGGCCTGGACCGCCTGGCCATGATCCGCTGGGGCATCCGGGACATCCGCGCCCTGATTGAGAACGACGTGCGCTTCCTTGCCCAATTCCAATAATTTTTACCTTACTCAGATATGAAAATTTCCCTTAACTGGCTTTCCCAGTATATTGACCTGGCCGGCCTGAGCGTGGACGAAATGTCGGACATGCTGACCTTTGCCGGCATTGAAGTGGAAGACATCCGCCAGCAGGGCGTGGACTCCCCGTACGTGGTGGTGGCCCGCGTGGCTGCCGCGGAACAGCATCCCCAGGCGGACCGCCTGAAAGTCTGCCAGGTGGACGTGGGCGACGGCACGCTGCACCAGATTGTGTGCGGCGCGCAGAACTACAAGGTGGGGGACAAGGTTCCCTGCGCCCTGCCGGGAGCGGTGCTGCCCGGCAACTTTGAAATCAAGGTGGGCAAGCTGCGCGGGGTGGAATCCCGCGGCATGCTCTGCTCCGCTTCCGAACTGGGGCTGCCCGACAAGGAGCACGGCCTCTGGATTCTTCCGCAGGAGCTGGAACCCGGCACGCCGATCTCCCAGGTCGTCAAGGCGGATACGATGGTGGAAGTGGAAGTGACGCCCAACCGTCCGGACCTGCTTTCCCACAACGGCATGGCGTATGAACTGGCCGCCATCTCCGGACGGGAGTACAGGCCCGTTTCCATTGATGACGCCGGGGTGGAGCTGGAACCCGCCGGGGACTTCGTGCGGCTGGACCAGCCGGACCTGAACCCGTACTACACCGCCGTGAAAATCAGCGGCGTGAAGGTGCAGGAAAGCCCGGAATGGCTGAAGGAACGCCTGGTGGCCATCGGCCTGCGCCCCATCAACAACATCGTGGACGTCACCAACTACGTCCTGCATGAACTGGGCACGCCCCTCCACGCGTTTGACGCGGCGAAGGTGCAGGGCGGCATCGTCACCCGCACCGCCTACGAAGGGGAAACCTTCAAGGCCCTGGACGGGCAGGAATACACCCTCAACTGCACGGACCTGGTCGTCGCGGACCAGTCCGGCAAGGCGCTCGCCATCGGCGGCGTGATGGGCGGGGAGGAAAGCGGCGTGACGGAAGCCACTACGGACATTATTCTGGAATCCGCCTGGTTCAAGCCCTCCTCCGTGCGCGCCACGTCCCGCAGGCTGGCCCTGTCTTCCGACTCCTCCTACCGCTTTGAACGCGGCACCTCCGCCTGGAACGTGTTGCGCGGTTCCGTGCGCGCCGTGGAACTGATTCTCCAGCTGGCGGGCGGCACGGCCTCCAAGACGTATGTGGCCGGCGCCCCCGTGGCGAATCCGGCCCATGCCTGCATGCCTTCCTGCGGGGAGCCGGACGGCCCCGTTTCCGCGTTCGCTTCCCTGAAGCAGGGGAAGGGCGCCACGGTGACCAATGAACTGGGCTTCGTGAAGCTTCCCTGGAAGGCTCTGGACCAGATGTCCGGCGGTTCCATTTCCCACGAGGAAGGCGCGCGCATCCTGGCGGCGCTGGGCCTGATGCAGGTTCCGGACGCCCCGGAATGCTGGCTGATCCCCTCCCACCGCCTGGACCTTACGCGCCCCTGCGACTTGCTGGAGGAAATCGTCCGCGTCTTCGGGCTGGACGGCATCCCGTCCCGCTTCTCCGGCCCCTTCGTCACGGAATCCCCCGTAGACGTGGCCTATAACTTCCAGATGGGCCTGCGCCGCAAGCTGGCGGCCCTGGGGTTCTATGAAACCCAGACCATCAAGCTCATCGCCTCTGAAGCCGCTGACGGCGCCATCGCCCAGGTGAAGGACGCGCTACCCCTGCGCCCCCTGCAGGACGGCGACCTCATCCGCGTGTCCCTGCCGCTCAGCGAGGACCACTCCGTACTGCGCCCCGCGCACACGCCCGGCCTGATTGCCGCCGCCGTGCGCAACAGCAACCAGGGCGTCTCCGGCCTGCGCTTCTTTGAACTTGGCCGCGTCTTCCGCAATACGGGCGGCGGCAAGGGCAGGGACATTGAAACGGATACCCTGGGCATCCTGCTTTCCGGGGACCGCACGGCGCGCTCCTGGGCGGACCCCAGGCCGGAACAGGCCTCCTTTGAAGACCTGCTGGCCGTCATGGAAGCGCTGGCTCCGGGCCACCGCTTTACGCTGACCCCCGCCAAACCGCGCGAACAGGCCGCCCTGGGGGCGGACGTGCAGCTTGACGGGAAGGCCTGCGGCTACTTCGCCCGCCTGTCCCTGGCGCGTTGCCGGGAGCTGGGCCTGGACCAGCCCGTGTACGTGGCGGAACTGGACCTCCGCAAGATGCAGGAAATTCTCACCGCTCCCGTGAAGGCCGCGGAACTGCCCCAGTTCCCCGGCTCCTCCCGTGATGCGGCCATGGAACTGCCCCTTTCCACGCCCAATGCGGACATCGTGAAAGCCATTGAAGCCGCACGGGAAAAACTGCTTGTCAGCTACTCCTGCTTTGACGTATTCACGGACCCCTCCGGTGAAAAGCTCCCGGCGGACCGCAAATCCATTGCCTACACCTTCCTGTACAGGGATCCGGCCAAGACCCTCACGGCCGCGGAAGTGGACGCCGCGCACCAGCGCGTGCTGAAAGCCCTGGCGGACAAGGTAAAGGGCCTTTCCTTCAGATAACCCCCGTCAACGGGCCGCGCGTTTCATGAACCGGAGCGCGCGGCCTCTCTTTTCATTTCCCATGCACCTGACTTCCCTGCGCCATGCGGGCCTGGCTGCCGCCCGCGTTCTGATGATGGCGGCATGGTTCGGCCTGTCCGTATGGGCGGCGGGCGTGGTATTTTACAATGTATGGGGCGGCGCCGTGCTGGTGTGGCTTTACCTGGCGGCCATGGCGTGCGCCTTCATCTTCCGCAGAAAGCGGCCCGTATTCTGGCGCGCCTCCTGGGGCGTGCTGGCCCTGCTGCTGGCGTACTACCTGTGCATTCCTGCGACGAACGGCAAGGAATGGCAGCCGTCCTGGAGCCGGTTGCCCGCCGTGGAAATCAACGGGAATGAAATCCTGGTGAAGGACGTGCGCAGCTTCGTTTACCGGACGGAGCGGGACTTTGACGTGCGCTACGTGACGCGCCGCTTTGACCTGGACAAGCTGGCCACGCTGGACTTCGCCGTGAGCCACTGGGACGGAATGGAATTTGTAGCCCACACCATGCTCTCCTTCGGCTTTGAGGATGGGAAGCATTTGGCCCTGTCCGTGGAGACGCGCCTGCCGGAAGGGGTGGAGCAGGGGACCGTTCCGGGCCTCTACAAGCAGTTCAACGTGATTTACATCCTGGCGGACGAGGAAGATTTGTTCGACTTGCGCACCACCTACCGGAAGGAGGACATGTACCTGTACCGCATCAACATCGGCAGGGAAAACCTGAAAAAGGCCTTCCTGGGCTTTGCGGAGAAAATCAACAGCCTCCATGAACGCCCGCGTTACTACAACACCGTCACCGCCAACTGCACGACGGAGCTGGTGGATACGTTCAAGAACTACCTGGGCGTGCGCCGCTGGCAGTGGACGCCCCTCTTCAACGGCATGTGCGACCAGGACGCCTATGACCGGGGGGAGCTGCTCCATCTGCCCGGAGAAAACTTCCGTGAACTGAAAAAACGCTCCTTCCTGGGGCATGGCGGGGAAGGGCTGGACTGGGCAGCCCTCCGCCGCCGCTGGGAGGAGGGCTGGCGCACGGACCCGTCCGCTCCGGTCAAAGAGTAGCGAACTGGAAGTGCATCCAGTCGTAATCGCGTGCGCGTCCCAGGGATACGGCCCCCTCCGCCTCCACGAACTGCCAGAAGGCCGCGTACTCCGGTCCGGACAGTACCGCTTTCGGTGCAGGGATGTTCAGGCCGTTCCTGTCCGGGTCCATGTCCACGGCAATGCCCCAGGCATGCATGGACGTGGCCTTCCCGCCGATGATGGAGCGGTTGTTGAAGCAGCCTCCGTACAGGTCCAGCCCCAGTTCCCGTATCTTCTCCATGCCGTAATGGTCCAGGGTGGCCTGGAAAATGCGGAGGAGCGGTTCCGCCACCAGCTTGTGGCAGCGCATGGTGGAAACGGTCGTGTTCCTCTCCCATGCCAGTCGCATGATGTATGGCAGCCGGATACTGGTCATGTTGCTTTCATCCCCCGCGCGGCCGAAGACGGACTTCCCGGAGCGCACTTCCTCCTGGCTGGGCCAGGAATGTTCCGGCTGGCGGATGCCCAGTTTTTCCATCAGGGCTTGCGCCGTCCGGGGACCGGGGATGCCGTCCGCATCCAGTCCCAGATGCTGTTGAATCAATTTCCAGTGTTCTTTCATAGGAGTTCACGCTAGGAGTTTCCTCCCGTAAGTTCCACATTTTTCCTGCCAGCGGCATTCCTGCCTTTCCGGAAGGGGAGAAAAAGAAGCGGGGTGTCTTTTATGTTGCGGAAAGGACTCATTCTGCTACACTTTTATTCACCTTTTATTTTATGAATTCAGAACCATCCAACGTTGTCAAATTTTACAATGGGGAACAAATTCCCCTGGAACTGCATAAAGTCCGCGTGGTGCAGAAGCTGCATCTTGTCCCCGTGGAACGCCGTCTGGAAGCCGCGCAGGAAGCCGGGTTCAACACGTTCCAGTTGAGCACGAACGACGTTTACCTGGACATGCTGACGGATTCCGGCGTCAACGCCATGAGCGACAACCAGATCGCCGCCATGTTCCGTGCGGACGACGCCTATGCCGGTTCCCAGAGCTTTGACCGCCTGAAGCAGGCCGTATGGGACGTCTTCGGCAAGGAATACCTGCTTCCCGCCCACCAGGGCCGCGCCTGTGAAAACATCATCGCCCGCACCTTCGTGAAGCCCGGGGACGTGGTTCCCATGAACTACCATTTCACCACCACGCACGCCCACATTGACCTGAACGGCGGCAAGATTGAGGAACTGGTGGCGGATGACGCCGTCAACCCGGTCAGCACCAACCCCTTCAAGGGCAACCTGGACCCCGCCAAGCTGCGCGACTGCATCGCCCGCCATGGGGCGGACAAAATTCCCTTCGTGCGCATGGAGGCCTCCACCAATTTAATCGGCGGCCAGCCTTTCTCCATTGCCAACATGCGTGAAATCCGCGGCATTTGCGACGAATTCGGCATCATGCTGGTGCTGGACGCCTCCCTGATCGGGGAAAACGCCTACTTCATCAAGATGCGTGAAGACGAGTTCAAGGACTCCTCCTGCGCTGACATCCTGAAAACCATGTGCGGCCTGGCGGACCTGGTATACTTCTCCGCCCGCAAGGTTTCCTCCTCCCGCGGCGGCGGCATCTGCACGAACGACCGCTCCATCGCCAAGAAAATGGAGCACCTGGTTCCCCTGTTTGAAGGCTTCCTGACCTACGGCGGCATCTCCGTGCGTGAAATTGAAGCCATGGCCGTGGGCCTGTATGAAACCACGGACCTGACCGTGATTTCCCAGAGCCCCTCCTTCATTGAATACTTCATCGGCCAGATGGTGGACATGGGCATTCCCTGCGTGACCCCCGCGGGCGGCCTGGGCGCCCATATTGACGCCGGGCGCTTCCTGCCCCATATTCCGCAGGAGGACTATCCTGCCGGGGCCCTGGCGGCGGCCTTCTTCATCGCCTCCGGCGTGCGCGGGATGGAACGCGGCACGCTCTCCAGCGTCCGCGACGAAAACGGCGACGACATTCTGGCGGATGTGGAACTGCTCCGCCTGGCCTTCCCGCGCCGCGTCTTCACGCTGTCCCAGGTCAAATACGTGGCGGACCGCATGAAATGGCTCTACGACAACCGCGACCTGATCGGCGGCCTGGAATTCGTGGAGGAACCGCCCGTGCTGCGCTTCTTCATGGGCAAGCTCCGCGCCAAGAGCGACTGGCCTGAAAAACTGGCGGCCAAGTACCGCCAGGACTTCGGGGAAAGCCTGTAAGCGCCTTTTCTCAGTTCTCAACCATTTGCAAGGGCTGAACCGTCTGGTTCGGCCCTTGCCGTCATGAAAGTCTTCCTGCGTGGAAAGATGCAGCGGGCATGCCGGGGATATGTCCTTCCTCCGTTATTTTTCCCACTGTCGCGTTGCTGAAAATAAGGGGCTGCCGCCCTTATCGGCTCCGAACGGAACATGAAAAGGGTAAAAAATTCCCTTTGCTGCGCTGCGGAAAGGGATTCGGCCAAGAGGCCGGAAATCCGGACAAGCCCGGTAGAACGGAAAGCGAAATTTCAAGCCCGCAGGGCAAATGAATCTGAAATGCTCCTTCACTCCCTGGCGCAATAGAATACCTTAGATTATTAATTGATGGCGGAATTTCTCCCGGCGTTTGCAGGAGAGCCGCATGCCTGCGCGGCAACCTGATCAGAATGCGGACAAAGGCCGCATCTGTTTTTAAAAGAGGGCTCTCTTCCTCTCCATCCGGTTTCATGGCCGCAAGCGCCTTCAGAGCTCCTGGCTGCGGATAAACTCGAGCATGGCGCGGATGTCCTCCGCGGCCATGGCCGTCTTTGACTTTTCAATCAGAAGATTGCGCCCCGTCATGATGTAGGACGGGAAAATGCGGAGCCCCATGGCATGAAAGGGCGTCCTGCGGAGCTTGTAGGTGGAGCCGGCGGGAATGGCGCTCTTCCCCGTCTTGCTGCGGGCAATCATGTTGAACGCCTTTTTGGCTACATCCCCCATCAGCATCACGGCGCGGAGATTCGGGAAAAGGGACAATTCCCGTTCCAGCACGGGGAGGCTCTCTTCAATCATTTCCTGCGGCACCGCGCTTTCCCTTTTGGGCCTCTTGACGGCGTTGGTGATGTAAATGCCGGCTTCCGTCACGTCACGGATGGAAGAGGCTGGGAGGCCGCCCCGGCGGAACAGGGGCAGGGCGGTGGACAGGTACAGCGGCGCGGGGGCGTTCCCGTAAAAATCGTCTTCCGGGCATTCCGGAACCACTTCATTGACCATCACGGCCAGGATGGACGCCGGGTCCACGCACAGGGAAGGGAGCTGCATCCCCTCCGCGGCCGCCGCCTTCAGTTCTTCCGCCAGGTCCAGCATGAACGGGAGGTGGGGGTCAGAAATTGATCAGGCCCTGCTTCCAGCATATCCAGACGGCCGCCGCCGCGATGAGCAGGATGATGACGAAGGCGGTGCCTGCGGAAGATTTCTTTCTGGCCTTGGGCAGGGCTTTCCGCGCCACTCCTCCGGCTTGCAGGGTTCCTGCGGCCGCCATGGCGTTGATGTAATCGTTCCATGCTTTGGCGGAATGGAAGCGGCTGCGTTCATCCGGAGACAGGGCCTTGTCAATCCCGGAAAGGAAGTTCATGGGGTATGTCTTCCGCAGGGCCGCGTAACTGGTCACCTTCGGGTTGCGGTCCACCACGGAACGCTGGTCCGCCGGGTGGGGAACCTGGCCCGTAAGCAATTCGTAGAACGTGGCGCCCAGCTCGTACATGTCGCACCAGGGGCCGATTTCGCTCCGGCGTCCGGGGTAGAATTCCGGCGGCGTGTAGCCGGGAGTGATCTGGACGAGGCCCTGGTGCTGGAGGGTCTTGGTGCGCACGGCGCCGAAGTCGATCAGCTTGGGCGTGCCGTCCGGCTGGATGAAGATGTTTCCCGGCTTGATGTCGCAATGGTAAACCCCCATGGCGTGAAGATAGTGCAGGATGTCCAGCAGGCGGAACAGAAGGTCCGTGGCCCGTGCCGGCTCCATGCTCTGTCCGGTGGCGTGCATGGTGGTCATCAGGTCGAACAGGGTCTGCCCCTGGATGTTTTCCATAACGTAATAGCAGGTGCCGTTGGCGTCAAACATGTCGAACACCTGTACGATGCCGGGGTGGTTGAGCTGGGCCAGGACGGAAGCCTCCTGCCGGGAGTTGGAAATGCTCTGGGCGAAGTTGACGGCGGCCTGTTCGTCCCGCGGGTGGACGAAGCCGGTTTCCATGTCCCGGTAGGCGTAGGCGTCCGGCATGCATTCCTTGATGACGACGTACCGGGAATGGGGATTGTCCAGCGCCAGGTACGTAATGCCGAAGCCTCCGGCGTTCAGCACATTCAATATCGTATACTTGTCTTGCAGAACGGTATTGTTCGCAAGCGGGTAAACCAGGGTTTCTTGTTCCATGTCAGGGGGGAGGGCGGGTTGGGGCCGGGAAAATCTTTAATTCAATACGCAAGTTCTGTCAAGAATCTCTCTGCCGTATTCAATAACAGGAAACCCGGAATTCATATTCCTCCACGCTGCCGCGTTCCAGGCAGGCGGCCAGCCAGTCGAACAGGGCGCCGAATTCCCCGCCCAGGGTTTCCCCGGTATCGGCCTCCAGCGCCTTCAGGCGGCTGGAAGCCAGGCGCACGGGCGTCAGCTCCGCCAGCAGGGCGGCGCATTCCTCGTCCCCTGCCTTGAAAATCTCTTCCGCCCCCGGCAGTTCGCACAGGCGTTCGTCTGCAATTTCCAGGCACACGACGCCTACGCCGAATTCGGCGGCCAGTCCGCGCAGCGCGGCGCATTCGGAATCATCCGGAAGTTCCCCCACGATGACCAGTTCCCCGCACTGCGCCCAGCGGGACGTGGCCAGGGTCCTGAAAAACTCCCTCCTGCCGTCTTCTCCTCCGGGCATGCGGGCCACGCAGACGCTGCGGATGCCCATCATGGGCGCTCCGATCATGCGGCGGCGCTGAAGCGCGCTTTGGTCGAAGACCAGCGCGTTCCCCTCCCATTCCCCATCCGGCCATTCCACGACGGCCAGGTCCGGCTTCACCCATGAGGTTCCCGTTTCACTGGTGCTGAACACGAAAACCCCGCGGCCCGTGGTATCATACTGGCGCACGGCCAGGGCCAGCGCCTTGGCGCGGCAGTTCAGCGCGTCCGGTTCGTTTTCCCCCAGAAACAGGGGCAGCAGCCCCCTGGCCGCCGGTTTGCCGTCCCGGTCCCGAACGCGCCTGTAATAGCCCTGGCCGCGCTCCACCTTGGCGATTTCCGAGTCCGGCTCGGAGGCCATGAAGGAGAAATGGTAGCGCAGGGAGGCGTCTGAATACTCCTCACCCAGCCTCAGGCGCACCAGGCGGATGAGTTCGGTCCCCTTGATGGCCTGGGCCGGGTCGGAAGGCAAAAGTTCCGGAAGCAATTCTTCCAACTGGGATCGTAGACTCATACGCGCCCCATGAGAACACGGGAGGGAAGCTTCTTCAAGGCGGAAGGAGTTCAGCACATGAAATAAAAAGCTCTTTTATTTGTTCCGGAATACGGCAAGATGGTCCGCATGGCATGGATTACCTCCGGTTATATACCTTCGCCCAGGCGCATGGCCGTAATCGCCGGTACCACCTTCACGCAGCTCGTGCGGATGAAGGTGTTTCTCTTTCTGGGCCTCTTTGCCGTGGCTCTGCTGGCCCTGAGCTCCTTCCGCCTGAGCGCGGTGCTGGGGCCGGAAACCGGGGGAATCAATGAACTCGTTCTGCTGAAAAACTCCGCTTACGGCGCCATGCGGGTGTTCGGCCTCTTTTTCTGCGTGGCGGCCACGGCCCTGATTATCCCCAAGGACGCGGAAGACCGCATCCTGTACACCATCCTGTGCAAGCCGGTTCCTCGCATCGACTACCTGATGGGGAAGGTGCTGGGGGTGCTGGCCCTCACCCTGATCGCCGTGCTGCTGATGGACGCTGTGATGACGCTGGTGCTGTGGCTGCGGACGGATACGGTAGTGGCGGAGCAGATCGCCTCCCTGAAAGGCCGCTATACGGTGGAGGAAATGCAGCCGTACCTGGACAGAATCCGCCTCCAGGGCGCTACCTGGAACGTGCAGACGGGCCTGGGCGTCATGATGTGCGAATTCGTGGTCCTCTCCTCCCTCACGCTGCTGATGTCCTGCATGACGAACGGAACCATCATCAGCGCGCTGCTGACGTTCATGGTCTATCTGGCGGGGCTGTTCCAGACGCAGGCGCTCTCCCTGTGGGTGGGCTCCGGAACGGGAGGCATCTCCTGGTGGGAAATGGCGGGCAGCAGGCTGTTTGCCCTCATCTTTCCGAATTTCCAGATTTATTCCGTAACGGATTCCGCCCTGAACGGGCAGACCATTCCCCTTTCCCTGTTCGGCAGTCTGGCCCTGATTACGCTGGGGTACTTCGTCTTTCACATGACGCTGGCCGCATGGCTGTTCAGGAAAAAGGAATTTTAACCTGGAAAAGTATGGAAGACATCATCAATGCACGTTGCGGTTGGGCCGGAACAGACGAACTATATATAAAATACCATGACGAAGAATGGGGCAAACCCGTTACCGACGACAAAACCCTGTTTGAATTTCTGGTGCTTGAAAGCGCCCAGGCAGGCTTGGCCTGGATTACTATCCTCCGGAAACGCGAAGGATACCGGGAAGCCTTCCATGGCTTTGATGTGGAGAAAGTAGCGCAAATGACGCCGGAAGACATCGACCGGTTGATGCAATTTGATGGAATCGTCAAAAACCGTTTGAAAATCAATAGCACAGTCAATAACGCGAAACTGTTTATGGCTGTTCAGAAAGAATTCGGCAGTTTCTACCAGTATGCCCTTTCATTCTTCCCCGGCCGTCAGCCTGTTGTTAACAATTTCAAGACCCTAAGCCAAATCCCCGCCACATCTCCCGAATCTGACGCCATGAGCAAAGACATGAAAAAGAGAGGCTTCAAATTCTTCGGTTCAACGATGTGCTACGCTTTTTTCCAGGCGGCCGGCTTTGTGAACGACCATGTGGAAGGCTGCTTCTGCAAAGCAAATCAGGCGGAATAGACTGGAGATTAGCCGTTTACAATTTTTACGAATAATTTGCCACTGAAAGCTGGAGGAAACAGGTGCAAAAGTTTATCTTTCACTTTCACAGGTTGTAATTAATATCTTTATTTTCTATAAACCGTTTATATTTTTGACCGCAAGAAAATCATCAACCATGAAAACAGGTATCATTGGACTGGGAAAAATGGGCGGCGCCCTCCTGCGCGGCATGCTGAAAGCCGGAGCGGTGTCCCCGGAGGAAGTCTGGGTGTACGACCACCACCATGAAAACGTGCAGGCCCTTCAGCAGGAATACCCCGGCGTGCATGAAGCGGCCACGGAGGCGGATGCGGCGGACGCTGTGGAGGCCCTGATTCTGGCCGTTAAGCCGCACGGCGTACTTTCCCTCATTTCCTCCCTTTCCGAACGGGGGGAGGAGCTGCCGCTGTTGATCTCCATCGCTGCCGCCATCTCCCTGGATGACATGGAAGCCTGCGCCAGCGACGGAACGCGCATCGTGCGCGCCATGCCCAATACCCCGTGCATGGTGCTGGCCGGGGTCATCGCCTACAGCACGGGAGCCGCCGTGACGGATGAAGATGAGGAGGCGGCCCGGCGGCTGCTCTCCGGCTGCGGCTCCGTCTACAAGGTGGAGGAAGCCAGGATGAACGCTGTTTCCGCCATTTCCGGCAGCGGGCCCGCCTACATGTTTACGGTGCTGGACGCTCTTTCGGACGCCGGCGTAGCCATGGGACTGTCCAGGAAAACCGCCCTGGAAATGGCCGTGGAAACCATGCGGGGGTCCGCCCTCATGCTGGAACAGACCGGGAAGCATCCCATGGCGCTCCGGGATGAGGTGACTTCCCCCGGAGGCACCACGATTGCCGCCCTGAACGCGTTGGACGAATGCGGATTCCGCAATGCCTGGATTCAGGCGGTGAAAAGCGCCGTGCGGCGGGCGGAGGAAATGGAGGAGCATTGACGCATGCGCTCTTAAACGCTCCCGGGAACCGGATTGGCTAAAACGCGTGCGGCGCGCCTTTACCTGTTCCGGAACGGCGTTTCCCTCTGCTTCCGGAGCTCCGGGCTTTGCAGGTTGAACTGGACTTTCCGGATGGATTTCAGCGGGATTCTGACTTTTCCCAGCGCTGCGGAACGCCCTTCCATGAAGCCGTTCCTGAGGGTCTCCAGGTTCAGTGAAAGGATGCTCTGGTCCGTCAGGAAAACGCGGGTGTCCGCGCCGTCCTCCGGCAGTTTCTTCTCCTCCTGGCTTTTCTGGTCCAGGGCGCGCACCTTGGCGGTGGGGATGGTCACGTCATAGTGGTCCGACTTGATGCGGATGGAGCCGTTTTCCTGGAGGGAAATGGCTCCCCGGAGCACGTCTCCGTTCACCAGCAGGGCCTTGTCCCTGGAGGCGTCCGTGTCGTACTTGGAAATGATGTCCTGTTCCTCCGCCAGGTGGGGGAGGGCGCCGTTCCAGTCAAACACGTTCAGGTTGAACACGGCCATGTTCAAGCCGTCGTAACCGCTCACGGCAAGAGTGTTGCCCGGTTTGAATTCATGCTTTTTGGAGGCTTCCCTGTCTTCTTCCTCATCGTCCCCGCTTTCATTCTCAAAGATATTGTCCATGTCCTTGACCTCTTCCCACCGGCCAACCTGTTCTCCGTTGACGTACAGGTAGTAATTGCCTTTTTCCGGGTCGGCGTAAAAATGAACGTCGGAACGCTTGACGCTCTTGTCGGCATACCAGTTCCGCTCCGTGTTCCTTTTCACCCTCCCCAGCGTCCGGTACTGGCCGGAACTATTCTTGGAGAGTTCCGCCTTTTCCAGGGAGAGGCCCAGGTCAATGCTGCTTCCGGAGTTGGAGTCCTGCCAGAGGGAGAGATTGATCCGGAATGTATTGGTATGGTAAAGGGAAAACTGTACATGGAGGCGGGACGGCATGGGGAAGGAGGTTTGCAGTTCCGTATTGTTGGAGCCGCGCATGATCCAGTACCCGTTGCGGCATTCCGGGAGCATGCTGTTGGCGGAGGACTTCCAGCCCTGGAGGGATTCCGTCGCGTTGCGCAGGTAGGCTTTCTGGGAGTCGAACCCGATGTGCCGCACGTACTTCCTGTTGACGGGAAGCAGGCCGCCCCACGCGGTTTGCAGTTGAAGGCTCTCCGTATCCAGCGCCTTCAGGGTGCCGTAAAACTCGTCCCCGTTGGCGAGCCTGATGACGGAAAACTGCTCCGGTATCTCCAGCGGACGGGAAGAAACCAGCTCGTCAAGCTCCTCCAGGTTGACATCCACAGGTTTGGAAAGAATGCTGGAGCGGACTTTCAGGTACGGGCTGTCCAGCGTGTCCAGGCTGCCCGGCAGTTTTTCCCCGGATTTAAGCGTAATGACCCCTTCCGCCCGTGCGGTGGGCGGAAGGGCGGCGGCCAGCAGGATGCAGGCACCCAGGAAAAGCGTTATTGCTTGTTTCATGGCGGATATATCAGGGGGTGGAGCGGGATGGCTGTGCGGAATTCAGAAACTCCACGCGGGTGATGTTTTTCAGGGGCAGGGAAATCTGCCCGAGCTGCGGATGCCGCAGGATGATTCTCAGGGAATCCATGCTCAGGATGTTGCCGTGCAGGCGGGAGCCGTCCTTCATCAGAATGCTGTGGCATGCCGCAGAGCGGGAATCGTCCTTCTTGTTCTGTTCCGCGAAAAAGACGGTATCCAGATACTTGGCGGGGATGGAAAGCTCCCGGGGAATGCCCGGATATTCCTTGTCCGTGGAAAGAGTCAGCGTCTTATTCCTGCTGTTGTAGCCGCTGATGGAACCGGGAATGGCATCCTCCTCCTTCGTCAGGACAAGGTCCGTTGCGGCATTTCCATTCTTGGTCACGGATTTGGCGCTCAGGGTGATGGAGGAAAGGGCCAGCCTGCTGATGGTCAGGGAGACGTGCCCTTCCATCTGGAGGCCGAAGGCGTCCCCCTGCAACGGTTGTTCCGGGGGACTGGGGTCCGTCATCAGCTTGGGCGGCAGGTCTCCCACCAGCAGCTCGTAAACCTGCTCGTTCTCTCCCTGCCGGGAGGCCGTCAGCCTGATATCCACGCCTTCCGTCAGGGTAGGGGTGGGGATGTCCACTTCCCCCAGCACGATGATGCCGGACTTCTGTTCCCGGAGAAGGGTGCATTTGCCGGGAGCGATGCTGAGCATGAGCCTGTTCAGGCTGCTGCCGGAATTGGACCGGAAGGGAATGTTCTCGTTCCCTCCGAAGCAGAAGACAATGCCGGCGCGGTCGTTGTTGCCGTCCATCGTCATGGTGGTGCGGAAGGTGAAGGAGGAAGGATCCAGGCCGATGTTCTTGTACAGGGGAATCCAGGTGGGGTAGTCGCTGTTGCCCAGCCGGTATTGGTACTTGTCTCCCTGGATTTTCGGTTTCAGGGCGTTCATCAGTTTTCTTCCGGACTGGGTGCGGTAATCGTCCTCCCGGTTGCCGGAATAAACCCAGCTGTTGTCGAAAATCAGGGGTTCCTGCCAGAAGCCCTTTTCCTGGAGCGTATCCAGCCGGAAGCCGGCCACCTGGTCGCGGGGGATGGAACGCTCGTTGCCCAGCATGTCCCGGTACTGCACCTTGTCCTGCGTGATGGAGATGATGTTGCACGGGATGATATCCCGGTGCCCCGTGGCCATGAAAATCTTGTCCCTGGCTCGCAGGTCCGGGGAGGAGGTGCCTGTGAAATAAAGCGCGCGGATTTCCGACGGGAGGATGACCGCGTTCTGGCGCATGGCCGGGTGCTTGATGACGATGCCCTGTTTGCCGTAGGAGACGATTTCCCCGCGGAGGCGGTAATTGCTGTCCGTGACCACGTCTACGACGGAATTGGCCCAGGCGGTCAGCAGGCAGACCGGAGCCAGCAGGAGGGAAAGGCGGATTCTATTGTTCATAGATGGGTAAAAATCTGTAATTGAGCGCCAGGGAAAGCAGGGCCGCGGAGGTGGAATACGCTGCGGAATGGTCTGAGAGCCAGGAACCGTTGGGTGCCTGGGAGGCGCCCAGGTAGCGCATGTTCTTGTAATTCCATTCCTTCCATACCTCCTGGTCCGCATGGAACAGGGCCTGGGACATGTAATACTCAAAATAAAACGGGTAGGAGGAATCCCGGTAATTCAGGTTCTTTTTCAGGTAGGCCAGGGAATCCTTGAAGGACGGGTCCGTCTTGAGGCGTGCCAGGGACAGCGTCAGGGAGCCGATGGCGGTGAGGGTGACGCGGGGGCCCGCCGGGCCGGTATAGCCGTAGGCGCCCTTCTTGTCACGGCAGGAAGCCATATACTTGAGGCCGCGTTCAAAGGCCTCGTCCGGCACGGGAATGCCCGCGTTGCGCGCCGCGAACAGGGAGACGATCTGGCAGCCGGTCACCGTGCTGTCCGCATCCGTGGACTCCGGGGAATAGCGCCAGCCTCCCGTCTTGTTCTTCTTCTGGGCGGTCAGCGTCAGGGCCACGGCCTTCCGGAGGGCGGGGCCTATGCGGTCGTCCCTCACCATGCCGTAGGCCTCCGCCAGCGCCAGCGTGGCGAAACCGTGGTTGTACATGGAATCCCCAATGTACCCGGATCCCCTGTTCTGCTTGGAAAGGATGTAATTCACGCAGCGGCGCACCATGGTGGCGTACGGCCCCGTGTTCGGGTCGTCCCCGTGGGCCAGCACGGACATGAGGCAGAAGCCGATGATGCCGGGCTCCTGCCCGTAGGTGCCATCATAGGTGCCGTCCGTCTTCTGGGCGTTCTGGAGGTAACGGAGTCCCTTCACGTACATCAGCTCCACCTGGGGCGGCACGGGGGAAGACGTTCTCATGGAGGATTGGGCAGCGGCGTTCTGCGGCGCGGCCGCCATGCAGCAGGCGAGAAGAACGGTAAGGAGGATGGGGGCCTTTTTCATGGGGGAAAGGGAGTTATTGTTCATTCACGGGCGGGAGCCGCCCGGCGGGCGTGCATGTTTACTTCTGAAGGGTTTTGTTGTAGGCGTCCAGCGCCTTGCGGAATTCGGAGGGCATGTCGTCCGCGGACATGCCGGTGGATTTGGGAACGGAGCGCGTTTCCGTAGCCATGTCCGGATTGGAAACACCCTTCTCCTGGGTGGAGGCCATGTTGGATTTTCCGTCCGCTCCGTGTCCGGGATTGTTTCCCTTGCCTTTCTGGGAGCCGTTCTGTCCTTCTCCTTCGCCTTCTCCCTCCCCGTCCTGCTGTTCCGCAGACTGGGAATCGTTGTCCATGCCCAGTAGCTGGCGCAGCATGTCCATCAGGGCCTGTCCTCCGGGCTTGGGTTGTCCGCCGGCTCCGGTCATCTTGGCCTTGGCGGCCTGGTAGATCAGCTCAATCACGTCTGACTGGGCGGCCAGCGTCTGGCCGCCCGTATTGTAAACCTCTAGCAGGTCCACGGCGTCATTCATGGCATGGCGGCACTTTTTCAGCAGATCCACCACATTCTCATTGGTTTCTCCCAGGATCAGGTCGGAGGTGTCCGCCTGGAGTTCGTCCTGTTGTCCGGCCAGCTTGGAGGCCGTTTCCTTGTGCTTGGCGGAATATTCCGGAGCGGGCTCCGGAGCGGCGGCGCAGGGCAGGGAAACTGCCAGAATCAGGGCGGAAAGGTTCACGGTATTCATGGGGCTGGCGCAGTAAGGGTTTTGCGGTGTTCCTGCTCGGCGGCGCGGGTGCGCATGCGGATGTCCTGTTCCTGCTGGATCATGCGGATGATTTTCAGCATGAACTCGAACTCGGCGTCGGAAATGGAGGCCTGGTCGCCACCGCCGCTTCCGCCACCGCCGCCGCCGCGGCTCTTCTTGTAATCGTCTATCAGCTTGGCCCAGTGGCGCAGGGTGGAGGCATACAGGCGGGATTCGTCAATGGAGCGGGCCGTAATCGCGTTCAGGATGTTGCCGTGCACCAGGTCCAGCTTCTCGCGGAGGGAGAAGGCGTTCATCTGGTTGTACAGGTCGCTGTAAATGCGTTCCCCGGTGCGGGACTTGTAATAGCTGAGGTCTTCCAGAATCCAGCCGATGTCCTGCGTGGAGGCGTTTTGAAGGGTGGCGATGGTTTCCATCTCCCGTTTGGTGGAGGGGTCAAGTTCATCCATGGTCATGCCCACAATGATATTGATCTGGCCGGCAAGCGCGTTCGCGATGGAATCCTCCTTGGCGGCGGCCTGCTTGAGCCGCGCCACGAAGGTGCTGGCCTCCATGTCCTGCGCGGACTTGGAAAGCTGGTTCATGGCGTCTTTAAGCGCCTGGGTGGCGTCCGAATGGGAGCTCTCCCCGTCGTCCAGGTCCTTCCGGCTCTCCTGTTCGGAGCGGTTCTCGGAGGCGGAATCCCGGAACTGCTTCTGCGCCTTCTTCATGGGGCCGTTGGGAATGGGCTTGAGCATGGAGATGCCCTTCATGAACTCCTTCATGCCGGAGGGGTCTATCTGGGGGTTGCGGGAAGCCTCCTTGAACAGGTCCTCCGAGCGGTTGAGCAGGTCGCTCAATTCGCGCCTGTTGGTCTGTTCTTCATCCGCCAGGGCGTGCAGGCGTTCCTGGGACTCCGCCTTTTTCAATTCACTGCCTTCCATTCCTTTCAGGCGCTTCGCCTCGTCCGTCATGGCGTCCATGCGGCGGATCATCCCCTCCAGCTCGCTGGTGATGCGTTCCAGTTCATTGCGGATCATCTGGGCATGCTCTGATTTGGAAAGGACGAAGATGATCATGGGTTCCGAATAAACGCGTTTTCCCCCGGGCTTGTAATCCTGCGTGAACCCGCGAACGACGACGCGCTGGGGGGACAATTTCAGCGCCCTGGCCTGGAACAGGTACATCCCTTTCAGGCTGGCCTGGGTGGGATGGCCGTCCGCCAGAACCTTTTCCCCGCGCAGGCCGGGAACGGGCTTGCCTGCCTTGGCCGGGTCCGGAGCGGCGGCGTTCTCTTCCTCATCGTCGTAAAAAGATTTTTCCCCCTGCCATTCCACCCCCATTTCCCGGAGGCCGAAATCGTCCGCCGCCTCCACCTCCAATTCAATGCTGGTGTCTTCCAGCACGTAGCGGTCATTCTCCCCTCCTCTCAGGTAAATGGAAGGCTGCTTGTCCTCAATGGGTTCCAGGCGCATACGCACAGGCTGGGAGGCCGCAAGGCCGTCGCTGTCCGTCCAGGTGAGTTCTATTTCCCTGGGGTCTTTTTCCAGGCGGATATCCGGAATGACAACGCTGCTCCCTTCCACGCGGAGCGGCTTACCCTGCGCGTCCGCCGCGGATGCCAGGTTCTGGGAGGCAGTCACCTTCAACGTCAGCGTGGAGCCTTCCGGGGCGGAAATGACGCCTGCGCGCATGGCCTCCTGCCCGTCGGGGCGCGCCATATAGGCGGGGTAGGCCACGGTGGCCGTAGCGCCCAGCAGGGAGGGGCGGGCCTTCGGAATGATTTTCAGCCGCCGCACGACGTCCCCCGCGAAAAACTCCAGCCTGTCCGCCTGCTGCATGGGTGGAATGTGGATTTTATACACGCCGTCCGTCAGGGGGGCCTGCTGGCGCACCCTGTTGCGGAAGAAATACTCTGCCGTCTGCGGGCGGGACTTGGTGGCGTTCGCCAGTTTGAGCTCATACAGGTAGCTTTCCCCCAGGGGAATGACCAGGGAATCCGGCGTAGGGTCCAGCTGGGTGAACGTATAGCGTTCCGGAGGATCGAACGGTTGGAGCCAGCGTTCCAGGGCGTTCCCCGCCGCTTCCGGGCTCACCAGGCATACGCCTGCCGTGCATAAGGCCAGGATGGCCAGCAGGACGAACAATTTCTTGTGGCTGGGCCTTGGGATATTCACCGTCAGATCCCGCGCGGACACTTCGCGGGCCACCTGTTCCATGGCGGCCGCTTTCAATTTTTCAGAACTGTACTGGCGCCCGTACTTTTCGGAATCCAGTTCGATGACGCCCAGGAGCCGGTCCCCCAGCGCCGCATCCGTCCGGGAAATCAGGCGCGCCAATTGGGCCTCCGTGCGCCGCTGCCACACCCACCGGAAGCTCCACCACGGGATAAACACCGCCAGGCCGGCCATGGCGGTGAAAAAAAGAATCCAGCCCACGGCGGAGGGCGTTTCCCACAATCTGTCGGAGAGGTACAGGAGAACGTAGGAAAGGATCACGGCAATGCCTGCAAGGCATACGGCTTCCAGCATCTTAACCGTTCTGAGGCGGCGGCGGAAGGAGTGAAGCTGCCTGACCAGCTGGGCAGGAAGTTTGACGGTAGTTGAAGGGGGCATGCTTAATCCCGGTATTTACGCTATTTACATCGTTTTTGCAAGCTCGCCGCGCGTGATGTGGCAAATTCGCGTTCATTGGGCTTGGAGTGTTTTTCTCGCTGGACTTTATAGTTTGATTTCCTAAAATAACGCTGCGCTTTAAATCTGGCCTGGTTTGCGCATGACTAAAAACCAACATATTAGGCCTTACCCATTGACTTCGCCATGCAACAGGGAAACAAAACAACGGCTCCGGAGGTTGACTTCGGAGAATTCGCACCAGCCACATACGCCGAATGGCGTGAGGCAGCCGTCGCTGCCTTGAAAGGGGCTGACTTTGACAAGAAGCTTTTTACCAAGCTTGTGGAGGGAATCACTCTGCATCCCATCTATAACAAATGGGATGAACACGCTCCGGTGGCGCCTGCCGGGCAATTCCCGTACCGCCGCGGAACGCGCGCCCTGGGCTATATGGAAAAGCCCTGCGAAATTGCCCAGAGCATTCCCGCCTCCACTCCGGAAGATTTCAACGGCAAGCTTCTGCACGATCTGGACCGCGGCCTCACTGCCGTGAACGTCCAGCTCAACTGCAAGTGCGGCTTGAAGCTGCGCAAGCAGGCCGACTGGGATACCGCTCTCAAGGGTGTGCAGCTTGACAAGCTGCCCGTGTACATCACGCCCGGCTCCTGCGGCCTGGGCACCTTCTCCATGTTCCTGAACACGTACAAGGCGGCCGGATTCAACACGGCGGACCTCAAGGGCGGCGTTCTGTACGACCCGGTGGGCAAGGCCGTGATGAAGGGCTCCCTCTGCGGGGGGAAGGGCATCTGCGCCTGCTATGACCAGATGGCGGTGATGACCAAATGGGCCGTCGCCAACGCTCCCGCCTTCCAGACCATCGGCGTCAGCGGACTGCCTTATGCGGACTCCGGCGCTTCCTCCTTTGAAGAAGTGGGCGCCATGCTCTCTACCGCTGTGGCCTACCTGCGCGCCATGGAGGAACGCGGCATCTCCGTGAATGAAGCCGCCGCGCACATGCGCTTTACGGTCTCCATTGGAGCCAACCTGTTCCTGGAAATCGCCAAAATCCGCGCCCTGCGCGAACTCTGGGCCATCATCGTGAAGGAATGCGGCGGCAGTGAGGAAGCTGCCAAAATCAAGCTTCATGCCCACACCTCCTTCTGGACCCTTTCCAAGGTGGACCCGTGGGTCAACCTTCTGCGCGGCTCCGCCCAGGCCTTCTCCGCCATCATGGGCGGCGTGGACAGCATCGACGTGCTGCCCTTTGACGCGGCCGTGCGCATGCCGGACGAATTCTCCCGCCGCATCGCCCGCAACTGCCCGCTGATTCTGCTGGGCGAATGCAACCTGGACAAGGTAGTGGACCCCGCCGGCGGTTCCTGGTACCTGGAAAACCTGACGGACGAAGCCTCCCGGAAAATCTGGGACGTCTTCCAGGGCATTGAAAAGGAAGGCGGCATCATCAAGGCCCTCAAGGCCGGCACCATCCAGAAGAAGGTAAACGCCACCGCCGCCAAGCGCTATGAACTGGCGGACCAGCGCCGCCAGTCCATCGTGGGCGTCAACCAGTACGTCAACCTGGCGGAGAAAAAGCTGGAAACGCCGGAAGGCGCCGCCTGCGCCGCTCCCAAGGGACACGGCTGCTGCAAAAATGCGGACGTGCAGCTCCCGGAAGTAGAAATGAGCGTGGACTCCGCCTGCAAGGCCGCCAGTGAAGGCTTCTCCACCTGCCTTATCAACAAGGCTCTCGTGGCCGGCGCCGACTGCAAGTGCGGCGAACCGCTGGAAATGGAAGCCCTGCCGAAGCGCCGCCTGGCGGAACGCTTTGAATCCCTGCTTGCCAAGGCCGATGCCTGGGTGGAGGAAAAAGGCTCCCGCCCGATGGTATTCTTCGCGAACATGGGCCCGCTGCGCCAGCACAAGGCCCGTGCGGACTTCTCCCGCGACTTCCTGCGCGCCGGCGGCCTGGACGTGGTTTACCCGTCCGGCTTCCAGACCCCGGAAGACGCGGCCAGGGCGGCTGCGGAAAGCGGCTGCGCCGTGTGCGTGATCTGCTCCACGGACGACACCTATCCGGAAATCGTTCCCGCCTTCTGCAAGGCGCTCAAGGAAATCAAGCCGGACATGATGGTGGCCCTCGCCGGTTATCCGGCCGACCATGTGGAAGTGTTCAAGGAAGCCGGCGTGGATATCTTCATCCACGTCAAGGCCAACTGCTACAACACCGTTGAAGCTATCCAGAACAAGATCGGCCTCTAACAACCACCAACCTATTTCATTCAATGAGCAATATTCCTGATTTTGCATCCGCCTCCTATCCTGAAATCAAGGCCGGCGCCCCGGCCACGGCTTCCGGAACGGAAACCTGGATGACCAATGAACAGATTCCCGTGCCGCCCACCTACTCGGAAAGCGTGTACGACGACTGCCTGCACCTGGACTTTACCGCCGGTGTGGCCCCCAACCTCCGCGGACCGTACGCCACCATGTACGTGGCCCGTCCCTGGACGGTGCGACAGTACGCAGGCTTCTCCACGGCGGAGGAATCCAACGCCTTCTACCGCCGCAACCTGGCGGCCGGCCAGAAGGGCCTCTCCATCGCCTTTGACCTGGCGACGCACCGCGGCTATGACTCCGACCACCCCCGCGTGGTGGGTGACGTGGGCAAGGCCGGCGTGGCCGTGGACTCCATCCTGGACATGGAAATCCTCTTCAAGGGCATTCCGCTGGACAAGATGTCCGTTTCCATGACCATGAACGGCGCCGTGCTGCCCGTGCTGGCCTTCTACATCGTGGCCGCCCAGGAACAGGGCTGCACGCTGGACCAGCTCTCCGGCACGATCCAGAACGACATTCTCAAGGAATACATGGTGCGCAACACCTACATCTATCCGCCTGATCCCTCCATGAAAATCATTGCGGACATCTTTGAGTTCACCTCCAAGTACATGCCCAAATTCAACTCCATTTCCATCTCCGGCTACCACATGCAGGAAGCCGGCGCCACGGCGGACCTGGAAATGGCGTACACGCTTGCGGACGGCCTGGAATACGTGCGCACCGGGATCAAGGCCGGCATTGACATTGACGCCTTCGCCCCGCGCCTCTCCTTCTTCTGGGCCCAGGGCAAGAACTACTTCATGGAAGTGGCCAAAATGCGCGCCGCCCGCGTGCTGTGGGCCAAGCTCATCAAGCAGTTCAACCCCAAGAACCCGAAATCCCTGGCCCTGCGCACGCACTCCCAGACTTCCGGCTGGTCCCTCACGGAGCAGGACCCGTTCAACAACGTGACCCGCACCTGCATTGAAGCCCTGGCCGCCGCCTGCGGCCACACGCAGTCCCTGCACACGAACTCCCTGGACGAAGCGATCGCCCTGCCGACGGACTTCTCCGCCCGCATCGCCCGCAACACCCAGCTCCATCTTCAGGATGAAACCACCATCTGCAAGGTGATCGACCCGTGGGGCGGCTCCTACTACGTGGAATACCTGACCAATGAGCTCATCCGCAAGGGCTGGGCCCACCTTCAGGAAGTGGAAAAACTCGGCGGCATGGCCAAGGCCATTGAAACCGGGCTGCCCAAGATGCGCATTGAAGAAGCCGCGGCGCGCCGCCAGGCCGCCATTGACTCCGGCAAGGAGCCCATCATCGGCGTCAACAAATACCGTCTGGAACAGGAAGCCAAGATGGACATTCTGGAAGTGGACAACACCACCGTCCGGGACGCCCAGATCGCCCGCCTGCAGAAGCTGCGCGCGGAACGTGACTCCGCCGCGTGCGAAGCCGCGCTGGAAGCCCTGTCCGAATGCGCCCGCACAGGTGAAGGCAACCTCCTTGACCTTGCCATCAAGGCAGCCAAGGCCCGCGCCTCCCTGGGTGAAATCTCCTCCGCCCTGGAAAAACACTTCGGGCGCCACAAAGCACCAATCAAACTCATTACCGGCGTGTACGCTCAAACCTATGGTCAAGATCCGCTGGTGGAGGAAGTCCGCAAGATGACGGACGACTTCGCCGAACGCACGGGGCGCCGTCCCCGCATCCTCGTCGCCAAGATGGGCCAGGACGGCCACGACCGCGGCGCCAAGGTGGTCTCCTCCGCCTATGCCGACCTCGGCTTTGACGTGGACGTAGGCCCGCTCTTCCAGACGCCGGAAGAAACCGCCAAAATGGCGATTGAAAACGACGTGCACATGATCGGCATGAGCTCCCTGGCCGCCGGCCACAAGGTGTTGCTGCCCGCCCTGGTGGAGGAACTCGCCAAGCAGGGCCGTCCGGACATCCTGGTCTTCTGCGGCGGCGTCATCCCCGCCCAGGACTATGACTTCCTGAGGGAACACGGCGCTGTGGCCATCTTTGGCCCCGGCACCAACATCCCGGAAGCCTCCAAGGAAATCATGGAAGCCCTCAACGAACAATACGCCGACTAAGGCCCTCGTTGGAAAAACAGCCTCAATCATCAGGGAGCCGGATCATTGGATCCGGCTCCCTTTTTTGTGAGCTCCCCGGACTCTCTCCATGGGGAGCTTTCATCCGGAATGGCAGTGAATGGACCTGATGGACAGAATGGACTTAATCTTTACTTTGTCCATGAAGTCCATGAAGTCCATGAAGTCCATGAAGTCCATGAAGTCCATGAAGTCCATGAAGTCCATGAAGTCCATGAAGTCCATGAAGTCCATGAAGTCCATGAAGTCCATGAAGTCCATGAAGTCCATTTCCGCGGCAATGGAACAGCCCTGCACCCACAGGATTCTCCCCCCTTTTCATTGCTTTTGCATTGCCCCCCGCCGTCAAATTCCGTAGTCTCGTCCCGCCGTGAGCCGCACCTACCGCCATTGCCTGGATTACAAAAAGGGATTGATTCCCACTGATACCGACATCTTCCGCGTGATTGACGGGGAAGGGGACGGGCGCCCGGGCGTATTTGCGGACCAGATGGGAGACCGTGTTCTGGTCTCCACGCGGGATTGTCCCATCCCTGCGGATTTGGAGCGCGAACTCCGGGAACTGGATATCCCCGTGTTCCACAAAAGGCTGGAACAGAATCAGAAGGAGGCGCCCGTGCAAATAGCCGGACCGGAACTTCCCCTGCAATTTACGGTCACGGAGCAGGGCGTGCGTTTCAAAATAGACATGTCCACCGGTTATTCCCAGGGAATCTTTCTGGACCAGCGCGACCACCGCCGCCAGGTGAGGGAACGGAGCGCCCCCGGCATGAGAGTGCTGAACACCTTTGCCTACACGGGGGCCTTTTCCGTTTATGCCGCCCTGGGAGGGGCTCAGACGACCACGCTGGACCTGGCTCAGCCGTGCCTGGACTGGGCCAGGGAAAACTTCAGCCTGAACGGCATTGACCCCGCCACCCAGTATTTTTGCAAGGGAGACGTCCGCCGCTGGCTGGAACGGTTCTCCAGGCAGGGCCGCACCTTCCACGGCATTATTCTGGACCCCCCCACCTTCTCCCGGGATGACCGGGGAAGGGTGTTCCGGGTGGAATCCCACTACGGGGAACTGGTGGCCCAGGCGCGCGAATGCCTGGAACCCGGCGGCTGGATGCTGTGCACCAGCAACTGCCGCAAGCTGAGCCACGCGGACTTCCGCAGGATGGTGGCGGAGGCTCTTCCCGGCTTCCGGCTGACCCATGATCCCATGCCTCCGGACTTCACCGGAGAGGATTATCTGAAAAGATTGTGGATAGATTGGAAATGAATATTTTATGAAAAATTTTCCTCACCTCCGCTGACGCATTTTATCCTTTTGAAAGCCCTCCCGGTCTGGTAGGAAACCGCCCAATTACTTTTTCTATGAAAAAACTAGCCTATGTTGCGGGACTCTTCGCGCTTACGTGCGCCCCTCTGCTTGCCGCCCTCTATGAAAACCTGGAGGTGGGAATGGACAAGGACCAGGTGCTGAAAACCCTGAGGCAGAGCAAGCAGCTTGAAGGGCCGCCCACGGACGCCCTCCTTTCACGCACCGGCCTCAACGGCGTATTTAAGACCAAACAGTCCATCGGCGGCCAGACCTTTTCCCTGAACTTTGACTATGACCCCTCCGGCGGCTTGAGGGCCGTTGTCTTCTACTCCCGGAGCAAATGCCGCGGTTCCGAGTATGAAACCAAATTGAAATCCGCCTACAAGGCTCTTCTGGTGGGCCTGACGGAAAAATTCGGGGAACCGGCGAACATGCCGGAATGGGTGGCCAAGGAATCCCTTCAGGAAGGCCGCATCCAGTACATGCACATGTGGAGGGTATCCCCCGGCGTCTTCCTGATGTCCGGCCTGGGCAACATGGGAGCCATGGAAGGGTATTTCCCCCTCTTCCGCTTTTCCGGGCCGTCCGGCATGCCCCCCAAATCCAAAAGGGACCGGGAGGAACTGAAGAGGGAATGGGCCGCCATCCCGGAATTCCCCGGATTGAAGGAGGCGGAACTCCACATCTCCGATGCCGTGCGCGCCATGGGCACCAAAAAATATGAAGACGCCTTTGAATGCTTCCAGCAGGCGGCGGAACTGGGCAGTCCCCGCGGCTACTGGGGCATGGCGTTCCTGTCTGAGCTGGGCAAATACGGCGTGAAGCGGGACAAGAAAAAAGCGGATGAAATGAACCGCAAGGCCGCTGCTGCGGGCTATGCCGCCTCCGCCTCCAAATTTGGCGCCACGTGGCCGGATGCCGCGCGGGCCCTGGGCCTCTCCGCCACGGCAGCCAGGGAACAGCTCCATATGCGCCAGCGGGCGGCTGCGGAAGGCTATGCCTCGGAACAATACAACATGGGCATCATGTACCACACCGGTTTTGGCATGCCCAAGGACCCTGCCAAGGCCCGGGAATGGTTCCAGAAAGCGGCGGACCAGGATGACGTGCAGGCCAAAAGCATCCTGAAAAAACTCCAGTAACTCTTTTTCCAATCCATTACTATCATGAGCCTATACGCACAACAACTCGTTCGCTACCCTGAACTGGGCATCTCCCTTGACTTTTCCAAACTTCCTCTGGACGACGCCTTCCTGTCCTCCATGCAGGGGCGGATAGACAGGGCATTCGCCGACATGAAGGCGCTGGAATCCGGCGCCATTGCCAACCCGGATGAAAAACGCATGGTGGGCCACTACTGGCTGCGCAACTCCGCACTGGCTCCCACGCCGGAACTGAAAGCCGCCATTGATGGACCTCTGGCGGACGTCAAGGCCTTTGGCCAGGATGTTCTGGACGGCAAAATCACGCCTCCCCGCGCGGAACAATACTCCGCCGCCCTCGTCATCGGCATCGGCGGTTCCGCCCTTGGCCCGGAACTGGTGGCGGACGCCATCCCGGCCGCTGGGCTGGACATGTTCTTCCTGGATAACACGGACCCGGATGGCATGTACAGAGTGCTGGAATCCCTGCCGCTGGAAGAAACGCTCGTCGTCGTCATCTCCAAATCCGGCGGCACGCCGGAAACCCGCAACGGCATGCTGGTGGCCCAGGACTTCTTCAGGAAGAACGGACTGGAATTCGCGCCCCAGGCGGTTGCCGTCACGGGGGTGGGCTCCAAACTGGACAAAACGGCTGAAGCGGAAGGCTGGCTCAAGCGCTTCCCGATGGAAGACTGGGTGGGCGGCCGCACGTCCGTCATGTCCGTGGTCGGCCTGGTTCCCGCCGTGCTTCAGGGCGTGGACGTGGATGAACTGCTGGAAGGCGCGCGCCTGATGGATGAAAAGACCCGCCAGGACTGCGTGAAATGCAACGCCGCCATGAAGCTGGCGCTGGCCTGGTACAAGGCCACCAACGGCAAGGGGGAAAAGGACATGGTGGTTCTCCCCTACAAGGATGCCCTGGTGCTCTTCTCCAAATACCTTCAGCAGCTCATTATGGAATCCCTCGGCAAACGGCTGGACCTGGATGGCAACGAAGTCTGCCAGGGCATCTCCGTATACGGCAACAAGGGCTCCACGGACCAACACGCCTATGTGCAGCAGCTCCGCGACGGCGTGAACAACTTCTTCGCCACCTTTATCGAAGTGCGGGAATGTTCCGCGGACGCGGTGGAAGTGGAAGCGGGCGCCACCTGCGGAGACTTCCTCCAGGGCTTCCTGCGCGGCACCCGCCAGGCGCTGGCGGAATCCGGCCGTTCCTCCATCACCATCTCCATTCCGGAAGTGAACGCCAAAACGCTCGGCATGCTGGTCGCCCTGTTTGAGCGCGCCGTCTCCTTCTATGCCTCCCTCGTGAATATCAACGCCTACCACCAACCCGGCGTGGAGGCCGGCAAAAAGGCCGCGGGAACCTTCCTGGCCCTGCTGGGGAAAGTAAGGGCGGCCCTTGGCTCCACCCCGGAAACCGCCGCCCAGGTAGCTGCCCGGCTGGATGCGGACCAGGAAGCCGTGTACCACTGCCTGGTGCATATCGCCTCCAGTGATTCCTCCGTCAAGTGGGTCCAGGCGGCCTGCGCGGATGAAGACACCTTCTGCAAGGCGTAAAAATAAAAAACATATTCCTTCCGGCGGACGCTTATCTGGTTGATAAGCGTCCGCTTTTTATTTACAAGGACTGCCGCCGCTGCCGGCGTCCTCGTGAATCCTTAAAGCTGTCTTGAAGAACCCCATCTTCCGGCGGAGACTTATCCGTTCCGAAAAACTCGGATTAATTTAATATTCTCTCTCAAAATCATGAAACCTATTCTTCTGGCGGGAAGCTCCTTGCTGGTTCTTTCCTCCTGCTCCATTACCCAGGAAAGCCCTGTGCACATAAAAGGCCTTTCCAACGTTTTGTCCTCCACAGCCTCGCAAGAATTGCAGAGGGCGGGGGAGGAAGCATGCCGCAAGGCCGGGTACAGCAACTTCAGTTCCAATATTCTGGTTTTTTCCACGGATGTATCCTACCATTTTACGGGCCGCGCAATCCTGGACATCGACCGGGTGACAAGGAAGCAAATTCAGGATATCTGTTATATTTCGGAACCTCCCAATGTGCGGATCAAGGGTAAAATGACGGTAGCCCGCACCCGGAATTATAGAATCCCGGGGATCATTCTTCCATTACTCCGTTGGACGGGCGGCACCATTTATGTGGAATGTCCGGTGGATATCCTTTATTACGAGCCGGATTCCTCCTTCCGGGAATCTCTTTGAAAAATGCAGCCGGGAGCACGGAGACGGAGAGAAAAAGCGGAAGATATTTTTCCCTAAAAAACATAAAAAACATTTCCGTTTTCCGTACAATTTCGAGTTGACAAAGCGAGGGGCGGCGGGCATCCTTACTCGACCCTAACTCGCTATCGGGTCTTTTGTTGGCTCCTGTGGTTGATGTTTGGGCAGAATCATTAATTCGACTACAACAATCGATATGTCCACCAATTCCTGCGCATGCAGCGCATCTACTGACAAATTCGTCTATTCCTTCGGCGGAGGGTCCGCCGACGGCAATGGCAGCATGAAAAATCTTCTGGGCGGCAAGGGCGCCAACCTTGCGGAAATGGCCCGCATTGGCCTTCCTGTCCCTCCCGGATTCACCATCACCACGGAGGTCTGCACTTACTACTACGATCACGAATGCACCTATCCCGCCCAGCTTGACGCGCAGATCAAGGAAGGCGTTGCCAGGATGGAACAGATCCTGGGCCGCAAGTTCGGCGATACGGAAGCCATGCCCATGCTGGTGGCCGTGCGTTCCGGCGCCCGCGAATCCATGCCCGGCATGATGGACACGATTCTGAACCTCGGCCTGAATGAAAAATCCGTGGAAGCCATGGTAAAGGCCACCGGCAACCCCCGCTTCGCATGGGACTGCTACCGCCGCTTTGTCCAGATGTACGGCGACGTGGTGCTGGGCGTGCAGAAGAACCCGGATGAAGACCACGAACCCTTTGAAGCCGCCATCGCCGCCATCAAGGAAGAACGCTACGGCAACGCGGATGTGGAAGACACCAAGCTCTCCGCGGATGACCTGAAGGAACTGGTCTCCCGCTTCAAGGCGCTGGTGCTGGAACGCACCGGCCATGAATTCCCGGAATGCCCCTGGGAACAGCTTCAGGGCGCCATCGGCGCCGTGTTCGGTTCCTGGAACAATGACCGCGCCATCGTTTACCGCCAGAAATACGGTATCCCGTCCGAATGGGGCACCGCCGTCAACGTGCAGGCCATGGTGTTCGGCAACACGGGTGAAGAATCCGGTTCCGGCGTGGCGTTCACCCGCAACCCCGCCTCCGGGGAAAACGAATTTTACGGTGAATTCCTGATGAACGCCCAGGGTGAAGACGTGGTGGCCGGCGTGCGTACGCCTGCTCCCGTAGCGGCCCTTCACGACGTGATGCCCGCCGCCTTCAATGAACTGATGCGCATCCGCGAAGTGCTGGAAAACCACTTCCACGACATGCAGGACTTTGAATTCACCATTCAGGACCGCACCGTGTACATGCTCCAGACCCGCAACGGCAAGCGCACCGGCGTGGCCGCCTTCCGCATCGCCTGTGAAATGGTGGAGCAGGGCCTGATCGACTGGAAAACCGCCGTGCGCCGCATCCCCGCGGACCAGGTGGACCAGCTGCTGACCCCCATCTTTGACCGTGAAGCCATCAAGCAGGCCAAGATGCTCACCCGCGGCCTTCCCGCCGGCCCCGGCGCCGCCACCGGCCGCATCTACCTGAATGCGGAACGCTGCGTGGAAGCTGCGGACAACGGTGAAAAAGTGCTCCTGGTCCGTCTGGAAACCTCTCCGGAAGACCTGCGCGGCATGATTGCCGCTGAAGGCATCCTGACCGCCCGCGGCGGCGTTTCCTCCCACGCGGCCCTCGTTGCCCGCCAGATGGGCAAGGTCTGCGTCTGCGGCGCTGATGAAGTCATCGTGGACTACAACAACCGCACCGTCACCGTTGGAGGCATGACCTTCAATGAAGGCGACTACATGTCCATCGACGGAACGAGCGGCCTGGTGTACGCCGGCAAGGTGGAAACCTCCCCCTCTGAAATCATCCAGGTGCTGATCTCCAAGACCATGAAGCCGGAAGACAGCCGCACCTACCAGAACTTCGCCAGGCTCATGCAGTGGTGCGACGACTGCACGAAGATGAAAGTGCGCACCAATGCGGACTCCCCCAAGCAGACGGAAACCGCCATCGCCTTCGGCGCTACCGGTATCGGCCTCTGCCGCACGGAGCACATGTTCTTTGAAGGGGATCGGATCGACTTCGTCCGTGAAATGATCCTTTCCACCAAGAAGAGCGACCGCGTGGCCGCCGTTTCCAAGCTCCTTCCCTACCAGAAGGGCGACTTCAAGGGCATCTTCAAGGCGCTCAAGGGCCTGCCGGGCACCATCCGCCTGCTGGACCCGCCCCTGCACGAATTCCTTCCCCAGACGAAGGAACAGCAGCTTGACCTGGCTCAGAAAATCTGCATGCCCGTGGAAGTCATCATGCGCCGCGTGGCTGAACTCCACGAGTTCAACCCGATGCTCGGCCACCGCGGCTGCCGCCTCGGCATCGCCTATCCGGAAATCACGGAAATGCAGGCCCGCGCCATCTTTGAAGCCGCTGTGGAAGTCTCCCAGGAAGAAGGCTTCGCCGTGGTGCCTGAAATCATGGTTCCCCTGGTGGCTTTCAAGAAGGAGCTGGACATCCAGAAAGCCATCATTGACAAGGTGGCCAAGCAGGTATTTGAAGAAAAGGGCGCCAAGGTGGACTACCTCGTCGGCACCATGATTGAAATCCCGCGCGCCGCCGTCACGGCTGACGAAATCGCGGAAACCGCCCAGTTCTTCTCCTTCGGCACCAATGACCTGACCCAGACGGGCCTGGGCATGAGCCGCGACGACTCCGGTTCCTTCCTGCCGCAGTACCAGGAACTGGAAATCATCAAGAAAAACGTCTTCGCCTCCATCGACCAGGAAGGCGTCGGCAAGCTGATGAAGATCGCCGTGGAACTCGGCCGCTCCACCCGTCCGGACATCAAGCTGGGCATCTGCGGCGAACACGGCGGCGACCCTGCTTCCGTCAAGTTCTGCAACACGCTGGGCCTGACCTACGTGAGCTGCTCCCCCTACCGCGTCCCGACCGCCCGTCTGGCCGCCGCCCAGGCAGCTTTGGAACAGGCGTAAGCCTTTTTTGTTAAGGGTTAATAGACAGCCCGTGGTTCTCCGGAACCACGGGCTTTTTTGTGGAGACGGGGGAGGGATGGACTAAAGGGACTTGATGGACGGAGTGGACCAAAATATTAAATAAGAAGATTATTTGCCTCTGTGTTTGCGCTGTTCCAGCCGTGCGCGGGTCATGCGTTCACGGATGCCGCCGTTCTGCATGAAATCCTTTTCCTGGGCTTGAATCAATTTAGCAAGCAGGCCAAGGGCTACGTTAATGAGGATAACGGCTGTATTTGCTCCAAAATGGTCCGGGCGGAAATTCCTGTGCTTGCCCACCCACCGGATAACTTCCTGTGCAGAAGAAAACCTGGCCCTGATCAGCTCTTGCGCGTAAAGACTGTTGTTTTCCCACTGTTCCAATCCCCGCTGGCGCAGATAGGAAAGGTAGTCTTCCTTTAGTTCCTGAAGGCTTCCCTTGGCAATTCCCGTCAGTTTCAATTCAGACGCTTTGCTGACTCCTGAATCCACGCTCCCTTCCGCGATATTCTGCATGCCGGAACGGGCTGCCTGAACCATCTGGTCATAAGTCCGGCCTTGATTTTTCACGTATTTATTGCAGAACCGGAACGTGAAATCATAAATGATCTCCGCAACCCGGTATACCACCAGATTCCGGTATCCTCCATGCTTGGGAATAAATCCATGAGACATTCCGTCCATGGAGTTCATTCTGTTCATTTATTCCCATTTTGTCCATTAAAATAAATAAACTCCAAATTTTCTCCTCACCCCTCCAGCGCCCTCTTCAGCAGCTTCCGGTATTCCCCCGCCGGAACCTCGTACGTGCCGAACTTCAGCAAATGCGGCGTAGTCCACTGCGTATCCAGAAAAAGGAACTGGTGGGCCCGCAGGTACTGAACCAGGGCTACCAGGGCAATCTTGCTGGCATCCGTTTTCCGGTGAAACATGCTCTCCCCGAAGAACGCCTTCCCCAGGGAGACCCCGTAAAGGCCCCCCTGCAATCCTTCCTCATCCCAGCACTCCACGCTGTGGGCAAAGCCCATCTCGTGAAGCCTGCCGTACACTTCCTCAATCTGCCCGTCTATCCATTGTTCCTCCGGTTCGTCCGTCCGGGCACAGGCATGGACCACATCCGGAAAAGCGGTATCCATCCGGAGTTCAAAAGGTTTTTTATTCAGGACGCGCTTGAGACCGTGAGGGATATGGAAGCGTTCGTCCAGCGGAATCAGGGCGCGGGGATCCGGTTCGTAAAAGGAAATTTCTCCCGTTTCCGGGTCCGCCATGGGAAAACACCCCTGGCAGTAGGCGGAAAGAACCAGTTCCGGTGTCAGTCTGGGATTCATCTGATTTGGTCCAGCAGTTTGCCTAGAATGGGGGAATTCAGGGCCTTGCGGTCCGGGGAGGCCATGGGCAGCTCGTGCACCTTGTCCAGAGGAACCAGTTCCTCCCCCTCCAGAAAAGCCGGGGATTCCGTCACATGGTGGATGTAGCGGGTCACCTTGTAGCGGGTGACGCTGTAGGTCTGTTTCAGCACATGGGGCAGGGAAAGGGTATGGTCGTCCTCCCGCTGGGGGAAACGGTACATGCCGGCGTGGCGCTTCCCTTCCGGGCATCTTGCCAGCAGGATGGATTTACCGCGGAGGTAGAGAACGTCGTGGTGTTCCACCCGGGTAATTTCCGGCTTGGGATTCTTGACAGGCAGCATTTCCGGCTGCTCCGCGGAACAGAATGGGCGCACGGGGCAGAGCAGGCAGTCCGGCGCGCTGATCCTGCAGTAGGTCTGCCCCAATTCCATGATGGCTGAATTGAATTCGCGGGCATGTTCCGGATCCACCAGATTTTCCGCGCGGGTCCACAGGTACTTCAACCCTTCCGTGGAATCCACAGGCACGGAATAATTGTCAATGCGGGCCAGCACGCGCGCCACATTGGCGTCTACGATGGGGGCGGCCTTGTTGAAGGCGAAGGAAAGCAGGGCCCCAGACGTATACGGGCCGATGCCCGGCAGGCGTTTCAGCCCTTCCGGGTTGTCCGGGAACTCTCCGCCGAATTCGTGGACAATCTCCCTGGCGATGGCCTGGAGGGAACGCACGCGGCGGTAATACCCCAGCCCCTCCCAGGAGCGCAGGGCCGTCTGTTCGTCCACGGAGGCCAGGTGCCCGGGAGTGGGGAACTGGCGCATCCACCGTTCATACCTTCCCAGAACGGTGGGAATGGTGGTCTGCTGCAGCATCAGCTCGGAAACCAGGATGTGCCATGGGTCCGTGGTCCGGCGCCACGGGTAATCCTTCCCCTCCCGCCGGAACCACTCCACCAGCGCGTTCCGGAAAGCCCGGATGTCAAAATCGGGTTTGGTGTCAGGCATGCTTTTGTTCAAGGGCTTGGCGCATGACGGAAATGTCCGGCTTGATGCCGAACCAGCGTTCAAAGGAAAGGGCCCCCTGGTGAACCAGCATGGAGAGGCCGTTGGAGACCCTGGCTCCCTGGAAGCGGGCTTCCATCTGGAAAGCGTCGTCATGCGTCTGTAAATCATACACCAGGTGGTGGGCGGAAAGCAGGGCGGACGGCACGGGGGAGGGGTCCGTAGGTTTCAGGCCCAGGGACGTGGCGTTGACGATCAGGTCCGCTTCCGCCACGGCGGAATTGAACCGCGGCGTGTTGTTCAGGTGGGCCGCCAGACGGTCGGATGGTCCTTCCAGCCTGTGTTCGTCAATGAAAAAGGAACTCAGTTTGTCCTTAAGGGCCTGGAGCTTTTCTTCTGACCTGCCTGCCAGCGTCAGCCGCTCGCAGTGCTGCATGGCGCAGGTGTAGGCCAGGGCCAGCCCGGCCCCGCCGCAGGCGCCCAGAAGCACTACCTTCAAATCGCGCAGGTCCACGGAAAATTCTTCCCGGATGGCGCGTCCAAAGCCCGGACCGTCCGTATTGAAGCCGGAAACGGAGCCGTCCTTTTGAAAGACGAGCGTATTGACGGAACCCGTAGCGCGGGAGAGGGCGTCCGTATCATGGCACAGGGAGCAGGCGGCCTGCTTGTGGGGCACCGTGACGTTGGCTCCTAGGAATCCTTTTTCCCGGAGCAGGCGCACCACGTCCGCAAACTCTTCCGGAGAAGCCTGGATGCGGATGTAGCGCGCACGGATGCCCGCGGCATCCAGAGCGGCCTGCTGCATGGCGGGAGATTTGGAATGGGCGATGGGGAAGCCGATCACGGCCAGTCTGGCGGGAACGGATTCTCCGGCATCAAACGGATGTTCTTCATCCAGAAGATCGGCCAGGGTGTAGTAGGGTTTCATGGAAAGATAGAGGAACGGGCTCAGGCGTTCACGCTGTACTATGAATGAAGTTACGCCGGATTTCAAGGCAAACGCCTATCATTCCTTCTTCCGGGTGGTTTTTTGCCCCGTAGTCCGGAACGCGTGGGGGCGGCGCTTTTTTCTGCCGCACGCCGGGCAGGAGGTCAGCAGTTGATGCCGGCCTTCTTCGCCTGGCTGCATAGCTGCCTGACGTGAAGACGGTACATTTTCCCGTCTTTGATGAAGTTTGTCCCGCATTGCCTGAATTCAAAATGGACCTTGCTCCGGATGCATTGTTCCCGGATGGATAAGATCCATTCATAATTCAGGGGCCTGGCGCAGCTGTTGGATTCTCCGCCTGCGACGACCAGTTCAATCTGGTTCAAATACGGGGCCAGGTCCACCTGCTCAAGAAGCGGCTGGCAAATGATGTTTTTATGCTTGATGGGAAGCTTGTTGAAGATGGGGAGCCTGAAATCCGCCCTGTCCTGATTTTCCACCGTGCAGCCTATGGTGACGTTGTCATAGCCGTCCGCCCAGTCACCGGGGATGCATTCCATGAACCGTTCAATTCTTTTGGTCAGGAAAATAAAATTCAGGTCCCGGCGTTCCCGGATCATTTCCCAGCATTCGCCGCGCCATGGGTCCGCCTCCCGGATGAGAAAATCCGTGGAGAAGCCCAGATACACGGTCTGGCCGGGTTTCATTCTGTAATCTCCCTTTTTATTCTTCAGCACGGGGGCATGAAAATTGTCTGTTTTCACGATCTCGTCCGTATTCATTCCCCTCCGTCTGTCGGCTTGATGAATATAACAGAATTTGCACCCGGCGCTGTACCGGTGGCATCCGCGCCATGGGTTCCACATAGCCATTTGATTGATTCTGATGGATTGGAGCTGGGGAAAGCATCAGCAAGGCGGAACCCGGAAGCTGGCCGGGTTCCGCCTTGAAATAGAAGGTACGGGAATAAGCCGTTTACCGTTTATTCTCCGCAGCCGCCATCCTTATACCCGCAGGAGCGGCAGGACTTGCACTTGCCGTCCTGCACGTAGGCCAGGGAATGGCACTGCGGGCACAGGGAAGCGCCGTTGAGCATGGTGCCTTCCGGCGCCTTGCCGGCGGCGGGAACCTCCGGCAGCGCCGGGGTTTCAAGATGCACCGGAGCGGTGATGATGCGGGGGGGCAGCACGCTCACCGTGGTGTCCGGAGCCTGGCCGGGCAGGCTGACGCTCGGGATGGAGAACACGTCCCGCAGGCGGTAGCCGTTGCTTTCCGGGAAGAGCCACGCCAGAATCTTGGCGATCAGGTCCACCACGGAGGCGCAGGAGCGGATTTCCGTGCAGGTATCCGCCTCCGTATCGTCCCCCACGCGGCAGAAGCCGGAAGGCTCAAAGGAGTAATTGCGGAAGCCCTTGACCACTTCCTTGAGCGGCACGCCGAACTGGAGGGCCGTGGAGAGCAGCTTGCAGTACGCCTCAAACATGCCGGAGGCGAAGGAGCCCACCTGGCCCAGGCGTCCGAAGACTTCCCCGCAGGTGCCGTCCGCATACACGCCCACCGTCAGGTAGCCCGTCAGCTGGCCGCCCACGGAGAACTTCACGGTCTGGCCCAGGCGGCGGCCGGGCAGCTTGCGCTGGCGCGGCTTGGAGGCTTCCGCGATGATCTCGTCAATGGCGTCCGATCCGGCGTTCACCAGCTGTTCCCAGACGTGGTTGGCCTTGAACATGCGGGTTTCCGGCGTGTCCACCACGTAAACGGCGTTCGCCTTGGAGCCGGCGCGGAAAATGGCGATGCACTTCACGCCCAGGTCATGGGACATGATGAGGGAATCGTAGACTTCCTGCACGGTGGCGGAGACGGGCATGTTCACCGTCTTGGAGCACGCCCCGGAAATGAAGGGCTGGAGGGCTCCCAGCATCAGCACGTGGCCGGCGGGGGAGATGGCGCGGATGCCGTTGCCGTTGGTGGCGGCGCAGTCAAAGACCGGAAGGTCCTTCTTGTCCAGCCACGGGATGGACTCAATGTGGGCGGAGCCATTGATGACGGTCAGTTCATCCGCCGTCAGCACGGACATGTTGGCCGGGTTGCTGATATAGGCCACCTTTTCCTGAATCTCGCTGCGGGATTCCGTGCCGGAGAGCAGGCGGCGCCACGCGAGGCGCACGGGTCCGGCCTGGTCGTTGCAGGGGTCCACGATGAGCTGGTTCACGACGGCGTCCATATTCCCCTGGAACGCGGAAATCAGGCCGTCCAGGCCGGCCACTTCCAGGGCGGCTTCATTGACGAAGTCTTCCGCATAGCCCAGGGAGCGCAGGCCTTCCAGGGCCAGGCGGTTGAACATTTTCAGGGAGCCTCCGCCCGCAAGCTGCTTCCACTTCACCAGCGTGTAATCCGGTTCAATGGAGGTGGTGCCTTCATCGTAGCAGCCCAGCGGGGCGGAGATGGTGCCCGTGGGGGCCATCACGGAGACGAAGGCGTTGCGGTGCGCCGTAGCCTTGGCGACCTTGGCCCACATCCCGGAGGCGGCTTCCGCCAGCTTGGCGGCGGGGGCGATGCGCTCCTTGTTCATCAGGGTGGGAGCCTTGAAGCTCTTGAGATAGGCATGCAGGGCGTAGGAGGCGGTCAGCCCCTGCGCTTCCGGCAGCACTCCGCCGGCGTTGGCGATGATGTTCTCAATCAGGTCGTCCAGAGTCTTGGAATCCTTCTGGGCGGGCAGGGCGGTCGCCAGCTTCTGGGCCGCGTTATGCAGGCGCAGCACGGCCAGCAGGTCCTTCTTGCTGGCGGGGTATTCCACGTAGGAACCCAGTTCCGCTCCCATCTCCGCGGAGGCCGTCCAGCAGGCCGCCGTCAGGGCGCTGCAAAGCTGGGAAGCAATCCAGCGGCCTTCGTCGGAATCGTACGGAACGCCCAGCGCCATCAGGGAGCCGCCCACGTTGGCGAAGCCGATGCCCGTGGTGCGGTACTTGTAGGTGCCTTCCGCGATTTCTTCAATCGGGAAGCCGCCGCGTTCCACGTTCAGGTCAGCGCAGACCATCGCCAGGCGCGCGGCGTGGGTCAGGGCGTCCGCGTCGAAGACGGGCTTGCCGTCCTCATCCTTCGTCAGGAAGCGGTAGGCATTGAAGGAGGAAAGGTTGCAGCTCGTATTGTTCAGGAAGACGTACTCGGAGCAGGGGTTGGAGGTAGTGATGGAGCCGATGGACTTGACGGGGTTCCAGAGGTTGATCACGTCATTGTTGTGCACGCCGGGCTCCCCGTTGTCCCAGATGGACTTCGCCATGGCTTCCAGCAGTTCCTGGGCCCGGAAAGTCTGTTCAATGTGGGCCGGGTTCGTGACCCAGCGCGTGTAGGTATTGCCGTTGTTGGCGAGGGCCTGCCAGAAGTCGCCTTTCAGGGAGACGGAATGGTTCGCGTTCTGGTGGGAAAGCGTTTCCCCGTACAGCAGGGCGTCCATGTGCGGGTCAAAGCTGTTCCGGGTAGCCAGCGGCAGGGAAAGAATGAGGCGCGCGGCGGCTTTTTCCGCCGGGGTTCCCGCCACCAGCTTGGTTTCCGCAATCTGCTTCAGCTCTACGTGCACGTTGTGCTCGCGCAGGATCACCTTGGCGATGTCTTCCTGGCGGTTCTTCGTGCTGATGAACTCGAAAATGTCCGGGTGGTCGCTGAACATCAGCACCATGCGCGCAGCGCGGCGCGTCTTGCCGCCGGACTTGATGGCCCCGGCCATGCGGTCCCAGCCGCGGTCAAAGGAAATGGGGCCGGAGGAGCGTCCCTTGCCGCTGATGGGCTCTCTGGAGGAACGGAGGGTGGAAAGGTTGATGCCCACGCCGGAACCGGACGCGAAAATGCGGCCTTCCGTGGTCAGGTGATCCAGGATGTCCTCCATGCTGTCCCCCACTTCCGTCAGGAAGCAGGCGGAGCACTGGGGATATTCATACGTGGACTGGACCGTGAAGGTCTTCAGGTTGTTCTTGGTGCCCTTGGTGTGGTAGGCCTTGTTGCCGTGGCCGGTATAGCTTTCCCGCAGGTCCGGGCGGCCCCAGCGCCACTGTTCCCAGTGGCCGATGTTGAACCATACGGGAGAGTTGGGAGCCCAAATCTGCTGCACCAGCATGGCCTTGATTTCCTCGTTGAAAATCTCCGCGTCCTCCAGCGTGGCGAAGTAGCCTTCCTCCCAGCCCCATACGGTGTAGGTGTTGGAAATGCGGTCGTAAATATTGCGGAAGCTGTCTTCATATTCCAGGGACCCCGGTTCACTGCCGAAAAGGTACTTGTCCGCCGTGATCTTGACGGCGTTGTCATCCCAGTGCGCGGGCGCTTCCAGGCCCAGGCGCTCGTAAATGGTCTTGCCGGTCTTCCAATCCATGATGCGGACGTCGCGGCGGGTCCAGTCCACTTCATCATAGGGATGGACTTCGTTGTGGGAAAATCTTCTGGTGAATTTCAGACCGCCCAGAAGGTCCTTCCTCTGGGGGAGGATGATTTCCTGTCCTGTACGCAGTTTGAGTATGGTTTGCGAGTTGTCTATAGTCATGGCTTGCGAAGTAGAAAGCGTTTGGGAGAAATCCCGTGAGGCAGCGCTCCGTCGCGGGGTTGGGGCGGCGCGTAGCGTTTGCATTATCTACTGAAAAATAATCGCGATGAAAAGGAAATATTGTACAGTCTTTTTTTCTGTATCCCACATGTTGTGCTTTATCCCGGTTTCCGAGAAATTTTGCTCCTGTCTTGCGTGAATTTTTTTTGTCTGCCTGACACTCCATTTTTTTTGCTTGACGGGCGCCTTCCTGCAGAACGTTATTCGCCTCTCCCGGAGGGGGCTTTTTCATGGGAAACCCCCGGCAATAAGAAGGCGTTAAGGGGCCGGATGGATGGATATTGCAGCGTGTATTTCCTGTTATGTAAAAATTCCTGTTGATTATTACCAGTGAATGAATTTTGTTGATTAATAACATGGTAAAGCATCTGATGTCCATGCCGGTTTTCTATCCGGTTGGGAGCGGCCTCCTTCTGCTCCCCTTCACAAGGGCGCCGCTCTTCACCCATCCGGCAAAAAGTCGTTCCGGAAAAGTCTCAACAAGCCCTTTTAAAAAACATGGGACAACATTCCTGGGCTTGAAACGAATGCCTGCCGGCTACGGATTTTACGGATTAAAAAATGGCCTCTCCCTTGTTTTTTAAGGCGGGAAGCAGGAGGAGGAAAAGGCTTATCCATCTGCCTCAAATGAGCCTTGATGAACGTGCTGCAAGGCGTTATTTTAACGGCCATGAGATTGGCTACCCTGATCTGGTTGACCGGCGCCGTGTGCTGCATGCCGGTCCTGGCCGCAGACCCTCAGCATAAGGAACAGAGCGCCGCAGAAAAGGCCCCGCAACCCCGGTCGCGGAACGTCTCCCTTCAATGCATTGCTCCGGCGCCCGGCTTGCCGGTCCCCATGGATTTGACGCAGGCGGACGGAATCCGGCTGAACGCCCTGGACGTTACCGTGTCCCTGAAACAGCACCAGGCCTTTCTGATTTACACCTGCGCGCTGGACATCCCCAAAGGCGTCAAGGGCAAGACCATCTCCGTGGGCGTGCCGTTCCAGTATGATCCGCCGGATGAACAGGCCAATGCCGCAAAGCCGGAGCCCATACGCAACCTGCCTTTTACGAAGGCGGTGCAGGACATCGTGACGTCCGTGGACGATTTGAAATGTGATTCCTCCCTGGTGGAAGGGCGGCATCTTCAGGCGGACGCTCCCACCATGTCCCCCGTTGCCGGAATCACCCACTGGCTGGTGGCCCAGGTTCCCAACAAGGCGGGTACTCATGTGCTTACCTTCCAGTTTTCCGTGCCTTATACGCAGGATATTGCCATTACGCCGGAACCGAAGGTCAACATGGGGGAACCCCGTCTGACGCTGCTCGCCTCTCCGGTGATGACCTGGACGGGAGGCACCCCCAGGGCGGTCGTGAATGTATACAGCTCGGAGATGACCAACCAATCCGTCAAGCTGGACCCGTCCGCAGATGCCAAATCCATTGTGACTACGCCCAAAGGCGTTTATACCTGGTCCCTGCTGGGAGCGGACGGCAGGCCCTATGCTTCCTCCGTGGTGCTGACGCCCGGCCCCGGCTGGGTGCTGGACAAGGACGGCCAGGTCACCATCCGCGGTGAAAAGGGAACCCTGACGGACCAGTATGATGTGACGGCCAGCTCTACTCTGGAGAAGGACCCCTACGGCGCGCCGTGCTCCCCGGATAACCTGAAGAACGGCACCGGCTATTGGGCGGAAGGCGTTTCCGGAGACGGGCAGGGGGAAACCCTGGAAATCAAGCTCAAGAATCCGGGACGGCTGCTGGGCATCATGCTGGAAACCGGCATTTCCCCGGTGACCAATCCGGAAAGGGATACGGAAGCGCGGCGGCATCCGAACATAGCCTATTCTATGTTCAGCCGCCCCAAAGTCATCCAGGTAACGCTGAACGGTAATTACACCTTTGACGCCACGCTGCGGGATGACTGGACGCCCCAGATCGTCGTGCCGCCGTACTACAGGCAGCCTGTGCACACCATCAAGATCAGGATAGATTCCATCTATCGCGGAACCGGAACGTCGGACACCTACATCGGCATCCTCAAGCCTATTGTCCAATAAAAGGCTCGTTCCGGCCCTTCTTGTCCGGAATCGGGAGTCCGCGCCTTTCCTCTTTCGCAGTAGTTCCGGCATGAACAGTCTGGCGCGGATGGTGGGGCCTTTCTCAATGATGGAACAGGGAACTGCCCGTGCGTCCTCTGGGATAATGGCGGAAGGGAAGCGTGAGCAGGTACATCAGCACGAGCGCCGGAATCTGCATCCACAGCAGGTACCAGGGCCACGGCCCGAACAGGTCCAGCACGGAGCCGCCCGCAGGCGTAGCCACGGTGAACCCGTAATTGGTTTCCAGAAGCATGTTGACGGGGTGGACGGCGGCCAGATATACGTTCGCCAGCAGAAGGGCCCACAGGAAATCCCACCGCGCCGGCTTCCATTCCAGGGCCAGCGGCAGGTAAAGGGCCGTGATGACCGTTACGCCGTGGGACAGGAAAAAGGCGAAGTACGTCCACGACGGGAAATCGTGGGCCACGGATGGGGTGAGCAGCCCCTGCAAGGTGGCGCACAGCACGCAGTAGTACACCACGGAGCGCAGCAGGCGGGAGGGAATCCACAGGCTCAGGGCGCAGAGCACCTGCATGACGGAGCAGAAATGCAGGGGAAGCATCCACGTCCAGCTCTTTTCCGGTTCATCCGCCAGCATGGCGGCCAGGTCCGGAACCAGGCTGAACAGGCAGGCGACTCCCAGCCAGAACGTGGTGCGGTTCCTGACGGTTTTCTTGTAGGACTGCCCCAGTTCCATGATGCAAACTCCCGCCGCCAGAAGAACGGCCAAAGCCGCCCAGTGGGAAACCCCTGCAAATTCCAGTGGAGGGACGCCGTTCATGCAACGGCTACCATAACAGAGAAGGGGGGGCGGGGGCAACGCGAAAAGCGGGACGGGTTTCAGTCTTGCAAATTCGCCTTCCCCGGGCATACTTGCCTGCGGAATGAAACAGGGCTTGTTCATATTGGTCAGCGGCCTGCTGATGGCCGGCCTGACCGGATGCGACGATTCCAGCGAACGGCGCGCCCGCTACGCGGAGAAGAAGCCCGCTCCGCGCCCCCTGGAAAGAACGTTTGACCCTCCCAAAAAAGTTCTCCCCCCCGCGGAGCCTAAAAAGAAGGCCCCCGTGTGGATGGACTACAAGGGGGAGGACATGAGGCAGCTCACGGAACTCTCCGGCCGCAAGGTGCTGATTGTCTTTTATGCCCCTTGGAGCCGCCCGGCCACGGACTACGTGCAGGCGGTCAAGTCCTACGCCGCGGCGCAGGACGGCAAGGCGTTCGCCGTGCTGATTGACGCAGACGCTTATCCGGACGTGGCCCGCAAGTACGGGCTGGAAGCCGTTCCGCTAACGGTCCTGTATCTGGAAGGCATGAAGCTGAAGGAAATGGTCGGCGGCGTTTCCGCCCCCCGCCTGAACGAACTGATTGAACAGACCATACGGGTGCAGTAAAGGAATTTCCTTTGCGGCCTCTGCATGGTTACAGGGAAAAATGACCAATTCCCTGTAGATGAACACTCGTCAATAGTCCGGAGAGGTATATTCCTTCTGGAGGCGCCTCTTATATTTCGTATTGGAGACGGTTTGGCAAAATTCCGGAATGTGCAGGCGGAAGGCGCATTTATTTCTTCCCGGGACGGAGAGATTGGAATGTTTAATTATTGGCCATCAATGCTTGTATTTTTGATGCCCTTTATTTTCACCTGATTCCTGCGCCGTTTCGGCCCTTTCCCTGTCTGCCGAATACGCGTTGAACGTGTTGATGGGGAGAGAGAAATCTTTCAAGGTGACCATGGACTGAATGACCAGTTCATTCAACAATAAATGAATTGAAAACATAAACACTATGGCTATATCAACTATACCATTTCACCCGCTCGACGCTGAAAATAATCCTCGTTACAAGGTGAAGAAAAAAGACGCTCCCAAAATCGTCTGGCACAAGACGGAAGAAACCGGCGTCCATGACTGGGAAGGATACATCCGTATCCCCTTCGATAAGGAATATGCCTTTACCATTCAGATGGACGACAACGGTTACCTGGAAATAGACAACCAGAAAGTGGTGGAACTCAAGGACGGCAACTCCTCCAAGAAGGCGGAGGGCAAGAAGGAACTCAAGCAAGGTTACCATTACGTCAAGCTCCATCATGAGAACCTGAAGGTTCCGGATGCCATTGCCCCCTATCCCAATGCGGAAGAATTCGTTCCTCAAATGGATGGGGCTGACCTGGAACTTTGGGAAATTGATGCCCCCGTCAATCTTTGGAAGACGGAGGATGCCCAAAAACTGCTGAAATGCTACAATATGGTGGATTATGTCACCATGCCCAATCCCGGACAGGTTTGGTCCTACATCGGGGGGTGGCTCTATCAGGCCCACCTGAAGGAAATTGAGGACAATGTACCTGAGCAATTGCGCAGCTATTATAACAGCTGCGCCCTGCGCATGAGTATCGCGCTGAGTTCCTTCGGAAAGGACTTGAAGAACGAAGCAGGGGCGGAGCTCATTGGAGACAAGGCGAACGCCGATGCGCTGGGAGGTAAAACCCACGTGATCATCCGTGCAAGGGACATGGCCGCTTGTGTGCAAAAGCTCCTGGGCGACCCGGACTATGCCGACGGCCAGGATACAGGCTATTGCAGCCCGCAGCCGGGCGACATTATTGTGTTTGCCGGAAAGGGTCACGCAGGAATGTGTCCGGGAGACAACATCTCCATTGGCAGTTTCCTGACTGGCCCCATTTGGTTAATCAACCGGGCGACATTGAAAGACGCTGAATAATTCATCAACTTCTTTTTTACGGAGCGAATGCTTTTAAAGCATTCGCTCCGTTTTTGAACATAATGGGAAAGAAAGTAATCTACCCATTTCTATGGATAAAACACCACTCTTTTGTTGTTTGCTTTCCGGACTGATACCCGTATCGGCCAGCGCAGCGCCATCTTCCCCCCCCTTTCCCACGCAGGCTGAAGTGGCCGCGGATGCTTCTCTTTACAGCCCGGCCATGTACCTGCGGAGAAGCGACATTCTCCTGGCGGTTATTATTTATAAGACGGTAGAAACGGACCAGGAGATAACGTACTACGCCCGCGTCGTCCAATCTCTCCGAGGGGACATTCCTGTGGAGGCTTTGATCCAGTGGAGCTGGGCTGCCCATAAACACTCTGCGGTCAGCTTCTCTAAACCGGAACCGGGCAGCTCCCCTAAAACGGAACTGTATTCCGGTAATTATATGTATTATACCCTTGCCTCCTCCAAGGAGGTAAAAAAACTGCCGGACACGCCGGAATCTTTTGCTCCGGCGGACAGTATCCCGGGCCTGGATTCCTATGATCTGGGAGACGACGTCATTTACTTCCCGATGGCGGAGAGCGATCGGGGCCGAGCTATAAGGAAACTCCTTCATATCGAACCCGCCAGGATCACCGCAGAATCGGAGGCTGCCCGCTTCCGGCCCTCTTCCGGCAAATAACGTCTTACTCTTTTTTCTTTCCGTTTTTCCGGCAGGCCCTTCCTTGTTGCCCGGGCATGTTTCATCTCCCCGTCCGGTTCCTTTCAGGAAGCAGGCCTTTTTTTGTATTTCAGCATTCCCCTCCCTGTCCCGGACAGGGGGGAAAATACATGAAAAAACCGGTTCACGTTTCCGTGAACCGGGCCTGAAAAAAGGGGGAAGTGTTAGACGCCCAGATTGAACGCCCTGTGCACCACCCGGGCCGCTTCCTCAATGTCTGACTCGTCCACCATCACGGCAATCTTGATCTCCGAGGTGGAAATCATGCCGGTCTTGATGTTGGCGTCCGCCAGGGCCTTGAACGCGGTAGCTCCCACGCCGGAGTGGGAACGCATGCCGATGCCTACCAGGGAAAGCTTGGCAAGACCCGCTTCCGTTTCCACCTTCACGGTGGAACCCAGGGCGGCCATGACCGGCTTGAGGGCAGCCTGGGCGCGGCCCAGTTCGTTGGAGGGCATGGTGAAAGACTGGCGGACGTAGCCGTCATGAGCGGTATTGGCCAGAATCATGTCCAGGTTAATTTCCGCTTCTGCCAGGGCGCCCAGTATCTGGGCCGTGTAGCCGATCTGGTCCGGAATGCCGGTAATGGTAACGCGGGCCTGGTTGCGGTCAATGGAAATGCCGCGGATGACGACGGCTTCCATGGAGGGAGTTTCTTCTTGCACGATTGTACCGGGGTTGGTGTTCATGGAGTTGCGAACTTCAAAGACGACGCCGAATTTTTTGGCGAATTCCACGGAGCGCGACTGCATCACCTTGGAACCGTTGGAGGCCATCTCCAGCATCTCGTCATATGAAAGGGTTTGTATCTTCTTGGCGTCTTTCACCACGCGGGGATCACAGGTGTACACGCCGTCCACATCTGTAAAAATCTGGCACACGTCCGCTTTCAGCGCGGCCGCGATGGCGATGGCGGAAAGGTCGGACCCCCCGCGGCCCAGCGTCTGGACCATTCCTTCCTCCGTGGCTCCCTGGAAGCCGGCGCAGATGAGGATGTTGCCTTCCAGCAGGTACTTGTTCATCAGCGTGGGGTTGATGCTGTGGATGCGGCCACGCGTATGGCTGCCGAAGGTTGTGATGCCCGCCTGCGCCCCCGTGAAGGACATGGCTTTTTCCCCCAGCTCGTGCAGGGCCATGCAGAGCAGGGCGATGGACTGCTGCTCTCCGGTGGCCATCAGCACGTCAAGTTCGCGTTCGCAAGGGGATTCGGACAACTCTTTGGCCAGGCCGATCAGCTTGTCCGTCACCCCGCTCATGGCGGAAACGACGGCGACCACCTGGTTGCCGTCTTTGGCGGTGTCATGGATGCGGCGCGCCACATTGCGGATGCGGTCAATGGTGCCGACGGAGCTGCCCCCGAATTTTTGAACGATAAGAGCCATGTAACAGGATGATGATGTAGGTTAGGATTGAGGAAGAAGGTGTTCGATGCGGAGTACGCGGGGTTCCGCCGCCACGCAGGAAATGCGGGCAATTTCCTCCAGGGCCTTCTGAAGCTGGCCCCACGGGCAGGAATGGAGGATGAAAACGAGGTCGTTCCACTGGGCTCCGTCTTCAGCGATATGGCTGGGAGCGGAGGAGGTGGCGGATATGCCGATGCCGAAGGTGGCCAGAATGCGGGCTATCTCCGCAATGACGCCGGGCTGGTCCGCCACCTGGAAGCGGACGTAATACGGGGTGACCGTATCATTGATGTGCATGATTCCGCAGGACTTGGCATACGGATTGAACCCCGTATGGTATTCAGGATAGCGGCTTTCACGCATGGCGGTGATCACGTCGCTGATGACGGCGGAGGCTGTGGGATTTTTGCCCGCTCCGCGGCCGTAAAACAGCGTTTCCCCTACAATGTCTCCGTTGACGGAAATGGCGTTGAATACGCCGTTCACGGAGGCCAGGATATGCCAGTCATGGACAAAGCAGGGCTGGACGCGCAGTTCCAGGGCGTCTTCCTGCCCTTCATGGTAGCGGATGACGACGAGGAGCTTGATGGTATACCCCAGCTTCCTGGCGAACTCGAAATCCCGGCTGGTGATGTTCTCAATGCCGCTGACGTAAATCTTGTCAGGGGAAATGGTGGTTCCGTACGCCAGCATCGCCAGGATGAGGGCCTTGTGGGCGGCGTCCCAGCCGTTGACGTCCAGGGAGGGATCTTCTTCCGCAAAGCCCAGCTTCTGGGCCTGGACCAGGGCGTCCGCGTAATCGGCCCCGTGTTCCCCCATGGCGGAGAGGATGTAATTGGACGTTCCGTTGATGATGCCGACAATGGAATTGATATGGTTGCAGATCAGGGAATTCTGCAGGCTCTGGATGATGGGGATGCCGCCTCCGGCGGAAGCTTCAAAATAAATGGGCGTGCCCATTTCCGCGGAAAGTTTGAAAATCTCCGCGCCGTACTCCGCCAGAAGAGCCTTGTTTCCCGTGACGACGGGTTTCCCGGCGCGGAGGGCCAGCGTCACCAGCTCGTAAGCCTGGCGCGTGCCGCCGATCAGTTCGATGACGATGTCTATTTCCGGGTCATTCACCAGGTCCTGCCAGTCGTCCGTCAGCAGCTCCTGGGGAACGGCGGTTTCCCTGGGTTTTTCCAGATTGCGCACGGCGATGCGCTTGATTCTGAAAGGAATCTTGCTCCGGGCTTCCAGAAGGGAGTGGTTGCGGCACAGCGTTTCATAAACGCCGGAACCGACCGTCCCCAGTCCGGCAAGCCCAAGTTGTATAGGTTTTTCCGTCATTCCTGCCGGGGGATTATGCAAAAAAATCCCTGTAACGCAAGAGCTTTTACCGTCTGGAAATGCCACGTGGCCCTCGTCCGGAAGGCGTGGAAACGGGGGAAAGTGGAAAGGGTGGCCGTTACTCCGTTCCCCTGGCTCCTCCGGATAATCTCCGGAAGTGCCCGTTCCGTTTTCTGTTCCAAATTTTGTAAGGGGGAAATCCTTCTGTATTCTCCAGAAATAAATGGAGTGGGGGGAATATCATATCCCGCCATGTTCATTCTGCCGTTGCCTGGGAATGGAAGCTTGATTAATTCCTCCTGAGCGCTTCAAGCTATCCTTTCTGTCCGCCAGGCTTGTCTGGTTTCCTGGCTAGCGTATTTAAAACATTTTCCGCAGCACAGCGGCGGGGAATTTTCTTTGTGCCGTCCGGAGTCTAAAGGGCCGGAACCCTTATTCCCGGCGCACGGCCGTGAATGAACATGCGGGAAGGACGGCTTCCTTACGTCCGGTGGCATCCCTGGTGCGCTGCAGGTTCACGAAGGTTCCGCCAGGACAACCGCCGTGCCGCAGGCCGGCAATTCACTGGGGCCGGGGGAAATCTCACTGCTGGCGAAATCGGGCAGGGAAACGGCGCCGGAAAAAGGCAGCAAAAAACCCTCCTTGAAGAGAGGGTTGGATTGGCAGCCCCACCAGGACTCGAACCTAGAAATACTGAACCAAAATCAGGTGTGTTACCAATTACACTATGGGGCTGTCTTGCACTGGCATTCCTGCCGTTGCGGGGCGTAGTAAACCATACGGGGCGTAGTCTGGCAAGAGAAAAATGTCCCGGTTCCGGCGTTTGGCGGTCAATGTTCCGGCTTGATGATGCGGGTATAGCTCAACCGTTTGAACATCAGCATGGGAATGGCTACTCCGATCACCAGGGAGAAGATGATGAAGAACGCCGTGATGCCGTTCTTGCAAATCTCTACAATCAGCCGGTTCATGGTGGCCGTGTCCTGGTTCTCCTGCATGAACTGCATCAGGGCCAGGATGGTCTTGTAGGCGTACACGCCCGGAATCATCGGCAGCAGGGAGGGGAAGGCGAAAATCTCCGCCGGGCACTTCACCAGCTTGGCCGTCATGACGCCCAGCATGCCTATGGTGAAGGCGGCGATAAAGGTAGCGCTGGAAATGTCAATGGACCAGGAATGCAGCATGTAAAACCGGAAGGCATGGCCGATGGCCGCCAGCAGGGCGGAAACGGCAATGGCGCGCTTGGGCGGATTGGAGATGACGGCAAACCCCGTGGCGGCAATGGCGGCCATCAGGCCGTCCAGGAGGATGGAGGAAAGAAAATCCGGACTCATAAGCTGTTTACCCCCACGATGAGCATGGTTGCGGAAAGGCCGATGGTGATGCAGGAAATCATCATGATGGAATGGACGCCGCGTGAGATGCCCATCAGGATGTGGCCGTGCATCAGGTCCATGATGGAATTGATCATCTGAACGCCGGGAACCAGGAACAGGACGCTGGTGGCCAGGGCGATCTGAGGCGTGGAGCCGAGCTGGAAGATGACGGCGCACGCGGCCGCCATGGAAGCGGCGAAGGCGGAAAGGATAATGACGCCCAGCGGATTGTACTTCAACCGGGAAAGCTGCTGTTTTACCAGGAAGCCCAGCAGGGTGGCGGCGAACACGGTCAGCATGGCCCACAGGTCCCCGTTGAACAGGCGGCAGAAGGCGGCGTTGCCCACGCTGACCAGAAGCAGGTCCGTCCAGCGGGAAAACCTCTTGGTGCGCACGATGGAGCGGAACGCCTGCTCCATCTCCGCAATGCTGACGTTGTTGTCCACCGGGAGCCAGCTCAATTCGCTGAGCTGCTGGATCAGGTTCAAGTTGAACGCCAGGGGCTTCAGCTTCCGGACGGAGGTGCGGCGCAGCGTCTCGTCATCCTTGCAAATCAGGCTCATGGTGATATTGCGCTGGAAAATGGTCATATCCGCGCTGTACCCGTACGCGGCGGCAATGCGGGAAATATTGCGCACGGCGCGGTTGGTGTGCACCCCCGCGCCCATAAGCGTGGTGGCGTACTCCAGCAGGAACTCTGAAAGGGCCTGTATTTGGTCGGTATGCTGCATAAAGGGGAAAGGCGGAATAAAAACGGGAAAGTCAGGAATGGGCGGCCTGTCTTCTGGCGGCGTAATCCTTCTGCTGGTCCTCCCCGGTGACGCCCACGGAAAAATAGGTGCTTTCCGGGTGGGAGAACACGAGGGCGCAGACGGAGGAAACGGGCTGCATCATCCAGGTCTCCGTCAGGTTCATGCCCGCTTCCTCCCGGGCATGGAGCAGGTCGAACACGGTTTCCTTCTCCTGGTGGTCCGGCTGGCTGGGGTAGCCGCAGGCGGGGCGCACCCCTGACTCTTCCGGAATATTCCACAAAAGGCGCAGCTTGCCATGGGCGATGGAAGCGAAAGCCTCCACCAGGCGGTCCGCCAGGGAGCTGACCAGCAGGGCGCGGTAGGAATCATTCCTGGCTTCCCATTCCTTCGCCCAGCGCCTGGACCCGTGAATGCTGACGGCCATGGCCCCCACATAATCCTTCACCCCCTCGGGAGCGATGAAATCCGCCAGCGCCAGCCGGGTCTTTCCCTGCTTGTTCAACTGCTGCCGCTGGGTCAGCAGGATGGCCTGCGGAACGTTTCTGGACTCATCCGTCCAGACGGTAATGTCGTCATGGCTGGCCGTGGAATTGGCCGGGAAAATGCCGATGACGCCGCGGGCCTGGTAGCGGTTCTCCTTCACGGCCTGGTCCAGCAGGTCGCGTGCGTCCTGGTACAGGGCCGCGGCCGCCTCCGCCTTGGAAGGGTCCTTCGTCCGGAACTCCTGGCTGGCGCGGTTCCAGGAACCGTGCAATTCCCAGGCGTGGAAAAAGGGCGTCCAGTCAATATGCCCAATCAGCTCCTGCACGGTCACGTAATAGCGCGGGTCGTCACTGCAGCAGCCGCAGCTGACGGAGCCGTGCAGGCTGCCGATGGAGACCGGTCCCAGGCGTGCGGGCACGGGGGGAAGATAACCGCCCTCCGCTCCCTTCCAGCGCAATTCCCTGGCTTCCTTCAGGGGCAGGAGGTCGCGGACGGGCTTGTTTTCATGCCTGTTGCGCAACTCCTCCTGCCGTGCCTTCACGGCGGCAATGTAGGAATCCTTCTTCTCGCTTACCAGGGCGGCGGCGGCGGGCACCACTTGGGAAGCGTCCACCGTATGCACCACGGCGCCCTTGTAATGGGGGGCGATTTTCAGGGCCGTGTGCAGGGCGGATGTGGTGGCCCCCCCCACCATCAGGGGAATGGTCATCCCCCGGTGCTCCATCTCCGCGGCCACGTGGGACATCTCCTCCAGGGAAGGGGTAATCAGGCCGGAAAGCATCACCAGGTCCGCCTGTTCCGCTTCCGCCCGGTCCAGAATGGTATCGCAATGGACCATTACGCCCAGGTCAATCATCTCAAAGCCGTTGCAGCCCAGCACCACGCCGACGATATTCTTGCCGATGTCATGCACGTCCCCCTTCACGGTGGCGATCACGGCCTTTCCCGTCTTAGAGGAACCCTTGCTGTCCGCTTCAATGTACGGGGTGAGCCATGCCACGGCCTGCTTCATCACGCGGGCGCTCTTCACCACCTGGGGCAGGAACATCTTGCCGTCCCCGAACAATTGCCCGACGACTTTCATGCCGTCCATCAACGGGCCTTCGATCACGTTCAGTGGAGAGCCCAGCTCCCGGAACGCCTCCGCCGTATCCGCGTCCACAAACTCGGTAATGCCCTTGATGAGGGAATACTCCAGGCGTTTGGCGACGTCCTGCTCCCGCCAGGCCAGCACGGGCTTCTTTTCCTTTCCGTCTTCCGTCTTCTCCGCGGCCAGTTTTTCAGCGTAATCCGTCAGGCGTTCCGTAGCGTCCGGATTCCGGTTCAGCAGAACGTCTTCAATCAGTTCCAGCCTGTCCTTGGGAATATTATCGTACACTTCCAGCATCCCAGCATTCACGATGCACATGTCCAGCCCCTGCCGCGTGGCGTGGTACAGGAAGGCGGAATGCATGGCCTCCCGCACCGGATTATTGCCGCGGAAGGCAAAGGAGACATTGGAAATGCCGCCGGAAATGTGGGTGTGGGGAAGGTTCCGGGAAATCCAGCCTGCTGCCTTGAAGAAATCCAGCGCGTAATTGGCGTGTTCCGCAATGCCGGTGCCGACGGTCAGCACGTTCGGGTCAAAAATGATATCCTCCGGCGGGAACTGCACCCGCTCCACCAGCAGGTCATAGGCACGTTTGGCGATGCGGACGCGGTCGTCGTAATTGGAAGCCTGCCCCTGTTCGTCAAAAGCCATCACCACGGCAGCAGCGCCGTACTTTTTAATCAGCGCCGCTTTCTTCAGGAACTCCTCTTCCCCCTCCTTCAGTGAAATGGAATTCACGATTCCCTTGCCCTGCATGCATTGCAGGCCGGCCTCCAATACTTCCCATTTGGAGGAATCCACCATGAAGGGAACACGGGCAATATCCGGCTCCGCGGAAACGAGATTAAGAAAGCGGACCATGGCCTCGGGGCCGTCGATCAGGCCGTCGTCAAAACAGAAATCCAGCACCACGGCTCCATTCTCCACCTGCTGGCGGGCAATGGATACCGCTTCCTCATAATTCCCTTCACGAATCAGGCGCGCAAATTTGGGGGAACCCGCCACATTGCAGCGTTCCCCCACAAAAAGGGTATTCTTCTCCCGCGTATGATTGTACGCTTCATATCCGGACAGGCGCAGCGCGGGCTCCTGGGAAGCCGGAATGCGCGGAGGCTCCCCTTCCATGGCTGCAGCAATGGCGCCGATATGCTCCGGAGTGGTCCCGCAGCAGCCGCCTACGATATTCAGCAGGCCCAGAGAGGCATACTCCTTCATGAACCGGGCCATGTCCTCCGGAAGAAGGTCGTAGCCGGTGGGGCTGAGCGGGTTGGGAAGCCCGGCATTCGCGTAAATGGACACGTAGCAATCCGCCAGGCCGGAAAGCTCCTCCGCAAAGGAGCGCATCAGGTCCGGCCCCAGGGCGCAATTGATGCCCACGGAAAAAGGGCGCACGTGACGAATGGAATTCCAGAACGCTTCAATCGTCTGGCCGGACAGCGTGCGTCCGGCCTTGTCCGTCAGCGTTACGGACACCATGACCGGAACGGCGGCCTCCGGCTGTTCCTCAAAAATCTCTTCAATGGCGAACAGGGCCGCCTTGGCGTTCAGCGTGTCGAAAATCGTCTCCACCAGCAGCATGTCCACTCCTCCTTCCAGCAGGGCCAGAACCTGGTCGCGGTAGGCTTGCCTCAGCTGGCGGAAATTCACGGCCCGGAAGCCGGGATCGTTCACGTCCGGGGACAGGGAGCAGGTAACAGGCATGGGACCGATGGAGCCGGCCACAAAGCGCGGCTTTCCGTCGGACGCTTCCGCTTCGTCACATGCCTGGCGGGCCAGTGCGGAAGCTGCCATGTTCAAATCCCGGACCAGGGCCTTCAATTCAGGGGCATCCACCACCTCCTGGAAATACTCCTGGTCTTTGCGCCGTCCTTCTTCCGGACGGTGCCAGAAGTAATCATGCTGGCCGATGCTGGTAGCGCCGAAAGTGCAGGTTTCCAGAATATCCGCGCGACCCGTATCCAGAAAGCGGCGGTGAATATCCAGAATGATTTCCAGCCTGGTCAGCACCAGCAGATCGTTATTATTCTTCAGGTCGTTGGGGTAGCGGGCCGCATCCGCAAAACGTTCTCCACGGTAATCCTCCTCCTCCAGCCTGAACTTCTGGATATTGGTGCCCATGGCGCCATCCAGGATGACGACCCTCTTGCGCAACTGGTCTTTCAGATAATCAAGGCGTTCTATTCTGGATGCTCTGGTCATACGGCGCGGAAAATCTAACGTTCGTCCGTGTTTGGAACAAGGACAATTGGCGTCACACATCCTCTGAAGAAGCCTTCCCTGGAATGTACATTTAAAATCCCCCTTATTGGCCCTCATTCTGTGCCGTGGAAATGAATGGAAAACCGTATTCAAGGGAACAGGAAGCTGATGGCCGATGACATGCCTGTGGTAAATAAACAAACGCTGCAGGGAGTAGCTGGCTTCCTTCTTCCGCTAAAGAGGAGGTGACGGGAAATTCCATATATCCGGTGCCCGGAAAAGATTTTTTTCCTGGCTTCCCGTAAATAATGGGGCAGTTACGGTATATCCTTTTGGGCGGGCATGTGGTCGTAGCTGACTCCGGCAATGCTTTAGAAAACGGTTTTTTGGAGTAGGGAGAGAGATGAAAAATCCCTGCGGAAAAGGCTACAAGGAATGAAAAGGGAAACCGATTGAATGGTGGATTGCTGACCGGAAGCTTACTCCGTAATTTTAGCCTGTGGCGGCAGGAGTGGAGGAATTGGCGCCGGAAACAAACGCTTCCTGGCATTTCTCCCTTCTTAGGCCATGAGTGGAAATGAGGGATGATGGAAAACAGTTTTCCTGCCTTTCTCATTCTGTTGTTGAGGGAGGGTCTTGAGCGAGAATCTGCTGTTCCTTTCCCGGATAGCCTTTCCGTATTTCACGATTTGCCGCCGTGGAAAAGAAGTTCAAGTTCTGGACAAAAGAGAAAAAAGAAATGTAAATAGAATGTGAATAACAGGTGTATAAATGAAATGGAATATCTGTAAAAAAGTTATGGAATAATCATAAAATAAATGAATTGGATAAATCTTGACCAGGCTTGCAGAAAAGCCTGGTGCCGTTTCCGGTTCAATGCCGGAGAAATTACCCGTGCCGAGCACTAAGGCCCCATTATTCCTTTTCGTTACCTATCTTATTGAGCAGCACAAGAAATTGCCGCACGGCAAGCAGGCGTTTAAGTAACCGGAATGAAGACGGATTTCTAATCCGTGGTCAAGTTCCTACCTTGAAGGGAAAGGATTTGAGAAAAAATTCCCGATGGTTCAAAGACATCCATCTGGGAACGGAAGCCTACCGGTTTCGTATGAAACGTAAAATCCCAAGGGAGAGGGAAAGGAACATTTTCCTTCTGTTAACGTACTTTTCAAGGGCCGGGAGGCCCTTATTCCCAGGACTTTCCTCTTCTTTATATCCTGGGGGGATGGTAGCGCTCCCCGGAGAAGAAAGGCTTCTCTGCCGAAAAACCTTACAGGGCTTATGTGACCACGGATTAGAAATCCGCTAAATTGGTTTCAGTGGGTGTTTTGGCATTTTTGGTGTCAGGCCGCTCCAATTAACTACATGATATACGACGAGAAAAACCGGACTTCCCTGACGTGGGGAGGTCCGGTTTTTTATCATGCCAGGGGAAGTTATTTCCTTTTCCGGCAATGGAAATTCATGGGAAACACTCCTTTTCCTAATGATAAATTGGTCATGTGCCTTGAAAAAATATAGAGGAGCAGGAAGGGGAGGAAATGGACAGGCTTCTCAATCAGCCGCTGCCGGAGGCTGGAGCTTGTCTTCCGGCAAAACGCCGGGAGGCACGAACAGTGCCGTGGACGGAATGATGACTGGAGAGGGAATGTCCGGACCGGACCAGGCAACGGACATATGGTCCGGACCTCCGTCCTCCTTGTGAATCACCACCAGAAAATAAAATCTGCCCGCTTCCAGTTGAACGGGTTCGGAAGCCTGGTTGGGCTGGTTGCTCCAATTATGGGGATCGGAATACCCCTTGACGGTGGCAATGCAGGCCATGTCCTTCTGGGTGGCGTCCTTGCCAAGCCACAGCTCCGCGGAATCGTCGGAAGACAGGTAAAGACGGTACTTGCCGCTGACGGGTACCCGGAGCAGGGCGGAATAACGGGCTCCGTACTGGTCGCCCAGGTTCTCCACATCCAGACTGCTGACCGTGTGAACCGCAGATGCCGCAGTGTCAAAAATCTTCCCGTGCGTCAAATCCTTCACCGATGCTCCCGGAATGCCGAACCATAGCTCCTGCACTACGCCGGGGGAAGGATCTCCCGCGTCAGAGACGCCGGAAGCCGCTTCCGTCAGCATGGCTCCGCACAGGAGGCTCAGGATGGGTAGAATAACGTTCATGAATGAATGGGGCAGGGGGATATTCCCTGCAACGACTACGGAAAGGATAGGGGCAACCTTTCAAAAACGGCGTCATTCCCGGGGTTCAGTGTCATCACGGGGAATATCCTGGTCCTGGCTGCCGTCCTTTTGGCGGCGCGAACCGCTTCTCCAAATCATCCAGCCGATCAGGAATGCCAGAACGCTCAGTCCGGCGACCCTCCGGGGAGTGGAAATGCCGCTGTCTTCCGTTTGGGCCGGTTGCCCCGTGTTTGCGGGAGGCTCCTGGGCATGCAGGGAACCGGCCAGGAAAAAAGCCGCCAGAGCGGCGGCGGAAAGCATGCGATGCTGAAAAAGGAGGCGTTTCATCGTTTATGAAAAGGTAAAACAGGAGTGAACCTTATTCAAACACATTTGTTCCGGCTGTTCCTGTTTCCGGGCATGCGCGGCTTGGAACTTCTTCCCGGTCCGGCATTTCCCGGAAAAAATCGTCCATGGTCATCTTTTTTGCAGAAAAAGCTTGCGTGTCCGCTGCTGTCATGATACTTTTCCCCCGTCCTCAACGGGACGCACCAAGACGAAAGTCAAGGGGTATTAGCTCAGTTGGTAGAGCGCCTCAATGGCATTGAGGAGGTCAGCGGTTCGAACCCGCTATGCTCCACCAAATAAAGGCCTTAAAGCATGAACGCTTTAAGGCCTTTTCCGTTTTATCAACCGTATTGAAAGTCTGGGGGTCAGTGTTTGGTGGAAGGAAGAGAAGTGGAACAAAAGATATCATTTCAACATTTGTTGTTTGAGGAGACAATCTTGTTCCACTTCTTGTATGAACGTATGATATTAAGGAAATAAAAAACAGGTTTGAAACGTTGATTCTGTTTTGTTGTCCTTTACTTATTGGCGCGGAGCTGGTCAATCAGTGTCTTTCGGTCTTGGTATGCCTGCGAAGGAATTGTTAGCTTGCCATAATGATCGTCTGATTTTTTCCAAGCCGCTTCCCACATAACATCAGATAACGCAGGCAGAGCGGAATCTGGAAGCAATTCTTCCGAATAAGCCATGAATTCCAGTTCATCCGGGGTTTTTGTTCTGAATTCCCCTTTGATTAATTGTGTTACATGCATCCTTTCATGACGCAGGGTGGAAATGCACTTGGCAAAAACTTCCTCCTCGTTAGTAGGGCTTGTCAGTATACGACGCAAATATGCAGGTTTGAACGTGATGCAGGGAGAGCTTTCCGTTCCTCCCGTTTTGGCATGCGCGTGGTCTCCTCCAAAATCTTTCACTTTGAGTTGGTAGGTTTTGTCCCCTTGAAAATAGGTATTGTTCAGAAAGTTGATAGCTTCATCATTTTGATTATTGGTGAGGTATGTTTTAAATGTATCCAGATTGCTCATGATAATTGGTTAGTGTTTACCAGGAATGGGAAGCGGTTGATTCTGCCATGGGAACGCTCAGCCTACAGATTCCGGTAATGTTGTTCCTACTCTTTTATTAGTTGGCTTTTCGGATTCTGCCGTGTTGTCTGTCGACACCACGACTTTATCTTTGTTCAGGTCTCGTCCAAGTTTACCCTTTCGAACGGCATTCTCCTTTTTTTAAAATAACGGCGAACTTTTCAAAAGATGGATGCATCGCAAGAATAACGTCATGGAAATAAACGATTCCATCACTCTTAGAGGCACAAACAGTTCTCTCGTACATGATGACGTTGCAAAAATGCCGCTAGGGTGGGGCGACATGGACAATGATGCATCATCATTTGCTTGTTGGGCCAACCATTTTATCAAGATATATTTTAATCGTGATGTTGGGGTTAAGTGTACTTTTCCCAAGTACAAATATCGCCCGGAACCACTTGAAAAAGGGGATGGGGGAGAATGGATGTGGTTTGTTGTAGCAGGTAATATTGCTGGGGGGACCTTTTCCGGAGTTTGTTCAGTAGATGATGGAATTCGTATTCGAGCTGTTTATCCGGGAGAAGGAGGCGGGAAGAGGGCTGGCACGCACAAGGAGAAATTTTGCTTAAATCAAAGCTGTAGCCTCTGCGAATGGATTCTTCATGGACGGCTTTCAGGTAGAGGTCCATGGTTTGTAGGGGATTTCCCGTTTCCCGGAAACGGATGAGCTGGGGATGGCGGGTGTAGCCTTTTGTTTGTCCCAGCAGGACTTTCCGGGCGAGCAAGCCTTCCCTCCACAGGGCAATCAGGCCGATGGCATCCAGATAGGAAGGGTGGAGTGACCAAAGTCTCATGGTTTTTTGGACTGTGAAAGGTCACACAACGTTGATTCTCCCTGTGCAGCACACGAAAGGCTGCAGAGGAGGGTATGGATTTCAGGCTGTTCTGTGAGAAAGCCGCCGTTTCAGTTCAAGAGATTTTTCCAGAATTCTTTAGTTGCAGGCAATGGCTATTGAGAAATGCGCGGAACCCTGAACTTCCTGAAAATGCCTGTTCTTTGTTATGGTCAAGGGAGACGTTTTGTCATCCCTGGGCTGTCAATGGTTCCGTGTCCAGGAAGGTTTTTCCGGACGGCAGAGGATAAATTTTCTTTGTTCCACGGGCAGACAAACGCTTTATGGCAAACAAGCTGCATCACTGGCTCATGCCTCATTCCGGAAGGGAGAACGGGAAAATGCTCCGTGATTCCTGTTTGGAATGCTTTTTCATCAGCCGTGCCAGGGTTGGCTGAATGGCTTCCGCCATGAGGCGCTGCCCTTCCGTGTTGGGGTGCAGGGGGCCGGCTTTTTTCCCGTTGATGACGACGACTGACGGGTCACAGAATAATTCCTCCCGCACCTTGCCGTTTCCATCCAGAAAGACGTCGCGAATGTCCAGAAATGTAACAAACGGATTTTTGGCATAGAGGCGTGCCAGCCTGTCATTGACGGCCATATCCCTTTTGAATTTTTTATCCGGGTAGGCTGCCGCGGCTACGTGCCAGTTGTAAATGTCGCTGGGCAGAATGCCGACCAGGAGAATGGAGGCATGGGGGAGTTTGGAATGGACTTTGTTCACCACGCGGCAGATGCCGTTGAAAGTTTCTTCCTCCGTATTGCCGCGTCCCGTGTCATTGGTGCCGATCATGATCTGGACCACTTTGGGGGAGACATGGTCCAGGATTCCCTTGCCCCCGATTCTTGCCAGGACGTCATCCGTCGTATTGCCGTTGAAGCCTGCATTGAAGGCATTGTAGGGAGCATAGTATTTTTTCCAGATGGGCAGAAAGTCCTGGCAGGGAAGGTTGTCCTTACGGTAGTTGTCCGTGATGGAGTCTCCGATGAAGACGTATTCCGGCTTGATGTTCCGGTGGCGTTCCTTAACGGCTTCATGGCGCGTTTCCTAGGTGTAGGCATGGTCCCGGTGCTAGGCTTCTGGTTTCAGGGTGGGCGGCAGGGACTCCGCTGCTTCCGATACAGCCGGAATCAGGAGAAACAACAAACAGAGAAGGAGTTTTTTCATGGAAAGGGAGCTTTCAACTTGTTTTGTGTAAACAAGAGCGTCCCGGTTTGCGCCTTTCTATCTTCTTTTTCCATTCCGCGCCGTTAACGGTAAAAAACGGTATCATGCTCCATGGCCGTGAATTGCTCAAGTTATCCTGTTTTCCCCGGAGGAAGACCGCCCGGAGAGTGGAAAACTGTTGGAAAAGGAGCGGCGGAAACTGTCTTTCTGCCTTACGCTTGCCGGAAGGCCCGGGAAATATATGGCAGGAGAGGGCATGCCCAAGGCTTCACATCCCTGTTGCAGGTCTTGTCAGGCCAGGGAGATTTCTCCCTGGATGTCCTCGGCCTCCGGTTCCGGGAGCGCGGGTTCCCGGACGGGGGCCGTTTCCGAGGCGGGGGATTGCTCCGTTCTGGTGTTGATGGCTTCCAGAATCAGTTCCACCGTGCGTTCCAGGCCGTAGTCGGACGTGTTGACGCACAAGTCGTAGAGGCGGGCGTTGCCCAGCTCCTGCCCGGTATAGTGCAGGCAGTGGGTACGGCGGCGGGAATCCATGAGGTCCATGGCTTTGGCTGCTCCGCCAGGCTTCACCCCGTAGTTTTCAGTGACGCGCTGCATGCGCGTGGCCCGGTCCGCATGAAGGAATACGCTGAACAGGTTGGGCCTCCCTTTCAGGATGAAATTGGCGCAGCGCCCCACAATGACGCAGGCCTGCCGGGCCGTGATGTCCCGGATAACTTTGCTCTGGGCCAGGAAGGTGGCGTCTTCCGGTGGCAGTTCCTCCGCCGTGTAAGCGTAGTTCTGCGCATAGAGTTCATGCAGGAAGCGGCTGGAAAGCTGCTGTTCGTGCTTGCGGATGTAGTCCGGAGTAAGGCCGCTTTGGGAGGCGGTCAGGTAGACCAGTTCCGAGTCGTAGAATTGAAGGCCCAGCCGCTCCGCAATCATTTTGCCGATGGCATGGCCGCCGGAGCCGTATTCCCGGTCAATGGAGATGACCAGGGGGGCGTCCGGCGCGTAAGCGGCTGTTTGCGCCAGCGGAAGGACTTCTCCTGCGGCTCCGGGGCGTGCCAGCCGTTCCAGCAGCCTGTCCGGCCAGAAGACGTGCCTGTTGAAAAAACGGACGATCATGCCCACCAGAACGGCGGCCACCACGGTTCCTTCCCGTATGCCCGTCAATCCGGGCAGGAACATGAAGGAGCAGGCCAGGCCGATGCAGACGAGCGTGCAGTCCACACTGGTTTTAACGGCTCCGAATTCCCATTTGAAGAGTTTGACGAAGGCCAGGCTCATGCCTTCCGCCGCCAGCAGAACGGCATCCGCCTTGACTTGCAGAAAGACGCCGAATCCAATGACGGCGCAGCTGAACAGGCAGAGGATTACGGACCAGAGGTATCCGGACGGTTCCAGGGGAGCCATCAGCCACATGGAGAAGTCCGTCAAGGCGCCGAAGATAAAGACGACGGGAATCTGGAGCAGATGCGCCGGACGGAATTGCCTTTTCAGCAGGGCCGCCTGCACGGCGACAAAGCTCAGATGCATCAGGATGGTGACGGTTCCCATCGTCAGCGGGAGCGCCAGGCTGAGCACATACGGCGTGCAGGAGATGGGGGAGACGCCCAGGTTGGCCTTGGCGGACAGGGCGATGCCCAGGGACATGATGAAGAGCGCCACGATCAGGACGAAGCAGCGCAGGATGTGTTCTCCAATGCTTCTCCGGACGTGATGATCTGCCATGATACCGGATGTTAGCTTTTCTGTCAGCGTCAAGTCAAGGGTTCAGGGAGAATGAGGCGGTTTTTTCCTTTTCCCCCTCCTCCGTTGTTTGCCGTTCCTGAGGTTGCCCGCCATAAGCAGGTGGGTATAGCCTGATGAACGGCCTCATGGCTGCGCCGTACTTTCCAGCAGGGAAGGAAAGAGAACCGGTCTTGTAAAAGGGAGCCGTTTTATCTATGCTGCAGGGGCATTCCGGTTCAAGCTTATGTCCAAAAAGAAGGAGAAGGAGGCGAAGACGAACGCCATGCGCCTGCTGGATATGCTGCATGTCCCTTACAGGCATTATTCCTATGAGTGCCGCGAGTTTGTGGACGCGTGGCATACGGCGCAGGCTCTGGGGCTGCCGGCGGAGAAGATGTACAAGACGCTGGTGACGGAGGGCGCGCCGCGGCAGTATTACGTGTTCGTGATTCCCATCGGCGCGGAGCTTTCCTTGAAGAAGGCGGCGCGTGCCGTGGGAGCCAAGGCTCTTTCCATGCTTCCTGTGAAGGATATTACCACCGTAACGGGGTACGTGCGCGGAGGCTGCACCGCTCTGGGAATGAAGAGGAAGTATCCCGCCGTGATTGATTCCAGCGCTGAGGCTCTGCCGGAGATGGTGGTCAGCGGCGGCCGCCTGGGCTGCCAGATTGAATTGAGCCCTGTGGATTTATGCCGTGCGGCTGAGGGCTCTTTTGCTGATGTGGCGGAGATTCCCTCCTCGTTGTGATTTCCATTGTCCCGGAAATGCGGACGGAAGGCGGTAAAAAGCTTTTCCCGGAGGATTTTTTTCTATATTCCTGTTGCAGTCCATTCCTCCGTTGCCATGAGTAGCCGTTCTCACTCCCGTACCTGCCTGGCCCTTTGCCATGTGGCTTTTGAAGATCTCGGCACGCTGGAGCCCCTTTTCAGGAGCAGGGGTTTTCAAATCCGGTACGTCCAGGCAGGCGCTCCGTATCCTTCCGTTCAGGAGTGGCTGGGGGCTGATTGTTGCGTAGTGCTGGGCGGTCCCGTGGGGGTGGGGGATGTGGAACGGTATCCCTATCTGAAGACGGAGCTGGATTTGGTCCGCATGCGTCTGGAGCGTCAACTGCCTTTGCTGGGCGTCTGCCTTGGCGCTCAAATGATGGCCCATGCCCTCGGCGCCCGGGTTTATCCCGGTACGGCCAGGGAAATAGGGTGGGGGCGCATATCCCTGACGGAGGCCGGGCGCCTGTCTCCTCTCCGCCATTTGGAGGGAACACCCGTTCTGCATTGGCATGGGGATACGTTTGACGTGCCTTCCGGAGCGCGTCTGCTGGCGTCTACGGAGATTACCCCGCATCAGGCCTTTTGCGCAGGGAAGCATGCGCTGGCTCTCCAGTTTCATCTGGAGGCGGACGTTTCCCGGATGGAGGAGTGGCTGACCGGGCATGCCTGTGAATTGATGGCCGCCGGGACGGATATTTGCGGGCTCCGGGCGGCTTCCGTACGGAACGGAACCCTGCTGGCCGGGCGCGCCGCGCTTTGCATGAATGAATGGATGGAGGCTGCCGGCTTATGAGAAGAAAAGACAGGGAAGTAGTCCGGCACGCGGATTTGCTGGATATGGTCGCCCGGTTCAAGGTGTGCCGCCTGGGATTGTGGGACGGCAGGGAGGTGTACGTAGTGCCCCTCAATTTCGGTTATGAAGAACGGGATGGTTCCCTGAATCTGTTTTTCCACTGCGCCCGGGAAGGGAGGAAGCTGGATATCCTGCAAATCCGCCCGGAGGTCTCTTTTGAGATGGACGGGGACCATCTGCTGATGGAGGGGGATACCCCGTGCCGGTACAGTTATGCCTACGGCTGCGTCATGGGCCGGGGCGTCGTCGAGTTCCTGCGGGAGGATGAGGAAAAAATCCATGCCCTGAGCCGCATCATGCTGCACCAGACGGGGCGAGAGGCGGCTTTTACCCCCGGCATGGTCCGCGCCGTATATGTTCTGCGTCTCAGGGTGGAATCCATCAGCGGCAAGCTTCATGCGTGTCCGGAACCTCCTCCTGCCTGTTGACGGATTTTGTATGTCTGGAGAAATCGCACCCCTGTTTATCCGCTGGAGCCTGCCGCACTGGGCGGCCCTGGGCGTCGTGGCTCTGGCCGCGGGGGGGCTCCTGTGGGGCTGCCGGAGGCTCAGGATGGAAAAACGCGTGCTAATCGGGAAGGCGCTGGGCGCCGTCTTCCTGCTGACCTTCCTGATTGAAACGTTCGGGCGCATTGTTAGGGAACACTGGGAGCCCTGGCAGGACAGGCTTCCGCTGCACTTTTGCAGCCTGATGACGCTGGTGTGCTTTATTGCCCTGTGGTTCCGCAAGCCCTGGGCGTGCGCCGTGGCGTATTTCGGCGTGCTGACGGCGAGCGTCCAGGGGCTGATTACCCCCATGCTTCACGACGGCTTTCCCTCCGCCGCGTTCTTCGCCTTCTTTGTGGGGCACGGGCTTTTATTGATTTCCGCCCTTTATCTTCCCGTCGTCTTGGGATGGCGCGCGCGTCCGTGGGATGACGTGAAAACGCTGGGCCTGTGCGACGCCTACCTGCTTCTGATTATTCCGGTGAACGTGTGGCTCGGAACGAATTACGGTTTTACCCGGTATGCTCCGGCCGGGACCGTGCTGGAATATTTCGGCCCCGCTCCGTGGTATCTGCTGACGCTTCAGCTTCCGGCCCTGGCCATTCTGCGGCTGCTGTACCTGACTGTCCGCATCAGGGAAAAGTAGGCAGGGCGTGGGCACAGCGTTTCCCATATCCGGAGCCCCATCGGTTCCTATTTCAGCGTTTTCAGGTCTTCCTTCGTGAACAGGTGGATGTCCTTTTCACGGGCATGGCGTATCTTTTCCGCCCATTCCGCATCCGCCAGCAGGGCGCGCCCTACGGCAATGAGGTCGAACTCCCCGGCTTTCAGCCGTTCCACCAGTGGTTCCACACTGGCGGCCTCCGCTTCCGGGCCGCCGTCAAAGGCATTCGTAAAATCCCCCTTGAGTCCCACGGAACCGACGGAGATGGAGGGCTTTCCAGTAAGCTTCTTGGTCCAGCCGGCCAGGTTGAGGCGGGAACCTTCAAACTCCGGTTCCCAGAACCGGCGCGTGGAACAGTCAAAAATGTCCACGCCCGCTTCCGTCAGGGGTGTCAGAAAATCTTCCAGTTCCACGGGGGTGTGCGCCAGCTTGGCATCGTAATGGCCGGTTTTCCATTGGGAGAAGCGGAAGATGATGGGGAACTGGCTGCCGACCGCCTTGCGTACGGCATGGACAATGCTGCTGGCAAAACGGGTGCGGCCCACCAGGTCTCCGCCGTATTCGTCCGTGCGCCTGTTGGTCTCCTTCCAGAAAAACTGGTCGATCAGGTAGCCGTGCGCTCCATGCAGTTCCACACCGTCAAAGCCCAGCCGTTTGGCATCCGCCGCGGCGCGCGCGAAAGCGTCGATGACTTCTTCAATCTTGGCGATGCTCATGGGCTCCGCCGTTTGTTCCAGCGTGTTCACGTCAATTCCGGATGGTCCGATGGGAGGCAGTTCCGGATTGGGCAGGTTCTCTCCCTTGAAGGGCCGGGCCATGCCCACGTGCCAAAGCTGGGGGGCTATTTTGCAATCCGTGGTATGAACGGCTTCCAACACCTTTTTCCATCCCCGCAGGGAGGCCCCGCCGAAGAAATTGGGGTAATTGGAGGAAGGGGAGGCGCTGGGTTCGTCAATAAAGGTGCCCTCCGTGATGATGAGCCCTACTTCATGTTTTGCCCGGCTCTTGTAATACGCGGCCACCTGGTCCGTAGGAACCCCGCTGGGAGAAAATCCCCGGGTCATGGCCGGGAGAACGATGCGGGTGGGAGTGTCGAGCTTGCGTGAATGAAAAGGCTGGAACAGAATTTCCATGTCCCTGATCTTGAGTTCGTCCTGTGCGTTCATGAGAATAAAAGGCGTTATATCTGAAGCGGCCCGGATATGGGCCGGGATGATACAGGTATGAGACACTTTCCGGCATCCTCCCGTTCATCCCTGATGCTGGCTGTGGATCATTGATTCGTTTGAGGCAGGACTCCCCTCAACCGCATTTGCCGGAAGAGACAGGAAATTCCGGAGCAGGGACTTCCCGTCCGGCGTCAGGATGGATTCCGGATGAAACTGGATGCCGTAAAGGGGGCGGGACCTGTGGCGAATGGCCTGGATGTTTCCCCCGGAATCCCTTGCGGTGACGACCAGTTCCTCCGGCCAGGGAGTGGCGGCAAGACGCCAGGAATGGTATAGGCCTGCGGGGAATTCCTCCGGCAGCCCCTCCAGAAGGGGGCAGCTCTCCGTCCGGCGTATGGGTTCACGGACCCCGTGAAGCGGCTGGGAGAGATGTTCCAGCCGGGCCCCGAAGCGTATGCCCAGGATCTGGTGCCCCAGGCATACGCCCAGCACCGGAGTGCAGGGGGGCAGGCGGTCCAGAAGGCGGAAGGTTGCCTGGTGGCATTCGTCCTCCACCGTTCCGGGCCCGGGGGACAGGATGAGTTTTTCTGCCGCCTGAACCGCCTGTTCCAGTTCCGGCGAAAGGTTGGAGACCACGCGCGGAACGGCCATTCCCGTCACTCTGACGAGTTCCGCGAGATTCCAGGTAAAGGAATCCCGGTGGTCGATGATCCAGACGTTCGGTTGACTCATGGCGCGCACATGATAGAATAATTCCCGCCAATGTACACACGGGAAGAAACCATCCTCCGCATGAATGCCCTGGGCCGTGCGGAACGTCCGTTCTTCTTTGTGATCTCCCATGATCTGGAGCACAACCTCCTGTTTGAGCTTCCGGAAACGGGGCACGAACGTATGGCGGCTTTTTCCCTGCCGCTGGGAGGCATGGGGGAGCAGGGCAACTGGCCGCCGCTTCCGGAACGGCTGCGGTTCATCCCTTCCCCCTGTTCCATGGCCCGGTATGCGGCGTCCTTCGCCTCCGTCCGGAACCATCTGATGAGGGGGGACTCCTACCTGCTGAATTTATGCGTGGCGACCCCCGTGGAAACCAACCTGACGCTGCGCCATCTGTTCCGGTTCGCACGGGCTCCCTACCGGATGCTGCTGGGGCCGGACGCCCGTGTTCCCGGCGTGCATGGCCGCGGCTGCGTCTGCTTCTCTCCGGAACCGTTTGTCACGGTACGCGGGCGGTCCATTTCCACGTTTCCGATGAAGGGAACGGCTCCTGCCGCCACGCAGGAAGCCTGCGACTGGCTGGAGACGGATGAAAAGGAAAACCGGGAATCCGCCACCATTGTGGACCTGATGCGCAATGATCTCTCCATGGTGGCGGCAGATGTGCAAGTCAGGCGCTACCGCTACATCAGCCCGGTGGAAACGCGCGGAAGAACCATCCTGCAATGCAGTTCCGAGATTTCAGGCCGCCTGCCGGAAGACTGGCGTTCCCGCCTGGGGGAAATCCTGCTGAAGCTGCTGCCCGCCGGGAGTGTGACCGGAGCGCCCAAGGAGGCCACCTGCCGGGCCATTGCGGAGGCGGAGGACATGGAGCGGGGGTTTTACACCGGGATTTTCGGTTTCTTCAACGGGCGGGATTTGGATTCCGCCGTCGCCATCCGCTTCATGGAAGAGGATGAAAAGGAAATGGTGTACAAAAGCGGAGGCGGCATCACCGTCATGAGCCACATGGAAGATGAATACCGGGAAGCTATTGCCAAAGTTTATGTGCCGTTTGATTTTTGAAACCGTCAAATGGGAGGATGGCGTTCCCTGCCTGCTCCCCTGGCACCAGCGCAGGGTGGAAGCCGCCATGGACCTTCACGGAGCGGAAGGCTCCGCCGTTCCCGATCTGGCCTCCGTGCTGTCGGCCTGTCCGGGTCCGGAAGGCCGCGGCATTTACAAATGCCATATCACGTATGATACGCAGGGAAAGGCGCGCCGTCCCGTCTTTGAACCTTACCGTCCCCGGCTGGTGAAAAGGCTGGCATGCGTGGAAAATCCACGGCTGGATTACTTCTGCAAGTGGGAGGACCGGACGGAGCTTCAGACGGCAGGGCTGGGGTTGGGAGAGGATGAAGAAGTGCTGATCCTCCGGCACGGGCAGGTGACGGATACGCGGTACAGCAACGTCGTGTTCGGGGACGGCTCCTCCTGGGTGACTCCGGAAACTTTTCTGCTTCCCGGCACCAAGCGCGCATTCCTGCTGGCGTGCGGAGCCATTGAAGAGCTTTCCATCAAAGCGGAGGATATAAAAAAATTCCGCTTCTGTTCCCTGATTAACGCCATGCTGGACCCCGGCGACGTGGTGGTGCGGACGGAGGATATCGTCTATCCTTAACCGGTTTTATAAATTTATATATTACAGGAGCATGATCTACAATTCCTGATAATACCGTTGCATCAGCTTCGCCATCAGTTTGCGGCGTTCTTGAAGGAATGATTCGTAATCACTTATATCCATGCTGACAATATTTTGAGGGATACTGTTTTCCTCCAGATTGCGGTAAAGCATTTCTTCGTCGGAAATATTTCCGAGTGTAATGGCTTTAGTCCCGCATTGCTCTTGTACTTTGGCAAAATAGACAGAGGGAGGATCGTCTCCAATGGCTTTATTTACCTGCGTATCAAGATAGATATAATTGGCTACCTGATTATATTTTGTCTTATTATCAATGCCGTTCTTTTTCAGATAATTGCGCGGAAAAATATGGTGCACGTCTCCTGAAATGGTAATGAGATCGGAGACTTTAGTCCCTTTCATCAGCAGGGAATTGCAATTCAGGTTAATTTGAGCAGCAAGGAAGGTATTGAAGGCGGGACTGTTTACAGAAGACGTTTCCAGGTTCTGAGGCAGCGTAACCGTCCAAAATGTTTCCGATAGGGCAGAGGCCTCCACTTCTGTTTTGAAATTCAGGAAGCCTTTTTCTTCGATATTGCGCATATCACGGTCCATCTGCGTCTCCGGAGATCCGATGTATCTTGAAGTTAGGGTGGAGAGGACGAACCATTTTTGAACATGCCGTTTGATTTGTTCGTTTGGAATGGTTGGATCACTCCGCAGCATCAGATACAAAGTGTAAGCAAAATCCAACGTCATTTGTGAATTCAACTGTTTGCTGGAGACAAAGCCCGCACCCTTAAGGGCCATTACAAATTGTGTAAAATTGTGCTGGTTGATAAATTGTACAATGCCGGCATCCAGTTTCCGGTAGGATTCCGCTACGATATCATCCCGGTATTCCTTGGTTTCGAAATCCCTCCCGGACAATAAGCTGACCAAATCAGCAAGTTTTCCTCTGCGGAACTGGTGCATGAATGATACCCGTAGCATATCGCCGTAATCGGGATCGTAAATGTCATCATAATCATGAGCCAGCCACTTGATTTTATCCGCATACTTGGAATTCTGGAATTCCTCATCACGTACCAATAAGGAGTAAAAATCAGGTTTCACGGCCAGATGGCAGAAATAGTCCACTGTTTTACGCATCATACTGCCTTCATGTTCCATGTCCGCGGCCATCTTGGACATGACAAAGTCTGATTGGCTGAGAGACGTTCCTTTGGAATTGATACGAATGAAAATTTCAGTTACTTCATCAATATCCAATGTAGCATCCAGCTCAATCACGCCAATTTGCCTGTTGGCGATTCCTTTTAGAGAGGCAATGGATTTATTGATTATGTTGGGTTTGATTCCTTCATTGATGGTACAATATTCAACGGAGAACTCGAACGCATCGAAATCGGCATCAAATACGATGGAAATATCCGGTATCCATCGTTTGTCTTTTAAATGAGAAGCGTCTTGAACCGCAAAACGCTTGCTCGGATCATCAGCAAGAGGATTGAAGGCGATTTTGACGCGGTCTTTATTAAAATCTTCATCCAGGACTTCTTTGCCGGCGATAGCGGCCATCAGGGCGGTTACACGTTGCTGTCCGTCGATAAGTACTTTTTTTCCGTTGGCTTTTCCTCCATCCTTGGTTTTCACGTCAGGATTCTTCCAAGTAATGATATAGCCCGTAGGGTAGCCGTTATATAAGGAATCAATTAAATCCCGTACTTGGCTTCGTTTCCAGACAAAGGGGCGCTGAATTTCTGGTATAACGAAATCTTCCGCTTCTATCAGCCCCAAGACGGCGCTGACGGAATATTGCATCAACGTGAATTTTTCACCGGTCATGATATTTCTCTTTTATTGCTTCATCCACTATTGAGCTTATTTAGCATGAGGAGTGCTTTTCATGGATATTAGAAGTTGGGTTCACGCTTGAAATATATGATTTCATGAAAAAAGATGTGCAGATCTTTTCCCAGCATGTTAGCGGCATCATAAAACACCGCAGAAGGAGGAGCAATTGTTTTTGATCCTCTGAAAATAAAAACAGACTGGATTTTTTTGGAATGCCTTTTCAGCAGAGATTTCCTATTATCTTCATTTTAAAGATAGATAAAAAGTAAAAGCCGTTTGTCATATTTGGCAAACGGCTTTTAGTAAGAGTAATATGTTTTGTTTTTCCTTAAATGGCGCCGCAGTAGTGGGCGCAGAACCACATGGCGCGGGGATGGTGGAAGAAGGACTTCCAGAGGCTGCCCTTGAGGGTGTTTGCCCTGGAGCCGTCCTTGTTCAGGTAGCCGAACCAGTCGCCGTGCTGCACGTCCTGGAAGTGGGAGAAGGCCCAGTTGTGCACCATGTCGTGGCAGATGGCGTAGCGTTCCTCTCCAGTGAGCTTGTAGGCGAGCGTCATGGCAATGAGCGCCTCGTCGTGCGGCCACCAGAATTTCATGTTGTGCCAGTATTCCTGGACGGGCTTGCCGTACACGTCCGTAAAGTAGAGCAGGCCGCCGTTTTCCTTGTCCCACCCGCGCGCGAAAGCCCAGTCGATCATGTCGCAGCCCACCTTGATGAGTTCCGGATCATTGCCGCGGAAGCGGGCTTCCTCCAGCACGAACCAGCCCCCCTCAATGGTATGGCCGGGATTGAGCGTGCGTTCGTCAAAGTGGTCGATGATGGCGCCGTCAGGGCTCACCACTTCCATCACGGCCTTGAGCTCCGGCTTCATGAACAGGGTGCGGAGGTCGTTGATGCAGCGGTCGATCCATCCGGTGTAGAAGCCGTCCTCGTCACCCAGGTACTTGCGCAGTTCCTGGGCGGTCGCCAGCGTAATCATGCGTGTTCCCAGTCCCGTCGTGGGACGGTTCCCGGTGAATTTGGGAACCATCTTGCCGGGGGTGAAGCAGATGTCCGTAAAGACGTCGAACCAGTGGCGCGCGGCTTTTGCGGATTCTTCATTTCCTGCAGCTTTCGCATGGGCGGCAAAGGCGATGGCGGCAAAGGATTCGCTGTACGCATAGCGGCGCTTGCGGATGGGGGTGCCGTCCGCCTCCACATGGAAGTACATGCGGCCGTCGGCAGGGTCCACGCATTTCGCCGTCAGGAAGTTCAGGGCGCTTTCCGCCCATTTGAGCCAGTCCGGGTTTTTCTCAATGCTGTTGTACATGGTCAGCAGCATCCAGGCCATGCGGCCCTGGGCCCACACGGATTTGTCCGTGTCCACCAGGGTGCCGTCCGCGTCAAAGCAGTGGTAGAGGCCCCCGTTCTTTTCGTCGTAAGCGCGCGGGAACCAGAACGGCAGAACGTCTTCCAGAAGCTGGCGGCGGTAGAATGCGCCCAGGGTGGTCAGGTCAAGTGTTGCAGCCATAAGAGGGAAAGCGGTTTAGTTCATGGACCACTGGAAGAAGCCGATGGCTTCCAGCTCGGAGCGGAGTTCCTTGAGCTGTTCCGCGGTGGGGTTGCCCTGCGGCAGGCGGGCGGGACCCAGGTCAACGCCCAGCCAGCCCATCAGGGCCTTGGCGCAGCCCATGTAGCCCTTGGAGGCCAGGATGTTGATCATCTGCACGGATTTCCACTGGCAGTCGCGCGCCGTTTCCACGTCGCCTTCTGCAAAGGATTTCATGAGTTTCTGGTACAGGGCCGGGGCAAAGTTGAAGGAACTTCCCACAGCGCCCTTGGCGCCTACGGAGAGGGCTCCCGTGAACCATTCGTCCACGCCCCAGGGGATGTCCACGTTTTCGTCGTAGTTCAACGTGGTCTGGTACAGGGCCAGGTCCGGATTGGTGAATTTGATGCCCGCAAAGTTCGGGATCTGTTCCTTGGCCAGCTTGATGAAGTCTACCGGATTGAAACGCACGCCCGTCAGCACGGGAATGTCGTAATAGTAATAGGGCAGGTCGGGAGCGCCGGAAGCGGCGAAGGCGCAGCATTCCACCAGACGCTGGACAGTGCCTGGCTTGTAGTAGGAGGGGGCAAGGGAGCTGGTCGCCACGAATCCGCATTCCTGGGCAAAGGCGGCCAGTTCGCGGGCGTCCCAGACGCTGTTGGAACCGGTATGGGCGATGACGTCCACGCCGTACTTGGCGGAAGCTTCCTTCCAGGCGGAGTAGATTTCCTTTCGTTCTTCAAGCTGCATGGAGGAGGATTCACCAGTGCTTCCGGTAATGAAAGCCAGCTTGATGCCCTGGGAGGCAAGCAGCCTGGCCTGGGCGTCAACGCTGGAAGGATTCAGGGAACCGTCCGCCTTGAACGGAGTGTGTACGGCGGCCACCAGGCCGTGGAGTTTCAATGACGTGTTCATATTGTGTAGTGATATGAAAATAATTCGGGGAAATGATTACAAATCATCTTGGGAAAGACAACCCCTGAATCCTTTTGAATCAAAAAAGACCACATAAAAAAACGCGCGTTCTCCAAAAAAGAATGCGCGCCGGAGCAAGAGATGCTTCAAAACATTAGCGGACAGCCTGTTGCTTGATGATGGAATACATGGCTTTTGCCAGGGATTTCGCGTGCGTCAGCAGCAAATCTCCATCATAACACCAGATCATCACGCCGCCCAGCTTCTGGGTTTTTACGTACTGGCATTTTTTCTTAATCGTGGTGATGCCGTTAAAGTAGTGCTGCTGGCCGTCGATGGCGCAGAGGTCCGTGCCGGGGGCGATGTTGGGGTAGAGCTGGACGACGTTGGAATAGCCTTTCTGGGCGTCCCAGTTGCGGTTGGAGCGCGTCTCGTTGGTGTAGAACGGCAGGCCGACGACGATTTTGCAGTCCGGAATGTTTTTCCTGCGGATGGCTTCGATGTCCGTGAGCATGTCCGGATAGGTGGAGTGCTGTCCGGCGCGGTCATAGCTCATGACGTTGACGAAGTCCAGCAGGTCCATCATTTCACTGGTGGGCGCCAGGTAGTACGGATTGATCGCCGCGCTCAGGGACATGCCGCTGGCTCCCATGGCGGAGCGCACTTCTCCCAGCAGCAGGCAGAAGTTGTACCACTCCGTGCCGTTGTCCGGGTATTCCCAGTCAATGTCTATTCCGTCAAATCCCTTTTCCCTGGCGAAGGAAACGAGCTGGTACGCGAACTGCCGCCTTTTTTCCGCATTTCCCGTGAAAGCCGTCAACCCTCCGTCACAGTGGGCCACGCCCAGAATGATCTTGCTGCCCGCCGTTCCGCGAAGGTTTTTAAGCTTGTCCAGGCCATTCAGGAACTGGGCGTTGTTCTGCCCCGTCAGGTTTCCTTCCGTGTCACATCCCACGTTGAAGTAAATGAGGTCCGTGAATGATTTGAAGTGCTGGGCGGTCAGGTGGTTGGGGTTCCACTGCATCAGGTTGGTGTTGCGGTAGTAGGGCACCACGCGGAATTGGTAGGGATACACCTCCGCGCAGCCTTCCGGGGAAGGATTGGCGACCGCTACATTGGAGTCCTCCAGCAGGGCCACGCCCGTGCAGGAGGCGTCCACCTTGTTCAACCCTCGCGCGCGGGGGTTGAGGTCCACGCACAGCCAGAAGTAGTTGTCTCCTGCGGAGAGCGCGTGGCTTCCCTCGAATTGGAAGGTTTTGGCCCCCTTGGAGATGGTGTTGAGGACGGGGATGGCCCTCCGGTTGGCCTGCTCCGCGTTCGGGGAGAAGTAGGGAGTGGCGCCGGAGTAGAAAATCCGGGCCTTCGCGATGTCGGAGACGGAGGTGGTTCCGGCCATGGAGAAGGTCATTCCCTTCAGGATCTGGCTGGTTTCCGTAACGGTCACCTTGATCTTCATGATGGCCTGGCTGTCCGCGCCCGCATAAAGGATGGAGTGCGTTTGTTCACAGGCTGCCGTGGCGGAAGCCGCGTACAGGGGGACAGCGCCGGACAGGCCCAGGGCCAGGGCGCACATGCAGGTTTTAAAGGTACTGTTCATGTTTTATTAAGAGATGGCGGTTGTTAGATAGTGCGCTTCCTGACGGCGAGCAGGCCGCCTGCCGCCAGGAGAAGCAGAAGGGAGGTAGCGGGTTCCGGGACTACCAGGCCATTGGAAATCCAGTCCAGATGGAGGGCGTTTCCTTCGTCCCAGCGCAGTTCCCAGCGCCCCAGTTCCAGAGAGGGGTCATAGCCTTCCAGCCCCAGATTCCCCACCGTGATGGTGGCGGAGTTGGAGAGGGAGGAGAGGATTTCAGAGAAAGTCCCGTCCATGTTCGTGACGCCGGACGCATCCATGACCAGGTAGGACTGGTCCCTCTGCCAGATGGAGGAGGTGTAGTCCACCTGGTCGTCGCCCAAGGCCAGCGTCCCTCCCAGCGTCAGGGTGTCCGCATGCAGTTCCAGGCTGATCATGGAGCCGCGGGAGAGGTCAATCGTGATTCCGTTGGAAATATCAATGGCATTGGCAGTGATGGAGAAGCTGCCTTCGCCCGTTCCGAGGATGGAGACGTTGTTTCCCAGCGTCAGCGTGTCTGCATTCAGGCTGCCGGTTCCCATGACGGACAGCTCCGTTCCGTCCTCCAGCCTCACGTCCGCCGCATTCAGGGCGGCCTGTTCGCCAATGTGGAGGCTTCCTCCGCTTACGGTGAAGGAGGTTCGCGCTTCTTCCGTGCTCCAGTCTGCGGAATGGTAGCCGTAGGTTGCCCCGCTGCTGACGGAAAAGGTGCCTCCGTACACGGTCGTATTGGCCCGGATGCCGGACTGGCTGTTTGCGCCAGACATGGCGACCGTGCCTCCGGCCCCGGCGGCGTCATTGACGCTGATGTCCACGACAGATTCGTCCTGGGAGCTGAGGCCGTCTTCAAAGAGGATCCGGCGGTTGTCCGCCGCATTGAAAGAAGCCATGGCGCCGTCGTTGAAATGGATGGCGTTGTAAACGCTTCCGTCCTGGACTGTGTTTCCGCGGAAGATGATGTCCGCCTGGTCCGCCGTCAGGGAAATGGAGCCTCCTCCCTGCAGGTTGATGGCGCCTCCGGCGTTTTCCGCACTGTTGTTTTCAAACAGCACCGTCCCGGTGTTGCCGGAAATGGCAACGTTGTAGGCGTCCAGGGCTCCCCCTTCATAAGCTGTGTTGCCGGAGAAGGAGGCGGCGCCGGAATCGGAGATGGTGATGTCCCCGTAGGCTCCGATGGCGCCCCCGTAGGTGGATGCGTGGTTGTCTGAAAAGGTCAGGGCCCCCACGCCGGAGAAGGTGACGTTTCCATCCGAATAGATGGCGCCCCCGCCGCCGTCCCGGGCCTCGTTGCCCGTCATGCTGAAGGAGGCGGCGGTATTGACCGTTACGTCCCCGCCGGACCAGATGGCGCCTCCCGCGCCCGCCTCCGCCAGGTTGCCGGAGAAGGCCACGTGGCCCACGCTGGACCATTCCACGGTTTCGTAATCGTTATTGATGGCGCCGCCGTTTTCTCCGGCCGTATTTCCGGAGAAGGAGATGTTTTCCGAGATGTCGGAGAAGGTGAGGCTGCCCGTGGTGCCTCCCGTATGGATGGCGCCCCCGTGGGTCATGGCGGAGTTGCCGGAGAAGCTGATGGCGCCCGTGCTGGTGAAGGAGGCTCCTCCGGAGGCGTAAATGGCTCCGCCGGAAGCGCCGGAATCCGCGCTCACGCTGTTGTTGCTGAACGTAAGGGCTCCGGTGTTGCTGAAGGCGACCGTATCATTGGCGGCAATGGCCCCCGCGCCGTAAAGGGCCTCTGTATTGGACATGTCGGCGGCATTGTTGGAGAAGGTCAGGCTGCCGATGTCCTGGAAGGTGACGTTTTCCGAGAGAATGACGGCCCACTTGGCTCCGTAGTTGTCAATGTTGATTCCGTGGCCGCCCGTGAAGGTGATGCTCTGGAGGGTGTTGTTATACCCGCGGCCGCCTGTCCAGCAGTTGACGTTTGCTCCCAGGGCTCCCAGATTCTGGTCCGCCGTGAGCGTAAAAACGGTATCCGTATCCGTCAGCACGCTTCCCGCCCAAGCCTTGGAGCCCAGTTTCAGAGCGGCTCGGGTCATGATGTTGAGCGTGCCCTTGTTGTTTTCCGTGTTCAGGAGGATGCCGCCTTCATGCCAGTTGACCATGCTGGCATAGGAGCTGCCGCCCATGTCCAGCGTGGCTCCGTCCTGGACGTCAATGACATTGGCAAGAGTGTGGCCGTTCATGGAGAACAGGGCTCCGGAAGCGATGCTTACGTTGCCCAGATTGCTGCCGGCGCCGAAGGCGTTGTCCACCTCCAGCGTCAGCTTGCCCGCATCCACGCGGACCGTGCGGCCGGAGGAAATCGTATTGGCCCTCTGGATGACCAGCTCTCCGGCGCCGGATTTAATGAGGCTCAGGCCGGAGAAGTTGGCGGTGGTGGGGTCTCCGTATTCGCCGGACGTGTTTTTATTGGCAAAAACCTGGTTGAAGTAGAGTACGGAATTTTCTCCGATGGCGAGCGCCAGCGCACTGCCGGCTCCGGTTTCGCAGACAATGGCATCCTGGTTCTGCGCATTGGAGGAAGTCCATGTAAGGGTCTGGTTGGCTCCCAGTTCAATGGTGGCCGTCGTGCCCCAGCCGGCGATGTAAATGCCGCGGCTGGCCGTGCCTCCGGATTCATAGCCCTGGGAAATGACGATGCGGCTGGAGGTTCCGGAAGCGAATTTAAGGGCGTAAAAATTGTTGTGCAGCTTGCCCAGGGAGGCGGAGTCATACCCGAACTGGTTCAGTTTGAGCGTTCCTCCGTTCAGCGTAATGGTGGGAGACTGGAAATTGGCTGTATAAACGCCGTTATGAAACAGGCGGCCGTTGCTGGCATCCAGCACGGCTCCGGAGGCAATGTTGATTTTTCCGTTAATCCGGTTGTTGTCACTGGCGGTGATGTTTCTTTCCCCGGTGAAAACCAGGGTGCCCGCGTTGATGTTCCAGACGCCGCTGGCCGTATGCGCTCCATCCAGGGTAACCGTTCCGGCGCCTGTCTTGGCGAGCGTGGCGGAGCCGGTGAGGCTGGTATCCCGGACTTCATAGGAGTCTTCCGCATTGGGGGCGTCCAGAATCAGCCCGGTATTGGAAAGAGTGGCGGAACCTCCGTTGTTCCCGGCAGCCGCGCCCGTCAGGGTAAGGGAACCTCCGTTCAGCGTGATGGCCGCACCGTTGTAAAGCATTTCGGACGCAGAGATTCCGCTTCCTACTGTGATGGAGGAATCCGTCTGGAATTGGGCCGTATTTCCATTGCTCCAGTCGGCGGAGGAATCATCCAGCCGCCACGCTCCGGAATCCGTCCAGGAGCCGTTTCCTCCATTCCAGAGGTAGTCCGCCGCATGGGCCGGGATGCAGGAGAGACAGCCGGCGAACACGCCGAAGAACAGTGCGGTAATTTTCATGTAGGTTCTAACAGATAGAGTGATAGTGAATAAAAAAGGGAAAACAAGAACGAACTTGTTTTCCCTTAAAAAAAATCAGGGGACTTAACCCCGGCGGCGGCGCATGCACGATAGGGAAACCAGCCCCAGCAGGCTCAGTGTGGCCGTGGCGGGTTCCGGAACGGGAAGGGCGGGGTTGGCCGCCAGCGCGGCTATTTCCCCGTCATTCAGGACACCGGCATATAATTGGAGGTCATCCATGGTCGTATTGGCGGTGGACGCCAGCTTGAGTGACTGCACGTCTCCGGTGAAATTGACTCCGGAGGCCGTGATTTTCTTCTGCCCGTCCAGATAAATGTTCAATTCCCCGTTCTGGAAGGTGATGATGATGTTGGAAAAGGAATCCCTGGAAATCGTCAGGTTGGCCCAGTTGCCCACGTTTCCGCCGCAATAGGCCGCCCATGCCCCGGCGGTGGAGGCGTCGCCGGAATCCTTCTGGAGGTACATGTTCTGGCTGTTGCCGGATGTGAAGGTCAGGATGCTTTTCCATATAGCCGAGGACGATGTATTGCCGGGGGAGTAGTCCTTGACGGCAATGGAAAGGCTGAAACCTTCCGTAGCATTCAGCCCCAGTCCCGTACTGGAGGAGCCCAGCGTCAATTGTCCGCCGTTCGTGCGGCTATCATAGCCCCGGCCTTCATAGCCATCGGTATAATTCATCCAGCCTGATCCGCTGAACGTGGCGTTGCCCGCATTTGGGCCGGCCAGATTATTGTCATTTAAAGATGACAGGTTTCCGTCAAGCTTGTTGAAATCATAAAAATATTTCAATGTGGCGGCCTGGGCTCCCAACCCTGAGCAAAGCAGGAACATCGTAAGATACAGAGAGGATTTCATGAAATTATTAAAAAAATTACTGAATGGAGCCAGTATCGGATTTACAATCCGGAAGACCGCTTCAAATTCAATAACTTCTTATAAATAAATAAGGTTTCCGTATTAGGCGTTGTTTATTATTCCTACTTTATATGTGGGAATATTTGCCGTTACTTTTTTGAACTCAAAAAAATAAGTTGACTTCCGGATTGTAAATCCGCGGCGGAATTATCCTGTTATGCATGATTAACTTATGAAAAATAAAGCAATCATGGTTGAATCAGGTATAGATCAAAATACCGCGAAATCTCCCGTCTTTTAATAGAAATGCGTGAATGCCTATTGCCCCCCGGAGGGCGGAGATTCATCTGGAAAGAAATGGCCGTTCCAGGCAGCGGAACGGGTTTCCTTCAATTCTTTCCATGCAGGGAAGGAACGGGAGCCTTCGCCGGGAGGGTGTACAGTTTTTCAATATCGTCCAGATACCGGGAAATGGGGGTATTGGCCGGCTGTTCCTGTTCACGGAGCAGTTTGACGGCTGCCGCGTAGGAGGCGAATGTCTTGCCGGTTCCGGACCGCGTATTGATTTCATACCAGTCCATGTAGTCCCGGACGCGCCGGGCGGTTTTCATGGATAGCTCCCTGATTTCCCGAAGCTGCCCGATTTTCGGGGCGGCTTCCCGGCCGTTGATTTTTCCGGTCTGCATCAGGGCCACAAGCTTGGCGTATTCCACAATGACGGGCCGGTAGGCGGGGAAGGAGCGCCGGCTGAGGTTGAGCAGGCTGCCGGATATGTTGGAAAGCTGCCTGTTCAGGTCCGTCAGGGAATTGGCCTGGTCCAGATTGTCCAGGGGGAAGGTGACGGTCGTCCGGGTGTCCGGATCGTATTTGACCAGGGTGAGGGCTTCCTGCAGGTGACGTTCCGTTTCCGTGATCGTGAGGGTTTCCGTCAGGGGAGGAGTCGCCATGCGGGAAAGCTGGAGCGTCCACCATTTATGAAGGGAGGAGGGGGTCAGGTTGAGCTGCGGAAAATGGCGTTTGATGAGATTCCTGGGATCGTCATTGCCCAGAATGGCCTGGTCCAGAAGCTGTTTCATCCCTTCCGGACCGTTTTCCTGGTTCAGCAGGCAGAGCACCAGCGCGCCGCAGGAGGTTTGATAGGCGGCGTAGGAGGTGGCGTCCAGTTCCTTTTCCGGTTCCGGACAGTTCAGGATTTCTTCCGGGGTCATGATGCCGGATTGCTGGAACAGGGTGGAGTACATGGCCCGGTCCGCTTCATTGGTGTGCCACAGGACGGCCTGCTCCAGCCCGGCAATCAGCCAGGGGGGCAGCGTTACTTCGTCCGGCAGTCCTTCCGGGTCCACCGTGCGCAGCATCATCTCATAAAGCAGGGTGGAGACGATGGCGTGGCGCAGCTTGTCCTGGTTGATGCCGCGTCCCAGGTGAATGAAGATGTTGTAGGAGAGGGTATTCCCCACAATCACGGTCTGCATGCGGATGGGGTTGGCCGGAACCGGGCTTCCCGGCTCCCCTACCAGACGGATGATGATGTTGTTTTTCCATTCGTCAGGCTGCTTGAGGATTTTCACCAGGGCCGTGCGTATGGAGTCCGCCCGCGTGGCAATGGCCCCGGCCAACAGGGAATCCATCCCTGTAACGTGAAATTGCTTGGAAGCGGAAACGCTGGTGAACGGCTGCCGTTTGACGGACTGTCCTTCCGTTCCGGCAGGGGCCGCGGCCGGATGCTGGGGAGCGGGGGGTACGGCGCTCACGTTGGAGCTGCCCTGCAATACCGGACGGTCAGAGGCGTCATCGATCAGGGCGGTGTCCGGAACGGGAACGGGGGAAGCGGCCTGCGCTTCCGCGGAAGGGGCGTTCCCTGCCTCCTTCTGTTCCTGCGCCCGAACGCAGGGGGGCAGGAGAAGGGCCAGCAGCAGAAGGGCGCATGTTCCTCTGAATTTCATCAATGGGAAAAGCTTAGTCGAATTGTTCCGCCAGACAGCCGAAGTCTTCTTCCGCGTGCCCTTCACGGCACAGTTTCCCCATGATGGAGGAGACCAGCGCGGCAGCGGGCGTGTGGATTCCCTTTTCAGCGGCCAGTTCCTGGGCGTAGATGCTGTCTTTCCGCATATTGTCCAGGGAGAAGTGGGTGGAAAAGTCGCGTTCCGCCATCAGGGGCAGCTTGAAGGACGCCAGGGGGGAGGCGATGACGTTCCGGGAAATGGCCTGCCCCAGCAGTTGAGGGGAAATGCCGTATGCCTGGGTGATGGCCAGGGCTTCGCTCAGGCTCTGCACCATGGTGGCGGAGACCATGTTGGTGACCAGTTTGACGACGGTTCCGGCCCCAATCCCCCCCAGGTGCAGGATGTCACGGGAACTGTGTTCCAGTACTGGCCGCACGCGGTCCAGAGTGGAGGAGTCCGTTCCCGCATAATAGACCAGCTCCCCTTTTTCCGCCGGAAGGCGGGATCCGGTGAACGGGCAGTCCACATACGTGCAGCCGATGGCGGAGCACATCAGGGAGAGCTTGCCGACGGTGGCCAGGTCAATCGTGGAGTGGTTCAGGATGACATGTTCCGGGGTCAGCGCGCCCCTCATCTGTTCAAATACTTCCAGACAGGCATTCCTGTCTTTCAGATAGAGCTGGATGATTTTGGAGGCGCGGGCCGCGTCCGCCGGGGTGGGAACGGCTTCCGGAAAGTCTTCCCGGGGCGTCCGGTTCCAGACGGTGACCTTGTCACCCAGTCCGGTCATGTGGCGTGCAATCCGTGAGCCGATGAGGCCCAGTCCTAAAATGGAAACTTGATACATGGCGTTTTTCAGGAGAAAAAGGAAGGGGCGGATCCGTCAGGAACCGATGCGGAAGCGGCTTCTCCTGCGGGGTGCTTCCTGTTTTTCCGGCTTGGGCGGTTCCGCTGCGGCGGTGGCGGTTTCCGCAGGAGGCTGTGCGGCAGGCGCCGCGGAGGCCGTTTCCCTCATCTGGTCCGCCAGGGAGACGGGCCCGGCCTCCGGACGGTGGCTGACCACGACCTGCTTGGGCCCGGCAGAGGGCCTTTCCAGGGCATTGGGGTCCTCCGCCACATGGGCGGGCACCTCATAGGCATCGTGGGGAATGGCGGATGGATCGCTTACTGCTGCGGCCAGGCGCATTTCATCCTCGTTCGCGGCAGGCGAGGGAGCTTTGTCCGGAGCCTGTTTTTTGCGGGGAAGGGTGGTGGTCCCGGTGATGGCGAGTTCCAGGTCGGAATCCGGCAGGCCGCCGCTGCGGATGGCGGCGTCATAACTCTTGCGTGCCTGCGCCGTACGGCCCAGCCGGGAATAAGTCCAGGCCAGGTTGAAGTGGGCGTCCGGTGATTCCGGCTGGATTTTCAAGGCGTTTTCAAAGTGGCCCACCGCTTTTTCATAGTTGCCTGCGCTGGTTTCCAGGTTGCCCAGGTAAAGCAGGGCTGGAGCGTTGGCCGGGTCCAGCCGGACCGTTTCCGTCAGGGAGGCGATGGCGTGCTGGTCCTGCCCGGCGCGGTACTGGGCCACGCCCATCATGAACCATGCGGGGGAGGAGGCTGCATCCAGTTCCGTGGCCTTTTTCAGGTATTCGATGGCTTCCTCCGCCTTGTTGCGCTGGAGCAGGATGGTGCCCAGGTTGACCAGGGCCGGAACGTGGGCCGGCTGGAAGTCCAGCAGGGTGCGGTACAATTGTTCCGCAGCGGCGTAGCGTTTTTTGGCGAAGGCCTCCGCGGCTCCCTGTCCCAGGGCTTCCGCTTCCAGCTTCCGGCGCACCGTGGCTTCCATGCTCCTGTTCAGAGCTTTTTCCTGCTCCGGCGTAATGGCTCCGGCGGAAATGGCGGCCAGGCGCGCCTGTTCGGCGGAACGGGCTTTCAGTTCATCCATCTGCCGGGTTAGCTCCTCCACTTGAAGGTTTTTCTGTTCCAGGGCCTTCTGGGTCCGGGCCAGGGCTTCCGCATGGCTCTTGTCATTCCTGGCGGATTTGGCCGCTTTTGTCTTCGTCTGGCTGCGCGCCAGTTCCAGTTCCCTGGCAAGCTGGGCGGCCTTGTCGCGTTCCGCGGAAAGGGCCTGGGCCAGCTTGTTGATCTTTTCCTTCTGCTGGTCCGTCAGGGGGATGTCTATCTTGTTGTCTCTGGCGATGACGTTGACAATCTGCTTTTCCGCCGGGGTGAGCTTGATGGCTTCTTCATTGTCCATCAGGGAGGCGATTTCCGAAGTGTCCGCGTTTTCCTGGAGCAGGCGCTTGTAAGTGCTGATGAGCAGGGAACGGCTCTGGTCCTGCACGGAAAGGATGCGGAGCTGCTTGGCGATTGTGGAGCGCAGCAACTGGTTTTCCTCCAGCAGGAGAGGGCTTTTTTCCGGATTGGCTTCCAGTTTGGACAGCTCCACATCCGCATTGATGAGCTTGGTGTTCAGCTCCGTAATGCGCTTGCGGTAGCCGATGTTTTCATCCCGGATGGCAATCAGTTTCTGCTTCAGGTCCGCGGATTCCTCCCGCGCCTCTTCCAGGGCTTTCAGGTTGGCCTTCCGCTGTTCTTCGGAGTCGGACTTGGCCGTTTCCAGGGCGGCGATTTTATCCTGAGCGTCCTTGAGCTGGGCCGCCAGAGTCAGGTTGCGGTCCAGCAGGTTTTTGGTTTTGTCCGGGCTGTTGAGTTCCACCAGGGCGGCCAACTGGTCGCGGTCCTTCTGGAGGGCGTTTTTCTCATCCGTGACCTTGGCCAGCTTGTCCTGGTGCTCCTTGAGCTGAATTTGGAGATCGGCAATCTGCGCCAGATACTGGACTTTTTCCTGTTCCAGCGTGGTGACTTTCTGTTCCAGCTCCTCCACCCGCTTGGTGAGGGTCTGGAGGAGCTTGTTGCTGGTCTTTCTCTCATCCTCCATCTGCTTCTTGACCTTGAGCAGTTCGTCCCGGTAAACGGATTCTCCGGCGGACGCTATGGCCAGTTTTGCCAGAATGTCCTCCTGTTCCTTGCGGGTGCGCTTGAGCGCCTGGATCAGGGCCTTGTTTTCAATGGTGGTTTTGTCCAGCAGCCTGCGGATGCGCTCGTAATTGCTTTCCACTACTTCCGGGGCCGCTCCGGGGGAAACGGACGGGGACGGGATGGTGTTGACGAGGGATTCTCCGGGGCGGGAAGGGAACTCCACTCCCTTGTAGCCCGGAGGAAGGACGATGTTGGGCTTGGGCCTGGGTCGCTTGGGCACGGCGGCCGGACGTTCCAATTCCAGGCCGGGGCCTGATGAAACGGCGGCGGCCTGCTGCTGCGCCAGCTTCTGCCACTGGTCCAGCTTCTCCCTGTTGAGCTGGCGGCGTGTTTGAAGAAGGTTGGGCCGCCATTGTGGATAGGCCTTCACCAGGCGTCCCAACTTTTCTTCCGCCTGTTGCGTCAGGCGGATGGCTCCTATGTAGTCGCGTTTTTCCACCAGTTCGGCAGACCTGGTTACCAGCTTTAACGCTTCCAGGTACATGTCCGTGGGGTCCTGCCTTGTCCCGGCGGAAACGGGCATGGGGCCCGGCACATAGGCGCCCTGGGCCAGAAGGGGCAGGGCGCCGCAGGTCAGGGATAAGGCAACGGCAATGCCAAGAGGTAGAGGAGTCATCATGGGGAGAAGCTTTGTTTACATACTGTAAACCATCTTGAATCGCAAGGATAAACCGTGTCTTGTGCTTGTGTTCGCGGGGCCCGGTGCTAGACTCTCCTCAATCCTTGATTTTTCTGATGAATATCTCCGTTTTAGACCGTTTTTTAAAGTATGTTTCCGTGGGTTCCCAGTCTGATGCGGATTCCCGCAGCGTTCCGTCCACTCCCGGCCAGACGGAACTGGCCCGGCTGCTGGCCGGGGAGCTGAAGGCGCTGGGAGCCCAGGCGGAGCTGGATGAAGCCTCCGGCATCGTGTACGCCTCCATCCCGTCCAACGTGGAGAGGGAGGTTCCCGTCATCGGCTGGGTGGCTCATGTGGACACGGCCCCGGGCGTCTCCGGCAGAGGCGTGAAGCCCCGCATCGTGCGCTCCTACGACGGCGGAGACATCGTCCTGAACCGGGAACAGGGCATCGTGCTTTCCCCCGCCGTTTTCCCCGAACTGGCGGACTATGCGGGCCAGGACCTGGTCGTGACGGACGGAACCACCCTGCTTGGCGCGGACGACAAGGCCGGAGTGGCGGAAATCATGGATATGGCCGCCTCCTTCCTGCTGCATCCCGAACGGCCCCACGGCGAGATACGCATCGCCTTCACGCCGGACGAGGAAATAGGCCGCGGGGCGGATGCCTTTGACGTGGAGCGCTTCGGCGCGGACTTCGCCTATACTGTGGACGGAGGAGCCCTGGGGGAAATCGAATATGAAAATTTCAATGCGGCCTCTGCCGTGGCGACGGTGCGCGGCACCGGCATCCACCCCGGCAGCGCGAAGGGCAGGATGCTGAACGCGTGCCTGGTCCTCATGGAATTCCAGGGAATGCTTCCCGCGTTCCAGAATCCCGCCTTTACGGAAGGATACGAAGGCTTCTACCATTTGGACTCGTTCCGGGGGGATGTGGAACGGGCGGTCGGGGAGTACCTCATCAGGGACCACGACACGGCGGAATTTGAGCGCAAGAAGGAATTCATGCAGGAGTGCGCCGCCCTGCTGAACCGGAAGTACGGGGAAGGAACCGTGCAGGTGGAGGTAAAGGACTCCTATTACAACATGAAGGAAAAAATCCTCCCGCACATGCACCTGGTGGAACATGCCCGCAGGGCGATGGCGGCCGTGGGCGTGGAGCCGGAAATTATCCCGGTGCGCGGCGGTACGGATGGAGCCCGTCTTTCCTTCATGGGGCTGCCGTGTCCCAACCTGTGCGCCGGAGGCCACAACTTCCACGGAAGGTATGAATACGTTCCTGTCCGTTCCCTGGAAAAAATTTCCGCCATTCTCCAGGAAATCGTTTCCGGCTACGCCCGGTACGGTTTGGAACCTCCCGCCGGAAACTAGCGGAACGGCGATGGAAGGCGGCTTTGCGGCTCCGTCTCCTGGGAGCGGCAGGCTCCTGCCTTTCGTGGGTGAAACCATCGCGAGCCGCCAGGGCAGGGAGGCTCTGGCTCCCAGCGTGGTGTGCGGCTGTGAAAAGGGAATGGCGGGAATGTTAATCGGGCGTCTATTGGGGGCCTGTCAGCCATCCCTGAACATTGGAAAGGACCTCTTTTCCGGACCGTGGAATCCCGTGGGATTCCTAATCCGTGAAGCTGCGGGAAAGTGCTTGCTTTTTTCCCTCCCGTCATGATCATGGCGGCTCACCGTTTTTGATAACCCCCGCATACACACATTTTGATATGAGCGTGATTCCCAATGTCCTGGCTGAAAGGTACGCCTCCGCCGCCATGAAATCCATCTGGTCCGCAGAGGGCCGCATCGTCCTGGAACGCGAATTCTGGATCGCCGTGATGAAGGCCCAGAAGGATTTGGGGCTGGATATTCCGGACGGCGTGATTGAAGCTTACGAACGGGTGAAGGACCAGGTGAACCTTCCCGCCATTGACGCCCGCGAACGCGTCACGCGCCACGACGTGAAGGCGCGCATTGAAGAGTTCTGCGAGCTGGCCGGCTGCGAGCACATCCACAAGGGCATGACCTCCCGCGACCTGACGGAAAACGTGGAACAGCTCCAGATCTGGAAGTCCATGCAGATCATCCGGGACAAGGCCGTGGCCGTGCTGAACCGCATGAGCGCCCTTGCCGGACAATGGAAGCACGTGACCATCGCCGGCCGCACGCACAATGTAGCCGCGCAGACCACCACCATGGGCAAGCGCGTCGCCATGTTCGGGGAAGACATCGTGCACGGCCTGGGTTCCTGGATTTCCCTGATGGACCGCTACAGCGTGCGCGGGCTGAAAGGCGCCGTGGGCACCCAGCTTGACCAGCTCTCCCTCTTCGGGCAGGACGCGGGCCGCGTGCTGGAGCTGGAAGACCGCGTGTGCGCCCACCTGGGCATTCCCGCCAAGTGGATGAATGTGGGGCAGGTGTATCCCCGTTCCCTGGACTTTTCCGTGGTTTCCGGCCTGGTGGAGCTCACCTCCGGCTGTTCCTCCTTCGCCAAGACCCTGCGCCTGATGGCCGGCCATGAACTGGCTACGGAAGGCTTCGCCAAGGGGCAGACCGGCTCCAGCGCCATGCCGCACAAGATGAACGCCCGCTCCTGCGAACGCGTCAACGGCTTCCACGTCATCCTGAAGGGCTTCCTGATGATGATCTCCGGACTGGCCGGGGACCAGTGGAACGAAGGGGACGTATCCTGCTCCGTGGTGCGCCGCGTAGTCATGCCGGATTCCTTCTATGCCGCGGACGGCCTGTTTGAAACATTCCTGACCGTCCTGAACCAGATGGGGGTGTATGAAGCCGTGGTGGCCGCGGAACTGCGCCGCTACCTGCCTTTCCTGATGACTACCACCATCCTGATGGAAGCCGTCAAGCGCGGCATTGGCCGGGAAACCGCCCATGAGGTGATCAAGGAACACGCCGTGGCCGTCTCCAACGACCTGAGGGCCGGAAAAATCATGGAAAACAACCTGCTGGACCGCTTGGCGGAAGACGGTCGCCTGGGTATTGACCGGGCGGACCTCCAGGCCATCTTTGACTCCAACTCCTCCGCCACGGGCATGGCGGACGCCCAGGTGGAAGCGTTCCGCTCCATGGTGCAGGAGCTGACGGACAGGTTCCCGAACGGCGCGGGCTACCAGCCCGGAGACATCCTGTAAGGGCGCCGTACGCTTCGGTACGCACTTTATTCCCAGACTTCCCAGACGCCGTCCATCCGGGCGGCGTCCGTTTTTATGCCGGATGCGTACATGCTTTTTCAATTTCTTTACGTCAGGAGAGCTTGACGAATCAGAAGGATGCCAGTAAGCTTGAATCCAGTAAACGGGCGCGTACGTTGCATGCGCCTTCGCAAGCAACCCTCCTGTTAAACAATTTTCAATATGGAAAACCAGCAGCTCAGCCTTTTGGACCGTGTGTACACCGTTCTCAGAAAGAGAGGGGAAGAAACGGAATGGATTACTTCCGCGGACAACCACAACCTCAGAACGGGCATCGCGTTCGTCCCCTGTGATACGTTCACGCCCGTGAGCCTCCTGTACACGATGATTGATCGTCCGGAGACGCTGGTGATTGACGTGCTTTTTGCCGCCAAGGTGCCTGAAAACCGCCGTGTGGAAGTCAGCATCATCCTCAGTGAGCTGAATGCGGACCAGACGGCCGGCGCCTTCCAACTGGACCCCAACAGCGGATACGTCTACTACCGCCAGTCCTTCGTTCTGGAAGGCATGGACCTCACGGAAGCCCAGTTTGCCCAGTTGATGAAGAACATTGAAACCGTGGCTGTGGAAACGGCGGAAGCCTACTCCCACATCATGGAGACGGAATATCCCAAATAACGGGCCGCGTTCCCCCCGGAGCTGTTCATGAGCGAGGCCCCTCAAAAAAAGGGAACATCCTGGTCCATAGGCATCGGCCTGGGGATCGCGGCGCTTTTGATAGGAACGGCTATTTTAACGGACCCGTCCGTCTCGGGCTCTGCCGGAGAAAAGGACAAGGCGGCCGCAGGAACGGTGGAGCCGCTGCATTTGCAGACGAACACTCTTGCCATTTCCGCGCCCGGCATCGTGAAGGCCTCCCACCTGACGATGCTTTCCCCCGGCGTTTCCGGGAAGGTGGACAAGGTGCACCCCCTCTTCAGCGCGGGGGAAATCGTCCTGAAGGGAACGCCCCTGCTGGAGCTGGAAAAATTTGAATACCGTGCACGCCTGGCGAACGCGCAGGCTGGGCTGGAACAGGCTCGCCTGGATGTATCCACGGAACAGGCGGAAGCCCTGAAAGCCATCAAGAAGACGTACAGCTCCGTCTCCAAAAGCGGAAAAGAGTCGGAACTGGTGCTCCGGGTGCCGCAGCGACGGGCCGTGAACGCGCGGCTGAACGCCGCGGAGGCGTATGTGGCGGAAGCGGAACAGGCCCTCCGGGACACGGTGCTGGAAGCTCCCTATACCTGCCAGGTGGTGGAATGCTCCGTGGGTGCCGGGGCCCGCGTGGTTGCCGGGCAGCCGGTGGGGAAGGTGATTCCCCTCCAGGAGCGGATGATACGGGTTCCCGTGCCGCTGGAAGAATTTTCCGCATTGCCCAGGGATGAACAGGGCAGGGTAAGCACGGCGCTGACCGCCTCCTGCGTGCTGAACAATGGAAAACGGCTGCAATGGCTGGGCCGCGTTACGGCGGTGGACGCCGCACTGGATACCGAGCGCAATTCCGCCGTGCTGATAGCCTCCCTGGAGCCGAACGCCTCCCATGTTTCCGAATGGCAGGTGGCCCCCGTCAACATGGCCCTTCAGGTAAACATCAGCGTGCAGGTTCCCGCCTCCGCGTGGATTCCCTCCTCTGCCGTCCGGGATGGAAGCTCCATTCAGGTAAAAACCGCGGAAGGGATGCAGGAGCGCAAGGTGCGCGTGGTGGCGTTGAAAGACGGGAAAGCCCTGGTAACCGTTCCGGAATTACGGGACGGGGACGCTTTGGCTCTTTGATATTCCGGATTTCTTCTTCCCCTATTTTTTCCGAGGGCTTGTCCCTTTCAAAAGGCGCTCCGGAAATCAGGCTCCGGAGAGGCCATAAAAAAACCATGCCGCCCGGAAGGGGGAGGCATGGCGTTGCGCTCAATGGCCGGCGGCCCATGGGTCAGTGTCCGTTCGTTCTCATGTCGAACACCAGCACCTCAAAAGGTTGAAGTTCCAGGCTCACCGGCTTGCCCTGTTCCAAATTCAGCGTTTTGACGCGCTGGTCCGGGTAGGAGGCCTTCATGGGGAAAACGGCGGGCACTCCCTTGACGGGTTCAAAGACGGTTGACGCATCCAGATCAATCGTCCGCGGCCGGTCGTCCGGATTGCGGAGGGCCAGCGTGCAGCCCCGCGGGCTCCATGCCGCATAGCCGTACGGTTCCAGCTGGTTCGGGTTGCCGCCCACCCAGTGCACGTCGGCCAGGACGTCCTGGAAGCGCCGGGCCCAGCGGGCCCCGGCCGCCACGTCGTCCCACGCCTTTTTGTCCATCATGGACGGCGTGAGATAAAGTTCCTGGAGATTGGCTCCGGAACCGAAATAAATGCGGGCGTCGTTCTTCAGGTCCCTGTTGTCCTGCTTCCCGTCCTCTCCCTTGCTGACGCGCGCGGCCTGGAACTTGGTGCCCAGCACCATGCCGTGGTGCATGATGGAGTTCAGGGGATAAAGCGGGCCGGGCTTGACGATGACGTTATAGCAGGCCCCGTCGCGGAACGTGATCCACTGTTCGCGGTCGTCTCCCTTGCCCGTCCAGCCTACGTCCGCCGTACCGCTGCGCCAGGTGGAATCCACGTGGTTGAGCCAGAAGGGGGAGGGCCAGGTGCCTACCGTCGTGTTGATGAACAGGCGGGGATTCTCCCGGCGAAGGTCGTTGGCGATGGAAAGAAGGGCCATGAAATGGGGGCTGATGCCGTCTCCGGCCTTGTCCCACTTGAAATAGGTCACCTTGTCCTTCTTCATCAAGTCGGAGCAGCGTTTTTTGAACCACTTGTAATACTGGGGGCAGGAAAGGTCGAATCCCGCGGCGTCAGCCGGGAGAATGCCTTTGTCCTTGGCATGCTGAACCCTCTTTTCCGGGCCGAAATACCCTCCCAGCGGAGAAATCCAGATGCCGAAGCCGGAAGGAATCTTCCCGACCGCCTTGACTACAGGTTCAAACCCGTGCGGGAATTTTTTGGTGGAGGGCTGCCAGAGGTCTTCATTAACGTCGTCCCAGCCGTCATCCAGCACGAAGCCGTCCAGCCTGACGTGGCGGGAACCCAGTTCCTTCCTGTATTCCCCGGCTGTCTTGACGAGCGTCTTTTCCGTGGGGTCCAGGCCGTCGTCATACCAGCCGTTGTAATGCAGAAACTGACGGTAGGGCGCAGCCCGTTCCCGTTCCAGATAATAAAGGAACCCGCGGCGAAGCTGGTTCTCCGGCCATACGCCCAGCACCGTGGTGAACGTCTGGGCGTTACCGCTGCCCATGGGAAGGTTGCAGTCAAACCCGACGGTTCCCGTTCCTCCGGCGGCCTGGGCCCTGGCTACGGGAAGTTCAATGCCGGCAAACGTGCCTTCCCGCTCGCTGACCAGTGGGCTGCCCGGTACGGTGCCCTTCACGGCCAGGGTGGGATCCTGCAAATCAATCAACTGGACTTTCTTCAAATCCACCTCCTTGGACGCTTCAATCCGGTAGGTTTCCTTGACGTAGGAGGAACCCTCCCTCAATTCCGCCTTCCAGTGAACCGTCAGCCCGCTGTTTTTGTCCCGGAAAACGGCGGAAATAACGGCCCCTTCCAGCCGTTCCCCCAGGCGGAGGCCGGCGGAATGCCCTTTCAATGCGCTGATGGCGGGAACTCCTTCCATCACAAACCGGGAGGAGGGGAGATTGTAGGCGTCCTTCTCCGTGGAAAGGCGGAACAATTCCGGAGCCTGGGCGCCGGTGGCGGCCTTTTCGTCCGTGGCGCCCCGCTCCTTGTTCACGATTCCCAGGGGAATCAGCCTGCTGCCGTCCACCTTCCATGAGGCGCTCAGAATATTGTTGCTTAACGTATAAACATCCCCTTCCCGGTGGGCGGCGGGGGCTCCCGGTGTTGTCCCCGGATAGGTTACGGACGCGGCGGCTGTCTGAAAGCAAACGCAGGAACAGGCAGCCAGGGCAATTGCCGGCAGGGATGATGAGTGCATAATCCGGAAGAATCCGCAATCGGGAGGCATCCGTCAATTCAAAAATACGGGGGACGGGAGGGGCGGTCCGCGCCCCTGGTCCGCCGCAAAATCCTAGTGGGCTTCCAGCCAGTTATTCCCTGTTCTGGCTTCTACCAGAATGGGAACGCCGTTGGGAAGGGGAAGGGCGCCGATCATGGCTTCCTCAATCTTTGGAATGAGCTCCGTCTCGTCCTTGTGGAGGTCCACCAGCAGCTCGTCGTGAATTTGCAGGATAAGGCGGGACCTGGTGCCTTCCAGCAGCTTGTCCACATGGATCATGGCTATCTTGATCATATCCGCCGCGGTGCCCTGGATGGGGGTATTGATGGCGGTGCGCTCCGCGGCGGACTTGATGGTCTTGTTGGCGGAATTGATCTCCGGAATCATTCTCCTGCGGCCCAGCAGCGTTTCCGCGTAACCGGCCTGTTCCGCCTTGTGCACCAGGTCCTCCATGAAGGACTTGACCACGGGGAACTGGATGAAGTAATTCTCAATCAGCGTGGCGGCCTCACTGCGGGGGCAGCCCAGCCGCTGGGAAAGGCCGAAGGCGGAAATGCCGTAAATGATGCCGAAGTTCACCGTCTTGGCCGCGCGGCGCATGACGGCGTCCACCTGGTCGCGGGGAATGCCGTACACCCTGGCCGCCGTCTCCGTATGGATGTCCCGGCCTTCCCTGAAGGCCTCGCACATGGCGGGGTCTCCGGAAAGCGCCGCCATGATGCGCAGCTCAATCTGGGAATAATCCGCGGAGAGCATGGTGTACTCCCCGGAGGCGGGGACGAAGGCCGTGCGGATCAGGCGCCCCTGTTCCGTTCTTACCGGAATATTCTGGAGATTGGGGTCCTGGGAAGCCAGCCGCCCGGTAGCGGTCAGCATCTGGTGGAACTGGGTGTGGATGCGGCCGTCCCGCGGGCAGATGTACCTGGGCAGCGCGTCCAGGTACGTGCTCTTCAGCTTCATGTTCTCCCGGTAGGCCAGGATATCCGCCACAATGGGATGCTGGGGAGCCAGGGCGGAGAGGGTATCTTCATCCGTCACGAACTGGCCCGTCTTCGTCTTCTTGGGCTTCTTCACCAGCTCCAGCTCCCCGAACAGGAAATCGCCGAGCTGCTTGGGGGAATTCAGGTTCAGGGGATGGCCGGCGGCCTCTTCAATCTTCTCCCGCAGGCCGTCAATAATGGCTCCCACCTTGACGGAAGCCTCTTCCAGGGATTCCGGAAGCACGCGGATGCCGGTGAACTCCATGTCCGCCAGCACGGGGAGAAGAGGCAGTTCCACCGTGCGGAACAGCTCCTCCATGCCGCTCTCCTTCACCTGCTTTTTCAGGATGGCGGAAAGCTGGAGGGTAATGTCCGCATCCTCCGCCGAATATTTGCCCATGACCTCCACGGGAATGCCGCTGGTATCCAGCTCGCGCTTCCTGGCTCCCGGCGCGGCAATGTCCTTCAGCTTGATGGTGGAATATTGCAGCAGGTTCTCCGCCAGAAGGTCCATGCCGTGCTTCATGCCGGGGGCGATCAGGGCGTGCGCCAGCAGCGTGTCAAAAAAGGGGCCTTTAACCCGTATGCCGTTGGCGCGCAAAACTTCCAGATCAAACTTCAGATGGTGCCCGGTCTTCTCCGCAGGGCCTTCCAAAAGCGGCCTGACCGCTTCCAGGTCCGCCGGACCGGAGACAGGCATGTACCATGCCTTGTGCGGTTCCGCGCAGAAGGCGACGCCCAGCAGCTTGTCCGTGAGGGGATTCAGGCCTGTCGTCTCCGTGTCGAAGCACCAGGAATCATGCTTTTCCAGCTCGGCAACCATGGCGGAACGGGCTTCCTCCGTATCCGCAATGATATACTCGTGCTTGAAATCATCCACCGTTTTCAGATGGCGTTCCTCAAACAAATCCATTTGGCCGGAACCGTTCTGCCGCGCGTCCGCCGCAGGGGCGGCGGGAGCCTCCGCCGGGGGCTGTTCCGCCTGGGCCGGAGCAAACAAATCGTCCGCAGGGAGGGGGGACTTCCTGGCTTCCGGCGCTTTTTTCCCGAACAGCTTGGCCTGCATGGAACGGAATTCAAGCTCCTGAAGGAGGGCCAGCAGCTCTTCCGGACTGGGATCTCTTTTGACCAGTTCAGGCAGGGTCACGGTCAGGGGAACGTCCCGGTCAATGGTGGCCAGTTGTTTGGAAAGGGTCGCCATGGCTCCGTTTTCCTCTACGATCTGCCTGCGCTTCCCCTTCAGCTTGTCCGCATTCGCCAGCAGGTTCTCCACGGTGCCGAACTCCCCGATCAGCAGTTTGGCCGTCTTTTCACCCACGCCGGGAAGCCCCGGAATATTGTCCGAGCTGTCGCCCATGAGGGCCAGGATGTCGATCACCTGGTCTGCGCGTTCAATGCCCCATTGTTCCTTGAGCTTTTCCAGGTCAACCACCTCGTGGTCGTTGCCCCGCTTGCCGGGTTTCCACAAATAGCAGGTGGGGGAAATGAGCTGGCCCAGGTCCTTGTCCTGGGAAACCATGTAGGTCTGGAACTCCTTAGTGCCGTCCGCGATGCGGGCCAGCGTGCCTATCGTATCGTCCGCCTCATACCCCTCATAGCGCAGGATAGGAATGTTCATGGCCTCCAGAAGGCTGAAAATCAGGGGCATCTGGTAGCTCAAATCTTCCGGCATGGACTCCCTGTTGGCCTTATAGGCGGGGTAAAGCTCATGGCGCGCCGTGGGGGCGGAAGTATCAAAGCAAGCCGCGATGTGCGTGGGGTGTTCATGCTCCAGAATGCCCAGCAGCGTATTGGCGAAGCCGTACACGGCGGACGTGTTGACGCCCTTGGAATTGCGGATGGGGTTGGAGAAAAAGGCAAAATGGGCTCTATAGGCCAGAGCCATTCCATCCAGAATAAAAAGGCGCTTGGAAGGGGAATCAGTCATTTCTGCCCTACTTTACCATGCGGCCCAGCGGTAGGCTACCGTTAAATGCGCCTCCGCGCCCTCTGCCGGATGAAGCGCCGCAAGCCCCTGGAGGCCATTGAACGGCACGCGTCCGCAGGGACGTAACGGATTTCAGGAAAAAGTTTGCCGACGCTCATTTCAATACTACGCCGTTGCTGATCGGCATTTCCCGGAACAAAAGGAGTGCAAGCCGCCTTTCCGTCTGGTATAGAGGCGGAAACGGAGAGGATAAACATGCAGGAATTGTTGACACGGGAGGAACGTGACAGACTGGCCGAACGCCTGCTGCCGGGAGAAAAAATCCTGTGGCAGGGAAAATCCCGCTGCGGATGGTGGAGAAGGGCCGCGAAGGAATGGAAGGGAATGCTGTTTTCGGTTTTCTTTGCCGCGGCATGGGGCTGGGGATGTTGCATAGCGGCGTCCGCTCCGGTCTGGACGGGTGAGGTCATGTTCGTGCTGGCGGTCACGGGAATATGCTGTTTTTTTGGTATTGCCCTCCTCGGCATGCTTTTGATCAACGCGGTTTTGGAAACGCGCCGGGCCAACGCCGTCCTGCACGCCCTGACGAATATGCGCCTGTTGTCCCTGGGGCCGTCCGCGGACGGCAACGGCGTCCTGTTCCGGCAGTGGAACGGGGCGGAACTGCGGAAAATCCGCCTTGTTGCCCATCGGGCCGGGCCGGAAGACCTGGTATTCCGCTACCGGTTCCCGCCAAACGGAAAACCGGAGCCGCAAGGCTGGCCCGCGCTTCCCGGAGCGGAAGCGGTCTGTGAGCAAATCACGCGCCTCTTTCCCGGCGTGTCCGTATCACGGCTGCCATGAACTCCGCCAGACGGTCGGCAGGTTCCCGTGAAGGCGCCGCCAGCAGGAAGAGAACCTGGCCGTCGTAAACGAGGCGGCAGACCCAGCAGGGAGCCGGATATTGCGGCCCCCTTCTTCCCCTGCGGCAGATAGTGGCGCCTGCATGCCTCAGCCGTTCCAGTTCTTCCCCGCTCAACGGTGTATGCTCGTCCACATGAAGCACGGAGCATTCCGACAAAAGCTCCGGATCATAGTCAAAAGCATCCCGGCGCAGGCCGAACAGCCTTTTTTCCGCATGCACCCAGCCGTTTCTGGCTTCATAAATCCTCTTGCCGAACCAGATGTCCAGCAGAACCGCCAGGATTCCCACGCTTAAAAACGGGGCGAAAAGGGAGAAAACGGCTCTCATGCTCTCTCCCATAACTTCCGGCTGGGGAGGAATGGAAAGGAAAATCCATGTAAAAGCGCATGCGCCCAGCCACAGCAGCGGAAGAATCACCAGGAGAAACCCTGAAAACATGCGGTAGTTCGGGATGCCGATCATCTCAGCCGCAACATACCGGAAGCATTTTCCGCCGTCAACCGTTCTCCTTCAAGGATTGATTTCCTTGTGGGAGAACGCTATCATGCTTCCGTTTCCATGACTTACACCATCACACCCCTGATTGGAGAGGAAGCCATCCGCGCGCGCGTCAAGGAACTGGCCGCCTCCATTGACGCGGCCATGGCAGGCAGGCCCTATATTCTGCTGCTGCTGCTGAATGGCGCCATCCCTTTCGCCACGATGCTGAAAGGGCATTTGAAATCCCGGCCCGTGGTGAAAACCGTCAAGATCACCAGCTACGCCGGAATGGAACATTCCGGCTCCGTGGCATGGGATGGGGACTGCGGGCCGTTCCGGCCTGACGTGCCCGTTCTGGTGGTGGATGACGTGCTGGATACGGGCGCTACTCTGGCTGAAGTTTGCCGGGAATTGAAAAGGCAGGGGGTGCGGCAGGTTCTCACCGCCGTGGCCGTGGACAAGCACTGCTGCCGGAAAGTGCCTTTTGAAGCTGACTACGTAGGTTTTACGCAGGGAGATGAATTTCTTGTAGGCTTCGGCATGGACCTGGATGAGCGTTACCGGGAATTGCCCTACATCGGGAAAGTGGACATGGGCTGACAAATTCCCGAATTCATATTGAACAACCTGTTGAAAAAAAGTGTCCAAGCTAGTTGGAGCGGCAGAGCCATCCGCCGTCCCCGCTCAACAAGGGAAACCGGAAAGGAGAACCAAGACATGAAAATCAACAGGGCAAGACAACAGGAAAGCGTGGCCGTCTTCGGCCATGAAACGTCCCTCATCCGGGATGTTCTGGACAATCTGGAACTGGAACACGCGCTGACGTGGCTGCTGGAGGCCATCAGCCAGCACCAGTCCGGAGAATTGGAAAGCGAACCGTGGCATCTGTACCAGACCACGCTGTTTGCCATGTACGTGGACTATGACAACGGGAAGGTGCGCCTGTCCGCCGCCCTGGCATGCCACGATGCAGACCTGGAAATATCTCTGAAGGACTTTGTGGAGATACTGGGCCGGGAAGCCGCCAAGGAAGCGGACCCGCTCCACTATACTCCCGGCGCCCCCAGCAAGTGCATCCACCGCTACCGCAACCCGTATTTCAAGCGCAGGCGGCAGGAACGTGAGCCGGACATCGGGTTTTATTCCTGAGCCGGGGACCGGCACGATGCCGTATCCTTTCCAATGGCCGGGTTCCGCGGGGAATCCGGCCTTTTTGCGGGCGTTCGTTCTACCGGGGAAACGTAGGGGAAGGGCCGTGAAAAACCCGGTTTATACTGTTGCCGCAATGGATGCAGGGCAGCATGTTCATTACTGGGCGCACTGGTTCAAGCGGGCAGGGAAAAACGGAACTTTATTAGGAGAAAAAACGGCATGTCAAAATCGGCAGTGGAAATAGTGAACCTGGGGGAACAGGCCATCTAGGGAATAGGGAGGCAATCCGGCGATCAAACGATCTCCGCGGATATCCATGCCCTTTCAGCGGCTTATCATTCCCTGGCTTCCGTGCCGCGGGGAAGCGTGCTTCCCTTCTTTGTTCTGTCCAGAAACTATGATGGCCGGAATGGTTCCTTTGAACTATTTGTGGGCGGCGCACTTGAAAAAGACGGGCTGGAGCAGGCGTTTCTTCCCCCCGGGGAATATGCCGGAATGACGGTCAGGCCCCGGCTGGGATTTTTATGGGGCGCGGCCATTGGGGCCGCCAAAAGGTACTTTTACCAAAAATGGCTCCCGCAGAGCCCATACGGGACCCTGAACATGGAGTACGAACTCCATACGGAAAAAAGTATTCGCAGCCATCCTTCCATGGACCTCTTTTTTGCCGTTAAAAGGAAGGAATAACGGAAGAACCGGCGGCTGGAAGCTGGCGAGGCACATTATCCGGCTTTCTTGTCGCCGGGCCGTGTTTTCCCTGCCGGAGGCGCCAACATTGACAGTTGCCTGTGAAATAATTAGAATGGCGGCATTGGGCCCAGGGAGATCAATCGGAAAAGACGGGGAGCGGGATGAAAAATCATCATACCATCAGGATTGCGACAAGGCGGGACGCGGCAAAGCTGCTTGAAATTTATGCTCCGTATGTGGAAAAAACAGCCGTCACGTTTGAATATGAAGTACCGGAGGTACAGGAATTTGAGGAAAGAATTGGCCATGTGCTGGAAAAATACCCCTTCCTGATTTGCGAAAGGGAAGGGGAAATTGCCGGTTATGCCTATGCCGGCGTTTTCAAGAACCGTGCCGCGTACCGCTGGGCCGTGGAAACGACGGTTTACGTCCGGGAAGACCGGAAAAAAATGGGCATAGGGCGGGAATTGTACGCAGCGCTGGAAAAGATTCTTTCCTTGCAGAATATCCTGAATCTAAACGCCTGCATTGCCTGTCCGGAGGCGGAAGACCCCTGGCTTGGGCGGGACAGCGTGCAGTTCCACGAACGTTTGGGATATCAATTCGCAGGAAAGTTTCATCAGTGCGGGTACAAGTTCGGCCGCTGGTACCATATGGTGTGGATGGAAAAACATCTGGGAAACCACCCGGACAATCCTCCCGCAGTGAAAACCTTTGATGAAATAAGGGGCCTGGTTGCGGAGCAGTACGGGATTTTGTAAAGGTCCGGTCAGGTAGGAGTGCTGCCAATGCGCAAGCACGCCAAGGTATGGCCGGTATTAATGAAGACAGCTTTTAGTGGAATATGAGAATCATTGAAATCCAGGAAAAAACTCCGTTGCTGATACGGCAGCTCATGGAACTGTGGGAAAAATCTGTCAGGGAGACGCACCTGTTTTTGCCGGACAGCGAAATAGAAAATATTAAGGAATACATTCCGCAAGCATTAAGAGAGATACCTCATCTGATCGTTGCGGAGAACGAAAACGAATTTCCTGTCGGCCTGATGGGGATTGGCGGCCAGAAACTTGAAATGCTGTTCATTGCAAGCGAAGAACGGGGGAAAGGCCTCGGTAAGAAGTTGGTGGAATATGGAATCGAAGCTTATTCCATCAATGAATTGGCCGTGAACGAGCAAAATCCGCTCGCCAGAGGTTTTTATGAATACATGGGCTTTCAAGTCCATAAAAGAACGGCCCATGACGAGCAGGGAAACCCTTACCCGCTCTTGTACATGAGATTGAATTGACACGCCGCCAGCTTCCCCTTCGGCATAAGAAAGCAGGTATGGGAAAACGCCTGTTTCATGCGTGCCTGTTGTGAAAGCATTTTGCCGCCTTGCGAACGACAGGCCGGTTATTCACATAATAAAAATAGTGCTTTTTCAGAGCGATCATCCAGAATGGGCCCCGTCATGACCATCTCCCCCTTATCCGGCACAGCAGTTCGCCCCCGTTTGCCCTGGGTGGAGACTGCGCGGCTGCTGGCAACGCTGGTCGTCGTCATGCAGCATGTGCCTTCCGGCCCCTTTCTTCCCAACGAATGGCTGATCGGTCCGGCGCTGGCGACGTTTTTCCTGCTGGCGGGATATTTTTCCGCCTCCCGCCTGGAGGGGAGCGGGGCCGGAAAATGGACGGGAGGCCGCCTGCTGTCCCTGCTGTGGCCGTACCTCTTCTGGTGCGCGGCCTACTGGCTGGTAGCGGGCATGTCCCTTTCCCCTGGTTCGCTGGCTTCCGTGTTCGGGGCGGGAACGTGTCCCCTGCTGACCCCGATGTGGTTCCTGCGGGACCTGATGATTTTTACCCTGGCGGTGTTCCTGCTGCACCGCTGGCGTCCCGCGCTTTACGCGCTCGGCCTGTTCTGTCTGTTCCTGCACCGGTGGGATGACACCCTGGCGTGGCCCAGTCCCTATATGTTCGGGGACTTCGTGCTCGGCATCATGCTGGCGTCTTCCGCACCGGGTTGCTTGGACCGCTGGGGGAAGATGCCCCTGGCCGTGCACTCATCCATTATTCTGGCCTCTGCGGCCCTTGTCTGGGCAAGCTGTGCGGATACCTTCCTGGTTCCGGACGTCGCTTTTTCCGGACTGATTGTTCTGGCCTTCCTGAGCTTCGGAATAGTGGCCAGGGCCGTCAGCCCCGCACTGTCGGAACGGCTGGCGCGGTGGTCGTCCGGCAGCTTTTTCGTGTATTGTTCCCACATCTTCGTGCTGATTGCCCTGACAGGGGTGGAAACGTGCTTCCCGTCCCCGTGGGCACCCTGGGTCTGGTGGTGCCTGGTGCCTGTCGTGTACATGCTGGCGCGGGGCGTTTACCTGTTCCTCAAACGGTATTTCCCGCGCGCCCTCGTCCTGATGACCGGGGGAAAATGACCTCAGGGGCGGCGCGGACGTTTCGCCCCATCCGTTCAGGGAGCCGCCGTGCGGAAGGCCTGGACCGGAATGGCCTCTTTCCTGCCGCCTTCCCTCTGCCAGAAAAGGTCGGGAAGCCCGGGGAAGCCTTCCGTTTCAACCAACAGGGGATGCCAGCCCTTTTCCAGCGGGATGGGCTTCAGCCCAGTTTTTCCTGCATCTCCTTCCGTCGTTCCTTCCCCCATGGAGGAGGATACCTCCGCGCCGGGCTTGTAGCCGTATTCCGCATCCAGCAGATGCGCGTCGTGCAGCCTGACGAACGCTTTAGCTCCCTTTTTCGCCGGGGTTTTCATGAAGAAGACGTATTTCCCGGTTTCCGGAACGTTCAGATAGAGCTCTCTTTTCATGCTGCCGTCCTTCCGGCGGACGCCCTGGGAGGACTGCGCCGTCAGGGGAACCAGGGTGCCGGGCATTTCCTCTTTCCGGAGGGCCGGAACAGGTTCTGCATCATAGGGCCGCTGGGCAAAGGTGCCGCGCACCGGGTGGGTATAATCGTAAACGCGCCTCATTCTCAGCACCTTGTCGTGCATGATGGGTTGCATCTTTTTCCCTTCCGGCGTGTCCTTTAGGTCATGGCGTTCCGCCGGGTCCTTCGCGGTGTCGTAAATTTCAAACGGATCCGCATGGGACTGGATGTTGGTACGCACCCCCTTGTATTTGCCGAGGTAGACCATCTGCTGGTCGCCCCGGACGGCGTTCCTCCTGGACGGGAGAAAATCCTGGTAGCCGGGCGTCGTCGTCTTGTTCCGGGACATCTTGGCGCTGTATTCCATGTACAGACAGCTGTCCGGCTGGGTTCCGTCGTTCAGCAGGGTGGGGAGCAGGGAAACGCCGTCACTCCGGAAGGGAGCCCTGACGCCGCCGATGGCGGCCAGCGTCGCCATCCAGTCGTGGAACTGGGATGGATGGTCGCTGACGGAACCGGCCGGAACACGGCCGGGCCAGCGGACGATGGTCGGCACGCGGAAGCCGCCTTCCCATGCGTCCTGCTTGATGCCGTCAAAAGGTCCGTAATTGCGGAAGAACTGCGGATTCTGGCCGCCTTCGTCATGCGGGCCGTTGTCCGACGTCATGATGATGACGGTGTTCCTGTCAATGTTCAGGTCCTTGAGAGTCTGGATGAGGTCTTCAAAGGAATCGCTCAGCCGCGCGATCATGGTGGCGTACTTCTTCTGCGCCATGGGCCATTTCTTGTCCGCATACCGCGGATAGATGTAGGAGTTGATCTTGCCCTCCGCGGTATTCACCAGCTTGTGGGGCTTCCCGATCCATTGCACGCCGCCCTTTACGCCGCGGCCTTCCGGATAGGGGCCGGTGGGGATCTGGAGCTGGGAGTGGGGGGCTATGTGGGTCAGCGCCAGGAAAAAGGGCTGGCGGGGATTCTGGCGGTGCGTATCTATAATCCATTTTTTGGCGCGGGCCGTCAGCAGGTCCACGGAGTACGCCTTGTCGCAATCCGCCGTGACGCACTTGTCCCCGTCCCAGATGCCGCTTCTCTTGGTGGGGGAAATGGGATTGGGGTCTTCCTTGGGATAATGGTGGTGGCCGCTGACGTGGTCCAGGTAGCCGAAGTAGTAGTCAAAACCGCGCCTGGTGGGGTAGGACGTGGATTCCTGCGGGGTACCCGCGTGTTCCGTTCCTCCGCCTATCCCCCATTTGCCGATGAGGGCCGTCCTGTACCCGGCGGACTGCATGACGGTGCCGAGGGTGGGGGCATGTTCAATGGGAAGGTCAAAGGACCTGTCCCGGATCACCTTGGCATGGCCCTGGTGCACGCCCGTGAACAGGGAGGCGCGGGCCGGGGCGCAGAGCGGGGCGGAGGAGTAGTGGCGCGTCAGCGTCATTCCTTCCCGGGCCAGCGTCCGGAGGCCCGGGTTGTCCATGGCGGGAAGCCCCTCTTTCATGCGCTGGTCCTGGTAGGAGGGCAGGTCCCCCCAGCCCATGTCATCCATCAGGATGAGGATGACGTTGGGACGCTGGGCGGCCATGGCGAAAGGAACCGCCAGCAGGAGGGAGAGCAGGGGAAATAAATGTTTGCCTCTCATTGCTGGAATTTTATTTTTCTTCCCTGCCCTTGGCATAATAGCTTGAGTCCGCAATCCAGCGGTCTCCGGATTTTTTCACCGGAATGAAGCTGACGCCCCAGGACTGGAAGTCCCCCGTGTACGGCTGTTCAATCAGGATTTTGTTTTCCCCGGCCTTGACCTGGAAGGGAACCGGAGGCCGCGCCCACCAGAATTCCTCATTGTCAAAGGATATTTCATTGGCGGGAGAATGCCAGGTGTGCTTTTCATAACGCCGCTGGCCTGCCAGCTTGTAAGTCTGGGGGTTTTTCACTTCCTTGCCGTTCACCCATATCCTGGTACCGCACTGGGACCATTCACCGGCAACCGGAACCCCGGAGCAGCGCCGCGTGGAGCGGGCCGGAGCGTCGAACCCCACCATGGCGTACATGGTGCCCGCCCTGGGCGCGTAAAAAGTCGTCTCCGCCCAGGCGGTGTTACCGGGCTTTGCTTTGGAGAACAGGCCTTCCGCTCCCGCACGGGAGCGGAAGTACAGATTGCCGCCGCGCGCCTGGACCGGCTCCAGCCCCGCAGGGGATTTCCCCGCCAGCAGGCCGTTCCTCACTTCCTCCTGCCTGTCCTTCTGAACGGGGCCGAACACGGTCCATTCCACAAAGGAATCACGCCAGTAGGGGAAGGGCTTGTTTCCGGCCAGGGCTTCCATGCGTTTCTCAAACAGGGAGAAAGCCTGGTAGGCCTCCGTATCCTTCTCCGGCAGTTTGCCGGCAAAGCGGGAGCCATCCTCCGGAAGGCCCTTCCAGCTGCGTTCAGCCATGGCGAACATGGCGGGCCACTGGGGGCTCTGGATGGGGATGTTCTTCTTGTCCTCCACCCGGGTATCCGGCCACAGGCACTGGATGACGCCCAGGGAGTGGTCGTCGCTCTTTGCCGTTCCACAGGGCTGGCGGAAGAAATTCCTGCGCACCAGAATGCCGGGGTCAAAGGAATTGATGTAGCCTGCCGTGGAATCAAAATAGGGATTCTTCTGCTTGGCGGGGTCCGGCAGTCCTACGGAATTCTCGTCATTCCACAACTGGGCGTAGCTGTCTCCGGAAACGGGCAGGTCATTGTTGCCCGCCCACTGGATGGGCTGGCGGCCCAGAGATTTGACCTTGGCCGCCATCCGGTCCGCAAACTGCTTCCCGTTGGGGATGCGGATTTCATCCGCGCCGATGTGCAGGTAGGGGGACATCTCCACCGGAATTTCCCGGCAGAACTCTTCCAGCAGTTCCTCCAGAATCTTGATGCCCCTGGGATCGTGCATCGGGAAGCCGAAGCAGTTCTTGAAATAGGTGCTGTGCCCCGGCATGTCGATTTCCGGGATGATCTGGATGTGGCGCTTCCTGGCGTAGCGGAACAGGTCCCTGATCTGGTCGTAAGTGTAGGTGTCGTTGACGTCCCGGCCCTTGATCCTCTTGGAAGGGTCATTCAGCACAGGGTACTTCTTGCACTGGATGCGCCATGCGGGGTAATCCGTCAGGTGCCAGTGGAAGGCATTCAGCTTCAGCCGGGCCATTTCATCAATGTCCGCCTTGAGCGTCTCAATGGACCGGAAATTGCGGCCTACGTCATGCATGAAGCAGCGGATGGCGAACGCCGGGCTGTCCTTGATGTCGCAGCATGGATAATCCCCCCCGGCTCCCAGCTGGTCCAGCGTCCTGCGGGCATAAAAAACGCCTGCGTCCGTGGCGGCCCTGATCAGGATGCCGCCGGGGCGGACCTGGAGCTCGTAGCCTTCCTTGCCCAGCGTCTTGGCCAGAGCCGCGTTCTTTTTCACGGAAACAGGAGCCTTTTTGGGGCATGTCCCCGTCTTCCAGTCAACATGGGCCGGGAAGGGAATGAGGGCTGCCGGAGCGGCTTCTTCCTGCTGGAGTGGATGCGGGGAAGTCCAGTCTCCATAGGAAGAGGGGGAACAGAGCATTAAGCCTGATACCAGCAAAAGGAGGGAAGGGGATAATCGCATAATATTACTACACTTAAACGAGGAACTGTCTTTCATCAAACTTAAAATGAAGCAAAATTCCGGACTTAGGGATGTTCCGGTTTCTGCCGCATTATCTCCTCTTTCTCGTCAGGCACAGGCTTCCCAGCCCGAGCAATGCGGCAGCAGCCGAGGAAGGCTCCGGAACCGTGAGGCCCTCCATGCGGAAATTTTTTACGGCAAGCTCGTTGTAAGCGTAGCTGTTGTCGAGAACGTCGGTATTCATCACCAGATAAAAAGTGGCTCCCTGGTCAAACAAATTGCTGTAATCGTCTTTGGAAATTGTCCAGCTATAGGATTTGTTGCTGACGTCTCCCGCCGAACCGGAAATCGTAGACCCAACCTGGAGAAGAGAATCTCCCTCTCCTCCCAGACTGTACCACAGGCTGAAATTTTGAGGCTGGCCCGTCCTGTTGGTTTCGAAAAGGCCGCCTGTATCAAAGGAAATCCTCAGCGCTTCATATCCGGATATGGCGTTGGAGGACAATTCATGAAATTTGACGGCCGTAAATCCGCCTCCTGCGCCGTTGGCGGAAATCAGATTGGTAGCGCCATCCGCCGTCACGGAGGCAAGCGTACCGGTATCTCTATTCTTATTGCCGGAATACCATCCCGCATCCAGAGAGCCAAGGACGGATTGAACGGCGCTTGCGGAAGGCCCTCCGTTCGTGATCAGGGCGCCTCCGGAGGAATAATCGATGCGGGTGATGGAGGTTTTCCCCATCTTCAGCTCCGGAATAATTCCGTCAAGGGAACTCCACGCCTCCGCTCCGTGTGCCGATAGAACTGCCGCTGCGGGTAATGCCAGGAAAAAGGACGTTTTCATTTGTATGTAATTTCTGTTGGAAAGCGGAAAGGCCGCTCCGCACTGGCGCGAATTCCGCTTTATTCGCCATGAAACTACAGAATTTGCAATCCGCTAAAGAAACAGCAAAAGTAAAAAACAGACAATATTCTTACAATAAATGAATGATAAATATATCTAACATTTTATTTCCCGCTATTTCCCCGCTGGAAAAACAAGAGGCGGTGCCCGGGAAGGTCCTGACCATGAATCAAGCGAGGGAAAAAACCGGTTGACAGCGGATTGCAAATCCCTGAAACGTATTCCAATACCTGTTAGTGCGATGAAAATCAGGTGATTGGCAGCAAGAGAAAGCCTTGCTTCACGCGGAATTACCCTATCCGGATGCGGATGGAATGAACGGCATCCTTGCCGAACTGGTCCTTCAATTTTCCCAGCAGGGCGCCCTGCCACTGCTGGAGGTGGTAGCGCATGGCCGGCTGAAGCACCTGGATGGTGGCAACTCCCTTGACGATGGAAAGCAGGTTGGATTGCTGGCCCAGGAATGGCCCCGCGGCTTTCAGCCAGCCTTCCCGGAGCAGCTCGGGGTCCATGCCTTCTCCATCCAGGGGGAGCTTGGACAGGATGTCTCCCAGCAGGGACTCCGCCGTATGGAGATTCCGTGTTTCACTGGTGGAGGGAGGTACCTGGAACCAGTCCGCCAGCGCCTGCCTCACCTCCTGTTCGTCACGGGAAAGGTATTCATACCGGGGCGGGGAGGCGTTGGGGTCCGGACGGTCCCTGTCCGGCATGTAGGGAGACCAGGGAGAAGCCATGAGTGGAAAATAAAAGCCCGGAGTGTTGGATGTCAACAGCCCCGGGCGGTTAAAAAATAATATGGAGAATATATTATTCGCCGTCGTCGCCGATAGCTTCCACGGGGCAGCCTTCCATGGCTTCCACGCAGGCTTCCTGTTCGGTTTCGTTGTCCGGCTGCTTCTTGACGTAGGAGACGCCTTCGTCGTCATCCCGTCCAAAGTTTTCCGGAGCCGTTTCGCGGCAAAGGTCGCAATCAATGCAGGAGCTGTCCACGTAAAACTTGCCGGGGACGTTTAGAGGTGTTTTTTCGTCGATGTCTGCCATTATGTATATGGGTTGTATGAACTGCGCCCACTATTTCCGCATTTGAGCAAATTTTGCAATCTTTTTTGTTGCAGGAATGAGTCAGCATGAGGAACAATGCCGCCATTCCCGTTTCTGGAATAAAAGGCTTTTTACGATGAATCCCGTTTCCCCTCCCACTCCCCGTCTCCTGCCCGTCTGGGCGGGCCTGCTGCTGGCTGCGTTTTCCGGCGTTCTGATGGCCTGCGCCTTCATTCCCGTGGACTGGGGAGGCTGTGTCTGGATAGGTTTTCTGCCGTTGCTGACGGCGCTGTGGTACGGCCGCCGCCGGGAGGGGAAAAAGGGAATCCTGGCGTATGCCCTGTACGGCTGGATGTTCGGCGTGGTGTTTTACGGCATCTCCTTCTGGTGGGTCAATGAAGTCAGCACGCTGGGCTATATTCCCCTGATGATATTTTACGGCGGCTTGTTTCCCGGCATCTGGGCGCTGGTCATGGGCGTGTTTTTCCGTCCGGACGCCCGGCCGCTGCCCGGGGCGCGGCAGACGGTGAAGGAACGCAGGGCGGCGTGGAAATCCTGGGCGGTGGGGGACATGCTGCCCAGCGCCTGCGCCGCGCTGGGGGGGGCTGCCCTGTGGGTGTGCCTGGAATGGGTGAGGGGCTGGCTCATACCGGGCTTCGGCTGGAACAACCTGGGCGTGGCCCTTTACGGAAATCCGCTGGCCCAGTGGGCGGAATATGCGGGGGTAACGGCCCTGGCCTTCCTCCCTGCCGTCTTTTCCGTCTGGCTCTGGCGCGTCTGCCGCCGGGCCGGAACCATGGTGGTCCATGAAGGCAGGCGCACCGTTCCGTGGGACTTTTTCACGCTGGTGGCGGTTCTCTTAATCATGTTCGTCACCGGCGTGCTCTGGACGGCGCGCTACTCCCCGCAATCCGCCGCAGCCACGGGGAACGGCAAATTCACCGTTCCCGTCATGACCGTGCAGCTTAACCTGAGCCAGAAGGAGAAATGGGACGCAGCCAACCGGGGCGCCATTTACCGGGCTCTGCTGGACACGACGGAGCAGGGGATGCTGGACCTCCAGAACAGCGCCCTGGAACAGGCCGCCAAAAACGGGACGGAAGCCTCCCTGGACATGCCGGCCTGGGTAATCTGGCCGGAGAGTTCCTTCCCCATTTCCACGTTTTACCGCGATTCCACGGGGGAACGCTTTCCGAACCAGGACAACGTCAACTTCCTGAGCGTGGAGGAGGACTACGTCCAGGCCCTCCGGAACGGGATATGCAATTTCATCCTGCTGACGGGCACGGATGACATTTACCTGTCCGATGAAGGCCGCGTGGCGCGGGCCTACAACTGCCTCACCGTCTTTGAAGGGGACTACTCCACGGCCAGGCCGCACGCCAAGGCCATGCTGGTCCCCTTCGGCGAATACATCCCCATGCGGGAAACCTTCCCGTTCCTGGAAAAGGCCTTTGAAGCCTCCGCCGGAACGGCAATGGGGATGAACTACACGCCGGGCGCCTCCTCCAGCCCCGTGCCCGTGCCCATGCGCCCGGGGAGCTCCGCCACGGTAGGAGTCATTCCGCTGGTTTGCTTTGAGGACGTAGTGGGAAGCTGGGTGCGCCGCTTCGTGCGGCAGGAACCCCAGTTGATGGTGAACGTCACCAATGACGGGTGGTTCAACCGCTCCTGCGCCAATGAACAGCATTGGCGCAACGCGGCGTTCCGGTGCATTGAGCTGCGCCGCTCCATGGTCCGCGCCGCCAACACCGGCGTCAGCGTGGCGCTGGCTCCCAACGGCGCGGTTATCGCGGATTTGAGGGACTCCTCCGGCTCCCCGTTTACCAGGGGGGTGATGACCGCCACGCTGCCCGTGGGCTGTACGGAAATGACCCTGTACGCCCTGCTGGGTGACTGGGCCGTTCTGGCCTGCTTCCTGCTGTTTGCGGCTTTGCTGCTGCGCAGGGCAGGCGCGGGAAAACGCGATGGCGCACCTGTAAAGGACGGCGTTTACCGGCGCGCGGCGGGCGCCACGCCCAGATAATTCCTGACCTGCTTGAACGCGGGATAGGAAATGCCGGACTCATGGCACCAGAAGGCGGAGGATGAGCCTCCGTCCAGGTTCAGGGCCGTCTTTACCCGGAAATTCCCCAGTGCGCCGGGGGTCGCCAGCCACTCCGCCAGTTCCCTCAGGGTGACGGAGGAGGATACGCCGATGCACCACCGCTTGCCTCCGTCCGTGGCGATGAAGGTGCGGTAGGTGGATTTCCGGGCGTTGAGCCCCTTGACGGCTGTGCCGTTCTCCACCAGGAAAGGCCCTCCCTGAATGGCCGCCTGCATGGCGGGCAGTTTTTTCATGCGCTTTAGCGCGGAGCTGCGGATGAGGAACAAGCCGTTCTTTCCGTTGTCATACACCACTCCGGACACGGCGAAGGAGCCCGTGGCCAGCGGGGAGAGGCGCTTGCCGTCCTGAACGACGAGGCCCAGGGGAGTTCCCTCCGCATCCGCGCCGAAGAATCCGCCGTTGACGCCTGCCGAACAGGGGCTCTTGCGCATGGCCTTGTCCAGGGAGCCGTACCGGGGCGCCCGGACGCTCCCCTCATCCCGCACCAGAAGGCGGTGCGTGTCAGACTGGAAAAAATAGACGTTCAGCTTGTCCCGCATGGACAGGAAGCCGTCTTTTCTGGTGAACACGCGGTGCTCCGCCTGGACGGAGCCGCAGAAAAATAAAAGGAGAAGGAGAAAACGCAGAAAAGGCATGGTTGACAGTCAAAGGGATAGATGAAAAATCCTCCGTTCCGCACAGGTGCCTGCGGGCACGCGGGCGCCGGGCCAGACGACGCACTCCCTGAGGCGGCAGCCTTCCTCCACGACGGCGCGGGGGCCGATTACGCTGGCAGCGTCCACGGAGGCTCCGGAAGACACTTCCGCCCCGGGATGGATGCGCGGAGCAGGGGAGGGAAAGTCCAGATGGGCCTGGATATAGGCCTCCGGCGTGCCCATGTCCATCCACAGGCCATCGTCCGCCAGCACGCCGCGCAGGCGCCCCTGCCGGATGTAATCCAGAAACACCGGGATGATGGAAACGATCTCGCGGGGAGGGATGCGGCCGAACACCTCCGGCTCCATGCAATAGGCTCCGGTAAACTGGCAGGCGCCCGGATCGCGCCCCAGGGCGTGCCGCATGTCCGTCACCTGGCCGGAGGAAAAATCAAAACCAACGTTCCTCTTGTCCCCGGAGGTCCGCAGGGCCAGCGTCACGGCGGGGCGGTGCCTGACATGGTCCTCCATCACCCGGCGCAGGTCGAAGGTGGCTGCCATGTCCCCGTTAATCACCAGCAGGGGTTCTTCCGCGGAGGCCAGGGGTTCGATCTTCTTCACCCCGCCTCCGGAATCCAGCAGCACGGGTTCATGGCTGAAATGGACGGGGCAGCCGTTCCAGGAGCGTTCCGGGAACGCCTGGTCCCAGGCTTCCGCCAGATGGTGGGTATTGATGATGAACTCCCGGATGCCGCAGTCGTAGCAGCGGCGCATGGAATGCAGCACGAGAGGCTCATGGAAAAAGGGAATCAGCGGCTTGGGCAGCACGTGGGTAAGGGGCCGCAGGCGGGTGCCCAGCCCGGCGCCGAGGATGAATGCGCGGGAAATGCCGGGACCTGCTGTGATGTGCATGCAACATGACTAACGGGAGAAAGGCGTTTTTTCAAGCGCCCTTTCTCCGCTCCCTCTCCGGATGACACGCCGGAATGCCCTCCTTTCCCTGAATTTACAGGAAAATCCGTGATTTCGTGCTTTCCAAACGGGAGCTCATTCACTAGCATTCCCCGCATGGCATGTGGAAACCAAAGAACTGTCGGCTCTCCGGCCTCTCTGGCCGGTACCTCTTTGCATACGGGACAGCCCGTTACCCTGACCCTGAAGCCGGCCCCCGCCGACTTCGGCATTAAATTCCGCCGGGTGGATATTCCGGACCAGCCCTTCATCAACGCGGACGTGGAGAAGGTGCAGACCGTGGAGCGCGCCACCAGCCTGGCGGAAGGCTCCGTCAAGGTACACACCGTGGAACACATTCTTTCCGCCCTCACGGGCATGGGCATTGACAACGCCGTCATTGAAATGGACGCCAACGAACCGCCCATCGGGGACGGTTCCTCCGCTCCCTACGTGGAACTGATCAAGAGCGCCGGCATTGTGGAGCAGGAAGTGCCGCGGCGCTATCTGGAAGTGCGCGAGGCCGTCACCATTGAAACCAAGGGCGGTTCCATCCTGACCATTCTCCCCTCCAAGCAATTCCGCGTCTCCGTCACCTGCGTGGGACCGGAAAACCGCATCACCCAGTACTTTGACGCGGTCATCACGCCGGAAACGTATGAAAAGGAACTGGCCCCGGCCCGCACCTTCACGTTCTACGAGGACATCAAGCCCCTGCTGGAAAAGGGCCTCATCAAGGGCGGCAGCCTGGAAAACGCCGTGGTCATCCGCGGGGAGGAGCTCATGAGCAAGGAGCCCATGCGCTTCATCAATGAATTCGCCCGCCACAAGGCCATGGACCTCATCGGCGACCTCAGCCTGTGCGGCAAGCCCATCCTGGGCCACGTGATCGCCATCAAGCCGGGCCACGGCCCGAACACCGAGCTGACCGCCAAGCTGAAGAAGGAACACCGCCGCAACCAGCAGATGGCGCCCAATCCCGTCAACGTGCCGTACGGAGACGCCGTGCTGGACATCAATGAAGTGATGAGCCTCCTGCCGCACCGCTATCCCTTCCTGATGGTGGACCGCATCATCGGCTTTGAAGGGGAAACTAAGTGCCGCGGCCTGAAGAACCTGACGATGAACGAACTCTTCTTCCAGGGCCACTTCCCGGGTCATCCGGTCATGCCGGGCGTCCTGCAGCTGGAAGCCATGGCCCAGGTCGCCTCCATCGTCATGCTGCGCCAGCCCGGCAACGCCACCAAGCTCGGCTACTTCATGAGCGCGGACAAGATCAAATTCCGCCGTCCCGTAGTCCCCGGCGATACGCTCATCATTGAGGCGGAGCTGACCAAGATGCGCGGCAACATCGGCCAGGCCCTCGGCCGCTGCCTGGTGAACGGCCAGGTGGTATCGGAAGCCGAACTCAAATTCGGCCTCCAGGACATCTGAACCGGCTGATACCGGCCCCTGTCTTTATGGAACCCCCGGCCCGTGCTCGTCACGCCGGGGTTTTCCATGTCCTGCATCCCGCTTGGCCGCTTTTCTCCTGGCCCCTCTTGGAAATAAGGGCCTCCCGGCCCTTATGAAAAAGGCTGCTACGCGCATGCAACAGGGAAAGCAGAAAAGCCAGAGCTGGCTTCACTACGGAGACCGGAACCAAACCCCGGCAATTTGACGAATCATGAGGGGAAGGAGTTCCTCATTCCCAGGGGCGGCGGAGGCACCTCTATCTGCCGCATCAGCAAGACACGCCGGGCAGACGGCACATCTCCGCATACTCTTCAAGGCGCCGGCGGAAGGTTTCCTCCGTCATGGAAAGGAGGGCGTCCGCGGAAAAGGACTCGCAGGTGAAGGAGGCCGCCACCGTGCCGTACACAATCCCCCTCTTCACTTCCTCAAAGGATGGAAGGCCGGGGGGCAGGGTGGCCAGGTAGCCGGCCAGCGCCCCCAGGAACGTATCTCCCGCCCCGGTGGGGTCCACCAATGTTTTCAGGGGATAGGCGGGACAGCGGAAAATTTGCAGATTGCCTGCGGAATCCCGCCCCAGAAGCGTGGCGCCGTATTCCCCCTGTTTCACCACGGCATATGCTGCGCCCTTGGAAAGCAGGAATTCCCCGGCTTCCAGCACGGTGGACGCCTGGGCGTACTCCTTCGCCTCGTCCTCGTTCATCATGGTGATATGGGAGCGGCTGATGACGGCGTCCAGCAATTCCGGCTGGCGGCGCAGCCACTTGTCCATGGAATCGGAAAGCACCAGTGCCGCGTCCGGGCACTGTTCCATGCACTTGAGCTGCTGGGCCGGAACCATGCAGCAGCACACCAGGACGGGATGGTTACGCAAGGACTCCGGAACGTGCACGTTCCATTCCAGCATCACGGCATCATTGGCGCAGACGGTCCTGCGCTTGTTCATGTTGTCAAAATATTCCCCGGTCCAGGAAAAGGAAGGACCCTTCTTGCGTTCCACGCCGTCCATGCACAGCCCCTTGGCCGCAAGGGCTTCTTCATAATGGGAGGGGAAATCCTCTCCGATGATGCTGACGGCGTCCACCCGGTCCGCAAAAAGCAGGGCGGCCACCGCCGCAAAGGACACCGAGCCGCCCAGAACTCCCTCCGCCCGGTTGCGGGGAGTGAGGATGGTGTCTATTCCAATGGTTCCGGTGACAAGGAGGGGCTGGGACATGGAAAAAAGGAAATACGTATTCAAACGCCGGGATCAAGAATAAAAGGCTGGAGATAGGGAAAAAACGGGTTATTTTACCTGTACGCGCTTAAAGGAAATGAGGCTCTTCCCTGGGAACGCACCCTAAACCGCCTGCACGGCAGGCTGATGGCTTCTGTATCACACCGGATGCAGAAGCTTTGTATTCGGTGAAGGACACCCCATACGAACATGAACGCCTTTACACCAATTTCCTCCGCCTTCTGCCGCCTTTCCCGGCAGCATCCGGCAACGGCATCCCTGGAATCTCGCCCGGAGTCTTATTCCCGTTCAACCGGAGAAAAGCCGCTATGATGAAAATGCTGCTGATGGTCGGGCTGGGAAGCTTTGCGGGCGGCGTGCTGCGCTTCCTGCTGACCCGTTTTGTCCAAATCAACTCCATGAGTTCCTTTCCATGGGGAACGACGGCGGTCAACCTGCTGGGATGCCTGGTCCTTGGCGTTCTCTACGGGCTGTTCAGCCGGGGTCTGCTGCTGCATACGGAAACGCGGCTTTTTCTTACCGTAGGCCTGTGCGGCGGCTTCACCACCTTTTCCACGCTGATGAATGAATCCTTCCTCCTGTTGAAGGAGGGGAACTTTCCCGCCTTCTTTCTTTACACCCTCCTCAGCTTTGCCGGAGGGCTCATTGCCATTGGCCTGGGATACCTGGCCGCCAGATAAGAGACAATCATGAACACTCCGGAAGAAAACCTCATGCTGCGCATCTACGTCAGCAGCACCGACGCCGTCAGACACGTACCCGTCCACGAGGCCGTAGCCTACGCTACCCGCCGCTACGGCATGGCGGGCTGCACCGTGTACAAGGGACTGATGGGGGCCGGGCGGCATACGCGCCTGATGAGCCCCACATTCTGGGAAATTGTCGAGAAGGTGCCCGTCATCATTGAAATCGTAGACACCTCAGAACGCATTGAAACGTTCCTGGGCAAAATCTCCTGCTGGCTGGACAGGCTGCCGCACGGCTGCCTGGTGTGCACGCAGCCTGTCCGCGTTTATCCTGTCGGCGGTACCCGCTCCTAGGAATAGGACTTTTCCAGGATGCTGACGACGTCCGCCGGAGTGAACTTGCAGCGGTCCAGCTCAAACAGGTTGCCCATGGTGGAAAAGGCCGTTCTGGCGTATTCGTCAAACAAATCCGGGGTAATGCCGAACTCGGACATCTTCAGTTTGTCCACGCCGCAGGCCTCCTTCAGCTTGTTCAGGCCGTTCAGGAAGCCGTCCACGGAAGCTTCCTGCCCCATGGCGGCGGCTACCCTGGCGTAACGTTCCGGGCAGGCGGGGGCATAGGCTTCATGATAGGCCCAGGAAATCATGATCAGGCCCGCGCCGTGCGGGAGAGCGGGATGGAACGCGCTGAGGGCGTGTTCAATGGAGTGTTCCGACGTACAGCAGGAAATGGTCTCCACAAAGCCGGAATAGGTATTGGCCAGGGCGACGTAGGCGCGCGCTTCCAGATCGTCCCCGTTGCTCACGGCGCGGGGAAGGTATTTGGCGATGTATTCAATGGCCTGTAGCGCGAACATGTCCCCCATGGGAGAGGCAATCGTGGCCATGTACCCCTCCACGGCGTGGAACAGGGCGTCAAAGCCCTGGTAGGCCGTCAATTTGGGCGGTACGGAAAGCATCAGCTCCGGATCCACGATGGACATGGTGGGGAAGGTGCCCTTGAAGCCGAAGCCGATCTTCTCCTGCGTATCCTCCTTCGTGATGACGGTCCACGGATCCGCTTCCGTTCCGGTCCCTGCCGTGGTGGTGATGCAAACGATGGGAAGAGGCTTGTTGGGAATGGGAAGCCCCTTGCCGGAACCGCCCTGGATGTAATCCCAGTAGGTTCCCGGATTGGCAGCCATCACGGCGATGCTCTTGGCGGAATCCATGCTGCTGCCTCCGCCCAGGCCGACGACGAAATCACAGCCTGTCTCCCTGGCAAGCGCGGCGGCCTCCATCACGTGCTCCACCACGGGGTTGGGCTGCACCTTGTCGAAAACGACGCTCTCCACTCCCTGGTTCTTCAACAAAGCCTGCACCCGGTCCAGATACCCGAGCCGCCTGACGGACGTGCCGCCGATGACAATCAGGGCCTTGGCGCCGGGCAGGGGAGCGTAACCAAGATTGTCCAAAGAACCCGCGCCAAAGAAAATTTGCGCGGGCATGAAAAATTGAAATGGCTGATACATGGCCCTACTGTATAAAACAGCGGCTCCGGACGTCAAGGATGCTCTGTGCATTCCATCAACTCCGGAGCCGCCGTGCAGGCAACAGCCTTTACTGAAAAGCGTTATGCGTCTTCAAAAAAATCGTCGCTCCGGGTGGGGTCCGGCTTGGGCGGCTTCGGCACATCCGTGCCGATGGCTCCGGGATCGTCCATTTCACGGCTGGTCGTGATCGTGGTGGGCGGCGTCTTCCTTCTGGGAGGCCGCACCGCGGGACGAGGGGAGGCTGAAGAGGAGGAGGAAGAACCGTCCGCCATGGTTTCATCTTCCGAGGAAGCGATCATGCTCTTCATGCTCTGGACCAGCTTGTCCCGGAGGGTGCGGATACCTTGTTCCCGGCGCACCGGGTCTACCGTCGTCCGGATCAGCGTCATCATGTTCCGCGTGGCGTTCGCCTGGTCGCCCAGGTCAAAGCAATCCAGTTCGCAGCGCCAGCGCAGGCGGTCCAGGACGGAGGAATCCTGTTCGTCAAACTCGTCTTCGGACGCATTGGCAATGCGTCCCTGCATGCCGGACTTCTTGCCGGTGGAAATGGCATGGCTTACCTTGCCGAGAGCCACTTCCATGGAAATTCTCTTGCCCCATGCCTGCCGGAGGGCCGGAAGATTGCGCGTCTTGCGGTATCCCGTGAAGAAAAGCTTGTCGAAAATCTCGTCCCGGTTTTTCATGGAATCCGGAAAAGCCTTGGAAGACATGCTGCCGATGCCCAGGGCCTCCCCGACCTCCGTATTCAAAACGGATTGTTCCGCAATGCGGGCTCCGGCTTTCCCGGCTCCACCTCCATTGTTATTTTTGGAAGAAGTGGAAGAGGGATCGACAAAATCAGGGTCGGAGCAGGCGGCCAGGTAGGCGTTCAGCAAATCCATGGCCGGCTTCTGGAACTCCGTAACGTCCAGAGTCTCCTCCTCCGTTCCGCCGGTGGAGCTTGACGTAGCGTTCATCAGGTTTTCCTTGAGGCGGGCCTTGAGGACGAGCACGCCCCACTGGTATTGAAGCATCAATCCCTTACGGGCATTCTTGTCCTGGTATTTCTTGGCCTCGCGGTCCATCCAGTCCTTCAGGGAATTGGAGGCAATCTTGGCGCTCTTGCCCTGGCTCTTGTCCTTCTCCTTTTCCGCTTCCATCAGGAACTTTTTGGACTGGATCAGCAGGTCGTACGCGGCGCTGGGATCCCTGCCGGCGGAATTCAGCTTGCTGATGGCGGCATTGATCACCTTGGTTTCCGCAGACCTGTTCAGGGCGAGCAGGTTATCCAAATCCTTGATCACCTTCTTCTTGGCATCGTTATCCATGTGCTGCGCATAACAGAGGGAGCCCAGGCTGAGGCCTCCGATCACGCAAAGAGAGACGAAAGTATTCATGCTTTTTTCATTATGACGGATGAATGACGGTCTGGCAAGAGAGAAGCGAGGGGAAGGGGTATCCGGATGAACTTTTAAGGAGGGAAAAGGAATTTTCCCGTTTCTGCCGCGTTATAATAGGTTAGTCAGTGAAAGACTTTTTATTTTTATGGGAATGGAGAGGCAGGCTAGATGGGGGTTTTCAGCGACGGATGGGGATGGAAGAAAGGTTGGCAATACTGAAAATCCCCTTTAAATGGAGAAATTTGATCAGGGACGGGATCCAGAAATGAAGCCCACTGGAAAATACAGGGTGCATGGAATGTTCCCATGTTTTTGACAGGAGGCAGTCCCCCTGGGGAACGGAGGTTTGGTTCGTGCCTCTTTCAGACTTCAAGCTTTCCGCTTTCCGTCCAACCGCAAAGCGGTTTCCCGGCCTTCGTACAGACGCGTGGACAGCAGGAAGCGACGCATGAAAATCCCAGCGATGCTCTTATTGCCGGAAGAGAGCAGCTATCGGGAAATGGGGAGGAAAGTGAAAAAGCAATCTGGAGCGTTGCAGGCTTCTGAATCAATACTCGGCTAAAAGCCGTACTCTTTATTCATTCTATAACTCTTCGCAAACGCTCAGTCCAATATTTGTCCAGTTGCCGCAAACCCCTTCTGGCTGACGGGGGAATGTAAAAACTCGAAGAAGAAGGAAAAACGGGCGGAGATTCACCCTGATTTAATACTTCGCATAATATATGTAATGCAAAATATGGAACTAGTGAAATAAACGCGCTGGACTTTGATTTTAAAAGATATATGCCCGCAGAAGGCACATGGATGAGAATAGCTTTATTATCCCCTGGGATGGAAGCGGTGATGAATGGCATTCAGCCGCTGCTGTTCCAGATGCGTATAAATCTGGGTGGTGGAAATATCGGCATGCCCCAGCATTTCCTGAATGATGCGGAGGTCGGCGCCGTTCTCCAGCAGATGCGTGGCGAAGGAATGCCGGAGGATATGCGGGAAGACATGCTGTTCTATTCCCGCGGCCCTGGCGCGTTCCCGGAGAATCTGGCGTACCCGTTCCCTGGTCAGCGGCCGTCCGCGCACCGTCAGGAAAATATGGCTTTTCGTCCCCGGCTTGACCAGCCTGGGCCTCCCTTTCTCCAGATACGTCCTCAACGCCTCCAAGGCGGACCTACCCACAGGCACCAGCCGCGTTTTCTCCCCCTTCCCCAGCACGCGGACAAAGGCATCATCCATATCTAAACTCTCTAATTTGCAACTGATTACTTCACTCACGCGCATGCCGCAGGCGTAAATCATCTCCAGCAGGGCTCTGTCTCTACAGCCGAGAGGAATATCCTGAACGTCAACACTTTCAAGCAGTGTTGAAACGGTTTGCTGATCCAGCACATGGGGGAGCGACAGCCCCTGCCGGGGCATTTCCAGAAAGGCGGAGGGGTCTTTTTCCAGCATCCCCATCCCGGCCAGCCAGCGGAAAAAGATGCGCAAATGCACCATTTCCACCCGCATGGAGCTGCGGGCCATGCCGCGGGCCTGCAAATGCCGGAGGAACTCCGTAAGCGTGCCGATGTCCACATGGGAAAGATCAGCGTCTTCCGTACCCAGAAACCGGGCGAATTCCTCCAGCGTCTGCCTCACGGAAAGCTGGTAGGCGGCGCTCAAGCCTTTCTCTGCGGCCAGAAAACGGATGAAGCGTTCCAGATGGGTTTTCATGGTGTTACCTCCCCTGCCCGTTAAAACCGTTCCACCAGGAACAGGAACTCCGTCACGTTCTGCGGGCGGTTCCTCAAATTCCGGCTGCCGCGGAATGTGGCGTACGGGGTTTCCAGCGTGACGATATGTCCCATACGGCCAAGGAAATTCGTCATTTCCTCATAACTGATGAAGCCCTCCGAACTGTACGAAAGGAGAATGAACTTGGCCGGGCATTCCTCCAGCAGCCGGAACAGGGCCGCCGGGGCATGCTGGCGGCTGTTGTACGTGGAGCGTTTCCAATCCGCGGGAATGCCGGAAACACGGCTGGTTTCCGCCGGCTTCTCATAGGAGGACAGCAGGTTCAGCATGAAATAGTTGGAACCGTACGGATGCTGATTGTAGGGAGGGTCCAGGTACACCACATCCATCTCCGGCAATTCCGCGGCCAGTTCATTGGCGTCACGGCAGTGGATGGAAAACCGGCAGTTAAACCGGGAAAACACGGGGAACGGCAGTGAAATATCCCCCAGGATGCGGGAAAGAGCGTTGCCGGCCGTTCCGCCGAACTTGCCGACGCCGTGCCTGTCCTTGTAAAATCCCTTGAACACGCCGGATGTGTTCGTATGCACGGAAGCCTCCGCCAGAAGGGGGGCGATGAAATAGGGCCTTACCTCTTCCGGAAGCAGGTTGATGGTCTGCCGGGCCGTATCCAGGTACACGGCATTGCGGCGCGTATAAAAAACGCGGTCTTCCGGCGTGATGCTGTCTGGATTTTTGGGCGCGTACAACTCCGTGATGAACCCCGGGGACTCGTGCTCCTCCATATACCGCAGCAGGCGCCTGTAATGCCTCTCCAGCTCCAGATTCTCCACTTCCTCCGGATTGCTCAGGTAGCAGGTGTTAACGATGCGGCTATACTCTTCCAGATCATTGACAATCAACTCTTCCGAATGCTTTTTCAGGAAACGGGCTACAATGCCGCTACCGGAAAACAGGTCCCCGGCCTTCAGCCTGTCCTTCCCCAGGCGGCTTTTCACCTGTTCCAGTCCCGTACCCAGGAAGTGAAGCAGGGAACGCTTGTTACCCAGATACGTCACAATCTGTTCCGTCAGGTATCTGGGATCTTCCTCCATCTGCGGCGCTGGGAGGGATGATGGCTCGTTCCGGGTCATATACAGGTCTCAACCAGCATACGGCACTCCGGCCTTTCCGTCAAGTTGTGCCGGATACGGAAATGGAAGATATGCTCTTGGAATAAGGAAGAAACCCGTGCCTGCTGAAAGAGACGGGAGGGAAATATATGGAAGGGGAAATACATTTTGAAAATTTCCCTGAATAGTGAGGGTGCATTCACGCACGTCTCATGAATAGAAAATAAAATCATGAATAATTCATCTATGGATCAATTCTGCTCAGAGCTGGTAGCTAAGTCCGAATCCAAGCGGTTTCCGTCCGCGTTGCAGGAATGGGAACACGTGGAAACATATTCAGTAGAAGAAGGAGGAACATGCATTTGCGGTCACTTTATCATAGAGCATTGTGCTATGAGAAATATCCTTAATAGGAATCCCCTGATTGTAGGGAATTGCTGCGTAAAGAAATTTACGGGAATCAGCAAATCCAAACATTTCGATGCCATCCGCCGGGTTCGGAAAGATATCACGAAACCTCTTAATCCGGCATGTTTGGGCGAAGCGCTGAATAATAGGATCATCAATGAGGATGAATACCGATTCTACATTAGTACATGGCGCAAGAGAAATCTGACCGACAGAGAAAAGGAATGGCGTATCTCCATCAATCAGAGAATATTGAAAGCAAAAGAACAAAAGATACTCCAAACCAAAATAGGCATCGTAATGAGTCTCTTTCCCGACCTTGGAGGGGGAGGGGCATGTTGCAATAAACGCTGCTTTGAACAAATAGACATCAAGCTGAAACGACTGGGGAACGTGAGGATTCCGGTCAATGGGAAAAATTTTTACGATTGGATCAGGAAGCCTGACCGTACCTCGCAGGAGGTTTTTCAAATGCTTAGCCGCAAATTTGATGGACTTCCTTCGTAAAAAAAGAAGAAGGTCGCCCGCTTCCTTTCCGGAACCTCTATGTAGCGTCCCTCCCCTGCTCCATGCGGACATGCCGGAAGAAAGGCCTTTCCAAAACAGCCGTGCATGTTATAGTGCCAACAATCATGAAAAGGCATCTTCTACCCTGCTCCCTGCTCTGCATGCTCCTGGCGGCAACAACGGCCCTGGGCGGTCCCGGAGACACATTTTACGAAGCCAACCTTTCCCTGACGCGCGCCGCGCGCCTGGAGAAGGAAGGCGATTACAAGGCAGCCCTGGAAAGCGGCAAAAAAGCCGCGGAGCTGCTTCAGTCCCTGAAAAGTTCAACTCCGGAATGGAATCCGGAGTGGGTGGCCGGGAAGCTGGACGCCGCCGCGCAGTTGCAGCAGCGTGTGGAGCCTCTGGCCCAAAAGGCCGGGGAGAGCAAGAAGGCGGATTATTCCCTGAAACCCGGAGAACGGAGGGACTTTACCCTGCAACGCGCCTACAAGGCCCATGAACAGCAAAAACTGATTGTCGGCGCCGTTCCTGCTCCCGCCCCCGTTCACGGTGCGGAACCCGGGAAATCTGCCGCTCCCGCAGCTTCCGGCCGCACGGAAATCCGCGTTGTCACGCCAGCCGCGGCCAGACCGACGGTTGTTTCCAGAAGATCCGCGCCTTCTCGCGGCCTGCCTCCCCGCACGGACCGGGACGGAAGGTTCCGCATCGGGAGCTGATATGAACAAAAGCGGAAGCTTCCGGAACAGTTCCGGTTTTGCTTTTCGCCTTTTCCTTTCAACCATAAAAAAGAGCCGCTTCCCCATTCATCGGGAAAGCGGCTCTGTGAATTTTAACAGCGTTCTCAGGCGTTCTGCCTGGCGGCTTCTTCAACAGCCACGGCCACCGCTACGGAAGCGCCGACCATCGGGTTGTTGCCCATGCCGATAAGGCCCATCATTTCCACGTGGGCGGGCACGGAGGAGGAGCCGGCGAACTGGGCGTCCGAGTGCATGCGGCCCATGGTATCGGTCATGCCGTAGGAGGCGGGACCGGCAGCCATGTTGTCCGGGTGCAGGGTGCGGCCCGTACCGCCGCCGGAAGCCACGGAGAAGTACTTCTTGCCCTTCTCGTTGCATTCCTTCTTGTAGGTGCCGGCTACCGGGTGCTGGAAGCGGGTGGGGTTGGTGGAGTTCCCGGTGATGGAGACGTCCACGCCTTCATTCCACATGACGGCCACGCCTTCGCGCACGTCGTCGCAGCCGTACACGCGCACAGCGGCCTTCGGGCCCTTGGAGAAAGCCTTCTCCTGGACGATGTTCAGCTTGCCCGTGGCATAGTCGAACTTGGTCTGCACGTACGTGAAGCCGTTGATGCGGGAGATGATGTACGCGGCATCCTTGCCGAGGCCGTTCAGGCAGACGCGCAGGTCCTGCTTGCGGACGCGGTTGGCGGATTTGGCAATGCCGATGGCGCCTTCAGCGGCGGCAAAGGATTCATGGCCGGCCAGGAAGCAGAAGCATTCCGTTTCATCGCGCAGGAGCATGGCGGCCAGGTTGCCGTGGCCCAGGCCCACCTTGCGGTCGTCCGCAACGGAACCGGGAATGCAGAAGGACTGGAGGCCTTCACCAATGGCTTCAGCGGCGTCCGCAGCCTTCGTGCAGCCCTTCTTGATGGCGATGGCGGCGCCCACCACATAGGCCCAGCCGGCGTTTTCAAACGCGATGGGCTGGATGCCGTTCACGATTTCGCGAACGTTGATGCCCTTGGAAAGGCAGAGTTGTTCCGCTTCTTCAATGGAGCCGATGCCGTATTTGGCCAGGGCTTCATTGATCTGCTTGATGCGGCGGTCGTAGGATTCGAAAAGAGGCATGATGGTAATAGTGCTTGAAGTTGATATACTCTTTTTAATTCAATCTCATTCGTGACGAGGATCGATGTACTTGGCGGCCTCGTCGAAACGACCGTAGTTGCCCGTGCACTTGGCGACGGCTTCGTTGGCGTCCACGCCCTTCTTGATCATTTCCATCATCGGGCCCATGCGCACAAACTCATAGCCGATGATTTCGCCGTCTTCGTCCAGAGCCAGCTTGGTGATGTAGCCTTCGGCCATTTCCAGATAGCGGGGGCCCTTGGCGCGGGTGCCGTACAGGGTGCCGATCTGGGAGCGGAGGCCCTTGCCGAGGTCTTCAAGACCGGCGCCGATGGGCAGGCCGCCTTCGGAGAAAGCGCTCTGAGTGCGGCCGTAAACGATCTGCAGGAACAGTTCGCGCATGGCGGTGTTGATGGCGTCGCACACGAGGTCCGTGTTCATCGCTTCCAGCACGGTCTTGCCGGGCAGGATTTCCGCGGCCATGGCGGCGGAGTGGGTCATGCCGGAGCAGCCGCTGGTTTCTACAAGGGCTTCCTCAACGATGCCGTTCTTGACGTTCAGCGTCAGCTTGCAGGTGCCCTGCTGGGGAGCGCACCAGCCCACGCCGTGGGTCAGACCGGAAATATCCGTGATCTCCTTGGATTGCGTCCAGTTGCCTTCCTGCGGGATGGGGGCCGGACCATGGTTGCAGCCTTTCTTGACGCAACACATTTGTTCGATTTCGTGTGTAAACTGCATGGTATTAGGATGTTAATATGAAGATGGGCCTGCAGTCATCGGACAGCCCCACCTTGAGCGGGACGGATCATACCAGCAAAATCCCGATTGGCAAACACGAATGATTGAAAACCGGGCGAAATGCTTCATCATCAGTCCGGAGCCCGCCCCGCATGAAGTCACTCCCGCGTCATCCCCTTCTCAACAAACTTGCAATCATCTCTGTCTCAATACTGATGATCGGCTTTTCCTTATTCATGTGGGCGTGGCAGGTGGAACCCAGGCGCGTGGAAACCGTCACGACCGCGCTGGAAGTGCCGCAGTGGAAGGAAAAAGGCGGCTCCCCGCTCCGGATCGTGATCGCCGGAGACTTCCACCTGCGCCCGAACGGCGACGACCAGGCGCGCCGGTACATGGAAAAAATCATGGAGGCCCAGCCGGACATGATCTTCCTGCTGGGGGACTACGCCAACGGCCACACCCGGGAGAGCAGCATGAGTCCGGAAACGGCCCGGGAATACTTCAAGATGCTAAAGGCCCCCCTGGGCATCTTCGCCGTACAGGGCAACCATGACCAGTACTACGGCTGGGACCTGTGGCGGAACATGTTTTCCGAGCTGGGCATCCTGCCCATGTGGAACGATTCCCTGCTGCTGCACCTCCCCGGAGGCAGAGATTTGCAGCTTTCCTCCGTTCGGGACGACTACCACCTGAGAATCAGGCAGGAGGAACTGCCGCTGCGTTTTTCCCCGGACATTCCCCACATCCTGCTCTCCCACGTGCCGGACATCTTTCCCCTGCTGGCTCCCGGCACGGCGGACGCCGTCATCAGCGCCCATACCCACGGCGGGCAGATCTGCCTGCCCGGCGGCAAGCCCCTGGCGAACATCTCCCGGGAGAAAGCCAAATTCTCCTATCCCTGGTCCCAGCTGAACGGAACCCCCTTCCTCATCACCCGCGGGCTGGGATGCAGCGTTCTTCCTCTCCGCTTCTGCTGCCCTCCGGAAATCATCGTGCTGGAAATCCAATAAAAACAATCGTTCGGAACACTCCCTGCCCTCCTATGCCCTCTCCTTTTTATTCACATGATATTTACCTGTTATTAACAGTGACGTGCATGGCCGTGGCGCTGGAATCGTGCTCCGTCCCCGTCAAGGCTCCGGAAGCCGTGGCCGGATGGTATGAAGGAACCCTCTACGAAGACAACCCCTTCTACATCACTAAAAACGCCATCAGCTGGACCAGCGGTAGGAAAAAGGCGGACTTCGGCCACTGGACCGCCGTCAGCGTGTATGACCCCACCATCCGCCTGAAAGCGGAGGGCGGTACATTCACCATCTCTCCCGGCTACGGCTGGGACGGCGTCACCTGGGGAACCACCCCGCCGGACATGCTGTTCCCTTCCCTGTTTCACGACGCCATGCTGCACGCTAAAATGAATGGCGCGCCCATCGCCAGAAACCAGATTGACCTGGCCTTCTACGACCTCATGACCAGCCAGCACGCCAGCCGCAAGGGGCTTTACTACCGCTTTGTGCGCCTCTTCGGCTGGTGCTTTACCCTTCCCCAGCACCCGCACACATTGACGATCCGCCGGGAGGAATCCGGGGTAGAATAATTTCCCTGCAAGCACGCCGCTCCGTTTGCCGCCCTGCGGCTTGCTCGTCTCCGGCTTCGGATCTTTTCTCATGATTACTCTCCTTTCTCTGGAAGGATTTAATCCATGGAACATGAACGGACTGAAAAAACTGACGTCCGGAAAGCCCGCAGAAGAAGGGAAAATTTGACCAGACGCATCCTGTTTTGCCTTGCCTGATTAGTTAGTTTAATCTAACTTCTGGTGTCGTAACAACAACCAGCACACATGGAAATCACCATTATCTACGGAACGGAAACAGGAAATTCGGAAAGCCTGGCCCGGGAGGCCCGGGAAAAACTGACAAAGCTCGGCCATCAGGCAACAGTGGTTGATATGGAGGATATGACGGTGGAACAGTTGAAAAATGCGGGAACGCTGCTGGTCGTCACCAGCACGTGGGGAGACGGAGAACCTCCCTCCAATGCAGAGGCGCTGTACCAGGCATTGAAAGACTCCTCGGAAGACCTTTCCACAGTCAATTATGCCGTCTTCGCCCTTGGGGATGAATTTTATGAAAACTTCTGCCAGGCAGGCAAGGATTTCGATGCCTTCCTGGAACGTTTGAAGGCGCAAAGGCTGCTGCCGGTAGCCCTGTCCGATGGGGATTATGACGACACCTTCCCGGAATGGGTGGATGCCCTCGCGGAAAAACTTTCCTGACGTTTCTTCCTTTTTTATTTTTAAGGTGTGTAAAACGCCTCATCTTCAAATCGGACACTCCTTTAAAAAAACGCTTCTTCCGGCATCAGGGCTGGGAGAGGCGCTCTTTTTTCCTGAAAAACAGGTCCCCAGTAAAACCATTTGCCGCTCCTGGGAATAAGGGACTCCGGCCCCCTTATCAACTTGCTCCCTCCGAAGCAAGGCGAAGGCTTTCAAAGTTAAAATACCCTCCTTCCCTCATTATCTCTTGCCGCCTCAGATAAAAAGTTACAAATTCCTTCCGAATTCCCGTCAAGTTCAACTCAAAGGCGCCCGCGACTGGCAAAACTCCACTTTCTTCTTTCCGCCCAACCGATGAAGCCTGAATTTGGCCACATCCACCAGGTTGGCAAAATCTCTCAATTTGGGCCCGGCAATCACCTTCTCCAGATATTCCTCCCCCTCATGAATAACCGGCAAATAGCCGACCGACAGGCAGTTTTTTCCCTCCAGTACCTTGAGAGGGGAACTCTGGTCATTATAAGGATGCAAAGAAAGAATCCTCAATTCCTTTTCATCCTTGAAGGCGGCATCCTTCACCAGATGCCTCAGGTAAATGAGCATCTCCAGGGCAGCTTTTTGAGCCTTTTCGCTGATACACTCAAAAAGCATCCGAATATTCTTCAATGATTTGCCTATCTCCTGCAATTTCTTTCTTTCAGACTCTTTCAATGCGTCTTCGCAAACATTAAAATCCCTGTTTAACGAGTATTCAGAACATGCAGGGGTATAATGCACCCGACCGGAAGAGCAATCATAATACAATACCCAGTAAAGAGGGAGCTTGCGGCGCATGTCAGTCTCTTTTCCGGAGGAGGAGTCGTCCTCTTCTTTCTGGACGGCAATCATGGACGTTTCTCCCGGCTTGGCAAAAAAGGATCGGTTAAATACCAGGCACAGCCCGGTTCCTTCCTCTCCCTTGTTTTTTCCGTAAAGGCGGAACTGGTTCAAGGAATCAATGGCAGAAGAAAAGGAAGCCTGCAATACGGCAAGATGGCTCTGAATTCTCTGGGAAGGCAGACAATCCTGTTTTAGAAATGCCTGAAAAACGGTGCCTTCCGTAGGATCATTAGCCGCAGCCAGGCTACATAACGACAGGGGATTTGCGTGACCGTCCGTTTCCGTCTGCTTTTGGAGCAAGGTTTCAAAAACCATAGAGGAAGTGTAATGCCCCACCTGCTCAAGGTCAGCGCTAAGCAAATAAAGAAGCCTATATTGTTCCACCCACAGACGGTGAATACAGGATAAATCTTTGCCGGAGCATCCACCCAGTTTTTCCCTGCTTGCCAGGACATTGAAATCTTCGTCTCCACTCCATAAATCCACCTGATTATTTTCTGACAGGCCATCCCAGAATTCCTTGCTTCCCACTAACGACCTCCGGTTTCGTTTGGCTATTTCATTACCGGCATTGATTTGAATGGCTTGAATATAACAAGCCAATGCCTCTTCCTTTTTGCCGAGATTGGATAATAAAAGCCCTTTATTGTTCAGGGCTGCATCATGATGAGGGTTGATTTCCAGCGCCTTGTTATAACAGGCAAGAGCTTCCTCCTTCCGTCCCAGGTCATCCAGGACATTTCCCTTGTTGTAGCAGGCCGCCCCATAACCAGGATTGATTTCCAATGCCTTAATATAGCTGGCCAGAGCTTCCTCCTTTCTTCCCAGGTCATCCAGGACATTTCCCTTGTTATAATGGGCCGCATCGTAACCGGGATTGATCTCCAGCGCCTTGTTGTAGCTGGCAAGGGCCTCTTCCTTTTGTCCTAAACTTTTCAGGATAATGCCCCTGTTGCAATAAGCCTTATCATAATCAGGTCTGATTTCCAGAGCCTTGTTATAGCTGTCCAACGCTTCCTTCTTCCGGCCGAGATCGTTCAGGATATTTCCTTTATTGTAGTAGGCCGCATGGTCCCCAGGATTGATTTCCAGCGCTTTTTCATAGCTCTGCAACGCCTCCTCCTTCCTCCCGAGATCGTCCAGAATATGTCCTCTGTTGTAATGGGTTGCATCATTTTCAGGGTTGATTTCCAACGCTTTATCGTAACTGGATAAAGCTTCCTCCTTCCTTTCTAATTTTTTCAATACAATGCCCCTGTTGCAATAGGCTTTATCGTAAGCAGGGTTGATTTCCAGAGCACTGTTGTAGCTGTCCAGCGCTTCCTCGCTGCGTCCCAGGTCATCCAGGACATTCCCTCTCTTCACATAAGCCGTGAAATTTTCAGGATCAAGAGCGATCTCTCGTTCCCATTTTTCCAATTCCCCCTTCAATTTTTCTTTGTCCATGCCAAATCAATCTTGAATATATCCAATACTACCCAGCGGGAAAACATTTGGAAAGAGGATAATAGGAATGAAAACAATTCAGGGAAGAAAAGAATCCCCGCTTATTCCTCAATCGGAGTGGCTTCGGGAATATATTCATTCCCGGCGGGGGCCGTCTGGCGGGTTTCCGTGACAAAGCCAAGGACGCGGTCCACATCCAGCTGGGACAGCACGGTGCGCACGTCCTGGTCTTCCAGGAAGCGGGTGAGCTTGACGTCGTTATAAAGGCCCTGCATGTCCCCCTTCTCCACCAGCAGGCGGATGGCGGGGTCTTCGCTCAGGCTTTTCAGGCTCAGCACGCGGCTGGTGATGCGGGAGCGGGGCATGTAGCAATCCAGCTGGGTGCGGCGCTGGTCGGAGAGCTCAGGGCTGAGCGTCACCAGGTAGGCAATCATTTTTGCCAGGGAGAGGCGTTCCGGGTCGTGTTCCGGGGAGATTTTCACCAGCCAGTTCAGGTGGGGATTGTCCGTGATGGACTTCTTGACGGAGTAAATGGCGGGCAGAGAAATGGTGCGGCTGGGATCCATGTGGTACAGCGCCAGTTCGCGGGCGCGGGTCATTTCCGCCATGGAGCCGTAGTAGAAGATGCACATGACGCCCACCCAGCAGACAACCGCCGCCATCAGGATGGTGGTGACGATGCCCTTGGCCCCGCCGAAGCCCATGCGCCGCCCCCAGGAGAAGACGTCACTGAACCAGAACAGGCCGTGCATGAAGATGAAGAAGACTGCCGCAGCCCCCCCGACGGACAGCACGGTGACCATCCATTCCCGCGGGTCGCTGGTGATGAAGGAGAGATAGGTAAAGCCGTATTTGGACAGCCAGAAGTACGCTGCCACGGCGGAGAGCACCGCCGCGCCGAACAGGAGCATCTTGATCATCCCCTTCAGCATGCCGAGCACGATGAAGCCGACCAGCAGCGCGCCCAGTACCAGGTAGAATGTGAGGGAGGAGTCCATGAATGACGGGAAAGAAGCCGCGTTACAACGCCTGCTGGCAGCGCTGGCGCAGATAGTGGTCGCACAGGCAGAGCCAGGCCATGGCTTCCACAATGGGCACGGCGCGCGGCAGCACGCAGGCGTCATGCCGTCCCCTGCCCTTGAGCCGGGCGTCCTCCCCTGCCTGGTTGACCGTCTGCTGGTCAACCATCAAGGTGGCGGTGGGCTTGAAGCCGATGCGCATCAGGATGTCTTCTCCGTTGGAGATGCCGCCCTGGATGCCGCCGGAGTGGTTGGTGACGGTGTGCACATGGCCGTCCCGCATGTAAAAAGGATCGTTGTGTTCCAGCCCGGTCATGTCCGCCGCTTCAAAGCCGGAGCCCACGGCAAAGGCCTTGGTGGCGGGAATGCTCATCATGGCGTGGGCCAGCGTGGCGTCCAGCTTGTCAAAAACAGGGTCCCCCAGTCCGGGAGGGCAGCCGCGCACCACGCATTTGACCACGCCGCCCAGGGAGTTGCCGGCGTCCCGCGCCTCCTTGATGGCGGCGATCATAGCTTCCGCCGCGGAGGGATCCGCCGTGCGGACGATGTTGCTTTCAATGACGGAGGCCGTCACGGCCTCCCAGTCCACGGAGGCTTTCACGTGATGCACCTGGTCCACCCAGGCTATGACCTCCATGCCGGGAAAGGCCTGCTTGAGCACGGCCCTGGCTACGGCCCCGGCGGCGACGCGCCCGATGGTTTCCCGTGCGGAGGCCCTGCCGCCGCCCGCCCAGGCGCGGATGCCGTATTTGGCGTCGTACGTGTAGTCCGCATGGGAGGGGCGGTACGTGTGGGCCATTTCATCATAGGCGGAGGAACGGTGGTCCTTGTTCCGCACGCTGACGGCGATGGGCGTTCCCAGGGTTTTGCCGTCCAGCACGCCGGAGAGTATTTCCGCGCGGTCTTCCTCCTTGCGGGGCGTCACGATGTCGCTCTGCCCCGGCCTGCGCCGGTCCAGCTCCCGCTGAATGGCTTCTTCCGTCACCGGGACGAGGGACGGACAGCCGTCAATCACCACGCCTACCCCGGCTCCATGGGATTCACCCCAGGTGGAGATTCTGAACACCTGACCAAAACTGCTGGACATGGCGGCATTCTAGACGGCGGCGTCCATCCGGTCAAGCCGTGGACTTCCGCAGCGGGACATAAAAAAACACCCCGGTCCGCAGAGGACGGGGTGCTGAAAGAAAAGTGCTCTTTTGGGAAGCAGCTGCCGTCTTAGTCCTTCAGGGCGGAAGAGGCCTTGAAAGCAACCGTCTTGGAGGCGGGAATGTTGATCGCCTTGCCGGTCTTCGGGTTGCGGCCGGTACGGGCTTCACGGGTCTTGGTAGCAAACGTACCAAAGCCGATGATCTGCACCTTGCCGGATTCCTGCACGCCTTCCTTGATGGATTCCAGCACAGCGGCCAGAGCTTCTTCAGCGTGCTTCTTGGTCGTATCGGCACCCAGCTTGTTTTGAATCAATTCGATCAGTTGAGCCTTGTTCATAGGACTTCGGTGAATAGCATATGGAGCCCTGACAGTAAAGAAAAAATGCGGTACACCGGCAAATCAGGACCCAAAAACGGCGTTAATTGTCGTCATCCGGCTGTCTTTCCACCGCGGCTCCGATCGCCAGGAGCTTTTCGTCAATCATTTCATAGCCCCGGTCAATGTGGTACAGGCGGTGGATTTCCGTGGTGCCTTCCGCCTTCAAGGCGGCCAGCACCAGCGCGGCGGACGCGCGCAGATCAGACGCCATGACGGGCGCGCCGCTCAGGCTTTCCACGCCGGAGATGACAGCGGTGCCGTTGTCCACCTTGATATCCGCGCCCATGCGCTTGAGCTCGGAGCAGTGCATGAAGCGCTGCGGAAAAATGGTATCCTTCACCACGGAGATGCCCGGCGTGGTGGCAAAGAGGGCCGTCATCTGGGCCTGCATGTCCGTGGGATAGCCGGGATAGGGGGCCGTCTTGATTTCCCCGCATTTGGGCGTATTCCCGGCAATGATGGTGACCGTGTCCCCCCGTTCGTTGAATTCCACGTGGTGGCCGCATTTCCGGAGCAGGTCCGTCACCACGGTCATGTGCTCCTCACAGACGCGCCGCAGGGTTACGCCGTCCCCCATCATGGCCGCGGCCACCATGAAGGTGCCGGCCTCAATGCGGTCCGGAATGACGGTATGGTTGCAGCCGCGGAGTTTTTTAACCCCTTCAATGACGATCCGGCGCGTTCCGGCGCCCTGGATATTGGCGCCCATCTTGATCAGGAAGTTCGCCAGGTCCACCACTTCCGGCTCGGAGGCGGCGGATTCAATGACGGTGGTTCCTTCCGCCAGCACGGCGGCCATCATCAGGTTGTCCGTTCCCAGAACGGTGGGGCCGTGGTCGCCCCTCAAATCTATGGTGGCTCCCTTCAACCCCCGGGGCGCTTCGATAACCAGGTTGCCGCGTTCAATCTGCACCTGGGCGCCCAGAGCCTGAATGGCCCGGATGTGCAGGTCCACGGGACGGTCGCCGATCACGCAGCCGCCCGGCAGCGGAATCACGCACCGCTGCATGCGGGCCATCAGGGGGCCCATCAGGCAGATGGAGGCGCGCATCTTGCGCACCTGTTCATAGGCGGCCTCGGAATGCAGGTTCCTGGCCTCCACGCGCACGTTGCCGCTGGACCTCTCCACGGAGGCGCCCAGCTGGCCCATGATCTGGACCATGAAATTGGTATCGGAGACATCCGGCACACGGCGCACCACCACAGGCTCATCCGTCAGCAGGGATGCGGCCAGAATGGGCAGGGACGCATTTTTGGACCCGCTGATATTGACGGCTCCCCTCAGCGTAAAACCTCCGTGTACAACAAGCTTCTCCATAGTGGGTGGCAATTAGGTGACGGATTCTACACATTTGAGACGCCCATGCAACCCCAAAGAGCCCCCGGAACCGGACAATTTCCCGGACGTTTCCCTTCACGGAAAAGGAGGCGGAAAACATCCCGGCAAAAAAGACAGGGGCCGATCAGGTTCTGTAAGCCAGATTTTGTCCGCCGGCCAAAGCCGGCTGTGCGGTCATTTTTCTCACGCGGTCTGCGGTGAAGCATTCCGCGCGCCCATTCGTCTTACGGAACGGGTGCGACTAATACCCGGGGATCCGGCGGGCAGGCAACCCTTCCCCTGTTTGTCTTGCATCGCGCGGGGTTTACCATGCCTCCTCGGTCGCCCTCGGAGCGGTGAGCTCTTACCTCCCCTTTTCACCCTTGCCCGCATGGGGATGAACCCCATCCGGGCGGTTTGTTTTCTGTGGCACTTTCCGTCCGGGAACCCTTGGGAGGTTCCCGTCTCCCGCTTTCACGGGACACGCTGCCTTGTGATGTCCGGACTTTCCTCTACCCCGGTCCGAAGACCGGAACAGCGACCACCCGAACCTGATCGGCACGGACTACATACGCTTTCAGCGGCGCGCGGTAAAGCCCAAAGCAGGACGGAGGGCATTTTTGTTCCCTTGCCTGTTCTCATCCGGGCTTAGGAAATGTCGGGCTCCTTCAGGCACGCCTCATAGCACGCTTTGTTAAGAGCCTTGCAGACGGCGGTATTGCCGCTTGCGGCAGGTACCGGATGAAATTTCTTTTCTCCTGGGGCATGCAGAAAAACGGCCGCCTCTTCCGGCTGAAGAGAGGCGCCTTTAGTCCATCCTTCCTTTAAGAGGATTTTGGCCAGGGATTCCACCTTGTAGGCGTCGCCTTTCAGAAATACCTTTTTAACAGGGTACTGCTTCCCCAGCGCATTCGCATATAAGGCGAACGGCCTTCTCTCCACCTCCACTCCGTCATCTTTCAACGTGACGTCGTACACAAGGGCACCGATGCTGACATGTACGGCCGCTTCCGCAACGGGCTGCACGGATTGGCGCTGGGAACAGGCGGCCACGACGTTCAGCGCGGTACAGAGAAAGACAGTCCGGACAATAAAACTCATCAACCTTTTTTATTCCATACTGCATTGAATGTCAATATCGAATAATCCTTTGAAACAAAGTAAAGCGGCCACAGGATCACTCCCGTGGCCGCTCCAACTTACTACCTATGAAAACCAGCTTGATCCATTGATCCTGAAAAGCTCTCTCCTTCCTTTCAGGCGGATGCAGCCGATAACGCGCCTTAATATACGTCACCGTTCCGGAAAATCAACCCCATTCTGGACCGCCGCCCAGCGCCTTCCCGGAGTCCCGGCGCTATCCTCTCCCCTCCCGCCCGTCTCGTAATTGGCTTGATTCAGCGGCCAATACAGGGTAGTTCTTCCGGACGTCCATGAACCTTCGCTCCCATTCCATTTCTTCCCTGCAAGGGGTACTGACCGTACCCGGAGACAAAAGCATTTCCCACCGCGCCGCCATCCTGGGCGGCCTGGCGAAGGGAGTGACGGAAGTGGATAATTTCCTGTGCAGTGAAGACTGCCTGAATACCCTGCGCGCCATGGAGCAGTTGGGGGCCAAGGTGGAAGTGCTGGAAGAACGGGAGGGATATGGCCCCGTCCGCTTCCGCATAACGGGCGTCGCCATGAAGCCCGCGGCTCCGGAACGGCCCATCGACTGCGGCAATTCCGGCACGGGCATGAGGCTGCTGGCCGGCATGCTGGCTGCCTGCCCCTTTGATTCGGAAATGTTCGGGGACGCCTCCCTGAGTTCCCGCCCCATGGGCCGCATCATGCAGCCTCTGGAACAGATGGGCGCGCGGATTGAAGCCCGCGGCGCCAAGCCGGGCTGCGCTCCGCTGTTTATCCACGGCGGCCGGGTGCGCCCCATTTCCTACACGCTTCCCATGGCGAGCGCCCAGGTGAAGAGCGCCATCCTGCTGGCCGCCATGTTTGCCGACGGCGCCACCACCGTGCATCAGCCCGCCGTCACCCGCGACCACACGGAGCGCCTGTTCCGCCATTTCAGCGTGCCCTGCACGGTAGACGGCCTCACCGTCAGTACCCAGGGTCCGGCGCTCCCAGCCGCCCATGACCTGACGGTTCCCGCAGACATCTCTTCTGCCGCCTTCTGGATGGTGGCCGCCGCCAGCCGTCCCGGCTCCCGCCTGACGCTACGCCAGGTGGGCCTGAACAACACGCGGAACGCCGTCATCAGCGCACTGAAACGGATGGGGGTGCGGATGGACATTGTGACCACTTCTCCGGAGGATGCGGGCGAACCGTACGGGGATATTACCGTGTACGGTTCGGATTCCCTGCACGGCACCAGCCTGCTTCCGGAAGAAATCCCCAACCTGATTGATGAAATCCCCATCCTGGCCGTGGCCGGAGCCCTGGGCCAGGGAGACTTCATCGTCCGCAACGCCCGCGAACTGCGCGTCAAGGAAACGGACCGCATCGCCACCACGGCAGCCAATCTCCGGCTCATGGGGGTGGACGTGGAGGAATTTGACGACGGCATGGTCGTTCACGGAGGCGCTCCCCTGAAAGGCGCGGAATTGCCCAGCTACGGAGACCACCGCATCGCCATGAGCTTCCTGGTGGCCGGATTCAGCGCACAGGGAGATACCGTGCTGGCGGATGCGGAATGCATCAATACCTCCTATCCCGGCTTTGAACGGGATCTGGCGCAGTTCCTGTAAACAATCCTGAAAAAGCGCCGGAGGCTTTTATTCCTTTTCCACTTCCCTGGCACGGCACAAGTCGCGCCAGCCGGGGAAGTTCCATTTGTTGGGGAAGTCCCGGCACTGGCGCGGTTTGACGGGATTGATCCGGCAGCCGCCTTCCGCCAGCATCATGCAGGCGCCGTCCTCCGCATCCCGGATGGACAATCCGCGCCGGTTGGCTCTCAGGCGGCAGCATTCGTCAATGAAGGCCTGTTCGTCCATGTGGAGGAAACGGGAGATTTCCCGGACTTCATCCTCCTCAATGCACACGTCTCCGGCCCAGCGGCAGCATGCGCCGCACCTGGTGCATTCATACTGCACCGCCTTTCCTCTTTCCGCCATGCGCCTTTAAGTGAAAATTCCCCTGATGACGCCTATGTTCATGTGGGCGTCCCTCCACCGCGGGTTGTTGACGGCGGTTTCAAAGTCCTGCGGCAGTTTTCCGATGGTGCCGGGAGCCTGCGCCAGCCCGGTCAGAATCTGCCTGATTCTGGAGCGGGCGATGAGGGTGGGCTGGTTGGTCCATTGGAAAACCTCACTGTCAATGATGTAGCCTTCATCAATCTTGGTAATGTATTCGGGAAAGCGCAGATGGGGATTTTGTTCCACATAAACGCATCGGCCGATGGAACGCTTGGAGCGGAAAGGATGGAAGAAGCGCCGGATGCTCTTGATCCAGTCCGGTGCTTCCGACAGGCCTTCCGCATGCACCCACATGGTGGCCAGCTGCTCCACGGGATAAAAGTAGGAATACGTATAGGCGGCCTTGTAGCGCGTGCAGCCGCGCCAGGCATGACGCAGGCGCACCATGTCCGCCTGGCCGGAAATCAGCAGCTCCACCGCTCGTTTCAACTGGTTTTCCAGAGTTTCCCCGCGCAGGTGCTCCCAGATCATGCAGTCATCCTCAGCCAGCAGCACGTAATCCGTATCCAGCGCGTTGACCGCCGTATGGAGCGCCCCTATGAAGCCGCCCTCCGCCGGAGAAGACTCCGCGGAAAGTCCGTAAGAAAGCGCCGTTTCACATACTTTGCCAGCGCTTTCCGGAAAAACGACGCAGGCCTCGTCAAAATAATTCAGCAGCCCGGACCTCTCATAGGACGCCAGCGTCATGGCCAGCGTATACGGGGCATTATCACACAACAGGGCCAGGCCGATTTTTTTATCTTGAAAGAGAATTCCCATCACGTAGAACGTTTTTGCAGTCTAAGACAATAGGAAGCCCGTTTCCAAGCAAAATAATTTTAAACAAATGTACTTTTATCCCGCCGCTTTTCAAGCAAAGGGAAAAAACAACCCACCCCGTTTCAACATCATGAAAGCATACGTTATTTTAAAAAACTCGCTGCTGGCAGCCGCCCTCGGATGCGCCCTGTCCAGTTGCTATGATCCTTATTATGACAGTTTCAGCGTATCAGGCTCCTACAGCAGCGGCGGCTCCGGCATGTCCTACATGTATGACAACTCCGGCTATCCCATTTACGGATATTACGGAGGCAGGCCCATCTATGCCTATGACACGTTCGGCAGCCCCATTTATTCCATCAGCCTGATCCGCCCGAATTACTACATCCCCACGTGGGGACCGGCCCCCTATTACCGCGGGCACTACATCCGCCCACATTACTGCCGCCCCATGGCGCGTCCGCCGATGAAGCCCCAGTACAGGCCGGATCATTTCCGTCCGGACCACCGCCCGGGCAACAACAGGCCGGTTCCGCAGCCCGGCAGGCCCAACCACCGCCCGGACTTCGGAAAACCCGGCAATTCCCACCGTCCTCCCGTAAGTAATCCGGGCGGCAGCCATAACCGTCCGGGAATAGGCCAGCCCGGCGGCAGCCACGGCAGGCCGGACTTCGGAAAGCCGGGACAGCCCTCCCGCCCGTCCGTCAACAATCCCCACCGCCCCGGCTCCGGCAATTCCGGGAGCACGCATCGTCCGGGCATCAGCCGTCCGGAGGGGAACCGGCCCTCCACGCTCTCCTCCAGGCCATCCGCCTCCCGTCCGGGTCATTCGGGCATGAACCGTCCCAGCAGCCCTCCATCCGTTTCCAGACCTTCTTCCCCGCCGCCGTCCGCCAGCGCGCCCAGCAGGCCGTCTTCGCCTCCTGCGGCTGCGCCGTCCCGTCCGTCTCCCTCACCACGGCCTTCCGGCCCCGGAGGCTCCCATGGACCGCAGAGGAGATAATCCACCCCTGAAACGTTCTCACCATGGGGCTGTTTCGAGCAAGGCTGGCAAACCGGAGGAAGACAAGCCCCGGATCATGTTATGAACCGGGCCTCCGGCCAGCAGGGGAGCCGAAAGCGGACAAGGAAAAAGGGTACTTTAAACAATATGCGTCCGCCTTCCCGGGGGTTTTTAAACATTCCAGGACATCCCGTACCGCAGGGAGAAGGCGGCCAGCGAACAAAGGAGAAAAGGACAGGCCCTTCCCTGTGAATAAGGGATGGAACGAAAAGACGTTCTATTGTTTTTTCCAGCGTTTCAGCGTGGGAAAAAACAGGGTCATTTGGGCAATGGCTTCCTCTTTCGTGTAGGAGGAACCATTCTCCTTGTTGAATTCCTCCACAAACCGGGCGCAATGTTCAATCATCTGCTCCATGGTGCATTCTGACGTAAATGCGCCGTCCTGAAAGCAATAACGGCAATATTCCTCACTGGAGGTTCCGTCATGGTTGGTGCCGCAGTCTTCCCTGCTTCCCAGAGGCATGCCGCAGCTTTGGCAGAATGGAGTATTCATAAAAGGAAATGGTTCTTGAAAAATAAAGAGGGTGAGGAAAGGATTAAAACCTGAATGACGGCTGATTTAAAGAATTTTGTTTTTCCGGAACAGGCCCTCCTGTGCCCTCATGCCCTGGAAAGGGGAATCCTGAGGGCAAAGCGGCATCCGTGGGAACTTTCTTCCAGGCACAAGTCTCCGCCCATGCTTCTCGCCAGTTCCCGGGATAAAGCCAGCCCCAGCCCCACGCCCGGCTGTTTTCCGGCAGCCTCCTCCGCAGATCTGGAAAAGGGACGGAACAGCTTCCCTTTCAGGGAATCGGAAATGCCTTTCCCTTCATCCTCCACACGGATGACCAGAAAACGCTTTTCCCGTGCCAGTTCCACCTTCAGGACGCTGCCGTCAAAACATGCGTATTTGGCGGCGTTGTCCGCCAGATTGTACACGATCTGCTCCACGGCGGTCATGTCCGCAGTCACGGCCTCCGCTTGCAGCTCCGGAGCCACGTAAAGCTGGGAGTCCATGCCCGCGGCGGCCAGCCGGGGGGAGATGCGGGCAATGACGGCGGAGGCGAGGTCCGTCACCGGAATTTTTTCCGGCTGGAGGGAGACCGAATTTTTCTCCACCCGCGCGTAGCTCAATACGTTGTCCACCAGGTGCGTCAGCCTGCCCGCCTCATTTTTCAGAATATCCACATAGGCCATTTCCCTGCCCTTGGGAACCAGTCCGGAAGAAAGCATTTCCGTGTACATGTTGAACGTAGTCAGAGGCGTCCTTAGTTCATGCGTCACGGCGGAAACGAATACGGCGCGGCGTTCGCTCAGGCGGATGAGGCCGATCATGAAGCCAATGACCCCGCACAGGGCCAGAAGCCCGCAAAACCACGCCATCGCCATGGAATTCCAGACCGTCCGCAGGGAATTGGCGGGCATGGAGGGAAGATTGCCCGGATTCAGCATGGCGGGAATTCCGGCCAGGGTCAGATAGCTTTCCTCCCGCCCGTCGGCGGGAGACAGGGTGGCCTCCGGCAAAATATCGGCTACGGACTCCAGCAGGTAGGCGGATAACTTGCCCCAGTCCAGCCAGATTCCCTGCACCCATACCTGGCCGTGGTCCGAGATGCGGCGCGTCAGGAAACATTCCTTCCCCTGCTGCCATCTGGGCTGGAGGGAGGAAATGGAGAACTCCCTGTAACTTTCCGGAGTTTTGGCGAACCCGTCACGGCGGGTGACGGACATTTCCGCCAGGCTTTCCTTTACCGGAACCGGATTCGCCTTTTGTTCATGAACATCAAACTGGACCATCTTCCCGTCCAGAGTCAATGCCGCGGCACCCATATCCAGGAGAGCCGCAATATCGCCGGCCCCGCTTTCCAATTTTTTCCCGGTCCTTTTCAAGGAACCAGCCACATCCAGGCAATCCCCTTCCGGACTTTCCATGCCATTCACCTCCCCTGAAACGACCAGCCGTCCCGAATCCGCAATCTCCTTCTTTGCCCGCCGGGGAGGCTCCATGGCTTTCTTTTTCACCTTGACGCTGACATTGTACTCCTGCTGGCTGTTGGAAAGGTTTTTACGCATGTTGTAGTCTTCCATTCCCTGCTGGAAAGCCTTCCTGCTTTCCACTGCCAGCTCCTGCTGCAAGCCGTTCTTCTGCTGCTCCCTTCCATCCATGATGGCGACGGAAGTCACCTGTACCGCTTCTTCCGCAGGGGGGGCGGTCTCCGGCTGCACGGCATTCCCCGCGGAGATGGAGGCAGGCCTCGGCAAATTCTTCATGGCATCCACCACACGGCTGCCCCAGCCGGATCTTCCCAGTTGCAGGACATATTCCAGCCGTTCCCTGTCCTTCTGGGGAGAGGAAACGTTTCCCCGCGGGTCTATCTGGAAATACAGCTTGGCAAAGCCGGACAAATCCGGCATCGCACCTTCCTCCTTGCGGACTTCCGCCAGCGCGTTCCCCTGGAAATATTCTCCGGGAGAACGGTTGTTCTCCCCTGCGATCATGGAGGCCAGCAGGGAATCCATGCGCCACAGGGCCAGGCGGCTCTGCTCCACCAGGCGGATCTGGTGCGTTTCCGCCAGCCTGCGCTTCTCCGCATCCAGCATGGAATGGCTGAGCCATCCCATCACCCCCAGCAGAATCAGCAGGCAGGACCACAACAGCAAATGGAAGGAAAAACGGCTGCTCATGCTCCGTCCTCCCAAACATATCCCCGCCCTCTCAGGGTGCGGATGACGGCGGAGTTCCTTTTCCCCATTTTTTCCCGCAGGCGGGCGATCGTGGTGTCAATGCTCCGCGTTTCCACCAGCCGGGGGTCCATCTTCCAGACCCTCGCCAGGATTTCCTCACGGGTGATGATTCTTCCGGCATTGGCCGCCAGATGGCGCGCCAGGTCAAATTCCTTGGTGGTCAGCACCACCCGCTCCTCCCCCAGAACCAGGGCGCGGGCGGCAAAATCCAGATGCCCCTCCGGCAGCATGACGCGGTTGACGGCGCTGGGCCTTTCCGGGGACCGCCTCAGCACGGCCTCTATCCTGGCCAGCACTTCCAGCAGGCTGAAGGGCTTCACCACATAATCGTCCGCCCCCAGCTTCAGCCCCTTCACCTTGTCCGCCTCCGCGCCCTTGGCGGTGAGCATCAGCACCGGAACGGTGGAGCGGTCTTCCCTGATGCGTTTCAGCAGTTCAAAACCGTTCGCTCCGGGCAGGACTACATCCAGCAGGGCCAGGTCATACTCCTCTGCATGAATCATCTCCATGGCTTCATAACCGTCCCTGGCGGACAAAACGTCATAGCCGGACACCGCCAGGGCGTCCGCCAGGCCGTTTCTAATGGCATGATCGTCTTCTACGACCAGAATGCGGTAGCGGTGCATGCGCGGAATAATCTATCAAATAGGAACGTTGCGGTAAAACAGGTTTTTTCAGAAGAAAAATTCTGCGGGGCCGCCGGCACTCCCGGACAGCCCCGCAGGAGCACTCATTTCTTCACTCTATCATTCATAGGGGAATCTTTTCCTTCCGTTTCGTTCTCTTCAACAAAGGAAAACTGCTTTTTGGAGGCCTGCTGCCGGACAGCCTGGATAATGGCGTCCTCCAGGGTGTTCGGTTTGGCGTCCCTGGAAGCGCTCTGCTGCTTCCATTTGGCCAGCCATTCATTGCGCCGGGCGTCCAGCTCCTTTACCTTCTTCTGCAGGGCTCCGCGCTCCTCCGCCTTCTTTTTCACGATGGCTTCCACTTCCTCCGCGGTTTTACCTTCCAGTTCCTTGGGGAGCTGCCCGGCAGTCCCCAAATCTCCCAGCGCCTGGACTCCGTTCCGGTCATAAAAATCCACCAGGTCCCATGAAGTATTGGAGTACGCCGCCTTGTTCGCCTTGGCGCTGGCCCGCCCTACGGCAGCCGCAGGCGACAGTTTCAGCGCCAGCGTATCCTGGCGTTCCTGCTTGCTCAGCCTTTCAGCCTGAACTTCCGGTGAACCGTAAGCCAGGTAAGTCGCATTCAGGGAGGAACTCAACTTGGCAAGTTCTCCGTCAAAGGGCGTTTCCGGGTCCGGGGGAGCCGCGTTGTGGTCAATGTTGAGAAAGCTGCCGTCCCCCTTTTTGGCTCCGTCCTTCCACAGGCGCGTATCCGAGTCTCCGGCATTGCCGCAATGAATGGTATTGACGGTAATGCCCCTCTCCAGCCCGCGCGCAATCGCTTCCGCATACGGCACGCTGCCCTGGTTGAAGGGTTCATTGCCGGCGATGAAGACCAGCTTCAGCGCATGGGGATCATCCGTATTCCATTTTAACTCCTTCACGGCCCGGTCAATGACGGCTCCGCAGCATTCCGTGCCGCCGTAGGTTTTCAGCTTGAACAATTCCTCGGAGACCTTGTCCAGGTCATCCGTGAACGGAAGCACCTGGCGTATCCAGGCGTCCCTGGAGGACAGCCCGTCGTTTCCATACTCATACAGGGCAAGCCGGATATCGGGCAATTTGCCGTTCTGGCGGGCCAGCGTCATGTCATTGACAATCTTCCACAAATAAGTGCGCGCCTGGTCGATGAGGCCGTTCATGCTGCTGGAGGTATCCAGCAACAGGGCAATCTGAACGACGGCGCGGTCATCTTTTTCCGCGGCGCCCTGGACGGGAGCCGCAGGAGTTCCGGAGGAAGCCTCCTCCTGCTCCGGCGTTACGCTGATCTCCGCCTCTCCGGGAGCCGTTCCGTTCGCAACAGTGACGGAATAGGCGGCGTCTTTCACCCCTTTGGCATTCCCCGTCACGACAGCCCGGGTAACGACCACATCCCCTTTTGCAGGAACGGCCGCCCCTCCGGAAGAAGTTTTTTCCAGACCGGGAGCCACGCTTATGGTCAGCTTTTCGGAGCCGCTCCCTTCCGTTTTGATGGAATAGGCCGCTTCTCTGACCGGTTCAACCGCGCTTGGCTTGATACGGAAAATACCTTCCTTCCCGGAACCGCCGGGAAGGCTTGCCGCCTTCCTGGTGATGAACACCCCTTCCTGCGGCGGAACGGCTGAAATTCCGGAAGAAGCTCCTTCCGCACGCGGCGTCACACGGATTTCCATTTCCCCCGGAGCAGTTCCTTTCACCATAGTGACGGAATAGGCGGCATTCCGCGCTCCCATGGCTTTCTCCGGACCGGCGTTCACGGCCTTCGTCAGGACAACCCCGTTTCCGGTGGTGGTCACGGTCACGGCTGATGCGGATTTTTCCGCGTCCACGCTTTTCACCGTAACCAAGACGGTTCCGGTTTTAGCGTCCTGTTTTTCCCCCTCCAGTCCCGGGGTGACGGAGTATCTGGCCTTTCCTTCCGGAACAGGCTTGCCGTCCGTTGGAACGGGAGTGGGTTCGGCCTGGGCGCAGAATGATCCTGCGCCCAGCAACCCTAATGCAGTACATGCGATGATACGGTTCATGATTGTTGATTACTAGTTGTTTGTTTATGGAAAACTGTTTTGCATCAGTACGGTTTCTCCATCCAGGAGAATCATGACGGAGCCATCCAGAGCCAACAGCCCCTGGCGGTTGGACTGAATGAGCCTGTTCGCCACGTCGGCATATTCCGGCGTGCCCACCTGGACCGTCTTCACGGCGCGGCCCGCGTCCGGCATGGCAAGAACCGTGCTTTCCATCCAGACTCCGTTTCTGTTGAAATATCCGTTCTGGGCAATCTGGGCCGTATTGTCAAAGGCCACGGCACGGCCCTCCCGGTCCATCTGGATGTTGTACTTGTTGAGGGTCAGTTCCCGCTTCTTGGCTACGGCATTTTCCTGCAGGGCAATGGCGCCCAGCCCTTCGCGCAATTCCTCCATCACCTTCCCCTCCAGGTTCCCCCTGCTCCCCATGGAGGCATGATCCCGCCGCCATGGGCCGGAACTGCCTTCATCGGCAAAAAAGGAGGCTGCCGAGCTCATGATCCCGAAGTCCCGTGAAAGCCGCATGATTTCCTCCACCAATTCCGCCGTTTTGGAATTGGACCTCAGCGCTTCCGTGCCGGGGGAGCTGCCGCCCATATCCATCAGAGCGGTTTCCAGACTGCCTATCTTGCGCGCGGCCCACAGCCGGGCTACAAAATCATCCTTCATGCTGGCGATGCGCTGCGGATCCACGGTAATGGCAAAAGCCTGCTCCCTGTTATCCCGGTCCAGGCAGGTACCCTTAATCAGGAAAGGTTCCGTACCTATGTACCTCCCGGCCAGAACGGCGGGATTGCCGGAATAAATGTCCGGAAGAACCCCGGAGGGTATGGCGTCCTGCACCCTTCCCGGCTGTTCCCTGCCGTCCGGGGAGCAGACGGTATAGCGCACCTTCCGGAAGACGGGGCCGTATAACTGCCGGAATACCTGCGAGAGCTTGACCTCCAGATTCTCCCCGGAAAGGATGTAGCACGGTAGCCCCCCGGAAATCTCCGCCATGCGCCTCAGCAGGGGGGGCGTTGACGTCCTCCCCCACCCCGATGGTGAAAATGCGCCTTTCCGCCCTGTTTCCTTCCCCCGCCAGGGCCGCAATGGATTTTTCCGAAGTGCGGCCGATCGTGGGAAGGCCGTCCGTCAGGAAAAGCACCACGGGGAGCATCCCCTCGTGGGAAGGCTGGCTCAAGGCGGCGGCCAGCGCCTCGTGCATGTTGGTGCCCCCACGCGCCACGACGGCATCCAGCCATGCATGGGCCGCTTTTTCCGACGCGCCATTTTTTTCCACCGGGGCCGCTTCAAATAAATTGACGCCTTCATTATAAGTGATGATATTGAACCGTTCTCCGGGATTCAGGCCGGAAACGATCTGCTTGGCCGCCTCCTTCACGCTGGCGAGCTTGTTCCCGCGCATGCTCCCGGACCTGTCCAGCACCAGCGTGACTTCCCGGAGAATGGAGTGTTCACCGGGGCGGACATCCTTGCCCACCATCGCCAGAAAATAGCCGTTTTTCCCGCCGGAGGCGTCAGGAGAGGCGTAAACGCTGGCTTCCGGCCCGGAAGAAGCTTCTCCTTTCTTCCCGCGCGCCTCCAGCCATGACAGGCGGAAAGGGCCCGGGTTCATCCTTTCCTCCGCCAGGGTCAGAACCACGGTTCCATTCTCCAGCTGATGGCGCTCCATCTGATGGGAGGGAGTGAAGATGTTGCCCGGACCGTCCTTTCCGGAAGCGAGCTCCACCCTCACCGTCCACGGAGCATCCCCGGAAAGAGCTTCCGTTCTGGGGAGCACGTAATCCAGACGCCCCTCCACAGGGGTCAGCAGTTGTTCGTAAACAATCCCCAGCTTTACGGAAGACCTGGGCGGAACCGGAAACACGCTGGACCGGATGGCCCCGAACCCCGCAAATTCCAGCAGGGCCGGATCCTTTCTGCGCGCCACAATGCGGTCATACAGGCGCCGCGCCTCGTCCGCTGGCATCAGGGAGGCCTTCCACTCCGCTTTTCCGTCCCCATAATAAAAACCTTTCACCACCACGCCCTCCGGAACGGGCAGCAGCAGCTCAGCCTCCGCGGGGGAAGAACCGTTATTCCGCACATCCAGCTCCAGGGTGGTCACGGCGGAGCGTCCGTTCACCAGGATGCGGGCATTCACCTTTTCCATCGTGACCGGCTGCCGGACCGTCCGGTCCGCCGGAAGAATCACGCGCCTCTGCGGCAGAATGATATTCCGGGCACCCAGCTCGTCGCGGATTTCCTGGGAATGCGCCAGTCCGGCTATTCCCGCCCATACGGCTATCAGGCACCACGTGATGTTCATGTCCCCATGATGCCTGAAAAATCAATCCCGTGTGTTACAATCAGGTTACATTTTCAAAGAACCTTTCCCTGCCGCGGAAAATAATAAAAAAGGCCGCCTAGTCGGCCTCCGGCATTCAACTGCCGGAGAACGTTTTTTAATGCATCAGCCCCATGGACAGGAGCACCAGGGTCACGATGCCTATGGCGATGCGGTACCAGCCGAATACGGCAAAACTGTGCTTTTGCAGGTAGGAAACCATCCACTTTACGGCCAGCCATGCGGACAGCCAGCTCACCACCGTTCCCACGGCCAGGGCTTCCCACCCGAAGGATTCCAGCATCAGCGCCCCGTCCTTGTACGCATCATGGACGGTGGCCGCGCCCAGGGTAATCAGCCCCAGCAGGAAGCTGAATTCCACGGCCGCCTCCACGCTCAGCCCCACGAACATGCCGCCCAGCATGGTCATCAGGCTCCGGCTGGTGCCGGGAATCATGGCGACGCACTGGAGAGCGCCCACCGTCAGCGCCCTGGCCGGGGTCAGGCTCTCAATGGAGGCTCCGGAGTTCCCTTCATTGGAACGGCCTTCCCTGGCGCGCCAGGCGCAGTACGCCAGAATCACGCCGCCGCCCACAATCCAGGAATAAGCCACCGTGTAGGTGTTGAACAGGTATTCCTTGATCAGGGAGGCGCAACACAGACCCACCACGGCGGCGGGGAGGAAGGCCAGAATGAGGTTGACCAGCAGTTTCAGCCCGGCGGGATTATTGCCGCGCACGCCCTGCGCCATGGCCTTCACCCGCGGAAAATACAGGCTCAGCACCGCCAGGATGGCCCCGCCCTGGATGCAGACGGCCAGGGCGTCCAGAGCCTCCTTGCTCTGGGACATGTTCAGCAGGGATTCCGTCAGGAGCAGGTGCCCCGTGGAGCTGACCGGCAGGTACTCGGTCAGGCCTTCCACAATGCCCAGGATGATGATTTCCAGGAGATTCATGATAATGGCGCGGGTTGGATGTATTTACTGGTTGTAGGGAGAATTGTTGTTGTCAAAGTCTTCTTCAAACCGGGCGACTTCCTCCCGGGCGCGGGCGGCCTCCTTGCGCTCATGCATCCAGGCCAGGATAATGCATATTTCATACAGCGCATACATGGGAACGGCCATCAGCATCATGGTGGCTACGTCCGGCGTGGGGGTGATGACCGCGGCCAGGATGGCGATCGCCACAATGGCGTAGCGGCGCGTGGCCTTCATCATGTCGTAGGTCAGCACGCCCAGCTTGACGAAAGGCATCACCACCACGGGCAGTTCAAACGCCAGGCCGAACATCAGGATCATCTGCGTGGCGAAGGACAGGTAGTAGCCGATGCGCCATTCATTGGAAATGCCGAATTCCAGGGAATACGTGTAGAAGAACGTCAGCACCCTGGGAAGCACGATGAAGTAGCAGAACAGCGTGCCCGCCAGGAACAGCCCGAAGCCGATCGCCATGCACTTGTACAGCAGCCTGCGTTCATGCTCCAGCAGTCCGGGAATAATGAATTGCAGCAGGAAGTACAGCAGCAGCGGGAAGGAGATCACCACCCCGGCATACAGGGAAAGCTTGATGGTCAGCATGAACGCCTCCCCCGGCTGGAACGCGCTCATCATCTTGAGGGCGCCCCGCCCGGTGCCGTCCGTCAGAATGGCTTCCTTGGCATCCAGGGCCTCCGCCAGCTCCCGCACGGAGGAGGTGGGGCTGCCGTCCCTGATAAAAATCTTCTTCCTGTCCTCCGGCAGGGGCTGCGCGCCGCGGAGCACCAGGGCGGCCTCCGTCAAATCCCCCTGGGACGGGGAAACCTGCCGCAGAAGCAATTTCTTCTGGGAGTCGTCCAGGCTCGTCATGGCCGTAGCCATTTCCTTGGCCTTCCCCCATGCCTCCAGGCCTATTCCCGCGGGCAGGTGGGATTCCTCAAACATGTCCCACACCTGGTTGACGGGACGCCTCAGGATGTCCATCAGATTGGACGCAAACCCGGCGCACAGAATCGTGCTGACGGTCAGGCACAGCGCCATCCTCAGCAGCATGGTCCGCAGGTCATCCAGATGCTCCAGAAAGGGCTTTTCCTCATCATCCCTCTGAATCTGCCACTTCTCCCGCAGACGGAATATGTGCTTTAAAAAGAACACGGCGTTAAATGAAGCCTAAAAGCCCCTTCCAGGCAAGCCGCAAGGCCGACAACGCGCTAAAAAAAGCCCGTTGCCCCTCCCCGCCGCCGCCGCCCCGTTTTTTGGCATGCACCCCCTGTATCTGCTTGACGCGGGCAGGCTGGCCCTTACTCTCTTACCCATCATGAGTCACGTCAGAACAAGATTCGCACCTTCCCCCACGGGCTACCTCCACATCGGCGGCGCCCGCACCGCCCTGTTCAACTGGCTGTTCGCCCGCAAGATGGGGGGCACCTTCATTCTCCGCATTGAGGATACGGACAACGCCCGCAACACGGAGGAAGCCACCCGCGCAATCTTCACCGGCATGGAATGGCTGGGCCTGGACTGGGATGAAGGCCCCATGAAGGGCGGCGACTGCGGCCCCTACTTCCAGAGCCAGCGCAACGATATTTACGACGCCTATTTCAAGAAGCTCCAGGATGCCGGACGCGTGTACGAGGACGACGGCGCATGGCGCTTCCGCTTTGACCGCTCCAAGCCCGTCACCTTCCATGACCTGATCTGCGGAGACATCACCATTGACTACCGGGACGCTTCCAACACGCCGGACATGGCCATCCGCCGGGCGGACGGCTCCTACATCTTCCACTTCGTCAACGTGGTGGACGACATTGAAATGAAGATGACCCACGTCATCCGCGGGGAAGACCACATCATGAACACGCCCAAGCACATCCAGCTGTTTGAGGCCTTCGGCGTCACTCCCCCGGTCTTCGCCCACATGCCGCTGATCCTGAACCAGGACGGCTCCAAGATGTCCAAGCGCGACGTAGGCGCGGCCCTGGGCGCGTATCCGGAAGAAGGCTTCCTGCCGGAAGGCGTGATGAACTTCCTGGCCCTGCTGGGCTGGTCCCCCAAGGACGACACGGAAATCTTCTCCCCGCAGGAGCTCATTGAACGCTTCTCCCTGGAAGCCGTCAACCATTCCGCCGCCAAATTTGACATCACCAAGTGCCGCTGGGTCAACCAGCAGCATATCATTGCGCTGGCTCCGGAGGAATTCACGGCCAGGGCGCGCCCCTTCTGCCTGAATGCCGGACTGCCGGACTCCCCGATTCTGGACGCCGCCATCGCCACCGTGCAGACGAAGGTGCAGACGCTGGCGGAGGTGCCGGACAAAATCCGTTTCTTCTTTGACCTGGGCATGGACCCGGAAGCCGTTGCCAAGGTCCAGCCGGAAGCCCTGGAACTGCTTTCCAAACTGGCGGACAGGCTGGAGCGGGAGCCAGAATGGGACGGCCATGAACTCATCGGCGTGCTGAAAGCCTTTGCCAAGGAAAACGGCGTGAAAATGGGAGCCGTCATGTTCCCCGCCCGCGTGGCCCTCACCGGACTGAGCGGCGGCCCGGACCTCTCCTCCGTCTTCTCCCTGCTGGGCCGGGAGGAATCCGTGAAAAGGATCCGTTCCTTCTCCCTGAACTGATTCCCGCAGGAACACAGTCTTCCTTTCAAACGCTCCGGATATTCTCCGGAGCGTTTCCCGTTTCCGTCAGGACAATCCCAGAAATGCGGAGGGATTGGCCGTCATCAGCTCCTGCCTTTCCTGCTCCGTAAACGTATTCCGGAAGTTCTCCATGTACTCCTTCATCCCGTCCAGAAAAAGAAGGTTCAGATAAAAATCGCTCCCGAACAGGAATTTGCGGCGCACCTGTTCCGGGGCCTTGATAAAGTACTCCCGCATCTCCCTGAGCTTCGCCGTCTCCGTGATGCAGGACAAATCCGTATGAAGGCCGGGGAACTTCTCCATCATGCCGTAAATCAGTTCTGTCCACTCCGTGCCCTCGTCCTGGCAGCCGAAGTGGGCCAGGTTCAGCCGGAGGCGCGGAAAAGCCTCCATCACCTTCTCCCACAGCCGGGGATGGTTCAGGAGTTCCGCCTTCTCCTTCACCCGGAGCTTGTCCGTCAGGCGGTAGTGCCTGAATTCCAGAACGCCGTCATGCGGAACAACCTCTCCATTCCGGTAAACGTGGCCGTGCACCGTGATGGAAGGGGAAAAACTGGCAAAACCGCCGCCGGAGCAATGGGCCGTCAGCGGAACCCCGTGCCGTTCACAATACTCGTACAGGGCCATCAGCGCCGGGTCCGTAGGGGAATAGCCGTTGGGGCAGTACAGCTTGAAGCCGTAAAAACCGCCCTTCCCTCCCAATTCCGGAAGCAGCCTGTCCGTCAGGGGGGAAATGTCAATCGTCCCGTCCGGACCATGCAGCCAGTTGCCGGGGCGGCGGGGGTCCACCACGTAAAACGGAAGCACGCGGCCGGGATGCGCCGCCGCCAGTTTGAGCAGTTCTTCTTCCTGCATCCGGAACGCATCCCGTTTCCCCAGGGGAAGCCGTTCCGTCTTTTTGGACAGGCGGCGGAGCGCCTGCTTCATCTCCCCGATTTCCCTCCTGTCCCCCCTCCCGGTCTGTTCCGCCAGCTCATCAAGCTCCTTCCGGAGCACGGCCCATTCCTTCCGCGCCTCCCTTTTTACATTCCTCTTGCAGGCCTTCCGCCGCCGGAGCCCGTCAGCCCCACCGGCGCCCTTCATGCAGTAATCCAGGTCAAACATCAGCGGCACGACGGTATTGCAGCCGCCCTCCGCCAGCAGCTTGCCGTAAATATTCTCCGTATCCATCAAGCCCGTCTTGAAAAAACGGATGATCCTCTTCAACTCGCTGATGCCTCCCGCCGTTTCCAGACGCGCCCGCGTTCCCCGTGGACGCATGCGGGAAAGGATGAAATCCACCAGGAGCCTCCAGGAAAGGACCTCGTGGTTGAACAAATGGCAGTGGGCGTCTATGGTTAAAATTTCCGGCTCCTTCATACAATTCATGAAATTATTTATATATTACCCAATATTCCGTTAAAAAATCAATCATGAAATCAATAAGGGCCACCCGCCGGGCAGGGAATGCCGGTTTCTGAAAAAAGTGGCCGGATGATGCGCCGGAAAGCGCGCGCCTTCCCACCGCAAAGCCGTCTCAGGCAGCGGGGGAATATAACCTTGACCGTGATGCCCCCAGCCCCTAGAACTGGAACCGTTCATGAGCATCCCTGATTACCGGACGTTTTTCCGCTGCTGCGCCGCCTTCCTCCTGGCAGGTGTGCTGGCCGCGGGCCATGCTGCGGCACAGCAGGAGGGCGCGCCTGCCGCCGTTCCGGAACAGGTGCAGGAACCAGCCCCCGAGCAGCCCCAGGCGGAGCCTGACCACTCGGAAATGGACACCGTCATCATGGCCCTGTGCCATGAAATCACCATCCTGAAAAAGAATGAGGAAAAAAGGATGGCCATCCGGGAGGCGCTGGTGAAGGAGGCGGACGCCACCTACAATTACTTTGACACCAGGGTGTATGAAATGTCCGCCGTGCTTTACGCCCTGGACGATCAGAAAATCTTCACGCTGGCCTTTTACTGCAAGGCCGCCACCAGCCTGGTCAAGACGTATTACGCCCAAAGGCCGGACTTCCAGGGACAGGAGGAACGGCTGGACAAGGAAATAGGGCGCATCAAAAAACTGGCGGAATCCCTGGAGGAAGTCAACACGGACAACCTGTCGGAACCCTCCCTGGTGCAGAGGGACGAGGCCCTGTACACCTGCCGCACCCTGGAAGAATCCCTGCTCAAGGAAAAGGAGCAGATCAGCTACCTCAAGGAGCTCTTCAACAGCCTGGGCGGCAAGATAGACGCCCTGAACAATGAAAGCGGCAAGCTGTTCACCTCCCTCTTCAACCGGGTATTCTACACGCCGTCCAACGCGGCCCGGTACATCTTCCTCAAGCCGCTCAAGACGTATGAAATTTGCATGGGGGCCTGGGAAACGTCCGCAGACAGCAAGCTCCAGCTCCCGTCGGACCCGGAAACGCTCAAGCACTACGGGCTCATCCTGCTGGGCATCGTCCTGTGCTCCTACTGCCTTTCCCGCCTCATCGTCTTCCTGGGCTTCAAGAAAACGCTGGAAAAGGCGGGCCACTACAACAAGCGCCACGCCTTCACCAACGTCACCACTATCCTCATCGTGGCGCTCGTCCTCGTCATCGCCTCCATGCGCACGCCGGACTACCTGCTGAAAAGCGCGGCCTCCCTGGGCGCGGAATTCCTCCTGCTGGTCAGCGCCATCCTGTTCTCCCTGGTGACGCGCCTCCCCTACGGCACCATTAACTCCGGCATCCGCATCTACATGCCCTATCTGCTCCTGGGCGGCTTCTTCATGCTGCTGCGCATGTTCATGGCACCCAACATCATCGTGGACATTTCCATGCCCGTCCTGTTCACGCTGGTTTCCCTCTTCTCCCTGCTGACCTGGGTGCGGCAGCGGCACAAGCTTCCCCGTCTGGACCGCTTCTTCGCCACCGTCTCCCTGGTGCTCACCATCCTGGGCAGCGGCCTGTGCTGGGCCGGGTTCAGCTTCATGGCCTTCCTGGTGCTGATGACGTGGATCATGCTGATGACCAGCATCCTGCTCCTGGTGGGGCTGTGGAACCTGCTCCACCACTATGAAAACCGCCGGAAGGAACGGAACAAGCAGGCGATCCTGTGGTTCCGCCCCTTCGTCTCCAAGCTGGTGCTCCCCTGCCTGACCATCTTCCTCATCCTGTTCAGCATCATCTGGCCCGCCGCCACCTTCGACATGGGGGACCTCATCATCAACAAAATCTTCGCCACCACGGAAATCAAGGACCTGCTCACCTTCAGCTGGAGCCACGTCATCACGGTCATCCTGATTGCCATTGTGCTCAACTACCTGATCTTCATCGGTAAAAACACCCTGCATGAAGTCTATGGGGAAGACTATGAAGTGGGCATCATCCCCACCTTCGTGACGCTTTCCTCCCTGTTCCTGTGGGGGCTCTTCGTCTTCACGGCTCTCATCATCATGAACGCCAACTACAACGGGCTGCTGATGGTCATGGGCGGCTTGAGCATGGGCATCGGCTTCGCCCTGAAAGACACCATTGAAAACATCATCAGCGGCCTGTCCCTGATGCTGGGGCGCCTGCGGCAGGGGGACATGATCGAATGCGACGGCTACCGGGGCCGCGTCTCCTCCCTGGGCTACCGCTCCACCATGATTGAAACGCTGGACGGCTCCATCATCGCCTTCCAGAACTCCCAGCTCTTCAACAAGAACTTCCGCAACATGACCCGCAACCACAAGTTCGAATGCTCCAAGGTGGAAGTGGGCATCTCCTACGGAACGGACGTGGAGCGGGCGCGCCAAATCGTTCTGGAAACGCTGTCCTCCCTGCCCTTCCTTTCCAAGGTGAAAAAAACCAGCGTGGTGCTGGACAGCTTCGGGGACAGCTCCGTCAATCTGGGCGTATGGGTCTGGGTTCCCGTCATGACGAAGGCCTCCAGCCTTTCCTCCGTGCGGGAACACATCTATAATGCGTTCAACGAGCACGGCATCTCCATCCCCTTCCCCCAGCAGGACCTGTACGTGAAAGAATTCCCCGGCAGGGAACCCGTTCAGGAAAAAGACGCCGCCGCGCAGGAAAACTGAATTTCCACTACAACACAACATCAACCATCCATGTCCGAACCTCTGACTCTACTCGGCTCACAAAGCTCCTTCTTCACCAGCCCTGACGACGCCAAGCTGGAATCCTTCCCCAACCGCGGCACGCGTCCCTACACCATCACGCTGGACACCCATGAATTCTCCTCCCTCTGCCCCGTCACCGGGCAGCCGGACTCCTGCCATCTGACGATCACCTACGTTCCGGATGAAAAGTGCGTGGAAACCAAATCCCTCAAATACTACCTGGCCTCCTACCGCAACTACCCGGCCTTCAACGAACAGATCGTCAACCGCATCACGGATGACCTGGCAGCCGCCATCTCCCCGCGGTGGCTGAAAGTAGAAGGCCGTTTCTCCCCCCGCGGCGGCATCCAGCTGACCGCCATGGCGGAGCACAACCCGGAAAACCGCCCCCTCTGACGCGCGCCATGGATAAGACGGAAACCGCCGTACTGCTCAGCGGGGGGCTGGACTCCAGCGTAGCCCTGCACTGGGCGCACCGGAACCACCGCGTGCGGGTGGCCCTCAGCTTTGACTACGCCTCCAACCACGCGGAACGGGAGCTGGAATGCGCCGCCTGGCAGGCCGCCAGCCTGGGCATAGAGCACCGCGTGATTGACATCTCCCCCATCTCCACCCATTTGAAATCCGCCCTCCTCTCCGGCGCGGACGACATCCCGGACGGCTCCTATGACGAGGAGCTGATGAAGCAGACCGTCGTCCCCTTCCGCAACGGCATCTTCCTGTCCATCGCGGCCGGGGTGGCGGAAAGCTGCGGAGCGCAGCAGCTTGTCATTGCCGCCCATTCCGGGGACCACAGCATTTACCCGGACTGCCGGGAGGAATTCATGGCCGCCATGACGGAGGCCGTCCGCCTGGGGACCTATGCCGGGCTGGGCATCCTGCGTCCCTTCATCCGCACGTCCAAGGGCGGCATCGCCGCCATGGGCCATGAACTGGGCGTGGACTTCTCCCGCACCTACTCCTGCTACAAGGGCGGTCCCGTCCACTGCGGCGCCTGCTCCACCTGCGTGGAGCGCCGGGAAGCCTTCAGGGAAGCCGGAATCCCGGACCCGACGGTTTATGCGCCTGCGGCGCAGCGACCAAATACCGGGGATTAAATATTAAGGGAAAATTCCCGGCCTCCGGCCAGTGGAATACGCCTATTCACTAATCACTTCGGGAAAATTCCCGGAAAGGGCCTTCCGCACTCTTGCCGCCACTTCCTCCTTCCCGGCGTCCGCGTCCACGCGGAGCATCCAGGGTTCATGGATGGAGGCGAACACGTTGCGGCAGGCCGTCAGGCCCGCTTCCGTCTCAAAGGCATCGCGTTCTCCGCGGCTCCCGATGCGTTCCAGAGCCACGGAAACGGGAATATCCAGCCAGACCACGGCGTCCGGCACCGGGGCAAACTCTTCATTGGCGGCGCGGATGACGGAAGTATCCACCCCACGCGCGCCCTGGTAAGCCATCATGGAAAGGTAATAGCGGTCCAGCAACACCCACGCGCCGCGCGCCAGCGCAGGGGCGATCAGCGTCTCCACATGCTCCCGCCTGTCTTTCAGGAATAATTCTACCTCATCCTCTACGGAAAGGCGCCCCGTCACGGCGGAATCCCGCAACATCCGGCCCCACGGCCCGCGCGTGGGCTCAAAGCTCTGCACCACTTCCAGCCCCTTCCCCTCCAGATACTTCCGCAACTGGCCGATGTGGGTGGACTTGCCCGTGCCGTCTATGCCTTCAAAGACGATCAGGCGGCCTTTTCTCTCTCCGGTAAAACTCATGACTCAAACGTATAACGCTGGCCCGGAACGGGAGCGATGATGGTGGAACCCGGCATTCTGGCGGACAGCGTATCGTGCATCCACTCCACGGCATCCGGATCACCGTGCACCAGAACCACCTGCCTGGGATTCAGCTTCACGGCATAATTGACCAGGGCGTCACGGGTGGCGTGCCCGGAAAAGTCAAAACAATCCACCGTGCAATTGCGGCGCACGGGCTGCCCGTTGGGCCGCATCTTCACCAGATCCCCCTCCTGCGCGGCCCGCAGCCGGCCCGCGGGGGAATCCGGGTCCGCATACCCTACAAAAAGAATGGCGTTTTTCTCATGCGGAAGAACCTGCTCCGCCATCACGTTGGAGAGCGTGTTCTCCGTCATCATGCCGCTGGAAACCACGTAAATATTCCCGGGGGAACACACCAGCGGGGCTTTTCCCTTGCGCGGCAGGGGCACGGTCTTTATTTCCTCCTTCAGCTTGAACTCATGGTCGTGCCTGCGGGTCAGCCCGGCAAAACGGTCATAAAGCAGGGAAACTTTCGCGCTCAACCCGCCGAAGTACACGGGCGTATTGGCGGGAATCACCCCCTGCTGCTTGAAACGGTGGATATTGAACAGCATCTCCTGGCTCTTGCCGATGGCGAATACCGGAATCAGCACGGCGCCGCCGCGTTCCAGCGTCTCCGCAATCGCCTTCCCGAACCGCACCATCTCCTCCGGGCGGGAATAATGGGCGCTGCGCTGGAAGCCGCCGCGCGTGCACTCCATAATCAGCGTATCCACGCCGGATTCCGGGAAATCCGCTCCGGGAATCATGCTCTGGTCCTCAAACTGCACGTCCCCCGTATAAAACACCGTATGGCCGCTCTCGCCTTCCAGCATCACGCCCGCGGACCCCAGAATGTGGCCGGCATCGTAAAACGTGGCCAGCACGTTCTGGCGGAAGCCCACGCGGAACACCTCGTTGCAGGACTTGGCATGCCAGGCGTCGCTCAGCCTGTCCAGATCGTTATGGGTGAAAAAGGGATACTCCACAATGCCCAGGTCCAGCCTCTTGGCGCTCATCACATTCACGGAATTGTGCAGCATCACTTCAGACAGGGCGGCTGCGGCGGGCGTCATGAATACTTCCGCCGCAGGCTGCTTCTCCTGAAGCACGGGCAGCGTTCCCAGGTGGTCCAGGTGGGAATGGCTTAAAAAAACGGCTTCCACGGAATTGGGCTCCATGGAATCAAAATCCGGCATGGCCGCCATCCCCTCCCTCTTGGGGTGCATCCCGCTGTCAAGCACGATCCGGGTGCCGTCCATTTCAAGCAAATAGCAATTGGCTCCAATCTCCTCGGCCCCGCTGATATTCGTAAAACTGATCATTATATGCCGCAGGAGAGTACCCCCTGCCCCCCGCCGTGTCAATGCCGCCTTCATGTTCGCCCAGGCTGGGAGAAAATGACCGCAGGCAAGCGGGAAAGGCAGCCTCTTCCACTCTCCATGAACCCTGCGCTCAGCTTCCTGACATCGCCGCCCGGGCTTGGGAAACGGCAAGGAAAAATTTCCCCCTCTCCTTTCATGCTGCGCTCTTTCCCTTACAGCATCATTTCATAATCAATGTAATCCCCGAAAAACCCGGTACGGCTTTCATTCCTCCTTTTCCCGCAAATCTTAAAACCTGCGCCTTCATACATTCGCCGGGCGGGAACCGAGCGGGCATTCGTGGTGACGATGATTCTTTTCGCTCCCCTTTTCACGATTCTTTGAAGCGCCTCCCGGAGCTGCATCCTGCCATACCCATGGCCCTTGCAGGAGGAGATAATGCAGTTGTGCCCTATCTCCACGTATTCGGGCATCTTCCTCGGGTCCCACGACGCCAGCCCGACGGCTTTGCCATTCAAGACAGTTATAAAACCGTATTGGTCAGCAATCTGCGGGTTATCAAAGAAAAAATGATCAAACTCCTTCCAGTCGGAAGCGCAGCAATCCTCCCACCTCTCGTCAAAGGAATAGGCGTCCGACAGTAATTCAAACAATGTTCCCCGCTTAAAGCCGCTTACTTTCCTGAATTCAATGTTTCCATGGTTCATGAACAAAATAATTAAGGATTAAGGCAACTGGGAACCCCCGCCGGAAGATTTTCATTTTTATCCTGCAACAGGCGCAATTTGCCGCTCCACGGCTTGCTCCGGAGAATGCGAACCCTTTCACAATAGGCGTCCGACTCCTTCTGCGATTGCTTCAGGACGTCCGGATTACGTTGGACATAAGCCATTCTTGCATCGAAGGGAACGCTTCCCTCCAGCAATATCCAGAAAGTATAATCTATAATTTCATAAGCCCAGCTCTTTTCCAGCGCCAGCGCCTGTTTTTCATCCGTCATCCGTTCAAGGATGCCGATGGTCATTTTTATGGATTTAATAATTTGATGCTGGTAGCTTTGTAAAACTGATTCCTGCAAAAGGGAAAGAGCCTGGGGGGTGTTTTCCTTCACCAGAGAGGGAGAAGCTCCCGCATCACGCCACCGCCGGGGTTCTTCTTCCGCTCCGGAGGGGATCAGGAGCGGAATAATCCCGCAGCAGGGCGTGCCTCCTGCAGAAGAAGTGAACCCCGCAGGCTTCTTTTCCAAAGCCACGGTCATCGGTTCCGGCAATTCATGACTGTTGAGGGAAATAATATCGATTTCCCACCTGCTCCGCTTGTGCATGACTCCTGTAAAATAAACGGGAGCCAAATGGGGTGATTCATCATTGATCCAGACGGAAGAATCAACCTGCTCCCTGCCGCTATCAGGGGGAGAACTTTCGGCTTCACCTAGCACTGCACCGAACAACATGCACAGAGAAAACAAAAACCACTTGTTCATCAGACGATTCCAGCACATCGCAAAAGGGAGTGCAACAAGATTCGGAGAAACGGAAGCAATTCCCCATGGAGCCATTTCCCTGCCGCGTTCTCTTGTCGGCACGCCATACCGTTTCTTCCTTCCGGCATCTATTTGGTGCCTGATTCTCTTTCCCCTCTGCCGGTTTGAATGTCATGAAGGGATATTCTGGAAAGAAGGTTCTCCCATATAACGTATTTGCCGTAAACGTTCCACTCTCTTTTAAACGGCAGGACACATACTCCCAGCGGCATCCGGGAATTGCTCTGGACGCAGCCGGAAGCGCATGAGATAATTTCAGAAAAGCTCCCTGATGAAAGAAAAGCCACCCATCAAAGACGATTACAGGCGTTCCCTGCTCTATGTTGCTTCCCAGACAAATAGCCGGGAGGCCATGATTGTGGCGCTCGTTATCATAGGCGGTATCATCTTCTCCTGCCTGCATTCATGCCTTTTCTCCCCGTAACGGAGCGTTCCTTTTCCATTTCCCGCAACTTCACCCTTGCAGCCCCATGAAAAACAAGCTTCCCATTCCACCCAACGGGTCCAGGCAGCAATTCCTGACCAGGGCCATCAATTATTTCCGCAGCCGGGAAGGAGAACCGCGCCTTTTCACCAAACGCAAGCTTGTTCTCCTGGTGCTGACGGCTCTTTATGCCTTTTCCCCCATTGACCTGATTCCGGATTTCATTCCCGGAGTAGGCCAGATAGACGACCTGACCGTCATCGCCTTCACATTCCTGGCCCTGTTCATGCCTCCCCTCAAGAAGGACGGTTCCCATGAAGACCCGGAACCCTGAGTTCCCGTCCCGTACAACGTTTCATGAGTGATACCCCCCCATCCTCCTTCCTGCATTCCCCTGCTGTCGTCGTTCTGGTTAAAGGCGCCGTCCTGATCGGGGCCCTGGCCATGCTGTTCTGGGGCGTGCGGTCCTGCATCACCGCCCCGGTGGAAAAACCGATGGAGGTGGCGGAAAAGTTGATTGAAGCAGGCAGGGAGGTAGGCCTCACCCTGATCAACAAAGGGTTTTCCTCCGACCACGGCGGCGTGGCCCTGATCGTGCAGAAGGACGAGAAGGTAGCCAACCTGGTGACCGTGGAACGGACGTTCGAGTATGAATACCGGTATTCCACCACGTGGTGGTGGAGTAAAAAGACGCTGATCCTGAAAGCGGCCTACCGCGCCCACGGAGGCATTGACCTGGAGGGACCCGAGCCGCTCCGGGTTATCATTCCCGCAGGGAACAAAGGCCCCATTACCGCGGAGGGGCTTCACGGAAAGCTGGTTTCCTGCGAGATGGTGGAGGGCTCCCTCAGAATCGTGAGGGATGACGCCGGCATCTGGAACAGGCTGACTTCCGAAGACGCCGCCATTGCCGTCAACCAGTTGAACGAAAGCGCCCGGAAGCACATCATGGAGAACGGCTTGATACGCCAGGCGGAAGAAAATTTCCTGCGCCGCCTCCGGGAAGAAGCCGGACAGCCGGAAGAACCGCCCGGAAAGGACCGCTGGTTCTGATACTGCCCGTACGAGAGGCCCGGGGCCATCAAGAGCTCCATGATGCGCACTTCCCCATTCCGTTCTTTTATCTTGCCAAAACGGGCTGGCTCCTATAAAGGAACGCACGTCATGGCAAATTTAACATTCACCCCTCCCACGGACGGCGCAGCCGTCACCATGCAGAACGGCAGGCTTTGCGTTCCGGACAGGCCCATCATTCCCTTCATCATCGGTGACGGAACCGGGCCTGAAATCTGGGCGGCGGCTTCCCGGGTGATTGACGCGGCCGTGAAGAAAGCTTACCAGGGCAAGCGTTCCATTGCCTGGTATGAAGTTTTTGCCGGGCAGAAGTCCTTTGACAACCTGGGTACCTGGCTCCCGAATGAGACGGTGGAAGCCTTCCGGACCTACCTGGTCGGCATCAAGGGCCCCCTCACCACCCCCGTGGGCGGCGGCATCCGCAGCCTGAACGTTACGCTGCGTCAGGATCTGGACCTGTTCGTCTGCCTGCGTCCCGTGCGCTATTTCAACGGCATTGAAACTCCCGTGAAGGCTCCGGAAAAGGTGGACATGGTCGTTTTCCGCGAGAATACGGAAGACATTTACGCCGGCATCGAATTCAAGGAGGGATCCGAGGACGCCAAACTGTTTTTCGACACCATGAGCCGCATCTTCCCGGACCGCATGAAGAAGGTGCGCTTCCCGGAGAGCTCTGGATTCGGCATCAAGCCCGTTTCCCGTGAAGGCACGGAGCGCCTGGTGCGCGCCGCCATTGATTACGCCGTGGAGAACGGCCGCAAGAGCGTCACGCTGGTTCACAAGGGCAATATCATGAAGTTCACGGAAGGCGGCTTCCGCGACTGGGGGTACGACGTCGCGAGCCGGGAATACGGTGCCCAGCCCATCGGAGACGGCCCCTGGCTGGAACTTCCCAATGGAATCGTGATCAAGGATTGCATTGCGGACGCCTTCCTTCAGGAAATCCTGCTTCATCCGGAGAATTTCGACGTGGTTGCCACGCTGAACCTGAACGGGGACTATATTTCCGACGCCCTGGCGGCGCAGGTAGGCGGCATCGGCATCGCGCCCGGCGGCAACATCAATTACCTGACGGGCCATTCCATTTTTGAAGCCACGCACGGCACCGGGCCCAAACTGGCCGGACTGGACAAGGCCAACCCCAGCTCCGTCATCCTGTCCGCGGAAATGATGCTGCGCTACATGGGCTGGACGGAAGCGGCAGACCTGCTGATTCAGGCCATTGACCAAGTGATTTCCGCAAAAACGGTCACGTTCGACCTCGCGGAAATGATTCCCGGTTCCACGGAGCTTTCCTGCTCCGCCTACGGCGACAAGCTGGTGGAAGCCCTGAGCTGACCTTTTCCCCGGCCACTTTCATCCGGCTGCCTTCCCGGTACACGGTGCGGAGGGCAGCCCTTTTTTTGCAGAGGAACCGATATCCGGGCCATCTCCATCAAACATTTCAAATACCATCCCATGAAGAAGAACATGAACAGAATGAACATCGTCTGCCTTGGAGTCAGGGACATGAAGAAGGCCCTGCAATTTTACCGTGACGGACTCGGTTTTAAAACGGATGAGACGGGCGACCATCCGGACGTCGTCTTTTTCAGCACTCCCGGCACCAAACTGGAGCTGTATCCGCTGGATTTGCTGGCAAAGGACATCAACGGAGAGAATCCTCCGCCCATCGGCGCCGGGTTCGGAGGAATTACGCTTGCCTATAATGCAAAAACGAAGGAGGAGGTAGTTGAAGTCATTGAACTGGCGCGGAACGCGGGAGCCAGGATCGTCAAGGAACCCCAGGATGTTTTCTGGGGCGGCTTCCATGGCTATTTTGCGGACCCGGACGGCTATTACTGGGAAGTTGCCTGGGGACCGAACGATGAATTTGACGACCGGGACATGCTCGTCCTGTAAGCCGGAACTATTTAAATAAAAGGGCTGCCGCACTTGGATATGGTGCGGCAGCCCCGTCATGTTTCCTGGGAAACGGCGTCAGTCCGTCACGGAAACTCTTTTCATTCAGACGCACCCCTTTTCCGTCAGTTCGCAGGGTTCCGGCGGAACGGTCCGTTCAGGCGCCGCTTCCCGGGATTTCCGGGAAGGCAAAGCGGCGGGGGAAGGTTCCGCGGAGCCTCCGGCAAGTTCTTCCACTAGGACGGAAACCATGTCCATGGGCCGTATTGGACCAGGAGCCTACGGAAACACAGGAGTTCCCTACCTTGATATGATCCCCAGGGCGGCTCCGACGGACATGGAGCCCGCAATGGTGCCCCGGTCATCCCTGGTGGAAGATTGATAACCTATCACGACATTGTCAGTGCCATTGTCGGCGCTGGCATTTGTCCCGATAACAACGTTTTTGTCCGAAACAATGGCGGACGTATTTTCCAAATTCATGGAATGGCATTTGCCTCTGTTTCCGCCGCGTATTCAAGAAGCGTAAAGCGTGGAATTTTTCCGCAACCGCCCTCCTGCATTGCTTGAAACCGTGCAGAAAAAACATGCCGCGCGGAGAGCGGCCGGCAACCGTAATGACATGTGCCGTTACAGCTCCCGGCGGATGGCGTCCATCTGTTCCGGCGTGTAGGCCGCCTTTTCCACTCCGCCGAACTGGCGGCGAAGGAACGTGAGCAGGTTCGCCAGGTCACGGGAATTCGTCACGCCGGGCGGCAGCATGGTGGAATTCCATTCCTTCCCGTTCACCGTGATCGGCCCGGTCAGCCCCTGGAGGATGATTTTGACGATTTCCGCATCAGGCTTTTCCTTCAGCCATTCGGACCCGGCCAGGGGCGGATAGGTCACCTTGTCCCCCATGCCGTCGTTGCCGTGGCAAATGGCGCATTTGGAAAGGTACACGCCCCTGCCTTTTTCCATGACGGCGGCCGCACGGGCTCTTTTCAGGCGTTCCATGTCCACCGTGGGAGGATGGGCGGCATAGTCCGGATGAATGTGGGACAGGCCAGGAAAAGAATGAATCCGGTCGCGTTTCCGGGAGGGTTCCACTCTCCTGAGGGAAGCAAGATAGTTCAACAGCCGTTCCCCGCGCCCGGAAGGCACCAGTTCCCGGCCCTGCTCCATCCGGACAGGCAGGGCATCCAGGGAAGGGGCATTCCCCTCCACCGGGCGTTCTTCAAACATGCCGGGCATGGAGGGGCACACGGTCCAGGGCTTTTTAAACTGCGGTTCCCGCGGGTTGTAAAGATGAAGGGCCAGCCATTCCCTTACCTGCGCGGCGCGGCGCGTGCCGCCGGATACCGCGTCTTCATATTCCAGCCTGCCTGCGGCGTATTCCGCCGCATTGCTCAAATCCGGCCCTACCGCCGCCACGCCCGCCTGCGGAGCGCCCTCCCCGTTGAATTCGGCATCCATGTCTTCCGGCTCGCTGACCCGGTAAGGGAAATCCGGGTCCGTGCCGCGGTCGATTGCCGTCTGCCAGTCCTTCCCGGACATGGAACGCCGGATGATCTGGGTGTGGCACAGGGCGCACCCCTCAGCGGCATAAATCCTGGCTCCTGCCGCATCCTGGACGGGCCGCCTGACCTCCAGTGAGTCCGGCGCGGGAGCATGCAGCAGGACAGCCGCCGCCGTAGCCAGCAACAGAACAGCCGCAACGGCGGCAATGAAGAAAAGACGCTGCGGAACCGGAGTTTCCATTTCCGGGTTCCCGGCATCCGCCGGACGCCACAGGCAAAGGCTTCCCGCCAGGCACAGAGCCATGGCAACGGCATGGACGCAGGCCGCCATGCCCACCCAGCCGCTCATCAGTTCCGCGCGCCGGGCTTCCGGAAAAGCCTGAACGTCCACCGCGGCAACCACGCCTACGGCATAAGCCAGAAGCACGCCGCAAACGCCGGCGCCCAACAGCCACCATGCCGCAGGAAACCGCACGGGCCCCTTCCTTCCGGCCATCATCAGCGCTCCGGCTCCCAGCAGGATCCACAATTCCACCTCATGCCACGCGGACAGGGAAAACTGCATCAGCTCCGGCCACGCCCCGGCAAACACGTCCCACACTGCCAGCAAGGCAAGCAGGGAAACCGCGGCTTTCAGCCACGTCCCGGTCTCCGGACCGGATTTCATCCAAAGATACACCGCCATCAGCACGGCGGGAACCGCGGCGCACCACGACCAGACGGCCCCGGCCTCCGCCAGCGCCCAGGGCACGGGAAAACCCCGGAGCCCCCCCAGGCCGCCTACCACCGGAGCCGCCGCCAGCACGGCGGCCATCCAGACGGCCAGTATTCCAAAACCGCGGCCTTTGGCCATGTTCAAGCGGAACGCCGCCGCTCCCAGCGCGGCAAACATCAGCCCGCAGGACAGGCTGCCTTCCAGGGAGAAGGCGTCCAGCAGGCCGTTCATGGACAAAGCCTGCGTATAACCCAGCGCCAGAAGGGCCGCCGCCGTGCATCCCGCGGAGGAACTGAACAGCAGCCGCACGGGCCACGGGAACGGCCGGAACCACGCAGCGCACGCCTTGCCGGCGGCAAGGATGGCAAACACCGGGCAAACCCACCAGTCAAAGGGCATCAGGAGCAGGCCGCTTCCGTCTCCCGCCATAATCGTGGCCATCCCCAGCACAACGCAGAGGTGCCAGAGCCATTCCGCGGGTTTCAGCCGCCTGCATCCGTTCTCCGCCATGAAAGAAAACAGGACGGGGAGGGCCCATCCGTACACCAGCGCACCGTAAAAGGAGAACATGAGGCGCCCAGCCGGCCACGGCAGCGGAACACCCGCCACCAGTCCGGAGGCATGGACCAGGGACCACACCAGCCCCAGCACGCAGGCCGCCGCCAGCCAGAACAGGGGCAGCCACTCGTCCGGACGGCGGCGGAACAGGGAAGAAACGGCGGCGGGAACATTCATCGTGATTCGGGAAATACCCTGCGGACGCTCAAGGCCCCCAGGAAGGAAAAACAGCAGACCAGGCCCATCGCCACCAGGAGCAGGACGAGGGGGAGCCACGTGCCCCACGCAGCCGGTTCCAGCCCAAAGCCGGGGCAGAACATCCAGCATGCTTCCAGCAGGGAGCCAAGCAGGATGCAGACGCAGACCGCGCCCAGCGCAGACGGGCGGCGTCTCAACGCGGGAAAGAGCAAAACGAGGAAAGGCACCAGAAGCTGGAGTGCCAGAGCCGCGGACAGGAGCCCGGACCAGGAGAAGGCGGCGTCATAAAAAGACATTTTAGCCGGAAGGGAGGCATACCATGTAATCATGTACTGGGAGTACGTGATGTATGCTTTCACCAGCACCATGGCCGTCAGCATGCCGCCCAGGCGCGGCCACGGCAATCCCTTCCCTCCGTCCAGCTTCCTCAGGCACGCCGCGGCCAGCACCGCTAATGCCAGAGACGCCAGCAGGGCATACGCAACCATGTACACGGGGAACATGGAAAGAACGGCCCTTCCCGTCCCTGCCAGCATGTCAATCCCCAGCACGCCCAGCATCATCACCGTCACAATCATGCAGAAAGCGGCGCTCCCCCGGCGGAAGGAAGGCTGCCAGACGTTTTTTTCCGCCGCCAGCGTCTCCCATACCTGGGCCATGCTCCAGGCCAGCACTACGATGATTCCCATGCGCACATACAGCCACGCCGGATTCCACCACGCGGGATCAGCCAGGTCCAGCACGCCGAAGGCCTGGACGGCGGGAGAGGAAATATCCGCCACGCCCCAGTAGCGGGCCGCCTCCGGAAAGATGACGGTAGTCAGGCAGCCGACCGTTCCCGCCAGCACCAGAACGCCGGGTAAAAAGCCCCAGCAGGCCGCCGCCAGCACCCGCCTCAGCGTAATGCCCCACCCGGCTCCCGTCAGGGAAGACAGGCAGAGCCAGAACAGGCACCCCAGGCAAACGCCCGTACCGATGACGCCCACCGCCATTCCGGCGGCGGCAAACGGTTTTCTCCATTCATGCAGCCGGGTTCCGGCCACCGTCATCTCATCCCACGGCATGGCGTTAAAAGACTGGCGCATCAGCACGCACCACAGCAGCACGGAAATGATCCACAGGGCAAGGGCGGCGGAACGTCCGGCCCAGCCGAATCCCGGCCTGTCCCGGCGTTCCCTTCCGGTTGATGATGTATTGCTGTTCATGGACGGTGTTCCCCCTGTCTAGTAACGGGTCGCTCTTCCTGCGGGGGCGCCGGGAGCGCCTGAAGCCGGCGGACGAACGCCACCAGGCACCAGATTTCCCGGGCCGTGAGAATGTTTCCGAAAGCGGGCATGTTCCCCTGCCCCAGCCGAATGCTCCTGAACATTTTTCCGGGAGAATAGGCCGCATACTTTTCATCCCGGAAGGAGCCTATCTGAGGGTAGGTGTCATAAGCGGCCATGCTGCCGCGTCCGTTTCCATCCGCACCGTGGCAGACGGCGCAATGCGCCAGATACAGCGTGCGCCCCTCCGCCAGCACGTCACGGCTGCGGGAAACCCCGCCCAATTCCAGGGGCATGATATCCTCCTCCCCCCCCCTGCATGCGGCCGGAGGAAAAATAGGAGCCCTCCGCGGCAAAGGAATCCCGGTCATTCCCCCGTTCACGGACTGCCTCCCCCGTTCCCAGGGATTGCGCGACGGCATGGGGCGGCGTCAGGCGGACCTTCCGGCCTGCGGGAGTGAAGGGCTCCCGCACCTGCTGGGCGTCCGCCAGCGGACGCTCGTTCATATTGTCAAACAAATGGGGCGCGGCATTCCTGCCCCCGTCATCCCTCACCATGAACCAGAGCGCCCCCAGCAGAACCAGGGCGGCTATCGCCGTTACGCCGCCTCTCATGAACGGCCCCCTTCCTCATGGATGTATTCGCTCGCGTCCGGATGCAGTGCCGCAGCAAGAGCGGCGGCACGATCTTCACGGCCGCCTTCCAGCAGAATGAAATAACCGTCCCCGTGTTCATCCGTCCTGAAGAAATCACACTCGAACGCCCAGTCGTTCCACCGGGGGAGAACGGCCCCTTTCAGGAACCCGGCGGCAGTCAGAAGTCCGGCCCCGAGCAAGGTCCCTTCAAACAGGGGGGGAACGTACGCGGGCCAGTTGTCCCAGCCCTGCACCCTGCCCTGGGTGATGAGAGGGTCCGCACAGAACTGCGTCCAGTAAAGCCACAGGGCCACGGCCAGTAATCCGCACACTCCGCCAGCCGCGGCCCACAGCCGCACGCCTGCGCCTACGGCCCTCCCGGCATGGCGGTTGGCAAGCCGGACGGCGGCGCAGGGATAAGGCGCACAGACCTCCCAGAAGACGCCCTCCTCCTTCACCAGCGTCCGGACGGCCTGAAGGAGCGCTTCTTCCGAAGAGAAGGAAAGCACCCAGCCGGAAGTGACGCGCTTCTTCATGCCCCGCCCTCCTTGTTCAGGGATTGCTGTTCCCGCACGTCGCACAGGGAAAAAAACGGAGTCACGCGCACCAGCGCCATGTACAGCGCCGTGAACAGCCCCACGCTCCCGGCCATCATGGCCAAGTCCGTCAGGCTGGGGGAATAATCCCCGATATTGGCGGCCAGCAGGGAGGCTTTCAGGGAATTCACGACGATCCAGAAGCGTTCCATCCACATGCCGGCAAGCACGCCCAGGGCCACGACCGCAATCACCCACCGGTTGGTGCGCAGGGAGCGGAACCAGAACAACTGGGGGAGCAGCACGTTCCCGGCGACCATAACGCCCAGGAACACGGCATTCACGGGATTCCTGCCCGGGAACAACGCCGGAGAGCCTCCATTCAGCACCACGGCCAGGTGCTCCCACAGATACATGGCCCCCATCACCAGGGCCAGGGCCAGCACGAAGCGGGAGCTCAAATCCAGAATGGCCGGCGTAATGGCCTGCCGGACGCCGCTGCCGGACATCAGGCGGCGCACCCCCAGAAGAATCAACTGGACCATCGCCATGCCGCTCAAAATGGCGCCCCCCACGAAATAGGGCGGAAAAATGCTCTGGTGCCACCCCGGCACCTGCGTCACGGAAAAGTCAAAGCTCACCACGGAATGGACGGATACCACCAGGGGAGTCAGGATGGCCGCAAAAAGCAGGCTGGCCTTTTCATAGGCGCGCCACTGGCGCCCCGTCCCCTGCCATCCCAGAGCCAGCCATCCGTACCGCCGCCTCAAATGCCCCGCGCAGCAATCCCGCAGCAGCGCGAAATCCGGCACCAGCCCGATGTACCAGTACAACAGGGAAAGCAGGAAATACGTGCTGACGGCCATGACGTCCCACATCAGGGGGGAGGCCATGTCCGGCCAGATGCCGCTCACCTCCGGCAGGGGGGAGGCCATCCACGCCATCCAGACACGCCCCACGTGCACCACGGGAAAGACGGCGGCGCAGACCACCGCGCACAGGGTCATCTGTTCCGCCCCGCGGGCAATCGGGCTTCTCCACGACTGGCGGGTCAGCAGCAGGACGGCCGAAATCAGGGTGCCCGCATGTCCCAGGCCTATCCAGAAGACAAAATGCACGATGTCCAGCCCCCACACCACGTTATTGTTCAGCCCCAGCACTCCCACCCCCTCCGCGGCAATGCGCCAGGAACTCCGCCCCACGCCCCACGCCGCCAGCAGCACGCTGGCGAGAAACACGCTCCACCATACGGGGCCGAGCGGCTTCCGCACCTCCGCCAGCATGGTCTTCACCGGAACGGCGGAGGAAGAAAGGGCTGGCGCTGGTCTGGTCATCATCTGCATATTGGGCGGAAGTTCGTTAGAGCTTACTTGAGTGCTTTTTCCCGTCAATTCAAAAGGGGAAGGCACGTGACATGACGCGAGGTTCTGTTTTCCGGGGGCATATTCCCGGGAGTAAGGGGCTCCGGCCCCTTACAAACTCCGGACAGGAAATGGAAAAAGGAAAAATCCCCTGCGCTATGCTGCGGAAGAGGTTTCACGCACGAAGGCCGGAGGCCTTCGCTCCCGGGAGAAGCTCCACAAACATTCAAATAGCTGGAATTCCCTGCCACAGCATTTTAACATGGCCCCCGCATGGACATAAGCACGCTGACTTCCGGAGCCCTGATCAGACACCCTTCCCGCGGCCTTCTTCTCGGGACCGGGCCCTTCCGGGAATCGGCCGCCCCCCCGGATTCCGGCCCCGCCTTCTATGTCAACACGTTCCGCCTGGATGACCCGCAGCCGTGGAAAATACCGTCCGCCCTGCATCCCATTCCGGAACCGGAAAGCCCCACGCCGCCCGCTCCGGAAATCCTGTGGACGGAACCGTCCCCGGACGCGTATGCCCAGGTATTCGCGGAAATGATTGAACAAATCGCCTCCGGACATCTGGTGAAAAGCGTTCCGGCAACGCCCCAGTTTGGAGAGATGCAGCCTCCCCACGTTCCCCGTGAACTCATCCTGCGGGCCGTCAACGGTTCCCCGCTTCATTACCCCTATGCCTGGTGGACGGAGCAGGAAGGCTTCTGCGGAGCCACCCCGGAAACCCTGTTCCACCAGCAGGGACGCCGCCTGACGACCATGGCCCTGGCCGGAACGGCGCGGCCGGAAGACGAGGGCGTCTTCATCAATGACGACAAGGAAATCCGCGAGCATGAAATCGTGGCCGGCAGCATCCTTTCCCGCCTGTCCCCCTACGGCAGCGTCACCAGAACGGCCCGCAGCGTGCTGAACCTGGATACCCTGATCCACTTTGCCACCTACCTCACCCTGGAAGCGGACGAACTGCTGCCGCCGGACCACTGGATACGGCTGCTCCACCCCACTCCGGCCCTGGGATCCCAGCCTCGGACGGAGAAGACGCTCTCCCAGTTGGACGACTGGCGTTCGCGACTCCGCTGTCCGTCCCATTTCGGCGCTCCGTTCGGATTTCTGGAAGACGGAGACTTCTTCTGCCTGGTGGGCATCCGGTCCATGTACTGGCAGGGGCGGCGGCTCGCGCTCTGCACGGGAGGCGGGGTGGTGGCCTCCTCCACCCTGACGCATGAATGGCGGGAGCTGAAATTAAAGCGGGATACGGTCAGGCGCAGTTTCCTGCTTCCCTGACATTCCCGCCTGTTATTCCTCCGTCCAGCAGGCGGAAAGCGTCTCAAACTTGCCCTCTACCGGGATTCTCCATACCCGGCCATCCCTCGCCACGCCACGGCAGGGAACGCCGTCCATGCGCGCGCTGAGGGCAATCCCGGCAGGCAGGCCGTGCAGAACAACCTCCGCGGACTCATGGAACGCGCAGGGGTCCCCTTCGCACTTCCACGCCAGTTCCAGGGAATGGGAACCGGTGCCGCGGTAAAGGAACTCATGAACGGCGCATTCCCCGTTCCGGTACGCATAGCCGTCCCCCGCATCCTCATACAGGTGGGAGGCCACTTCCTCATCCGGCGCCCACCAGACGTCCAGCGTCAGCGGGGGCCGCGGCAGTTCGCCTGCGTGCTGCTGCACCGGCCAATGGGGAATGACCGCCCCGCCGCGCACGTACACGGGCAGGAAGGAAAGCGGGCATTTCACCCAGACGTCCTTTCCGGTATCCTCCATCAGGCTGTCCGTGTGGTAGGAATACCAGACGCCTTCCGGGATGTAGAGGAAGCGGCCGCCTTCCTGCGGCTCATGGATGGGAATGACGTACAGATGGTCGCCGAAGAAATATTCCGCCCCCCGCCAGTAGGTGTCCCTGTTCCTGAAGCATTGAAGGGCCAGGGAGCGCAGCACGGGCATCCCCGTCTCCGCGTAACGGCGGAACTGCGTGTAAATGTAGGGAAGCAGGCGGTAGCGGCCCTCAATGGCGGCTTTCACATATGCGGTGGCCTCCTGTCCGAACACCCAGGGCTCCTGGCCTCCGAATTCCCCGGAGGAATGATTGCGGAAAAGCCCGTGGAACGCGGCCATCTGCATCCAGCGGCAAAACAGCTCCGGCGTGGGATGCCCCATGAAGCCCCCCGCATCCGCCCCCGCGAAGGAGATGCCCGAGGCGGCAAGCCGCTGGCACTGGAAATTGGCCAGCTTCAAATGCTCCCAGCTGGACCGGTTGTCCCCCGTCCAGGTGGCGGCAAAGCGCTGCAATCCGGCAAAACCGGACCGGGACAGCAGGAAGGGGCGCCTGTCCGGAGCGTGGCGCTTCATGCCCAGCCAGGAGGCTTCCGCCATGCACTGCCCGTAAATGTTATGGGCCTTTTCATGGGAACAGGGCATGCCGTCGTACTCATGCCGCGTATCCATCGGGAACGTGCGGTCCGGAAAGACGACAGGCTCGTTCATGTCGTTCCAGAGGCCGCGCACGCCCACCTCTTCCAGATCATGCCTGAACAGGTCCGCCCACCAGCTGCGGACGGCCGGGGCCGTGAAATCCGGAAAATTGCAGAGTCCCGGCCAGACTTCCTCCGACAAAAGATTGCCCTCCGACCGCCGGCAGAAATAATTCCGTTCCAAACCCTCCGCCCAAACAGGATTGGCGGGGTTGATCTTCACGCCGGGATTCACGATCAGGACCGTCTTCACGCCGTCCTCCTCCAGAGAGCGGACCATCCCCGCCGCATCGGGGAAATTGTGCCTGTCCCACGTAAACCCCTCCTTCTGCTCCATGTAATGGTGGTCCAGATGGACGGCGTCGCACGGGATGCCCAGGTCCCGGAACCGCTCCACCAGGTTATACACGGCCTTGTCCGGATAATAGCTCCATTTGGACTGGTGGTAGCCCAGCGCCCACAGCGGCGGCAGTTCGGGCGTGCCGGTAAGGCGCGTGTAGGCGGCTACGATGTCCAGAGGGCTGCGGTCGTAAATGAAATAATAATTCATCAGGCCGCCGAACGACCCGAAAGCCAGCACCTTTTCATCCGAGGCGCCGAAGTCGAAGTACGAGCGGCACGTATTGTCAAACAGCAGGCCGTACGCCTGCCCTTCCCGCAGGCTGAGGAAAAACGGAACGCTCTTGTAGAGAGGATCCGATTCCTCGTGAAAATCATAATGGTCCGCCCCCCACATGGAGAAATACTTGCCCCTCAGGTTCAGGGCGCAGGGCTTGTCCCCCAGCCCGAAAAAATGCTCCGTGTCCTGAAGCCTTTTCCGTATCCACACGCGGGCGTCCCCCGTCCAGTCCTTGGACTCCCGGCCAAAGCCGCCTTCATCCGCCAGCAGGGGTTCGTCCGTGACAATATCGTAAAAATCCACCTTTTGCTCCTCCGTACGGATGCGAATCCGCAGCAGGGACGTTTCAATGACATGCACTCCGGCTTCGTCATACTCCCGGACCTCCGCGCCGGGAGCGGAATACCCGGGGCTGACGGCATAGCTGGGCTCATCTTCCGGCACTGGTCCGGTGAAATACGTCACGCGGACAATTCCATCGTCCGCAAGGCACACGCTGAGAGTTATTTTAGAAACCGCATTGGTGTATTCCCATTTGACGAGACGCCCCCGGAGAGGGGGCGTTTTTCGTCTTTCAGGGATGTTGGGAGAGGTGCACATTGAAGCCAAACAGAAGAGAGAATCAAAAGCGTTCGATTTAGATTAAATTAATTTCATGACGAACGCAAGATTGAACTAAACCACCATTTTTCTTTTCATTATTAGGACAAAATTACTCATATTACTCTAGACCGAACATGAAAAATCTGGTTTTATTGCGTTGGTGCACAACACGGCATGAGGCCGCTTCCTTCCCGACACCGACAACCCACATCAACCAATGAGCACAATCCGAGTTCTTACATTAGGATGGGAATTCCCACCCCTGGTTAACGGGGGGCTGGGCATTGCCTGCCTGGGCCTTTCCAAGGCGCTGGCAAAAAAAGTGGATTTAAGAGTGATCGTCCCCAAGGCCGATCCTTCCGTTCTTTTTGACGGGTTCCAGCTCACAGGTCTCAACAACGTCTCCTATCGGGAAGTGGAGCAAGTGGACCGGAAGTATTCCTATGACAGCTTCGCCCTGGTGGAGCACGCCCCCATTGAACTGGACCCCTACACCACCGTGGAGGGGGAATCCGGCGTGGTGCAGTTCACCAAGGAAGGCCGCATCACCTTCTCCAAGACGCATGAAGCGGACCTCCAGCTATTCAAAAACAAGGAGGACCTCTATGCCGGGGACCTGGCCCTGAAAGTCATCCAGTTCTCCAAAATCGCGGTAAAAGTCGCCATGCAGCAGGACTTCGACATTATCCACGCCCATGACTGGATGACTTACCTGGCCGGCGTGGAGGTGAAAAAAGCCACGGGCAAGCCCCTGGTGGTGCACCTGCACGCCTCCCAGTTTGACCGCGCCGGAGCGGACGCCCGCGGATGGATTTACGATATTGAAAAATTCGGCATGGAACAGGCGGACGCCGTCATTCCGGTCAGCAAATACACGGGCACCATCGCCAGCGGGCACTACGCCATAGACCCCCATAAAATCTTCCCCATCCACAACGGGGCGGACCCCGTCAAGGTTTTCAAGGGAAAGAAAAAATTTCCGGAAAAGCTCGTGCTCTTCCTGGGACGCCTGACGGCCCAGAAAGGTCCGGGCTTCTTCCTGCAAATTGCCGCCAAGGTTCTGGAGCAGACGGACGACGTGCGCTTCGTCATGGCCGGTACCGGGGAAAAACTCCGCCAGTTGATTGAATCCGGAGCCTTCAAGGGCGTGGGCGACAAATTCCACTTCACCGGCTTCCTGAACAAGGACAAGGTGAATGACCTCCTCTCCATCACGGACATCTACTGCATGCCCTCCGTATCGGAGCCCTTCGGCCTGTCGGCTCTGGAAGCCGCCCAATTCAACATTCCCGCCGTGATCTCCAAGCAGTCCGGCGTGGCGGAAGTCATGAAGGGAGCCCTGAAAGCGGACTTCTGGGACGTCAACAAGATGGCGGAACACATCGTCCATCTCTGCACGGATGAGGAACTGTACCGGAAAGTGGTGGAACAAAGCACGGAGGACATCAAGGCCTCCACCTGGGACGCCGCCGCAGACAAGGTCATCCGGGTTTACGAACATGTGCTGAACCGCTAAGAACCGCCTTTTCACCCCACACGATAACTCCCAGCCCTTTCCCCGTACATGAGCAACATTTCCCTCACTTTCGTGGCACACCAGCCCAACCGGCTGATTCATTACGACTTCTTCAAAATTGGAGAACACGCCTTCTATGAAGATGACGATCTGAATGCCCGCGTGCTCAGCACGGTGGCGGAACGCTGCTACTTCCCGGCCACCCGGCTGATGAAGCAGCTCATCGAACTCACAGGGGGCAAATTCCGCTTCGGGCTGGCCCTCAGCGGCGTCATTCTGGAACAGGCCCTGTACCACAGGCCGGACCTGATTGCCGCCTTCAAGGAGCTGGCTGAAACCGGCTGCGTGGACTTTCTGGTGATGCCGTACTACAACTCCCTCGCCTCCGTCTACTCACCGCAGGAATTTGCGGAACAGATTGAAGAGCACCGGGAACTCCTTAAAAAACTCTTCCGCCAGGAATCAGACGTGCTGATGAACACCGGCATGCTGTACTCCAACGCCATTGCAGCGCAGGCGGAAACGCTCGGCTTCAAGGGCATCATGGCGGACGGCAATCCGGCAATGCTCAAGGGATTCACCAGCAATGAAGTATTCCTGGCCCCGTGGGTCTATAACACCACCACCATCTTCCGCAACCGGGAACTTTCCAATGACCTGGCGATCATGAGAACCGATCCGGAATGGCCGGAATACCCGCTTTCCCCCACCACCTTCGCGGACTGGCTGACGCACCAGCAGGGCAGCGTCACCACCCTGTCCATGGACTATGAGACGCTTGGCGAACGCCAGTCTGACGCTACGGGCGTCTTTGAATTCTGGCGCACCATGATCCTTGCCTGCGTGGATGCCGGCAACCGGTTCATGACCCCGTCTGAAGTGGTGCGTGAAATCAAGCCCGTCTCCGTCTGCGAATGCACCCAGGAAATGACCTGCTCCACCTTCGGAACCATGTCCCATTGGAACGGCAACGTCATGCAGGACGAAGCCATCCGCAAAATCTACCGCCTGGAAAAACCGGTCAAGGCCGCCAATGACAAGGACCTCACCCACGTCTGGCGCAAGCTCCAGAGTGCGGACCACTTCCATTACATGCAGAAGGAAAACTCCTTCACCCCGTATGCCTCTGCCTTTGACGCGTACATCTACTACATGAACGCCCTGGCGGACCTGCAAATCCGCGTCAAAAGGGAATCACAGAACGCTCCGGTCCCTGCGGCAGCCTCCTGAAGCTCCCCTTGGAACGCAGCGAGCATTTGCAACATTCGATCTGAAACTGGAAGCGTCAGCGAACGCTCCTCCCCACCGTACGTTCTCCATCCGCACAAATGATTCAGTTTGCTGCAAAAGCTTGCGGCGCGGGAAAGCTTTAGACTAAATCCTTGGAATCCATATCCGGATAGCGGACGGCGGTCCGGTTTAAAGAATGATCCCACCAGAGCGGCTATCACGACACGCAGGAACGTGATAAACAAGTGTTCCCGTTCGGTCCTTCTCTTTATTTTTGTTGACCTCGCCGGGAATCCATATTAGAAATATTTAACATTAAAGTTAAATATAAAATGAATAATCCCTCTTCCCTGCAACCTACGCTCAGAGCCCTGGCTGACCCCACACGCCGTGAAATTCTGGAAATACTTAAAAACGGCGCCATGCCGGCCGGAGAAATCGCGGAACATTTCAGTATTACCGGAGCCGCTATCTCCCACCACCTGTCTGTTTTAAAAGAAGCCGATCTCGTCCGCGACCACAGGGAAGGCAAATTCATCTTTTACGATATCAACCTGAGCGTTCTTCAAGAAATACTGGTCTGGATAGGCAATTTCAAGGCGGCCCGCGAAACATCCTCCGGAAAATGGAACAAAATCATCGGACCCCAGCCCAATCATTAAACGCCATGCAGCCAACCCCGCTCTCTGCTCAATCTTCCCCATCCTGGTGGATCGGGCCAATTTTCAACGAACTTGTCATAGCCCTGTTTCCCGTGCTGACTTACTATGCAGCCGTATCGTCACGGCTGCCCGCCCGCGTCGCCGTACATTTCAATGAATACGGCATGCCCACCCGTTTTGAGGACAAGAACGGCATGGACGCCCTTCTGGGATTCATTGGCCTGGGAATCCTCGGCTTCCTCATCGGGAAGATTCTCCGTCTGATCATCCTTTTGCCCATTCACTTCAGCAGGAATGAAAACAACAGGCGGATTGGCGCGAAGATGGCCACGTACGCGGAATTCTTCCTGGTCGTCCTGTTTTCCTATCTTTGCCTGACCATTCAAAAGACAAGCCTGGCAAATACGGTCAGCCTGGGAGACACAGCCAAAGTCATCTTCATAAGCCTGAACACATTTCTTCTGCTCCTGGCCAACGTTTGCCCCAAGATAACTCCCAACAAATGGTTCGGAATACGCACCCCTTACGCCTTCAGTAGTAATGAAGCATGGGTAAGTGTTCAGCGACTGGGCGGCAGGTTTCTATTCTGCGGAAGCCTGTTCAACATCCTTGTGACGCTTCTCCTTCCCGGCTCCTTTCCTGCAATCTTCATTTTTAACATGGTCTCCCTTCTGCTCCAGGCATTGGTCATACTTCTTTGGAAGCCCCACAGGAACAGGACTGAACTTTCATCTTCGTCTGACAGCGACGTTTGTTGATGACCGGCCCTAATCATTAGTAGAAGAAAGAGGACGACTGGTTCGCAATGCCTCTGCACCCCCCTCTCTGCCCATGTGTACCTCAACGGCCAAACGAAAGACCTGGCATGATCGGGAAGCTGGAAGGAGGAAGATACTCCTCCCTTCTCTGCACCGCAGAAAACCAAACAGCGGAACCATGAGGAATCATCACTCTATTTGAAGAAAAGGGGATCAAGATTTTCTGCGCGCCCCAATGGACTCCTTGAGCAGATGCGGAGTAAAATAAAGTTCATGGAGAGGGATTCAGGCACGTGCAGAAAGAAACCCAGTCCAGAAATTTCACAGCCCATTATGCCTCACGATGCAACAGACCGGCTAACCCCGCGCTTTATCGCGGCAGCTCAAGAGTGATTTCCCCTGCCGCCGAGACCTTTCGCCAAACAGGCGGCCCGATCCCGATCCGGGAAACCGTCAATACCCGGTAGCCAGGCGCTTCAATTTATTGCGCAGGGTGATCTTCTGGGCGGAAGAAACGCGCTCCACAAACAGGATGCCGTTCAAATGGTCGCATTCATGCTGCAGGCATCGCGCCAGCAATCCGTTGCAGTCAATCGTCACTTCTCTTCCATCTATCAGGAGCACCGTAGCTTTGACAAAATCCGGCCTCACGACGGAAGCGCGTATCTTGAGCACGCTCAAGCAGCCTTCATGGAAGGGATGCATGGGCCCGTAAGGCTCCAGGACGGGATTGGCAAACATCAGGGGCATGATGTCTGAAAGCTCCTTCTCCTCCCCGTTCACCTTCAGCCAGGTGACGGACTCTTCCTCCTCCGGAATATCAATCACCACCAGTTGAATGGGAATGCTCACCTGCGGAGCCGCCAGGCCGATGCCTTCTGCGGCGTACATGGTTTCCAGCATGTTTTCCGCCAGGGCTTTCAAGCCGTCGTCAAAATGTTCTACGGGGCGGCATTTTTCCTTCAATACCGGATTTCCATACTGTGCGATTTCCAATAGCATCGGGAGGGAGGGGAGTATATATGTGTTAAGGCGCTTACTGTGCGCCGGCTTTGTTGATTTCTATTCTGGCAGGAACATCCCCCGCGTCAATACCCACAGACGTCAGCGCGTCCCAAATGCCGACAATGACGCCAAACTCCGCCTTTTTATCTACGTCAAGCTGCAATTTGACGTCCGGTTTCTCCTTTTTCAGGGCTTCCAGGGCGGCGGCCAGCTCATTCATCTCCACCAGGTTCCCGTTCAGGGAAATGGAGGATTTCCCCGTCACGGCCAGGACGGCCCGTTGCTCCGTGGAAGGAGCCCCTTCCATGAACTCCGCGCCCGGCACGTCTATTTTCAGTAGGGACTGCGGCTTTTTCCACTGGGTGTGAACGATGAAAAAGATGAGCAGAATGGTCAATATGTCAATCATGGGGACGATGGGAACCCCCATGGTTCTTGCTTTCTTGCGGTAAAACTGCATGGCCTGTTCAGCGTTGGGAATGATGGCAGCGGAAGGAAATCAGCTCCGTCAGCAGGACTTCCATGGAAGCGGAAATGCGCTCCAGCTTGCGGGAATAATAAACGTGGGCGATTACGGCGGGAGTGGCGATGGCCAGCCCGGCAATCGTGGTGTTCAGCGCCTGGGCAATCCCCTGCGCGATCATGCCGTGGCTCTCATCCATCCCGAAAACGCTGAAAATCTGCACCAGGCCGCTGGCAGTCCCCAGAATACCGAACATGGGGGCGATCATCACAATCATGTCCAGCAGGGGAAGCCCCGCCTGGAGCGTCACGAACTCCTCGCGGGCCTTCACCTGGATCATCTCCTTCAGGGCGGCTTCATCCTCCAGAGGAGAATTCAGGGCGTCCAGCACCAGGCGCCCCTCCACGGAACCCGAATCCGCGGCCATCCTCTCCAGTTCGCTGCGCTCCAAGGCCCCGCGGGTGTACTGCTCCACGGCCCGGGTCAGCCTGGCGGGACAGATGGTGCTCCTCTTCATATTGAACATGCGGTAAATGATGGCCGCAATGAGAAGAACGGAACAGGCCGCCAGCGGATACATGAAGACGCCGCCTGCCTGGAAGAATGTGATGCAGTCCTTGATAAAGTTCATGGTGAAGTATCAGTGAATGATGTTGTTGTAGGATGGTAGGTTGTTAAAAATTGAAGTCGAAGTACATTTCCAGCGAATCCCCGACGAGCGCGTTCCTCACCTCCGGCGGCATCGCGGGCAGCCGGGCAAGTTTAATGGCGAGGAAGGTGAAGGACTTCTGGACCTCGCTGGCTCCCACGCGGGAAGTCTGCCTCATGGAGGAAACCTTGCCGTTCTTGTTAATCAGGATGCGGATGCGCACGGTTCCGGTGACAATCAGGTCGCGGTTCAAGTCACACTGACGGTACCACTGCTCCCCGATGGCCCGGTAAACGATCGCCTGGTACGTCCCCATGGGGGTGGCTTCCACATCCAGTGTCGGGCGGCGGCCAAAGCTGAATTTGCCCGTCTGCTTGGTTTTCTGCTCATGCGTCTTGAAGCCGGGCTGGCTCTCCGCGTTAAACATGGGGTCGTATAAAGGTTGCTTCTGCGCCGGCCTCGTATTGGGAGGCAGGTTCAGGTTGGGAAGATTGAGGGGAGGATTGTCCGCCCCCTTCGCAATGCTCTTGGCCAGTTCCTGGAGGGCGTCCGGCTTCTCCGGTTCGCCGGGCCGGGGCAATGTCACCGCATGCGGAAGCTGCATGGCCCTTTCCTGCGCGGGGCGGCGGTTCTGCCGGGCCAGTCCTTCCTCGCTTGCCTTGCCCGGAACGCCCTCCCTGTTGGGAGAATGGTCTACGGAATCCGGATGGCCCGCGGGAGGCATGGACGGCTCCAGGGGCTGATAGGGAACGTTGGCGGCCGCTCCGGGAGCGGCATTCTTGTTGCCGTCCCGTTCATGGCTCAGGTCGCCATCCTGCCTATTCTGGTCAAAAAGGACAATCTCCCCATTCTCGCGCTCCACGCCGTCCTGGGCAGGCATGTCCCTGCTGCTGTCCGGGTCCTTTCGGCCGCCTTCCGCACGCGTGTTCCTGTTGCTCTGGAATTTGGGGGTCTCCGGCCTGGTGGCGCTTTCCTGCTCCTCATTAGTCTTCACGATGGCAGGCAGATGCTCCTTCGGCGCCTGCCTCCGGCCCTCCGGGTGAGGCTCCACCTTCTTCACCATGCGCGCGCTCACCACCACCTGTCGCCGCGCCGCTTCCGCCGGGCGCGGGGAAGCCAGCCATTCCTCCGGAACCAGGTAGCTTCCCGCCAGCAGGAACAGGTGCGCCAGCACGGACAGCAAAAGGCACATGCTCCAGGAAACCCGGAACAGTCCGTTTCGCCGCCGTTGCTTGAAACTCATGGAGGTGAAGTTTTCACGGTTCCATGACGAATGCAATGTAGAAAGGAGACATGATGAAGAACGATTCCGCAATTTAGTATTGCACAAAATCACGTGCAGGGCCATAGTTGCTAGCGACCAGCCACACGCCTCCCAAACGGCAAGGCACCTTTCTTATACGTTACCACACACCTCGTTAACACCCACCCCATATGGCCAATCTCAACAAAGTCTTCTTAATGGGCAACCTGACCGCCGATCCCGAGCTTCGCTACACCCCCAAAGGCACCGCCGTCACGGACATCCGCCTCGCCATCAACCGCTACTATGCGGGTGACAACAGCGAACGCCAGGAGGAAACCACCTTTGTGGACGTCACCCTCTGGAACCGCCAGGCGGAAGTAGCCGGCAACTACCTCAGCAAGGGCCGCGGAGTCTTTGTGGAAGGACGCCTGCAACTGGACTCCTGGGAAGACAAGGCCTCCGGACAGAAGCGCACCAAGCTGCGCGTGATCGGTGAAAACATCCAGCTCTTCCCCCGCGGCGGTGAAGGCGACATGGGCGGCGCTCCGCGCCAGCAGCCCCAGGGAGCTCCCCGCTCCAACAACTACGGGCAGGCCCGTCCGGCCCAGAACTACAATCCGCCCCCCATGCCTCCCTCCAACCAGCCGTCCAGCGACTTTGGAGACATGGACGACGAAATCCCGTTCTAAAGCCAGGACAAACAACTTCTTTTCACAGGCCGCCTTTCCTCCGTGTCAGGCGGTCTTTTTCATGGCCGGGATTCCCGCGGAAGCAAAACACCGCCCAGGGGCACGCAGACGTTCCACAGCCGTCCCCTGAATCATGAAAGCCCCTTGGAGCAGCACGGAAAAAACCGTATGCCGGGAGTGCCTTCCCCGTTCATTTCAGCTTGGCAAAATCAGTCCGTCCCGGCATACTTGCCGCGTATGAAAATAGCCGTTATTGGAAAAGGTGGGCGTGAACACGCACTGGTCAAGGCGCTCAAGGAATCTCCCTCCGCACCGGAAATGTACTGTTTCCCGGGGAGTGACGCCATCAACCGTCTGGCAGCCCCCATTCCCGCCAGGGATCTGCCTACGCTGATCGACTGGATGGTTTCCAATAAAGTGGACCTCTGCGTAGCCGGGGAGGAAAGCTATCTGGTGAAGGATGAAGGCCTGGCGAACGCCTGTGCCCGCGTGGGCATTCCCTGCTGGGGGCCGGTGAAGGAAAGCGCCCAGCTGGAAGCCAGCAAGGAATTTGCCAAGGAATTCCTGCTCCGCCACCACATCCCCACCGGGCAGGCCCGTGTGGCCGCCACCCTGGAGGAAGCCCGGCAATTCATCGGCGGCGTTTACCCCACCGTGCTCAAATTTGACGGCCTGGCCGCCGGCAAGGGCGTGGCCGTCTGCATGAGCAAGGAAGAAGCGGACGCTTTCCTGAAAGAAGTATTTACGGACAGGCGCTTCGGTGAAGGGCGCCTGCTGGTGGAAGAATTCCTGACCGGGCCGGAAGTCTCCATCTTCGGAGCCCTGGTGGACGACCACTACCTCATCCTGTGCCCGGCGCGGGACTACAAACGCCTCAAGGAAGGCGACGCGGGCCCCAACACGGGCGGCATGGGCGCGGTGGCCTCCCGCCAGCTTGTGGAGCCGGACATGCTGGAACGCATTGAAAAGGAAATCGTGGCCCCGACGGTAGCCGGACTGAAAAAGGACGGACTGCCCTACCGCGGCTTCCTGTACTTCGGCCTGATGCTGACCCCGAACGGCCCCAAGGTGATTGAATACAACTGCCGCTTCGGGGATCCGGAATGCCAGGCCGTCATGCCCCTGCTCTCCGGGGATCTGGCCTCCTTCTGCCTGCATGGGGCCAAGGGAGAATTCACTCCGGAAGAAATCTCCTTCCAAAACGGCTGGAGCGTCTGCTGCGTGCTGGCCTCCAAGGGATATCCGGAAACCTCCCGCTCCGGCGACGCCATCCAGGGGCTGGACGACGTTGCGAATGCCTCCGTTTACCACGCCGGCACCAAATGGAATGCGGACAAAAACTGTTATGAAACCAACGGCGGCCGCGTGCTGGCCGTCGTGGCGCAGGGGGAATCCCTTTCCGAAGCGCGCCAGCGTGCCCACAACGAAACCAAAAAGGTCAAATTTGACGGCATGCAGCGCCGTCCGGACATCGGCTTTGCCAGCTTCGTCTGATTTTTACCCTTTTCCCAGCCCAACTACCCCATGAAACCCGCCGTCCTTCTCACCTTCCTCTTCCTTTCCTGTTCCGCGTGCCTGATGGCGGACAACGCCGCACTGGCCGCCAAGGCGCGCGAACAGATAGGAGTAACGGTCTCCTACAACGGAGGCTATCAAATCATCCCCTACCCCAACGGGGATGTCCCCAAGGAAACGGGAGTATGTACGGACGTGGTCATCCGAGCCATGAGGGCTTTCGGACTGGACCTCCAGAAAGCCGTGCATGAAGACATGAAGGCCCACTTCTCCAAATATCCGAAACTATGGGGCCTGAAAACCACGGACCGCAGCATTGACCACCGCAGGGTTCCCAATCTCCGCGCCTTCTTTGCCCGGAAAGGATGGTCCCTTCCCATTACGGAAACCGCGGCGGACTACAAGCCCGGCGACCTGGTTACGTGGAACCTGTCCGACAGTGTTCCCCACATCGGCATCGTTTCCGACCGGAAGACGAAGGAAGGAACGCCGCTGATTATTCACAACGTCGGCTGCGGTGCGCAGGAGGAAGACTTCCTCTTCTCCCATACCATCACGGGCCATTACCGCCCTGTGCTGAAGCGGTAACCCTTCAAATCGGCTTCTTTCCTGAAATACCCTGGTTTCAAGGGAAATTTTTATAAGGTCCAGAGGCCCTCATTCCCGGAACGCTTTCATTAGAAAACATAGTGGAAGGACACGCTCCCACGGTTTGAAAAACAACGGTGCCCTCACCGCCCAATTTTCCCTCTCCCGCGCACCCTCTGCCTGTACCCTCCTTGAACCCAGGATTTCCCTGGGCCCACTCCCATGATGGTTGAAAACATCCCCGTTTCCGCCACATGAATGCCCATGAACCTTCTTGCAAAAAGAGGGGGCTTCCGTCATCATGCATTCATGGTCACACCTGCATTCTCCGATTGTGTCAACAAGCTGGGCGTCGATGAAAACGACGTGATCCCCTTCGGCCGCAACAAGGCCAAGATTTCCCTGGACGTACTGGACAAGCCGGCCGCACCCGGCAAACTCATTCTGGTTTCCGCCATCACGCCCACCCCTTCCGGAGAAGGGAAAACCACCGTCTCCATCGGTCTGGCGCAGGGGTTGCAGGCCATCGGTAAAAAAGCCTGCCTGGCGCTTCGGCAGCCCTCCATGGGCCCGGTATTCGGCCGCAAGGGCGGTGCCACCGGCGGCGGTAAAAGCTCCCTGACGCCGCCTGATGAAATCAACATGCACTTCACGGGAGACTTCCATGCCATCACGTCCGCCCACAACCTGATCAGCGCCATCATTGACAACGCCATGTTCTTCCACACGCTGAACATTGACGAACGCAAAGTCACGTGGAAGCGCGTCATGGACATGAATGACCGCTCCCTGCGCTCCATCATCGTGGGACTCAACAAGCAGGGCTTCCCGCGTGAAACGGGTTTCGACATCACTCCGGCTTCGGAAATCATGGCGTGCCTTTGCCTCGCTACCTCCTACAAGGACATGGAAGACCGCATCAACCGCATCGTGATCGGTTTCACGACGGACGACAAGCCCGTATTCGCCAGGGAACTCGGCATCACCGGCTCCGTCATGGCCCTTCTGAAAGACGCCCTGATGCCCAACCTGGTCCAGACCGTGGAAGGGGTGCCCTGCTTCCTGCACGGCGGCCCGTTCGCCAACATCGCCCACGGCTGCAACTCCGTGCTGGCCACCAAAATGGCCCTCCACTTTGGGGACTATGCCGTCACGGAAGCCGGATTCGCGTTTGACCTGGGCGCAGAAAAATTCCTGGACATCAAGTGCCGCCAATCCGGACTGGACCCTGCCGCCATCGTCATCGTAGCCACGGCGCGCGCCCTGAAAATGCACGGAGGCACCGCCCTAGCGGACCTGAAAAACACGGACGTGGCCGCACTGAAAAAAGGTCTTGCCAACCTGGACGCCCATCTGGACGCCGCCGCCCACTACAAGCGCCCCGTGGTGGTGGCCGTCAACAAATTCTTTGACGACTCCCAGGAGGAACTGGACGCCATCGTGGCGCACTGTGCGGAACGCGGCATTCCCTGCGCCATTGCGGACATCTTCTCCCAGGGAGGGGAAGGCGGCAAAAACCTGGCCCAAATGGTGGTGCAAGCTGCGGACAAGCCCTCCGCTCCTTTCAAGCCCCTCTATGAATCCGCTCTTCCGGTGGAAGAAAAGCTCAACATCATCGCCCGCAGTATTTACGGAGCGGACGGAGTGGAACTGACGCCCGCGGCCAAAAAGAAGCTGGCCCAGTTTGAAGCCAGCCGCCTCACGGACCTGCCCATCTGCATGGCAAAAACCCAGAACTCCCTTTCCGACAACGGCCGTCTCCGCGGCCGCCCCACCGGTTTCACCGTCACCGTGCGCGACTTTGAAATTGCCAACGGAGCCGGCTTCCTGGTGGCCCTCTGCGGTGAAATCATGCGCATGCCGGCCCTGCCCGTCTCACCGAACGCCATGCACATCTATCTGGACAACAAGGGCAACGTTCAGGGCCTCTAGGCAATCTCAATACAAGATACACACCTTCACCGCACATCATGAAAATCGCCATTCTGGGAGCCGGAGCCCTCGGCTGCTACTACGGAGCCAGGCTTCAGGAATCCGGCCAGGACGTCTCCTTCATCGTACGTTCGGAATACGGCTACCTGAAAGAACACGGCCTGCAAGTGAAAAGCCTGCATGGAGACATATCCCTGCCCCGGCTCAAGGTGTACCGGGACGCGGCGGAAGTCGGCCCGGTGGACCTCGTCATAGTCGCTTGGAAAAGCACGGCAAATGCCGGTTTCTCCAAGGCCCTTCCTCCGTTGATGGGACCGGATACGGTTGTAGTCACACTCCAGAACGGCATGGGAAATGCGGAGGAAATCGCCCGCATCATCCCGGCTGACCGCATCTATGTGGGTCTGTGCTTCATCTGCGCCATGCGCGCGGAACCGGGCCACGTCAACCATCTGGAAGGCGGCAACATTCAATTTGCACCCTTCGTCCCCTCACCGGAAGGCTCTGAAAAGGCCCGGGAACTCTCCGAATTGTTTGCCAACGCCGGCATCAAGACGCGCGCCTTTGACGCCGCGGAGCAAATCCAGTGGTACAAGCTCGTCTGGAACATCCCGTTCAACGGGCTGTGCCTGGCGCTGGGCGGCATCAGCATTGCGGAACTCTATCAAAACCCGGAAAACGTCGCCCGGGCGCGCCGCATCATGGAGGAAGTAGTCCGGGCGGCGAAGGCCCGCGGCTACACCCTGCCGGATGACCTGGTGGAATTCCACCTTTCCCGCACGGAAAGCATGGGCTCCTTCATTCCGTCCAGCGCCGTGGACTACAACGAAGGACGCCCTGTCGAATACACGGCCATCTGGGGAGACCCTCTCTCCAAGGCCCGGCAGGCCGGAACATCCGTGCCGGAATGGGAACTTCTGGATAAGGACATCCGCAAGTGCCTGAACATGGATTGACCATTCTGGTTCTGTCCTACTACCAAAGATGATGCAACGGTCTTATTATTCCAATGACCTACAGTCTTTTTGTACCCAATCTCTAAAAGAAATTTTAGGGCAGATTGCTTTTCATACACCATTTGACCTAGATCAAAATTCGCGCAACTCCTTTGTTCACGAAATCAAATCACTCCAACACGTTCTTAAAGATATTCCTGCTGGCTCAATAGCCTTTGAATACACCATTCCCCGCATCGGAGAACGAATAGATGTCGTCATCGCCTGTGCAGGTATTCTCTATGTCCTTGAATTTAAAGTAGGAGAATCATCTTATCCCAGACATGCTATTGACCAGGTTGTAGACTATGCACTAGCTTTAAAGTATTTCCATCAAGAAAGCCATCAAAAGAAAATTGTTCCTTTGGTAATTTGTACCCATGCTCCTTCTAAGGAACATCAACTTACAGTAGGTCAAGACGGAGTTTATCATCCTATCCTCTGTAATGATAACACCTTAGGACCTACTTTAACAAAGCTGACTAGCACTCTGTGTGATGAGGCATTCCATTTTGAACAATGGTTAACTTCATCATACATGCCTACTCCCACGATTATTGAAGCAGCTCAAGCACTTTACCGTGGACATGATGTTAAAGAAATTTCACGTAGTGATGCCGGAGCTTACAATCTTAGCCTCACCACAAAGGCACTGAATCGCATTATTGAGCAGAGTAAGCAGCATCATGAAAAATCCATTTGCTTTGTCACTGGCGTACCTGGTGCTGGAAAAACGTTAGTAGGCCTCAATATTGCAAATGAGCGGCATCAATATGATGAGCAAGAACATGCGGTCTTTCTTTCCGGTAATGGTCCTTTGGTTGCTGTCTTACGAGAAGCTCTAGCACGAGATGAAATCAAACGTTTTAAAGGTAAAATAACAAAGACAGCATCTAAAAGAAAAGTTGCTGCCTTTATCCAAAACATCCACCACTTTCGTGATGCTTATCTGCCTCCTTCAGAACAAATCCCTGCGGAGAAAGTAGCCATTTTTGACGAAGCACAACGTGCTTGGACAAAAGAACAAACAGCCAAATTTATGTTAAAACGCCATGTTCCCGGCTGGAACATGTCTGAACCTGAATTTCTTATCAGTGTAATGGATCGCCACCAAGATTGGACGGTTATCATCTGCTTAATCGGAGGTGGTCAAGAGATACATACTGGAGAAGCAGGGCTGCTAGCTTGGTTTGACGCACTAAGAGACCATTTTCCAGATTGGAATGTTTATGTATCACCCCAAATCTCTGATGTGGAATATACACACGGAAAACAACTTGAACATCTCTTTACGGGATTACGCCTCTATCGGGAACCAAACCTCCATCTTTCAGTTTCACTCCGTTCTTTCCGGAATGAACGAGTTTCTGCGTTTGTAAAATCATTATTGGACGAAAATTTACCAGTAGCCCAACAGCTCTACTCTGAGCTATCGCCTAATTATCCCATCACGATTACCCGCAGCCTGGAAAAAGCCCAAGAATGGATACGAGCCCAAGCCCGAGGAACGGAACGTTATGGACTCATCGCTAGCTCTGGGGCCAAACGTTTACGCCAATTTGGAATCTGGGTACAGAGTAATATTCAAGCAGAAAACTGGTTTTTAAATGATAAGGAGGATATTCGTTCCTCCTATTTCCTCGAAGACACGGCCACCGAATTTGATATTCAAGGGCTAGAAATTGACTGGGCAATCGTTGCATGGGATGCAGACTACCGCATAGAAAAAGGACATTTTAAAGCTTATAATTTTACAGGTTCTAGTTGGAAAACGGTTTGTAAAAAAGACGCACAGCTCTATCTTAAAAATACCTACCGCGTCTTATTGACACGAGCACGCCAGGGATTCGTGATTTTTATCCCGGAGGGATGTGACGCGGATTTGACTCGGCAATCCTCCTTTTATGATGGTATCTATTATTATCTAAAGAAAATAGGAATGAAGGAGCTATGAGAATTCTAGAGAATCTTTCTCTGGGGTAAAGAGCCTCACCACTTTTTGTAACATCATGCTGAAAACCATCGTCATTTTCATCATTGCCCTGCTGGGCTTCGGCATGATTCGCCTGCCTTTGCAGAACCGTATTCTGGAGCAGGAAAAGGCGGCGGGGCTGCTGGATGATCCGGTGGAGCTCTCCTCCTCCGATTATCTGGAACAGCAGCTCGCCATGGTTTCCCTGGGGGGGCTGCGCTCCCTGGTAGCGGCCGTGCTGAGCATGGAGGCCTTCGACTGCTTCCTGATTTCCGACTGGGCCAATCTGGAACGCCGCTACAACCAAATCACCTCTCTTGCCCCCCATTCCGACTTTTACTGGGACAACGGTTCGTGGCATTTGGGCAATAACGCCTCCTCCAGCTATCTGGACAATAAGCGGCTTTCTCCCATGGAACGAAGGGAAGGCTTCCGGAAGTACATCCAGAAGGGCCGCAGCTTCCTGGAAAAAGGCATCAGCGCCAACCCGGACAGCTGGTACCTGCAATCCCTGCTGGGCAACATGTACAGCGATACCTACCGCCAGCCGGATTTTGAAAAGGCTGCGGAAGCCTACCGCAAGGCCCGGGAACTGGGAGCGCCGCCCCTGACGGCGCGCAAGGAGTTTTATGCGCTTGTCCGCGTTCCCTCCAAATCCCGCGAGGCGCTGGAGCTGGGCCGGGAATTGTTCAAGGATCCCAGGAACCGGACGCCCAGCCTGGTGAGCAATATTTTCGTCCTGGAAAACAGGCTGAAAGTGCCTGAAAAAGACCGCGTTCCCTTCCGGGAATTGTTCCCGACGGACGAGATTGCCCGCGACCTGATGAGCAGCCACCTGGCCAATTCCCTGAAATACCCCGTGGACGGCTTGAGGGAGGCCTTGGAGGCCTTGCCTCCCGCAAAAACGGATGACTAAAAACAAAAGACTAAAGATAAATTAAAAGGAGCTCCTCCTTTAAAGGGGCGCTTTTTCAATGACGGCCGGAATGAACTTTAATTTCCGGCCTTTAATCTTTAACCGCTCCGCCGAAGGCGCTTGGCAACGCCCCGGAAAGGTGCTATGCTTTTTCTCCACAACACCATGAGTAGAATAGCCCTGATCAGTGACATCCATGCCAATCTGCCCGCTCTGGAAGCGGTGATGAAGGATATAGAACAGCTTCAATGCGACGCCGTTTACTGCCTGGGTGATATTGTGGGCTACAACGCCAATCCGGCCGAATGCCTTGAGTTCGTCCGCGGACGCCAGATTCCCACCGTGCGCGGCAACCATGATGAGGAAGCCATTGGGGAAGACAATCCGGCGGGCATGAACCCCGTGGCGTACAAAGCCCTGATATGGACGCGCCAGCAGCTTTCCGAAGAACAGAAGAAGTGGCTTCGCCGCGCCCCCTTCCAGCGTATCCTGCCCAATGAAATCGTTCTGGTGCACGCCACCCAGGACAAGCCCAATTCCTGGTCCTACGTCACGAATGTGGACACGGCCACGCACAGCATCAACATGTTGCGAGACAATCAGTTCCTGTGCTTCAACGGTCATACGCACGTCCCCCGCACCTTCATCCGCCATGAAGGGAGCATCCAGGAATATGAATCCGGGGACATCCAGCTTCTCAAAACCAACAAGTACCTTATTAACGTGGGTTCCGTCGGCCAGCCCAGGGACGGAGACCCCCGCGCCGCCTACGGCGTGCTTGATGTGGACAGCATGGTTTATTACCAGCGCCGCGTGGAATACGACGTGGAGGAAGCGCAAAGGCGCATTCTGGCCGCCGGACTCCCGGAGATGCTGGCGCGCCGCCTGGGAGAAGGCATTTAATGTTTTGCGAACCGTTGACGGTAATACGGGATGCTCCATTGAAATCCTGCGGAATCTTTAATTGTTTCCATTCCGCATTAAGAAAAAATGGGGAAACCGCATGTTAGCAAAGGCTCACAAATTTGCATTGCTACTTGCCTCGCCTGCCACAAACCAGTAGAGTTCTGCGCGACGAATGAAGACCTATATCATCAGACGACTCCTTCTCATGCCCCTGACGCTGCTGGGGGTCACGTTCCTCGTCTTTTGCATAACCCGCTTTGTTCCGGGAGGTCCCATTGAGCAGATGATGCAGCAGCAGAGCATGAGCGCCCTGTCCGGCCAGAAGGCGGGGTCCCAGCGCGGCGACAATAACCTGAGCGAAGCGGATATGGAGCGCCTGGAGGAACAGTACAGCCTTCAGGAGCCCATCATCACCGCTTATCTGCAATGGCTGGGAGTGCTCCCAAAAAAGATTTTCATTTCCCGTGAGGAATTCGGGGAGATCGGCGGCGTGGAAGCGGCGGACAAGGAAGATGAATATTCCGGCATTTCCGATACGCACACCCGGATCAACCTGAATGAAACGGGAGAACAGGTCGTCGTAGTGCGCCAGGACAAGGATTCCGACAGCGTGAAGGACGCCTTCTTTTCCGGCACTCCGTCCCGGAAAGCCGCCTCGGAAGGCTGGACCGTGGACATAGAATCCCCCATGGACCGCGCGGAACGCTGGGCGCGCCGCATGAGGCAGACGGACAATACGGAAGCCGTCAGGGACAAGGCGCGCGGCTATGCCTGGCGCGCCGTGATGTATAAGACCAGCTTTGACGGGCTGCTCCAGGGCACCATGGGCAACTCCTTCAAATACAATGAACCAGTGTGGGACATGATTAAGGAGCGCATTCCCGTCTCCCTGTACTTCGGCATCCTGAGCGCCATTATTACCTATTCCGTCTGCATTCCCCTGGGAGTAATAAAGGCCATCCGCCACAAGAGCCTGGTGGACAACATCTCCTCTGTTCTGATTTTCCTGGGGTACTCCGTGCCCGGCTTTGCGCTGGGCGCCGTGCTGGTGGTGTATCTGGGCGCGCGTCTGGAATGGTTCCCGCTCTGCGGGCTTACGTCTCCGGACTTTGCGGACATGGGCTTCTGGCAACAGGCCGGAGACCTGCTGCACCATACGGTGCTTCCCCTGATCTGTTATGTAGTCAGCTCCTTCGCCATCACCACCATGATGATGAAAAACAACCTGATGGACAACCTTTCCGCGGACTATATCAGAACGGCCATGGCCAAGGGCGTGAGCTTCAAGGGGGCCGTTATCAAGCACGCCTTCCGCAACTCCTTCATCCCGATTGCCTCCACGCTGGGCAGCCTCATCAGCCTTATTGTGGCCGGCTCCATGCTGGTGGAAAAGGTCTTCGATATCCAGGGCTTCGGGATGCTGAGCTACCAGGCCCTGATGGACAAGGACTACGCCCTGATCATGGGCACGCTGCTGCTTACCTCCTTCCTGATGGTGCTGGGCAACCTGCTTTCAGACATCATCGTAGCCGCCGTGGATCCGCGCATTAAATTTGAATAACACACATGGTTAGAAAACTGGCATACCTTCTGGTCATTCTGGCGGTCCTCACTGCCGTGGGAGAGTTGTGCGGCCTGCTCCTGCCCACGTTGAGCTGGCCCTTCACCGTCTCGCGTGAAATGAGCATGCTCAACATCGTCTGCACGGACCAGAACAACGGCGGCATCCTGACGCCGCAGGGAAAATTCCTGTGGTTCGGCTGGGCCTGCGTGCTGGTCATGGCCGGGGTCGGCTTCTGGATCATGCTGAAAGGGCCGCGCCGCTTCCATCCCACGCCGATTACGAAACGCCGCATCCAGCGCTTTAAAAGCATCTCCCGCGGCTATGTCTCCCTCATCATCCTGCTCGTACTGACGCTGCTGGCCTGCATGGACCAGTGCCTGGTGGGCAAACGGGCGCTGCTCGTCGTGCAGGACGGCTCCTGGTACTTCCCCGCCATCATGCGCAAGGTTTACAAAGGCTCCACCTTCGGCCAGACCGGGGACTTTGCGGATGCGGAAGCCAACTACCGCGAACTGAAAAAACAGGCAGGGCAGCCGGGAAAACCCTCCCTCGTCATCATGCCCCTGGTGCCGTACGACCCCACGGGGGATTCCACCAATCCCGGTTCTGAAGCCCTGACGGTGAATGAAGACGGCCTGGTCTGCGAGTCCAGCGGCAAGCCGTATTCCGGCTTGGCCTCCCGGCTGCACAAGGATGAAGAAGCCCTTCCCCACATCAGCTACAAATTCCGCAAGGGGAAAAAGGTGGACCGCGCCACCGGCTGGCTGGAAGACCGGACGGAAGTGTACAGCGCCACGTATGAAAACAACCAGATCGTAGCGGAACACTACAGCGGCCCCGGCACCAAGGAGGACTTCCTGAAACAGACGGACGAGAACAAAATCAGCCGCATCTTCTACCACCCGGCCCCACCCCTCAAGGGAGGCCACCTGCTGGGCACCAACACCCAGGGCGCGGACATCCTGGCGTACCTGTACGGAGGGCTCCAGGTGAACATGAAAGCCGCCATCTTCTACCTTCCCATCGTGTACTTCATCGGCATCACCTTCGGGATGATGATGGGCTACTTCGGCGGCATGTTTGACCTCGGCATGCAGCGCCTCATTGAAATCTTCTCCCAGGTTCCCTTCCTGTTCATCATCATGATCATTTCAGACATGGTGCCGCTCCAGATGAAGGGCATGTTCCTGATCATCAGCCTGCTCATCATGTTCGGGTGGATGTCCATGACCTACCAGCTCAGGACCTCCACCATGAAGGAAAAGGCGCGCGACTACGTGGCGGCGGCCCGCGTGCTGGGGGCTTCCACCAGCCGCATCCTCTTCGTCCACATCCTCCCCAACCTCGTCGCCATCCTGGTCACGCTGGTTCCGTTCAGCGTCTCCGCCCTCATTCTGGCCCTGGCCTCCCTGGATTACCTGGGCTTCGGCCTTCCGGACACGTACGCCAGCTGGGGGCGCCTGCTCAATGACGGCCTGGCGGACCTCTCCGCCAGCTGGGTGGTCACCTCCGCCTTCTCCGCCCTGGTGATTACCCTCCTGCTCGTCACCTTCATCGGGGAGGCCATCCGGGAAGCCTTCGATCCCAAGAAATTCACCACCTATAAATAAAAAGACTCCTGTTTCCGCCATACCCATGCTCAAGCTGTCCGCCATCCTCCGCACCATCCTTTCCTCCGTGACGCTGTCCCTTCTGCTGGCAGTTGGTTCCGGTTGCAAGGATTCCTCCCAATCCCAGGGGGTGGGCTGGCAGCCGAACGTGCCCTTCGGCACGCTCCCTCCGGGCTTTGACTCCTTCCCGGAACGGTGGAACAAGCAGATCAATGACCGGCTGGCGCGGGAAGAAGCCGCCAAGCAGAAGGAAATACGGGAACTCCGGGACAAATTCTTCAAGGAGGAAGACCCCAAAATCAGGGAAAAGCTGCAAAGCAAGCTCATTGCTGATGAAGCGGCCCTGTCCGTCATCCACCGCAGGCAGACGGAAGGGGACTACATCAAATTCAAGACTCCGGCGGACATCCCCCAGGACCTGAAATGGGAAGACGGGCTGGACAATCCGGAAATAGGCGACCCGAACGCCAAAAAAGGCGGCGTGCTGCGCCAATGGGCTCCGGGGTCCTACCCGGACACATTCCGCCCCAACGGCCCGAACAGCAACAGCGGCTTCCGCGGCCCCCTGTATGATGAAATCATCATAGGCCTCGTCTCCATCCATCCGGTCACCGGGAAAATCATTCCCGGCATCGCCCATAAATGGGCGGAATCCGCAGACAGGCGCACCGTTTACTTTGAACTGGACCCGGACGCCCGCTACTCGGACGGAGCCAAGGTAAAGGCCATCGACCTGCTGGTGAACATGTACATCCGCACCTCGGAATACAGCCGGGACGTCTTCTACAACAACTTCTTCTACCAGAACGCGTCCAACATCACCATCTACGACGACAACCGCTTCTCCATCACCCTCCCCTTCGCCAAGCCGCTGCTCCCGTTCTACTGCACGCTGTTCATCCCTTCCCCGCCGCACTTCTACTGCGAATTCGGCCCCAGCTACGTGGAACGCTACCAGTGGCGCGTACCGCCCACCACGGGCGCCTACGTGGTGAAGCCGGACGGCATCATCCGCGGCCGCCAGGTAACGCTCCAGCGCGTGCCGGACTGGTGGGCCAGGGACAAGAAATTCACGAAGTACATGTATAACGTGGACCAGATCGTGTACAACTTCATCGCGGAACCGTCCAAGGCCATTGAACTCTTCCGCATCGGGGAGCTGGACGTGCTGAACATCACGAAGCCGGAGCTGTGGCATGAGCGCATGGAAATCCCGGAAGTCCACAACGGCTATATCAACCGCAGCACGTTTTTCACCATTTACCCCCGGCCTCCGTACGGCCTCTTCCTGAACACTTCCAAGGCCCCCTTCAACGACCTCAACGTGCGCCTGGGCTTCCAGCATGCGCTGAACATCCAGAACATCATTGACATCACCTTCCGCGGAGACTACCAGCGGCTCAACTCCTACAACTCCGGCTTCGGCAAATTCACCAACCCCTACATCAAGGCGCGCCCCTACTCTCCGGAACAGGCCCGCGCCTGCTTCGCCAAGGCCGGATACACCATCCCGTGCCCGGACGGAATCCTCCGCAAGCCGGACGGCACCCGGCTAACCGCCGCCATCACCTTCCCCAATTCCTCCCCCTCCCTGGCCTCCACGCTGGGCAAGCTGAAGGAAGACGCCCGCAAGTGCGGCCTGGAAATCCAGCTGGACCCGCTGGACTCCACCGTGGCCTTCCGCAAGATCATGGAAAAGCGCGTCCAGGCCTCCTTCATGGCCTGGGGCTTCACCCCGCCCCACCCGATGAACGAGCAGGGCTTCCACTCCCGCTACGCCTATGACGAACGCGGCAGCCTCATCACCTACACCAACAACATCTGCGCCTATGCGGACAAGGAGATGGACAAGCTGCTGGACGACGAAACGAACGCCGCTACGGAAGACGAGCTTCAAAAGGCCACGTGGAAGGTGCAGCAGAAAATTCATGACGAGGCCCTGTGGGTCCCCTGCTGGACCACGGAATTCGTCAGGCTGGGCTACTGGCGCTGGGTCAAATGGCCGAACAGCGCCACCACGCAATTCTGCCATCCGGTCGTGTTTGACCCGATGGAAAGCTACCTGTACTGGGTGGACAACGACGTCAAGAAGGAAACCATGGAAGCCAAGCGGAAAGGAAAAACCTTCGAGGAAGTGGACACCGTATACGACCAGTACCGCTATATGGACTCCATCGACAGCCTGGACAACAAGGAAGGCGGCGGCAAGCTGCCGTCCGTTCCCGTCATCCCGGAAAACGGCGGCCCGCTGGAACCCTCTGCCACGGAGAAATAACAAATGAGCGAACCCCTGTTGGAAATCAAGAACCTGGTCACCGGATTCGAGACGGAATCCGGCCTGCTGAAAGCGGTGGACGGCGTCAGCTTCACCGTTCCCAAGGGAACCTGCGTAGGCATCGTGGGGGAATCCGGCTGCGGCAAAAGCGTCACGGCCATGTCCATCGTCCGCCTGCTTCCCCAGCCCATGGGGAAAATCCTGGACGGGCAAATCCTGTTCAAGGGCCGTGACCTGGTCCAGGCGAAGGAGACGGACATGCACGGCATCCGCGGCCGCCACATCGGCGTCATCTTCCAGGAACCGATGACGGCGCTCAACCCCGTGCACAGCATCGGCAGGCAGATAGGGGAATCCCTGATGCTCCACCGGGGAATGAACGCCAGGGAAGCCCGTGATGCCGCCATCCAGCTCCTGCAGCGCGTCCGCATTCCCGCGCCGGAACAGCGCGTGGACGAATTCCCCCACCAGCTCTCCGGCGGCATGCGCCAGCGCGTCGTCATCGCCATTGCTCTGGCCTGCCATCCGGAACTCATCATCGCGGATGAACCCACCACGGCCCTGGACGTCACCGTGCAGGCGCAGATTCTGTCCCTCCTCAAGGACCTCCAGGCGGAAATGGGCTCCTCCTCCATCCTCATCACGCATGATCTGGGCGTCATTGCGCAGAGCTGTGACTCCGTAGTAGTCATGTACGCCGGCCGCGTGGTGGAAAAAGCTCCCGTCCGGGAACTCTTTGCCAATCCCCGCCACGCCTACACCAAGGGACTGCTGGCCTCCATCCCGCAGTTGAGCTCCGTGCGCAAGACCAAGCTGCCCACCATTCCCGGACAGGTGGCCTCCATTGCAGACTTTGTGCCCGGTTGCCGCTTCTGCCAGCGCCAGGGAGTGCCCGTGGAAGAACTCACGGAACGGCCGCCTCTCGTGGAAATATCCCCGGACCACTTCGTGGAAGCCTGCCCCCGATGCGCAAACCTCTAACCTCCTTTTTCTCCCAGCCATGCCGGAACCACTCTTGCAAGTCAACAACCTGAAAATGTACTTTCCCGTCCGCTCAGGAATCTTCCTGCGGCAGGCGGGATGGGTCAAGGCGGTGGACGACGTCTCCTTCAGCATCTACCCCGGTGAAACGCTGGGACTGGTGGGGGAATCCGGCTGCGGAAAATCCACCATCGGGAAAAGCATCGTCCGCCTGCTGAAACCCACCGGAGGCTCCATCCAGTTCAACGGAAAAAACATCGCCACGCTCTCCCAGCGCAAAATGCGGCCCCTGCGCCCCCATATTCAAATGGTCTTCCAGGACCCGGCGGAATCCCTCAACCAGCGCCAATCCATCGGCCAGATTGTAGCGGAGCCCTTCGTCATCCACCGCATGGGCACACCCGCCGCGCGCCGGGAATGGGTGCGCGGCCTGCTGGACCGCGTAGGCATGCCGGACAGCGCCATCGACCGCTTCCCCTTTGAATTCTCCGGGGGCCAGCGCCAGCGCATCGGCATCGCACGCGCCCTGACGCTGAACCCCAGCCTCATCATTCTGGATGAACCCGTCTCTGCGCTGGACGTATCCGTCCAGTCCCAGGTGCTCAACCTGCTGCTGGAACTCCAGGAGGAACGCAAGCTCTCCTACCTCTTCATCGCCCATGACCTGGCGGTGGTCAAGCACATCTCCGACCGCGTGGCGGTCATGTACCTGGGAAAAATCGTGGAAATGTCAGATGCGGAAACCATCTACCAATCCCCCAAACACGCCTATACCAAGGCGCTGCTGGACGCCATCCCGGAACCGGATCCCGCCAGAGCCAATAAGCACCAGCCTCTGCCGGGGGACGTTCCCTCCCCCATCAACCCGCCGCTCGGCTCCGCCTTCGGCCACCGCATCCAGCACCCCTCCTATCCGGAAACGGTGGGTGCGGATCTCACCCCCGTGGAAATAGAACCGGGCCACTGGGTAGCCCCGGACCCCTGCTCCCTGGAGCCGGAGGACTGGAACAAAGTGCGCCAGCGGTAAAAGCGCGGAAAAACGTCGCATCCGTTACCTATTGGAAAAGGCGCTCCCAGAAGTAAAACCTCCCATTTCAAGAAAATTCCGGCTGCCAAGAGGTATGGCGGAAATGCTGATTAACCATGAATTTACGGTTCCGGCAGCCTGGGGATGACGGCCTCCCCGCCCTTCATAACTAAAAATCCATCCAGAGCGCAGCCAAGGAAATTTTCTCCAGCCTGCGGACAGCATACCCCAACAAAAGCCTCTGTTCCGCTTAGGAAAAACACCCATGAGGGGAACAACTCCCTCACTCCCGGAAGAGTCACCGCCTTTAAAGGCGATAGCGGAAACACCGGTTCACCGCAGCTTTGCGGCTTCGGTGCCTGCCATCCCGTCAAAAAAACAAACGAGCGCGAAACAGCCCGCGGCCCCTTACACGTAAATCCGCGGCACGCGGGCGCTGATGCTGGTCAGCACGTTGCTGGGAATGGTACTGGCGCGGCGCGTCAGCTCCTCCCAGCTTACATTAGGGCCCATGATCTCCACCAGGTCCCCGGTCTCCACCTGGTCCATGTAGGTGACGTCCACCATAATCTGGTCCATCGTCACACGGCCCAGAACCGGGCAGTACTGGCCGTTGATATACACGCGTGCGCCCTGGTTGGAAAGATACTGGAGGTAGCCGTCCGCATAGCCGATGCCGATGGTAGCCACCTTCGTGCTCCCCTTCGTCATATAGCAGTGGTTGTAGGAAACGCCATGGTTGCCCGGCAGCGTGCGTATCAGGGTAATGCGGCTGTACAGGGTCATCGTGGGCCGCAGCTCCTTGTTGTATGGGGAAGGCATCGGAGAATACCCGTACAGGATTCTGCCCAGCCTCACCATGTTGGCGCAGGGAACCTTGTAATTGAACACGGCCGCGCTGCTGCACAGGTGCCGGAACTTGTACTGGTGCCCCTGGGAGAGTTCGTTCACGGCCTCCGCAAAGCCGCTGATCTGCCCATGCGTAAAGGAAATATCGTCGGAAGCTGCGGACAGGTGGGAAAACACGCCCTCCAGGTCCAGATGGCTGAACTGCTTGAGCTTTTCCGTCAGGCCGTGCAGTTCACTGGGAAGAAAGCCGCTGCGGCCCATCCCGGTATCCACGCCCAGATGGACATGGACGGGCTTGTTGTAAAGGGCGCCCAGGGAGTTGAAATGTTCCGCCTCCTCCATGCTGGAAAGGGCGGCGCGCCAGCCGTTCTGCACAATCTCCTCCCGTTCTCCGGCAAAACAGGGACCGAGAATGAACGGGCATGTCTTCACCCCAGCATCCCTCACCCGGCCAGCCTCCGCCACCGTGGCGACCCCGAAAAAATCGCAGTCTTCACCATCCAGAGCCTTCACTACCCCTTCCAGTCCGTGCCCGTAGGCCTCCGCCTTCACAATGGCCATCAGGCCGTGGTCCGGCATCACGCGGCGGACGACGTTCAAATTGTGCCTCAACGCATTGGTATCAACCTGGGCCCATGCTCTGGGAGGGCTTGTGCAACTCATGCCCGGAGTGTAGGAAGACGGTTGATGCTGTACAAGCCGGAATTGAGCCACCTTCCCACTTTCCGGAACGGAATCCGGACAAAGCCGCACATCAGTCAGGAGGAATGAATCCGGGAATCTTGACGGAAGGAAAGTATTCCCTCTTTTTCACCTGCCTTCAAAAAACTCCTTGCCAATCCCCTGCATGAACGATATATTCCCCCCGCACTGCAAATGCGCGGTTAGCTCAGTGGTAGAGCACATGCTTCACACGCATGGGGTCACTGGTTCGAAACCAGTACCGCGTACCATCTTCATAAACGTTCCGGAATCCTGCATTCCGGAGCGTTTTTCTTTTCCCCGCCAGGCTTTATTTTAGCGGATAACAGAAGGCTGATAGCGAAAAGATAAAACCGATGCTTCCCTGCACCCGGATGATGATTTGCCGTCTGCCTGGCACGGGAGGGTGCATCCACCTAGAAAAGCAGTATAAGAACGAACCTTCAGGCTCAATTTCGAGATGCCTTCAACGATGTTGCACTCAGTTCTGCAGTTCGGCTGGGTTCCATGTATTTTCTCAATGTTATTTCCCGATACGTTTACACACGCGCAGCCAATCCCTTCTTCCATCCTGCATGATAATATAAACCTTGTCGGCCACCCGGGTTGCAATCCGAGAGCCTCCGGAAGAAACATTAAAATAATGGAAATCCCCGTGGGGAGAAGAACGGACAGGAGTCATCGTAAAATCAGTAGTACCGTTAGACTTTTTAACTGTACCTTCTCCACGCCCATTAAAACGGTAAGTCAGACCGGAACCATCCTTCCAGTTTCCTTCAAAGGTTTTCAAGGAACGGTCCCGTTCTGGAGAAAGGTTGCCGCTTTCAAGCCGTTTTGCGTATTCATGCACTGCAACAGCAGCTGTCATATCACCGTCAGCCGATAATTTCAGCTTCAACTTGTCTAACGCCTGGATATATTTTTTTGTTATTTCCGAACATGCCTGAAAACACCGCTTCTTGAGATCGTTCTGCATCTGCAGCCACTCGGCATCTTTTATTTCATCCGCACTTCCTACATTGGTTCCCTCTTTGGAAGAATCATGTATCAAACGGGCAACGATATTGTTTGTATAAATTTCAAAAATCGTCCGGGAATCAATGATCAGCCACAACCTGTTCGGAGCTCCTGTAAATACGATCAGATCCGGTCCCGTCAGTTCGGTGTTAACTTTCTCGCCCGTGTTTTTAAATTTTTTACGGAATTCCTGTATATCATAATGGTTGCCCTCAGCATCCAGCTTATGAATCATATTAGCAACCGAACCATACCATCCATCCCTAGGAATAGAAATCTGGCAAGTTTCCTTCACCAATCGCCAGTCAAAATTGTTTTTCTTTAATTCCTCAAGACCGTCATGAATTACTTTCGCCCCTTCAAAATCAGAGCGTTGAACGCATTTCTTCTGCAATACCAACGCTTTCTGAGTAAAAGCAGCAATATGAGGGGCGCAAGCCTGGGTGCACCGTTTCTGATATATGCGATCCAATGCCTGAACTTCCTGAGGAATTTCCGCAGCAAGCGATACAGATGCCACGGCACATACAGAGAAAACGGCAAGGGGCCAAAAGTTCATGCATCTTTATAAAAAGCCACCAAAAATAGTTCAAGTCCAAATACCCTCAAAATCATTTTTTCAACTTTTGTAACATTTTTATTTTCATTATTAAATACCGTTGTCCAACTTTTTCTTCTCCCTTGCCAAAACAAAACATCCACCAAGAAAATCTGTCCTTTCTCTATTTGGCGAAGCAGATGTACCCACATCCTTTCTTTCCATAAAATTGCATGTGGAAAGAATTCTCCTCGCAACTGTTCCTGCGCCACAGGCATTGACTTGGTTTTCCTTTCTCCGTATGCTTCCGCCCTCATGCCTGCGCTGCTGATCACGTCTTTCATCTGGGCGTTGTCATTCGGACTGCTGGGGAACTGCCTGTCCGACCTCCCCGCCAGTTTTGTCGCGCTGGCGCGCATGGCCGGCTCGCTGGCCGTTTTCCTCCCCTTCGTCCGGAAGGTTCCTTTCAGCCATGCAATGGGGATGATGGGGATAGGCGCCGTCCAATTCGGAGGAATGTACCTCTGCTATATCGCAGCCTTCCATTATCTGCCTTCCCACCAGGTCGCCCTTTTCACGGCCACTACGCCGATTTACGTGGTTCTGGTCAACGGCCTGATGAAGAAGAAGCTGCCGCCGCTCCATCTGGCGGCGGCCGTTCTTGCGGCCATAGGAGGCGCGGGCATCCTTTGGAAAGGGTATTCCGCCGGCAATGGCGAACTTACGGGAATTGTTCTGGTACAGCTTTCCAACCTTTGTTTCGCGGCAGGGCAAATCGCCTACATTTCCTTGAAGGATTCCTGGTTCGGCGGAAGTGAAGCTTCCTGCTTCGCCTATGCCTACGCAGGCGCCCTGCTGGTTACCTTGCCTGCCGGACTGCCGTCAGGGCTGGCCTGCTGGCAGGAGATTTCAGCCATGCAATGGTGGCTGCTGGCCTATTTGGGAGTCATCGCTTCAGGAGTCTGCTTTTTCCTCTGGAATTACGGCGCCCGCCGGGTAACGCCCGTCAAGCTGGCAATCATGAACAATCTCAAGATTCCCCTGGCGGCGCTGATTTCCCTGCTCCTGTTCCGGGAACAGCCCAATATGTTCCTCCTGGCTCTCGGGTGCCTGCTTATCCTGTCCTCTTTCCTGATCGCGCCCATTCCTCTCAAAAAGGCTGCGCAGAAACAGGCTTCCGGCGGCCGGATTCCGGAATAACGCACCCTTGTCATTTCCGCCCGCGCCAGTTTCCAGATTCTCCTTTCATGCTCCAGGAAAGGCATGACACATCACATCCGTTTCATTTTGAACCGGAGATGGAATGAACAGGTCTTTTCTGGCAGTACTTTCCTCCTGTTCATGTTTAAGGTCGCCTCCCATTTTTTCCCATTCCTGTGCTGCTGCCTGATGGCCCAGTTCTCTCCGTCATTCGCCAAAACGGTGGAATACGATTTATACGTCCGGAACGCTCCGGTCAATTTTACCGGGGTCACGCGCCCGGCCATGACCATCAACGGAAGCATTCCCGGCCCCGTTCTGTATTTTACGGAGGGAGACACCGCGGTGATACGGGTGCACAACCTGATGGATACGGAGACTTCCTTCCACTGGCACGGCCTGCTGGTGCCCAATGACCAGGACGGGGTGCCGTACCTGACTTCCGCGCCGGTAAAGCCCCACACCACGCATACCTATACTTTTCCCATCATCCAGAACGGCACGTACTGGTACCATTCCCACAGCGGACTTCAGGAGCAGAGCGGCCTGTACGGCGCGTTCGTCGTCCGCAAGCGGCCCGGCGACCCGGCGCGCAGGACGGAGGACGCCCTGCCGGAGTATACGCTGGTGCTGAGCGACTGGACGAACGAGAATCCCCAGGAGGTGAACAGGAAGCTTCACACCGGGTCGGACTGGTTTTCCATCCGCAAGGGGAGCGTGCAGAGCTACTGGGAGGCCCTGCGCGCCGGCTATCTGGGAACCAAGCTGACCAGCGAATGGAAGCGCATGAACGCCATGGACGTGAGCGACGTGTATTACGAACGCTTTCTGCTGAACGGCTCTCCGCAAGCTTCCCTGCCCCGGCTGAAGGGCGGCGACCGCCTCAGGCTGCGCATCGTCAACGGGGCTTCCTCCACCTATTTCTGGCTGAGGTACGCGGGCGGCAAAATCCGCGTGGTGGCCAGCGACGGGAAGGATGTCGTTCCCGTGGACGTGGACCGCATGATGATTGCGGTTTCCGAGACTTACGACGTCGTCCTGACGGTACCGGAATCAGGCAGGGCTTTCGAGTTCCAGGCGACGGCGGAGGATACCTCCGGGTCTTCCTCCCTGTGGCTGGGCCATGGGGAAAGGCAGCCGCTGCGCCCCTTCCCCAGGCTGAATTACTTCAAGAAGATGAAGCAGATGAACGGAATGATGACCATGGGCGGTAACATGAAGATGATGAAAATGAATTCCGGTTCCATGCGCCAGATGCATCACCACGGCATGTCCGGCGGAATGCCGGCCTCCCATTCCGGAGATATGGGGATGATGGACATGAAGTCCGGTTCCTCCCATGGTGGAGGCCACGGCAGCATGCAGGAGGAGGGGGAGGAAACCACCCTGACGTATGACATGCTGAAGTCCCCTTCCCGCACCAACCTTCCTTCCGGCGTGCCCGTGAAGGAATTGCATTTCATGCTGACCGGGAATATGAACCGCTACGTGTGGAGCATGAACGGGAAGACTCTTTCAGAGACGGACCGTATCATGATCAAGGAAGGGCAGAATGTGCGCATTATCCTGACCAACAATACCATGATGAGGCATCCCATGCACCTGCACGGCCATTTTTTCCGGCTGGTGAACAGGCACGGGGATTTTTCACCGCTCAAGTTCACGGCGGATATCCAGCCCATGGCCACCCAGGTGATCGAGTTTAACGCGGCGGAGAAGACGCGCGGCAACTGGTTTTTCCACTGCCATATCCTGTACCACATGATGAGCGGCATGGGCCGGATTTTCACGTATGAGGATTCTCCCCCCAATCCGCAGCTTCCACACCCCATGCGGGCGCTCCAGCACGTTTACGACATGGACCGGAAGTGGTACCTGACCGTGAACAATGATTTCGCCTCCAACGGGAACATCGGAGACCTGGAGTTCGGAGGCACCCGCTGGAGCGTTCAGGGAGAGTGGCAAATAGGCTACAAGGATACGCGCGGCTATGAGGCGGAAGGACGGCTGGGCAGGTACATCGGGGAGAAGCAGTGGCTTTACCCCTACATCGGGGTGGACTGGACCTGCCGCAAGGGTGAGGCCGGAGAACGCAACATGTTCCGCCAGACCACCAAAAAGGACCGGGAAGTGGACGGCACCCTGGGCGTCCGGTATACGCTGCCCCTGCTCCTGATTGGGGATGCGCGCATTGATACGGACGGAAAGGCGCGCCTGCAATTGGAGAGGGACGATATCCCGCTCACCTCCCGCCTGCGCCTTTCCTTTTCCCTGAATACGGACCGGGATTATTCCGTGGGCCTGCACTACATCCTGACCTCCCATCTCAGCGTTTCCACCAATTACGACAACAACCTGCACTGGGGAGTGGGGCTGATGCTGACCTATTGAACGCCTTCCCCCATTTTCTCCTGTTCCAGCCGGGCATTCCCCTGTAGCATTCCTTCACCATGTCAGGGATGATGAATTGGCAGCAGCTTTTGTCGGACGCCCGCTGGGGGTCCAGGCACCAGAGTACGGCGTCTCCGCAGAAAAACCGCAGCAATTACGACCGGGATTACGGGCGCATTCTGTTTTCCAGCGCTTTCCGCCGCCTTCAGGACAAGACGCAGGTTTTCCCCCTGGGCCGCAATGATTACGTTCGCACCCGCCTGACCCACAGTCTGGAGGTGGCCCACATCGGCTCCTCCCTCGGCATGCTGGCGGGAGAGTGGCTGGCGGAGAAAGGTTCCCTTCCCGCTCCTATAGTGCCTTCCGACGTGGCCACCATCGTTTCCACCGCCTGCCTGGCCCATGACATCGGCAATCCGCCCTTCGGCCATTCCGGGGAGGACGCCATTGAAACCGCCCTGAAACGGCACGGCCTGGAGCTGCCGTTTGAAGGGAATTCCCAGGGGTTCCGCATCCTTACCCGCACCGGGGATCCGATGGAAGGCAACGGCCTGAAACTGACGGCGGCCGTTCTGGGCGCCTTCATGAAGTATCCCTGCACGCAATCCTATTCCGCGGCCGTCAGGAAAGGCGGCATGACGGCAGCCAACAAGCTTGAATGCAAGAAGTTCGGCATCGGGGAACAGGAGAGGGAGGCGGCTTCCTTCGTGGCCGGCCATCTGGGGCTGCTTCCCCGTTCCGCGCCGGATGAAAAATACCTTTGCTGGTGCCGCCATCCCCTGGCGTACCTGATGGAGGCCGCGGACGATATCTGCTACCGTATCGCGGATATTGAAGACGGGTATTTTTCCGGCATTCTGGATTTTGAGCCTACCAGGGATTTATTCAGCCCTTTCCTGACGGAATCCCAGCTTTGCTACGTCCGGGAACTGGAAAAGAAGGATGAAAAAGATTCCTGCATCCATTACATGCGCGCGCTCGCCATCGGCAGGAGCATCCAGTCCGCCGTGGACAGTTTCATGAAGCATGAAGAGGAGCTTCTGCAAGGGAGCATGGATCAATCCCTGATTGACCGTTCTGAACTGGCCGCGCCGCTGAACGGATTGTACCAGTACGCCATTGAGAACGTGTACCAGGCCCGGGAGGTGATTGAAGTGGAAGCCATGGGCTACAAGGTGCTGGGAGAGCTGATCGACTTTTTCATGGAGTGGGTGAACCATCCTTCCTCCGGACAGTCTAAAAAAGTAGCCATCATGCTTCAGGGAACCGGTCTGCCCAAGGATGACGAAGGGAAGGACGCACGCCTGGCGCACATGCTTGATTATATTTCCGGCATGACGGATTCCTTCGCGCTGGAGACGTACCGGAAATTGACCGGCATTCTGTAGTTCCTGCCGCACTCCGCTTTTCAAAAGGAGTTCAAGACCTGCCCACAGGGAGGCCGCAAGATATCCCCTTTCTTTTCCTTCCATCTTCTTCCGGAGGTTCCTCCGGATGTGGAATAGATGTCCTGCTGCTGTTCCGTGCTTTTTCTTCCCGGAACGCGCCGCTTTTTCAGAAGAGGAAAAAGCCCCTTTTCTGCATGAAAAAGGCTGCCCCACACAGGGCAGCCGTCCTTAACATAATGATCATGGATTTCTCCATTGCTTCATGAAGAGGTTAAAAGCAGAAGTTGGTTTCTATGTTTTTCAGGCGTTCCCTGACGGCTTCCGGCACGGCTTCCTTTTCCTCCGGCGTGTTGTAAGGGCCGGAGTACAGGACTTTTCCCGCGGAATCCGTCACATGGACGGTGGTGCCCGCCTTGGAGCTGGAAGAAACCACAATGGTTCCGTTGGCGTCCGACATCCGGACGGAAGACGTGCTCTGCCCTCCGCCGGACACCTTGCCCATGGGGGGCATGGGCATCTGGTGAAGGTTCTGGAGGCTCCGGAGCATCTGGGCCGCTCCCGGGGTCAGGTTCATCCGGCCGATGATGTCATCCATCCGCGAATCATCAATCGCGGAGTCCCTCAAAAAATCATCCATCATCTGCTGCATGTCCAGAATGCGCTGCGGAAGGTTGGGCCGTGCGGCCATTCCGGCGGGAGGAACCGCCTGGCGCCGGACGGAGGGAACCACGCGCGGCTGGGTGCGGGGATCTCCCTGGGCCGCCAGTATTTCTTCCGCAGAAAGCGTTCCGCCGTCCAGCGTGACATCCGCCGTTTCCCGCTTGCCCTTGCGGTAGAATACAGCCGTAATCTTGTCTCCCGGAACTTTTTCAGACAGGGCTTCCGTCACGGAGCGCGGGCCGGACAGGGAGATGTCCCCCAGCTTGATGATGACGTCATTTTCCTGGAGTCCGGCCTTGGCGGCGGGACTGTCCGGCATCACCTTGGTCACCAGCACGCCGGGAAATCCGCTGAGTTCCAATTGAGCCACAACTGCCTGCGGCACCGTGCCGGGCACAATGCCCAGCCTGGCCGGTCTGGAAGAGGGCAGCGGCTTGGTCTGCGGCGTGTAGGGAGTCAAGGGCGGCGGCTGAAGGTTGTCCGTACTTCCTGCGGGCCGGTCAATGGAATATCCGGAGCCCGAACCTATCAGCAATCCCAATGTCAGAAAGATACAGGTTTTCATATCCATGTGAGATAATATACAGCATCCGTCCGCGCAATGTTCAAAATTTGTGCATTTTTTTTGCAGGGCCCCGCCCGTCCCCTTCCGTCCCGCAGCGTCGGCAGACCGCCAAGGAACGCATCACGGGAGTAAAGCCAAGCCAACCCACACTTGGGTGAGACCTTTATCCGGACGCCTTTCCCTCCACCGGCAGGGAGATCTCCCTCCCGGTAGAACATTTATTTCCGGGCATGGGAAAAGAGCTCCGCCATGCATCCAGGGCGCTTTCTTTTTCTTCACAAAGCAGAGACGCGGAACAAGGAACAGAACCGGAGAGCGCGAACACTTGCAGCAACAGAATGGAAAATTTCAACTGCGCTGCCCACAGGCGTTCACGCGGCGGTCCTTTAATATTCCTTTTCAGGAAGAATTCTACGGATGACGGCAGGAGCAATCACGGGCACGCGCTCGTCTCCGCCCTGCAATTCAAAAAGAGTGGGTTTCCGCAGCAGCTCCCGCTTTTCCCCGGGCAGTACAGGGGCTTCCGTCTTTTCAGCTCCGGCTTCCGCCTCATTCCCTCCGGCCACCGTGCCGCCGGGCGCTACCAGCGTATTTTGAACCAGCAGAACGGCGCCCACCGCAGCCGCCACGGAAATGCCTGAAATATAGGCAAGCCGCCGCCACAGGGGGATTTTCACCGCTTTTTCCTGCTTCGCCTCTCCGGCGCAGTCCATGGCCTGCGCCATTTTGCACACGGAGAATTCCAGCATGGAAGAGGCGGAAAGCCTTTTCAGCCGGGTTTCCATTTCTTGTTCGGACTCGGCGCACATCAGGGAACAGCATTGTTCCCGGAACAGAACCCTCACCGGGGCAGGCCGCAAACGCTTCAAAAGGGATTCCATCTCATGAATTTCCTCATCGGATATTTCATCATGCCGGAGACGGTCGTTCAGGGGGAAGATTTCCTCACACCTTCCGGCCAGGCGGGAAATCAGTTCATCGGATACGGGAAGGGGCTGCATGGCGGCAGTACCGCCGCCTTCCTCCCCTGCGGCGGATGATGTTGTTTCATGTTTCATAAGAGTGGAGCGGCATTAGAGTTGGTCTTTTTTGTTTCTCAGCGCCTTGCGGAGCAGGTCGATGCCATAGCGGTACCGGCTCGCCACCGTGTTTTGTGAGATTTCCAGCGTTTCCGCAATTTGCTGAAAGGTTTGTTCCCCCCATATTTTCAGGACAATGACCTCGGAGAATTTGGAAGGGAGCTTCCTGAGCTGCATTTCCATGAACTGCTTGAGCTCCTCGTCCGCCGCGGCGCTGGAAAACCAGGGGTCCGCATAAACATCCTCGTCCTGTTCGGCGGCGCAGGCTTCATCCTCCCTTTTCTGGCGCCGGTCGGATTTGCGGCCATAGTCCACCGCCAGACGCCGGATGGAGGCAAAGACATAGGAAAGCCATGCCTCCTGCCCTCCCACAAACTCTCCGGAGGCCTCCTTGCGCGCCAGCCGTATCAGGGCATCCTGAAGGATGTCCTCCGCATCTTCCGGAGAGCGGGACTGCTGGCGGGCAAACAGCAGCAGTTGAGCGACGTGCCTCCGCAGCCATTCATCCCAGCTCAGCAAATGGCTGTCTTCTTCATTAACTTCCTCTTCCCTGATGTAGGCGGACGTATTCATTTCTGCATGTTCGGTTCCTTCATCAATCATAGCGCAGCAAGTTCATTTTTTTGTTTAAAATAAAAGACGGAATATAGTTTTCCTCTTCACGGGAAGAGGGAATGCCTTCATGAAAAGGGCTTATTTTCCCTTATTGATTATTTTCTGCATATTGTTGATCCATGGCTCCAGCTTTTTGGCCGCCGGAGATTCCGGATCGGCGGCACGGGCCATGTTCAGGTATTCCAGGGCCTTGGGATAATTGCGCTCCAGCGCATACCCGTCGCTGACGTATTTGGCTATTTCCAGGCGGATGGCCGGCAGGAGGTCCCGCTTCTCCAGCATTTGCAAAGCTTCCTCCTGTCCCGCGCGGACTTTTTCTGCGGAAAAGGGGCCCGCGTGTTTTTTGTAAAATTGCTCCATCATGAGCCGCTGCGCCGCCAGGGTCACGGCTTTTTCAGCCTTCCCGGCAAATCCGTATTTGTCCTCCGGGTCCAGGGCGGAGATTTCCGCGATCAATTCCTTCTGATAGGGCTGCAAATCCTCCGGAAGCAGCTTGATAGCCTGCACCAGTTTTTCCAGTTTTTCCTTTCCTTCCAGCGCGCGGGCCGCAGCCACGGCTTCTTTCAGCTTCAGCCTCGTCTCCCCGGCGGCTGCCAATTTCTTCAAGTATTCCTCCGCCGTTCTGGAGGGTCCCACTATTTTGGCATAGGGAGCTCCATTCCCCTCCATGAGCAGGACGGAAGGAAATACGGAAATTCCGTAACGGCGCATCAATTCCTCATGAAACTTGAGCTGTTCCGGAGGCATTTTCCCCTCCGTCCTGGGAAAATCCAGCTCCACCAGCATGAAGTTGTTGTCTTCCGCATACTTGGCGAAGGCGTCCGTATCAAAAATATTTTTCCGCAGATAAATACACCCCGGGCACCAGTCGGAGCCGGTGAAGTCAACCAGCACCGGCTGTCCGCTTTTGCCGGCTTTCTCCAGAGCCTTGCTCCAATCCGTCTCCCAGACGGGAGATGCGGAACAAACCACGGCAGAAGCCAGAGAAAGAACGCCAAGGACAGGAAAAAATGAATTCTTCATCTTAAAGGCATCATAGCACCATCCCTGCCCTTGTCATTCTTTTTCAGACGTTCCCGCTCCTGGCAGCCCGGCGGCTGCCGTGACGCCGCGCCTTCGGTCCCCCTACTGCCGGGACCGGCGGCGGATGTCCTGGCTCAGGCGCATGGCGCAGAAGTCCGGACCGCACATGGAGCAGAAGTGGGCCTTTTTGGCGTTGGCATGGGGAAGCGTCAGGTCGTGGTAGGAACGCGCTTTCTGCGGGTCCAGGGAAAGGTTGAACTGGTCCTCCCAGCGGAATTCAAACCTGGCCTGCGCCAGCGCGTTGTCCCGCCACTGGGCGGACGGGTGCCCCTTCGCCAGGTCCGCGGCGTGGGCTGCCAGCTTGTAGGTGACCACGCCTTCCCTCACGTCCTCCCGGTCCGGGAGGCCCAGGTGTTCCTTCCTGGTCACATAGCAGAGCATGGCGCAGCCGCGCTGGCCGATGATCGCTCCGCCGATGGCTCCGGTAATATGGTCGTAGCCGGGGGCGATGTCCGTCACCAGCGGACCCAGCGTGTAAAAGGGAGCTTCCATGCACCATTCCAGCTGCTTGCTCATGTTCTCGGCAATGAGGTGCATGGGCACGTGGCCCGGCCCCTCATTCATGACCTGTACGCCCGCTTTCCACGCGCGCATGGTCAGGTCCCCCTGCACTTCCAGCTCCGCCAGCTGGGCGAAGTCATTGGCGTCCGCCACGGAGCCGGGCCGCAGGCCGTCCCCGATGGAGACGGCAATGTCGTAAGCCGCCAGAATGGAACATATTTCATCCCAGTGGGAATAAAGGAAGTTTTCCTGTTCGTGGATCATGCTCCACTGCGCCATGATGGAGCCGCCGCGGGAGACGATGCCCGTCATGCGACGGGCAGTGTGGTTCACAAACCGGAACAGCAGGGCGGCGTGCACCGTCACATAGTCCACGCCCTGCCGGGCCTGTTCAAGGAGGGTGTCGCGGAAGATTTCCCAGCTCAGGTCCGCCACCTTGCCGCCCACCTTTTCCAGGGCCTGGTAAATGGGCACGGTACCGATGGGAACGGGGGAGTTCCTCAGGATCCATTCCCGCGTGGCGTGGATATTCTTTCCGGTGGACAGGTCCATGACGGTATCCGCCCCCCAGTGGATGGCCCAGCGCAGTTTTTCCACCTCCTCCTCAATGCCGGACCCCAGGGCGGAGTTGCCGATGTTGGCGTTGATTTTCACCAGGAAGTTGCGGCCGATGGCCATGGGCTCGCACTCAGGATGGTTGATGTTGGCGGGAATCAGGGCGCGTCCGGCGGCAATTTCGTCCCTGACGAATTCCGGCGTAAAATAAGCGGGCATGCGGCAGCCGTTCCGGCGTTCCGGCGCGTGCTGGTGGTCCAGCCGGTCGCGGGCCACCATGCTGGAGGGGCCGAAGCCTTCCTGCGCCTCCAGTTCGGACGGCCGCGGCATCATGGTGAGCGCCTCCAGGACTTCCCGGGCTTCGTCCGGGCGGCTCTTGGCGTTCGGATAACGGTCATACACCGCCTTGAACGCTTCTTCCCTGCCCAGGTTTTCCCGGATGGCTACAAATTCCATTTCCGGCGTAATGACGCCCTGGCGGGCGTAATGCCGCTGAGTCACAGGCGTGCCCCCCGCAGCCCGGAGGCAGCGGCCCTGGTCCGTTTCCGCCTCCTCCACATCACCGCGGACCCGGATCCACGCGGCGCGCAGGGCGGGAAGCCCCTGCTCCGGGGTTCCCTCATAAGCCGCATCCCCCCACGGCCCGGAACAATCGTACACGCGCACGGGGTCATTGGAGTGGGCGGTGCCATCTGGCAGCAGGGTATCGCTCAGGAGGATTTCCCTCAAGGGAACCTGCACGTCCGGATGCAGACGGCCCGGAATATAAATGCGTCGGGAGCCGGGATAGGTCAAATTGGCGGTGTCGTTCATGGAATGGATGCTGTTCTGTGCCGGCAGGGGAACAGCGGAAACGAGACCTTCCCGAGAAACGGGGCATGCCCGTTCAATCGAACTCCCTGCGGCGGAATTATCCGCATCAGGTTTGAAGGGTTCTGCGGGAACAGCATGCCGTTCCCGCAATCTCAGCCTTTGTTTGGGCACCCCTGCCGAACTTGGGAAAAAGATAGCACGGGCTCCCGTCCCATCCAAGCGTTTTCCGGTCCGGGTGCCAAACCCACGGCGCAGGAGCGCCGCATGCCAATGCGGCAACTTGATATCATGCGTCCGCAGGGTGCGCGATACTCCCCTCTCCCCCGTTATGGAGCTGTTCCCTCCGCGCCGCGGGGAGCCATGCTCTTCTTCCTCCCCCATTTCAGCAGAAAGACGGAATTGACGATCACGACGACGGAGCCTGCATTATGGACCAATGCGCCCGCCACGGGATTCAATATTCCGCCCACCGCCAGCATGATGGCGATGAAGTTCAGGGCCATGGAAAACGTCAGATTGCACTTGATCGTGCGCATCATGCGTCTTGCCAGGCGCAGCAGATGGGGGAGTTCCCGTATATCGTCGCTTACCAGGACAATGTCCGCGGCGTCCACGGCAATGTCACTGCCTATGCCTCCCATCGCAATTCCGGCATGGGAGGTTTTCAGAGCCGGAGCGTCATTGATTCCGTCCCCGATCATGCACACCCGGTTCCGTTCCTTCTGGAATGCGTCAATCCAGTTGAACTTGTCCTCCGGCAGGCAGTCCGCGTAAACCCGCTCAATGCCTAGCTGCCCGGCTACATGGGCCGCGGCATTCCCATGGTCTCCGGTCAGCAGCACGGGAACCACCCCGGTTTCCGCCACTTCCCGGATGGTGGAGACGGCGTCCTCCCGCAGGGTGTCCGACAGGGCGATGAAGCCTGCGGCCTTACGGTCCATGCCGAGAAAAATCACGGTGCATCCCTCCCTTTGGTACTGTTCCGCCGCCCTTCTGACTTCGCCGGGCACCTCCAGCCCGTTTTCCCGGAACAATTCCAGGTTCCCGGCCATCAGTTCCCTCCCGTCCAGGACGGCCTGGACGCCTCTCCCCGGAATCATGCGGAACTGTTCCGGCTGGGGAAGCTCCCGCGTTTCTCCCTTCCGGTAACAGCGGACGACCGCCTTGCCCAGAGGGTGCTCCGACCGCAGTTCCGCGCAGGCGGCATACCTGTAAAGCACCTGTTCGGGGAGGTCCGGCAGAAAACTGCGTACCGCCGCCACGCGGGGCGTCCCGTGGGTAAGCGTTCCCGTCTTGTCAAAGGTGAGGTGGGATACGGAGGCCAGGCGTTCCAGGGCATCCCCCTCCCGCACCAGGAATCCATGCCTGGTGGCGTTTCCGATGGCCGCCATGATTGCCGTGGGGGTAGCCAGCACAAGCGCGCAGGGGCAGAATACCACCAGGATGGTGACGGAGCGGATCAGTTCGCCCGTGACCAGCCAGGCCAGCCCTGCGGAAGCCAGGGCAATGACGACGATCCAGGTGGCCCAGCGGTCCGCCACGCTCACGATTCCGGCCTTTCCCGCATCCGCGGATTGGACGAGACGGACCATGCGCTGAATGGAACTGTCCTCCCCGGCCCTGGACGCCTTCATGTCAAAGGCTCCGAACTGGTTGACCGTTCCGCTGGAAACCTCGTCCCCAGCTTCCTTGTCCACCGGAAGGGGTTCACCCGTCATTACGGCCTGGTTGATGGAAGTGTGGCCGGAAAGAATCACTCCGTCCGCCGGAACCGTCTCTCCGGGCAGCACGCGGAGGACGTCCCCCGCACATACCTGTTCCGCCGGAATGACCTCCTCCCGGAAGCCGTCCACTTTCCGGGCGGTAGCCGGGGTCAGATGAACCAGCTTTTCAATTCCCGCCCGGGCTTTGGCCACGGTCAGGTTCTCAAGCAGCGCGCCGAGCTGCATGATGAACGCAATTTCCGCCGCGGCAAAGTCCTCCCCGATGATGACGGAAGCGACCAGCGCGATGGAAACGAGCACATCCGCCTTGATGTCCCAGGCCGCCGCCAGTCCAAGCACGGCTTCCAGCACGATGGGAACGCCGCACAGCACAATGGCTATCCACGCGACGCCAAAGGGAAGCGGTTCAATATCAAGCATGCTCAACAGCAGCGCGAATCCGGAAACGGACAGCAGCGCGACGTCGCGCCTTGTCCCTCCCCATTCCAGCAGTTTTTCCAATCGGTCCAGCATATGATTCTCCTTTCCATACCCATGCAGGTACGGGTTTTATATACCTATAGGGGTATAGGTTTGTCAAGATGAGACGGAAAAATCCCCGGAAATGGCGGTTGAAAAAAGGCTCTTGACCCCTCCTGCTAAATCATGTTGGCAAACCGTTCGACCGCCTTGGTAAAGCGTGCGATGGTCTGCTCCGGGTCTCCGTGCTCCAGTCCGTCCCGGACGCAATGGCTGATATGCCCCTCCAGCACGACCTGGCCCACCTTGTGCAATGCGGACTTGGCGGCATTGAGCTGGGCAAGCACATCTTCACAGGGAACGTCCTCGTCAACCATCCTGTCGATCGCCTGCACCTGTCCGATGATTTTCTTGAGGCGGCGATGCAAATTTTCAGAATTCATGCATTGTTTCATTGCGGCGTTTCCTTATACTGTTAGGGGTATCTGTATCATCAAGTTATCAGGCAGACAGGAAATGCTGTCAAGAACAGAGTCCTCCCGCAGGCGCGTACCATCCGGAAGGGCCTACTGTGTCCGGCCCCCCTTCTTTCCTCCTTATTCCAGGCGCAACAATCCCTTCCCGCCCCCGCATGAAGACCGGAAGAACGAAGTTCCGGCCTTCCCCCGTCAAACGGGTCCGGTTTCCATGGCGGGAGCCGTATACAGGCGTTCCCGGGCATGATGACCGCCCGTCGCCATTGTCAGCAGTTCCCACCCGCATTTTTCATAAAACCCCGCCAGGTCCGTCACCAGATAGAGACGGGGATATCCGAGCGCAGCCAAATCCTTCCGCACAAAGTCCAGGATGGACGCGGCCACGCCCCTGCCGCGATGCCTTTTTTCCACAAATAGCGTGCATAAGTTGGGGGCTAAATCCTTCCGGTCATGGAAATCGTTTTCAATCACTCCGGCACCCGCAATGATTGCCCCCTGTCCGTTCATGACCACGTACCATTGCGGAATGCCCGTTTTCCGTTCCATGCATTCCTTCATGCTTTCCTCATAGGCCTCTACGGGAACGTCCCACTTGGAGCCGAACCAGACGGAAGCTGTGGAAAGGAATTCAGGATGATTCCTTAAACAGACCAATTTACCGGCGTTTCTCCCTTTCATTTTCCCTTACCCTAGCAGGCCCCTCCGGTCATTGTCAAACCGGAGCGGCATGGAGGGTGGCCTCCGTATTTCCATCATGCTCCGTTTTCCCACCGGGAAAAGAACGGAATGTTCCACCCCCTCAGCCGTCCCCGGCCATCGGCAGGAGCAAAACGTTTTGTCCGGAGCCTTGCGCGGAAAGAGAAGAAAGACCCGTTTTCATCTCGTCAGCCGCGGAAAAATGGGATAGACCTTTTTTCCGGGGCATGCGCCCTTCCGGATGCAACCTTTCACCGGACACGGGGTTTATAGAAGGGAATTTCATGGACGAAGCACAAGACATGCCGCCTGCGGAACCAGACGAGGACGCCCAGCTGATGCTGAGAGTCAGGAATGGCGACGCTTCCGCCATGGAAATGCTGGTCCGCAAACACCAGAACTCCGTGTACGCCACCGTAGCACGCATGCTGAACAACGGGCCGGAGGTGGAGGACATCGCCCAGCAGGTTTTCATCCGCATCTGGAAAGGAGCCGGGAATTATGAGCCCTCCGCACGCTTCACCACCTGGATGTTCACCATCCTGCGCAATCTGGTCTTCAATGAAGTGCGGCGCCAGAAGCGCAAGCCCACCACCTCCGCGGACGCCATGGAGGAGGAAGGCGGCATGACCGTGTTCCTGGAACCTTCCCAGGCCCCGGATGAAGCCATGGAGCACACGGAACTCCAGCGGGCCGTGGATGAAGCGATTGCCGCCCTGCCGGAAAAGGCGCGCCTGGCCGTCCAGCTGCGCCGCTTTGAAAACATGCCTTACGAGGAAATAGCCCGGACGCTTGACATGACGGTTCCCGCCACCAAAAGCCTGCTGTTCCGCGCCAGGAACATGCTGAAGGACGCGCTGGCTTCTTTTCTGGAGTGACGGCCAGGGAACAGGAAAAAGGGCTGATCCGGAGAAAGCTTTTTTACAAGGGCCCGGCGGCCCTTGCTCCAGCAGCGCAGCCACCAGGGACTCACACTCCCGCGGCCTGGAAGAAACACCGCCGCCGGGAAACGGAAGCTTGATTCGTGCCTCTTTCAGATTCACTCCCCCTGCGCGTTTCAAGCTTCTCTTTCCGTCCTCCCGTCCCTCATACCAGAACTCCCTCCCCTGCGCTTTGGAGAAATTCCTACCCAAAGACAGTTACCAAAAAAAAGGGCCGCTCCCGGAAGGAAACGGCCCGTAAACGATTACCTGAAAGCGGCGTCAGCGCGCACTGCCCGCGTTGAGAACCTCCTTGTACGGGATTTTCAGGAAGTTCAGAGCACCCTGGGATTCATACAGCACGCCCACGTGGTTTTTATCCACGGGAGCCAGGCAGGAATAACCCCAGCCGTTGCGGGCATCGTAAAGGAGCCACTTGTCCTCCGGCCATGAACCGGCGTCATCCGTGGAAGCCTTCAGGGTCATGTGGGAACGCCCGGAGGTGGTGTTGGGGTTGGAGAACAGGACCACCCTGCCCGCGCCCGGCACTCCGTCCACGGCAAGCAGGCTGCCCTGGCAGACGGGTTCCTTCAACTGGGGAGTGCGGTTGGTGGGGTGTTTTTCCCAGGTTTTGCCCAGGTCCTTCGTAACGCCCACCACGCGGGAGCCGCCCCAGTTGCAGCGGGCATTGATCATGATGGAGCCGTCTTTCAATTCAATCACCTGGGCTTCCGTCGTCTGCTCATTGACGCCCGTGCCGCAGTGCCAGGTCTTGCCCTGGTCCTTGGAATAAACGATGGTGGACCACGGCACGCCCTTGCCGTCCCAGTACTGGGCGGCAAAGACCAGCGTGCCGTCCTTCATGCAGATGCCGTTGCCGGGGCCGTTGAACAGAATGCGCCAGTCCTTGTCCTTGGTCTGTTCCGTAATGTTGATGGGCTTGGACCAGGTAAGGCCGTCGTCATCGCTGTACGCCAGCACCAGCTGCCCGCAGGCTTCCGGGGAATTGTCCCCGGATTTGCTGCCCCAGATGGAATGCTTGTGGCTCCAGATGGCGGCCACCCAGATGCGGCCCGTCTTTTCATCCACCAGAATGGCGGGGTCCCCCACGCCCTTGGTAGCCCCCAGGGAGGGGGCAATCTTGGAATCGTCAATGGCGATCTTGACGTCGGACCAGGTGCGGCCCCCGTCCGTGGAGCGGCTCACGCCCACGTCAATGTTGGCCGGAAGGTCGCCGGAATGGTTGTAACGGATGTCGTAAACGGCCAGGAGAGTCCCTTTCCTGGACCTGTCCAGGCCGGGAATGCGGTAGAACTTGGAGTTGAAATCCCCGTGCTTCACTACGGCCACGCCGATGCGCTGCGCCACCGGGGCGGCATTGGCCACCTTCATCAGCTTGTTCCCCGCCACAACGCTGGCCGGGCGCACCACCACCCTGCCGTCCAGGGAGGCGCCCTTCTTCATCGTCACGCATGCCCACAGGTAATTGTCGCCGGGGTCCAGCTCCAGCTTCCCCTTCACGGAAACCTGGGGCTTGGAGGAGCCGGAAAGCTTCACCGTACCCAGTACCTGGGAGGCATCCTTCGGAAACGGGTCTTCCCCGTGCTGAATGGGCGGAGCCTCTTCTCCCCGCACCACCGTCACGGATTCAATGTCGGAAAGCTTCGTCGTGCCCGTAAAATCCAGATTGACGGCCGTCAGGAACTGAGGATTAAGACAGCCGTCCGTTTGAACCTTCAGGGAAAGAACGGGACTGCACGGGATGCGCACCATCACCGGATAGGCGGAAGAAGCCATCTCCACCTGCGGATTCACCTTCATGGGGATGCAGGGCACGATGAACAGGTCGTCCAGCTTCAACCCCTTGTTCTCCGGCGACGTCAGCTTGAACACCAGGGAGCGCGTTCCGGCGGGAACGCCGGCCTCTATCCTGGTATTGAAGCCGCCCGTCCTGATGTCCTTGCCGTCATAAATCTTCTTTTCCCCCTTGGGCCCTACGGCCACAATGGAAAATTCAAAGGGGGCCTGTCCGGTCCAGCGCTCCGCCCAGGCGGACAGCCGTACTTCCCTGGAAGGAGTATCCTTCAAGTCCAGCTTCAGTTCGGTATCCTGCCCGCCGAACATCCGCAGGGAAGATTTCCCGGATTTTCCCCCTCCCCCGATTTCCGCCACGCCGTCCCGGCAGGACATGGGGCCGTACTTGGTGGAAAGCGTGGTAAACTTGCCGTGTTTGGCCTGCTCAAAGCTTTCCGTACCCAAGGCAGCGGGAACAGACATGCCCAGGGCACACAGCAGGGCAAGCCCCGTTAATGTATTCAAAGGTAAACGCATCGTATTTATGGTGTGTTTCGCAGGACAATACGCAGCGAACCGGAACAATCTTGCCCGGAGCTGCGTCATTGCCAGCCTGTTTCCTAACACACGCTTTTCCGCCGCGTCCAGCCTTGCCTGGGAGGCCTGTAGAAAGACCAGTCCTCAATCTTTCGTCTTTTCACTGGAAGGAGACGCCGGCTCCATGGAAATCACGGGACGTTCCGGAAAGGAGCTGGAATCCCGGTGCATGTAGTAATGGGACCAGTGAAGGACAACCTTGTCCCCCGGCTTCAGGGCGGCTACCTTTTTCAGGATGTCCGCCCCCTGCAGGATGGGCTTGTGCGCCGGATTGACGTCAATCATCAGCTGCTCCTGCTTTTCATCCCCGTACTTGCCGGGTTTCCGGTAATCCAGATACTTGATGATCCGGAAAGCGGCGAAATCCTTGGCGTGGTCACACTTGTCCGGACAGAGGGAGGTAAGGAACCTGCACTTGCGGTGAATAATACCCGTAAACTCCGCCTCCGCCACATGGTCTGACAGCAGTTCTCCGGACGGCAGCGTCACGCCGCTTTTTTCATCCGTCTTTTCCGGATTGGCGACGGGGGAATCTTCCGCCTGAACGCCCCAAAAACCGGCCAGCCCAAGACAAACGGCAAGAATGCACTTCTTCATCAGCCCATCCTTAGCCGCCTCGGAAACAGGAGTCAAGAAGAAGCCGGGTCTCCCGTGAACGCTGACAGGATATCCCAACCCAAACATACCGCTTTGTTTTATTTGTCAACATGTTGGATGATTTCTGGACTCTTTTCCGTTTCCAGATTGACGCACCGCCGTCCTTGTGAGAGATTGACAAAAGCAATATGGACAAAAACCGTACCTCTACCGTGCCGATCGTTCCCAAACAGTACCGGCTGCCGTTCTTCATGCTGGTCTCCTGTTTTGCGCTGTGGGGGCTGCTGAACAACATGACGGACAACCTGGTCCCGGCATTCAGCAAGATCTTCATGATCAACGCTTCGGAATCCGCAGGGGTGCAAATCTCCTTTTACGGGGCGTATGCGGTGCTTGCCATCTTCGCCTCCATCCTGCTGGAGGAATTCTCCTACAAGGCCGGGGTGCTCATCGGGCTGGGGTTCTACATGATCGGCGCGCTGTGCTACATACCCGCCGCCATCGGGCAAAGTTTTGACATTTACCTGGTAGCCATCTTCGTGCTGGCGGGCGGCCTCTCCATCCTGGAAACCACCTGCAACCCGTTCGTCCTCTCCATGGGGTCCCAGGAGACGAGCGTACGCCGCCTGAACTTCGCCCAGGCCTTCAACCCAATCGGCTCCCTGACGGGCATCTTCCTGGCCAAATACTTCATCCTGGCGCATTTGAATGATGCGGACATGGACACCCGCAAGGCCATGGACCCGGAACAACTGAACGCCATCGTCAGCGACGAGCTCTTCTGGGTGTGCGTTCCCTATGTGGGCCTGGTCGCCATCGCCGCCGTCATCTGGTTCTTCTTCTGCCGCTACAAGTCCGACGATGAAAGCGTGCCCACCCGGGAAAACACGCAGCCCCTTTCCTCCAAGCTCGGCCGCCTGGGCCTGTGCGTCGCCTTCATCCTCATTCCCTTCCTGTTCCAGTACTACTCCACCTTTGAATTCAGCATGGTGCAGCAGATCCTGATCATGATGATCGGGCCCATCGCCTTCCTGCTCATCATGCCGGACTACCGCTGCCAGCTCATGAAGCTGGTGAAGCTGCCGCGCTACTTCTGCGGCGTGGTGGCCCAGTTCTTCTACGTGGGCGTGCAGATCGCCGTCTGGACGTGGACCATCAAGTACATCATGTCCGTCTTCCCCGGCATGCAGGAAGCGGCGGCCTCCAACTACTACATCTTCTCCATCGTTCTGTTCATCGCCTGCCGCGCCATCACCACGGCGCTGATGAAAAAATTCAACCCGGCCAACATGATGTCCCTCTTTGCCATCGCGGGCATCCTCTGCTGCCTGGGCACCATGTACCTGCCCAAGGAAATCTCCGTCTGGACGCTGGTGGGCATCTCCGGCTGCATGTCCCTGATGTTCCCCACCATTTACGGCATCGCCCTGCGCGGACTGGGTTCCGAAGTGAAGCTGGGCGCCGCGGGCCTCATCATGGCCATTCTGGGGGGCGCGGTCATCACCCCGTACATGGGCACCTTCATTGACAACACCACGGTAAAAAACCAGGTGGCCTACTTTGAATCCATTGACCGTCCCCTGATCGCGCAGGCGGAAGCAGCGGACTCCCGCAAATCCGTCTCCGGCGCCATGCTGGCCCTCTACAAGATGTCGGAAGCCAATCCCGCCGGGGGGGAAGAACAGGCCAAAGCCGCCGCCAAATTCCAGAAAAACCTGGATACCTTCCTTTCCCTCCATACCCTGGACGGGGAAGCCTTTGACCGGGCGGCCAAATCCCTGCCCGGCTGCTCCGGCCTCAAGCCGGAAGAACTGGCGGTCTTCAAGGCCAACCTGGACCGCCTGCCCGCCCCCGCGGACCGGGAGCAGCAGATCCAGCAATTCTCCCTGATTCCGGCGCTCACCACGCTCTCCGGGAACCAGGCCGAGGTACTTGGCAACCTGATTTCCGACCCCCTGGACATGAAGCAATTCCAGACGGCCCAGGAAAACTTTGTGGAAAAAGCGGTGCGGTCATCCTTCTTTATTCCCATCATCTGCTTTGCCGTGGTACTAATCTACGGCTTCTTCTTCCGCAACACCCATTTGAAAAAGGAAGAGGATGCGCCTGCCCAGGCCTGAACCAGCTTCACATCACCTACGCAAGATATGAAAACAGCATTACCAACCATCGGTATCCGCCCCACGATTGACGGCCGCCGCCTCGGCGTCCGGGAATCCCTGGAAGATCAAACCATGAACATGGCCAAGGCGGCCGCGGCTCTCATTGAGGCCAACATCCGCCACGCCTCCGGCGAACCCGTCAAGTGCGTGATCGCAGACACCTGCATCGGCGGTCCGGCGGAAGCCGCCGCCTGTGCGGACAAATTCAAGGCCAACAACGTCGGCGTCTCCCTGGCCGTCACGCCCTGCTGGTGCTACGGCAGCGAGACCTTTGACATGGACCCGTTCACTCCCAAGGCCATCTGGGGCTTCAACGGCACGGAACGCCCCGGCGCCGTGTACCTGGCCGCCGCCCTGGCCGGACTGAACCAGAAGGGCTTCCCCGCCTTCTCCATTTACGGAAAAGACGTCCAGGACGCCGGGGATACCTCCATTCCGGAAGACGTGGCTGAAAAAATCCTGCGCTTCTGCCGCGCCGGCCTGGCCGTAGCCACCCTCCGCGGCAAGGGCTACCTCTCCATCGGCGGCTGCTCCATGGGCATCGCCGGCTCCATCGTGGACCAGTCCTTCTGGGAAAACTACCTGGGCATCCGCGTACAGGCCGTGGACATGACGGAAGTGCGCCGCCGCATGGACCAGAAGATTTACGACGAAGCGGAATTCGACCTCGCCATGCAATGGGCGGACGCCGTCTTCAAATTCGCCGAAGACAAGAACCGCCCGGACCTGAAGCTGGACGAAGCCGGACGCCGCAGGACCTTCAAGGAAAGCGTGCTGATGGCCATGATCTTCCGGGACATGATGCAGGGCAACCCCAAGCTCAAGAAAATCGACCGCGAAGAGGAATCCATGGGCTACCAGGCCATTGCCGGCGGCTTCCAGGGCCAGCGCCACTGGACGGACTTCTACCCGAACGGAGACATTGCGGAAACCCTGCTCAACTCCACCTTTGACTGGAACGGCCCGCGCGCGCCGATGCCCTTCGCCACGGAAAACGACTCCCTGAACGGAGCCTGCCTCCTCTTCGGCTACCTGCTCACCGGACAGGCCAACGTCTTTGCGGACGTGCGCACCTACTGGAGCCCGGAAGCCGTGAAGCGCGTCACGGGCTACAAGCTGGAAGGCCATGCCAAGGACGGCATCATCCACCTCATCAACTCCGGCTCCGCGGCCCTGGACGGCTGCATGGCCTGCACGGACAAGGACGGCAAGCCCGTCATGAAAAAGCACTGGGACGTTACCCCGGACGACGCGAAAACCATGATGGAACAAGCCGTCTGGTGCCCGGCCAACCGGGAATACTTCCGCGGCGGCGGCTACTCCGTCCACTACGTCACCAAGGGCGGCGCGCCCGTCACCATGATGCGCCTGAACATCGTCAAGGGCCTCGGCCCCGTCCTCATCGTGGCGGAAGGCTGGTCCGTGGACCTGCCCGCCAAGGTGCACAAGACCCTGGACGAACGCACCGATCCGGGCTGGCCGACCACCTGGTTCGCCCCGCGCCTGACCGGCAAGGGAGCCTTCACGGACGTCTACAGCGTCATGGCCAACATGGGCGCCAACCACGGAGCCTTCACCTACGGCCACATCGGCGCAGACATCCTGACGCTCGCTTCCATGCTGCGCATCCCCGTATACGCCCACAACATCCCGGACGACCAAATCTACCGTCCCTCCGCCTGGGGCCTCCACGGCACCGCGGACCCGGAAGGCGCCGACTTCCGCGCCTGCGCCAACTACGGCCCGCTGTACGGCAAATATTAACGACTGACCTTTTCATCAGGGGAAGACATTCTTCCCCTGATGACGTTCAGCGTTAATATCAAAGACTAAATACGAATGATTAAAGACTAAAAGATGAACGAAAGTGCCGCTCATGAAAAAAGTTTTGCCTTTTCCATTCGTATCGTTTCCTTATGCCGCCATCTTCGCAAGCAACGGTGCGAGCAGGCACTGATCCAGCAAATTCTGCGCTCCGGAACAAGCATAGGAGCCAACCTCGCAGAAGCTTCCTATGCCGTAAGCAAAAAAGACTTCTTCTCCAAAGTACACATTTCACTAAAAGAATGTTCGGAGACTTGGTATTGGCTCCGCCTTCTGCATGCAACTTCCTGCCTGACGGACCAGCAATTTGAAAGCTTGAAACAGGATTGCCTGGAATTAATGCGGCTATTGACCGCTACGACAAAAACGCTTGCCGGGCAAAATCTCTGAACAGTTTCCCTTTAGTATCTAATCTTCAATATTTAGTATTTCTCTATGTACTCCCTCTGCTTGGACTGCGGCGCGACGAACGTGCGCGCGATGGTTGTGGATGAACAAGGCGTCATCGCGGGGAAGGCCTCGCAGCCGAACGCCACGCTGCCCGGTAAGGAAAACCCGGAATTCCACGTCTGGGACGCGGACCGGATTTTCAAGCAGCTCTCCGAATGCGCCGTGAAGGCCCTTGAGGGCCTGGATGTGGAACAGGTGCGGGCGGTAACCGTCACCACCTTCGGCGTGGACGGCGCGCTGGTGGACGCCTCCGGCAGCCAGCTTTACCCCGTCATATCCTGGAAGTGTCCCCGCACGGCGGAGGTCATGAAAAACATCGGCAAGTACATCTCCCAGGAAGAGCTTGACCGCATCTCCGGCGTGGGCGCCTTTGCCTTCAACACCATTTACAAGCTCGTCTGGATTAAGGAAAACCGCCCGGAGCTGCTGGAAAAGGCCCATGCGTGGCTCTTCATCTCCAACCTCCTGGCGTACAAGCTCACCGGCGTCATGGCGACGGACCGGACCATGGCCGGGACCTCCCAGCTCACGGACCTGGAAACGGGAGACTTTTCCGAGCTTATCCTGAACCGCCTAGGCCTGCGCCGCGGCCTCTTCCCCCCCACGGTGGACGCGGGGGAGACCATCGGCGTTCTTACTCCGGAAGCGGCGGCGGCCATGGGCATTCCCGCCCTGGAGGGCGTTCCCGTTATCTCCGCGGGGCACGACACCCAGTTCGCCATCTTCGGTTCCGGCGCGGACAGGGACCAGCCGGTCCTGTCCTCCGGCACCTGGGAAATCCTGATGGCGCGCTCCGCACAGGCCCGGCTGACCCGGGAGGATTATGAGGACGGAGCCACGGCGGAGTTCGACGCGGAACCGGGCCTTCTGAACCCCGGCCTGCAATGGCTCGGTTCCGGCATCATTGAATGGGTGAAAGCCGCCTGCTTCCGCGGTGAATCCTACGATACCATGGATGCGGAAGCGGCCGCCATCCCCCCCGGCTGCGACGGCGTAACGATGGTTCCGGACTTCCTGGCTTCAGGGGACCGGAAAGGCTCCATCGGCGGCCTGGTGCTGGGCCGGACGCGCGGCCACATTTACCGCGCCGCCATGGAGGCGCTTACCTGGCGGCTGAAATCCCGCCTGCGCCGCCTGGAATCCGTGGGCGGGTTCAAAAGCGAATTCCTCATCCTGGTGGGCGGAGGAGCCAGAAACAGCGTCTGGACCCAGATGCGCGCGGACATCCTCCGCATTCCCGTGAAGGTCTCTGAAGTATCTGAAAGTACCGTGCTGGGCGCATCCATGTTTGCCTTTGCGGGCGCCGGGGTGTACTCTACGCCAGAGCAGGCCAGGGACGCCTTCGGCATCACTTACCGGACGTATATGCCGGGTCCCCAGGAAGCCGCCTACGAAAAGCTCAACCACTAACACGCAACTAAATATGTCAGAAGACTGGTCAATCTCCCCTCCCCTCCGGGACAAGGTGTTCCCGTGGGAAAAATACAACCCCGTCACGCGGGAGGAAGTGAACGAATTCTTCCATTCCCCTGAAATCCTGGTTATCAAGGAACGCATGTGCGACATAGGCCGCCGCCTGTGGAACCGCGAATATGTGGACGGCAACGGGGGCAACATCTCCGTGCGCGTGGCGCAGAACCTGCTGCTCTGCTCCCCCACCCTGTGCTCCAAGGGCTTCATGACCGTGGAAGACATCTGCCTGGTGGACATGGACGCGCGCCAGAAGGCGGGCATACGCCCCTCCACCAGTGAGGTGAAAACGCACATCTCCATGATGAAATCCGTGGGCGTCAACTCCTGCATCCACGCCCATCCCCCGCACTGCAACGCCTTCCTGTTCGCCGGGCAGGTTCCCCCCTCCGGCATCAATCCGGAAGCGGATATCTTCCTGGGCCACATCCCGCTGGCCCCCTACGGCACGCCCGGCTCTCTGGAGACGGCACAAGCTGTGGCGGAAGCGGCCAAACAATCCACCGTGGTCTTCATGGAAAACCACGGCGTGATCACCGGAGCCCGCGACGTGGAAGAAGCGGAATGGTTCATGGAAAACGCGGACGCCTACTGCCGCATGGTGCTGATGGCCGGGCTGCACAAGGCCCCCCTGAACCAGGTGGGACCGGAAGGCGTGGCGGACTTCCTCGCCATCCGCAAATCCATCGGCTACGCCGTGCCGGACAACCAGCCCCTGTACAACACGGAAACCTACGCCGGGTACAAGCTGGGCAAATCCGGCAGATAACCCCCTCTCCAAGGGGGCGGCGGCTGATGCAGGCCAGCCGCCCCCTTTTTTCTCAACGCCCCCCTCCCTTGTGAAAAAATGATCAGCCTCCTTCCCCTATCCCTCGCCGCCCTTGTTTGCAGCCCGGCAGCCATCCCGCAATCTTCCGGGACCATTCCCGTCAGTGTGGAATATACCGGGGCCGGAAAAAGCACCCCTGATAAAAAAATGTCCTTGAGCATTACATGGACGTGCGGAACCGGCAAAGAACATCAAACCGCCTGGGAAACCACCTATGTCCACCCGGACGTGAGGGCCTGGCGCCTGCCTGGCCTCCGCATTCACAAGATCTTCCTGGAATCGGGGGAAAGCCGGATTGAGGAACTGTCCCTCATCTGGAAGAATCCTTCATCCAGCGGCGTTAGAACAGTCTATTCTTCCGTGGGAGGCGGAAACAGGGAACTATCCTTTGACTGGGTGGAAAAACCTTTTTCCAGGTAGTACGCACCCGGACTGTCCGTCTTTGTCCGTTTTTCTTCTATTGAACGCTCATGTTCATCGCCCATCTGCCTGCAGGCTATCTCCTGGCAAAAACCATCCGTTTACGCACACCGGGAAGGAAGGCCGTCATGACCGCCGCCCTTCTGGGGGCGATTGCCCCGGACCTGGACCTGTTTTATTTTTATACCCTGGACGGCCGCCAGCACCACCATCATTCCTACTGGACGCACTATCCTTCCGTCTGGTTCGCGCTGATGCTCCTCGCATGGGGAGCCAGCCGGATCAAACCATGGAGCACGGGCGGAACATGGCTGCTGATCTTTTCCATGAGCGGCTTCCTGCACCTCCTTCTGGACTGCATCGTGGGAGACATCCCTCTCCTGGCTCCGTGGTCCATGCGCTTTCACGCGCTGGCCACTGTCCAGGCGCAGTACCACCCCTGGTGGCTGAACTTCCTGCTGCACTGGTCTTTTTTTCTGGAATTGCTCATCATTGCCGTTTCCGTCTGTATCATGGTTTCTGGCAGAAGGAAGACGGAATCTCCCTCAGGAAATCCATTTTCTACAGGAATCCATGATGAATGACGCTGGGACGCTTCTTCCTTTTCCGGAGGATGGGACAACGCCAAGCTCAACCGCACGGTCAACTACGGGGAAGGCAGCTACAGGACGCAGGGCAACACCAGCGGGTGGGGCTTTGGAGCGATGTATGAACTGACCTACGACGTGTACCTCAATGAAGACAGGAGCAGCATCCTGCAGCCCCTGGCCAACGCCTCCGTGGTGACGACGCGCATGGACGGCTACACGGAAACGGGAGCGGGGAACGCGGGCCTGAACGTAGGCAAGCAGGAATGGACGACGGGAACGGTTGCGCTGGGCGGCCGGTGGATGGGGCTCATTGGCAGCAACATCTTCGGGCGAGAAGCGCTGGCTGAGTTCCGGGTGAACGCGGCCCAGGACATGGGCGACCGCCGCGGAGAAACCAATGTGGCGCTGCTGGGCAACCCCGGCTTCATGCAAAGCGTGCGTGGGACCAAGGTTGGAACGACGGCTCTGCAAATAGGAGCGGGGCTGAGCGTGCCGGTGGGAACGCAGGGAACGGTCTTCATCAACGGGAACGCGGACTTCCGTGACGGAGCCAACTCGGTGAACGGAAGCGTGGGCTACCGGTATGACTTTTGAGGAGAGTTGAAGTTTGAGAGTGGAGAGTGGAGCGGAGACGTTCCACTCTCCAAGCCAGCAGGGCCGTTCCGGCATTGTCCGGAACGGCCCTGCTGCGTCACGGAACATTGCATGCTGTGTGTCAACCGGATTATCAATGAGCGTTGGCGGACCGGTTCATTAAAGACGGGAAACATCAATCCAATACGGGACTACAAAAGGGCGCGGCTTGCAGCCGCGTTTCCGTTCAGTCGCCGCGTGGGCATGCGGCGCTCCATGACGCTTTTCTCCGGGAAACCCGGCATTCCCCTTCTCTACCTCCTCCGGGCGGGAGCCGCCGCGGGGGGAACAGGGGCTTTTCCGCCGGAGAACGGCGCAAAGCTCCAGGAAACATTGCTCAAAGGCCCCGTGCCGCGCACCTGGAACAATCCCCCCGCCAGCAGGAAGACGGGAGAGGTAATCAGCCCCGGCAGGCCGCGAAGCCCCAGCTTGAAATCAGAATTAACCTGCAAGTCGGCAAGGCGTATCCAGCCGCCTCCTTCCAGGGACATATTGCTGCCCTTGGCCGAGAAATTGCTGGTGCGGATATAGCCCTTCTCAATGGAAAAATCGCAGTCGGCCCTGGTGATCTTGTAATTGATCAGGTGGCCCAGGCCCGGAATATAATTGGAGAGGGCTTCCCCCAAAAAGCCGAAGAGGGGGATTTCCACCAGGTCCCCATGCACCAGGGCGGCCTCGCCCTTCGCCTGGATGGAGTTCATATTGCCTCCCTTGGATGAAAATTCAATGGCCCCGTGCACGGTGGCCTTCTCCATCTTCTTGCCGTAGGATCTCCCGATGGAGGTCAGGTTCATGTCCTGGAGGACAAAGGAGCCATTCAGGGCGTCCCCATCGTCAATCTGCGCCAGCACGCGCCCCGTAAAGGAGCCGTCCCAGATGGTGCCCTTCATCTTGTCCACCACCACCCACTGCGGGGAAATAAGAATTTCCCCTTTCGCCTTTCCAAGGTCCAGCGTAGTTCCCAGCAAGGGATAGCGCACGCGCCCCGCGGAGGCGTCAAAGCGGATGCGCCCCTTCATCAGCTTCATGTCGTCCCCCATCGGGAACATGCCTCCGCCGGAAAGCGTCACGGGCCGGGTAAAGACAAACTCCTTCAAAACCTTGGCGGCGTTGTCGGAAAACATGCGCATGGTATAACCGGGGTAGGCCTGCCCCTCCATGCCCAGAACCTCCACCGTATCCTGGACAAAGCGGAAATCTATGCTCTTGGCCTTGAGCGTGCACTCCGCGGGACCGCCGGACAACCCGGCGGAAGACAGGTAATTCCCGTTGGAAACCACCGTCGTCACGTTGGTCAGCACCAATTGGTCCGTCACCAGATGGGCATCCGCCCGCGCGGACTTCAGGTCCACGCCCTTGTACCGCGTATTCGTCGCGGAAACAGTGGCCTGCAAATCGTAAGCCTTTTCCAGATTGTACAGGCCCAGCGTCCCCTGGAAGGAAAGCTCCAGGCCGGAATCCTTGCGGAAGACGAAGCGGCTCATAAAAAAGTCGTCATCCTTCATGCCCAGCAGCCGGTCTATCGTTTCCAGAGGAACCGTGGACTGCCCCATCACGAACATCTGGCCGTCCAGGAAACCGTTGGCGAACAGCTCAAAAACGCCCTTCTCCATCCCGATCCGGCAATTCTGTACAAAAAGCTGGTTGGGGCGGTACTCCACCTCCACATTCGCCGTCTTCACGGGCACCTTGTTCCAGGCCAGGTTTTCCGCATTGATGCGCGCCCGGACCAGCGTGGGCTCCACAGGCTTGCCTTCCGGAATATCCAGCCTGCCGTGCACCCACAGGGAGGCTTTTTCCGGCAGCTTCAAATTCTCGGGAATGGGCGCCAAATTCCCGGCCAGGGCTACCAGCAATTCAGGCTTCAAATCAGATTCCAGCGTGAAGACAAGATCGGTTCCCAGATAGCTGCCTTCCAGCTTCACATGGCCGTCCTCCCGCGCCAGGTCCAACTGGGTGACATTGATGGAGCGGCCGATCAATTCCCCCCTGGCGGCGGCGGAGGCGAACTCCACCCCCTGGTAGGAGACGTCCGTCACGGCCGCTTCAATCTGGAGGCGGTCCACCCGGAACGGCCCTTTCCAGCCCTTCCCCATTCCCACGGTGCCGTACACTTTCAATTCAGGGTCTCCCTTGATTTCCAGCGTAGGCGGCAGCTTCACGTCTTCCGGAGCAATGGACCGGGCCATGTCCAGCATCGCATGCATGGGCAGCGTGCTGTGCACGTCTATCTTGATCTCTCCGTCCACGCCCATCACCTTGCCGGAAAAAACGCCGCCGGGGTGCCGTATGTCCAAATCCGTCACATAAAAATTGCCGTCCTCATAGCTGAAATCGCAGGAGGCCCTCTGGAACTTTTCCCCCAGCACGGAGAAAGCTCCCATGGAACCGGAGCCCATGACGTTCAGATGCTCCACGCCCTCCCAGTTCTCCGTGAAAACCGCACGGCCCGACACCTGTACGTGCGGCTCGCTCAGGAACTTCATCTCCCGCGGCACCAGGGCTTCATCAACAATGGCTACGGCCCAGGACACCAGGGGGGCCGTGCTGCGGACATCCCAGATCAGGGAACGTTTCTTCAAATCGGCCTGGAGGGAAAGATTGACGAAGCCGGCCGTTTCCGCATCCCTCATGGTAAAGCGCTTGGCCATGATGACGGAATCCGCGTAATCCCCGCTGAACAGGAAATCCCTGACCCGGATTTTCCCGTACCTCAGGGAAGGAGCCTGCAAATCCATGCCCACGCGCACTCCCCCTTTCGGGTCGTCGCTCAAATTGACGGCCAGGCTGGGCGGAGACGCCTCCGGCCACTTCACCCGGTCCAGGTATTTAAGCACCTGGTTCAACTGCTCCCTGGCGGCGGCCATGTCTTCAGCCGTCAGCGTAAAATCTCCGGAATCCCCCTGCCCGATGGAAAACGCCCCCTGGGCAGTCACGCGGATACCCTGCACCACGGCATCAGCCTTCACGATGTCCACCATGCCGGGACGCCCCAGGTCCAGCTCCGCATTCAGCCCTGCGGTGGAAAAAACTCTTTCAGGCTTTTCCGCGTCCACGGGAAGATTGACGTCCAGCCCTTTCACGTTCAGCCGTTCCGGCACTACCTGCCCGTCTATCAGCTCCTTCCAGTTCAGGGCCACGTCCGCCTCATGCAGCAGGGCCACGGGGCGGCGCGCCTCCGGAGGAACACCAGGATCCAGCAGCTCCACGTTCTTCAAGGTCACCACGGCGCGGGGCCACAGGGAAATCTTCAGCGTCTCTATGTGGACGGGAATGCCTTTTTCCATCAGAGCCTGTTCCACACGCTGCACGACAAAGGAGGGAGCGCCCCAGATGGAGACATAACAGATGCACCCAAGCACCAAGGCGCCCAGCAAAATAATCACCGTAGGAACCAATCCCTTGATCCATCTCATGAATGTCCGATGAGCCATACGCCTTGTCTTGTTTGCACAGGTACCGCGACACGCTACCTTAAAATAAGAGACATTGCACCATCAATTTGTGTTGCCGATTTATTTTACGGCAACGGACATGCTGTCATGCGCCTTGAACAGCCCCGGGGTCCATCCGGTCAAACCATCTACAGGCGGGAATCCGCTTTCCATACCAACCCTATCAATCATGAACATCATCATTGACCGTGCATCTTCCCGTGGGCATGCCAACCACGGATGGCTGAATACATACCATACGTTCAGTTTTGCCAATTACTTCAATCCGGACCGCATGCAGTTCGGAGCCCTGCGCGTACTCAACGACGACACGGTTCTCCCGGAAGAAGGCTTCGGCACCCACCCCCACAAGAACATGGAGGTAATTTCCATTCCCCTGAAAGGACAGCTCCGCCACGGAGACAGCCTGAACAACAGCCATACCATCACCCGCGGAGAAATCCAGGTGATGAGCGCCGGAACGGGCATCCAGCACAGCGAATTCAACGGCAGTTCCACGGAACCCCTGGAATTCCTTCAAATATGGGTCATTCCGGACAGGGTCAACACGCCCCCCAAATACCGGGACTACGACATCAAGCCCCTGCTGAAGCACAATGAGATTTCCACCTTCCTGGCTCCGGAAACGGATATCTCCATCATGCAGCAGGCCTGGTTCTCCTGGGCGGAACTCGACCGGGGCGTGGAACGGGAATATCAATTCAAGTGCCAGAACACCGGGGTGTACGTCTTCGTGATAGACGGAGAAATCAAGATCGGAGACACGGTGCTGCACCGCCGGGACGGAGCCGGAATAACGGATACGGACTCCATCACCATTGAAGCCATCCAGAACTCAACCGTTCTTCTGATGGAAGTGGCCGTCTGACCTTCCCGCCACCGTGCCATGGCCGCAAACGGCTTCCGGACCCGCCTGCCCTGAATGGCCGGCGGGTTCTTGTTATTTCCCGGCAGCCTTTCTTCTGCTGCGCAGAAAATGGCCTATCCCCCACCCCAGCTGCACCAGACCGTAGCACAGGCAGCCCAGCACCACGCTGGAAACAATCCAGCCCGTCAGGAACTCCAGGCTTACCATGCCGATGCTCAACCCGTCAAACGGGGCCCAGGACCATTGCTGCACTCCCGTTTTCAGCATCTGCCAGTTCGCTCCGGACGTGGGGAGCCCCACAAGGGAAAAAAGGAACCACCCCAGCCACCACTGGGCCGGAATGGCGAAAAAGGTGAAGCCGGGAGGGGAAAGCCACGCCATCAGGATGGCTACGGGGATATTCCCCTTGCGCCACAGGCAGGCGAAAACGCCCCACAGGCTCTGCATGGGCAGCGGGGCAATCGCCGCCGCGGCCCCCCAGGCGGCGCCCGTAGCCACGGACTGCCTGTTCCAGGACCAGTAAACATGGTCAAAAATCCTGGCGGAAAGGAATTTGCTGGCCCACGATTTTTTACGCACCTCCGTCAGCAGGTAAAGCCTGACCTTGCGCATCAATTGCCTGTAGCGGTGTTCCATTCGCCGCAAAGTCTCCTATAAATCCGGGCTGAATCAATCGTAAAATGTTCCAGCGCGCGCCATGCCTCCTTTTTGCCCCCAAATGCCTTTCTTCGCGCGGTTTTTCTTGATTCCCCATGCGGTTTCATGAAATACCTGCGTACGCACCTTCCTTCCGAATCATGAGCAAGCAACGACTCGACGTCCTTCTGGTTTCCCGCAATCTCGTAGAATCCCGGGAACTGGCCCAGAGGCTTATCATTGCCGGAGAGGTGAGCGTGGGTGGCCACCCTTCCACCAAACCGGGCCTCAAGGTCAGTGAAGACGCGGAAATAGCCATCCGGAACCGCCCCCGCTACGTCAGCCGCGGCGGCCTGAAAATGGAGGGAGCCCTGAACGCCTTCCCCGTCTCCGCGGAAGGCAAGGTCTGCCTGGACATCGGCGCGTCCACCGGAGGCTTTACGGACTGCCTGCTCCAGCACGGCGCCGTCAAAGTGCACGCGATCGACGTCGGCACCAACCAGCTCGTCTGGAAACTGCGGCAGGATCCCCGCGTCGTCGTGAAGGAGAAATTCAACGCCCGCTACATGACTCCGGAAGACATCGGAGAACAGGTGGACCTGATCGTCTCCGACGTCTCTTTCATCTCTCTGAAAAAAATCCTGCCCGCGGCCTTCCCCCTGCTTAAGGACGGAGGGGACGCCCTGGTGCTCATCAAACCCCAGTTTGAACTCCAGCCGGAAGACATCGGCCCCGGCGGCATCGTCCGGGACCCGGTCCTGCACCAGCGGGCGGTGGACTCCATACGCGCCTTCGTCACGGAAGAACTAAACCGCTCCTGGATGGGCTGCGAGCCCTCCCCCATCACCGGAACCGACGGGAACCATGAATTCCTGGCGTGGCTCAAGTAGCCGGAACCCTTTTCCTGTGAGGCATGCCGCGCCCCAGGAACGCAGCGCAGGCGGTCCTCTCCCGCTCCCCGCTCCCCGCTGACGCCGCACGCTGCCGGCGGAGCGGAACTTTCCTTCCCCGGCGGGTCAGAGCCTATGGTACACGTCATCGAACGGGACTCTGTACCGCTCGCCCCAGATACCTTTCTCTCCGTCCCGTATGCCGCAGGGGATTACCATATTGATCCCGGCGCCATGAGGCAATTTCAGCAGTTTTTTCATCCGCTTGCTGTCAAATCCCTCCAGCGGGCAGGTATCGTATCCTTCAGCGGCCATGGCAATCATGAACGTCTGGGCGGCGAGGGCGCAGGATTTGTTGACCGTGACGCGCATATCGCACTCCGAGACTTCGCGCATCATGGGGCGGAAAAGGCCTATGCCCCTGGCCAGCAAAGCCCGGAAAGCCCCCAAAATACCGCAGCAGCGCGCATAGAGGAACGGCATCAGCTTTCCATAGTATAATTCCCGGTCCCTGATGCGTTTGGCCTGGCGTTCCTCCGGGCTGTTCCGCCGGATGTTTCCACGCTCGAATTCGAGGACGAATTGCGCCCGCTGCCGGTACAGGTCCTGCCGCGTCACGAAAACGACTATTTCCGAAGCCGTGGCGGCAGCCGGCTGGCCTAGGCAGGCCCCGGCAACGCGGGCTATCAATTCAGGCCGGGTGATTTGGAAGAATTCCCACAACTGCATGTTGGAACTGCTGGGAGCCAGGGAGGCCTATTCCAGGCAGTGTTTCACCTTTTCAGGGTCCAGCGGTTTATTTTTATCAAATACCCGCACGGCCCGGCGGTAATTCAAGGCTTCTTCCAAATTCATGCCATTCACCGCCAACTGCTATTGATTAAACCGTCCCATGACCGTTTCAGCCATCTTTTCCGAACTGAACGGGTCCTGGCCCGTGATCAGATTTCCGTCGGCCACTACTTCCGGCATCATCGGAATCAATGACTTCTTGTAATCCGCCCGCCGTTCCTTCAGCGCGGATTCCAGATCGAAAGGCACCTCCTTTTTCTTTCCGGCCAGACCTTCCTCAAACCAGCTGAATCCCGTGACCTTCTTATCTTTTACCAGATATTGTCCGTCCGAGAGCTTCACGTTTAACAATCCGCATACGCCATGGCAAATAGCACCAACTATTTTATTATTTTCATAGTGGTTTTTGATGAGTTCCTGCAGAACGGCGTTATCCGTAAAATCGAACATCGCGCCGTGGCCTCCGGCCAAATAAATGCAGTCGAACATCTCACCGGAAACTTCATCCAGGCTTTTCGTGTGCCGCAGCACATCCCGGAATTCCGAATCGTCCCAGCAGCTTTTGGACAGTTTGTCCATGTACATCGTTTTCAGACTCATGGGATCGACGGGGGTGTCGCCTCCCTTCGGACTTGCGATGACGATGTCATATCCCCGCTTTTTCGCTCTGTCGTAAATGTGGGTGAGCTCGCTGAGCCACAATCCCGTTTCCTGTTTTCCGTCGGGAAACATCCCGGTTCCGGTTACGACCATCAGTATCTTCATTTGTTTCATATTTCTGTTTTTCCTGTTCTATCTATAAAAACCGGCCATCATCTGTAATTCCTGAATGAAATATTAATTACACACTGCCGGATATATTTATTTTTCATCTATTGGCACCTTCAACCATGCACGGAAAATGAAACTCTTGTCAATGCGCCACTCCATCCTAATAAAAAGGTGCAGCCGGTTAAACGGCCAATCCGCCATCCCCCTTTTAAAGGAAATCCCTGACAGGAACTCCGGGTTTGCCTCCGGGCTCCGGAACCGCATCAGGAAACAGGAAAACACGTCCCACACAGCATTAAAACTCATTCATTTTTAATAAACAATAAAAATATCACTCCCATTTCATCCCGCCGGACCAGCCATGGAAGGGAAAAACGGACCTTCTTTATTACCTGCCGGCCTGCGTCCACCGGAGCAGCCACGGCTGTTCCACACTCCCCTCAATGACACAAAATCTTCCTTCACGGGGCCAACGGTCCGGACATACGGAGCTCCCTCCACGCCATCCCCGCTGGAAAAAGAAGATTCCGCCTTCCTTCATTCCATCAAAAACGCCGCCTTTCCACGGAACCGGGAAAAGCGGCGTGTTCGTTGTTGAACGGATAATTAAAGCTGGGAAGCGGCGCCCTTGTCCAGAAGGAACTTGGCGTTCGGGTGCTTCTGCAGGTAGGAGGCGGCCACATCCACCGTCACAGGCCCCTGAACGGCCTTCTTCACGATGGAAGCCTTCTTTTCGCCCCAGGCCATCAGAGCCACTTCCCGGGCGCCCATGATGGTGGCCACGCCCATGGTGATGGCGGTGGTGGGAACGTTTTCAATGCCGCCGAAAGCGGGGGCGGCGTCGGAACGGGTCAGTTCGTCCAGATGCACCTGGCGGGTGATGGTGGTATCGTCGGAGCCGGGTTCGTTGAAGCCGATGTGGCCGGTGCGGCCAATGCCGAGAATCTGGAGGTCGATGCCGCCGCAGTCCTTGATTTTCTGTTCGTAGGCGGCGCAGTGGGCGGCAATCTCGTCACCCTTCACCGTGCCGGAGGGCAGGTTGATGTTCTCCGGCTTCATGTCGATGTGGTTGAAGAGATTGGTATGCATGAAATACCAGTAGGATTCCGGATGGTCGTGGTCCAGGCCGCTGTATTCGTCCAGATTGAAGGAGATGACGTTGGCAAAGGAAAGGCCTTCTTCCTTGTGCAGGCGGACCAGCTCCGCATAAAAGGGCAGCGGAGTGGCGCCCGTGGCGAGGCCAAGAACCACGTTCCTGCCTTCGGCGGCGCGCGTGCGGATCAGTTCCGCAACTTCTCCTGCCAAAGCCTTGGCAGCATCCTGGGGAGTTTCAAAAGTTTCTACTTTCATAACGCGCCACATTTTACTTCGTTTCCGGGCATTTTCAACCGAAATAGTCCCGGAATGATGCGCATTGGTTCACTTGTGCGGAAAATTCCAGGGAACGGAAGCCTTCACCCTTCCCGCTGCGGAAAATGACCGCAGGCTTCTGCCACAGCCGGATGGATATTCGGCTGAAAGACGCGCCCTTTAATCAGAAAAGGCTATTTTTAATATTACTTCGCTACCATCCAGTTCCCCTTCAGTTGCCGCAAAGGTTTGCGGCGCTCCTGACTGCCAAGGAAGGAAAACCCGGTTTGTTTTGATTTACGAGGGCCGGGAGGCCCTTGTTCCCGGGGCGCGGACATCAAGAGAGACAGCGGAGGTTCACGGCTTAAATGGAAAACGGCCAACTGGAAGCGTAGGGTTGAGCCGTTCATCTTTCAAATTCATCCGTTCCGTGCGTTGCATGCTTCGCTTTCCGTCCAGCCACCAGGCGGGTTCTCCCGGCCTTCCCTCCCGAACCATCATCCGGAGCATGGCAGGGAGCTTATTTCTTACTTCCCACAAGGGCATAAACAGCACGGGAAGAGAAAAAAGCTTTTCTCCTTTAACAGACATCCCCTTCCCTCCGGCAGCCGCGGCCCTTGCGCCACCCCTCCGCATTACCCTTGAACTTTCCACCCTGATCATGTATTGCCTTTCCTGACATGGCAGGTTTGATTATTTCTCCAAGAGCACGCATTTTTCAGGGGCACGACTGGGTTTACGGCACGGAAGTGCGCAAGGTCTTCGGCAATCCCCAGCCGGGGGACGTCGTGGCGCTGAAGGATTTCAAGGACCGCTTCCTGGGATCCGCCATGTTCAACCCCCATTCCCAGATCGTCGCCAGGCGTTTTTCCCGCCGCAAGCAGGAACTGGACGGGGACTTTTTTTCCAGGCGCATCAGCCAGGCGGTGGAACTGCGCCGCCAGTGGCTGCCGGAGGAAACGCTCACGCGCCTCGTCTGGAGCGAGTCTGACGGCCTCCCCGGCCTGATTGTGGACCGTTACGCGGATTACCTGGTCGTCCAGACGCTGACCATCGCCATGGAGCGCCGCCTCCCCATTATCCTGAACGTTCTGGAAGACCTGCTTTCCCCCAGGGGAATCATCGTCAGGAACGATTCCCCCATGCTGGCGGCGGAGGGCATTGAGCCTTCCGTCCGGGTGGCGCGCGGGCAGGAGCCGGAACCCTTCGCCGCAAGCAGCGGCAGAGTGCAATTCATGATTGACCTCCAGACGGGGCAGAAAACAGGGCTGTACCTGGACCAGCTTGACAATTACGCCGCCGTGGCGCGCTTTGCCCGCGGACGCCGCGTGCTGGACTGCTTCTGCAACCAGGGCGGCTTTGCGCTGGCCTGCGCCCTTGCCGGAGCCGCGGAGGTAACAGCTGTGGACGTATCCCAGGACGCCATGGACGCCGTAGCGCGCAACGCAAAGCTGAACGGCGTCTCCATCCAGTGCGTTACGGACAACGCGTTTGACTTCCTGAAGAAGGAGGCGGCCCTCGTCCGGGACGGAGGGGAGCACAAGTGGGACCTGATTATCCTGGACCCGCCCTCCTTCACCAGAAACAAGAAGTCCGTGCATGACGCCATGCGCGGGTATAAGGAAATCCACCTCCGCGCCATGAAGCTTCTGGCCCCGGGAGGCATTCTTTCCACCTTCTGCTGTTCCCACCACGCCGGGGCGGACCTGTTCCGGGAAAGCGTTCTCGACGCCGCCATCGATGCGCCCGCCACCCTGCGCCTGATACAGCAACACGGCCAAAGACCGGATCATCCAATTTTACTGAACATTCCGGAAACGGAATACCTTAAGGGCTTCACTTATGAACTGCTTCCCGGCAGATGATTTTGTTATTATAACAATATCCTTCTTTCCGGCCTGATATTGTAAAGAATACGATGTTGTTTTCCCTGAATAAAAACAATCGTTTCAATGAAAAAATACTTGCTTATCCCTTTTTCCTGTCCTATATTGCGTTTCGAGCAGGTGAGCGCTCGTTAAAAAAGCTCTCTGGATCTTAACGGATCCAGTTTCATAGGGTAGTTGGGGCGCCCCGGTCGTTTTACGACCGGGGCGACTTTCTTTTTCAGGGAATGTCTGGAATTGCATCTTTTCAATCAGGCGGTTTTATAGTAGGGTAATGGAAATAACCCACATTTCCCTTCATGCATCCTGCCGTAGAACAAATCCGCCAGTACCTGCAATTGATCGCCCTGCAATTCGTGCAACATCCGGAACAGGCGGAATTGCGCGTTGCGGAATCTCCGCAGGGAGACGCCGTCCGCTTCCGCCTGATTCTGGAAAAGACGGACGTGGCCCGCATCATCGGCCGCAACGGAATGACGGCCTCCGCCATCCGCTCCCTGGCGAAGGCGGCCGGGGAAAAGCACGGCATCAAGGTCATCGTGCACATGCTTTCCCATGAGGAGGCGGCCGAACAGCCGTAAGCGCTCCCGCGCCCTATAATTCCACATCCAGCACCAGGGCCAGCAGATTGAACTGGTCCGGCGTCTCCACACGGAGGGCGAAGCAGGACTGTTCATCCATGCCGTAGTTGTGGATCATCCGCACGTAGCCGGAATAAGGCTCCGCCACGCCGTACCTGCCGGGCTGGAAATCCCTCCACGCATCCGGATGGCCCGTTCCGTAACGGAATTTCAGGGTGCTTTCATGAAGGAGCGCCCGCGCGCCAAGCTGCTTTTTAAACCTGCCCAGCGTCTCAAGCGTCTCCAGGGGCATCGTCCTCACCTCCGCCGGAGCGGCCAGCCCTACGGTCACGGTTTCTCCGTCCAGCCTGCCGGGACAGGCGGCATTCCCCTCCCCGTCCACGCTGACGGGCAGGCAGGCTCCCTCCCCGTCCAGCAGGAGGGCGCCGCACCCCGCCAGATGGCCCAGGCCGGCCATCTTCTCTCCCTGCACCACGGCCTCCGTGCAGGCATCCAGGCAGACGTTGCCGTCCGCCAGGCGTTCCACCGTGATGCAGGCCCGCTCCCCTTCCCCGCGCGCCACGGCAAACCACACCTCTTCATCCGGCGTGCCATGGGAGCCGCGCAGGGACGCCACGGACAGGATGCGTCCATGCTCCAGGCGGTGAGCGTGCCACGCCGCCACGTTCTGCTCCCTGTTCAGCGTCATGCACACGGCGCTGCCGTCCCCCAGCACGCACCAGACGTGGAACGCCGTGCTCCTCTGCACCGTCCAGTCCACAATCCCCGCCGCCAGCAGGTGGTCGGACAGCAGGCTGACGTCCCGCGTCTGGTAGCCGTCCGCCTCCAGGGAATAGAACAATTCCCGGACCTTCATCCCTCCCTGCTGCACGAACAGAAGGCTGTTTTCCACCGTCAGGGCGTCCAGAGAGGCGGACCCCACCCCGGAATGGCGCTCAAACCCGGCATTGGACGCATTCAGCCCTTCCGAGTTGGAGGCGGACAAGCGCCACTCTCCCTCACTGGTGCCGATCATCAGCCCCCGGAGTGAGGCAATCCAGGAGATGCGGTTCTGCTGGGAGGCCGCCATCGTCAGAATCATGGGAGAATCCGACGGAATGCCGGGAGTGAACGCGGAAAAATCATCCACCCTGCTGGCCCACAGCGTCTGCGGCTGCCCCGGCGTACCCCCGAACCACAGCCGCCCCTGGTGGAACTCCACCGTGCACGGATAGCCGTTCCGGACGCCGAACGCGCCGAATGACCAGTCATTGGTCTCGCAGTCGCCCAGCACGTAATAGGACAGGTGAAGGGCGTTCGCGAGGTAGACGCTGCGGGGGGAAACATATTCCTCCACTACCATTTCATGGTTGAAGGAGCCGGCGGCGGCCCGGAACACGGGCGTTCCCGTGGAAACGCCGTTCCTGTACGCCATCAGGCGGATTTTGTAGTAGGACATTTCCTCTTCATTGCCGCTCAGGGTAAAGTTGTTCCGGAACCCGTCCCGCTGCTGGAAGCTCTTCACGGAATGCCACACCAGCTCCGGCTGGTTGGGAAGGTAGTTGGAGCCGTCCGGATACCCCCGGCAGATTTCCCACTCCGCATCCCAGGTGCCCGTCGTTTCCAGCGTCCACGCGCCGCTGACATGGACGCGGGCGCTGGCATCGGAACCTTTTTCAAAAAAGGCCGTGTACCGCTCCGGGCGGTTCACTCCGGGCTGGTAGTCGTTTTTCCGGCTGAAATCACGGATGCAGGTATAGGCCTGCCGCCAGCCGTCCTCCCGGTCCATGGAAAAAGTCTCCCCCTTGTAGAGGTCCCGGTCCAGGGTCGTCAGATGGTAAAAGGGCATCTGCGTTCCCTCCACAACAGCCTCTCCGTACTTCCTGGTGACGCGCAGAAATTCCCTTCCCTCCATTTCCGGCGTGAACACATCATCGTCCGCCGTGGCCAGCAGCCTGTTGGCGCTGCCGTCCCGCACCATGCGGCATTCCAGCCTCACGGCATTGAACAGGGAGCTTTCATAGGGCATGCCGGAAAACTCCAGCGCCTCCAGCCTCCAGTCATCGTCCGCATGGCGGGCCAGCGTCATGGGCGGCGTGGACGGCTCCACGCAGTAAATCACATCATTCAGCTGCTGCATCCGGAGGTTCCCCACCTGCTCGTCCGTCTTCCACGGGGTAGGCGTTTCCAGCACGCCGCCCTCCGCATCCGGCAGGGGCGCGCCGTCCTTGAAATACCGGATGTAGCCGCGCCCCACTTCCAACATGAACTGCACCCCCGTGGAGTACTTGAAGGAAACCAGCCTCACGCCCCCCTCCGTGCACCCAGCGCGGGCAACCAGGCGCGTTCCCGGCCTGCGCCGGAGTCCGCCGAAGGGGCTGACCAGGAAATTCCTCAGCCGGGAGGCGCCGCGGGACACAGGGTCCAGGTCGGCGCGCCCGGCCAGCCACGGGGTCAGTTCCCCGGCGGTGAAACTGAGCCGCTGTAATACTTGTTTTGCCATATTCCTTCCCACCAAAGCAGGGAGGAGGAAAAGCCGTCAACACGCCTGAAAGGTGATGTGAAGAATCGCCTCTTCCGGCGCCTGCCTGTTTCAATCTCCTTTGCGCACCATATACGGAACAGACTAACCATTTATTGGTATAAAATTTTCATAACCCTATATTTCAAAAACCCATATTGACGGGTAATATGTTTTTATATAAAATTCAATTATTCTTTTATAAAATGCCGCTAACTCCCCCTTCATTTCTTTCCCGTTTGTCGATCCTCATTCTGATGATTCTATTCAGTTCCGTTTTTCTGTGGGCTGATGAAGAAGAGGAAGACACTCTGGAAGAAACGGAAGAAGAAGCCACCGGCCCCCTGCAAATTAAACAGCAAACAGCACTTTGTTCTGCAGATTATTACATCAAAGGCGGAACAGGAGATAAGGAAGAGGATCGGAAAAGGAAAAACATCGGGATCGGTGAAAAAATCACTTTCTTGCTTGTCGGCAAACCGAAAGGCGCCATCAAAGAACTTAAATGGAATATAGAAGGGAATGGGTTCAAACAAGTTAATACCGAACAACTTCAGGGAGAATTAAAAATTGCTCTGACTGCAAAGGATGACCTGGAGAAGGACGCGACCGCAAAAATCAAAGCAGAAACAAGTGAAGGTCAAAAAGCTGAAATTACTATCAATATCAGAATCCCTAAAAAGTTAAAGAAAGAAAAATTTGAGGGTATAATAGACATGGGAGACGGAAACCCCATATCTACTGATATGTTTCAATTCTCCAAAGGGGAACATGGCCTTTTAGGCTTTATTCAATTAACGCTTTCCCCTACTAACGTCAGTTTCAAAAAGATCAAAATCATTGAACGGGATGGGGGCCTCATGTGGGAAGGGAAAAATTCCAAGCCTCCAAAAACTAAACCAGAACTGGCGAATGAACATAAAACTTGTAATCTTGCCGGTTCCGTTGGAAACAAAAATCATTTTTATGACATGGTAGGCGATAATCGTTTTATCGAAGAAATTATAGAAACAATTAAGAATTCGAAATATAATCCTCAAAAATTTTGGCTTGTATGCAAATTATATGTACATAGAGGACATGGAGGAGAGGGAAGCGAAGCAGAAGATACCATTCTGTTGAGCACAACTAATCAAAAATATCATATAGAAGCCATTGATGAATCTACGACAAATACGATTGTCGAAAAATTCAATATTAAATTTGAAAGAAACAGCAATGATGGCTAAAACCTTAATGAAAATACTGCCACGCTTATTCCTTTGTTTTGTCTTGCCAATAATCGGCTGGAATTCCGCCTTGGCTGCTCCTGAGTTGGAAAGCCCGGACTGCCTTGAGCAGTACAAACACCCTTCCCCCGGCATCGGAGAGCTTGCCGCCATGCTGAAAGACAAACGGTTCAAATCCTTTTACAAGAAGATGGAACAAGATGCCCTCATTTTTAAAGTGACAACGCAGGATAACATCCATACTGAGTTAAAGGAAAAAGTCTGGCATTGCTACCTCGCCGCCCTGGCTCCAGTTTTTACCTTTAAGACCTACCGGGAAACGGAACCGGATGTCGATATGGACGATGCGGAGGACCTGAACCGTAAATCCATGGTATGCGGCCATCTGGAAAAATATATAACCCTGGTCCGAAATTCCGGGAAAATGAAACCACCCCTGAAAAAAACGGTCATTCGGAAACTTCTGCTTCCCTATTACGCCCGTATTCTGAAACAGTTTAAAAATGCCGGAGAGAAGAATCCCTACAGGATTGCAGCCTATAAAGATCTTAAAGATATGCCTGCCCAAACAGAGGAAAACCGGAAACGCTCTGAAGAACAGGTGAGAAAACTCAAACAACTCAGCATGAGAGAGCTTAAGATTCTTATCAATGATGTAGCGTGGGGAGAGTCTTTCATTGAAGCAAGAAACGTCATGGTGGAAGACGAAGTCAAGCATCTGGAAAAAGTGTTCATGGAATTGCTCGTCTCCGAATTTCCCGGTCAATATTCCAAGGTAGAAGAATTCCTGCTTCAATCCGGATACACCAGGGAAGACATTCCCAACCTGATTGACCACACCGTTGGCCGTGAACCTGAAACCGACTTTCTCTACCAGGGCAGGCACCGGGTTGAACATGACCGACTTCTTAAAAAGAAGGGAAAGAAATAAAAACACCTGTTCCCCTTTGAAGAATAACCTTTCAAAAGCACCTGCCATAAAAACGGCAGGTGCTTTTTCAAGTCATTACTTTCGTAAAGTGCGGGGAAACATTGAATATCCAGTCCTTCCCTACAAGGCAATGGCCCAGAGCACCTTCAGGTAGCGGCCTTCCGGGTACGTGCTCAGGAAGGGGTGGTCCCAGCCGGGGCCGGTCATCGCCATGATCTGGAGCTTGCGCCCCTGCCGCTGGGCGGCCTTGATGACGGTGTGCTCAAACTCCGCAGGGGAAAGCAGCCCGGAACAGGAACAGGTGACGAACAGGCCGCCGGGCCGCACGCATTGCAGCCCCAGCATGTTGAGGTCATGGTATTTTTTGATGCCTTCCTCGTATCCCTCCCTGCCGATGATGAATTTGGGCGGGTCCAGCAGCACGGCGTCAAACAGGCGTCCGTTGCGCACCATCTGGCGCGCGTAGACAAAGGCGTCCGCATGCACGAAGTCGATGCGCTGCTGGTTGATATTGCCGTTCCTCTTCGCCATGGCGATGGCCTTTTCATCCAGGTCCACGCCCGTGACTTCCGCCGCTCCTCCCAGCATTTTGGCGGCAATGGAAAAGCCGCCGCTGTAGCAGCACAGGTCCAGCACCGCGGCCCCCTTCACCAGGGAGGCGAATTTAAGGCGGTTGTCCCGCTGGTCGCAGAAGAAGCCCGTCTTGTGCCCCTGGGCGAAGTCCACTTCATAAGTGATGCCGTTTTCCACAATCTTCACCAGCCGGACCGGAGCGGGGGATTCCGGGGCGTCCTCCGCGCGGATGCCCTCCATGCGGGCAATGCCTTCGTCCACCTGCACCACGTGGCGCTTCGTGCCGCACAGGCGGTGCAGCAGGGGCAGCCAGCGGTCCAGCCTCTGCCAGACGGCCAGCGTGCTCACCTCCAGGCTCAGCACGTCCGCGTAACGGTCCACCACCAGGCCGCCCAGGCCGTCGGAGTCACCGTGCAGCACGCGGTAAGCGTTGGTGGTTTCATCCAGGCACAGAATCTCCCGGCGCAGCTTCACGGCGCGTTCCAGGGCGGCGTCCAGGTCCCGCTCGGTAAAGGCGTCCTTCCCGTGGTACACCACGCGCAGGGGCGTGCGGCTGGCCTCGTTCCAGAAGCCCGCGCCGAACAGTTCCCCGTTCTTGTCATAGACGTGCACCAGGCTTCCCGGGGCTATTTCCCCGCTCACGGAGCCGAGCATGCGGGGGAAAACGGCGGGATTGTACGTGAAGTATTTCAGCTCCACCCACGGCGTGAGCCATTGTTCACTGCCCTCCGGGGACTTGTTGACAAAAAGGTTCTTTTTGGGAGCCGTGCGCGGGCGCCCCGGCTGGGAGCGGCGGTCCCGGTAGGCGGGCCTGGGGCGGGAATCGCTAGAATCACGGGAATTGCGGAAATCGTTCATGAAATGCGGGAGAGGAAGGTTGGATCTGAGGCATAGCGGGCCACGGCCAGGTCGATGGCCTCTTCATACGTCCTCACGGGCCGCTTCATCAGGGAAGCGAGCCGTTCGCAGGACATGGCGGTATGCCGGGGCCGAGCATCCCTGAAACCGGCCTGTTCGTCGAGCTTTTGTTCCGCCACGGGCGGCAAAGAAGGCAGCAGCCCGTGCTTCACGGCGCATTTCAGAGCGGTCACGGCATATCCGTGCCAGGAGACGGGTTCCCCGGACTGGCACAGGTGCAGCGCGCCGGACGCGTCGCTTTCATAGGCCAGGAAACGGAGCCACCCGCACAAATCCTCCACCCACGCGGGCATGGACCATTTGTCCGCCACGGCGGAGAGGGGTTCTCCGTTCAGCGCCTTCCGCAGCACCATCTCCGGGAAGGAGGGCCGTTCCGGATTGCCGAACACCCAGGAAACGCGGGCAACCAGCGCCTCCGGCATTTCCTCCCGCACGCGGAGTTCCGCCTCCAGCTTGGATTCTCCGTACACGTTCACGGGGCGGCACTTGTCCGACTCCGTTTTCAGGCCGGCCCTCCTGCCGTCCAGCACGTAGTCCGTGCTCAGGTGGATGAAGCGCATGCCCTCCAGGCGGCAGATGCGAGCCATCATCTCCGGGGCCATGGCGTTCACGCGGTGCGCCGTCTCCGGATCATCCAGGCAGGCCTCCAGGCCGCTCACGGCGGCGCAGTTCACCACGTGGGTGGCGCCGGAGGAAAGCAGCACGTTTTTCAGGGCTTTTAAATCCTTTAAATCACAGGCGTCCCGTCCGCATCCCACCACTTCCATGCCTTCCTCTTCCAGATGCGCCGCCAGGCGGCTCCCCACACGGCCGCCCGCTCCGAACACCAATGTTCTGTACATGACACGGAGCTTAGCCATTCCCCCTCCAAAATCCAATGAAAACCTTTTTTCATCGTGACAAAAGATTGAAAGGCTGTTTGAATTAAAGTTGTGTTTTACCATGAATATTCTTTAACGGCCTGCGGTCCGCTGAACGCCAGAGCCGCGGAAGTATGCAGGAAAGGAGCCCTCATTAAAACGGATGAAGGCGGGTACGGCTGCATCCAGCCGTGGCCGGAGCTGGGGGACGCCACGTTGCAGGAGGAACTGGACGCGCTCAGGAAGGGAAGCCCGCTGCCGCTGGGCATCCGCGCCTTGGAATGCGCCCGGACGGACGGGGAGGCGCGCGCGAAGGGCGCCAGCCTGTTTGACGGCCTGCACATTCCGGCCAGCCACGCCACGCTGCCCTCCTGCGTCAGCCCCGCCACCATCCGCATCATGGAATCCAAGGGGTTCAAGGCCGGAAAAATCAAGGCCAGCCCCAACCTGGCCGCCGCCCTGGAACGGCTGACCATGCTCGCCTCCATGGTCCCCGCCTGGCGCTGGCGGCTGGACTTCAACGGCTGCCTGAATGAAAACGACGCCCTGAAATTCTGGAAATCCCTGCCCCACCACCTGAAAACCCGGATAGATTTCATTGAAGACCCGTGCCCCTTCTCTGTCCAGAGCTGGGAACGGCTGGTGGACGCCGGCATGCCGCTGGCCCTGGACATGGGCTCGGACTCGGAGCACCAGCCGGCCATCTCCTCGGACCTGCCCATCATCCGCATCGTCAAGCCCGCGAGGGAAGCTACGCCGGAGTATCTTTACGAGCCCCCCGTGTTCACCACCGTCATGGACCATCCCGTGGGGCAGCTCTGGGCCGTCTACCAGGCGGCGGACTACTACCGCAACGCCCTGCCCACGGAAATCCCCCTCTGCGGCCTTTGCACACACCTCCTGTTTGAACCGGACCCCTTCCTTGACCAGATGGGCGGCATGAACCCGCAGGTAGCCGTTCCCGCCGGAACGGGACTGGGCTTTGACGGGATGCTGGAAGCCCTGCCCTGGAAAAAACTCTGACAGGACGCCGCGCTCTCCCGGAACTTCGTCCGGACACAAAGAAGGCATGAAGCGGAACGCGCTTCATGCCTTCGTCATTTGCCCGGGAACAACCGGAAAAGCCCTTTACTTCGGTTCCGCGGCGAACTTGAGGCCGGGATACTCCTTCACGTTGCAGCCAGGCGTCTTGGGGTTCACCTGCACGGGAACGAACGTGAACATCCACCGGCGCGCGGAATTGTTGCTGGGGCTCTTCACCAGCACGCGGTTCCAGCCCTTCTTCAGGGGAACCATGGAAGGCTCCCGGAAATGGTAGTTTTCATCCACCAGCACGCCGCCGTTGCGCGGCTTCTTCCATTGCGGGGGGTCAATCTCCTGCCCGTTCACGAAGAACCTGGGATTCGCGTGGAACCACTTGCCGGGGACGCTCGCCGGGCCGTTGCGCCAGTCGGACGTGGCCCAGGTATGGCCGCTGATCCAGAAGGGCACCGTCTGCGCCTTCGGGGAATAAATCCAGGTCTGCGCGTAATAGGTGTGGTTCTTGTGGGGATAGGCCCCCATCTTCGCCCCGTTGAACAGCGTCGGGAAATCGCAGTAATGCTTGAAGATGATGGTGGCTCCGGTGTAGGCGTCCTTGGACCACTCGTAGGTAACGCCGTCAATCTCGTAGGAATCCTTCATCTTCCCGGTCTTGTTGTCCGCCTCCGGGGCGAACTCCGTTTCCGTCTTCCCTCCGTTGGGAATGGGGCCCAGCAGCTTCCACGGAATATTGGCCTGCCGCACGTAATTGAACTCCTTGTTCACGAAGAAGCGGTCCCGGATGGCGAGCACGCGGTTTTCATACTCCGCAAATCCTTTCAGCAGCGGGTCCCCCTGCACGGGCAGGTTGGAGAAATACTTCATGTACTCGTCCTGGTTGGGGTCTCCCTGCACCTTTTCATGGGGATTGTTCCACAAGGGCTCGGAAACGAACGCCATCCCTGCGTAAACGGGCGTCTGGAGAACCTGGTTGCGCGGGTCCGTAATTTCCAGGTCCGGGAAAGAGCACAGCATCATGCCCAGGCCGTCCGCATTCTGGAACGGGCAGGCCCGGCGGAAGTACATGGTCATGGCCGTTTCAAACGGATCGAGGTGGTTCAGGTAGGTCTCCAGGGAATCCACGTACTTGGACCCGTTGACAGGCCATGCGCCACGGTTCTGGCGGCCGGACCACAATTGCAGGATGGAGCCGTTATAGCCCTTAGGCGTCAGGCCGGGGTGCCACCTCATGGGCGTGCGGCCGCAGGACTCCACCGCATTGATGTATTCCTTCAGAATGTCATTGTTCACCTGCTCGTCCTTGCCGTGGGCCTCGTCCGTGCCGATGTGGATGATGGGCATCTTCTCCTTGGGAACCAGGGCGCACATCTCCTTGATCAGGGCCACCAGGGCCTTCGTGGCCTTTTCATCGCTCATCTTCACGTTGAGCGCCTTCCGGAACGCCTGGCTGTGCCCCGGCATGTCCATCTCCGGAATCAGCAGGATGTTGCGCAGGCGGCAGTACTCCACCAATTGCTTGAACTCCTTCTGCGTATAGAATTTGCCCGGCATGCGGGTGAAATTCTTGGGATCATTCAGTTCCGGATAAATCTTGGACTCCAGCCGCCAGCCGGGATGCTCCGTGAAATGGAAGTGGTACACGTTCAGCTTAAGTTGCGCCATGGAATCCAGCTCCTGCGCGATCAGGGGGAGCGGCATGTAATTGCGGCCCACGTCGTTCATGAACCCGCGGATTTCAAAATCCGGCCAGTCCACGATGTCGCAGGCGGCGATGGTCGTCGTCCCGCCGCGCCGCAGGAGAAGCTGCTCCAGCGTCTTCATGCCGTAATAAAACCCCCTGGTGTCCGCTGCCGTAATCAGCGCGCCGCCGGGAGTCACGCGGAGTGAATAGGCCTCCTCCTTCAGCTTGGGATTCTCCGTGCCGGCCTTCACCTCCCCCTTCACGAACTTGACGGCGAACGCCCCGTCCGGAGCCACCTTCACCCGGTGGTCCGCCAGAAAGGACTTCAATTCGGAAACGATGAACTTCATCTGTTCCGGATAGGAAGTCCTGGACGGAGACGGGGCCAGGATGCGAACGGACTGCACGCGAATGGCCTTGCCGGTCCAGTGCAGCTGCTGGGGCTTGGGAACCAGGGGCGGCTGGTCCGCCGGGAACAGCCTGTAATTGGCTCCGTTCGCCGGGAAGGAGGGAGCCGTATCCTGTCCCCACGCCCCGGCGCACGCCATGCACATCCACGCAAACGATAATAAAAGGAACTTCATGCGGGTAATAATACGCCCGCAAAGGCCCCTGCCTGTCAAATCTATCGTGTTCCACAGCCCGGAAAACGGGTTCCCGGCAGCGGTTTTTGCAAAAAGACCAGAACCCGCGCCTACATGACGGAGGGAGGCTTGACGGCCTGCGCGGCGGGGTGGTCTTCAATCTCCCCGGTGGTTCCGTTCACGGCCACGCCGCGGCGCACGGCGTAAAGCCCCGCTTCCTCCTCCTTCTTCCCGGCCACAAAGGCCCAGTAGTAACTGTTCCGGTCATGGTAGCAGGCCCACTCTCCGGCAATGCCGGGGCGCGCCTCCATCAGCAGGGAATAGGAATCCGCGGGGGAAACCTTGAAGCCCCTGGGCGTATCCAGCCCGGAGGAGGGAAAGGACCGGATGTCCCCCCTCCACACCAGGTCCAGGGGGGAGGTGGACAGCAGGCCGTCCGCAAGATGGCTGCCCGCCAGCATCTGCCCGGTGCCGAGCATGGGCAGGCAGGAAGAGCACAGAAGGGCGCCTCCGCAGACGGCGGCAAGGCGCAGGAAAGGGCAAACGGAAAAAGTCATGGCGTGTTCCTGGAAAAAGGCGGAAAGGAATCAACCCCCAAAAGCTTCCCCAGTCAATCAAAAACAGGCCTTTCCGGCCGCTCCGGCGGAAAAATGCCCGCTCCCCGGACGGGTGGACAGCTTGACAACCCCTCCGCGCATTCCTATAGTTTGCCTCCCGTCTGAAAAGGAGGTCCGTCCATGGCAGCCCAGTCACGCAACATCGCAGAATTGGAAAACGCATCCGTATGGCGTCTGCTGGTCCAGTACTCCCTGCCCTCCATCGCCGGCATGGTGGTGTACTCCCTGTACAACATCATTGACAGCGTCTTCATCGGCCACGGCGTGGGCCCCCTGGCCCTGTCCGGCCTGGCCGTCACCTTCCCCATCATGAACCTGACCTTTGCGCTGGGCACGCTGGTGGGCATCGGCGGGGCGGCCATCAGCTCCATCCGTCTGGGCAAGAAGGACCAGGAGGGGACGGAGCGCACGCTGGGGAACGTCCTCATCATGAGCCTGATCGCCGCCGTGGTGCTGGTGGTTCCCACACTGCTCTTCCTGACGGAAATCCTGACCGCCTTCGGCGCCAGCGGGCAAACCCTCGCCTACGCGTACGACTTCATGCTCGTCACCCTGCTGGGGCTGCCCGTCACGTACGTCTTTTTCAACCTCAACCACGTGATGAGGGCCACCGGCTACCCGAAAAAGGCCATGGGCTCCACCCTGCTCTCCGTGGGGATCAACATCATCCTGGCTCCCATCTTCATCTTCTGGTTCAAATGGGGCATCACCGGAGCCGCCCTGGCCACCCTGCTTGCCCAGGTCACCGGCATGGCGCGCGTGCTGCTCCACTTCTCCGACGCGGCCAGCACGGTCCACTTCCGGCGCGGCATCTGGGAACTGCGGAAGGCCATCGTCACCGGCATCCTGTCCATCGGCATGGCTCCGTGCCTGGTAAACGTCTGCGGCAGCGCGGTCACCATCGCCATCAACAGGCAGCTTGCGGACCACGGGGGGGACCTGGCTATCGGCGCTTACGGCATCATCAACCGCATTCTCATCCTGTTCGCCATGCTCGTCATCGGCCTCACGCAGGGCATGCAGCCCATCATCGGCTACAACCACGGGGCCATGAAGCCGGGACGCGTCCTGCTCACCCTCAAGTACGGCGTGCTGGCGGGCACTTCCTTCACCACGCTGGGCTTCCTGGCCTGCGTTTTCTTCCCCCGCGGCATTGCCGGGCTCTTCACGGATGACGCCGCGCTCATCAGCCTGGCGGCCAACGGCCTCACCATCTGCGTGCTGGCCTTCCCGCTCATCGGCAGCCAGATCATCATCGGCAACTTCTTCCAGGCCATCGGGAAGGCCCGTCTGGCCATCTTCCTCTCCCTGACGCGCCAGATGCTCTTCCTGCTGCCGTTCCTGCTGGTGCTGCCCAGGTTCTGGGGACAGGACGGCGTCTGGGCCTCCCTCCCGCTGGCGGACGTGCTCTCCTTCATCGTCACCCTGCTCTTCATCCGGAGGTTCCTCAAATACTACCGGCTGAAAAACAGGCACTACCTGGACCACAGCACGGCCGAAGCGTGAAACCCTTCCAGGGAGCGCCGCAGGCCCCTGCGGCTTCGGAATGAACAGGCGGACAAAGGCCGCGCCCTCTCTTTCCACACTCGTTCGCTGACGCTCGTTTTTCCAGCAGCAACAAGGGCCAGTTTCACTCCTGACGGCTCGCGGGCAGGTTCAGTCCGGCCCTGGCGGAAAGCCCTCTTTTCCAGCTTTCCACACGTTCTCCCTGACATTTTGCGGGACATAACACCGGCAGTATGCCGAACGCGCCGCGCTTTAAGGACTCTATTTTGTTGACGGCTTCGTGTGAAATCATCATCCGGAGCCCCGCCCGGCAGACGCCAGGGAACCGTCTTCCCCATCAGCCGGCCTCCTGAAGGCGGAACAACCCGAACGACATTTACAAGGAATCTGACAAAATGAAAAACGGAATCATGATGCAATATTTTGAGTGGAACCTGCCCAACGACGGGCAGTTCTGGAACAAGCTGAAGGAAGACGCCACCCATCTGGAGGAAATAGGCGTTACAGCCGTCTGGATTCCGCCGGCCTACAAGGGCAAGGAACAGAACGACGTGGGCTACGGCACCTACGACCTGTTTGACCTGGGGGAATTCGACCAGAAGAACACGGTCCGCACCAAATACGGCACCAAGCAGGAACTCCAGGACGCCATCAAGGCCCTTCATGAACACCATGTGGGCGTCTACCTGGACGCCGTCATGAACCACAAGGCCGGAGCGGACTATACGGAAAAATTCATGGCCAAGGAAGTGGACCAGCAGAACCGGGACAAGGAAATCACGGACGCCTACGAAATCGAAGGCTGGACCGGCTTCAACTTCCCCGGCCGCGGAGACAAGTACTCCGACTTCAAATGGCACTGGTACCACTTCACCGGCACGGACTACGACGCCGCTACGGAAAAAACTTCCATCTTCAAGATCATGGGGGACGGGAAAAGCTGGAGCGAAGGCGTGGATGAAGAAAACGGCAACTATGACTACCTCATGTTCGCCAACCTGGACTTCGACCACCCGGAAGTGGTGAAAGAAATGGAAAAATGGGGCGTATGGGTATCCCGGGAACTGGACCTGGACGGCATGAGGCTGGACGCCATCAAGCACATCAATGACGAGTTCATCAAGAAATTCCTGGCCGCCGTCCGCAAGGACAGGGGAGAGGATTTCTACGCCGTGGGCGAATACTGGAAGCAGGACCTGGACTCCCTGAACGAATACCTCAAGGAGGAACGCTACAAGGTGGACCTGTTTGACGTGCCCCTGCACTACAACATGTACCAGGCTTCCAAGCAGGGCCGTGATTACGACCTTTCCAAGATTCTGGACGGCACCCTGGTCCAGAACCACCCCACGCTGGCCGTCACCTTTGTGGACAACCATGACTCCCAGTGGGGCAGCTCCCTGGAATCAGCCGTGGAAGACTGGTTCAAGCCCTCCGCCTATGCGCTCATCCTGCTCATGAAGGAAGGCTATCCCTGCATCTTCTACGGGGACTACTACGGAGTAAGCGGCAACCCGCCCATGCACCGCGGCATCATCGACAACCTGCTGGAAATCCGTAAAAACCATGCCTTCGGGGAGCAGAACTACTACTTTGACCACCCGAACACCATCGGCTTCACCCGCGTGGGGGATGACGACCACCCGCATTCCGGCGTGGCCGTGCTCATCTCCAACGGGGAGGACGGAGACAAGGTGATGAACGTGGGCAAGCAGCACGCCGGGGAAACCTGGAAGGAAGCCACCGGAAACGTGGAGGAAACCGTCACCATTGACGAGGAAGGCAACGGCCAGTTCCTCGTCCACGGCGGCAACGTGGCCGTCTGGATTCCGGAAAATGCTCCGCAGGACCCCAAGCAGGACGCGAGGGTGGAAGACGAGGAATAAATTGAATGATTGCCCCGCCGGCAGGCAAGCCGGAGCGGGCGTGGAGGAACGGCCTGTTCCGGCGCCGGACCATCTTTCCGGAAGGCGGGTCAGGCCGTTCTGACTTTAATCACCAGTTTACGGAGAGCCCCTTCCCCGATGCAGCCGGCATGGGCGTCCTCCGGGAAAAAGACGGCGAACTGCCCCGGCTTCACGGTAAAAGAGGTGTCCGGCGCATCGTCGTAATGCTGCGCGTCCTTTTCCATGTTGAACGGTTCGGAAGGCTTTTCCAGGGCAGAGCGGTCCTTCCACGCAAACCCTTCCTCCCGTGAAAGGGGAACGTGGATGTCAATGAACCTGTCGTGCACTTCCATGCGGGCCTTCTCCGGCTTCTTCATCGCCGGCTCATTCACCATCACAATCAGGGCGTCTTCCTCCAGGACATGGGGGCCCGGTTCCAGGGAAGCCGGACCGGCCTCCCTGACAAAATCGAAAGCCCGCTGGAAAAGGGGATTCAAAGACTCGTAACGGGCGGAATCGGAAAGGGAGGCAATAATCATGGCGCAGGCTCCATCCCGGAGCGGTCTCATTGTAACGGGCCGGAAAAGCCCGTCAAACCCTTTGACCCTTTTCCATGGGAATTCCCGGACTTGCCGGGACACGGCGCACGCCGGCCCCCACTTCCCGCTCCGGACAATTCCTGACCGGGCCCCCGTCCGGCGGAAGGAAAGCCGTGAAACCGGAGTTTCAGGAAACGGACGGGGAGGCACTGGCTCCATCCGCCTCCCTTTATTGAGGTATTCCTCCCCCGCGGCTGCCAACTACAAGCATCACCAGCGCAGGAAAACACCTTCTTAACGTCTCCATAATATATTCTGTTTCAATTACCTAAAACATAGAGAAGACCATGCATCGGATTAACAATCCGGAGTCAAGCATGAACATCTGAAAGAAAAACGTTTTCGGGAAATTTCCCTTGTCCATACTCCGTAAATCGTCAGCTTCTGTTCCTGATGCAATAGATTTTCTCTTCGTTCCGCAACGAAGCAGGGAAGCCCGAACTTCCGGGAAAGACGCGTCTGGGAAAGGAAACAGCCATGAGATGAGGAGCAGGCTCCCGTCCTTTCCAGGCGAAAGGCAACCTGCAAAAGAAACGGTGGATTTGCACCTCCCGCGCCTGGGAACGGAAGGCTCCCGCCTTTCGTGGGTAAAAAATCTTTCCGCAGCGCAGCGGAGGTTCTCCTTCAATAGCCGCCATCCTGCTCCGGCGAGAGTATCCATTAGGGCCGGGAGTTCCCAATTCCCAGGCAGTATGCGGGCTTGGAAGAAAACGGGAAAGTGTTTGTTAACCATGCATTTGAGCTTTCCTTCGTTCCCGTTTGAAACGTCTCCGGAGCTCCGCGGATTGTTAATCCGGTAGTTTGCGAATAATTCAATCATTCCACACGAATATGAAGAAAGCATTATACCTCATCATCCACCTGGCCGTGGCCTCTCTGGCAGGCGTCGCTGCGGCGGCAACCGTCGAGCTGATGCCCGACATCGGCGCCATGACGGGCCAGGGCTACAACTCAGCGGGACGCCTTGCCGGGGACGGCATCACGGGAGACGACGTTAAAAACTGGCTCGGTTCCCGGGCTGACGGATGGTACACCACTACCGGCAACGGCGACATGCGCTGGGGGAACGCCACCTCCAACACGGAAGACCAGACCATCAACCTGCCCAGCATGCCCGGCACGGCGGGCGTCTGCTTCGGTCTGAAAATGACCATTGAAAACATTCAGGATTACTCCGGCCTGAGCTTCAGCATGAACCTCACCCCGTCCGGAACCACCGGAACGTACACGTATTCCGTCTGGTATGAAACCAGGGACGGGGAAATGGTGGAACTCTGCAAGGGAACGAGGAACAATGACGGCTCCCCCTGGAACGTTCACTATGACCTCACGGAAGACCAGTTGAGAGCCATGAAGGAAAACGGCAACGGCAAGGTCTATGCCGTGGTGGGAAGCTCCGGAGGCCGGGGAGGAGATAACGCCACCGTGGAAGACCTTTCCCTGGAAGGGACGCTGGCCGTCCCCGAACCGGCCGCGGCCTCCCTGGGCCTGCTGGGGCTTGCCGCCATGATGCTGCGCCGCCGCAGGGTACGCGCCTGAAATGTGCTTTCTTCCAATGAATCAAGGCTGTTCCTTCACCGGAACAGCCTTTTTCATGTTCCGGCGTCTTCTCCAGGAGCAACCATGGAGACGGCTTTCCGGCCTTTCCCCTTTTCCTTCATCCGGCAATTAGTCAGTCAGAAAACCCTTCCGTCCGCCGGAAGGCGGTCCCAGCCGTTTTCCCTGCCTTATGAACACGTTATTGCCCGCGAGGCAACGCAAAACGCTTGCCATCCCGCAACCGGTAGTATATTAGAGTAACTGTAAGCCATCAACTGCACAATGATCACACAAAAGACCCCATCCAGCTCCTACCGGCCTTCCTATGACCGCACTCCCAAATATACCGTGAAACAGGTTGCGGAAATGATGGAGATGTCCGCCTACACCATCCGCTACTATGAAAACGCCGGATTGATTCCGGACGTGGACCGCAGCGGAGGCAATGCCCGCATGTTTTCAGACTACACCCTGGGCTGGCTGCGCTTGGTTCACTGCCTCCGGATGACGGGCCTCCCGATTGAAGGCGTCAAGCACTACATCGACCTGTGCCAGGAAGGGGACACCACCATTCCGGAACGCGCCGAACTGATTTTCAAGCAGGAGAAAAGCCTCCGTGAACAGCTTCGCATCCTGAAAAAACAGATGGAAGTCTTGAAGTACAAGAAGAAATTCTACCAGGATCTTTTGAACAACCACAGGCCGGACAGCTGCAATCCGCTGAACCACGTCAGCGCCAGCGAACCGAACATCGCTCCGGAAGAATAAGCTTTCCCTTAAATCCGCAACAGGAGGCGTCCGGGAATTCCAGTGGAATTCCCGGACGCCCCGTTTTTTCCTTCATTTCCCGTCAAGGAGAAAAACCTTCCCGGCTTCCCCCCTCTCCGAAGGAAAAGGAGGAAACGCCGGAAAATCCCTGCGCTTTTATTTGCTTCCCGTCGCCTCCGCATACTCCGCATCGGTCACGGGGCCTCCCCACGCCGTCCTGTTGGAAGCCGCCCTGGGCGTGATGCCGAGGTGCACGAACTCACTGTCCGGCGCCGCGCCGTGCCAGTGCTCCGTATTGGCCGGGATTTCCACCACGGAACCGGGCGTCAGGCGCCGGGCGGCCTTGCCGCGCTCCTGGTAGTATCCCGTGCCTTCCGTACAGAACAGCACCTGGCCCACGGAATGGCTGTGCCAGTTGTTCCGCGTGCCGGGGGCAAAGGTGACGTTATAGGCGGACATGTCGTAATCCCTGTTGTCCACCAGCATGGCTACCCAGGCTTTTCCGGTGAAATTGGCCGGAGCCGGCTCCCCTTTGGGGAAGGCGTCCTTCTTCCCGGCAGCGGCGGATACGGCCAGAATGGCCTCCACCTGCCCGTCAGTCAGGCCGTTGTGCTTCCCGATGCGGATGTGGGAGTTCAACTGGCTTTCCGTGCCCGTCATGGCGGCCAGGGCCGCGATGGTGGCGAGCTCCCGGGTCTTCCAGTCCATATTGTCGCGGCCGAAAATGTCCCCGAACAAATGCGCCTTCAGGAACTCGTCAATGGCCGGGGCGAACAGGAAAAGATCCCCCTTCACCGGAGCGCCGCAAAGCTTCGTCTGGTTGGCCGTGCCGAAGTCGATGCTCTTTCCGGCGGGCGGCGCTCCCGCCTCCGCTCCCACCGTATCATTGATGCCGCGCGAGGCGCGGTCCTTCGCCAGAACCATCAACTCATTGAGAGCGTTCAGGCTGCGTGGAAAACCGCAATAGGCATACATCTGGACCAGCACCTCCTTGAGCTCGTTCAGGGTCAGTCCGGCATCCAGCCCCGCCGTCAGGGCGTTCCGCAGGCCGGGCATGTCGCCCCTGGCCGTATGGGCGCTGATGGCGGCAATCTGTTGTTCTTTTGGCGACAAGGCGCTTGTATCGTTATTCATGGTTTGGGCTTCTGAAAGGTTCATCAAACAGGCAAGGGAAAAAGCCATTCCCGCAAGGGTTCGTTTCATAAGGAGCATTATTTGTTGATGGTGATCGTGTCATTGACCCACTTGACCAGCGCGGGCCTGGCCGTCCGGATGCCTTCCCCGGCAAAAGCTCCGCCCTTGAGAACGGTGGACTTGGGGCACAGCTTCCGCACCTCGTCCCCGCAGCGCGCCATGCCGCCGCCTCCGTGCGTCACAAACGGAATCACCGTCTTGCCGGAAAGGTCGTGGCTTGCCAGGAAAGAGGCGACCGGAGGCGCAATCGTGCTCCACCAGTTGGGACTGCCGATGAAAATCACGTCGTACTTGCCCATGTCCTCCACCCTGGCGGCCAGCTCCGGCCTGACGCCTTCCTGAATCTCCTTTTTGGCCTGTACCGTACATTCCCGGTACCCGGACGGGTAAGGCTTGACCGGCTTGATTTCAAACAGGGTTCCGCCCGTCGCCTTCTGAATCTGCGCGGCGGCGTACTTCGTATTGCCGCCCCATGAATAGTAGGCGACGAGCACCTTGGCAGGTTCCACGGAAACCTTGGGCTGTTCCTGTCCCGAGCATCCGGCCCCCGTCATCAGGGCGGCCGCCAGCGTGCATATCATTGATATTGTTTTCATGAATTTAATGTCTGGGTTGGAAGGCCGCGCAGAAAACAGCCCGGGAAGAAAAACGGCTTCATCCGGCAGTCTCCGTGCACGACCCTTGTTCCTTCTTCCTGTCTAAACGTTAGAGCAGCTATAAGTCAACATGTTTTCCCTCATCTGTTCCAAAGATTGCACCCACTCCACTCTAAACACTCTTATTCCTCTTTCCGGAGCCGGATCAGCACGATTTCCGAAGGAACGCCGATGCGGATGGGAAAGCCGTTCCAAATCCCCGCCCCGTTGGAGACATACAGCTTCATACCCCCCACCGTGTACAATCCGGACACAAAGCCCTCGTTGAACCGGGCCACCAGCCGGTCAATGCCGGCAATCATGCCGCCGTGCGTATGGCCGGAAACCTGGAGGTCCACGCCGTGCTCCGCCGCTTCCGGGGCCAGCCGCGGCTGATGGGCGGCGAGGATGCGCACCCCCTTTTCCGGGGCTCCCGCCAGCGCCTTGCGTATATCCGGCACCTCCTTTCCCATGATGCCGGCTACAGGATCCGTCACCCCCGCCAGCACTACCGCGCCCCCGCCCGTCTGCACATGTTCATTGTGAAGCATACGGATGCCCAGGGTGGGCAGGAACTCCATCCACTCCTCATAACCGGAATAATACTCATGATTGCCCGGCACGCCAAACACCCCGTACCTGGCCTTCAAATCCGCAAGCGGCCTCAAATCATCCCCGTGCACGGGAACCGTCCCGTCCACGAAGTCCCCGGCAATAATGACGATGTCCGGATTCAGGGCATTCGTGCGTTCCACAATTTTCCTGATGCGGTCCGCCCGCGTGATGCCGTCCACATGAAGGTCCGCCAGCACGGCGACTGTCAGGCCGTCCGCCCCATCCGGCAGATGGTTCACGGAAATCGTTTCCTCCTTCACCCGCGGCACCCCGGTTCCTCCGGCCATCCCCACGGTAGCCAGTACGGCGGCGAAAGCCAGCAGGGCAAGATTCACCCGGTTGCCGATGATGCGGAACCGTTCCGTCTTCTTCTTCCGCAGGCAGAACAGAACCAGCAAATACAGGAGGCGCGCCACGTCCGCCGCCAGCAGCAGGAAAAAGAACAAGAAAAGCACGGAGAACAGCCATGCGGCCGCCAGCAGGACGCCTTCCGGCAGAACCGGGGAGAAAAACATGGGGCCGCCGAACAAATGCAGCAGATGGAATTTGAACGCCGCCACCGCCAGAAGGACGGCGAGCAGGGCCTTCCAGCCCCATTTCAGCCTAAGCGGCAGAATGGCGCGGCAGAAAACGTAAACCGCCAGCAATGCTCCGAAAATCAGTATCATGTGTCTCTTGCTTAAAATGGCTTGAACCCCGCCGGAACGGGAAGAACGCTGTCCTTCCCCTGCGAACAACCGGCAGACGGCTTATCATGTTGAGTCCCTCACCGTAATCAGCTCCCTTCAAAATCAGCCGCAGAACCTCCTTATTTCAGATGCTCCTGAAAGAACTGCTCGATTTTGCCGAAAGGAATAACCCCGGCTTGATTGTCATAGAGATCCACATGGCTCGCGCCGGGAATGATCATCAGCTCCTTGTTGTCCCCTTTCAACTTCTTGAAGGCATCCTCGCTGAAATAGCGTGAATGGGCTTTTTCTCCGTGAATCATGAGCACGGCGCTGCGGATTTCACCGCTGTACGCCAGGAGGGGCATATTGATGAACGAGAGCGCGGAGGTGGTATTCCATCCGCCATTCGAGTTGAGCGAACGCTTGTGGTAGCCGCGGGGCGTCTTATAGTAATTGTAGTAATCCTTCACGAATCCTGGGGCATCGTCAGGCAGGGGATCGGGCACGCCCCCCGCGAGCGCATAAGAACCGTTCTTCGCATCGGCGGTGCGCTGGGCATTCAGTTGCTTGCGAAGCTCATAACGGGCGTCGGCGTCCATCGCGTCGAAATAGCCGTTCGCGTTCACGCGGCTCATATCGTACATCGTGGACGCTACCGTCGCCTTGATGCGGGTGTCGATAGCCGCCGCGTTCACCGCCATGCCGCCCCACCCGCAAATGCCGATGATTCCGATGCGTTCGGGGTCCACGTCGTCGCGTGTGGAGAGGTAGTCGACGGCTGCGGAGAAATCCTCCGTATTGATGTCCGGGGAAGCGACATAACGGGGTTCCCCGCCGCTCTCTCCCGTATACGAGGGATCAAACGCGATCGTTAGAAAACCGCGCTCGGCCATCGTCTGGGCATAGAGCCCGGAAGATTGTTCCTTCACGGCTCCGAAGGGGCCGGAAACGGCGATAGCCGGCAACTTTCCGCCGGCCTTCCGGGGGATATACAAATCCGCGGCCAGCGTAATGCCGTAGCGGTTGCGGAAGCTTACCTTGCGGTGGTCTACCTTGTCGCTCTTCGGAAACACCTTGTCCCATTCCTGCGTTAAATTCAGTTGTTCGTTCATGATCCTGTCCGTGTTGGCGTTATTGTTTTCAGCGGATAAGCTCCCTGCACAGCAAATGCAGGCGGAGAAAGCCGCGCAAAACCTTTTAAATGAATGCCCTGTCATCTTTCCAATACTTGAGGTGAATTATTACTTTACGTAATTGATCAGGTACAGGACTGACTCCGGGTCCTGATGGCACAGGAAAAGGCTCTCTCCGCGGTCCAGCCTGGCGATGGCCCCCATGTCCTCCTGGGAAAGTTCAAAGTCAAAGACGTTGAAATTCTCCTCCATCCTTTCCCGGTGGGTCGTCTTCGGAATGACGATGACGCCGCGCTGGATCAGGAAGCGCAGGGCCGTCTGCGCCGGAGTCTTGCCGTACTTCTCTCCGATGTCCTTCAGCACCGGATTCGTGAAAAATCCATTGCGGCCTTCCGCGAAGGGCCCCCAGGATTCCATCCTGGTACCGTACTTCGCCATCAGCTCCCGGGCCTTCACCTGCTGGTTGAACACGTGCGTTTCCACCTGGTTGACGGCGGGCTTGATCTCGCAGAACTCCGCCAGGTCCACAAAACGGTCCGGATAAAAATTGCTCACGCCGATGGCACGGACCTTTCCGGCCCGGTTAGCCTCTTCCATGGCCCGGTAAGTGCCGTAATAATCGTTGAAGGGCTGGTGGATGAGCAGCAGGTCCACGTAATCCGTGCGCAGTTTGCGCAAGGACTCGTCAATGGAAGCCTTCGCCTTTTCATACCCGCCGTTGGTAATCCACACCTTCGTGGTGAGGAACAATTCCTCGCGCGGCACCCCGCTCTTCTCCGCCGCGCGGCCTACGGCCTCCTCATTGCTGTAAATCTGGGCCGTATCAATGGAACGGTAGCCGGCGCCGATCGCGTCCAGCACGCAGCGCTCGCACTCTGCGGCGTCGGGAATCTGAAAAACTCCAAAGCCCAGGATAGGCATGACAACTCCGTTGTTTAATGTAACTTCTTCCATAACTGTTTCTGTTTTTTATTATTTTTGATATTGAAAGGAAAATACTCCGTTAAACGCCCTCCTGCGGTTCCAGCTCCTTCAGCTCATACTTCCTGGTACCCAGGCCTATCTGTTCGGCGTAATCCACCGTGTGCCGCCCATGACGGCTTTCAATGCGCTCGATCAGGGGTTTGCTGTTGTCTCCGGCGGAAGGCTTGACGGCGTAAACGAGGTCCAGGCAGGCTTGGTCCAGCGCCACCGGGTCAAGGGAAGCCAGAATGCCGATGCCCTTCATCTCCGGGTCATGGGGGTGGGCATCGCAATCGCAGTCAATGGACAGCTTGTTCATCACGTTGATATACAGAATCCTGTCCCCGAAGTAATCGGCCACCGCCTGAGCGGAGGCGGCCATGGACTCCAGAAAGTCGTCCTGCGCGGCCAGATTGTTCCACACGGCGGCAACGTCCCGCGTTTTTCCGGCGGAATGGATGTACGCCTTGCCGCTTGCGGAAGCCACGCCGATGGACTGGTTCTTGATCACGCCGCCGAAGCCGCCCATGGCGTGCCCCTTGAAGTGGGCCAGGTTGATCATGAAATCATAATTCTTCAAATGGTTCCCTACGATATCGTATTCCAGGTGCTTCCTGTCCTTCACCGGAATGGTGAACTCTCCCTCCGCGTCCATGATGTCCACCCTGGCAATGTCGGAAAAACCGTGCTCCTTCGCGGCACGTAGGTGGTCTTCCGTCCGGGACCGCTTGCCGCCGTAAGCCGTATTGCACTCTACGATGGTGCCGTTCACGCGGTGCACCAGGCCCTTGATCAGGGCCGGACTCAGGAAATTGCGGCCGCCCGGCTCCCCGGTGCTGATCTTGACGGCCGCCTTTCCCGTGGCCGGACGCCCCAGGGCCTCGTAAATTCTTACGAGAGCCTCCGGAGAAATCTCCTTCGTCATCCATACCCTGGAAGCTCCGTTCTTCTCCGCGGCCGCGCCCAGCGCATATTCCGGCAAGGCCAGGCACGCTAGGGCCGCGGTGGAAGACTGGAGCCACGCTCTTCTCGTCATATTGTTTCTCATGGCAACTTGATTGTTTGTTCTTGATGATCGTTCTTCGCGCTCTCTCCATTGAGACCTTTCAGGCCGCCGGCCGCGTTCATGTTCCGGAAACGCGGCCGCCCAGCGTACGGCAGATTCTTTCCACCCCCTCAAGCAGCAGTTTCCGGGGACAGGCGATGTTCAGGCGGATGAAACAGCCCTCCGATTCCCCGTACATTTCGCCGCCGTTCACCATCACCCGGCCTTCTTCCTCCAGCAAACGGACAATTTCCGCGGAGGAAAGCCCCAGCGCGGAGCAATCTATCCAGACCAGGTACGTTCCCTCCAGCGGCAGCACGCGGAGTTGCGGTAGGCGTTCGCCCAGCATGTCCCGGACCGTCTCGTAATTCCCGTAAAGGTAAAGCTTCAGCTCCTCCAGCCAGTCCTCTCCGCCGTTGTAGGCCGCTTCCAGAGCATCCACGGCGAAGGAATTGACATCGCACACCTCGTTGATGTTGATAGCCTTGTCAATCTTCCTCCGGACCTCCTCATCCGCCGCGACGATATTGGCGATCTGAATGCCCGCCAGATTAAAGGCCTTGCTGGGGGAAATGCAGGTGACGGAATGGCGCAGGGCCTCCTCCGAAAGGGAGGCGAACGGCGTGTAGGGATGGCCGGGATACGTCAGTTCGCAATGAATCTCGTCAGCCACCACCAGCACGCCGTTTCTCCGGCAGATATCCGCGATCTTCTCCAGCTCCGGCCTCGTCCAGACGCGCCCGGCGGGATTGTGGGGATTGCACAGGAGCAGGAGCTTGACGGCGGGATCCGCCGCCTTCCGCTCCAGGTCCTCCGCGTCAAGCGCGTACTTCCCGTTCTCGTACTTCAGCGGGCTGGTTTCCGCCACGCACCCGTTATTGTGGATGGAGGAAAAAAAGCAATTGTACACGGGCGTCTGCACCAGCACCTTGTCCCCCGGAGCCGTCAGGGCCCGGATGATGGCGGACAGCGCGGGCACCACCCCCGTGGTGTAAATAATCCACTCCGGACTGATCTTCCAGCCGTGGCGGCGTTCAAACCAGTTCGTGACCGCCTCATAATAGGAATCCGGAACCCGCGTGTAGCCGAAAATGCCGTGTTCCGCCCTCTTCCGGATGGCCTCCGTCACCGCCGGAGCCGTGCGGAAATCCATGTCCGCCACCCACATGGGCAGAATGTCCGCCCGGGGCATGGAATCCCACTTGTAGGAATTCGTTCCCCGGCGCGGCACAAGGGTGTCAAAATCGTACTTCATGCTGCTTCTCCCGACTGCGTTTTTCCCGTTTCAATGGAGCAGTTGGCCGGAGCCTTGCAGTGCTCGTCCAGAATAACCTCCCCGTACTCTTCCGCCACGATGCGTCCGCTGCGCGGGTTCTTGACGCTGTGCACGCGCCCCTTGATTTCCGCCTGCACGGAGGAATATTCAAAACAAAGGTCCGCATCCTCCCCGAACGTGCAGTTTTCCAGCACCAGGTTCTCCGCGTAGCACAACGCCTGCGTGCCGGAAATACGGCAATTCACCAGGCGGAGGTTTCTGGAATGCCAGCCCAGGTATTCCCCGTCCACCACGGAATCGTACACCGTCACGCCCTCCGTATTCCAGAAGGCGTCCTTGGAATGAATCTCCGCATTCCGGATCACCACATTCCTGCAATACTGGAAGGAGTAGTTCCCGTTCAGGCGGAAACCGTCAATGTCCATATTCTCCCCGTGCATGAACAGGTAATCGCCCTTGTCCGCCTGCACGTTGCGCAGCTCCGCGTTCCGGCAGTGCCAGCAGCATTCCAGGGCGTCCGTCAGGACCACGTTCTCCAGAACCATCCCGTCCATGTCCCGGAACATCTTGGGGGCTTCCACCCGCGTATCCTTCATGCGCAGGTTCCGGGAATACCAGATGGCGGCTCGGGCGCCTTCCCTGAACAGGCAATTCTCAATCAGCAAGCCGTCGTTGTGCCAGAAAGGGTACTTTCCCCGGAACTCGCACCGTACGGCTTCAATGTCGGAGCATTCCTTCAGGGCGGACTCTCCCGGATAAATCGTGACGTCTTCCAGCCTCAGATGATGGGAGGCAAACAAGGGGCGCTCCCCCTCGTAGGAAGTATTCTTAATCATTTTCTTGGTCATGGTGATGGGTTGGTAAAATGTTCTTTTGGAATTCATCATATGCGTTTAAGCGGCGGCAATCGGCATCCGGAAAAGGAAGACCGGGAAAAAGACGGGGAGCGGCATTCTCCGCATTCCCGGCCTTCTTCTTTCTTCCTTCAGGCTATTCCTTATAGTAACTGTAATGCAAAGGATTTTTAGCATTTTCTCGTTCATCATTTGTAATGTATTCATAATTAATAAATATTAACTGTCATAAAAATCATTTCATGAACCGTGAAATCATGAAAAAAACTTCATTTTTCAGATTCCCGGCACGATATTCCCTTTCTGTACGCCATGGCGGCCGCAGGGGAAAGCGCGCGCCCTTTCCCGGCGGAATCTTCCGGAGGCGTTCTCCTCACCAGCGCGATGCTCCCCAGGATGACGAACAGCCCGGCCATCCGCGCCCACGTCATCCCTTCCCCTCCCGCCGCACACCCCAGGACGACGGCCACCAGGGGGTTCACATAGGCGTGCGTGCCTACTTCCGCCGCCGGACGAACCTTCAGCAACCAGATATAGCTGGTGTACGCCAGGACGGAGCCGAACAGCACCAGATAAAGGAGTGACAGCCACGCGGAAGCAGGAACTTCCTCCCAATCCATGTTCTCCGGCTCCTTCCGGACGAGGGCCCAGCACCAGAACATCACCCCCGCCGCGAGCATCTGCCACGCCGCCCCGCCCACATTGTTGACCGCCTCCTCCGCGCAGGAACGGTACTTGGCGTACAGCGTCCCCAAAGCCCAGGAAACGCAGCCGAAAACCAGCAGCAGGATACCGTGCGCGCCCTGGCCCCCCCCTTCCTCCCGTCCAAGTTGCTCCGCGAACAAAAGGCCCACTCCCAGGAATCCGGCCGCTATCCCCGCGAAAACGGAAATGCTCCGGAAATTCCTGCGCCACATGGGAACATCCAGCGCGATAATCCAGATGGCCGTGGACGATGCGATGATCGCCACCAGGCTGCTGCTCAAATACTGCTGGGCCAGCATGACGACGGCCATATCCACGAAAAGGAGGATAATGCCGCTGACGGCGGACTTCCGGACCAGGGGACCCCGGAAAATATCCTCCCCCCTTGCCCGCCCGGCCAGCAGCAGAAGGAGCCCCGCCGTGCAGAAGCGCATTCCGCCCAGCAGAAACGGAGGGAACCCCTGCAGCGCCGTCCCGATAAAATAATAGGTGGACCCCCACACCACGTAAATCATCAGATACGCGGTGATGACTCCCAGCCGGCCCGGCGGCTCCGTGATTGGATAAACAGCCATTGGAAAACCTCCATGAACTCTTTACTTGTTAAAAGGAGCCGCCTTCCTTCCGGGGAAAACCGGAGTCTTCCGGAACAACCGGAGCCTTTTCCCGTACGTCAGCATGCGCCAGCCCCATTCCAGGGGGCCGAACAGGCAGAACTTCAGCCAGACGCGGCTGAACAGCGCCTGGAACAGGAAGACGGAGGCAGCTACCAGTTCCACCTGCGCCAGCCCCAGCCGGGCCCCCAGGCGGAAGCCTATTCCGTAAAACAGGACGATGCCCAGCACGGACTGCCCGATGTAATTGGTCAGCGCCATCCGCCCGGGAGCCGCCAGCGCCCGGAACAAGGGAGCGTCCTTCCGGCGAAGGAACCACAGGCAGAAAACGGACACATACGCCAGGCTGAGGGGAATAACGCTGACGGCATACAGGAAGGCCACGGCCACGGGTACGCCGCCCAGCAGGTGAAGCGCATGGGCGGCGTACAGGAAGGAAAGGGGCAGCCCCGCCAGAAAACCGCAGCGGCATACCCTCTTCAACAGCGTCCGCCGCCTCTCCAGATTCGCATAAATTCCGTTCCTTCCCACATACAGCCCCAGCAGGAACAAGCCCAGCACCTTGAAGACGCGGTTGCTCTCCAGCAGCTCCTGGACGCGGATGAACGCCCCGGACAGGGTGAACTTCAGAACGTCGGAATAATGTTCCCCGTCCACCAGCCATCTGCCGAAATTCGCGTCCGTAATCCCGCTGAGGCCGTTGAAATACCGTACTGCGCCCCCCACCGGAGCGGCGAGGTCAAACCGGTAGCCTGAAAAAACCTTCAGGGCATCCATGAGAACAGGGCAGAAAACAAGCGCGGCGGCAATCGCCAGCAGCTTTCTGTCCGGCACATTCCGGAACAGCGGCAGCAGCAGGCCGGCCAGCGCATACAGAAGCAGGATGTCCCCGCTCCACAGGAGCATCAGGTGCAGCAGCCCGATCAGGGCCAGAAGGCCCATCCTGCGGTAAAAAACGGCGATGCCGTCGCGCCCCTTCTCCATGGAATGCGACATCATGATGGAAAAGCCGATGCCGAACAACAGGGAAAACAGGCTGTAAAACTTGCCGTCAATAAACACGTACTGGAGGAAGCGGACCACCCGGTCGATTCCGGCGGTGGGCATGGCGGAAACAACCTCCGGACTCTGGAACGTGTACAGGGAAAACTCCGGAAAATTCGCCAGGCAGATGCCGAAAAGCGCCAGTCCCCTCAAGGCGTCCAGAATCACGGAACGCTCCCGCGTGCTGACGGGGCCCATCCTGTCAACGGGAGGCATCCGCCCCTCCTTTCCCATCACCGGGCACCGCAGCGCACGCATTCAATAAATATTTTATTTTCATATCATTAAAAAAATCTCATGTATCTTTAATATCTTTTCTCCCAAAAAAATGAGGCAACAGGCCCCCGCCCGGGAAAAACAGCCTTCTCCCGATTCCTTAAAAAAGGAACGCTGCCCCATCCCGGAAAACCGGGATAAAAACCTGCCGGACAAACCGGAAGGTCAGCGTTTCACGTCAATGGTCACGCGGATCTTTCCGGAAACATCCAGCGCCTTCATCCCTTCCCCGTCCACGCTCCCCAGAATCACCAAGCCGCGGGACGGCTCGAAGGCCTTCCTGAAAATGCACAAATTGCCCCACGGGGCGTAATAGGCGATGGCCCCCCGGAAGGGTTTCCCCATGGCCGGAGACCCGGCGGTGGACAACTTGCCGGGCAGAGGGCTGATCTTCTCGGTATCGCCGTAATCCTCCAGCGTCAGCGTCAGGGGAAGCCGGGCCACGAAATCCCTGGCGGCGGCATTGTCTTGAAGAGTGGCGGCAATTTCCTTTTCTCCTGCTTTAATCGTAATATTCATGGTGTTCGGGGATGGCTGGGGAATCTCCGGCTCCGCGGCGCAACAGGGGGCAAGGAAAGCCCCTGCCGCGTACAAATATGGTAATAATTTTTTCATCGTCTATATTTTAATAGGAATGGCTGCCCGGCAGGATTGAACGGGACCGGGAATCCCCGCGAAGAAGGAAAAAACGGCTGCCGGCCTTCTCCGGCAACGGAAGGCGCACCACGGGCAGAAGAAAAGCCGGAAACATTGCCGGAGCTTTTCTTCCCGCGGCGCCCTCATCCCCACCCGGGAAATCGGACGCCGCGGGAAGCTGTCTCACCTATCCTCGCTGGGCGCAAAAAACATTCTATATGAAATCCGGTTGATATTATTCCATGGGCGGTTTTACGGCTGATCTTCTTTAGTGGGGAAAAAGGCTCAAACCCCTATCCCCATGATTCTGGCCTGCTTCATGGCCGGATTGCCCTTGATGCCGCCCATCTTCCAGGCCCCGGTGCCGTAAACCACGCCTTTCTCCACCGCCCCTTCCAGGCAGTCCAGAAAACCGCGGAAGCACTCCACGGTGCGCTCCATATTGGCCCGGTTATCCTCCGCCGCGGCCAGAATGAAGTAAAACTCCTTGTCACGGATGTCCAGATAACGGGGGACCGTGCGGTCGATAAACGTCTTCATCTGGCCGCACAGCGTATAAAAATACACGGGAGTGGCCAGCACGATGACATCCGCTTCCAGCAGCTTGTCCAGCAACTCTTCCATATCGTCCTTCTGGAGGCAGGCGTGGGTGTCATGGCACACGCCGCAGCCGCGGCAATAGCCGATGCGCTTCTCCGCCAGGCGCACCTTCTCCACGTCATGCCCTGCGCCCCGCGCCCCCTTCATGAACTCATCGCACAGGAGGTCGGAATTGCCGCCCTTGCGCGGACTGGAGGAAATGATTAAAATCTTCTTGCTCATGGTACAGGCTCCCCGGCTTACAGATAAGACTTCCGGTAAATGGAAACGCAATCCTCCACGGACAGCTCCGCGCGGTCGCACTGGAACAGGAACCCCATGGTTTCCCGCGCATTGTGAGCCATTTTCCCGAACTCCTCCGGCGCAATGCCGTAATCGCTCATGCGCAGGCCGCTTACGCCGCAATCCCGTTGCAGCCTGTCCAGCATGGTGATGAAATCCATGGGGTCCGCCGCCTCCGGCATTCCCATGGCCTGCGCCATGCGGACAAAGCGTTCATCCGCCACATGCCGTTCAATCAGGTGCGTAAAATACGCCTTGCTGATCATGATGAGGCCGGCCCCGTGGGGCAGCTCCTGATGGTAGGCGGACAAGGCATGCTCCAGGGAATGCTCGCTGGTGCAGCGGCCCACGCACATCACGTAGCCGGACAGGGTATTGCCGAAGGCCACATGGGTACGGGCCTTCAGGTCGGAGCCGTCGGCCACCGCCCTGGGCAGGTAGCGGCTGATATGCTTAATGGCCTCCAGGGCGTACATGTCGCTCATCAGGTTCGTGCCGTTGGAAACGTAGCCCTCCACGCTGTGGAACAGGGCGTCAAAGCCCTGGAAGGCCGTAAACAGCGGAGGAACGGTAAGCATCAGCTCCGGGTCCACGATGGAAAGCGCCGGAAACAGGTCCGGATGGACAAAGCCCGTCTTTTCATGCGTTTTCTCGTTCGTGATGACAGTGCCCGCGTCCGCCTCCGATCCGGTGCCGGCGGTGGTGGTAATGGCAACGATCGGCAGGGGCCTGTTGGAAACCGGCTTCCCCTTCCCCGTGCCGGAGGGAATGTAATCCCAGTAATCGCCGTCATTCACTGCGATCAGCGCGATGGACTTGGCGGCGTCCATGCAGCTCCCTCCGCCCAGGGCGATGATAAAATCGCAGCCGTGTTCCCGGGCGAACCGGCCTCCGGCATTGACGGTTGAATTCAGGGGATTGGGCTCCACCCGGTCAAAGACGGCGCAGGCGATTCCGGCCTTGTCCAGTTGCCCCGTGAGGTGGTCCAGATAACCGTTGGCCCGGGTGGACTTCCCGTTGGAAATGACGATCATGGCCTTGCGGCCCGGCAATGCTTCCGCATGCAGGTTCTCCAGTTGCCCGGCCCCGAAAAGAAGCCGGGTGGGCACATGCATGAGAAAGGCGGAATGGGTATGGTTTGACATGATGACAGGTTGGTTTAAGGGCCGCTTCCCGGACTCCCGGAACACCCGTCCGGAAACGAGAAGCAACACACTACCTATCATCTAAAAGGTTACACCTGCTCTAATGAAAGAAAAATCTTAAAAATAATTTTATCTTCATTTCAAATAACTTATTACCAAATATTTCCGACACAAAAAAAATAATTAACCCCTGCCGTTTCCTCCTCAAAAAAGAGCCGATTTCTATTCATTCCCCCACCGCCACGGAGAAGCTCCGCAACAATGGAAGCTCATCCGGACTCCGGTTCCCCACTGGAACCTTTCATGCTTTCGCAAGCCGTTTCAACCGGGGGAAAACGGACCCGGCTTCATCAAACGCGGCCCCTGTTTATTTCCGGGAGCGGCGCCACAAAAAACCGCTCAGGAACTCCGGCCAGGGTCCGGCTTACGGCCTTATGGAACAGGAAGACTTGGATGCCTGCAAATCGGAATTGTCCATTTCTACGGCCAGCCAGAACACGCCGACGGCCAACAGGCCGAAAGCACAAGCCCCCGCGACGGAAAGAACGGTCATCACCATTTTCTGCCGTTCCGCCTTTGCCCTGCATTGACGGACCAGCGTTTGCAGTGCGCCGCAGACTGCCCCGAGGCGGCCGCGCCATCCTTCTTCCCCGGAGGGCTGTCTTTTGGGATGCAGGTCGGACCTCATCATCACGGAATACGGGAACGGCTCCGGCTTCATCATGGAAATGTCCAAAGGCATGTACTTCATGACTTCTTTTTAACGATATTCGTTAATCAGTCAACATATTTTTCACGGATTTAATTTACTTCTTTCTATCGACAATTCACGAAAATCGTGTATCATCAAGCCATGACACCGACAAAAGGGGACGTGAAAAACTGGCTGAAAGCCATCGGAAAGGACCGTGACTGGCTCGCCAGGGAATGCGGCACGGAGAAAGGAACGGTCAACAACTGGCTTTCCCCCTCCGGCCCCTTCCCCTCCAACGCCATTTTGAAAATCCACTCCCTGATGTCCCAATACGGGCCGGCTCAGCCGGAAAATGAGGCTATCCAGACCAACCGCCTTGTGCTGGAAATCACGGAGGAACGCATGCGGAAATACGAAAGGGCCGCTTCTGAAAAGGGCATGCCCCTGCGCCAGTGGCTGACCGAGCTGGCGGATGAAGCGGCGGACGTGCGCCAGCTCCGGACGGAGCAAAGCTCCTTCATTCCCTTGGCGGAACAACTCCCGTCCCTTGCCGGACATGCCGGGCGCGAGTACAGCACGCAGATTGTCGGCAACATCGCCGCGGGCTCCCTTTCGGAAAGCGATACCGTCCCGTCCACCATCTACATGGAAAGGCCCCTAGGCAAAAACGAATACGTGGTCCGCGTAGAAGGAAAATCCATGGAACCCCTCATCCCGGACGGCGCGCTGGTAGTCATGCGGCGCCATACGGCCCCGCCCGTCCCGAAACCGGGAACCATCGTGGAATACAACGACGGACGCGGAGTGACCCTGAAAAAACTGATCCGGAGGAAAAATGCGGAAACCGGAAAAACGGAATACCTGCTCCAGCCCCTCAATCCCGCGTTCAAGGATATTGCCCCCATGGAGGGAGGCAGCATCTCCGGAATATACGTGGAAACGCTCGCGAACTACCGCAAGGGGTAGCCTTCTGCCCCATCATACAGGAAAAGGCGCTCCCTGTTCCCCATCCACTCCCGCCTCCAAAGCCGTCTTCCCTCCCTGCCCGGCGGTGATTCCCCCTATTCCCCCTATTCCCCCTATTCCCCCTATTCCCCCTATTCCCCCTATTCCCCCTATTCCCCCTATTCCCCCTATTCCCCCTATAAAGCCCTATGATAAAGGACAATGGATGAAAGAACTTGCAGGGTGGAATGGTATTTGATTAGGTAACGCGAAAACTCTGCGCCTCCGGATGATTTCTCCCCTGTACGGGGCTATCCGTAGCGGGGAATGGGCTGATACGGCGGAAACTCTCTCAAAGCAAAACGAAAATAACATTAAAAACAGCTTCTCCTATGTCGAACCCACAGAACTCTCCCATCCCACCCGGAAGTGAAAAACATCACTACCACATTCTTGACGGATTGCGCGGGGTGGCCGCCATTGTCGTCGTGTGGTTCCATATCTTTGAAGCCTACGCCACCAGCCATGTGGACCAAATCATCAACCATGGCTACCTGGCCGTCGACTTCTTCTTCATGCTGTCCGGCTTTGTCATCGGCTATGCCTACGACAACCGGTGGAAAACGATGACGACCGGGGAATTCATCAAGCGCCGCCTTATACGCCTGCAGCCCATGGTGGCGATCGGGGCGGTCATCGGCGCGCTCATCTTTTATTTCCAGGGCTGTTCCGTATGGGATGTGTCCCAGGTCACGGTCATCTCCCTGCTGGTCGCCACCTTCGTCAATGTCCTGCTGATTCCGTCGCCTCCCGGTCTGGAAATCCGGGGACTGGGAGAGATGTACCCGCTCAACGGGCCAAGCTGGTCGCTATTCTTTGAATACATCGGCAACCTCCTCTATGCGCTGTTCATCCGGAAACTCTCCACGCGCTCCCTGGCGGCGCTGGTGATCCTGGCCGGATGCGGCCTGGCTTCCTTCAGCTTCTGGGGGCCCAATGGAGACATATGCTCCGGCTTCGCCATGACCGGCACGGAATGGACAGGCGGCTCCCTGCGCCTGCTGTACTCCTTCTCCGCCGGGCTGCTTCTGTTCCGCCTGTTCAAGCCCTTCAACATCAAGGGTTCCTTCTGGCTATGCGGCATCTCCCTCGCCATCCTGCTGGCCATGCCCCGCCTGGGAGGAGAAGACGCTTTCTGGATGAACAGCCTCTATGAAACCGTGTGCTTCGCGGTCTTCTTCCCCCTTATCCTCCTCTTTGGCGCTTCCGGAAAAATCACTGATCCCTATACGGATAAAATATGCCGGTTCCTGGGCAGAATCTCCTACCCCCTGTACATGGTGCATTACCCGTTCATCTATCTGTATTATGCGTGGGTGAAAAACGGAGACCTCTCCTTCTCTGAATCCCTCCCCGGTGCCCTGGCCGTCGTCATCGGGAGCATCCTGCTGGCCTGGCTGTGCCTGAAATTCTACGATGAACCGGTCCGGAGCTTCCTGGCAAAGCATTTCCTGAAACGGAAAAATAACCGCAGCCTTGAGCCTTCATCTTCCGTACTCCAAAAAAAGACGGACGGCTAAAAGCCGCCCGTCTGAATGCGAACCAATGTTCCTGCTGTCGTTTGATTCGGACAGCCGCTTCAAGCGTTACTGTCCATCAGTCCAGAGCAGGCCATGACCGTTATTTACGCCTGCCTCACGCTTGGACAGTTTGCGTGATGACGACTTTTTCATAGGCTTTGACTCCGGCCGCCTCATGGTTGCCATCCGTCGCAAGGATGAGCGAGCCATGCCGCGTTTCTTCCGCAGCTCCGGCTGATACGGTCACGACAGCGCCGTTCTCCCAATGCTCCGCACCTGCGTCCAGCCAGTCGGGCTTTGAAACCAGCGTCCATGCAGAACCGGCGCCGGAATTCAGCGTCAACGAAGAGCTTCCCCCGGCAGAAGGCAGATCAATACCGGATAAAGGAGCATTCGAATTGCGCTCAACCCATTTGGAACGGGAATAGGGAAGCGGCTGCTTGCCGAGCCAGTCCCTCAGCTTGTTATCTTCCACGTGCGCTATGGCGGAATAAATTTCACTGTTACCATGAAACAGCAATTGAGCTTCAGTGATAGCGTAACCCTGTGAGGCCGGCGTAGCGGCGATAAGCTTCAGTTCTCCTGAGGGCGTCACGTAATACACGTCCAGATACTGGTGGCGGTAGGCATAAATGAGGCGTGCCATTTTAACATTGTAAAATTCCTCCGGCATATCCCATTCATAAACGCTCAGCACCCCCGGAGCCACGGCGGAATTCGAAAGCCTGGAATGATATTTCACCCGGAATTTGCGCAAAGCACTGTCGATTTGAAGACTGATATAAATGCCGGCGGCATTGCCTGTTTGCCGTATGGTATGGGCATAGGCATAATGATCTTCCGGAGGAGCGGTAAAATCCGCAAACGTGCATGAGCTCACCTCAAAAACGGCCCGTTCATCCGGAACAAAATTGATTTGTACGACAACCTTGTCCTTGCTCCACCATCCCCACGGGTTTCCGGTGCCTCCCACTTTTACCGGCCTTCCGTCGGCAGGCCTGGAGATATTGAACCCCATAGGCCCCTTCTGCTTAACCGTCGCGTTGAAGGCGCTTATCAGAGGTATGCAGGAACAAGCCGTCACCTTCGCGAGCATGCGCCCGGTTTCCAGTGCGTCCGATGTTACGGGGCCGTTCAGAACGACAGCCCCGTTGAATGTTTCCACGCCTGCGTGCGTGTTGTTGCCGGTGTAAGTGCCGGATGCGTCAGGAATAGCGGCGGCGGAATTCCAGGCCGTACGCTCTTCTTCCGTAAGATGCATCGTTGTATTCCCGGTATGTCCGGTTACTTCCTCCTGGGATGCCAGGGTGACTCCATTGAGAATATTAATAGTATTCATGGTTTTGTTTATTATTGTTACTTGTAATGAAGTGGCATGACGACTCTGCTGCCTTCATATCCATGATGGTAACTCCGAAAACATTCTCACTCGCGAAAAGCCTGCGGTCTTCCCGGATTTTGACAGTTTCAACGGTTAGATGGCTTCTATGGTGTTTCCACAGGAGCCCTTTTTTCCAGCCGGGACAACAGGAATCTGATCCAGCCATCCCCTGGTTTAACGTGTCCTCCATTTTCCGAATACACAGCAATCATTGCTGCCACTTCAAAAAAATCCTGTATCTGTTGCAGAAAAATAGCATCCTGCATGAAGCGTCAACTTCCTCCAGGATATTTCTCCACCCTATCTTAAAACATTCATCGTCAATGATTTTCTAAATATACAACAGACAGCCTTGATTTTATTGACTGTAACATTCAGGTTTCAGCAGGCAGTAACGGTTTTGACGATAATTCCGGTTACTCGGGATAATAGGATACTATTAGAATGGCCCGCAATTGTTATTCTCTGAAAACAAAAAACTTCCTGAAATTAGGAAGTTAAAAATGGAGCGGATGATGGGATTCGAACCCACGACATCAACCTTGGCAAGGTTGCGCTCTACCCCTGAGCTACATCCGCTTGGATGGGTCAGCGGACCGGAACCGACCGCTGGGGAGGTTTATACGCCCGTTGCGGGAAAAAGCAACCTTTATTTTGGCAATTTCCCCATACGCCATCCATCCTTTTTCTGCCGAACTGCATCAAAGTGTGGCTTATAAATGAAATTCTCTCGTCAGAATGAAAGACACATTCTATGCTGTGGCGGCATGAAAGAATTGCTCATTACCCTGATCACGCTGGCGGGCCTGTTCATCGGCGTGTATTATCACGATTCCCTGGTGGGAGGCGGACAGGCAGACCAGCAGAAGGCGGAAGCTCCCGCCTCTGAACAGTAGTCCCCGGCAATCATGAACACGGCTTTCCGGAAACCCTGTTTTTCCGCCATTCTCTGCGGAGCGGCCCTGCTGGCTCCGCAGGCGCGGGCGCAGTCCGCCGACAGCGCCGGAATCCTTTCCACCACGCCGCAGTCCGTGGAGGACCTCCAGCGGATTGAACACCAGCTCCAGCAGGTGCTTCCCCGGGTGCTCCCCGCCCTGGTCTGCATTGAAGTGAACAACGGCAGCGGCACCGGCATTCTGGTTTCGGAAAAAGGCCTGATTTTTTCAGCGGCCCATGTCGTTGATAAACAAGGAACCGTGCTCAAGATCATCCTGCCGGACGGCACCCGCCTGCCGGGAAAAACCACGGCGCAGAACAGCGATTCGGACGCCGGAACGGCTGAAATCACGACCAAATTGAACAAGAACCTTCCCCGCGTGGAGAAGGCGGAGAAACTGCCCCGCGTGGGGGACTGGGTGTTCGCGCTGGGGCACGGAGGCGGCCTGGACCAGAAACGCGGCCCGATGGTGCGCCTGGGGAGGGTGGTTTCCCTCAAGCACGGCGTCATTCAGACGGATTGCAAGCTGATCCGCGGGGATTCCGGCGGCCCTCTTTTCAACCTGAACGGGGAATTGATCGGCATTCACAGCCGGGTGGGTTCCGGGCTTGAAGACAATCTCCACGTTCCCATGAAGGATTTCGACGCACTGATGGAATCTCCCGCAGGCGGAAAGGCCCCCCTGCCTCCGTCACCGGAACGGGACGGCTAGCTTTTTCCCTCCATGGTCATGAAACTCTCCTCCTGCGCCTGCCTGCTGCCCCTGGCCTGTTCCCTTCTTCCCTCCGCCCTGGCGGAAGGGTTTAACGGGAGCCTGGATTTTGAACAGCGCATCAACGGGAAAACCGTTCTGAAAACCATTGAGCCCATCCGGGAACGGCTCCAGGATTTGAGCGCGGTTTTCTTTTCCGGCCATGACGTCGTGATTTACGGCATTGTACTGAGTCCGGACGGCTACATCGCCACCAAGGCCTCGGAACTCCATTACCACCAGAACCTGGTGGTCCGGATAGGTTCCTCCAAGTACGGCCATTTCAAGGAGATTGGCACGGACCCGGCCACGGACATTGCCGTGGTGAAGGTGGACGCCGCCAGCCTGCCCGCCCCCGGCCCCGTCAGCAATGAGGCCGCCATGGGCATGATGGTGGTCAGCAACGGCTCCACCACCCGCACTTCCAGGCGCCCCCAGCTGGGCACCCTAAGCGCGGCGCGGCGGCCCATCCCGAACGGAGACACGGCCTACATGGGCGTGATTTTCGGCACTCCCTGCTCCATTCAGGAGGTCGTCAAGGACGGTCCCGCCGCCAAGGCGGGAGCCATGGCCGGAGACGAGATTCTGGAGGTGGACGGCACGCCCATCACCACGCTGGAAGCCGTTTCCCCCATCCTGTCCAAGAAGGAGATCGGGGAAAAAGTGACGCTGAAGGTCAGGCGCAAGGGCAAAAAGCTTTCCTACGCCATCACGCTGGGCTCCCGGCGGCAGGCCCTGGGGGAAGACGCTCCCGAGGATTCCAACGACCTGATCAGCGGGGGCTTCAGCAAACGCAGGGATGATTTTCCGATGGTCCTCCAGCATGACACCCCTTCCCGGCATACGCTGATGGGCGGCCCGCTGCTCAACCTGAAAGGGGAGCTCATCGGCATGAACATCGCCAGAGTGAACCGGGCGGAAAATTACGCCCTGCCCATCAGCGTGGTGCAGGAGAGCGTGCAGCGCATCCTGAAAAACGCGCCGCAGCCGGAAAGGAAGCCGCAGGGGGATTCCTGAACCGTCTTCCACTCCTTTCCGGCGCAGGGAACGGCCCGGCGTCCATTTTTCTTGTTTTTCCTCCCGCGCAACAACCGGCAACACCGGGCGGATTACATGCCCGGAACGTCCGCGGCGTCCGGCACCGTCTTGGGCTGCACGGTGGGGTCATAATGGACGGCTCCCGTCACGCGCACGCTGCCGTCCGGGAGAAAGACCATGGAGGGGGTGCCCATCACCTTTTTGTAGTATTGGAGCTTTTCCATGGTTCCGCGGTAGTTGATGCGGGAATACGCGCCCAGCATGGGCGTGGTGGGGAAGAAGACGTGCACGTTCGCCTTGCCGTCCACCATGCACTGCGGGCGGGTGGTGCCCAGCCAGTCCCCGATGCATACGGCATTGTAGGCCACGCCCGTATCCGGGTCCTTCGTCTGCACGTACAGTTTCTGGATTCCGCGCACGGCAATAGTGCAGATGGAGAAGGTGCACCGCTTGGCGCTGGAGGGAATGGCTACGGTCTGGGACCACATGGGCGTGCCCGTCCGGACGGCGAACAGGGATTTCTGGGAGGCGAACATGTCCTTCTGGTTGGGCATTTTCACGACGGCCTGCACATGGTAGTTCCCCTCACGTGACAGGTCATAGAAGTGCCGCAGGTCAATTTTACGGGAGACGCTCATGCCGGCCGGCACCTTGAGCGGAGGGAACATGGCGAATTTGGACTGGGGGAGTTCCGCGCCCGCGGTGGAGTGCTCCACATGGATGTCCAGCCAGGAGGAATATTCCTGGCTTTTCAGTTCCACGGGCACGCCGGAGTTGTTGGTGATGGTCAGCCTCATGTACATGGCCTCCCCGCTGAGGAAGGTTTTCTTTTCCGGAACTACTTTCACATAGATCTGGGCCAGGGCCCCGGACGCCCCCATCAGGGCCAGCAGCAGCATTGCAAGGATGTGTTTCATGGTATTGGTTTGTCGAGTATGTGTTTTTAAACAGGTCAGCGGACGTCCCGCACGATTCTGAAGCCCAGGTTGTCCCGGCTTTCACCGCGGGAGCGCAGGTATTCCACCCGGTTGGTGATGCCGGGCTGCCTCCAGTCCCCGCCGCAGGCCACCGGGCCCGGCGGCTCCTTCACGCGCGCGGGGTCCTTTTCCATGGAAGAGGTCCATTCCATCACGCCGGAAGCCATGCCGCAAATGCCCGTCTTTAAGTCGTAATCATTGCTGTATCTGTCAATCACCAGGGTCTTGTCTCCCTTTTCACCCGTTTCCAGCATGTTCCCCAGGGCCATCCATTCCCCGCGCGCGGGCAGGCGGTAACGCGGCTCTCCGGGGGCCACGGGCTTCCAGCTCGCGTATGCCCAGGCATCCCAGAAGGTGACGTTGACGACGGGGGAGCGGGGCGTTATTTTCCTGCCCTTCCATTTGCCTCCTGGAGTGGAGGCCGCCTTCCACATGGCTTCCCAGTCCTCGGGGATATGGGTGGCGGTCTGCTTGTCCGGCTGGTCCGGATGGGAGTATTCCTCCCTCAGTTCCGGGGTAAGGCGCTCCCACTGGTCCAGAAACAGGCGGTAGGATTCCAGGGTAATTTCATGGGCCCCCACGATCAGTTCCCCGCCGCCGGGAAGGTTCACGCGGACTTCCGTATGGTCGCTGGCGGAGAAATCCGGATAGTGTTTCGGCGCCGGGGGCGGAGCAGGCGCGGAGGCTTCCTCCCGGGGGAATAAAAGAAAAACGGCAGCCGCGGCTATTCCTGCGCCCAGCAGGCCCGTTCCAGTCCAGAGCATCCATTTTCCGGAGTTTCTGCGGGGTTCCACGGGAACGGTATAGCGGTGCGTGGTGGCCCGAGGGGAAAGCCCCAGCTGTTCGCGGACCGCGGCAATCAGCTCCATGACCTGGTCCCACTGCATCGGCTTGCCGTTCTGGCCCTCCCGCATCCATTCCAGCAGGGTGCGCATGCGGGTGGTTCCGGGCACGTCCGGCATCACCAGGGGCAGCAGGTCGGCCCCCAGGCGTTTCATCTGCGCACGGGATATTTCTTCATGAAAGTCGCCGGGCATGGCCGTATTCATCAGCCGCACGGCGGATTTGTCATCCAGGAAGATGTGGCGCGGCTCCATGACGTTGAAGGCGGTTTGCAGGCGTTCATACCTGCCGCACATGCCGCCGACCGTTTCAATCACTTTCAGCAGGTCCTTCATGGACAGGGTCTGCCCGCGGTCCAGCATGGACTGGAGGGAGGCCCCCCCCAGTTGCTCGCTGGTGACGAACCAGTACCCCTGGGCCTGGGATGCCTCATAGACGGTTCCCAGCACCGGCGCGCTGACGGCGGCGCGCGTGCGGGCCTTCATCAGAAAATCCTCCACGCCCACGCCTTCCGGGTTGTCCGGCTCCAGCAGCTCCAGGAACACGGAGCGGTCCATGCCCTGCTGGATGGCCTGGTAGAGCATCCCCCCCCGCGTGCGGCCAATGAACGCCACCAGCGTATAGTCGCCGAAGTTGTGGGGGAGGTCGAACATGGACGATTCAGGCATCAGGGAGGCAGCAGGGAGTCATAGGAGTCGGAAACCGGAGACGCCTCCACCGGGGGAAGCAGGCCGCCGTCATAAATTTCAGGCATGCCGGAAGGGGAACTCTGGTTCATCTGTTCCAGCAAAAATAGCACAGGCGGGGAGGCATGGCAATCCATCGGTTCACCCTTGTAGTACAATTTGGCGGTGTAGCCGTAGTACTTGAGGCTTCCGTAAGCGATCGTCTCCTCCTCCGTCAGGGGGGGCATATAGTAGGTCACCTCCATGATTTCCTCTCCGTCCGCCCAGTCCGCAGGTTCCGTGACGCACCGCGAGGAGGGTTCCGGAGCGTGCGTTTTTTCCACCTTTTTGCCGTTGACCTTGTCAAAGAACTGGACGATGACGCGCAGGTCCTCCGGCCTGACGTTCAGGCCATCCTTCATCAGGATGGGTACGATCAGCTTGACGCGCTCCCCGGCTGGGCATTCCGGGTCCCGGTATTCCAGAATGGTGCCGAAGGACATATCGCCCCGCAGGTCCGCAGGGCTGGAAAAACCGGCCTGGAGGTGCTGGGCCGCGCGCGCAAAGTATTTCCCCGCCTTTTCCCGCTGGGTGTATACTTTCAGAAAAAATTCCCGGGATTTATCCGCATTCCTCAGCCATTCATAGGTGAGGCCGTAGTAATAAAGCACCACCGGGTTGTCCGGCTCCAGCCTCATGGCCTGCTCCAGCTTCACCACCGCTACTTTAAGGTCTCCGTCAATCTGGGCATACCGCGCCGCCTTGACCAGCTCCGCCACCTCCTCCGTCATGGGCGGCATGGCTTCCGCCGGGTTCTCAGCCGGCAGGGGTGACTGGCCGGAGACGCCTTCCCCTCCCGGGACTGGGGCTGCCACTGCCGCAGGGACCGGGTCGCCCGCCGGATCCGACAAATCGGCGGCCCGGAGCATTTCCTCCACGGAACGGGGTTTTTCAGAAGAACCCGCCGGAACGGCCGCAATGCCTGCCGTATCCGGTTCGTCCCCTTCTTCAACAGCCGCCGGCCCTTCCGGATTTTGCTGCACCGGAACGGGTACGGGCGTTTCCACCACTTTTTCCACCACCACGGTGCGGGCGGTCAGGCTGAAGGAGACGCCCACCATCAGCAGCAGGACGAACGCCAGCGCGCCCAGCGTCCAGCAGGCGATGCCGAACGCGCGGTCACGGGCCTTCTTTTCCGGTGGAAGGGATTCGCTCATACGGCATCCTCGTCATCCTTCCGGGCAGGCGTGCCGCCGGACTCCGGAGCTTCTTCATAGTCAACTACCTCACCCCGGTAAAGGGAAAGAAGGGCCTTCATGAAATCTTCCGCGTTATTGGGGGAATCCTCCTTCCGGAAGCCGCCGTAGGTCAGGCCGTCCAGCCTGATCCGGTCCCCTCCGCATCCCGGGTTCAGCGTCGCAATAGCCAGCCCCTTCATCTTCCATCTGCGCAAGTCCAGCCGGGCGATGTCATCCACGCGGAAGACCCTGCCGGCAGCCGTTACCTGCCCTTCCTTCAGGGCCATTTTCCTGCCGCGCGTCCTCACCAGGAAAAACAGCGCCACCAGGGCCAGCACCATGCAGATGCTTCCGGCCACCCATTGTTCAAAAATCTTGGAGGCGTCATACGGGTGGTCCACCGGCTTGATGGGGTAGCGCTTTTCTCCGGAATAGGATTGCCACGCGGCGCTCCAGCCCTTGCCGGGGGCGGACATCAGCCTGTAATCCGCCAGAACGTCGGGCCACGGCGTCGCGTCCCGGTCCACGCCGGACGGGACCTGGTACCCTTCCGGGAATTCAACCGTGCGCTCCAGAACGGTGCGCTCCCAGTCCTGCGGGGAGGCCCCGTTCCCGCTCACCTCACGGTCAAAGAGGGCTCCCGCGTCCACAAACGCCTTGTGCATGAAAAACTCCAGGTTCTTCTGGGGATACCCGGTGGAAGCATCGTAATAAAAATACACTCCGAACCCCAGGAACATGAGAGCCATGATAACCGCCCTGCCGGTAAACCACATGGTCGGCTTACATTCTACCGTGTCAGACTGCATGTTTCTTACATACCAGCAATTCCATGCCCTTGACCATAAAAAAAGTGCACGGCATCCACCTTTGCGGGAAAGCGGGGCGCCATGCCGCCCGGAGGACAGTCCGGACGCACGGCTCCGGAAGAAAAAAAGCCCCGGCATTCCCCGCCGGAAACATACTTGAAAAATCACTTTTTACCTTCTTCTTGGCTTGATTTATTTTGTGAAAGTTAAATAATAACACGCGCAGGGATTCCCCGGCACGGCCATACCGGCCGGGAATGCTGCAATCCCGCACACCGGCCGCATCATTTTTACCGCGTATGAAACCAAGCAATCCCCAATACCGCCGCATGGATGCCGATCCCGGCTACCATCCCCAGGAAGACGACCAGGTGGATGCCGACATGGAACAGGCCCAGCTCCGACTGGAACAACTGCGGAAGGAAAAGGAGGAGGTGGAAAGCTCCCGCCGCCGCCTGGAGGAAACCCACCTGCGCAAGGCCCGCTTCATGGACCAGCAGAACGAACTGGGCGACCGCATGGTCAACGCCGCGGACCTCATCGGCAGGGAGGTGGAAAGCCTTCGCCAGGAAAGCAATGAACTGGAGCAGATTCACATGGCCCTGACGCGGAGCCTGAAAATGCTCAGCACCGTGCGCCCGGACGAATGGCCCATTGAAAACACGGACAACCTCATCAACCAGGGCCAGCAGGTCATCGACCGCTGCGAGGAGGAATTCGCGGACGCCGTCCAGCAGTGCGCCCGCATGCAGCACACCAAGGTGCTCACGGGCGTGCGCCGTTCCAGCAAAGTGCGCATCAGCTCCCGCGAATTCATGACTCAGTTCCTCCAGGGCCTTTCCTTCCACCTTCCCCTGCTCCTGATTGCCCTTATCATCCTCTTCTTCATCTGGATTTTCAGCCCCTCCGCATCATGATTAAAAGAAAGACCAAACGCCGTTCCTCCGAACTGGCAGAACTGGACCGCGCCTCACGGGAAATTGAGAACCGCATCCAGGAATTGGAAGCCTCTCTCAAACGTCCGGCCCAGCAAACGCGCATGCGCCTGGACCGCAATACCATGCCCCCGCCGGACCGCGTGCGGGAAGGCACCCAGAACCGCGCCCTGCGCGCCGTGGTGGCCCGCGACGGCCGCGCCACCAACATGAGGCGGGAGCTGCGTGAAAACTTCATGCTGCTGGGCCTGCTGGTCTGCGCCATCGCCGCCTCCTTCTGCTGGATCGTCCGCCTGCTGGAACAGCAATAGGCCTCACCCTCCCTTTCTCTTATATATTACGCACGTTCCCATCATGAGCACGCCCCAAATCGACGTAGCCTACATTGCCAAACTGGCGCGCATCGACCTGACGGAGGAAGAAGCCGCCCTCTTTTCCAAGGACCTGGACAAAGTCCTGGCCTACATCACCAAGCTGGAATCCTACGACGTCACAGGCATCGCCCCCATGAACCATCCCCTGCCCACGATGGACGTAATGCGCAAGGACGTTCCGGAACCCGGCCTTTCCCAGGAGGAAGCCCTTTCCAACGCCCCCCAGCAGTCCCAGGGGCAGTTCCGCACGCCCAAGGTGGTGGAATCCGCCTGACATCCTCCCGGTCCCTCCCTTTTCACGTTTCAACCGTTCTTATCCCTTTCTTTCCATGTCAAGCATTCAAGGCACCCTGGCCCAGTGGCGCGACCGCCTGCGCCGCAAGGAACTTTCCCCCGCCGAACTGGTCAACCTGACGGCGGACGCCATTGAGGCGGACCGGACCACCAACGCCTATATCTCCTTTGACCGCGAGGCCGCCCTCAAGGCCGCGGCCGCGGCCGATACGTCCAGCCCCCTGGCCGGCATCCCCATCGCCGTGAAGGACAACATCAACGTCCTGGGCCAGCCGACACGCTGCGCCTCCCGCCTCCTGGCTCCCTATGCTTCTCCCTATGACGCCACCTCCATCCGCCTGCTGAAGGCGGCGGGCGGCATTCCCCTGGGCCGCACGAACATGGATGAATTCGCCATGGGCGCCAGCGGTGAAAACTCCGCCTACGGCGTCACGCGCAACCCGAACGCTCCGGACCACATCCCCGGCGGTTCTTCCAGCGGCTCCGCCGCCGCCGTCGCGTCCGCTACAGCCATCGCCGCGCTCGGTTCGGATACGGGCGGCTCCATCCGGCAGCCCGCCGGGCACTGTGGCATCGTGGGCCTCAAGCCCACCTACGGGCGCGTTTCCCGCTACGGGCTGGTGGCCTTCGCCTCTTCCCTGGACCAGATAGGCCCCATGACCCGGACGGTGGAAGACGCCGCCATCCTGCTCCAGGCCATCTCCGGGCACGACCCGAAGGATTCCACGTCCGCAGACGAGCCCGTGCCGGACTTTGAGGCCGCGCTGGGCCGTGACGTCAAGGGCCTGAAAGTGGGCATCCCCGCGGAATATTTCACCTCCGGCAACCATCCGGGCATTTCCGAGGCCGTGCAGAACACCGTGAAGCAACTGGAAAGCCTGGGCGCGGAACTGGTGGAAATCAGCCTTCCCCACGCGGACGCCGTGGTGGCCGCCTATTATATCATCGCCTGCGCGGAGGCCTCCTCCAACCTCTCCCGGTTTGACGGCGTGCGCTACGGCAAGCGGGCGGAAGACGCCGCCGGCCTGGTGGAACTTTTCTCACGCACCCGTGAAGAAGGCTTCGGACCTGAAGTCAAGCGCCGCATCATCCTGGGAACCTACGTCCTCAGCTCCGGCTACTATGACGCCTACTACTCCCGCGCGCAGAAGGTCCGCTCCCTGGTCGCCAGGGACTTCGCGGAAGCCTTTTCCAGGGCGGACATCATCGTAGGCCCCACCTCTCCCGCCCCCGCCCCCAAAATCGGGGACTCCGCGCTGGACCACCTCCAGACCTACCTGGCGGACATCTACACCATCCCCGCCAACCTAGCCGGGCTGCCCGCCATGTCCATCCCCTGCGGAACCGTGAAGGAAGGCGGCATGGAGCTCCCCGTGGGCTTCCAGATGACGGCCCCCCATTTCCGGGAAGACCTTCTCTTGAAAACCGGATTTGCCCTTGGGAAATAATCGGAATTTTTCAACGCAAGCGCCCGGCAGACTGTCTCACCCGCTATTAAGAATCATGGACACCCGAGAATTCAACGAAATTATCGCCGCGAACTCATCGTGGATTTCTGCTCTCAGAACGGAGGTAGGCAAGGTGGTCATCGGCCAGCAGGCGCTGGTGGACAGGTTGATCCTCAGCCTCCTCTGCAAGGGACACGTCCTGCTGGAAGGCGTGCCCGGCCTCGCCAAGACGCTCTCCGTAAAAGCCATGGCGGGCACGCTGCACGCGCAGTTCGCCCGCATCCAGTTCACGCCGGACCTTCTGCCGGCGGACTTGCTGGGCACCATGATCTATAATCCGGAGGAAAGGCAGTTCACTGCCAAGAAAGGCCCGATCTTCGCCAATCTCATCCTGGCGGACGAAATCAACCGCGCCCCGGCCAAGGTCCAGTCCGCCCTGCTGGAAGCCATGCAGGAACGCCAGGTAACCCTGGGGGAAACCACCTACCGCCTGCCGGACCCCTTCCTGGTGCTTGCCACGCAGAACCCCATTGACCAGGAAGGCACCTACCAGCTTCCGGAAGCCCAGCTTGACCGCTTCCTCTTCAAGGTTCTGGTCACCTACCCCACGCGCGAAGAAGAACTCCAGGTGCTGGACCTCATGGCCAGCTCCGCCAAGCCGCCGGAAACCTCCCCGGTCACCACGCCGGAACAGGTGGCGGCCTCCCGCGACCTGGTGAACCAGATTTACATTGACGACGCCGTGCGCGGCTACATCGTGGACCTGGTGCGCGCCACCCGCTTCCCGGAAACGGTGGACGTGAAACTGCGCGGCCTCATCCGCGCGGGCGCATCCCCGCGCGCCACCATCAACCTGGCCCTGGCGGCCCGCGCCAACGCCTTCATGCACCACCGCTCCTTCGTCACCCCGCAGGACATCAAGGACCTGGCCCATGACATCCTGCGCCACCGCATCCTGCTCTCCTATGAGGCGGAAGCGGAAAACATCTCCACGGACGACGTCATCGACCACATCCTGACGAAGGTTCCCGTGCCGTGACGGCAGGAGGCGGCTCCCCCGTCCGCCCTTATCCTTCAGCCCCCGCGGGGCGCCTCACCGGAACCTGATTGAATTCAAACAGGGAGGATCACTTCATGGATAAAGCCTCAGACATTCTCAAGCGCGTGCGCCGCATTGAACTGCGCGCCAGGCATCTGGCCACGGAAAACTTCGCCGGGCAATACCAGTCCGGCTTCCGCGGCCAGGGGCTGGACTTTGACGACTTCCGGGAATACACGCCGGGAGACGATCCCCGCTTCATTGACTGGAAGGTGACGGCCAGGATGAACTCCCCCTTCGTGCGTCGCTTCCGGGAGGAACGGGAGCAGGCCGTCATTCTGGCGGTGGACGTCAGCGGCTCCATGCACTACGCCTCCTCCGCGGCCCGGGCTTCCAAGCTGGACTATGCGGCGGAAGTGGCCGCGGTGCTCGCCTTCAGCGCGGCCCAGAGCGGGGACAAGTGCGGCCTTCTCATTTACGGGAACAGCCACTCCCATTACATTCCCCCGGCCAAGGGCATCAAGCAGACCCTGCGCATCGTCCGTGAAATCGTAGCCAGTAAAAACGACGGGGCGGATCAAAGCATCGCGGAGGTAGCCCGGCAGCTCGTCCTTTCCCAGAAAAAGGCAGCCATGGTCATCATGCTCAGCGACTTCTGGAGCGAGCACAACAAGGCCGCCCTGGGACAGCTCAACTTCAAGCACGACTTCATCCCCATCCGCATCGCGGACCCGATGGAGCTGCACCTTCCGGACGCCGGGCGCGTCATCCTGAAAGACCCGGAAACCGGCAAAAGCATGTTCCTGAACCTCGCCCGCCAGGACGTCCGGGAAGCCCACGCCAACGTCGTGCACCTGCACCGTGAAAAATGGACGCAGGACTTCCGCCGCCTGGGCATCGATTTCCTGGACCTCCAGACCACGGACAACTTCATGCCGCCCCTCCAGGCCCTCTTCACCAGGAGGTCCCGCAAATTCTCACGCTAAACCCTTCTCCGCCAGCCATGCCAGCACCCGCCACCTTCCAGACTCCCCCCACGGCCATTCCGGAACCGCCGGCCTTCCCTACGCTGATGGAAACGCAGTCCCCGGACGCCTACCTTCAAGCGGGCTTCTGGGATACGTGGGGCATCTGGATCATGCTCGCCTCCATCCTGCTGGCCGTCGCCATAGCCGTCATCGTGCTCATCCGCAGGAAAGGGCGCACCCCCGCCGCGCCGCTCAGCCCGGCGGAAACCGCTATCCGGGACATCACGATGCTCCGGGAAACCCACCCCTCCCTCAGGCAGGCCGCCGTGGAATTCTCCCTGCTCCTCCGGAAATACCTGGTGGGGGAAACCAAAGACCCGGCGCTGTATGAAACCCAGCAGGAATTCAACCGCCGGGCGGACGCGCTCACCGCGCTCCCCTCGGAACTCCAGGGTCCCACGCGCGACCTGCTGGACCGCATGGCCTCCCTGAAATATGAGCCGGACACTCCGGAAAACGACTCCCTGGTCAACGAACTGGCGGACGACACGGTCCAACTCATCAACGACATAGAAGCGGACGCACACCGCACGAAGGAGGAAACGGACCTCGTCGTCAAAAAACCTTCCCCACGCCCCAACCAACGCTAGCACACCATGACGGAACACTTCCAATTCGCACAACCTGAATGGCTCTATGTCCTTCCCTTCATCTTGTGCCTCATTATCCTCCGCCGCAGGCGGGGGGCGGAAGGCTCCATCACCTACCCGACCGTTCGCTTCATCTCCTCCCTGGCGCGCAATCCCCAATCCCTGGCCGGAAAAATAGGGGCCATTTGCTTCGTGCTGGCGGCGGCGGCCCTCGCCATCGCGCTGGCGCGCCCCCAAAAAGTGGAGGATAAAACCTTCCGCACCGTCAACGGCATTGACATCATGATCGCCTTTGACCTCTCCTACTCCATGGAGACGCCGGACATGGTCCTCAACCGCATGCCCATCAACCGCCTGGTGGCCGCCAAGCATGTCATCACCCAATTCGTCGACAGCCGTCCGGACGACCGCATCGGCATCGTGGGCTTTGCCGGGAAAACCAAATCCTTCTGTCCGCTCACGCTGGACCACGCCCTGGTCAACGGCATCATCCGGGACTTCCATCCTCGCATGATCCAGGCGGACGGCACGGCCATCGGCTCCGCCATTGCGGCGGCGGCCACCCGGCTGGACGACCGCAAGGACACCAAATCCAAAATCATCATCCTGGTGACGGACGGCGCCTCCAACTCCGGCCAGATATCCCCGCTGGTGGCGGCGGAAAACGCGGCCAAGCTGGGCATCAAGATTTATACCATCGCCGTGGGCACGGAAGAAGGCACCCTGGCGAACGGGATGGTGGTGCAGAGCGAATTTGACGAACCCACCCTGCGGAAAATAGCCCAGCTCACGGGCGGGGAGCACTTCCGGGCCACGAACATGGCCTCCTTCAACAAGGCGTTCGCCTCCATCGGCAAGCTGGAAAAAAGCGAGGCCAAGGTGCAGACCGTCCGCCACATTGAAGAATACTTCATGTACTTCCTCGTAACGGGCGCCGCGCTGACGCTTCTGGGCCTCTCCCTGCAAGTGCTCAAACCGGCCCCCGCCCCGTAACACCATCCCTTTCCCGCCATGACCTTCCTTTATCCCAACGTTCTGTACGCGCTCATCCTCCCGGCCCTGCTCGCGGCGGCGGCCTGGTGGCTGTGGCGCCGCCGTTCCAGAAAATGGGAAGTGCTCATCTCCCCGGAATACCGGCAGGAGCTGGTTCACGCTCCGGCCACCTGGCACCGGGTGCTCCCCGTCATCTTTGCCGTGCTGGCTTCCATCTTCGCCATCCTCTCCATCGCGCGTCCGGTGGACGGCTACACGGAGGTAAAGGAGATTCCCAAATCGCGCAATATCCTCATCGCCATTGACTGCTCCCGCTCCATGCTCAGCAAGGACGCCTCCCCCACCCGCCTGGGAAGGGCTAAAACCGCCGCCTACGACCTGCTGGACGCCCTGCCGGGGGACAACTTCGGCATCATCATCTTCTCCGGGGACGCCGTCCTGCTCATGCCCCTTACCCATGACCACAACGCGCTGAAGGAAACCATCGAACAGCTTCAATTCGGCTGGGTCTCCCAGGGAGGCACCAATCTGGAAAACGTCGTCCGGCTGGCCCTCCAGACCTTCAAGCGGGACAAGGAGGCGGACGCCAAAAACGCCCTGGTCATCCTCAGCGACGGGGAAGACACCGTCAACATCACTTACAAGACGGCGGAAGCCGCCAGGCAGCACCAGCTCATCATCGTAACGGCGGGCATCGGCACCACCATCGGCACCACCATTCCGGATGAGCAATCCCCCTCCGGCCTGTACCGGGACCGCCGCGGCCAGCATGTCGTCTCCAAGCTCAATCCGGAAAGCCTGCAATACCTGGCCCGGCAGACGGACGGCCAGTATGTGCAGCTCTCCGACGGAGCGGCGCTGAACCGCTTCGTCAGGGACATCGCGGACCGCCTGGACATCACGGAAGGCCGGGAGGAAGTGCGCCGCGTGCCGAACGACCGCTACGTCATCTTTGCCGTTCCGGCCCTCATCTGCCTGCTCCTCACTCTTCTGGCAGGTACCCGCTGGCGCTCCTTCCGCCGTTCCGGACGCCGCGGCATGACCGCCCTGGCCGCCGCAACCCTGCTCTGCGCCGGACTGCTGGGCACGGAAGCGCGCGCGGACACGAGCGCCCTGGACAACGTCACGGACCTGATCCGGACGGGAAAGACAGAGGAAGCCGTCAAGGCCATTGATGAAATGCTCGCCGTTCCGGACCTGGCGGAAGAAACGCGCCAGGCCCTGGAATTCGCCAAAGGCTGCCTGGAACAAAAAGCGGACAACCCCAAGGAAGCCGCGGAAGCATTCTCCCAGGCGCTCCTTTCTCCCAAAGCCTCCCTTCAGGCGGATTCCCACTTCAACCTTGGCAACCTGGAAGCCGCCCAGGCCCGTAAAACCATGATCTTCTCCCGGCCGGAAGGGGAACAACCGCAGGCGCAGCCCTCTTCCATTGATGACCAGATCAAGGAAATTGACGCCCGCCTGGCAAAAATACCCGTGGCGAAAGAACACGTCAAGGAAGCCGTCAAGCGCTTTGACGACGCCCTCTCCGCCTACGGCTCCCATGAAGGAGCGGCCGCCAACAAGGAGGAAATGCTCCGTTACGACAAATCTCTGGACGAATACCGCAAGCAGTTGGAGGAATTAAAGAAGAAATTGGAAGAGGAAAAGAAAAAACAACAAGAGCAGCAGAACAAGGACCAGAACAAGGACCAGAACAAGGACCAGAACAAGGACCAGAACAAGGACCAGAACAAGGACCAGAACAAGGACCAAGACAAGGACCAAGACAAGGACCAAGACAAGGACCAAGACAAGGACCAAGACAAGGACCAAGACAAGGACCAAGACAAGGACCAAGACAAGGACCAAGACAAGGACCAAGACAAGGACCAAGACAAGGACCAAGACAAGGACCAAGACAAGGACCAAGACAAGGACCAAGACAAGGACCAAGACAAGGACCAAGACAAGGACCAAGACAAGGACCAAGACAAGGACCAAGACAAGGACCAAGACAAGGACCAAGACAAGGACCAAGACAAGGACCAAGACAAGGACCAAGACAAGGACCAAGACAAGGACCAAGACAAGGACCAAGACAAGGACCAAGACAAGGACCAAGACAAGGACCAAGACAAGGGCCAAGACAAGGACCAAGACAAGGACCAGAACAAGGACCAAGACAAGGATAACGCCGCGGGCAAGGAAAACAAGAGGGACGAAAATGAAATGAAAAACGCCCAGCTCCCCTCCTCTCCGGAAAAAGACAAGCTGCCTGAAACGCCCGGCATGGAAAAACCGCAGCCCAAGCCGCAGCCGGAAGGGGACAAGCCCGTACCGGTAGCCACGCAAAAGGAAAGCAAGGAGGAAAAGGAACGCCGGGAGGCAAGAGCCATCCTGATGGAACGCAGGGACATTGAACCCGGCTGCCCCGTTCCCCAGCGTTCGCCGGAAATTCCTCCGGACAAGGATTATTAACCCGTTCCGCCCGCATCCACGATGCCAACCCTTCAAACATATCCCGCAACATGATGAAAAAACTGCTCGCCATTCTTTCGCTCTTCTTCTGCATGACCGTCACGCTCATGGCTCAGCAGGTGGTCACCACCTGGCTGTCCGACGCCGTTGTGCCGGGAGAACAAACCCGCCTCTTCATCATCCTGACGGACGGCAGCATCGCCCGCCAGGACCCGCTTCCCAGGGTGAAGGGCGCCAGCCTGCGCTGGGTCAGCCAGGGCAACTATATCCGCTGGCCGGGGTCCCCCAACCAGTCCGCCTTCCTGATGGCTATTGAAGTAACTCCGGACGAAGTGGGCACCGTGGAAATCCCGTCCCTGACCCTGCAAGCCAACAACGGCCGCTCCTATACCACGCTTCCCCAGACGCTGACCGTCTACCCGTACAGCGCCATCAAGTGGAACACGCTGAACCTGAACGGCACTACGGTTCCGTACGGCATGCTGTGGCATGTGGACAACCAGAAGCCCTATGTCCACCAGCCGGACCGCTGCGAACTGAAAATTTATGCTCCGGAATACATTCTGGAATACACGGCGCCCACCATCACCACCTCCAACCTGGCTACATGGCGCTTTGAACCCACGCTGGTGGAATTGCTCCGCGGCCAGCCCCGCGGCTCCGTGCTCTATAAAGGCGTCAACTGGAACGTCATGACCTTCCAGAGCACTCTATTCCCGCTGCGCGCCGGGGAAGTCACGGCGGCGGGCACTGTCACGGCACGCGCCGCCCTGCCGGAAGCGGATCCCCTCATCGCCAACTTCATCCGCTCGGAGGTACTGGTGGAAATGTCCATTCCGGAAGTGAAAATCACGGCCCAGGAACTCCCGGAGGGAGCGCCCGCCTCTTTCACCAACGCCGTGGGGGACTTCCGCATCTCCGCCAGCACGGATGCCCGGGACCTCAGCGCCAATGAACCCATCACCGTTAAAATCAAGGTGACGGGCACGGGCAACATCCACAGCATTGCCTGCCCGGCCCTCACGGACGCTTCCAACTGGAAGCTTTACCCGCCCAACAAGCTGGACCCGGGCCAGAACACGCGCTCCATCCAGGGAACCGTGGAATTCCAGCAAATGATGCGCCCGATTGCCCAGACGGACGCCATCCCGCCCTTTGAACTCACCTTCTTTGACCCCAGCACGCAACAGTACAAAACCGTAACCACCTCCCCCATTCCCCTGGAATGGAAGGCCTCCGCCATCACCGGAACGGCGGCCGGCGGAGCCGCTCCCGCCACGCCGCCCCCGGCAGGCACCATTCCGGTAGCGGAAATGACGGACATTTACGGGATCATGCCCGCCGCCGTCATGAACGCCCTCACCGCTCCGGCTCACTGGGGATGGTACTTCCTGGCCTACATCCCCGCCGTCGTCCTGCTGGGCATGGCCCTGATCCGCTACATCCGGAGAGTCCAGAAGGAAAGCTTCACGGCCCGGGAACGCATGCGTTCCTTCCGGAGGCTCTCCTCCACGCCGCGCCAGGCCAGCCCCACGGAATTCCTGCGAGCCGCCGGCAACTTCATCGAATCCTACATTCCTCCTTCCAAGCAGAATGAAGAAATGAAAACCATCCTTCAGCTCCGGGATGACAGGGCGTTCAAGCCCTCCGGCTCTTCGGACGAACTGCCGCACGCGGAACGCCAGCACATGCTCCAGGCCATTAAAAAAGCCATCGCCAAGCTTCCCGTGCTCATCATGGCCGCCGTCCTGGCCCTGTCCGTGGCCGGAGCAGCCGGAAACGCCGCGGAAACGGACAACCTGGGCGTGCAGGCCTATGAACAGGGAGAATACGCCAAGGCCATTGACTACTTCAGCAGGGAAAGCAACGATACGGACCTCTCCAAGTCGGAACGCGCCTATGCCAGCTTCGGCATCGGCAACTCCTACTACCGCATGAACAAGCCCGGTCTGGCCGCCCTCAACTACCGCCGCGCGCTGGAACTCTCCCCGTACTTCACGGAAGCCAGATACAACCTGCAATTCATCGAACGCAAGGAGGGGGCCATCCTCCCCGCCAATACCACGGAAAACCAGTGGCTCACTTACATCAGCCATGATGCGCTCGGCCCCATCTCCATCCTGTCCGGCGCCGTCATGCTCACCTTCCTGGCGCTCCTGACCGTCACCCGCAGGCACGGGGCGCTGCTGACCATCCTGGCCACCCTCAGCGGACTGGTCACCGTGGCGGCCATCATGAACTACATCATGTACCCGGAAACCCCGGAATCCATCCCGGCGGACCGGCTGCTGGTCGTCACCCAGAAAACGCCCGGCAGGCACGCGGCGGACATGAACAGCCCGGCGGTCATCACCCTGCCGGAATCCACCCCGCTCATCCTGCGCGCGGAACGCGGCTCCTGGTACTACGCCAGCACCTTCCAGAACACGCCCGTCTGGATACCCAGGACGGACGCGCAGCCGCTGTAACGCTTTTTATCCCGCCCTCACCATGGGCCGCCCTTCCCGGAACACCGTATTTCCGGAAGGGCGGCCTTTTTTACGGCTGCGTTAAAACCCTCTTCGCAACCGGAAGAGGCTGGAACCAGAAAATGGCAGCACCTCTGATGCACCGTTCATGAGCGTTTTCCTCCCTTTTCCACTATGTGGCACGGAGATTTGCCGCCTTTCCCTGCTTCCTTTTCCATTTCAAGTAGAAAAAATCTCCGGAAGGTCCCCTTCCGGAGACGCACAGGCGATTCCCCGGTCTCCATGAACAAAAAAAGCCAATGCCCCATCATATCCACAGGGCACGCGTGTGTTAAAAACCGTTCGCTGGCGCCCTTCCGCCCAAGTTGACGCAAGGGCTTGCGGCGCTCCTGATGATGCGGAAAAAATCCGTGCGCCCCGTTTCGCCCGCGGGCCGGCCCGCACCATGGCTCACCAGGAATCCAGATGCACCTTCCTGCCCGGAGGCGGAAAAGCCTCGTCCAGCAAATCCACATCCTCCGCAGTCAGCTTAATGGACAAGCTCCGGTAATTCTGCTGAACATGCATGACGGAACCGGCCTTGGGGATAGCAATCATTCCGGGGCGGCGCAGAATCCAGGCCAGCGCGATCTGCACCGGGGTGGCCTCATGCTTCTGCGCAATCTCCATCAGAACCGGATTGCGGGACAGCCGCCCTTCATCCGCAGGCGAATAGGCCATCACGGGAATGTGGCGCTCCCGGCACCACGGCAGCAGGTCGTACTCCACGCCGCGATGGGCCAGATTATAAAGAATCTGGTTGGCGGCGCAGGAGACTCCCCCCGGGACGGCATAAAAACGCTCCATTTCCGGAACATCCATATTGCTGACGCCCCAGGCCTTTATCTTACCCTCCTGCTGCAGCTCAATCATGGAGGCAACCGTATCTTCAATGGGATGGGGACCGCTCCAGTGAAGCAGGAACAAATCCACGTAATCCGTCCGCAGCTTGTTCAGGCTCCGTTCGCAGGCGGCCTTGGTTCCGGTCCTGCTGGCGTTGCCGGGCAGAACCTTGGTAACCAGGAAAACACGGTCGCGCAATCCGCGGATTGCCGTTCCCACCAACTCCTCGTTGCCATACATCTCCGCCGTGTCAACCACGCTCATGCCAAGCTCAATGCCCGCACGCAGCGCCTCTACTTCTTCGGCTTCCCTCAAGGCGGATTTTCCCATCTTCCAAGTTCCCTGCCCCAGGGCGCAAACCTTCCGATGGTCCGGAAAAATTACTGAGTGTTCCATCATCAACTATTCTTTCTACCTGATCGTACAATTCCATGCTGTATAAACCTTTGACAGCATGCGAGAAAAAAAGCTCAAGAATCAGGACGTTTCCCATGGCCGCCTCATCCAACTTCTTCTCCCCTTCTCCCGGCGCGGCGCAAAACACCCCTCATTAAAACATTACTCAACATGCTACTGGTGAACGCATTTTAAAACAACCTCCCATCCCATCCGGGCATGCCGGCATCAAAAAACCCGCGCAACCGTCCTGTCATACGTGCTGCGGGGGCACCCCGCCTCCTGCCTGAAAAAATCTTTTCCGTCCCTCTTCGGCAGGAGGCCGCCCCTCCGGCACTTCCCCTCTTTCCCGTGAACTTTATCCCTCCGCTCCTTCCGGAAAAGAATTTCTCCCGGCTCTTCACAGGAACGGCAGCCGCACGGCGGGAGAGGTACTCCGAACCATTCAGGCTGAAAATTGCCGGTGCCGATAGCCCAGGCCATAACCGTCCTCCTTCCGTGTGGCGACAGTACCTTCCGGGAAAATCCGCCTCTGCGGACAACCGCAGCCGCCCCCTCTCCGTTCAGCCCTGCAAAGGTAAAATCAATCAACCGGAGTCCACGCCATTTCTTATCACGGCGCCGGCATCCGTCAACGCCTTAATCCCTCCACGGGCATTTCAACGCCGTTATTTCCCGGGATCTGCGGTTGCTCGCCCTGAATCGTCATTGCCTGATATTCCTGATGACCCGGGCCGGAACGCCGCCTACAATCGCGTTGGCCGGAACATCCCCGGTGACGACGGCTCCGGCGGCCACGATGGCATTTTCCCCCACCGTCACGCCGGGCAAAACGGTAGCCCCGGCCCCTATCCACGCCTTCCGTCCTATCACGATGGGGAGCCCATAAACATGACGGCGCAATTCCGGTTCCTCCGCGTGATTCTCCGTAATCAGCTTCACTCCCGGACCGATCAGCACGCCGTCACCAATCGTGATTCCGCCACGGTCCATGAACGTGCAGCCGCAATTCACGAACGCGTTCCTGCCGAACCGTGTAAAACGGCCGAAATCGGTATAAAAAGGCGGCACGATCCAAGTCGTTTCATCGATCAACTCCCCCGTCAATTCGCTCATGACAGCCCGCGTCTCTGCGGCATCATGGTAGCCCGCATTCAACTCTCCGGTGATGCGGAAGGCCCTCGTGATCAACTCTTCTATGACCGGGTACTCGGGATCGTCCAGCCGTATCAACTCTCCCCGGCGCATTCTTTCCAATATATCCATCTGTTTTTCTTTTCAATTCTTCAAGTGACAATATCCATGGACCATTCCGCGCCCATGGAACTACCGGGCGCCCCGGCAACGGGAAAGCGGAGAACCCTGAATAAAATCCATCCACTTACTCTTCTTGTACGCCATGGCCTTCTGCCAATGATGCAATAAAAGAGGCTCTCCCGTTCACACGGTCCCAATAAAACCTTTCCTTCCGTTCTCTAATCGTGTGCTCCGGGAACATTACCGGGAAAAAGCTTCCATGGGATACTCCCGGGCAGCACCGGCCTTACTTCAGGTTTTTACTGAAAAAATCCGTCAATTTGTCAAAAGGGATCATATTCACCCGGTCGTACAGGTCCACATGCCCGGCCCTGGGCACCCGGTAAAGCTCCTTCGGCTCGGCGGCGCGCTTGTAGGCGTCTTCGCTGAACTCCCTGGAATGAGCTTCCTCCCCGGTGATGAAAAGCAGGGCGCGGGGAGAAATCGTCTCAATATCGGAAAACGGATAGAAATTCATGAACTTCACGTTGCTGGCAAGCGTCGGATGCGTGGTAAGCTCCGGCGACTGTCCCTCCGGAGTAAACTCGCCGCGGGGAGTGCGGTAGAACTCAAAAAACTCCCGCTCAATGGGACTGGAATCTTCGCGAAGTTCATGCACAGTCCCGCCGGTATACTTGACGGGTCCGCCGGAAAACTCCACATACCGCTGCTCCGCCGCTTCCGCCAGAATCTTCTTTCTCTGACCGGGTGTCTGCGAATTCCGGAGACCGTTCCGGCTGGCAGCTCCCATGTCGTACATGCTGACGGTCGCAATGGCCTTCAGGCGGGGATCAATCTTGGCGGCGCTGATGGCAAAACTGCCGCTACCGCATATCCCGATCACGCCGATGCGGTCCCGGTCCACAAAAGGCCGCGTGCCCAAATAATCCGCGGCCGCGCTGAACGCCTCCGCATACATATCCGGAGAAACGGAATTCCTGGGTTCTCCGTCGCTCCCGCCCCAGAACGGTAAATCCAGGGCCAGTGTCACAAATCCCCGTTCCGCCATCTTCGCGGCGTACAGGTTCGCGCTCTGCTCCTTCACCGCTCCCATGGGATGGCCCACGATAATGGCGGGGCACCTGGCCTCCTTATCCATGTCCTTGGGCAGGAACAGGTTCCCGGCCACCTTCATGCGATACTGGTTATTGAACTTAACCTCCTGCTGGGAGACCCGGCCGCTCTTGTAAAAATTGTCCGCGTCCGAGGGCTTGTCCGCCGGAGAAGCCATGCTGCCGGACACGGCAAAAGCGCCCAGCGCGGTTGCCGCCAGAATTCCGGCGTTACGGGTGATGATAAATTTCGTATTCATTGGTTGTTCTTTCCTGTTTTATTGTTCCGGCGTTCCCACCGGACCCTGCCAATATTAACAGGCAGAGGAAAAAACAGGTAGCCCGGTCCTCCTGCATTATTGCCTGATCCTGCAAAATGAAACAAAATGAAGTTGCTCCCGCACCCTGCCTTGAATAACATGAAGCCTTCATGAAGGAAAAAGAAAAGGAACAGGGGGAAACGTCCGCCTCCCTGCCAACTCCTGCTTGCCGTCAACGGAAACCGCTGCGCCTTGCCGGAATGATTGCAGGCTGGACGTATGGGAAACACCAGGTGAGCACGGCCATTCCCGGGCTGGAGCTCCACCGCTGGGAATCCCCCACGGAACCGCACAGCTATATGTTTTCCCCCCATCTTTGCCTGATCGCACAAGGAACCAAGCAGATCCTGCTGGGGGACGAAGCCTACCTATATGATGCGCAAAGTTTTGTTGTTTCCTCCGTGGAGCTTCCCCTCGTCTCTAAAATCATGGAGGCCAGCCCGGAAAAACCTTACCTGGGATTGACGCTGGAACTGGATTTACAGGAAATCTCCCAACTGATGCTTCACGACAGCGTGGCCACGCGTCCGGAATGCCCCACAGACCGGGGCATCGGCATCAGCAAAATGACTCCCGCCCTGCTCAATGCAGTGGAACGCCTGATGGAACTGCTGGAAACTCCCGCGGACATCCCCGTCTTCCTTCCCCTGGTGCGGCAGGAAATCTATTACCGTCTCCTGATGGACGAACAGGGAGGGCGCCTGAGACAGATCGTCGTGGCTGAAAGCCATAGCAGCCAGATAGCAAAAGCCATTGACTGGATAAAAAAGCACTTCGACCAGCCGTTGAGCATCGGGGAACTGGCAAGCCGCGCCGGCATGAGCCCGTCCAGCTTCCACCAGCACTTCCGTACCCTCACGGCCATCAGCCCGCTTCAATTCCAGAAACGCATCCGCCTCAATGAGGCCCGCCGCCTGATGCTTGTGGAAAACATGGACGCAGGAAACGCCTCCTTCCGCGTTGGGTACGAAAGCCCTACCCAATTCAACCGGGAATACAAGCGCATGTTCGGCAACCCGCCGCGGACGGACATTAAAAGGCTGCAAACCATGCCAATCTGAGAGGTAAACGGAAGAGAGCCGTCATCCCGTTCCACTACGGATTCTTACCGTCCTTTCTTAAAATAACAGGGGAACAGACCAAACACCAAACGATACGGTTGCGGAAAATAAAGCTTTGATCTGCTCCTCTTTCAAGAAGCAGTGCATGAGCGGCTTGCGCCCCGCGCAGACATGTGGACTTTCAATTAACGCACTCGTGAGAGTGCGACTAAAGATGCTTTCACGGATAGGGCCGCCGGAACCGTTTCAATCCACGCACTCGTGAGAGTGCGACATCACCAATTCCGGCGACGCGGAAGTGATGAAAAGTTTCAATCCACGCACTCGTGAGAGTGCGACCAGGCCATATAAGCCAGGGGACTTTCATTTTCGGTTTCAATCCACGCACTCGTGAGAGTGCGACCAGGCTATCACCCTGGCGGAATACAAGCTTATCGTTTCAATCCACGCACTCGTGAGAGTGCGACGCGAGGCTGGCGCGGGCGTCGTCCACGCGTTTTTGGTTTCAATCCACGCACTCGTGAGAGTGCGACGGATGATGATAAAGCCGGATGGCTGAATACTGCTGTTTCAATCCACGCACTCGTGAGAGTGCGACCTATTATGATGGGGTGTACAAGGCGCGGGTGCGTGTTTCAATCCACGCACTCGTGAGAGTGCGACGCGCCAATATCTAAAAACAGATTATCCGATAACAGTTTCAATCCACGCACTCGTGAGAGTGCGACGGGACACGGCAAGCCGCAAAAAGTGGACGTGGAAGTTTCAATCCACGCACTCGTGAGAGTGCGACTTCCTTCACCACCTCGCGGAAATCCAGGTAGATGTTTCAATCCACGCACTCGTGAGAGTGCGACCTCCATTAATCTGAATCAGTGGGTATGGGTTATTGTTTCAATCCACGCACTCGTGAGAGTGCGACGCGGCGGATATGGCCGCATGATGCTCTCCGCAGAGTTTCAATCCACGCACTCGTGAGAGTGCGACTTTCTCCGGTGAGATATTTTTCAAGGTATTTCCTGTTTCAATCCACGCACTCGTGAGAGTGCGACCCCATCATGCGGGTGAAGGTAGGAGATAAAGTTGTTTCAATCCACGCACTCGTGAGAGTGCGACATCCCTGGCCGAGGTGATAGAAAGCCTCCGAAGGGTTTCAATCCACGCACTCGTGAGAGTGCGACCGGGAACGAAGTTGACCATGACGCCCCAAAAACGGTTTCAATCCACGCACTCGTGAGAGTGCGACCCGTCCTGGCCGAAAGAATGCCACGTCAGCACCTGTTTCAATCCACGCACTCGTGAGAGTGCGACAACTGGATAGAGCAAAAACGCCCCATGCCAAACAGTTTCAATCCACGCACTCGTGAGAGTGCGACTTGTTCTGTGAAGTGTTTAAAAAATGCCACGGCGGTTTCAATCCACGCACTCGTGAGAGTGCGACGTCCTGGTGGGTACGGCGCGGGGATTTTTACGAAGTTTCAATCCACGCACTCGTGAGAGTGCGACACCTTGAAAAAGCTTGCCAAGCGGAAAAACAAGGTTTCAATCCACGCACTCGTGAGAGTGCGACGGCAAACCGGGAACAGACGTGCATTGAAATCGCTGTTTCAATCCACGCACTCGTGAGAGTGCGACCATTATAACGCTTTAAATGCTAGCGTGTTAGGAGTTTCAATCCACGCACTCGTGAGAGTGCGACCTGGATGACATGCACCAGTTGGACGCCGTTGGAGGTTTCAATCCACGCACTCGTGAGAGTGCGACCTGGATGACATGCACCAGTTGGACGCCGTTGGAGGTTTCAATCCACGCACTCGTGAGAGTGCGACGGCCTGGACGCCTATGGCTTGAGTATCAACAGCGCAACGGGTGTTTTGCGCCAACCTCCCATGGAGGCACACATATTCCAGGCCGTAAAAAAGAGATGATAGTTGTCAAGATTAGAACCCCAACGGATTACGTAAATCGCCGGTGTCCCGGGAATTTTCTGTGAGCTTGGGGTTGGCGGAAGGGAGACCGGGAGACGCGCTTTTCATGCGTTAAAAAGCCCACATCTCCGGCAACCAGGGCCTGTGCACGATGCAGGAATATCCTAGCCTGTTCCCTCTTTCCCGTCCAGAATTTTGCAGGCCCCTCCCCGGAAACCGCCTTATTCTCTTTTCCACAAAAGAAAAGGCGCCCCGGGACTGCCGTGGTCCCGAAGCGCCCTGCGGAAAATATCCGCGGTTTACATAATGCTTTTGCGCGTCCACCTGTTCAGGCTCAACAGCCATACCAGCGCCAGGGAGACGGCGGAGGCCAGGCAGGCCAGCAACGGTATTTTCACGGCGGCGGGGAGCCCCCCCATTCCAATGAAGTTCACGAAGTCATAGGAACACTGGACAAAGAAGAAGTGGCACAGGTACACGCCGAAGGTGAGCGCCGCCACCTTGCCCAGCACCGGGCTGGGCTTGATCCTGAGCCTGCTGACGATGGCAAAGATGGCAAAGGTCATCAGGAAGACGTTGATGCCGGAGAAGTACCAGAGTACCTCAAGCTTGGAATATTGGCCGGGGAAGTGCTTCTGCGTTTCCAGGAAGCCGAAGAACGTGACGGCAAAGCCGACCAGGAAGAGGGGAACAGTGATGGCGAGCATCTTTTTCCAGCTCCAGGCCAGCGGGTATTTGGCCAGGTAATGGGCCAGCACCATGTACCCCAGGAAGCCGGCAAAGTTATAGAACATGCCGTACGGGTTCCAGTCGCAAACGCCCAGAATGCCCATGTTGCCGTAATTGCCTTCATAGCCCAGCGCCGGGGCAAGCATCTGGAGGTAGGGGAGAGTCATGCTGAATACCCAGATGCCCAGGAAGATTTTCACATCCTTCCTTTTGGCCTGCGTCAGCCACGCGCTCATGATGGGCATGAAGAGGTAGAGACCCACCAGCATGTATACGTACCACAGGGGCGTGGTGTCATAGTTGAAGTTGAAGAGAAAGGTGTAAAGCTTGCCGACGGTGGCGCTCCAGGTGTAGTTGTCCATCACGATGTTGGGGCTGGCCGTATGCACGCCCGCGGCAAAGTAGCCGAAGTAGAGCAAGGGAAGCACCAGGGACCAGACGACGAGCGGAATCAGCACCCTTTTGAGGCGCTTGGAGTAAAAAGCGCCCATTTCCATGGTGACGGGAAAGAGCAGCACGCCGGAGATCATGGCGAACAGCGGCACGCACGGCCGCACCAGACTGCCCCAGAAGACGGCGGATTTAAAGTTGAAGGTGCCGTCAAAACTGCCTACGAACGGATCGCAGCAATGGGCCACTACAACGAGAAAACAGGCCAGGATGCGCAGGAAGTCAACCCAGGCGATGTGGGTGCCGTGGGAGGTCAGTGGTTGGTTGGTGCTCATGGATGTGTGGTAGGGAAAATTGCCGCATCGTCGCGGACGTTCCAGGAAATATACCCGTTTCCCGGAAACGTTCTATCACAAAATGGGGAAAAGAAACAAAAGCGCCCAGGAACAGGCCTACGAGAGCGGAAGAAAGCCCGGGAAGAAGCTAAAAACAGCGGCAAGCCAGTCAGAAGAGGCCGCGTTTCCTGTGGATTTCAACTTTTTTGCCGCCCGAAGGGCGCAATAAACGCCGCAGGCCCTCTTCCGTGCTACTTTAACTTTTCACCGTTTGCCGGAGGGAATTTCTTGTATCCGGCAGAGTTTATCTTTTACCCAACCGGGTAAGCCCGGTTTTCCCGCCCTTGCAAGAAAAATCCCTCCGCAGGGCTTCGGCGGCAGTTCATCCAATGAAGGCCGCCCGGCCTTCATTCCCAGGAGGGCGTTTTCCGTTTGGACTGCGGGGGCATTTTCCTGCGCTGTCTTTATACTCATAATCACGCCGCCTGGGAGCCAGGGTTCAAGGCTCCCCTCACGCCCCGGCCGTCTTGAAACTGCCCGGAGGCGGGATGATGTTGCCGTAGCGGTGAACGGTTTCGGAAACGGCTTGTTCCCGGAAATAGCCCAGCAGTTCCAGGCGTCCGTTGGCAAGCACGGGCCGGTCCAGCACTTCCACATCCCGGGCGCGTGCGGCATTCGCCAGAGCCTCGGAGATGCCCGTTCCACGCAGGAATTTCACGCCCTGGGCTGCCTCCGGCATCCGGTCGATGAGTTCGGCTTCCGTCTCCACCGTCAGGGACGCATAGTAACCGTTCATTTTCTGAATCCAGGGATGGCCTTCCTCCACGCTCAGGTGCAGGGCTGCTCCGCACAGTTTCGCGCCCAGCAGCAGGATGGCGGCGTCAGCGTCAGACATGTTTTCCACACGGGCCAGTATCCCCTTCACGGGTACGTAACGGAATGTGTTGTTTTCCCCGTAGATATGGGAAGGGTCATGCTCCACGCCGAATTCCTCCATCCACCACTTGGCCTGGGAACCGGCCGCGGAACGGATGCGCTTGGCGCAGTCCGGCAGTTCGGAGCACAGCTTTTCCACCAGCCCGGTGATGCGTTCCCCCGGCGTGCGCAGTTTCTGCGGGAGCGCCTTTTCCTCCCAGCTTCCCAGCATGGTGAGGTAGTTGGGGCCGCCGGCCTTGGAGCCGGGCCCCATGGAGGAGTGGTTCCACCCGCCGAACGGCTGGCGGCGCACGATGGCGCCGGTGATGACGCGGTTGATGTACGCATTGCCCACCTGCACCTTGCTTTTCCACAGGGCGATTTCCCGTTCATCCAGGGACTGAAGTCCCCCGGTGAGGCCGAATTCGGAGTCGTTCTGGATGTCAATGGCTTCCTCCAGGTTTTCCGCACGGATGATGCCCAGCACCGGGCCGAAGCATTCCGTCTGATGGAACCAGCTTCCAGGCTTCACGCCCAACCGGATGCCGGGCGACCAGAGGCACGGGTTGTCTTCCGAGGGTTCCGGCTTGAGCAGCCATTCCTCCCCGGGTTCCAGTTGCGTGAGCGCCCGGAGCAGGTCGCCTTCCGGTTCCTTGATGAGCGGCGTCACCACGGAGCTGACCTCCCAGGAGCCCCCCACCTTCAGGCTGGCTGCGGCATCCTTCAACTGGCGCAAGAAGGCCGGGTTGTCATAGACGGAGGCCTCCACAATAGCCACGCTGGCGGCGGAGCATTTCTGCCCGGAATGGCCGAAGGCGCTTTTTACCAAATCTTTCACGGCCTGGTCCGGGTCCGCCGTGGCGGTGATGACCATGGCGTCCTTCCCGCTGGTTTCAGCCAGCACATGCAGGTCCGGCCGCAGTTCACGCAGCATTTTCCCGGTGCGGTAGGAGCCCGTCATGATGATGCCGTTCAGGCGCGGATCCATCAGGAATTTGTGGGAAATTTCATTGCGCGGCATCGGCACGAATTGAAGCACGCTCTTAGGTACCCCGGCGCGCCAGAACGCCTGGACGATCTGCCAGGCCGTATAAACGGCCAGCTCGGACGGCTTGAACACCACCGTGTTCCCCGCCATCAGCGCGGCGGCCACCCCGCCCGTGGGAATGGCGAAGGGGAAGTTCCAGGGAGACATCACGCAAACGGTACCCAGCGGGGTCATTTCCACGCCGTCGTTCATGCCGTCGCGGTCCAGCCCTTCCGCATAATAGCGGCAGAAGTCTATGGCCTCACTCACTTCCACGTCCGCCTCCGTGGGCACCTTTCCGGCGTCCCTCACCATGGCTGCAATGGCCTCCCCCCGGATTCTGGACAGCTCCTGCGCCGCCTGGTGCAGGATTTCAGCGCGTTCGCCAACGCTCTTGGACGCCCAGGAGGCGCGGGCCTTGTCCGCCGTGTCCAGCGCGTGTTCAATCTGGTCAAAGTCCGCATACGCGAATTTGTAGGAGACTTCATTGTGGCGGGACGGGTCGCGCCCCACGCCCCACAGGTTGGTCGTGATTTCCTCACCGTTGATGACCAGGGGAATTTCCTCGCCGGATTTTTCCTTTTCCGCGGCAATCAGGCCGTTGATCCATTCCGCATTCTGCCGCAGGGACCAGTCCGTATCACGCTCATTGGCAAAGGCGTCCCGGTAATGCGTGGGCTGCACGGGGTCCGTAGCGCGGTTCTGCGTACGGTTGGGGCCGTATTTCACGTCGTCCTTCTCCTGGCAGGCTTTTAAGAACCGCTTTTTTTGCGCCTCCCAGCTCCGGGAGCCCGGCGTCATGCCGAAGAGGTCATGCAGGAAGTTTTCCTCACTGGTGTTTTCATCCAGCCGCCGCACCAGGTAGGCAATCGCGCTGTGGAAGTCTTCCTTCAGCACCACAGGGGCATACAGCAGCAGGCCGTCCGCCGCCTGGCGGATGACGCGCGCCTGATGGTTCGCCATCCCCTCCAGCATTTCAAATTCCACATGGTCCCGGACGCCTTCCCGCTCACGCAGCAGCATGGCATAACACAAGTCAAACAGGTTGTGGGAGGCAACGCCGAACTGCACATATCTGGCGTTCTCCGGCATGCAGCCGTAATGGAGCATTCTCTTGTAGTTGGCGTCCACCTGGGCCTTCGTGCCGTATGGGGCCTGCGCCCAGTCATGCATGGAGGCCTCCACTTTCTCCATCGCCAGGTTGGCGCCTTTCACCAGGCGTATCTTGATGCGCGCGCCGCCCTTCTCCACCCGCTCCTTCGCCCAGGCGCACAGCTTCATTTGTTCCTCCCAGGAGTCCGGCAAATAAGCCTGGAGCACAATCCCGGCTTCCATCTGCATGAATTCATCCTCCATCAGCGTGCGCTTGAACGCTTCCGCCGTCAGGTGGAGGTCACGGTATTCCTCCATGTCCAGATTCACGAATTTGGGTCTTTTGGAGCCGTCCGGCAGTGTCACCGCATTCGTGATGGCCGCCCGGTACAGGATGCGCAGGCGCTCCTGAATCAGCTGCACGGTTTCTTCAAAGGCCACCAGATGAATCTGGCTGAAAATGGCTGAAATCTTGACGGAAATATAATCGCAGTCCTTGTCCGCCAGGCGGTCCACGACCTGCTGGAGGCGGTGGTGGGCCTCGCTTTCACCCAGAATGGCCTCTCCCAGCTGGTTGATGTTCATCCGGATGCCGGCCTTGCGCCTGCGGCGCAGGTGGGAGCGCAGTTTTCCATCCTCCGCCGGAAGAATCACGTTGGAGCTCTCCTTCCGCAACTGGCTGGTAATCATGGGCATCACTACGCCGGGAAATTGTACGGAGAATTTGTCCCCCAGCTTCATGGCGAACCGGTCCGCGGCGGACAAATAACGGGGAATACCGTAGCCGTCCAGCAGGTAGCGGAACAGCTCCGCGCCCCGCGCCGGCGAGGAAGGGCGGAACACGCGGTCCGCCAGCGCCAGCGTAAAGGCCTTGCCCGCAGGGTCGTTCATCATGCGCTCCATCTGCTCCGCCTGCTTTTTCTCCTTCCTGCGCATCCCGGCATTCGACTGTTTCAGAATGGATTCCGCCAGTTCCACAGCCTTGGCGGCCAGTTGCTGGTCAGTCCATTTGTCACGGCGCGCCGCCGCCATCATGTCCGGGATGGATGAGTCTGTCATAACGGTCCGAAGACTAGCCCCGGACAGGGGCAAAATCAAGCCAATTTGCCGGGCCCTTCCTGTGGAGAAGGGAATCACGAAGAAAAAACGCGTCCCTTGATTCCGTGACGGCAACCGGGAAGCCTTCCTGTCCGTTTCCGGAAGCTCCGGAAAACCGCATCAATCATACCGCGCGGCAGCCAGGCGAGCCCTCCTCAGCTCTTCCCGGAGCTGGTGCGCGCGCCTGCCGCAAACGCTGGCGCGGTCCATGTCCCGCACTTCCTCCAGAACGGCAACCGCCCGGTTGAAAGCCTCCTCACTCTCCGCCGTGTGGGCGTCCCGGTACAGCGCTTCTTCCAGCCGGACCCAGAGGGGATGCACCATGGAGAGCAGGATCAACTGGCGTTCTTCCACGGGAAGGGAGGGATCATCCGCCCTTTTCCGCCACGCTTCCAGGCATTTCCGGATGGAAGGGGCATCACAGGCCTGGAAGGATTCGCAGAGGAGCGCCGCCGTTTCCCGGTTTTTCTCCAGGCGGCGGGCTGCCGCGCGGGCGTTCAGAAAGGCCGGAACCGTGCAATTCAGTTTTTCCAGGCGTTTCATCGTTCCCGGATAATCCCGGAACCAGGCTTCCGCCGGCACCGGTTCCAACGCCCGGCAAATGGCGGCGGCCTCCTCCGCAGGGTCTCCACCCTTCGGAACGTCATTCACCAAAGTCACCGGGCGCACGCGCCGGGCCTTATCCGCCAGCAGGGCCGCCTTTTCCCGCAGGGATGCGGCATGCGCTCCCCCTTCCACCAAGTCAAATACACGCCCCCTGGAATCAAGCAAAACCACCGCAGGCAGCACGCGCACGCCATGCTCCGCAGCACGGAACAGGCTGCCGCCTTCTTCCCAATCCTTCACGGAGGGACGTTTGGGCACTGTGACAAACTGCACGTCACGGACATGTTCATCCAGCGCACGGCGTTCTTCCGTTCCTGGACGGAGCGCCTTCAGCCAGCGGGCTTCCGCCGCGCCGGGCTCCGCAGAACCGTACACCACCAGCACAGGCGGCGGCGGAGAAGGAGCCGCGGCGCAGGAAGCGGGGGAATCCTCCGCTTCCGCACGGCCCGGAACCGCCGTCACCAGCGCCAGGCAAACAGACGCAATAACCGCTGCAACCTTCATGAAAACTGCCGGCTTCAGGCGCGCCGGATGGTAATGCGCTTGTAACGGCCGTCGCCTTCCTCAGATTCCGTCGCAATGCCTTCCATGGATTGAAGGGCATTGTGCACCAGGCGGCGGTGGTAGGCGTTCAGCGGCTGCATCTTCATCGGCTTGCCGCTTTCCTGCACGCGTTCGGCCAGGGAACGGGCCTTTTCCAGCAGGCGGGCCTCGTTGCGTTCCCGGTAGTGATCGCAATCCACCTTCACGCGGGGTGCATCCTCCATCTTGCGCTGGATCATGCGGTTGACCAGGTACTGGAGGTCGTCCAGCCTGTCCCCGTCTCCCCCGATGATGTACTGGGAATCCGGGGAGGAAATATTCAGGCACACGATGCCGTCCGCCTCCGTTACTTCAATATCCGCGGAAAAACCCAGGGAGGCCAGAAGGCTCTTCAAACTCTGTTCAGCTATTTCTTGCACCGTCATCACTTTAATTCAATAGGAAAATGGTTCCATACCGGAAAAGCCGCTCCGCGCCATAACGGCATGAGCCTTTTTTCCAATACCCGATTGACATAAAAATCATAACCTATTTATTCCCCGCGTCTATGAAAATTTGTGGAAGTTCCGTCCCATTTCATGTACGCAGCGTACCCCCGTCCCGCTGCGCCGGAAACGCCGCTGCGCTTCTCCCTCCTATTCCGGCTTCCCCTGCTCCGCTCCTGTTTATTCCACCTCCTTCATTCCGTCCGCCCCCTGTTCCAGACGGTATTTTTTCACGGATGCCGGAATCTTTCCTCCTTCCGGATAAGTCTTTACCACCACCGTTCCGTCATCCTCCAGCCTGACGGTTCCCATTCCCGTGCGGCAGCAGCCCACCTGCTTCAGCATGGCAGAGGCGGAGATGCAGCTCTTATCGTCGTAGACATTCGGTTCTTGGGAAATGCGGAAAATGCGCATATATGAAGCTCCTGCTCCCGCTTCATGAACCAGAACCAGTTCAGGAATGCCGTCCCTGTCCAGGTCCGCCAGCCTCATGCACGGTTCCTCTGCGGGAGAACCGGCAAAGATTCCCACAATATGGGGCTGGTCCCCGTCTTCCCCGCAGAAATTCATTTCCGCCACCAGATAAATGGAATCTTCACCCGAGCCATGGGAGCGGTCGGCATAGAGATGCACGCGGCTAATCATGCCGTAGGGAATATCCGGATTTTTCGGCACTGAGAGGCTCTCCACCGGTTCCAGATGCAGGGAACGCGGAGGCTTCCCGAATGCCGTCCGCGTGTCCACGGCTACATCCCCGCGGTCTTCCGCCTGCTGCCCTGCTGCGAATGAAGCATGGACCACAGGCAGAAAAGCCATGCCAATCAAACAAGCCTTTTCCATAGATGCCATTCTCTATCATATAAACGTTTCAAGTCGAGTTCTTTTCAACGAATCTCCATCATCCCTGAACGGAGGCTGCTGACAAAACATGACAGAACATCACCGGAAAAAGAGAAGTCGAACCCTTACCCGTATAGAAGAAATTCGGTCCCATCATGAACAAGCAAATGAAAAAAAAGACGCCGCCCATGGAAGACAGCCTCGCTCCTTTCACCGACGGAAAGGAAGCGGAACCCCATTACACGGATACGATTGATCCGGAGCTGATCAAGCCCACTCCGAAGCCTACGCCGCCCAATGCGGAACCCTCCGCTCCCGGCTCCATGAAAATGCCGGACAATACCACGGAAAAAATCAAGGATCTGGACACCATGCGCTCCAACGGCATGGACCAGCCGCTCACAAGCAACCTGGGAGTTAAAATAGCCAATGACCAAAATACACTTAAAGCCGGAAGCAGAGGCCCCTCTCTGCTTGAAGACTTCCACTTTCTGGAAAAAATGGCTCATTTTGACCAGGAGCGGATACCGGAACGCGTGGTTCACGCAAGAGGTTCCGGGGCACATGGCTATTTTCAGGTATACAAGTCCCTTTCCAAGTACACCAAGGCGGGCTTTCTGCAGGATCCGGGAGAAAAGACCCCGGTCTTTGTGCGTTTTTCCAACGTGCAGGGCTTCCGAGGATCTCCGGATACGGTGAGGGACATCCGCGGCTTCGCCACCAAGTTCTATACCAAGGAAGGCAACTATGACCTGGTGGGCAACGACACGCCCGTCTTTTTCATTCAGGACGCCATCAAATTCCCGGATTTCGTCCATGCCGTCAAGCCGGAGCCCCACAATGAAATGCCTCAGGGGCAGACGGCCCACGATTCCTTCTGGGATTATGTCTCCCTCCAGCCTGAAACCCTGCACAACGTCATGTGGCTCATGTCCGACCGCGGCATTCCCCGGAGTTACCGGACCATTGAAGGCTTCGGCATTCATACGTATAAGCTGGTCAATGAAGAAGGGAAAAGCACCTTCGTCCGCTTCCACTGGAAACCGGCGTATGGTAAAAAATCCCTGATCTGGGATGAGTCCCAGGCGTTGACAGGACGCGATCCGGACTTCCACCGCAAGGATCTCTGGCAATCTATTGAAGCCGGGGATTATCCGGAATTCGAACTCGGTTTGCAGCTCATTCCGGAAGAGGACGCAGACAAATTCGACTTCGATATTCTGGACGCCACCAAGCTCATTCCGGAAGCGCTGGTTCCCGTGGAAATCGTCGGCAAGATGGTGCTGGACCGCAACCCGGACAACTTCTTTGCGGAAACGGAACAGGTCGCCTTCTGCCCCGCCAACATCGTGCCGGGCATCGATTTTTCCGACGACCCGCTGCTTCAGGGCCGCATCTTTTCCTACAGCGACACCCAGCGGCACCGCCTGGGCGGAGCCAACTTTACGGAAATCCCCATCAACCGCCCCGTCTGCCCCTTCCACAATAACCAGAGGGACGGCTTCCACCGCATGCAGATAGACACCGCTCCGGCCAATTACGATCCCAACTCCATCGGGGACAACTGGCCGCGTGAAACGCCCCCGGAAGAAGGCGGTTTCTCCACCGCCCCCCAGCCGGTGAGCGGCGTCAAGGAACGTCTCAGGAGCCCCTCCTTCGCGGAATACTATGCCCAGCCCCGCCTGTTCTGGATGAGCCAGACTCCCGTGGAGCAAAGGCACATCATTGACGCCTTCAGCTTTGAAGTAGGCAAGGTGACGCGCCCGTACATCCGGGAACGGGTAGTGGACCTGCTGACGCGCATTGACCCAAACCTGGCAGCCGGAGTAGCTAAAAACCTGGGCATTGAACTCACGGAGGAACAGCTTAACCGGGAACTGCCCAAACCGGTCTGCGGCCTGGAAAAAGACCCGGCGCTGAGCCTGTACGCCAACCCGGACGGCAACCTCAAGGGCATGCGCGTCTCCCTGCTGGCGGCGGACGGCGTCAGCCTGAAATCCGTGGAGGAAATCTGCAGCGCCCTGCACAAGGAAGGCGTGCACCCCCAGATTCTTGCCCCGCACATGGGAAGCGTGAATACGGAGGAAGGGAAAGACCTGCTTGTGGACGGCACCCTGTCCGGCAACCCCTCTGTCGTGTTTGACGCCGTCATCGTGCCGGAAGGAGAGCAGAGCATTAAAACGCTCCTGATGAACGGAGACGCCAAGTACCACCTGCGCCAGGCATACCGGCACCTAAAAGCCATCGGCCTGCCCGGCGACGCCAGTGAAATGCTGGAAGCAACGGACCTGCCCCGGGATATGGACGACGCCGGGCTGCTCACGCCGAAAGACACCAAGGCCCTGATGAAACCTTTCATCACGGCCATGAAACAACACCGCGTCTGGGCCCGCGAACCCAAGGCGCTGGATTTCGGCGCCTGATTCATTCCCATTCAGAAACCGATTCAATACATCATTAAACAGGGGCTGCCGCACCGAAAGGTGCGGCAGCTTTTTTATCCATAACGGCAGACGTCCAAATGATGCTCCAGGCAAAAGCAGCATTCATGCAGTCTTAACGTTCCATGCGGGATGACCTTTCTCCGGGACAGCCGTAGATTTTTTCCGAAGTGGGTTTCAACCGTTTCCATTTTATCCGGGGAATGTAAGGCACTTCAAGCCAGGGCGCCGCTGGATCAAATTTCAGCCCATCCGCAACCGAAGGAAGGGGAGGTTCTCATGAACCCCGTCCAGAGTTGCCCTGACCGTTGAAGAAGCCAACCCGCATGGAAGGTGCAAGCCTTCCATGCCGGATGAGCCGGAATTCATCATGGATAAGGAGGCGCCAAAGTTGTTCAACTACCTCACTACAACCAATAATAAACAAAAATCATGGATAAAATTACCTCTATCAACGGAATTTTACTGACGGCCCATAATGATTTTTATGAGCATGAAAAAAATAATTCCGTTCACATCACAGAGGATGAACGAACGGCCTGGAACTCCAAGGCTGAAGCATCTGAAGTTAATTCCAAAGTAAGCACGGAAACATTCGATGCCCACAAAGCGGACGCGTCAGTCCATATCACGGAAGAGGAGCGCAACCGATGGAATACCGCTCCCCACTTGGATGAGAGCGGCAATATGACGCTTGCCGGAAGTCTGACGACGGCAGGGACCTACAACGCCAACGGTGGCATCAATATTCCCGTTGATCCTGTCACGGAAACGGACGCGGCGCGAAAACATGAGGTCAGGGTACTTAACGAGATTTCCAATGGAGCCGCTCGGAACTATTTCAATTTTTCCACTCCTCCGTTTGGTAAATTGTTAACGCCGTTTTCCTGGCTGGCTACCTATTGGCCTAAACCGGCAACGGAAAACGGCTGGGTAGATTTTAATTTCCGGTGTGTGCCTTTTGGCCATGAAAGCGACCGTGAAGGGTCTTATTCCCACTCAACCGGAGCTTTTTTGCCCCTGTCTGCCAGTCTGGGGTATCAGCGCATGTTTCAGGTAGTGGCAGGGGGATTGCTGGACGTTACGCTGAATGAGGCCTGGAATGGACCAGATGATTATCCTTTTTCCGAACCTGCAGATGGCGTTTCCATGTGGTGGGATGTTTATTTTGCAGACTATGACCCGGAGGATGGCAACAAGATTCCCGTGCGCGGGCGCGTTTGCCGCTATAATTACAATACGAATCAAGTAGAGCTATTGACTGGCTATGCATCGCTGCCGAACAATTTCCGGCTGCGCGGGATTGCGATAGGATGGGGGAAAGACGGCAACGGAGGCCTCTGGGTTGTTGGAGCCAATGATTCCAATGGCGGGCGCCTGGAGGCATACCGCGTTTGTGAAAACACCTGGATTACCGACTCCTATCACAATTGTGTCGATCTACAAAATATAAGGCTATTATGCAATAGAGGAGCGCTGGAAGTCGGAGTTAAGCCGTTAAAAACTTACGTAGGACTTTACGGACAAAAATCCGTAGTGGCGGAATGGTGTGAAATGATGGAGGTTAAATAAAGATGAAAGCACAAATACAAATACAATTCCCATTGTTGGGAGAATGGGACAAATTGAACATGACTGCCGTTTTCCCCTCTTCCGGAGGTTTTATAGAGTCCCGCATTTACACGGAGAACGACATTCCTCCTTCTCATGCTCCGGCCCTGGAAGCTGTGGTGTAAGCCCTTGTCTCCATGGGCGCGCCCTGGCAGGTCCAACAGGTGTGGGCTAGAGTGGAGCAGTTCATTTCCAACGTTCCGGAAGGAGAGCAGGAAAGTCCTATTGAGATGACGGAGGGTGTAGTCCTGACGGTTGACGCCGTCAATGAGAGCGGAGGACACCGGAGATTCACCTCCGTCCATTATCCGGATTTTGTGCTCATGAACTCCGCCGCTGTAGATTTTTTCAAGTATTTTACTAAACAATAGATTGAACATCAACAAACAAGATACTAAAAAAGATAAACAGGCGGAGTCTGGCCGCTGGGGGAGGCGGAGGCGGGTCAAATACCTGATGGCGGCAACCATGGCAGCATCGGGCGCCAGTGGATACGTTAGACATTCCGGGGATGCGGGGGCGGAATACACGGCAAGCTGCCATGCCGCCGCCCTGCTCCGGGAATCAAGGCATATTCCCTATTCCCGGGCACAGCCGGGAACGGACATGCCGTCCGTTATGCAGCAACATGCAAGCAAGTAATCATGTGCACCAGAACCCGCGCTTACCTGACGCTCCTGAGAGAGTACAAGGCCGAGATTGTCATGATTGTAGGCTTTGCTGCCGCTGCAATCATGTATGCCGACATGCGGACGTTCATCAATGAACAAACCCGCACCCTTACCGAAATTAATTTACGCCTTTCCAATCTCGAACACCAAACTCAAAAATAAATATCGCACCCGACCAAGGCCAGAGTGTATCCGCCTGGTAAACCACCTATAAAAGAAAACCCCGCAAGCCATTAAGCTTGCGGGGTTTATTAATGGTACACGGAGAGGGATTCGAACCCCCGACCAACTGTGTGTAAGACAGCCGCTCTACCACTGAGCTATCCGTGCATGAGGTGGCGGGAATATATACCGGAGAACCCGGACCGGCAAGGAGAAAATGAGAAAAATGCGTCCTTCTCCCCCTACCTGATGTCCACGCGCCGGAGCGCGCGGTAATGCAGAATGACGAAGAGGACGCACAGGACGGCTTCAGACCAGTAGAAAATGTCCAGGGCGTCACGGCCGGAGGTGAAGCCGTAAGAGTGCAGGCCCACGCCCAGCATGTTGACGCCCCACCAGGCAAAGGCGATGATGACGCCGCCCACCACGTTGCTGAAGTGGAGCAGCCAGGGGGACAGCCACCCGGCTTTCCGCGCGTGCAGCACGGTCAATTGCCACAGCACAATCATCAGGGCCCCGTTTTCCTTGGGATCCCAGCCCCAGAAGCGCCCCCAGGATTCATTGCCCCAGATGCCGCCGAAGACCGTTCCCACCAGCGTGAATACCAGGGAGAAGCACAGGATGCCGTAAGCCATGCGGTCCAGGGATTGTTCCGTTTTCCTGCCGATCAGGCGCAGGGGGGAGGCCAGCAGGTATACATGGGAGAGCACCGCCGCCAGCAACCCGGCCGCGTACCCCAGCACAATGGTGATGACATGGGTGGAGAGCAGGAAGTTGGAGCGCAGGATGGCTACCAGGGGGTCCATGTGGTCCACGGCCTGGGAGGATTCGTACAGAATGCCCATCTGGCAGGAGAAGGCCCCCAGCAGAAGCCCCGCCGCCAGCACGATGCCCTTTTTGCTGAACAGCTCCGCCACCAGCGCGCAGAGCACGCCCATGCACGCGATGAAGGCGATGGTTTCATACGTGTTGCCCACCGGGGACCTCATGGTGATGAGCACGCGGATGACCAGGGCCGCCGCCAGCACGCCGGTCCCCGCCGCACCCAGCAGCCACGCAGGGCTGAACCCGCCGGGCCGCAGAAAACGGCGCCAGAGGGGAGCGTTGGCGGCAGGACGGAAGAGGGCGCAGAGCAGCAGGCACACGAACGCCGCCACAAAGACGGCCAGGGAGGCATAGAGCGGGTCCAGGCGGTAGTAGAAGATTTCCCTTTCCAGGCTGTGCCGTTCCCCGGCGGAGGCGGCTTCATTGGGCTGCGCCAGTTTTTCCAGCAGCAGTCCTTCCGCCTTCATCCGCAGTCCGGAGGCTTCCGCGCCTTCCATGCCGATGGCCTTGCGTTCCAGCAGGGAGGCCATTGCCAGAAAGGCTCCGGTGGCTTTGTCCGGGGCAGCCGTCCAGAGACGCTCCCCATTCTGGCCCGCAGAGGGGAACCAGCGGGGGAATTCCATCCGTTCCATGGCGGAGGGGTCTTCCAGCATGATACGGGAGCCGAGCATCCAGCCGCGCACCACGTCAAAGTTGCGGGAAAGGGCCAGGATTTCCTTCTGGGCTTCCGTCAAATCCGTTTCTCCCAGCAGCCGGATTTCCCGGACGGCGCGGGTCATTTCCTCCCAGTGTTCCGCAATCTGCGCGTAGGAGTATTTTTTCCGCTTGTCCGCCTGGTCCGGCAGGTGCAGACGCCTGACCACTTCCTCCCGGTTAACCAGGAAAACGGGGTATTGTTCCGCGAATTCCGGGCGGAACATGCAGTCCAGCATCCATTCCACCGGAGAGAGTTTCCTTTTCCCCTCCGGCGTCTCCATGGCAAAGCTTCTTTTGCCCAGGGTCCGGAGCAGATGGAAGCCCGCGTACGTGGAGACGGGCTTCAGGCGGCCGCCGTCCTGGACGGCCATTGCCCCGGCCCGTTCCACCAGGAAGGAGGACCAGGGCACGTAATGCTCCACCCGGACCGGATGAGAGGCAGGCCGGGCCGCCAGCATGCCGACGCCGAAGATTGCCGCCACCAGCACGCAAATGCCTATCAGTCGCAGGCGGCGCTTGCCGCCGGGAGCGGGCGGCTCCAGATGGTCGTCCGCCGCCTCCGCTCCGGCGGGAGCCTGGCCGGGTTTGCGGCGCAGGTACCTTCCGAAGACGCAGGCAAAGTGCCACAGCAGTCCCGCGGCAATGATGTAGGAAGACCATTTGGGCATTTGCTCCAGGGGATTGTGGGAAGCGCGGAGGACGGAGATGAGCCTGCCCGGATGCAGGGAGTCCTGCCCCCAGCTCATCTGGTACAGCGTCCAGCCGGAAAGGCGGAGAGGCTCGTTCATGCGGATGACGGCATCATACTGGCCGCCGGATTCCGGAAAGACGGTTACCTGGGATTCATAGGATTTGGGCTTGGAGGTGCCGGGATAAAATTCCGGCACGAAACGGTTCAGGCGGAGGTCAAACGGCAGGGACTGCTCGTGCACCCGGTCGCCCTGGGGCAGTTCCACCTGGTCCACGGCCACCGTCATTTTATTGCCCAGCATGATGCCGGCCAGCAGCAGCAGAATGCCGCCGTGGGCCACCAGCACGCCCGCGTGCCTCCAGGTCCACCGGACGCGGAACATCCCGCCTATGAGCAGGTTGGCAAACAGCAGGGCGCAGGTAATGCCCATGCCGGGCAGCGGCAGGGAAACCAGGGAGTTTTCCCCGCCCAGCGGCATCAGCACATACGGCGCGCCGAAGAAGGATTCTATGGCCGCCTCCGGCCCCATGGAGGAAGACAGCCGCACCTGATGCAGCGTTCCGGCAAACGTCAGCACCAGCAGGATCAGCATCAGGGCGATGCCCAGCCCGTAGCTTCCGGCGAATTTCCAGAGGCTGCGCCCATATCTCATCCACACCGCATCCGTGCGTTTCCAGTCCATCAGCGTAAGGCGTCCGTAAGTAAAAAGAGGGCCGATCACACGATCAGCTCGTGAAACCGGCCCCAATCATGTTTCTGGAGAAAGGACGATTAGAAGTTGTCCGCCAGTTCTTCAAAGAACGCCTGGGGATGCACGCAGGCCGGGCACACCTTGGGGGCGGTGGAGCCGGTGTGCACGTAACCGCAGTTGCGGCACTTCCACTGGATTTCCTTTTCCTTGGCAAATACCTTGCCTTCGCGCACGTTTTCAGCCAGCTTGAGGTAGCGCGCCTCATGGTGCTGTTCCACAGTGGCAATCTGGCGGAAGGTTTCCGCAATGGCGGGGAAGCCTTCACGGTCAGCCACCTCGGCAAACGTGGGGTACATTTCGGACCATTCGTCGCGCTCGCCGGCAGCGGCGGCCAGCAGGCATTCCTCCGTGGATTCCAGGGGAGCCGTGCAAACGGTGTGCGTTACTTCAACGCAGGCGTCCTTCAACAGCTTGAAGAACACCTTGGCATGTTCCTTTTCATTGTCGGCGGTTTCCAGGAAGATGGCGGCAATCTGCTCATAACCGGCTTTCTTGGCCACGCCGGCAAAGTAGGTGTAGCGGTTGCGCGCTTCGGATTCTCCGGCAAAAGCCTTGAGAAGGTTCTTTTCTGTTTCTGTTCCTTTGATGGATTTCATAAATTAGTCATCTGGTTGCGTAAGCGGGATTATCCTAATCCGGGCTTGCTGAAAAACAAGCTTTTATTGAATGAATCTAAAAAATCATTTTCCTGCCGATTTTCCGGAAAAAGCCTCGCGCCACGGGTCATCCAGCTTGCCCGGAACGCTTTCCAGCTCCCGGAGGATTTTCTCCCGCTCACGGGAAATGCGCTCCTGGTCCGCGGGATCCGGCGCGGGGGCCTCCCCGGGCACCGGAAGCAGCCCGTCCGGCGTTTTGCCGCCGTCCGGGGAAATCGGCGGGGTAACCTCCTTGCCGTCTTCATCCGTCTTCGGTTCCGGATTGTCCGGGTCCGGGTTATCCTTTTTTCCGGAGCTTTCCGGAGCGGCCAGGTTCCGGTACAGGAACACCAGGTCCCCTGCCTCCACGGCTCCGCTGCGTATGTCCGCCGGAATGCGCGCCCGGCCCATACGTTCCTCCGTCACGATCAGGTTCGCGACCCTGCGATTTTCCTCCCTGCCCGGGGACTGGGAAATGAGCACGGTTCCCGGCTCGTAAATGTTCCCGGCCAGCGCAATGAGCACATAGTTGTGGCTGGGGTACACCTGCTCCACCTTCCCCACGTACACGGGAGGCCGGGCGGTCTTTTTGACGGGCCGCACCTGCTGGGAGCAGGAGGCGCCCAGCAGCACGAACGCCGCCAGAGCAGGCAGGGAAAGGATTCGTTTCATGGGAGGGGCTTTTCTCGTCGTTTCATTCCACCAGCACCTTGCGCGGACGGTTGGTATTGTCCGCCGGGGCAATGATGCCGCGGGATTCCAGCAAATCCATCATGCGCGCCGCGCGTCCGTACCCGATGCTCAAACGCCGCTGCAGCAGGGAGGTGCTCACCTTGCGCTCAATGACAGCCACTTCCAGGCATTTGGCGTAGCATTCCTCCTCCGCGTCGTCCAGCGGGCTGTCCGCCCCTCCGCGGGAGGGTTCGTCCAGGGATTTCTGAACCTCTTCATGGAATTTCTGCCTGGCCTGGGAGGCGCAGTGGGCCACCAGGGCTTCCACTTCGTCGTCGGAGATAAAGGCGCCCTGCGCCCGCTCCACCTGCGCGGAACCCGGCGGCAGGTACAGCAGATCGCCCTTGCCCACCAGTTTTTCCGCACCCTGCCTGTCCAGAATCACGCGGCTGTCCGTGCCGCTGGCCACCTGGAAGGCGATGCGCGTGGGAATATTGGCCTTGATCGTCCCCGTCACCACCTGCCTTCTGGGCGTCTGCGTCGCCACAATGAGGTGGATGCCCGCGGCGCGGGCTTTCTGGGTCAGGCGGCCGATGTTCGTTTCAATGTCCGCGCCCACCGTCTGCATCAGGTCCGCAAGTTCGTCAATGATGATGACGATATAGGGGAAGCGTTCAGGGATGACGCCGTCGTCCTCCAGGTCCAGTTCATCATCCTCTTCCGCGGGCCATTCCCCCTGGGATTCCAGGTCACGGGCAATGGATTCCGCCAGGGCTTCATCCACCTCCCCGTCTTCCGGTTCCTCCGCCTCTTCCGCAGGCGCGTCCGGCGGCCGCTTGTTGAAGGCTTCAAAGTTGCGCACGCCCACCTTGGCAAAGCAGTGGTAGCGGTGCTCCATTTCATTCACGCACCAGCGCAGGGCATTGGGCACTTTCTTGGGGTCCGTCACCACCGGCACAATCAGGTGCGGCAGCTTGGAATAAGGCTGCATTTCCACCACCTTCGGGTCCACCAGGATGAGCCTGAGCTCATCCGGCCGGAATTTCAGAAGCATGGAGGAGATAATGCTGTTGATGCACACGGATTTGCCGGACCCGGTGGCCCCGGCCACCAGCAGGTGCGGCATGGATGCCAGGTCCCCGATCACGGTGCGGCCATACACGTCCTTCCCCAGGGCCAGCGGTATTTTCTTCTTGGGGGAGCAGAAGCCGGGGTCCTGCAAGAGTTCCCGCAATGGCACGGCCACCTTGTTGCGGTTGACGATTTCAATGCCCACCGTGTCCTTGCCCGGAATGGGCGCCACGATGTTCACGCTCTCCGCCTTCGTCGCCAGCGCGATGTCCTTCGCATACTGGTCAAAGGTGTTCACGCGCACGCCGCGCGCGGGGTAAACTTCATAGCGGGTGATGGTCGGGCCGCGGGTAATGTCCCCCGGCGTCACGTCCACGCGGAACGTCGTCAGGGTATCAATGATCTTCTGCTGGATTTCCAGCATTTCATCCTTGTCCTCTTCCGTAGGGCCTTCCGGCTTTTCTTCGTAATGCAGCAGCTCAAACGGAGGAAGCTCGTAATCCCGGAATTCCTCCGTAGGCGGCGTGGACAGTTTGGAGAAAGGCTGCTCCCTGGGAGCGGGCTTGATTTCCGCCGGCTTCGCCACGGTAATCCTGGGGCGCGGCGTCAGCGGAAGATGCCCCTGCGTACGCGGTGCGCGGGGGGCGGGAGCGGGGTCTGCGGACCTGCCAGGGGAAGCCGCGGCCACTTCATTATATAAGCCTTCCAGGTCGTCCCCGGTGCGCTGCAGGCGGGGAGAGGATGCCCTGCCCTTTCCGGCCGGCCTGGGGGCGGACAGGGCCGCATCTTCCATGCTGGCCCTTACGCGCGCCGCCTCCCTGGCAAGCTGCGCGGACTGGCGCGCCATTCTTTTCTCCTTCCTGTTCATGCGCCAGGCGCGCCACTCCCGCAGCATGGCGCGGAACAGCGGGCGGGGATGCATTCCCGCGGCATAAACCAGGGCCAGCAGATAGCCCAGCCCGGAAAGAACCAGCACGGCGGACGTGCCGGTCAACGGAAGAAGCAGCCCCGTTCCCAGCAGATGTCCCGCCAGGCCGCCGGCGCCCTGAATCTGGTGGCGCGCCACCCATGCGTCACCCGGCACATGCCCGGCCGTCAGGAACAGGCAGCCGAACAACAGCAGGAAAAGGCCGCCGTACACCACGCTGCGGGGCAGACTTCCACGGTGCAGCAGACGGTAAAGCCCCCACCATTCCAACAGAATGACCAGCATCCAGGCCATGCCGCCCAGCGCCCAATAAAGAATCCCCGCGCCGTACAATCCCGCCACGCCCAGCACATTGGAGGCGCCCGGAATCACCTGCCCGGAATCATTTAAATAACTCCAGCCTATTTCCCGCACGTCAAACGTCAGCATGGCCGCAAGCAGCGCAGCCCCGCCCAGCAGGGACACGACGCCCCACGCCATTCCTATCCAAACAGGGGGACGCCCCTCTTCACGCTCAAATGCATGATGCTCCTGCACATCCAATGCCATACCTGCCTTCTATCCTAACAACTCCGCGCCCCCAACTCAAGGCTAAACAAAAGGAGGGGGTCCGGAAGGCCGCAGGTTTCTCCCGATTACGGTGGAAATGACAGATTTCAGGAAGGAAAAACCCGGAAGAGCCTCCTTTCCGGACTCCACCGAACAGCGTCATGCATAGTCCTTCCCTTACCTGCGCAAACGGCTTCATTCCCCTTCAAACCAACACAAATACAGCAATAACCAATTCAACCTTCCTATCTTATTGATTACACTAATTCAACCATATTTCTATTATAAAAAGACATGTTATTCAATACTTGGGCACCTGTAATAAAATATCCAGCGGATTGCAAATCCTATCAAAATAATAGGGTACGATAAATTCCATCATAACACACTTAATTACATATATTTATATACAGAAAACAATAGTTTGAGTTAAATTTTTTTAGTTTTTTAAGGCGCGGGAATGATAAATAAGTATTTTTTCTTTAATGATTACTATTGACATCGGATTTGCAATCCGGTAATTCTGCCGCGCCGCTTATGTACATACATATCTGCAAACCGTTTCTTGGAAGCCTCCTTGCCGGAATAGCTCTCATCATCCTCATTCCGCTGCTGCTGACCGTTTCGGTACTTCTTGTACTTTCTACAGGGAAATCCCCGTTTTTTCTTCAAACGCGCGTAGGGTACAGGGGAAGACTGTTCAAGATCATCAAATTCAAAACGATGAACGACCGGAAGGATGAAAACGGGCAGCTCCTGCCCGATGAGCAGAGGCTGTTCCCGCTGGGGCGCTTCCTCCGCAGCTCCTCCCTGGACGAACTTCCCCAGCTCATCAACATCCTGAAGGGTGACATGGCTTTTGTGGGCCCCCGTCCCTGGATCCCCACCCAGATGGCGGGATTCCCGCCCAACTACTGCCGGAAGCGCTGCTCCGTGCGCCCCGGCATCACCGGCATGGCCCAGATCCACGGCCGCAATGGCATCCCCTTCTGCCGCCGCCTTTGCTATGACCTGATCTACGTCCAGAACGTCAATCTGAGAATGGATCTCTCCCTCCTTTTCCAGACGGCCCGCACGGTCGTCATCCGTGAAGGAATCCAGCAGTGCAACGAGGCGTTCCAGAGCAAGCTGGGGCAGACCCTCGTTCATAACGACCTTTCCCTGCCCTCCTCCCCCCCTTCCCAGAAGATCATTCTGAATACCTCCATCCAACCTCTCTCCAACCAATGAACATCAACAACCTAATCAGCAAAGCCGCCCTCTGCTCCGCAGCGCTGGCCGCTTCCTCCCTCCTGCCCTCCTGCGTCAGCCCCAAGGAAGTCCTGTATATCCAGGACGTCTCCGGACAGACCAATGAAAAGATCAAGGGGAATTACCAGACCGTCATCCAGAAGGACGACCAGTTATCCATCACCGTCAGCAGCAAGCAGCCTGAACTGGCCGCCCCCTTTGCCGTCTCCGAAATAGGGTCCAGCAGCCAGGGCACCAGCTCACGGAAGGGTTACCTGGTGGACGCCAACGGCTACATCGTCCTGCCGGTCATCGGAAAGATCAAGGCGGCCGGCAAGACCTGCTCCCGGCTGGGGGATGAAATTGCCGCCACCCTGCGGAACAGGGACTATATCAGCGACGCCTCCGTCAACGTCCAGATCACCAACTTCAAGTTCTCCGTCCTGGGTGAAGTGGCCTCCCCGGGCACCTACAACGTGGACGGCCAGCGCCTGACGATTCTGGAAGCCCTCAGCCGCGCCGGAGACCTGAACATCGACGGCAACCGGGACATCACCCTGATCCGTGAAACCAACGGACGCCGCCAGATCGCCACCGTGGACCTCCGCAGCAAGGATCTCTTCCAGTCCCCCTATTATTACATTCAGCAGAACGACACCATTTACGTGACGCCTGCCGAACGCAAGATCAACACCCGCAGCGATACCGTCCAATACATCGGCTGGACGGCTTCCGGCCTCGGCCTGATTATCGGCATCGTTGCCCTGTGCGCCCTGTAAGCGCACATCCCCCCATTTCCCGCCTTTCCGTCCTCCGGAAAGGCGGAGCCTTCTTTGATTGATTCCTTTTTATGCCAGATACTCCTGCTCCCCCCGCAGCCCCTCCCGCCGAGGAACCGGAATCTTCCCTGTCACTGGATGTCATCACCAGCATCCTTCTGAGACGCTGGTACTGGATTTTGCTCTTCGCCCTTCTCGGAGGCGCCGGAGCCTATTACGTGACCGGCAAGCAGAATTACATTTTTGAAAAAACGGCCAGCGTCATCATGCGGGAATCCAACAAGGATTCCTCCTCCTCGGACCGCATCAAGGTGGAACTGGGCATGGATTCCGGAGCCGCCAACCTGGCCAATGAAAGCTTCATCCTCCGCTCAAGCACAGTGATGCGGAACACGGTGGAGGACCTGACGCTGAACGTCTCCTACTGGAAGCAGCAGGACCTGCGCCAAATAGACCTGTACAAGGACAGCCCCATCACCGTGACGTTTGACGACATCGCGGAGAACCGCTTCTGCACCTTTGACGTTACGCTGGAGCCGGAAAACGCCGTGACGCTGACGTACCATGACGCCGCCGGCAACCCCATCCAGGAGAAAGGGAAGCTCCACGCCCCCATTTCCCTCCCCTTCGCCACCGTCACGGTTTACCCCACCTCCAACATGCCGGAAACCGTTTCCGGGACCACCATCACCGTGCGCCGCATTCCCGTGAACGCCGCTGCGGACCAGCTCCTTGCCAATTTTACGGTCACGCGTCCGGACGCCAAGGAATCCAGCATCCTGCAAATGACGCTGACCTCCACCAATCCGGACAAGGCCGCGGACACGCTGAACAAGCTGATCGCGGTTTACAATGACCACTCCACGGAGGAACGCCGCACGAAGGCGGTGAAGACGAAGGATTTCATCCGGCGGCAGCGCGGCCAGATCGGCGCGGACCTGAAGGAAGTGGACCAGAAAATGGATGATATCAAAATCAAAAACGACATCATCGCAGACACGGAAGCGTCCATCTCCGCAGACTTCAACGCGGCCCAAACCCTGGACAATTCCATCTTTGAGCTCCAGACGCAGATGAAGCTGGCGGACGGCCTGAAGGAAAACCTGGACGCCCTGGGCCACAAGGCGGGTCTCATTTCCCTGGATACCGGCATTGCGGATTCCGGGGTTTCCCGGCAGATTGAAGCCTACAACGCCGCCTACCTGGAATACCAGAAGGTCGCCGGAAGTGCCGGGGGGCAGAACCCCATTGTCGTCACCCTCACGAAGAGGATGGACGCCACCCGCAGCGCGGCGTCCAGGTCCCTGGACAATCTCCGCAACAATCTGGAGCTGAAACTCCAGGAACTCACCAGGAAGAGGCAGGACATCGCCAAGCGGCTGACGGCCACCTCCGGAAAGGCCCGGGAGCTGACCCCCCTGGACCGTGAACACCGGGTGAAGGAGGAACTTTACCTGACGCTTTTAAGCAAGGAGCTGGAAAACGACCTGACGCTGGCCCTGACGGAATCCTCCGCGCGCGTGCTGGAATCCGCCCACGGCACGGATTACCCCATCTCCCCCAACACCAGAAAATCCGTGCTGACCGCGGCGGCGGGGGGGCGCCATCGTCTGCATCCTCGGCTTCCTGGGGCTGGCCCTGCTCAACAACAAGATAAAGAACAGGAAGGACCTGAACGCCGTCACGCACCTTCCCGTGGTCGCGGAGCTTCCGGCCATGACCAAGAAGGAGCAGCGGCAGGTGGCCCGCATGTTCACGGATGAACACTCCGTCATTTCTGAGTATTTCCAGATCCTGTGCCACAATGCGGACTCCATGCTCCCCGTCACCCGGAACCAGGGGCACGTCATCCTCCTCACCTCCACCATGCAGGGGGAAGGGAAAACGTTCATCTCCGCCAACCTCGCCATGTCCTTTGCCAACATCGGCAAGCGCGTCCTGGTCATTGACGGGGACCTGCGCAAGGCCTCCCTGTCCAAGCAGCTTGACGGCAAGGGCCGCAAGGGGCTGAGCACCATCCTTCTCCGCAAGGTGGAAGACCCGTTCTCCGTCATCCGCACCCTGCCGGAACATCCCGGAGTGGACATCCTGTACGCCGGGCCCCAGGTTCCCAACCCGGTCACCCTCCTTTCCCTGCCGGAAATGGAGGAGCTCATCCGCCTCTTCAAGGAACGCTATGACGCCGTCATCATTGACTCCCCGCCATACGGCATCCTGGCAGACACGGCCATCCTCGCCAGCCACGCGGATATTTCCCTGTACGTCATCCGCAGCAACAGGATAGACAAGCGGCACATCGCCACCGTCCAGCAGCTTGCGGAATCCGGCCAGCTTCCGAACATGGGCTTCGTCATCAACGCCGTGGATTTCAAATCCAGCAGCTACAGCTATTACGGCTACGGCTACCACTACGGCAACACCTCCAAGAACAACCCCTCCTGATTCCCGGCCTTGTTTTCCTCCCTCTTTCAACCCAGGTTTAAAACCGCTGCGCTCTGTCCGGACGGAATGGATATGCACTGCCATTTGCTGTGGGGCGTGGACGACGGAGCGCACATCCTCCGGGACAGTCTGGAAATCATTTCCCGATTGAAAGAAAAAGGATTCAGGGGAGCCTATTGCACCCCCCACATCAGCAGCCGCTATCCCTCCAACACGCCCGCCCGCCTGAAGGCCCGCTTCCAGCAGCTTCTGGATGCACTGCCGGACCGGGATTTCGACCTGCGCCTGGCGGCGGAATACATGCTGGACCACCATTTTGAACAGGCGCTTGAGGAGGAAGAGCCGCTCAGCCACGACGGCAGCCACCTGCTCGTGGAGCTTCCCCAGTTCCGCCTTCCCAGCGCCTGGAGGGACAGGCTCCAACTGGTCCAGGAGAAAGGCTTCGTTCCCGTCCTGGCCCATCCGGAACGCTACGGGAAGATCATGCCTCCGGAGGAACTGGCTGCCCTGGCCTCACAGGGAATCAGCTTCCAGGGGAACATAGGCTCCCTGTTCGGGCTTTACGGGAAATCCTGCCAGGCGGCCGCCCGGAAATTCCAGAAGGAAAACCTGTACCTGTGGTGGGGAACAGACGCCCACAATGCCAACATGCTCACCAAACTCCGCCTGTAACCCCTTCTCCGCCGGGAAGGGCGGGACGCCCGCTTTTTCCCTGCATCCGCCGCCATGAAAATCACCGTCATCACCGTTTGCCGCAACAGCGCCGCCACTCTCCAGGACACCCTGGAAAGCGTGCTGGCGCAGTCCTGGACCGGCTATGAATACCTGGTCGTGGACGGCGGCAGCACGGACGGCACCCTGGAAATGCTTCAGGACGTTGAAGGGCGCTTCCACGGGCGGCTGAAATGGATTTCCGAACCGGACAACGGCATTTACGACGCCATGAACAAGGGTGTCCGCATGAGTTCCGGAGACGTCGTCGGCTTTCTGAACGCGGACGACTATTACCAGGACAACGGCGTTCTGGAAACCATTGCCGGAGCCTTCGCGCAGCACGGGACGGACGCCGTTCACGGCAACCTGCATTACATCAATGCGGCCCGGAAAGTCGTCCGGACATGGCGCGGAACGGACTACAAGCCCGGCTCCTTCCAGCGCGGATGGTGCCCGGCGCACCCCACGTTCTACTGCAAAAAGGACTGCTTCACCCGCTATGGCGGCTTTGACCCCTCCATCGGCAGCGCGGCGGATTTTGAGCTGATGCTCCGCTTTATTGAAAAGAACCGCGTCTCCACAGCCTATATCGACCGCAACATGGTTTTCATGCGCACCGGCGGTTCCAGCACGGCGGGATTGCGGGCCATCCTGCGCAATACGCGCCAGAACAGGCAGGCCTTCAGGAAAAACAGCCTTCCGTGCCCGTGGCACTACGGCGTCACCCGGCTGCTGTCCAAGGCGGGTACCACGGGCAATCCCGTCCGCTACTTTTTCCAAACCCGGTAATATCCCCTTTCACTGTCCCATTTGCCTTCCCGTTCCGCCGCCATGAACCTGCTCTTCTATTTTGACCATCCCATCCTGCCCCATGCGGGCGGAACGGAACGGGCGGCGTATCTTCTGGCGCAGGCCCTGTCACGGCACGGCCACCGGGTTTCCTTCCTGTCCCTCCGGGGCGCGGATTCACTGCCTGCGGAACCGCCTTATTTCCTCCTTCCCCGCACAGGCACGCTCTCCTGCGCGGAAAACAGGGAGTACGTGGAAACCCTGTGCGCCGGGCAGCAGACGGACTGCATCATCAACTGCGGAGCCAACCAGGACGACTCCTTCTTTTTCAGCCATGAGCGCCTTTCCGTCCAGGCGTCCATCGTCTCCTGGATCTCCTTTGACGTCCATACCGGGCTGGATTACTTTTCCGCCCTGCTCCGGAAGGATTTCAGCACCTGGGGCAACACCGTGAAAACGCTGTTGCGCCGGGCGCTCCTGCCGTACAAAAAGCATGTGGCCGTCAGCAACAAGAGGAGGAAATACAGGGACATGTTCCGCGGCTCGGACAAGGTGGTGTTCCTTTCCCCTCGCTACACGGAAGACGCCCTTCAACTGGCGGGCGCACCGGAAAGGGCGCGCCTGTACGCCATTCCCAACCTGCTGACCTATGATCCCGTGCAGCCCGGCATTTCCGGGAAGGAAAAAGCCGTTCTTTACGTGGGGAGGCTGGTGGATTCCCCCAAGAAGGCGGACCGCCTGCTGAAGGTCTGGAAAAGGGTGCAGCCCCTGCATCCGGACTGGCGCCTGTACCTGGTCGGGGACGGCCCGGAACGCGGCAACCTGGAACGGCTGGCGGCACGGCTGAACCTGGAAAACGTCCATTTTGAAGGAGTGCAGGACCCCGCGCCCTACTACCGGAAGGCCCGGATACTCTGCCTCACCTCCACGCACGAAGGCATGCCCATGGTGATTAACGAGGCCCTTTCCTACGGCTGCACCCCCATCGCCTTCAACAGCTTCCACGCTGCTGAAGATATGCTGCCGGACCGGGAGACGGGGCGGCTCATTCCGCCCTTCAGCCTGCGCCTCTTCGCCCGGGAGCTGGATGAGCTGATGAGCGGCCCCTACGTGCCGCCCAGCACCAGGGTATTAACCAATTATCAACCGGAAAAAGTGATTCCCCTCTGGATGGAATGCCTGCAAGAATAACCATGAGCAACATCGTCATCTATCTCCCTTACGAGCCTCTGGGCAAGCAGGGCGGCATGGAGCGCGCCACCCATGGCCTGGCTGAAATGCTGCGGGACGCCGGACACAGGGTTCTGCTGCTCTGCCGTGAGAAAAACAGGCTGGGGGAAACGTACTTTGCGCCCGTACCCCTCGCCTTCCTTCCTTCCGGCCTTTCCCGCAGCGGAGAGAGGGACTACCTGCTGAAACTGCTGCGGGAGGAAAAGACGGACGTGCTTATTGACCAGACGGAGGGGGGCGTCACGGGCCGCTGGGGCATCTTCCGCACGCGCACCCAGATGGAGGAGGCTCCCGTGAAGCTGGTCGCCGTGCAGCACAGCTCCCAATACTCCGCCCTGCGTTATTACCATCTTGTCCACAAGCGCCGGGGCGCCGCCTCCTTCTCCGGAAAATGCAGGGACTTCCTGTTCAACGCACTGGCGCTCCCCGTGAAGCGGCTCCGGGCGCGGCGGCTGCAAAAAAGCCTGTTCCGGGAACTGGCGGCCAATTATGACCGCATCGTCACTCTTTCCCGCGGCGGCATGGAGGAATTCCGGCTGCTGGCTCCCGGCACGCCTGCGGAAAAACTGGCGGCCATTCCCAACCCCGTCCCGCCGATTGAAGCGCCGCCCCTGCCGCAGGAAAAGGAACAACGCGTCCTCTTCGTCGGCAGGCTGGACAACTCCGTCAAGGGCGTGGACAGACTGCTGAGGATATGGGCGCGCGCCGGAAAATCCCTGCCGGACTGGCACCTGGACATTGTGGGAGACGGCCCGGACGCCGCCGCCCTGAAAGAACTGGCGGAACGCCTGCGACTTTCCAACGTTTCCTTTGAAGGCTTCCGGAACCCGGCCCCCTATTACCGGCGGGCCTCCATCTTCTGCATGACCTCCACGTTTGAGGGCTTCGGGCTGGTTCTGCCGGAAGCCATGCAGCACGGCTGCGTTCCCATGGCCTTCAACAGCTACGCCTCCGTGCGCGACCTCGTCATCCCCGGTGAAACCGGCATCCTGGCCCCCCCCTTTGACGAGGAGGAATACGCGCGCCAGCTCCTCCGCCTGATGCAGGACGACCCCCTCCGCTCCGCCATGGCGCAGGCAGGCCCGCAGCATGCCGCCCTTTTCTCCCCGGCGAACGTCGTGCGGGAATGGAACTCCCTGCTTCAGCACTAACCGTCCACCTTTCAATGAAGATTCTCTTTTGTTTCATGGGCACGCTCAATCCATCCTGCGGCGGGGTGGAGCGCACCATGTGCAATCTGATTCATGAATTGCAGGCCCATGGGCATGAATGCGCCATCGTGAGCTGGTACCGGAACACCCCCTATGAGCCCTTTTCCGGGATTCAGAAAATCCTGCCCACTCCTTCCTCCCGGATAAGGGAGGAGCGGCAGGCGGCTTTCAGGCAGGCCCTGGAGGAACGGCAGCCGGATATCATCATTCATGACGGGGAACTGCTGGGGGCGGGAGCCCTGTTCCCCGGTCCGGCAGGCAGGAAGCGCCTTCTGGAAGCCTTTTCCGGGAAAACTCCCGCCATTGTCGACATGCACCACTCGGACATCCGCGGCCGCCTCCGCGCGCCTTTCCTGAAAAGGATGTATTACAACGTCACGTGGCGCAGGAATTTCTATCTCCGCATTTCGCAGGCGGACGCCTTCGTCGTCCTGTCAGAGTCCTTCAAACAGGACTTTTACGACTTTCTGCCGGGAGTCCGGAAGGAAAAAATCACCGCCATCCCCAACATGAATTCCTTTGAGAACGGGAGCATCCCTTCCGGAAAGGCCAGGGAAGTCCTGTTCGTGGGGAGGCTGGACAATCCAGTGAAGGGGGTGGACCGCCTGCTGAAGATATGGAGCATGGTCTGCCGCCGGGAACCCGGCTGGTTCCTGCGCATCGTGGGGGACGGACCGGACCGGGAATACCTGGCCGCGCTGGCGGAGGAATGCGGCTGCACCAACTATTCCTTTGAAGGAGCCACGGACCATCCGGAAGAATACTACCGCAAAGCCGGAATCCTGTGCATGACGTCCACCTTTGAGGGCTTCGGCATGGTCCTGATTGAAGGCATGCAGCACGGCTGCATCCCGATGGCCTTTGAATCCTTTACCGCCGTGCGGGACATCATTGAACCGGACCGGACCGGAATCCTGGTCCCTCCCTTTGACCTGGAGCAGTACGCCGCCCGGCTCCTGGACCTGATGAGGGACGGAGGGAAGAGGGAAGCCATGTCCGCGGCCTGCTTCCGGAGCAGCGGGAAATTCGGCAAATCCCGCATCGCCGGACTGTGGGAAAACCTGCTCTCCAAGCTGGCGGAAAAGCCCAGATGAACCGAACCCTTTCCGTTTACTCATGAATATCTGTTTCATCGCCTGGGAACATTTCGGCGTGGGGGGAGTCTCCCGCGTCCTGACGCGCATCATGAATGCGCTGTGCCGGGAGCATGAAATCAGCGTGTACTGCCTGCGGCGCCCACCGCTGGAAAACGCGTACGGGCTGGACCTGGAGAACATCCGCTTTTTCCACCATGAAATGAACGTTTACGAGAAAATGAGGCGTTCCGTGATGGACAGGCTCGTCACCCGGACTCCCCTGTTCTCCTCCTCCGCAGGCGCCCGCGCGTACGCTTTCCTGCGGTACACGCATTCCTTTAAAAAGCGCCTCACCAGCCATATCAACCGCCACCAATATGACGCCGTCGTCTTCGGGTCCGGCTTTGAGGACTCCCTGCTGCTCGCCCTGCTCCGGCCGCGGCTTTCCCCCCGCACCAGAATCATCTCCTGGTCCCACGCGGCCTATGAAGACTACTTCGGGTTCAAGGGCCCCCATTTCTCCCGTTACTTCCGCCATGCGCTCAAGCGGTTCTACCACCGCTTCGACCAAATCGTCGTCCTGTCGGACCACGACAGGCGGAACTTTGAAACGCGCCAGCACCTGGCAACGCGGCGCATCTACAACCCGGCCAGCTTCACGGCGGAACGGCATTCCGCGCTGACGTCAAAAACGTTCGTCTTCGCGGGCTCCCTGTCCTCCCACAAGGGGGCGGACCTGGCCCTGGAGGCATTCGGGGAATTCAGCAGGAATAACGGGGAATGGAACCTGCACGTGTACGGAGACGGCCCCCTGCGCCCGTGGATGGAGGAATTCATCCGGGAACACGGCCTGCAATCCCGCGTTCGCCTGCACGGCAGCCACACAGCCATGGAGCGGGAATACCCCAAACACGCCATTCTGCTCTTCCCCTCCCGGTGCGAGGGCTTCGGCCTCGTGCAGATTGAAGCCATGAGCTGCGGCCTCCCCGTCATCGCCGCAGACATCCCCATCTGCCGGGAACTCATACGGGACAGCGGAGCGGGGCGCCTATTCCCCGCCGGGGACAGCCGCGCCCTGTGCGGAGCCATGCACGCCATGGCCGGGGAGGACCTGGCCCCGTACGCGCGGAAGGCGCGCGCGCAGGAACAATTTTTCACGCTGGAACGGATTATCCGCGAATGGAACGGCATGCTCAAGGAGGTGAACCCATGAAAGAGCTTCTTCTGCTGGAACCTGTCCGCAAAAAGGGGAACCACCAGTTCTTCATGGACTGGTTTGCCCGGGCGTGGCAGGCCTGCGGGGGCGGCATCAAGCGCAGGCGCCCCCTTCCCTGGCCCGCGCTGCTGGCCGTGGCCCGGCTGAAGCTGTCCGCCAACCTGCCCCCGCTTTCCTCCCGCCGGAACGCCCTGCTGGTCCCCGGCGCGGGCTATCCGGACTCCTTCGCATGGCCGCATGCCTACACGCATGAAATCATCCCCATGCTGTGGGACGTCTGGCCGCGGTACTGGCCGCGCCTCATCTCCTCCCTGAAGCGCCACCGCGTCCGCACCTTCCTGTGCACCTCCTCCCAGGTCTGCGAACACGTCCGGAAGGAACTGCCCCGTATCCGGACCGTCCACGTTCCGGAAGGCATTGACCCGGCGGGCTACCTGCCCGGAAAGGACCTCCGGGAAAGGCCCGCCGATATTCTGGAGCTCGGCAGGCAGATGCCCTTCTTCCACCGCGCCGCCGTCCGGGCCTGCCGGGAACATCCCGAATGGGTTCATCTGTTCCCCGCCGCGGAGGGTCCCCTCCTGTTCCCGGACTTCCGCTCCCTCTGCGAGGGGCTGGCCTCCGCAAAAATCACCGTCTCCTACCCCCGCTGCGATACGCACCCGGCCATGGCCGGAGAGGTGGAAACCCTGACCCAGCGCTACTGGGAATGCATGCTGTCCCGCACGCTCCCGGCAGGGAGGGCCCCGCAGGAACTGGTCAACCTGCTGGGGTACAATCCCGTCGTTGAAATAAGCGAACGGAACGCCCATGAACAAATCACGAACCTTTTAACGAACATTTCCTCCTATCAGGACCTGGTGGATAAAAACTACCGGGCGGCCTGCGAGCACGCTCCCTGGGAAGCGCGGATAGCCTCCCTGCTCCCGCAGCTGGAACGCCTGGGCTACCGGATAGGAACGCCTTCCCCGTCCGCATGAATTTCCCCTGAACAGCATGGCATCCCTTCTGCAATACATCAAGAAACACGGAACCTGGTCATTCCTGGTAATGGCGGCGATCGCCTCCACCATGACGGGCGCCATCTCCTTTCTTGCCCCCCTGTATCCGGTGATGCTGGCGGTGGCCGCCGCGGTGTGCGTGACGAAAATGAAGAAGACCAGCATGCCCCTGGTCATCATGGCGGCGGCATGCGTCCTCAGCCTGGCGTTCAACCATCCGCCCGCCATTTTCAAGCCCTGGTACCGCCTGGCCTATTTCCTTCTCCTCCTGCTGGCGCTTACCCCGCTGACTTCCTCCCGCCTGTTGAACGCGTTCCGCCTGAACCTGTTCCTCTGGCTCATGCGCTTCTGCGTCTTCATCGGAGCCGGCTCCTTCATCGGCTACTTCCTGGGCATCAACTACATGCGCTACAATACCAGTGAGATGATCAATGTGGCGGGCCTCTTCGGGGGGCTGGTCTGGCAATCCATCACGCTGGGCCTGCTCGCCGGGCTGGGGCTGGTTTATCTGACCGTCCTCCATCTGGAAAACCGGGATTCCGGCAGGAAGGAGACCAAGCTCCGCCTGGGCCTGATGGTCGCGTGCCTGGGCTCCATCCTGCTTTCCGCCTCCCGCTCCGCCCTGGTAGCCACCCTGATGGGGGTGGGGTACGTCTTCTTCATGTACTTCAGGCATGCCCCCAAAAAGCTTTTCCGGGCGCTGCTCGCCCTGTTCTTCCTGGGCATCCTGCTGGTGCCCTTTGTCCAGCACTTCGGCGCCAACACGCTTGCCAAGCAGCAGGCCAACCTGAGCATGGGGAGCGCCATGTCCTCCCGCACCCAGTTGTGGGAAGACCGCGCGACGGAGTTCCTTTCCTCCCCCCTGTACGGCGTGGGGTTCGCCTCACAGAAAATCATTTCATTCAAGCAATCCCTGGTGACCGGCATCATTGAACCGGGCACGTCCTACGGGGCCGTGTTCGCCATGACGGGCCTGCTGGGGGGAATTCCCTTCCTCTTCATCCTGTTCGGCAACCTGCTCAAACGCCCGTTCCGCGCGCCGGGCTCTCCGCCCGTTTCCCCGGCGCAGGCGGCCCTGGCCCTCTTCGCCGTCCACATGATTGCGGAAGGGTACGTCTTTGCAGCCGGTTCCGGACTTTCCGCCGTCTTCTGGGCCGTCATCGGGGGGGCCCATGCGTACCGCAACCTGCCCAATGGAGGAAAATAACACCATGCAATTCGTCTTCTGGCAAAACATGATCAGCATCCACCAGTCAGCCCTCATCAAGGCGCTGGCCCGGGAGCACGGCGTCCTGCTGGCGGTCCAGACGGACTTTGAAGGGGAGAGGGAATCCAGCGGCTGGACGGTGCCGGACATGGGGAACGCCCGCATCCTCATCTCCCCGGACGCCCGGACGGTGAAGGAAACCCTGCGCGCCCATCCCGCGGCCGTCCACGTCTTTTCCGGCATCAGCACCTACCCGATGGTTTACGCGGCGTTCAAGCAGGCCGTCCGCCGCGGCCTGAAAACCATGGTGTACGCGGAACCCTACCGCCGCCAGGGCTGGCGCGGCTTGCTCAGGAGCGTCAAGTACCGCTTTCTCCGCCTGCGGTACGGGAAAAAAATCGCGGCCCTGCTGGCGACGGGGCGGCTGGGTGTGGAATGCTACCGCCGCGCCGGATTCCCGGCGGGCTCCGTCTTTGAATGGGGCTATTTCACGGAATCAGCCGCATCCGCGGCTGGCGCGGAAACTCCCGCCATGGCTCCCCCCGCTCCCGGGGAAAAGCCCGACCTCCTGTTCGTGGGCCAGCTCATCCCCCGCAAGAACCTCCTGCCCTTCCTCCGCGCGGCCCGGCAATGCCGCGGCGCCTTCCGCCGCTGCCTCGTGGTGGGGGACGGCCCGCTGCGGGAACAGGCCGCCCTGGAGGCGCAGGGCTGCGCGCAGATTTCCCTGCTCGGCACGCTGGGGAATGAAGAAACGCGCCGCCTGATGCGGCAGTGCGACCTGCTCGTCCTCCCCAGCCTGTTTGACGGGTGGGGAGCCGTGGTGAATGAGGCCCTCCAGGCCGGAATGAGGGTGTTATGCTCCACCGCGTGCGGAGCCGCCAGCCTGCTGGACGGCCATCTGCGTGGCGGCTCCTTTGACCCGGACCGTCCGGAAAGCCTGCGCCGCGCCCTGCGGGAATGGCTGGACAAGGGCCGCCTCTCCTCCGCGGAACGGAAGGCCATCGCCGCGTGGGCGGAACAAACCATCAGCGGAGCCGCGGCGGCCCGCTATCTGGTCCATATTGTTCATTATACGGAAGGCCGGGAAGAAAACCGCCCCGCAGCTCCCTGGGCTCCCCTCAAGGAAACGGCATCATGAAGATCCTGCACACCATCGCCTCCATGGCCTCCCAGTCCGGGGGAACCACGGCCTGCACCCGCGAACTGGTGCAGGCCCTGAACGACCTCGGCTGCGCTACGGACATCCTCACCGTGGAAGACAGGGCCGGGAGTCCCGCGGAGGAGGAAAGCTCCTTCATCCGCGCCGTCCCCAACGACCTCCGCACCCCTCTGGGCATTTCCATGAATCTGCGCCGCCGGCTCGGAGCCTGGCGGGACTACGACCTTTACCACACCAACGGCCTGTGGCTGGACGTCAACCACGCTACCTGCGCGCAAGCCCGGAAAACGCGCAAGCCCTGCGTGGCCTCCCCCCACGGCATGCTTTACCCGCAGGCGCTGGCCATCAAGCCGTGGAGGAAAAAGCTCATGCTGGCGCTGGGCCACCGCCGGGACCTGGCGCAGGCGGACTGCCTTCACGCCACCTGCCGGGAGGAAGCGCGGCACCTGCGCGAACTGGGCTTTGCCAACCCCATGGCGGTCATCCCCAATCCGGTGGCCGTGCCTTCATGGATTGACCAGATCCGGCGGAGAGAGGGAGAGCGTTTCCGCGCCGGGTTCCTGGGCCGTTTCCACCCCATTAAAAATCTGGAAAGCCTCATCCGGGCCTGGGGCAGCCTCAACCTCCGGGACGCGGAGCTCCTTCTCATCGGGGACGGCCCGGAGGACTACGCAGCGCAGTTGAAACGGCTGGCGGCGGAAGTGGGCGGCCCCGGCATCCGCTTTACGGGCTTCGCCGCGGGGAGGGAGAAATACGAACTGCTCGCCTCGCTCAACGTCCTCTGCGCTCCCAGCCATCAGGAAAACTTCGGCATGAGCATTGCGGAAGGTCTGCTGGCGGGAACGCCCGTCATCGCCAGTAAAGGAACGCCGTGGGAGGAGCTGGATACCCGCCGATGCGGCTGGTGGCGCGACAACAGCCCCGCCGCCCTGGCCGCCGCGCTGGAAGAAGCCTTCAACCTCACGCCGGAGGAAAGCCGCGCCATGGGGGACCGCGGGCGCAGCCTCATCATGGAAACCTACGCCTCGCCCCAGGTGGCCGCCAGCATGAAACGCCTGTACCGTTACCTGCTGGGGCAGGAACCCAAACCGGAATTCGTCGACCTTTCATGAACCTCCTCTTTCTGCTTGGGAAATTCCCCTCCATAGGCGGCGTGGAAACCGTCACCGCCATTCTGGCGAATGAATTCTCCGCACGGGGCCATGAGGTGCATGTGGTCTCCTTTGAACAAGTGACGGAGACGCCCTCTCCCGCGCTGGACAGCCGCGTCACCCTGCACCGGCTGGGCTATCCTGTCTCCAGCCAGGCCAATCTCGCCGCCCTCCGGGACCTCCTCTCCTCCCGCCGCATTGACATCGTCATCAACCAGTGGTGCCTGCCCTTCCACGTCACCCGGCTGTGCCGGAAGGCCATGCGGGGCCTCTCCTGCCGCCTGCTGGCCGTGCACCACAACGCCCCGGACTGCAACGCGCGGCTGGAAGGCCTCAGAATGCGCATGGCCCGGGCGGGGAATCCGGTAAACAGGGCCTTCCTGCGCCTCCTGCTGAAAGGCTGCGCCATGGCTACCGGGGCCAGCCTGCGCTACGTTTATGCCCATAGCGACCGTTACATCCTCCTTTCCGACAGCTTCCACCGGGCCTTCCGGAACATCACCGGACTGAAGAATACCGGGAAACTCCTGACGATTCCCAACCCCGTCACCGTGGAAAACCGGGAATTCCGCTATGATCCGGCCTTCAAGAAGAAGGAGCTTCTTTTTGTGGGGCGGCTGGAACCCAACCAGAAGAGAGTCTCCCGCGTGCTGGAAACGTGGGCCCTGCTGGAACCCCGCTTCCCGGACTGGACCCTCCGCCTGGTGGGGGACGGCCCGGAAAAGGAGGCCCTTCAGGCATTCTGCGCGGAGCGCCGCCTGGAACGCGTCTCCTTTGAGGGCTTCCGGAATCCGGCCCCGTATTACGAACAGGCCTCCCTGCTCCTTCTGGCCTCGGAATACGAGGGACTGCCGCTCGCCGTGGTGGAGGGCATGTCCTTCGGCGCCGTGCCTCTTCTCTACGGGAGCTTCTCTTCCGCGTATGACCTGGTGGACCACGGGCAGAACGGCTGCATCCTGCCGGCGTCCGGCGGGTTCCAGGCGCGGCAGATGGCTGACATGGCCGCCGGGCTGATGCAGTCCCCCGCCGCCCTGGACGCCATGGCGCGGGCAGCCGCCGCCAAAAGCCGGAAATTCACTCGGGAACACGTCGTCCGCCAGTGGGAGGAAGTCTTCCGCAATAATACGCCCACCCCCTAGCAGAACTTCATTCAGCCACCTCATGGAACAGACACGGAAAAACACGGACACAGCGTTCACCATCAGCGGCAGGCTCCTGGCTTCCTGCGCCGTGGCCTATATGGTTCTGCCCACCATCCTCTTCCTGCTGGGCTGGGTCAGGCCCCTGTTCTCCGTTCCGGCGGCCATGGCCGTGGCGGCGGCTTCCGTCCTGCTGTGCGTGAAGCTCCCGGTCCCCACGCTTCACTTCACCAGGCGGCAGCTGGCCGTTTACCTCTGCGCCCTTCTTCTTTCCCTCCTGTGGCTGCTGGCGGGAGGAATAACGGGGGTGGCCCTCCAGCACGCGGACTTCGTGGTCCGCAACCCCATTTACGAAACACTCATCCGGTGCGACTGGCCGCTGGCGGAAGCGGACGGCAGGCACTTCATCTACTACCTCGCCTTCTGGCTGCCTCCGGCCCTGATATGCAAATGCTTCTCCTGGTCGGACGTCTTCATCGTCAACTATGTCCTGACCGCCTGGATTGAACTGGGCCTGGCGCTGGCGCTCACGGTCCTCTGGGGCAAATTCCGCATGGCCACCCTGCTCTTCCTGGTCCTGCTCATCTTCCAGGGCCCGCTGGACGGCGTGGTCAGATGGAGCGTTCATTTATTCAACCCGCAGGGGCAGACGGCCCATGAACTCTACCTGACGGTGCTGGCCTTCTTCGGCGGCGTGGCCCCCACCATGCAGCTCCATTACACCTTCCACCACACCACGCTGCTGTGGCTGTTCCTCGCCATGGCGGTTGCCTGGGACATACCGCCACGGCACCAGCTCTTCCTGGCCTCCCTGTGCCTGCTGGCCTCCCCCATCGGTTCGCTGGGCCTGCTGGTCTTCATTGCCGTCCGCGCGCTGGTCCGCCGCATTCCCGCCAGGCAGTACTTCTCCTCCTGGACGGTGCTGGCGGGCGGCGCGCTCGTCCTGCTGGCCGGAATCTACTTCACGAGCAGCAACGGGAACAACCGCATCCGCCTGACCTGGGAGGACTCCCCCTTTGACCTGCTCCGGCACGGCGGCTGGAAATTCTGGGGCGCGCTGGCCGGGTCCTGGCTGCTGACGGTCGGCGCTCCGGCGGTCCTCCTGTTCCGCCGGTTTAAAAAAGACGACCTCTTCTGGACCGCGCTGGCCGTTCTGACCCTCACCTACTTCATTTACATAGGTTCCGTGGGCGGCTACAATGAGTTCTGCTACAAGGCCTCAAGCGTCAGCTTCTTCTGCCTGGCCCTCCTTTTCACCCGCATCTTTGCGGAGCCGGTGGGCACCCGCCCGTGGCGCGCATGGTGCGTCTGCTATCTGGCGCTGGCGGCCCTGCCCAGCCTCTCCGTCTTCGCCAAGGCCGCGCCCACGCTCGCCTTCACGGAATCCGCGCGGCTTGCCAACATGCAGCGTCTGTGGGAGGGCCACCTCCACCACCCGGAGCATCCCTGGAACGCCCCGCTATGGGGCAGCGGAGAGGGAGCCGCCTTCCGGGCCGCCTATTTCCAGAAAGCAGGGGAATCCGCGGACGGCCCCCTGCGCCCCTTCTCCACCGGAATGAGAACAGACGCGGAACCTTCCGCCGCTCCGGCCTCCCGGCCCTGAACGCCTTTCACCATTCAAACGACATCCTCCCGCCATGAACCTGTCCCGTTACCAGGAACACTACTCCCTCAGCCACCGCCTCAAACGGTACGGCTGGTACGTCATCAACCGGACCCTCTTCCGGATGATGGCCACCAACGCCATGAAGGTGCCCCGGAATCTGCTGCTGCGCCTGTTCGGGGCAAAAATACCGCTCGTCTCCCTCGTGTACCCCAGCAGCAGGATATGGGCGCCGTGGAACCTCTCCATGGGGGAATACGCCTGCATCGGCCCAGATACGGAAATCTACAACAAGGCCCCCATCTCCATCGGCAGCCACGCCGTCATCTCCCAGGGAACCTTCCTCTGCACGGCCTCCCATGACATTTCAGACCCCGGCCACGCCCTCGTCACCGCCCCCATCACCGTGGAAGACCGGGCCTGGGTGGCGGCGCAGGCCTTCGTGGGCATGGGGGTGACAATAGGCACGGGAGCCGTGGTGGGAGCCCGCAGCGCCGTCTTCAGGGACGTGGCCCCATGGACGGTGGTGGGCGGGAATCCGGCCAAGTTCATCAAACAACGCACGCTCCGCTGAACCATGCTCGACCTCTCCGTCATCATCCTTGCCAAGAATGAGGAACTTCACATCCGCCGCTGCCTGGAGAACATCCTCCCGGCGGCCAAAGAAGTTTTCGTCATTGACTGCTTTTCCACGGACAACACCGCCGCCATCTGCCGGGAATACCCCCACGTGCAGGTCCTCCAGCACGAATGGCCCGGCCTCTACGCCCCGCAGTTCAACTGGGCGCTGGACCACTGCCCCATCACCACCGCCTGGGTTCTGCGCCTGGACGCGGACGAGTGGTTCATGCCGGAAGCCCTGGAGGAACTGAAGGAAAAATTGCCCGCCCTTCCCCCGGACGTCACCGGAGTCATCCACAAGCGCAGGCACATCTTCCTGGGCCGGTGGATGAAGCACGGCGTTTACCCGGTCAAGCTGCTGCGCCTGTTCCGTTACGGAGCGGCCAGATGCGAACAGCGCCATATGGACGAGCACATGGAGCTCAGCCGCGGGCGCGCCGTGGAATTCGAGCACGACTTCGTGGACGAGAACCTGAACGGACTGGGCTGGTGGGCGCACAAGCACGTGGACTACTCCGCCCGGGAGCTGGCTGACCTGGAAGACATTCTTTCCTCCGCTGCGGCGGACTCCGGCATCAACGGGCAGGCGGAAAGGAAGCGCGCCATGAAGGAACGCTACGCCCGGCAGCCTCTCTTCTGGCGCTCCTTCGCCTACTTCTGCTACCGCTACTTCCTCAAGCTGGGTTTTCTGGACGGACGGGAAGGATTTTTGTGGCATTTCATGCAGGGTTGGTGGTACAGGACCCTCGTGGACGCCCGGCAATTTGAGAAACAGAAAAAAGGCTCCGGCAAGACGGCGCGCTGACCCCCATTTCTTCCCGCTTTTCCATGAATCCCTTCTTTTCCATCATCATTCCCGTTTACCGTTCCGGCCCCTTTCTCCGGGATTGCCTGGATTCCGTCAGGAACCAGGCCATGACGGACTGGGAATGCATCTGCATCAATGACGGCTCTCCGGACGGGAGCGGCGCCATTCTGGACGAATACGCCCGGAAGGACGCGCGCTTCACTGCCATCCACCAGGAAAACCGCGGCGTGAGCGCCGCCCGCAACGCGGGCCTTTCCCGGGCGCGGGGAACCTGGACCGCCTTCGTGGACGGGGACGACTCCGTGGAGCCGGACATGCTGGCCTGCCTTCATGACGCCGCCCTCCGCACGCCGGAAGCCGCGCTCCACTGCTACGGAATCAGCAAGGACTTCCACACGGGCTGCCGCCTTACCCGCACGGAAACCGCGCTGCCCAGCCGGGACCAGTACATTCCCGCGGAAGAAACGGGCGCCTTCCTGCGCTACCTGCTGACCAGCCTGGACATGGAATCCTCCTGCAACAAACTGTTCCGCACGGAGCTTCTGGAAAAAAACGGCATCCGCTTCAACGCCTCCGCGGTGGTGTTTGAGGACTTCCAGTTCGTCCTGGACTACCTCTCCGCCTGCGCTCCGGGCATCAGCCTGGTGAAAAGGGCCTTCTACCACTACCGGGCGCGGGAGGAGGAAAACGGCGCGGCCAAGCGCAGCCGCTTCAACCTCGTGCAGGACATAGACATGCTGGCAGCCAAATTCCTGGCGTGGACGGACACGCTGGCCCTCCCGCAGGAAGACGTTCCCGTGGTCAAAGGCTACATCCTGCAAAAAATCAACGTGATCTTCCACGCCCTCCAGCAGCAGTCCTACGCCGCCCGCAAGGCGGTGTTCCGGGACTTCCTCTCCAGCGGACTGGCCGCGCGCGGAGCTGACCTGCGCCTGTGCGGCCCCTACTTCCACCTGGTCTGCCGCCTGCTGGCCGCACGCAGGTACCGCATGGCCCATCTCCTGCTGAAAACAAGGCATCTTTAACGCCTCATGCGCCACTCAACCGTTTTTTTCCGCCGCCCATTTTCCAGCCATGCAAGCAGCCATTGACAGCGCCATTCCCCCGCCCGCAGCCGCGCCCGGCAGGGGCCGGATTCCGCAAGTGGACTACCTCAAGGGAATTCTCATCACCCTGATGGTCCTTTTCCACCTGTCCTGGTTCTCCACGCACTACCTGGACGTCACGCGGTACGTGTACGTCTTCCACATGTCCGGCTTCATCATCCTTTCCGGCTTCTTCGCCAATACCGGCAAGACTCCGGGCCAGTTCCTGAAAACGTGGCTGGGCATTCTGGCGCCGTACCTGGTCTTTGAATCGCTGTACTACCTGGCCCTGTCCCATCTGCCCGCCTCCGTTCCCGCCAGCAACCGGCTGGACCCGGCGTTCCCCGCCTTCTGGAAGGCGCTGCTGCTGGCCCCCGCCGGAACGTACTGGTACCTCTACCTGCTGGCCGTGTGCCAGCCCGTTTACTACGCCGTCTCCCGCATTCCTCGCCTGTCCCCTCCGGCCCGGCTGGTCGTATGCGCCGCCCTCCTGGCCGCCGTCTCCTGGTTCAATCCGGCGTTCCAAATAATTCACGCCGCTTACTTTCTCCTGGGGGCTTTCTTCCGGATGACCGGGCTCCCCATCCTGAAATGCTTCTTCCCCACCCTGTGGGCGGCTGTCCCCGCCGCCGCGCTCTGCCTCCTTTTCCCCCTCCCCGCCCGGGACAGCATGCTGGGGCTCTGCCTCTGCATGCTCACGCTCAGCTTTCTGGTAAAAACCTGCGATTCCGCAGGCAGGGCCATCCGGGAACTGTTCGCCTACCTGGGCAGGAATTCCCTGTCCATCGTCATCTTTTCCCCCGCCTTCACGCTCCTGTGCAAGCCGCTGGTACCGGTGCTGGCCTTTGATTCCAGCAGAATCTGCTTTGCCGCCCTGTCCGTGGCGCTGGTGCTGGCGGCCTGCCTGGGAGTCACCAGATTATGCGATGCCCTGGGCTGGAGCAGGTTCCTGTTCCTCAAAAAGAAGATGTACTCCCCCCTCGCCCTTTCCGTTGAACCCGCCGCCCCCCTGACTTTCCCTTCATGACCCCGGACGCGCACATCCCCCTGTTCAGCATCATCATCCCGGTGTACCGGAATGAAAAGCAGCTTGCGGCCTGCCTGGACTCCATCAGGAAACAGACCCTGGCGGACTGGGAATGCCTCTGCATTGACGACGGCTCTACGGACGGCAGCGGCGCGATTCTGGATGAATACGCCCGGAAGGACGCGCGCTTCCGCGTCATCCACAAGCGGAATGAAGGGGTGTCCGCGGCGCGCAACCTGGGGATAAGCCTGGCGCATGCCCCGCATCTGGCGTTTGTGGACGCGGACGACCGGCTCCTCCCGGAAACGCTCCAGGCCTGCCATGAAACGATGCGGGAGACCGCAGCGGACATGGTCGTCTTCGGCGCAAGCCTCGTTTCCTGCGCGGCGGAATGGACGGGCTTCATGTCCCCCTCCATCCGCCCCCTGCCTCCGGATTCCACGGCTGTTTTCCACGCGGGAACACCGTTTGTGGAAAACAACAACATTCCGGCCTGCTGGGCCAAGATATATAAAAAGGAAATTCTGGTTAAAAATAAAATTAAATTCCCGGAAAACGTCAAATTTGCGGAAGATCTTTATTTCACGGCGCAATGTTTCTGCCATTGCAGCTCCGTAACCGTCATCAACAAGCCTTTTTATCAATATTCCGCCGACGGGGAAACAGGGGTTACCAGCAATTTCTTCAACCGGAAAAGGCCTCTGGAGGATTACATGAACGCCCTTCGCGCCATCCTGGACCTGAGCAACTGCATTGACGGGCGTTCCCCGTACAGCAGCAACTATTTCCAGCGGAGCCGGAGCCTCCTGGTCCTGTTCAGGCTTTGCTATGCCAACTATAAACTTCTTGCGGATAGAATAAAAAGCCTTTACCCCGACCGGGAAAAGGCCATACGGAAAGAAGCTTTTTCCGCCTTAAAAAAATATGTGACGCTTGCCAACCTGCCGCGGATACTTTACTTTTCCCTCAAATCAAATTACGGGCACCTGCTCGGGAACCTGCTGGCCAACAAGAAATAAATTCCACATGAATGAAATCAAGACGGGGGCCTGCATTAATTACATATCCATCATCGTCAGGCTGGCGACGCAGTTCTTTCTGACCCCGTTTACCCTGTCCAGTCTGGGAGAAAATGAATACGGCATTTTCATGCTCAGCAATTCCGTGATTGCGTGGCTGTCCCTGACGGACTTCGGCCTGGGGGTGACCGTCAACAAATACATCGCCACCTATCACGCGAAAAAGGAGAACGACCGGGAGGCCCATTTCCTGGGACAGGCCATGATGCTGTTCTCCTTCCTGGGGCTGCTCACCTTCGCGGCGGGCATGATCTGCTATGTAAACCTGGGCGCCCTGTTCCCCAATCTGTCCGGGCCGGAGCTTGACACCCTGAAAATCCTGTACCTGCTGACGCTGGGCAACATCATCCTGGCCTTTCCCCTGCGGCCGCTGTCCTGCGTGCCTGGGTCCTACATGAAATTCATCGTTCCCGGGCTGGTCAGCCTGGGCCTCTCCCTCTTCAATACGCTTCTTACTGTTCTGCTTCTGGTTTGGGGGTACAAGGCGATCGCCCTCACCGTCCTGGGCGTGGGCATCGGCGTAGCCAGCCTGGCGTGGGGAACGTATTACACCATCCGCTGCCTGGGCGTGCGCATCATTTTCCGCAAGCCTGACTGGAAGCTGTACCGGGAGATGTTCACCTTTTCCTTCTGGATTCTGCTGAACCAGCTCATGGACCTGTTCTACTGGCGGGCGGGCACTCCCATCCTGGCAAGGACGGCGGGCGCCCAGGCGGTCACCCTGTTCACGCTGGGAATCTCGTTCTCCCAGTACTTCATGACGGCTTCCACCGCCATTTCCGGAGTCATTGCCCCCAAAATCATGCAGATGGTGGCCCTGGATTCCACCAAGGAGCAGCTCACCCGCATGATGATACGGGTGGGGCGCCTTCAACTGGCCCTGCTGAGCGTCATCCTGGTTTCCTTCATCAGCTGCGGCCACGACTTCCTGCACCTGTGGGTGGGGAAAACCATCGGGGACCAGACAGGCACGGTCTGGGTGGGGGCCGTCATCGTGCTACTCCCCCTGCTGGTTCCGCTGACTCAAAACACGGGACTCGCCATCCTCCAGGCCCTCAACATCCACAAGGGGAGGGCCATCATCCTCTTTTACTCCTCCCTGCTCTGCGTCATCCTGGGCTACTTCATCTCCCTGTACTACGGCACCATCGGAATGTTCATCGGCACCGCCATTTCCCTGTTCATCGGCCAGGTGCTGATGATCAACCGCTACTACGCCCGCACCGCCGGTCTGGACATGAGGCTCTTCTTCCGCCGCACCTACGGGCCCCTGCTGCTGCCCTCCGCCGTCATGATCCTGGCGGGGCTGGGAGCGGTTGCCCTGCTAACGCTGGACAACTGGTTCTCCTTCCTGGCCTTCGCCTTCTGCTACGGCCTCCTGGCCGTGGGAACCATCTGGTTCTTCTACCTCAACCGGGATGAACGGGACATGTTTCTCGGCCCCCTGCAAAAACTGATTCCTTCCCGCCATGATAAAAACTGATGCCCCGCCTGAGCTCTCCACCCTGTGCACGGGCTGCTCCGCCTGCGCCAACATCTGCCCCAGGGACGCTATTTCCATGAACTGGAGCCCCTCCGGCTTCTTAACGCCCGCGGTTAATCTGGAAGCGTGCGTCCACTGCGGCCTCTGCACCAAAACCTGCCCGGACCTGAATGCGCCCGCACGGCCCCCCCAGGCGTTTGACGAGCCCAGGGCATACGCGGCCTGGGCGCTGGACGAGGCCGTGCGCCTGAACTCCTCCAGCGGAGGCGTCTTCACCATCCTGGCCCGGCATATTCTTGCACAGGGAGGCGTGGTCTACGGCGTGGCGTGGAACACGGACGGGGAACTTTCCGTCCGCCATGTGCGCCTGGACTCCCTGCCGGAGCTCAAGCTCCTGAACGGCAGCAAATACCTTCAGGCGGACCCCGGCCACGCCTACCGGGACATCAAGAAGGACCTGAAAGAGGGGAAAACGGTCCTGTTTTCCGGGACGCCCTGCCAGGCGGCGGCCCTGAGAGCCTATCTGAAAAAGCCCTGGGACAGCCTCTTCATCATTGACATCGCCTGCCACGGCGTACCCTCCAAAAACCTTTTTGACGCGTACCGGCAGGATTACGAACGGAGCACGGACCGGCAGATAAGCTGCATCAACTTCCGGGACAAAACCCACGGCTGGAACCACTACTCCGTGATGAAATTCCACCGGGACGGCTCCGGTTCCGGCGCGCGCATTTATACGGAAGACCTTTTCATGCAGGCGTACCTGTCAGACATCTGCCTGGGGGAAGCATGCTACAACTGCCCGCATGCTTCCGGCCCCCGCACCAGTGACCTGACCCTGGCCGACTTCTGGGGCGCGGGATACTTCCATCCCAAGTGGGATGATTCCAGGGGAATCTCCCTGCTGCTGGCGAACACTCCCCGCGGGGAAGAACTTTTAAACCAATGCGGGAGGGAGCTCTTTCTGCACCGGGAGGACTGGCATGCCGTCAAACACACCAACAGGGGCATCCGGCGGCAGGCTGCCTTCCCCTCCCGGCTGGCGCGCCGGAACTTCCTCCGGGACCTCCGGCAGAAACCCTTCACGGAAGCGGTGGCGCAGCACACGGCCCGCTTCAAGCCCCGTGCGGAGGTGGGCCTGCTGGGCGTCTGGATGACGTGCAACTATGGAGCCGTGCTCACCTCCTTCGCCCTTTACCGGCTGCTGGAGCAAATGGGAAAAAGCGTTTCCCTGATTGATTTTTCCTTCACGGAGCGGCAGAAAGACCCTGCGACGGTATTCAGGAAATTCCTGGTCCGGGAGCGCATTTCCACAACGCCGCTGCACTCCCTGGACTACGCCTACCACTTAAACGACCAGTTTGACACGTTCATGGTAGGCTCCGACCAGGTGTGGAACCAGGGTTTCATGGGGCACTTCTTCTTCCTGGACTTCGCCAGAGGGGAGAAACGGAAAATCGCCTACGGGCCGTCCATGGGGCAGTTGACGGAACCTTCCGGGAAATATCTTAAAAAAACGGCCATGCTGCTCAAACGGTTCGATGCCGTTTCCGTCCGGGAAAAACCGATGGTGGAGCACCTCAAGCGGCACTATGGGCGTGAAAGCGCCTGGGTGATGGACCCCGTCTTCCTGCTGGGCAGGGAACGCTGGGAGGAGCTGGCACGGCAGGCGCCTCCGGCGGCCAAAGGCCGCATCGTCTCCTACATCCTGGACCCGGCGGCGGAAAAAAGGAAGCTCCTGCTGGACGCCTCCTCCAAACTCGGGCTCCCCCTGCTGAACATGGTGGACATCCAGAAAAAGGAGGTGGACAACCTCGGCAGGCTGAACCTGCCCAATACCATGAAGGAAGCCACGTTATATGAATGGCTCGGCAACATCCTCCACTGCGAGTTTTTCATTACGGACTCCTTCCACGGCGTCTGCTTCGCCCTGATCTTCAACAAGCCGTTCTTGTGCATCAACAATCCCATGCGCGGCTCCGGGCGCTTCCACTCCCTGCTGAACCTTCTCCGGCTTCAGGACCGCATGCTGCCCGAAGACGCGGAAGCCCTGCCGGAGAACGTCCCGCTCACGATGGACTACGCTCCCGTCAATGAACTGCTGGAACAGAAAATCTCGCAATCCCGGGAATGGCTTCAGCAGGCGTTCTCCGGGGAAAGGGATGCCACCCTGGCAGAATACAGCCGCCTGACGGAGAAAAAACTGACCAGGAGACCGCCGTCCCGGTGGGAGCGGCTCAGGAAAAAAGGAAGAAAACTCCTGGCACGGGCGTACCACCGCATCCGCAGATCATGACGCCCGGACGGTTCCCTACCTTCCGCCCTTCATTAACTTCAACCCTCTGCCAACTCAATATCCGGCTCATGCCGCAGAAAAACTCCCTTCCCATGGAAATCCCTAAAAAACGTGTCGCATGAATTGACGTGTCGCGGGTGCTTGCAGCGCTCCTGATCATGTACGTGCACCTGTCCTCCCCCTTGCTCAAGACAACGGGCATCCACCTCTTCTACAACGGCAGGGTTCCCTTCTTCCTGGTGCTGGCCGGCTACTTTCTGGCAAGAAACATCACCTGGAACAAGGCAGTTGACCGGGCTTTATGGCTGTTCATCCCGTACATGATCTGGAACGTGCTGTACTTGTTCCTTCTCTCCCTCCCTGCCGGCAGCTCCTTCCAGCTTGCGGACCTGGCCGGCATCCGGGACGTCTTCCTGCCGGGCATGGACCTCTTCTCCTTCGGGAGCGAGTCCCCCGACGTTCCCCCCATCGGCCCCTCCTGGTTTCTGCGGGACATCATCATTCTTACCCTGCTGACGCCGCTGCTGGCCCGCATTAAAATACTGCTGCTGCCCGCGCTGCTCCTCTTTTTCTCCTTCTGCAACATGGCTCCCGATCCCCTGGTGACGCTCTCCGTGGGGTCCTGCGCCTTCTACCTGCTGGGCGTCGTGCTCAGTTCCCGCCGGATTGACGACATCCATCTGGTGCTGAACAAAAAATTCGGCGTCGTCTTCTGCGTGAGCATTCTCGTTTCCTCCGCGATGGTTCTGCTGCACTCCGCCGGAATCCTTTCCCTGTGGACGGAAACGGTCGCGGGCATGCTGCTGGGAGTCATGCTGATTATGTACGCAGGCATCTGGATGGAAAAGCGTCTGCCCGGCGTTGCCGCCAGAATAGCCCTGCTGGCTCCCGCCTGTTTTCTGACGTTCATGCTGCACCTGCCCATTTACGAATGCCTTCCTTCATCCATGAAATTTGGTGCCTTCTCCCTGTTCACCCCGCTGCTGGCATTCACGGCTATTGTGCTGTTCTATTTTGCCTTGAAACGTTTCACCCCTTTCCTGCTGCCGTATCTGGCCCATGTTAAACGGCCGTCAGGAAAGCCGTCGGCTTAAAGGGCAAAGACCCATTAAAGACATCCGCCCCGTCCACCGGGAAAGGATACCCGGTCACAGCCGGAGAAATGCCGCCCAAGCCACATGGGGGAAGCTTCCGCCAGTTTCTGCCTGGGATAAAACACATTCCTTACGCAGAAAAAGAATGTGCCCTCATCCGTTCGGCTGCATGCATCTCCATGAATTGATGCGCTGTCCGTCCATGTCCCTCCGGGACCGCCTTGTTATCTTCCATGGCCGCCTGTCCCGGATGCATTCGCCAAGTTCCGGCCCCTGCAAATGCGGCAGGGCAGAATTTAAGAAAGGGCAAGGAAACTTTAATTCAAACAATAAGATTCCGGAGAATGGAGAATGTCCCTAACGGAATCAACAAGGATTACGGGCCGCGGCAAGAACGCCGCCGATGATTTTTTATTCATTTCTGACCAATGGATGAAGTATCCAGAAAAGAAAGGAAGGCGCATGCCTCCCTCCAAAAATTACCCGGCTCTCCGGGGAATCCACAACACTCATTGATGGCACCCACCCTTTATTGTGTTCAACAAGGACATTCATTGAGCGATTATCAATCATACTCCGCTCAAAATCTTTGATTCATCATTACAATGAGCAAAGTACCCCACATGGAAGAACCTCTTGTGGATATTCTGGAGCTGGGGCGTTGGATGGCTGAAAATCATATCAGCCGCTCCACGCTGGCTTCAGCCATTGGCATGAACAGAAGCGCCATCGACAACTACTTTGTCAGAAAAAAGCTCTCCCGGCATGCCCAAATCCTCATCAAGCGGTTCATGGACGGCCAGGAAGCCCTGGCCGCCTCCAATGAGGTATCTTCCCTCATCACGGTTCCCCTGAAAAACCGGATCATCAATCTTGCCATGAAAGCCGCCGTCCGGAAAAACCTCACGCTGGAGGAATTCATGGCGCGGGCCGTGGAGGGAGCCGCGAAGAACGTTGAGGAAGAAAAATAAAATCATGAAGCGTTTGCAGGCAATGGCGGCAGTCCCGGCGTAAGATCCCAGCAGCATCACCTTTTCCTTGGCATTTCTCATGGCAGCCCCGGCCCATTCCAGAAATCACGGCATTGACCTTCTCCGGTGCCTGTCCATGTTCTTCGTCGTCCTTCTTCATGTGCTCAAATGGGGGGAGGGCGGCAACCTGGACAACAGCTTCCTCGGAACGCCCAATTACGCCGTCTCCTGGTATCTTGAACTCAGCGCCTACTGCGCCGTCAACTGCTTTGCCCTTATCACAGGCTACGTGGGCGTCAATGTGCCGTACCGGATTTCCCGTTTTATCAACTTATGGTTTCAGGTCTTCTTTTACACCGCTGGAATAACCTTTTTATTTAAATGGCTCGTGCCGGGCAGTGTAAGCTTTAAGGGAATGATCCAGGCATTCTTTCCCGTGCTGCGCCTGGCCTACTGGTACTTTACGGCTTATGCCGTCCTGTTCTGCTTTATTCCCTTCCTTAATCCGGCCATCCGTTCCCTCAGCAGGGAATCCGCCAGGTGGCTCTGCCTGCTGGTCCTGATTGTCTTCTCCCTCTTTTCCACCATATCCGGCTACGGGAACTGGCTCAGCCAGGGCGGCTACAGCGCCATCTGGCTGGTCTGCCTGTACGTCGTCGGCGGCTGCCTGGGGCACTTCCAGCTCTGGAGCACGTTAAAGCGGCCCGCGCTTTACTACGTCCTGTGCTGCATCCTCCCCACCGCCGGAGTAATCGCGTTGGGGTATCTTCCCCTCAATCCGGGCATTGCGGAAAAACTCTTTGTCTCTTATACGGCGCCGTTCTGCTGCCTGTCCTCCTTCTTCCTGCTCATGGCCTGCGCGCGCATGCGCATCAGCAGCGGAACCGCCATCCGCCTCATTTCCTTCTTCGCCCCGCTTTCCTTTGCCGTTTACCTCATCCATAACAATCCCCTCATCTGGCAAAACATCATCAAGGCGCGGTTTGCGGAATTGCAGGCCTGCCCCTGGTACTTCACGGCCGCCGGGGCGCTGGGAGCCAGCCTGGGCATCTACCTCGCCTGCTCCCTGATCGACTACGTGCGGAGCGGCCTGTTCCGGCTGCTGCACATCCGCGAACTGTCCCTTAAATTGGAAGGAACCCTGTTAAAATTGAAGGAATGGATTCTCCGACTCATTCCATTATAACTTCCCCCTGTAATTTAACTGAAAATTCTTTCGAATTTATAAAGATTGTCTTGCGGAATTGAACGGCGCCATTACTATGTCGGCAAACCATGCAATATACAACTATTACCGCTGCGGCATGCACGGCGGCCTTCGCTCTCTCAGGAATGGCTTCCGCCGATATTCAAGTTCCCCTCCGGGTGCTGAATTCCACTTATGACGCGTCCCGTCCGTTTTCCGCCCTGCTGGGAACGGGCTACGCTACCAAGTACGTCAGCCGCGGACTGGCTTTCCAGCAGTCCGGCAGCGACCATGTGGTTCCCGTGGAAGCCATAGGCGCTTACGACCTCAACAAAAAATACTCCATCCTGGCCGGCGTGAAATACCAGTGGCTGACCCAGAATGACCTGACGCACAACAGCACGGGCATTTCCGACGAGGCAACGGCCCTGCTGGGCGTCAGCCGCAAATTCAGCGACTATACGATGGCCTCCCTGGGCTACCAGTTCGTCAACGGCGGCCTGCCGGGCCTGATGAACGTCCATCTGGGCCAGACCTCCAGCGACTTCCCGGCGTTTGAACACAGCCGTTCCGAAGAACACAGCTTTGTACTGGACATCCACCACGACTTCGGGAAAGGACTGGAAAACTTCTTCTGGGACTGCCGCGTGCAATACACCTTCCGCTGGATGTCCGGCTGGTGGTTCACCAACACGCTGGGCTACAAATATGACTTCAACCCGTCTTCCTCCCTGATTGTAGCGGGAACCTGGAACGCCTCCGCCGGCTACTTTGACAGGGACTCCCTCAACGCCAACGGAACCCAGGGCATTTCCGTGACCGTGGCCGTGCCCTTCAAGGCGGTGGACCGCCTGGTCCTCACCCCCTTCGTCAGTACCGTCTGGCTGGGCAACGGAGGCATGGCGGGCAACTACCGCGGTCCTTCCGACCGCTTCCCCTCCAGAATCCCCGCCAGAATTTACCGCAACTTCACGTTCGTGGCGGGGCTGGGGCTCACCTACTCCTTCTAAGCCCTTCAATCCCTACTCCCGCGGCTCCCGGCACTTCCCCGCATGCGCCGGGAGCCTCTTCCTTCCCCGCTCATGCCACTGTCCGCCGTTTTCCATACTGATTCCCTCCAGGAACAGGTTGCCGCCCTGGGCGACGCCTTCGCCATCGCCGGAGAATTCCTCCATTGCGACACCATCAACAGCGGCCATATCAACATGACCTTCCGGGCCACCTACCGGAAAATGGACGGCACCACGGACCGCTACATCTTCCAGCGCGTGAATGACGCCGTTTTCCCATGCCCCAGGGACGTCATGCACAACGTGGAAAAGGTAACCAACCACATCCGCTGGAAGATGCTCCGGGTGCTGAAAACGCCCTTCCGCCAGACGCTGAACCTGTACTCCGCCCGTGGAGGCCGCAAGTACCTGGAAATCCCCGGTTCCGGCTTCTGGCGCTGCTACAACTGCATTGAAAGCACACACACGTTTGACGTGGCGGAACATCCGCGCCAGGCGTATGAGGCCGCCCGCGCCTTCGGCGCCTTCCAGCAGCTCCTGTGCGACATGAACCCGGAGGACATCCATGAAACCATCCCGTTCTTCCACCACACCCGCAAGCGCTTTGACCGGTTGCAGAAAGCGGCTGCCAGGGACTCCCGCGGGCGTTTGGACTCCTGCCGGAGGGAGCTGGACTTCATCCGCCGCCGCGAACGGTACGTGGACGTGCTGCTGGACCTTCAGGAGCGCGGGGAACTCCCCGTCAGAATCGTCCACAACGACACCAAGATCAACAACGTGATGCTGGACAGGGAAACGGACAAGGCCGTCTGCGTCATTGACCTGGACACCGTCATGCCCGGCAGCATCCTGTACGACTTCGGGGACATGGTGCGCACCATGACCTCTCCTGCGGCGGAAGATGAGGAAGACCTGGACAAAACCTACCTGCGCATGCCCATGTTTGAAGCCGTCGTCAAGGGCTACCTGGATGCCGTCAAAGACTTCATCACACCGCAGGAAATCTCCAAACTCGCCTTTTCCGGCCTGCTCATCACGCTGGAAACCGGCATCCGCTTCCTGACGGACTACCTGGAAGGGGACGTCTACTTTAAAACGGAAAGGGAGCGCCACAACCTGCACCGGGCGCGCACCCAGCTCAAGCTGGTGGAAAGCATGGAACAGCAGATGCCTGAAATGGAAGAATGCATCCGTAAATGCTTTCATGCCGTTAACGGCTGAGGGAGAATCATCCGCGCTCCTTCAACTTTTATGATAGTACCGGAACGCGGGAAGGTGCTATACTGCGGACCATGTTAAAAAACATCTCTCCCCTCATCAGCCCTTCCCTGCTGAAAATTCTTGCGGAAATGGGGCATGGCGATGAAATCGTCTTTTCCGACGCCCACTTTCCCGGCCACACCTTCAACCCCACGGTGCTGAGGGCGGACGGACTGGGGGCGGACGCCCTGCTGGGCGCCGTCATCCCCCTCTTTGAACTGGACGCCTACGCCACGCCCGTCATCATGATGGCCCCGGTGCCGGGAGACTCCCTGGACCCGGCGGTGGAAGCCAAATACCGCAAGGCGCTGAACTATGACGGGGACATTGAACAAATGGAGCGCTACGCCTTCTATGAACGCGCCAAAAAGGCCTATGCCGTCGTCATTACCGGGGAAACCGCCAAATACGGCAACATCATCCTGAAAAAGGGCGTTACCCCGCTTTCCTGACCTTTGCCCGCGCAGACAGACCATTCCATGCAGTACGATTTTGACGAAATAATCGACCGCCGCGGCACCGGCGCCCTGAAATATGAAGCCCTGCTGCCCCGCTGGGGCCGGGATGACCTGATCCCCCTGTGGGTGGCGGACATGGACTTCAAAACGCCCCCCTTCATCATGGAGGCCATCCGCCGCCGCTGCGAACATGAAATACTGGGCTATACCGTCAAGCCCCGCGCCTTCTTTGACGCCATCCGGAACTGGGTGGGCCGCCGCCACGGCTGGGAGGTGCGCGCCTCGGAAATCGGCTTTGCCCCGGGCATTGTTCCCGGCATTTCCAGCGCCATCCAGTGCTTCACGGAACCGGGGGATAAAATCATGATCCAGCCTCCGGTGTACCATCCCTTTGCCATGATTATCCGGGAAAACGGACGGGAAATCGTGAACAACCCCCTCCTTCTGGAAAATGGGCGCTACCGCATGGACGTTGACCACATGCGGGAGGCCGTGCGCGGCTGCCGCATGTTCATCCTGTGCAACCCCCACAACCCCGGCGGCCGCGTGTGGAGCCCGGAGGAACTGCGCCGCGTGGCGGAAATCTGCGCGGAAAGCGGCACGCTGGTCGTCTCTGACGAAATCCATGCGGACCTAGCCCTTCCCGGCCACAGGCACACCGTATTCGCCACCGTCTCCGAACAGGCGCGCATGAACTCCGTCACGTACATGGCGCCCAGCAAGGCCTTCAACGTGCCCGGACTGGGAAGCTCCTACCTGATCTGCCAGAATCCGGCCCTCTTCGGAAAATACCAGAGCTTCGTCAGCGGCAGGGAACTGGCGGAAGGCCAGTCTTTGCCTACGAAGGGCTCATCAGCGCCTACTCCGGCCCGGAAGGGGAGGAATGGCTCAAGCAGGCGGTGGACTACATCCAGGAAAACATCCGCTACATTGACCGGGAACTGCGCCGCCGCATGCCTAAAATCAAGGCCATGCTTCCGGACGCCTCCTACCTGGTTTTCCTGGACTGCCGGGAACTGAACCTGCCTCAGAAGGAACTGGCGGAATTCTTTGTGGACGGAGCGCGCCTGGCCCTGAATGACGGATCCATCTTCGGCAAGGAAGGGGAAGGCTTCATGCGCCTGAACGCGGGCTGCCCGCGCTCCATCCTGGAACGGGCGCTCAACCAGCTGGAAGCGGCTTATAAGAACCGTGGCTTCCATCAGCATCAGGCATAGGATCAAAACATTTTTTGTTTTCCTGCGGTGCATGTTTCCTGCCTGGAAACAGGTACTGATGAACTTTGCCGTACATCGCCGGTTCTCCTGCCCCGGAGCGTTCCTCCCTCCTTGAAATATTTCCTCCTGAAGTCTTCCCGGAAAGCAGCAAGATCATTTTCCAACACAGGAGGAATGGACCCTCACCCCGGAGCCGCCCTGTTAAAAAGAAAGGGGGAGGGAATCCATGGATACCCTGTGGAGGAATAAACGCCGGGATGATAAAAAACGGTTCTTCCGTGCGCTAAGAAATAAAAGGGAAAAACAGGAATCACCGTGCCCGGAACTCTATTGAAAGCCGGTATTATCTCTCTTAAAAATAATTTGAGGAGCAAAACGCTGCGCTATCCTTTTCAGGTGGCATGTATTGCATGGGTTTTACTTCCAAAATTATCTGTTGCTGAATGAAGAAAGGGGGTGTTATTGATTATTTCTTCATAATGAAATTACCTATTCATTTTATGATGAACGCATCACCCCATCAAACACCTGCCGCAGCATGTTCCGTGTTGCAAGAAGGGCCGGGAACGGGAACGCCTCTCCGAATTCCATCCTGCAAGAACATGTGCAATGAGGGACGCCCTCCCGGTTCCGGAAACATTATCCACAATAACGTCCCAGTCCTTTCCCAACCGGGGAGGACCATCACGATCAGCCATCCCCAATGGAACGACGAATTCCGAATCACCCATAGCCGCGGATGCCGGCTTCACCGCAATGACCACGCGACCGTACTCTACCATGATGGAGAAAAACTGGTACTGAAATGGGATGATTGGGGAAAGGAACGGTTTATCCGGCGTTCCGCCGATATTTATCATTTTACCTTCTACGAGTGCACGGATTCCATCACCCCAGAAAACGTAAATGCAGAAGAACTTATTATCAACCCATTCGACCGTCCGGGAAAACACTTTCTCTTAACGGATGACCACAGACCGACCATAAACATCCGTTACCTGCAATGGGACATGCTTCTTCATTTTCAGGAAATGTATCAGGACGTGTCTGAGCGTATCAGGCAGATGCCATGCCTGAAATCAGTCCTTCTTGCGGGATTGTGTAAAGATTGCCTGGCAGCCGTGTATTTGGCCTTTCGCTTATCTAAAAAATTCCCTGAGCTGTCATTTGGAGTATGGGGATGCCCTTGGGTGGCGAATCGCAAAACAGCCGACCTTAGAAAAGGGCCGTTATGGTCCTGGGAAAACATAGAAACGTGCAACCTGCCGCCTTACAGCAGCGTTCTGTTGCGATGGGGCGATCCTGCGGATATTTTCAAGGAAATCAGCCGCTTGTCATTGAAAGTTCGCGGATTTGCATTTTATGGAAATTCGCCGAACTGGAACCACGACAGGGAATGTACGGAAAGACTTAATTCATATCTTTGCAAACACTACATCTATGAACCGTCATCTCTGGAATCCTGCCAAGGGCTGCATACGATCATTATCCCTATCATACGCCAAAATGCAGCCCTCTATCATCACATGATCAACGACATGTTTTCTATAATCAACAAGACTGACCTTCCAGAAAAATGTGAGAAGGAGGCGCTTACCCTGTAAAACACCACGGACATTCAGGCTCATTGGGCTTCCGGCTACGTTCCATGGGGAAAATGCAGCCATTCCCTGTGTGGCCAACTAGTGCGGAAGAATCGTCATCCGCTTCATCCAGACCTCAAGCAGCATCTGGCCAATGCCATTCAAGCGCTCATGAATGCGTCGCCGGGAAAAGCGCCAAGACGCAGAATCTTCATGGGACGCGTTCCACGCTGTCCGGAATGCAGAATGTCAAGAAAGAAAGAGGCCGCCTGACTCCATGGAAAGGAACTTCCGTGCGCCTTCTTCATTCATTGCAACTCCTTATTCTACTATTTCATGCTTTTAAAAATACTCGCTGGACGCCGCCATGACTTTGCTTGCAAAACGGAAGGAAAGGAGTATCGTTCCCCGCATGTACTATATCACCACGGCCATTGACTACACCAACGGACCGCCCCACATCGGGCACGCCTATGAAAAAGTCCTTGCGGACGTTCTCGCGCGCTGGCACCGGATGAAGGGGGAGGAAGTCTATTTCCTGACCGGGGTGGACCAGCACGGGCAGAAAGTACAGCAGACGGCGGAAAAACTGGGCATTACGCCGCAGGAGCATGTGGACAACATCACGGCCAAATTCCTGGCCCTGTGGGAACGCCTGGGCATCAGCAATGACGGGTGGGCCTCCACCACGGACCCGCGCCACAAGGCCTGCGTGCAGAAAATCCTGACGAACCTGAAGGACAGGGGGCAGCTTTACAAAAAATCCTACAAGGGATTCTACTCCGTGCGCCAGGAACAATTCCTGACGGACAAGGAGAGGGACGCGGAAGGCAGCTTCGGCCCGGAATGGGGGGAAGTGGTGGAACTGGAGGAAGAAAACTGGTACTTCCGCCTGACCGACCATGTGGAGTGGATGAAGAAGTTCGTGGAAAAGAGCAGCGGCTTCGTTCTTCCGGCCTTCCGCAAGGCGGAGGTGCTCAATGCCATTGACTTTGACTCGGACCTCTGCATTTCCCGCCCCAAGAGCCGCCTTTCCTGGGGAATAGAACTTCCGTTTGACCCGGAATTCGTGACTTACGTCTGGTTTGACGCTCTCATCAACTACGTCTCCTTCGCCGGTTACCTGGCGGAACCGGACAGCGAACTGCCGGAATTCTCCAAGCTCTGGCCCGCGGACTGCGAAGTGATCGGCAAGGACATCCTGGTGCCCGCCCACGGCGTGTACTGGCCCGCCATGCTGCATGCCATGGGCTTCTCCGACGAGGAAATGCCCACCCTGCTCGTCCACGGCTGGTGGAACATCAACGGGGAAAAAATGTCCAAGTCCATCGGCAACGTGGTGGACCCCAACCTGCTGGCGGAACAGTTCGGCCCGGAACCCGTGCGCTATTACCTGGTGCGAGACATCACCACCGGAAAGGACGCCAACTTTGACGCGGACCGCCTGGTCATGCTGTACAACACGGAGCTGGCCAATGACCTCGGCAACCTGTGCAACCGTTCCATCAACATGACGCGCCGCTACTGCGATTCCGTCATCTCCGGTGCGGAGGAATACGATGACGAAGCCTCCAAGGCCCTGCGCGTCACCATGGACCAGGCCGTCACCCTGTTCTCCAAATTCATGGATGACAACATGGTCTCCGACGCCCTGGCGGCCCTGAACGCCCAGGTTTCCGCCTGCAACGCGTATATTGAACAGCAGCAGCCCTGGCAACTTGCCAAGGATGAGGCCGCCGCGCCGCGCCTCCGCTGCGTGCTGCGCCACCTGCTGGAATGCTGCGCCCAGACGGGCTACCTCATCGGCTGCGTCCTGCCGGACGCTTCCGCCCGCATCCTGGACCAGCTCAACGCCGCGGACCTGTTCCGGGGCCGCACGCCGGATACGCTGGCCTGGGGAATCCTTCCCGCAGGGCACCGCATCAATGATCCGGCCCCCGTCTTCCCCCGCATTCTCTCGGAAGAGGAAAAGGCCAAGCTGGCTGAAAAAGCGGCCAGGACGGCCAAAAAACAAGGCTGATTCCCGTGAGTGCCTCCGCATCCTTCGTCAAATCCCTGCTGGCCCAGTGCTGCCTGGGCGGCATCTGTGAATGGGTGGTCTGCCCCGGCGCGCGCAACATGGCGCTGCTCCAGGTGCTGGCCGCCGCGGAGGACCTGGTGAAATGGACCCACTTTGACGAACGGTCCGCCGCCTTCTTCGCGCTGGGCCGCATTCAGGACATGGGGCTTCCCGTGGCCGTGGTCACCACGTCCGGCACGGCGGCGGCGGAACTGCTCCCCGCCGTAGTGGAGGCGTACTATGAGCGCCGGCCCCTGCTCCTGCTCACCGCGGACCGCCCGGCGGACTACCGCGGCTCCGCCGCTCCGCAGGCCATCGAACAGGCGGACCTGTTCGGCATTTACGCGCCCACGATTGATCTGGAAACGCCGGACAGCCTGCCGGAAGACATTCTGGAAGACTGGGATTACGCCTCCCCCCTGCACATCAACGTCTGCCTGCCGGACCCGGACCCCGCCTGGAATCCCGGCAACTGCGACCTTTACCCGGCGGAACCGCCGGAAGACAGCGAATTCCGCGGTTCCCTGGCGGAACTGGCCCAAGCCCTGCGCTTCAAATCGCGCGGCGGGCTGGTGGTCATGCTCGGCGGACTGGACCCCACGGAGCAGGCCCCTGCCCTGTGGCTCGCGAATGAACTGAAAGCCCCCGTGGTGGCGGACGCCACCTCCGGCCTCCGGGAGGAACTGGCCCATCTGGCCCTGACGGATGCGGACGCCCTGCTGAGGGAAAACCCGCCCGCCATCCTGCTCAGAATAGGGGACGTGCCCGTGGCCCGCTTCTGGCGCGACCTGGAGGACATCCCTTCCACGGAAGTCTTCTCCGTCACCCGCACCGGATTCTCCGGGCTGGCCCGGCCCTCCGCCGTCGTCACCGGAGACCTGGAAGCCATTCTGCACGCTCTGGGCGACGTGGACCCCGTGGGGGACGTCAACGGCCTGCGCGCCATGAACAAGCGCAGGAAGGCCCTGATGGAGGAACTGCTCATCACCTGCCCGGACAGCGAGCAGGCCATGGTGCGCGCCTTCTCCTGCTTTGCCGCGGACGGCGACTGCATTTACCTGGGCAACTCCATGCCCGTGCGGTACTGGAACAGCTTCGCCCAGATGGCCGTCCCCACGGAAAACGTCCGCGCCAACCGCGGGGCCAACGGCATTGACGGGCAAATCTCCGGCTTTCTGGGGGTCTCCGCCCGGTGTTCCCGTTCCTGGGCCCTCGTAGGAGACCTGACCGCCATGTACGACTCCAACGCGCTGGCCCTCCTCCCCCAGCTGGACAAGGGAACCCGCGTGCTCGGCGTCATCAACAACGGCGGGGGCGGCATCTTCCGCGCCCTGCCCGGAGCGGCCAGCCATTCGGAAGCCATGCGTAACCTGCTTGTGCAGCCCCACGCCTACTCCTTCAAGGCCATTGCGGAACAATGGGGCATGCGCTACCTGGTTATCCGGACGGCGGAAGACTTCGACCAGCTTGACGCCCTGGAGGAAAACAGCCAGGTTCTCGCGGAACTCATTCCGGACCGGGAACAGACGGAACAGGTCAGAAACGCGCTGGCTAAGCACTGAACCGTTCCGCCCAACGCCCCCTCCCATCAGCCGGATGGAGAGCCGCAACCCCTTGCGGCAACTGAAAAAACGGAGCGCGGACGAACGAACATTGGAAAAGCCAGTGCGCCCTTCAACCGCCTATTCATCCGGAAGCGGCAGAGGCCGGAGGCGTCCCCCCCCTGAAGGCCTCTTTCCAAATGAAGGGCTCAACACCGCCTCACCGCTACCCGGCATAAAAAACCGGGGGAACGGACCTCCCCCGGCCAAATGCAGCCGCCGGGCGCGTACCACGGCGGCATGGATTTTCCGGCTTTACGCCGGAGCCGTTTACAAATAACTGCGCACTACGCCGGAAACGCGCTCCCGGGCAGCGGCAATGCGCTTGCGCAGTTCAAGCGTGTAAGCCTCCATGTCCCGGATGGGGGACTGGGCCACGCCGGAAATCATGGCCGCCTGGGCCACTGCCGGGCATTCCCATTCAATGATGCGGGGATCGATGGGCTTGGGAATCACGTAATCGATGCCGAAGCTGAGGGGAGCGCCCCCGTACAGGTCAACCACCTCCTGCGGAACGGGTTCCTTCGCCAGATCCGCCAACGCCCGGGCGGCGGCAATCTTCATCTGTTCATTGATGACGGAAGCGTGCACGTCCAGGGCGGCGCGGAAAATGAAGGGGAAGCAGGAGACGTTGTTCACCTGGTTGGGCCAGTCGGAACGGCCGGAACCCATGATGCAGTCCGGGCGCGCCTTCTTGGCGTCCTGGTACGTAATTTCCGGATCCGGATTAGCGCAGGCGAAGATGATGGGGGAAGGAGCCATGAGCTTCACCATGTCCTGCGTGAGCAGCCCCTTGGTGGAAAGCCCCAGGAACACGTCCGCCCCGGTGAGGGCTTCATCCAGTGAGCAGTCCTCCGACTGGGAGAACTGGGCCTTCGTGGCGTGCAGGTCGATGCGCCCGGTATGAATCAGCCCCTTGGAGTCAAACATGTAGATATGTTCGCGGCGGACGCCCAGCGTCATGTAAAACTTGGCGCAGGAAATGCCCGCGGCCCCAGCCCCTACGACGACCACCTTCATGTCTTCCAGCTTGCGTCCCGTCAGTTCTGCGGCGTTCAGCAGGGCGGCGCCGGAGATGACGGCCGTTCCGTGCTGGTCGTCATGGAACACGGGGATGTTCATTTCCTCGCGGAGGCGTTCCTCCACCATGAAGCATTCCGGGGCCTTGATGTCTTCCAGGTTGATGGCTCCGAAGGTGGGCTCCATGGTCTTGATAACCTCGATCAGTTTTTCCGGCTCCTTGACGTTCAATTCAATGTCAAAAACGTCAATGTCCGCGAACACCTTGAACAGAACACCCTTGCCTTCCATCACCGGCTTGGCCGCATCCGGACCGATGTTGCCCAGGCCCAGAACGGCGGTGCCGTTGGTCACCACGCCCACCAGGTTGGAGCGTCCTGTGTACAGGGCGCTCTGGGAAGGATCCTCCTTGATGCGGAGGCAGGGTTCGGCTACGCCCGGGGAATAGGCAAGCGTCAAATCCCGTTGCGAAAAGCAGGGCTTGCAGGGCAGCGTTTCCACCTTGCCGGGGCGGGGCTGGGAATGGTACTGCAAGGCATCTAATCTAATGTCGGAACTCATGATCGTAATGAAAAAACGGAAAATCGAGCCTTGCTTGCACCACATAATAGCCATGTATTCAAGTAAATAATCAATTAATCGCGTCACACGCCGCAGCCGGAAAGCGCCCTTTTACATTGAAAGAGCTCTCCGGATGTGGTAATAAGTAGCCGGATTATCAATTGCCTCCTGACCATGGAAACCACTCCCCCACTGCCTTCCGGATTTAATATCAACGGCTACCTTATCCAGTCACTGAAGCAGACGGATGCCCTCTGCCATGTCTATTACGCGTCGGACGCCAACCACGTGCAATACCTGGTCCGTGAATTCTGTCCGCAGGGCCTTGCCGTGCGCGATCCGGAAAGCGGAAAACTGCGTTATCCGGAAACTACGGACATCGAACAGGAAGTCCTTCCGCTGAAAAACGATTTTGAAGCCCAGTTCCGCATCGGCTCTCTGGGGGAAATCCCCGCCCTGGGCACCCTGTACCTGGTTTATGCCCTGCCCGGCGTTCATCCCGCCGCGGAGCAGTCCCCGCTTCCGGCTACTCCCGTGGAGCCCCTCCAGCGCGACCAGAGAACCCTGGCCACTCCCGCAGCAGGAGCGCCCCCCGTCCATGCGGTACCCCTTTCCCAGCCCCGGAAAAAGAAAAGCTCCGCCGGCATCTGGATCCTTATCCTGATTCTGCTGGGAGGCGCCTGCGCCGCTTATTACTACACGCAGAAGCCTGCGGAGGACCCCGCCACCCCGCAGGAACCGTCCAGTACGCAGCCCAAAAAAGAGAAGAAGGAAGCACCCAAACCGGAAAAGAAAGCCGCCCTGCCTGCTGCGGAAGTGGAAGACCCCTTTGAACAGGAAAGCGCCGCCGCGGAGGCCCCCCCGGCTGGAGCAGCGGAACAGCCGGAAGAAACGCCGTCCGCCAGTGCCCCTGAGGAACAGGACGAAGACGGCTCCGCCACTCCCGCGGAAGAACCTGCTCCCGAACCTGAACAGCCTGCCGGAGAGGCGGACGCTCCGGCAGACGACGCCACGTCTGCGGAACAGCCGGAACCGGAAACTCCCACCAAACAGAAGGATGCTCCGGCCCTGGCGGCACAAGCTGCCGTCAAACCCGCCTCCCCCGGCCGTCCGCGCGGAAAAGCCGCCAGGCAGACCACCAACATGGGAGACGTCAACGCCTACGTGAAAAAATTCGCCAAGGCCATGACGCTGAACCAGTGGAGGAAGCAGTACGCCAACCTGTACACGAGCTGGTTCGGCAACTCCGAGGAAGTGGCCAAGGGCTGGATCACCACCTTCGGCCCTCTGGGCTTCCGCGCCCGCGGCCTGGACGCCTCCTGGCCGGACACGAACTTCCGGGGCTTTTTCCCAAAAACCCTGCTGGACCCCAATGGGGAACCCGTGGCGAACCTCTACATGGTCACCCAGGTGATTGAAGGCTCCCCTGCTGAAAAATACGTGAAGGAGGGCGACCTGATCCTGGGCATTGACGGCCAGCCCTTCAAGACGGCCCAAAGCCTGGATGTGCTTTACGGCCCCTACCAGCACCAGGACAGGCGCGGCCTGGACATGCACGCGGGCCTGCTGGTGGACAAGGCGGAAGGCGCCGGAAAAATCACCCTGAACCTCATTCCTGCGGAAAATGTGGAGAAAATCCAGGGCATCCAGCCGCTCTGGAAGGAAGTCTTCCGGGAGGAACGGGCCAAAAAGCCCGTCTCCCTCTCCATTCCGGTGAAGGGAGGCCAGCAGGTGCGCCTTCATGTGGATGACGGCGGCAACGGCATCGGCAGCGACGGCTTCGAATGGTCGGACCTGAGGCTGGAAGGCCCCGGTGGCCCCGTTCCGCTGACCAAGCTCAAGCCCCTGCAATACAGCGTGGGCTACGGCGCGGCCAAATATGACCCCGAGCGCAAGGTGTGGCTGGCTCACGCCGTCTCCTCCCTGGTCTTTGACATTCCCAAGGGAGACTGGAAGCTGAAAGGCACCGGAACGCCCGGAGGGGCGGCCTCCGTGGGCGTGGCTGTCCATGTGGGCGGTTCCGCCACCCTGCCGGACTCCGTGAAGAAATACGTGAAAAACGTCACGTTCAAGATTCCCCAGCTGGGAAGCTATGCCCTCGGCTTCCCGAAAAACTGCGCCAAGAGCAAGGCCGTGGTCCACATGATGAGCGAATGGCTGGCGGCCCAGCAGCGCGAGGACGGCTCCTGGGAACGCCCGGGCGGCTACTGCGGCAACCACTACGACACGGGCTGGGCCGGGCTGGCCCTGATGGCCACGGGCAACCCGAAATATGATCCCGTCATTAAAAAGGCGGCTCAGTACATCGCCTTCTCCGGCTCCCAGTGCTGGTGGGCCGTCCCCCAGGCCTCCGCGGGCATCTTCCTGTGCGAATACTGGCTGCGCTACCGGGACAACTCCGTTCTGCCGGCCATCCGCAACGGCGTGCAGCGCATGAAAAACGAGGTTCTTTACGGGGACTTCGTCACCGGCCACGGCATCCACCCCGGCTATGCGGGCACGGGCGTCAGCATCGGCGGCTCCCACATGTGCCTGTTCCTGGCGCTGGCCAGCAAGACCCCGGCGCGCACGGAAGACGACGTGCTGGACAAGATGATGGACCACGCCCAGTCCATCTGCCCCACCGGCATGGGCCCGTACGGCCGCATGACGGAGGCCTTCACCTTTGAACCCAACCGCGAATGCGGGGGCACCTACTCCGGCCGCCACGGCCCGTACTACATCGCCTCCCTCATCTGCGGGGGACCGGAACTCTACACTAAAAACAGCCGCATCATGTACGGGGAAGGCCCCATCGGCGGCTGCGACCAGGGCCACTCCTCCGAGACGCTCTCCATCATGTGGGCCCTTCCCGCCTACTGGCGGACGAACCCGGAAGTCTACTACAAGAACATGGAGGCGTTCCGCTGGAAGCTGACGCTCCTGCGCCCGTTTGACGGAGGCATGATGCAAAACCCCAACCGCCTGGAACTGATGACGGCAGACCCGGTCATCGGCACCTACATCCGCACCAGCGTCTGGATCACGGCGCTGTGCGCGGAACGCCAGAACCTGGCGATCACGGGCAAGCCGGAATTCCAGGCCAAATCCTTCCGGAAGGTTCCCCCCATCATTGACACGGAATCCCGCTTCCTGAACACCTATGTGCGCAACTGGTCCATGGTCAGCGCCGCGCTGGGCGCCAAGGCTCCCGGCTCCCTGAAATCCGCCATCCGGGAACTGAAAAACATCCCCGTGGAACAGGGCTGCCGCTTCAAGCTCATGAGCGTCGTCAATGCCCGGGCCCTTCCCGTCGCCAAGGCCATCATGGCCATTCCCGGCCTGGACCAGCTCACCAAGGCCACCTGTGCGGAAATGATCCTGGGCATGGACGTGCGCATCTTCTTTGAACCCAAGCGGAAGGACGACAAGCCCCAGCCCGGGGAATACTCCCTGAACGTGGACGTCCAGCAGCCGCTGGGGGGCCGCGCCCTCGGGCTCCAGCGTGACAAGGAACTGGAAGGAAAGGCCAATTCCGCCTACAAGTACGACTTTGCCGGCACCGTCCAATTCAGTGACGCCACCACCTTCTCCCCCATGGAAACCATTTCCTGGACCCCCGACTCCAAATTCGGCGGCCAGTGGAACGTGTACTCCTACAAGAAGGAGCTCAGCGGCCCCACCCAGCCGGGCGTGCAGAAAATGAGCGCCAAAATCAAATGGCGCGTGAACGACCTGGACGTGGAATATGACCGCCCCATCGCCGTAGGCGGCTTTGAAGTGGGCTGCGGGGAAAAAGCCCACCCGGTCACCAACTGCAACCACCTGTGGGTGCCGGGCATCCTGATCCGCGACCACGGCAACTGGGGCTGCTCCTTCCACCTGCCGGACGGCACCTACATCTCCGCCGCCTCCCAGGGCAACCAGATAGAGGTGTACGATGAAACCGACAAGAAGAAGGAGAAAACCTGGGTCTCCCCGAACGACTCCTGCCTGACGCAAGGCTCCCGCTGCCTGTTCCGCGTTTCCACGGACTGGCACGGCCTGGAATGCCGCGTGCGAGAACTGAAGCTGCTGGGCAGCGCCACGGAGGAAGTCACGGACTACAAGCTGAAAGCCTCCACCGGAGGCCATGTGGACACCGCCAAGCTGCTGGACCGGGACGCCACCACCATCGAGGAACTGGACGCCTCCCCCACGGAAGACGATCCCCTGGTGCTGGAACTCTCCCTGAAAAACGCCGCCTCCCTGCGCGCCGTGGACATCAAGATTGAAAAGGGGTACAACCGCCTCGTCATTGAAGCCAACAAGGGCGGCAAGTGGATTCCCATCCACTGGGGTTCCCTGGGAGCCGCTACCGCCGGCGTCAGCGACGCGCAGAAAGCCATGTACGCCAATGAGCCGGAGGTGCTGCGCATGCTCCAGCTCCCCGGCAACGGCTTTATCAAGTGCATGAGGACGTTTGAGCCTATCACCACCAACAGGCTGCGCGTCAAGCTCTTCCAGAAGGGGGGCAAAGTCCGCCTGGCGGAACTGCACGTGTACAAGGCGGATTCCGCCAGAAACGTTGCGCGTTAACATTGGGCAGCCTTCCACAACCAACTTGCAATGACAAACCAATCCTTGCCATAAAGAAATCTTCACAGGGGCATCCATTCCTTATGCCCCTGTGAAGAAAAGGGGCTCTACCTCTCCAGCGAGGAAAAGCCCCCTTACACGATATTCGGGCTGCAGGCCCGGTTCTTGGCCATTGACGCCTCTTCCTCCTGTCCCACCCCTCCCTGTTATGTCCATCAGAACAACGCTTCTTCTTCTTTTCCCCATCGCTTCCCTTGCCGGGCCGCCTGCCCTGGCGGCAACCCCGTGGGTCTCCGGCAAAGACTGGGAACTTGTTTTTGAAGACGACTTTGACGGCCCCTCCCTGAATGCCCGCAACTGGAGCCGTATCGATTACGTAAACCATAACGCCCCGGATTGGCGCAAATACCAATCCCAGGACGAAAGCCTTGTGGAATTCCGGGAACAGGACGGCAATTCCGCCATGACCCTGTGGGGAAAATACGGAGACTACACCACCCAGACCAATCAGACCGCCCCAGCCCAGACCTATGCCTGCGGAGGAGTGTACTCTCTGAAAACCTTCCAATTCCAATACGGCTACGTAGAAGTTCGCGCCAGATTCGATTGCGTGCAGGGCGTCTGGCCTGCTATCTGGATGATGCCCAAATCCGACAGCATCGGATGGCCGGCAGGAGGGGAAATTGACATCATGGAACATTTGAATTACGAAGGACGTGTCTACCAGACGATCCACTGGTCTGAAAACGGCGTTCCAAACCAAGACAAATCCCAGGGGGTCACCCCCGGCTGGAGCGACGGCGCTGAAAAAACAAACTGGCACACCTACGGAATGGAATGGACGGAAGAAGGCATCACCTTTTATGTGGACGGAAAGGAAACCGGCTCCTTTAAAAAGCCCAATAATGCAAACTGGCCTTTTGACAAAGACGGAAACGAATTTTACCTGATCATCGACCAGCAGATCGGAGGCAACTGGGTAGAAAATGCAGGGGTCAATAAAGGAATTGACCAGAATACGCTGGCCAACTCCGGAGCCGCGTTCGACATCGATTACGTTAAAGTCTATTCATCAAGCAAATACAACCACCTCGTGCCGGAACCGGCTACAGCCGCGCTGAGCCTGGTTGGAACGGCCATCCTGTTGACTCGCCGCAAAAGGAGCAGACTTTAAACACTCCCTTCCTCCCCTGTCACGGGGATAAAGCTCCCGGCTTCATTCCCGGCGCACTTTCGGCATAAGGCCGTCATCGGCATTCGCGTCAATACTTCTGAACCGGAGAGGAAGGCGACTCTTCATCCGCCTCCCCTTCCGCCAGGCGGCACAAGGCCTCCGCGCGGCGCAGGCAGGAATCCCACAGTCCTGCCTTTTCCGGGAACGGGAAGCACAGGGAATCGCTCAGCTTCTCCACCCGCTTGAAGGAATCATCCCGGTCATAGGCGTCCAGGCCTTCCAGGCGGGAAGCCACGCCGTCCAGCCAGGAGAGGGGGTCATGGCAAATCAGGGGAAGATCGCACCCGGCCTTCAGGGAAAGCAGGGCGGCTTCATCCGGAGCATGCCGCGCCGCAATCGCCCCCATGCACAAATCATCCGTAAACACCACTCCCCGGAAGCCGAGCCTGTCCCGCAGAAGCCCCCTGATCACCCGTTCGGACAGGGTGGCGGGATAATCGGGATCAATCTGCGGCAGCATGATATGGGCGGACATGATGGAAGGAAGCTCCGGACACAGGGCCAGAAAGGGCAGCAGGTCCGTCTTGAACAACTCACGTTCATCCAGGTCAACCACGGGAAGGCTGAAATGGGGGTCCGCCTGGGCGCGCCCCATGCCGGGAAAATGCTTGCCGCAGCTTTGCACGCCGCCTCGGCGCAAGTTGGAGGAATAAACGCCTCCGCGCGAAATCACGTCCTGGGGATTGTCTCCCCAGCAGCGGCCGGGCAGCGCATTGGCCGCGGACGGGTCATGGCAAATATCCAGTACCGGGGCAAAATTCAGGTTCACCCCCAGGTACCGGAGCGCCATCGCCGTCACCGCGCCCAGTTCCACAATGCCGTTAAAACCGCCGCTCCGCGCCAGAGAAGCGGGAGAAGGCAAATTCAGGCCCAGGGAAGCGGTGCGCACCACCCTGCCCCCCTCCTGGTCCACGGCAATGACGGGATGGTGGCGGCAGAGCTTCCGCAACGTTTCCGTCAGGCTGCGCACCTGCTCCACGGAATCCACATTCCGGGAAAACAGGATGAAGCCGGCCGGCTGCAAACGCAGGATGGCCGCCTCCTCTTCCGCGCCCACTTCATGGCCGCTTATGCCGATCAGGGCGGGGAGCATGAACGGAAAAAAATTATTTGCCCAGCAGGGACGTCCTGGTGTACAGGGGATAAACGGGAATGCCGCGTTCCTCAATCGCCTGGCGGCCGCCTTCCTCGCGGTCCAGCAGCACCAGGGCGGCGGCTACCTTGCCCCCTTCCGCCTCAATGGCGTCAATCGCCTTCAGGGTGGAGCCGCCCGTCGTAATGACGTCATCCACCACCACCACGGTATCCCCGGCCTGGAAATTGCCCTCAATGCGGCGTCCCCGGCCATGGTCCTTCGGCTCCTTGCGCACGGTAAACACCTGGAGCTTCTTTTCAGCCCCTTCCAGAGCGCTGGTCATGCCGACGGCCAGGGAAATGGGGTCTGCGCCCATGGTCATTCCGCCAATGGCCGCCACCTCCGGGAAACGGGGCAGAATCTCCTCCTGCACCAGCTTCCAGCCCAGCGCGCCCACCAGCGTGGCCCCCACGGGGTCCAGGGCGGTCATGCGGCAGTCCACATACAGGTCTGACACCTTGCCGGAAGCCAGCGTAAAGGTTCCCGTGCGCACGGATTTTTCCAGAAGAATGCTTTTCAGAAGGTCGTATTGTTCACTCATGGAGATATGGATGGATGAGGTGGTTGCGCCGTGTATAACAGATACCCCCGGAATAAGCAACGGATAACAGCATGCAAATCTTGACAAAAGGGCGGACAGGCTCCATAACCTGCCTGTCATTCTCCCGTTCCCATGAAACCCGGCATACTGGCATTAGCTTCTATCAGTTCCATTCTCGTTTCCTGCAATCCATATGGAAGGCCCCCCCTGTTTGATAAAATCGCCGGGAAAATCCAGGGCGCGTCCAGCCAGGACAGCTACCTGTCCGGCGTGGGCGCCACCTCCGGCGTGAACACGGACCTGCCGCCGGAAGCCCGCCTGGGCCAGGGATACTGGGACCTGCCTTCGGGCATTCAGGGGGAAAAGCACATCATTATTGACCTCAAGCAGCAGAAAGTCTTCTACTACGTAGGGGCCACGCTGGTGGGCGTCTCTCCCATGTCCTCCGGCAAGGAAGGCTTCGGCACGCCCAGGGGAACCTACAAGATTATCCAGAAGGACGCCAACTACAAATCCGGCACGTACGGCGTTCTGCGCAGCAAATCCACCGGTGCCGTCGTCAACGGGGACTATAACGCCAGGGCCGGCGGCGCGCCCGCAGGAACCTACTTCGACCCCGCCCCCATGCCCTACTGGATGCGGATTACGGGCGGCTACGGCATGCACGTGGGCTTTGTCACCGGATACCCGGTCAGCCACGGTTGCGTGCGTCTCCCGGCAGACATGGCCAAGACGTTCTTTGAACACACACCTCTCGGAACCAAGGTCACCATCCGCTAGCCCTTCCCGGCGGCTCCCTGCTCGCAGGGAGAAAAAGGCCCTCTTCCGGCTTCCTTGAAACGAGGTTTTCCCCTTCTTCCAGACGGGTGCCCGCGCTATGCGGACGCCATGGCACAGCTTCCACACTCCGGAATTGACAAAAGGCTCCGGACCTCCTTAAATAAATGAGTCTTTGATCTTTTGATTCGTCATGACAGTTCCTCAAACCCCTGCCCTTCCGTCCCATTTCAACATAGGCGGCTATAGAATCACGGCGCTTGTAGAAAGCGGTCCGGATTATAACCTGTACCAGGCCATCTCCCCGGAAGGCCAGGCCGTCCTGATACGTGAATTCTGCCCCCAGGGCCTCGTCACCCGTGACCTGGCTACCGGGGAATTGTCCGCGGCCCCGGAAAACCGGGCTCAATTCTCCCAGGCGCAGGAAGCCTTTGAAACCCAGTACTCCGCCAATGCGGAAGGCAAGCTGAGGGGCTTCGGCACCGTGCTCTTCCTTTACCCGCAGGCTCAAGCTCCGGCACAGCCCCAGCCGGCCGTTGCCCACGCCCAGGCCCTGCGCCCGGCCAAAAAGCCGCAGCAGCCCCAGCTCCGGAAGCCGGTAATCGGCGCCGTCACGCCCGGCGCGCCGCTGCCCAAGGTAAAGCGCTCCGGCGGCTTCCCCGTCATCACGGTCATCATCACCGGGATGCTCGTCCTCTTCGGCTTCCTGGGATACCAGATCCTCAAGGACAAAAAGGAACCCGTCGCCAAAACCGTGGCGCCTCCGGTGGTGGTTCCCCCCAAGCCCAAACCCAAGCCCGCTCCGCCCAAGCCGGAACCCGTGGTAGTTGCCCCGGAACCGGAACCCATCGTGGTAGCTCCGGAACCGGAGCCCGAGCCTGAGCCGGAACCGGTCGCGCCCGATCTTTCCCCCTCCCCGCAAGTCATCGCCATGGAAAAGGCGCTGCGGGAGGAAGCCATGGCCTCCAAGGGCAAATTTTCTGAAAAGCTTCTGGCTAAATACCCCCTTTACGCGGAAGCCTACGTGCGCGACTACGTGAAAAAGCGCGGCGGCACCTTCTCCCCGGACTTTGAAAAATGGCTGAAAAACACGAAGAACAACCGTGAAGTCTTCGCCATGTTCTTCCCGCCGGACCCCAGCGTCGCCACCAATGTGGCCTTCATGATTGATGAACTGGGCCTGGAAACAACGGAAAAATACAACCAGCTCGTCCTGGCCTTTGCGGTGGGACGCCGCGAATTCGGCATGGGCGCCTTCGACCTCACCCAGCAGGGCCGCTACATTGACGCCCTGGGCAAGCTGAACGGCTTGAGGTCCTCCGGCGTCATGCCTCCGCCCGCGGACCTGTACTGCGCCGGCAAGCCCCCCGTGAACTGGTACGGAAACGCTCCGCGCACGGTGGATGAAGAATGCTACAAGAAGGTGGAAGCCTACCTGGACCGCAAGAAAATCACGCCCAAGCAGGCATGGATCAACAAATACCCCACGGTCTCGGAAATAGGGGACACCGCCATTACGGAAGGCAACCTGGCCGGCTTCCTGCATGAATACCTGTACCGCCACGGCCAGCTGAGGCGCAAGAGGGACCCGTTCCCCACCCCGGTGGAATTCTTCACCTACCTGGTGGACAAATATGAAAACTGCAGCAAGCTGCGGGACGTGGACCACAAGCGCGTGGAATGGACCGGCGTGTCCCTGGAAGGAACGCCCTGGCCGGCCATGATGGCCCTCTCGGAAACGCGCCCCCTGCGGGAATGCGACAGCGTGTGGGAACGCTACATGGGCCAGCGCGGCCCGACGCGCCTCTGGCTGTACGGCCCCTACCGCATGGATGACGACAAGGAGCCGCCCATCCTGTTCAGCTTTGACCCTGATCCGGAATGGTCCCGGGAATCCAATGAACGCAAGCTTCATGAAGGCGGCGTTTGCGGCACCATGTCCCTCATCTCCCGCAACTCCCAGATTGCCCGCGGCATCCCCGCCGCCCCTGCCGGACAGCCCGGCCACGGCAACCTGATGACCACCAACTTCAACGGCAACGGCTGCTGGCTGAGCGTGGGCCAGAGCGTAGACACCCTGAAAGCCACCACGGGATTCTGGTACTTCCGGGACTCCAAGGCGCCGCGCACCGGGAATGCGGAATACCAGTCCGGCCTGGCCCTGTCCATGAACATCGACTACGAGAAATTCATCGACAGCCGCTTCGCCATGAATATCTACAAGCTCGCGGGCGCGAACTCTTCCACGGAAGAGGCTCAAGACCCCTCCGGCACGCTGCCCAGGGAATTCACGCAGACCGCCATGAGAACCGTTCTCAAGGCCAACCCGTTCTACACGGAAGCCTGGTACACGCTCTTCAAGCAGGCTCCCCAGGACCTCATGGGGGCCACCAAGATGGTGGATGAAGTGCGGGAAGCCCTTCCGGACGGCATGGGCATCAGAAAACTCTGGAAGACGCGCAAATACGTCTCCTCCGTAGGCCGCGGGGACAAAAACGGCAAGGAAATGCTGGCCAACCACGCCAAGGAATACGTCAACGTGCTCTGTTCCGTGATTCTGGAAAACGCCCTGAAGCAGGAACATGACTACAAAACCTTCCAGTGGGCGGACCTCATGTCCTGGCTCAAATCCGAGACCAAGCGCAACTCCTACCCGGAACCGCAGGCCGCCTACCAGATAGCGTACGCCAAGGCCCAGGGCACGGACAGGCTCAAGAGGACCGTGGACAGGGGCTTCAAGAAAGCCCTCAACTTCTACCGGGATGAAAACAACACCCTGAACGCGCCCAAGGACGTGGACCAGCAGGAAATGTCCTTCTCCCTGGACGCCCTGTGCCTGGCCCTTCCCAAGGAAGAGCTGCTACCCTGGATGAAAAACATGGTGGACACCTGCCCGGACGGCTTCAAATACAAGCCCAAGAACAAGAAGGAAACGAAAATCCACCCCTTCTACAGCACCCTGACGAAGAACTACATGTCCCTGGCGGACGGCACGGAAAAATCCCGCGTCAAATCGGAAATGAAAGAGGCTTCCAACAGGATTCTGGAGCTCTCCCAGAACAAGAAGGGCGACGGGGAAGGAACCTCCGGACGCCGCCGGAGACGCTGATTCCCGCCGCACCCCGTGCATCTTTACGTCCACATCCCCTTCTGCCACCGCATCTGCCCGTACTGCGCCTTCTTCAAGCACACGCCGGCCTCCACGGACATGAAGCTCTTCATCCGTGCGCTGGGGCGGGAGGCGGAATCCCGCGCCGCCGCCCTGTCCACGGACCGCGGGGGGGAAACGGCCACGCTCTACTTTGGGGGGGGAACGCCTTCCATGCTCTCGGACACGCACCTGGGACGCCTCATGGAAACCCTGGACCGGCTCGTGCCCGTAGACAGGCTGGACGAATTCTCCTTTGAGGCCAACCCCGCCACCTTTACGGAAAAAAAAGTGCGCTTCTGGCGCAGCCTGGGCATGAACCGCGTCTCCCTGGGCGTGCAATCCCTGGACCCCGGCATTCTGCATCTGCTGGGACGCGAACACACCCCGGAACAGGCCCTGCACTCCGTGGAAATGCTGAAAAACGCGGGAATGCCCCATATCAACATGGACCTCATGTTCGCCATTCCGGGGCAAACCCTCTCCACCTGGGAAGCCACCCTCAGGGAAGCCGTCCGTGCCGGAACGGACCATGTCTCCGCCTACAACCTCACCTATGAGGAAGACACGGAATTCTTCCGGAGCCTGCTGCGGGAGGAAAAAAGGCAGGATCCGGACGAAGACGCAGCCTACTTTGAATTGGCGGAACACATGCTGGAAGCGGCAGGCATGCAACACTATGAAACCTCCAACTACGCCCGGGAGGGCTGCCGCTCCCCCCACAACATGGCGTACTGGAAGGGTGAGGACTACGTGGGCATAGGCCCCGGCGCAGTCAGCACCATCAACGGCATACGGTACTCCAACACGCGGGACACGGACGCCTACATACGCAGCACGCTGGAAAACGGCCTCCCCCTCTCCGAACAGGAACCCGTCACCGCGGAAGACTACCGCCTGGAACGCATTGCCCTGATGCTCCGGACGGATGAAGGGCTGCCATTGAAATATATCCTTCCGGAATCCCGCCCCCTGCTGGAACAATACCGGGAACTGGGCCTGGCGGACATTTCCCCGGAACAAAGGCTCATCCTGAAAGGCCGCGGCCGACTGCTCGTGGACGCCATTGCGGCGGAACTGTGCTGACGGGGGGAATTTTTCTTCTCAAAAGGCTGCGGTTCCCGGCATCCATGGAAGCCGGATGTTGAAATAATCAGGCATGAGCCATATTATTCTTGGCATTTCAATATCCAGAGGATATTCTGCCCTATAGACAATGGTGTCTGCGTATTCGGATTTTAACTTCTAATCCCGGCTCTTCGGGAATGCATTTAAGAATAATCAGATCACTTGTCTTTTGATCATATGAACACAAAAATGTACGTAGGGAATTTGTCCTTCAATTCCACCGAACAGGACCTGAGGGATTTGTTTGGTTCCCATGGCGAAGTGACTGAAGTATTCATTCCAACCGACCGTGAATCCGGAAGGCCCAGAGGTTTCGCATTCGTCACCATGGATTCCACCGATTCCATGAACGATGCCATTTCCGCCCTGAACGGAAATGAGTTTCAGGGTCGCCCCCTGGTTGTCAATGAAGCCAAACCGCAGGCCAACACAGGCGGCGGCGGTGGAGGCGGTTACCGTGGCAATGGCGGCGGCAGACGCGACAATAACGGCTATGGCCGCAACCGCCGCTAACAGCGGTAAAATTGCGGGAAGAACATTCGCTTCTTCCTGATCACCACACTTCCAGTAAGGCCCGGCGCTTTCATGCTCCTGGCCTTATTATTTATACAAGGCTTCCCGGGAAAGGCCATTCTCCGGGAAGCCTCTTTTTATGGCTGCATGGAATCCCGGAGCGCTGCCTGCCCCGTGCGGCCTTTCATCAAGCCAGCCGCTTCACCGGATTATTCCTCACAACGGGAATGTCTTCCCCCCGTTCAATCTATCTGGAACTGGCGCGCCATTTTTTTCAGCCACCAGTCCCGGTGCCGCATTTCATCCCTGCTGCGTTCCAGTTCCCGGAGCTCGCTGCCGCGCAGCCCTCCCTTCATGTACCGTTCATCCAGCTTGCGCGCCTCCACCCGCGTATCCTTCCGCAGGGCCTTGTAAAACTGGGCTCCCGTTACCAGTCCGCTGGCGGCTCCCCCCTGGCCCACCAGGTTCATGTAAAGCTTCCTCAGCCTGTTGTAATCCTCCACCACCCGGTTGTATTTCAAAGCGGCGTACTGGTAGCGTTCCTTCCAGTCCTCCGGACCGGGATTGACCAGGCGGTCCTCCACGGAGCCGGGTTCCGGCGCGGGAGCCGGGGGAGCCTGCCCGCGGGAAGGCAGCGGCGTAAGCGGCGGAGGCTGGGGAACGGGGCGACGGCTCGTCCCGGGAATGCCATTGCCCGTCATGGAAAGGGGGGAACGTTCCGTCAGCAGGCTGTCCATGCGCATCTGCTCCAGCGTTTCCAGCAAATGGGCACGCTCCTTTTGCAGGGAAGCATTCGCATCGCGTTCTTCTGAAAGCGACTCTTTCAGCGTCCGCATGCCGCCGGACATTTCCGAATAAATCAGCGCATACGCCCCGATGCACCCCAGCAGAAAGCCCAGGCCCAGCATGATTCCCCTCTCCCGCCACGGTCCGGGACTGCGTTCCGGAGCCGGTTCCGGAACGTCCGGCTCCGGCTCATGGGAAACAGTCAGGTAGTGTTCCAGCGGGCCCTCGTCAGGCATGGGCTTGATTCAGGGTTGGGACGTGAAAATGCCGGTTCAGCCCTGTTCCGGGCGGATGCTGTCCGCGCCGAAGTACGGCACGAGCGCTTCCGGAATGCGGATGGAGCCGTCCGGCTGCTGGCAGGTTTCCAGCAGGGCTACGTACAGGCGCGGCAGAGCCGTGCCGGAACCGTTCAGGGTGTGGCAGAACTGGTTCTTGCCGTCCGCGTCCTTGTAGCGCAGGCGCATGCGGCGCGCCTGGTAGTCCGTAAAGCAGGAGCAGGAGGAAACCTCCAGATACTGCCCCTGGCCCGGAGCCCATACTTCAATGTCATACGTCTTGGCGGAGGAAAAGCCGAGGTCGCCCGTGCAAAGTTCAATCACGCGGTAGTGAAGCCCCAGCTTCTGAAGAATGGATTCCGCATGGCTGCGGAGCACTTCCAGCTCCCGGAAGGAGTCTTCCGGCTTCAGAATCTGGACCAGCTCCACCTTGTCAAATTGGTGGACGCGGATCATGCCGCGGTTGATGCGTCCGGCGCTCCCGGCTTCCCGGCGGAAGCAGGGCGTGTACGCGGCCATCTTGATGGGCAGCTCGCTTTCCTGTAAAATGGTGTCCCGGTACAGGTTGGTCACGGGCACTTCCGCCGTGGGAATCAGGAACATCTGCTGGTCTTCCGTGCCGTACATGTCTTCCTCAAATTTGGGGAGCTGCCCAGTGCCTTCCATGCACTCCCGCTTGACCACAAAGGGAACGCCCACTTCCTGATAGCCGTTCTCCCCGGTCTGCGTGTCCAGCAGGAAGTTGATCAGGGCGCGTTCCAGGCGCGCGCCCGCCCCACGGTATACCACAAAGCCGGAGCCCGTGATCCGCGCGCCGTCTTCAAAGGAAATCATGCCCAGGTTCGCGGCCAGCTCCACATGGTCCTTCGGGTTCTCAATGGCGGGTTTCTCTCCCCACAGCTTGACCTCCGGGTTGGCCGTTTCATCCGCGCCAACGGGGCATTCCGGATGCGGCAGGTTGGGAATGTTCATCAGCAGGGAGGTGAGCTGGGCGGAATTCTCTTCCGCCAAGCGGTCCAGCTCCCGGATGCGGTCCCCGATTTCGCGCACGCGCGCTTCAATGGAGGAGGTGTCCTCCCCCTTCTTCTTGAGCATGCCGATCTGCTTGGAGGTGGCATTGCGCTCGGACTGCAAGGCCTGCTTTTCCGTTTCGGCATTGCGGCGCGCTTCATCGCACGCCAGAACGTCATCAACAAGCTTCCACGCGTCGCCGCTGCGGGGCTTCAAACGCGCTTTCACTCCTTCCGGATTTTCTCGTATTACACGGATGTCGAGCATAACGCGCACAGCTTGCACTCCATCCCTCCGCCACGCAAGCCAAATGAACGGGCTCTTATGGAAAAATTTCCCCGTTTCCATCCCCCGCCAAGACACGTGCAGCACTTGTAACCTGCTTGTAACTTTTTATCCCGCAAACCTTGATATATTGAATGAATGATTTCACGGCTTTTACCCATTTGTTTAACAGCTTTCACCTTGTGCGGAACACCCGGTTCTGCCTCTCAGGAAACAGAAACGGTTCCGGAAAGTTACATTTTCCTACTTCCTCCCGCACAAATTATGACGGCCCCCTCCGGACAGGAAAAGCTGGCGAACAAGTTTCGTCCCGATTTGATGTCGCCAGTCTTCCTCGTTTACAGAACAGGAAGCAGGAGAGAAAATTCTGAGAGGCAATGGCAATCTTCATTTTATTACGGCGTCAGTTTCAACATAGCGAAGGATTTTCCCAAAGATGCTCCGGAGATAGCCTGCATCATCCACCGTTACGGAGACAGCCTTTACCATGAAGAGATTTTCTTTTTCCAGAGGATGGTGAAGAACCCGGATTCATGGAGAAAAATTTTCCATGTTGATCTGAATGATTCCTTCATGCCGTGAGGCGGACCATTCGCGCCCGTCTGGCCGCGCTCACGCCAGATTCCATCATTATTCCTGTGGAATCCGTACGGAGCGGAAAGCCTCTGGGGAGGATCGAGTACCGCTTCCGTCTGAAAGACGGCCTCTATCAAACCCGCTCCCTTTTCATCACGGAAGACTAATTCAGTTCTACGTCAGATCTGCCAAAAAATCGCTGTTTCTTCGAATTAGTTTGACCAAGTATTGCATAGGTGTTCATGTTATGAACATGAATACAAAGAATTCTGATATATTCGAAAAAGCAAAAGAAGGCAGGACGATGGAAGTTACGTTATGGTGTGTTTGTGTGACTCTGATCTGTGTTGCTTATGGGTTCCTTTGCATATGGCTACTTAACGACCAAAACAGAAGTTCTTTTGGTGATATGTTTGGAGCACTGTCGGCTTTGTTTACCGGGTTGGCTTTTGCCTTGATGATTATCACGCTCAAAATGCAGAGGAAGGAGCTTGAATATCAACGACAGGAACTCATCCAAACAAGAAATGAAATTAAAGGACAGAAATTCGAAACAGGTTTTGCTCCAAGGTTAAGTAATTTTCTCAGAGAAAAAGAACAGGGTAGGAAAAAATTGGAGAAAACGTGTAATGATATCAATCTTCTTTTGAAGCAATGCCTTTGTTTTTATGTGGAACTAAACATTACTGATGAGGCAAAAACTTTACTAGATAGCATGGTTGACGGCATTGGGGACGATTACACGTTATCAAAAAACAGTAATGAGCTGCAAACACTCAAGGAGCAATATTGCATAGGAAATATTGACCGATACAAATTATTTAAAAAGGACGATGACAGATGGAACCTTGATTTAATATCGAAACTGATTATAGAGAGAATGCTACTATTTGTATATGACTATAGATCGCTCGTTTATTCGTATTTATCAATTTTTCTTTATATAGATGCTTCTGAATTATCAGATGAAGATAAAATTTATAATTTCAATTTTGTGAATAATATATCAGATCGATATACAAGAAGTATGGTTTGGTATTATTGCCAAATAGCTGATCAAAAGGACTTCATTAATGCATATAAGTTAGTTTATTCGTACTTCTTTTATGATGTCAAAGAGAAAAGGAAAACATTTAGTAATTGGGGCGGAATGAATGAAGAAAAGGTGACTCCATTAACGTCGCTATTTTTAGATTGGAAGCTTTGTACTAATGACTAAGGATTGTTATCATACTTTTGATCATTCTTCTTTTTCGTATCGCAAATTAGAACAAGGCATTTTTTTCATTCCATGGGCTCTGCATCAAATCTGCAGGAAAAAGGCTACCGTAGCTTCAAAACAAACAAGGAGACCCATTCCCAGCACTGGCTTGTAACACTCGTTACAAACAACAACCTATGTTGCAAAATGCAAGGAATAGATCGTCAAGAAATCCAAGATTGACAATTCCTCTATTCGAGTCGAGCCTAGAATTGATGCGAGATGTCGTTTTTCCTGCCCAAAATGTCATAAGTCTACCCTGAATCATTCCTGTCGCGATATTTATGTTCGTGATCTTCTCTTGTTTCTCTTCCCGTCATTTTGCTCTGTCGTGTCGTTCAGGGAGCGTGTCCCAAATGTGGTGGGTATTTTGAGGCAAGCAATGCTTTTTTCTTCTTGCTTCCCTTTTCCTCGGCGTCCTGAATCATGAGGCAACACGCTAATCCACGACCACTCACATTTGTACTTGAAAGGGCCGGAGAAGGGATAGTAATATGAATATACTATGCAACAGACCGCACGCGCCGCTGTCCTGACAGCTCCCAAGAAATTTGAAATCCGTGAATATCCCATTCCCGCCATCGGGGATGATGAAATGCTGATCAAGGTGGAAGCCTGCGGCGTTTGCGGCACGGACGGCCACGAGTACAACCGGGACCCCTTCGGCCTCTGCCCTGTGGTGCTGGGCCATGAAGGCACGGGGGAAATCGTGGCCATGGGCAAGAATATCACGAAGGACACGGCGGGCAATCCCCTGGCCCTGGGGGACAAGATCGTCACCTGCATCATTCCCTGCGGCACCTGTGACGCCTGCCTGAATACCCCGGCCCGCACCAACCTGTGCGAGAACGTGGGCGTGTACGGCCTGATGCCTGACGATGACGTGCATTTGAACGGCTACTTCGGGGAGTACCTGGTCATCCGCAAGGGTTCCACGTTCTTCAACGTTTCCGGCATGACGCTGGACCAGCGCATTCTGGTGGAACCCGCCGCCGTGGTGGTCCATTCCCTGGAACGCGCCAAGTCCACCGGACTGCTCAAGTTCAATTCCGTAGTGCTTGTGCAGGGCTGCGGCCCCATCGGCCTGCTCCAGATCGCCGCGCTGCGCACGCTGGGCATTGAAACCATCATCGCCGTGGACGGCAATGATTCCCGCCTGGAACTGGCCAGGGAAATGGGCGCCTCCCGAACCTACAATTTCACCCATTACGCGGACCTGGACGGCCTCCTTGACGCGGTGAAGAAGGATAACGGCGGCCGCCTGGCGGATTTCGTCTTCCAGTGCACGGGCGTGGGCAAGGCCGGGGCAAACGCCTGGAAGTTCGTGAAGCGCGGCGGCGGCCTGTGTGAAGTGGGCTTTTTCATGGACGGCGGGGAAAGCGTCATCAACCACCATTACGACCTCTGCAACAAGGAAGTGACCGCCGTGGGCTCCTGGGTGTATTCCCCGCAGGATTACCCGACCACGTTCGACTTCCTGAAGCGCGCCTACGGCATCGGCCTGCCGCTGACCAAGCTGATTTCCCACCGCTTCAAGCTGGATGAAATCACGGAAGCCCTGGAAACGAACGTCCAGATGAAGGGCATCAAGATTGCCGTCATCTGCGACTAAGTGGAAACTCTTTTTCTTACCTCAACGCCGTTCCTCCGGGAGCGGCGTTTTTTTACGCCGCCTTTCCAGAGGGGAACGTCACTCATCCAATCCAGGGTAGATATCCTTCCAGTCCAAAAAACGCCCCGTATTGGGAGGAACGGTCATGATAGCCGCGACTTTTCTTTTCAATTGCACCAATGCGTCAGGGTCAAGAACCATGGGTTCGCTCACTTTAAGGTACGCCCCTTCCAGATGCACCTGTCTCTCCAGCGTCAAATATTTCTTGATGACGCCGTCGGAATCCAGGGCGGCATCAATGACGAAATGCAGCAGGAAGCCGGACTCCTGAAGGAAAAAATCAAATTCATAAATCCAGGAAAAACAGCAATTCTCGTCGTCTTCCTCATCATCATCATTCAGCTCCCTTCTGGGGATTCCAGAATCATACAGACGGTTCAGTTCCTGCAAGAGGGACAGGATGTGTTCACGTCTCAACACGGTTACCTGGCACCCCTGCTTTCCCAGCATTCCCTGCCGACAATCGATGACTAATTCACGGCACTGTCCTTCCATGGCAAGAAGCACTTCCACGGTCTGCTCCCGTTGTCGGTCCATGGGTTCCCGCGAATACATGAGCCGGGTCTTCTACAGATTCACTTTCCCCACCGTTCCGTGATGCCGCCGTAGGAGTCTATGCGGCGGTCGCGGAAGAAAGGCCAGATGCGGCGGTGGTCTTCCAGCGCGTCCAGGTCCAGCTCCGCGTACAGGATGGCTTCATCGCTGACGGGGGCCTTGGCGACAATTTGGCCGTAGTAGTCCGCCACGAAGGACTGCCCCCAGAATTCGCTTTCCCCTTCCGTCCCCACGCGGTTGACGGCGCAGACGTAGCAGCCGTTCGCCACGGCGTGGCCGCGCTGCACGGTTTCCCACGCGCAGTGCTGCTGTTCCCCCAGCAGGGGTTTTTCCTCCGGCAACCAGCCGATGGCCGTGGGGTAAAAGATGATTTCCGCCCCCTGCATGGCCGTCAGGCGCGCGGCTTCCGGGTACCACTGGTCCCAGCAGATGAGCACGCCAATGCGCCCGAATTTGGTGTCGAACGCCTTGTAGCCCAGGTCGCCGGGGGTGAAGTAGAATTTTTCCTCAAAGCCCGGGTCCTGCGGTATGTGCATCTTGCGGTACATGCCCAGGAACGTTCCGTCCGCGTCCACCACCCAGGCGGTGTTGTGGTACAGCCCGGTGGCGCGCTTTTCAAAGCCGGAGGCCACAATCACCACGCCCAGCTCCGCGGCCAGCTTGCAGTGGGCTTCCGTCAGTTCTCCGGGAATGGGTTCCGCCAGGTTGAAAAGGTCGCATTCCTCTGTCCTGCAAAAGTATTCCGTGGTGAAGAGTTCCTGCGTGCAGATGATCTGCGCCCCATGGGCGGCGGCCTCCCGGATGGCGGCTTCCGTCTTTTCCTTGTTCACGGAGGGCCGGGCGTCTGCGGACAGTTGAATGAGTGCGATTTTCGGCATGCCCCTTCCTTACCCCGTTTCCCCTCCCATTCCAAGCAGGGAAAATGAATGCGGCGCGATTATTTGATGGAAAAGGGCATGAAAAGTGTTATGTACATGCAATATGGAACCCACCACCCCATCTCTGCCTGACGACGACGTAGCCGCCATTGACCGGCTCGGCGCCATTTACAAGGAGCTTTCCGCGGAATTGAGCAAGATCATCATCGGCCAGCAGCGCGTCGTGGAGCTGTTGAGCATCGCCCTGTTCTCCCGCGGGCACGCGCTCCTGATGGGCGTTCCCGGCCTGGCGAAGACGCTGCTGATCAGCTCCGTGGCAAAAACGCTGGACCTCAGTTTCAACCGCATCCAGTTCACGCCGGACCTGATGCCCGCGGACATCACCGGTACGGACATCATCCAGGATGATTCCGCCGGCGGCAAGCGGCAGTTTGAGTTCATCAAGGGCCCGGTCTTCGCCAACATCGTGCTGGCGGACGAAATCAACCGCGCCCCCGCAAAAACCCAGTCCGCCCTGCTGGAAGCCATGCAGGAGCGCCGCGTCACCGTCATGGGCCGCACCTTCACCCTTCTGCCTCCCTTCTTCGTGCTCGCCACCCAGAACCCCATTGAGCAGGAAGGCACCTATCCCCTGCCGGAAGCCCAGCTTGACCGCTTCATGTTCCTGATTGAAGTGGATTACCCCACGGAGGAGGAAGAAATGCGCATCGCCCGTGAGACCACCGGAAACCGCAGCGAGGAGCTCAAGCACGTCCTTTCCGGGGAGGAGATCATTTTTTACCAGGACCTGGTGCGCCGCGTGCCCGTCCCGGAACATATTTACGAGTACGCCGTGAAGCTGGTGCGCGCCACCCGCCCCTCCCTGGAGACTTCTCCGGAATGGGTGAAGCAGTACGTGGCCTGGGGCGCGGGCCCCCGCGCCGTCCAGTTCCTCATTCTGGGGGCTAAGACCCGCGCCGCCCTCCAGGGCAGCTACATCGTCCGCAAGGAGGACATAGACGCCATTGTGGAGCCCGTGCTGATGCACCGCGTGGTCACGAACTTCGCCGCGGAGTCCCAGGGCATCACGCCCCGCAAGGCCGTGGCGCGCCTGGCGGCGGAAGTCTGACCGTCCCCGCGTTATCCACTCCCTTGCCCTGCCCACCCATGAAGTACCTGAACCACGACCTGCTCAGCCGCCTGGGGAATCTTCCCCTGGAAGCGCGCCACAGCATGACGGGGAACGTATCCGGCCGCCACAGAAGCGCCAACCGCGGCTCCTCCGTGGAGTTCGCGGAGTACCGCAAGTACGTTTCCGGGGATGATACGCGCCGCCTGGACTGGAAGGCGTACGCCCGGTCAGACAGGTATTACATCAAGGAGTTTGAGGCGGATACCAACCTGCGCGCCTACATCGTCCTGGACCTTTCCGGCTCCATGAATTACCACCCGGAGCAGGTGGAGTCCAAGTACATGCGCGCGTGCAGGCTGGCGGCCAACCTGGCTTACATCGCCATCCGGCAGGGGGACGCCGTGGGGCTGAGCTTTTCCCGGCAGACGAAGGACGGCGCCACGCTGCACATTCCGGCCTCCCGCCGCCCCGCCCACCTGAACGTGCTCATCAGCCAGATGGATACGCAGTACCCCAAGGGGGAAACCGTGCTGGCGGAGACTCTGCATGAACTGGCGGAACGCGTCAGCCGCCGTGCCCTGGTGCTGATTTTTTCCGACCTGTTCACGGATACGGAGGAACTTAAAAACGCCCTTCGGCACCTCCACTTCCGCAAGCATGACGTGGCCGTGTTCCATCTGGTGGACCAGTTGGAAATAGACTTCGACTTTGACCGCCCCATCCGCTTTGTGGACATGGAGGGCGGCGGCTCCCTGATTACGGAACCGGACCTCATCGCGGACGAGTACCGCGCCATCGTGGCCGGCTACCTGGAGGAAACGCGCCGCATCTGCACGGACATTAACGCGGACTACCGCCTGGTCAGGACCGGGGACGCCTTGGAAGACGTGCTGACCGGGTTCCTGATGGGGCGGCAGAAGAAGAAAGCGGGCAGATAAGCGCCCGGCTGTCTCACGGAACGGTTGATTGCGCCGCGGAACGGGTGCAGGATTTCCCGCGCGCCTTCCGTGCCGCCGTAAGCGGCAGTTTTCATTTTTTTCTCCTTCTCTTCCATCGTGGACGCACCCGTTAAAATGATCGTGGGCCTGGGCAATCCGGGCAGGACTTATGAAGATACCCGCCACAACGCGGGTTTCATGGTGGTGGACCGCCTGGCTGCCGGGTGGGGCGCCGTGTTCAAGACGGACAGGCAGCGCAAGTGCGAGCTGGCGGCAGGCCCCGGCGTCCTGCTGGTGAAGCCCGCCACCTTCATGAATGAATCCGGCCTGTGCGTGGGGCCCATGATGCGCTTCTTCAAGCTGGACCCGCGCAGCGTGTTCGTCATTCATGACGAGGTGGATTTTCCGCTGGGCGTGATGAAGCTGCGGGAAAAAGGCTCCGCAGGCGGCCACAACGGCATCAAGTCGCTCATCGCCCACATGGGCACGCAGGAGTTCCCGCGCCTCCGCTTCGGCATCGGCCTGCCACGCGGCAAGGGGGAGATGATCGGCCACGTGCTGGGCAAATTCCGCCCGGAGGAACGCGAGCTTCTGGACGTGATGCTGGGAAAGGCGGCGGACGCCGTGCTGTACACCATGGAACACGGCATCACGAAGGCAGGCAACATTTTCAACGCCGTGCAGGACCATTAGCCGCCCGGACCGCCGCAAGCCCTTGCGGCATTAAAATATAAACGCGCGGGGAACGGACGCGCTTTTTCCTTAAAGCCGGCGCGTCCTGCGGACGCAGGATGATTCAGTAGCCTGCGGGGTTCCGGGAGATTCCCGGGACGCATGCCTTCTTTTTTCGCTCGCCAACAGTGTACGGTATTGCTAAACAAACGGGAATCCGCTAGGATTTTTGCACGTTTTTTCTCCTCCCAGGACAAATCTTGCTTCATCTTCATGGCTGAATTAAGTTCACAAGCTCCGCGCAGGCACATGCAGGCCAACAAAAGGCGCCAACCCAAGGCCAAGCCCAGGAAGCGATTCTGGAGCTTCATCCGGAAGCTGGTGCTGTGGTGCCTGGTTCTGGCCGCCATCGGGGGGGCCGTGGGCTACTTTGGCTTCATGATGGCCTGGAAACGCTATGACAACTGGGCGGCGGAGTTTGACCTGGAACGCATCAACGACCTGGAAAAGCCCAGCATTATTTACGACCGGAACGGGGAGGAAATAGGCCGCATTTATGTGGAAAACCGCAGCTACGTCACGCTGGACAAGATTTCGCCCGCCATGGTCAACGCGCTGATCGCCCAGGAGGACTCCCGCTTCCGGGAGCATCCGGGCTATGACTTCCTGGGGATTTTGCGGGCAGGCAGGGAATACATCCACAACAGCGGGGACGCCAACCAGGGAGCCTCTTCCATCACCCAGCAGCTTGCCAGAAACGCGTACGACCTGAAGAACCGGGCCAAGGCCAGGAATGAAGGCAGCTTTGGCCGCAAATTCGTGGAAATAGCGCTGGCGCGCCGCATTACGGAACGGTACAGCAAGGACCAGGTGCTGGAGTTTTACCTGAACCGCGTTTACTTCGGCAGCGGGTTCTACGGCATCCGCGCCGCCTCTCTGGGCTACTTCGGCAAGGAACCTGCGGACCTCACTACGCGGGAGGCCGCCTCCATCGCCGCCCTGATTAAAAACCCGAACGGCCTTTCCCCTCTCAATAATCCGGAAAGCAACCTGAAATGGCGCAACCATGTGCTCAACCGCATGGCACGGGAAAAGTACATTACGCCGGATGAAGCGGAACGCCTCTCCGCCATGGACCTGGGGCTCAACCCCAGGCCGCTGAAACGCGGCGTCTCCCACATTTACGACCGCATTTCCGCAGAGATTACCGCCTATCTGGGGGAGGACCGCGTGAATGCCGCCGGCCTCAAGATTTACACCACCCTTGACAGGAAGCTTCAGGAGGCCACCGGGAAATCCCTGGAACAGGCCCTGGAAAACATTGAAAAACGCCCCGGCTACCGCCACCAGAAAGCCGCGGACTACCACGGAGCCTCCGGGGACAAGCCGCGCTACCTGGAAGGAGCCCTGCTGGTGGTGGACAACCAGTCCGGCGCCGTTCTGGCCTACCACGGAGGCAGGGATTACACCAAGCGCCAGTATGACGCCATCAAGGACGGCGCCCGCCCCACCGGCACCGCCATCCTGCCCTTCCTGTACGCTACGGCCTTTGACACGGGCAAAAGCCCCGTCACCCGCATTCTGGACGACGCCATTGACAACCGCCTGACGGGCATCGGCGGCTCGGAAGGCATCCTGGGGGAATGGGGCGCGGAAAGCTCCAAAAACCGCTATGAAGGCATGATTACCGCCCACCGCGGCCTGTCCGCCTCCAAGATTGCCGCCTCCCTGCGCATGGGGATGGACATGGGCACATCCCCCTTCGTGAAAAAGCTCACGGACTTCGGCATCCGCAAGCCCGTGCGTGAAGCGGGCAGCACGGAGGTGAACCCCGTTTACCGCCCCAAGATTTTCGTGGGCACGGAACCCGCCTCCCTGAAGGAAATGACGCTGGCCTACACCGCCATCCCGAACGGCGGCTCCCGCCCGCAGGATATTTATTACCTGGACAGGATAGAGGATGAGGACGGCCAGTTGATCTGGGAATCCAACCAGGCCATTGAAACCCGGAACAACGCCCAGGTGCGGAAGGGGGCCACCTCCACCGCCACGGCCTTCCAGCTCCACAACATCCTGAATTCCTCCCTGAAAAACGGCTCCGCCCAGCGCGTGGCCCCGCATCTGCCGAAAGACTTCAGGGGGGGCGTGAAAACGGGGACTACGTATGACTTTGCGGACAACTGGCTGTTCGGCTATGACAGCCGCATCACCTGCGGCATCTGGGTAGGCTTCCTGGAAGGGAAAAAACCCATTTACAACGGGGCCTTCTCGTCGGACACCTGCGCCTCCGTCCTGGGCGCCGCCGTCACGGAGGCGGAACGCCTCTTCCCCGCCGGGGAACTGGCCCCGCCCCCCAGCGTGGAACGGGTGGAAATCTGCCTGACCACCGGGAAGAGAGCCACGCACAGTTGCTATGACATTGATCCGGTGGACAAGAAATACCGCCGCCACACCATGTTTGAATACCTCCGCAAGGGGGATTCCAGCCTTCCCTTCTGCGACCTCCACGGGGAGGACATCTCCGCCCCCGTCTCACCCTTCACGGCGCAGAACCGCATCCTGCCCCTGCCGCCCATCCTGCCCACCAAGGCCATCCTCCAGGGGGACGACCCCTACCACACGGAGCTGAACCAGGGCCCCGCCAACCGCAACTATGAACTGCTGGGCGCGGGTGAAAACGTGCCGGAAGCCCAGGCCCTTTCCGCAGACCCCGTTTCTCCGGACCATACGGACACGAGCATCACGCTGCCCGCTCCCAAGCCCATCACCATCCCCGTTCCGGAATTCATCCACCTGTAACTCCCTTTTCTTCCATGCCCACCCCCTCCCAGGATACGGTAGCCTGCACATGCCCGTCATGCGGCAACCCCTTTGCCGTGAAAACGTCTTTTCTGGGAAGCCAGGTGCAATGCCCCATCTGCGCCGCTCCGGTCACCGCCCGGCAGGAAGAGAAAGTCAAGGATGAAACGGAAGAACAGGCCGCCGTCCCCTGCCGCTGCAACGTGTGCAACAATTCCTTTGCCGTCAATCCCTCCTGCATAGGGAACAAGGTGAAATGCCCCGTCTGCCATTCCACCGTCACGGCCACCCGGCAGGAGGAAGAGCCAGCAATGGCCCCGGAACGGATGCCTGAAGCTCCGGAAAAAGCGCCTGAAATCCCGGAAGGGACGCCTGAACCAGCAGCCTCCGTCCGGCACGGCGGCGCGCAGGAGGAAAGCCCCTCCGCTTCCCCGTCCGCATCTTCCCACAAATCTCTTACGCCTCAGAAAAAGACGGATAAACGGAGCATTGCCGTTACCAGGCCTTCCATCCCCATCCCTGCGGAACCCACTACCAAAATCCGCAAGCGGAAGGAAAAGGGGGACGCCGCCCCTGCCATCACAGCCGCCCGCAGCGCCTCCCTGGCGCATGAAGAGCCGGAATACCAACCCACCGCCCGGGAAGCCGCCCGCAGCGAGCGCCGCCCCACCTGGCACATCTGGCTCTTTGTCTCCGGCCTGGTGCTGGCCTCGCTGGGCGTGTTCATGTTCCTGCGCGGAAAGGACATGGAAGCGGAAGGCTCCAAGATTCTGAATATTTCAGACCGGTTTGTGGACCATGAAGCGGTCTTCTCCCTGGACGTGAACAAGGACCTGCTGGCGGAACTGGAGCAGAGGGAGCAGCAATACCGGCTCATGACCCATCCCCGCAGGGAGGAAGACCGGGAAGTGGAATCCGTCTCCGCCCACATCACGGCAGCCATGAATGAACTGGCCCTCTACTGCATGGCGGAATCAGACGAAGAAAGGCTCAACTACGTGATGGAGCCCGAGGCCGTGCGCCCCAAAATGGCTCACTGGGCCTCCTACGGGCGGTACAAGGACTACCTGCCGCAGGAAGCGGGGAAAAGCTCCAAGAACGGGGACCTGCTCCAGATATCCGTGCTGATGGATGACAACACCGTCCGCCCGGCCATCTTCCTGTATGACCGGAACTCCGGCAAATGGAAGCTGGACTGGGAAGCCTGGGAGGGTTACTCCCCCATGCTCCCGGCGGAGCTGGAAGCCAAAAAGCCCTCCAAACCCGTCCCCGTCAGAATAGCCCTCAGCATGCCCGGCATCTACCAGCCGCCCTTCCTGGAGGAATCCTCCGCGGAAAGCTACCGCAATACCGCCTACATCAACTTCTCCCTGGAATTCCCCAACGGGGAGCGCCTGAACGCGTACGTGGACAGGTATTCCCCGCTGGCGCTGGAACTGACCAAGCTCCTTTACAACGGCCCCGTGCGCGCCTGCGTGCTCATTCACTACCCGGCGGACCTGCCCGGCAACCAGTCCGTCATTATTGACAAGCTACTGTATTCCGGATGGATGAGCGACGCCACCCGCAACCTCCTTCCCACCACCAACTGACAATCCAGAACCGGTTCCCGTTTTCCATGAGTTCCAAAGCATTAGCGCAAACACAGGACAAAGCCCTCCAACTCAATCTGGCCACCACCATTTACGGCACCTTTGCGGAAATAGGCGCCGGCCAGGAAACGGCCAACTGGTTCTTCCGTGCCTCCGGGGCCGCCGGCACGGTGGCCAAGACCATCTCCGCCTATGACATGACCGTCAGCGACACGCTGTACGGCCCCGTCAAGCGCTACGTCTCGGAAGAACGCCTGAAAGGCATGCTGGATTACGAATTCACCCAGCTCGTCAACCGCCTGGGGCCCAAGCGCGGCAAGGACACCCGCTTCTTCGCCTTCTGCAATACGGTGAAGGTGAAAGGCTACCGGGACAACGGCCCGTGGAACGGCTGGATAGGCGTGCGCTTCCAATTGAAGCCGGAGGCGGAACCGTCCGACCTGATCATTCACGTGCGCCTGAATGACCCGGACCACGACAGCCAGATGAAGGACCTGGGCATCCTGGGCGTCAACATCCTGCACGCCGTCTTTTTCAAAAGGGACCGGCTGGAGGAATTCATTGAATCCCTGGTGGACAATCTGGATCCCCGCCTGGTGGAGATAGACGTCGTCCGCTTTGAGGGCCACGGCTTCTCCATGGTGGACAACCGCCTTTTTGCGCTCCAGCTCGTCAAATCCGGTCTGACGCCGGCCACCCTGTTCCTGGCAAACGGCCAGGTGGCCCAGGCGGCGGACGTGCTGTACAAACGCCCCATCGTGCTGATGAGGGGCAGCTTCAATCCCGTCTGCAACCTGCATCTGGAAGTCATGGCGCAGGTGAAAAAATGCTTCCTCTCGCACATCAATGAAACGCAGGCGGACCGCTGCCTGGAAATCTGTGAAATATCCATGAACAACCTGCTCCGCGGCGGGGACGTGGACCATCTGGAATTCCTGGACCGCGCGGACAGCCTGAAAGCCCTGGGCAAGAACGTGCTGATTACCAAGATGGCCCGTTTTGACAACCTGTCCGAGCTGCTGGCGCGCTACACGAACGAGCCCATCGCCATCGCCCTCTCCATCGGCCTGTTGAACGAACTGTTCAAGGAAAAATGGACGGAGGACATCCCCGGCGGCATCCTGGAATCCTTCGGCCGCACCTTCCAGAACAAGACGCGCCTGTACGTCTCTCCCTGGCTCAACCGCAAATCCGGGGAATTCGTCACGGCGCGCACCTTCCGCGCCCCGGAACAATACGTGCACCTGTACCAGCACTTCCTGGCGAACGGCCTGGTGGTTGACGTCCCCTTCTTCAATGAATTCCTGCTGCGCCACACGCCGCGGGACATCCAGCGCATGATCGCCGCGGATGAAGACATCTGGAAAACTCTGGTTCCCGCGGAGGCTCACCGCTCCGCCCTGCATTTCCGCTGACCTCCTCTTTAAAAAGTCTGTGCGGCCACTCTCCAGTGCTTTTCCAACGGCGGCTTACCTGCTACCTGCCGGGGAGGTTTTACAGGAAGGAAAAGTTTCCCCTTACGGATGCCCTGGGTATTGGGCGGAAACCGCAAATATGCGGTTAGCAAACACTTCCATCGTTCTTTTCACGTCCGGCCGCCCCTGGAAATGAGGGCCTCCGTCCCTCATCGCAGCCTCCGCCGGAGCGGAGCGACGGGTATTTGAAAGAAAAGCCGCCTCTGCGCTCCGGAAAAGCTTTTACCTGCGAGAGGCGAGAATCTTCCGGCTCCCAGGACGCCGGAGGCGCAAAACCACCGTGAATCAGCATTTCCACCGTTTCCTTTTACGATTGCATGTTCTTTCGGTTTCCTCCTCCGGCATTGCCTTCCCTGCCTCATTCCCTGTCCTGAACCCGGAGAATCCGGCACAGCCACGCTCATCCTCCCCGCTCCGCTCCCCGGAACGTTTCCCTTCTTCAAACTCATCTTATCAGGAAAACTTAACAACTTTGTAAGATTGTCTTGCCATAAGGCGGGAATCTCATTAAGGTCTCCGAGTTCCATTTTTATCATGAATACCATTATTATCGGCTCCCAATGGGGCGACGAAGGCAAGGGCAAAATGATCGATTTCCTGACGGAATCCGCCGACGTGGTGGCACGCGGCCAGGGCGGCAACAACGCGGGCCATACCGTAATCGCCAACGGGAAGAAGTACATCCTTCACCTTGTCCCCTCCGGCATCCTGTGGCCGGGCAAGCTTTGCGTCATCGGTAATGGTGTGGTGCTGGACCCCATCGGCCTGGTGGAGGAAATCAATGAGCTCCGCGGCCAGGGCGTCTCCATCACGAAGGACAACCTTCTCATCTCCGACCGCGCCCACGTGGTCCTCCCCTTCCACAAGGAAATGGACGCCGCCCAGGAATCCGCCCTCGGCAAAAAAGCCATCGGCACCACCAAGCGCGGCATTGGCCCCACGTACGCGGACAAGGCCCGCCGCATAGGCGTGCGCATGGCGGACATGAGGGATCCCAGGATTTTTGACGAAGTGCTGCGCCGCCGCATCAAGATGGCGAACGCGGAAATGGAACGCATGGGCCTTCCCTCCATGGATGAAGAAAAAATGGTGGCGGAAGTGACTGCCGCCGCGGACGTGCTGCGCCCCCACATCACCAATACCATCCCGGTCATGCATGAAGCCGTGGCCTCCGGAAAGAGCATCCTCTTTGAAGGAGCCCAGGGCGCTTACCTGGACGTGGACTTCGGCACCTACCCGTTCGTCACCTCCTCCAACACCTCTTCCGCCGGCGCCTGCACCGGCACGGGCGTTCCGCCGCACAAGATTGACCGCATCATCGGCGTGTGCAAGGCCTATACCACCCGCGTGGGTTCCGGCCCCTTCGTCACGGAAGATGAAGAAATCTCCAACCACCTGCACAGCATGGGCCGCGAATTCGGCGCCACTACGGGCCGTCCCCGCCGCTGCGGCTGGGCGGACGGCGTGCTGCTCCGCTTCTCCGCCATGTTCAACGGCTTTGACGAAATGGCCATGACCAACCTGGACGGCTACGACAAGTGCCCGGAAATCAAAATCTGCACAGGCTATGACCTGGACGGTGAAATCCTGGCCTATCCGCCCGCCACGGTGGACGAATGGGAACGCTGCAAGCCCGTGTATGAAACGGTGCCCGGCTGGATGCAGGACATCTCCGCCTGCCGTTCCTGGGAAGAGATTCCGGAAAACGCCAGGAAATTCGTCAAGCGCATGAGCGAGCTCATCGGCTGCCCCGTCACGACCGTGGGCGTGGGCCCCGACCGCGAACAGACGATCGCCGTGAAATAACCCCCCTATTCCGGCTTTCCCAAGCCTCCCTTTACCTTCAAGGGCCGTTCCGCTTCCCCAGCGCGGAACGGCCCTCTTTTTTTCTGCCTTCTCCGCCTTTTTCTTTGCGCCCCTACTCTCCACTCTCCACTCTCCACTCTCCACTCTCCACTCTCCACTCTCCACTCTCCACTCTCCACTCTCCACTCTCCACTCTCCACTCTCCACTCTCCACTCTCCACTCTCCACTCTCCACTCTCCACTCTCCACTCTCTATTGAAATCCGTACAGGAGCCCCGGTTATAACCAGCCTTTTTACCTTTAAAGCCCTCCCTTCCTTCTCTCATATTCCCATTCCCGTTCTTCTATGGAAGCGTTTCCACGGCCAACTGCCAACCAAGGGAATCCGGGACGGAACAGGGGGCATGCCTTTCCTCCTTCCTCCCCCTCCACGCTGTTTGGAATACGGCGGCGCGGACGCCAGGAAACGGAGAACCGCACCTGCTTGCTCATGCCCGGTTGAATGAGGCGGCGGGAGGGGCAGTCTTCCCTTTTTGAGGAAAGGCGGGAAAAAACAGGTATTCGTGTCAGCATTTCAGTTGAGTTATGACACTTCCGTCTGCTGTCTTGTCTGATTGTCTATATGAAACATGTCATGCTTCCCTCCTTGTGCGCCGTCGCCGTCGTGGCCTCCTGCGATCCCGTCCTGGCCCAGCAGCCCGCACCCGTAGTGACGACCACGCCTCCCTACCTGAACACGGAACGCGGCCTGCGCGTGAAAACCCTGGAAGGCAGGGAAATAAGCCCCAGCCTGCTGAAGGGCATGCGGCCGGAAGAACAAATCACCAAGAGAACGCCCGGCGTTCCCACCAGGCCCAGCGTTCTTCTCCAGCATGAGGCCAGGCCCTCCGCCCCCGGCATTGAATGGTTTGCGGCCAAGCCTCTCAAGATGATGCCGTATCTGGACAGTTCCTACGTCTTCGGCAACACCTGCGCGGAACCGAACGCCTGGATCCGTGAAGACATGATTTCCACCGGGGCGCAGAAGATCAAGACCGCCCTGTCCAGATACGGCATCACCTATTCCGCCCAGTTCGGCTTCAACTACACGGGACTGACGGGCGGCGGCCTGAACGGAAAGACGGATTTCCCCTCCTATAACGGCTCCCTGCTGACCAATATTACCATTTTCCGCAACAACTCCACGGGGAGCGGCCTGTACCTGGCCTCCGAGTTCGACTTCGGCAACGGCTTTGACTTCAATGAAGGGAGCAAGGGCCCCGCCACCACGCTGGGCTCCCTCCAGAATCCCACCAGTTCCTTCCAGGGGCCGGACCCCCACCTCAGCAACCTGAGCCTGGCATGGGTGGGAGCGGGCGGCAAGCTCCTGCTGATGGCGGGCCAGCTGGACACCACCAATTACATGGACCACAACGCCTACGCCAACTCACACAACAATAACCTGACCAACAGCGTCTTCGGCAACAACCCCATGCTGCCCCTGACGGACAACTCCCTGGGCTTCCATTTCGCATGGCAGCCCACCACCTCCTTTTACGTGATGGGAGCCACCGCCGCCAACAACATGACCCAGAACCACAACCCGTTCAGGAACCTGAACTCGGACAACTGGACGAACGTGCTTGAATTCGGCTACGTGGCGGAGGACTTCTGCGGCATGGGTTCCGGCGTGTACCGCCTCCAGCCCTTCTTCACCACCAGCAACAGTGAAAACGGCGGCGGCGTGGCCGTGAACTTCCAGCAGCAGCTTGGCCGCAGCAGCCACCTGGGCTGGTTCTTCCGCGGCGGCTGGGCCAGCGATGACGCCGCCACGCTGACCGGCGTGCGCTGCGCGGCCACCACGGGGCTGGTGCTCCTCTCCCCCTTCCGCGGAAAAGGCGCCTCCAATGACGGCTACCTGGGCCTGGGCTTCCTCTGGCAGCAGGGCGCCAAAAAGAATGGTCCGTACGTGAACAAGAATGAATACGGCATTGAACTGACCTATGTGGCCCAGGTGACGCCCACCATGACGCTCCAGCCTGACATTCAGCTCGTCAAGAATCCCGTCAACGGCCGCAGGGGCCAGACGGCCGTGGTTTTCCAAATCCAGAACGTCTGGTCCTGGTAGGGGCAGCCCCTGAAAAATTGGAAAATATTGATCGCATTTCCCGGAAATCGTGTCTAAATGAAAACGATTTATTTGGACCACGCACATGAAGCGCACGCAGCAACCTTCCATGCAGGAGGCGGAGCAGGCCTCCCTGAATCATGAGATTTTAACCACATGGCGTCCCGGGGAAACCCTGGGGGAACACATGGAGCGCCGCGGCGTCAGCCGGCGCGAATTCAATAAATGGTGCCTGAAAATGATCGCCCTGATGGGCGTCGCCACCGTGACGGGAGGCGTTTCCAACGCCCAGGAGATTGCGGACAAGATGGCCGCCCTGAAACGCCCGGTGGTCATCTGGCTCCAGCTCCAGGAATGCACCGGGTGCCTGGAAAGCACCATCCGCAGCTATAACGAGGAGATCGGGGACATGGTGCTTTCCGCCGTCTCCATGCCTTACGTGGAACTGCTGATGGCCCCCTCCGGGGACGCAGCCAACGCCGCCCTGGAAGAGGCCATCAAGGAACCCCATATCCTCGTCATCAACGGTTCCGTCCCGGTCAACGACGGAGGGGTGTACTGCACCGTGGCCGGGGATACGGTGGAGCACATGCTGCGCCACTGCGCGGAAAACGCCTCCTACATCCTGGCGGTGGGCTCCTGCGCGTACTTCGGCTCCATCCAGGCCGCCCGCCCCAACCCTACCGGGGCCGTGGGCATCCGGGACATCCTGACGGACCGCACGGTCATCAATGTGCCGGGCTGCCCGCCCATCGGGGACGTGATCACCGCCGTCATCATGTACATCCTGACCTTTGACCGCGCCCCGGAATGCGACCTGGAGACGCGCCCGCTGATGGCGTACGGCACCCGCATCCATAACAACTGCCCGCGCCGCGCCCACTTTGACGCCGGCCAGTTCGTCAACGTGTTTGACGATGAGAACGCGCGGGAATGCTTCTGCCTGTACAAGGTGGGCTGCAAGGGGCCGGATACGTTTTCCCCCTGCCCCATCGTGAAGTGGAACGGCGGCGTCAGCTTCCCCATCCAGTCCGGCCACCCGTGCATCGGCTGCACGGAGCTGTACTTCTTTGACCGCATGACCCCCTTCTACAAGACGCTGCCCAACGTGAACGGCTTCGGCGTGGAGGCCTCCGCCAACGTGATCGGGGCCGTGGGCGTGGCCGGCGCGGGCGCGGCGATCGCCGCCCATGCCGTAGGTTCCGCCATCCATTACAAGAAGCAGCACATGAAGGAGGAGGCGAACGTCTCCCTGCCCGCCTTCGGGGACGCTCCCGGCTCGCCCGACAAGGAAACTGAAGAATAACCAGAAGCTTTCACCACCAGATTACCATGAGCAATTACACATCAGCGGACGTTCCGGAATCCAGCCGGGTGGTCATTGACCCCGTGACGCGCATTGAAGGCCACCTGCGCGTGGAGATGGAGGCCGGGGACGGCGTCATCAAGAACGCCTGGACCTCCACCACGCAGTACCGCGGCATTGAGGTGATCGCCTGCAAGCGGGACCCGCGGGACGTCTGGGCCTTCGTGGAACGCATCTGCGGCGTCTGCACGGGCACGCACGCCATTGCGGCCCTGGCCGCGGTGGAGGACGCCCTGCAATACCCGGTTCCCGTCCAGGCCCGCCTCATGCGCGACCTGGTCAGCGGCGCCCTGGGCATCCAGGACCACGTCATCCACTTCTACCAGCTCCAGGCCATGGACTGGGTGGACGTGATGTCCGCCCTGAAGGCGGACCCCAAGGAAACCGCCGCCATCGCCAAATCCCTTTCAGACTGGCCCCTGTCCTCCGCCACGTACTTTGCCGGGGTGCAGAAAAAGCTGAAGGACTCCATCGCCCACGGCCAGTACTCCATTTTCACAAACGGCTACTGGGGCCACCCGGCCTACAAGCTGCCGCCGGAGGTGAACCTGCTGGGCGTGGCGCACTATCTCCAGGCCCTGGTCTGGCAGCGGGACATGATCAAGATCCACACCATCCTAGGCGGCAAGAACCCGCACCCGAACTTCCTGGTGGGCGGCATGGCCTGCGCCATCAACATGAACAATGACCAGGCCATCAACCAGTTTGCCCTGAGCTACCTGAAACAGCTGGTGCAGACCTGCCACGACTTCATCCACAAGGTGTACTACCCGGACATCGTGGCCATCGCCGGATTTTACAAGGATTACGCCCACATCGGCGCGTCCAACCCCAACTTTTTCTGCACCGGGGACCCGTCCGAGATCAACACCGGAGCTCCCGCCGGCAAGGGGATGATCAAGCCCGGCGTCCTGCTGAACGGGGACTATAAAAACGTGCTTCCCTTTGACCAGGACAAGATCAAGGAATTCGTCACCAGCGCCTGGTACAAGTACACGGAAGGCCGGGATGCGGGCCTGGCCCCGTACGACGGGGAGACGAACGCGGATTACAACGGCCCCAGGCCGCCCTACAAGTGGCTCTCCGACCATCCGCAGTACACCTGGGTGAAAGCCCCGCGCTACGACGGCCACGCGATGGCCGTGGGCCCGAACGCCCGCATGATGATCGGCTACGCCCAGGGGGTGCCCGCCATCGTGGAGCGGGTGGACGCCGCCTGCGACAAGCTGGGCATTCCCCGTGACAACGCCTTCCTGAACTCCACGCTGGGCCGCGTGTACGGCCGCTCCCTGGACGCCCTGATCAACGTGGACATGATGGTGAACCAGCTCCAGGAGATGACGGACCGCATCAAGAATGGGGAAACCGCCACCTTCAACCCGGAAAAATGGGAGCCGGAAACCTGGCCCTCCTCCTGCAAGGGCGTGGGCTGGGTGGAAGCGCCCCGCGGCAGCCTGAGCCACTGGGTACGGATTGAAAACGGCCAGACGGTGAACTACCAGGCCGTGGTGCCCAGCACCTGGAACAGCTCCGGCCGCGACGCGGAGGGGCAGATGGGGCCGTACGAATATTCCCTGGCCCATACCGGAAAACACCCGCTGGTGGACCCCACCCGCCCGGTGGAACCCCTGCGCACCGTTCACAGCTATGACCCGTGCCAATCCTGCGCCGTCCACTTGTTTGACGAAGAAGGGGAGGCCATTCTGACCAGACAGGACCCGTGAAAACGACTCTTATCGACAAAGACCTCACCCTGGCGGTGGAGGACGCCATTCCGGCCAGCCCGGTTTACACGCCGGAGGAAATCCTGGCCCTGGCCGTGTGCGCCTCCCCCAACGGCAGCACGGACCCGGGGGACCTGGCCCTGCTCCACGCCGCGCGGGAACGGGGCGTGGCCCTGCCCTACGCCCAGCAGGAGAATTCCTGGGAGGCGCCCTCCCGGGAAAGGCCGTACAGCACGGCCATGCTGAAAGCCGCGGACAAGGAGGACGCCACCCCCTTCATGGTGGCCCGCGGCAGCCTGAAGGCCCTGGAAAAGCTGTGTGAAGTCAGCCATCTGGAAAAAGAGCGCATGAACAAGGCTTTTGAGGAATACTCCCCCTCCGGCTTTGAACCCGTGGCCGTGGCCGTCCACCGGCCCGGCGCGCCGTGGCGCCTGCTGGGCGTGGTGCCCATGCACGCCATGAGGGACGTGCGCCGCCTTTCCATGGCCAAGGCCAATTTCCGCTACTTCCACGTCTGGGACTGGCCGCTGCGCGTGCTGCACTGGACCTGGGTGTTCTGCATCATCGGGCTGGCTTCCACCGGCATCTGCATTGCGGAAGGGTGGTTCCTGAAAATGGGGGACCTGCACGGGGCCTTCCAGTTCGGCACGCTCCGCTTCGTGCACTACGCGCTGGGGTGGACCCTGGTGGTGGTGATGATGCTGCGCTTCTCCTGCTTCTTCATGGCCTCCAACAAGTACCAGAGCTTCCGGGCCCTCTTCCCCATCTCCAGGCAGCAGTGGAAGGACCTCTTCACCACGGCGGTGGACTACGTGTTCGCCCGCAGTTATGACGGCCCCCGCTACATCGGCCACAATCCTTTACAGCAGTGGACGTACACGGGCGTCTACGTCCTGTTCACCACCATGGTGGTGACCGGGCTGGCCCTGTACGCCCTGTATGAGCCGCGCCACTGGTTCTACCACTGGTTCATGCCCCTGAACGACCTGATAGGGGTTCCGTACGTGCGCCTGGTGCACCTGATCGGCATGTGGTGCTTCATCATCTTCGCCATGGTTCACGTGTACCTTTCCATCCTCTCCGGAAACGTGGACCGGGACGGCACCATCTCCTCCATGTTCAGCGGAGGGCGCTGGCTGCGCAAGGGCGTCAAATTCCGGGATGAATAACCCTTCCCCCGCATCTGCCATGGAATTGGAGCCATACACGGAAGAACTCCGGGGCTGCCCCGTGAAGGGGAACGCCTATCCCGTGCTCGTGCTGGGCGTGGGCAACCCGCTCATGGGGGATGACGGCATAGGCGTGGAGCTTGCCCACCGTCTTCAGGAACGGGACTACGGCCCGCTGGTCCATGTGGAGGAGGGAGGCACGCTGGGAATGACCCTGCTGCCCCTGCTGGAAGACGCGGATACGGTCATCCTGCTGGACGCCGTCAAGACGGGGGCCCCGCCCGGAACCGTCGTCACGCGCAGCCGGGACGAACTCCCCCGCCATTTCTCCCGCGTCATCTCACCGCACCAGATCGGCATGAAGGAAGTGCTGGGCGCGGCCCAGCTGTGCGGAACCCTGCCGCGCATCATCACGCTGGTGGGGGTGGAGGCCGGGCATACGGACTTCTGCCAGCCCATGTCCGCGGAAGTGCGGGAGGCCGTGCCGCAGGCGCTGGACCTGGTGGAAACCCTCATCGCCCGCGCCCTGGAGGAATACCAGGCCCGGAAAGACGCGCATGCATGAAGTAGGCATCATGGAGGGGGCGCTGGACATGGCCCGGCGGCTCATGGAAAAGAACGGGGGAACCCGGCTGATGCGCGTGCACATGACCATCGGCAGCCTGAGCGGCGTGGTGCCGGAAGCCCTGCAATCCGCCTTCCTGGCCCTGAAGGACGCGTATGCCGCGCAGGACGCCGCCCTGGACGTCACGTGGGTGGAGGCCCTGTGCCGCTGCGACGCTTGCAGCGCGGATTTTTCCTTCACGGAGCACGGCTATATCTGCCCCGGCTGCGGAGACCCTGCCCTGGCCATCCTCCGGGGACGGGAACTGGAACTGACCCGGGTGGAATGGGAGTGAACCGCGCTTTTCCCGTCCGGAAGAAAATAAGGTGAATTTACCCGAACATTTTACCCGCCCGGACGGTCTAATACCATTGGCGCGCATCCACCGCGCCTCAAACGTCAAACCAACTATGTAACCAGCGTCATGAGCAATATCAACCCATTCATTCTAACAGGGATGATGCCGCTTTCAGCCTCATCCATGAACCGCGTCTCCTACATGTGCCCGGTCACCATCAGCAATGACGTGGTGCAGGGCCAGACGGACATTCAGGATTCCCTCACCGTTGATTCCGGCGGCAATCTTTACATCATCAACGCCCCCGTTTACGTGGGAGGCCCCAACCAGCCGGACCACGGGCACCGCACCGCCCACCTGGTCATCCGTAACGGAGGCACCATGACGCTCCTGGGCAACCTGCCGGACCACATGACCGTTTTCCTGGGAAACAAGGCCAACGGCAGCCTGGAGATCAACGGCGGCCGCCTTCTGATGGGCCAGGGCCGCATTCAGGGCTCCAGAGAGCATGAAGGCAGAATCGCCATGACGGACGGCTGGCTCTTCGCCTCGGAAGTGGACCTGCCCGCCGAGGGCTCGGAACTCGTCATCAAGCACGGCCTGATGCGCATCAAAAAACTTTCCGGCAGCGTATCCACCCACATTTACGGCGGCGTGCTGCACGTGAAGGAGGAAGCCCACGCCAGCCGCATCCATTTGATAGATGACGGCGTTCTGCTTCTGGGCAGCGTTACCAGCCAGCCTTCCGCGGACGTCATGGCCGGAGCGGGCATCAACTTCCGCGGGGACGGCGGCGCGCTGGTCATCCGCGTGCCCCATCCGGAAAACGCGCTGACGCGCACGCGGGAGGCGGAACACGTCTTTGACGAACTGCTCCGGAGGGGCAAGCTCTTCCATGACAGCGAACCCATGACCAGCTTCCAGGGCTTCCACATGAGGGAATTCACCGGGCATGACAGCCTGACGTACGCCGCGCTGCGCCCCTCCGCCCAGCTGCGCGCGGAACAGAACCAGGTCACGCGCCTGCTCCATACGTTCATGTACGGCGGCAGTGAAAAGGACATGCCCATCTGAACCTCTCCGGAAAACGGATCCCATTCCGCAAAAAAGCCGCCGGCGCAGAATGCCGGCGGCTTTTTCATAAATGGGCAAGTGGAAAAAACGTTACTTCAGGAACGTAATCGTGAGGGGCGCCACGTAATCGTAATCCCCGTTCGCCACCTTGACGGCAGTGATAATGGCGAAAACAATCCACGCGATGACGACCGCGGGAGCCAGCACGAAGCCGATCAGGACAAAACATAACAGGAAGGCCGCAATCGAATAAATCGCCCAGGAAATCTGGGCATTCAGAACGTTCTTTCCTACCTTGTCCACCAGGGGGTTGGCATCCTTCCAGACCAGCCAGCAGATCAGGGGCGGAATGATGTTCACGCCGGTGGAGAAACCGAAAAAGACGGACACCAGCGGAGAAACCGCCGTAAGAGTGGCCTGGGTCTTGTCGGGCTGTTTTTCAGGGGCGGGTTCCTGAACCGGCTCCTGGATGATTTGTTGTTCTTCGTCCATAAAAAATGCAAGGCGATGGGAAGCGGGAGGGCGAACGGAAACCTCTTCCATTCCTTTCCGCCTCAGTTAACCCCTTTTTCACATATTCCACCCGGTAGTCAAGCTTCCAGACCGTTCGTTTTCCGAATAAAAAGCGTTCTCCTGCAATCATCCTTGCCTCCGCGGCGGGAAGTGGCTACACATGCAGTCCATGACCAACACCCTGACGCTGCTCACCCTCTCCGCCTGCCTGGGGGCCTGTGTTCCCGGCGCGCCGGAAATCCTGCCTCCCGCTTCTTCCGTCACCCGCCGTGAAGCCCTGGAAACCAGCCGGGCCTATACTTCCATGGCCTGGCGGGGCTCTCCCCGGAACGTCCGCCACGGGACGGACGAGGACGGCATCCGGATAGATACGCCGGACGCCTCCGCAGCCGGAGGCCATGCCGGCGCGTGGTGGCGCCCCGGCGCGCGTTCCACCGGCATGCCGTACAAATGGGGCGGGTTCGACACCCCGCGGCAGTTCGCCGAACGCCTGAAGGCGGATGCCGCCAACGGGGGCTCCCCCGCCGCGGCCGGGGACATGGGCACCCCGGAAAAGCAGGCCGCGGGGGATGCCGCCGCCAGCCGCTTTGCCGCCGGGGTGGACTGCTCCGGCTTCGTCTCCCGCTGCTGGCGCCTGTCCAGGCCATTTTCCACACGGGAGCTCCCCGTTCTTTCCATTTCCCTCCCCTCCTGGGATGAGCTGAAAACGGGGGACATCCTGATTGCTCCGGGACGCCATGTGCTCCTGTTCATCCGCTGGGAGGGAGCGGAAAAAGACAGGTTCCTGGGCAGTGAAGCCGGCCCCCTGCCGGTCTGGAAGTGCGCGGAGCGCGTTTTCAGCCGCCCCATGCTGGAGAACAGCGGCTACCGCCCCATGAGGTACAGGGGCATGCGGGACTGAACCGCTGCGCGGAACTTCCCCATCTCCGGCGCTCCAGAACGGCGCCGGGAACAGGAACGCCCCGCAAGTCCGGAGACTGCGGGGCGCTGGAAAGAGTGCGGCGCATGAGGCCGCCCGGCTCCGGAAGAAGCCGCCCGGGATTATCCGGCCCGCGCCGCTTCCGGCACGGGCCGTTACAACGGCTGGACGTTCAGATCAAACACCTTCCCCTGGAAGGAGGAGCCGAGCACCTTCAGCGGGAGAACGAAGGTGGAGCGCACGCCCTTCGTGCGGGGTTCAAAGTTTTCGTCCGGATTGCGGAAGCTCTTGAGCACCATGGTGCCCGCAGGCTTGCCGTCAATGAGGAGGGTGGTTTTTTCCGGCTCTCCCACAATTTCCACCTTCACCTTCTTGCCGACGGGCAGCTTGGCGCCGAAGGAGAATTCCAGAGAGTCATCCCGCCGGAAGCCCATGGTGCCGTCCTTCATGACGGCGAACAGCTCCCCTTCCGGGCCGGAAAGCAGAACCTGCTCCTTCCCTTCCGGAGCGGCGGAAAGCTCAAGCTCCATGGTGAGGCGGTAGCCGGGCCCCAGGGCGGGCTGGTTCAACTGCTGGGGCAGCTTGCCCGGAACCACGGAGAAGGGCTTGGAATCCTTCCACTTGTGGAGGGGGTTGGTACGGGGGGCTTCCCCGATGGCCTTGACCAGCTCCCGGTGCTCTTCAAAAGAATCCGGAGCCTTGGCCTTCCCCCACATCTTCTGGGCCAGCACGTCCATGGAGCCGGAAATAACGCCCCAAATGTCATAGGGGGCATAGCCGGAGTGCTTGAGGTCCGTCTCATCATTCCAGACGGCAAAAGCCGCGCCGATGAGCTGGGGATGGCCGGAAGGCAGGGTTTCATTCCCGATGCGGTTGGGAATCCAGTTATTATAAAGCCCCTTGTGGTTCCTGTCCATGCGGTAATAGTTGGCGTAGGGCACCACGTACAGGGCGCCGTCATTGGTATTGATGACGTCATAGCCCTGGTTCACGGCCTCCCAGGCCCTCATCCATCCGGTACTCCAGAGGTTCATTTGAACGCCCTTGCTCACCACGGGGGTTTTGCCGGGCTTGGTGCTCAGGCTGCCCCAGATGCGGGGCGTATAACCGCGCTTCAGGGCATGCTTCAGCACGGCGTCCGCAAAATGGCGGTAATCCTCCTTGTTGCCGTAAAACTCGTCCGCGCCCACATGCACCACCTTGCTGCCGAACACCGGGCGGCCCAGTTTGGGGTCTTTCAGCAAATACTCGTCAAATACCTTGCCCACCAGGCTGATCGTCTCCGGGTTGGCGGCGTCCAGCATCTCGCTGCGGCGCTTTTCATGGTTCATGGGTCCCTTGTAAATGAGGTCCGGGCGCAGGCGGGTGAAGGAAAGCGCGTGACCGGGAGTGTCAATCTCCGGAACGATGCTGATGCCGCGGCGTTCGGCGTAATCCACCAGATCCGCAAACTCCTTCTTGGTGTAGAAAAGGTCCTTCGCCGTAAGAGGAACGCCGTCCTTGCCCTTCATGTTGGATTCCAGGCGGAAGGCAGCATAGAGCTCCTTGAACGGATCGCGGCCCTTGTCCACATACATTTCATGGAAAATGAAGTTATTGTTGATGACCAGGTGCAGATCATTCATCTTGTACCAGGCCATGGTGCGGATCACGTCCCTGAGGTAGCTGAGGGGATAGGGCGTACGCGCAATATCAAGCATGAAGCCGCGCAGCTCATAGCGCGGGAAATCCACTGCCGTGCCGCAGGGAACGCTGCCGGGGGTCTGGCGCAGCATCTGCAGCAGCGTGCGCGTGCCCCAGAACAGCCCGGTGGGCGTAGCCGCGCCAATGCGGACGCCGTCCCTGGTCACCTGGAGCCTGTACCCCTCCTTGCCCAGGTTGCCGCCTTTCAGCAGGGAAAAGGAAATATCCGCCTTCGCGCCGGGCGGGACAAGCTTGACCTTCTTCCCCGCCACGTCTTCCAGATCAGCCGTGAATATCTGCGCCAGCTCTTTTTCCGGGCAGGCTACGGAAACCGTGTTCCCCAGCTTGTACTCGCCCTGGCCGCCCTTCCATTGCAGGATCTCCGGAATGATACGCGGCTTGGGATTGCCCTGGGCGGCGTCCGGGGCCTGCAGCATGATTTCATAATCCTTGCTGATGGCTTCCTTGCCGTCCTTGGTCACCTTGAAGCTGACGTTGACGGGGGTGTCTGAAATAACGGGGGCTATCTTTCCCTTGCTGTTAACAAGCTGCTCATAGTCGGCCCCCAGGAATTTGATCTGGGCTCCGGAGGCGCTTGGCATCGGCAGTTGTTTTGCGCCCGCTTTCACCGGAGGGATGGTGAGGGAATCCGCAATCTGCTTGGCGTCCTGCCCCATCAAGGGAGATGCGGCAAAAGCGGCGATCATCAGGAATAGGTTCTTCTTCATGTTATCGTGTCGTTTCAGGGAAAAGGAGGATCTGGTTCGTGCCAAGAACTACGCGCCCGCCGTCCTTTTCTTGCAGGGAAAGGGGAAAAAGCGGGTGAATTCTCCTTCGTTCCGCCGTCCGGGCAGGCATTCCGCCGGGCGGATTGCCGCGCGTCAGGTTTCATGAAGGAAAACCGCCGGGCCCGGGAGGACCGGCCAATCTTGTTCAGGCAAGTTATTATCTCAAACATCCCGTTCTTGGCGAGATTAAAAAACAGGCACGCTCCGGACGCGGGAAAAAGACCATGCGCCCGGAAGGTAAACGCCCTGCCGGACAAAAAAAGGGGCCGGACCTCCAATCAGGAAATCCGGCCCCGGACAGGGGGAAAAGGGAAGGAGAAATCAGGCGCGGATGTCGATCACCTCCCCGGCGGGGAAGCGCACCTTGGCCTCGCGGGCGTAATCGTCGTCCTTCGCGCGGTAGCCCAGCGCCACGCTCACCACGGAGCGGTACGGCGTGCCGTCCAGGCCCAGAATCTCATCATACTTATAGCGGTCCATGCCGCCGATGGTGCAGGAATCCACCCGCAGGGCGGCGGCCGCGCTGAGCAGGAAGCCTGCGGCAATGTACACCTGGCAATCCAGCCAGGTGTGCATTTTTTCCGGAGTCAGGGATTTTACATAGCCAGTATAGAAATCAGCGGAGGAAGCCAGCTTTTCCGCGGACGGGTGGCGCGTGAACTCAATCTGGGCCAGGTAGCGGTCCACGTCCCGCTGGGTGGCCGTCCTGCGGGCGCAAAGCACCACGTAATGGGAGCAGTCCTCCACCTGGGACTGGTTCCAGGAGACTTCCCGCAGGCGCGCCTTTAATTCCTTGTTCGTCACCACCACAAACTTCCAGAGCTGAAGGCCCAGGGAAGACGGGCTGAGGCGCAGGCTTTCCGCCAGCGCATGCCAGGTGGGTTTCTCAATGCGGGCTTCGGGGTCAAACTTCTTGCAGGCGTAACGCCATTCAAGACCGTCAATGTACTGTTCCGGAGAGATCATAAAAGGTGAGACAGGAAAAACGGTGAAACTGTTTAAAGTACTTCCTTCAAAACTTCAATGCAGCGGGCATTTTCCGCGGGGGTGCCTATGCTGATGCGGATCCACTCCGGCAGCCCGTAGCCGTCCTGCGCGCGGACGATCACGCCCCTGGCCAGCATGTCCTGGAACACCTTCCTGCCCTGCCCCACCTTCACCAGGACAAAATTGCCCTGGCTGGGAATCCATTCCAGCCCCATGTCCCGGAAAGCCTGTTCGTAAAAACGCATGCCCTCGGCATTGTTCTCCACGGTGCGGCGCACGTGCTCCCGGTCTTCCAGGGCGGCCAGGGCCGCCTCCTGCGCCAGCACGTGCAGGTTGAACGGCGCGCGCGCCTTGTGCAGCATGCTGCACACGTGTTCCGGGGCAATGCCGTAGCCCACGCGCAGGCCCGCCAGGCCGTAAGCCTTGGAGAAGGTGCGGAGAACAATCACGTTGCGGCCTTCCCGCACGAACTTGAGGGTATCCGGCGGATTGTCGGAAAACTCCCGGTACGCCTCGTCAAAGCACACCAGCACGTGTTCCGGCACCTTCGCCATGAAATCGTCAATCTCCTGCTGGGTCACGACGGTGCCCACGGGATTGGTGGGATTCGTGATGAACACGATGCGCGTGTTGTCCGTAACGGCATCCAGGAAGCCGTTCAGATCGTGCGTCCAGTCCGGCTTGTTGGGCACTTCCACGTACGTGGCGCCGAACAGCTTGGACATGATGGGGTACATGGAAAAGGCGTGCCTGGCGGCCACTACCTCCGCCCGGGGATTCAGCAGGGCATGGCACATCAGCTCAATCACCTCGCTGCTGCCCGTGCCCACCACCGTCTGGCCGAACTCCACGCCGCAGAACTCCGCAATGGCGGAGCGCAGGCGGAAGGCCGCGCCGTCCGGATAAATGTTCACGCCTGCCGCCGCGCGGGCAATGGCCTCCACCGCCTTGGGGGACGGCCCCAGCGGGTTCTCATTGGACGCCAGTTTCACAATATCATGGGGATCCAGGCCCAGTTCCCGGGCCGTCTCCTCAATGGGCTTGCCCGGCTGGTAAGCCACCAATTCCAGCACATGCTGGTTTGCGAAACTCTCAATACTCATAGCGGCGGAATGTTACCGCCATTCCCCACTTCTGGCAATACGGATTTCCATCCGGAGCGGACCTTAAAAACATGCCTGTCATTCAGCCTCATCCACGCTGCGGGAAGCGGCGGAATTTCTTTCACCCCCGGAAAGGCCTTCCTTTCCAACCGGCTTAATCCTCTTCCCGCCACCAAAATAAACGTATCCATGGCGCGAACAGCCGGAAGCAGGCTTTTTAATGCCGCGGCGGGCGAGTATTGCCCGGAAGGATAAAAATTAGACTTCCGCTCTTTGGGCAGTTTCCCAAACATGGAAAGGGTGGTTCAAAGCAGATGTCCCTCCGGAAAGGTCGTGCCAAATCCATGCCCTTGTGGACGACAATGGAAGTTTCACCATCAAGCAAGTTTGGAATGTCCGCCTGCCCTTTCCTTCCGTCTTTCCGCGCATCCCCTGCCCTATAAAAAGCAACCCGGTTTAACGGCCTTATGCCGGGACGTGCCTGCCGGGCATTTCTTCCCTCGCCCGGCGGGTCATGGCAGCGATCAGCTCCGTTTTTCCCTCCGTATAGGCATCCCGGTTGAATTCGAACTTCTCTTTCAGGGAACGCTTGAGGGCGGCGTACCTTTCCGCCTCATCCGGATGCGCGGCCAGGTAATCCCGGAAGTACAATTCATCCCAATCCCGGCAGGGCCGCACATGCAGATGGAACGCCTGCCCCCGGAAGCCGTCCGCGGCATAGCCCTTCACCAGAACCAGGCGCATCTGCGCTTCGTCCCGGTGCATTTCCCGGTAGCCGCACTTTTCCAGCAGAGGAAGCGTTTCAAAAACAAATGAATCGGGCCGCACTTCCAGCAGAATGTCAATGGTGGGTTTGGCCGCCAGGCCCGGAACGGACGTGCTCCCGAAGTGGGAAAGGCGGCTGATGCGCGAGAGGGGCACCACCGATTCCAGCATCTCTTTCTCCCTCCGGTAGATTTCCGCCCACTCCGGCCTGGATTCGCTCAGGATGACGGGAAACAAGCGCCAGAGTTCTTCAAGGCTCATGGCGGACAGGGCGGCTTCATCCGAAACACGGCGGGACATTCCCGGAAGATAAGGGAGACGAAGCCGTGAGTCAACCTCCCCGGCGTCCTCCCCGGCCTGACGCCGGGGAAACGCGGACCTTTTTGCCATTCCCTACTTTCTCCGCTTGCTGCCGTCCCGCGGACGGCAGCGCAGGGCCTGGTACCCGGCCACGACAAAGGCGAAGGTAGTCACCGCCAGAAAAGAGCGGAACAGCCACGCCAGAAGTTCCCAGTAAATCTCCTGAGTCATGCGGAAGGTTTTTTACCGGAATCCGGGACGTTGCCCAGATCTTCCCGGAGACGTTTGACGGCACAGGCAATCAGGGTAGCCTTATCAAGCTGGCAGCGCTCCACGTTGAGGGCGTCCGCTTCCGCATCCCGGAAAAAATGGACGGATAACGGCATTTTTCCCTTGATTTGAATTTTTTTCTGACTCTTTTTCTTATTTCCCGTCTTCATAAAAATCCTTCTTTTGGTGCAATAAGGGCTTCAATAACCCGCTTACGATGCAATAATGCACCTGAAACGGTATTTCAGTCAACGAAAATATACCGTTAAAATGATATTATGCAAAAAAGGTTGAAAAATCGCACCATTTTCGTTACAAAGATATGCATGAGTGAGAATCAGGATGAACTCAAAGTGCAGATCAAGGCTTGGCTGAAACAGCAGAACATCTCCCGCAATGATTTTGCGGAGGAATGCTTCGTGTCTCCCAACACGGTCCGCAACTGGCTTGCCAAGGTAGCCATTCCCAAAGACAAGGAAGCTCTCATCCGGCTCATGATGGAAAAGACGGAAAGGGAGAAAAAACTGAAGGAGGCGGCAAGAGCCCATTGGAAACCCTTCGCCGTCATGCTGAGCGCCGAGGATTACAAACTCATCGAAGAAGCCGCCAGAAGAGACAACATGACGGTGGAGGAATGGGCGGAAGCCACCCTGATCAAGGACGCCCAGAAGAGGATGAAGAATTATTACGACGACGAAAGCAGCCTCCCGAACGACATCCCTCTGGCAGCGGAAATTCCGGAGGAGTACGGCGCTCCCAGGCCTTCCTCCTCTTCCAGTTCCTCATTCTCCGAACCTTCTTCTCCCCGCCGCAAGCCGCGGCAATAACCCATGGCGGATATGGCAGGCGCGCCCCGTGCAGGGACACCGCCCTCCCGCTGAGCCCCTCTTCGGCTGAAATCCCCCGGCTCCCTGCGGTTCCGGGGGATTTTCCTGTCAAGGCCCCGGGAACGGCTCAAACACTTGCGGCAACTGAAACCGGGATGGGTTTCCGCAAACGATTTAAAATACGCGTATCCGCAGGGCACGATGGGGATATTAATTACCGCAGGGGCTTGCGCCGCTCCCGTCCGCTCTTTTTTCTTGCCTGACGTGTTAGAGGGGTTCTATCATATTGACCATGAGACAACTACTCTGCCTGCTGTTCATTTCCGCCTTCTGGCTCCCGCTTTCCGCCCGTGCGGAGGCGGCTCCGCCGGCCGTTCCCTCCATTGCCGTCAGGATGGTGCATCCGGACAGCCTGGAGCTGGACCGGGAAGGAAAACCGGTTCCGGAAGGATACACGCCTTATGTGTATGAATTCCGCGACCGCCACGGAAAGATGCAGCGGGAACGTCTGTTCCTGAAAGATGAACCGGTCATTACGGAGGCGGAGGTGGAACGGGCAGGCGTCGATCCGAGCAGACCGGAGCATCTCAACATCACCCTGAACACGCCGGGAGGGAGGGCCATGAAAACGGCTACATCCGCCATGAGGCTGGGACATGACAGGCTGGCTGTCGTCGTTCAGGGAAAAGTCAATTCGGCCCCGGTGGTTCAGGCCATTATTTCCCGTGCTTTTGAAATTTCCGGACTGGACGGGGAGAATGAAGCCGCCAACTTGGCGGAACTGCTCAACCACCGGGCCGCCACGGGGAAAACCACCCCTTTCATTCCGCGTGATCTGGCCCTGTACGCCATCCATCCGGAGAACGCCCGGCTGGTGGAAGAAGGGACGCTTTCCGTACCGGGCTACCGGCTCTGGAGCCGCCCGGGCGCGGAGGAAGAAAAAGACGCGGAGAAGGAATACCTGTTTCTGGGGAACGCCCCCATCGTCACCGGGGATTACGCCCAGTCCGCACGCCCCAATCTGGATTATCCGGGGCATCTGGACATCGTTTGGAATGAAGAAGCGTACAGGAACCTGGAACAGGCCTGCGCCGCCCTCCGGCCCGGCAAGGACAGAATGGCCGTGGTCCTGCGCGGCGCCATCCTGTCTACGCCCGTATTCCATAAAATGCCTTCCCACGCCACCCTCATTCCCGTGCCGGGAGATGACCGCCAGCTGGATGCCCTCTGCGCGGCCATCAATACCCAGTTTCCGCCGCTCACGGAACAACAGCAGAGGAAGGTGAAAAAGAAGCTGGCCGTTTATCCCGTGCATCCCCGCAGCACGGAGCTGGAACAGCGGTTCCTCCCGGAACTCCGGCAAGGGAAAACCATTCATCTGAAAAGCGGGTTCCGCTCCATCCCCTACACCCGCCCTGATTTCCCGGAGCCTGTTCCATCCTGGGCCTTTATCCGGCCGGAATCCCTGATCGGCCCGGAGGATATCCGGTACGCGGCACGGGAGCAGGACGGCACGATTACCTGCCAACTGCTGCCCCGTGCATGGGAAAAAATGCATGCCTTCATGGACGCAAGCCCTGCGGGAACCGTGGCCGTGGCGATTGTCTTTCAGGGGAAGGTTCACCAGATGTTCAAGATCAGAGACAGCTTGCTGCAGATGTGGGGAATCCCCGTGATCACATTCATTCAGCCCATTTCCGTCATTTACATCCTCACTCCGGAAGAGGAACGGCGCATGCACCGGGAATTCCTGTATCACGTCTTCAGGGATATGCTGTTTTCCGTCAGCCCGTGGTTCTTTAAAAACTGCGTTCCTTTCCGTACGCTGGGCGAACAGAAGCCTTTTTTAATGATTGATTCGGGCCTGAACCGCCCCTGATTTTTTTGCTCGAACCGGGGGCGGCGCTCCGCTATATTGCCTCCCGTTATGGCAACACCGGATTTTCATTACCAGGATCCTTTTCCCATTGAAAAGGACGACACCCAGTACCGCCTCATCACGTCCGACTACGTGAGCGTGGGTGACTTTGAAGGACACCCCATGCTGAAGGTGGAACCGGAGGGCCTGCGCCTGCTGGCCGCGGAAGCCTTCCATGACGTGGCCTTTTTCCTGCGCCCCGCCCACCTGAAGCAGGTGGCCGCCATTCTGGACGACCCGGAAGCCAGCGCCAATGACAAGAGCGTGGCCCTGACGATGCTCCGCAACGCGGAAGTGGCTTCCGCCGGAATCCTGCCCTTCTGCCAGGACACGGGCACCGCCACCATCGTGGGCAAGAAGGGACAGCAGGTCTGGACCGGCTGCGACGACTGCGAACAGCTTTCCCACGGCGTTTACGACGCCTACACCCAGAACAACCTGCGCTATTCCCAGACCGTGGCGCTGGACATGTATACGGAGAAGAACACCGGCACCAACCTGCCCGCGCAGATTGACATTGAAGCCGTGGAAGGCATGAAGTACTCCTTCCTCTTCGTCGCCAAGGGCGGCGGCTCCGCCAACAAGACCTACCTTTACCAGGAAACGAAGGCCCTGCTGAATCCGGCCACGCTGAAGAAGTTCCTGGTGGAGAAGATGAGCACGCTGGGCACGGCGGCCTGCCCGCCCTACCACATCGCCTTCGTCATCGGCGGCACATCCGCGGAAAAGTGCCTGAAAACCGTGAAGATGGCTTCCACCAAGTATTACGACAACCTTCCGACCACGGGCAACGAGTACGGACGCGCCTTCCGCGACCTGGAGCTGGAAAAGGAACTGCATGAGGAAGCCTGCAAGCTGGGCCTGGGCGCCCAGTTCGGCGGCAAGTGGTACGCGCTGGACGTGCGCGTCATCCGCCTGCCCCGCCACGGAGCCTCCTGCCCGGTGGGCCTGGGCGTCTCCTGCTCCGCGGACCGCAACGCGAAGGCCAAGATCACGCCGGAAGGCATCTTCATTGAACAGCTGGAAACCAATCCCGGACAGTACATTCCGGAAGCGCTGCGCATGACCTCCAGCGAGGCCGTCTCCATTGACCTGAACCGCCCGATGAAGGAAGTGCTGGCGGAACTGAGCAAGTACCCCGTCACCACGCGCCTGAGCCTGAACGGCACCATCATCGTGGCGCGCGACATCGCCCACGCCAAGCTGAAGGAACGCCTGGAGAAGGGTGAAGGCATGCCCCAGTACATGAAGGACCACCCCGTGTACTACGCCGGTCCGGCCAAGACCCCGGAAGGGTATCCCTCCGGCTCCTTCGGCCCTACCACCGCGGGGCGCATGGATTCCTACGTGGACCTGTTCCAGGAAAACGGCGGCTCCATGATCATGATCGCCAAGGGCAACCGCAGCCAGCAGGTGACGGACGCCTGCCAGAAGCACGGCGGCTTTTACCTGGGTTCCATCGGCGGTCCCGCCGCCATCCTGGCCAAGAATAACATCAGGAAGGTGGAACTGCTGGAATACCCGGAACTGGGCATGGAAGCCATCTGGAAGATTGAGGTGGAGGACTTCCCCGCCTTCATTCTGGTGGACGACAAGGGCAACGATTTCTTCGCGAAGATCCGCGAAGGCTGGGCCTGCGCCGGCTGCGCCCATTAAGCCGCCCGGACAGAGCGCCGGATTTTTTCTCCCTGTTCCGCCATGCCGCGCGGAACAGGGATTTTTTACGGTCCTTTACGGGAAAACTCGTTTTATCTCCCCTCCTTTTTCCCTTGAGCTTTTGGGTAGATTCTTCCGAATATCCCCGGCCTGCCGTTTCAAGCATTCATTAAATCCGGAAGGAGGAAGAAGCGCAGATATAAACAGGTGGAATCCGCCACCCGTTACAGGGAGAATCTCCAGCCTTTAAAAAACCGTTTGTAAGACATTGCCGGAAGTTTTTCCCGCTTGACTATTTATGGAAATTTTTCATAGTGGCTCCGGTTAGTATCATACAAATCACATTTACCTCTAATAAATCGCCCCGTCCTGCTGCTACAGGACGGGGCTTTTCGTTAGCTGAACATTACAATGAGTAACTCAATCAGCCTGGTTAGTATGATACAGTCATTCACATGGTACACCTCCTTTTCTTAATCCGGGATCAACCCGGCGCGGAGATTTTACAGAAAAACAATATTATTTCAAGATTTTCAATTTCAGCAAATTTCCCCGTCCCGGAGAGTATTCCTGTCTTTCCGCGCCATTCTCCCATGCCCGGGGCGGGCGTTTCAGGGAAAGAACGGCAATAGAGCACGTCCATTCCAACAACTCCGGAGATGGCCGCCAGGCTGGCAGGGCAACGCGGTTCCCCCATTGCAGCAAGCGCCACGGAAAAGCCCCCGTCCACGGGAAGGCCGGAGAACACGCCGGATACACAGTGCGCCCGCTTCACGCAAGCAGGGAATAAAGCAGCATCAGCGCCAGATTGGCGCCAGCGGCCAGCAGCAGCCTGCCCGGCTTCAAATACCGTGCCTTTCCCAGGAAAACCGTCAGCACCGTGAAGACGGCATACAGGGATATCCACATCAGGAAGAATTCCGCCAGATTCCTTCCGTTCCCGAGACTGTCCAGGGGCATTTTCCAACCAGAAAACAGGAGGGGCAACGCCGGAAGCACGGCATAAACGGCATATACCCAGTTCCTCACCACCGGCCTGAAGACGACTGTCAGCGGGTCCCGGCCAAAGAGGATATTCCTGGAATGGACGCTCTGCACCTTTTCCTTCCGCAGGGCGAAGGGGAGATAGAGGAGGAGAAGCATCGGCAGCAGAACAGGCCAGGCGTACCAGACCGTGGCCGCCCCCAGCATGAAGACGAAGAAGGCGGTAAAAATGATGGGAATGCCCGCCATGAGCAGGAAAAGGAGGCTTGTCCTGCGATCCGATTTTTCTCCCATTTTCAGGAAGGACCATGAAAGATAGGCCATAGGGCAAGAGTCTGGTTTTCCGAAGGTTGCCAGAAATCACAGCCGCCCGCAAGGAAAAGCCGCCCACGGCCGGCAGAATCCGTTACGAACCCCGTTCCGCACACAGAGAACCGGACCGCAGGCAGACTCTGATTGGGATTGCCCCCCGCCCCTTCCCACGCTATCCTGCCTTCATGGCCTACCGAATCTGCAAATCCATTGAACTGGAAAGCGGGCACCTTCTGTCCAAGCACCCCGGCAACTGCAAATTCCCCCATGGCCATACGCGTTCCGTGGAGATGGTGTTCCGGGCGGATACGCTGGACGCCAACGACATGGTGGTGGATTTCAAGGCCATCAAGCAGATGATGGGGGATTTTCTACAGCAGTTTGACCATTCCCTGTGCGTGAATACGGATGACCCCAATTACGCCGCCTTCGTGGCCGCGTACGGGGAGCGCATCATTCCGTTTGACCGGGAGGACCCCACCAGCGAGGTAATGGCCCGCACCATTTTCAACTTCGCCCGGCATGCGCTGGAAAAGGCCAGGGAAGGTTCCGGCGAATACCCCGTGCGGGACTGCGTCACCCTGGAACGCGTGCGCGTGTGGGAGACCAGCAGTTCCTGGGCGGAATACGGAGAATAGAAGCGCGGGCTATTCCTTCCGCCACGCGTTCCGCCGGGAATGCCGTTTCAACCGCATTTCACGGTTCTCCTTTCAGGACGGTTACCCGGTTGCCGGGCAATTCCCCCGCATACGGTCTGCGGAGGCTTATCCCTTAAAAGGGGTTGAATGAGATCATGCGCTTCTGCGTCCAGTGCCCGTACGTAGAGGAATACACATCCGTAATTTCACGGGCCCATTCGTCAATGGTGCGCTGGTGGTGGGCGTATTTTTTAAAATCCTTGGTATCCACGCCCAGCAGGGCGCTGTGGTCTTCCTCGTAGTCCGCAAATTCGGAAACGATGCGTCCGTCCTCATCCCGCAGGCGTCCCGCCATGGCGATGTGGCCCTTTTTGATGAACCGCTTGACCAGGCCGCCCCCCTTGATGCCGCTCAACGCCGTGACAAAAATGCCGGCTTTGGCGTTCGTGGGCGTGATGGAGATGATGGCGAGCTCCAGCGTATAGGCCCCCCTGGTTCCCGGAGGCACCATCTCAAAGTGCGGATTTTCCGCAACTTCCTTTTCCATGCTGGCCGTGACGCTCTTCCGGAAGTATTCCGCCAGACGGTGCAGGGCATCAAATCCTTCCGCGGTATCCGGCCTCACATCCATGTGCACCGTATCCACCGGAACGACGGCCATCAGGACTTTTTTGCCGTCCACGCCGTTTACCTTGTCATTCCAGATTTTTTTATCATCAGCATTCCAGTAGGCATCAAACGGGATATGGGAGTCGCAATTTTTTACCTGATGAGTCACGAAGCCCGTCCGGGGCACATGCTTGAAGTTATTGGAACAAGCCACTACCGCCATGCCGCCAAGCAGCACGAGCGCCATCAGGGAAGCGAGGAACAGGAACCGGTGTTTCTTCATAAACAGGCAATCAGCTAGAGTCATTTCATACATGACCCGGCATCCGCTGTCAATAAAACCCAGGAAACAAACCGCTCAAGAGCGGAAACCGGCGCCTTCCTCGTTGAGGCGGCAGGAGAGGGAACGCAGATTTCCGGCATCCCCCCGGTCAGGAAGAACGGAAACGGAAGGAAATTCCCCTCCCTGCATCCGGAAATATCCCGGCAGGGATGTTGACAAGGGTGGGAACTTTTTATCAGAAGCGCACGGGAGGAGACAGGGGCCTCCGGCCTGTTTTCCCTGTTACCGTTCGCGAGAACGGAGCCGTCCGGGAATGCCAAAAGGAAAAGGCGCGGCAGGTCCATGAAAACCCTTTTAAAGGAACGGCCACCCGGGAGGGGCCTTAATCCTCTTCATCCATGGGACGGTATTTCACGGCCAGTTTTTCCAGAAGCTTCAGAGCCAGGGCGGCACGGCTGCGGAAGGATTTATAGTCCCGCGGGTCGCAGTCGCTCCAGGCCCGTTCGGCCAGCGCCAGGGCGCGGGGCCACGCCATGTATTCCACCAGCCCCATGTCGTACAGGTATTCCGTCCAGATATTGGCCTGGAGGCCGCGCACCTTGGAGGCTTCCTCCGGGGACAGCTCCGGCAGTTCATAGCCGTACACCTGCCTGAGCGGTATGAGGCCCCCGATGGCCTTCGGTTCCGTGGGGGCAGAAGACTGGTAGTAGTCAAAGTAGAAGTGGGAGCACGGGGCCAGGATGACGGGATGCCCCTTTCTGACCGCCGCCGCGGCAAAGTCATTGCCGCGCCATGCCATGACGAAGATGTGTTTGTCCGCCTCCAGTTCCCCTGCCTCATCCCAGACGATGGCGTCATAACCGTCTTTCCGCACGTAGTCCGCAATTTGCTGCAGGAAGTCCCGGCTCAGGGCCTTGAGATCCGTCTCGTTCAGGTCTTTCAAACGGTTCTGGCAGTACCTGCATTTTTTCCATGCTTCCGCGGATACCTCGTCATGGCCCAGATGAATGGGGGAGCCGGGCGGGAAGACGGCCTTGAGTTCATCCACCACGTCTTTTACGAAGCGGAGCGTTTCCGGACGCCCCATGCAGACGGCGTCCCGGCCTTTTTTCCCTTCCACGGGAAAGTCCACCCCGTCGCAGATCAAGTCCCCGTAGGCATGCATGGCCGCATAGGAATGGCCGGGAAGGTCTATTTCCGGCACAATGGTAACCTGGCGGCTGCGGGCATAGGCAATGATTTCCCTCATCTGCTCCCGGGTGTAAAAACCTCCGTAGGTGGCCTCCGGGTCATGCTCCTGAATGGCCAGCTTCACTTCCTGCCAGTTCCATTCTCCATTGGCCAGCGGCACGCGCCACGCGCTCATGGAGGTGAGAAGGGGGTATTTCCTGATTTCCATCCGCCAGCCGGGGCCGTCCGTCAGGTGCAGGTGAAGCCGGTTGAGCTTGAAGAGGGACATGGTGTCAATCATGCGCTTGACCTCCGCCATGGTGAAAAAGTGGCGGGATACGTCCAGCATGATGCCCCGCCATTCAAAACGGGGGACGTCCCTGATGGAGAAGACGGGCACGGAGAAGCCTTCCCCGGTCCGGTTGGCGTTCAGGACCTGGACCATGCTCTGCCACGCGTAGAAGAGGCCTGCGGGCGCCCCCGCTTTCAGATGCAGCACACCCCGTCCTTCCCGGCCTCCTTCCAGACGCGCCTCATATCCTTCTCCGGTTCCCGCGGGGTTTCCTTCCACCGAACACACCACGTCCGCCGAATCCCTGTCACGGGTCATGGAGAGGCCGGACAGGACGCCCTGGGCGTTGAGCACATTCAGGATGGCTTCCACTGCGGGAGCATCCTTTTCAGGAGCATAGACCGCCAGCCGCAGCGGAAGATGCGCCACGGCGGACCGGTCGGACGTGCATGCGGAAGGAGCGGGGAGCAGCACATCCTCCGCCGGGAGCATTTCCGCCATGCCGGCGTTCAGGAACCCGGCCAGAGCCAGCCACGCCGCCATCCGGTAAAAACGCCCCTTATTCATCATTCCGGGAGTACGGGGAGCAGCATTCCGTTCTTTCAATAAAAGAGGAGCGCCGCAGGCCCCTGCGGGAACGGAAGATAAAGGCGGGCGGCGGTGAATTCTTTTTCCCAAGAACAGGACGTCCTGACGGATGTATTCATTTCAGCCGGCGCAAGGGTTTGCGGCGCTCCCCGCCCTTTCTTTAAAAAAGGCGCGGCCATGTTCGCCGCGCCCCGGGTTAAATCCGTTTCCGCCTATTTGCGTCCGCCAAAGAGACCGCCCAGGCCTCCTCCAAGCCCACCAAGGCCTTTCAGGCCGCCAAGACCGCCGCCCATGCCGGGAAGGCCGGGCATCTTGCCCCCTTTCCCCTTCATGGCGCCCATCTGTTTCATCATGGCGCCCATCTTGCCCTTGCCGGACATCATCTTGCGCATTTCGGAAAAGTTCTTGATGAGCTTGTTCACCTCCATCAGGGAGCGGCCGCAGCCGGCGGCAATGCGGCGGCGGCGGGACGGGTTCAGCAGGTTGGGATTGCTCCTTTCCTTCGCCGTCATGGAGAGCACGATGGCTTCCATGTGCTTCATCCTCTTGGGGTCCAGCGCGCCGTCCGGAAGCTGCTTCTTGATTTTGCCGAAGCCGGGGAGCAGGCCCAGCAGGCCTTCCAGCGGCCCCAGGTTCTGCATCATCTTCATCTGGTCCAGGAAGTCGTTAAAGTCAAATTTGCCGGACATCATGCGGTCCATGGATTTGGCCGCCTGTTCCTCGTCAATGCGGGCGGCGGCATGCTCCACCAGCCCCACGATGTCACCCATGCCCAGGATGCGGTCCGCCATGCGGCCGGGGACGAAGGGGCCGAACTGGTCCAGCTTTTCCCCCTCGCCGGAGAATTTGATGGGCTTGCCCGTCACGGAGCGCATGGAGAGGGCCGCGCCCCCGCGGGCGTCACCGTCCAACTTGGTCAGGACAATGCCCGTGACGTTCACGGCCCGGTCAAAGGTCTGGGCCACGTTCACGGCCTGCTGGCCCGTGGCGGCGTCCACCACCAGGAGGGTTTCACGCGGAGAGAGGAAGGCGTGCAGGTGGCGCAGCTCGTCAATCAGGGCTTCGTCCACTTCCTGGCGGCCCGCCGTGTCAAAAATCATCACGGTCCCGTTCTGGGTCCGGGCCCATTCCAGGGCCTCACGCGCCACGGCCACCACGTCCCGGCTGCCGGGAGCGGGCTTGTACACGGGCACTTCTATCTGTGCCGCCAGCGTGGCCAGCTGGTCCACGGCGGCGGGGCGCACCAGGTCGCAGGCCACCAGCAGGGGGCGGCGCCCTTCGTTTTTCAGGCGCAGGGCCAGCTTCGCGCTGGTGGTGGTTTTGCCCGCGCCGTTCAGGCCCACTACCATGATTCTGGCGGGGTCCGTCAGGTCCAGTCCCACGGCGTCTCCGCCCAGCAGGGCGGCGATTTCATCCCGGAAGATTTTGACGATCTGTTCCCCGGGCTTGATGGATTTGAGCACTTCCTGCCCCATGGCCCGCTCCTTCACGCGGCCGATGAATTCCCGGGCCACGCCAAATTCCACGTCCGCTTCCAGCAAGGCCAGCCGGATGTCCCGCAGGGCGTCCGCAATGTTCTTTTCAGAAATCTTGCCCAGGCCCCGCAGCTTCCGGAACGTGTTATCCAGTTTATCAGCTAAAAGTGAAAACATAATCGTATGATGCGCCAGACTGTGCCACATTTCCCGCCCCCCGTCAACAAGTGCGCCCTGCATGGGACATGATGCTTGACTTGCCGGGGGCTTCCCCCCATCTTTTCCCGCATGGCACCTTTTGACCTGAAAGAGGAAATTTTACGCCTGAAAAAAGAACGCAACGCCATCATTCTGGCGCACAGCTACCAGACCGGGGACATCCAGGACATGGCCGACTACGTGGGCGATTCCCTGGGGCTGGCCTACAAGGCGCAGCATACGGATTGCGACGTGATCGCCTTCTGCGGCGTCCATTTCATGGCGGAGACCGCCAAGATCCTCAATCCGGACAAAACCGTCATCCTGCCGGACGCGGACGCCGGCTGCTCCCTGGAAGCCTCCTGCGACGCCGGGGAACTGGAAGCCTTCCTGAAAGAGAACGCCGACAGGAATTATTACGTGGTGGCGTATGTGAACTGCTCCATCGGCGTGAAGGCTCTGGCGGACGTGATCGTCACCTCCGGGAACGCCGTGAAGATTGTCTCCCAGGCTCCGGAGGACCGTCCCATCCTGTTCGTGCCGGACCAGAACCTGGGCGCCTGGGTAGGCCGCCAGCTGGGACGCCCCATGGAGTTGTGGAACGGGGCCTGCCACGTGCACATGGAATTTACGCGGAACCAGATTCTGGCCCTGAAGGAGAAGCACCCCGGCGCACTGGTGGTGGCGCACCCGGAATGCACGGAGGCCGTGCGCCTGCTGGCTGACCACATCTGCTCCACGGAGAAGATGATTCCCTACTGCACGGAAAGCCCGGCTTCATCCTTCATCATCGTCACGGAATCCGGCATCCTGCACCGCCTGCGCAAGCTGGTGCCGGGCAAGGAGTTCATTCCCGCCCCCACGGAGCAGTGCTCCTGCAGCACCTGCCCGTACATGAAGATGAATACGCTGGAAAAACTGTACTTGGCTCTCCGGGACCTTTCCCCCGCCCTGGAGCTGCCGGAAGACCTGCGCAAGAGGGCGGAAGCCCCGCTGCTGCGCATGCTGGAGCAGTCCAAATCCTGACCCATTTTTCCCCCGCATGATACGCCTTTCCGACCACATCGCGGCCGCCGGCGGCTGGCTTTCCCTGGAAGCCTTCATGCAGCTGGCCCTGCACCACCCGCAGGAGGGGTATTATTCCTCCTCCATTGAAAACATCGGGAGCCGCGGGGATTTTTCCACCACTCCCACGCTGTCCCCCATTCTGGCAAAGGCCGTCGCCGCACGCTGGAAGGAGGCCTGCGCCCGCTGCGGCAGGCGGCTGCCCCTGCTGGAGATAGGCGCCGGCTCCGGAGCCCTGGCCGTCAAGGTTCTGGAACAACTGGGGTTCTGGAACCGCCTGAATACGGATTACGTGATTGTGGAGTCCTCCCCCCGGCTGCGCGAATTCCAGCACCTTCTGCTGGGAAGCCAGGCCAAAATTTATGCTACCATGGAAAAGGCGCTGAAGCACTGCGGCGGCAAAGCCTTCATTTTTTCCAACGAGCTGGTGGACGCCTTCCCGGCCCGCGTGTTTGAGTACACGGAAGAGGGCTGGCGGGAAGTGGGGCTTACCGTAAAGGACGGAGCCGTGCGGGAGGAACTGCGCCCCGTCCGCCAACAGCCGCTTTTCTCCCACATGCTGGAATATGATTCCCAGCCGGGGCAGCGTCTGGAGATTCACGATTCCTACGCACGCTGGTTCACCGGCTGGCTGCCCCTCTGGAACATGGGCGTCATGACGGTCATCGACTACGGGGACGAAATGGAGCGGCTTTACTACCGCCGCCCCCAGGGTTCCCTGCGCGGGTATAAAAGCCACCAGGTGCTGACCGGGGAGGAACTGTACCGGCACCCCGGCCTCACGGACCTGACCTGCGACGTGAATTTTACGGACCTGCTGGAGCTTTCCCGCAACTGCCTGGGGGATACGGTCACCCTGATGACCCAGCGGGATTACCTGCTCCCCTACGCGGAGAACACGCCGCAGGACGCCTTCCTGACGGACGAACACGGCGCAGGAGGCCATTTCCACGTGCTGATCCAGGAACGGCTGTAATGTTCGTCATTCCTTTCCCGAATTTGCATCGTTAAACTTCCTGTGTGCCCCTATGTTCGATCTTTCCGATTTTTTGAAAGATATTTTATCCTCATTGATTGGACCTCCCGGGAGTGGCAGGGATGACGAACAATCCCGGAGGCGTCAATGGACGGGTATTATTCTCCTGGCAATCGTCATGGGATCTCTGCTCTTATGGATACATATGAACAGCATGGCGGCTCTTGTTCTCGGCATGGTCTTTGCCTTTTGGCTGATCGCTTATATTATTGTCCAATCCCTCCGGAATCATGACTATAAATAAAATTGCCGTGGTTATGCCTAGGGGAAGTTTAGATACGAAGGCCGGGAGGCCTTCGTTCCCAGGCGACCGCTTCTCATGCATGTCATTGGAATTGTCCCATCCCGGATTTCCTATCATGACCGCGCTTTTGGGAACAAGGGCCTCCCGGCCCTTGTAAATAAGTTAGTCCATAACATCCCGGCCTTCCGATAACAAAGCTCATCCACCAACTTCCTCCTTCCAACTCCTTTCACAAAACCATGTTTGACCTTCTTTCCTTTCTGCTGGATATCCCGTCCCTTCGAGCAGAGTTTTCCCCGCGCGCCAGACATGACGGGGAATCCCCGTACTGGCGTTTCATGGGCATCCTTCTTCTGGGAGCGGACCTGGCCGTGCTGTTGTTAGGAGAGATCACGGAAAGCATGCCGGCTCTTTTAGCCACTATTGCCCTCAGCCTCTGGCTAGTCGCGCACCTTGTCATCCGCTCCTCCCGGCACAGGGATAACCGAGGATAAAGCATCCTCCCTCCTTCCCAAAAGCACCCTGCACGCCAACATTGCAGGGAAACCGGGTCTACCCCCTATTTCCACTTTCAGGGCAGTAAAAACATGATGCATTCATTCTCAAAGCATCCTGTATTTCCTTCCATGGGCCTGTCATAAAAATTTTCTCCTTTTTGAACGCAAGCCCCCACCCGGGACTCTAACCTGCATCAGTAACAAACCGGGCGGCGGGAGGTAGAGAGACCGCCACCCATTATGGGGAGTTCTGAGTTTCATAGGTAATATAGTTGGATAAAAACCCGCACGGGGGAAACCCTGTGCGGGTTTATTCATCCCCGCTCCGGGGCACCCGGAAAACAGGGCCGGAACAGGCCGCAGAAAATCATGGCTGAACCAAATTAAGGCTTGAGAGTTGAAGGCATCTCGCTAATCTGGCTTCAGCAAGAATCATCTGTTATCATGGTCACCACGAACGAACCGAATGTTTACGAAACAGGAGTACTGGACTCCAACGCGGAAGGCAATTTTGTCTACACCACCCTGGACGCCGCCATCAACTGGATTCGTAAAAATTCCCTCTGGCCCATGCCGATGGGGCTTTCCTGCTGCGCCATCGAGTTCATGGCCGTGGCCTGCTCCCGGTATGACCTTTCCCGCTTCGGTTCGGAAGTAACGCGCTTTTCCCCCCGCCAGGCGGACGTGATGATCGTGGCCGGCACCGTCACCTACAAGATGGCCCTGGCCGTCCGCCGCATCTGGGACCAGATGCCGGAGCCCAAGTGGTGCATCGCCATGGGCGCGTGCGCCTCCACCGGCGGCATGTTCCGCTCCTATTCCGTGCTCCAGGGCGTGGACAAGATTATTCCCGTGGACGTTTACATTTCCGGCTGCCCTCCCCGCCCGGAGGCCATCCTGGAAGCCCTGCTTACCCTCCGCAAGAAGCTGGATACCCAGCAGCCCGCACGCACGTTCTTCAAGAAGGAGGAACCGCGCGAAGCCAATGCCCCCGTGCCGGTCGAGACGGAAATGCCTCTCGAATAAACCTTTTCCGACCGTTTTACTCCGTTCCATCTTTTACCATTTCTTCTCCATGCCTTCTCTAGAATCACAGATCAAGACCGCCGCAGACAACGCCCAGAACCGCTTTGGGAAAGACGTCATCACGGACCGCTACGAGTTCCGGGGCGACATCACGCTGACCGTCGCGCGCCATGCCGTGGCGGACGTAGTCCGCTGGCTGCGGGATTCCGCCGGGTTTGACATGATGGTGAACCTCTGCTCCGTGGACAACATGGGGGAAAGCCCCCGCTTTGAAGTCAATTATACGCTGACGCAGGCGGAAACGGGCGTGAACCTGAGCCTCAAGACGAAGGTGGACGACGGAGAGGAAGTGCCCAGCGTCACGGAAATCTTCCAGTCCGCCAACTGGCACGAGCGTGAAGTATGGGACCTGATGGGCATCAAGTTCTCCGGCCACCCGGATTTGCGCCGCATTTTGATGTGGGAAGGCTATCCTTATTTCCCCCTGCGAAAGGATTTCCCCGTTCAGGGCGTACCTACTGAACTGCCGGGCGTCGCCTTTACGGAGGCGGCCCCCACCCAGGGAGCGCCGTTCGCCACGGAACAGGGCCGCTGCCCCAGCGCCTGCCGCGAACCCCGGTCCCATAAATTCTAGCCCATTTTCCAGCCCCGCAAGGCGGGGTCCCTCCCATGACCCGACTCCCCCTCATCCTGCCCGTATGTATCATCAGCCTGCTCAGCGGCTGCCAGGACGCCAACCCGGCAGAGCGGGAATGGAAGGACCAGTTATATAAAAACCTGGCGATCGTGGGAGCCAGAAACTGGATTGTCATTGCGGAGTCCTCCTTCCCGGCCTATACGGGAGCCGGCATCAAGACCATGGTCTCCGACAAGACGTCCGATGAAGTGCTTCTGGACGTGCTGAACATGCTGGAGGAGGAAGCCCACGTGGTGCCCCGCATCATGATCAGCTCGGAATTGCGCAGCGTTACGGAGGATTACGCCCCCGGCATCAAGCGCTACCGCAATAATATCAATAAAATGCTTCCGGGACGCCAGCATTTTGAATTGATGAGCCGCACGATCAATTCCCTGATCGAAGACGCCGCCAAGCAGTTCAACGTGCTGGTCATCAAGACCAAGACGTCCCTCCCCTATTCCAACATTTACATTGAACTGGATTCCGGGTACTGGAATTCGGAATCGGAGACGGCGCTCCGCAAATCCCTGGAGGCCAAGGATGCGGTCAACCGCCGCGCGGCCCAGGACAGGGTGCTGGACGTGCCCCTTACGCCGGGAGCCGCCCCCGCGCCGCAGGACCGCAAGGAGAATCCCCCGGCGCCCGGCGCGCCCGCATCCACCCCCACGGACAACCTGCCGGAGCTTCCGCGGGAAAACCGCCAGCCGGCCTCCCCCGCCGGGAACCAGGCTCCCGGTGTGCCCCCGCCGCCCATCAAGGATCCGCTGGGAGGGAAAACCGCCATTGCCAGATTTTCATGAACCATCATATGGACAAGGCCACAGAAGAACGCCTCCGCGTGGAGGCATGGGTAGGGGACGCCATTCTGGCGCTGTACGTCAGGGAATGGATTCTGGCGGAGGAAGGAGCGATCAACGGAAAGCTTTTCATCGAATTCACCAGCAATGATTTCCTGCGCCGCACCGGCAACGCCACAGGCGTGGAAGCGGAAATAGGCCGCACCTTCAAGGCAGGAGGCCTGGAAGCGGCCTATGCCTGGATTGAGCATCATTTGAAGCCCCGCATGGAGGAACGCTGGCACACCCTGCGCAGAAAAGCCCTCCGGTAGCCTGCCGCCGCCATGTCCGCCTCCGGAACACCCCTGCCCTGGGACCGGGACAACGGCCCCTGCGTGATGGCGCCCCCCCATTTGAGGGATTGGGCGGAAGAGGCCGCCGCCTTCCTTTCCCGCCGGGGCATGGATGGGGTCACGGCCTTTGCCACGTCCGGTTCTTCCGGTTCGCCGCCCAAAGCCATTTTATTCACCCGGCGCGCCCTGGACGTCTGCGCGCGCGGAGCCCTGGAACACCTGCACGCGGAATGCGGGGACTGGTGCTGCCCCCTGCCCGTCTGGCACGTGGGGGGCGCCATGATTTACCTGCGCGCGGCCCTGGCCGGGACCGCCGTCCATGCGCTTCACGGCAGGTGGAATCCCCAGGCCTATGCGGACCTGATGAAAAGCTCCGGGGCCTGCTGGTCCTCCCTGGTTCCCACGCAGGTGGTGGACCTGGTCAATCTGCGCCTCCGCGCGCCTTCCACCGCCGGATGCATCATCGTAGGAGGGGGGGCGCTGGACATGGAGACGGGCAGGAAAGCCCGCGCCCTCGGCTGGCCCGTGGTGCAGAGCTACGGCATGACGGAGTCCGGCTCCCAGCTCGCCACGGCTCTCCCCGGCGATCCGTACCACACGGACCGCCTTTCCCTGCTGCCCCACTGGGAGGCAAAGACGGACGAGGACGGCCTCCTGCGCTTCCAGGGGGAAGGCAAGCTGTGCGGCTGCCTGCTGACGCAGCCTCTTGGAGGTTTTCTGCTGGAACGGGTGGAGCCGCAGGAGTGGTGGAGCACCCGCGACCTGGTGCGCCTGGAGGGGCGTCTGCTGACCTTCCTGCGCCGGGCGGACAGGCTCGTCAAAGTCCTGGGGGAACTGGTGGACCCGGACGCCGTCCAGGACGCGCTGCGCCGCCGTGTTCCGGAGGCGGTAGTGGAGGCCGTTCCGCACCCGCGGGCCGGAATGGAGCTGGTCGCCTGCGGTCCCGCCTCTGTGCCGCTGGAACGAGCGTGCCGCGAATGGAATGCAGCTGCTCCCGGCCCCCAGCGCATCCGGGCCGTCATGGAAACGCCCATTCCCCTGACGGTGATGGGAAAACTGGACCGCCGCCGGCTGCGCGCGCTGCTGGAGGAATGCCCGGAAAAACTGCGGGAGGTTTAGTGAGGCGCATCCTCCCGGGGCTCTTTTTTAAATAATCCGGACTGGATGGACCGGATGGACTGGATGGACGGAAGGGGCACAGGGGAGGCTTAATATCCCTTGTTTACTTTGTCCATTCCGCCTTTCCCGGCTATCATTATCCTTTGCCTTGGGAGCTGCCGCACACGTGCCCGGAGCCTCCCGTCACAGCTTCATTTGTCTTCTTTAAAAAAAGAACGTGACATCATCAATAATTAAACATTCAGGCACGTGAAAAACGCTTGTAGGGCAGAGGTTTTTCCTGTTAGAAAAGAGTTGATCCATGCGTGCCCGTCTTCTGCTTATTCCCTTTATTTTTTCCGTTCCGGTTCATGCCCAGGACGTTCCGTCCCAGGCAGGGGCAAATCCACCCGTGCAGGTGGAGCAAGTCCCGGTCCGGGACCTTTCCCAGCTGCCCATGGACGGCGGCTGGACGTACGGGGAATTGCTCGGCAAGGCTGCCGCGGGAGACTTCCGGGCCAACATGCTGGCCGGGGAGTACTGGATGGGGCTTTATTACCTGAACCGGGGGGACCTGCCGCTGGCCTGCCTGGAGCACATGCAGCATTTCTTCCGTGAAGCGGCCGCCAAATCCGGTCATCCGGCTCCCAAGCTCATGATGACGGACCCCTACGGGATTTTCGGGATTTTCAAGGCGCAGTCCATGCAGCCGGAGCACGCGGAATGGCTGGACGCCTGCCGCAAGCTGGCCGAGAAGGGAGACCTGGACGCCGTCACGGCGCTGTACACCGTTACGGACCTGCCGGAAGCCGAGTTGAAGCGCTACCTCGCCCCTCTGGAAAAGAAAGCCGCCTCCGGCGACCAGGACGCGCTTGCCCAGCTTGCCTTTATCAGGGTGGACTGGCTGAAGGAAGACCCCGGCAAGGTGCTTGAGTCCCTGGAGAAGCACCGGAAAAACGCCAAACCGGTTCTTCTGGCCCGGATGGGGGAACTGGCCCTTTCCCTGGGCGGGGGGCCCTCCGGCAACGATCCGGACGGCAGGGAGTGGCGGAACATGGCCGTCCAGCCCCTTTCCCAGGCCGCGGAGAAGGGACACGCGGCAGCCATGCGCCTGCTGGCGGAGATGACGAAGGGTACTGCCGCGGAGCAGTCCGGAAAGCTTCTGGCGGAATTGCGCTCCAGGGGAGATTTGGAAACCCTGCTGGGCGACCTCTCCGGCTGCATGAAGGAGAAAAGGGGAACCGTGGACGGCTACCTGCTCCAGACCCTGTTTGACCAGGCCCGCAAGCTGGGCAGCAATAATGCCTACGCCTGGTACGCCCAGTTGGTTTCCGAAGCGAAGCCACCACAGGAGCAGGAGCTGCGCAAGGCCGCCCTGGACCTGCTGGCCCTTCATGACGAACGGGGCATGCCCTTCCTGAAGGAACCTCTTTCCCTTCCCCAGAAAAAGCTCAACCAGCTTCCCCCCTATGCCAAAACGCACAAGGAGCTGGAGCTGGCCTCCCAGCTTGGAGACGCGGATTCCAGCGTCCAGCTGGGCGAGCTGTGGAAGGAGGAACTGGCCAATACCATGGATTCCATAGGCAAAGCCCATGAAGCGCAGGAGAACATGCGCACGTGGTACAAGCAGGCGGCGGAAGAAGGACATCCCCTGGCCAAGCTGCGCCTGGCCCAGATGGAAAACCCGGATTTGATGGACAAGCCGGCCGCGGAACCCGCCAGAACGCTGCTGAACGACTGCCTGGCGAAAGCCGCATCCGGGGACTTCATTACGCTGAGAGGCATTTCCGAATACGTCACGCCGGAACAGTGGGAGGAGCTGACCGCCAGCCTCCGCAAAAAAGCTCAGGAAGGGGACGCCCGCAGCCAGGCGGACCTGGCCTACCTGATGCTGTTCAGCTACAGGAGCGAGGAATCCGGCTATCCGGAAGCCCTGGCCTGGGCCCGGCTTTCCGCCGGACAGGGGGATCCCTGCGGCATGTACGTGCTGGGCCGCGCCCTTATTTACGAATTCGGCTTGGAAAAACGCATGGCGGAAGGGGATTCCTGGATGTTCCGGGGGGCCCTGAAGGGCCATGTGGACGCGGCGGACATGTGGAGCTCCAATAATGAAAACCTTCAGCCTTACAGCGCCATGATGCACGGCCTGGCGGCACGGGGCCACATTCCCTCCCTGCTCTTCCTCGCCAACCAGGCGGCCTATCCCCAGGATACGGCGGAAACGGCGGCGCAGAACGCCAGCCGGAATACCTCCCATTCCGCCTACCAGCAGGTCAAGCTGAGCTTGAATAGCGAGGAAGGAAACACCCCGCCGTGGCTCCGCAAGCCGGGGCAGAAGGATAACGCGGAAGATACGCTGACGGACGCCGGAGCCGTCCCCCCCTGGATGACGCCGTCCGGCAGGGAACGCCAGGCCCCTGCCCCGAAAACCATCAATCCGGAAGCCGTGAAGTTCTGGGAACAGGCCGTGGAACTCGGCAGCCTGACCGCCCTGGACGAATTGGCCAATTATTATGAAACCGTGGCCGGGAACGTGCAGGACCCTGCGGAACGGCAGCAGCTGCTGGCCTCCGCCATGACGGCGGCCACCGCGCTGGTGAAGAAGGAGGACGTGCGCGGCCTCAAGAGGCTGGCCCGGTATTACGAGCAGGGGATCGGCGTGCAGCCGAACAAGGAGCTTCACAAGGATTATGTGCTGAAAGCCGCCGCAACCAAAGACCCGGAAGCCCTGGTGGAAAAGGCGCGCCTGCTCATCAAGGGAGAGGATATGGAGCCGGACCCGAAAACGGCGATGGACATCCTGACCAAGCTGGAACAGAACCAGACGCATGCCGTGCCCGGCATGTATTTCCTGCTCGGCTACCTGCATGAGGAAGGGCTCGGCACTCCGCAGGATATGGCTCTGGCCTACCAGTTTTACATTAAGGGAGCGGAACAGGACGACGCCAAGTCCATGAACAACCTGGGCTCCATGTACGAACGCGGAACGGGCGTGGCCAAGGACCTGGCGGAAGCCAGGAAGTGGTATGAACAGGCGGCGGAGCTGGGGAATGAAGACGCCCGCGCCAATGTGGAGCGGGTGAAGGAAAAGATTAAGAAGAAGGCGGGGAAATAGGCTGCGCCTTTGCCCGGTGAATGCCCCGGAATGGGTTTGCGGGAGCAGGGAGCGCCGCAGGCCTCTGCGGCCGGCTGGGAATGAGGTGAGGAAAGCGAGCGCGATTCTTCAACGGGACATTCCCTGTTTTTAAGATGAGGAGGCCCATTCAAGGTTCGTGCATTCTGCCATGCGTGGCTGTTCGGGCCGCCCGCATGGGTATATGGCGCTCCCTGTTCCGGCCATGCCGTGCCGGGACGGATTTTGCTTTCCAAGGCGGCAGGGGCGGAAAGGCACCTCCACAAGGAGGGCGGCTGAAGTTATTCCCGTGTCACTTTCAGGCGCAGGAAGCGCCGCTTCATGGCGCTGTCCTGCACGGGCTCCGCATCCCGGAATTCGGCAGACGTTCTTCCGGCGGTTTCCACTTCCCCCAGGGAAGTCCAGTTGACCAGGTCCGGGGAGACTTCCACTTCATGCTTTACCTCCGCCGCCTGAGGATTTACCGGCCACCGCAACACCAGATGCCTGCTTCCTTCAACGCCTTCTTCCACGGATACCTTCGTCACGCTTCCGCAGGGTTTCAGCGGGTCCAGGCCCGTGGCGTATTTCATCAGGTTGGTGACGCCGTCCCCGGCGGGGGAGGCATCAGCCGCCGTCCGGTCCGCCGTGGCGTCCGGCGGGAAGGTGTCCTGCACCCACTTGTCATAGCCCGCCAGGCCTGCCCCGGCCTGCGTCACGGTGACGGCGCATTCCTGCTTGTCGGAAGCGCGGAACACCACCGTTCCGGACCGTCCGGCGGCGGATTTGTTTTCCAACGCCGTCAGGATGACCGTGGTCCGGCCGATGCCGGAAGCGGCGGAAACGGAAATCCATTCCGGGGAGTCCGCCACCACCCAGCCCAGGGCTTCCTCTTCCATTTGAATTTCCACATCCACCGCCCCTCCTGCGGCGGGAACGGACGCCCCCACCCGGGACAAGCCGAACGGTGAAGCCGTCATAGGAAAGGACGTGGAGGAGACGTAGCGGTTGGCGGCCCGCAGCAGGGAGCGGCGGTCAAAGTAGTTGTTGCTCCCGGCGGCATCCGCCGCGTCCAGCCCCATGTCCCAGTACATGAAGCCGGCCAGCTTCTGGTCGCTGATGTATTTGGCTTTCTTTTTGACAGTGGTGACGCCGTTGTAGTGGAGCGTCAGGTTGAGGCCGGAATAGGAATAGACGGCCGTGTCATTGTCCGGGTTGTCCGCTTCCGGGCAATTGGCGGCAATGTCCCTGTAGCCCTTGATGTAGTCTCCCGGCTTTTTGCCGTCAGGCAGCCCGGCGGTTCCGGGCGTTCCCTGGAATGGGGCGCTCAGGATGATCTTTTTATCCGGAAAGCCTTGATTCCTGAATTTTCCGCAGGCGGAAACCATGCTGTTATAGGTATTCACGTCAATGGCCGGCCCGTAGTTCTGGAAGGTGAAGTAGTCCACATACTGCATGTACGCGGCGGGGAACCAGTAGGCGACGGTATGCAGGGAGATGGAAAAGAACATGTCCGGATTGGTCTCCCGGATGGCCTGGGCCAACTGGCCGTAACTGGTCCATTTTCCGTCCCCCTGGTACAGCCATTCAAAGTCCAGGTCCACGCCGTCCAGCGGATATTTTTTCAACAGGTCCCTGATGCCGTCCGCAAACCTCTGGCGGGCGGCGGCATCCGGCAGCATGGCGCTCCACGCGCCTCCGGCAATACCCAGGCGGATGCGCATGCCTCCCACCCCTTCCGTCATGCCGCGCAGCGTGCGGACATGTTCCGCCCAGGAGGCGGTATCACGGCCAAAGACGTCGCTGTTCCCCCAGTGAGCCACGATGAGACGGTCATTCCAGTTGGGCTGTACTTCCGTGCCCAAACGGTTGACGGGCCGGGCCAGATGCCACACGCGCATGTCGTCTATTTTCCCCTTCAGGTTCCGGCCCACGACGGCATTCGGCGTGCCGTTCATCTCCCCGGCGGCAACCGCCGCCGTTTGCAGGGGGGCGCCGTTCAGGTAAAAGACGCCCGTTCCCGCCGTGGAATTGCGGATGAAGGCCAGCCAGAAGTATTCATGAAGGGCTACGGCGGGCAGGTCCGCCTCCCAGGCAGCCGTGGAGCCCGCCTGCAGGCGCGCTTTGTAATGGCCATCCGCCCACGCCAGCGTCATGGACACGCTGTCGTTTTCAAACAGAGTGACGTTCTGCTCCCCGGCGGATAGAGCCAGGTTCACTTCAATCGTGAACGCGTTGGCATTGCTGCCCGCCAGCAGTCCGTTGCCCACGTTCATATAAGCGTCTTCTCCGGTGAATTCCAGAACGTTCGTCCGCGCGCCGTCAGCGGGGAGAAGCTGCACGCCCCGGCTTTCCGTCACGTCGTTGTCCGGGTAGGAAAAGCTGATGTCCCCATTGGCGGCGGCGGAAGCGGCGCCGATGTAAATGATATCCGAGTTATTGATCATGTGGGGACGGGACGGCCAGTTCCACATGATATGGCTTTCGCGGACGTACCCGGTCACCAGCATGTAGCGGAAGGTGTTGTTGTCCATGACGATGGAGAATTCCGTGCCGGACGGCGTCACCGCCTGGTACGGGCGGGTGAAGGAGCTGCCCGTTTTGTCCGCGAATTCCGTCCACTTGGCGTCCCGGAAGTCTCCGTCCAGCCGCCACAGCCCCACCAGGCGGCCATACCTGGGGTGGGCCATGGGCAGCGGCCCCGTCAGGAAAAAGTCGTCCGCTCCGGTCCCCAGCTCCGCATTCCAGAACCGCAGTTCGTCCCGGGCTCCCTTGAACTGCGCAGCCAGCACCAGGCCTGTCCAGCCGTTTTTCATGGAGGCCAGGTAAGGCGCGGCAGGAGCGGTTCCCGCCAATGTTCCGTCCACATACAGGCTGACGTTTTCCGTTCCCAGGGCCACGGCCACATGGTGCCAGGTTCCGGCGGCGAAGGGCTGGCCGGAAGCCTCCACGGAGGCGGGAGTTTCCGCATTCCCGGATTCCAGATGCAGACGGCCTCCGTTCAGGGAGAGCGTGGAAGCCCCCAGGGAAAGAATAGCGCCGGAGACGGCGTCCCCATCCGGCCTGACCCAAAGTTCGCAAGTCATTTCCCCCGTTCCGGTCCAGGCATCCGCAGGCACGGGAAGCGCCACCGGGGAGGAAAGAACGGTCAGCGCCCTGTTGTGGAGCACGCTGACGGGCTTCGGCTCCGGAGCGGGAGGGGCCGGGGTATCATCCGTGCGGACAGTCAGCGCATTCAGATTCAGGGTTCCGGTTCCGGCGGAGCTGCCTTCCTTCACCACGTCAAAAACGAGCGTCCCGGCCTCATCCGCTGCCGCGGTCCATTCCACCGCCATATAGGTATCCGCGTCCGCCGTGTTGACGCCCCCTTTCCACGTGTCTTCCGTGCGGGAACCGGTGGAGGTCTGAAGCGCCTTTACGTCCACATGAGCGCCGGATACCAGGGAAACGGACTGGTACGCGGGCTTGCCGCTGCCCAGGAAAAAAGAAACGGCATATTCCTTGCCGGGCGCCAGTCCGGAGAGGGAAACGCGCACCGTGCCGGCCCGGACCGCCATGCCGTTGGTAAACAATTGCAAACTCGTATTCAGGGCTTCCCCATGATTCGGAAAGGAGAAGGCGCTTTCCGCCTGCAGCACGCCGCCCGGCTGCCCTCCGCGGGTTTCCCCCTTTTCCCGCCACGTTGAATTGGCGTTGTTATAGCACATGTTTCCCACGCTCGCTTCCGATTTGGCCGTTACCGCCAGATAAACGGAGCGGCCAAACAGCGTTCCAGCCAGCACGGGGGAGGAAGAGGCTTCCAGGTTATTCCTCCGCAGGGGCACGCTTTTCAGCGTGGAGGATGGCGTGGTGGTCACCACCCCCATATTCGTCCAGCCCGGCTGTGCCGCAGAAGCCGCATTGCCGAAGTCCACGCCAAAGGATTCCACCGTTCCCGCACCCTGCCCCGGATTCCCCAGAACGGAGAGAGCCACCGCCACAAGGACGCCGAAGAGAGATTTCTTTTTCATAGATATAAGGTTATTAAATAATCTAACAGATAGACTTCTGCAAATAAAAAATGCCGGAAAGGAGGGATGAACAACATGGGCGGTCCATCCCTTCTTTCCGGACATCTCGTCAAAGATAATGCTGAATGCTCCTTAGTTTTTGCGCCGCCGCAACAGCAGCGCCGCCAGTCCGAGCAACCCCAGGGATGCCGTGGCCGGTTCGGGAATGGGCTCGGTTGCCAGCATGAATCCGTTCAAGCTGACATCTGCATTTACCACATCCGCGGCCGCTCCGGCGGAGCGTTCATAAGTGAGCGTCACCTGGCCCGAATTGTTTGTGGTGAATGCCCATTCCATCCCCACGCCGGAAGAATCCGTCGTCCCCTGGAAAGTTGAACCGGTCACCGTTCCCGCTCCTTCATAGCCGTCCATCAGGCTGCCGGTGACATTGCTGACACCGCCCGAGAGGGCCATGCTGGTTTTATTGGTTGAGAAACCGTTGTTGCCCAGAACGTACAGATAATAGGTGGTATTGGCCGCCAGGCCGCTCAACGTGAATTGCAGGCCGACGGTCTGTCCCTTCACCCCGTTGCACTTGCCGGAAATGGAAGATTGCGCCATGCTGTCCGGGAAGAGGGAGTTGATGGAGGGGGACGTGCCTGTCGCGTCCAGGTAACCCGCATTCATGGCGGCGGTGCTTTTGTACGCCATGGTGAGCGTGACGTCCTGACCGCCCAGATTGCCGAGAACCACGGACGGGGAAACGTTTCCCCCGTTTTTGCTCAAGGAAGCAATGGAGGCGTAGGAGGCGGCTTTTCCTCCCGTGATGGAGGAAGCCTGGGTAGCCACACTGATCCAATCCGGATCCCCCGCAGAGGAAGAACCCAGATTAATTTTCAGGGAAGCCGCAGAAGCCGCGGAGACGGCGCCTGCCAATAATAGCAGAATGAATGATTTCTTCATGGTTTTAGCCAATTCACAAGATATATGCCGGATTTGGAATCCGGTATGGATGTTACAGCCGTGAAAAATTGTTCTTCCTGATGCTCTGCAACATTTCCCCATCCCCCTTTTCACAGCCTTATACCGCCGGCCCTGACGGCTACCGCCGCCAACATGCAGAGACGGTCAGTAATGATCGCCGGAACAAAAAGAAAGCCTGTTATATCAGGAAATCCCTACGGCAATTTCCAGGATATTGCCAAGCCAAATTTCCTTAAAACGTTTTTCTTTCAATTTTGTAGGCTTGACTCCGGATTCCAAATCCGTCCGTTTTATAACCCTGTCCTGACCAATAAGTTATTTTTTATCATTTAAAACCGGAATATTTATGATTTCCAGACTTGACCAAATATTCTTTTTCTACATTTCCACGAATTCCATTAATTATTCCGTTTTTCATGGAGGAAGATGGTTGCAGCCATCTACGGTTCCACATCCGGAACCAGCAATAAAAAACGGACGGTTTCCCGTCCGTTTTCTGGAAATTGAAGTGTTGAACTACCGGATCAGTAGTCCAGTTCACCTCTCATGACCCGGCGCTCGAATTCGGCCACGTCCACCACCTGGCCGGTCAGCCGGGCGTGTTCCGTGGCAAAGGCCATGACATGGGAGTGGGCGGATTCTTCAATGGAGGTGGTCATGTCCGCCGGAGAGGGAACCGTCAGCATGTCATCGTAAAGGGCTTCCACCAGCCCCCAGTCACCGCCGCCGTGGCCCTGGTAGCCGCCAGCCAGTTCCTCCAGCTCCACCACGCGGGTTTTTCCGCCAAAGTGGGGCGTGACGGTGATTTCACCGGGGCCGTTTTCCTTGTAGAAGGCTCCGGCGCGGATTTTGCCTTTGGTGCCGTATACTTCAATATGGCGGCCCTGTTCAAAGGCCGTCATCGTGAAGGTGCCGGTCAGGCCGCCTTCAAAGCGCATGATGGAAACCTGGTGGTCCGGCTGGTCATTGTCGCACTGGAGGTAGTCCCTGCCCCACGGGGAGGTTTCAAGCCATTCGCAGATTTCCTCCGCGGTGGCTTCCTGCGCGCGGTCGTAAACCATGCCCAGCCAGCGCTTGCATTCGTCGTCCGTGGCGTATTTGCGGGCGTCCCAGGGGTCTTCCCCCACCGGGGTGGTCCAGTCCGTGCAGCGTTCCGGCCGGGGGGAGGAGAGCGTTTTTTTCGTGAAGAAGGTGAGCTCCCCGAAGCTGGCTACGGAGAGGCACTTGCGCCGCCCCATGAGCCAGTAGAGGATGTCCATGTCATGGCAGCATTTGGCCACGATCATGGGGGTGGAGGTTTTGCTGTTGCCCCAGTGGCCGCGCACGAAGGAGTGGGCGAAGTGCCACGCCCCCACGCCTTCATTGGCGTTGAAGGTGATGACGTCCCCTATTTCCCCGCTGGCGATGATTTTTTTCAGGGTGCGGTAGAACTGGGTGTAGCGCAGCACGTGGCACACGGCCACGCGGCGTTTCAGCTGGCGCGCCAAGTCACGCAGTTCCAGCGTTTCTCTCAGCGTCTTGGCGATGGGTTTTTCCAGCAGGACGTGGTAGCCCAGCTCCATGGCCTTTTTGCACGGGGCGTAGTGGTAGTCGTCCTGCGTGCCGATGATGGCTACGTCCGCCAGGCGCGGTTCCTCCAGCAGGGAGGTGGCGTCCTTGAACAGGCGGATGGAGTCCCGCTCTTCCTCCGGGGCAAAGTCACGCACGGCTTCCGTGCGCTGCTTCACGGGGTCCGCCGCGGCGGCGATGCGGTAGCGGTCTTTTTGTTCCATGGCCAGCTTCATGTAGGTGCGCGTGCGGGAGCCGCACCCGATGCCGGCGAGAGAGAGTCTTTTTTGTTCAGGCATGAGGGTTATATTAGAGATTGATTTAAAGGACGCCGGATTTGACAAGCAGAGCTTCCGCGTCCGGATCACGGCCCATGAAGTCGCGGTAGAGTTCCGCGGCAGGCTTGCTGTTGCCCTTGCTGAGGATGCAGCGGCGGAAGTCGCGCCCGGTCTGCGGGTTCAGCACCCCTTCCTTCAGGAAGCGGCTGAAGGCGTCCGCTTCCAGCACTTCCGCCCATTTGTAGGAGTAGTAGCCGGAGGCATAACCCGTGGGGTCCGCGAAGATGTGGGTCAGGCGGCGCGCCACGGAGGGACCGCGGTGGGTCATGGGCACCCGGTAGTCCGCCAGGATGCGTTCATCCGTTTCCTCCAGCGGAGCGCCCTTGTACTGCGGCCAGTTCACGTGAAGCTCCAGGTCCAGCTTGCCGAAGCAGAGCTGGCGCATGAAGTCCGTGCCGCTCATGTAGTTGCGGGCGGCGCGCATTTTGGAGAACAGTTCGTCCGGGATTGTTGCACCCGTTTCATAGTGCGCGGCGAAGAGGTCCACGGATTCCCGCTCCCAGCACCAGTTTTCATTGATCTGGGAGGGCAGTTCCACAAAGTCCCAGGCCACGTTGGTGCCAGCCAGGGATTTCACCTCCACATCAGAGAGGAGCTGGTGCAGCAGGTGGCCGAATTCATGGAAGATGGTTTCCACCTCCCGGTGGGACAGCAGCGCGGGCTTGTCCCCAACGGGCTTGGTCATGTTGCCGACCATGAGGCCCAGATGGGGCACGCGGGGCTTGCCGCCGCGCGGGGGTTCCCCCACGCTGAGGTAGTTCATCCACGCTCCGGCGCGCTTGGAGTCCCGCGGATGCCAGTCCGCATAAAAGGAACCGAGATGTTCCCCGCTTTCCGCATCATGCAGTTCATAGAACAGGACGTCCGGGTGCCATACTTCCACCGCGCCTTCCGGCACTTCCCCGGATTCACCGGGCTTGAACGCCACCGTGGGGCGCGGCGTTACCGTGATGCCGTACAGGCCGGAGTAGATGGAGAAGAGGCCGTCCATCACCTTTTCCACAGAGTAGTACGGGCGCAAATCTTCCTCGTCAAAGGAGTAGAGCTCGCGGCGGCGTTTTTCAGACCAGTAGGCGGTTTCCCACGGGGAGAGCTTTTCCACGGGTTTTCCGGTTTTTTCCTCCTTGTACCGCCGTACGGCTTCCATGTCTTTCAGGAAGGAGGGCTTCACCTTGTCATGGAGGTCATTAATAAAATTCAAGGCGTTGGCTCCGCTCCCGGCCATGCGGCGGGAGGTGGCGTAGTCCGCAAAGCAGCCATACCCCAGCAGATGGGCCTTTTTATCCCGCAGTTCCAGGATTTCCGCAATGAGGGCCTCGTTGTCATATTCCCCGTCCTTCCCTATGGAGCAGGAGCCTTCCCACATTTTACGGCGCAGTCCGTCCGAGTCCGCAAATTGCATGACGGGCTGGAGGGAGGTGAATTTCTGCGTGAAACGCCAGCGGGGGGCTTCTTCCGTGCCGTGGCCGTTGGCCAGGGCGTCCAGCCGGGCGGCTTCCTTCGCGGAGTCCGGCAGGCCGGAGAGTTCCGCTTCATTTTCCACGATGAGTTCCCAGGCGTTGGTGGAGTCCAGCACGTTTTCCGCGAATTTCTTGGTCTTCAGGGAGAGCCGGGCTTCTATTTCCGCATATTCCGGCTTTACCTCGTCCGGCAGGTCCGCCCCGCTTTCACGGAAGTCCGCCAGCGTTTCCTGAATGAAGCGCTGCCTGACGGGGGAGAGGTTTTTCACCCAGTCACAGGCCGCGGCTGCTTTCAGGACCGTCCACAGGCACGGGTTCAGCGGAACGGAGGAGGAGAAGGCGACCACTTCCGGCAGCATTTCCCCGATGGCTTCCCGCTGGGCGGGTTCGTCATTGACGGAGTCCAGATGCATGATGCGGCCCCAGCCGAGGTGCAGTTCCTCAGAGGCTTTTTCCAGAGCGCCGAAGGTGCTTTCATAGGTCAGGGAGTCCAGCGGCTGGTCGCAGATGGCCTGGATGTTCGCCCTGGCGCGGGCGATGGCTTCCGTAACGTCCGGCTTGATGGCGTCCGGCGTGAGCCGTGACCAGGAAACGAGGAAGGAGGGGTCCAGATAGGGATGGTTCATGTTGCTTGATGTATTTGTTATTGAAAATGAAGATGGCCTTATTCCGGGAATACAGGAGTTCATGGGAGCTCCGGCCTTCCCTGCGGCGGCCATGAAAAGATGAAGTTTACCATGTTTTAGGAGAATCCGGAGGAGCGGCGTTTGCCTGTTAAATATTTTTAATGAATGCTGCGGGGTTCCCGCCTACCAGGGTATGCGGACCGACATCCTTCGTTACGACGGAGCCGGCGCCTACGACAGCCCCTTCACCCACCGTGACGCCGGGACAGAGAACCGCCCTGGAACAGATCCACGCCCCTTTTTTTATCACTACAGGCTTATTTTTCAAGATGAACAAGTTGCCGGCATCATGATTGGACGTCAGTATGGAGACCTGCGGCCCGATCAGCACGTCATCTTCTATCGTGACGCTTCCCGCGGCCATCACGTCCAGGCCTTCATTGATGAATACGCGCTCGCCCACCGAGACGCAGTGTCCGCGGTCAATCTGGAAGGGGGGAGAGATGTTGGAGGATTCCGGGAACCTGCCCTCAAAGAGTTCATTCACGAGCGCCCGCACTTCCCCGTCAAACGGTGGGAGCGAATTGATTTTCTGGCAAAGCGTGCGGCTTCTCACCGTTTCCGGCCACAGTATTTCCTTGAATTCCCTGGATTCCCGGGTGTTGATCGGTTCTCCGTTTTTCAGTCTTTCGTAAATATCCATGTTGTTCGCCTTTCCAAAGTTTTTATTCATCCCAGTCCCTTTCCCGTCTGCCGGGGACGGAGTCTCCAGTCCGTTCCATGAGAAACGGCAGGATGGCAGGATGGATTATTTTCCGGCGGCGCGGGCTTGTTTCAGCGTGTCCAGCACTCCGGCATGGTTCGGGAAGCGTTTGAGCGCCTGTTCGCACATGTCCGCGCATTCCCGGTATTTCCCGGCCTTCAGATAGGCGCGGGCCAGCTTCCATTCCGCGGGGTACGGCACCACGGGGGGCAGCAGCAGGGAGGAGAAGCGCTGGCTCCCGATGGCCTCGGACATCCAGACGCTGGCGGAGTCCGGGAACATGAGGGAGCGGATTTCAGAGGAATACAGGCTTCCCATCTGGAGGCAGCGAGCCCAGTAGGAGACGCTCATCTGCCGCCGGGCGGCGTCCGCGCCGTCCATGAGCAGGCGCAGAACGCCGGACAGTTTGTCAAAGGCGGACGCCACGGCGCCCGGCCTGCCCTGCCTGGCAGAGTAACAGGCGCCCATGTATTGGGTGACCACTGCCGCCATGCCGTTGCTCAAGTCCGGAAATCCCTTGGGCAGCGGTCCCGGAGAAGCCTTGAGCACAAGAGCCTGCGCGGGCAGGTCAGGCCGGGCCAGCATCAGGCGCGCGGGCAGTGTCCTGGCCTCCCATATTTGCAGGAGGGTGCCGGGGGCCAGCGGATGCTTTTTGTCCAGGGGAACGGAAGCGGCGCGGGCGGCGACGGCATTCGCCTGCCTGTAATGTCCGGCGCAGAATTCGGAAACGGCCCGGTAAAGGATGGAGCGGAACCAGGCGTCATCCAGCGCGGGGGGAACGTTTTCCGCCTTTTCCCAGGCCAGGCACAGGTTTTCAGAGTCCTTGAAGGCGGCGCATGCCCCTTCATAGTCCCCCGTGCGGAACAGGCAATGGCCCAGCAGATGATGGGCGGACGCGGAGAAGGGGTTGGCGGCCACGGCCTTGCGGGCGGTTTCCACCGTTTCCGGGGAAATGACGGGAGCCACTTCCTCCAGCAGAGCGCGCATGAACAGGGCGGCCTGGGAGCCGGGGCGTTCTTTCAGGACGGCGTCCACCACGCGGACGGCCTCTTTCTGCCCCTCTCCGGGGTTGCCGTGCCCGTCAAAGCCGTCCCGCAGGAGCATGGCGTAAAAGAGGGGTGCGTAAGGGTCGCGCTTCCAGGTGGAGCAGATGGTTTTCCACGCTTCCTGCGCCTTTACGGGGCCGTTCATCAGCAGCACGGCCAGGGCGTCCGCATAAGCGCGTTCCTGTTCCGGACAGTCCGGACGCAGCGCCAGCTCCTTCATGCGCTTCATGGAATGGACGCGCTGGTCCTGAAAAGCGGGTCCGGCGCCCATCAGGCTCATGCACCTGCCCCAGTGGGCCATGAGGCAGTCCGGGTCCAGCCGGAGCGCGGCGTCAAATTTCCGGAAAGCACGCATGTCCCCGAAGGTGAGCAGATGCGTCATTCCTTCCAGCACCAGCATTTGCGCGGCAGGAGAGGAGGAGCCCACCATCATCGGCTCCACGCCGGGCGGCAGCACGGCAGGCTGTGCCGGAACGCCGGCGCGGAAGACGGCCTCCCGCCAGCCGTTCAGGGACGGGCTGCTCATCCAGTACCCGTGTTCCCCGCCCCCAGCAGCGGAACAGAATCCCGCCATGGCGGCGGCCAGCAGGACATGGCGGAAAGAGGCGTTCATAAGGAAGAAACGGTTACATTCTGTCCGGAAGCTGGATGCCCAGCAGGCCCAGCCCGTGCTTGAGGGTGCGGGCCGTCAGCTCGCACAGGGCCAGGCGGGAGTGCCGCACAGCCCCTTCCGATTTCAGGACCGGGCACGCCTCATAGAAGGAGTGGAAGGCCCGGGCCAGGTCAAAGAGGTAGGCGGCCAGCACGTTCGGGCGGCAGTCGTCCAGAACCTGCGGCACCACTTCCCCGTACCGGGCCAGGAGCCGCGCCAGATGCATTTCCGCATCTTCTGAAAGCTGAATGGGGGCGGACCAGTCCAGCGGGCTGCCGTCCAGCTTGCGGAAGATGGAACGGACGCGCACATAGGAGTTCTGGAGGTACGGGGCCGTGTCCCCCTGGAGGGCCAGCATTTTGTCCCAGTTGAAGACGTAATCCGTCATTCGGTTCTGGGAGAGCTCCGCAAATTTTACGGCTCCTATGCCCACGACTTCCGCCACGCGCTTTTTTTCCTCCTCCGGCATGTCCGGGCTCTTTTCCTCCACCACGCGGGCGGCGCGTTCAATGGCTTCATCCAGCACGTCCTGGAGGGAGACGGTATCCCCGGAGCGGGTTTTAAAAGGCTTGCGGTCGTCCCCCAGGATGGAGCCGAAGGCGATGTGGCGGTAGTCCCCGTCCATGCCGCGGCGGCGCTGCGTGGAGAAAATCTGCCGGAAATGCAGGGCCTGGGGGGCGCCCACCACGTACCAGATGGAATCCGCCCCCCACGTCCTGATGCGGTGGTCCAGCGTCGCGAGGTCCGTGGTGGCGTACAGGAAGCCGCCGTCCGCCTTGCGGATGATGCAGGGGTTGGCGCGCCATTCCCCCTTGTCCTGCACCAGGAAGGGGTCTTCATTGGGCGGCACGGAGCCGTCGGAAAACACGCAGATGGCGCCGTCGCTCTCACGGGCCATTCCGGCGGCGATCATGCCGTCCACCAGCGGGGCCAGGGCGTCATTGTAAAAGCTTTCCCCCAGCCAGTAGTCAAAGTGGATGTCAAGCTGGCCGTAGATTTTGGAAAGGCCGGATTTGGAGACTTCCACGCAGCGCTTCCAGATCGCCAGGTTTTCCCCGTCCCCGGCCTGGAGCTTCACCAGCTCCGCCTTGCAGGTGTCCAGCAGTTCCGGCTTTTCCTTGCACATCAGGTTCACGTCCTTGTACACCCGCAGCAGTTCGTCAATGGGGTTGGCGGCCAGGGCCTGCTCGTCCAGAATGTTCTTCCAGCCCCACAGGATCATGCCGAACTGGGTGCCCCAGTCCCCGATGTGGTTGTCCGTAATCACGTTGTGCCCCACAAAGCGGGCCACGCGGGAGAGGGCGTCACCGATGATGGTGGAGCGGATATGGCCCACATGCATGGGCTTGGCGACGTTGGGCGCGGAGAAGTCAATGACGATGGTTTTGGGGTCCTGCACCTTCTCCACCCCCAGACGGTCGTCCGCCAGCATGGCCAGCAGGCGCGCGGCGTAAAATTCCGGCTTGATGCGGAAGTTGATGAAGCCGGGCCCGGCGATTTCCAGGGAGCAGACGCCGTCCTGCCCCATCCGGTCCACCACCTGCTGGGCCAGAGCGCGGGGATTCGTGCGGCACCGCTTGGCAAGCACCATGGCGGCGTTGCTCTGATAGTCCCCGAACCGCAAATCCGCGGACGGCGTCACACTGGCGCAAAAATCAGCGGGAAGCTCCTCCCCCAACACCGCTTTCAATGCGGCGGACAACTTTTCTTCAAGAATTCCGGGTATGGTCATGTCTGCCCAGATGAACGGACATTCCAACGCCGTAGTCAAGGCGCAACTGTCATGAAGACATATCTTTTGACCCGCAACCCAGCCCGGAAATTGCCCGGGAGGACCATTGGGACGAATGAGACCGGTGAGACAATTGCTTTTACGAGCTTCCCGACTTTCTCCTCTGCTTCCGCAGCCGGGTCATTCTCTCCCTTAAGCCTCCCTTCTGCAAAAACCGTTCTTCCAGTACATTCATTTGTTTTTTCAAGAGAAAAGCGGCCTGATGAATCAGACAAACCGCCATATTCGCGAACACTTCATCGTTTCTGGAATGAGCCAGATTTAAAAACCATTCCGAATGGTCATGCCGCAGGGAGGCCTTCCGCATAAACAGAGATTCGGGAGAATCCTTATCCCATAGCCTCAACCCGCGCGTACGCAAATAATCTTCATAGTCCAGCAGAAGCTCTTCCAAGCTGGCCCGGGCTACATTGGTCAGCTTGATTTCCGTTTCACGGGAAGTAACGGAAGCCATGCTCCCCTCCGCAATATTCTGCTTGCCGGAACGCGCCGCCTGCACCATCTGGTCAGTAGTACGCGCATCACGACTCAAGTAGCGTCGCAGAAAGCTACCGTCAAATCGTAAATGATTTGGGCCTTGCGGAATGAAAGAAGCCGTCTGTAGCCGCCTCCCTTAGGCAGTAAACGCCCGTCATCCATCTGTCCTCCCTTCCCTCTCCGTCCCAAAGGACCCAGCCGTCCCCATCGTCCCATTCACGCACTTCATCGTTTTATGGTACGATGAAAAAAAGGGAGACTCAATTTTTTCTCCCCGTCCCTCCCCGCGAACCGGGCGGCCAGCGCCCGAATCCGCCTTTTCCGTCAGCAGGCCTTTTCTAGAAGGACCGCATTCTGGAAGCCTTCAGCCATGCTTCCAGTTTCCTGGAGGCCTTTACCTCTTTTTCCCGTTTCTTTTCCGGCACGGACTTTCCGGAGAAAGCCTTCGCCAGAACCAATGCCAGTTTTCTTTTCATTTTCATTCTATTTTTCTATAGGGTTTGCTCCACCGGGAGCGGAGGAATTCAGGAAGAATCCCTGCCGTATCCCTTCGGGGAACGCCGCCTACTTACTGTATGCAGTAAGTTTAGTCCATTAGAAAAAAAACGATTCCTTGTCATACTTGATACAATAAGGAAGAGAAAGCCCGCAGGCCGTTAATCAAGAGACTTTTCCAGCAGGTCCGCATCCTTGGCCGCAGACGGATCAAAGGGCCTGCCTATTTTTTTCATCTCCGTTTCCACCCGCCGGTGTGACGATTCGCCCTCCATCATGACGTCCAGGGAGCGTTTCAGGGAGGCCAGATTGGAGGTGTACAGCTTCTGCCGCGCCGCCGTGCGGGAGGCCAGCACGCCACGCCGATCAAACAGGGCCAGCACCGTATAAACGTCCCCGTTTTTCCCTCCGGCAATCAGGCCGACGCCAAAGAGGGGAATATTGCCCAGGAAGTCGTTTTTAGCCTTGCGGTAGCGGTAGGTCCACAAGACGCCGTTTTTCATGGTCACCACGTCGGAGGGCTGGCCCAGCGCGTCGTAAACGTCCGCCTTGGAGGATTTTCCCGGCGCCAGCCTGCCGTATACTTCCGGGGACGCCACGGATTTGTTGCCGTATGTGACGGAACAGGCGGCCAGCGCCAGACAAAGGGCGGCCATGGAGGCAAACAGGACGTAACGCATCTGCATGGCGAAAAGGTACGTTGCCGGGGCTTCAAGTCAATCCCGCAGCCCACCATTCCCCGCACGCGCCGGAAATATCCGGACCGGGGGTAAGCGCTCTTCAGGCCTTCCCTTTTCCGCCAAAGTCATATTTCTCCGTTTTCCAGAGGAACATGCGGCGGTAGAGGTGGTATTCCGTCACGCAGAGGATGGGCATGCCGATGGTTCCGATGAAGGGCAGAAGGCGGAAGAGGTGGCGGCACAGGTAGAGCACCACCATCAGGAAGCTTTCCCTGAATACGGTCATGTACAGGGAGTACGGGTTGACGAGCGTTCTCTTGTACAGGGAGGAGGCCAGCAGAGGGCCGAGAATGGGGATGATGCCCAGCACCACCACGGCCGCAAAGGTCCACCCCCTGCGCCGGGCAATGTAATCATCATAACGGTCCACGGATTGCTCCCCCTGGAGCACCGCTTTTCCGCAGGCAGGGCAGTTCTGTTCCAGCGTAGGTTCATGGAGCGGCTGCCCGCAGTAAAAACACCGCCGGTAGCTGCGAAGCACTTCCTCATGCCTTTTCCATCCGGTGGACGGAATGACGGTGCGCAGCCTGGAATAACCGATCCAGTTCAGGGCGCGGGGTTTGGGATTGGGCGTGCCGCACTTGGGGCAGTGCAGGCCGCACGGGTACATCATGGTGCCGCATTTGGAGCAGAAAATGCGGTGGTCGTATTCCCGGCGGCGGCAAAAAAGGTAGTAGGCTCCCAGGGCCAGGCCGCCCAGCAGCCCCAGGGCGATCACCACCCACGGGTACAGCAGGCAGTAGGCCACCAGGTATTCCGTCCAGGAATGGTCGGAGTGATGAATGAAGGATTCCGGACTGATGGGGTTCTGCGCCACATCCGGAAGCTGGCTTACGTATTTTTCCCCCATGTCCCTGAGCGGCCCGGCAGGGAGCCATTGTTGTATGGGAATGGGTTCTTTCATGGTCTGGCGCGCATGCGGGGTACACCATACAGACAGGTTTTACCCCGGTTTCCGTTAAAAAAGCCTGTGCCATCCAGCATAAAACGCCCCCGCCGGAATAGGGAGGGGAAAGTAGGCCATGCCCGCAAATTCCACCGGAAACCGGGAAGAGGCCCTTTTCATCCGGCCTTTTTCCGTGTAGTATTTCCGCCATGCCTACACTCCGCCAAGCCACCAAAGACGACATCATGCTTATTCATGAACTGGCCGGGCAGGCTTTCCCCGCCACCTACCGGGACCTCCTTTCCCCGGAGCAGATGGAGTTCATGATGGACTGGATGTATTCCCCCGCCAACCTGAAGCAGCAGATGGAGGAGGGGCACGTGTATTTCATCGCCTCCCATGACGGGGAGCACTGCGGCTACCTGTCCGTCCAGCCGGAGGGCCCCGGCGTTTTCCACTTGCAGAAGATTTATGTTCTGCCCGGTTTCCAGGGCCTGCACATCGGCAGCTACCTGTTCCGCCAGGCCGTCAGCTACATCAGGAGCATTCATCCGGAACCGTGCCTGATGCGCCTGAACGTCAACCGCTACAACACCCGCGCGGTGGAGTTTTACCAGCGCATGGGCATGCGGGAACTGGAACGCGGGGATTTCCACATAGGCCACGGCTATTACATGACGGATTACATCATGGGGCTGGATATTGCCTGAGACGCTTTCCCCACAGGAACGGGCAGCCGGGGAGCCCGGCGCGGGGAGCGGGCTTCCTTCTTGACACTCAATGAGGGATTCTGCATCATCCATCCTATGAAAACCTTTACTGCCCTTCTTCTGTCCGGGAGCATCGCCGCCATGACGGCCCCGGCTTTCATCCATGCGGCGGATAATGGCGCCGGAGCCAAAGTCACCTACCCTTCCTTTGACGACAGCAGCCACCTCCACGGACCAAAAATCAAGGCTTCCGACCTGAAGGGGAAGGTGGTGTTTTTTGAGTACTGGGGCATCAACTGCCCGCCCTGCATCGCCAGCATGCCGCATTTGCAGGAATTGCAGGATAAGTTCCAGTCCAAGGGCTTTACCGTGGTAGGCAGCCACCGCCAGGGGCCGAGCCCCAGGATCAAGCAGTTCCTGGAGGAAAAGAAGATTACCTTCCCCGTTTACCAGGGGCTGGATATTCCGGCGGCCTCCTGCCCGGGCGGCCTGCCGCATGCCGTACTGATCGGCGCCAACGGCAAAGTAGTGGCCAAGGGGCACCCCACCCAGCTTTACGACCTGGTGAAGAAGGAGGTGATGAAGGCGGAACGCGGCCTTCCCATCCTGGAAGGCGTGGAGCTGGACAAGTACAAGTCCCTGGCCAAGACGGTCGTTTCCAACGGCAGCAACATCGAGTCCAAGATCACTCCCCTGCGGAAGAAAACGGACGACGAGGAGGCGCAGGCCGTGTGCGGCGCTTTTGACGAATGGCTGGGAGACGCCAAGGACATGGTGCAGGCCCAGATCCAGTCCAACCCGCTGGAAGCGGTGACGGCCATCACGCGCCTGAAGACGGCGGTGCCCTCCGTCAAGGAGTTTGACGAACCGCTGGCGGCTCTGAAAGCCAACAAGGACCTGCCGAAACTGGCCGACCTCAACAAGAAGATTTCCGCCCTGGAACAGCGGAAGGCGAAAGGCCGCAAGGTTTCGGAATCCGACCTTAAGTCCCTGGCGCAGGCCGTGGACAAATTCGCGGAGTCTGACAATGAAGCCACGCAGACCGTGGCGGACAACCTGAAAAGAAGCCTGTCTTCCCTGGCCGTGCAGGAGTCTCCGGAAGATAAATAAGCCTTTCAGCCGAACGGCATTTCATCCGGCACTAACAGGCGTTTACGGACGCCTGTTTCTTTTTTCTCCGGAAGCTTTTTTCTTCTTCCCGGATAAGACATCCGGAGCGGAGAGGACGGAACACGTTTCACGGACAAAGGAGGAAAGAGCCCGGTCATCATCCAGCTCCGTCATCAGGAAATGCGGCCTGGCGCCGGGATAGGGGCTGCCCTGCTCCTGCTGCGGGAGCAGCTTCAGGCCCGGCTCCGTGATTTTGACAAATAATTGGTTGTCACATACCAGGCCGAAAAACTTCCGGTCACAGTACAGGCCGTATTCCCCGAACATTTTTTTGAAGGAAATATCCCCGGCATGCCGGAGCTGGAAACATATATATTCTACTACATCCGGAGAAGAGGCCATACCCCATGCTCTCACACCGGTCCCGCCCACGGCAAGCAGCAAACGCCTGCCTGCGGACTGCCGGGCTGGAAATCCGCGTCTCCCGGAGCCGGAACCCTGCGCCTTTTTCCGGGGCGGGCGGAGAGGCGGCTTTTACCCGTTCACGCACCTTTTCCACCGCTCGCCGGAAATCCGGCGGCGGTTCTAATAAACATTGACACTGACGGCTAAAAACGCCATTAAACACGCCGAAGCAACGGGGAATTCCGTGAGAACCGGAAACAGTCGCGCTGCGGTATCGGGTTACAAACCCTCAGGGAACGTTTTTCACCAGGCGTTCTATCAGCCAGTCCTCCCATTCCGGAGGGTGAAGGCGAGGGGGAGGTTGGAGACCCGGAGTCCGAATATCCTTGCTTTGGTTCACCATACCTTATCAACGCATGATTGAAACATCCTCTTACCTGCCGGGGGCGTTCCTGCCCTTTTCCTCCGTTTTTCTTGCCGGGCTCACCCTGTTTTCCCTGCCCGTGCTTTCCGCCGCCCCATGCGGGGCGGAGGCCTCCCCCGCCCCGGCGGAACAGGCGGCTCCGTCACAGCAGGAAGGGCTTCTTCTCGTCGCCTTCGGGACCAGCCACCAGGACGCCACCGTCTCCTACAAGGAGCTGGAAAAGGACCTTCTGGCCCATTATGCCCCGGACCGCCTGAAGTGGAGCTACACCTCAAGCATCATCCGCAGGAAGCTTGCCGGACGCGGAACCCCGGTTCCCTCCGTGGAGGAGAATCTGGACCGCATGGCCCGCGAAGGCATCCGCACGCTGCGCGTCCAGTCCCTCCACATCGCCCCCGGAGAGGAATTCTCCCGGATGGAGAGGCAGATCGTCAGCTTCCTGGCACGCCATCCGGACAGCTTCGACCACGTGTTCATCGGCCGTCCCCTGCTGGAAAGCGAACGGGACAGGGACGAGGCGGTTACGGCCTTTTTACAGCATTTCCCCGCGGAACGGAAGAAGGATGAAGCCATCCTGCTCATGGGCCACGGCCAGCAGGAAGGCCGCTGCGACATGGTGCTTTCCGATTTTGCCCGAGAGCTGAACAACCGCGACAACCTGGCGTTTTTCGCCACCGTGGAAGGCACGCGCGGCGTGGCCCCCATTCTGGAACAGCTCAAGAAATCCGGCGCAAAAACCGTCTGGCTGGCCCCTTTCATGCTGGTGGCCGGAGACCACGCCAAGAATGACCTGGGCGGGGACGAGGAGGATTCCTGGGCCTCCATGCTCAGGAAGGAGGGGTTCACCGTTAAAACACACCTGAAGGGCCTGGGGGAAAACCCGGGCATCCGCGCCGTTTTCTCCCGCCATGCCCGGACCACGGCGGACGACCTCATGACTCCCAAACAAGCGCATTGACATGTCCTCCCCCGGAAAATTTTACGGAGTGGGCATAGGCCCCGGCAATCCGGAATACCTCACGCTCAGGGCCGTCAACGTGTTCCGGTCCGTGGACGTGGTGTTTACCGTGACGGGCCCCAACAGTGATTTCAGCATTTCCGAAGCAGTGGTGCGGTCCGTGGGCGGCGTGAAGGCGGAGTTCCACAAGCTGGTTTTCAGCATGTCCCGCGACGCCAGAACCCGGCAGGAACAGATTGAGAGGAATACGGCCGTTATTGAGGAGGCCCTTTCCCGCGGCCAGGACTGCGCCTTTGCCACGCTGGGAGACGCCATGACTTACAGCACCCTGGGCTATATCCTGAGCCTCCTGCTCAGCCGGAATCCGGACCTGCACACGGAAGTGGTGCCGGGGATCACCTCCTACTGCACCCTGGCGGCCCACAGCCGCCAGATCCTGGTGGAAAACGGGGAAAGGCTGCGGGTTGTTCCCGCCTTCAGGCCGGAGATGGCGGATTCCCTGGAGTTCCCGCTCGGAACCACCACCGTTCTCATGAAGACCTACCGCAGCCGCGCGCGCCTGATGGAGCGCATCCGGCGGGAGAAGGATATCCGCGTTATTTACGGGGAAAGACTGGGCATGCCCGACGAGTTTATTACGGACGATATTGACGTCATCGCCGCCAGGCCGGAAGAATACCTTTCCCTGATGTTCGTCAAGAAGGCATGAACGGCACCAGGCACTCCCGCACCTATCCCTGGCGCCAGCCTTTCCGCTGGCTCTGGCTGGTGCTGGCCCTGGCGGCCTCCGGAGTCATGGTGGTGAAGATGCCCGCGGGCATGGACGCCTCCGCATCCGGAAGGCCCCGCATGTCCATGAAGCCCGCGGGGGAGACTCCCGCGGAGACGCGCGGGGAAGCAAAAGGAAAGGAAGAAGCCCCCGCTGCCAGCCCGGCCCCGGCGCCCAGAAAACGCCATCATTCCCGGAGCGCGCAGGCTCCGGAAACAGGCGCGGAGAAAATCCTGGCGCGCCTGCCCCAGATAGGCAGCCTGATCGGCCTGGTGGCCCTGGCGGCCTTCATCGGCGGAATTGCAGAAATCTTCCGCTTTCATTTTGCCCTGGGCAAGCTGTTCGGCGGACTGGCGCGCTGGGCCCACCTGCCGGAAATCATCAGCCTGTCCATCCCAACGGCCCTTTATTCCAACGCCGCGGCCAACGGCATGCTGGTGAGCAGCCACGCGGAAGGCAAAATCACCCATTCCAACCTGATTGCGGGAGGCATGATGAACAGCTACCTGTCCTTTGTCTCCCATTCTCTGCGGGTGGCGTACCCCGTCATTGGCGCGGTGGGGCTGCCCGCCATCTGCTACTTCGGCTGGCAGATGGGCTTCGGCTTCCTGTTCATTGCGGGCGTGCTGTTCCTCCACCGCAGGAAAAGCCCCGCTGCCGTTCCGCAGGCGGCGGCTTCCGGGGAGGCTCCCGCCGCCGGGCGCCCCTCCCCGGAGTGGCGCAAATCCCTGCGGCAGACGTGCCTGCGGGTGCTCGCGCTCGTTTTCCGCATGCTCTGCCTGACGGTTCCCCTGATGATTGGCGTGGAGTGGCTGATGAAAAACGGCCTGTTTTCCTGGTGGGAGGAGCACGTGCCGGACTGGGTCAACCGCATTTTCCCCGCGGAGCTCATGAGCATTGTGGCCGCGCAGATGGGCGGCCTGGTCCAGGCCGCGGGGGTGGCCGCCAACCTACGCAGCCACGGCATGGTCACCTCCTCCCAGATTCTGCTGGCCATGCTGGTAGCCAGCGCCATCGGCAACCCCATCCGCGCCCTGCGGCGCAACCTTCCCTCCGCCATGGGCATTTTCCCCGCGCGGGACGCCCTGACCATCGTGCTCGTCATGCAGCTTTCCCGCATGATCGGGGCCATTCTTCTGATTGCCCTGACGGGCCTTTTCATTCATTATACTCACTGACGCCTCATGACCGCCGCACCTGAAATACGCTGGGACATGTCCCCCGCCGCCATTGAGGTGGAAAGCTTCGCCACCATTGAACGGGAGTTCCAGGGCTGGGAAGAACTGCCGCCGGCCGAATGGAAGGTCATGCGCAGGCTTATCCACACCACGGCGGACCTTTCCATTGCCGCGGGGCTGGCTTTCCGCCATGACCCCATACCCTCCGCCCTGGCGGCCCTCCGCAACCACTGCCCCATTTTCTGTGATTCCAACATGATCCGGGCCGGGCTTTCCGTGGAACGCCTGCGGCGCGCCCACCCCGGTTACAGCAAGGAGGATATCCATTGCTACATTGCTGATGCGGACATCGCCGCGCAGGCCAAAGCCACCGGGAGGACGCGCGCCATCTGCGCCGCGGAAAAGGCGCGCCCCATCCTGGACGGGGCCATCGTCCTCATCGGGAACGCCCCCCTTTCCCTGGCCCGCATCTCCCGGTATGTGCTGGAAGAGGGCATCAGGCCCGCCCTGATCGTCGGCATGCCTGTGGGCTTCGTCAACGTGGTGGAATCCAAATTGCTGACGGGGACCTGCCCCGCGCCCCAGATTGTTCTGGACGGGCGGCGCGGCGGAAGCGCCCTGGCCGTCACTACCCTGCACGCCATTCTGGAGAACCTGCCTGCCGCCTGATTTTTCCGCATTCCTCCCCATCCGCCGTATTCCGTCCCATGTCCTCCCCCTTCCCCCAGCCGCTCCGGAAAGGATTTTCCACCGGGGCCAATGCCGCCGCCGCCATCACGGCCGCGTGGAGGACGCTGAACGGCGAGAACATCAGCGAATCCATTCCCCTGCTTTTTCCGGACGGAGAAACGAGAACGCTCCCGCTGGCGGCCAGTGAGCCGGGATTTTCCAGAATCATCAAGGACGGAGGGGATGACCCGGACTGCACCCACGGAGCCGTGATGGAGGCGCGCGTCCGGGCGGCTGTTCCGGAAGAAGCCGCCCCGGAGGATTACCTTCTATCCATCCATGGGGCCACCCTTATCCTGCGCTCTGCCGGGGGCATAGGCCTGTGCACGCTTCCGGGACTGGACTGCGAACAGCACAAATGGGCCATCAACCAGGGACCGCGGCGCATGATTGCGGACAACCTGGCCCGCTCCGGGATGCGGGAAGGCTGCTGGCTGGCAGAAATCCGCGTCCGGGACGGGGAACGGCTTGCCGGGAAAACGCTCAATCCCCTGCTTGGCGTGGTGGGGGGAATCTCCATTTTAGGCACCAGCGGCATCGTGCGCCCGTACAGCCATGAAGCCTATATTGCCACCATCCGCATCTGCGTGCGCTCCACCCGGCTCTCCGGCTTTGACAAGGCGGTCTTCTGCACGGGGGGGAGGACGGCCGCGCTGGCCAAGTCCCTTCTGCCGGGATACCCCTCCATCTCCTTCATCTGCATTGGGGATTTCATTGCGGAAAGCCTTCAGAGCGCAGGAGAACAGGGCATGGCGGAAGCCGTAGTGGCCTGCATGCCGGGCAAGCTCTGCAAGTACGCCGCCGGATTTGCCAATACCCACGCCCACAAGGTGGCGCAGGATATGCAGCTTTTTCTCCGCACGGCGGAACGCCATGCCGCGCTGGCGGATGAAGCGCGGCGGAGCATTCTGGCCTGTTCCTCCGTACGCCAGGCGCTGGCGCTGGTTCCGGAAGAGGCCCACCTTTCCCTGTACCGGGACCTGGCCGCGGAAGCCCGGCGCCAGTTTCAGCGCCACGTGCCCGGCCTGCCCGTCCGTTTCCTGATCTCCGGTTTTTCCGGCAACCTTCTTCTCGACATACCTCCATGCCTCCCCTGACCGTTTTTTCCTGCGGCATAGGCCCGCTTCACCCCTCCCCGGCCCTGCTGGACAAACTGGCAGAGGCGCAGAGCCTGTACGCTTCCGCCGCCCTGCTGAAGGAGTGCCCGCCCTGCAACGCACGGCGCGTCCCCATCGGCAGGAACGCGCGGGAACAGGCGCGGGAGGCGCTGGAAGAAGCCCGGCAGGGCGGAAACGTGGTGGTGCTGGCTTCCGGAGACGCCCTGTTTCACGGGATGGGAGGCACGCTCCGGTCCCTGGCCTGTGACGGGGACAGGCTGGAATTCATCCCGGCCCCCACCGCGTTCCAGGCCCTGTTCCACCGCCTGGGCATGCCGTGGGACCGCGCCCGGTGCTTCAGCGCGCACAGCACGGAATATATTCCGTGGGGGGAAATTCTGGCCCAGCCGCTCGCCGTCATCTACGGTGGCCATCCCTTCACCGCCTGCCGCCTGGCCGCGGCGGCCATGGAGTTCCATCCGTCAGCGGCGGGGCGTTCCGCCGTGGCGGCCCAATGCCTGGGAATGGCTGACGAGCGCATTCTGCAAGGAACCCTGGCGGAGCTGGCCCGGGAGGAATGCTCCCCTACTTCCATGCTCCTGCTGCTGCCGGACAACCGCCCCGGAGCCGCGCCCGTCCTGCCGCTGGGACTGCCGGCGGACTTTTATGAAAAGGAGAACAACCTGATTACGGCGGAGGAAGTGAGGGCGGTCATCCTGTCCAAGCTGCGCCTACCTGCCTGGGGCGTGCTGTGGGACGTGGGAGCCGGAAGCGGCTCCATCGGCCTGGAAGCCGCCGCCCTGCGCCCCGGACTTTCCGTGTACGGGCTGGAACGGCAGGCTGGCCGCCTGGAACTGATCCGCCGGAACTGCCGGAAGCTGGGGTGCGTGAATTACGCCTGCATGCAGGGAGAAGCGCCGGAGGCCCTGGACGCGTTGCCCAAGCCCGACCGCATTTTCACGGGAGGAGGGGGCGCCGGGCTGGAATCCATCATGCAGGCCTGTTTTGACGCCCTGAACCCCGGCGGCCTTCTGGTAGCCTCCGCCGTAACCACGGAAAGCGAGCACCTGCTTTACGGCTGGAACGCCGCCGCACGCACGGGGATGTTCTCCCTGGACATCGCCTCCGAATCTCCCATTGCCGGAACCTACCACCATCTGCGGCACGGCAACCGCATCACCCTTTTCACCTATTCCCGCGCATGAATACCGCCCGTTTTCCCATCCATTTCATAGGAGCCGGCCCCGGGGCCGAAGACCTGATTACCGAACGAGGCGCCGCCCTCCTGAAGGAGGCCGACGTAGTCGTGTATGCCGGGTCCCTGGTCAACCCGGGGCACCTCAAGCGCTGCCGCCCGGAGGCGGAACTTCATGACAGCGCCAGAATGAACCTGGAGGAACAGGTGGAAGTCATGGCACGGGGGGTGCTGGAAGGAAAGAAGGTGGTGCGCCTCCACACGGGGGACCCGTCCATGTACGGAGCCATCGCGGAGCAATTCGACCTGCTTGACAAAAAGGGCATTGAATCCATTGTGGTGCCGGGAGTCAGCAGCGTTTTTGCCGCCGCCGCGGCCTTGCGCACGGAGCTGACCTATCCCGGAATTGCCCAGAGCCTGGTGCTGACGCGCACCCCGGGAAGAACGCCCATGCCCTCCGGGGAAGCCTGCGAGGCCTTTGCCAAAACGGGCGCCACGCTGGCATTCTTCCTCAGCGCGGGGAAGCTGGATGAACTGGCCGCACGGCTTATCTCCGCCGGGAAATCCCCCGATACGGCGGCGGCGGTAGTGTACCGCGCCACCTGGCCGGATGAAAAGATCATCCGCGGCACGCTGTCCACCATCGCGGCGGAAACGGCGCGGGCGGGCATCGGCAGGCAGGCCCTCATCCTGGTGGGTGACGCCATCGGCGCGCACGACTGCGGGCAGTCCCTGCTCTATCACGGCCAATTCAGCCACGGCTACCGGAATGAGAAGGAAGACGAACGGTTCAACGGAAGCTGCGCCTTTTACGCCTTCACGGCCAAGGGCGCCCGGAAGGCGGCTGAAATATCCCAGTCCCTGGGAAAAACCGTTATTTACTCCGTATGCAGGAATGAGGAGGAAGAAGGAGTGAACCGGGTGAAGCCGGAAGATTTTGACCAGCTTCTGGCCCGGCAGTGGAACCAGTTTGACGCCCACGTCTTTGTGGGGGCCACGGGCATCGCCATCAGGAAAACCGCTCCCCTGCTCCGGGACAAGGCCACGGACCCGGCGGTGCTTTCCTGCTCCGAATCCGGTTCCCACCTTATTCCCCTGCTCTCCGGGCACCTGGGCGGCGGCAACCGCCTGGCGCGCAGGCTGGCCCGCATCAGCGGAGGGGAAGCCGTCATCACCACCGCCACGGATACGCGGGGAATGACCGCCTTTGACGAAGCGGCGGCCAGGGAAAAGGCCTGTGTTCTCAATCCGGACGCCATTAAAACCCTGAACGCCGCCCTGCTGGCCGGAGACACCATCCTCTTCCACGGTCCGCAGGAGATTTACGAACGTTACTGGAAGGACTGCCCCAAGGTCATTCCGGCGGAAACGGGCGGTAAGGATACCACGGAAACGCCGGATACTCCCGCCGTGTACTGGGATGCGGTTCCGCCAGAAACCGGGGGGGAAACGCCTGTACTGTCCATCCGGTCCGCCTCCTTCGTGCTTGGAATAGGCTGTAAAAAAGGGACGGACCCCGACCTGTTGAAACAAAGCGCGGAGGAATTTCTGCACCGGGAGGGAATCTCCCGTACCCAGTTGAAAGCCCTTGCCTCCTGCACGCTCAAGGAGCAGGAGTCGGCCATCCTGGCCCTGGCTGAACAATGGGGAGTGCCGTTCCAGGTTTTTACGCCCGCGCAGCTGGACAGCGTGGAAATCCCCACGCCGTCAGACGCCGTTTTTGAAAAAACGGGGACTCATTCCGTTTCCGAGGCTTCCGCCATTCTGGCCTCCGGGGGTAAAATCAGCACTCCTAAAACCGTTTGCGGCGGGAACGTCACGCTGGCCCTGGCAACGTGCCCGCACGGCAGCCGGAACAAGGCCCGTCAAGGAGCCGGAAATGTCATCGTCATCGGGCTGGGGTCCGGGTCTCCGGGCCAGCTTACGCCGGAAGCGGCGGCAGCCATGGAGCAATGCACCTGCATAGCCGGCTACACCAAATACCTGGATTTCATCCGGGAACGCATCCACGGGAAAAAGATGATCCAGACCGGGATGATGGGGGAAGTGCCGCGGTGCACGGCCGCGCTGGAAGCGGCTCTGAACGGGGAAAATGTCTGCATGGTCTGCTCCGGTGACCCGGGCATCCTGGCCATGGCCGGGCTGCTCTACGAAATGAGGAAGGAAAACGAACGCTTTTCCCCGGTCCGCATTGAAGTGCTCCCGGGAATTACGGCGGCCAGCATTTCCGCCTCCGCGCTGGGGGCGCCCCTCCAGAACGGCTTCTGCCTGTTGAGCCTGTCCGACCTGCTGGTCCCTGCGGAGGAAATCCGTGCCAACCTGGAGCAAAGCGCCGGAACGGCGCTGCCCGTGGTCCTTTACAACCCCGCCGGACGCAAACGCCGCCATCTGCTGGAGGAGGCCCTGCGCATCTTCCGGAACCAACGCGGGGGGAAAAACCTCTGCGCCTACGTGAAGCACGCGGGGCGCCCGGCCCAACGGAAATGGGTGGGGACGCTGGACGAATTCCCGCTGGAGGACGTGGACATGTCCACGCTGGTGCTTCTGGGAGGCCCCAGGACCATCAGGGACGGAGACGTCCTTTTTGAACGGAGAGGCTACGCCGACAAATACGGAATATCCTGACCTGATCCGGAAAGACAGCATCCGCAGAATTTGCCTGTTTCCCATGAATAAGCCTTTTCACGCCTTCTGCATCGCCTCCACCCAGTCCGGGGGAGGCAAGACCACGGTATCCCTCGCCCTGATGGCGGCGCTCTCCGCCCGGGGATTACGCGTGCAGGCCTTCAAGTGCGGCCCGGACTACATTGACCCCTCCTTCCACCGGCAGGCGACGGGATTGCCTTCCTTCAATCTGGATACGTGGATGATGGGGAAAAACGGAGTCCGTTCCCAATGGGCACGGCACGCCTCCTGCGCGGACATCGCTATTTGCGAAGGGGTCATGGGCCTCTTTGACGCCAGAACGCCGGAAAGCCTGGAAGGAAGCACGGCGGACTGCGCCCTTACGCTCGGATTGCCCGTCCTGCTGGTGGTTCAGGCGCGGGGCATGGCGGGATCCATTGCCGCCGTCGTCCGCGGCTTCTCCCAGCACCATCCCGGCCTGAACATAGCGGGAGTTATTGCCAACGGCGTGGGAAGCGCCGCGCACGCAGACCTTCTGCGCCGGGCGCTGGACCACCACAGGATGCCGCCGCTGGTGGCGGCGTTCCCCAAAAACGCGGAATGGACGCTCCCGGAACGGCAGCTGGGCCTGGTTCCCGCGGAAGAGGAAGCCCGGCAGCAATCCTGGTTCCTCCGGCTGGCGGCAGAGGCAGAAAAGCGCGTCAACTGGGAACTGCTGATGAACATCACGGAACGCAGACGTCCGGAACCGCTGAAAGTTCCCCTGCCGCCCGCCCCTCCCCACGGGATTCTGGCCGTAGCCCGGGATAATGCCTTCTGTTTTTACTACGGGGACAACCTGGAACGGCTGAAGCAAACGGGCTGGGACATCACCTGCTTTTCTCCGCTGGAAGACACCGCCCTTCCGGAAGGAACCCAGGCCCTCTACCTGGGGGGCGGCTATCCGGAAACCTTCGCAAGCCGCCTGGAAAGCAATGAGGCCATGCGGAAGGCCATCCTGGAATTTGCCCGGAACGGAGGGGAAATCTTTGCCGAATGCGGCGGTTACATGTACCTATGCAAGGAACTGGCGCTTCCGGACGGGACAAGCAGGAACATGTGCGGAGTCATTGACGGGACGGCGCGGATGGGGGAAAAACTCCGTTCCCTGGGATACCGGGAAGCCATGATGGAAACGGGAGCCCCGTTCGGGCTGCCTTTCACCCGCATCCGCGGCCATGAATTCCATTGGTCCCGAATTGAACTGAACCGGCCCTACCCGCCCCTTTACACAGTGACGGACAAGAATGGAAACAAGAGCCGGGAAGGAGTGGCGGATGGGAACGTGAAGGCCGGCTACATCCACCTGTACTGGGGAACGGAAACCCCGGACCACCCGCAGGAGCCTCAGCCGGGGCTGGGGCGCGTCATCCTGCTCAACGGAGCCTCCAGCGCGGGAAAGAGCACGCTGGCCCGGTCCATGCAGCGCCTGATGAAGGGGAATGCCATGATCTTCTCCATGGACGATTATCTGGCCATGAGCCGGGGAAGGCATGAAAACGCCCTGGACGCCGTCCGGGAAACCGGGCTCCCCTTCATCGAGTCCTTCCACGCCGCCATTGCGGAGGCCGCGCGGAAAGGCGCCCTGGTCATCGTGGACCACGTCATCGGCGAATCCCGCGCCTGGGTTCAAGACCTCCTGAACCGCCTGAGCGGCATTCCCCGCGCCCTCATCAAAGTGGACTGCCGGGAGGACATCCTGCTGGAACGCGAGCGGAACCGTACCGACCGGACTCCGGACCCGGCCCATGCGGAGCGCCAATACGGAAGCATTCACCAGAATTTCCCGCATGACTTCTCCATAGACACATCGGAAGCGACGCCCCGGGAATGCGCCCAGAAACTCATGGAACAGCTTCCACCGGAATTCAGGGCGACGCAGGAATGAAGAGAGGAATGGCCTACGGCGGAGAACAGGTTTACCTGAGAGTTTTCAGAAGAGAATATCTTAAAACTCAACATTCCTCTGAGCCTTGATTCCCTGCTGAAAGGCATGCCTGACACATTCAATCCGGCTCACGGTATCGGCCACGGCGATCATTTCCTCCGGAGCATCCCGGCCTGTCAGGACAACGACCTTTCCGGGGGTAATTTTTTTCAAAGCATCCACGACTTCCACAACGGAAATGAAACCGTAATTCAGGGGGTAAAAAATCTCGTCCAGAATCACGGTTTTCAAGGATTCGTCCTCCAGCCTCTGCCGGGCCAGCCGCCAGCCGTCACGGGCGGCGGAAGCGTGGCGTTCACGGGACTCTTCATCCCTGGCGCGGCCCGTAAATCCGGCCCCGGAACAGACCACCTCCGCATTCGGAAACTGCCGGAGAGCCACCACCTCCCCATAGGAACCGTCGTGCTTGATAAACTGAATTACGGCCACTTTCCCGCCATGCCCCAACGCGCGCAGGGCCATGCCGAAGGCGGAAGTCGTCTTTCCCTTGCCGGGCCCGGTCAGGACAAGAATGCGGGAGCCTTTCATGCCCGGCATTATACAGCCCCTGAGAGTAATACCCAACCCAAATTCCCCTTGATTCCCGGCGTAAAATGCACTACCGGTCTCCGCATTCCCCTGCTGGTCAGGGATAAAACATCTCCACCGGCAGCACAAAATTTCATGAAGCACAGGCACTCATGCCATCTCCACAAACCTGCGGGCAGACGTGAATAGGACTTTACAGAACCGCCCTCCTCACGGTAGCTTATGCCCGCGCTTGTTGCATGGAGAGATGGCAGAGCGGTTTAATGCAGCGGTCTTGAAAACCGCCGTGGGGCAACCCACCGTGGGTTCGAATCCCACTCTCTCCGCCAGTTTTCAGATTTTAAGATGAGTAAAACCCTCGGTTTCTCAAGGTTTTTCGTTTCCAGGCTGTAGTGTTCTGTGCTGTGGCATGAATCTCCTGTACATCTTTTCAAAAGGGACCTATATACTTAGTAACAAGTAAATAACTCTAATTTTTATCTATCTTCCATGATCCATGCGTTCAGATCGATATATTCCGGTGGGGCGGATTTTCCTTTCAAGTCGTCAAAACAGCAATCCGCCATGCGCTTGAATATTTCCGGATATTGCTGAATGAAGTTTTTTGCACCCTTGCATTCATCTTTTTCCCCCCAACCGCAGGGGGGCGAGAAATTGTAAATGATCTGGAGAGAATCAAGGAGATTCCGGAGATTGTTTTCCACTTGTTCCGGGTTACTGTTGCTTACATGGAAAGCGTACGCGCAAGTATCGATTCCTTGCGCCCGGTTTTCCTTAAGCAGCAACGACGGATTGACCCGGAGACGTTTTTCTTGAGGACAGTTTTCCTCTGTATGCCGGCTTTCCGGGCCGACATTCCACGGCATTCCGAGAATTCCGGTCCGGACGGAAGGATAGCGTTTTTTAATGCATGAAGCGAGAAGAAGGCAGGCAACGGCTTCTTCCGCCCTCCCTGCCAGGAGAATGCGCTTCGCATGCGGGGTGGCGGCGAGAAATTCAAGGATATCCCGTTTCATGTTGTCCAAATGGTCTTCCAGGTTCCAGGAAGAATAACGGATACGAATGACGGGACGCCCCGTTGAATGCAGCCACGGTTTTTCCGGGGCGCCGCAGAGAGCAATGACATATTCATCCGCAATAGAAGAGTCCGGCGCCATGAATGAATAGGAAGAGAACCAGTAATTACCGTCTTCTCTGCGAAGAAAGGTTTCCTTTCCCCAGTAATCCCAGCCTATGACGAGTTTTTTGTCCGAGTATTCAAGGATTTCGCCTCCATCGTTGCAATTTAAACGCTTTCCCCTGTTTCCCGTGATGCACAAGCCATCCGTCCAATCCTGCTGGCGCAAATGAATAAGGGAGGAGGCATGGGGAGGAGATTGAAGGAAGGCGGCTTCTTCCTTCTTCCGTAAACGGTAGGCGCCTTCTTCCATTTTCGTAAAGGTTTCCACGCCCCATTTATCCCATTTCAATGTGATTTCCACTCCGGTCAGAGACAGCACGTCGGCTTCATCCCGAGGGCCGTCCAGGCGAATGGCCCGTCCATTGCTGATTTTCATGCATCCTTTCCAGTCAGAATGGATGATGTCCACGAGGTGTTCATCATTCCCGGCATCTGTAGAAGCACCGTTCTGCATTTTCCGGAATTCCTCGGAAACAGTACCTCCCCGCATGATGGAAGCATTGCTTTTTTGCATAATCAGATGGCTGTGAATTCCCCGCTTTTTCAGATAGGGAGCTATGTCAGCACACCCGTGTTCCAGCATGACGGTCTGGAATAGCTGGTCTTCCGCAAAGCCAAATTGATAGAATCCCGTTTGCCTTAAACAACGGTACATGGCTTCCTTCATAGCCGCGCGGTCGGTTTCCCAAGCCAGCAGATCCTCCATGACCCGCCGTGACATGATTTGAGCCGGCCCCAGGGCCAGCAGGAAGGACTTTTCCAGATAAGGGTATCCTTCATGCCGTTTCAGCCACAGGCCCTCCCCACGGTGGCAGCTTGAATAACCATCGGGCAACAAGGCATGAAAATCGGCAACATGCCGGAAGTAGTCCGGGTCATAGAAGTCATCATCGTCAATCTTGGCAAAAAGGTCATAGGATGAAATATCCAGGCCACGGACGGTATCCATAAAGTTGGTAAGCTGGTTTCTGTTAGGGCAGAGGCGCAGCGTCACTCTTCCGGCATCGATGAACGGCTGCACATGGGGAAGCAGAATCCTGCGGGCCGTTTCAGCCGAAACTCCCTTAACTGCTGCAAATACATGCAGATGTGGATAGCTCTGGTTCATCATGCAGAGAATCTGGCGAAGGAGGTCTTCCACCCGCTTGTATGATGCAATGCATGCCGCCATATTGAATGGCCGTCCAAGTGGCCGTTTCTGAGAAGGAGAAACTGTTTCCGAAACCGTCCATGGTTTCCCATCGTCATACCGCGGCATAAAAACTCCCCCGTGAAGCAACGGTTCGTCCTTTCCCTCCATGGAGGCAGGCTGCCGCCCGGCATTTCCCTCCCTGAAAATTTTCTTGAAAAACAAGGCTGCTTCATCCAGCAGGCCATCCACGCCGATCTGTCCCTCGTCAAACAAGGGGCCCTTGAAGTAGGAGAGGTATTCGTCAACATTCCTGTCCAGGTGCTCCACATACCGGACCAGTTCCGCATGATTGCGAAAATCACGAGCATTGATGAACCGCCCGGGGTTGAATTCGCGGCAGGCATCCGGTGCTCCCCAGTAGACGGGCAGGCTTCCGGCAGCAAAAGCATCCGTCAGTTTTTGCGTTATGTAACCGGGGGAAGCATAGTTTTCAAACGCTATGGTGAATTTGTACCGGGAGCAGAATTCGACTTTGTCTTTAACGATCATGCCCGTGTTGTTCAGAAGCTGGCCGGAACTGTCTACGTATTTGTATTGGGAAAGAGTTTCCAAAAAACGGATGGCCTCCCGGAATTCTCCCCCGGAATAGACGAAATTACAGAATTTTTCATGCCGGTTGAGAATATCCCCTGGAACGGAGGAGTATTGTTCAATGTGACCCGTCCTGCGGATATAGTCGGCGTTTAACCACGCAGGAAAACGAAAATGACGGTCCCCGGAAAGCGTTCCATCTCTCAGGCTTGTCAGGGAATAGCATCCTTCCTTCCAGCGCGGCAAAACAGGTTCTTCCGTATAAAACAGACGAGGACCTTTAAAGGAACGTGCGGCATTTCCAAAGATTGAATAAATCAGCAAGTCGGCACGGGCCAGGTCATCCACAAAAACAGCGCCCAAACGTTCTTTCAAGATCAGGCCCAGAATGTGGTTTTGCGGTTTGAACCCGGATTCAAAGTCGGTAAAAGCTATGCAAACGGGAGAGTCCATCCGAGTGACGTGAGATAAGAGTTTTTCCGAGAAAACATGCGATTTCCTGTCCAACCGGCATCAAACGGAACTAGTCCAGGCGGAGATGCGCATACGGGCTTTTTGCCTCCTGCAATAACGGCAGAATACGAGAGAGAAAGCACTCCTGCAGAGCCGGCTTTTGGGAAAGAGGGATGACTTCATCGTCATGAAATTCCCGGATGACATTTTTGTATTTAGCCGTTTTCATGAAGTGCATCCAGCAGGCATCAGGATAAGGGGTCACCTGCGGATGAGCGGTTATATCCACTTCGTAAGGCGCCGCAATTCCAAAGCGGGGCAAGTTGTTCATGCCGCAGATGAGGGAGTCGCCACCGCCATTTACAGGCCGAGGACCATAAATCATCAATCTTTGCTGATGAACCAGGGTATTGTGCCCCCGGATGGAGACGCAATCCTCCGGACCGGATATCATTTGAAAGGCCGCTTCCAGTTCCCGGGTAAAATAAATTTGGTCAGCGTCTATTTTAGAAACGCAAAACAGCTGCCCTTCATAAAGACGGCGAATGAATTCCATGCCGAAATTCAAGTAGGTGTCAATTCTGTTTTCCCGGGGAAGGCTCCTCAAGTCATCCACGGAATGAGGAGGAACGACATGATGCGGATAATGAAGAAAGCTGACCCGGCATTGACAAGCGTGGCAAAGGTGATGTTCCCATTCCTTGACCAGGTCAATGCTGCGGTCATCCATATCCGCCCAGAGCACCACAACGTGGTCCAGAACGGGAGCTACGCTCAACAAACATGGGATAACTGCGTTTTCTTCATTGAGAATACGGAGAAAACCTATCCGTTTCATGTTTTCGGCCAATTTTGTTTTTTGTGATTGGCATTCCATTTTTTGATTAGGGATTTTTCATTATTGAGGGATTTTGCGAAACGCCTAGGCGGATATACGCAGATTTCTCACCTCCCCATGGTTCCCGCTTTCCGTTTCCATCATCCGGAACATTTCTTCAATCCAGGATTGAACCAATGCCGGCTTTTCCTTTACCAGATGTACGATTTTTCCGTGAACAACAGTATGATGTTCCTTGCTGCCAGCCTGATAGGCATATGTTTTCAGAAGGTAAGGAGCCAATCTGTTCGTCGCTTCTTCATCAAGAGTCCAATGTTGACTGGTACTGTAAAAAGCAAACAAACAAAGTCCGGAGGATTCCGGCTGCTGAAGCAGTTTGAGTGGATCTCCATAACGCTCCAAAAGATTTTTAAACGGTCTTTTTTTCCTTATCTGTTCATGAGATGGGGAAACTTTTATTCCCCGGTATACAGGAGACTGTCCACTTAAATCCACCGGCCATGGGCATCCCCACACGCCAATATGAAGATGCGGGAAATCCTTTTTCAATCGCTGCGCCAGAATAAGGGCTGCAAACGCATCCTTGCAAATCCCCATCAGCAGGACGGATTGAAGCCGGGGCATCTTTCGTATTCCTTTTTCAACATCACGATACATGCGTTCCAGCAGCAGCAACCCCTCCCATTGATGATACCTCATGCCGATAAAAGGACGGCTGGAATGCCGGAACACGGAGTTATAGCCGTCATACGGGTTGATGAGCAATTCCCGCGCGTATTTGTTCACTTCATTGATGGTAGAAGAATAATGATAGTCAAGGTACTGATATTTACCCTCTTCCATCCTCAGAAATTCTTCAGTCCCCCAGTTATCCCATTTAAGAACGAGTTTGTTTTCATCATGTTGAAGTATGGTTGCGTGGTCATTGCGGTGAAGCCGGCGTCCCCGTTTTTCATTCATCTGAAATTGGTCTGTCCACTGAGGATGGCTGATGAGAATGGTGTCCACAGGAAGCAAGTCCGGTGCGGGAACATTCCCCTGGGAAGAAACCGGCGGCGCCGGGGCGGAGTAATGAAATTCACCGGCGGCATCTTCCAGAATGGGAATGACTCTTCCGCTGTCAATGAGGGACTGCATGTAGGCATTTTCCGTTGGCGCATGATGCTTTGAAGAACCCGCAGCCCTCAGGTTCATATCCGTATCTCCCAAATAGTAAAGCTGGGCTTCAGGGAATAAATAGTCCGCCAGACAAAGCGCCTTGCTCAACGTGGTAAAATTGCCCGTGCTGCGGTGAACTTCCCCCGGCATGAATTTCCAGTTTTCCAGCCCTTCCCTACAAGCAAATTCATTGGAATAGCCCAATTCTTCATTGTTGAAGTAAATTTCCGGGACTCCGCGTAAAATTTCCATATGCCTTTCCTCAGGGGAAAAAGCCAGGTATCCGGCGAAGCAGGAAACAAGAACAATATCCGTCCTTTTTCCCGCCAGACCGGAATTCAAGTTATCCATTTTGCTGATTCTCATTACTTTGTCGCAAGAGTCGACAAAAGAGGAATAGTTGCGTTTCAAATCACGTTTATTTGAGACGATGCAAATGCGTTTTTTATGCCCTTCTGAAGCCAGAAAACATTGCCAGTCTTTAAATTCACCTAACCGTGACAAGGCTTTCCACTCTTCTTCCGTATCAATTTGCAGACAACAGGGAAAATCATTCGGGTAAGGGCAGGAGCCGTCATCAAACATCGTACCCGATTCCAGAAATTTTTTCCGGGTAACAACATTAATATTTCCGTCAAAAAAATAGAAAAATTTCTTGGCGTCCTGTTCCCGATGCGCCAGATGGAAATGTCCCTCCATGTGACCAATCATTTTGGTTTTGCGGGCCGTGTAGGCGGATTGAATTTTCCCTTTTTCCATGTCTTCCGCCATTTGGCGCAACAGGCCCCGACGACGGAAGGGAGAAGTCGGCTGAAGTACGGCGAATATGTCACAGGAGAAACGGGTCAATACCTGGCGTACGCAATTTTCCATTCGGCGGTCGTCCACCGTCTCCCGGAAGCACCGGATGCCTTCCCGACGGCAGCGTTCCAGAACTTCTTCACTGTCCGTACTGACAACCGGAACAAATCCTTCCTGGAGGGCATAGGAAACGGAATACAGGAACAGGGGCCTTCCATTCAACAAGCGCCTGTTTTTATCCGGACAGCGCTCCGAATGTTTTTTAGCCGGAATAATGGCCAGCTTGCGGATGAATTGGGAAGCCGTGTCCTTCCCTTCCGGACAGAACACGGGAAACGGAGTTGCCGCCAGCGATTGGGGCAGCAGAAGTTCCGCCTTTCCCGTCCATTGTTTTCCGTCATCATGACGGGACATGACGGGATAGCCGTGATGCAGACGGCAAGCCTCCGTACGCGGCCTGCCAGTCCGGCATATATTCCCGCTGCATGAAATCATGGAAAAGAATTCTGCCAGACGGTTCATATATTCTCCGATGTCCGGCTGGCCCGGTACAAAAACGGGACCGTCCATATAACTGAGGTAAAGGTCTTCATCCTGATCAAGACGAATCACATATTCAGCCAGGGCCTCCGGGGTGGAAAAGTCCGCGGCATTGACGAACCGGGATGGATTGGCCTCCATCCCTGCATCGGGGGCTCCCCAATAAATGGGAAGGGAAAGAGCGGCAAGAGAATCAAACAGTTTTTCAGTCACGTAACCAGCAGCCGGATAGTTTTCAAAGGCAATCGTGAATTTGCAGGAGGAGCAGAAAGCTATTTTATCCCGAACGCAGGAGCCCATGTTGTTCATGACCATCCCGCCGCAATCTACATGCTTGTACCGGGAAAGCAGGCGCAGGAAATGAATTCTTTCCGGAGCATTCCCATTGGAATACACAAAGCTGCAAAATCGGGTATGCCTGGACAGAAGGGATTTTCTGTCTTTGGAGTATTGTTCTATTTTTCCCGTTCTTCTGACAGGGCCATTGTTCATCCAGCAGGGCATCCTCAAATGACATTCGGGATAAGGAATATCTCCCTTCATGAATGAAATGGCATAATCGCACTCATCCCAACGCGGTTTGACGGATTCCCCCGTATAAAAAACTCGAATCCCCTTAAAGTTCTGATGTTTTTCTCCAAAAACGGAGTAGATTAAAAAATCCGCCTGATCCTGGTCATCCACAACGGTCATGCCCAGTCTTTCCGTCAAAACCGCGGACAGAATATTATCATGTGGATCAAATCCCGGCCAGAAGTCCGCAAAAGCGGCACGTTTGACCTGCCGGGAATTTATATCTGTTGCCTCAACCATGCGTGACCTCCGTGTTTTTGAAGAGATTTATCCTTTACGATCATTTTTACTTTCGGTTTGATCGCCATGAGATTTTTTTGATTAAAGTCCAATGTTTCAGGGAATAAATATTCAGGAGATAAAACAAGGGGATGCCGGCCAATCACATATTTATTGAGGTGGCTTTCATCGTGCCAAACGGCAATGACACCGTCCTCAAGATCCCGCCTGACGGCATCCGCCAACTCCCGGCACATGCGGAGATAGTCTTCAGCCCTTCCCCCGTTAAAGCCTCCGGCGACATAATATTCTCCTTCGGAATGGAGCACCCGCGCCCGGGACATTCCATTTTTTTCGTAGGGGTAAGTGGAACGGGGGCGTTGGTAGTACCCCGGATGAAGCGTCACCATGAGACCCTGCCGGTTCATCGGGAAAATTTCCTGACCGACAGGCCCTACGGGAAGCAAAGTTCCATTCATGAAATAAATGTAGTCATATTGCTGCAATTCCTCCCGAACGGTTAAAAAAGTCTCAAACCTTCTCAAGGTTTCCATGGGCCACGGATAAAACGGCTTGCGGACAAGAGTCACGTCATCGCCGGTTTCCACTTCCGGATGATCCGTGAACAGAAAATAATGCACATCATGCCCTGTCAGGAAATATTGTTTGGAGGCCGCATAAAACTCCTCCCAGAACGTCATATAACGCCCCGTGGCTATAAACAGGACAGCCACTTTTTTCCGGGGAGAAAAAGGTTCCTCCTGTCTGCCGCCGCTCGACAAATAGAAGGTTCCATCCTCCATCTTTTTAAACGCCTCCACGCCCCAGCAATCCCACTTGAGAGTTATTTTCTCATCAGTGACGGAGAGGACGTCCGCTTCGTCGTCCCGTTCAAAACGGCGCGCCCTGTTCCCAAAGACACGGACAATATCATGCCATTGCGGATGATGCACTTCCATGAGACGCTCCTCATTAACCTGATTCGTAGAAATGTTCCAGTTTCTGCCCCGGAAATCTCCCGGAACCAGCCCTCCGCGCATCACGGAAGCATTGCCGGTCTGAATCGCCAGATGCATTGGCAGGGCCATTTCCTGTACATACCGGGTGCGGTTGCTGCTTCCGGTATCCAGCATCATCATGTGCATGAAGTTGTCTTCCGTAAATCCATACCCGGCATGACGGAGCCTGGGCGAGATCTGGGATATCATGTGAGGATTGGTCTCACAAATTATTAATTTTTCCAGCACATCCCGGCTCAATACCAAGGTGGGGCCAAAGCAGCCGAAAAATCCGTTTCCGGAGAAGGGATACCCTCCACGCACGCTTAGATATTCGCCCGGCCCGCAATAAAAGCTGCTGAATTCCGGCGGAAGATGCAGATGGAATTTATTGACTGACTTGAAATAATCCCTTCCGTACAAATCATCGTCGTCAATTTTGGCGAAAAGATCGTAATCGGAAACGTTCAAATCCCTTATCGTGTCCAAGAAATTGGATAGCTGGTTCTTGTTGGGGAAAAGCCGCATCGTCAAACGGCCTTCGTGAATAAAATGTTCAAAGAGAGGGAGCACTGTTCTGCGGTACGTGCCTTCCGGTATCCCCTTGACAGCTGCGAACACATGAAGATTCGGATAGCTCTGATCCATCATGCACCAAATCTGCCTCTGCAAATCCGTCAGACGCTTATAGGATGAGAGACAAACAGCAATTTTGCAATCGGGTCTCTGCTTAGTCCGTTCGTGCTGGTAAAACAGATTGTGGCGGGCCACACGGATTTTGAGGTCTCCATGGCTGTTGGCAGCCTCCAGGGCAATATCAGTCGGCAACCGGTAATCGGCAAAAACCCGGGCCACCCTGGGGCGTCGGGCAGCAGGGATGACGAGAGCATGCGTTCCCCATACGTAGGAGGTATTGGCATCCGTCTTTCCCGTTTTGAAATCTTCAAACAAGATTTCATCAGATTCCCCCGGAGCCCCTTGCGGAGACCATACTGCATGATGGAACAGCCGGAAAATATCCGTCTCCGGATGCTCCTTCATTTCCTTCCTGAGAGCCGTTTCCAAGCGGGAAGAAGCCACCATCGGCACGGCATCGCTTTCTCCGAAAATAATCAGGTCACTCCCAGCATAATTTCTGTCCTCCAGCAGACGTATGAAAGATGCCCTCAGAGAACGGACGTGCGAACGTTCCGCAGACGCCGGGGACCGTCCCAGGTAGGATGCACTTTCCTCTTCCCGCGCATCCCTGAGGGGGGAAAGATCCGCGGTAGAGGGATAGAGCTCCAGCTCATAACCCATCCGGTGCAATTCCGAAGCTCCCTCCGACTTTTCCCCAGAAGACACAATCAAAACACATTTCATAAAATGTACCTGTTAAAGTTTAATCCATTGCGGGCAGAAAATGTCCTGCTCGTCCTCAATCTTTCCGGTAAACCACTGTTTTTGAATAAAAACCCTCTGCTGGTCTCCAAGCCATGCCCCCCACCAGGAAAAGGAGGAACAGGAAAGGACGAGTTCCTGCATGGACGTCAATTCCCGGAGGGCGTCCAGCGTCCCATGCTCATCCATGACTATTTCAAAACGCGTTGCTTCCGGAACGCCCTCCATCAATTTCCGGGCCAATTCCGGAGAATCGGAAAAGACGACCAGCTTACTGATGTTGCCGGAAAGCCTCCGTAAAGCTTCATTAAGAAAGGGAACATCCGGCGTATGGTACATGTCTGTACGGTCAAGATAGTCCCCCATCCTTATATGAACGCCGGCCACGCCCTCCTGGACGGGAGCAATAAGAGGAGCAAACAGGGAACGGATTTCTTCCGCAACATCCTTGAAATACCGCTCACTCTGGAAATACCCTCTCAAGGCGCCGTAGCGAACCGTTTCAGGAATGGGATGGTAGGAAAATCCGGGTTCCCTGTATGTCACGGGATCGTTATAACCGCCGTCCGGGCACAGCGAACAGGCCTCACCCAGATAAGTCATCAGCTCCCAGGTCTCGGAACTGTATCTCCAGGGAATACGGCATCCCACACCCAGCCGGAGAGCATGCGCATAGGCAGCAGCTATCTGGAACAGATGATTGCACGTACGCGAGCCGGGCATAAACTGCGTCGTGACGTAACCGGGAGATGCCGGAACAGAAGCGGGACGCAAGGATAAAAATTTACCGGTAACAGTCTTCTGCGGTTTCCGGGCATCCAGGCAAACCGTGCCCAGCAGGTCAAAAGGATGTTCATCCCTGTCGGATCGCCTTTCAAGACACTGAAGGTGCAAATGGCGGGAATTACCCGGAGCATGCTGGGAAACCTGGAACCCCAGCTCTTCCAAAACATAACTCAGGAAATCGGCAGACCACAGGGATTGTTGCTTGTAGACTTCCATAAATGCACACAAATCATTCTCCGGAGTGTGATTTCCTTTCCCCTGTTTCTTCATGTATTGCCTGAACGCGGGCGTCATCACCCCGCGCATCAGGCGCACGTCCCGGAAACTTAATCGTAAGATTCCTCCGGGTTTTAGAGCACGGAAGGCTTCCGTGAAAAATCGGCAGGCCTCTGCAGGCGTTACTGTTCCAATGACATGCTCCAGATAAAAAGCGTCTACGGAATCGTCCTTCCACGGGAGCGGCCTGGTAATATCATAATTGGGAGCGTCCAGATTCAACCAGCCATTCAACCTCCGGGTGCCGCACCCCAAATGGATATACAGCAGAGGAGATTGGTCCATGATTTCCACGTTGCCGGAAGAAAGGCGGCGTTCAGCCCATAACCGGGCCAGGGACGGCATGTCCGGCCGCTGGAATATCTCCGTTTCAGATCCGATAAACCGTTCTCCCTCCAAAAGGAGCTGCTCCATAGGCCACATCTGCCATCTCAGCTTCAGTTCACCCTTGGAGCCAATGCTCCACCAGCCATAGCAGGAAGTATCCCGTCTCCTGAACGCCCCGTTGGAATAAAACAGCATTTCCCCTTTCCAATGAAGATGAACAACATCGCACACAGCGGAGGGAATTTTGTAATTAAACGAATACAGGGCCTGCATGATGTCGGGAGAACACCAGTGGGCCGTTACCATGTCATTATCCCGTTCCGGGTAATAAACATTGGACATGTAAAGCCGTTTCGTGGATTTCAAGCGGCCTTCGAGCCTGCCTGCCAGTTCACCTACGATCACATCCTCTGCCCCGCATTCCGCAAAACCCGGCGCATTCACCAGCTTTTCCACCATGCTGCGCTTCAGCAGGTAGCCCGCCCCTCCGCTCGGTGAATTGCGAAGCGCAACCATCGCATCCCCAATCAGATCATAATCTTCATCTATCAAGGAGGTCAACCGGCTCAATTCCAAATACGTATCGTCATCACATTTAAAGAGCCATTCAAATTCGTAATTCTCCAGCGCGTAACGAAAGAAGGATTTCACTTTTGCGGGGAGCTCGTTGTAGCCATCGGGCGCATCAAGCCCCACCGTATCTTCTTCTTCCCCCTCCGGAACCCGGTTTCCTCCTACAAAGAACATGCATTCAACGTTCTGCGCGGGATGGGCCAGCCAGGTAGACCTTACCGCTTTCCGTTTATCTCCCGTTCCATGGCATGAACAAATGCCTACGACAATATTTGTTTTCTTTTTCATGGTTTTTCCTCCCATTTCTAAGCCGGCAGTTTTTCCACCGCGTCAAAGACTTCCTCCCAGCTGGCTACAGACGCTTCCAGCCCTCCAAGCTCCAGTCCACGCTCCCGCGCCGCGTGGGCCATGTCGGACCTCAGGTTGGGTTCGTAGGCCATCTTGCTGGCGTAGTAGATAAAATCCCTTTCATGGTCGCACAGCCATCCGGTCTTGCCATGCTCCACCATCTGCCTCCAGCCTCCACGGTTGTCCACCACAAGCACGCTTCCGCTGGCCATGGATTCAAAACCGACACGCGGCCAGTTCTCCGTCGTGTCCGTCGGTTGGAGCACGATTTGGCAGTGCTTGTAAAAGTCCTGCTGGCTCACCTCCCTCTGGTCGCGGGCCGTGCGTATCCAACTGTAAGGCTCTCCGATTTTCTCCCGGCTCCTCTGGTCAAACCCCAGAAAAAGGCCACGCTTGAAGACAGGCGCCACGAAATATTCATAAATATGGAGCGTATTGGCCGCAAATTTGTCCGCGTCCTGGCGCGAGATGCGCCCGCAGCCGAAGTATTCCTGCGTCCTCTCCTCAATGAAAGGGAAGGATTCGTTGTGGAAGTAAGGCTTGAACGTCATGAAAGCAATGGTAGGGTCGTCGTTGCAGCGCTTGAGCAGGGGCATGTTCTTCTGCCTGACTTCCTCGTTCTGGTAAAGGAACATGGCAATGAGCCCCTGCTTCATGAGTTCCTTTTCCTTGTTGAAAAGCCAGGTCATGCAGTTGACAAAGATGGTGCGTTTGGTGCGCTGGCGAATGGCGGGCATGTTTTCCAGAAATTCTCCGTTGCAAAATCCGATGATGGCATCCCCTTCCTGCAGGACTGTCCAGTCATTGGGAGCGTGGATATGGACGCCCAGACGGATCATTTCCAAATAAAGGGCTTCATTTTCAAATCCGCCGTTGGTGGGGATGATATGCACGTCAATACCCATGTGGAGCCAGACCAGAATCTGGTGGTGGAGTTCGGTTCCCGCGCCCCCGTAGAGACTGGGGAACCCGTTGACATAGATCTTTTTCAATGTGGTGCTCATGAAATAATGGAGTTAGATGTTGAACGAATTCATTGATGGACGCTAGCACGCTGCCTTTTAAGCTGGCAATGGGTAAATTTTGAAAATATGGCAAAGAAATACGTGCCACCGGAGAAGAATCCCCTCCCTTTTCCCACGTTGCCATCCGCCTCAAAAACTCACCAAATATCATAACGTTCCCGACGTGTTTACGTTGCTGGTTTTTGATTCATGGTAGTCGCAACCATTGAACAAACATCATTTCATTACCATGAACAACACTTTCAATATCGGCGCCATGGACACCGTCTATCCCTTCATTCCCATGTACCCCAACGGACAGCCCCAGGGCAACTTCCTGGTCAACGGACTCTCCGCTCCCGTCCTTATCCCCAAACGAACTGCTTCCAACAACACCCGGCACGAATAGTCCGGATACCTCAAGGTCATGGCTCCCGCCACCTGTTTTCTCCACCTTCACGCCCACTCCTCCATCTCCCTTTCCATCCCCACCAAGGATCTGGAACTCTCCACGGAGCCGGGTTCAGACGCATGGTATAACCGAACATCATTGCTTATATTAATTTTATTATTTATTTTAAATATATTATATTTTTTATAAGTATTTTATTATATGATGAAGAAAATCAAAATTTGAGTAAATATTATAGCTTGCACTCTTTCTCTTATTTTCATGATTATAGCATCTTCAATGTGCTGGGTGAAGCCGTGGACGAACGCGGCGCGCTCTCCTGCTCCGGCATGAAAAGCATTCACCGCAGCGCTCCGCCGCTGGACGAGCAATCCACCAGCACGGAAGTGCTGGAAACGGGCATCAAAGTAATCGACCTCATCTGCCCTTTCGCAAAATCGGCGCCTTCGGCGGCGCGGGAGGGGGGAACGCACCCGTGAAGGGAACGACTTGTACAATGAAATGATAGAATCCGGCGTGATTAACCTGGAAAAGCCGGAGGAATCCAAGGTGGCCCTGGTCATTGATGGTTTTACAGTGAGCCAGACGAACCATGCGGGCATTCATTCCTCGCAGGAACGCTCCTATACCTCTACAGGCATGATTCTGCATCAGACGGATGCCCGGGGCAATGCCACAACGATTGAAACTGACTTAGACGGACGACCAGTCAAATCCACGGATGCAGCCGGCAACGTAACCACCACCAGCTACCTGCCCTGCTGCGATGCTGTGGCTTCCATCACCGATTCCATGGGAGGTACTACTTGCTATTCCTACGACATCCAGGGAAGAAAGATAGCCGAATACGGCACGTCCCTCCAGCCGGCCAGTTTCGCCTACGATGAAGCCGATCGTATGGTCTCACTGACTACTTTCAGGGTGGACGAAGGGGACATCATCACTGATCCTTCCGGCCGCGCCGACGGGGACACTACCACCTGGCTCTACGACGAGGCCACGGGAATGGAACTGAAGAAAACCTATGCCGACGGCTCCTGCGTTCTCAGAACCTACGACCAGTTCAACCGTCCGGAAACCGTCACCAAGGCCAGAGGCATTGTCACGACGTACGCCTATGCTCCATTGACAGGAGAACTTGTCTCCGTCTCCCACAGCGACGATACTCCGGGATGGGAGTTCTCCTACAATCATCTCGGGCAGATGACTTTTATCCGGGACGCCTCCGGCCTCCGGGAACTTTCCCATGACAGTTACGGCAGAATGGTTCGGGACACTTCCTTTGGAACGGTAGAAAGCAGCCTTCAGGAAGACTTCGACACGTTCGGACGTTCCACCGGCTACCGCCTCATGACCGGAACCCGCACGGTGCAGCACTCCCATCTTGACTACGATCGGAAAGGTGGCATGATTGGGATGAATCTGGATGGTTTGGCCTCTTCCTTCACTTGGGAATACGATGAAACCAGCGGCTTCCTCAACCGGCTCACCTACCCCAACGGCATGGTTCGCAGCAACATCTATCTACCATCCCAAGCTCAACCTCGTGGCTTCCATTGGCTATGAGAAGCAGGGAAATGGAGGCATGGCCGCCGGCCATGAATACCAGTATGATGCCCTGACGCGTCCAGTTCAACGCCGGGACTCCTGGGATGGAACCACTCCTGCCACGCTAAGAGATTTTACCTACAATAGCCGCAGTGAATTGACTGGAGATCAACTCAGGGAGAGAGGCAGCTACAGCTACCGGTACGACAACATCGGCAACCGCAAGACTGCACGGGAACTGGAGGAAGAAGTATCCTACAATGCCAACCGGCTCAACCAGTACACGGACATTACCAGAAATACGGAACCATTCATTCCCACTTACGATGCAGACGGTAATCAGACCAGGATCAAGACCTCGACAGGCATTTGGAAAGTGAGCTATGATGCCAATGACCGCCCTGTGTTATTTTACTCAAGAAGACGGAAGAACCGTGATTACTTGCTCCTACGATTACCAGGGACGCCGCTTTGAGAAAAAAGTAGCAGTTAATGGTTCAACTGTCAGCCATGCATGGTATCTATACCAGGGCTATTTGCAAATAGCTGAACTGGATTTGATGCGTCCTTCTTACAGACTTGTGAAGACCTATCTGTGGGATCCTACAGAATCGACTGCTACGCGCATCCTGATGATGACCAACTGGAAGGAGGATGGAACAAGTGTCAACGAGCATCTTTACTTCATGCATGATATGCTCAAAAACGTCACTTCCATCTTCGACTGTAAGCAGACGCGAAGGGCGCGCTATGAATATGCCTCCCTTGGAGCCCTAATCACGGCGCAGGGCGACAGGGCTCAGGAAAACAAGTTCAGGTTTTCCTGCGAGTTCATGGACGACGAGCTTGGCCTGATCTACTACAATTACCGCTACCTGAATCCTACAGATGGCAGGTGGATTAACAGGGATCTTATTCGGGAATACGGAGGACGAAACTTATATGGATTTATCAAAAATAGAATTTTTAAACAACTTGATTATCTTGGTCTATATATATTAATTAATGCTACTGAATCTGTAAAATACATATATCATGATGGACTGGTTTTTCCTTCAAATTTGTCAGATGCCTATGAAGGAACAATAGGTCATTGTCCAAAATGCGGATGTGTGTTAGTATGGATCCATGGTTATAATACTACTCTAGCAGAAGCGATGACAAGATTTGAAGTGGTTGAAAAAGCTTATAAGAGTTCGGAAGGAAAATGCGATGTTTATGGGTTTGCGTGGAACGGGAATCCTGGTGCTTCAAACTTTAAAGACGCGGTAAAAGGTTCTAGATTTACAGGATCAGGTGCATTTTCTCATTTTCTTAGAGATTTAAAAGCCAAATGTCCTAACATAAAAGTACATATCGGAACTCATAGCTTAGGAGCTGGAGTAGCTCTTGAAGCATTGGCTCATGGGGAAGATATCGGCAATATAGGCAATGTTTTCTTGGCCAATCCTGCAGTTGACAATGAGTCTCTGGAACCAGGAGAAGAATTTGAAAAAGCTCCTGCTAATGCTGATTCTATTCATTTAGCAATCAGCAAAGAAGATGATATTTTAGAATTCGTTTATCCACTTTCTGAATTCAATGTGGCTCTGGGAGAGAATGGCCCAGATCATCCCGAAAATGTGCCAGCAAATGTAATAACTCATGATTTTACGAATGACTTTGGCGACAACCATGGCGCTGTTTATATCCCTTCTAATAATTCGAATTTTTGGAATATAGCCAGCGGATTATTTAAATGATGAATAAATTACGCATTTCTCATAATTTAATTATGCTAGTTTTCTATGAAAATAAAAAAAATGAACAATAAATTGGGAATAGTAAAATTTCTGGTTGGAGTTAGTATATTTATAATTACATTATTCATATTTTTTCCTCTTCCGTTGGTTTATACCTGTCTTTATATCAAATATAGCGTAAATCCATCCGACATAACCCCAGAAGTTTTTGAAAAAACAGTTGATAAGAAACCAAAAGATTTACATAGCTTATTAAGCATTTTTCGTAAGAAAAGCACATCCATGAATCAATATCTTTCTAAAATGAAAAATATTGATGAAATCCGCGATGACTTAAAGAAAGGAACGCCATACCTAATGAATAAGGTTAAATTTGATAAAATTAATTGGTTTTTTAGTGAAAAAGATAAAGAAAAAGTAAAATATATATACGACATCCCCCTCTTCTCAACATGGTCTCAAGCAGAGGGAATGGGTAATTATGATGCAGTTGGTTACTTTTTTCTTGATGATGAATTGAAAATTCTAGGATGGAGTATAGGATGTATGATATTAGGTTCCCAATATCTTGAGGGAAGAGCCACGCCTGATATTTATAAAGTGCATCCAAGTTATGTAATTCCGATACATATTTTTAATCCCAATGATTCTTTATTGAAGGCAGAAGAGTTATCCAAATTTGCTTGTTGTGTTAAATGAAAATTAAAGAAATATCATTCTGTAAAAGCTGTTTACAAATCATAAAATATTATTTACCTATTTTAAATATAACAAAAAATCTATGCATGATTCTTGTTTTTTTCATAAAAATCATCCACATGAACTTTAAAAACTACAAGTATATCATAAATTATTTAACATGAAAACTAATATTATATTCCTTTCGATTTTTTTAGCATTAAACTTATTAGGATCTTGTACATCCATAACCCCCAAAAAAGAAGAAACAAGAAATCCCTATATTCCACCTTATTATCTACATTACAATACTCCTGCCTACATTGTAGGAAAAGATATGATTAGAAATTCATTACAATCATACTGGGATTTGTCGTCAAACATGACTCCACAACCAAATCTTAATCCGTATGATAAAAAATGGAATGGAAGCGAAGCAGCCCTTATGTTAGCGGCAGCTATCGGGGATATTGATACCATGAAGAAATTACTCGAATTAGGGGCTGATATTAATGTTGCTTCAAATGAAATGAAGCTACCCTCTATGACCTTTCCCTACAAAGAAACTGCCTTACATTATGCTGCTCGTACAGGACAAATAAGTGCCTACAATTTTCTGATTAAACAAGGAGCTAACCAGAATTTGAAAAATACTGACAGAAAAACAGCCAAGCAATTACTGGAGGCTAAATTAAAAAATAATTAAAATTATCCTGTCTCTTCGGAATGAAATTTATAATAAAATGGATAAAAAATAATAAGAAAATCAGTTTCTCTATTATAGCATTATTGGCTTTGCTCATCTTTGTCCTTTATCCTGGCAATGATATTACATGCCTGGACATAGTACCCCCTGCGACAGCCAATGTTCAATCTGCCCAGGCCGGAGATGTGTTAAAAATGGATATTCCCCATTCGGAACACAAGCTCACCTTGATTTTCATTCCAAAAGGAAGTTACCCAATTACAAAATCTGGACATCGTACGGAAATTACTTATCCCTACTGGCTGGGGAAGTACGAAATCACACAGGAGGAATGGGAAAAGATGATGGGATGGATCCCGATTCCGGAATTGGAAGACAGATGGACCATCACAACGGGCGCACGGTACCCCATGTGCCAGGTATCCTATGATGAATGCCTGGATTTTTGTGATCGATTAACCGAGATTGCACGACAACAGGGGATTCTTCCGGAAGGATATTGCTTTTCCCTGCCTACGGAGGCACAGTGGGAATTAGCCTATTCCTGCGGCAAGGAAATCGTTCTTCCCGATAATCTTGAGAAAGTAGCATGGATGGATTTTCACGATGCCAATACAGGGGCCTATCCTGTGGGACAAAAAGAACCCAATGCATGGGGGTTTCATGACATGTTGGGCAATGTATGGGAGTTATGTGCGGATTTTTATCATTCTCATCGTTTGCATGGCCGCAATCCCGTCAACTGGAAAACGGATACCGGCAATTTATCAACCGATACTGGTTTATCAGTCACCTCCCTCGGGGGAAGAGTGTTTTCTTTCATACCTGATAATGAGAAAGAGATACCTCGTGAAAGATATCATGCTGATTCAAGAAGAGCCAGTACCGGATTGAGAGTAGCGTTAGTCCCGGTTCAGCAACATCAATTACTGAAAAAAAGGTTAAAACACTTACACCCTGTTCCGGATTGGTTGATGGACATTAGGTACTCATTTGAACTAATCTACATGTATATGAAAACATATTGGAAGACTTTAACGAATTTATGATCATTTGAAAAATATTCCTGTTTTTGTTTTGGACTATTTCCCAAATGCCGTACCAGTTTAACAGCCAAGCTTGGCGATTGTCGTTTTCAGACGCAGGAAATGCCAGTACATTGTAACACGGATAGTGTTCGGTTTGACAGCAGCGAACGAGCCGGCTTCTATTTCCGGCAAATCTGTTTCCCTTGCGCTCTGTGAATGCACTGGTTAACGAATTTCTCGCAGTCTTTCACAGCAGCAGCACTCTGGAAGGAAGTTAGCCTGCGGTCATCTGGGGCGGTAAGACGCCTACAAAACTAGAGAAATCTTTACGATGCCTACGAGAAGGGCGCTGCCATCCTGTCTTTTCAGAGAGGACTCATCAGAATAGCGTGAGGAAGAGGATTTTCGGAAATTCCCATCATCTTATTGCACGCTGCATTACCGGCGCTGATCACTTGATTTCCTTCTGCATGTAAATGATGTCAAAGGTGCGGCCCAGTTTAAAGCCGATGTTTTTCAGGCGCCCGGCATGGATAAAGCCCTGGCTAGCGTGAAAGGACATGCTTTGTTCGTTTTCAGAGGATATTTCCGCAATGATGTGGCGGATGCCCTGCTTCACGGCATCCTCTTCCAGACGGCCCAGGCACATCCGGCCAATGCCCCGGCCAAGATGGGAGGGAGCAATGAAGTAAGTGACGGTGGCCGTTTCCCGGAATGTGGGTACAGGCTTATACGCACTCAGGAAGCAGAAGCCCACTACTTCCCCGGTCCGGCAGTCCACCACGGCATACGCCGGATAACCTTTCACGCGTTCCAGAATATGGGGATAAAAGGATTCCGGCAGTTCCGCATCCGAGAAAGCAGCCGTTCCGTTCATCACGTAATGGTTGAAGATACGGATGACGGCCTCCCGGTGGGAGTCCACCAACGGTTCAAATACTATTTTTTCCACCATATTCATTGCTTGTTGTTTCACCGCAGTGCAAAGATTTTCTAAAGAATGGCTTTCATGCCTTTACATCCGTTCCCGCCTGCCTCTCCGGTATTTGCCAACCACTGCCGCAGGAATAAAAGGGCTTATGCGGAACACAGCCTTGCACTTCCTTTAAGACATTTCCAGCAGTAATTCCGTTCCGCCATTTTCAGAATAGCTGATTTTTCCTTTAAAAGCATTTCGGCGCCCTGTGACCAGGCCAACGTCCGCCGTCAGCCTCCATCTGGTCCTTCTCTCCATATAAAAAGGACCGTTCCAGTAATTCCGGAACGGTCCTGAAAGACAAGGTTTTTGTTTTAACGGGTTACACGCTGTCCGGTTCCAGCTCCCGGCGGATGTATTCCGCCGTGGGGGAGTTCTTTTTGGCTATCTGCTCCGGGGTTCCTTCCGCCACGATGGTTCCTCCGGCTTCACCGGGGCCGGGGCCCATGTCGATGATGTAGTCCGCCTCCGCCATGATTTCCGTGTTGTGTTCGATGACGATGACCGTGTTTCCCTGGTCCGCCAGGCGGTGCAGCACGTCGATGAGCAATCTCACGTCCCGCGGATGCAGGCCGATGGAAGGTTCCTCAATGAGGTACAGGTCACCGGGCAGTTCCTTGCCCTTCATCAGGGCGTTCCGGCTGACGCGCCGCCCCTTGATGAGCTCCGTCACCAGCTTGAGCCGCTGGGCTTCACCGCCGGAAAGCGTGTTGGAAGCCTGCCCCAAGGTCAGATAGCCCAGGCCGGTTTCCGCCAGCAGTTTGAGGGGGTCCGAGATGCGGGGCTGGCTTTCAAAGAATTCCGCCGCTTCCGCAAAGTCCATCTGGAGCACGTCCGCAATGGTTTTCCCCTTGTACCTCACGGTCAGGGTGGCGGCGTTGTAACGCTTGCCACGGCAGGTTTCGCACGGCACATAGCAGGGGGGCAGGAAGTCCATTTCCAGCTTTTGCATGCCCGTGCCCTTGCAGGATTCACAGTTGCCTTGCCCTGTGTTGAAGGAGAAGCGCCCACGGTCAAAGCCCAGCCTGCGGGCGTCCGCCGTTTGCGCGAACAGGGTCCGGATGTCGTCCAAAAAGCCCACATAGGTGGCGGGCGTAGAACGGGGCGTCTTGCCGATGGGGCTTTGGTCCACGCCGTACACCATGCGCAGCGTGTCAAACCCGGAGGAGGTTTTCCACAGCTTTTTCTGGTCCCGAGTGAGCTTGTCGCCGATGGCCTGGCGCGCCGCCAGCCGGATGGTTCCCGTCATCAGGGAGGTTTTCCCCGCGCCGGATACGCCGGTGAGCACCGTCAGCCGCCCCTTGGGAATGGCCGCATTCACGTCCTTCAGGTTGTGCAGGCGGCAGCCCTCCACCCGCAGCCACGCGGTTTCATCTTTTCTGGCCGGAACCCTGCGCCTTTTCCCTCGGTAGGGATGGCGCGGCTTATGATGCAGGGCCGCGCCCGTGACGGAGTCCGGCATGGCTGCCAGTTCCTCAAAGGTGCCCTGAGCCATAATCCTGCCGCCATGGATGCCGGCTCCCGGCCCCATGTCCACAATGTGGTCCGCACGCTTCATGGTGTCTTCATCATGTTCCACGACCAGCAGGGTGTTGCCCCGGCGCTTGAGTTCATCCAGTGTACCCAGCAGCAGTTCGTTGTCCCGCGGATGCAGGCCGATGGTGGGTTCATCCAGCACGTAAAGCACGCCGCGCAGGTGGGAGCCCAGCTGGGATGCCAGGCGGATGCGCTGGGTTTCCCCGCCGGAAAGCGTCGTGGCGCTGCGGTCCAGGGAGAGGTAGCCCAGCCCCACCCGCTGGAGGAAGTTGAGGCGCTGCGTGATTTCCGCCACCACGTCACGGGCAATGAGAGCTTCCTCCCGTTCAAATTTCCATCCTTTGACCAGTTCCGCGGCGGCTACGGCAGGCAGGGAGGCGATTTCACCGGGAGTCACTCCCTGAAGCCGCACGGCGCGCGCAAATTCATTCAAACGCACTCCCTGGCAGGCGGGGCAGATTTTCACCCCTTTGTCATCGTCCGCCTGCCGCGCCAGTTCCTTGTCATATTTCAGTTCGGCTTCCAGCAGAGATTGCGCCTGGTCTTCCTTCATCTTTCCCTTGCCCACGATGCCATGCCCGCGGCACACAGGGCACCACCCGCGTGGAGAGTTGAAGGAGAACGTGTACGGTTCCAGTTCCGGGAAAGATTGCCCGCAGGAGGCGCACGCAAGCTTGGTCCCCATCAACTCCGGCCGGCTGGAACCGGGCGGAAGCACTTGCAGGAAACCTTCCCCCATTTCCAGCGCGGCATGCACCGCTCCGGCAAGTTTTTCCGGGGTCCAGGAGGCCTCCGGACGTGAAACGACCAGGTCCAGGTCATGGCTGGAATAACGGTCCAGCGGCTGGAATCCGCTCAACGGAACCAATTTGCCATCCACCCACATTTCCTCATATCCCTTTCCTTCCGCCCAGCGGGCCAGGTCCGCGTAATGCCCCTTGCGTCCCCTGACGAGGGGAGCCAGCAAGGCCAGACTGCCGTGTTTTTTCAGCTGCCGCACCACCAGCTCCACCACTTCGGATTCCGATCTTTTGCCCACCGGCACGCCGCACTGCGGGCAGTAGGCCTGCCCCAGCTTGGCATATAGCAGACGCATGAATTGCCAGATTTCCGTCACGGTGCCCACAGTGGATTTGGTGCCGCCGCGGGACATGTTCTGTTCAATGGCCACCGTGGGGGGCAATCCGGTCAAGCGGTCAATGTCAGGGCTTTCCAGTTGTTCCGTGAATTGCCGGGCGTACGGGGACATGACGTCCATGAAACGCCGCTGCCCTTCCGCAAAAAAGATGTCGAAGGCCAGGGAGCTTTTCCCGGAGCCGGAGAGCCCGGTCAGCACGGTCATTTCTCCGCGCGGCACGTCCAGGTCCACGTTTTTCAGGTTATGGTGGCGCGCTCCCCGCAGGGCCATCACGCCTTCCGGTATGTCCACGTCAGCGGATTCCGGCATAGCGGCGTCCGCCGGATCGTAAACGGAAGGGCGCCCTTCCAGCACATCCCGGAGGTATTTGCCCGTATATCCCTTCCCGGAGGCTACAATTTCCTCCGGCGTTCCCGTGGCTACCACATGGCCGCCGCCTGCGCCGCCTTCCGGCCCCAGGTCGATCACGTAGTCCGCGGATTTGATGAATTCCGGGTTGTGCTCGATGACCAGCAGGGTGTGCCCCTGCTCCACCAGTTCCCGGAACACGGCCAGCAGAATTTCAATATCGGCAAAGTGAAGTCCCGTTCCCGGCTCGTCCAGAATCAGCATCTTGGGGCTGTTCGCGCCGGATCCAATCTGGTCCAGCAGGATTTTAGCCAGCTTCAACCGCTGGTTTTCCCCGCCGGAGAGAGTGTTCAGCGGCTGCCCCAGGGTCAGGTGCCCCAGCCCTACGCGCTGAAGCACGCCCAGCTTGGAAGCAATGCGGGAGGCCTTGGCCCCTTTTTCCGCTCTGAAGTATTCCAGCGCGGCCGCCACCGTCATGCCGAGCACGTCCGCAATGTTCCTGCCGTCGCGGTACACGCTCAGCACTTCACTTCCGTACCGGGAGCCGTGGCACAGCGGGCACTGCACGAAGATATCTGAAAGAAATTGCATTTCCACCTTTTCACTCCCCATGCCCATGCAGCGCGGACAGCGGCCGTCGCCGCTGTTGAAGGAGAAGAAACCGGGCTTCATGCCGCGCGCACGGGCCGTTTCCGTCTCCGAGAAGAGGGAACGTATTTCTTCAAAGACCCCGGCATAAACGGCAGGAGTGGAGCGCGGGGTCCGGACGATGGGGCTCTGGTCCACCATCACCACTTCATCCAGTTGTTCCCAGCCCTTGATGGATTTGACATGGGCGGGTTCATCCTCGCATACGGCCCCTTTTTCCACCAGAGCGTTCAGGTACAGCACGTCGTGCGCCAGGGTGCTTTTTCCAGACCCGCTGACGCCGGTCAGGCAGGTGAAGACGCCCAGAGGCACTTTCACGTCCAGCTTGTGCAGGTTGTGGCGCGTGGCGCCGGATACGGTCAGAAATTGACGCGGCTTGCGCCTCTTTTTAGGCACCGCGATGCGCCGCCTGCCGGAAAGGAACGCCCCCGTCAGGGAGTCCGCAACTTCCCCAATCCGGGCAGGTTCTCCGGAATAAACCAGTTTTCCCCCCTCCCGGCCAGAGCCGGGCCCCATGTCCACCAGGCTGTCCGCGGCACGCATCACCGTTTCCTCATGCTCCACTACCACCAGCGTATTCCCGCGCTTTTTAAGCCGGTTCATGGCGGAAATCAAACGGGAAGTGTCGCGGGGGTGGAGCCCTACGGTGGGTTCATCCAGCACAAACAGAGTATCCGTCAGGGAAGCGCCCAGGCAGGTCGTCAAGCTCACGCGTTCAATCTCCCCGCCGGAAAGGGAGCGCGTGGGACGGTCGGACGTCAAGTAGCCGAGACCCACTTCATTCAGATATTCCAGGCGGCTTCTGAGTTCCGCCACGGCATGCTTCAAGCCGGGGTCTTCATCCGCGCGCGGCGTGACGTATTGATCCACCCAGGCCAGGAGTTCGTCCATGGGCATCCCGGAGAGTTCCGGCATGCTTCTGCCGCCCACCTTGAATTGCAGGGCTTCCGGCCTCAGGCGCAAGCCATGGCAGGAGGGGCATTCCTGATAGGTGCGGAAACGGCTCAGGTACACCCGCACATGCATTTTATGCGTGCGGCTTTCCAGGTACCTGAAAAAGCCCGCAATGCCGTACCACAGGCCTTGTTCATACATTTCATCCGGATCCTCTCCGTCCCCGTACAGCAGCCAGTCCCGTTCCCACTGTTTCAAATCCTTCCACGGTACATCCAGACGAACTTTGCGGGCATTTTTGCGCCAGCCGCGCATCAGGTCCTTCTTGCATTCGGAAAACACCTTGCTTTCCCCTTCAAAAATATGGATGGCCCCGTCATTGACGCTGAGCTCCGGCTTGATGCACCGGTTGTAGTCAATGGTGATCACGCGGCCATAGCCGCGGCACTCCGGGCATGCCCCCAGGGGGGAATTGAAGGAAAACAATCCGGGCCGCGGCTCCATCAGCGGATGCCAGTCCCCGCGGAATTTCATGGCGGGCAGCCAGATGCCGTCCACGCGGGGAATCACATGGGCCACGCCGCCACCCAGGCGCATGGCCGTTTCCAGCGCTTCCAGCCTGCGCTCCCGCTGGTCTTCCGCCAGCCTCACGCGGTCTTGAATCACCAGCAAAGGAGCCCCGTCTTCCAGGGTCCATTCCTCGTCCTCCAGCCGGAGGGCCTCTCCATGCGCAAAGGCGCGCAAATACCCCTGCGCCACCAGGTTCCTTTTCAGCGTGGGCAGGTCCACGGATTCGGGCCGCGCCACTTCCAGGCAAACCATCACCTCCGTTCCGGAAGGAAATTCCTCATGCAGCTTTTCATCAATGGAGCCGGGTGTTTCCGGCTTGATTTCCCGTCCGGTTTCCGGATCTATCCCCACGGCCAGACGGGCGAAAACGAATTTCCAGTAATCGTTCAGCCCTGTCATGGTTCCCACCGTGGAGCGGGACGTCCTGACGGAGTTGCGCTGATGCAGGGCGATGGCCGGAAGAATGTTCTCCACGGCATCCACGTCCGGCTTGTCCATACGGTCCATGAACTGGCGCACGTACGGGGAAAAGGTTTCCATATAACGCCTCTGCCCTTCCGCATACAGCGTGTGCATGGCCAGACTCGTTTTCCCCGATCCGGAAGGTCCCGTCACCACTGTCAGCCGCCCCAGGGGAATGTCCACATCCACATTCTGCAAATTATGCTCACGGGCGCCGCGGATGCGGATGCGCCCATCCTCACAATGACTCATAGGGTAATTATATCATCAATTTGGAATCATTCCAAGAGAAGTACCTGTCATGAACCATGGGCCATCACACGGTTCCACAACAAAACCGGCCAAAAAAAAGTTTACGTTTATCCTCTTTCCCAACTGATCGTCTGCCTCTTTCCATGTATGACGCAGCCGGAATGCAATGGCATGCGCCTCCCGTTTCATGCCTAGTGCTCAAGCGCCGGCTTACATGCTCATGCACGGGCATTCTTCAATTAATGCAGGCAAAATTTCCTCCTCCGGACAGGAACGGAAGTCTTCCGGAACCGGAAGTATCATGGCCGGAGGACCGCCTTCCGGAATCTCCATGGAAGGCAGCCGCACGGGCAACATTTTTCCGGGGCGCCTGTTCCATGAATAAGACCGGCCATGATCGTTCCCATCAATCCGGATGAGCACGGCCCTTCCGGCACGAATCATCTGGCTGTCCTGTTTGATCTCCACGTCTATCAATGCTCCTTTCAACGCGGAGCATCGAATCTCCAAGGAGACGGAAGAAAACCTTTTCCGGCTCGTAACCGCGTACATGAATGGGGAAGGAAGAGAACTCTTTCCCCTTTCTTCCAAAGGATAACAATAATAGGTGACGGATTCGATATCCGAAATCCACTTTCCATGAACATATTGTTCCCGGTCCGGCCTGAGCCAGGGAAACAGGTATTCCACGGAATCATCCAGAAACGCCGTTTTCCTGTTCCTCAACGAAAGCCTCATCCATTTGAAAAACAGCTGTTCATCATCACAATAACGGCGCAAGAGCCAATAGGCTCCCAGAACGGCCATGCATCGGTTGATGAGGACGGCGTTTTCCCCGTTCCCTCCATCGTCCAGCCATGTTTCCTTCATCGCGCCGGAAGCGTTGCAAATCACATGGAAACGCAAAGAACGCTGCGGATCTACCCTATCCAGCATATCATCCAGAATATCCTTTTGCCGCGCCTCCACGATGCACTCCGCCAGTGAGAAAAACTTCCCCCCGTTCTCCAACCCGTGAACCATGCTGGAAAATCCGGCATTTTCCAGCCGCACCATGCCCGCCTTCGGCAGGTAAGAAGCGTCATGTTCCATCACCAGGCGCGTTCCCCGAATTTCATCGGGCATCTTCTCCATCAGGATGCGGTACGCTGAAAAGCCGACGGCGCAAACGGCCAGCACCGCACATCCCATCCCCAAAAGAGGCTTCATTCCGCCTTCATACCACAAACAAGCGCCTCCACACAGGAATTTCCGTTAACATTCAGATAACAAAAACGTCTCTGAACGGAACCTCCCTCCATTACTATTTATGTTTCTCCCACCCTCCCAAATTTATTCCGCACAGGGTAATATCCACGGAATCCGTTCCCTCGGGCCATGGGACAACAAGCCTGTAACCGTCCGCATAAGGCACCTTCCGGGAAGCTCCGGGAGTGGAATGAGTATACAGAGCAATGCGCATTTCATTCCCCTTCATGGAAACTTCCGCATACAAATCCCCGTGGTAATGGGAATCAAGTTCAAAATGCATGAAAAGGTTGCCGTCCTCATCAATCCCCTCGGACAGCAAATTCACTTCCTGCTGTTTTACGGCGCCATTTTCCTGGCAACCGGCCATCATGCAAACAGCCGGCAGAAAAAGGGCCAGCCCGGCGGAATGGAATACTCCGTACATGCTCATTCTCTCCTTTCCCCTATACACTCCTACAGGGAAAAGGGAGAGGCAAGGAAAAACGGAAGGAAGACAGAATGATGCCGCCCAAATCCAACCTATTACGTCATCATCAAAGCAAATGGAGGGCCGTGCTTGCAATTCTTCCGGCAGCCGCTAGTATTTTTCGATTCTTAGACCGCTGAAAGCGACTCTACCTCGTCAATTTTCAACAAGACAAAGATGATTAAGTGGATTCTAACCAAGATTGTCGGTACCAAAAACCAGCGTGAAGTGCGCCGTCTGCGCCCCATTGTGGAACAAATCGTCTCCATTGAAGAATCATGGAACGGCAAGGGTCAGGATTTCCTGCTTGAAAAAACGAAGGAATGGCAGGGCTATCTTCACCGCTTCCTCCCCATGGAGCTTCCCCCCGTGCGCATTGTGGAAGCCGCTCCCAGGGAAGAGCTGGAGGAAATAGCCGCCAAGCTGAACGCACGCTTTGAATCCCTGAAAGACGAATTTGCCGCCCTCCCCACGGTGGAAGCCACTCCCGCCTCCATTGAAGAGGGGAAGGCCGCCTGGAATAACATCACCCCCCAGTTTGACAAGCTGCGCGAACGCTACCTGAACCAGATCCTGCCGGAAGCCTTTGCCGCCGTCAAACACGGCGCCCGGCTGCTCTGCGGGGAAGAACGCGATATCTGCGGACAAAGACAACTGTGGGACATGGTCCACTTTGACGTGCAGCTGCTGGGCGGCATCGCCCTGCACCGCGGCTACATTGCGGAAATGGCCACGGGGGAAGGCAAAACGCTTGTCGCCACCCTTCCCGTATACCTGAACGCGCTGACCGGCATGGGCGTGCACGTGGTGACCGTGAACGACTACCTGGCGCGCCGCGACTCCGAATGGATGGGGATGCTCTTCCAGTTCCTGGGGCTGACGGTCGGCTGCATCCAGAGCATGATGCCCTCCCAGCTTCGCCGGGAGCAATACGCCTGCGACATCACTTACGGCACCAACGCCGAATTCGGCTTCGACTACCTGCGCGACAACGGCATGGCGACCTCCAAATCCGAGCAGGTGCAGCGCGGGCACTACTTCTCCATTGTGGACGAAGTGGACTCCATCCTTATCGACGAAGCCCGTACGCCTCTCATCATTTCCGGTCCCGCGGTCGTCACCCGGGAACAGCAGTACGATACCCTGCGCCCCGCCATTGAACGCGTGGTGAAAGCGCAGACGGACCTTTGCAACGAGCTCATGTCGCAGGCCCTGAAAGCCCAGGAAGAAGGCCGCACGGAAGAAGTGGGCCGCTGCCTGTTCAAGGTGAAGACAGGCCAGCCCCGCCACCGCGCCTTCCTGCGCGCCATGCAGGATCCCGAGCTGCGCCGCATCGTGGAAAAATATGAACTGACCCTTTACCAGGATACGCGCAAAAAGGAACTCTACAAGCTGAAGGAGGAAATGTTCTTCACCGTGGATGAAAAGACCCACGACGCCGACCTGATGGAAAAAGGCCGTGAAGTCATCTCCCCCGGCCACCCGGAGGACTTCGTGCTGCCGGACCTGGGAACCGCCTTTGCGGAAATGGATGAAGACCCCCGCATGACGGAAAAGGACAAGCTACGCCGCAAGAATGAACTGACCAAGCAGCTTGATGAAACGGGAGCACGCCTGCACACCACCTCCCAGTTGCTGAAAGCCTACTGCATTTACGAAAAAGACGTGGAATACGTCGTCAAGGAAGGCAAGGTTATCATCATTGACCAGAACACGGGCCGCGAAATGCCGGGGCGCCGCTGGAGCGACGGACTGCACCAGGCCGTGGAAGCCAAGGAAGGCGTGGAAGTGGAGCGTGAAAACCAGACCTACGCGACCATCACTATCCAGAACTACTTCCGCCTGTACAAAAAACTGGCGGGCATGACCGGCACGGCGGAAACGGAAGCTGCGGAATTCCATGACATTTACAAGCTGGACGTCCTCCCCATCCCGACCAACCGCCCCTGCATCCGCAAGGACCAGAACGACCTCATCTTCAAATCCCGCCGTGAAAAATTCAACGCGGTGATCAACAAAATTCAGGAACTCCATGATAAAGGCCAGCCCATCCTGATTGGCACGGCCAGCGTGGACGCCTCTGAAACGCTCTCCCGCATGCTCAAGAGGGCCAAAATCCCCCATGAAGTGCTGAATGCTAAAAACCACCAGCGCGAAGCGGAAATCGTGGCGCTGGCCGGCAAGCGCGGAGCCGTCACCGTCTCCACCAACATGGCGGGCCGCGGTACGGACATCAAGCTTGGCGAAGGCGTGGCCGACCTCGGCGGCCTCTTCGTCCTGGGTACGGAACGCCATGAATCCCGCCGCATTGACCGCCAGCTGCGCGGCCGCTGCTCCCGCCAGGGAGACCCCGGCGCCTCCCAGTTCTTCATCTCCTTTGAAGACGACCTGATGCGCAACTTCGGCGCGGCGGAACGCATGACGAAGATGATGGAACGCCTGGGCGTAGCCGACGGCGAAGCCCTGGAACACAGCTTCCTGAACAAATCCGTGGAATCCGCCCAAAAACGCGTGGAACAGCGCAACTACATGTGGCGCAAGCACGTGCTGGACTATGACGACGTCATGAACAAGCAGCGTGAAATCGTTTACGGCTACCGGAATGAAGTGCTTTCCACGGAAAACCCGCGGGAAATGATTTACGACATCCTGGAAGAAGTAATCGCCACCCGCGCCCATGAATTCCTGGATCCGGACTCGGAAGGCCTGACTCATCCGGACGAACTGCTCGCCTGGATGAACTCCTCCTTCCCACTGGGACTGACAGCGGACGCCGCCAAGCTGGAAGAACGCCAGATGGATGACACCATCGCCTTCCTCATTGACAAGGTCAAGGCCACTTATGAAGACAAGGCTTCCCGCGAACGTCCGGAATACCTGGACCACATGGAACGCCAGATCATCCTGGGGGCTATTGACAAAATGTGGCAGGAGCACCTGTACAACATGGACTCTCTGCGGGAAGGCGTTCGCCTCCGCGCCCAGGGCCAGAAGGATCCCCTGGTGGAATACAAGTCTGAAGCCTACGACCTGTTCGTTACCCTGATGGAAAGCATCAAGGGGGAAGCCATTGGCAACCTCTTCAAGAGCACCACCAACCTGGATGCGTTTGAAGACTTCCTGGCCAGCCTGCCCCAGTTTGATTCTTCCGATGAAAATCAGGAAGACGGCGCCAACCTGCCGGAAATAGGTTTTGACGGCATGCCCAGCGACCTGCTCTCCGCCCTGCGGGAACAAGTCTCCCGTGCACGGGAACACCAGTCCGCACAACAGCCGGAACAGGAAGAAGCTCCAGCCGTCATTTCCGACGCCACCACCATTGGGGAAGGCTACCAGCCCGCTGTGGCGGAACCCAAGCTGGTCATGCCCAGGCGCAAGGTCAGCGTCGTGCTCCGCAAGGAGGGAGCCGCCCAGGCGCCGGCGGAAACGCCTGCCGCCGGTGAGGAAGAAGAAATCGCCGTCACTCTTGACTCCCAGGACTTCGCGGAAACCATGGACAACCGGGATTCCGCCGATACCCGCACGTTCTAAAACACTACGCATCACTTACAGGACGGAGGAAACGGGTACAGCCGTTCCCTCCGTCTTCAAGCTTCCGGGCCGCCCTTGACCACGCTCCCTCCCAACAAATCCACCAACGTCCGTTCCGTGCTGGAGTACGTCCCGTACTTCAGGGACAAAATCTTTGCCGTGCATGTGGAACGCCCCCTGGTGGATTCCGAAGAGCTGGTGGACGCATTGCTGGACCTGGACGCTCTTCAGGAAATAGGCGTCAGGCCAGTGCTGATAGTGGAAGGAACGGACGCCTCCGCGCTGTACGAACACACGCGCGTTTGTGAAATGCGCTCCGCCCTGGTGGAAGTGCCGTTGAAAGGCGGTCAGCTTGTCCGGGAAAGAGTCCGGGAAATCCTGGGGAGGCATCAGATCCCTGTGGTGGCCTCCGGCCGTTCCGGCTCCTTTGACCCGGAATCCGTCCGTATGGCATTCAGCCTGGGGGCCTCCAAGTACATCGCCCTGCTCAACGACCATAAGGTTCCCTCCCGTGACGGACGCCCCATTGCCGCCATTCTGGAATCGGAAGTGGCGGGATTGGAAGGAGAAATAACCCACCGGGAACTACTGGACCAGGCGGCTGAGGCCTGCCGGACGGGAATCCCCCGGGTACACCTGCTGGACGGAAAAATGCGAGGCGTACTGGTGGAGGAACTCTTCTCGGAAGAAGGCGTAGGCACCATGGTCCACACGGACTCCTACCGGGAAATACGCCCCTTAAAGGAGGAGGACATTCCGGAGCTCCTCTCCATGATCGCCCGCTCCGTGGTGGATTCCAAGCTGGTCAACCGGAACTATGAAGACATCGCCGCCAGAATGGATGACTACTACGTGCTGACCCTGGACGACAGCATCGTGGGCTGCGTTGCCGTCTATCCCTACCCGAAACACCGCAGCGCGGAACTGGGCTGCCTGTACATCAAGCACCGCCATGAAGGCCGCGGCTATGGCCGGACGCTATGCGAATTCGCCAGAAGAAAAGCGGAGGAAATGGGCATGGAATTCATCTTCGCCCTTTCCCAGAGCGCCGTTCACTACTTCCGGGACCGCATGCACTACGCGGAATTCTCCCGTGACTGCCTCCCTCCGGAACGCCTGCGCGCCCTGGAACTCAGCGGACGCAAATCCGGAGTCTTCGGCCTCAGGCTGAAATAATAAAATAGATAGTCCAACCGGGCTCTCTTGTTATCTCCCATACTCAGGTTTTGAGCCACCTTTCTCCGGAATACGAGTATGATGGAAGATCAACTTCCCCTTCTGACGCACTCAAGGAGGAATGGAGAGGCTTGTCTTGCGTGAGGAAGATTGGGGTATGTTCTGAGGCGATTTCGTCTCCGTAAAAGCATTTTGAGGAAAGAAAATTCCCTTTATTCTCCCCCGAGCTTTTCAGGCGTTCCTCGTTGAAAGCACGCAGGTATTCTTGTGCCCGGGAATGCCCATGCTCAAACCTCCTCCACGGGGTTAATGCTGAAAACTCTCTTTGAGGCTGCAAGCATCATCGTTTAATTCCTTATTGTAGAAATGGTTTTACAGGAAGACGCGTTTTGTTAGATAAAAACAGGATGGTGGAACGCATGTCTTGCAGTGAGCCATGAGGCATGTTTTCCTCCATAACGCTGACCTTGAGCCTGTCACAGCAATACTATCATGATGAAAGTCCTATCCCTCATCCTCGCTTCCATTGCCCTCGCCAGTTATCCATCGTCATCTGCCATTGAAGAGCCCTCCACACCTGCACCCCTCCTGCAAGTATCCCTCTCCTCAAAGCACGGAGATGTCTTTGCCTTTGACCTCTTCCGCGAAATGGCAAGCACGCAGCAGGGCAACGTCACCTTGTCCCCCGCTTCGCTGGAACGCCTCTTGCTCCTGCTGCGCGAAGGTGCCGCAGGAGACACGCACTCCTCCCTGGATAAGCTTCTTTTAGGAAAACAAGGAGTTCCCAGTGCCATTCAGGTGCAGTCTGCCGATGCGCTCTTTGTTGATCAAGGGTTCTCCCTCAAGCCAGTCTCTGTTCCCGTCCACCACGTTTCCTTTGCTCAATCGCCGGGCCAAGCGGTAAAGGCCATTAACGACTGGGCAAGCAAGAAAACGCATGGAATGATTCCGGGCATTGTTACAGATAAGAGCATCACGACCAATACACGCCTCGTAGCACTCAACGCCATCTATCTGCGCGAAAAGTGGCTCTGTCCCTTTGAACCCAACGTAACACAAAAAGCACCCTTCCACTGTGCTGATGGTACGACCTGCACCGTACCGATGATGCTCCAGCAAACCGAATTTCGCTATGCCGAGGGTGAAGATTGGCAAGCGGTCGCTTTCGGCTACGATGCGCAGGGACGCAAGGGGGAAGCGGGGTTCTTCATCGGCATCCTGCCCAAGGCCTCCGCCCATGATTTTACCCAAACGCTCACGGTGCAGAAGTACAATGCCATTCGACAGGCCCTCGCCCAAGCCAAACACCAAAAAGTGCTCGTCTTCCTGCCCAAGATGGATCTCGACAGCGGCATTGTGTCCCTGAAGGCTCCACTCAAAAAACTGGGGCTGTCAACGATGTTTTCTGACCGGGCCGATTTCAGACGATTTTCAGACAAGCCGCTTATGGTGAGCGCTGTTGTACAACGCTGCCGCGTCATCACGAACGAAAAGGAAACCATCGCAGCAGCAGTAACCAGTGCTATTGTAGAGGAGCGCTGTATACCCCTGGAAGAAATCAAGGAAATTCACTTCGACCGACCCTTTATCTGGCTGATTGGAGACCTTAATACGCCCGCTCCGCCCTACTTCATCGGGCTGAACGGGAAACCATGACTCTTAATCTTCATCAAACACCTCATCATGAACAGCCCCTACCTTATCCTCACAGCTCTCGCCCTCACAAGATTGGGATTCCCTGAGAACGCACCGCAAGAAATGTTACCCTGTACCCAGGCTATTCCGAATTTGCATGAACAAAGCGCACGTCTGTCCGGACATCATGGCGATGGTTCAGAAGAGCATGGCTTGGGCACCGCTCCTCCACCCACAGGTCAGACATGCCCTCAATAAGGAAAATCGCCGTATACCCCAGTATGCACACGCATTCGCAATCTTTTCGAAGCAGTAAAGAAACACCCCTGCTCCGCGGTCAAGGTTATCATAGAGAAAGAAGCCGATGTTAATGCAAAGGATTCAGATGGCAGTACAACGTTGATGTGGAATGCCTATACATTCAGTACCGCCATGAAGGCCGGGGCTATGGACAAACTTTGTGCGAATAACATAAGTTAAATTAAATAGGTTGTTTATATATAATAGCTCTATTTATTTTTTCATCAAGAATCGGAATAAAATTCCCATCTCTTTGTATGCATTTAAATATTTCTTCTAAAGAAAAAAGAACAAAAACTTTTGTTCCTAATGCATTCTTACAATCAGCAATAGCAGCAGGAGAATAAGAAGAATACGAAATAAATATTCCACCTTCACATCCCCCTCTATTGTAACCACGAACTAAATGAGAAGCTATTTTTTCTCTACCTAAGGTTTCACTCTCCCACTTCGCTTCTACAAGATATACTTTTCCTTTATATTCAATAACACCATCTATTTGTTCAATGATTCCTTGTTGTTCGTCTCCTTTGATAGTAATTGCCTCAGAAAGAAGAATATCATTATATTCAAAAAAACTATTCAGAACACTTTCTAATTCTTTTCCTCTTTTCCATGGATTTTTTTCAAGAAAAAGAGCCTTAAATTTTTGTTGAATCTTTTGCAACTCTTTTGATTTCTTCTTCTTTTCTTCTATTTTTCGCTGTTCTTCACGTAATCTTGCTTCACGTTCTCGCTCCCTTTCAATATTTATGCGAGTAAAAGAGTCCTTGCGATTAATCAAGTCCCGTATACGTGCGACCAGCCCATAAGCCGCCTGCTGATCACTTTCCCAACAAACTGAAAAATCATCAAATTCCGTAATTCTTTTTAAAATTTCACGGCGTTCCCTCAAACATGCCTCTCCGGCTTTGTTCAGCATCTCAACAACCTCACGTGCAACATGATATTTATTAAAACTATCTTTATCTATAATCAACTGACTTTGATAAATTTCTAAAAATCGAGAAGGCACACCTGCTCCTCGAAAAAAAGTCAATAAATCTTTTTTGCTTTTGCAAAGTTTCGGTATAACTTCAATGACGAGTGCATTCAACTCTGGTGGGTAATGATAAATGATTTCCATATAACAATTGAATTATATTTTCATTAGTTAAAAATTTTATCTATTATTGAATAATGAACCGATGTTACTATTTATAGCTCTTAAGTACCCAATAGCAGGGCCTTATCTTCCTGTGCTAGTAGATAAATGTAATACTTAGAAGCCGAAATTTGTTTATTCTCTTTTAGCATACTCCCTTTCATTACAGTCTTGTCGTTGTCGGAACATAGCATTCATCCTACTGTAGGATAGTCTCCTTCCTGACTCTAGAACTTTTCATTCCCAGTTCTTCGCCCGATCACCGAGTAAGTGGAAATCATCGCAACATTGACTGCGGTAATGACTTGAGTACGTCGGAAAGAATTAAATGGAGAATATCATCAACCAGAGGATGGGAAAGCAGTTCTCGTGCCATAAAGACAGATACATAATCGCATATAATTCTCCGGCAAGTTTTATTCAAAAAAGCAAAATATCCATCTAATACAGTATTATCATTTTCTATGTCTCATCCCGCCTTTTCTTACAATTTCGCCATCCTCATAACAACCCCTTTTTAGAAGTCCTTGCAGCCAGTACTGGCTCCCCTCCAAAGCTTTAGAGTTCTGGTGGAATGTGGAGGGTTTAATCGATGAAATATCTCTTCAAAATCACCTTTCCCACTAATCTTGGTGTTTGTCTAAACATATGCAAGTATATTTTCCAAATTAATAAACCCCTTAAATCTAATGATTTAAGGGGTTTATGAAAATGGTAGCAGGGAGGTGATTTGAACACCCGACCAAAGGCTTATGAGTCCTCTGCTCTACCACTGAGCTACCCTGCCGTTAAGTGGTTGGTGCTGGAAAGCGGGGAGATATTTAGCCCGGATCGGAAAGAATGTCCAGATTTTTTTATGGGTCCGGAGCATTTTATGACGGCAGCCCGCTTTTCCATCCAGAAAAATCATTGATGATGAATCGTTCTTTCTCCCCAATCGTTTCATACGGCCTGCGGCCAAAGCCGCTCCATGCGTCCGGACGTTTACGGCGCAGGGCGTCCTTATTCCTCCAGTCCCACGCCATTTACAGAGCGGGACAGGAAATAGAGGCCCATGAAGATTTTCGGGTCTACCACTTTTCCCTGCCCTGTCTGGTCCATCAGCCAGCCATGCACCAGCGGAAGAGGAATGCGGTGCACGGTGATGTTTTCATGAGCCACCCCGCCGCCTTCCGATATTTGGTGCAGCCCTTCCGCCAGGTAGAAGGATACCATTTCCGTGGTCAATCCGGGGGAGGAAGGCCCCGTGAACAGATACGTCCAGGCATCCGCCCGGTACCCCGTTTCTTCTTCCAGCTCACGCCGGGCGGATTGCAATGTGCTTTCCTCCCCTTCATCTCCGGAGATGCCCGCAGGCAGTCCGATGGTCAGGGCATGCAGGGGAACCCGGTATTCCTCCACCAGCAGCAATTCGCCGTCCTCCGTCACGGCCACGATCATGACGGCTCCATTGGCATTGACCCGGCGCACGTATTCCCACCTTCCTGCTTTCAAGAGCTCCAAAAATTTGCCCCGGCAGAGGGAATAACATGTTTCCCCGGATTGTCCCATCTGTTCCATGATGCAGCCTACGTTAGGTTTCCCGGCGCCTCTTGTCAACCATCCCGGCAGCCCTCTTCCGGAACCTCTCTGGGGCTTTCTGGTCCGGTGCCTGTAAGTGCTTGATTTACGGCGGCGTAATTGTTTCCTTTTCGTCACACACTCCAGTAACAAAGTAGTAATTCACTGATAATAAAATAATTATAGTGTCATTCAAAGAATATACTCAGGAGGACTAAATTATTGGAGGAAGCAAGACTAAAATATTTTTTGGTGTGGAACCCCCGTGGAACGTAGAGCCGCGGAACGATGACTCACGCTGCTTCAAAAAGATATTTTTTCCTCAGGCGCAAATCAGTACTTTGGCGCTTCCGTCGACCGGGGTGTCGAGCTGAAAGCGGATGAGTTCGCCTTCTCCATCCCGATGGACGCCACGAGCTGTCACGGCTGTGGATGAACCCCATTCCGGTTCCATCCGCGGGCGGCCTCGTAGCGAGACGGAAGGCCTCACGGCCGTTTATAACCAGCAACATCTTTTATTTCCACAACA